>NZ_CP025429.1:0-2569490 GCF_002848345.1 Chromobacterium sp. ATCC 53434 | reverse complement strand
CCGACGGCACGATGACGCCGTTCTCCGCCTTCGCCCGCGCGCGCTGGGAATACGGCCCGGCGCAGCTGAACCGCTACAACGGCCTGCCGGCGCTGCCGCTGTCGGGCTCGGCCGCCGCAGGCGTCAGCTCCGGCGAGGCGATGCGGGCGGTGGAGGCCGTCGCCGGCAAGTTGCCGGGCACCCAGTACGAATGGAGCGGCCTGTCCTACCAGGACCGGCTGTCCAGCGGCCAGACGCCGCTGTTGTACGCGGTGTCGATATTGTTCGTCTTCCTGTGTCTGGCGGCGCTGTACGAAAGCTGGCTGGTGCCCTGCGCCGCCATGACGGCGATTCCGCTCGGCGTGCTGGGCGCGGTGCTGGCGGTGATGGCGCGCGGCCTCTCCAACGACATCTACTTCCAGGTGGGCCTGCTGACGACGATGGGCCTGTCGGCGAAGAACGCCATCCTGATCATAGAATTCGCCGAGGCGGCGATACGGCGCGGCGACGCGGCGCTGGACGCGGCATTGGCCGCCGCCAGGCAGCGGCTGCGGCCCATCTTGATGACTTCGCTGGCCTTCGGCGTCGGCGTGGCGCCGCTGGTCTGGGCCGGCGGGCCGGGGGCCGGCAGCCAGAACGCCATCGGCGCGGCGGTGTTGGGCGGGGTGGTGTCCGCCACGCTGTTGACGCTGTTTTTCGTGCCGCTGGCGCATGTATTGATACGAGGTTTGGCCGGCCGCGTCGCACCGCGGCGTTTGAAGCTGGCGGAGGCGCGGCCATGAAGCGGATTCCCATCTTGCTGGTCTGCGCGGCGCTGACGGCCTGCGCGACATCGGAACCGGCTTATCGGCCGCCGGCCGCGCCGGTGCCCGAAAGCTGGCCGTCGGCGGAGGCGGGCGTCGCCCAAGCGCCGGCGGCGTGGCGGCACTTCTTTGTCGACGCCGGCCTGCGCGAGACGATAGCGGCGGCGCTGGCCAATAATCGCGATCTGCGCGTGGCGGCCGCCAATGTGCTGGCGGCGCGGGCGCAGTACCGGATACAGGACGCGGCGCGACTGCCGACGGCGCAGCTGCAGGGCAATGCCAGCCGGCAGTTGACGCGCGGCGGCGCGGCGGCGCTCGATGCCGACAGCCACAGCGTCGGCGCCGGCCTGGGCGTCAGCGCTTTCGAGCTGGACCTGTTCGGCCGCGTGCGGAGTCTCAGCGACGCGGAGTGGCGGCGCTATCTGGCCAGCGAGGCCGGCGCGCAGGCGGCACGGGTCAGTCTGATCGCCGAGACCGCCAGCGCCTATCTGACGCTGGCGGCCGACCGCAGCCAGCTGGCGGCGGCGCGCGCCACGCTGGACAGCGCCGAGCGTTCGCTGGCGCTGACGCGGGAACGGCTGCGGCTGGGCGCCTCGTCGCAACTGGATCTGAACGCGATGGAGGCGGTGCGCCACCAGGCGCGGGCCGATGTCGCCCGCTACCAGGGGCAGGCGGAGGCGGACCGGCTGGCCTTGCAGCTCTTGGTCGGCGACGCGCTGGACGAGGCGCGGCTGCCGGCCGGCCTGGATGCCCGCGACTATACGCTGACGGTGCCGCCGCTGGACGCGCCGGCCAGCGTCTTGCTGCGTCGGCCCGACGTGCGCCAGGCGGAGAGCCTGCTGCGCGCCGCCGACGCCGATGTCGCCGCCGCGCGCGCGGCGCTGTTGCCCAGGCTGGGTCTGGACGCCAGCGCCGGCCTCAGTGGCCTGACGCTGGCCGGCCTGCTGGCGACGCCGGCGCGGGCCTTCGCCGCGGCCTTGAATGTCGGCATGCCCTTGCTGGACGGCGGGGCCGCCCGCGCCGGCGTCGATCAGGCCGACGCGCAGCGGCTGGCGGCGCGGGCGGTTTACGAGAAGGCGCTGCAGGCCGGTTTCCGGGAAACGGCCGAGGCGTTGGCCAGGCGCGGCCCCGTCGCCGACGAGCGGCAGGCCCGGCAGGCGGCGCTCCTCAGCGCGGAAGCCGCGCAGCGGCTGGCCGAGTCGCGCTACCGGCTGGGCCTGGATGGCTATTTGAGCCTGCTGGAGGCGCAGCGCGCGGCGCAGGCGGCGCGCCAGTCGTCGATCGCCGCGCGGCTGGCCGAGGCCGGCAATATGGTGGCGCTGTACCGCGCGCTGGGCGGCGGGGTCGACGATTGAATCCCGCCCCGGACGGGCGGCGGGACGGTCATGGATTTCTGATATAGGCGAACCAGTTGGCCGTGCCCGGCCCGACGGCCTTGTCGGCCCGGAGCACGAAGGCGATGGACGGCGGCGTGGTCGGAGACGGCCGCTCCGTCTGCGCATACACCTGGCACAGGGCGTAGACATGGGTTGTCGCCGCTGTCGGCCCGGCTTCCGGCAGCTTGGTCCAGCGATACCATTTCTTGCCGTGCTCCTCGAAGACCAGTCCAGCGTCGGCCAGGCCGGGTTTGCTGATGTCGACATCGTTGCCGGCCACGTAGGCTGGCGGCAGCGCCGGCGTGCTCAGGGACAGGCAGACCGAGTCGGCCAGTTGATCTCCGATCCCGTCGGCGAGGGCCGGCGTAGAGGCGCCGATGGTCGAGAGGACGGCCAGCGCCGCGAAAAGACATCCTTTCATAGCTTATCCAATCGTCGAGGGTGCGAATGCATTGAGTTGTATGCAATTCGACAGGTGATTGGCAATAATGTTTATTACTTATTAATCCGGCAGTCAAATACCGTACAGAAAGCTCATGCCGCGTAGCGGATTTTTTCATGCCGGAAGTACGACCGGATTCTGGCCGGCTGCTTCTGCAATGAGCGTAAATGGGACAGCACTTTCCCTTGAAGTTGACCGTCTGATCGAACCGGCTCACCTGCGCTCATTCTGGCCTTCAGGTCGCCGTTCAAGTATTCATCCGGGTTCAGTTCCGGTGAGTAGCTGGGCAGGAAGAACAACTCAATCGCCTTCTTGTTCTCTTCCTCCTCCAACCATGCTTGCACCAGCTTGCTGTGATGCACGCGCAAGTTGTCGAGGATCAAGAACACCTTCTTGCCGCCAGCATCACGGATCAGCCGCATCAGAAACTTGATCAGCACCCGGGCCGTCAAGGTCTCCCGGTACAGCATGAAGCGCATCTTGCCTTGGTTGGTAATGGCCGAAATCAAGTTGATGCGCGCTCTTTTCGATTGGGATAACACCAGAACTGGGGTTTGGCCTTTTGGGGCGTAGCCACGCGGAAAGTGCTCAACACTCGACACCGCCGATTCGTCGCCCCAGCTGATTTCAGCCATTTCCGCTTTGGCACGCGCGACGATAGCCGGGTATTCCTCCTTGAGCCATTTCTCGACTGCTGCCGGTCGCTGCTCATAAGCGCGTTTGAGCGGGCGCTGCGGCGTAAAGCCCCAGCGGGCCAAGTACAGACGGACAGTACGGATCGGCAGATCGATCAGAAACATCTGCTTGATTACAGCCTTGACCGCCTGAGCACTCCACAGGGCAAACCTCAGCTTCATCTGGTCTGGCGTGCGATCCACGATGTCCTGCTTGATCCGGGCTTCCTGCGCCTCGGTCAGCCGACGGCCGGTGCCTTCGGCGCGACCGCGCTTCTGTTCTTTGAATCCCTGCGCACCTAGTGCTGCCTCACGCACCACCCAGGCGGAAATGGTGGGGCGGCGCAGCCCGAGTTCTTCGGCAATACTGGCTTGAGACCGGCCTCGCTTGTACATCCGGATAGCGGTACGCCTCAGCTGCTCACGGGCGGCCAGTTCAAGCTTGCGCACATCGATTTTTTCCATGCCGGAAGTATACAATCTGTACGGATTATTACTGCCGGATTAATAGCGGCGCCGGGCCGCGATGGGCCGGGCGCCGGTCTGGCAGGCGCGGTCCCGACTGTTTGGGAGCGTTCTGAATAAACGCGGCCGGCGGCTCATCGCCGTCCCGCCGCCGCTAGCATTGCCCCATCCGATTGAAACGGCCGAGATGGCCCGCCGCGCGCGGACATGGCCACAGGATGGGAGGCGCCATGATTTTTGGGGATTTGTTTCCAGCTTGTTCCTCGCAGGCTCCGGCGAACCTGGATCAGCAGCGGCAGGGACGGGTTCTGGACTTTGACGCGCAGGTATTGCTGCAGGCGCTTGAGCAGGCCCGGAGCGGGGGCGAGGCCGGCGGCATCGGACTGATGCTGTTTCCCGGTGTCGGCGGCGTTTGCCTGAGCCACAGGACGGAATCGCCGAGGCCCGGTCTTCACCTCTGGCACGGCCTGGCGGCTGGCGGTCGGGACCTGTCGGCCTGCCTGGCCTTTTCCGTGCGGGAAGAGCAGGGGGCGATGCTGGCCGGCAAGGTCGTCGTCGATGGCCGGCATTACCTGATCCATCCGGCCGGGGACGCGCAGGTCCGGGTGACCTTGTCGCCGCCGCCGGAGCCGCTGCATTGCGATACGGTCGCGCAGCGGCCGGTTCGGTCCGGGGAGGCCGGCGTGCTCGACGCCGACTCGGGCCGTCGGGTCCGTTTCGTCGCGGCCGAGGAGCCGGCGCTGATCTCGATATGCGCGTTCTATCCGGCGGCCGCGGCGAAAGCGCAGCTGAAGATAGGCCAGGCGGAAATCGAGCTGGCGATGCTGCTGGTCCAGGACGACACCAATACCGTCTTCGCCAACAGCAGGATGCCGGCGCGCGTCCATATCGAGGCGCGGCCGTTCGCCGGCGAGCCAAAAAACATCGATACGCAGGGCTTGTTGGGCGAAGCGCTGGACGACAAGGGGAGCCTGCATGCCGAGTTGCTCGCGCACCTGGCCGAAGGCAAGACCGATATCGTCGTCCTGCTGGCGGTGCACGGCACTTTGTCTCCGAGCGGTCTCGGCGTGGTGGTCGGCAAGGCCGGCGACATACCGGCGCCGCCGAACGCCGCCGGCGTCGCCTTCCACCAGCGCGTGCTGGCGCTGGCGCTGCAAGTGACGCGGCCCAGCGGCAAGCCCTGGAACATGTTGTCGCCGGACCATGCATTGGCCCATGAGCTGGGGCATCTGCTGGGCGCCAGGCATTCCGAGCACGAGGAGATGGAATCGGGCGACGTCAGCGACCAGTTGTATGGCTATGCCAGGGGCTATATTCCGCCCGACAAGTCTTTCTTCACCGTCATGGCCTATTCGAGCGACGCCGATGACGGGGCCAGGGCGCTGCCGATGTATTCGGACCACGAGCAGACCTGGCAGGGCCAGCCGACCGGCATCGCGCCGGGCCTGCCCAATGCCGCCAGCGCGGCGCCCTTCTTGCGGTGGAGCGCGCAGGAACTCAGCCGTTACAAGACCGGCGGGCTGAAGTCTTCGTCCGATCAGGTGGCGACGCTGAAGGTGGCCGTCTGGGGTATCGTCGATCAGGATGGCGCCATGGTGGAGCTGAAAGGAGTGGACGAGGCGGAGGCGGCCGCCGTGATCCCGCGCGGGCTGAGCCATCTGCCGCGGCACGGCACGGTCACTGTGATCGTCGCGCCGCGGGAAGGCGTGCGGCTGGACCACTGGAAGGTCGACGGCGTGGCCGTCGTCGGCGCGCAGCGGCACACGGCGGAATGGCCCATCGCGCTGACCATGGATGAATCGCATACTCTGGACATCTATTTCGATATCCGGGCCGATATCGTGGCGGCCCCGCAATGCCTGCCGGCCGGCGCGATCAATCTGCTTCCAAAGCCCGGTCCCAGCTTGCCGGGGCGGTATCTGGTGGCGGCCGGCCACTCGAAATCGATGGCGGCTTTTTCGCTGCGGCAAGTGGCGGCGACCGAGGTGACGGAGTGGCGGGAGGATGGCGTCGCCAAGGCCTGGGGAGGCGGCATCCATCAATTCGAACTGACATCGACCGGACCGCGCGAGCTGGAAGCGCGGTTGAGGCGGCGGGAGTGCAAGCTGAAGATAGAGCGAATTCCCGTCGATTCGAAATGCCTGTCGTATTTCGATGAGGAGCCCGGCAACGAGCGGCTTCACGGCGCGGCCAGGGGCCAGAGGATATCGCTGGAGTTTCCCAATTTGTTCAAATTGTTCGATCACTGGGAAATCAACGGTCAGCGCGTCGCCGGCCGCCAGGACGAACACAAGATGTCCTGCTACCTGGACTTCTCGATGGACGGCGATACCGTGGTGCGCGTGTGCCTGAACGGATGGCAGGACGCGGTCCCGGTGACTTTCGAGCTGGTGCCGCCGTTGCCGGGCCTGGTTTCCCTGCGCTTCATCGGCGAGCAGAATCCGGATTTTTCTGTCCGGCTGACCGATCCTGGCGATGCCTATCATTTCAACAAGGGCGCGCGCGTCCGTCTGAGTCCGGCGTCCGCCAAGCGCTACGGCATCACGCACTGGGCGGTCGGCGACGGGGCCAGGACAGCCATCGCCGACGCGCTGACGATGGCGGGCAGCCAGCGGGTGCGGTTTTTCCGCGATGTGTGAGCGAGCCGTCGCGGATGGCGGCGGCTCGCTGCGGCGGGGGCGTCATCGCGACGCGCCCCCGACCCGCCGACAAGCGGTTTACTGCTTGTTCAGCCTCAAGATGATGCGCTCGATAACGCAGGCCGCGGCATTGTATGAGTCGGCGCTGGGATGCGACGCCAGCCACTGTCTCTGTACAAACAGCTTCATCAGCTGATCCAGCGTCATGTCTTGGCCTTCGAAAAGAACCCTGGTGCCTTTCTCGGATTCGAACAGCGCCTCCAGGGTGTCGACGCGCGCCTTGTTCCAGTAGGCATTCGGCTGGTCCACTGGTCCTTTCAACTCTTTCTTGACGATTCTGTCGTCGAGTATCGCCGTGTTGCTGCCATTGTCGGCGAGGCCCAGCTGCAGTCCCATCAGCATGTCTTCGCCGCCCGCCACCATGTGGGCCGGATAGATGCCGTCGCCCCGGCGTTCCCGGAATGGCGCCTGAATCGACACAAACTGCTGGGCGGGGGAGTTGAAGTCCTGCGGATCCGGCTTGGCGGTGGCGGCGAACGGTTTGGGGACATCCTGCCGGGTCGGGTAGCCGACGCCATAGCCTATGATGGGCTTGCCGCTTGAACCGTGTTTGTCGATCACGGCTTGGCGAACGTCGGGCCTGCTATGCCTGGTGCCTTCGGTTTGCACGACATCCTGATCCATCATCAGGATTCTTTCCGGCCGGTATGGCAGGGAGTCGGCCAGGGTGGTGGCCGCGGCTCTGGCCGCGCCGAAGCCGGTCAGCTGGCCGCCATCCCAGGCGACAAGGTGCAGGTTGGGGTATTGTTCAAGCGCGTCTTTCAGCGCGGAGGCGTAAGTCCGGTAATCCATCTTGTGGACCAGCAGATAAACGGGTTCGCCGCGCATATTCATCGGATGCCAGGCGAGGCTGAAGTCTTTGCCCAGGTCCTGGGCGATCTTGTTTGCGCTGCCTCCGCTGATGACGATGGCGGGGACGTTTTCCGGACCGAAGCGCAGGTCGCTGGACGGATCATGCCTGATGAAGGAAATCCAGCCGCATCGATCCGAAGGCCGATCGGCGATGGCCAGCTGCCGGCATGTCGCGATGCGATTTTCCTCCACCGAACGCATGCTTTTCATCGCCTCCGCGTCCTGGCCTTTGCCGATGATGACGGGGGCGTATTTGCACGCCGCCCGTGTCTGCTTGTCGGCCCACTGCGGATTGATCTTGATCTCGATCGGGTGATTGCGCGGCGTCTGGCCGGCGGAAGCGGTCGCGGCGATGGCGGCATTGCCGTTGGCGGGCACGCGCCCGGCATTGAAAATGCCTGTCTGAATCGAGGGGCGGT
This sequence comes from Chromobacterium sp. ATCC 53434, assembly GCF_002848345.1. NCBI lineage: Bacteria > Pseudomonadati > Pseudomonadota > Betaproteobacteria > Neisseriales > Chromobacteriaceae > Chromobacterium > Chromobacterium sp. ATCC 53434. Next base: position 2,561,781 of record NZ_CP025429.1, on the reverse strand, counting down.
GGCTTGTTTTCCCGCTGCTGCCGGCTGCCGGTGTCGGGCTTTGGGCGACGCGTTCCAGCGAATGCGCCAGCTTGGAGGAAATGGACGGGCGCTGGGTGTCGTTGTGTTCCTGCCGCATGGCGATCCGCGGAAGGGATTGGCTCCTGATAAGCATGGTGCATTCCGATGTTGTAGGACAATTGTCAATTTAACATCGTTGATTTTTTGATACTTTAAGAAAATGATTATTTTCGACGACACGAGCGTCGAGTGACGCGAACCTTGTCGATTTCGAGGCGAAGCGGCCGGAGCCGCTCCTTGGCCGGGGCGTTTCGAATGCCTCCCGCCCCGCGGGCGGGACGGAAGGCGCGCTTTAGCTCAGGCGCTTGATGACATTGGTGTTGCCGCCGCCGCGCACCACCACCCAGCCGGCGGGGATGGGCGAGCCCAGCATCACCTGGAGCTCGGTGCCGACCGGCGCGCCCTTCGTGTAGTAGATGTCGTTGCTGGTGCCGTTGGCGCGCACTTCCACCCAGTCGGCCGGCAGCGGCGAGCCCAGCATCACGGTCATCCGGCGGCCGTAGCTGGAACCGGTGACGTAGTGCAGCACATTGCTGTTGCCGTTGGCGCGGACGATGACCCAGCCGTCCGGGATCGGGGAGCCGAGCATCGCGGTGTATTCGGCGTCGAGCGAGGCGCCCTTGACGTAGATAATGTCGTTGGCGTTGCCATTGGCGCGGACGATGATCCAGTTTTCCGGGATCGGCGAACCCAGGATCGCGGTCATCCGGCGGCCGTAGCTGGAGCCGGTGACGTAGTGCAGCACATTGGTGTTGCCATTGGCGCGAACGACGATCCAGCCGTCCGGGATCGGAGAGCCGAGCATCGCGGTGTATTCGGTGTCGAGCGAAGCGCCCTTGACGTAGATGATGTCATTGGAATTGCCGTTGGCGCGGACGATGATCCAGTTTTCCGGAATCGGCGAACCCAGCATCGCGGTGACCCGTTGGGCGTAGCTGGCGCCGCGGACATCGGTGATCTCGTTCATCGTGCCGGTGCTGCGGGTGATGACCCAGCCGTCGGGGACCGGCGAGCCCAGCATGATCCATTGGGTCTGGCCGTAGGACATCGGCGCCGGCGCGACGGCGCGCGTCGGGGGTTTCGATCCGGCGGCCATGGCGGCGTGGCCGGCGCCGGCCAGCATGGCGGCGGCCAGGATCAGGATAGGGGTTTTCATCGCGGATGCTCCTGTTGTGAAATCGGAGCGCAGGCGGGGAATGGCCAGCGCTTAGGCTGCCATATTATGCTATTGGTATTTGTCGGGCAATCTCTGGCGGATGCCCGCTCATCAGGCGGCGGCCTGCAGCAGCAGCCAGTCGACGAAGGCGCGCAGCCGCGCCGGTTGCGGGCCGGGAGGGTGGACCAGATAGTAGCCGTAATGGCCGACCGACAGGAAGCCGCTTAGCGGCAGCACCAGCCGCCCCTCGTCTATCAGCTGCTGCGCCAGATGACGGCGGCCGATGGCGACGCCGGCGCCGCTGGCCGCGGCGCTCAGGCACAGGTCGGAACGGTCGAAGGACAGGCTGCGCGAGGGCAGGTCCACTTCACAGCCCTGGTGACGGGCCCACTGCGTCCATTCGGCGTTGTGGGCGGCGTGGTACCAGGCGCGGGAGTCGTGCAGCAGCGAGCAATCGCGCAGTTGCGCCGGCCCGTCGCGCAGCCGATGGCGTTCGGCGTAGTCCGGGCTGCACACCGGGGCCATCTCCTCGCTCATCAGCTTGTGGCTGCTCAGACCGGGAAAATGGCCGTCGGCGTAATACAGCGCCAGATCGGCCCGTCCGCTGCGGAAATTGGCGTCGCCGTTGCCGGCGCGGATGTCCAGCTCCACCTGCGGGCAGAGCTCGGCGAAGCCGGCCAGCCGGGGAATCAGCCAGCACTGGAGTATCGACGGATGGACGTGCAGGGCGAGGCGGCCGGCGGGGCGCTCGTCGGCGTCCGGCTGCAAGGCCGTTTCCAGTTCGTCCATGCCGCGCGCCAGCGCGGCGAAGAGCCGTTCGCCATCCGGGGTCAGGCGGACCTGCCGCGTCAGCCGCAGGAACAGCCGCAGGCCCAGCGAGCGCTCCAGCCTGGCGATGCGGTGGCTGACCGCGCTGGGGGTCAGACACAGTTCGTCGGCGGCGCGGGAGAAGCTCAGGTAGCGGGCCGCGGTGAAGAAAGTATGCAGATTGATGAACTGACCGCCATCGAGCCTGGACCGGTTCATGGCGCCGCCCTCAAGATAGCAGCGCGCGACCGCGCGCCAGATAGCCGTCCATCTCGGACGCCGGCACCATGCCGCCGCCGGTGAGCCAGACCAGGTGGTTGGCGCGCGCCATCCGCTGTGGCGTCAATTCCAGCCGGGCGCGGTAGCCCTGTTCCTCGGTCAGCAGCCGGGCGATGCCGGGCACGCCGGCCAGCGCCGACGGCTCCAGCCGCAAGCCCTCGGTCTGTTCCAGCAGCGCCAGCAGGCGGAACAGTTCGTCGTCGTCGACGGTGTAGTAGCCATCGATCAGGCGCTGCATCGCTCGGCCGACGAAGCCGGACGGCCGTCCCACCGCCAGTCCGTCGGCGGCGGTGCGGTTGTCTATGCCGAAGTCCTGCACCGACACCCGCTGATGCAGGCCGGTATGGACGCCGAGCAGCATGCACGGCGAATGGGTCGGCTCGGCGAACAGGCAATGCACGGCGTCGCCGAAGGCCAGCTTCAGCCCGAAGGCCACACCGCCGGGGCCGCCGCCGACGCCGCAGGGCAGGTGGACGAACAGCGGGTGCTCGGTGTCCACCGCCACGCCGGCGGCGGACAGCTGCGCTCGCAGTCTGATCGCCGCCGTCGCGTAGCCGAGGAAGAGGTTGACCGAATTCTCGTCGTCGATGAAATGGCAGCTCGGGTCGGAATCGGCCTGCGCGCGCCCCTGCGCCACCGCCGCGCTGTAGTCGGCGGCGTATTCGATCACCGTCACGCCGTGTTCGCGCAGCTTGTCCTTCTTCCATTTTCTGGCATCGGCCGACATGTGCACGGTGGTGCGGAAGCCGAGCCGGGCGCCGACGATGCCTATCGACAAGCCCAGGTTGCCGGTGGAGCCGACAGCGATCTGATGGCGGCCGAACAGCGCGCGCGCCTCCGGGCTGTCCAGCCAGGCGTAGTCGTCGCCGGGGCGCAGCAGGCCATTGGCCAGCGCCAGCGTTTCGGCGTGCTTCAGCACCTCGTAGATGCCGCCGCGTGCCTTGACCGAGCCGGAGACCGGCAGCAGGTTGTCGGCCTTCAGCCACAGGCGGCCGAGTAGCCCGATGTTGTAATGGCGGGCCAGGGCCGGTTGTAGCGCCGGCGCAGGCAGCAGCGGGGATTCGATGATGCCGCCCGCGGCGGCGGTGTCCGGGAAGGCGAGGCGCAGATAGTTGGCGAAGCGCCGCAGCCGCGCGTCGGCGTCGGCCACGTCGCCGGCGGACAGGCCGACATCGTTCAGCGCCTCCGCGGCGGGCGCGATGGCCGGATTGAACCAGCTGCATTCGCGCAGCGCCGTCAGTTCGGCGAGCAGTGGGTGGGAGATCTGCCAGTCGGCCAATGATTTGCCATTAATCATGCGTCGGTTCCTTGCCGGGTAGCGCGGCGAGCCGGCATTACGCCAACGGCCGCAGGATGCAGTATGGCGCCATTAAACCGGCAGCAGGCGGACTTGGCAAAGGATGAATATTCAAGCGACGGATGATTCTGTGTCATGTGTGGCGGGAGCGGTCGGGACGAGCAGCTGGTCGCCGTAACGCGCCATCCAGTCGGCCAGCTGCTGCAGCGGATACTGCAGCGTGCGTCCCAGCTCGGTGATCCGGTATTCGACGCGCGGCGGCACTTCGGCGTATACGGTGCGCCGCACCAGGCCGCGTTGCTCGAAGGCGCGCAACTGGCGGGTCAGTTCTTTCTGGGTGATGGTGCCGACCGCGCGCTGCAGCTCGCCGAAGCGCACCGGACGGTCCAGCACGATCAGCCGGTACAGGATGGGAATCGCCCACTTGCCTGCGATCAGGTCGATGAATTGCAGCATCGGGCAGGGATCGGCGGTGGTTTCCCGCAGGTTCTTCAGGGACATGGCGGCTCTATGGTATCAATTTGACACCTACTATACATTGCATACTAATGGACATGAAGTAGCCGTTTCGATGACGAAGGCAAGGAGGGCGCAGTGCCGCGGCTTGAAGCGGGGGCCGCTGGGCCGGCCCGAGGAGCTGGCCAAGGCGGCGGTCTTCCTGGCGTCGCCGTCGTCGTCGCGGCCAGGCCGGAATCTGCGCCAATAAAAAACGCCGACGTTGGCCGGCGTTTCATCTGTCATGTGACAAGAATTCAGGCGTCGAGTCCGTCGCGCACCATTTGCGCGGCGCGCAGCACCGCGCGGGCCTTGTTCTGGGTTTCCTGCCATTCCGATTGCGGCACCGAGTCGGCGACGATGCCGGCGCCGGACTGCACGTAGAGCATGCCGTTCTTCAGCACCGCGGTGCGGATGGCGATGGCGAGGTCCATGTCGCCGTTGAAGCCCAGGTAGCCGACGGCGCCGCCGTAGACGCCGCGTTTGGTCGGTTCGAACTCGTCTATGATTTGCATCGCCCTGACCTTGGGCGCGCCGGACAGCGTGCCGGCCGGGAAGGTGGCCTTGATCACGTCGATATTGCCGATTTCGCGGCCGACGCGGCCCTCGACGTTGGAGACGATGTGCATCACGTGGGAGTAGCGTTCGATCGCCATCTGGTCGGTGATCTTGACGCTGCCGACGTCGGCGACGCGGCCGATGTCGTTGCGGCCCAGGTCCATCAGCATCACGTGCTCGGCGATTTCCTTCGGGTCGGCCAGCAATTCCTCGGCCAGCGCCTCGTCCAGTTCGCGGGTCTGGCCGCGCGGGCGGGTGCCGGCGATCGGGCGCACGGTCGCGATTTCGCCGTCGCGGCGCACCAGAATCTCCGGCGACGCGCCGACCACGTGGAAGTCGTCGAAGTGGTAGAAAAACATGTAAGGCGACGGATTGAGGTTGCGCAGCGCGCGGTACAGCGCGATCGGCGAGCCGTGATAGGGCTGCTGCATCCGCTGGGCCAGCACCACCTGCATGATGTCGCCGTCGTGGATGTAGCGTTGACAGGCCGACACCGCCTCCTTGAACGCGTCCTCGCCGTATTCCGACACCGCGTCGCCATCGTGCGGCAGCGGCAGCGACAGCGGGATGGTCAGTGGTTCGCGCAGCTTGGCGCGCAGCTGGGCCAGCCGCGCCTCGGCCTTCTGCAGCGCGTTGGGCACCGCCGGGTCGGCGTAGACCACCAGGTGGAGCTTGCCGGACAGGTTGTCCACCACGGCGATTTCCTCGGACAGCATCAGCAGGATGTCCGGGGTGCCCACCGGGTCCGGCTTATGGGTGTCGGCCAGGCGGCGTTCGATATAGCGTATGGTGTCGTAGCCGAAATAGCCGACCAGACCGCCGGAATAGCGCGGCAGGCCGGGCAGTTCGGGGATGCGGAAGCGCTGCTGGAACGCTTCGATGAAGGCCAGCGGGTCGCCGTCGTGGCGTTCTATCACCTTGTCGCCGCATTCCACCTGAACCCGCTGGCCGCTGACGCGCAGCCGGGTGTCGGCCGGCAGACCGATGATGGAGTAGCGGCCGTGGCGCTCGCCGCCGACCACCGACTCCAGCAGATAGCTGTACGGCTGGTTGGCCAGCTTCAGGTAGATGGACAGCGGGCTGTCCAGATCGGCCAGCAGTTCCTGGGTGACGGGGATGCGGTTGTAGCCGGCGGCGGCCAGTTGGTCAAATTCTTGCGCTTGCATGCGTTTCTTCCTGTGTCGTGTCAGTTCGGGCGGGGTCGTGCGGGGCGTGCTCCGGGCGACGCCATCGCCAGCTGGCGGGGCAGGGAAGAAAAGCCATGGGCGGTTGAATTCCTGATTGCTTGAGGTCAGTTATTTTTCATCAAATCGTACAGCTCGGCAAGACTGGCCACCGCCAGGTCCGCGCCCAGCGTGGACGCGTCGGCGTAGCCGTAGGTCACGGCGATGGCCGCGCTGCCGGCGGCGCGGGCGGCGGCCACGTCGTTGGCGGAGTCGCCGACCATCGCCAGCTCCGTTGGCTGGATGCCCAGCACCTGGCAGCAATGCAAGAGCGGCAGCGCCGACGGCTTTTTCTCCGGCAGCGTGTCGCCGCCGATGATCAGGCTGAAGTGGTCGCGCAGGTCCAGTTGCACCGCCAGCGGCACCGCCAGCCGCTCGGATTTGTTGGTGATCATCACCAGCGGCAATTGCAGGGCGCGCAGCAGGGAGAGGCCCTCGCGCACGCCGGGATAGACGGTGGTGCGGTCGCTCAGATGTTCGCGGTAATGCTGGATGAAGAAGCGGTAGCCGCGTTCCCACAGCGGGCCGTCGGCCTCGGCGTGGCGCTCGTCGGTGATCGCGCGATGGACCAGGCTGGCGATGCCGTCGCCGACATGGCTCTTGATCCGCTCGGCGTCCAGCGGCGGCAGGTCCAGGTGGGCGCGCATCGCGTTGGCGGCGTCGGCGAGATCGGGAATGGAGTCGACCAGGGTGCCGTCCAGATCGAAGGCGACGGCTTTGATGTGTTTGAGATTCATATGTCTGCTTTGTCCGCCGCGGGCCGGGCCGCGGCGGAAATGTGTGTGTGGGGAGGGGTTACAGTTCGCGGATGTCGACGACCGCTTGCCGGCCGAAAGCCGGCGAGACCAGGTAGTCGACGATCTTGCGCGCGGCGTCGGCCGGGCTGCTCAGCGCGCCGTCGGCCTTCAGCGCGTCGAAGCGCGCCTTCTGCGGGAACTGGCCCTCGTCGCTGCCGCGGATGCTGCCCTGCATGTCGGTGTCGACGACGCCCGGATACAGCGCGACGACGCGCGCCGGATTGGCCTGGCCTTCCTGTTCGACGGCCACGCTGCGGCTGAAGTGATCCAGGCTTGCCTTGGTGGCGCAGTACACGCTCCAGCCCGGGTAGGCCTTGGCGGCGGCGCCGGACGAGATGTTCAGCACGCGGCGGCGCGCCGGCAGGCGCTCGGTGGCGGACAGCAGCGCGTCGGTGGCCAGCAGCGGCGCGGTGACGTTGATGGCGACGGCCTTGACCACTTCGTCGGCCGGATAGTGGCCGGCCTGGGCGATAGGCGTCACCACGCCGGCGTTGTTGATCAGCGTGATCGTCGCGCACTCGGGCAGCGGCAGCTGCTGCAGCGCGGTGTGGACCGACGCCGAGGCCTGCGCGGCGTCGGACAGGTCGGCGTTGACGGCCAGCAGCCGCTCCGGATGGCGGGCGGCCAGGCCCTCCAGCGCCGGGCCGGCGTGGCGGGCGATGCCGACGACGAAACCGCCGTCGTTCAGCAGCGCCTCGCAGATGGCGTAGCCCAGGCCGCGCGAGGCGCCGGTGACGATGAATGCATGCATGGCGTTATCCCTTGATGTGTGGAAGCTGTGCGGCGATGTTCTTATGCGCCGACGCGGGCCAGTTCGGCGCGCATCGCGTCGATGACGGCCTTGTAGTCCTTCTGGCCGTAGATGGCGGAGCCGGCGACGAAGGTGTCGGCGCCGGCGGCGGCCACCTGGGCGATATTGTCGACCTTGACGCCGCCGTCCACTTCCAGCCAGATCTCGCCGCCGTGCCTGGCGGTGTATTCGTCGATGCGGCGGCGGACCTGGGCGATCTTTTCCAGTGCGTGCGGGATGAAGGACTGCCCGCCGAAGCCGGGATTCACCGACATGATCAGCACCATGTCCAGCTTGTCCATCACATGGTCCAGGTAGGAGAGCGGCGTGGCGGGGTTGAACACCAGGCCGGCCTTACAGCCGGCGTCCTTGATCAGCCCCAGCGTGCGGTCTATGTGCTCCGAACCTTCCGGATGGAAGGTGATGATGTCGGCGCCGGCCTTGGCGAAGGCGACTGCCAGCGCATCCACCGGCTTCACCATCAGGTGCACGTCTATCGGCGCGCTGCTGTGGGGGCGGATGGCCTCGCAGAACATCGGGCCCATGGTCAGGTTGGGGACGTAGTGGTTGTCCATCACGTCGAAGTGGATGATGTCGGCGCCGGCGGCGATGACATCGCTGACTTCCTGGCCCAGGCGGGCGAAATCGGCGGACAGAATGCTGGGGGCGATACGGAAAGTGCGCATGGCGATTGCTCTGACATCGATAAACGAGGAATGCCGGGCATTCTACCGCGCCAAAAACGGTTTGGCCGGATAAAATGAAAGCCAGAGCTATTCCGAAGGAGCCGTAATGGCCGACAAGACCTACCAAATGGCGGTGGAGGCCGAGCCGCAATACATCGCCGAGCAGTCCAACGTCACCAATGATATCTACGTGTTCGGCTACCGCGTCCGCATCACCAATACCGGCAGCGAGCCGGCCCAGCTGGTCAGCCGCCACTGGATCATCACCGACGCCAACCACCAGGTGCAGGAAGTGCGCGGCATGGGCGTCGTCGGCGAGCAGCCGCATCTGGCCCCGGGCCAGGCGTTCGAGTATTCCAGCGCCACCCATCTGAAGACGCCGTACGGCAGCATGAAGGGCTGTTACCAGTTGGTGGCCGACGACGGCAGGCGCTTCGAGGCCGAAATCCCCGAGATGACGCTGGTGGCGCCGAGGGTGCTGCACTAATCGCGTTTACAGGATGGGTCCTTGTCGTCGCGCGGCCAGGTCCACCAGACAATGAAGGTGGCGAGCGCGCCCGCGCCCAACGCTTCCAGCAACAGAATCCACATGATGTCCGTCCCTTGCGAATGAAGCTCTCTTCACTGTGGGACAGACCCAAGCCACAGGCAAACCTTTTATGCGCATCACCCATAGCGGCCCGGCCCCGTCCGGCCGCCACGATTGGCAAACCATCAAGACATTGCTGCCCTATCTGTGGGCGTTCAAATGGCGGGTCATCCTGGCCCTGAGCTGCATGGTGCTGGCCAAGGTGGCGGCGGTGACCGTGCCGCTGTATCTGAAGGACATCGTCGATCAATTGTCGGTGCCGGCCACGCTGCTGGCGGTGCCGGTGCTGGCCCTGACCGGCTACGGCGTCGCCCGGCTGCTGTCCGGCGTGCTGGGCGAGCTGCGCGACGCGGTGTTCGCCCGCGTGATCCAGGGCGCGGTGCGCCGGGTGGCGCGCAATGTGTTCCAGCATCTGTTCCGGCTGTCGCTGCGCTTCCATCTGGAGCGGCACACCGGCGGCATGAGCCGCGACATCGAGCGCGGCACCAAGGGCATAGGCTTTCTGCTGAATTTCACCGTGTTCAACATCCTGCCGACGCTGCTGGAAATCGGCATGGTGACGGCCATACTGCTGCACCGCTATTCCTGGCGGTTCGCGCTGGTGACGCTGGGCACGATAGGCCTTTACATCGGGTTCACGCTATTGGTGACCGAGTGGCGCACCGTCTACCGCCGCACGATGAACGATCTGGATTCCAAGGCCAATTCCAAGGCGATAGACGCCTTGCTGAATTACGAGACGGTCAAGTACTTCAACAACGAGGAATACGAGTCCAGGCGCTATGACCGGAATCTGGAAGCCTGGGAGGCGTCGGCGATCAAGAACCAGGTGTCGCTGTCGCTGCTGAACGCCGGCCAGGCCGCCATCATCGCGATAGGGGTCACCGTGGTGATGGTGCTGGCGGCGCGCGATGTGGTGGCGCACCGGATGACGGTCGGCGACGTGGTGCTGGTGGCGACCTTCATCACCCAGCTGTACGCGCCGCTGAACTTCCTCGGTTTCGTCTACCGCGAGATCAAGCATTCGCTGGCCGACATCGAGCGGATGTTCAAGCTGCTGGCCGTCGATCTGGAGGTGGCGGACGCGCCGGACGCCAAGGCGCTGGCCACCCGCGCCGCGACGATACGTTTCGAGCGCGTCGGTTTCTCCTACGAGCCCAAGCGGCGGATCCTGCACGACGTCGACTTCACGATACCGGCCGGCCAGACGCTGGCGGTGGTCGGCGCCAGCGGCGCCGGCAAGTCGACGCTGTCGCGGCTGTTGTTCCGCTTCTATGACGCCGGCGACGGCGCGGTCACGATCAACGGCGAGGACATCCGCTCGCTGACGCAGGACTCGCTGCGCGCCCACATCGGCATCGTGCCGCAGGACACGGTGCTGTTCAACGACACCGTCTATTACAACATCGCCTACGGCAAGCCGGGCGCGACCCGCGAAGAGGTGATCGAGGCGGCGCGCTCGGCGCACATCCACGATTTCGTCAGCAGCCTGCCGGACGGCTACGACACCATGGTAGGCGAGCGCGGACTGAAGCTGTCCGGCGGCGAGAAGCAGCGGGTGGCGATCGCCCGCACCATCCTGAAGAATCCGCCGATACTGATCTTCGACGAGGCGACCAGCGCGCTGGATTCGCGCACCGAGAAGGCGATACAGCGCGAGCTGGCGGCGATCTCGGCCAACCGCACGACGCTGATCGTCGCCCACCGGCTGTCCACCATCGTCGACGCCGACCTGATCCTGGTGCTGGATGCCGGCCGGGTGGTGGAGCAGGGGCGCCATCGCGAGCTTCTGGCGCGGGACGGCCGCTACGCCGAAATGTGGCGGCTGCAGCAGCAGAGCGAGGCGATGGCGGAGTAGGAACCGCTAACAAAGCCTAGCAGAGAGCCTGGGCCAAGGCGCGCCGACGCAGACAGCACACACAGTACGGCAAGCGCGCGGGGCCTTAGAGCCTGTTTACGATCTTTTTCCGAGCAGCGCAGCCCAGCCAGTAGGCCAGATGCAAGGCGGAGGGCGTAGGCCTTGGTGATTCCAAGGCCTAGCCCGACAACGCGGCAGATGGCCTGCTGGCTGGCCTGCCCTTCGGGACGGTTTTCTGCCGGCGCATGGCTTTGTCAAACGTCCCTTGCAGTGAACGACACTGCGGCGGGCCGTTTTCCGCGCCCTGCATCCGGTAGAAAACCGCCGATGCCGCAAAAAGATCGTAAACAGGCTCTTACCGCCCTGCTTGCTGCCGCGGGACGGCTTGGCCGTGCCTGGCCATCGAGCACAGCGCGATTCCGCAGGCGATGAGCAAGGCGCTGACCAGGTGGAACGGGTAAATGGGCGCGTTCAGGAAGGCTATGCTGAGTAGGCCGCCGCTGAGCGGTATCAGGTGGGAGTAGATCTCTCCCCGGGTCGAACCAATGGCGAGTATGCCCTTGTTCCAAAGCAGGTAGGACAGCCAGGAAGGGAAGATGACCAGATAGGCGACGCCGGCGAGCAGGCCGTAATGCAGATGGCCGCTGGCGAGGGCTGGCGCTTTTTCGCTGAAGGTGAACAGCAGGACGGGCAGCAAGGCGATGGCGCCTATCGTCGCGCTGACGGCGACAAAAGCGTTGCCTTTTATTTCCTTGGGCTTGATGCGCAGGAAAGCGCAATACAGGGCCCAGCTGACGGCGGAGCCCATGGTCCAAAGGTCGCCGCGATTAAGCGAAGCCAGCGCGTCGGCATGGGTGAAATCGCCCTGAAGGATCAGATAGGCCACGCCGGTCGAGCTGAGGATGACGCCCCATATGCTTTGCGGCGCGATGCTCTCCTTGAAGAATATTTTATTGATGATCAATACAAGCGCGGGCGTCGTCGAGAGATAAATGGCGGCATTCAGCGAAGATGTGTATTGCAAACCGATATACAGCGTGATGGGGAATAACACCTGTCCGCAAAGCGCCAGAAATACCACCGTGCCCATTGATTTTTTCATCGCCGGCCATTGCGCGGCCACTTGGCGATGATACAAGGCCATCAAGAGCGCGGCAGTCAATAGCCAACGGGCGGCGGACAGCAGTATGGGATCGATGCTTTCCACCAGAATGTGGCCGATGACATAGTTTCCGCCCCAAAAGCAGGCAGCCAGAATCAGGCATAGGTATGGCATGTTTTTCTCTTTCGATCTGTTGCGTATCTCCAGGGTATCAAGCTGATGTGAAAGAGAAAGTTGATATTGGGCAAGGCTTGGATTCTTTACTTCCATGTCATGAGTTTGGCCGGGCCGGGTTGAGGCGGCGCAGGCAATGGCGAATCAGCTTGCCGTGATGGATGGGGGAGGCGGCTTCTGTTGGAGCCGAGGCCTTTCCGGCTTTATGAGGCGGGAGGCCGGCGGTGATTCGAATGGGTGAAATCGCTGGGGGTTGTATGAATGTCAGATACGCGCTGCTAGCGATTTTCGCGCTCATCGCCGGGTTTTCCCACGCGGAAAGCCGCAAGCTGACGATGTGCTACGACAAATATCCGCCTTATGCGATGGGCGAGTTTGGCGAGCTGGCCACCAGTGGCATAAAAGTGAAATTGCTGCAAGAAATCGGAAGACAGTTGGACGTGCTTGTCGTAGTCAGGATTCTTCCCTGGAAGCGATGCCTGAGCGCGGTCAAAGATGGTTTGGTCGACGGTATCCTGCCGTTGTACAAAACGCCTGAGCGCGAGCAGTTCATGGAATTCTCCTTGCCGGTCATGCGGCAGTACAACTGTTTTCTTTACAAGAAAAGCGCTTTCCGCGGACGCGTGGACTGGGCGGATTACCGAGCCTTGAAAGAGCATCATTTGGGAATGGAGATCGGCTCTGTCGTGGACAAGGAGATGGAGGCGATATTCGAATCCGCGCATCCTATCGATCGGGCGGCGGACTCCGTCACCTTGCTGAAAATGATGGATTCCGGCCGGATCGATCTGGCGACCATCGATTCGAATGTGGGCAAGTATCTGGTCGGCCAGCAGGGCGTGGCCGACACGATAGGCGTTTCCGATGTGCCGATCGGCAAGCTGTCCTACGCCGCATTCGGGTTTTCCAAGGCGGCGGGAGCGGGCAAGTGGGTGGCCGAATTCAATAAGGTCATCGAGAAAATGCGCAAAGCCGGTCTATTGGAAAAGATAGAAAATTAAGCCTCGAAACAGCAAGCATGGCTCGGCCTGGTCTTGCGCTGCTCGCAAAAGATCGTGAACAGGTTCTTAGACAGGGCTGCTCGTATTTTGCAGCACGGTGCGATAGCCGTCGTGGTCGACGAAGGTGGCGCCGTGCGCGTTCCAGTACGGATTGGCCGGCTGCGTCTGGGCGAAGCCGGCGGCGCGCATGCAGGCGCAGGCGGCCTCCCATTCGGCGCGGTCCGGCAGATAGAGCACCAACAGGTCTTCCGCCGTCGGAGCGGGCGGCACCGGGTGGCGGTGGCTGACGACGAATTCCAGGTGATAGCCGGCGCCGGGCAGGCCCAGCATGACGCCGTCGAAACCGTCGTGGTCGCGAAAGCCGCCCAGCACCTGCAGGTTCAGGCCTTCGCAATACATCGCCTTGCTCAGGTTCAGATTTCCGACCGGGCGGGCGACGCGCAAATGGGGAATGTGCTTGTACATGGCGATGGCGGCGGGTGGCGGGGAAGGCCTTCATCATGCCATGAGGGTGGAGGCTTAGCCAGCCTTGCCGGCCTTGATCCGTTTCATTTCCGCGATCACCAGTGCGCCCTGGCGCAGGGCCTCGCCCAGCGCTTCGGCCTGGGACAGGCCGGCAAACGCCAGCGTCGGGTCCAGCGCGGCCAGCGCGCGGTGGGCGCAGGCGCAGACTTCGGCGGCGGCGGTGAAGTCGGCCGGCCCCATCACCTTGCCGTTGCGGATGCGACGGTAGTAGGCGCGGGTGGAATTCAGATACTGGGCGGCGGTTTCCTGGCCGTCCAGCCGGCCTTCGGCGGCCAGCGCCTCCAGCAGGCTCGTCAGCTGGCGGCAGGCTTGCTCGGCCTGGGCATGGCGCTGTTCGTCTGCGCGGCGCTGCTGCTGTCCGGGCTTGGTGGCGGTTTTCTTGTTGCGCTCGGCCATCGTGGCATCCTTGGTCTGCGGAGCGCGCATTCTAACGGCGGCGGCCGCCGCCGTCTAATGCAGCTGGAACTGGGCCAGCTGTTCGAAGCTGGCCGGTAGCGAAACTTCGACGAGGTCGTTCAGGCAGAACAGCGTCAGCTTGCCGCCGTAGACGGCGCCGGTGTCCAGATGCATCACGTTGTCGTACAGGACGGCGCGCTCCTGCGGCGTGTGTCCCGCCAGCAGCAGGTCGACGCTGGCGACATGGCCGCCACCGCCGTTGAGCACGCGCTCGCGCGCCCACAGCAGCACCTCGAGGTCGCGCTCGCTGACGGCGTCGGCTTCCAGGCGCGCGGTCAGCGCGTCCCAGTCGTTGCCGGGACAGTCGGCGTGGACGATGCCCATTTTGCCGCCTTCCACTTCGACTTCCAGCGCCAGCGGCAACCGTTCCAGCGCGGCGACGCAGGCGGCGCGCTCGGACACGGTCAATTCGTCCAGCCAACGCCCGCCGTTGCGCAAATGGCGCTCTCGGTCCTGTTGCGGATTGTGCACGGCGTCCAGCGCCATCTGCTCGTGATTGCCGCGCACGGCGTGAAACCATGGCTGGGCCAGCCACTCCGTCACCAGCGGGCTGTCCGGCCCGCGGTCAACCAGGTCGCCGACCGACAGCAGCCGGTCGCGGGCCGGATTGAAGGCGATGATGTTCAGCAGGCGGCGCAACTGGGCGAAGCAGCCGTGGAGGTCGCCGACGGCCCAGTCGCGGCCTTCGATGTTGCGCGGCAGTTTGCGTATCATCATCTCGGGCCGTCCCTTGGTGTCGGCGGGGGTGGGGCGCTCAGCGCGCCAGCCAGTCCCGGCAGAATTCGTCGCGGAAATGGAGCAGCCATTGCAGCTTCTGCTCCGCCATCGCCCGGCCGGCCTCGGTCTGCATCATGCCGGGCAGCCGGGCCAGTTTGACGTCGATATGGTCTATCGCCCAGGCTTGGTCGTCCAGGCCGCGTTGTTCGCCCAGCGGGTCCAGCGGGTGGGCCAGCGCGCGTCCCATGCGGCCGGAGACGTAGAACATCCTGGCCAGGCCCACCGGGCCCAGCGCGTCCATCCGGTCGGCGTCCTGCACGATCCTGGCCTCCAGCGTGCGAGGTTCGATCGCCGCCGAATAGCTGTGGGCCTCGATGGCGTGGGCCAGATTGTCCAGCTGGGCGGCGGAAAGGCCGCTGTCGGCCAGCAGCTGGCGCGCGCGTTCGGCGGACCAGCGCGAGGCCTGATTGCGTTGCGGATGGTTCTTCGGCAGGTTGACCAGGTCGTGCAGATAGCTGCCGGCCATCACCACCAGCGGATCGGCTTCCGGATGGCTTTCCAGCAACTGGCGCGCCACCGCCCACACCCGGTGCAGGTGGCTGAGGTCGTGGGCGCCGTCGTCGTCCGGCGGTTGTTGTTCCAGCAAGGTGATCAGCCGTTGCTGCCATTCGGTTTGTTGCTGTCGATGCATGAGGGACGGACCGGTTCTGCGCCGCGCCGGATGGACCGGGCGGCTGGTTGATGCCTGTGTCTCGCCGGCGGCGAGGCGCCGCCGACTCTCTCATTTTATCACCGCCCGGGCCGAATGCCGTCGTCGGCCGCGGCGCTTTTCAACATCTCCCATTGCGACAGCCGGTAGCCGGCCTGGTGTTTCAGCAACAGGCTCAGCAGCGCCAGATCGCGGTTGTCCACATTGTTGAAACTGAGCCTGCCGCCGTTGGCCAGCATCTGGCCGGCGTGCAGCAGCCGGCTGGCGATGCCGCGGCGGCGGCAGTCCGGTGCCACCGTCAGTTCGGCGACTTCTCCGTCCGGCGACATCAGCAGCGAGCCGAGCAAGCGGCCGTCGCGGCGCACGGCGAGCCAGCGCGGCGGCGGCTCGGCCCGCAGCAGCGATTCGCGGCGGTTAGGCACCGCCGGCGGATAGGCGAGCCCGGCGGCCGGCGGCCAGTCCTGCGTCCGGTAGCCGGCATGCACGGTGACCGGCCAGTCGCCGGCGGCGGCTATCGGCGTCTGGATCTGGTAGCAGTCCAGCTGGCGCAGCGGTGAGAAGCCTAGCGCGGCATAGGCCTGTTGCGCGCGCAGATTGCCGTCTATCACCTCCAACCGTTGGCGCCGGATGCCGCGCGCGGACAGCAGGCTTTCCACCTGTGCGGCCATGCCGGTCAGCGCGCCCCGTCGGCGCGCGGCCGGGACGACGCCGGCGGCGATGCAATAGCCTTCGGTCTCGCCGTCGATGTCCGACGTCGCGCATAGCCAGAAGCCGACCAGGAGATTGTCCAGCCAGACGCCGGCGCTCAATTCCGGCGCCCAGCCGCGGCGGCGCAGCATGAAGGCCAGTTGGCCCAGGCTGGGCTGGGCCGGCACCACGTAATCGCTGAACGCTTCGAGAAAACAACGGTGCAGATCGGCCGGGGTCAGGCGGTCTAGCGTGCTGATGTCCATTGCGGCGCCGCGCGGGTGGGGAGATGACATGATGATGTTCGCGCCGCGGGCCGGGGTCAATGCGACGGGCGGAAAATGCCGCTCGCGGCGGTCCGGGCGTAGGCGAAAACAAACACCCCGCCGGGCGGCGGGGCGGGGATGGGCTCAGTCTTCCAGCCAGATCAGCGAGGCCATGCGGCCGGTGACGCCGTCGCGGCGGTAGGAGAAGAAGCGATCGCGGTCTATCACGGTGCAGAAGTCGCCGCCGTAGACGCGGTCCATGCCGAGCCCGGCCAGTCGCAGCCGCGCCAGCGCGTAGATGTCGGCCAAGTATTTGCCGTCGTCGATGTCGATGAAGGCGGCCGCGGCGGCGGCGTCGCGTTCGACGAAGGCCTGGCGCACTTCGGCGCCGACCTCGAAGGCGTCCGGGCCGATGGCGGGGCCCAGCCAGGCCATCAGCGTCGCCGGCGGCGCGCCGGTGGCGGCGACGGCGGCTTCGATGACGCCGTCGCACAGTCCGCGCCAGCCGGCGTGGACGGCGGCCACCACGCCGCCGGCGTCGTCGCACAGCAGCAGCGGCAGGCAATCGGCGGTCATCACCGCGCATACCGCGCCGGGCGCGCGGGCGAAGCTGGCGTCGGCGTCGGGCGCGTCGGCGCCGACCGCCGCGGCGTCGACGACCGCGGTGCCGTGCACCTGATTGAGCCAGGCGGGCTCGGCCGGCAATTCGTCGCGCAGCCGCACGCGGTTGGCGGCGACATGGTCGGGCGCGTCGCCGACGTGGGCGCCGAGGTTGAGGCTGGCGTACGGCGGTTGGCTGACGCCGCCCGAGCGGGTGGTCAGCAGCGTCTTCACCGTGGCGGGGGCCGGCCAGTCGGCGGCGATCCAGTCCTCAGCGGGCATAGATCACCTCGATGTCGCTGTCGTCATCGTCGTCGTCGTCCCAGTCATCGTCGTCCTCGCCGTCGGCGTGGGCGAAGGCTTGCTCGTCGGGCACCGCGCCGTCGCCGCGCAAGAGGTTCAGCAGCCGGCGGAAATCGTCGGGCAGCGGCGCCCGCCAGCTGCGCTGTTCGCCGGAGGCCGGGTGCACCAGCGCCAGCGCGTAAGCGTGCAGCGCCTGCCGGCCCAGCGTCTTCACCGCGGCGGCGGCGTCCTCGTCCATCTTGTGGCGCACATTGCCGTACACCGGATCGCCGGCCAGCGGATGGCCGGCCTCGCGCATGTGGACGCGGATCTGGTGGGTGCGGCCGGTTTCCAGCTTGCACTCGACGTAGGAGTGGCTGGCGTAGCGTTCCAGCACCCGCAGATGGGTGATGGCCGGCTTGCCGCCGAACTTCAGCACCGCCATCTTCAGGCGGTTGTTCGGGTCGCGGCCGATATTGGCGTCTATCGTGCCGTCGAACGGCACGACGCCGTCGGCGATCGCGCGGTAGACGCGCTTGACGCTGCGCGCCTGCAGCTGGCGCACCAGCTCGGTCTGCGCCGGCAGCGTCTTGGCCACCACCATCAGGCCGGAGGTGTCCTTGTCCAGCCGGTGCACGATGCCGGCGCGCGGCACCTGGGCCAGCGACGGGCAATGGTGCAACAGGCCGTTCAGCAGCGTGCCGCTCCAGTTGCCGGCGGCCGGATGCACGACCAGGCCGGCCGGCTTGTTCAGGACGATGATGTGTTCATCCTCGAACACGATGGCCAGATCCATCGCCTCGGGCTGGAACGCCATCTCCTCGTTGGTCTGTTGCAGCAGGACTTCCAGCTTCTCGCCGCCGAGCATTTTGGTCTTGGGCGCAAGCACCTGGCCGTCCACCGTGACCTGGCCGTCCTTGATCCACTGAGTCAGCCGGCTGCGGGAGTAATCCGGCAGCAATTTGGCCAGCGCCGCGTCGAGCCGCTCGCCGCACAGAGAGAGCGGCACTTCGAGATGTTGCGTGGCGGATATCTCGTTTTCCGAGATGTCGCTATAATCGTCCGGGTCAATGTAAGGATCAGTCATGAAAAGATACGTTGTTGCTGCAATGTTGGTGATGGCGGGGCTTGCCGGATGTGCCTCCACGGAGCCCTACGACGAAACGCGCGGCTGGCCGGTGGAAAAGCTGTACGCGGAAGCTCACGACGAGTTGAACAGCGGCAATTATACCCGTGCTGTCAAGCTCTATGAAACGCTGGAGTCCCGTTTTCCTTACGGCCGCTACGCGCAGCAGGCGCAGATGGACCTGGCCTACACCCATTACAAGGATGGGGAACCGGAGCAGGCCATCGCCGCGGCCGACCGTTTCATCAAGTTGCACCCGACGCACCCGAACCTCGACTACATCTATTATCTGAAGGGGCTGGTGTATTTCAACGACGATTCCGGTTTGCTGGCCAAATGGGCCGGTCAGGACATGAGCGAGCGCGACCCGCGCGCCGCGCGCGAGGCGTTCACCGCCTTCCGCGAATTGACCAGCCGCTTCCCGAACAGCACCTACGCGCCGGACGCGCGGGCCAAGATGATCAAGCTGGTCGACGCGCTGGGCGGCAACGAGATGCATGTGGCGCGCTACTACATGAAGCGCGGCGCTTATCTGGCGGCGGCCAACCGCGTCCAGGGCGTGGTCAAGGATTTCTCCAACACCAAGTACCAGGAAGAGGCGCTGGCCATCCTGGTGACCGCCTACGACAAGCTGCAGATGCCGCAACTGCGCGACGACGCCCGCCGCGTGCTGGCGTTGAACTATCCGCAAAGCCAGTATCTGACGACGCAGTGGCGGACCGAGGAAATGCCCTGGTGGAAGCTGTGGAAGTAAGCGCGGCCTGAAGCGCGTAAAAAAGCCGCCCGGCAAAGGCGGCTTTTTTTATTTGGCGGGCGTCGCCGTGGGGGAAGGGGGCGGTTCAGATCGCCTGCTCGTTGGTTTCGCCGGTGCGGATGCGCACCACCTGTTCCACCGGGATGACGAAGATCTTGCCGTCGCCTATCTTGCCGGTACGGGCGGCGGCGACGATGGTGTCGATCGCGCGGTCGACCAGATCGTCCGGCAGGATGACCTCGATCTTCACCTTGGGCAGGAAGTCCACGACGTATTCGGCGCCGCGGTACAGCTCGGTATGGCCTTTCTGGCGGCCGAAGCCCTTGACCTCGGACACGGTGAGACCATTGATGCCGATCTCCGACAGCGCCTCGCGCACTTCGTCCAGCTTGAACGGTTTGATGACGGCTTCCACCTTTTTCATTGCGCAATGCTCCCGGTTTGATCTGATGATATTAGGATAAAATGCGAAAATTGCCGCATTACAGACGGAATGTCCTGTTCCGCCTTAAATGCAGCGATGTTTTGCTGTATTATGACGCCCTTTCCTGGTACTTGTCGCGAGTGTCTATGTCTTACATTACCAAGCTGCGCGGTGGCGTCGCCCTGTCGCCGTTCCGTCTCGAAAAACTGCAGGCGGCAGCGGCCGACGCCGGTCTGAAGGATCTGGCGCTGACCGCCGAGCACTGGCATTTCGCCGAGAGCGAGCGCGAACTGACGCTGGAGGAGATCGGCGTGTTGGGCCAGTTGCTCAGCTACGGCGAGGCGCCGCTGAGCGCGGAGCCGGATGGCGAATTGTTCCTGGTGACGCCGCGTCTGGGCACTTTGTCGCCGTGGGCGTCTAAGGCTACCGACATCGCGAGGCACTGCGGATTGCCGAATATCCGACGAATCGAACGCGGCACGGCTTTCCGAATCAAGTCCGCCGATAAATCTTTAAGTAAAGAGGCTCGCCACATTCTGGCGGGCCTCTTGCACGATAGGATGACGGAAACGGTGCTGTCCTCGCTGGACGACGCCGACAAGCTGTTCGTCCATGTCGAGCCGCAGCCGTTGACCAGCGTCGACGTGCTGGCCGGCGGGCGCGCCGCGCTGGAGGCCGCCAACGCCTCGCTGGGCCTGGCGCTGTCCGACGACGAGGTCGAGTATCTGGTCGAGAACTTCACCCGGATGGCGCGCAATCCCAGCGACGTCGAACTGATGATGTTCGCCCAGGCCAATTCCGAGCACTGCCGCCACAAGATCTTCAACGCCCAGTTCATCATCGACGGCGTCGAGCAGGGCAAGTCGCTGTTCCGCATGATACGCGACACCCACGACGCCCATCCGGAGGGCACGCTGGTGGCGTACAAGGACAACGCCTCTGTGATAGAGGGCGCCTTCATCGAGCGCTTCTACCCGCAGCCGGACAGCCACCGCTACGACTACCACAGCGAGCCCACCGACATCCTAATGAAGGTGGAGACGCACAACCACCCGACGGCGATCGCGCCGTTCCCCGGTGCCTCCACCGGCAACGGCGGCGAAATCCGCGACGAGGGCGCCACCGGCCGCGGCTCGCGGCCCAAGGCCGGCCTGACCGGCTTCTCCGTCTCCAACCTGAACATCCCCGGCTTCAAGCAGCCGTGGGAGGTGCATAGCGAGCAGCAGGCGGAATACGGCAAGCCGGGCCGCATCGCCTCGGCGCTGCAGATCATGCTGGAAGGGCCGATAGGTGGGGCGGCGTTCAACAACGAGTTCGGCCGTCCCAATCTGGCCGGTTATTTCCGCACCTTCGAACAAACGTTCGGCGGCGAGATGCGCGGCTACCACAAGCCCATCATGCTGGCCGGCGGCCTCGGCAACATCCAGCAGCAGCAGATCCACAAGAACGAGATTCCGGAAGGCGCGCTGCTGATCCAGCTGGGCGGTCCGGGCCTGCTGATCGGCCTGGGCGGCGGCGCCGCCTCGTCGATGGATACCGGCGCCAACAGCGAAAACCTGGACTTCGACTCGGTGCAGCGCGGCAATCCGGAAATCGAGCGCCGCTGCCAGGAAGTGATAGACCGCTGCTGGCAACTGGGCGAGGCCAACCCCATCGTCTCCATCCACGACGTCGGCGCCGGCGGCCTGTCCAACGCCTTCCCCGAGCTGGTCAACGACGCCGGCCGAGGCGCGATCTTCGAGCTGCGCAAGGTGCATCTGGAAGAGAAGGGCATGACGCCGATGCAGATCTGGTCCAACGAGGCGCAGGAGCGCTACGTGATGGCCGTTCTGCCGGAGGATCTGGACCGTTTCGCCGCGCTTTGCGAGCGCGAGCGCTGCCCGTTCGCGGTGATGGGCGTGGCCACCGACGACGGCCGGCTGCAGGTGCGCGACGACCATTTCGGCAACAGCCCGGTGGACATGCCGCTGGAGGTGTTGCTGGGCAAGCCGCCGCGGATGACCCGCGACGCCAAGTCCATCGTGACCGAATTGAAGGTGTTCGACGCGTCCAGGTATCCGCTGCGCGAGACCGCCTATCGCGTGCTGCGTCATCCGACCGTGGCCGACAAGTCCTTCCTGATCACCATCGGCGACCGCAGCGTCGGCGGCATGACGGCGCGCGACCAGATGGTCGGCCGCTGGCAGGTGCCGGTGGCCGACGTGGCGGTCACCACGATGGGCTTCAACACCTGCCGCGGCGAAGCGATGGCGATGGGCGAGCGCACGCCGTCGGCGCTGTTCGATGGCCCGGCTTCCGGCCGCATGGCCATAGGCGAGGCGCTGACCAATATCTCCGCCGCCTTCGTCGGCCATCTGGGCAACGTCAAGCTGTCCGCCAACTGGATGGCGCCGGCCGGCCACCCGGGCGAGGACGCCAACCTGTACCGTACCGTGCAGGCGGTGTCCGAGCTGAGCCAGAGCCTGGGCGTCAGCATCCCGGTGGGCAAGGACTCGCTGTCGATGAAGACGGTGTGGCAGGAAAACGGCGAGCAGAAGGCCGTCACCGCGCCGCTGTCGCTGGTGATCTCGGCGTTCTCCCCGGTGGAGGACGTGCGCAAGACCGTCACGCCGGAATTGAAGGACGTCAAGGACAGCGACCTGATCCTGATCGATCTCGGCTATGGCCGCTGCCGTCTCGGCGGCTCGATCTACGGCCAGGTGTGGAAGGACATGAGCGGCCGCGCGCCCGATGTGGAAAGCCCGCTGCAACTGGCGGCCTTCTTCAACACCATGCAGTCGCTGCTGCGCGACGACATGCTGCTGGCCTATCACGACCGTTCCGACGGCGGCCTGTTCGCCACGCTGGCGGAAATGATGTTCGCCGGCCACGTCGGCGTCAGCGTCGACCTGCAGGAACTGGTGATAGAGCGCCAGAACACCCAGCGCATCATAGACGACTACGTGCAGCCGACGCTGGAGGCCGCCACCCACGGCCGCATCATGCGCGTGCTGTTCAACGAGGAGTTGGGCGCGGTGCTGCAGGTGAAGAAGGCCGACACGCCGGAAGTGATCTCGCGCTTCATGAAGGCCGGCATCGGCCGCGAGCTGTTCGTGCTGGGCCGCACCAACAACTACGACCGCCTGGTGATCCGCCACAAGGGCAAGGACCTGTTCAGCGAGAGCCGCAGCGAGCTGTTCTGCGCCTGGTCGGAAACCAGCGCCCGGATGCAGCGGCTGCGCGACAATCCGGCCTGCGCCGACAGCGAGCAGCTGCTGCGCAGCCACGCCAAGCCGCGCGGCCTGTTCGCGCAGCTGTCCTTCGATGTCGGCGGCGATCCGGCTGCGCCCTTCGTCGCCACCGGCGCCCGGCCGCGGGTCGCCGTGCTGCGCGAGCAGGGCGTCAACGGCCAGCTGGAGATGGCCGCGGCCTTCGACCGCGCCGGCTTCGAGGCGGTGGACGTGCACATGAGCGACATCATCGCCGGCCGCGCGCGGCTCGCCGACTTCATGGGCCTGGCGGCCTGCGGCGGCTTCAGCTACGGCGACGTGCTGGGCGCCGGCGAGGGCTGGGCCAAGAGCATCCTGTTCAACGCGCAGGCGCGCGGCGAGTTCGAGGCTTTCTTCCGCCGCGGCGACACGTTCGCGCTCGGCGTGTGCAACGGCTGCCAGATGATGTCCAATCTGTCGTCCATCATTCCGGGCGCCGAGCACTGGCCGAAGTTCCGCCGCAACGCCTCGGAGCAGTTCGAGGCGCGCTTCAGCATGGTCGAGGTCGCCGCCTCGCCGTCCATCTTCCTGTCCGACATGGCCGGCAGCCGGCTGCCGGTGGTGGTCAGCCATGGCGAGGGCCGGGCGCTGTTCGCGCCGGGCGCGCAGGACGCGGCGCTGGTGGCCTTGCGCTATATCGATTTCGACGGCCGCGCCACCGAGACCTATCCGCTGAACCCGAACGGCTCGCCGGCGGGCATCACCGGCGTCACCACGCCGGACGGCCGCTTCACCATCATGATGCCGCATCCGGAACGGGTGTTCCGCACAGTGCAGAACAGCTGGCATCCGGCGGACTGGGGCGAGAACGGCGGTTGGTACCGCATGTTCGCCACCGCGCGGCGCTGGGTGGGCTGACGATGGACTGACCCCGCGGCGCGGCGCCGCGGATGGCAAGCGGAAGCCTGGGGCTTCCGTTTTTCATTGGCGAAACGGATGGCGGCGGCAGGCCGGCTTGCCTTGCTCCGATGGGCAACCATAATGACAATGGGTTTGCTATCGGCGGTCGCGCGGCCATGCCGTTCGCGGCGATAGCCTTTTCGTGACGCCACGGCGGCGCTTGCCGCCGGTTTTCCTGCGGGGAATCATGCGGGCCAAGTCCAATCAGGAGTTTTTCGTCCGTTCGTCCTGGCAGGGGATACACCTGCACATCACCGTCACCGCGCTGATGCGGGGGCCGGCGGCGCCGGAGCTGTGGCGCGCGGCGCTGCGGCTGGTGCTCGCCAGGCATGATGTGTTCCGTCTGGGTTTTGTCGGCGACGGCGCGGAAGTGGCGGTGCGGCGGGCCGGACCGGTCGACGCCGTCTGCCGGTATCAGGCGCTGGCGGCGGCGGAGCTGGAATCCGGCCTGCGGCGCCTGGCCGCCCGCGACAATGCGGAGCCCTTCGATCTGGCCGAACCGCCGCTGTGCCGCTTCACGCTGGTGGATGTGGAGGGCAGGGACAGCGCCATGATCCTGACCTTCCATCACGCGCTGCTGGATGGCTGGTCGGTGCATCTGCTGTTGCAGCAAGTGCTGAAGCAGTACGGCGCGCTGTTGGCCGGAGACGCCGCTGTCGCCATGCCGGGCGGCCGGCCTTTCGGCGAGGCGATCGACGAAGAGCGAAGTTTGCTGGACGGCGAGGTCGGCGCGCGGCGCCTGGCATGGTGGCGTCATGCGCTGGCCGACGCGATCGACGTCGATGCGCCGCCGCCCGATCAGCCGCGGCCGGCCGGGCTGATCCATCGCGAGCTGCCGCCCGGGGTCGGCGCGGGAATGCGGGCGGAAGCGGTCAGAAACATGCTGTTGGCGGCCTATGCGCTGGCGCTGCGGGAGATGGAGCCGCGGCGGCCGCTGCTGGTCAACCTCAGCATGGGCAACCGCGGCTTGGCCCAGCGCAATACCCTGGGCCTGTTCTCCAACGCCTTGCCCATCCTGCTGCCGCCCAGGCTGCCGGACGGTCTGGACGCCGCCTGCGACGCGACGCGCCGGGCGGTGCGCGACTGCGAGGCCAATTCCTTGCCGGTGCTGCATCTGCTGCGCCAGTTGCGGCCCGATCTGTTCGCCAGCCACGGCGCGCTGGGCCTGTGCCACTGGCCGGCGCGCCATCAGTTCAATCCGCGGCCGCACTTCCTGCTGGATTACGCTTATGCCGGCCTGGCGGCGCAGTGGCGGCCGGATCTGGGCGCGGCCCTAAACTGGGCCGGCGCCGAGACCGAGCTGATGGCGACGCAGTTCGGCGAGCGCTGGGTGCTGGACCTGGTGTACAACGCCGCCGGCCCGGGCCGGCAGCAGGCCGAGGCGCTGCTGGAGCGGATGACGCTCATGGTTTGCGCGACGGCGCCTTCGGCTTGCTCGCCTCCGCCTTCTTGTCATCCATGTTCATGATCAGCGGCAGGCCGTTGGAGCCGGCGCCTATCACCACCACCTTGGCGTTGTCCGACTTGGCCAGCTGAATGGTGGCTTCTATGCCGCGCCAGCGCAGATAGCTGTCGCTCATGCCGTTGCTGACGATTTCCTGGAAGTGGCGGATGCCGGTGGCCTCTATCCGCTTGCGCTCGGCCTCCTTTTCCTCCTTGCTCAGCAGGAAGTTGTAGGTCTGCATTTCCTGATAGGCGGTGTTCTTTTTGATGATGGCTTCCTGCACGCCCGGCGGCAGCGTGACGGCCTTGATCAGGATGTCCTCTATTTCCACCCATTTCAGCCCCTTGCGGCCGTCGGGATTGAAGTTGTTGACCAGGTCGTAGCGCACCGAGGACAGTATCTGCTGCTGTATGGTCAGCCGGGACTGCGTGTAGACCTGCTCCGGCCGGTAATAGGCGATCACGTCGCGGGTGCGCGCGCCGACGCTGGGGGCGACCAGCGTCTCGGCGTAGTTCTCGCCGGCGTAGCGGTGCAGATAGGGCAGATTGGATGGATTGATGCGGAAGCGCCAGGCCATGCTGACCTTCATCGTCAGGCCGTCCGACGACAGCACGTCGAAGTCCCGTTCCACTCTTTGCAGCCTGGAATCGTAGATGTAGATGTGGTCCCAGGGCAGGATGATATGGGTGCCCTCGCCGTAGATGTGGTCCAGCTGGGTGCCGCCCTGGAAGCGTTTCCATTGCACGCCGAGCTGGCCGGGCCGGATGGTGTAGATCATCAGCGGCAGCAGGAAGACGAAGATGGCGAAGGCGACCGTGAACGGAATGGTCAACTCCCGCAGCCAGGCTTCGAAACGTCGGAGCGGCCGGCGTGGGGCGGCGGCGCTGACTGCGGCATCAGGCATGGTGGCTTTCCTCGCCAAGTTCGTACAGGCAACCGTCTTCCATGTGCAGCCGGCGGTCGGCCAGGTGGAAATAGCGGTCGTCATGGGTGACCGCGATCAGGGTCATGCCCCGTTCGCGCAGGCTGGGGACCAGAGTTTCGTAGAATTTGCGCCGGAAATGCGGGTCCTGGTCGGCGGCCCATTCGTCGAGCACGCACAGGGGCTTGTGCTCCAGCATCGCCGCGATCAGCGCCAGGCGCTTGCGCTGCCCGGTGGAGAGGTCCAGCGTGTTGAAGCCGTATTCGCCCATTTCGGCCTTGTCGGCTATCTCCATCTCGTCCAGCAGCCGTTCCGCTTCCTGATGGCTCCAGTCCTCCAGTCCGTACAGCTTGTCGAACAGGTGGAAGTCGGAGAATACCGCGCAAATCTGGTCGCGGTAGGTCTGCGCCCGCTCCGCCGCGACGGCGCGGCCGTTCAGCAGCAGCGAGCCGCTGGCCGGCGGATACAGCGCGGTGAGCAGCTTGATCAGCGTGGATTTGCCGGAGCCGTTGCCGCCGGTGATGAAGATGATTTCGCCGGCCCGGACCGACAGATTGATCGGCCCGACGGCGAAACCCTGGCCGTCGCTGCGTTCATGGCGGAAATGGATGTCTTTCAGTTCCAGGCTGCGGAAGGCGGCCGGCGCGTCCGAGGCGGCGTCGGCCTGCTTGGCCTGGGCGTGCTTGACCAGCGAACGCTCCAGCTCCAGCAGGTTTTCCACCGCGGCGGTGGCGGTGGCGATTTGCGGGATGGCGGCGATGATGCCTGAGATCGGCCCCACCAGGAACAGCACCGCGGTCAGCGTCTTCATCACGGTGTCGGTATAGGCCGGCGAAAACACCGGCAGCACGAACACCATGCTGCCCAGCACCAGGAACAGCGCGATCTGGGCGAACATGAAATTGACCGATATGCCGCGCTGGGCCACCTTGCGCAGCTGGGCGGTGATCTGCGACGTGGCCTCGACATCGTCTATCAGCGCCCCGGCGCGGCGGCTGGACAGCTTGACCTCCTTGAAGCCGCTCAGCATGCTGCCGATCTGGTCGTGCAGCCGGCTTTCCTGCTCGTTGGCCTGGTGCAGCATGGCGTGCACCGACTTCATCTTGGCCCAGTAGACCAGCGTGGCGCCGGCCATCACCGCGATGATCAGCAGCAGCGACATGATGGACAGCCAGGCGATGTACAGCGAGGCGAACACGATCAGGATGACGGACTGGAAGCCCAGCACGATGGTGCAGGCGGCCTGCGACAGCGTCTGGGTGTCGTTGCAGATGGCCGAGTAGATGCGGCCGTGGCCGCTGTGTTCCAGCATGGCCAGCTCGCAGGACTGCAGCGTCTTCACCATCCGGCAGCGGATCTGGTGGACGATGTCCTCGACCTCGTCGCAGGTCGCCAGCAGCACGTAGCGCTGGCTGTAGATGTACAGGCTCAGCACCAGGCCGTAGATGAGCACGTGGAAAAACTGCATGTCCACGTCCTTGATGTGTTCGGCCGCGTGATTGATCACCGCGAGCAGACCGGCGTTGGAGGCGCTGGCCAGCGCGGCCATCACGCCCAGCCGTTTCATCGGCAGCTTGCTTTGTTGGAACAGGAATTTGGATAGCAGCATTTCAGTGGGCGATGGAAGGGGACAAGGTTGGACTCAGCGGCGTTCGTCGGTGGAATAGGCGATCAGCAGATAGATCATCATCAGCACCGGCGTCATGAATATGGAGAACAGCATGGTGCGCAGAAAGCCCAGCCGGGTGCGTCGGCCCATATAGGCGACCACCAGGCACAGTCCCAGGTAGGAGTAAACGATCATGGCGTGGCCTCATGGTTTCTTGCCGGCGGCGCGCTGCAGCGGAATGGCGCCGAAGCCTATGGCGTGCACGTCGGCCTCGCAGTCGCCGTTGAAGGCGTACTGGCAGCTCAGCACGGTGACGGTGCCCTGCAGGTCCTTGCAGCTGGAGACGCTGAGCGGATTGAAATAGGTGGTGGTGTAATTGTCCGGCTCCAGCGGCAAGTTCAGATTGACCACCGAGGAGCCGGAGGATTCGCGGCTGCCGTTTCGGTGGTATTCGATGCCGAGTATCAGCGTCCGCAGCGTGTCCTGCGAGTGGTTGATGATCTTGATGGACGGCGAGCAATAGCTGTGCGAGCCCCCGGAGTCCAGGCCGTAGACATGGGCCTGGCTGATGGCGACGTCGATGGCGCCGTGCTGCACCGGCGGGGTTCGCGTGGCGGTCTGCACCGGCGAGGTCTGGTCCTTGGTATAGGGAAAATCGGCGTGGGCGGCCAGTGCCCAGGCCGCGGCGGCGCAAAGGGCGGGGAGGAGCGGGCCGCGGTGCGGCCGGCGAGGGCGGTTAGGCGTCATCGGGCAGGGCTTCCGGCGGACGGCCCGGCCGCGGCGCCAGGCCGCGGGCCGGACCGGATCGTTATTTTTTTGCTTGCTCGAACTGCTCCTGGTAATAGCTGCGCACTTTCTGCGGATCGAAGTTGAGGAAGGTGCCGCCGGACTCGAAGTGCTGGATGAACACCTTGCCCAGCGCGTAAGTGGAGGCCGCGCCCAGCGCCGGCAACGTCAGAAAGCTGGCGGCGAAGCCCAGCAGCGGAATCCCCTTCAGCAGCGAGAATACCGTGGTGGCCAGGCTGGCCGGCACCACGCTGCCCAGCAGGGCGGCGATGATGGACTTGGCCTGGTTCTCGCTGAACGGCACCTGGTACAGCGCCGACAGCCTGGCCAGGAACTTCAGCTGCACGCCGGCGATCACCGCCATGTCCAGCAGCGGCACCGGCACCAGGCCGGCGCCGGCGGCCCAGGGCATGTAGCTGCGCATCAGCGCCAGCGCTTCCGCCTCGCGGCCGGAGGCGCCGTGCGATTCGACGCCGGCGTCGGCGCCTGCCGCCGCGCCGGCGTGGTCGGCGGCGCGGGTTTCAGTGTGTGCGACCATATCAATCTCCCAAAGTCTTGACCTGTGCAACGGTGGGCATGCCAAACCGCCAGTTTGCAAGCGCATGGTGCGATGGCGGGAGTCGCATCATGGTGAGGCGAATTCGTCCAGGCTGCGCATTTGCTGTTCCAGCGACTGCGCCAGCAGTTTCATGTCGTTGCCGAAGGCGACGAAGCGGAAGCCCTGACGGGCGTAGCGCTGCGCCAACTCCAGGCTGTAGGCGAAGATGCCGGGAATCTTGCCGTGGCGGTGGCAGGCCTCCAGCACCTGTTCGATGGCGGCGTCCATCAGCGCGCCGGTCACCTGGCCGGCCTGGCCCAGGTCGCAGGCCAGATCGCCGCAGCCGACGAACAGCACGTCTATGCCGTCGACGGCGGCGATCTCGTCGGCGGCGGCCACCGCTTGCGCCGACTCGATCTGGACGATGGTCAGCAGCGCGTGATTGGCCTCGGCGAAGTAGTCGGGCAGACGCGAAAAATAGCCGGAGCAGCGAATCGGATTGACGCCGCGGTGGCCGCGCGGCGGATAGTAGGCGCAGTCCGCCACCGCCCGCGCCTCGGCCGCCGATTCCACCTTGGGCACCATGAGCCCCAGCGCGCCGCAGTCCAACGCCGCCTCTATCAGGTGGCGCTCGTTGCGCGCCACCCTGGCCATGCCGGTGGTGCGCGAACCGTTCATCGCCTGAAGCATCTGGATCAGGTCGCGGCGGTCCGCCGGCGAGGCCTCCATGTCCACCAGCAGCCAGTCCGGGCCGCGGGTGGCGCAGCATTCGGCGATCAGCGCGCTGGCCGATACCAGGAACAGGCCGAAACAGGTGTGGCCGGCGGCCAGCTTGTCCCTGACCGGGTTGCCGGTGTTCAGCAGCGGGTGAAGCGGCGCTTTATTCGACATGCGGATTCTCCAGGGACTGTCCGGCGAGGCGCCGGATGGCGTTCAGCGTGACGGCGGGAAGTGTCAGTATGGTCTGCGCCGACGCGGCGCGGCGGCGTTCGGCGTAGCCTTCGCCGGGCATCCTGGCCAAACGGCCAGCCTGTCCGGTTTCGCGGCAGTGCCCGGCGATGGCGGACGCCTCGGCCTTGACGGCGGCCAGGCCGGACGGCGCGAGGGCGGGATTGATCGCCAGGAACAGGCCGCCGTTGCCGGCGTCTTCGGGCCGGGTGACATGGCCGGCGCCGGCCAGCGCGCCGGCCAGCAGCTCGACCAGCACGGCCAGGCCATAGCCCTTGTGGCCGGCCAGCTCGCCGCCCAGCGGTTGCATGGTCGCCTGCGGCGGATCGGCGTACAGCAGCGACGGGTCCTGCGTCGGCTGGCCATCGGCGCCGAGCAGGCAGCCGGGCGGCAGCGTCGCGCCCTCCTGCGCCCGGCGCCGGACATAGCCTTCGGACACCGCGGTGGTGCTCATGTCCAGCACCACCGGGTCGGCGTCGTCGGACGGAAAGGCCAGCAGTAGCGGATTGGTGCACAGCCGGCCCAGGCGTCCGTCGGGCGCCGCCACCCGCTGGCCGCGGCCCTGGAAATTGCAGAAGCCCATCACGGCCAGCGGCTGTTGCGGCGCGCCGGCCAGCTGGCGGCCCAGCGCCGCGAGCCGGCCCAAGTGGTGGCCGTGCCGCAGGCAGACCATGGCCAGCGGCTGTTCGCGGCTCATTCGCAGCAGGGCGTCGGCGATGGCCTCGCGGGCCAGGACGCCGAAGGCGCGCCGGCCGTCGACGACGGCGACATTGGGCGCGGTCTGCTCCGTGGCCGGCCGGGCCGAGGGGGCCAGCCTGCCGGCGCGGATGTCGGCGATATAGTCGATCAGGCGCAGCACGCCATGCGAGGGGTAGCCGAGCCGTTCGTTTTCCAGCAGATCGTCGGCCACCCGCCGCGCCAGCTCGGCCGGCGCGCCGTGGTCTTGCAGCGCGCGCCGCGCCAGTTCGCGCAATTCGTCCACGGCGATGTCGGCGTTCATGGATTCACCGGGTGGGGGGTGCCGACGTCGCTGAGCGCCGACACGCACAGCCGGAATTTGCCGGTCGGCGATTCCGGCATGCGGTCGAATTGTTCGAACTCGATGGCGAACGGGTAGCCGGTATGGTGGTGGATGCGCTCGACGATGGCGTCGCAGCGCTGGCGGGAAATGCCGGCCGGCGCCATCAGGCGGATGCGCAGCTTGTCCAGGCTGTCCTGCACCACCTGGAACCATTCGATCTCCTCGAAACGCATGATCAGGAAAGAGAACAGATAGGCGTCGACATAGGCGCCGTCCGGCGTGACGATCAGGTCCTGCTGGCGGCCGGCGACATGGCTCATGCGCGGCAGGCCGAGGCCGGACGCGCACTGGCCGGACATCGGGGCGGCCAGATCGCTGGTCTCGTAGCGGATCAGCGGCATCGAGAAGTTGTTCAGCGTGGTCAGCACCACGCGGCCGGTCTCGCCCGGCAGGCAGGCGGCGCCGTCGTCGCGGAGAAATTCCTCCGCGACGTTCTCCACCTGGATCAGCATGCCGTCGTGGCAGGGGCTTTCATGCGCGACGATATTGGTCTCGCGCGAGCCGTATTTGTCGTACACCTCGCAGCCGAAGACTTTCTGCAGCCGCTCGCGGATGATGGGGGGCAGCGGTTCGGACGTGCCCTGGATGGCTCGCAGCGCCGGCACCGTTATCGTCTCGCGCTCCATCTGCCGCGCGATCAGGTGCATGGCGTTGGTATAGGTGCTGATCAGCACCGGATTGAAGCGGGCCAGGCTGCGGGTGAAGCGGCCTATCAGCTCCGGCGACAGCCGGAAGGTATTGAATTCCCGGCGGTTGCTGAGCAGGTTCTTCAGCTGGTCCGACACGCTTTTCAGGTTCCAGTAGATGGACGATCCCCATAGCAGCGCGAACGGCTCGCCCACTTTCCAGCCGGCGCACCATTGATAGGTGCGCAGCTGGTGGGCGCGCATCCACAGCCGGAAGTCCGCGTCCTGGGCGAAGCAGGCGCGCTTGCCGGTGGAGCCGCTGCTGTAGTTGGTCTGCAGCGTGGCGCGGTCGGCGCGGCTGGAGATCAGTTCCGCCTGGTTGGCGGTCAGCGCCTGGCGGGTCAGCAACGGCAGCTTGGCCAGATCGGCCAGCGAGTTGAAGTCGTCCGGCACCAGGCCGCGTTCGCGGAATACCCGGGTGTAGTAGGGCACGCTCTGGTAGGCGTGGCTCAGCAGCGCGTGCAGCTTGCGCATCTGCAGTTCGCGGCAGGCCTGCGGCGACAGGTGCTGGGTTTCCTCCAGCCATTGCAGGCGGCGGGCCACGTCTTGGCGACCCTGCAGCTTTTCGCAGCCCCAGTACAGCCGGCGGGCCAGAGCCGGGTCGAAGGTCATGGCTTCTCCTGGTGGAAGGCGCGGTAGCGGCCGAGCAGGCCGTCCAGCGCGGCATCGAATGCCAGGCTGTCGGCCTCGGACAGCAGGAGCCTGGCTTGCGAGCGGTATTGCAATTCCAGCGTGTCGTTGAACCAGGCGGCCAGGATGGCCGAGTGGCTGAACGAGCAGGAAATGTCGGCGATGTCCTGGTTGGCGTCCCAGTCGTAGAACAGCACTGGGCCGACGCCGTCGAGGTGCCGGCGCAGCTCGCTCAGCACCGATTCCGGCGCCAGCCGCTGCAGCAGGAACAGATAGGTCGGCAGATAGATCAGAAAGCGCGCCTCCAGCAGGCCCAGCAGGCGGTCGCCGTAGACGAAGCGGCTGTCCGAATAGCAGTAGCCGGCCAGGCGGCGGCGTTCGTCGTCGCCGGGGCGCTTGCGCGGCGCCGTCAGGAATTGCTCGAAATCGGTGTGTCCATCGACTAGTTTCAGGCCCTGCCATACCGATTCGACCGAGCGCGCCAGCCCGCCGGGCTGTCCCGGCACCGGAATGAGCGGCTCCGGCCATAGCTGGAACGGGTTGAAGCAGCGGAAGCCGAGCATATTGGCGGGCGCGCCGTTGAAGCTGTCCACCATCAGGCAGGAGGACGCGTCGTCCTGCATGATGGCCAGCGCGGCCTGCCGGGAGGTGGAAATGGCCGGATAGTGGGGCATCGCCGCCGCTCAGACCGCGGTGTCCGCGGCGCCGTCCAGCTGGCATAGCCGGCGTTCGTCGCCGCGGCGGTAGACATGGCCGTCGTCGGTCCGGTCTTCCAACTGCCATTGTGGGCGCGGCTGGCTGTATTTATTGTCGCGGCCCCAATCCTGCAGCTTGATGCCCAGCCGGTTCGCCTCCTGCTCCAGATAGCCGGGCAGCGCGGCGAAGGGGACCACGACGAAGCGGGCGCCGACGGCGGCATAGGCGGCCAGCTCGTCCAGCCGCGGCAAGTCGCTGAGATAGACTACCAGCGAGCCTTCGGGCCGCGGCGCCAGTTCCGCCAGCAGATGCCGCGCCACGTCCCAGTCGTCGCCCTGCCATTCCGCCACCACCTGCCGGTTGTCGCAAACGATGCTCGCCGCGCGGCGGTCGGCGTGCGCCTCTGCCCGTTCCTGCAGCGGCCGCAGCCAGTCGCCGTGGGTCTGGAAGCTCCACTGGTAGGCCAGGTCTTCCTTTTCCAGCATCATGGTGGCCATATTGTAGCGGGTCAGCGGCGCCTCGATTTCGTCGCGCTCCACCTGGAAGCCCTGCTCGCGCAGAAACTCCAGCCGCGCGCGGTTATTCGACATCAGCAGGATCTTGTCCACCTGGAGGAAGTGCAGGATGGCGGCCACCGCCTCGTAGGAGCGGCTGTCCAGCGGGGCGTGGAAGCGCTGGTAGACTTCGTCGGTGTCCAGATTATGGTTTTGCCGGTAGTCGTAGATGCGGAAATGCTTTTCTATGCCCAGACCGCGCGCGTCCTGGTCTATGCCGTAGATCACCAGTCCGCCCTGGCGCTGCGAGATGCGGCGGAAAGCCTCGTCCAGCTGGAAGCCGCAATCGCACTGCTGGGAGTGCATCACGTGGCCGAAGAAGCAGGCCGACTCTATCCGCAGCGGCACCGCCGACAGCGAGGACAGGTCGCCCAGCGCGGCGCAGGCCCAGCGCTTGCCCTGGAATTCGAAGTAGTGCAGCTGGAAATAGTTGACGCTGTCGTCGATCTTCAGCGGCAGGCGCACCGGCCCGACTATCATTTCCAGCGAATCCGCATGGCTGCTTGTCATGTCTTCTCCTTTGCTAAAGATGGGGCCGGGCTCAGATGCGCCGCGACAGCAGGGCCCGCGCCCAGGTCGGCCTGCCTGAAAAAATGCACGGGGCGGGCTCGTCCGCCGCCGCGAAGCTGCACAGCTCTCCCATGCGCCACGCCGCCACCGCCTCGGTGTGCAGCCGCGTCGGACAGACCGGCGCGATCACGCTCTTGCGCGCCGCCAGCGCCTGGCGGGCCTCCGCTTCCGACGCCGCGAAGGCGATCTGGCCGCGCGCGCGGCGCAGCACGGCGGCGCCGGCGTAGTCGTCGATATCGGCCAGCGCGTCGGCCAGCCGCTGCGACAAGGCGTCGGCATCGTCGGTCGGGGCGGTCGCCAGCTCCAGCTCCAGCTCCTGGTCGGTATCGGTGCGGTACAGGCGCAGCCTGGGCAGGTCCTGGGCATGGCGCTGGCCGAAATACAGCAGCAGCAGCGGCGCGCCGCGCTTGCGCCAATGCCGGATTCTGGCCGTCAGCGCCTTGGCGTCGTCGCAGTGTTCCAGCGCCGGACGCAGGCCGAGCGCCCGCAGCCGCTGTTGCAGGCCGTGCAGCCGCCGCCCGTCGTCCTCGCCCGGGGCGCGCGCCAGTATGGCCACCTGCACCGGCGCCAGCCGGGGATGAACCGACAGCGAGCCGTCGGCCTTGGCCGACAGGAACAGCTGGGCGTACAGCATCCGCCGGCTGGCGAAGCCGTCCAACTGCCAGGCGTGCCGCCGCTGCTCGCCCTTTCCCAGGCCGATGTCATAGCGTCGGGACAGCCGCTGTCCTTGAAAATACAGCGCCGAGGTCTGCACGCATTCGCCGCTGGGCAACGGGGTGTCGCCGCCGACGGCCCATTCGTACAAGGCCTCGCGGTTGCCCCAGGGCGGGCGCACGCCGACCAGCTGGGGCAGCGGCAGCGATTCCGCCAGCCGCGCCAGGCCCAGGTGCAGCCGTTGCAGATCGCGCTGCGCGTCCGGCATGGCGGCGTGGCAGCAGTGGAATTCGAATACGTCGGCCGCCTCCAGCGCGGCGAACACGCCCTTGCCGCTGCGGTCGGCCGAGCTGACCGGCCGAAAATAGCGCGCGCGCTGGAACAGGCGGATGGGCAGCGTTTCAGGCTGGCTGAGCAACTGTCGCCAGTGGCTGGCGATCACCTGTTCGCCGGTGGGCGTCAGCACGCCGCGCGAGCGGCCCTGGGCCCGGTCCAGGCCGGTGGCCACCTGCAGCAGGCAGCGCTCGGCGTCCAGCAGATCGGCCATCGGCTCGAAGCATTCCTGCGGCACCACCTGGGGATAGGCGTACTCGTCCAGCTCCAGCTCGCCGAAGGCCTCGCGCAGCAATTGCGCCAGCCGTTCGCTCAGCGCCACGCCCCATGGCAGCAGCACGCAGGCGCCGGGCACCGGCACGGCGCCGAGGTCGCAGACGCCGGCCTGCTTGAGCAGGCGCGCGAATTCGCCCTGGTTCAGGTCGAGGCTCGGCTCGGACGGGCGCGGCGGCCACGGCAGCCGCGGCGCGACCGGGCGCAGGTCGGCCAGCCAGCCGGGCAGGGGCGGCAGGGCGCCGGACAGCGCGTCCGCGTCGATCTGCGGGCACGGGGGGCCCGGATGGACATCGCTTGGCATGGGGCTCAGTTGGCCACGTATTCGGAGATTTTGCTGGTGCGATAACGGTTGTCGCCGGCCAAGGACACGCCGTCGACCAGGGTGCGGTTGATCATCGGATGTTCCTCGTGGGTCGGGCCGAAGTCCGAGTCCGGGTGGTAGATCACGATGCGCAGCGGGCTGTGTTCGGTGTGGAAACTGTGGATCTCGTCGGCGGGCAGCACGAAGATCTTGCCGGCGACCAGTTCCAGACGTTCCTGCTCGGTCAGACAATAGCCTTCGCCCTCGATGATGATGCCGATGCGCACCGACGGGTGGGTGTGGGCGGTCTGGTGCAGGTGCGGCGGCACATACAAGTAGTTGAGGCAGGGGTCGCCCTTGATGATGGGCGAGATCAGCAGGCTGTCGGAGCAGCCGTCGATGTATTTCAGCCGGCCCAGCCGCTCCACCGGGCCGCCGTACAGCGGCGCGCCGTGATAATCCTGGCGGATGCCGACCAGTCCGACGAAGGGGCCGAGCCGCGCGGGGCCGGGCACCGAGAAGAACATGCCGGCGTGCAGCGTTTGCTCCAGATCGGCGTGGAAGACCTGCAGCGGTCCCTGCAGGACAAAACCGTAGGCGGTGCAACCGGGCTCCACCCGGGTCTCCTGGATGCCGGCCGGGACATGCAGGCAGGATGGGAAGCGCTGGTCCAGATCGTGTCGCGACAGTGCTTGGCGTATGTCGAACATTTCCATGTCAATATCCTTTGATATTCAACGTTCTGGGGACTCAACAGCCGGTGTGCGATTTTCTCAGCGTAGAAACGCGTACCCAGAATGCAAGAATTTTTTGATATATGGTTATGTGGAAATATCACCGTCTGTGTAATCTATTCATAAGTATTTTTACCGATTTGACATGAGGTTTTCGCCCGGTCGAGGGGCCGCCGGCGCGAAAAGCCGGCCTGGCGCGATGGGCCGGAGCCTTGGCGCACAGGCGTTTTGCGCAAGGACAGGAGCGGAGGGATCGGCCGGCGTGGCGGCCGCAGCGATATGCCTAATAATGCTGTTGAAATATTTGGCATGGATTGTTAAACAGCCGCCCGGCGATTTCGTCGGGCGGCCTGGGCCGGATCGGATCGCCGCGTTTGGGCTGCGTTGCCGGCAAAAAGATCTTGAACAGGCGCTTAGGACTCTTTTTTTATTTCCCGCGCGCAGCGCTCGGGGAGGGCGCATGGTTTGTTCTGATTGAAAATATGCTAAAGAAATTTAAATTTGATAATTTTATGCATGAAGCAATATTATGGCGTTTTCTCATTCGCTGGCGGGGCAGGGCGAACTGCCATCCCCTCCCGGCAGTCGGAGAGATTGATCATTTCCGAGCAGAAACGACAAGGAAGTCCATTGATGAAAAAGTTGGCGAGCACTTTGATGATGATGGTTGCGCCGGGCCTGGTCTGGGCCGCGGATGCGGCCCAGCCGGACGGATGGTCCGGGTCGATCGGGCTGGGACTGGGCTTTTACCAGGTCTCCTCGAACTTCGTGAAGTCGCAGAACGACAACCGCAAGACGATCACCACGCTTAATCAGCAGCCGGCGTCCGACGACTATGCCACCGCCCTGCCGCGGGGCAGCCTGTTCTATTCCATTCCCGGCAGCCAGACCCAGTTGTTCTTCGGCCTGGCGCCGGTGGAGAAGCTGGGGCTGGGCAGCGCGCTGCAGCTTGGCGCACGCCACCGCTTTGACGACCAGGGCTTGCTGACCGCCGGCTTCACCTACGATCAGCAGGAGGTGTGGACCGATCCGTACGCGCTGAACGTCGCGCGTTCCGATACCAAGCTGAAGACCTCCGGCTTCGGGGTCAACTGGGACGGCATCCTGGGCACCGGCGTGACCGCCGGCGTCTCCTACAACCATATCACGCTGGGCCAGGAAAGCAGCGGCCAGGCGGCAGGCCTGTCCGCCGCCGATCAGAATCGGCTCAGAAGAAGCGGTTCCAGCGTCGACGCGCAGCTGGGCTACGCCTTCAAGCTGGACGGCAGCCAGACGCTGACGCCGGCGCTGATCTACGGCAAGAACAACGCCGACGGCGACGCGATGCGCTTCAAGCGGGCCGGCGTCAAGCTGGATTACGAGTGGAAGGCCGGCGCCAATGTGCTGCAGGCTTCGCTGGCGGCGACCAAGACGCGGTACGACGCGGGCAATCCGCTGTTCGCCGGCGCCAAGGCCGACAGTTCCGACCTGCTGGCCAGCGCGACCTATATCCGCAACGGGATATGGGGATACAAGCCGGTATCCGCCTACGCCTCGCTGCTGTACGGCAAATCCGATTCCGACATCGCCTTCTTCTACGGCAAGGTCGGCGCTGTCAATGTCGGGGTGTCGTACAATTTCTAAGCCGAATCCGGGCCGGGCCCGGTATTTCCAATCTCACTGATTTTCCCCGCATGCCGGCGCGAAACCCGCGCCGGCTCTTCTTTTTGCCTGCCATCATCGCTATCGTCCGCCTCGATTCCCCGCAGAACGACTGAAAATGTCTTGCAATGAAATGTCTTAATTATATTTGTTTTGCATAATTTTTGCTTTGTTAGTCAATCATTGTCATGTAATAATCTCAATGTAATTTGTTCTATTCAAATAATATGACAAATATGTACGGGAGCTGAGTGCGATGGTGGCAACGATCTTCAATGAGACGGAGTCGGAAGTGCGCAGTTATTGCCGGGCCTTCCCCGCGGTGTTCTCCCAGGCCAAGGGAGAGTTCTTGCGCGATGTGGACGGCAAACGGTACCTGGATTTCTTCGCGGGCGCGGGATCGCTCAACTACGGTCATAACGACGAAGACATGGTGGAAGCCGCGGTGGCCTATATGCGCGGCGAAGGGATTTTGAACGGTCTGGACCTGAACACCGAGGCCAAGGCCGAGTTCATCGAGGCCTTCCGTGATCTGATCCTGCGTCCCAGGGGGCTGGATTACAAGCTGCAGTTCACCGGACCGACCGGGGCCAATGCGGTGGAGGCGGCGCTGAAGCTGGCGCGGAAGGTGACGCAGCGGCCGGACATCGCCTGCTTCTCCGGCGGCTATCACGGCATGTCGCTGGGCGCCTTGTCGGTGACGGCCAACGCCGTCAAGCGGGCTTCGCTGGTGGTGCAGGTGCCGGGCGTGGTGCGCTTGCCGTTCGAGGGCGCGATACAGGGCGATGTCGACAGCCAGCTGGGCGTGTTGCGCGACATGCTGTGCCGTCCGGGTTTCGGCATAGACGCGCCGGCGGCCTTCGTGCTGGAGTGCGTGCAGGGCGAAGGCGGACTGAACTGCGCCTCGGCGAAATGGCTGCAGGGCGTGGCCGCGCTGGCCAGGCAGCTGGGCGCCTTGCTGATCGTCGACGAGATTCAGACCGGCTGCGGCCGCACCGGCCGCTTCTTCAGTTTCGAGCACGCCGGCATAGAGCCGGACATCGTCTGCCTGTCCAAGTCCCTGAGCGGGGCGGGGCTGCCGTTCTCGCTGAACCTGATCAAGCCTGAGATCGATATCTGGAAGCCGGGCGAGCACAACGGCACTTTCCGCGGCAACAACCTGGCGATGGTGATGGCCACGGCGGCGCTGAAGAAGTATTGGAGCACGCCCGATTTCGCGCGGGAAGTGGCCAGCAAGGGCGACGCGCTGGCCGAGGCCTTGCGCCGCGCCACGGCCCCCGCGGCCGGCGAGATCGATGTGATAGGCAAGGGCCTGATGCTGGGTTTGCGCTTTAGCCAGCCCGAGCATGCGCGCGCCGCCGCGCGCCGTCTGTTCGACGACGGCCTGTTGATCGAGGTGTGCGGCCCCCGCAACGAGGTGCTGAAGCTGATGCCGGTGCTGACGATGGAGCGCCGGACGCTGCTGTCCGCCGGGCAGCGCATCGCCGACTGCGCGCTCGCCTTGCTGGGGCAGACGGTGGAAACCTCCGTGGCCTGATCGACCGCTCCCGGCTGGGCGGCCCGGCATCCGGGCCGCCCGCCTGGAT
Source organism: Chromobacterium sp. ATCC 53434 (assembly GCF_002848345.1). NCBI lineage: Bacteria > Pseudomonadati > Pseudomonadota > Betaproteobacteria > Neisseriales > Chromobacteriaceae > Chromobacterium > Chromobacterium sp. ATCC 53434. The sequence goes on along the minus strand of NZ_CP025429.1, from coordinate 2,522,226 downwards.
TCGCGCCCATTTCTCAATCTTCCTGACTCGTGAGTAGGAATATGTCTGCCGCTGCCCAATCTCAGAGCTACCCCCTTTCCGAAACCCAGAAAAGCCGTTGGATCCAGTATTTGCTGAACCCGGCCGGCCAGGGTCAAAGCAATAGTCCATTCTGCGCCAGCGTCAGCGGCGATCTGAACCCGCGGCGGCTGGCCGCCGCCTTGTCGTCGCTGATAGATCGGCACTCGATGCTGCGGGCGGCTTTTGAAATGACGGACGGCGAGCTGGCCTACCGCATCGTCGACGACGCCGTCGTCGAGGTGATCGAGGTGGATGTCGACGACGAAGGCGACGAGGCGCTCCAGGCGCGGATCAAGCGGGATTGCATCCTGCCGTTCGACATCGCCAGGCCGCCGATGATCCGGGCCCACTGGTATTGGCGCAGCGGCTCGGACGCGGTGATGCTGCTGAGTTTCGAGCATATCGCCATCGACGGCTGGACCTACTGGATATTGCTGGAGGAATTGGGCACGCTGCTGGACGGCGGAGCGCTGCCCCCGGCCTCCGGGCGCAGCTACGCGGATTATGTGGCATGGCAGCGGCAATGGCTGCAGAGCCCGGCGGCCGACGCCCAGCGCCGCTTCTGGCTGGATTCGCTCGCCGGCGAGCTGCCGGTGCTGCAATGGCCGCAGCGGCGCGGCGAGCCGGTCTCCGGCAAGGTCACGCTGGACCCGCTGGTGCCGGATGCGCTGGCCGGGAGATTGAAAGACATGGCGGCCCGTTACGACGGCAGCCTGTATCCCATCATGCTGGCGGCCTACCAGCTGCTGTTGCACCGTTACAGCGGATTGGACGACATCATCGTCGGATCGACGATGCCCGGCCGCAGCAAGGCCAAATGGGGCGGCGTGGCCGGCGACTTCATCAATATGGCGCCGCTCAGGGTCCGGATCGACGGCGCCCTTTCGGTGCGGGAGCATGTGCAGCAGGCGCAGCGGCTGATCCGGCAGGGCATAGAGAACCAGAAGTACCCGTTCTCCAAGGTGCTGGAGGGCCTGGACCTGGTGCGCGATCCGGCAGTCTCCCCGGTGTTCCAGACCGTGATGACCTTCCAGAAGAGCCGGCAGACCGGCGGGCTGGACGCATTGTGGATGGCGGACGATTCCACGCCGCCGGTGCGCTGGGGCGGGGTGGCGCTCAGTCGTTTCCCGTACCCGGCCTCCGGCGACGCCGATGTGCCGCTGATGGTGGACGTGCTGTCGGTAGGCGATCGCATCCGCTGCTATTTCCGCTATGACGCGGCGGTGCTCGACGAGGCGCTGGTGCGGCAGCTGATGCGGCATTATTTCGCCTTGCTGGAAGCGTTCGCGGCCGACGACGAGCAGCCGGTGGGCGGCTTGTCCTTGCTCAGCGCGAAGGAGCGCGAGCAGGTATTGCGCGGCTTCAACGCCACCGAGCGCGACTTCCCGCGCCAGGCGCTGATCCATCAATTGATCGAGGCGCAGGCGGAGAGCCGGCCCGGCGCGCCGGCGGTCGAGCATGCCGGGCAGACGCTGACTTACGCCGAATTGAATCGCCGCGCCAACCGCTTGGCGCGGCATCTGCGCCTACAGGGCGTCAGGGGCGACGACGCGGTGGCGCTGTGCGCCAGGCGCGGCCTGGACATGGTGATCGGCCTGCTGGCCATCCTGAAATCGGGCGCCGCTTATGTGCCGCTCGACACCGCCTACCCGGCCGACCGGCTGGCCTATATGCTCGGCGACTGCAAGCCGGCGCTGGTGCTGGTCGACGACGAGGGCCAGGCCATTCTCGAGCCGGTCGGCGGCGGGGCGCGGATGATCAATATGGCGCGGCAGGCGCCGGCCTGGGCCGCGCTGTCCGGCGACAATCCCGCCTGCCTGCATCTGGATGCCGGCAATCTGGCCTATGTGATTTACACCTCGGGCTCCACCGGCAATCCCAAGGGCGTGATGATAGAACATCGCGGCCTGGTCAATTACGTGCTGGACGCCATCCGCTGGTTCGAACTGACGCCGGCCGACCGCGTGCTGCAGCAGAATTCGCTGAATTTCGACCTGTCGCTGGAGGAGATGCTGCCGGCCTTGGCGTCCGGCGCCTGCCTGGTGTTGGCGACCGAGCTGTTCGGCACCGCCGATCCGGGCTCGCACCGCAAGCAGGCGATCAGCTTCGTGCACATGACCGCCGCGCACTGGCACACGCTGATCGGTCAATGGAGCGCGGAGCCGCTGCAGGCGCTGCTGTATTTGGAAAGCGTGCGGCTGATCAATGTCACCGGCGACGCGCTGTCGGCGCAGAAGGTCCGCGCCTGGGAGGCGATCCGGCCGGAGCATGCCGGACTGATCAACACCTACGGCCCGACCGAGGCGACGGTTTCCTGCACCGCCACCCGGCTGCAAGGGGAGCAGGATGCCGTCAATGTCACCATAGGCAAGCCGTTCGCCAATACCCGGATGTACATCCTCGACGGCAGGCTGGAACCGGTGCCGCCGGGCGTGGCCGGCGAGCTCTATATCGCCGGGGTGCAGGTCGGGCGCGGTTATCTGAACCGGCCCGAGTTGAGCGCCGAGCGTTTCCTGTCCGACCCGTTCGACACCGGCGCGGACGCGCGGATGTACAAGACCGGCGATCTGGGGCGCTGGCTGCCGGACGGCAGCATCGAATACCTGGGCCGCAACGATTTCCAGGTGAAGATACGCGGCTTCCGCATCGAGTTGGGCGAGATCGAGGCCCGGCTGGCAGCCTGCGCCGGCGTCAAGGAGGCCACGGTGCAGGTCTGGGAAGACACGCCGGGCGACAAGCGGCTGGTGGCCTATCTGACGGCGCGGCCGGACGCGGCGCCGGAGGCGGCGGCGCTGCGCGCCGAGCTGGCGAAGGACCTGGCCGAGTACATGATACCGAGCGCCTTCGTCGTGCTGGACGCCTTCCCGCTGACGCCGAACGGCAAGCTGGACCGCAAGGCCTTGCCGGCGCCGGACGGGGCGCTGTTGTCCGGCCGCGAGTACGCGGCGCCGCAGGGCGAGGCGGAAGAAAAACTGGCGGCGATCTGGGGCGCGCTGCTGAACGTCGAGCGCGTCGGTCGCCACGACAACTTCTTCGAGCTCGGCGGCCATTCGCTGCTGGCGGTGCAGTTGCTGGAGAAGATGCGTCAGGCCGGCCTGCGCTGCGACATTCGCCAGCTGTTCGGCGCGGCCGATCTGGCGGCGCTGGCGGCGGGCCTGAACGAGGAGACCGACGAGGTGGCGGTGCCGGCCAACGGCATTCCGGCCGACGGTTGCGACGCCATCACGCCGGCGATGCTGCCGCTGGTGTCGTTGGAGCAGGCGCAGATAGACGGCATCGCCGCCGGCGTTGTCGGCGGCATGGCCAATATCCAGGACATCTACCCGCTGGCGCCGCTGCAGGAAGGCATCCTGTTCCACCACCTGCTGGAAAGCGAAGGCGATCCCTATCTGGTGCCGACCACCTTCCGCCTGGCCAGCCGCGGTCATCTGCACCGCTTCGTCGAGGCCTTGCAGCAGGTGGTGGCGCGGCACGACATCCTGCGCACGGCGATACAGTGGCAGGGACTGCCGGAGCCTGTGCAGGTGGTGTGGCGCGAGGCGTCGGTGGCGGTTGCGGTGGAGACGGCGACGCTGGATCCGGCCGACGGCCCGCTGGACGCGCAATTGGCGCAGCATTACGACCCGCGTCGGATGCGGCTGGACGTGACGCGGGCGCCGTTGCTGCGGGCCGTCGTCGCGGAGGAGGCCGACGGCGAGTGCTGGCTGCGCTTGCTGGCCCATCACCTGATCATGGACAACACCGGCTTGGCGGTTCTGCTGTCCGAGATCGGCCAGATACTGTCCGGCCGCGGCGACGCGCTGCCGCCGGCCTTGCCGTTCCGGCATTTCGTCGCGCAGGCGCGGCTGGGCGTCGGCGCGGCGGAGCACGAGGCCTATTTCCGCGCCGAGTTGGGCGAGATTGACGAGCCGACGCTGGCCTTCGGCCTGCAGGGCGGCGGCGGAGAGCTGGAGGAGGGCCGGCTGAGCTTGCCGGCGGCATTGACCGACAGCCTCAGGCGGCAGGCGCGGCGGCTGGGCGTCGGCGTGGCCAGCCTGGTCCACCTGGCCTGGGGCCGCTTGCTGGCGCGGGCGTCGGGCCGGGACACGGTGGTGTTCGGCACGGTGCTGTTCGGCCGGCTGCAGGGCGGGGCCGGCGCCGATCGGGCGCTGGGTCTGTTCATTAACACCCTGCCGTTGAAGCTGGCCTTCGGAGAGGCCAGCGTCGAGCAGGCGGCGCGGCGGACGCAGCAGGCGCTGACGCGGCTGCTGCGGCACGAGCACGCGCCGCTGGCGCTGGCGCAGCGCTGCAGCGGGGTGGCGGCGCCGCTGCCCTTGTTCAACACCCTGCTCAATTACCGCCATGCGGAAGAGGGCGAATCGGCGCAGGCCTTGTGGGACGGCGTCGAGGCGTTGCCAAGCGAGGAGCGGAGCAGTTATCCGCTGACGCTGTCGGTAGACGATTTCGGCGACGCCGGCCTGGCCTTGCAGGCGCAGGCGCCGGCATCGGTCGGCGCGGCGCGCGTCTGCGCCATGATGGAGCGGACGCTGGCGGCGCTGGCCCAGGCGCTGGAGGCCGGCGGCGACGAGCCGGCGCGCGCGCTGGAAGTGCTGCCGGACGCGGAGAAGCGCCTGCTGCTGGATGACTTCAACGCGACGGCGGCGCCGTATCCGGATCAGGCGCTGGTCCACCAGATGTTCGAGGCGCGGGCGGCCGAGCGGCCGGACGCGCCGGCGCTGATCGATGGCGGCGAGACGCTGAGCTATGGCGAATTGAACCGCCGCGCCAACCGGCTGGCGCACAAGCTGACGGCGCTGGGCGTGCGCGCCGGCGAATGCGTCGCGCTGAACCTGCCGCGCGGCGCCGGCCTGCTGACCGCGGTGCTGGGCGTCTTGAAGGCTGGCGCCGTCTATATGCCGCTGGACGATGTGTTGAGCCTGGAGCGGCAGGAGTTGATGCTGTCCGACAGCGGCGCCCGCCTGCTGCTGGACGCGGCCTGGCTGAGCGACGCCGACCTGGCGTCGCTGCCGGACGACAATCCGTCCGTGGCCGGGGACAGCAGCCAGCCGGCTTATCTGATGTACACCTCCGGCTCCACCGGCCAGCCCAAGGGCGTGCTGGTGCCGCACCGCGGCATCAGCCGTCTGGTGTGCAACAACGGCTATGCCGACTTCGGCGCCGACGACCGCATCGCCTGGGCGTCGAACCCTGCTTTCGACGCCAGCACGCTGGAGATCTGGGCCGCGCTGGCGCACGGCGGCCAATTGGTGGCGATAGACCGCGACACGCTGCTGGATGCGCACCGGCTGGGCGACGCCCTGCGCCGTCATCGCGTCAGCGTGCTGTGGTTGACGGCCGGCCTGTTTCACCAGCACGCCGACGGGTTGGGCGAGGCCTTCGGCGGCCTGCGCTATCTGCTGCTCGGCGGCGACGTGCTGGACCCGCGCGTCGTCGCCCGGGTGATGCGCGGCCATCCGCCGCGGCATCTGCTCAATTGCTACGGCCCGACCGAGACCACCACCTTCGCGCTGACGCATGAGGTCAGGGCCGATATCGATGATTCCGCGCCGATTCCGCTGGGCCGGCCCATCGCCAACACCGTCGTCCATGTGCTGGACGCCGACGGCCAGCTGGCGCCGCTGGGCGCGGTCGGCGAAATCCACATCGGCGGGCCGGGCGTGGCGCTCGGTTATCTGAAGCGGCCGGAATTGACCGACGAGCGTTTCATCGCCGATCCGTTCAGCGCCGATGCCGAAGCGCGGCTGTACAAGACCGGCGATCTGGGCCGCTGGCTGCCGGATGGCTGCGTCGAGTATCTGGGCCGGACCGACTTCCAGGTGAAGATCCGCGGCTTCCGCGTCGAGCCGGGCGAGATCGAGGCCAGGCTCTCGGCCTGCGCCGGCGTCAGAGAGGCGGCGGTGCTGGCGCGCGAGGACGCGCCGGGCGACAAGCGGCTGGTGGCCTATCTGACGGCGAAGCCGGGCGCGACGCTGGAGGCGGCCGCGCTGCGAGGGGAGTTGGCGCGCGATCTGGCCGAGTACATGGTGCCGGGCGCCTTCGTCGTGCTGGAGGCCTTCCCGCTGACGCCGAACGGCAAGCTGGACAGGAGGGCGCTGCCGGCGCCGGACGGCGCGCTGCTTGCCGGCCGCGAGTACGAGGCGCCGCAGGGCGAGGTGGAGGACGCGCTGGCGGCAATCTGGCGCGCCTTGCTGAACGTCGAGCGCGTCGGCCGCCACGACAACTTCTTCGAGCTCGGCGGCCATTCGCTGCTGGCGGTGCAGTTGCTGACGCGGGTAAGGGAGGCCTTCGAGATCGATCTGCCGATGTCGCAGCTGTTCAGCCACCCGACGATCGCGCTGTTCGAGGAATGCGTGATCGACGCCCAATTGCTGCAGTTCGACGCCGAATCGCTGCAGGCCCTGCATGAAACCGAGCTGACTCTCGAATCCTGAAAGAATTGAAAGCCGCGACAATGAATAATAAAGACATCGCCACCCTGTCCCTGGACGAACGCAAACGCTTGCTGGAACGGGCCAAGGCTTCGAAATTGCAAAAGACCGCCACGCCGGAGTCCGCGCCGCTGCGCGCCGGCCAGCATGGCGACGCCACCGCGCTGTCGTTCGCGCAGCAGCGTTTCTGGTTCCTGTCCCGGCTGGACGGCGGCAGCCGCGCCTACCATATCCACGGCGGCCTGAGGCTCAGCGGCGAGCTGGACCGCGAGGCGCTGGCGCTGGCGCTGGCCGATGTGGTGGACCGCCACCAGGCGCTGCGCGCCCGCTTCGTCGACGAGGACGGCCAAGCGACGCAGCAGTTCGCGCCGCCGGGCGCGATCGCCGCGCTGGCATTCGACGATTTGACGCAGCAGGCGGACCCCGAGCGGGCCTGCCGGGAGAGGACCGAGCATGAGGCGTCGCAGAGCTTCGATCTGCGGCGCGGCCCGCTGATCCGCGGACGCCTGCTGCGCGTGGCGGAGCGGGAGCACGTCCTGTTGCTGACGCTGCATCACATCGTGGCCGACGGCTGGTCGATGGGCATCCTGATCGGAGAACTGAGCGCGTGCTACGCCGCCAGACGCATGGGGACGTCGCCGGCATTGGCGCCGCTGCCGGTGCAGTACGCCGACTACGCGGCATGGCAGCGGGCGTGGATGGAGAAGGACGCCGCGCGGGAACAGGCCGCCTACTGGAAGGCGGCGCTGGCCGGCGCCCCGGCGCTGCTGGAGCTGCCGCACGACAAGGCGCGGCCGGCCCAGCAGCAGTTCGCCGGCGGCGGCGTCGACGTCGAGCTGGACCAGGCATTCAGCGAGCGCCTGCGCCGCTTCGGCCTGCGCCATGGCGTCACGCCGTTCATGGTGCTGCTGTCCAGCTGGGCCTTGCTGCTGGCCCGGCTGTCCGGGCAGGACGACATCGTCGTCGGCACGCCGGTGGCCGGGCGGAGCCGCAGCGAATTCGAGCCGCTGATAGGCCTGTTCGTCAACACCTTGCCGCTGCGGCTGAGCACTGGCGGCTGGAAAGACGCCGCGGGCTGGATGGACCATGTCAAACAGCGGGTGCTGGCGTCGCAGCGGCACGCCGACCTGCCGTTCGACCAGATCGTCGAGGCCGTCAAGCCGCCGCGCAGCCTGGCCTACAGCCCGCTGTTCCAGACCATCTTCTCGTGGCAGAACACGCCGCCCGGCGAGTTGTCGCTGCCCGGCGTGGACTGGCGGGAGCTGCCGGCGCAGTGGTCCGAGTCGCAGGTGGATCTGGAACTGCACCTGCGCGAGAGCGAGGGCCGCATCGTCGGCCGCATCGTGTTCGCCGCCTCCTTGTTCGAGCCGGCCACGATCGCGCGCTATGGCCGCTATTGGCGCAAGCTGCTGCAAGGCATGCTGGACGACGACGGCGTCGCGCCCGGCCGCATCGCCATGTTGCCTGAGGCGGAGAGGCGGCTGCTGCTGGAAGATTTCAACGCGACGGCGGCGCCGTATCCGGAGCAGACGCTGGTCCACCAGCTGTTCGAGGCGAAGGCGGCCGAACAGCCGGACGCGCCGGCGCTCTACAGCGGCGACGAGACGCTGAGCTACGACGAACTGAACCGCCGCGCCAACCGGCTGGCGCAGCGGCTGATCGCGCTGGGCGTCGGCCCGGACGACCGGGTGGCGCTGTGCCTGGAGCGCGGCGTCGACATGGTGGCGGCGCTATTGGGCGTCTTGAAGGCCGGCGGCGCCTATGTGCCGCTGGACCCGAGCTATCCGGCCGAACGGCTGGCCTATATGCTGGACGACAGCGCGCCGCGCGTGGTGCTGAGCCAGCATTCGCTGCAAGCGCTGACGGCCGGCGGCGACCACACGGTCCTGCTGCTGGACGACGAGGCCGAGCGGGCGCGCCAGGCGGCCTTGCCGGATGGGAATCCAGCGGTGGCCGGGCTGGGCAATCGCCACGCCGCCTACGTGATCTACACCTCCGGCTCCACCGGCCGGCCCAAGGGCGTCGTCAACGAGCACCGCGGCGTCGTCAACCGGCTGTGGTGGGCGCAGGACGCCTACCGGCTGCAGGCCGACGACCTGGTGCTGCAGAAGACGCCGTTCGGCTTCGACGTGTCGGTATGGGAATTCTTCCTGCCGCTGCTGGCCGGCGCCCAATTGCTGATGGCGCGCCCGGAAGGCCACAAGGACCCGCAGTATCTGCGTCAGCTGATCGAAAGCCGCGGCGTCACCACGCTGCACTTCGTGCCGTCGATGCTGCAGGCCTTCGTCAGCCTGACCCCGGCCGGCAGTTGCCCGTCGCTGCGGCGCATCCTGTGCAGCGGCGAGGCGTTGCCGCACGCCTTGCAGGAACAGTGTTTGCGCCACTTCCCGCACAGCGAGCTGCACAATCTGTACGGGCCGACCGAGGCGGCGATCGACGTCACCGCCTGGCCGTGCGTCTCCGATCCGGCGCGCCACTTCGTGCCTATCGGCAAGCCGATTTCCAATATCCGCATGTACGTCCTCGACGCGCAGCTGCAACCGGCGCCGCTGGGCGTGGCCGGCGAGATCCACATCGGCGGCGTCGGCGTGGCGCGCGGCTATCTGAACCGCCCCGAGTTGACGGCCGAACGCTTTATCGAGGACCCGTTCGGCGTCGACGCCGACGCGCGCTTGTACAAGACCGGCGATTTGGGGCGCTGGCTGGCGGACGGCAGCATCGAGTATCTGGGCCGCAACGACTTCCAGGTGAAGATACGCGGCTTCCGCATCGAATTGGGCGAGATCGAGGCCAGGCTGGCGGCCTGCGCCGGCGTCAAGGAGGCGGCGGTGCTGGCGCGGGAGGACGCGCCGGGCGACAAGCGGCTGGTAGCCTATTTGACGGCGGGGTCAGGCGAGACGCTGGACGCGGCGGCGCTGCGCGTGGAGTTGGCGAAGGACCTGGCCGAGTACATGGTGCCTAGCGCCTTCGTCGTGCTGGAGGCCTTCCCGCTGACGGCTAACGGCAAGCTGGACCGCAAGGCCTTGCCGGCCCCGGACGGCGCGCAGCTGTCCAGCCGCGAATACGCGGCGCCGCAAGGCGAGGCGGAAGAAACACTGGCGGCGATCTGGGGCGCCTTGCTGAACGTCGAGCGCGTCGGCCGCCACGACAACTTCTTCGAGCTGGGCGGCCATTCGCTGCTGGCGGTGCAGCTGGTCGAGCGGATGCGCCAGGCCGGTCTGCATTGCGACATCCGCCAGCTGTTCGGCGCGGCCGACCTGGCGGCGCTGGCGGCGGGCCTGAACGCTCAGACCGACGAGGTGGCGGTGCCGGCCAACGGCATTCCGGTCGAAGGCTGCGATGCCGTCACGCCGGCGATGCTGCCGCTGGCGGCGTTGAGCCAGACGCAGATAGACGGCGTCGCCGCCGGCGTGAGCGGCGGCATGGCCAATATCCAGGACATCTACCCGCTGGCGCCGTTGCAGGAGGGGATATTGTTCCACCACCTGCTGGGCGGCGAAGGCGACGCCTATCTGCTGTCGTGCCTGATGGCCTTCGACAGCGGCGAGCGGCTGCAAGGCTTCGTCGAGGCCTTGCAACGGGTGGTGGCACGGCACGACATCCTGCGCACGGCGATCCAGTGGCGCGACCTGCCGGAGCCGGTGCAGGTGGTGTGGCGCGACGCGCCGGTGACGGTGGAGACGGTGGAATTGGACCCGGCCGACGGCCCGCTGGCGGCGCAGCTGGAACAGCGTTACGACCCGCGTCGGACGCGGCTGGACGTGACGCGGGCGCCGCTGCTCCGCGGCTATGCCGCCGCCGACGCGGCCGATGGCCGCCATTACCTGCAACTGCTGTTCCATCACCTGGCGATAGACCAGACCTCCTTGAGCCAGATGCTGCAAGAGGTGCGCCAGCTGCAAGGCGGCGATGCCGAACTGGCGCCGTCTTTGCCGTTCCGCAACTTCGTCGCGCAGGCGCGCTTGGGCATCGGCGCGGCGGAGCACGAGGCCTACTTCCGCGCCGAGCTGGGCGAGGTCGACGAGCCGACGGCGGCCTTCGGCCTGCAAGGCAATCGCGGCGACGGCGACGGACTGGACGAGAGCCGGTTGCGCTTGCCGGCCGAGCTGACGGACCGGTTGCGGCGGCAGGCGCGGCGGCTGGGCGTCAGCGTGGCCAGCCTGGCGCACCTGGCCTGGGGCCGGGTGCTGGCGCGGGCGTCGGGGCAGGAGACGGTGGTGTTCGGCACGGTGTTGTTCGGCCGGCTGCAGGGCGGGGCCGGCGCCGACCGGGCGCTGGGTCTGTTCATCAACACGCTGCCGCTTAAGCTTGAGTTGGGCGGCTTCAGCGTAGCGCAGGCGGCGCGGCGGACCCAGCAGGCGCTGACGCGGCTGTTGCGGCACGAGCACGCGCCGTTGGCGCTGGCGCAGCGCTGCAGCGGCGTGGCGGCGCCGCTGCCCTTGTTCAGCGCGCTGCTGAACTACCGGCACGGCAGCGACGGCGACGAGCGCGGGATCGCTGGCGACGGCATCACGGTGATGGCCGATCAGAGCCGCACCAATTACCCGCTGACCTTGTCGGTGGACGACTTCGGCGACGCCGGCCTGGCCTTGCAGGCCCAGGTGCCGGCGACGGTCGGCGCGGCGCGGGTCTGCGCCTTGATGGAGCGGACGCTGACATCGCTGACCGAGGCGTTGGAGGCCGGTGGCGGCGAATCCGTCGGCACGCTGGAAGTATTGTCGAACGGAGAAAGACATCTGCTGCTGGAGGTCTTCAACGCGACGGCGGCGCCGTACCCGGAGCAGACGCTGGTCCACCAGCTGTTCGAGGCGAAGGCGGCCGAACAGCCGGACGCGCCGGCGCTCTACAGCGGCGACGAGACGCTGAGCTACGACGAACTGAACCGCCGCGCCAACCGGCTGGCGCAGCGGCTGATCGCGCTGGGCGTCGGCCCGGACGACCGGGTGGCGCTGTGCCTGGAGCGCGGCGTCGACATGGTGGCGGCGCTATTGGGCGTCTTGAAGGCCGGCGGCGCCTATGTGCCGCTGGACCCGAGCTATCCGGCCGAACGGCTGGCCTATATGCTGGACGACAGCGCGCCGCGCGTGGTGCTGAGCCAGCATTCGCTGCAAGCGCTGACGGCCGGCGGCGACCACACGGTCCTGCTGCTGGACGACGAGGCCGAGCGGGCGCGCCAGGCGGCCTTGCCGGATGGGAATCCAGCGGTGGCCGGGCTGGGCAATCGCCACGCCGCCTACGTGATCTACACCTCCGGCTCCACCGGCCGGCCCAAGGGCGTCGTCAACGAGCACCGCGGCGTCGTCAACCGGCTGTGGTGGGCGCAGGACGCCTACCGGCTGCAGGCCGACGACCTGGTGCTGCAGAAGACGCCGTTCGGCTTCGACGTGTCGGTATGGGAATTCTTCCTGCCGCTGCTGGCCGGCGCCCAATTGCTGATGGCGCGCCCGGAAGGCCACAAGGACCCGCAGTATCTGCGTCAGCTGATCGAAAGCCGCGGCGTCACCACGCTGCACTTCGTGCCGTCGATGCTGCAGGCCTTCGTCAGCCTGACGCCGGCCGGCAGCTGCCCGTCGCTGCGGCGCATCCTGTGCAGCGGTGAGGCGTTGCCGCACGCCTTGCAGGAGCAGTGTTTGCGCCACTTCCCGCACAGCGAGCTGCACAATCTGTACGGGCCGACCGAGGCGGCGATCGACGTCACCGCCTGGCCGTGCGTCTCCGATCCGGCGCGCCACTTCGTGCCTATCGGCAAGCCGATTTCCAATATCCGCATGTACGTCCTCGACGCGCAGCTGCAACCGGCGCCCTTGGGCGTGGCCGGCGAGATCCACATCGGCGGCGTCGGCGTGGCGCGCGGCTATCTGAACCGGCCGGAGCTGACGGCCGAACGCTTCATCATCGACCCGTTCAGCGCCGACGCCGACGCGCGCTTGTACAAGACCGGCGATTTGGGGCGCTGGCTGGCGGATGGCAGCATCGAGTATCTGGGCCGCAACGACTTCCAGGTGAAGATACGCGGCTTCCGCATCGAGTTGGGCGAGATCGAGGCCAGGCTGGCGGCCTGCGCCGGCGTCAAGGAGGCGGCGGTGCTGGCGCGGGAGGACGCGCCGGGCGACAAGCGGCTGGTAGCCTATTTGACGGCGGGGTCAGGCGAGACGCTGGACGCGGCGGCGCTGCGCGTGGAGTTGGCGAAGGACCTGGCCGAGTACATGGTGCCTAGCGCCTTCGTCGTGCTGGAGGCCTTCCCGCTGACGGCTAACGGCAAGCTGGACCGCAAGGCCTTGCCGGCCCCGGACGGCGCGCTGCTGTCCAGCCGCGAATACGCGGCGCCGCAAGGCGAGGCGGAAGAAACACTGGCGGCGATCTGGGGCGCCTTGCTGAACGTCGAGCGCGTCGGCCGCCACGACAACTTCTTCGAGCTGGGCGGCCATTCGCTGCTGGCGGTGCAGCTGGTCGAGCGGATGCGCCAGGCCGGTCTGCATTGCGACATCCGCCAGCTGTTCGGCGCGGCCGACCTGGCGGCGCTGGCGGCGGGCCTGAACGCTCAGACCGACGAGGTGGCGGTGCCGGCCAACGGCATTCCGGTCGAAGGCTGCGATGCCGTCACGCCGGCGATGCTGCCGCTGGCGGCGTTGAGCCAGACGCAGATAGACGGCGTCGCCGCCGGCGTGAGCGGCGGCATGGCCAATATCCAGGACATCTACCCGCTGGCGCCGTTGCAGGAGGGGATATTGTTCCACCACCTGCTGGGCGGCGAAGGCGACGCCTACCTGCTGTCGTGCCTGATGGCCTTCGACAGCGGCGAGCGGCTGCAAGGCTTCGTCGCGGCCTTGCAGCAGGTGGTGGCGCGGCACGATATCCTGCGCACGGCGATCCAGTGGCGCGACCTACCGGAGCCGGTGCAGGTGGTGTGGCGCGACGCGCCGGTGGCGGTGGAGACGGTGGAACTGGACCCGGCCGACGGTCCGCTGGCGGCGCAGCTGGAACAGCGTTACGACCCGCGGCGGACGCGGCTGGACGTGACGCGGGCGCCGTTGCTGCGCGGCTATGCCGCCGCCGATCCGGCCGACGGCCGCCACTATCTGCAACTGCTGTTCCACCATCTGGCCGTCGATCACGCGACGCTGGAATTGCTGCTGCAGGAAGTTCGCCAACTGCAGCGCGGCGAGACGGCGCTGGCGCCGGCGCTGCCGTTCCGCAACTTCGTCGCGCAGGCGCGGCTGGGCGTCGGCGCGGCGGAGCACGAGGCCTACTTCCGCGCCGAGCTGGGCGAGGTCGACGAGCCGACGGCGGCCTTCGGCCTGCAAGGCAATCGCGGCGACGGCGACGGACTGGACGAGAGCCGGCTGCGGCTGCCGGCGGCATTGACCGACAGGCTGAGGCGGCAGGCGCGGCGGCTGGGCGTCAGCGTGGCCAGCCTGGCGCACCTGGCCTGGGGCCGGGTGCTGGCGCGGGCGTCGGGGCGGGACACGGTGGTGTTCGGCACTGTGCTGTTCGGCCGCTTGCAGGGCGGGGCCGGCGCCGACCGGGCGCTGGGTCTGTTCATCAACACGCTGCCGCTTAAGCTTGAGTTGGGCGGCTTCAGCGTAGCGCAGGCGGCGCGGCGGACCCAGCAGGCGCTGACGCGGCTGCTGCGGCACGAGCACGCGCCGCTGGCGCTGGCGCAGCGCTGCAGCGGGGTGGCGGCGCCGCTACCGTTGTTCAGTGCGCTGTTGAACTACCGGCACAGCACCGAGGACGATGCCGGCCTGCCGGGATGGGAGGGCATAGAGGTCCTCGGCGGCGAGGAGAGGAGCAGCTATCCGCTGACGCTGTCGGTAGATGATTTCGGCGACGCCGGCCTGGCCTTGCAGGCCCAGGTGCCGGCGACGGTCGGCGCGGCGCGGATCTGCGCCTTGATGGAGAGGACGCTGACGGCGCTGGCCGATGCGCTGGAGGCCGGCGGCGGCATGCCGGCGCGCGCGCTGGAAGTGCTGCCGGACGCGGAGAAGCGCCTGCTGCTGGACGATTTCAACGCGGCGTCGACGCCGTACCCGGACGATCTGCTGATCCACCAGCTGTTCGAGGCGCAGGCGGCGGCGCGGCCGGACGCGCCGGCGCTGCTGTACGGCGACGAGACGCTGAGCTACGGCGAACTGAACCGCCGCGCCAACCGGTTGGCGCACAGGCTGATCGCGCTCGGCGTCGGGCCGGGCCAGCGCGTCGGCCTGTGCCTGGCGCGCAGCGTCGACATCGTGGCGGCGCTGCTGGCGGTGCTGAAGGCCGGCGGCACCTATGTGCCGCTGGACCCGAGCTACCCGCCGGAGCGGTTGGCCTACATGCTGGAAGACAGCGCGCCGACGGCGGTGCTGACGCAGGCCTCGCTGCGGGCCCTGTGCGCCGACGGCGACTGGGCGGTGGCGCTGCTGGACGAGGAGGCGGAGCACCTGGCGGCATTGCCGGCCGAGAATCCGGTGGTGGCGGGGCTGGGCAGCCGCCATCCGGCCTATGTGATCTACACCTCCGGCTCCACCGGCCGGCCCAAGGGCGTGGTCTGCGCCCATTACGGCGTCGTTCATCTGATGCGTTCGCTGTCCGGCGTCTGGCCGATGACGCCGGACAGCCGGGTGCTGCAATTCGCCTCCTTCAGCTTCGACGCCAGCGTCTGGGAATACGCCGGCGCGCTGAGCAGCGGCGCGGCGCTGTGCCTGGCGACGCGCGAGGAGCGGATGCCGGGCCAGGCCTTGCAGGACACGCTGCGCCGCTTTGGCATCAGCCACACGCTGCTGCCGTCGTCGGCGCTGAAAATGATGGACCCGGCGGCGATAGGCTACCGCGTCGAGAACCTGCTGGTCGGCGGCGAGGCCTGCCCGGTGGCGCTGGCCGAGGCCTGGGCCGCCGAGCACCGACTGTTCAACGTCTACGGCCCGACCGAGAGCACGGTATACGCCACCTATCATCGCTGCCTGACCGACCAGGCCGGGGTGCTGCCGATAGGCAGGCCGCTGCCGAACATCCGCGCCTACATCCTGGACGTCGACCTGCAGCCGGCGCCGCTGGGCGTGGCCGGCGAGCTGCATATCGGCGGGCCGGGCGTGACGGACGGTTATCTGAACCGGCCAGAACTGACGGCCCAGCGTTTCGTCGCCGATCCGTTCGGCGGCGTGGCCGGCGCGCGGCTGTACAAGACCGGCGATCTGGGGCGCTGGCTGGCGGATGGCAGCATCGAATACCTGGGCCGCAACGACTTCCAGGTGAAGATACGCGGCTTCCGCATCGAATTGGGCGAGATCGAGGCCAGGCTGGCGGCCTGCGCCGGGGTGACGGAGGCGGTGGTGCTGGCGCGGGAGGACGCGTCGGGCGACAAGCGGCTGGTGGCCTATCTGACGGCGGGGCCGGGCGCGGCGCTGGAGGCGGCGGTGTTGCGGGCGGAACTGGCGCGCGATCTGGCCGAGTACATGATACCGAGCGCCTTCGTCGTGCTGGAGGCCTTCCCGCTGACGCCGAACGGCAAGCTGGACCGCAAGGCCCTGCCGGCGCCGGATGGCGCGCTGCAGTCCAGTCGCGAGTACGAGGCGCCGCAGGGCGAGACCGAGACGGCGTTAGCGGCGATCTGGAGCGCGCTGCTGGGCGTCGAGCGGGTCGGCCGCCGCGACAACTTCTTCGAGCTCGGCGGCCATTCGCTGCTGGCGGTGAAACTGGTGGAGCAAATGCGCCAGGCCGGCCTGCACTGCGACATCCGCCAGTTGTTCGGCGCGGCCGACCTGGCGGCATTGGCCGAGGCGATCGCCACGGCCGGCGTGGCGGAGCAGGACTGGTTCGCCGAATCGGACCAAGACCCGAAGGGCGATATCGAGGAGCTTGTGCTGTGAGTGTGACCTATCTGGCATTGGAACTGTCCCGCAACGCCATCGAGCTCGGCCTGTCCGACGACAGCGGCAACCTGGTGATACGCGGAGAGAAGCAGCGCCTGACCCCGGCGTTGCTGGGACAGTTGAAGGAGAGCAAGCCCGAGCTGCTCGCCAGCCTGGGCAATGGCGAGTACGCCGCGCTGACCGAGCGGCTGGCGCTGACCGCCAGCAGTCTCAGGCGTTTCGGGCTGGAACTGGACCGGTCGCAGTGGGACGGCGTTTGCGCCGGCGTCGACGGCGGCATGGCCAATATCCAGGACATCTACCCGCTGGCGCCGCTGCAGGAGGGGATATTGTTCCACCACCTGCTGGGCGGCGAAGGCGACGCCTACCTGCTGTCCTCGTTGATGGCCTTCGACAGCGGCGAGCGGCTGCAAGGCTTCGTCGCGGCCTTGCAACAGGTGGTGGCGCGGCACGACATCCTGCGCACGGCGATCCAGTGGCAGGGCCTGCCGGAGCCGGTGCAGGTGGTGTGGCGCGACGCGCCGGTGACGGTGGAAACGGTGGAACTGGACCCGGCCGACGGCCCGCTGGCGGCGCAGCTGGAACAGCGTTACGACCCGCGTAGGACGCGGCTGGACGTGGCGCGGGCGCCGCTGCTTTGCGGCTATGCCGCCGCCGATCCGGCCGACGGCCGCCACTATCTGCAGCTGCTGTTCCATCACTTGGTGGTCGACCATACCTCGCTGGACATCCTGATGGGGGAAATCCAGGACATTCAGGCCGGCCTTGGCGCAGCTCTGCCGCCGTCGCTGCCGTTCCGCAACTTCGTCGCCCAGGCGCGCTTGGGCGTCAGCGCGGCGGAGCACGAGGCCTACTTCCGCGCCGAGCTGGGCGAGGTCGACGAGCCGACGGCGGCCTTCGGCCTGCAAGGCAATCGCGGCGACGGCGACGGACTGGACGAGAGCCGGCTGCGGCTGCCGGCCGAGCTGACGGACCGGCTGCGGCGGCAGGCGCGGCGGCTGGGCGTCAGTGTGGCCAGCCTGGCGCACCTGGCCTGGGGCCGCGTGCTGGCGCGGGCGTCGGGGCGGGACACGGTGGTGTTCGGCACGGTGTTGTTCGGCCGGCTGCAGGGCGGGGCCGGCGCCGACCGGGCGCTGGGCCTGTTCATCAACACCTTGCCGTTGAAGCTGGCCTTCGGCGACGCCAGCGTCGAGCAGGCGGCGCGGCGGACCCAGCAGGCGCTGACGCGGCTGCTGCGGCATGAGCACGCGTCGCTGGCGCTGGCGCAGCGCTGCAGCGGCGTGGCGGCGCCGCAACCGTTGTTCAGTTCGGTGCTGAACTACCGCTACGGCGAAGAGGTCGGCGCTGGAAGCGGCCTGGAAGGCATCGCCGAGATGGCGGGCGAGGAGAGGACCAACTACCCGCTGACCTTGTCGGTCGACGATTTCGGCGACGCCGGCCTGGCGCTGAAGGCGCAGGTGTCGGCGACGGTCGGCGCGGCGCGGATCTGCGCCTTGATGGAGCGGACGCTGGCGGCGCTGGCCGATGCGCTGGAGGCCGGCGGCGGCATGCCGGCGCGCGCGCTGGAAGTGCTGCCGGACGCGGAGAAGCGCCTGCTGCTGGACGATTTCAACGCGGCGTCGACGCCGTACCCGGACGATCTGCTGATCCACCAGCTGTTCGAGGCGCAGGCGGCGGCGCGGCCGGACGCGCCGGCGCTGCTGTACGGCGACGAGACGCTGAGCTACGGCGAACTGAACCGCCGCGCCAACCGGTTGGCGCACAGGCTGATCGCGCTCGGCGTCGGGCCGGGCCAGCGCGTCGGCCTGTGCCTGGCGCGCAGCGTCGACATCGTGGCGGCGCTGCTGGCGGTGCTGAAGGCCGGCGGCACCTATGTGCCGCTGGACCCGAGCTACCCGCCGGAGCGGTTGGCCTACATGCTGGAAGACAGCGCGCCGACGGCGGTGCTGACGCAGGCCTCGCTGCGGGCCCTGTGCGCCGACGGCGACTGGGCGGTGGCGCTGCTGGACGAGGAGGCGGAGCACCTGGCGGCATTGCCGGCCGAGAATCCGGTGGTGGCGGGGCTGGGCAGCCGCCATCCGGCCTATGTGATCTACACCTCCGGCTCCACCGGCCGGCCCAAGGGCGTGGTCTGCGCCCATTACGGCGTCGTTCATCTGATGCGTTCGCTGTCCGGCGTCTGGCCGATGACGCCGGACAGCCGGGTGCTGCAATTCGCCTCCTTCAGCTTCGACGCCAGCGTCTGGGAATACGCCGGCGCGCTGAGCAGCGGCGCGGCGCTGTGCCTGGCGACGCGCGAGGAGCGGATGCCGGGCCAGGCCTTGCAGGACACGCTGCGCCGCTTTGGCATCAGCCACACGCTGCTGCCGTCGTCGGCGCTGAAAATGATGGACCCGGCGGCGATAGGCTACCGCGTCGAGAACCTGCTGGTCGGCGGCGAGGCCTGCCCGGTGGCGCTGGCCGAGGCCTGGGCCGCCGAGCACCGACTGTTCAACGTCTACGGCCCGACCGAGAGCACGGTATACGCCACCTATCATCGCTGCCTGACCGACCAGGCCGGGGTGCTGCCGATAGGCAGGCCGCTGCCGAACATCCGCGCCTACATCCTGGACGTTGACCTGCAGCCGGCGCCGCTGGGCGTGGCCGGCGAGCTGCATATCGGCGGGCCGGGCGTGACGGACGGTTATCTGAACCGGCCAGAACTGACGGCCCAGCGTTTCGTCGCCGATCCGTTCGGCGGCGTGGCCGGCGCGCGGCTGTACAAGACCGGCGATCTGGGGCGCTGGCTGGCGGATGGCAGCATCGAATACCTGGGCCGCAACGACTTCCAGGTGAAGATACGCGGCTTCCGCATCGAATTGGGCGAGATCGAGGCCAGGCTGGCGGCCTGCGCCGGGGTGACGGAGGCGGTGGTGCTGGCGCGGGAGGACGCGTCGGGCGACAAGCGGCTGGTGGCCTATCTGACGGCGGGGCCGGGCGCGGCGCTGGAGGCGGCGGTGTTGCGGGCGGAACTGGCGCGCGATCTGGCCGAGTACATGATACCGAGCGCCTTCGTCGTGCTGGAGGCCTTCCCGCTGACGCCGAACGGCAAGCTGGACCGCAAGGCCCTGCCGGCGCCGGATGGCGCGCTGCAGTCCAGTCGCGAGTACGAGGCGCCGCAGGGCGAGACCGAGACGGCGTTAGCGGCGATCTGGAGCGCGCTGCTGGGCGTCGAGCGGATTGGCCGCCGCGACAATTTCTTCGAGCTGGGCGGCCATTCGCTGCTGGCGGTATCCATGGTGGCCAGGGCGGCCCGCCAGCTGGGCGCCAGCCTGGCCCTGCGGCAGGTCTATCAGGCGGCCGATCTGCGGACGCTGGCCGAGATGGCCGGTCGCGACGCCGACGCCGACGCCGACGGCGCGGTGGCGTTGCGCGGCGGCGACGGCGTCCCGCTATTCCTGCTGCACGAGGTCTATGGCGGCATCGCCTACGCGCAGAATCTGGCCGGCCATTTGGCCGGGTGCTTCCCGATTTACGCGTTGCCGGCCGGAGACTGGGGCCGCGATCGCCGGGAAGGCGGCATCCGGGAACTGGCCATCGTGCATATCGAACGGATCCGGCGCATCCAGCCGCGGGGGCCGTACCGCCTGGCCGGCTGGTCGGTCGGCGGTTCGATCGCCCATGCGATGGCGGCGCTGTTGCAGGAGCAGGGGGAGGCCGTCTCCTTCCTGGGCCTGATCGACAGTTGCGGCGATTACGCGCCGCAACGGCGGATGCTGGAGAACAGGCTGGCGCGCGAGCGCGATCAGGACATCGGCCTGCTTTTCCTGATGCTGGAAATGGAGCTTGGCCTGGACGAGGCGGCGCTGGATCGCCTGCGCGCGATGCCCGACATCGATTCGATGATAACGGCGACATTGTCGCGGACCGACTGGGGCAAGGGGCTGACGATGGACGAGGTCAAGGCGATGCTGGCGACGCAGGCCGCCATTTTCCGCTCCGCGGTCGGCTACCGCCCACGGCCGCTGGCGACCCGGCCGGTGTTGTACGGCGCCTCGGTGTCGCTGGCGCAGCGTCTGGACCAGCCTTGGCGCGAATTGCAGGGGGAAGCGCTGTCGGTGCGCCCGATTCCCGGCGATCACCACAGCATTCTGGAAAAGCCGGCGATTGCCGAATTGGCGACGGAAATGTCGAGGAGTTTGATTTCGCCTTGAATAAGGCGGCAATGCCGGGCGCGAATGGCGCCCGGCCATTATGTACTGATATTAATTGTCCTATCAGTAATATTATTGTGCGCGATGCTGTCTTTTTCCAAAAACATCCTCTGGTCGGTAAAATCATTGCCCAATATCGCAGCGGGAGAGGGTTTTGAGCGTAAGTGGATTTTCTCGATGGAAGCATGGCTTGATCGGCGGCGGCATTGCGGCGGTTTTTGTCGTTGTCGCTATCGCGGCGCCGGCAAACAACGGGCGTGCCTATTCGGTTCTGCGCGATGGCGAAAAAGCGTTTCAAGACCATCATGCATTGGCGCCGAATGCGGTGTTTCGTTATCGATTGTTTTTACAGGATGCCAGGGTGAAGGCCGCCGATCTGGGTTTGAGCGCCGTCGCCGGCGGATGGAGACAGGGCATCGAACTGGACAGACGGCAGGCATTCTCGCTGCCGACGCTGCCAAGGGAAAGGGCGGCGGCCGAGGTGATCGCCGCGCCGGCGGTGCAGAGCTTGAACTGGCGGCCCGAAGTGCTGACGCCGGGCGGCGCGGCGGGAAGCCGTCGTCTCGGCGACCTGCGGCTGGAGTGTCTGGTGGACGCCCAGAGCCATTTGAACAATCTTGACGGCGAGAAGCTGGACTGCGCGCCGAAATCGGCCGAGCAGGTGACGTGCATCGACGATATGAAAACCTGCGCCCGCTACGCGCCGGCGGCGGTGGGCCAGGTCATCTGGAACGGCATCAAGAATCTGGCGCAATTGAAAGTGGACGCCGATCCTTATTCCGAAAAATCGTTCAGTTATCTGTTCATCGCCGACCGGCCGGTTTTTTCCATCACCTTGCAGCAGGGAAATCGGCGCCAGGTTTTACCGACCTCCTGGTTATATGGCAGTCCCTTGGGCCGCAGTCCGTTTTTCGCCTGGCCCTATCCGAAGGAGTATTTCTACTCCCTGCCATTGGGCGACGCTTCATGGTCGAATGACGCGCTGGTGGTTTTCGAATACATGAAGGCGGCCGAATGAGAAATCCAATGCGACGATGGATGAGCGATCGGGAAAAAACGGCGGCGCTGCTCAAACTACTCGTTTTGTCGTCGGCGCTGTCGCTGCAAGCCTGCTCGACGGTGGGGAACGAGAAGCTGGTTGACGTCGACGAAGCCTATGTGCGGCGCGTGCTCGCCGACGGCAATGGCGGCAAGCGCGACATCGTGGCGGCTCTGGGCCAGCCGCAGGACAAGATACGGTTCGACAGCGGCAACGAGGTCTGGGTGTTCAGTTTCCGGAAATACACCCCCAAGCCGCAGAACTTCGTCAATGTCGGCAGCCTGTTCGGCGGGCAGAGCAATTACGACAAGGAACTGGTGATGCTGTTCGACGCGCGCGGCGCGGTACGGCAGTGGAAGCTGTCGTCCAGCGAGCAGGATCAGTCCACCGGGCTGATGAACCAGCCTTTGCCGAAAACCGAATGAAGCCGGCCGGCCGATGCCGGGCGGACCTGTCGTAACCTTCAATATGCGATTGGACATGATGCGAGAATCGAAAAGGCATGCGGGGGCCGCCTGTGTCGGCCGGGAGGCGCAGGCATGAGGGCGGTCATCGAGGCTTTGCGCCAATTGGGCCGGCCCTTCATCTGCCTGTGGCTGGGGGAAATCGTCACCGCGCTGGGCAGCGTGCTGCTGCAGTTCGCGCTGGGCGTGTGGATCTATCAGGAAACCGGCTCGGCCGAGCAGTTCTCGCTGGCGCTGTTCAGCGGCATGCTGCCGGCCTTGCTGCTGTTGCCGCTGGCCGGCGCCTGCGCCGACCTGTTCGACCGCCGCGTGGTGCTGGTGGGTTGCGATCTGGTCTTGCTGGGGCTGGTGCTGACGCTGGCCGCGCTCGCCTGGAGCGGCGGCTTGCGGGTATGGGCGATGGTGGTCCTGAGCAGTCTGGCCTCGCTGACCTATACCTTCCGGCGGCCCAGTTACCAGGTGGCCTTGAGCCTGCTGCTGCCGCAGCGCCGGCTCAGCCAGGCCAACGGCTTGCGGATGCTGGGGGAAAGTTCGGTTCAATTCGCCGGTCCGATGCTGGCCGGCGCGTTGATGGCCGGGCACGGAATCGGCGCGGTGATGCTGCTGGAAGTGGCGCTGATCCTGTGCGCCACCGCGCTGGTGCTGGCGGCCTTGGCGGGCATCGGCCGGCATGCGCAACCGGCGGCGGCGGGCCGGCCATGGGACGCGTTGTGGCGGCATTGCCGCAGCGGCGTCGCGACGACGCTGGCGTATATGGGCCGGCAAGCGGAGATGCGGGCGCTGCTGATCTACATGCTGCTGCAGACCTCGCTGGTGGCGCTGGTTTCCAGCATGCTGACGCCTATGGTGCTGGCCGGGCACGACAGCGGCGTGCTGGGCAGGGTGATGAGCAGCGCCGCGGTCGGCGCGATCATAGGCAGCGTGCTGGTGGTGGCCTGCAATCCGCAGCGGCGGCTGATGCGCATCGTGCTGCTGGCCGATCTGGCGCTGGCGGTGTGCGTGGCGGCGATGGGCTGGGTCCGGACGCCGCTGTCGTGGTCGGGCATGGCCTGCCTGGCGATGCTGGCCGGCAATATCTCCAACAGCTGCCTGCTCAGCCTGTGGATGGGCCATACGCCGCTGGAGCGGCGCGGCAGCCTGTTCAGCCTGCTCGGCGCGATCAATATCGGCGTCGTCGCGTTGACGCTGCTGGCCGGCGGCATGCTGGTCGAGCGGGTGCTGGAGCCCGGCATGATGCCGGGCGGCGCGCTGGCGGAGCTGACGGGAGCTTGGCTGGGTACGGGCAAGGGACGGGGCATCGCCTTGTTGTTCGTGCTGTGCGGCCTGGCCTGCATGACGGTGGCGCTGGGCGCGCTGCGTTTCGTCAGGCTGGATCGCCTGGACGAAGCCGCCCAGGCCGTCGAGGAGACGCCGCCGTTGGCGGCGTCCGGCCGCCAGGTCTGACGGCTTAGTCGGAGATGCTTTCGTGGGCGCCGGCGTCGCCGCGCTTCCAGTAGCCGGCCACCCGCATCCTGTCCTTGTCTACGCCGCGCGCCAGCAGCTGTTTGTGCAGCGGGCGCATCTCGCCGCTTTCGCCGGCGGCCCAGACATAGCCGGCGCCGGACGGCAGCGTCGCTTGCTCCACCGCCGACAGCAGCGCCTGGCCCAGGTCGCGGCGGCGCCAGACGATTTCGATGCCGGACGGCGCCGTCAGCGGCAGCCGGCATTGTTCGTCGTCGACCAGGATCCAGGCCTGGCCGCGCGCGTCGGCCGGCAATTCCTCCAGCCGGCGGGCGATGGCCGGCAACGCCGACTCGTCGCCGATCAGCCAGTGCCAGTCGAAGCCGGTCGGCACCACGCGCGAGCCGCGCGGGCCGCCTATGCCCAGCCGGTCGCCGACTTTGGCGTTCAGCGCCCAGTCGGCGGCCACGCCGCCGGCGTGGACGACGAAGTCTATGTCCAGCTCGCCGGCCGCCGCGTCGTAGCGGCGCGGCGTGTAGTCCCGCATCTGCGGCTTGGGCTGGTCCGGCGGGAAGCTGATGCCGCCGTCGCTGACCGTCGGTATCGCCGGCTGCCGCTCGCCCGGCTCCGGGAAAAACAGCTTGATGTGGTCGTCGAAAGAGGCGGAGACGAAGCCGGCCAGATCGTCGCCGGAGAAGGTCAGGCGCAGCATCGTCGGCGACAGCCGGGCGATGCGGACGATTTGCAGCAGGCGAAAGCGCAATGGGTGACGCAGTTTCTGTACGGTGAGATCGGTATTCAATTCTGACTCCTTGGGTCCGGTTGACAGGATGCCGGCGGGGTTTCGCCGAGTATCTCGGCGGTGGCGCGCTGCAAGATGGCGGCGATGCGGTTCTGTTCGGCGGCGTCGGCGTTGTCGCGCAACAACAGCGTCCGTTTCAGCGCGCGGCGCGCCTCTATCATTTCGCGGGTCCAGCCGGCGGCGCCCTCGTCGCCGATTTCCTCACCGGCATAGGCGCGGCGGGCCAGCTCCATCTTGCGGCCGATATGGGACAGCTTGGCCAGCATCAGGTCCGCGCGTTCGCGCTGCAGGCCCAGTTCGTTGCGGCCGGCGTCGGCGATCGAATAGCGCTTGCGGTTGCCGGCAGGCTCCACCGTGACCTGTCCGATTTCCTCCAGATAGGTCAGCGCCGGATAGACCATGCCCGGACTGGGGCTGTAATAACCGTTGGAGCGGGCGGCCAGCTCCTTGATCAGTTCATAGCCGTGGCTGGCCTGTTCGGCGATCAGCGCCAGCAGCAGCAGTTGCAGGTCTTCGGCGCTGAATTTGCGGCCGCGGCTCAGTTCGCCGTCGCCGCCGTGGTGGCCGTGGCGTCGGCCGGCGCAATGATGGTCGTGGTGGTGGTGTCTCATGGTTTCCTCCGACGGGACGGTATGTGTCTTAAGATATATATCTAAAGATATGATGTCAAGCATGAATACCGTCGCCAGCGCGGATGCGCGGCCGGTTTGCTGTGTTGATAGTCAAAAAGCAATGACTTTGATCAATAAAATGACATTCAGATATTGAAACTAAATAATCAGATGCGTTATCGTTGGCGGTTTCTTACAAACCGGACGAAGCCATGGCGAAAACCCTTTCCTTGAAGCTGCGCCTGCTGTTGCAGACAGCAAGCGCCATCGTGCTGGTATGCGTGCTGGGGGCCCTGCTGACGCAGACTTTGCGGCAGCAGATGCTGTCCGACCGCCGCGATCAGGTGCGCAGCCAGGTGGAGAGCGCCGCCAGCCTGGTGGCCTTGCACGAGGAGGAGGCGGCGACCGGCCTGGTGCCGGAGGCCGAGGCCCGGCGGCGGGCCCTGCAGGAACTGGCGCGGCTGCGCTTCGACGGCGACGAGTATTTCTTCGTGCTGGACCGCGATCTGAAATGGCTGGCCCACGGCATGAACCCCAAGCTGGTCGGCAAGGACATGCACAGCGTCCGGGACCCGGTCGGCACCGATATGGGCCGCCTGTTCGACGACACCCTCCGCCAGGGCGGCGGCCGGGGTTTCGCGCAATACGTGTGGGACAAGCCGGGCGCGGCCGGGCCGCAGCCCAAGCTGGCCTATTTCAGCACCAGCGCGCGCTGGGGCTGGGTGGTGGGCACCGGGCTGTATCTGGACGACATCAGCGCGGTGCTGTGGAAGCAGGTGTGGGGCGTGGCCGCGCAGCTGCTGCTGTTCATGGCGGTGACGCTGTCGCTGGGGTGGTGGGTCTACCGCAGCGTGATGCGCGAACTCGGCGCCGAGCCGTCTGAGGCCGCGGCCATCGTCCGTGAAATCGCCGCCGGCAAGCTGGACCGCGACATCCGGCTGCCGAAGAACGGCGGCGACAGCCTGCTGGCGCACATCCGCGAGATGCAGGGGCAGCTGCGCAGGCTGGTCGGCGAAATCATCCGCGACGCCGAGGAGTTGGGACGGCTGAACGCCGACGTGGTGGACGGCGCGCGCATGGTGGCCGACAACTCGCAGGGCCAGAGCGAGGGCGCGGCGGCGATGGCTGCCTCGGTTGAGCAGTTGACGGTCAGCATCAGCCATATCGCCCGTCACGCGATGGACGCGCGCGAGGTGTCGCAGGACTCCGGCCAGCTCGGACCTGTCGCGGCAGAACATGAGCGAAACGGTGTCCAGGGTCAAGGCCGGTCTGCAGCTGGCCGAGCAGGGCGGAGACCTGATCCAGCAGATCCAGGGCAGCGCGAGCCAGGTGGTCCGGGTGGTCAACGACATCTCGCACGCGCTGCAGGAACAGGGCACCGCCAGCCAGGACATCGCCCGCCACGTCGAGCAGATCGCCCAAGTGGCTTCGGGCAACGCGGTGGCCGCCACCCAGGCCTCGCACAGCGTTCAGCGCATAGACGAGGTGACCGGCAATCTGCGCTCGTCGGTGGCGCAGTTCCAGGTCTGAGCGCCGTCGCTCAGGGTTTGCCGCCGGTCTGCTGGCGCAATTGCGCCAGCGCCGCGGCCAGCGCGCTGGAGGCGACCGAGTAGGCGCTGTCTTCCAGCGCCTGTTCCGCCTGTTCGAATCGCTGCGCGTTGATCATTCCGGCGATGCGGCCGGCTTCGCGGTGGAACATCGCGTGGCGGCTGACGCAGGTCTGGAACATGCTGAGGCCGCCGTAACGGCTCTGGCCGGGGCCGTGTAGCCAGCGGCCCAGCTCGCAGCAATCGTCGCGGCCTATATTGTCCGCGTCCATCGCCTCCTGCCTGAATATCGCCTCCCTGAATCGGTTTTTCCACTCTTCATGCTTGAGCAACGCTTGTTCCAAATCCATGCCTGCCTCTATCCAAACCGTTAAATCGCCCGCGCCGCGCCATCGCGCATATGCGCGCAGGAAAAAATAAGCAGCTGCAATATTTATTATTATGTGAACTGTCTTATTAGTACTTTTGACAGATTAGATGAGGCATGCGGCTTTCGCCAGCGATGGCTTGGGAAGGGCGCGCGGCGGCGCGCCCTTCGGTCGCTCAGCCGCGGCTTTCATCCGGCGGCGACGCCTCGGCGGCCGGTTCCGGCTCCGGCGGGGGCGGCAGGAAGAAGCTCAAGGGCCGGCGCAGGAAGCGTCCGGCCAGCTCCGGAATCAGCGGCAGCAGCATCGAGCCGGACAGCTTGCGCGAGCGCAGCGCCACCCACAGGGCCAGGAAGAAGCTGACGCCCAGATTGACCAGGCCGATCAGCATGACGCCGGCGAAGCCGAGCAGTACGACGGACAGCGGCAGCTGAAAGTCCAGCGACACGCTGGCGAAGGCCAGGTTGGCCGACGAGAAGGTGATGTGGCGTATGTCCAGCGGCAGGCCCAGTATCGTGCCGACGGTCCCGGTCAGGCCGAGGAACATGCCGAAATAGAAGTTGCCGGCCAGCGCGCCCAGATTGTGTTCGATATAGCGGCCCAGCCGGTGGGCGCGGTTTTCACCCAGCACCCGCTGCAACAGCGGGTGGCCGGCGATCCGTTCCGGGATGCGGCGGTAGATCGCCTTGTTGTCGTAATAACCGGCGATCAGTCCGGACAGGAACAGGAACACGCCGGCGATGGCGGCGTGCGGCAGCGCCAGGCTGTGGATGGGGTCGATCTCGTGCAGCAGTTTCTGCGCCTTGGCGGCGTCGACCACCGGCGCGCCGAACAGCGCCTGCCATCCGAGCGCGATCAGCGCCGCCGTCGGTATCGCCAGCGCCACGTTGCCGACGATGGCGACGAACTGGGTGCGCGCCACCTTGACGATCAGTTCGGCCAGGTCCTCCAGCTGCTTCTTGCGGCCGTTCCGTTCGTGCAGCGCCGCGGCCAGCCGCGCCGCCGTCATCGCCGGCTGCTTGGTGGCGATGGTGTAGTGCAGGATCTGCACGATGATGAAGCCTATCGCGTAGTTCAGGCCGAAGGCGACGCCCTCCCACAGCAGCGGCAGGTGTCCGCGCGCCAGCAGCAGCTTGATCAGTGCCATGAAGCCGACGATGAAGCCGGCGCCCATCGCCGCCTTGCCCATCTTGGACCAGTCGCGGCGGTCCTCGGCGATGTAGTGCTCGCCGTGGCGGCCGGCGTGCTCGGTTACCTGCAGCGCCAGCAGCTCGGTATTGGACTTGAACAGGTCGCGCAGGCTGTATTTGCGGTTTTCGGCGCGGGCGAAGTCGGTCAGCAGCCGGAACAGTTCCGGCCGGCTCGCCGGATCGTGCTCGGGCGCCAGCAGCTCCAGCAGCGCGCGCAGCCGCGCGATGCTCTGCGCCAGCCGCAGGCCGTGGTAGGTCAGGCTGACCGAGATGCCGTAACGGGCGGCGTTCTTGCGCACCTTGGCCAAGATGGCCTCGCATTGCTCCAGCAGCACCAGCACCTGCTTTTCGTCTTCAGGCGGCGCGGTGTCGTCCACCAGCGCCTGATGGTAGCTGTCGACATAGCGCTGGACCTCGGCGTTCAGATGCATGAACGGCGAGGCGAAGCGCTCCACCTCCGGGCAGACCCGCACCAGCTCCGGCTCCAGCCCGATGGCGGTGATGCGGGCCGACAGCACCTGCGCCGATTCCAGCAGCTGCAGCCGGGTATGGCGCTCGCTGTCCTGGCGCGGCGCCTCGCTCCAGGCCAGCGCGCGCCACAGCGCGTGCCAGGTGGCGTCCGGCACGGCGGCCAGCCAGCGGTAATCGTGGCGGTGGCAGAACAGCAGGCCGAAGCGGTCGCGCAGCGAATCGGGATTGTAGGGCATGGGCAGCGCGCGTTCGCCGAGACGGCGCAGCAGCGTGGTGCCGAAGCCGTCGTTGGCCAGGATGCCGGCTTCGGTGTACAGCGGAATCTGCCGGCTTTCGGCCAGCAGCGTGCACAGCGTCTGGCGCAGCGCCTGACGGTAGTCCGGATGGTGTTCCAGCAGGAAGGACAGCGCCTGCAGATTGACGGTGGCTTGCTGCAAAGGCTGGCGCTCGTCGGGACGCAGCGCGGCGATCAGCGCCGCCAGCGTCTCGGTGTGGCCGGGGTCGCGGCATAGCCGCCGTAATGCGGATTCCAGGGCGGGCACGGAATGTTCGGTCATGGTTTACCAGGATGGGCGCGCCTGGCCGGCGCGCGGGTTGGAAAAGAGCGTTGTTGTCATTCTAGGGCCTGCCGGCGCGATTGGGTGCACCGCATGGCTGAAAAACCGTTGAGCGCGAGGCGGGAAAAGGGGCTAGGCCATGTGGGAGGCGGCGATTGACACCTTACTAACCAGTAAGTAGAGTGGCCCGATGCATAATGGTTCCGACGACAAGAACGATACCCGCAAGCGCATCCTCGACCTGGCCGAGGAGCTGTTGCTGACGCGAGGTTTCAACGGCTTCAGCTATCAGCACATCAGCAGCGCGCTGGGCGTGCGCAATGCGGCTATCCATTACCACTTCCCGAAGAAGAACGATCTGGGCGTGGCGCTGATTCAACGCTATCGCCGCCGCTTTCAGCGTTTCATCGAGCAGCAGCAGGAGTGGGACGCGCCGCGGCGGCTGGAGAGTTATTTCGGCCTGTCGGACCAGTATTACCAGCAACGCAAGCAAATTTGCCCCAGCGGCATCCTCAGCACGGAGTTCCAAACCTTGCCGGATGATATGCGGGAGGAGGCGGCGGCCTTCATCGACGAGATGAGGCAGTGGGCGGTGGCCATCGTGCGCCAGGGCCGCGACAGCGGCCAGATGGCCTATGCCGGCACGCCGGAGGCTGTCGGCATGATGCTGTTTTCCGCGCTGCAGGGGGGCTTGCAGCTGGCGCGCATAGACGAAGAGGCCTTGCCGTTGTTGAAGCGGCAGGTGAGGGCGACGCTGGGGCTGGACCCGTCGCCCGGCCAACCATAGCAAACGAGAATAATAGAGGGGCTTGACCATGGAGTACCGCAAGAACAGCATGAGCCGCATCGCCGACAAGGTGGGCCGTCTGCCCGTCTCCTGGCGCCGTACGGTGCTGTCGATGATGTTCGGCAAGATCGTTCCGTTCCTGTCCACCGCCGGCCTGCGTTTCGAGGAGGTGGGCCACCAGCGGCTGAGCGTGTCCATCCGCAACCGCAAGAAGGTGCAGAACCATATCCGTGGCGTGCACGCGGCGGCGATGGCGCTGTTGGCCGAGACGTCGACCGGCTTCGTCGTCGGCATGAACATGCCGGACGACAAGCTGATGCTGCTGAAGTCGATGAAGGTCAATTACATCAAGCGCTCGCAAGGCGATATGCGGGCGGTGGCGACGCTGACTCCGCAGCAGATCCAGTCCATGCACGAACTGGACAAGGGCGAGGTGTTGGTCGAGGTGCTGGTGACCGACGATTCCGGCGAATCGCCGGTCATCTGCGAAATGCTGTGGGCCTGGATTCCCAAGAAACGTCCGGAGGCGACGGCGGCATGATTACCCTGCAAACCCTGAGCGTCGAACTGAACGACAAGGTGGCGCTGCTGCGCTTCAATCGCGGCGACAAGGCCAATTCGCTGAATATGCAGATGTGGCAAGATCTGCGCAGCGCGATGGATTGGGCCGACGGCGAGCCGTCGGTGCGCGCGGTGGTGCTGGCCGGTCACGGCAAGCATTTCTGCGCCGGCATCGATCTGGCGATGATGGCCGGCTTGCAGTCGCTGATCGAGGATGCCTGCGAGGCGCGCAAGCGCGACAAGCTGCGGCGGCTGATCCTGGATCTGCAGGACTGCGTCACCAGCCTGGAGCGTTGCCGCAAGCCGGTGATCGCCGCTGTTCACGGCGCCTGTCTCGGCGGCGGCCTCGATGTCGCGCTGGCGGCCGACTTCCGCTTCGCTTCCCAGGACGCGGTGTTCGGGGTGCGCGAGGTCGACATCGGCATGGTGGCCGACGTCGGCTCGCTGCAGCGCTTGCCGCGGGTGGTCGGCGAGGGCGTGGCGCGCGAGCTGGCGCTGACCGGCCGCGACATGGTGGCCGACGAGGCGCTGGAGACGGGCCTGGTCAACCGGGTGCTGCCGGACGCCGACGCGGTGCTGGCTGCGGCGCTGCAGAGCGCCCGGCTGATCGCCGGAAAGTCGCCGCTGGCGGTGCGCGGCAGCAAGGAAGTGCTGAATTACAGCCGTGACCGCAGCGTGGCCGACGGCCTGCAGTTCGTCGCCGGCTGGAACGCGGCGATGCTGATCTCGGAAGACCTTCAGAAGGCCGCGATGGCGGCGATGATGAAGCAGGAAGTCAGCTTCCGCGATTGAGTCCGCCGCGGCGGAAATGAAAAGAGGCGCCCTGGGGCGCCTCTTCGCGTTGGCGGGCCGCGCTTACTTGGCTTCGCCGCCGACGGTGGACACCACTTCCCACTTGCCGTTCTTCACCTGATAGACGGTGACGGCGCCATTCTTGATGTCGCCCTTGTCGTCGAAGGCGATCTTGCCGGTCACGCCCTGGTAGTCGCTCTTGCCGACTTCCGGCAGATAGACTTTCGGATCGGAGGACTTGGCGCGCTTCATCGCGTCGACCAACACCATCACCGCGTCGTATTCGAACGGCGCGTAGATCTGCACGTCGGTGTTGAATTCCTTCTTGAACTTGTCGTCGAAGGCCTTGAAGCCGGGCATCTTGTCGCGCGAGATGCCGCAGCTGGACGCGTACTGGCCTTCGGAGGCGTCGCCGGCCAGCTTGATGAATTCCGGCGATTGCCAGCCGTCGCCGCCCATCAGCTTGGCCTTGATGCCCAGGCGCTGCATCTGCTTGGCCAGCGGGCCGGCCTGGGCGTCCATGCCGCCGTAGAAGACCAGGTCGGGCTGGGTGGCCTTGATCGAGGTCAGGATGGCGTTGAAGTCGGTGGCGGTGTTGTTGGTGAACTCGCGCTTCACCACATTGGCGCCCTTGGCCTTGACCGCGCCCTCGAACTGGTCGGCCAGGCCCTGGCCATAGGCGGTGCGATCGTCGATGATGGCGATTTTCTTCGCCTTCAGCGTGCCGGCGGCGAATTCGCCGAGCGCCTTGCCCTGCTGCACGTCGTTGGCGATCACGCGGAAGGTGGTCTTGAAGCCCTGCTTGGTATAGTCCGGATTGGTCGCCGACGGGGAAATCTGCGGGATGCCGGCATCGGAATAGATCTTGGACGCCGGGATGGTGGTGCCCGAGTTCAGGTGGCCGACGACGCCGACGACGCCTGCGTCGACCAGGCGCTGCGCGACCTGGGTGCCGATCTTGGGGTCGCCCTGGTCGTCTTCCGACACCAGTTCGAATTTGACTTTCTTGCCGCCGATCTCGACGCCCTGGGCGTTCAGGTCCTCGATGGCCAGCTTGGCGCCGTACTCGTTGTCCTTGCCGAGGTGGGAGATCGGACCGGACATCGGCGACACCTGGCCGATCTTGACGACGGAGCCGTCGCCGCCCGAGGCGGCTGCCTGGGCCGGAGCGGAGGAGGCGGCCTGTCCCGAGGCCGGCTCGTCCTGTTTGCTGCAGGCCGTCATGGCGATGGCGGCGGTGGCGATCAGGCTGAGGCGAGCGTATTTGTTCATAGAGCGTTCCCCTGTATCTTTTCTGTAGACGTCGATGATCTCTTTAGATAAACCAACAACACCATTAAGCGGCGGTCAGTTGCAACTGATTATGGTAAGCAGTTTGCAACAGTGTCAATGCGGTGAGGGGCCGGTGCAGTGAATATAGGACCTTTATTTGTTTTTTGCGGCAAACAAGTTGAAAACGGGCAGGTGGCGAAAATGGCCACATGCCCGTTTTTATTGCTAGTTGGCTGATTTGAAAGGTTTTTTAGTCGGCCTGTCCGTCGCGGCGGCGGCAGCTTGATGTCAGCTGGATGCCCCCAGGCGCTGTGCCCGCGCCAGTCTCTCGACGCCATCTTGTGCCGGGTTTTTCAGCCAACCATTCAGATTGCTGCCGACGATATCGGCCAACGCGGCAATCCATTGCGGGTCCTCGTTCAGACAGGGAATGTAGCGGAATTCGCCACCGCCGCCGCCGAGGAAGGTCTGCTTGCCTTCCATCGCGATTTCCTCCAGCGTTTCCAGGCAATCGCCGACAAAGCCGGGGCAGACCACGTCCACCGTGGCGGTCCCGGCCTTGCCCAGCTCCGCCAGCACCTCGCTGGTATACGGTTTCAGCCACTCGGTGCGGCCGAAGCGGCTCTGGAAACTGATGACGTATTGATCGGGCCGCAACTGCAGCGCCTCGGCCAGCAGCCGGCCGGTCTTCTGGCATTCGCAGTGGTAGGGATCGCCCTTGTCGCGAGTGAAGCGCGGCACGCCGTGAAAGCTCATCACCAGCTTGTCCGGCTGCCGTTCGCGTTGCCAGTGTTCGCGAATCCGCGCCGCCAGCGCGGCGATGTAGCCGGCGTCGTCATGGAAGTGGCGCACCACGCGGACCTCCGGCATGTTGCGCAGCCGCGTCAGCACGCGGAAGGCCTCGTCCAGCGCGGTGGCGCTGGACGAGGCGGCGTACTGCGGGTACAGCGGCAGCAGCAGCAGCCTCTCCACGCCTTGTTCGCGCATTTTTCCCATCACGCTCGCTATCGACGGATTGCCGTAGCGCATCGCGTAATCGACGATCAGCTCGCCGTGGCCCATCTCGTCCAGCCGGCTTTTCAGCAGCCTGGCCTGGTCGCGGGTGTGCGTCAGCAGCGGCGAGCCTTCCCGGGTCCAGATGGCGGCGTATTTCTTCGCCGACTGTTTCGGGCGGGTATTCAGGATGATGCCGTTCAGGATCAGCCACCACGGCAGCCGCGGAATCTCGATGACCCGGGGGTCGGACAGGAATTGTTTCAGATACGGGCGCAGCGCCCGGGCGGTCGGCGCGTCGGGGGTGCCCAGATTGATCAGCAGCACGCCGGTTCTGGGCGCGTGGTCGTGGCGGAAAGCCGGTTCGGGCAGATAGCGGGGCATGGCCATCCTTGGGATGCGGGTTGGCGGGGCGCCGGCGGCGCCCCCGGGATTCAGTCTTCGCGGGCGGGCGCCAGCACGGTGCGGTTGCCGTTGCTTTCCATGGCGGAAACCAGGCCTGAGGCCTCCATCTGCTCGATCAGCCGCGCGGCGCGGTTATAGCCTATGCGCAGATGGCGCTGCACCGACGAGATCGACGCCTTGCGGGTCTTCAGCACGATGGCGACGGCCTCGTCGTAAAGCGGGTCGGCCTCGCCGTCCGCCTCGCCGTCCAGGCCGGCGGCCGAGGCGCCGTCGTCGCCGTCGGCCTGGCCGCTGAGTATGCCCTCGACGTAGTTGGGCTCGCCGGTGGTTTTCAGGAACTCCACCACGTGGTGCACTTCCTCGTCGGAGACGAAGGCGCCGTGCACGCGGTTGGGGTAGCCGGTGCCCGGCGGCAGGTAGAGCATGTCGCCCTGGCCCAGCAGCGCCTCGGCGCCCATCTGGTCCAGAATGGTGCGGCTGTCTATCTTGCTGGACACCTGGAAGGCGATGCGGGTCGGGATATTGGCCTTGATCAGGCCGGTGATCACGTCCACCGACGGCCGCTGCGTGGCCAGGACCAGGTGGATGCCGGCGGCGCGCGCCTTCTGCGCCAGTCGGGCGATCAATTCCTCTATCTTCTTGCCGGCCACCATCATCAGGTCGGCCAGCTCGTCTATCACCACCACCACCAGCGGCAGCGTGTCGAGCGGCTCCGGCGTTTCCGGCGTCAGGCTGAACGGATTGGGGATCTTCTCGCCGGCCTTGTCGGCGTCCTTGATCTTCTGGTTGAAACCGGCCAGATTGCGCACGCCCAGCTTGGACATCAGCTTGTAGCGGCGCTCCATCTCGCCGACGCACCAGTTCAACGCGTTGGCGGCCTGCTTCATGTCGGTGACCACCGGCGCCAGCAGGTGCGGAATGCCCTCGTAAATGGACAGTTCCAGCATCTTCGGGTCCACCATGATCAGCCGCACTTCCTGCGGCGTCGCCTTGTACAGCAGCGACAAGATCATCGCGTTGATCGCCACCGATTTGCCGGAGCCGGTGGTGCCGGCCACCAGCACGTGCGGCATCTTGGCCAGGTCGGCCGACACCGGCTGGCCGGCGATGTCCTTGCCCAGCGCCATCGTCAGCCGCGAGGCCATGTTCTGGTAGCCGTCCGAGCCTATGATCTCGGTCAGGCGGACGATCTGCCGTTTCGGGTTCGGCAGCTCCAGGCCCATATAGGTCTTGCCCGGTATCGTCTCGACCACCCGGATCGAGACCAGCGACAGCGCGCGCGCCAGGTCCTTCATCAGATTGACGATCTGCGCGCCCTTGACGCCGACGGCCGGTTCGATCTCGTAGCGGGTGATCACCGGGCCCGGATAGGCGGCGATCACCTTGACGTCGACGCCGAAGTCGGCCAGCTTGCGCTCGATCAGCCGCGAGGTGTATTCGACCGTCTCCTGCGATACCGGCTCCTGCTGCTCCTTCGGCGCGTCCAGCAGGCTCAGGCCGGGCAGGGCGGCGTCCTTCGGGTCGGAGAACAGCGATTGCTGCACCGGCTTCTGCGCCTTGGCCGATACCGGCACCTCCAGCACCGGCGGTTCGATGCGCACCGGCGTGGTTTCTTCTATCTTCTTCTTGGCGACCGACACCTTCTCCTCGCGCTTCTGCGCGGTCTCCTTGCCGATCTCGCGGTCTTTCCTGGCTTGCCAGCCCTGCCACAGCCGGATCGCGCCGTCTTCCAGCGCGCCGCCTATCTTTTCCATCAGGTCCAGCCAGGACAGACCGGTGAACAGCGAGAAGCCGATGGCGGACAGCACGCCCAGCAACAGATAGGCGCCGGACAGGCCGAGGCCGCGGGAGAAGCCCTTGCCGATGAAATGGCCCAGCATGCCGCCGGCTTCCAGCGGCAGCGTCACAGCCTTGCCCTGCAGCACGATGGCCTCGAAGCTGGCGCTGGACAGCAGCAGCAGGAAGAAGCCGCCGACGGCGGCGGCGGTGATCGGATTGAACTTGAAGCCCAGCGTCTCGATGCGGCGGTAGCCCCAGCCTATCGCGACCAGGCAGAACACCACCAGCCACCAGGCGGAGAAGCCGAAGACGTACAGCAGCATGTCGGACAGCCAGGCGCCGAAGGCGCCGCCGTAATTGCGGACGGTGGGGTCGGACGAGCTGTGGGACCAGGACGGGTCGAGCGAGGAGTAGCTGGCCAGCACCAATACCAGATAGACCGCCGCCACCGCCATCAGCAGCCACCATGCTTCGCGGAGCAGGGCGGACAGCTGCGGCGGCAGCGAGGTCTGGGTGTTCTTGACTACGGCTTTGCGCTTGAAAAATCGCATTTTTTGCATAATTGGCTATGACAGCAGACGATTATAGCCTGATGCGCTGTGTTTCACCTCTATCGCGGATACAGGGCGCCCAGAATTCGCGGGCCTTGCGCGCCGGTCACCTCCGGCAGATTGCCCGGTTCGCGGCGATCGAAGCGCCAGCCCAGCCAGGCGAAGGCGACGGCCTCGATCAGCTGGGCCGGCAGGCCCAGCGCCTCGATCGCCGCGACGCGCTGGCCGGACAGCAGGCGGGCGATCTCGGCCATCAGCGCGCCGTTGCGGGCTCCGCCGCCGCAGACGTAGACCGCCTGATTGTCCGGGCAATGCCGCACGATGGCGTCGGCGATCGCGCGGGCGCTGAAAGCGAGCAGCGTGGCCTGGACGTCCCGCGGCGCCGGCGCGGCCGGCAGGGCCGCGACATGCCGCTCCAGCCAGGCGTCGTCGAACAGGTCGCGGCCGGTGCTTTTCGGCGGAGGCTGATGCAGATACGGCTCGGCCAGCATCGCGGCCAGCAGCGGCGCGTGGACGGCGCCCGAGGCGGCCCAGCGGCCGTCGTCGTCGTAGGGCCGGCCGGTGTGGCGGCGGCTCCAGGCGTCCATCAGCATATTGCCGGGGCCGCAGTCGAAGCCTATCGCCGGCAGGCCGCGGTGCAGGCGGGCCAGATTGCTGATGCCGCCGATATTGAGGATCACGCGGCGCTCGTCCGGGCTGGAGAACGCGCTTTGCTGGAAGGCCGGCACCAGCGGGGCGCCGTGGCCGCCGGCGGCGACGTCGCGGCTGCGGAAGTCGGCGATCACGTCGATGCCGGCCAGTTCGGCCAGCCGCGCCATATTGCCTATCTGTATCGTGTAGCCGGCGTGCGGCGCGTGGCGCACCGTCTGGCCGTGGCAGGCGACGGCGCGGATGTCGCCGGGGCGGCGGCCGGCTTTTTCCAGCAGCTCGCGCCCGGCGCGGGCGTAGATCTCCGCCAGCCGGTTGCCGAGCCGCGCGCCGCGGTCCAGCTCGTCGTCGCCGCGCGGCTGCAGCGCCAGGATCTCGGCGCGCACCTCGTCGGGATAGGGCAGCGCGTGGTCGGCCAGCAGCTCGGGGCGGCCGGCGGCGTCGAAACGCACCAGGGCGGCGTCGACGCCGTCCAGACTGGTGCCGGACATCATGCCAATATATAAGTCGCTCATGTTCGCCATGCGGTTCAGTCGATTTGCGCGACGTTGACCGGGATGCTCTGCAGCAGCTCCAGACGGGCGCTCAGCGTCCGGCGCTGGGCGGCGAACTGCGCGATCTGGGTCTGGTTCAGCCCGGGCGTCGGCAGGGCGTTGGTGGCCGGGTCCACCGGCTGGTCGTTGATTCTAACCTCAAAATGCAGATGCGGGCCGGTGGCGCGTCCGGTGCTGCCGACATAGCCGAGCACATCGCCGGCCTTGACCTTGCCGCCGGCCCGTATGCCTTTGCCGAAGGCGCTCATATGGGCGTACAGCGTGCTCAGTTTCGCGTTGTGGCGGAGCATCACCACATTGCCGTAGCCGTTTTCGCGCGTCACCTTGACCAGTTCGCCGTCGGCCGGCGCGACGATGGGGGTGCCGGGGGCGGCGGCGTAATCTATGCCGGAGTGCATCCTGAGCGCGTGCAGCACCGGATGCAGCCGCAGGCCGAAGCCGGAGCTGATGCGCGCGCCGCTCAGCGGCTGCCGGCTGAAGCCTTTCTTCACCGGATGGCCGGCGGCGTCGTAGTAGGCGCCGCTTTCGCTGTCGTGGGCGAAGTAGTAGGCCTGGTGCAGCTTGCCGTCGCGTTCTATCGACACCGCCAGCAGATTGCCGCTGGCGATGGCGGCGCCGGCGTAGACCATGGTCTCGTACACCAGATTGATGCGGTCGCCGCGTTTCAGGCTGGACAGCGGGAACTGATCGGAGAACACTTCGGCCAGCTGGTTGCGGATATCGGCCGGCACGCGGGCGGCGGCCAGGTCGGCGGCCGCGCCGCGGCTGACGGCGATCGAACGCACCGTTTCGACGCTGTCGGCCGCCACCGGATCGGCGCTGGCCTGCCAGCGGCCGTCGCGCTTCTCCAGCGCCACCAGGATCTGTTCGCCGTTGTCGTCGTCCTGCAGGAAGCGCAGGCCGAAAAGCTCGCCGACGTCGTTGGTCTGCATCGTCAAGGTGGCGCCGACTTTCAGCTTCAGCAGCTTCTTCGCCTGCGGGCTGTCGCCGTACAGCAGCTCGCGCACCTCGGCGTCGCGTATGCCGACGCGGTTCAGCACCCGCGCGACGGTGTCGCCGCGCTTGATCGATTCGTCGCGCCAATAGCGGGTCCGGCTGTCGGCGAAGCGGAATTCCGGCAGCGCCAGCCTCTCCACCACCTGCTGTTGCCGCACCTGTTCGGGCAGGGTCTCCTTGGCGCCGGTGGCCACGGCGAAAGCGGTGGCGGTGCCCAGCAGCGGCAGGCAGGCGGCGACGCCCAGCCAGCTCAGATGGTGGTTGAGCAGTCGGGACGCGCATTTTTGCGGGATGTGTAGCAGTTTGCGATAATCCATCATTTTTCCGGGCAGGCCTGCGCCTGCCTATGCAAAATAGTGATCAGGATCCGGCGCAGCCATGCGCCAAACTCATGTTTTGTTTGGCGAGCCGCGCGATAGTTCCGGCGCAAGCAACCAGTTTGCCGCAGAACGACGCGCGCGCCAAATGCGCATCGGCCAAAATGACCGGTATCCCAACCCATCTGGCAAGACTATGAAATTGACGCTGTTGATACCCGGCCTGTGCTGGCTGGACGCCGATGCCGGCGGCGAAGTGGGCAAGGGGCTGAAGCTGCCGGCCTTGCAGCGCTTGCTGGGCCGCGGACGCTTGCAGCGCCGCGAGCAAAGCCATTCGGCCTGCCTGGCGAGGCTGTGGGGCGGCGAGGCCGCCGGCCTGGCGCGGCTGGCCGCCGCCGAAGCCGGTCTGGACGCCGAAGCCGGCGACTGGCTGCTGGCCGATCCGGTGCATCTGCGGGTGGACCGCGACCGCGCGTTGCTGGCCGATGTCGGCGTGATGCGGCTGGACCAGGACGAGGCGAGCGGCCTCGTCGACGCGCTGAACCGTCATTTCGGCGAGGACGGCCTGCGCTTTTACCCGCTGCGGCCGGGGCGCTGGCTGCTGCACAGCGCCGCGCCGTTGACGGCGCGCTTCGCGCCGCTGTGGGACGTGGTGGGCGAGGACATCAACCGCCACCTGCCGCAGGGCGACGGCGGCCTGGCCTGGAGCCGGACGCTGAACGAACTGCAGATGCTGCTGTACACCCAGGCCATCAACGATGCGCGCGAGGCGCGCGGCGAGCTGGCCGTCAACAGCGTGTGGCTGTGGGGCGAGGGCGAGCCCGGCGCCTGGCGCGCGCCGGCGCCGCGGCTGCTGGCCGACGACGAGACGCTGCAGCTGCTGGCGGCGAGCACCGGCATGCGCATCGAGGCGGCGCCGTTCGCCTTCGACGGCCTGGAGCCGGGCGACGATTGCCTGCTGGCGCTGGACGCGCTGCAGGCCGCGGCGCAGTATCGCGATGCCTGGGGATGGCGCGAGGGGCTGGAGCGGCTGGAGCGCGACTGGTTCGCGCCGCTGCTGCTGGCGCTGCGCCAGCGCAGGCTGGAGCAGCTGACGCTGATCGCCACCGGTCCGGCCGGCTTCGAGCTGACGCTGGGCCCGGCCGATTTGTGGAAATTCTGGAAACGCGCGCTGCCGCCGGCGGCGCTTTACTGAGAAAACATGTCGCAGATTCTTACCCGTGAAGCGCCGGCCGAGCTGCAGCAGAAGCTGCTCGGCCAGGGGCTGACGCCGTTGCAGGCGCGGCTGTACGCCGCCCGCGGCATCGCCGATAGCGGCGAGCTGGACTATGGCCTGAAGGGCTTGCTGCCCTATCAGAACCTGAAAAACGCCGAGGCGATGGCGAGCCGGCTGGCCGACGCCATCGCCGCCGGACAGCGGCTGCTGGTCGTCGCCGACTACGACGCCGACGGCGCCACCGCCTGCGCGGTGGCGGTGAAGGGCTTGTCGATGCTGGGCGCCACGATAGACTTCATCGTGCCCAACCGCTTCGAGTACGGCTACGGCCTGACGCCGGAGATCGTCGAGCTGGCGGCGCGAAAGAAGCCGGACATCATCGTCACCGTCGACAACGGCATCGCCAGCGTCGCCGGCGTCGACGCGGCCAGGGCGCTGGGCATCGAGGTGCTGGTGACCGACCACCACCTGCCCGGCGACACCTTGCCGGACGCGCTGATCGTCAACCCCAACCAGCCCGGCTGCGTGTTCCCGTCGAAGAATCTGGCCGGTGTCGGCGTGATGTTCTACGTGCTGATGGCGCTGCGCGCGGAAATGCGCCGGCGCGGCGCGTTCGACGAAAAGACCCAGCCCAATCTGGGCGAGTTGCTGGACCTGGTGGCGCTGGGCACGGTGGCCGACGTGGTCAGGCTGGACCGCAACAACCGCACGCTGGTCGAGAACGGTCTGAGGCGGATGCGCGCCGGGCGGATGGCGCCGGGCATCGCCGCGCTGTTCCGCGTCGCCGGCCGCGCCCACCACAAGGCCAACACCTTCGATCTCGGCTTCACGCTGGGGCCGCGGCTCAACGCCGCCGGCCGGCTAGACGACATGAGCCTGGGCATCGCCTGCCTGCTGTCCGGCAGCGAGGAGCCGGCGATGCGGCTGGCCCAGGAGCTGGACAAGCTCAACCGCGAGCGGCGCAGCATCGAGCACGGCATGCAGGACGAGGCGATGGCGGCGTTGTCCGGCATCGACGCCGGCAACCGCTACACGCTGACCCTGTACCGCGACGACTGGCACCAGGGCGTCGTCGGCATCGTCGCCTCGCGGCTGAAGGAGCGCTTCCACCGGCCGGTCATCGTGTTCGCGCCCGGCGACGACGGCGAGATCAAGGGCTCGGGCCGCTCGATTCCCGGCTTCCATCTGCGCGACGCGCTGGACCTGGTCTACAAGCGTCATCCGGGCCTGATCCTGAAGTTCGGCGGCCACGCGATGGCGGCCGGCCTGAGCCTGGACGAGGCTCGTTTCGCCGATTTCCAGCAGGCTTTCGAGGCGGTGGCGCGACAATTGATGGACGAGGGGCAGCTAACCCGGACGATAGAGACCGACGGCAGCCTGCCGGCGCGCGAGCTCAATCTGCAACTGGCGGAGACGCTGGCGGCCGAGGTGTGGGGCCAGGGCTTCCCGGTGCCTTACTTCCACGACCAGTTCAGCGTGGTGAACCAGAAACTGGTCGGCGACAAGCATCTGAAGCTGAGGCTGGCGCGCGACGGCTGCGAGTTCGACGCGATGCTGTTCAATCACGCCGACTGGCTGCCGGACCGCATCCAGGCGGTCTACCAGCTGATCGCCAACGAGTGGCAGGGTCGCAAGGAGCTGCAGGTCTACCTGCAGCACTGGGCGGCGGCCTGAACGATATGGGCGAGAGCGTGAAAGCGGAGTTGCTGGTCCTGACCGGCGGACCGGGGGCGGGCAAGACGTCTTTGTCGACGATGTTGCAGGGCATCGGCTACCCGACGCTGGACGAGGCCGGCCGGGCCATCATCCAGGACCAGCAGCGGATAGGCGGGAGCGCGCTGCCCTGGGTTGATCCGCGCGCGTTCGCCGAGCAGATGCTGGGCTGGGACATGCGCAATTTCCGCCACGCCGAGCGGGCGGCGGGGCCGGTGTTTCTGGATCGAGGCATTCCGGACGTCATCGGCTATCTCGAGCTGTCCGGGCTTGCCGTCCCCGCGCACATGGAAAAGGCGGCTGGCGTTTTTCGCTATGACAAGATTTTCCTGTTGCGTCCCTGGCCGGAGATTTTCGCGCAGGACAGCGAGCGCCGGCAGACTTTGGCCGAGGCCGAGCGCACCTGCGAAGCGATGGAGCGCGCATACGCCCGTCTGGGCTATGCCTTGATCGAAGTGCCGCGAGGCTCGCTCGAACAGCGGGCGGCTTTTGTGATCGACCGGATCGGCGCCTGACGGCGAGCCGAGCCGAAATGAATTGAGGTACCGTTGATGGAAATGTTGGTGATTGGCCTATTGCTGGGCTTGCTTGGCGGCGGCGCCGCGGCCTGGGCCGCGCGCGGACGGAGCGTCAGGGATCTTGAATCGCTGCGGCAGCAGGCGGCGGGCTTGCAGGCGCAGCTGGATGCGCTGCGGCCGCAACTGGAAGACGCGAGAAGCCGGGAGCAGGAAGCCGGCAGGGCGCTGCAGGCGCAGAGCCAGCAGTTGGCGGACAGCCAGACCCAGCTTGGCGCCTACGTCGCCCGCGCCCAGCGGGTGCCGGAGCTGGAAAAGCAGCTGCAGGAGCGCGGGGAGCAACTGGACGGCCTGCAGTTGGAGCTGCGCCGGCTGTCGTCGCTGCTGGCGGCCAGCGAGGAGCAGGGCCGGCTGCTGGACGCCTTGCAGCGGCGCAGCCAGCAGCAGGGCGAGGACATCGTCAGGCTGTCGGCCCGCGAGCAGGAGCTGGCCACGCTGCTGGACGGCGAGCGCCGGCAGAGCCAGGAGAAACTGGCCTTGCTGATGGAGGCGCGCCAGACCTTGACCGACCAGTTCAAGGCGCTGGCCGGCGACATCCTGGAGGAAAAGTCCAAGCGCTTCACCGAGCAGAACCAGCAGAACCTGGGCACGCTGCTGAATCCGCTGCACGAGCGCATCCAGAACTTCGGCAAGCTGGTGCAGGACACCTACGACAAGGACAGCAAGGAACGGCTGACGCTGGAGACCGAGTTGAAGCGGCTGCAGGAGCTGAACACCCGGCTCGGCGACGACGCCGTCGCGCTGACCAACGCGTTGACCGGCGCCAGCAGCAAGGCGCAGGGCACCTGGGGCGAGATGGTGCTAGAGAAGGTGCTGGAAACCTCGGGCCTGACCCGCGACCGCGAGTACCGGGTGCAGGTGTCGGATATTCTGGAAACCGACGATGGCGGCAAACGCTACCAGCCGGACGTGGTGATAGACCTGCCGGAGGGCAAGCAGCTGGTGGTCGACTCCAAGGTGTCGCTGAACGCCTATGTCCGCTATACCGCCGCCGACGGCGACGCTGCGCGAGAGGCCGAGCTGAAGGGCCATATCGCCGCGATCCGCGCCCATATCCGCTCGCTGTCGGAAAAGCGTTACCAGGACCTGTACAAACTGAACACGCTGGACTTCGTCTTCATGTTCATCCCGGTGGAGCCGGCCTATCTGCTGGCGGTGCAGCACGACATGAGCCTGTTCAACGAGGCCTTCGAGCGTCGCATCATGATAGTCGGCCCGAGCACGCTGCTGGCCACGCTGCGCACCGTCGCCAGCATCTGGCGCTACGAGTACCAGAACCAGAACGCGCAGGAGATCGCGCGCCAGGGCGGGGCGATGTACGACAAGTTCGCCGGCTTCGTCGCCAATATGGAAAAGCTGGGCAAGCAACTGGATATCAGCCGCGACACCTTCTCCGATGCGATGAAGCAGCTGTCCAGCGGCCGCGGCAATCTGATGACCAGCGCCGAAAAACTGCGCAAGCTGGGCATCCGCAACAACAAGCAGCTGGCGGCGCAGTTGCGGTTGGATGACGCGGGCGACGGCGAAGAGGACGGCGACGCCTAAGCAGCGGGAAAGGGCTGGCGGGCCAGGTAGTCGATGAAGGCTCGCAGCCTGGGCGTCGGATGGCGGCCGGACGGCCAGAGCAGATGAAAGGCGCCGGCGTGCCGGGTTTCATCTGCCAGCACCGCGCGCAGCTTGCCGGCCCGCAAGGCCTGCCGCGCCGCGAAATCCGGCGCGCAGCAGATGCCAAGGCCCTGGCTGGCCATGTGGACCAGCGTGTCCACGGTGTTGCACACCATGGTTTGCGGCAATGCCGACAGGCCGGCGAGCGGCCAGGCTTGCGTTTTGCCGCTGTTGGGGAAGCGGTAGTGCAGGCAGC
Source organism: Chromobacterium sp. ATCC 53434 (assembly GCF_002848345.1). Lineage (NCBI taxonomy): Bacteria > Pseudomonadati > Pseudomonadota > Betaproteobacteria > Neisseriales > Chromobacteriaceae > Chromobacterium > Chromobacterium sp. ATCC 53434. The sequence goes on along the minus strand of NZ_CP025429.1, from coordinate 2,478,188 downwards.
GGTGGCGGGCCAGGTCCGCGGGCGTCGCGGGCTCTCCCATCTTGGCCAGGTAGTCCGGCGACGCCGCCAGCAGCAGGCGGAAGGCGCCCAGCCGGCGAGACTGCAGCCGCGAATCCCTCAGCTCCCCGATGCGGATCGCCGCATCGAATCCTTCCTCTATCAGTTCTACCACGCGGTCGCTGAAGTCCAGTTCCAGCTCGATGTCCGGGTACTGCGCGGCAAAGCCCGACAGCAGCGGATTCAACAGCTCGCCCGCGACCGGCAAGCTAAGCCGCAGCCGTCCCCGCGGCGCGCGGGAGAGGCTTTGCAGCTCTTGTTCGGCCGATTCGATTTCCTCCAGGATGCGGCGGCAGCGCGTGAGGAATGCCTGCCCCTCGGCGGTCAGCGCGATGCTGCGGGTGCTGCGGTGAAACAGGCGCGCGCCCAGTTTTTCCTCCAGCCGCGCCACGCTTTTGCCGACGGCGGACGACGAAATGCCCAACAGTCGCCCGGCCTTGGCGAAGCTGCGGGTATCGGCTGCCAGTACAAATATCTTGAAACCGCTTGTCCCGTCCAATTGAGCGCCTCATTGCGGATGGTTTTGTCCGATTTTAACGGAATTCAAGACTATTTTTCTGTTCTCGTTATCTCTTTAGCATGATTGCGTTCATCACAAGCCCGGACGGGCAAGGAGCGCGAAATGCAAGTGGAAACCAATTTTCCGCAAACGGCGGGCGCGGCGCGGCAGGAGTTGGCTGGCGTCGGCGCGGTGGTCGAGCGGTCGATCCAGGCGGGACGCTTGGTGGGGGCTGTGGTGCTGGCGATGCGCGACGGCCGCCTGGTGCACCAGGCGGCGTATGGCATGGCCGATCGCGAAGCCGGCGTGCCGATGCGGCTGGATGCTTTATTCCGGCTGGCGTCCGTCAGCAAGCCGATGGTCAGCGCGGCGGCGCTCGCGCTGGTGGGACTGGGCGTGCTGGCCCTGGATCAGGCTGTCGCCGATATTCTGCCCTGGTTTCAGCCGCGCCTGGCTGACGGCGTCGTCGCGACGATCACGCTGCGGCAGCTGCTGAGCCATACCGCCGGATTCGGTTATGGCTTTCTCGAAGCGGAAGGCGGCGGCGCTTATCGGGCTGCCGGCGTGTCGGACGGCATGGATGAGTCGGACTTGAGCCTGGAGGAGAACCTGCGCCGGCTGGCGGGCGTGCCTTTGCTGTATTCGCCTGGCGAGGCGTGGGGCTATTCGCTGGCGACCGATGTGCTGGGCGCGGTGATCGAACGCGCCAGCGGCCTGAGTCTACCGGCGGCGCTGGCTCGCTGGGTCACGCAGCCGCTTGGCCTGCGAGATACCTCGTTCGAGGTGGCGGATCCGGCAAGGCTGGCGGCGGCGTATGTCGATGCCGAGCCCCGCCCTCGCCGGATGTCCGACCTGGAGACGGCGCCGGTGTTTCCCGGCACCGCCGGCCTGCGCTTCGCGCCGCGGCGCGCGTTCGATGCCAAAGCGTTTGCATCCGGCGGTTCCGGCATGATAGGCACGGCGGCGGATTTTCTCGCTTTTCTGGAAAGCCTGCGCGCGGACGATGGCCGGGTGTTGCCATCCCGGCTGGCGCGGGAGATGGCGCGCGATCAGGCGGCAGGCTTGACGCTGGCGGCATGGCCGGGGCGAGGTTTCGGCCTGGGCTTTACCGTGCTGCGCGACCCGCAGGCGGCGGCCACGCCGGAGTCGGTCGGCAGCTGGCGGCTAGGCGGCGCGTACGGGCATGCCTGGTTTGTCGATCCCGCCCGCTCCTTGAGCGTGGTCGCCCTCACCAACACCGCGTTTGAGGGCATGTCCGGTCGTTTCACCGTCGATCTGTGCGAGGCCGTTTATGCCGCATTGTGACAGCCGGCCAGGCGCGGCGATGTTTTTCCTGGGTCTGGGCCTGTTTGGCCTGTACGTCGTCGAGTTCGGCGTGGTCGGGTTGTTGCCGGATATCGTCAGTTGATATGGCGTGTCGGTGTCGCAGGCGGGGGCGCTGGTGAGCGTGTTCGCGCTGACGGTGGCCCTGGCCGGGCCACCGGCCACGCTTGTGCTGTCCCGGCGCTCCAGGCGAGGCGTGCTGACGGCGTGCCTGTCGGTTTTCGCCGCCGCCTGCGCCGCGATGGCGCTGGCGCCGAACTACCCGGTGCTGCTGTTGAGCCGGGTGGCGCCGGCGCTGCTACACCCGGTGTTTTTCGCGCTGGCTTTTGTCGCCGCCGCGGCTTTGTATCCGCCGCGGCGGGCGGCGGAAGCTTCGGCCAAAGCCTTCATCGGCACTAGCATGGGCATGGTGTTGGGCATTCCCGCCACTGGCTGGCTGGCGACGCGCTTTTCGTACGAGGCCGCCTGCCTGTTCGGCTCGGCGATGAATGGCGCGGCGGCGTTGGGCCTCTGGTTTTGCCTGCCGGATGCGCCGACGCGGCGCGGCGTCGGCCTGATGGCGGACTTGGCGATTCTGCGCCGGCCGGCCTTGTGGCTGAACCTGGCCGGAGCCACGCTGATATTCGCGGCGATGTTCTGCGTCTACGGTTACGCGGCGGTCTTGTTGCGCAGCGAGGCCAGGGTGGGCGAAGAAGCGGCCAATTGGCTGCTGCTGTTGTTTGGCGCGGGGGGATTGGCCGGCAATATATTGGGCGGCCGCGCGATGGGCCGCAACCGCGTTGTCGCCGCCGTGCTCCATCCCGGTTGCCTGATCGCAGCCTATCTGCCGCTGTTTTGGCTGGGCAGCCTGTCCTGGCCGGTTTTGGCGGGCGTGGCGGCGTTCTGGGGCGCGGCGCACACCTCCGGACTGGTGGTCACTCAGGTCTGGCTGAGCGCGGAGGCGCCCGACGCGCCGGAATTTCTGGGCGCGCTGTATATTTCCTTCATCAATCTCGGTGTGGCGCTAGGCTCCGCGCTAGGCGGTTGGCTGATCGGCCGCCAAGGCATGCCGGGCACGATGGCTGGCGGCATGGCTTGCGCCGCCGCGGCCTGGGCCTGCGTGGCCATGCGTGGCTGGCTGGCCAGGCATACGGGGCGGCCGACTGCGCGCTGCGAAAATACATTATCATGACGGCTCTTTTCATTTCGTATCGAATGCAGCGATGAGCAAGATCAGGGTGGGTTTGATTTTCGGCGGTCAGTCGTCCGAGCATGAGGTTTCCCTGCAGTCGGCCAAAAATATTCTGCAGGCTTTGGACCAGGACCGTTTCGAAGCGGCGTTGATCGGCATCGACAAGCAGGGTGCGTGGCATGTCAACCAGCCTTCCAATTTTCTGTTGAACGCCGACGATCCTGCCCGCATCGCGCTGCGCCCATCCGACACGGGACTGGCGCTGGTGCCGGGGCAAGGCGAGCGCCAATTGGTGGCGGCTGTCGACGCCCATCCGCTGGCGCAGATCGACGTGGTGTTCCCCATTGTGCATGGCACTTTGGGCGAGGATGGCTCGCTGCAGGGGCTATTGAAAATGGCCAACCTTCCCTTTGTCGGCGCCGGCGTGCTGGGTTCGGCCGTGTGCATGGACAAGGATGTGGCCAAGCGCTTGTTGCGCGACGCCGGCCTCAAGGTGGCGCCCTTCGTCACGCTGACGCGAGCCAAGGCCGCTCAGGCGGATTTCGCCGCCATCGTTGCCCAACTGGGGCTGCCGCTGTTCGTCAAGCCGGCCAATCAAGGTTCATCCGTCGGCGTCTCCAAAGTGCGCGACGAGGATGCGTTCCACGCTGCCGTGGAGCAGGCGCTGCGCTTCGATCACAAAGTATTGGTGGAGCAGGCGGTGGTGGGCCGCGAGATCGAATGCGCCGTGCTCGGCAACGCCCATCCGCAGGCCAGCGGTTGCGGCGAGGTCGTATTGAGCGATGAATTCTACGCCTACGACACCAAATACCTGAACGAGGACGGCGCGCGCGTCGCCGTGCCGGCGGATATTCCAGACGAGGCCTGCCAGCGTATCCGCGGCATCGCTATCGAAGCGTTCCAGGCTTTGGAGTGCAGCGGCATGGCGCGGGTAGACGTGTTTCTGACGCCGGATGGCGAGGTGGTGATCAATGAGCTGAACACCTTGCCCGGTTTCACCAATATCAGCATGTACCCCAAGCTGTGGCAGGCGGCCGGCTTGTCCTACCGCGATCTGATCACGGCGTTGATCGAGCTGGCGCTGGAGAGGGGTTCGCAGGACGCGGCATTGTGCCGCAGCGCGGGGCTGCCCGGCTGAGCCTTGGTTAAATTCCCAGACAATTTTATCTATATTTGTTTACACGAGGGGTGGCGCTGGGTAGAATTTCGCCGCTTCAATTGGCGAGTTGTATGCGCCGCCCGCGGGCGGCGCTTTGCATATCGTCCTCTGTCCCGTCCCGCCGCGCTCTGGGGAGCGTCCGGCGCGACGCGTTCCTCGTTGAAGCGCCGGGCGATTCATGCGGTCGGCCGGCTGTCCATCTCAAAACTACTACTAGAAAAGCTGATGAAAATGACTTTTGCGATCAAGACCGCAGGCTGCGCCGTAGCCGCAACTCTGCTCGCCGGCTCCGCGCTGGCCAAGGACTTCAATGTGGCCGTGGTCTACGACCAGGCCGGCAAGTTCGACAAGAGCTTCAACGAAGCGGCCTATAACGGCGCCGAACGCTTCAAGAAAGAGTTCAAGATCAATTACCGCGAAGGTCAGCCCAGCAACGATGCGCAGAAGGAGCAAGTGCTGCGCAATATGGCGCGCAAGGGCGCCGACCTGGTAGTGGCCGTGGGCTTCGCCTACACCCAGTCCATCGAGACCGTGGCCAAGGAATTCCCGAACACCAAGTTCACGCTGGTGGATTCGGTGGCCAAGGGCGCCAATGTGCAGAGCATCGCCTTCAAGGAGCAGGAAGGCTCCTTCCTGGTCGGCATGGCCGCCGCGCTGAAGTCCAAGACCGGCAAGGTCGGCTACCTCGGCGGCATGGACGTGCCGCTGATCCGCGCTTTCGGCTGCGGCTACGCCCAGGGCGCCCGCTACGTCAATCCGAAGGCCGTGGTGCTGCAGAACATGCTGGGCACCACCCATACCGCCTTCAACGATCCGTCGCGCGGCAATGAATTGGCCAAGAGCCAGTTCGATCGCGGCACCGACGTGATCTTCGCCGCGGCGGCGCTGTCCAACGTCGGCGTGATCCAGGCCGCCAAGGCTTCCGGCAAGTACTATATCGGCGTCGACAGCAACCAGAACTACATGCAGCCGGGCACGGTGCTGACCTCGATGGTCAAGCGCGTGGACAACGCCGTGTACGAGACGATGCGCGACGCCAAGGACGGCGCCTGGAAGCCCAGCGTCAAGCTGATGGGCCTGAAGGAAAACGGCGTCGACTGGGCGCTGGACAAATACAACCGCGCGCTGATCACGCCGGAGATGGAGAAGAAGATCGTCGCCGCGCGCAAGGACATCATCGCCGGCAAGATCAAGGTGGTCGACTACCGCGCCGCCAACAGCTGCCCGGTGAACTGATCGCCGGTAGGCCGCACGACGAAGCCCCCGCCGCGGCGGGGGTTTTTGTTTGCGTCGGGCCGGCGCAAACGGCGGCTTTATGGTATTCTTGCGCCCCCTCGTCCAGACGTGACCCGTCACCCATCGATGAAAGACCCCTGCGATCACTACACCTACGACCTGATAGGCGGCACCCAGAAGAAGCCGGGCCGCAAGCCGCTGGGCGAGCGCGCGATGACGGTGGCCGAGCGCAAGCGCCGCAGCCGCGAGCTGCGCCGCAACCGCTTGCAGGAGCTGTCCGTGACGGTGGAACTGAGCCGCGACGCGCAGAAGTCGCTGGACAAGATGATAGAGTGGTGGGGCGTCAGCAAGAAGGAGGCGATCAACCGCGCGTTGACGATAGCCTGTCAGTCGCAGACCGGGCGCACCGGCACGTTGTTCGGTTTCGATCCGTCGCCTCCGCCGGCGGCCAAGCCGCCGCGGCGCAAGCCGCAACCGTGAGCATCGATGAAAAAAAACGCCGCGTCACGCGGCGTTTTTTCATGGTCGGCGACGGCCTCAGCCGTAGCGTTTCCTCGCCTCGATGGCCAGGCCGCTGCCGATGCTGCCGAACAGATTGCCTTCGACGTGGCGGGCGTTGGGCAGCAGCGCGCGTATGCCGTCGCGCAGCGCCGGCACGCCGCTGGAGCCGCCGGTGAAGAACACGGTGTCTATCGCTCCGGCCTGCAGGCCGGCATCGGCCAGCAGGCGGCCGACGGTGGCGCCGACGCGGTCCAGCAGCGCGGCGATGCTGGCTTCGAAATCGCCGCGGCCCAGCTCGCAATGCAGGCCGCGCTCGATGTAGTCCAGCGCCAGCGGATGGCTGTCCCGGTCCGACAGCGCGATCTTGGCCGCCTCGACGTCCATCGCCAGCCGGTGGCCGGCGCGTTGCTGGATCAGCTGGAACAGCCGGTCCAGCTTGTTCGGTTCGGCGGCGTCGCGGTGCACGTCCTGCAGATCGACCCAGGCCTTGCGGGTGTAGGCGAAGTTGATCGTGTGCCAGGTGGCCAGGTTGAAATACTGGCTGGACGGCATTTCGGCGTTGTTGCGCAGCCGGGTCTTGAAGCCGAACAGCGGCATCACGCCGTGCAGGCTCAGTTGGCGGTCGAAGTCGGTGCCGCCGATGTGGACGCCGCCGGTGGCCAGGATGTCGTCGAGGCGCTCGTCGCGCGCGCGGCGCTCCGGCGACAGCCGGATCAGCGTGAAGTCCGAGGTGCCGCCGCCGATGTCGACGATCAGCGCCAATTCCTCCTTGTCGACGCCGGCCTCGTAGTCGAAGGCGGCGGCGATCGGTTCCAGCTGGAAGGAGATGTCCTTGAAGCCGACCTGGCGGGCGATGTCGGCCAGCGTGTCCTCGGCCAGGCGGTCGGCCACCGGATTGTCGTCGACGAAGTGGACCGGTCGGCCCAGCACCACCTGTTCGAAGGCGCGGCCGGCGCCGGCTTCGGCGCGCAGCTTCAACTCCTCGATGAACAGTTTCAGCAGGTGGCGGAACGGCAGCGCCTTGCCCTGCACCTCGGTCTGGCTGTCTATCAGGCTGGAGCCGAGCAGGCTCTTCAGCGAGCGCATCAATCGGCCTTCGTAGCCGTCCATGTATTCGGCCAGCGCCGCGCGTCCGAAGCGGGAATGGTCTTCCTCGTAATTGAAGAAGACCACCGACGGCAGCGTGATCTTGCCGTCTTCCAGCGACAACAGCGTGTCGTGGCCGGGGCGCAGCCAGCCGACGGTGGAGTTGGAGGTGCCGAAGTCGATGCCGCAGGCGCGGGCGGCGGTTTGGGTCGTCATTCGGGCATCTCCTTGAAATTTGAGGAGGCGCGATGGTACGCGGAATGGCGGCGAAAGGGAAGCGTTGCGACGGTTCGACCCAGGGCCTGTTCGAGGTTCTGGCGGCCTTCCGCCCGATGCGGAACCGTTGCGCGGGCGCTTATTCGTCGCGGCGCAGCTTGTGCTGCCGGTTGGCCTGGTGACGGGCGTCCTCTTCGCTGTGCAGATAGCGGCGCGTGGTCTGGATGCTGGCGTGGCGCAGATTCTGGCTGACCAGCAGCAGCGGGATGCCGGCCTCCAACTGGTGGCTGGCGGCGGTGTGGCGCAGCCAGTGGGTGGTGGCGTGGCGCAGCCGCTCCCGCAGTTCGGCGTCGGGCGCGTCTTGCATGGCGAGCGCGAAGATCTGCTTGCAGATCAGGTAGACGGCCTTGTCGGACAGCGGTTCGGCCCGACCTTTGGCGCCGACGCGGCACAGCAGCGGCGTGTCCTCGCCAGCGTCCGGCATGGCCGCCAGCCCCAGACTGAGGCGATAGCGTCCCAGCGCGTCCATCCATTCGTCGGACAAGGGAATGCGGGCGGCGACCCCACCCTTGCCGACGACGTGCCACCACCAGTTGCCGTTGCGGCGGGAAAGGTCGCTGCAGCGCGCCGCGGCCGCCTCGGCGCGGCGGGCGCCGCTGAGGTAGAGCAGCGTAAACAGCCAGCGCGCGCGTTCGGCGTGCAGGCGCTGGCGGCCGGTGTCGCGCGGCAGCGCGTCCAGCGTGGCCTGCAGATGGCGCCAGCAGGCGGCGTCGAAAAACCGCTCGGCCTGTTGCCGCGGCGGCTTGCGGCCGCGGCGCAGCAGACGGAACGGGTTGCCGTTCAGATAGCCGGCGTCGTTCAGATAGCCGAACAGCGCGCCGAGCACGGTCTGGCTGTGTTCGACGCTGGCCGGCGCCAGCGGCTTGCTGAACGGTTTCCACTCCGGGTGGCTGCGCGGGCGGGCCGGGCCTATCCAGCGCTCGGCCGGGTGCGGCGAGGCGAGGAAGCGGCGGTAGTCCAGCACGTCCTCGCGGCGGACCTGCGCCAGCGTCTGCCCGCGCTCGGCCAGCCACAGCAGCAGCCGTTCGGCCTCCTTGCGGTAGCCGGCCAGCGTGGCCGGGCGGTCGGCGTGTTCGGCCAGCCAAGTCAGCACCGCCTGGGCGTCGGAGCGGGCCTGGATCAGCGGGGCGGAGGCGGGGCGGAGAAGATCGGGCAGCATGGCGGGGCCGGTGTATGAGTCCCGGCCATTGTAGCGGAATCGGCGGTTCGACTCGCAGCCGGCGCGGCCGGTCAGGCGTCCAGTCCCAGCAGTCGGCGCAGATTGTCGACGATTTCCTGCCGGCGCATCTCGTCGCGCCGGTAGTCGGCGGCCGCGGCGGCGACGTCGGCGCCGCAGTGCGGACAGGCTTGCTCGTGCGGCTGGATGTATTGTTCGCAGCCGCGGCACAGCGCCAGCGTCGCCGGCGGCGTGCCGGTCTCGGGCGACGGCTTGCCGCGGTTTTTCCAGGCCAGTTCGATCACCTGGCCGTTGCGGCTGATCTGGCCGACCACCTTGCCGGTGTCGATTTCCTCGGTGACCAGATCGAAGCGGCCGACGGCGAACGAGGCCGGGCCGGCGTCCTGCAGCTTGACGATGCGCTCGCGCAGGCCGCGCTTGTGCAATTCCAGCGCGCGGTAGTGGCAATAGGGGTTGTTGCCGGGTTTGCCCAGCAGCGAATGCGAGGTCCAGGTGCAGCCGCCTCGGCAGACGTCGTTGTAGTAGCAGCCGCGGCAATAGCCCCACAGGTCGTCGACCGAGCGCAGCCGGCCGAAGTGCATGCCCTCGCTGTAGCGCCAGATGTCCTCCAGCTTCATGTCGCGGACATTGCCGCCGGAAAAGCCGACGGTGGCCAGCGACGGACAGCCCTTGACGGTGCCGTCGGCCTCCAGCGCCATCACCGTCTGGCCGGCGGCGCAGCCGGTCCAGTGCACGCGCTCGTCGCCGAAGCCGCGCCACAGCCGCTCGTACGGGCCGTAGTAGCCGATATTGTTGCCCACCGTCATCAGCAGGCCGCGCTCCCGGCCTTCGCGGTAGAGCCGCGCCAGCAGCGGCATCAATTCGATCAGGCGGTAGGGTTGCAGCAATAGTTGGTCGTTGTCGACGGCGTTGCCCATCGCCACCGTCAGCTGGATCTGCCAGTGGCTGGCGCCCAGTTCAATGATGTGCTCCATCAGCTGCGGCAGATCGGCCATCGTCGCCGCGCCTATCTGGGTGTTGACGCTGACGGCGAGGCCGGCGGCCCGGGCGCGGCGCAGCGCGTCGCTGGCCTTGTCGAAGGAGCCGGGCACATTGCGCAACATGTCGTGCAGCGGCGCCAGGCCGTCCAGCGACACGCCGACGCCGTTCAGGCCGGCGTCCACGGCCGCCTGCAGCTTGGCCGGCGTCAGATTGCGGCCGCCGGTCTGGACGGCGCAGTAGATGCCGTGTTCGCGTATGGCCCGGATCAGGCGGGTCCAGTCCTTGCGCAGATAGGCTTCGCCGCCTATCAGCGTGACCTCGCGGGTGCCCAGGGCCGCCAGCGAATCTATCACCTGCAGGCATTCGTCGGTGGACAGCTCGTCGGGCCGCCGGTGCCCGGCGCGCGAACCGCAGTGCAGGCACTTCAGGTCGCAGGCCAGCGTGATCTCCCAGACGATGTGCACCGGGGTGTAGCGGCGGAAATCGTCGGCGTCGAGGTAGCGGGCGGGGCGGACGGCGGGGCTGTCTAGCATCGCGGCGGCTTTCGAATGAGGGTCCGGACGGCGCCGGACCCGTTGGCGGGAGACGGGACTCAGCCCTGCTGCTGTTCGCGCCGCTTGATTTCGGCCTGCAGCTGGCTCAGGCCGTCGCGGATCTTGCTCTCCTGTTCGAGCTGAGTCTCGGCCTGGCTGGCCAGGCTTTTCAGCGCGGCCAGATTGCCGCCGCCGCGCGCCTGCTGCAGCGCCGCCGCGTACAGCGGTATCGGATGCTGGTGGTGGGGCGGAGGCGCGGCGGAGGCGGAGGCGCTTTCGCGTCTGTCCTCGGTCACCGTCGCGTGCTGCACCTTGTGCCAGACGCCGTTGTCGTAGTAGCTGTAGCTGGCGAAGCCCTGGGCCCAGTCGGCGTTGAGCAGGCCTTGCAGGTGGAAGGTCTCGGCGATCTGGCTGATGGCCGAGCCCGGGCTGCCGGCCAGCGTCAGCGCGATGTGGTTTTCCGTCGACTTGTCCAGCTTGGGCTGGCTGTAGTCGCCCCAGACGTGGGCGCTGAACGCCAGCGTCGGATGCGTGGCCTGGAAGATGCTGGCGATGCCGAACACCTTCTTGTCCGGCGTCTGCACCACCAGGTCCAGGTGAAGCACCGGGGCGCCGACGGCCGGCGTCGCGACGATGAGGCGGGTGTGGAACAAACCGACTGAGGATGCGGACATATGCTGCTCCTTGCGATGGTTTGAGTGGCGGTCGCGGCTAGCGGCCTTCCAGTTTCTGGATTTCGGCCTTCAGCGCCGCCAGCTCGGTGCGCAGCTGCGGGTGGCTGTCCAGCTGCTGCTGCGCCAGGGCGGCCAGTGATTTCATCTGCGACAGGTCGCCGCTGGCGAGGGCCTGGTGGATGGGCACGCCGTACAGCGGCACCACATGGCTGCCGGACGGGATGGCCGGGCCGGAGCCTTGCTGCGGATGGTAGCGGGACTGCAGCTCGCGGTTCAGCTCGGCCGGCACGTTCTCCAGCGACACCCAGTGCTTCTGGTGTTCGTCGTAGTAGCTGTAGTTGGCCACGCCGCGCTGCCAGTCGCGCTCCAGCACCAGATGGAGCTTGAAGTTGACGATGGAGTTGGCGTGCGGGCCGCCGTGGTTGCCCTGGGCGGTCAGCAGGATGCGGCCTTCGCTCGGCGGCATCACGGTCAAATAGGTGTACTGGCCCCAGACGTCGGCGTGCACGTCCAGCGGCGGATGGGTGGCCTGGGTGATGTGGGCGGCGCCGGTCGCCTTCTCGGTGGCGCTGTTGATCAGCAGGTTCAGCTGCAGTTTCTGCGCGCCGGACTGGCCGGTGGTGATGACGTAGCCGACCGGGAACAGCGCATCTTGGGTATGGCCTGGCATAGAGCCTCCTGGGGATGAGAGGAGATGAGGGGCCTAGCGCTGCCGGCGCTTGGCGATTTCCTGCTCCAGCTGCGCGATCTTGTGGCCAAGCTCGCTGTGGTATTGCCGGCTTTCCTCCAGCAGTTTCTGCATCTGGGGCAGTTCGCCCTTGTCCAGGGCCTGCTGGATGGCGACGCCGTACGGGGGAATGATATGGGTTTGTTCCTGGCTCATGGCTGGTCCTTTCCGGGAGCGGGCAGACTGCGCGGGGCTGCGCAGCGAATGCGCAGTGCTTTCTGGTGTAGCAGCTGGCCCGGCTTTCGCCCTGGACTTAAGGACAGGTTCGCGCTGGCGGGGAGGGCGGGGTGGGAGGCGCCGGCCGGGAGGCGGCCGGCGAGGGGGGTCACCAGTCTTCGAATTCCGGCGGGGTGCCGTCGGACTGCAGCGTGTCCTGCATCCATTTGGCCATCTGGTATTGCAGATTGCCGGTGCCGACCATCACGGCCATCAGTCCCTCGTATAGCGGGGACTTCTTGTCCACTTCCGCCAGCGCGAGGCCGAGGACGTCGCTTTGCTGCTGCAGCGTGACGAAGGCGGTGACGCCCGGCGTGTACTGGAAGTCGTGCAGCAGCCGCGCGATGTCGTTGCTATAGGCCTGTCTGTCCTGCAGCGAGTCCGAGGCCGGCGGCGTCAGCCGTCGCACCGCGGCGAGAAAGGCCTGCGCCAGCGTGTCGGCGTCGGGGGAGGCGCGGGACGGGGCGGCGGCCGACGCGAGCTGAGACAGCGGGATCACGGCGTCGGCGTCGGCGGAGGCCCGCGAGGAGGCGGGCGCGGATAGGGGTGGAATCATGTCTGTTCCTCCATGGTGGCGTCCTCCGCGGGATCCAGCCGCCGCCTCAGCGTCTGCAGCAGCGTTTCCAGCGCGGTGGCGGACAGGGCGCGGCATTGTCGCGGCAGCGAGTCCAGGCATTGAAGCGCCTGCCGGCTCGCCGGCTCGACATACAGTTCCGGCGCGAACTCCGCCGCTTGGTCGGCGTAGCGGATCAACAGGCGGTCGTCGGCGTGATAATCGAGCTGCAGCCTGCCGTTCCAGGCGTCGGCCAGCAGCGCCATCAATCGCGGCTGCTGCGGTCTGGCGCTTTCCGGCAACAGAAGCTTCAGCGTCGGCGCGTCGTCGGCCGGGGACTGCTCGCGCAGCCACTCGTCCAGCGCCAGCAACAGCGCGTCGGGATGATCGGTCGCGGCGCGCAGCATCGCGCGCGCCTCGTCGGCCAGCCGCTCGCGCCAGCGCCGGGCCAGTGCCTGGCTGTCGGCCAGATGGGCGGCGACCTGGTCGAGCGCGGCCAGCATGCCGTCCTGGTAGCCGTCCCGCCAGGCCTGGCCGCGGACGGCGTCGGCCTGGGCATCGGCCTCGTCGGTGATGCGCCGGGCGCGCCGGCGCGCCGCGCGTTCCAGTTCGTCGGCGCGCCGCGCCGGCTGCAGGCTGGCGCGGCGGATCAGTACGCCTTCACAGGCTGCCGGCGGGTGGGGTGTGGGGATGTCTCTGGGCATATTGTATCGCCAGTGTCAGCAATAGTGGGTCGGGGACGGTCGCGGCCGCGGCTTCGACGTCCAGCTCCGGCGGGAACAGCAGCGGCAGCCGCTGGCGCAGCGCCGGCGGCATGTCGCCGCCCCAGGCCAGCAGCTGGCCGTAGCCGGCGCGCAGCAGGCACAGGTGGCTCAGCGGCGCGCCGGGCGCGGCGGCGTCGGACGGCAACGGCAGCGCGGCGAACGGGCGGGCCCAATCGGGCAGCCGCAGCAGTCCGCCCTGCCAACCCAGCGCCGCCCGCTTGGCATGGCAGCCCATCAGGTAGGCGATCTGCGGCAGGCGCCGCCAGTGTCTGAGCCATGGGCCGGCGTCGAGCGAGGCGGTCGCTGGCCAGTCGGTGTCCAGCCGGTAGCCGGCGATCAGCAGGTCATTGACCGCGGCGCGCTGGCCCGGGCCGATCAGCGCCGGCGGCAGCCGCAGCCGCCGCGGATGCAGATAGCCCAGCGGGTCGAACAGAATGGCGCGCAGGGCCGGCGGCACGGCGAGGCCGCGTTCAGCCATGGCCGGACTCCGGGGTGGCGGGCGTCGACGGCTTGTCGCCGCGCTGCCGCCACAGCCAGAACCCGGCTGCCGCCAGCGCGGCGGCGGCCAATAGCGCCAACAGCCACAGCGAGCCGGCCGGGTTGGCGGCGGCGGCCGGCATCGGCGCCTGCTGCTGGGCTTCGTCGCGGCGCGACAGCACCACCGAGATATTGTCGTATTCGACGTCGGCGAAGCTGTTCTTCAGGAAGCGCTTGATATTGTTGATCATGACGCCGGCTTCGACATCGCGGTCGTAGACGGCCAGCGCCGAGATATGCATCGGCGCCGCCGCCCTGCCGCCTTCGCCGCCGTCCAGATCGTAGCTGACGTGCACGCGCGCGGACAGGATGCCGTCCATGGTCTGCAGCGATTGTTCCAGCCGCTGCTCTATCGCCGAATACAGCCTGGCCTTCTCGGCGCGCGGCGACGAGACCAGCGAGTCTGCCGGGAACATCTGCGCCACCTCCACCCGCGGGCGGGACGGCAGATTGTAGGTTTTCAGCCAGTCGACGGCGGCGGCGAAATCGGGCTGGGCCACGGCGATGCTGAAGCCGGTCTTGCCGCGATCGGTCTTGGCGGCCTCGATATTGTGCCGTTGCAGCACGGCGATCACTTCATTGGCCTGCTGCTGGTCCAGGCCCTTCAGCAGGTCCTGTTGCTGGCAGCCGGCCAGCAACAGCACCAGCAGCGCGGCTTTCAGGCTGGCGCGCATCATGAGCGCAGCAGGCTTTCCACCGCGCCCACGGTCTTGCGGGTGAGGGTGCTGATCATCGACACCTCCAGATTGTAGTTGGAGGTGCGCTGTTGCAGTTCCATCAGCATGGCGGGATTGCTCAGCGCTTCGGGCTGTTCCAGCCGTTGCAGGATGGCGTCTTTTTCCATGCCGATATCGACGGCGGATTGGGAGAAGGTTTGGATCAGTCGGTTGTCCAGCGATACGACGTCGCGTTCGGGACCGGCGATGCCGGAGGCCTGGCGTGTCATCGCATCCAGCGCCTGGATGGAGAAGGTGGGCATGTGTCGGCTCCTGGGGCCGCCGGCGCCGGGCCGGCGCCGGGTTTAGCGGAAGTTCTGGATGATGGCCGCGTCGATATCCTTGAATACCTTGATGGTGTTGGATTGCGCGTTGCGGTACAGGTTGTATTCCGACAGCTTGCTCTGGTAGTCGGCCAGCGTTTTCGGATTGGACGGGTTGGCGGTCAGGTCGGCCAGCGCGGTTTTCAGCTCCGCTTGCAGCGACGCCGTCTTGTCGTCGAATTCGCCGGACATGTCGCTGAGGGACCAGCCGGTGCTGGGGATGTCGATTGCCATGGTGAGTCACCTTTGCTTCAGAGGGGTTTCGGAAAATACCAATGGCCTGCCGTCATCTTGACGTAGCCCTGGCTGCCGTAGGCGAAGGACTTGCCCTTGAGCCAGTCGTCCTTCAGTTCGATGGCGAACTGCACGTAGCGGCCGCCCCATTGGCGGTAGTAGCCGTCGACGAAGCGACGGGCCCGTTCCAGTTCGCCATCGTCCAGCGCGCCTTCGATGACGAAGGTGACGCTGTCCGGGTTCGCGCTGCGGGAGAAGGGCAGCGCCTGGCGGCTCAGGCCGGATTCGGCGGCCTGGGCCGCGGATGCGTCGTCGATGTCGACGATGTCCACTTGGGAGGCATAAGGCAATTGCCCCATCAGTTGCAGCGACAGCAGCTGGCGCGCCCGGGCGTCCAGCGGCGCGCGCTGCCGGCTGATCCATAGCTGCGGCTGGCGCGGATCGTCCAGTTGCAGGCGGTAGTAGGCGAGGCCGGGCCGGGTGTCGGCCAGCCAGCGCGCGATGCGTTCGTTTTCCTGGCCGGGGTCCAGCGCCTGGGCCTTGTCGCGGTACTCGCTGCGCAGCAGCGCCTGGGCGGCCCAGGCACGGGCGCGCAGATCGGCGGAAGCGACGTAGAAGCGACCATCGCGGCCATCCAGCACGCGGAAGCGTTGAGGATTGCCGCCCAGCAGCGTCGACAATTCGGCGGCCTGCCGCTGCGGGCTGTTCCACAGCCACCAGGCGCCGCCGGCGGCCGCCAGGACCAAGGCCAGCGCCGGCAGCCACCACCAGCCGCGGCGAGGTTCCCGCGCGGCGCCGGCTTCCGGCTGCGCCGGGGCGCTCAGCGCGTCCGGCAGCCAGTCCTGGTGGCGCGGACGCAGCGCCAGTTGCAGCGCGCCGACGTCCAGCGCCTGGTTGAAGTCGACGACGCGTGCTTCCGCGTCGTCCGGCCCCAGCTCGCGTATCGTCGCCTGATCGCCGTCGACGATCACTTCGAAGTTGACGCCGCCGTACTCCAGCGGCACGTAAAGGGTGTCGGCCGGCAGTTCCGGCGGCGCGCCGCCACCGCCGTCCAGCGTGCGTTCAGGGCCGACCAGAAACAGCGTTCGGCCCTGCGGCAACAGGAATTCGCAGCCGCGCAGCGGGCTGTTGAGCAGGCGGACCACGACGGCGTCGGGTCCGAAGGTTTGGATGTCTTCTACGGCCATGATGTCTGTACTGATGGAGATGGCGATCGTGCGCCGTTATGGCCACTGTAGCGGCGGCGGCGCGGCAGTTCCTGATGGAAAATCGGCCAATCCTGATGAAGGGGGAAAATAAAGATGCCGGTCTGCCGCCGTCGTCGGCGGAGCCGCCATGCGGGTGAGGCGAATCCGCGAGTGGAAGCCGGCGCGCGCAGGCGCGGGTGGCGTTGCCGCGCCTGATGAAGGAGAGGCGAAAAAGATGGCGGCTTGCCGCTGTCGCCAGCGGAGCCGCCATATCAAGGGTGAAGCGAATCAGCGAATGGAAGTCGGCGCGCGCAAGCGCTGGTAGCGTTGCCACACCTGGCGGGCGTAGCGCATGCGCAGCTGGTGGCGGCCCGGCGCCGGACCGGCGTTGTAGGCGCCCACCGCTTCCCAGGAGTAGCCGTAGCGTTTCATCATGTCGGCCAGGATGGAAGCGCCGACCATGACCGACAGGCAGGCGTCGCCGAGCAGGCGTTTCTCGTCTATGCCGATGGCGCGCAGCCGCGGCAGGTGGACGCTGTTGATCTGCATCAGGCCCAGGTCGCGGCTGCCGTCCCGATTGCGCCCGACCGCGTCCGGCTTGAGGCCGGACTCCTGCTGGGCGATGGCGTACAGCAGGTCGGGTTCGATATTGAAGGCGGCGCCGGCGCGGTCCCAGCAGTCGGCGCGGGCGGTCAGCGAGCCGAGCAGCAGCGCGGCGCCGAGCGCGGTCCGCTTCATGCCGCCTCCGGCAGCCGCGGCTGGCACAGCTCGGCCAGACGCGGGTCTTGCTGCGAGGCGCGCAGCCACAAATAGCTTTCCGCCTGCAATTGCCGCCACAGGCGTTGCGCGGCCTCCAGGCCGTGCAGCGCCAGGATCAGCGGCAGCAGGCCGGAGCGCACCTGGCGGCAGTCCACCCGCGCCAGGAAGTCCTGGATTTCCTCGCCGGCGGCCTCGCCATGCCGGCACAGGCGGATGTAACAGCCGTTGACCGCCAGCAGGCCGCATTCCTCGCCGGCGGCGCGCACGGCGGCGGCCAGCTCCTCGGCCTGGGCGTGCTGGCCCTGCAGCGCCAGCATCAGCGCCAGCATGTTCTGCAACACCGGATGTTCCTGGCCGTATTGGCACAGCTGGCGCTTGCCCAGCGCCACCGCCTCGTCCAGGCGGTGGTCGCAATAGGTGAGCCACAGCTTCAGCAGACTGGCGGCGATGCGCGACGGGTCGCGCTCCAGGCAGGCGTCCAGCGCCTGTTGCGCCAGCGCCAGGCGGCCGGACAGGAATAAATGCCAGGCGTGGTAGTAGCGGACGTCCAGCGATTCCGGCGCCAGCAGCCGCGCCTGTTCGAACAGCGCCTCGGCGACGGTCAGTTCGCCGCGCAGGCTGCTGAGCAGCGCCAACAGGCCCAGCGCCTGCGGGTTGGCGGCGTCCAGCGCCACCGCCTTGTCCACCGCCAGCTGCGCTTCGACCAGCGCCAGCCGCTGATCGAACAGACCCAGTTGCGCCAGCGCCAGATAGCACTCGGCCAGGCTGCAATACGGCAGCGCGCTGCCCGGGGCGTTGCTGGCGCATTGCAGCAGCAGCACCAGCGCGCGGCGCAGGCTGGACGGCGTGTGCCGCTGCATCTCGTGGCGGGCGTTGAGGTAGGTGATGGCCATGTCCAGCGACTCCAGCTGCTGCGAGCTGCCCTGGCTCCAGCGCAGGCCGGGGATGCGTTGCGGCAGGACGCTGGCGAGCCGGCTCTGCAGCGTGGCGATGTGCTGGCCGGGGCCGAGCTCGATGCTTTCGTGGTGCAGCAATTGATGGCCGTCGGCGCGCACCAGCTCCACCCGCAGCTGCCAGCCGTCGCCGTTGCGCTGCGCCTGGCCCGCCAGATAGTAATCCGGCCGCAGCTGGTCGATCATCGCCATGATGTCGGCGACGTCGCCGCCGGTGCGGGTGATGGTGGCCGGCAGCACGATCAGGCCGAACGGGGAATAGCGCGACAGGCACTGGACCAGCGCGCCGTGCAACTCCAGCGCGTCCAGCTCGCCGTCGGTGCGGAACGGCAGCACCGCCATCGTGCATTTCTGCGCGGCGGGCGTCGGGCGCGACACCACGGCGACCGGGCGGCAGAAGCGGTAGCCCTTGCCGTAGACCGTGTCGATGTAGCGGTTGCGCTTGTCTTCCAGCAGGATGCGGCGCAGCGCGTAGATGCAACGGGTCAGCGACTCCTCGTTGACGTCGCCGTCGGGCCATGCCCGATCCAGCAACGCATCCTTGCTGACCAGCTCGCCGGCGGCTTCCAGCAGCGTGGTGAGCACCGCCAGCTCTTTCGGCGGCACGCTGATCTGTTGCGAACGGTGGGTCAGCACGCCGTCGAACTGCAGCACGAAATCGCCGAATACGAATTGTCGATTGATGAAGCCATCGTTGTTTAACGCCATCTTCCTGTTCCTCTTGCGCGTAGCGCGCAACAACCGTACGGACGGGCCGACGGAGTCGAGTCGGCCCTGGTCGCGTCCGCCGCCCATCCCCCGTGGCGGTGCGTCCTGTCGGCGTGCTTTCTTCTGATAGATATGTGGGTGATCTGTCTTGGTTGTTGTCGTTATCGGCACATCATAAAACGGATAGCGCATGGTACTTATGCTGCCGCGCTGGCGGCTTGCAAAAATCGTCCAGCACCATGGCGAGGGTGAATGATCGGCGTCTGATTCTTTACATTTGAACAGCTTGCTGATGATTCGGTTACGAAATATCCAGATTAGAGTTGGAATACTACGCGAGGGACCGCTTGCTACAAATGGGAAAACTCTTAAAAGCGCCAACAGCCAGTTGGCGTTTTATGCAAGTCCCGGCGTGGGCCTTGCGCTACTTTGACGCTCATTCGCCAGTCCGTCCGGGCCGGCGCCAACCGTCGTTCCGGCTGAGCCGGGCAGGAGTATCAGCATGGTGAATGGAGTGTCGGGCGCGAGCGAGCTGCGCCTGTCGGGACTGACGGCCGAGCGGCCGGCCACGGAGCGCACCGCCTTGGGCGCCGGTCTGCGGACGGTCGGCATGGCCGCTGGAGGCGCGTCGGCGCGCGAGGCGACCGAGCGCGGCGGCGCGGACGGGTTTCAGGCATGTCTGGCGCAACTGCGCGCGGAGCTGGACGCGGCGGCCGGCATGCTGCGGCAGATGGGCGGCGACGGCCGGCTGGCGCCGGCCGAGCGCCGCGAGGCGAGCGGGCTGGCCGACAAGCTGGGCGTCCTGGGCGGCCGGATGGAGTCGGCGGCCAATCCATTGTCGCTGGCGGTGAACATCGCCGGCGCGCGCGGAGAATGAGCGAGGAGAGACGGTCATGCTGGATGCGATAGGCAGGGGAGCGGTTTTGGCGCCGAGCGGCGCGACGGAGGCGGCGGGCGAGGCCGCCGTCGCGGCGTCGGGGGTGGCGGGCGCGCTGCGATCGGCGCATGGTCAGCCGGCGGAGGCGGCGCGCGCGCCGGATGTCTTGCGGCTGAACGCGGCCGACGCGCGTTTGCAGCGGCAGGACGTGGGCCGGGTGCTGGCGGCGCTGGAGGCGCGCGTCAGCAGTCTGGAGACGCCTGCGCGGCCGCGCTGGGTCGAGGCCTTGCGCATCGGGCCGCTGCGCCGGCCTGAAACGCCGCCGGCGCTGGCTTTGCTGCGGGATCTGCAGCGGCAGTTGGCGGCCGGTTCCGCTCCGGCGCTGGACATTCGCGAAAGCGCGCGCTTCTCGTTGCAGATGGAAAAACTGGCCGGCCTGCTGCCGTCCGGCGGTCCGCGTCCCGAGATCAGTCGGGGGCTGGCCGAATTGAGCGAGCGGCTGGCCTTGCACGGCCATGCCGCCTGGGCGCAGTTGGCGCGTTCCGAGGCCGAGACGCAGCTGCTGCCGCAGTTCGCCCGTTTCGACCGTCCCGGCGCCAGCTCCGAGCGCCATGTCGGCGGCTCGGTCGGCGTCGGTCTGGGGCTGGGCGAGGGCGGCGTCGGCGCCAAGGCGAGCTTCAATGTCGGCCTGGGCTGGGGCCGCAGCGTGGACAATGATGACGAGGGCTTCGTCTTCCGCAACCGCAGCAAGACCGCGACGGCCTCGGCCGCCATCGGCGGCGGCGTCGGCGTCGCCAAGCTGTCCGGCGGCGTCGACGGGCGGGCGCAGCACACGCGCTACGAGGAATACGACAGCGCCACCGCCTTCGTGAAGCTGAACGCCGACACGCTGGGCCGCGCGTCGCGCCGCGATACCTTGGGCCAGGGTGCCCGCGCCGCGGTCGGCGCGCTGATCCGGCTGTTCCGACCGGGGCACGGCAACGAGCTGAAACATTATCACCGACTGCAGCAGCAAGCGGCCGATCAGCAGCAGCGGCTGGGCGTGCTGCTGGGCTGGCTGGGCCAGCGCGACGCCTCGGCGCCGCTGCCGGGCTCGCGTCCGGCGGTGGTGCCGTCCGGCGACATCGTCAGCGTCAAGGGCGGCGCCAGCGCGCGCGCCGAGGCGGCGGGCTTGAGCGCCGGCGTCGGCGTCTCGGTGGAACGCATCGACATCCACGCCAAGGCCTGGACGCCGTATTGGCGCGCGCTGGCCTCGCCGCGGCAGGCGGCGCGCGATCCGGAAATCGCCGCGCAGCGGCTGGCTGGCATCGAGGCGCAGGCCCAGGCCTTGTTCGACGGCCCGCGCGACCGCGCCGGCGCGCGGCCGCTGAGCCGTTTGAGCGCCGTCGCGTCGGCGCGGGCCTTGCGCGAATGCGGGCCGGAGGTCTTGCTGAAGGCGGTGCAGGGCCTGGCCGCCGAGCTGGATCATTTCTGCGCGGTGGCGCAACAGCTTGACGCCGGCATCGGCAAGCGTCAGGGCGGGGCGCGGGTCGAGCGCTCCATCGCCGACAGCTGGCGCGGGCGCAGCCGCGAGGATGTGCTGGCCAATATGGCGCTGGCGCACGCGGCGTTGATGGTGGCCGCCGCCGAACGGCCCGAGGCCGCGCCGGCGGCGCAGGCGCTGGCCGACATCGCGCCGCGGCTTTGCGCGCCGCCGATCCGCCACAACGCCGGGGCCTTGGCCCGGCGGACGGCCTTCCTCGACACGCTGGAGCTCAAGATAGTCGAGCGCAGCCACACGCTGAATCTGGGCGGCGGCATCGGTCCCTTGGGCGTCAAGGCCGAGGCGACGCTGGTCGAGCGTCAGCGGGTGCATTTGAATCCGGTGCGGGCCGGCGATTACAAGGACTTGCGCCTGACGCTGTCCGGCAGCCTGGCCGACGCCGGCGCGCTGGACAAGCTGAAGGGCGCGTTGATGGCGCAGCTGGCGCCGCATGGTCTGGCCGAGGCCTTGCCGGCGGCGCTGGCCGACGCGCAGTCGGCGCTGTCCGGCCAGCTTGGCGGCGGCGTCACGCTGCTGTTGCGCTTCTACCGGCCGCAATACCACAGCGAGGCCGATTTCCCGGCGCGAGCGGCCGGCTTCCGCTTGCAGCTGTCGCGGGTGTCGGCCAGCGGCGAGGCCGCGCTCTCGGTGTCCGGCGGCGTGCCGCTGCAGCCCGGCGTTTCGCTGGAGCTGGGGCTGAGCGCCGGGGCGTCGGCCGGCGTCGTGCTGCGCGAGCGCTGGGGCGACAACAGCTTGAGCGCGCCGATGATGCACTATCTGCATCTGCAGGCCGTCGGCGAGGCGGAGCGCTGGCCGGATCTGCGGCTTGATCAGCGGCCGGCGCTGCAGGGGCTGTTCCGCCGGTTGGCCGAGCCGGGCTCCGCGGTGCGCGCCGAGGCGGAGTATTTCCTGCGCCGCCAGCCGCAGGACGGCTTCGGCGAGCGCTTCGCCGCGGCGATGCGCGGCCACGGCGACGGCGAGGCCGGTTTCACGCGCGCCGAGGCCGCCCTCGAGGAGCTGATGCAGCGACAGTACCCGCTGTGGCAGGCCGACAAGCTGGCCTTTCCCGGCTGGTCGGAGTCGCCGGCCGCCGCCTAGGCGCCGCCGCCGGGGTTTGCCTGCACGATTGAACGCAGATCATGCAAACCTCGGTTCACCATCAGATTTGCATCAGGATTCCTTGGCGAGGCTGCGGGAAACTGTCCGTCATCGAAGCTAGAGCCCAGCCAACGGGCATGACAGATGACAGACAACGATGTGTTGAATCCGCTGGAAACATTGGGCGCCGCCGCCAAGCGCGGCGTGGCCGCCCAGGAGGCCTGGCTGTTGCAACCGCAGGCAGGGGCGGCCAGCCTGGCCCTGGCCTGGACATCGGGCGGCGCCACCGTGGAGCTGCCCGCCGGCCGGCGCGGCCTGCTGCTGCTGGACCGTCTGGAAGCGACGGTCGTCTCCGGCAGCGTCGTCTTTCGCCCGTTGCGGCTGGAAGCGCTGACCAAGCTGCTGGCCTTCGTCGACGAGTCGCGCGATGTGGCGCAAGGCGCGTGCGAGACGCGATGGACCTGGCTGCAGCTGGCCGACGACGAGGACTGGAACGATAGGCGCGCTTGCGAGTACTGGTTTTTGCGCCGGGTGCTGCAGCCGGACGAGGCCTTCGCCGATCTGCTGGCGCTGCTGCGCCACAACGAGAGCTACTGGCTGGTGCGCTTTCTGCTGGCCCAGTCCGCCGGCGGCGACAAGCTGCAGCAGCTGGGCGAACGTTACGGCGTGTCCTATTCGCATTTCCGCCGCTTGTGCCGCAACGCGCTGGGCACCGCCGCCAAGACCGAGCTGCGGGACTGGCGCATGGCGCGCTCGCTGCTGGACGTCGCCGAGGGGCGGGATAGCCTGACCCAGGTCGCCTTGAAGCACGGCTATGCGTCTTCTTCTCATTTTTCCAATGAAATCAAGGGTCTGATCGGTGTTTCTCCACGCGGTCTGTCCAATATCATTCAACTGGCCACCAAATGAAAAAACACCTGTTATGCGCATCGCTGCTGGGATGCGCCTTATTGTCGCCGCCGCTGATGGCGGCGCCCGCCGCCGCCGCGGAGCGGGCTGCCACCGATAGCGGCTATATCGCCAACAAGGACAGTCTGCGCGGCTTTTTCGACGCGCTGTCGTCGCGGCTGAAAAAGCCGGTCATCGTCAGCAAGCTGGCCGCCCGAAAGCAGATCAGCGGCCAGTTCGACCTGTCGAATCCGCAGGCGATGCTGGAGAAAATGGCGCAGCAATTGGGCCTGATCTGGTATCACGACGGCCAGGCCATCTATGTCTACGACGCCGGCGAGACCCGCAGCGCGGTACTGTCGCTGCGCAATGTCACCTTGCAGGCCTTCAACGACTTCCTCAGGAAGTCCGGCCTGTACGACAAGCGCTATCCGCTGCGCGGCGATGCCCGCCGCGGCACCTTCTATGTCTCCGGCCCGCCGGTGTTCGTCGACCTGGTCAGCAACGCCGCCGCGATGATGGACAAGCAGAGCGACGGCCTGGATCTGGGGCGGCAGAAGATAGGCGTGATCCGGCTGGGCAACACCTTCGTCAGCGACCGCAGCTATGAGTTGCGCGATCAAAAAATCGTCATTCCCGGCATGGCGACGGTGATAGAGAAGTTGCTCGAAGGCGAGCAGAAACCGTTGCAGAAGGTCGCAGGCGCGCCGCCGGAGCGGCGCGGCGACATTCCGGCGATGCCGGACTTCTCGCCCGGCGAGGCCAAGACGTCGCCGTACCAGGCGAGGCTCAGCCTGCCCGAGGCGCTGAAGCAGGACGGCGCGGCCGGCGACATCCGGGTGATCGCCTATCCGGACACCAACAGCCTGTTGGTCAAGGGCAGCGCCGAGCAGGTGCGCTTCATCGAGAATCTGGCGCAGGCGCTGGACGTGGCCAAGCGCCATGTCGAGCTGTCGCTGTGGATCATAGACCTGCAAAAGGAAGATCTGGACCAGCTCGGCGTCAGCTGGAGCGGCAGCGTCACCGTCGGCAACAAGATAGGCGTGGCGCTGAACCAGGCCGGCTCGTTGAGCACGCTGGACGGCACCCGCTTTCTCGCCTCGGTGATGGCGCTGTCGCGCAAGGACAAGGCGAATGTGGTGTCGCGGCCGGTGGTGCTGACCCAGGAAAACGTGCCGGCCATCTTCGACAACAACCGCACCTTCTACGCCAAGCTGGTCGGCGAGCGCAGCGTCGATCTGCAGCACGTCACCTACGGCACGCTGGTCAGCGTGCTGCCGCGCTTCGCCGCCGACGGCCAGATCGAGATGTCGCTGAACATCGAGGACGGCCGCGAGACGCGCGCGCCGGACTACAAGGAAGATAACAAGGACGCCGGACTGCCCGAAGTGGGCCGCACCCGCATCAGCACGGTGGCGCGCGTGCCGCAGGGCAAGAGCCTGCTGATAGGCGGCTACACCCGCGACGCCAGCGACCGCAGCCAGGCCAAGGTGCCGCTGCTGGGCGATCTGCCGCTGGTGGGCGGCCTGTTTCGCTATCACCGCGACAGCCAGAGCAACACGGTGCGCGTCTTCCTGATCCAGCCGCGCGAGATAGACGAGCCGCTGACGCCGGACGCCAGCGATCTGGCGGCCGACCTGGCGCGCCGCGGCGGCATCGAGACCGATTCGCTGCAGCAATGGGTGCGCGACTATCTGGACCGCGAGCAGCGGTCCGGCGGGTAGGCGGCGATGGATATCGGTCCGCGAGCCGCCTCGTTCAGCATGGGTTTGCGCTCGCATAAGCAGATGGGCAGGGATGCGCAGAAGGACGCGCAACGCCAGAGCGAGGCCAGGCAGACCGAGGCGCAGCAGGCGGACGACGCCAGTCCGGCGGCCGAGGTGCAGCGCTTCGTCCAGTCTACCGACGAAATGTCGGCGGTGCTGACCCAGTTCCGCAACCGCCGCGACTATGACAAGAAGCTGGGCCATCTGGCCGACAGCTTCGAGCGGGTGCTGGACGACGAGACCTTGCCCAAGGCGCAACGCATCATCCAGGTCGCCAAGATGCACGGGGTGTCGGCGGAGGAGTTGCTGCGTCAGGCGCGCGCGCTGTTCCCGGACGCCAGCGATCTGGTGCTGGTGCTGCGCGAGCTGCTGCGCCGCCGCCAGCTGGACGAGGTGGTGCGCAAGCGCTTGCAGGCGCTGTTGACGCAGGTGGAGGAGGAGGCCGAGCCCAAGCAGCTGAAGGCCGGCATCAATTGCGCCTTGAAGGCGCGGTTGTTCGGCAAGGCGCTGGACCTCAGCCCCGGCCTGCTGCGCGCCAGCTACCGCCAGTTCCTGGAGAGCGACGCCGCCGAGGCCGACGTCTACGCCGACTGGGTGGCCAGCTACGGCCTGCGGCGCCGCGCCGCGGTGCTGGACTTTATCGAGGGCGCCCTGCTGGCCGATATCGACGCCCAGGACCCGAGCTGCTCGCGGCTGGAGTTCGGCCTGCTGCTGGGACGGCTGACCCAGCTGAAGCTGCTGCGTTCGGCCGACAGCCAGTTCGTCGGCCGCTTGCTGGCCGACCCGCTGGCGCGCCGCTTCAATCCGGACGAGGGCGGCTGGCTGCTGCTGATGCTGGGCCTGCTGCAACAGCCCGAGCAGGTCGACGCGCTGCTGGCCGACACGGTCGGCGCCGAGGCGCTGCTCAGCCGCCACGCCGAGCATTCCTCGCTGCTGCAACTGGTCTACCAGGCCTGCAAGGCGCTGTCGCCGCGGCTCTTCCTGGACGAGTCCTGGCAGCCGGCCTTGCTGGAGGCGCTGCGCGACATGGCCGCCGTCGCCTACCGCCACGAGCTGGCGGAGAGGCGGCGGGAAAGCTGATAAGCGAGAGCCGCCATCCAAGCCGCGCCCGGCGCGGTTTGGATGGCCGTTTTCCCTGAACCCCGGCGCGGGCCGCGCCGGTTTTGACTGGACGAATCACAGGTGCTCAACTCCCTGCTCAATGGCGCGCGCTCGCGCCCGGAATTGCTGATCCTGCTGCTGATGGTGATGATCATCGCGATGCTGATCATTCCGCTGCCCACCTATCTGGTGGACTTCCTGATCGGCCTGAACATCGTGCTGGCGGTGCTGGTATTCATGGGCTCGTTCTACATCGACCGCATCCTCAGCTTCTCGACTTTTCCGTCGGTGCTGCTGATCACCACGCTGTTCCGGCTTGCGCTGTCGATCAGCACCAGCCGGCTGATCCTGATCGAGGCCGACGCCGGCGAGATCATCGCCACTTTCGGCCAGTTCGTCATCGGCGACAGCCTGGCGGTCGGTTTCGTGGTGTTCTCCATCGTCACCATCGTCCAGTTCATCGTGATCACCAAGGGCTCGGAGCGGGTGGCCGAAGTGGCGGCGCGCTTCTCGCTGGATGGCATGCCGGGCAAGCAGATGAGCATAGACGCCGATCTGAAGGCCGGCATCATCGACGCCGACGGCGCGCGCGAGCGCCGCAGCGTGCTGGAGCGCGAGAGCCAGCTGTACGGCTCCTTCGACGGCGCGATGAAGTTCATCAAGGGCGACGCCATCGCCGGCATCATCATCATCTTCGTCAACTTCATCGGCGGCATCTCCGTCGGCATGACCCAGCACGGCATGGACCTGTCCACCGCGCTGTCGACCTATACCATGCTGACCATAGGCGACGGCCTGGTCGCGCAGATTCCGGCCCTGCTGATCGCGATCAGCGCCGGCTTCATCGTCACCCGCGTCAACGGCGACGGCGACAATATGGGCCGCAACATCATGAGCCAGTTGCTGGGCAACCCGTTCGTGCTGGTGGTGACGGCGGTGCTGGCGCTGGCGGTGGGCATGCTGCCCGGCTTTCCGCTGATCGTGTTCCTGATCCTGGCCGGGGCGCTGGGCGGCCTGTTTTATTACAAGCGACGCGTCGCCCGCGGCAAGGCCGCGCCGGGCGCGGCGGCGCCGGCGAAGGGCGGGAGCGGCGCGTCCGAGGCGGCGCGCGCCGCCGACAGCTCGCTGGGCCTGATCGGCGACCTGGACAAAGTGGCGGCGGAAACGGTGCCGCTAATCCTGCTGGTGCCGAAGAATCGCCGCGCGGCGCTGGAAAAAGCGCAGCTGGCCGAGCGGCTGCGCAGCCAGTTTTTCATCGACTACGGCGTGCGGCTGCCGGACATGCTGCTGCGCGACGGCGACGGTCTGGAAGACGACCGCGTGGCGCTGCTGATCAACGAAATCCGCGCCGACGTGTTCTCGATCCGCTTCGACCTGATGCGGGTGGTCAATCCTTCCGACGAGCTGGAGGCGCTGGACATCGAGCTGCAATGGAGCAGCCACGCCGGCAGCCGCTGCGCCTGGGCCCGGCCGGAGCAGGCCGAGCGGCTGACCGCGCTGGGCTACCAGCTGCGCCCGGCGCTGGACGAGCTTTACCACTGTCTGGCGGCGCTGCTGGCGCGCCACGTCAACGAATACTTCGGCGTCCAGGAAACCAAGCACATGCTGGACCAGCTGGAGAACAAATACCCGGATCTTTTGAAGGAAGTGCTGCGCCACGCCACCGTGCAGCGCATCGCCGAAGTGCTGCAACGGCTGCTGGCCGAGCGCATCTCGGTGCGCAATATGAAGCTGGTGATGGAGGCGCTGGCGCTGTGGGCGCCGCGCGAGAAGGACGTGATCAGCCTGGTCGAGCATGTGCGCGGCGCGCTGGCGCGCTACATCTGCCACAAATTCGCCGGCGGCGGCGAATTGCGGGCGGTGATGATCTCGGCCGAGGTCGAGGACATGGTGCGCAAGGGCATACGCCAGACCTCGGCCGGCGCCTTCCTCAATCTGGAGCCGGCGGCGTCGGACGAACTGATGGACCTGTTCGCGCTGGGCCTGGACAACGTGGGCGTCGCCTACAAGGACATGGTGCTGCTCGCCTCGGTCGACGTGCGCCGCTTCATCAAGAAACTGGTCGAGACCCGCTTCCGCGAACTGGAAGTGGTGTCCTTCGGCGAAATTACCGACAGCGTGTCGGTCAACGTGATCAAAACCATCTGACGAGGACGCAAGCTTATGTTCGCACTGGATATCGCCCAACTGGTCCGCTCGGCGCTGCAGGAAAGCGGCTGCGACCCCAGCCTGCTCGGCGAGCTGGACGGCCATTCCACCATCGCGCTGGATCTGCATGATCTGCCCAGCATCCATGTCGCCGCAGACGGCGACGAGGTCTGGCTGTGGGCGCGGCTGACCGAGCATGGCGACGAGGCGCTGGCGCAGCGCGCGCCCGAACTGTTGAACGCCTTGCTGGACGGCTGCGGCTATGCGCGCGGCGGCCAGCTGCAGTTGGCGCGCGCCGACGGCGCGCTGGAACTGAAGGCGCTGTTGGACCCGGCCAGCCTGGCCGACGGCAAGCGCTTTTCCGAGGCGCTGAACGGCTTCTTCGACAGCCTGGAACGCTTCTGCGGGACGGTGCTCAGATGAAGCCGCCGCGGCTGCTGCGCCGTCTGGCCAGCCCGCACAAGCTGAGCGGTCCGATTCTGGAAGCCTCGCTGCCAGGCGTCGCGATCGGCGAGTTGTGCGAGATTCGCGCCGGCTGGCGCGAGCGCGAGGCCGTGGCGCGCGCCCAGGTGGTCGGCCTGCATGGCGAGCGCGCGGTGCTGAGCCTGATCGGCAATGCCCGCGGCCTGTCGCGCGACGCGGTGCTGCAGCCGACCGGGCAGACGCTGTCGGCCTGGGTGGGAGCGGACACGCTGGGGGCGGTGCTCGATCCGACCGGACGGGTCGTCGAGCGGCTGGCGCCGGCGGCCGGCGTCGGCGGCGAGGCGCGCGGCATAGACGCCGACCCGCCGCCTTACGCCAGCCGCGTCGGCGTGCGCGAGCCGCTGGCCACCGGCGTCCGGGCGATAGACGGCTTGCTGGCTTGCGGCGTCGGCCAGCGCGTCGGCATCTTCGCCTCCGCCGGCTGCGGCAAGACCATGCTGATGCACATGCTGATCGAGCGGGCCGACGCCGACGTTTTCGTCGTCGGCCTGATCGGCGAGCGCGGCCGCGAAGTCACCGAATTCGTCGAGGCGCTGCGCGGCTCGGACAAGCGCGATCGCTGCGTGCTGGTGTACGCCACCTCGGACTTCGCCTCGGTGGACCGCTGCAACGCCGCGCTGCTGGCTACTACGGTGGCCGAGTATTTCCGCGACCAGGGCAAGAAGGTGGTGCTGTTCGTCGATTCGATGACCCGCTACGCCCGCGCCTTGCGCGACGTGGCGCTGTCGGCCGGCGAGCCGCCGGCGCGGCGCGGCTACCCGGCCTCGGTGTTCGACAGTCTGCCGCGATTGCTGGAGCGTCCCGGCGCCACCGGCGCCGGCAGCATCACCGCCTTCTACACGGTGCTGTTGGAAAGCGACGACGAGCCGGACCCGATGGCCGACGAGATCCGCTCCATTCTGGACGGCCACATCTATCTGAGCCGCAAGCTGGCCGGACAGGGACATTACCCGGCGATAGACGTGCTCAGAAGCGCCAGCCGGGTGGCGGGCCAGGTGACCGGCGCCGGGCAGCAACGCGCCGCCGCCGCCGCGCGGGGCCTGCTGGCGCGCCTGGAGGAGTTGCAGGTCTTCATCGACCTGGGCGAATACCGGCCCGGCGACAACGCCGACAACGACGACGCGATGCGGCGGCGCGAGCCGCTGCTGCGCTGGTTGCGCCAGCGGATGGACGAGGACGCGCCGCTGGAGGGCACGCTGAGGGCGCTCGATGAGCTTGCGGGCTAGGTTGGACGCCTTGCTGGGCCGCTGTCGGGCGGCGCAGCGCCGCAGCGAACAGGCGCTGGCCAGGCTGGCGCGCGAGGACGAGGACTTGCGGCGCGAGCAGGACGACATCGCCGGCCAGCGGCATGGCCTGCGCCAACTATTGCAGGCGCAGCGGCCGCAAGGAACGGTATTCGACCGGGGCGGCCTGTTCGCCTTGCAGCGCCGGCAGGCGGTGCTGCGCCGCCAATTGCAGAATCTGGACCTGCAGGACGGAGAGCTTGGGGTGCAACGGCAGCGGCTGGAACAGCTGCGCGCCGAGGAAGCCGAGACGCGCAGCCGTTGGCTGCGCAAGGAAGACAAATACCAGCGTTGGGCGCGGCTGCAGCGCCGGCGCGAGCGCCTGTCGCGCTTGCGCCGCGAGGAGGCCGAACAGGAGGAGGCAAGGATATGGACGTGGTGATCCCGACAACGACTGCGGCGGCGGCGCCGACGCAGCAAATCGAGACGGCTGGCGTGGAGGAGGCTTTCGAGCGCGAGGCTGGCCGCCTGGAGGCCAAGCCGTCGCGCGACGAGCGCAAGGGCGGCGACGAACAGGGCGCGGAGCCGGCCATGCCGCCGACGGCATGGCCATGGCAGGCGCCGCTGCCGGCGGCGCTCCGCCTGAAGCAGGGAGGCCGGCGCGCCGGCGAAACGCCGGCGCAGCAGCGCGGCGAGGTGGGCAAGGCCGCTGGTCTGGCGCATCGAGACGATGGCCGGCGGGGGCAGTCCGGCGCAAGCGCGCTGTCGATGCCGGCGCCGCATGCGGCGTCCGGCGCGGCGCGTCTGCCGCTTCGGCTGCAAGAGGTGGTGGCCGCCACCGCGGCGGAAACGATGCCGATATCGACGCCGGCGCGCGACAAGGCGAAGCCGGCGGGGCATTCGCCTGCGCCGGCGGCGGCCGAGCCGCGCACAGAGGCGCAGCCGGCCTGGCCGCAACAGCGGGAAGGCCTGGAACCGTTGTTGCGCGAGCATCTGCGCGCGACCGCGCCGCAGGCGGGCGAAACGGCGCCGGCGCCCGCCCGCCCGCCGCGCAAGCCGGAGACGGACGCGGCGCCGGCCGGGCAGGCGGCCGCGCCGGTGCGCGCGGAGGCGGCCAGAGTCGACGCGCCGCCGCTTCCGGCCGAGGCGCCGCGCCAGGCGAAGCCGCAGTCCCAGCCTGCGCCGGCCGCGCCGCAAACGGCCCCGGCGCCGGAAGCCTCCGGCCTGACCTACCGCTTCCAGAGCTGGGGCGCCGGCCATGCCGTCACCGTGCAGGCTTCGCCAGGGGCGACGCAGTTGACGCTGCAGCCGTCGGACAATCTGGTGCAGCAGCGCTTGAGCGAACAGTGGCAGAGCGGCAATCCGCAGCAATGGAATCTGGCCGGGGACGGCCGAGACGGCGGCGGGCGGGATCAACGCCGGCAGCATGACGAGGAAGAGGAGGCCTGATGCTGAAACTGAGGCGACTGGATAGCCGCGACCATGCGCTGCGCCGCGTCGCGGCAGCCTGGGCGGCCCAGGGCTGGCAGGCCGAAATGGCCTATCCGCCGCAGGCCGGCCGCTGGCTGGAAGTGGCGGACGGGGCCGGCCGCTGGCGCGGCTGGCTGGAGCCGCGGGCCTGGCTGGAAAGCATGGCGCCGGATCTGGCGGTGCTGGCCAGCGCCGCCGGCGGCGACGAGCAGGCGGCCCGTTTGATCGCGGCCTGCGAGGCGCCGCTGACGTGGCCGATGCCGGAGATGGGCGAAGGGCGGCTGCGGGTGGGCGCGCTGAGCGACGCCGGCGAGCTGCCGCGGCGGCCGTTGCTGCAGGCGCAGACCGCCCAGGGCGCGGTATGGCTGGAGCGGGCGCCCGAGCCGATGCCGGACGCCGGCGCCGACGCGCTGGACGGCCTGCCGCTGCCGCTGAGCTTCATCGCCGGCGCCAGCGACATCAGCCTGGCGCTGCTGGCCACCGTGCGCGCCGGCGACGTGCTGCTGATCGCCGAAACCAGCGCCGACGTGCGCTGCAACGGCCGCGCGATCGGACATTATCGATGCATTGAGGAAGGAATCGTCATGGAATGGCGCAATGAAGAGGAGGCGGCGCGGGAACAGCGGCCGCTGGATGGAATGGGCCAGTTGCCGGTGCGGCTGGAGTTCGTGCTGCAGCAAAGCTGCGTGACGCTGGACGAGCTGCGCCGGCTGTGCGAGGGCGAGTTGCTGCCGCTGGTGCCCGATGCCGAGCGCCGCGTCGAAGTGCGCGCCAACGGCGCCCTGATGGGGCGCGGCGAACTGGTGCAGATGGATGGCCGGCTCGGCGTCGAGCTGGCGCAGTGGCGGGGCGGGCTGGACGATGTCGAATGATATTTCGCTGATCGCGCTGCTGGCGTTTTCGACGCTGCTGCCGTTCCTGATCGCGTCCGGCACCTGCTTCGTCAAGTTCTCCATCGTCTTCGTCATGGTGCGCAACGCGCTGGGGCTGCAGCAGGTGCCGTCCAATATGACGCTCAACGGCATCGCGCTGATGCTGTCGATGTTCGTGATGATGCCGGTCGCGCAGCAGGCCTACAGCTACTACCAGCAGGAGCAGGTCAGTTTCAGCAGCGTCGAGGCCGTCAGTGGCTTCGTCGAAAGCGGTCTGGACGGCTACCGCGGCTATTTGAAGAAATATTCCGATCCCGATCTGGTGAGCTTCTTCGAGAAGGCGCAGACGCAGCGGACCGAGCGCGAGACCGGCGAGGCGGCGGCCGACGAGGAACCGTCGATCTTCGCGTTGCTGCCGGCCTACGCGCTCAGCGAGATCAAGAGCGCGTTCAAGATAGGCTTTTATCTTTACCTGCCCTTCGTCGTCGTCGATCTGGTGATCTCCAGCGTGTTGCTGGCGCTGGGCATGATGATGATGAGTCCGGTGACGATATCGGTGCCGGTCAAGCTGGTGCTGTTCGTCGCGCTGGACGGCTGGACGCTGCTGTCCAAGGGCCTGGTCCTGCAATACCTGGACCTGGCCACCTAGCGCCAGGACCCAGCATGAAAGGTTTGCCATGAACGATCTGGTTTTCGCCGGCAACAAGGCGCTGTATCTGGTGCTGCTGATGTCGGCCTGGCCCATCGTGGTCGCCACCGTGATCGGCCTCTTGGTCGGTCTGTTCCAGACCGTCACCCAATTGCAGGAACAGACGCTGCCGTTCGGCATCAAGCTGTTCGGCGTCAGCCTGTGCCTGTTCCTCTTGTCCGGCTGGTACGGAGAGACCCTGCTGGGCTTCGGCCGCGAAGTGATGCGGTTGGCGCTGGCCAGGGGATAGCCGCATGCCGTTCTCGCTGTTCTTCGAAGTCCACGGCTGGGTGGCGGCGGCGGCGCTGGGCTTCGCCCGGGTGGCGCCGGTGTTCTTCATTCTGCCGTTTCTCAACAGCAATGTGCTGACCGGCATGGTGCGCACCGCGGTGGCGATGATGGTGGCGCTGGGGCTGTGGCCGCATCCGCCGCTGGCCCAGCAGGCCTTCCAGGCGCTGCCGCTGCTGGCGCTGCTGATGCGGGAGGCGACGGTCGGCCTGTTGCTGGCCTGCCTGCTGGCCTGGCCGTTCTGGGTGTTCCACGCGCTGGGCAGCATCATAGACAACCAGCGCGGCGCCACGCTGAGCAGCAGCATAGACCCGGCCAACGGCGTCGACACTTCGGAGCTGGCCAATCTGTTCAATCTGTTCGCCGCGGCCGTCTACCTGCAGGGCGGCGGCATGGGGCTGATGCTGGACGTGATGCGGCAGAGCTATCAGCTGCTGGACCCGCTCGGCGACGGCCTGCCGCCGCTGGCGCCGGTGCTGGGCATGCTGAACCAGGTCATCGCCAAGTCCATCGTGCTGGCCAGTCCGGTGATGGCGGCGCTGCTGCTGTCCGAGGCGGTGCTGGGCCTGTTGTCGCGCTTCGCGCCGCAGATGAACGCCTTCGCGGTGTCGCTGACGGTGAAAAGCGCGGTGGCCCTGCTGATCATGCTTTTGTATTTCGCGCCGGTGCTGCCGGACACGATCCTGCGGCTGGGCTTCCGTCCCGAGGCGCTGGGCGGCTGGCTGGTGCGCTGAGATGGCCAACAAGACCGAACAACCGACGCGCAAGCGCTTGCAGGACTCGGCCAAGAAGGGCCAGTCCTTCAAGAGCCGCGATCTGGTGGTGGCCTGCCTGACCTTGTGCGGCGTCGCCTATCTGGTGTCCTTCGGCTCGCTGGTGGAGCTGATGGGCGCTTTCCGCCAGGCGATAGCCGGCGGTTTTCAGCAAGACATGCACGGCTACGCCCAGGCGGTGTTCTGGCTGGGCCTGAAGCTGCTGCTGCCGATCTTTCTGCTGTGCGTCTTCGCCTCGGCGCTGCCGGTGCTGCTGCAGACCGGCTTCGTGCTGGCCAGCGAGGCGCTGAAGCTCAATCTGGAGGCGCTCAATCCGGTCAACGGCTTCAAGAAGCTGTTCAGCCTGCGCACGATCAAGGAGGCGGTGAAGGCGCTGCTGTACCTGGCCAGCTTCGCGGTGGCGGTGGTGCTGATCTGGCGCAAGCACAAGGCGCTGCTGTTCGCCCAGCTGAACGGCGGCGTGATGGACGTCGCGACGGTCTGGCGCGAACTGCTGCTGTCGCTGGTGCTGACCTGCCTGGGCTGCATCGCGCTGATCCTGATCCTGGACGCCGTCGCCGAATACTTCCTGTTCATGAAGGACATGAAGATGGACAAGCAGGAAGTGAAGCGCGAGATGAAGGAGCAGGAAGGCAATCCCGAGATCAAGTCGCGCCGGCGCGAGGCGCATATGGAAATCCTGTCCGAGCAGGTGAAGTCGGATATCGAGAACTCGCGGCTGATCGTCGCCAACCCCACCCATATCGCCGTCGGCATCTATTTCCGGCCGGAGCTGGTGCCGATTCCCTTCGTCTCGGTGATGGAAACCAACCAGCGGGCGCTGGCGGTGCGCGCCTACGCCGAGAAAGTCGGCGTGCCGGTGGTTCGCGACGTGCCGCTGGCGCGGCGCATTTTCGCCAGCCACCGCCGCTACTCCTTCATCAGCCTCGACGAGGTCGACGAGGTGCTGCGGCTGCTGGCCTGGCTGGAGCAGGTGGAAAACGCAGGTCGGCCCGACGACGAACCGTCCGGGCCGTGAGCGATTCCTGAATGTTTGACCCCGGCGGGCGCGGTTAAATGACGGTGTCCCCAGCCGAGAGGCCGGGGCACCAGCCAGCTCTGCCGGGTTGGTGACCTTACTCAGGAGCAGATTTGTGATGGACGCTAATGAAAACGTCAGCGACGACCGTTTTGCGGAGATGGTCTGGGAGGCCGTGAGCGGCGGCGCCACGTTGAAGGACGTGCACGGGATTCCGCAGGACATGATGGAAGGCCTGTACGCCCACGCTTACGATTTTTACCACAAGGGACGGCTCGACGAGGCGGAAACCTTTTTCCGCTTCCTCTGCATCTACGACTTCTACAACCCCGACTACATCATGGGCCTGGCCGCCGTGTGCCAGCTGAAGAAACAGTTCCAGAAAGCCGCCGATCTGTACGCGGTGGCTTTCGCCCTGAGCAAGAGCGACTACCGGCCGGTGTTCTTCACCGGCCAGTGCCAGCTGTTCATGCGCAAGGCGGCCAAGGCCAGGCAGTGTTTCGAACTGGTGTGCGAGCAAAGCGGCGACGAGTCGCTGCGCGCCAAGGCCCAGGCGTATCTGGACAGCTTGCAGGAGACGGAGGCCGAGTCATCCCGTCAGCAGGAAAAGGAGCAAGTATGAGCGGTAATACTATCGGTCAAGGCTTCAATCTTGGCAGTGCCGAGCTGGCGAAAGCGCTATCGGGCAACACCCAGGTCAGCGAGAAATTCGCCGATGCCGCGCAAAAGTCGGCTCAGGCCTTGTTCACGACGCGAGTCAGCGAGGACGCCGGGACGGCCAAGCCGCGCGGCGATCTGAACACGCCTCCGCTGACCGAGCCGACGGAGCGCGCCAAGGGCGAGCTGAACGGCGCGGGCAAGCTGACCTTGTTGCTGGGGCAGCTGATGGCCGTGCTCGGCGATGTGTCGCTGGCGCAGTTGGAAAGCCGCATCGCCACCTGGCGCGCGATGATGGATGCGCAAGTGGCGATGGGCGAGAAGCTGTCCGGCGAATTGAAGCAGGCGGTGGGCGAGGCCGAGCAGGCCACCGAGGCCTATCAGGCGGCGCTGGGCGATCTGAAGACGGCCAAGTCGGTGCTGGAGGCGGCCAAGCAGAAGCAGGCCATGGCCCAGGCCAAGCTGGATGGGCTGACGCCGGACGACTCCGGCTATCAGCAGGCGCTGGCGGCGCGGGACCAGGCCGCCAACGAGGCCCAGGCCGCCAAGCTCAAGGCCGACAAGGCTGAACAGGTCGCGACCGACGCGCATGTGCTGGCCAAGGACAAGACCGAAAAGGCCGACAAGCTGCTGACCCAGGCCCAGGGGCTCAATGTCCGGAGCGAGGCGGCGCAGCAAGGCGCGGAAGACCATCTGACCGGCGTCGCCAAGTTGACCATGTTGATGGCGATGTTCGTCGAGATGGTGGGCAAGAACAGCGAAGACAGCCTGAAGAACGATCTGGCACTGTTCCAGGCCATGCAGGAAGGCCGCCAGAAGGAAATGGACAAGAAGTCCGCCGAGTACAAGGAAGAAGTGCGCAAGGCGGAAGAACTCAATCGCACCATGGGGTGCATTGGCAAGATTCTGGGCGCGGTGCTGACGGTGGTCAGCGTCGTGGCCGCGGCGTTCACCGGCGGCGCCAGCCTGGCGCTGGCCGCGATAGGCGTCGCGCTGATGGTGGCGGACGAGGTGGTCAAGGCCACGACCGGGGTGTCCTTCATGGAAGAGGCTTTGAAGCCGCTGATGGACAAGGTGCTCAAGCCGTTGATGGACCTGATAGGCAAGGCCATCACCAAGGCGCTGGAAGGCCTGGGGGTGGACAAGAAGACCGCCGAGCTGGCCGGCTCCATCATAGGCGCGGTGCTGGCCGCGGTGGCGATGGTCGCGGTGATCGTCGTGGTGGCCGTGGTCGGCAAGGGCGCAGCCAGCAAACTGGGCGGCGCGCTCAGCAAGCTGGTCGGCGACGCCATCAAGAAGATGGTGCCCAATATGCTGAAGGAACTGGCCAAGAACGGCAGCAAGGTGCTGAGCCAGGGCTTCCAGCGGCTGGCCAACAGCCTGGGTCTGCAAACCGACGCCGCCGCCAAGCAGATGATGGCCAATACGCTGAGCCGCGTGGTGGTCGGCGGCGAAGTGGTGCAGGCGACCAGCCAGGCCGGCGGCAATGTGGCCCAGGGCGTGTTCATGAAGAACGCCAGCGACATGCTGGCCGACTTCACGCTGGCGCGCGCCTCGATGGACCAGATCGAACAATGGCTGAAGCAGGCGGTGGAAGTCTTCGCCAGCACCCAGAAAATCACCCAGGAACTGACCACGACCATGTCCGCCGCGATGCAACAAAATGCGGAAGCCGGCCGTTTCGTGCTGCGTCAGAGCCACGCTTGAGGTAGGAGAGAATATTATGGCAACCATTATCGGCAGCGCTTCCACGCTCAATCTTCATCCCGCGGCGCTTGATTCCGGCGTGGTCGGAAAATCGCCCGTCGCCAAGTCGCTGGTCGACGTCAAGGACATCCTGCCCATCCTGGCCGGCGCCGGCCGCGACGGCCAGACGCTGGCCGAGGTGATGTCGGGTCCGCAATTGCGCCCGCCGTCCACCGAGCTCAGCAAGCAGGTGACCGATGGCCTGAAGACCTATCTGAGCGAAAAAGCCAAGGACCCGGAATTCGTCCAGGATCTGGGCGTCTTGTTCGACAAGGTCGAGTCCGGCGTGAACAAGCTGATGAACGACAAGCTCAAGGAGCAGGCCGAGCAGGGCAAGAGCTTCGACATCAGCGGCTTGGCGCCCAGCGGCGCGGCCTTGCTGGTCGCCGCCATCGTGCTGATGTCGGCGCTGCGCACCGCCGACAACACGCTGAGCAACAAGCTGTCTCTGGTCGGCTTCGACGCCGCCAAGGCCACCGCCGCCTCCATGGTGCGCGAGGGCGTGGCCAATCTATCCAGCAGCATCGCGCAGGGCGTCGGCCAGATGGCGATCACCGGCGTCGGCGCGAAGAAGAGTCTCAGCGGCATCAACGCCGAGCGCGGCGCGCTGAAGAACAACGCGCCCAAGCTGGCCAAGCTGGGCGACGAGGGGCGCAACATCCAGAGCGCGCTGGGCCGCCAGAACGCGGTCAAGCTGGGCGCCGACGCCGATGGCCTGAAGCAGGTGGGCCTGAAGCCGCAGACGGCCGCGGCCAAGCCGGGCGCGAATGAGCTGGGTGCGCAGTCCAACGCCGCCGGCGGCGTGGCCGACGGCATGGCCGGCGACAAGCTGGGCCTGCAGTCCAGCAATCAGCGCCTGGCCAAGCAGCACGAGACCGCGCTGGGCAGCGCCGGCGACGATCTGGCGGTGAAGAGCCAGGCCGAGCAGCTGGCCATGGACAACACCAAGCTCAAGGGCCAGGCCAAGCAGACCGCCGGCAAGGCGATCATGGATAGCTCGTCGGCGGCCAGCAATATCGCCGGCGGCTCGGGCCGCTACGCCTCCACGCTGGAGCAATCGGAGCAGCAGATCAGCCAGGCTTCCGGCCGCGTAGCCAATACCGCGTCCGAGGAAACCCGCGAAAGCAGCCGCAAGTCCGACAGTTTCGTTCAGGAACTGTTGCGCACCCTGGACAGCATCAGCCAGTCCAAGAGCGCGGCGATGGGCGCCGTGGCCGGCAATATCCGCGCCTGATCCGCTAAACGGGCGGCGCCGTTCCGCGCGCCGCCCGCCGCCGCCGCCCTTTCGGGCGGGGCGGCTTTCCTGACCATTCATCCGGCCGCGCCATCGCGCCTGCTTCGGCGTCGGCCATGCAGGGGAATTCCATGTACGGCATCCAAACTTCATCGTTGTTGCAGCCGACGCGGCCGCAACCCACCGAAACCCCGGCCGCTTCGACGCGGGCCGACGCTTCCGGCGGCGCCACCGCGGCCAGCGCCGTTGTCGCGCCGGGCCCCGCGGCGTCCGAATTGAACACCGCGCGGCTCAAGGCGGACGCGCTGAGCCAATCGAACCAGGAAGTCCGGCGCGCGGTGGAAGGACAGGGCGGCTATGAAAGCAGGCTGGCCGATCGGCGCTGGGCGGCGGCGGTGTCCGGCGGCGAGCAGCCGTCGGCCGAGTCGGTCCGCATCCAGCGCGGCGCGCAGCAGGCGACGCTGGACGAGGCCAGGGACATGCAGACGCTGAATGTCCAGCAGTTCGTCGGCAGCCTGAACGGCGTCGCGCAAAGCGCTTATTCGATGTCGCCGGAGCAAAAGCAGCGCTTGAGCGCCGAACTGGAGTCGCTGTTCGCCGCCGCGTCGCCAACGGCGCGGGAAGCCGCCGCGCCCATATTGTATTCGGCCAAGGGCGCCGCCAACGGCATGATTTCCGACCGCGAGCTGTGGGCGCTGATCGGCGGCTCCATCAGCGACATCAAGGACGGCTACCTCGGCGTGTATGAGAATGTGGTGGGCAAATACATCGCCTTCTATCAGGACTTCAGCGCCATCCTGACCAAGATGGCCGGCTGGGTCTCGTCGAACGACAAGGGCGACAAGGTGACCTTGAGCGTCGGCCAGCTGTACCAGGAGCTGGACGCCCTGATGAAGAAATACGGGACCGGGGTCCTGCACCCGGCCAGCGGCACCGTGAGCAAGGCCGAGGCCGAACAGAAGGCCAAGGATCTGGGCTTGCCGGAGTCTTGCGTGCAGCAACAGGGTAGCGGTTACGTCGTCGTGGGCAACGGTGTTCTGCACCCGGCCAGCGGTACGGTCAGCAAGGCGGAAGCCGATAAGTGGGTCGCGGATCTGGGTTCCGGCGCCGTCGCCCAGGAAAAACCGGCGGGCTCGGGCAAGTATGTGGTGGTCATCGACAACGGCCCGCTGCAGAAAATGATGGATGCGCTGAACAAACTGGCGGGCGGCGTGCCGGCCTCCGACAAGAAGGTGGAAATGAACAATGCCGAATACCAGTCCTGGCAGTCCGGCTTCAAGGCGCAGGAAGAGAACCTGAAAAACACCTTGCAGACGCTGACCCAGAAGCTCAGCAACGCCAACTCCTTGTTCGACAACCTGGTCAAGGTGCTCAGCAGCACCATCAGCAGTTGCACGGAAACCGCCAAATCCTTCTTGCAAGGCTAAACGCCCGGGAGCATTCCGCCATGCCTATTTCTGCAGCATCCCCCGTTTTGACGCGCTCGCAGTCGATGCCGTCGGGCGAGCCGCGTCCGGCCAGCCCGCTGGCGCGGCAGCTTAGCGAGGCGCGCGGCGGCGGCGCCGACCCGGCGCGCAGCCGCGCGGCGACCGATCCGGCCGACTTCAAGGCCCAGTACACCCGCGACAGCGTGGCGACCTTGTTCGCCGCCTCGCCGGATGCCCGGGCCCTGGACAAGCTGTATCTGGCTTCGCCCAATGTCTACGCCCAACTGGAAATCGCCGAATTCGCCAAGGTCTACGCCCAGTTGCTGAAGCAATGTTCCCAGGAGGGGAAGGAGGGGAAGGAGAGCCAGGCCCTGAACGATCTGGCCAAGCAGTACACCGCCAGAATCCTGAACGACGGCCTGGGCGCGAAATCCGCTTTCGGCCCGTGGACCCAGCGCACCAACAAGCAATATCAGCTGCGCAACCAACTGGAGCACAAGCTGGCGCAGTTGGCCAGCGAGCATTGCGGCGGTGACGCGATGAAGCTCGGCGACAAGCTGATGCACGGCGAGGTCAGCCTGTTCATCCTGTCCTATGTCGAGACCCAGCTGGGCCGTTCGCTGGACGAGGCCACCGGCCGGCAAGTGATCGATCTGGTGGACCGCGCGGCGCGGCAGGCGTTCACCTCGCTGCGCCAGAGCCGCAGCGAGATGCTCGGGCTGAGCGGTCCTAGCCTGGGCAGGCAGGCGCGCGACCTCGACACCGTGGCGATCCTGCCGCAGCTGTTGCGCGGCGTGCTGGACGGGCTGGTCCCGGACCCGAAGAGTCCGGAACAGCCGCGCCCGGTCCGTGACGAGCAGCCCGAGCCCCAGCCCAAGCCGGACCCCGGCCCGGCGGAGTCGGGAGAGACGCCGCGGCCGCAGGAAGTGCATTACCACTTCAACTTTAACGACAACAGCCAAGACAACCGTCAGGACAACCGGCGTTGGAATAAGCGCGGCGACACGTATCTGGGCGATGCGCGCAACGGCAACCGCCATTACGGCGGAGCGCCCTCGCGCCTGGTGACGTCCTTGCGGATGCCGACGCCGCAGGTCGCCCGCAGCCAGGCCTTGCCGACGCCGCAGCAGGCTGCCGTGTCGGAGGCGCGCCATCCCTTGTTGAACGCGGCCAGCCAGGTGACGGGAGCCTTGTCCGCGTTGATGAGCACGGCGCTGGGCGAGGAAACGTTGACGGCGCCGACGCCGGGCGCGGCGCAAGCGGGCAAATTGGAGACGACGGCGCGCCAGGCGCGGCTCGATCCGCCCGCCACGCCGCAATTCGCCAGCCTCGGCGACGCGCCGTCCGGCGTCGAGCGGAGCGTGCAGACCGATGCCGGTTCGGCGCTGCGCGACGCGGCCGGCCAAGTGGCGGGGGCCTTGTCCGAACTGATGAAAACGGCGCTGGGCGAGGCAGGGCCGGCGTCGCCGGCTCCGGGCGAGGCGCAAGCGGGACAGCCGCAAGCGACGGCGCAACCGAAAGCCGCCAGCCTCGACGGAGAGTCTGCCGGCGAGTTCGCCGCGCTGGCCTTCCGCGGCGGTCCGCTGCGCAATCTGCCCAGCCAGGCTTATCTGCGCAGCCAGATCTTCCATTCGACCGTGGATGGCCATGCCGCCGGCCGGGAGCTGATCAAGGCGCTGCGCGACGCGCTGGAGCCCGACGCGGCGCAGCCCTTCGCGCAACGGCGCGAGTTCGAAGCCTTGCGCAAGCGGATATTGCCTAACGATCGCATCGAGCAAGACGGTTTGCTGCGGCAATTCGCCGATGGCGCGCCGGAAGCGCTGGCCGCCGATGCGCGCCGCTTGGGCGAGGTGTTGGCCGGACATCCCGGCCTGGAACGGCAGCGTCAGGCATTGGGCGGTTTCGCGCAAACCCTGATGCGGGAAACCAATCTGCTGCCGTCTGGTGGACGGGTCAATCCCTTGCTGGGCGAGTTTCTGGCCGGCCTGGGCCTTCAGCCGCGCAAGGCGTCGGCTAAAGATGCCGGCGCGCGCCTGCATCAGGCCGCGAGCGAGGTGGCCAGCGGCTTGTCCAAGGTCTTGAATGCCGCCGACGGCCGGCAAGCGGCCAGCGAGCCGACGGCCAATGCGCAAGCGCCTCGGCTCGACGGCGCTCCGACGGCGGACGCGGCGGCGGATCGGGCGGCCGAACCGGACGGAGGCGGCTTCGGCGGGCTCAAGTTCCGCGACGGCAATCTGTACACGCTGCCGACCCAGGCCTATCTGCGCAGCCGCGCTTTCGCGCTCGACGCGGGCGGCGAGCTGATCCGCGCGGTGCGCGGCGCGTTGGAACCCGACGCGACGCAGCCCTTCGCGCAACGACGCGAGTTCGAAGCGCTGCGCAACCGCGTGTTGCCGGGCAACAGCACCCAGCAGAGCGGCGTGCTGAAGGATTTCGCCGACGGCAAGGCGGGCGCGCTGGGCGACGACGCCGCGCAACTGCGGCAAGTGCTGGCCGAGCACCCGGGTTTGGCGCGGCAACGCCAGGCGCTGAGCAGTTTTGCGCGCACCTTGATCCGCGAGGCCAATCTGTTGCCGCGCGGCAAGCCGGCCAACCCGTTGGTGACGGAGCTGCTGAGCGGCTTGGGCATAGACGCCGCCGCCGAGGCGCGGCGCGGCGAGGCCTTGAGTCCGTCGTCCGGGGTCACTTTGACCACCGATGGCCTGCATCTGGACCCCAAGCGCAGCCAGGAGCGCAACCATGCCCGCCGGTCTTGAGCGGCAAGTGGTGGCGGTGATGGCCTGTTGCTTGTCGGTGGAGGAGTGCAAGCTCGAGCCGCAGGCCAGGCTGGTCGACGATCTGTACGCGGACTCGCTGGAGCTGCTGGACATGGTGATGGCGTTGAACGACGCCTTCGGCATCGAGATCGGCGTCGACGACATCGCCGGCATCCGCACGGTGGCCGATGTCTGCGCCGTCGTGAGGCGCAGGCTGGAGGCGGACGCGCCGGCGTGAAGGCGGGCGGCGGCCGGGTTCTCCGTCCGCCGCCGCCCGTCCGCGTCGTGATCGCGGCAAACCGGTGTATGCTTGCCGGTTTGATCGATGGAGGTCGCGATGCGGCGGTTCGTTGCGGTTTTATCGTTGTTGCTGGCCGGCGGCGCCTGCGCGTCCGGTCCGTCGGCGCTGGCCGGCCATTACTATTTGCAGGGCGTGACCGAGGTCGGCGGCGAGTTGCTGTTGAAGCCGGACGGCAGCTTCGAGTGGGGACTGAGCTACGGCGCGGTCGACCAGTACGCCCAGGGGCATTGGCAACTGCGGCAGGGCAAGGTGGAGCTGAACGCCGCCGGGCCGGACAAGGAGCCGGTGTTCCGCCCGTTCCGCGATGAGGAGATGCGGGTGCGCAGGCCGGCGGAGCCGGGGCATTGGATCGCCATCGTCGGCATGCCCGGCGTCGGGCCGATGCAGGGCGTGGAGGTCGGTTTCGTCAGCCGTTCCGGCAAGACGGCCACCGCGGTCACCGACGCCAACGGCGATGCCGACGTGGCGATGCCGGCGACGGAGAGCTGGGCGCGCGCGAGCCTGCGGCGGACCGGCGCCGTCCCGCAATGGTTCGACATCGCCGCCGACCGGGCCGGCCAGCGGCTGGCCGCGTTCGCGGTCGACGACGCCGCCTATCTGGCGCGCGCGCCGTTCCGCACCATGACGCTGGCGCCGGACGGCGACGACGGCTTGGCGACGGACGATGACGGCAGACGCATGGTGTACCGGCGCCGGTGATGCGCTTGAGGGCGGCCCGCAAGCTTGGCTATAGTTCGAGCTGACCGACAGCGAGGGCGTGACACGCATGAGGCGTCGCCAATTCTTGAGCACGGCAGCGGGCGGTTTGCTGGCCCTGCCGTTTGCCTTTGGGGCCGCGCGCAGGCCGGCCATCACGATTGCGCTGAAGTCGCTGCGCAATCAATTCTTCACGATGATGATCGCCGGCGCGGACCAGCATCGGGTCAGCCACGCCGGCGAGTACCAGCTGACCATAGAGGGCGTGCAGGAAGAGACCGACGTCAAGGGCCAGCAGGCCATCGTCCAGCGCTGCCTGGAGCGGCGCGACGACGCGCTGATCATCGCGCCCGCCGACTCCAGCGCGATGATCCCCATCCTGCTGAAGGCCGTCGCCGCCGGCATGCTGGTGATCAATGTCGACAACAAGCTGGATGAGCGCGCGCTGGTGAAGGCCAACGTCAACATACCGTTTGTCGGCCCCAGCAACTTCAACGGCGCGCGCGTCGTCGGCGACTACATCCTGCGCGGTCTGAAGCCCGGCAGCAAGGTCGGCATCATCGAGGGTTTGTCGCAGTCCATCAACGCCAAGGCGCGCAGCGACGGCTTTCGCGAATCCATCCGCGGCGCCGGCATGACGCTGGCCGGCATGCGCTGGGGCTACTGGGTCAGCGACAGGGGCCGGCAGGCCGCGCTGGAGCTGCTGGACGCGACGCCGGATCTCGCCGCGCTGTTGTGCGGCAACGACAATATGGCGATAGGCGCGGCCGAGGCGGTGGCCGCGAGGCGCCGCAAGGTGCTGATAGGCGGCTACGACAATATCACCGACGTGGCGCCGTATCTGGCCAGCGGCCGCATCGCCGCCACCGCCGATCAGCATCCGGCGCTGCAGATGCAGTACGCGCTGGACCTGGCGCTGCAATCGCTGCGCAACCATGTTCGGCAGGCCAATATCCAGACCATCACGCAGACACCGGTCGATCTGGTGAAAGGACACTGACATGGCGTGGTCGCGACGCTGGCTGGGTCTGGCGCTGGCCGGATGTTGCCTGCCGCTGGCCGCCCAGCCGCTGAGGCTGAACGTGGTGGCCGACGAATACCCCCCCTTTCTGGTGCGCGGCGACGGCGGCCTGTCAGGGCCGTACGCC
This sequence comes from Chromobacterium sp. ATCC 53434, assembly GCF_002848345.1. Taxonomy (NCBI): domain Bacteria; kingdom Pseudomonadati; phylum Pseudomonadota; class Betaproteobacteria; order Neisseriales; family Chromobacteriaceae; genus Chromobacterium; species Chromobacterium sp. ATCC 53434. The sequence continues at coordinate 2,433,658 of NZ_CP025429.1, read as the reverse complement.
GACGCGTTCCGGCTGTTGATGCGCAAGGCCGGCGTCGAGGTGGTCTATCAGGTGGTGCCGGCCAAGCGGGCCTTCCTCGACGTGTCCACCCGCGCCGGCACCTGCGCGCTGGCCGTCAACTTCGACCAGGGCCAGAGCGAGACCGTCAATTTCGTCGGCGTGGTCGCGCCGATCGCGTTGACGGCCTACAAGCGCGGCGACGACAAGCGGGTCATCCCGGGCGAGGCGGCGCTGCGCAAGCACCGGCTGGGCGCCGTAGACATCGCCGAGGTCAGGGATTTCCTCGGCTCGGCCGGCATGCCGTTCATGCCGGCGAAAAACGCCTCCAGCGGCTTCCTGATGCTGGCCGCGGGCCGCTTCGACGTCTTCATCAGCGATATGCCGCCGGTGCGGACGCCGGGCCAGGACGCCAGGATGCCGGCGCCGCTGTTCATGCTGGAGCAGGTGGAGCGTTGGGTGGCCTGCAATGCCGGCCTGCCGCCGGCGGTTCAGGCGCGGATCCGGACCGCGTTGAAGGAGGGGGTGTTCGCCGAGGACGCGCTGCCGGTATGGAGCCGCTACGGCATGGCCGACTATTACCGCGAGACCCGCAGCCGCTGGCTCAAGAGCCGCTGATCAAACTCCGATCGATCCCGCTTGCGCTTGCCGGTCGCGCGGACGAAAAAAACCGCCATGACTACAGGGGGGCTGCAAGGTCACGGCGGTGCAAAGGCGCGGTTTGTGTCGGTCAATAGCTGAGGCTGCTGACGGTCGGGCTGGCGGCGGCGTTCAGATTGCAGCCGGCCTGCTGCTGCAGCACATTGGCGCTCCAGCCCAGCTTGGCGGGCTGGGTGATGGGCTGCTTGTTGACGTCCAGCAGCCGGACGGCGGTGAAGCTCATCGCGCCGTCGCTTGGATAGTCGTCGCAGCTGTTGACGCCGTATACCTCCAGCACGCCGCCGAACGCCCAGTTGAAGGTCTGTCCGTAGTTGCTGGTGCGGCTCAGCGTGCTGGCGACATTGCGGGTGGCGTCGCGGGTGACGATGTTCCACGAGGTGCAGGTGGCGGTGCCGGCGGCGCAGTTGTTTTGCACGGTGCCGACGATCTGGTTGCCGCTGGCCGTCGCCTGCGGCGTGCTGTAGTTGACCGCGCCGTCGCGGCAGCAGTTCCAGCTGGCTATGGTCCAGCGATTGTCGTTGAAGGCGTTCCAGCCCAGCACCGGCTGCAGAATGCTCTGCACATTGTTGCGGTCCTGCAGGCCGGGGAAGAAGTAGACCACCTGGCCGTCGCTGGAGGCGGGCGCCGCCGGCACGGTCCAGTTGGCGCTGATGCCGGCATAGGCCGAGCTGGTGACCAGCTCGGTGTCCAGCACCCAGCCGTTGATCTGATCGTCGGTCGACGCCTGCGGCTTCGGCGCCGGGCCGTTTTGGCCGATGGCCTCGCCCTGAGGGCCGAAACGCGCGTGCCGGCAAGCGACGGCGGCTCTCAGGCCGCCGTCGGCGGCGCGGATGCGGCCGTCGGCCTGCAGCGTCTCGCCGGGGCGGATTTCCTGCACGCAGCTCGGGTGGAAATAGCCGAACGGCGTCACCACGTAGTCGGCCGGCACGCCGGCCGGGCGGTGCGCGGCGGCGGTGGTCGGCCGGACGGCGTCAGCCGCCAGGGCCGGGGTCTGCAGCGCCGCCAGCAGCGCGATGCCGCGCAGCAGCCGGCGCAGCCATGCTTGCTTCGTCGGAATACCCATGCTTGCTCCTTTTCGGGGGGAGGGCGGGCGCGCTTGGCAGCGCGCGTCCGGCGTCTCCGAATGAGCGTAGTTGCTCCTGTCGGCTTCAGGCCTGTCCCTTGTGCCAGCGAGGAACGGCGGCCGACAACGCTGAAGGCGGCTATGGGGAACTTGTGCCGGACGGCGGCATTCCAATCAAGCTTGAGCGCCGCCGCGGCACAGACGGCGGGCATGGCTGGAGGCGGATATGAAGAAGAGGGTGGCGGTCGGGGCCGCATGTCTGGCTTTGAGCGCCGGGATGGCGCAGGCGGGCGAGCATTACCCGGTTCATGGTTCTCAACATGTCAGCGACAGCGACTTCAACAGCCAGGTGATTTCCTGCTTTCAGGGCGGCGTCGAAATCATCCACGTCGACGGCGCCCGCAACATCACGATGAGCTACGTCGACGGCGAATTGCGCCAGCTGTCGTACTACACGATGGAGCGTCCGCTGGAGCAGCGCTCGCTGGCGGTGCCGCCCAGCCTGGCCTGCCGCGTCGCGCGGCAGTAGAAGGGCGGCGCAGCGGCTAGAATGAGGTGAGGAAACCGCGCAGGCTTGATCCTTCATGATCCGTCATCTGTTGCCGTTGTTGCTGATCGCCGTCAGCGCCGCCGCCGGCGCGGCGATGCCGCCGTTGAACATCCTGACCGAGGACGACCCGCCGTTGAGTTTCATCCGGGACGGGCATCCGGCCGGACTGGTGGTGGATGTGGTGCGCGAGATCCAGCACCGGATCGACAACCGCGATCCCATCCTGCTGGTGCCGTGGGCGCGGGCCTACCGTCAGGCGCAGCTCGAGCCCAATACCGCGCTGTTCAACACCAATCGGATAGCCGAGCGCGAGCGCCTGTTCAAGTGGGTCGGGCCGGTCACGGTGACGCAGGGCAGTTTTTTCGTCCGCAGCGACAGCAAGCTGACGCTGGATTCGCTGGACGGCGCCAAGCGCCTGGGCCAGGTGCTGGTGGTGCGCGACTGGTATCTGCAATTGATGCTGACAGCGCACGGTTTCGCCAATCTGAAGCCCATCGCCGGGCCCAGCCAGATGGTGTCGATGCTGATGCATGGCCGGGCGGAAGTGATCGCCAGCGAGAACACCACGCTGCCGACGCAGTTGAAACTATTGGGCTATCGGCCGGCCGACGTCCGGCCGGCGTTCACCTTCATCCATACCTACGGCTACATCGCCTTTTCGCCTCAGACCTCGGACGAGGTGGTGCAGGCCTGGCAACGGGCGCTGGACGGCATGAAGCGCGACGGCAGCTTCGCCGCCATCTACCGGCGCTGGCTGCCGGGCGAGCCGATTCCCGAGCTCCGCGCCGGGCCGCCGGGCAGCGGCTGACAATCGGCCGGCCGCGTCGCTGGCGAAAGAATCGTCAACAGGCGCCTACGCCGCCACCATCGCCGAATAAAGCTTGCCGCGGCGAAGCCGTTCGTCGGCGTCGCCGAACACGCCTCCGCCGTGGCTGGCGGCGTTGTGGCACAGCAGCGTGCCGACCAGATGGACCGGGCATCCGGTTTCCGGATCGGCGAACTCCCGCTGCTCGATGTATTCCTGAAACATGTAGCGCGGCCATTCCCGCCGCACCAGCCGCCGCCATTCGTCGGCGCCGCAGCCATCGCTGAGGCGGGGGGGCGCTCCGCGTCCGCCGCTGTTGGGCTTGGCGATCAGCCTGCCGGGCCGCGCCAGCAGCGCCTCGGCCTCCTGCTGGCTGGCCAGCGCGAACGACGGAATCAGAAAGGGCTGCAGCGCGGCGTAGTCGGCGGCCTCCATGCAGTCGCCCATGATGCCGGCGTGGTTCAATACCGCCAGCGCGCGCTTGTCGTGCACCAGGATCAGCGTGCGCACATCGTTGCAATAGGCGCCGGTCTCGATCAGCCGCGTCAGCGCGGCGGCCGGTATCAGCGGCAGCTCGCTGCGGTCCATTTCCAGAATGCAGCGGTCCACCGGCTGATCGCGAACCCAGACGCGGTCGCCGTCGCATTGCAGTTCCATCGGATGGGCCTGCAGCAGGCGCACGCCGCAGCGGCGCAATTCGTCGGTCAGCAACAGGACCTCTCCGCCGCGCTCGCCGGTGTGCACCATCGCCACGGCGCTGTCGGGCGGATACATCCCGCTCAGCATTTTCAGCAAGGCGCCGTGGTCGGGCCGCGCTTCCGGCGCCGGTCCGTGGAAGGCCTTGATCAGCTGGCCGACCATCCAGCCGCTCAGCGGATAGCGGGCGCCGAGTCCGCAGACGCGGGCCTGGCCGTCGCGGTCGTAGACGAAATCCGGCCGGTAGAAGCCGACCTGGTACGGATGGCGGCCGGCGCGCAGCAGCAGGTTTTCGCACGTGGTCGCCAGCCGGTAGATCGCGCGTATGCGCTTGTCGCGGAAATACTGGCCGACGATGGCGCGCAGCGCCGTGTCCAGCAGGCGGCTGAGCTCCCGCGGCGGGGCGGGCGGCGCGTCGCCGGCCAATCGGGCGGGGTGGCGCGGATCATCTTGTTTCGGCATGTCGGTCATGGTTTTTCATCCGCATGGGTCGGCAGGATCGCCGTGTCGCGACGGGTTTCGCGGGCCGGTTGGCGAACTGCCGATCCTGTTCCTTTTGACGGTTGAAAAAAATATAGGAATGGAAATTTTGAATGGATATAGGTACTTACACTGTCTTGTAAACCGGGCGGGGTGAGCTATCGCTTGAAATGGAGAGACCGTTTTCGACAGCGGTTTTCGCGGCGGTTCATAAAAGCGTCATATCGTCGTTGACAGCGTTGTTCGATTGATCTAGATCGAACAGAAATGTCGAATTTATTTTTACGCCCTTGATTTTATTAGAAATAGTTAACGCTGACGCGCGCGCCACCACGCCGCGCCAGCCTTGCGCATGGTTTCGTGGGCCGGCTTTCCTTCAATGCCAGGGAGCAAGCAAATGGTCCGGATCGCAACCCCAATCAGTGAAATCAAGGAGCGTTACGAGGTCGTGGTGATCGGTTCCGGCTATGGCGGCGGCATCGCGGCGTCGCGGATGGCGCGGGCCGGGCGCACGGTCTGTCTGCTGGAGCGGGGGCGCGAGATCGTCCCCGGCGAATATCCGAACACCCTGGTCGAGGCGACCGAGGAATTCCAGGTCCACCACCCGGACGGCCATCTCGGCTCCCGCACCGGGCTGTACGATCTGCACGTCAACGCGCAGCAGAACGTCATCGTCGGCTGCGGGCTGGGCGGCACCTCGCTGATCAACGCCAATGTATCGCTGCAGCCGGAACCGCAGGTCTTCGACGACCCGCGCTGGCCGGAAAGCATGCGCGCCCACGCCGACACGCTGCTGCGCGACGGCTATGCCCGGGCGCGGGAAATGCTGAAGCCGGCCCCGTATCCCGACCACGCGCCGCCGCTGCCCAAGATGCGGGCCAATCAGAAGTCGTCGGAACGCCTGGCCGCGCAGCACACCTTCTACCGGCCGCCCATCAACGTCAATTTTGACGCGCTGCCGGACGACCGCAACCACGTCGGCGTCGAACAACTGCCGTGCAACTACTGCGGCGACTGCGTTTCCGGCTGCAACAACAAGGCCAAGAACACCACGCTGATGAACTATCTGCCCGACGCCTGCAACCACGGCGCCGAGGTCTTCTGCCAGGCGGCGGTGCGCCACTTGGAGCGCGACGGCGACGGCTGGATCGTTCATTTCCAATACGTCGGCACCGGGCGCGAGAAGTTCGACGCGCCGACGCTGTTCGTCAGGGCCGACATCGTCATCGTGTCGGCGGGCACGCTGGGCTCGACCGAAATCCTGCTGCGCTCGCGCAAGGCGGGCCTGTCGCTGTCCGGCCAGCTGGGCCGGCACATGAGCGGCAATGGCGACATCCTCGGCTTCGGCTACAACAACGACGACAAGATCAACGGCATAGGCTTCGGCAGCCACGCGGCCAGCGAGGTCGGTCCGGTCGGTCCCTGTATCACCTCCATCATCGACATGCGCGACGAGTCGGATTGGCGCCGACGCATGGTGATAGAGGAGGGTTCGATTCCGGGCGCCATCGGCGGCGCCATGGTGCCGGCGATCGCGGCGGCGGCGGCTGAGATAGGCCAGGCTACCGAAACCGGCGCGCTGGCGCGGATCCGGCACGCGGCGCGCGAGGTGGAGAGCGCGCTGCTCGGGCCCTACCGCGGCGCGGTGAACCGGCTGCAGACCTATCTGATCATGAGCCACGACAATGGCGGCGGCGTGATGGCGCTGGACGACAGCGACCAGCTGCGGCTCGACTGGCCCGGCGTCGGCGAACAGCCCAACTTCAAGATAGGCAACGACCGCCTGTACCAGGCCACCCGCGCGCTGGGCGGCGATTACGTGCCCAATCCGATCTGGACCGAGCTGTTCAAGCACAGCCTGATCACCGTGCATCCGCTGGGCGGCTGCGTGATGGGCGAGAGCGCCGAGCAGGGCGTCGTCAACCACAAGGGCCAGGTGTTCAGCGGCCAGTCCGGCGACGCCGTCTATCCGGGGCTGTACGTCACCGACGGCTCGGTGATTCCCACCTCGCTGGCCGTCAATCCGTTGCTGACCATCTCGGCGGTCAGCGAGCGGGCGATGGCGCTGTTGGCGGCCGATCGCGGCTGGACGATAGATTACGCGCTGCCGTCGGTTTCCCGCCGCACGCAACAGCCGCTCCGGCCCGGCATCGAGTTTACCGAGACGATGAAGGGCTTCTTCTCCACCGGCTATCACCGGGCGGGCGGCGTCGATCTGGCCGCCTACGAGGCTGTCGCCGAAACGGGCCGCAAAGCCGGCTCGACGATGGCCTTCACCGTGACGGTGAGGTCCGACGATCTGGACCGGCTGATCTCCGACCCCAGCCATCCCGCGACCATCGTCGGCACGCTGGAGGCGCCGGCGCTGTCGCCGCGGCCGCTGACCGTCAGCCACGGGGTGTTCAATCTGTTCGAGGAGTACCCGCAGCAGGTGGGCGAGCGCCACATGAACTACAAGATGCGGCTGACGGCGGAGGACGGAACCGAGTATTTCTTCAGCGCGTTCAAGTCGGTGCCCAGCGATCACGGCCCGCTGCGGGTCTGGGCCGACACCAGCACCTTGTACGTGACGGTATACCGGGGCGTGGATGCCGGCGGCGAGGTGGTCGGCGGCGGCGTGCTGCATATCGAGCCGGCCGACTTCGCGCGGCAGATGACGACGATGAAGGTGCTCAACGTCTCCGGCGAGGCGGAGCGGCTGAAGCAGCTGGCCCGTTTTGGCGAGTATTTCGCCGGTGTGCTGTGGGAGAGTTACGGCGGCGTGTTGGCGCGCGACGTCTACTTCAATCCCGACGCGCCGCCGCGCAAGAAGCGGCCGCTGGCCGTCGGCGCGCCGACGGTGGAGTTCTTCCGCACCGAGGACGGCGTCGATTTGCGGCTGACCCGCTACCAGGGCGGCGACAAGGGGCCGGTGATGCTGGTGCACGGCCTGGGGGTCGGCTCCAACATCTTTTCCACCGACACCATTCCGACCAATCTGCTGGAGTTCCTGTACAAGCACGGCTACGACGTGTGGCTGCTGGACTTCCGCGTCAGCATCCTGCTGCCGGCCAGCCAGCAACAATGCGACGGCGACCAGGTGGCCCGCTACGACTACCCGGCCGCGATAAATCGCATCCGCCAGCTTACCGGCGCGCGCGATGTGCAATGCGTGGTGCACTGTTACGGCGCCACCACCTTCTTCATGTCGCTGCTGGCCGGGCTGGAGGGCGTGCGCTCGGTCGTGTGCTCGCAGATCGCCACCGACATCGTCGTGCCGACCGCCACCGCGCTGAAGACCGGCCTGCACCTGCCTACGGTGCTGGACCGGCTGGGCGTGAAATCGTTGAGCGCCTATACCGCGTCCAATTCGGACTGGTTCGAGAAGCTGTACGACATCGGGTTGAAGGGCTATGCGCTGGCGGAGGCCCAGGGTTATTGCAACAACCCGGTCTGCCACCGCATCACCTTCATGTACGCGTCGCTGTACCGCCACGACACGCTGAACGAGACGCTGCACGACAATCTGCATGAGCTGTTCGGCGTCGCCAATATGCGGACGATGGAGCATCTGGCGCGGATGTGCCGCGAAGGGCGGCTGGTGGCCTTTGACGGCGCCGACATCTACATGCCGCACTTCGACCGCTTGCAGCTGCCGATGTTGTTCATCAGCGGCGGGCAGAACGAGTGCTATCTGCCGGAGAGCACGCAGCGCACCTACGACAGGCTGGTCAAGCTGTTCGGGCCGCAGCGCTACGACCGGGTGGTGGTGCCGGGCTATGGCCACATCGACTGCATCTTCGGCAGCCGGGCCGCCGCCGACGTCTATCCGGCCATCGTCGCCCACCTGGACAAGACCGCCAGCGCCTGACGCCGCCTGGCCGGAATCGAGGGATGGTTCCGGCCGCGCCGCCGTCTTCACGAGGGATTCGCCATGAACAAGACTAGTTGCGCCGCCCGCGGCCTGCGTTGGTTCCAGCGCTTCATCTGGATAGGCATCGCCATCAATATGGTGTTCGCGATTCCGGCGCTGTTCTGGCCGGATTATCTGAACGCCAGCTTCGGCCTGCCCAGCCAGGCGGTCTACCCGTGGTTGCAGAACGCCGGGATGCTGCTGGTCGGCATCAGCCTGTTCTACGCCCCGGCCGGCGTCGACGCCGCCCGCTACCCGGTGTATTCCTGGCTGTGCGTGCTGTCCCGGCTGGTGGCGGTGGTGTTCTGGATCTACCTGATCAACACTTCCGGCTACCCGGACGCCTTCCGTCCGCCGTTGTATGCCGACGCCGCGATGTTCGTCATCCTCGGCGCGCTGCTGTATGCCGGCCTGCCCGCCGAGCAAAGACCATGGCCGCTGATCCGCGCCGGCCTGTGCCGGCTGTGGCATTGTCTGGCCCGCTGCTTTTCCGGCGCCCGCCGCAAGATCGCCGTCGTCGTGGTGCTGGTGCTGGCCTTCGTCGGCTACGAGGCCTGGGCCAATCTGCTGCGCGAGGTGCCGCAGCCGCCGCTGGCGTCCGACGTCGACCACTTCAAGTATGCGGCGATAGGCCTGGGGCCGGACGCCCGCATCCCGTTGTACGTGTTCTCGGTGCTGCCGCAGGTGTGCGCCGGCCGGATGCCCAGGATGGGCAGCGGCTGGCGGACCTTCGGCTTCATCTACGAGGGCGGACGCGATCTGCCGATAGGCCTGGCCAAGCGGCAGATAGGCTATCCGTCGGTGGAGCCCAATTGCGCGTTGTGCCACACCGGCATGTACCGCAAGAGCGCGGACGACGTGCCGGTGCCGGTGCCGACCGCGCCGGCGGCGCTGCTGGATCTGGAATCGTTCCAGTGGTTTCTGTACGACTGCGCCGGCGACGCCGATTTCAACGCCAAGGTGATGGACGCCATCGAGCAGCATTACGATCTGGGGCCGATAGAGAAGTTGTTCTACCGCTTCCTGATCGTGCCGGCCACGCGCCAGGCCTTCCTGAAGCAGGAGCAGCAGTACGCCTGGCAGAAGCTGCGGCCGTTGCAGGGGCCGGGCCGCACCGACACCTTCAATCCGACCAAGATGGCGGTGTTCGGTTTCCCGGACGACTCCACCATCGGCACCGTCGACCTGCCGCAGATCTGGAACCAGAAGCCGCGCGAGTCGCTGTATCTGCACTGGGACGGCAATAACAACGACATCCACGAGCGCAATTACGCGGCGGCGATGGCGGTCGGCGCCACGCCGCAGTCGGTGCTGCCCGCCGAGTTCAAGCGTGTGACCGACTGGCTGCTGACGCATCAGCCGCCGAAGTGGCCGTTCGGCGGCCTGGACCAGGTCAGGGTGGCGCGCGGCGGGACGCTGTGGCAGCAGAACTGCGCCGGCTGCCACGACTTCGGCAAGGCCGCCACCGGGCAGGTGACGGTGGGGCTGGACGAGCTGGGCACCGATCCGTACCGGGTCCATTCCTTCACCGTCGGCCTGGTCGACAAATTCCACCAGTTCAAGAAGCCGCCGTTCGACTTCGGCGCCTACCGCAAGACCCAGAGCTACAGCAACACGCCGACCGACGGCGTCTGGCTGCGCGCGCCGTATCTGCATAACGGCTCGGTGCCGACGCTGTGGGACCTGCTGCAGCCGCCGGACAAGCGGCCCAAGGTGTTTTATCGCGGCTCCAGCGTGTTCGACACCCGCAATGTCGGTTTCAGCAGCGCCGGGCCGGACGCCGCCGGCGGCGGCTATTTCAAGTTCGACACCAGCCTGCCGGGCAATCACAACAGCGGGCATGAATACGGCATCCATTTGAGCGATAGCGAGAAGTGGGACCTGATCGAATACATGAAGACCTTGTAGGGCGGGCGTGGAGGTGTGCGATGGATTTCGGCGATTGGAAGAACCGGGTCGAGACCGGCCTGGGCGACATCAGGCAGACGCTTGAGCAGAAGCAACAGATACTGGACCGGCTGCAGCAGGTGCACCAGCAGGTCAGGGCGGTGATCGACTCAGGCAGCACCGAGTCCGGCGGCATTCCGTGGGAGTTGGCGCGAGGACTGTCGATACTGGACAAGGTGCTGGACGGCAAACCGCTGCCGACCACCGAGGACGAACTGCCGACCCGGGTGATGGACGACGGCACGCTGCTGGGTTGTCGAAAATGGGAGCTGCTGGACCCGCTGTGGGGCGAGGCGCTGGTGCAGTGGATAGGCCACCTGTGGGATTACGCGCCGTGGGCCGGCCAGCCGGGGCGGATCCAGATCGCCGACAAGGTCAGCTTCTGCATCGCCGGCGACTGGGGCACCGGCGACTACATCGCGGCCAAGGTCGCCGCGGCGATGCGGCGGCAGCCGGCCGACTACACGATACATCTGGGCGACGTCTACTACGCCGGCGTCGGCTCCGACGAGAGCAACGACCTGGCCGGCTGGCCGCCCGGTGTCAGCGGGCAGTTCACGCTGAATTCCAATCACGAGATGTACAACGGCGCGCTCGGCTATTTCGGCGAGTTGTCGAGCAAATTCCCGATGCAGCAGGGCACCAGCTATTTCAGCCTGCACAATGGCAACTGGCTGATCGTCGGCCTGGACAGCGCCTATCACTCGGACAAGATGGGGCTGTATATGGACGGCGCGCTGGGCGATCTGCAGACCGCCTGGCTGAAGCAGCTGGCCGCCGGCTGGGGCGGCAAGATCATGTTGTTGTCCCACCACCAGGGCTACACCATGGACGGCTCGGCGACGACGCCCTTGTATCGGGATGTGGCGGCGGCGCTGGGCCGGGCGCCGGACTACTGGTACTGGGGCCATCTGCACAACGTCATCTGCTACCGGCCGCAGGGCAGGCTGGTGGCCCGCTGCGTCGGCCACGGCGCGATCCCGTACGGGCCGGCCAAGCTGCTGGACGGCAAACCCGGGGTCGAGTGGGCGGAGACGCGTTCCGCCGACGACAGTCGGTATCCGGAGCGGGTGCTGAACGGCTTCGTCAGGCTGGAGCTGGACGGGGCGGCGCTGAGCGAAACCTTCTACGACGAAAACGGCTACCAGCGCTGGCCAGAGCGCTAGCCCGCGCGTCGAGTCAGCCCGGCAGGCTGGCTCGGCCGCTTTCTATTTCCATCACCACGGTGTGCGCCAGCGTTTTCAGATGCCTTTTCTCTTCTCCCGCCATGTGCTTGGGCTTGGAGTCGATCAGGCACAGCGTGCCGATGGCGTGGCCTGAGGACAGCTTCAGCGGCGCGCCCGCGTAGAAGCGGATATGGGGATAGCCCAGCACCAGCGGATTGTCCTGGAAGCGGATGTCGTCCAGCGCGTCCGGAATCTCCAGGATGTCGTCGCTGAGAATGGCGTGGCCGCAGAAGCTGATGTCCCGGGAGGTCTCGCTGGCATCCAGCCCGCAGTTCGACTTGAACCATTGCCGATTGGTGTCCACCAGGCTGATCAACACGATCTTGACCGTGAAGCGGGAGCGGCAGTAGGCGGTGATCGCGTCATAGCGATCTTCCGGATCGGTATCCAGAATCAACAGGTCCTGCAGAACCTGGATGCGTTCCGCCTCGTTGGCAGGTATGCCGGGAACCTGCATGACGACCCCTTCGGGTATGGATAAGCGTTTGCATTATAGAACAGGCGGCGTGTCTGAATGCGGCATGGTTAATGCTAAATGGATATTTCGGATAATTCTGATAGTACGAAAGATACTATGACGGGGTAGAACTTTTGCAACTATCATGCGTCTGTAATTATGTTGGAGCATTTGCTCTAGCGCTTAACCCTCTCAAACGTCATGAAGGAGTGTAGAGATGAACGATCAAATCCAAACCGCCGACATCGAACTGGACGCCTGGTTCCAGGAAGAAACCTTCGCCGAAGCCGTGCAAATGATGCAGGACAAGGCGGTGGTGCCGTTCGGCACCGCGCTGTGGCCGGTCTAAGCGGCAAACTGTATCGGCATGTTGACGACGGGGCCTTTGGGCCCCGTTTTTCAGAGGAGAGTTCGATGCGCATCAACGACGATCAGACGCAAAGCGTCCGCAATATGTACGCCTGCCTGGCCCTGCACCCGGCGGTCAGGGGCAAGGCCGCCGCCGGCGAGACCGTGCGCTTGCTGCTGGGCTTCGACGACTACCACCGCGAGGTCGCCGCCGACATCTCCGAGGGCGCCGGCGATGGGCTGAAGCTGGAGTTGCAGCTGGCCGCGCTGGAAAGCGCGGCGGCGGACGAGGTGGAGGCGGCGATCGCGCAATGCGACGCCTTCATCTTCCTGTACCGCTCGTCGACGCTGCCGGTGGTCGATCCGAGGGGGCCGGCCTTCCTGCTGCCGATCAAGCAGGCGATGCAGTCCAACTGGAAGAAATCCATCCTGTTCAAGGATTACGGATCGTATTTCTACGAGGCCTTCGCCGAGAACCGCGAACGCATCGCCGCGCGCAATCGCCGGCTGATCGAGTTGGCCGGGCAGGCGCGGCAGGTGGTGTTCGAACAGGCGGGCGGCGGACGATTGAGCGGCTCCATCGCGCCGGACCAGCCGTGGACCTCGATAGACGGCGACGGCAACGTCGATCTGGTGCCCGGCGAGATCGCCACCTCCATCGCCGATCTGGACGGCGAGTTCAGCTTCGGCGGCGCCTTCCTCAGCACGATACCGTTCGCCGTCAAATACGGCGTGGTCAGCGATTTCGCGACGCTGCGCATACGCGGCAGCCGAGTGGTGGACTTCAGTTGCGGCGACGCGCGCTTCTCGGCGGATTTCGACAAGTATCTGAGCGCCAACGCCGGCAACGCCGCAGTGGCGGAATTCGGCATCGGGACCAATTGCGGCGTGAAGGGACTGTATGGTTTGAACGCCGGCTTCGAGGAGCGCCACCCAGGACTGCATCTGGGCCTGGGCGGCGGCGAGCTGGGCAGCCATCACCTGGACCTGATCTTTTCCGGCGGCCGGCTGAGCTTCGGCGACAAGGTCTTCTTCGACGGCGGTTTCTCGATTTAGCTGAAGCCGGCGCAAAATGCGTCGGCTCGCTCCATGGACGCTGGCGGAGGCCGGATGTGAAGCCTCGCGCGGCGCCCGCTCAGCCCGGATCCAGCCGGCACGCCTTGCCGGTGCCGGCGAAGCCGCCGTACAGCTTCATCTGGTCCGGCGTCTTGCGCGAGATGAAGAAGCTGTCCGGCAGCGCCTTGCCGGCCAGCGGCTTGGGCCAGGTCAGCAAACCTTTCTCGTCCATATATCCGTTGAAGCGCTCGCCGCCGCGGACCACTTCCACCGTCTGGGTGCGACGGTCGAAGCTGAACCGAATCTGATCATCGCAGTGGTAGCTGGCCTGGATGCGTTGCGGCTGCTGGCAGCCGCTCAGCGCGGCCAGCAGCAGGCAGGCTGCGGACAGACGGAAGGGAATGGGCATGGCTTGAAGCTTTCTACGGGAAGAACCGGGGGCACACTATACCATGCGCGGGCATGCCGCTCCGGCCTGGGCCCGACGCGGCGCCGCCGGTCCTGCCGGCCGATTGCCGGGCTGGCGCGATGTTATTTATTTAGGGTATTTACTTTATTTTTACAGTAAACCATCTGGAAACATTGAGGCTTTGACCATTATCTTGCGGGTTCCGGTCGGACAATCGGCAGCAGGAATATAAGAACACGCCGGTTGCACATCTTCGCTTACAAAGGAGAACCCATGGAAGAGTTGGTCAACGCCATCAACGGCGTGGTCTGGAGCCCGGCACTGATTTACCTGTGTCTGGGCGTGGGCCTGTATTTCTCGCTGCGCACCCGTTTTCTGCAACTGAGGCATTTCAAGGAAATGCTGCGCCTGATGTTTAACCGCCAGAGCAGCAGCGCAGGCGTGTCGTCTTTCCAGGCGCTGGCGATGACGCTGGCGGGGAGGGTGGGCACCGGCAATATCGCCGGGGTGGCCACCGCCATCACCTTCGGCGGGCCGGGAGCGATGTTCTGGATGTGGCTGGTGGCCTTTCTCGGCGCCAGTTCCGCCTTCGTCGAGTCCACGCTGGGCCAGGTGTACAAGGAGAAGATAGACGGCCAGTACCGCGGCGGACCGGCCTTCTACATCGAGAAGGGGCTGGGCATGAAGTGGTATGCCTGGCTGTTCGCGCTGACCACGGTGGTGGCCACCGGCGTGCTGCTGCCCGGCATCCAGGCCAATTCCATCGCCAATTCGATGCAGTCGGCCTTCGGCATCGCGCCCACGGTGACGGCCGCCGTGCTGGCCATCATGCTGGGCTTCATCATCTTCGGCGGCGTCAAGCGCATCGCGGTGTTCGCCGGGGCGGTGGTGCCCTTCATGGCGCTGGGCTACATCATCGTCGCCTGCGTGGTGATCGCGCTCAATATCGAGCAATTGCCGGGCGTGGTGGCGCTGATCTTCAAGAGCGCTTTCGGTTTTGAGGCGGGCATGGGCGCGGTGCTGGGCTTCGCCATCCAGTGGGGGGTGAAGCGCGGCATCTACTCCAACGAGGCCGGCCAGGGCACCGGTCCGCACGCGTCCAGCGCGGCCGCGGTCAGCCATCCGGCCAAGCAGGGACTGGTGCAGGCGTTCTCGGTGTACATCGACACCCTGTTCGTCTGTTCCGCCACCGCCTTCATGCTGCTGATCACCGGCCAGTACAACGTCCAGGGGCCGGACGGCGCGGCGTTGTACACCGGCATCAAGGGCGTGGCTGCCGGCCCGGGCTATGTGCAAACCGCGATGGAAAGCATCATGCCCGGCTTCGGCTCGGTGTTTGTCGCGTTGGCGCTGTTCTTTTTCGCCTTCACCACCATCATCGCCTACTACTACATCGCCGAGACCAACATCGCCTTCATCAATCGCAAGACGCGGCGGCCGTGGTTGATGTTCGCGCTGAAGGTGGGCCTGATGGCGGCCACCGTCTACGGCACGGTGAAGACCGCCGACCTGGCCTGGGGCCTGGGCGATATCGGCGTCGGCCTGATGGCCTGGCTGAACATCGTCGCCATCATCCTGATGCAGAAGCCGGCGCTGGCCTGTCTGCGGGATTACGAGGCGCAGAAGGCGCTGGGCGTGGACCCGGTGTTTCATCCGGAAAAGCTTGGCATCGCCAATGCAGCCTATTGGACAGGCCGCCGCGCGGAGAGCAATCTGGACGCGGAGTCGGGCGGTCCGCCGCAGGGAGGCAAGCCGGAACCGGTCAAAGCCGGCTGATTCACGCAACGCCCGCTCACGCGGGCGTTTTTGCGTTGTCACGGCATTCGGGCATGAGGTTTGCTTTTATGTCCCGCAGAGCCATTCCGCGAATGAGACCATGGACCCGTCCGCCCCCTTGAGGCTGTTGCTGGTCAACGATGCCGACCGGCCGATGCGGCAGTTGCGCGACGCTTCCGCCGACGCCGGCTATCGGGTCATCGCCGAGGCCGACGGCGCGGCCGAGCTGTGGCGGCTGGCGGAGTCGCAGCGGCCGGATGTCGTCATCGTCGATACCGAGTCGCCGACGCCGGACACGCTGGAGCCGCTCGCGCTGATGCAACGGTTCGCGCCTCGCCCGGTGGTGATGTTCGCCGAACACGGCGGAATGCCGGCCATCCAGGCCGCGGTGCGCGCCGGGGTCACCGTCTACATCGTCGATCGCGTCTCCGCCGAGCGGCTGGCGCCCATCATCGACATGGCCAGGGTCAAGTTCGAGGAGGACGCCGCGCTGAAGCGCCAGCTGGCCGATCTGGAACGGCAACTGGAAGAGCGCAAGCTGATCGAGCGGGCCAAGGGCATGCTGATGCGCCGCCGCGGACTGGGCGAGGAGGAGGCGTATGCGCTGCTGCGCCGCCGGGCGATGAACGCCGGCCTGCGCCTGGCCGAATTGTCCCGCCAGCTGATAGACGCCAGCGAACTGCTGGATTGAGCGATGCCGCCGCCCGAAAGCGGTGCGAATTCGATGGCGGCGCACTGTTGCGGTGCGGCAAAGCAGCGAAAATCGATACGCTTGGAATCTTGGCGCCGCGAACAAAACCTCGCAGAGAACCTGAGCCAGGGCGCGCCGATGCAGGCGGCGCCAGTCGTACGACAAGGAGGCGCAACGCGGGAGCAGAGGTTCTTAGCGCTGGCACGCGATTTGCGGTGTCCATGCCTGGGCGGCGCAACGGCGCGCCGCCGAGCGATAGACGCGGGCAAGCGCCAAGATTAGGTGGTTGCCACAAGGGACAACGGCGTCCTCTCCTGTTCTGATACCGGAGAGGGCGCCGTTTTGTTTGACGATCCGCATGCGCGGCGGAACTCGCGCCGGGAGTGATCATGGACCGTGGCTTCTGGCAGGCCGGACATCGGCCGACGCTGGCTTGTGCTTTTCTGTACTTCGACCTGAGCTTCATGGCCTGGTATCTGCTGGGGCCGTTGCAAGTGCCCATCGCCGCCGCGCTGCGGCTTTCCACCGGGCAGCGCGCGCTGATGGTGGCCGTGCCGATACTGGCCGGCGCGCTGCTGCGCCCGCTGATGGGCGTGCTGGTGGACCGCATCGGCGCCAAGCGCGCTGGTCTGTTCGGCCAGGCGGTGGTGCTCGCCGCGCTGTTCGGCGCCTGGCTGGCGCAAATATCCAGCTTCGCCGGCATCCTGTTGCTGGGCGCGCTGCTGGGCGTGGCCGGCGCCTCGTTCGCCGCCGCATTGCCGTTGGCCTCGCGTTGGTATCCGCCGCAGTACCAGGGCACGGCGCTGGGCATCGCCGGGGCGGGCAACTCCGGCACCGTGCTGGCGGCGCTGTTCGCGCCGGCCCTGGCCGCCGCCGCCGGCTGGCAGAACGTGTTCGGCCTGGCTTGTCTGCCGCTGGCGCTGGGCTTGCTGGTCTACGCCGTCTTCGCCCGAGAGGCGCCGGCGGCGGCGCCGACGAAACGGCTGGCGGATTATCTGCTTGTCCTAAAGCAAGGCGACGCATGGTGGTTTATGTTTTTCTACTCGATGACCTTCGGCGGTTTCTCCGGTTTCGCCAGCACCTTGCCCGGCTATTTCCACGACCAGTTCGGTTTCGACGCCAAGACTGCCGGCCTATACACCGCGGCCTGCGTGTTCGCCGGCTCGGCGATGCGGCCGCTGGGCGGCGTGTTGGCGGACCGTTGGGGCGGCGCCCGCTCGCTGCTGGCGGTCTATCTGGCCTGCGCGTTGCTGCTGGGGGCGGCCGCGCTGAACCCCGGCGGAGCCGGCGCGGCGCTGACGCTGTTCGTGCTGGCCATGCTGTGCCTGGGCGCCGGCAACGGCGCGGTGTTCCAACTGGTGCCGCAGCGCTTTGGCCGGGAGCTGGGCGTGATGACCGGCCTGGTCGGCATGGCCGGCGGCATCGGCGGCTTCATGCTGGCGGCCGGCCTGGGCCTGATCAAGCAGGCCGGCGGCGACTACGCTCCGGGGCTGTGGCTGTTCGCCGGACTGTGCCTGCTGGCCTGGCTGGGCCTCTCGGGCGTGCAGCGGCATTGGCGCGACAACTGGGCGGCGGCCGCCGCCCGCGTCTAGGCGTTTGCCGCCGGGTGCAGTGGAAAGGGAAAACGATATGGATATGGCTGAACTGAAGGACCGGGCCCGGCAGCGGCTGGTGGTGATCGGCAACGGCATGGCCGGCATCCGCGCGGTGGAAGAGCTGCTGGCGCTGGCGCCGGACCTGTACGACATCACGGTGTTCGGCGCCGAGCCGCACCCCAATTACAATCGCATCCTGCTGTCGCCGGTGCTGGCCGGCGAGCAGGCGTTCCGGGACATCATCCTGAATCCGCCGGAATGGTACGCGGAGCGGGGCATCGCCCTGCATCTGGGCAAGCGCGTCGACGCGATAGACCGCGACCGGCGCGAGGTGACGGCCGACGACGGCACCGTCGCCGGCTATGACAGGCTGCTGCTGGCCACCGGCTCCTCGCCGGTGATGCTGCCGATTCCCGGCGGGGATCTGGACGGGGTCATAGGCTATCGCGACATCGCCGACACCGAATACATGATCGCCGCCGCCGGCCGCTGCCGCCGCGCGCTGGTGATAGGCGGCGGCCTGTTGGGCCTGGAGGCCGCCAACGGCCTGCGGCTGCGCGGCATGGAGGTCACCGTCGTCCATCTGGCCGACTGGCTGCTGGAGCGCCAGCTGGACCGCCAGGCCGGCGAGCTGCTGCGCCGGGCGCTGGCGGCGCGCGGCATCCGCTTCCTGCTGGGACGGCAGACCGCCGCGCTGCTGGACGACGGCGGCGGCCGGGTGAGGGCGGCCCGTTTTTGCGACGGCGAGGAGGTGGAGGCCGAGCTGGTGGTGATGGCGGTGGGCATCCGTCCCAACGCCGGGCTGGCCGCGGCCGCCGGCCTGCATTGCAGCCGCGGCGTGGTGGTGGACGACGCCTTGCAGACATCGGACCCGCGCGTCTACGCCGTCGGCGAGTGCGCCAGCCACCGCGGCGTCGCCTACGGGCTGGTGGCGCCGCTGTTCGAGCAGGCCAAGGTGTGCGCCAATCATCTGGCGCGGCTGGGCACCGCCCGCTACCGGGGATCGGTGGCGGCGACCAAGCTGAAGGTCACCGGCATCGACCTGTTTTCCGCCGGCGATTTCATCGGCGGCGAAGGCTGCGAGGAGATCGTGCTGTCCGATCCGGCCGGCGGCATCTACAAGAAGCTGGTGCTGCGCGGCGACAAACTGGCCGGCGTCTGCCTATACGGCGACACCGGCGACGGCGCCTGGTATTTCAAGCTGTTGCGCGAGCAGCGCTCGGTGGC
The DNA here is from genome assembly GCF_002848345.1 of Chromobacterium sp. ATCC 53434. Lineage (NCBI taxonomy): Bacteria > Pseudomonadati > Pseudomonadota > Betaproteobacteria > Neisseriales > Chromobacteriaceae > Chromobacterium > Chromobacterium sp. ATCC 53434. Next base: position 2,414,783 of record NZ_CP025429.1, on the reverse strand, counting down.
CGATCTGCGCGACACGCTGATGTTCGGCGAAACGGCGATAGGCGATGTCGGCGTGCAGGGGCAGAGCCGCGCCGCCGCGATGCGGGACGAGGACGAGGTCTGCGGCTGCAACGGCGTGTGCAAGGGAACCATCGTCAAGGCGATACAGGACAAGGGCCTGTTCACGCTGGACGAGGTGAAGAAGCACACCAAGGCGGCCAGCTCCTGCGGCTCCTGTTCCGGCCTGGTCGAGCAGATACTGATGAGCGTGGTCGGCTCCAGCTTCCAGGAAGCGCCGAAGACCAAGGCCGTCTGCTGCTGCACCGGCCTCAGCCACGCCGAGCTGCGCGAGGCGATACGCCAGCGCCATCTGTTGAGTCACGCCGAGGTGTTCCGCCAGTTGGCGTGGCGGACGCCCAACGGCTGCGCCACCTGCCGGCCGGCGGTCAACTACTACCTGCTGTCCACCTGGCCGCACGAGGCGGTGGACGATCCGCAGAGCCGCTTCATCAACGAGCGGGCGCACGCCAACATTCAGAAGGACGGCACCTTCTCGGTGATTCCGCAGATGAAGGGCGGCGTCACCACCGCCGACGAGCTGCGCCGCATCGCCGACGTCGCCGACAAATATCAGATCAGGATGATCAAGGTGACCGGCGGCCAGCGCATCGACCTGCTTGGCGTCAAGAAGGAGGACCTGGTCGACGTCTGGCGCGAACTCGGCATGAATTCCGGCCATGGCTACGGCAAGTCCATCCGCACGGTGAAGACCTGCGTCGGCATCGAGTTCTGCCGTTTCGGCACCCAGGACAGCACGCGGATGGGCATAGACCTGGAAACCATGCTGGCCAATATGGGCAGCCCGCACAAGGTGAAGCTGGCGGTGTCCGGCTGCCCGCGCAACTGCGCCGAGGCCGGCATCAAGGATGTCGGCGTGATCGCGGTGGAGTCCGGCTGGGAGCTGTACGTCGGCGGCAACGGCGGCATCAAGACCGAGGTGGCGCAATTCCTGTGCAAGGTGAAGACGGCGGAGGACGTGAAGGAATACAGCGGCGCCTTCCTGCAGCTGTACCGCGAGGAAGCCTATTACCTGGACCGCACCGTCCACTTCATCGCGAGGGTCGGGCTCGATTACGTCAAGGCCAGGGTGGTCGACGACGCCGACAGCCGGCGCGCGCTGCACCGGCGGCTGCTGTTCGCCCTGCAGGGCCTGCCCGATCCGTGGGCGGCGCGCGTCGCCGGCGAACAGAAGCGCGAATACATCCCCATCGCGGTGGAGAGCTGAGGAGAGCGGAATGAACACGGAAAACTGGACCAGAGTCTGCGCGCTGGACGACATCCCGCCGCAGGGCAGCCGCGTGCTGGCATGGCGGGGCGGCGACATCGCGCTGTTCCGCACCCATGACGACCAGGTGTTCGCCTTGCTGGACTGCTGTCCGCACAAGGGCGGGCCGCTGAGCCAGGGCATGGTGCACGGCCGCGCGGTGGCCTGTCCGCTGCACGGCTGGAACATAGACCTGGCCAGCGGGGAGGCGCTGGCGCCGGATGCCGGCTGCGCGCGCCGCTTTGCCGCCCGGCTGGAAAACGACGAAGTCTGGCTGGCCTTGTAGCGAACGGCTGCCAGGCAAGGAGGCGCGGCATGGCCAAGACGGAAACCCGCTCCACCTGCTGCTATTGCGGCGTAGGCTGCGGCGTGCTGATCGCCAGCGAGAACGGCCGGATCACCGGCGTGCGCGGCGACCCGGCGCACCCGGCCAACTACGGCCGCCTGTGCAGCAAGGGCTTGCAACTGGCGGCCAGCGCGGCCGGCGATAGCGGCCGCGCGCTATATCCCGAAATGCGACCGGCCAGGGACGCGCCGCGCCGCCGGGTCGGCTGGGACGAGGCGCTGGACGCGGCGGCCGACCGCTTCGCCGACATCGTCCGCCGCCACGGCCCGGACGCGGTGGCCTTCTACGCGTCCGGCCAGCTGCTGACCGAGGACTACTACCTGTTCAACAAGCTGGCCAAGGGCGTGGTGGGCACCAACAACATCGACACCAACTCCCGGCTGTGCATGTCCAGCGCCGTCACCGGCTACAAGATGGCTTTCGGCGCCGACGGCCCGCCCACCTGCTACGAGGACCTTGAGTCCGCCGGCTGCGTGCTGTTCGCCGGCAGCAATATGGCCTATGCGCACCCGGTGCTGTTCCGCCGGCTGGAGGACGCCAGGCGGACCTGGGGCGATGTGCGCTGGATCGTCGTCGACCCGCGCCGCACCGATACCGCCGCGATGGCCGATCTGCATCTGCAGATCCAGCCCGGCACCGATGTGGCGCTGTTCCACGCGATGCTGCACCACCTGATCTGGGAGGGGCTGATCGACGCCGGCTACATCGCCGCCCATACCGACGGTTTCGCCGCGCTCAAGCGCATGGCGCGCGACTACACGCCGGCGGCGGCGGCCGATATCTGCGGCGTCGCCGCCGACGACATCGTCACCGCCGCCGAGTGGTTCGGCCGCAGTCCGGCCAGCCTGTCGCTGTATTGCATGGGGTTGAACCAGTCCAGCCAGGGCACGGCCAAGAACCTGGCGCTGATCAATCTGCACCTGGCCACCGGCCAGATCGGCCGGCCGGGCGCCGGCCCGTTCTCCCTGACCGGCCAGCCCAACGCGATGGGCGGGCGCGAGGTCGGCGGCATGGCCACCATGCTGGCCGCCCACCGCGACATCGCCGATCCCGATCACCGGCGCGAGGTGGCCGCGCACTGGGATGTGCCCGCGGACAGGCTGTCGCCGCGGCCCGGCCTGCCGGCGGTGGCGATGTTCGAGGCGCTGGCGCGCGGCGACGTCAAGGCGGTGTGGATAGTCTGTACCAATCCGGCCCATTCGATGCCGGACCTGGCGCTGGCGCGGCAGGCGCTGACGCGCGCCGAGCTGGTGGTGGTGCAGGACGCCTTCGCCGACACAGACACCACCGCCTTCGCCGACATCCTGCTGCCGGCGGCCAGCTGGGGCGAGAAGGAGGGCACGGTCACCAATTCCGAGCGTCGGATCAGCCGGGTGCGGATGGCGGCGCCGCCGCCGGGCGAGGCGATGGCGGACAGCTGGATCGCCTGCCAGTTCGCGCGCCGGCTGGCGGCGCGGCTGCATCCGGGCGAGGCCGACCATTTCGACTATCCCGACGCCTCGCGCATCTTCGACGAGCACCGCGGGCTGACCATCGGCCGCGACCTGGACATCGGCGGGCTGGACTACCGCTTGCTGGAGACGGCCGGGCCGCAGCAATGGCCGTTGCCGGCCGGCCGGCGCGAAGGGCAGGCCAGGCGCTATGTCGACGGCCGCTTCGCCACCGCCGACGGCAAGGCGCGGTTTCACGCCATCGCCTACCAGCCGCCGGCGGACAAGATATTGGCCCGCTATCCGTTCCGGCTGATCACCGGCCGCCTGCGCGACCAGTGGCACGGCATGAGCCGCACCGGTCGGGTCGCCAGCCTGTTCGCCCACAGTCCGGAGCCGGAATTGCGCATGCACCCGGAAGACGCCGGCAGGCAGAATCTGCGGGATGGCGATCTGGTGCGCGTCGCCAGCAAGCGCGGCCAGTGGGTGCTGCCGCTGAAGACCGACGGCGAGATGGCGCCCGGCTGCGTGTTCGCCGCGATGCACTGGAACCGCCGTTTCCTGAACAGCGGTGGCAGCAACGAGGCGACCACGTCGGCGGTGGACGGGCTGTCGTTCCAGCCCGAGTTGAAGCACGCGGCGGTGCGGGTGGAAAAGGCCGAACTGCCGTGGCGGGTGCTGGCCGCGCTGCGGGGCGACGATCCGCCGGCGCTGCAGTCCAGGCTGACGCCGTTGCTGGGCGACGTCGGCTATGCGGCGATTTCGCTGGCGGCGTCGGACATCTTGCTGCTGCGCGCCGCCGACGCGGCGCCGAGGCCGGACTGGCTGGCCGGCTTGCTGGACGCGCTGGCGCTGTGGCCCGGGCCGGATGTGCTGGAGTACCGCGACGACGGCCGCGGCGTTTTGAAACGCGTGGCCTGGCGCGGCGAGCGCCTGGCCGGCCTGCTGTTCGCCGGCGGCGCCCAGGCCGACCGCGAAGCCGGCGAGCGGCTGCTGCAATGCCTGCTGGACGACGAGCCGTGGCAGGGGGCGAGGCTGTCGGTCTTTTCACCGGGGCCGGCGCGAGCCGTCAAGCGCGACCGCGTCGTCTGTCAATGCACCCAGGTCGGCGAAGCCGCCATCCTGGACAAGCTGGCGCAGGGCCTGGATCTGGCGGAGTTGAAGCAGGCGCTCGGTTGCGGCACCGTCTGCGGCTCCTGCGGGCCGGAGCTGGCGCGGCTGGCCCAGGCTTGCCTGCTTCGTTCCGCCTGATCCCGGCTAGATTGCCGCCGCCTCGTCTCCGCCCATCGCTATCCAGCTGATCACCCGCGTCGTCTCGATGGCGAAACGAACCGGAACGCGCTGTCCGGCCCGGTAGGCCTGGCCCAGGTCCTCGGTCAGCGTCAGCGTCAGGCGGCCCGCCGCCGGGTCCAGTTCGCGCAAGGACGCGGCCTGGAAGTCGAAATAGCTCCCCACCCGCGGAAACAGCGCCTTGAACAAGGCCTCCTTGGCCGAGAACAGCAGCGTCAGCGCCGTGGTCTCGCCAAGCGGGGACGTCTGCAGCAGCGGCAACTCCTCCTCGCGCGTGCACATGCGCAGCACCGCCTCGCGGCCGCTCGGCGCCAACAGGTTCTCCACGTCTATGCCCACCAGGGCGTCGGCCGCCGCCGTCGCCAGGCAGACGGCCAGATCGCCGCTGTGGCTGATCGAGCCGCGCACGCCGTCCGGCCACAGCGGTTCGCGCTGGGGGCCGATGGCGATGTCGGCGGCGCGGCCGGTCAGCCGGAGCAAGGCCTCGCGGGCCAGGCGGCGGCCGGCCAGGAACTCGGCGCGGCGCTTGGGCACCGCCCGTCGCAGCGTGTCGGGAAACGCGACGCCGAAGTCGGCGAAACCGTCGTCGTGGTAAGCCGTCAGCGCGAAGCGCGAGGCGAGGCAGACCCACGGGCCCGGCGGCAACGCGATGGCCGGCGGCGCCGGCGGCGCCATGAAGGCGTCGGCCTGCCAGACGGCCGGGCTGTCGAGGGCGGCGGGGGTGGGCATGAGGCCTCCTGCTGATGGGTATCCGGATGGACGACGATGATACCCGCGTTTCTGCCGCCGATGTGGGCCGGGGGCGCGGCCCGCGTCGGAACGCTCCGAAAAGACGGTCGGCCGCCGCCGCCGGCGCGGAGTCGGCGTACGGTGGGCATCGCGGGGCCGCTTCTGGCTGCGGTCCGGTGGTGGAGCCGGGCAGGCGGACGGGGAGAAGCGGTCCCGCACCCGATTCAATGCGAAGAGGACGGACCCGATGTCGGCAGACTATTACCAAGTGCAATTCATCGCCCATGTGCTGGATACCAGCCCGCAGATGGCGGGGAGCCGGGAGCGGTATATCGGCCTGGCCGACGAGGCGCAGGACATACGGGAGCGCGTCAAGCTGGTGTCCGCCGTGCTGGAGGCCGCGCACGGTCTGCCGGCGGTGTCCGGCGCCGACGACACCTTGAAGATCCTGATGCTGCCGGAGTTCTTTTTCCGCGGCGCAAGCGGCGCCTACAGCATGGACGGCATCCAAACCGCGGTGTCGGCCTTGCAGGACCTGGTGCGGAACGCCAAGTGGCGGCACTGGATGTTCGTGTTCGGCACCATCGTCGGCAAATCCTTCCCGACCAGGGACGTCGCGTCGGGCGCGGACAAGCACCCGATCGACGACGACCGCAAGGCCGAAGTCTACAACTACGCGCTGGTGCAGAAAGGCGGCTTCGGCGACGGCGCGGGTGCCGGGCCGGCGGCGGCCCACGCGGTGATCAAGCAATACCTGTCCGGCATCGATTTCATCGAGCAGGCCAGCCTGGCCGGCAAGGGCCTGAGCGAAGAGTGGGTCCAGCATCTGCAGCCCAAGGGCGACAAGCGCGACGAGCGACAGTCCGCGGCCTACGACGGCGCGGCGGTCTTCCGGCGCGACGGCCTGACTTTCGGCGTGGAAATCTGTCTCGACCATCTGAACGGCAGGCTGGCCCACTCGCTGAACCGGCCCGCCATCGACATCCAGCTGATACCGTCGTGCGGCGGCTATATCAAGGCCGGTTCCATCGTGGCGCGCCGGGACGGCTATGTCTTCAATTGCGACGGCGCCGACTATCCGCTCTGCCGGCTGCAGAAAGTGGGCAGCGGCGACCTGGTCGCCGCGAAGACGCTGGTGCTGGACGCCGGCTCCACGCGGGCGGGGGAGTTGTTCGCGGCCGGCATCGGCAGGCTGGTCGCCTATCCGGTGCAGGCTCTGTAGGCAGGCTCGCGCTTGCGGCGCGAAAGGAGGCGATATGTCGCTGCTTGATGGTTTGGCGGTTCGCGGCTGGCTGGTGTCCGCCGCGCTGATCTGGCCGGCGCTGGGCGCCGCCGCCCAGCGTCCGGCCGCATGCGTGCCGACCGAGGGCGGGAATCCGCCATGGCTGGCGGCAATGGACGCGGGAGCGCGGGATGCCTTGCTGGCGACATCGTGGTATCGGGACTGGCGGACGGTGACGGCCGATCTGTGCACCGATGTCAGACATGTGGGTCGCGACAATCCCGGCGTCAAGATCGTCTGGCGCGGCCACGGCGCCGCCGACGACAAGCTGCTGTTCTACGGCGCCGGCAACCGCCACTACGAGCCGGGCACGGTTTTCGACCAGGGCCTGCAGGCGATCCAGGCCGACGGCAGCCTGAAGCTCCGGCCCGGCGCCGGCGTGGGCACCGCCAGCGCGCTGAAGAGTTCCTCGTATCTGTACGCGCTGGCGGAGCGGTTCGCGCTGGCCAGCCGCAACGAACGCCATTATGTCTACGTGATCCATGCGCCGGGCGGGATCGCCGTCGACGAGACGATGGGCATTGCCGGTCCGGACGTCGAGATCGCGGGCGCCGACGACGAGGAGGAAATCGCCTTCCCCGGCGGCGTGCGTTCGCGCTTTGTCAAAGGCCTGTTCGAAACGCGCTTTGTCAAAAACCGCCCGGCCCATGACGCGGCGTCGCGGTTGTCCTATGTGGAAACGCTGACGTACACGCCCAATCCGGGATACCTGCAAGGGGCCGGGCCGGCCGGCGATGGCGAGGTGGACGTGATGGTCGCGTCGCACGCGGCGGTGGACGTCGCCGGCGGGCGCTCCGTCGACGCCTCCACCTGGCGTTTCGCCTCAAAGGACGCCGGCGGCGCGGCCACCCAGGTGCGTCTGAGCAGCCACGATGGCTCCGCCGCGCGGTGGGCGGCCACCGGTCGCCGGCAGGTGAGCTTCCCGCCGTCGGCCGACTATTCCTGCGCGCTGGTGGACACGGCGCTGCAGCGCAACCGCGCGCTGGCGGTAACCCGGACGCCGATGCCCGCTTCCGCGGAGGCGGCGTCCAGGCGGCGCAATGCCGGCACCTGCATTTATCTGTCGGACCGGGACATCGCCGTGCGCAACGCGTCCGCCGAGGCGGTCCGGGGGGGCGATCATTACTGGACCCGCCTGTCGGTGCATTGGGACAAGCCGTCTGACATGGCGCGGGTCCGGGGGTATCGCATCTATCTGATGGATATCTACGGCGTTCCGATCCGGGTCATCGGCGATGTCGACAATCCGGACGCCACCCGCTTCGAGATGGCGGAAGAGATGGCCCGCAAACTGGGCTTGAAGGATTTTGTCGATGGGCTGATCCAGGGCGCCGTCGCCATCTACACCGTCGTCGACGGGGCGCCAGAGGCGGAGTCGTCGGTGCCGGTCACGGTCAAGGTGAGCCACGCGCCGTCCGGCGCCGTTGCCGGCGGCGGCCGGTGACGAACGGCTGCGCAATCGGCTGCCATGGCGAACGGCTGGACCCGGTCGGCGGCGTTCATCACCTGGGCCTGGGCCATCGGGCCTACAGCCCGGCGCTGATGCGCTTCCACTGTCCGGACAGCCTGAGTCCCTTCGGCGCCGGCGGCGTCAATCCCTACGCCTATTGCGACGGCGATCCGATCAACCGGGCCGACCCGTCCGGCCAATTCAGCGTCGGCGGCGCCATCGGCATCGGCCTGGGCGCGCTGGGCGTGTTGCTGACGCCGGTCAGTTTCGGCACCACGCTGGCGGCGGCGCTGTCGATAGGCGCGGTGGTGGCCGGCGTGGCCTCGGTCGGGCTGGGCATCGCGGCCGAGGCGGTCGACGACCGCAAGCTGGCGGATAAGCTGGGCTGGACCAGCGTGGCTGTGGGCGTGATCGGCGGCATCGCGTCGGTGGCAGTCGGTCGCCTCGCGCTCAAGGCGGGAGCGCTGGCCGGGGCGGCTGGCAGCCGTTTGCCGGGAAGCATCGTCCACGATGGCGGGAATCTATTCGTTCGCTCGCTTCCTGGGCGGCTGGCCGCCTATTTGCGGTCTGGTGGCGATGGGGCGGCGGCGTCAATCGAGATGGGCGCGGTGCGGCGCGCGTCATCGACGCCGGACATGGCCGCCTTCCTGGCCTTGCCGGAAGAGGAACGTTTGCTGATCGCAAGAGGAGCGCAGGGCGCCGTCTACAACGTTAGCGAGCACTGGGTGGTCAAGCAGCCGGTGCCGGGGAGCGGCGGTGCGGAAAATATCCCTAATTTGCAGCGCGAAGCCCGTGCGTTCCGGATGGTATATGGGGGGAAGTCGGCCTTGGTGGCTCATGACATGCTGTGGATGAGGAAAATTCCCGGCCGCCGGGTGATTTCGCTCGACCTTCCCCGCGGTGAATATCGGCGGATAGCGCAAAGAATTGACGTCGAGTCGAAGCGGCTGGAAAAAATGGGTGTCTATCATGGGGATCCCCATGGCGGAAACGTGCTGATCGATGTGGAAGGCGTCGTCAGATTCGTCGATTTCGGCAAGTCTACGCTCCGGGAGCCGCCTGTCTAGGGCGCGTCCGCCAGGCTTTATTTTGGACAAGGAACACGATGGCCATGAGCGACTGTGCAATCGGCTACAACGGCGAACGGCCGGATCCGGTCGGCGGCGTTCATCACCTGGGCCTGGGCCATCGGGCCTACAGCCCGGCGCTGATGCGCTTCCACTGTCCGGACAGCCTGAGTCCCTTCGGCGCCGGCGGCGTCAATCCCTACGCCTATTGCGACGGCGATCCGATCAACCGGGCCGACCCGTCCGGCCAATTCAGCGTCGGCGGCGCCATCGGCATCGGCCTGGGCGCGCTGGGCGTGTTGCTGACGCCGGTCAGTTTCGGCACCACGCTGGCGGCGGCGCTGTCGATAGGCGCGGTGGTGGCTGGCGTGGCCTCGGTCGGGCTGGGCATCGCGGCGGAGGTGGTCGACGACCGCAAGGCGGCGGAGATTCTGGGCTGGAGCAGCCTGGCGCTGGGCATCGTCAGCTGCGGCGTGGCGCTGGGCGTGAGCCGCTTGGTGCCGAAGGCCGCAACGTTGATCGGCGTGGCGGATCTGAAGCTGGGCGCGTGGCTGCAGGGGCGCGGCCGGCTGCTGGCGCGCATCGAGCGCGGCGAGCGGGGCGGTTTCGGCGTGGCGTTGGGCGGACGGCTGACTAGATGTTTCCGCCCGGCCGCGGAGCCGGTGGAAGAGCTGGTTGAAATGAGTGCGCCGCGGCGCTCGTCATTGTCGTCGGGCATGGACGCCTTCCTGGCCTTGTCGCGGCGGCAGCGGCAGGACAGGCTGATCGGGGCGGGGACGCAGGGGACCGTTTACGATGTCGGCGAGCGCTGGGTGGTCAAGGAGCCCCTGCTTGGTGTCCGCACCGCGCGGGACATTTTCGCGTTGCAGAACGAAGCCTACGTTTTCAGGCAAGTCTATGGGGCGGAATCGGCCGTGGTCCGTCACGACAGGTTGTGGATGTTGAAGATTCGTGGCCGGCCGGTAAGCTCGCTCGATCTTTCTCCCTATGAGACCTGGGAGCTTGAACGGAAGATTGCCGCCGAACAGCGGCGGCTGGCGGACATGGGCATTTTTCATGACGATCTCAGCGGGGATAACGTGCTGCTGACCGACGAGGGTGAAGTCAAATTCATCGATTTCGGCAGAGCCACGTATCTGCAGCGGGTTTATCGGAACTGAGCGCCGCCGCCGTAGTCAGTCCGTGCCGGCCTGGCCCGGCGCCTGCGCCGCGTCGCGCCGCCGCAGGCGGCTGCTGTCTATCAGATGGGCGGCCCGCGCTCGCAGCTGGCCGCAGCCGCCGTCCACGTCCTGGCCGGCGGAGTCCCTCACCTTGGTCAGCACGCCGTTGTCGTGCAGATAGCGGCGGAGCTCCGCGACCCGCCCGGCGTCCGGCCGCTGGAATGCGTCGCCGTCCACGCTGTTGTACGGAATGATGTTCAGCACGCCGTACTTGCCCTTCAACAGGCGGACGGCGGCGTCCATTTCGTCCTGGCCGTCGTTGACGCCGGCCAGCAGCGTCCACTGGTACTGTATCGGGTAGCCGGTGGCGCGGGCATAGGCCTCTCCCATCTCCACCAGCTCGGCCGGGGCGATGCGCGGCGCGCGCGGCAGCAGGCTCTCGCGCAGATCGGCGCGGGTGGTGTGCAGCGACAGCGCCAGCGCCGGCTTGACCTTTTGCTGCGGCAGCCGCTCGAACACCCGCGGATCGCCGACGGTGGAAAACACCAGATTCTTGTGGCCGATATTGCCGTCGGTGCCCAGCCAGTCCATCGCCTCCAGCACATTGTCCAGATTGTGCGCCGGCTCGCCCATGCCCATGAACACCACCTTCTTCACCGGGCGGATGCGCCGCGCCAGCGCCAGCTGCGCCGCGATCTCGGCGCTGCCCAGCTGGCGCAGCAGGCCGGATTTGCCGGTCATGCAGAAAGTGCAGCCGACCGCGCAGCCGACCTGGCTGGACACGCACAGCCCGTCGCGCGGCAGCAGCACGCTTTCCACCATCTGGCCGTCATTCAACTCCACCAGCAGCCGCAAGGAGCCATCCGCCGCCGTATGCTGCGAGCGGATGCGCGCCAGGCCCTCCATCCGCGCGGCGATCGGCGCCAGGCCGTCGCGGACCGACAGCGGAAAATAGTCCTCGCTTTTCTGGTGGCGGGTGCCGGCGTCCAGCGGCTGGCCCTTCAGCCAGGCGCGGTTGATGCGGCCGATATGACAGGAGCGGGCGCCGATGTCGGCGAGGGCCTGGTGGAATTCCTGGATGCGCATGTTTCGGATACGGTTGCCGCGCGGCGGAGCCGCGCGTATTGCTCAAGGCGCGTAGGGTAGCGCAAGACGGCGGCGCGCGGGCGACGATTTTATCGACCGCGGCCGCCGGCTCAGTCGCGCACCGCCTGTTCCGCCGGCTGTATCAGCAGCCGGTTGGCGAAGAAGCAGATCAGCGCCAGCACCAGATACACGGCCAGCAGCGCCGGCGCGTCGTGGACCGACAGCAGGCTCAGCAGGAACGATGTCGCGCTGGTCATCAGAATGTTGATCAGGAACATCAGCGCGGTGGCGGTGCCGGCGATATGGCGGAACAGCGCCAGTCCGCGTCCCATCGACATCGGGAACAGCATGCCCTGGCCGAAAAACATCAGCGCGCTGACGGCGCACAGCAGCGCCAGGCTGTCGGGCCACAGCCAGGACAGCGCCAGGCCCGGCAGCGTCACCGCCAGCAGCAGCCGGGTCATGCCCTGCTGCACGCGGGCCACCGGGAAGCGGCTGACCAGATAGCGGCAGATGAAGGTGGCCAGCAGGAAGACGCAGCCGAGGCCGAAGGCGATGTGGCCGAAGACGATGGGCGAGTAATGCCAGCCGGACTGGACGATGAACGGACCGACGGTGTTGAAGGCGATGCTCATCGAGTAGATCGCGCCCATCAGCACCACCATGCCCATGAACTGGTGGTGGCGCATCACCTCGCCGAGATTGCGGCGTATCGTCGGCAGGTTCAGCGGATGGCGGCGGAAATGCGTTTCCGGCACGAAGCGGGCCACCAGCACGCCCATCACCGCCATCGAGACGGCGAAGAACACGAAACAGGCCTGCCAGCCGGCGTAGACCTGCAGGTAGCCGCCCAGCACCGGGCCGATGATCGGGCCCAGACCGAACATGCTGCCGGACACCACGCCTATCTTCACCAGCTCCTGCGGCGCCAGCACGTCCGGATACACCGAGCGCGCCACCACCGAGATGGTGCCCACCATCAGGCCCTGCGCCAGCCGGGTGGCCAACAGCGCCGGCAGCGTCGGCAGCCACAGCGGCAGCAGGCTGATCAGCGCGAAGCCGGCCATGCCGCCCAAGAGCAGCTTGCGCCGGCCCCAGGCGTCGGTGAGAAAGCCGGAGCCGAAGTTGCCCAGCGCATAGCCCAGCAGATAGAGGCTGATCAGATTCTTGATCGAATTGTCCGATTCGCCCAGCTGCGCGGCCATCGCCGGCAGCGACGGCGAAACCAGGTCGACGGCCATGCCGAAGAAGGGCATTACCAGCAGCAGCACCAGGATCAGCCGTTTCAATTGCTTCGGCGGCAGTGGGTGGATGTCAGTCGTCATGATCGCCTCCAGCGGCCTGTCTCTGGAAATTGGCCAGCATTCTCGCCAGCATGTCCTGCATCTGTTGTCGCTCGTCGTCGCTGAAGCCGCGGAGCAGCAGCTCGTCGACATCGTTCGCCGCGGCCAGCAGCTCCGGCATCGCTTCTGCGCGACAACGCTCGGTCATTTCGACGAACAGGCAGCGCCGGTTGGCCGACCACGGCGCGCGGCGCACGTAGCCGTCCTTTTCCAGCCCGTCCAGCGTCCTGGCCAGCTGGCCCGGGTCCATGTCCAGGTGGCCCAGCAGCGTTTTCTGCGTGCAGTCGCCGGCGTGCCATAGCATCAGCAGGATCTGGCGCCGGGAGCGCGTCATGCCGGCGGCGGGCAGGCGGGCGTCCATCAGGCGCCGCTTCAGGTTGACGATATGGGCCAGGCGGTGGCCGAGAAGGTGGAGCATGATGATTCCTGAGTTGATCAGCTCAATAATTGTATTGGTCAATAGTTGATAAAGTCAATTGTTTGGTGGAGGATGATGTCGGGCCGAAGGGCGCATCGATAGCCGCGGGCGGCGGTCAGCCTGGAGACGGGGCGGGTCGGACTGGTCTGATATCGATGGCGGGAGGAAATCGTCAAGTCAGTCGTGGCTTGTACAATCCTGTCATCAACTTCGTGTGTGCCCCCAATGATGAACAACGGCAGTGTTTTGGGATGGAATGGCGAGCGTCTGGACCCGGTCAGCGGCGCGACGCATCTGGGCAATGGCTACCGGGCATACAGCCCGGCATTGATGCGTTTTCATTGCCCGGACAGCCTGAGTCCGTTCGGCGCCGGCAGCGTCAACCCTTATGCCTATTGCGATGGCGATCCGGTCAATCGGGCCGATCCATCCGGTCATTTGAGCTGGCAGGCCTGGACCGGCATCGGCCTGGGCGCGGCCGGTCTGGCGCTGGCGGCCTTCACCGCCGGGAGCTCGATCGTCGCCGCCGGCGGTGTGATCGCCGCGTTGGAAAGCGCCTCGGCCGTAGCGTTGGCGATAAGCGGAGCGGCTGTGGTGGCCGATGTGGCGGCGATAGCGAGCGGAGCGATGGAGGAATGCCACCCGCAAGCGTCGGCGATACTGGCTTGGAGTTCGTTGGGAAGCGGTGTGGTGGGGGTGGCGCATGGGGGCATTGGCCTCGGGCGAGCGCTGACGGCCGGGCTGCGCCAGCGGCTGGGCACGCTGATGCGCGTCGGCCTCAGCGGGCGCGGGGCCGCGGCGGCGGAGGACCCTATTATCGTCTCTCGCATTACCACCTTGCCGCAGAGCGGGGTCTACACCCTGGGCATTAGCACCAGGCTCGACTCCCACGACCAGATAGCGCGGGAGGTGGCCCTGGCTTATCGCGGAGTGGCGAATGATCCGAATCATCTGGATGTGGTCATCAATATGAGCTTGCGCGAAAACAGGGGCGCCCACGTTGGCATCAACGGTGTGACATGGGAACTGAAGCGGCTGATCAAAGAGCTTAAAAAGGTGGTGCCTGATTTCGATCAGATCAGGAGCGTCAGAATACTGGGTCGAGGAAGCGGCAGGATGGCCCATTCTTTGCCTAGAGGAAGCAAATTCCGCATGTATACCTTTGGCGGAAATCGCTTTTTTACCCATGCCAATGATAATGCCTTGTACCGGGATGTGCTCAGGGCGGCCGCGGAAAGGTTTGACGCGATTGGTCTTGAAAACGGGACGTATGATCGTGCCATTGCTGAAACGAATGCCCTTTTGAATGCCAAGCTGGCTCGAATACCCAACGAAAACACCCGGATACTGACGATAAAAGGCATAGAGAACAGCGATGTCTGGCTTACGCCGGCATCGGGTTGATGGGGCGCCCGACCGCGACGCCCGGCTTGCCGTCCCGTTAGCGCCGCAGCGCCTCGGCCTCCAGCCGTTCCAGGTTCTGCTCGTTGGCCGGGATGACGATGGCGGCCATGCGCTCGGCCAGTTCGTCGCTTTCAAACTGCTGCAACCAGGAAACCCGCGTGCCGGCCGGCGTGGCCGCTAGCGAGATCGTCAGGTGGAACTTTGGCTGGGAAACGTGTTGCACCACCACCTTGGCCGGCGCGGCGATCTCGGCGAACACGTTCTCGTTCGGATAATGCTTGCCGTCCGGCCCGTGCATCGTGAACGCCCAGCGGCCGCCGGTCCTGAACTCGCACACGTCGAAGGTGTTGCTGAAGCCGGCGGGGCCCCACCAGCGCGCCAACCGAGCCGGATCGCTGATCGCGGCGAAGACCTGTTCCACGGTGGCGGGAATCTCGCGGGAGGTGGTGAAGGCGCTCATTCTTGTCTCCATTGACAGCTAGGTCTTGCCTGGCCGCCGGGTTTGCCGCCGCCGGGCGGGGAGGGCCGGCATGTCGAATGCCATCGGCCTGGATATCGCTTGCGTCAGTGTACGCCAATTTGAGCCGCCGACGCCGGAGCGCGGCTGTTCCGCGTGCCGTGGATGGAGCGGATTGTGGACCGGCGCCAAGACGCCATGGGGTAAAAGGCTGTCAATGCTTGCCTGGACGGAAAGGGCGTTTTGTCGGTAATCGCGCTTGGAAGGCGCTGACTTGCCGCGATGGCCATATAGTCATATGAGCCTCCAGAGAGGGTAGGGAATCGATGAATCGGTCAAGGGGACTGGTATTTCACGAGCTTGATTGAAGATTGCCTTAAGCTCGGCGTTGGGAGGCGAAATGTCTTGCAGCCTTATAGCTTGCTGATTGGCGTCTTGAAACTGAACGGCTGATTCTTCTGGCAGGCCGTTTATTATTTTCCGATATGCCTCATCAACTGCTTGTACGCTATATCCCCGTATCGGCAGCTTATCGTCGAGTTGCTTTAGCGCGCCAAGTCTTGCGTAAAGCTGAGTGACGGGGTCATTATTTTTTATGCTGGACAGAAAGGCATTCGTATGCTTGCGAGAATAGCTCAATATCCGGGCGATATCGACTAAATTGGAGCGATTGGCGCGAACGAAGCGAAAGTGCTCGGTTGCCATTCTGCTGATAGGTGAATCTCCACTCTGCATGACATTCTTTAGCGTCCGGAGGTCCATCAGTTGAATAATCCTTAGCTGGAGTTCTGGAGGAAGCTTGAGCATATCTTGTGGCAGCATGATTGACGATGCCCCCGCCATTTCAGCGGCGGCCGCCTCGGCGCCGCGCCCGCTGAGACCGGCATGCATCAGCTTGCCCAACCGAAAACGCAGTCCCTCTGTTGTCTTGTTCAAGGCTCGTGTCAGACCAGCGGCGCCGTGCGCCAGGCCCACCGCGCCGGCCCCCAGCGACACCCAGCCGAGTACCGCCGACGCTTGCGGATTGATTTCCTCCGTCGCCCCGCAGGCTATCGCCGCCACATCGGCCATGATGGCCGCTCCGCCTATCGCCAGCGACATGGCCGAGGCGCTTTCCAGCGCGGCGATGATCCCGCCGGCGGCGATAATGGAAACCCCCTTGGTGATGGCCGCCAAACCCAGGCCGGCGATGCCCACGCCTATCATGGCCCAGGCCTGCCAGCTCAGATGGCCGGACGGATCGGCGCGGTTGACCGGGTCGCCGGCGCAATAGGCGTACGGATTGACGCCGCCGGCGCCGAACGGACTCAGGCTGTCCGGGCTGTGAAAGCGCATCAATGCCGGGCTGTATGCCCGGTAGCCATTGCCCAGATGCGTCGCGCCGCTGACCGGGTCCAGGCGTTCCCCGTTCCATCCCAAAACGTTGTTGTGCATCGATTGCTCCATCCAGTCGCCAAATGCCGCTGCAGGCGCATCGTCCGGTTTTTGATGAAGTCATCGATTCCCGTGTCAGGCTTTTCGGTCTTTTCCTAATGGCCTTGCCGGCTGGGATTCCCGATCGCGGATTCAAATCGAGCGAGGCTTGCGCGGAGGGTGGAGGCATTCGGAGAGACCAGCGCTAGCGCCGTATCGGCGGCGATGGTCTATGCGAAGCATGGCCGTTCGCGGACAGGTGCGTGGCGCGTGAGCGATGAGGTAGGGGGCGGGCCAATTCCGAAGCGCATCGCTCACTTTCGGGTAAGGCCGAAAATGGCGAGCAAGGAGGCCGGAATGGAGAACAGGGTAAAACGATACAGGATGGCTTCAAATAAATGCGGGCTGGAATGTGCCGCAAGCGAAAGGCAGGCGCAGCCTGTTGCGATGGCCGCTGCGGCGGTAAGGATAAGCAGTTTCTTTGTCATTTGTGTTGCCGGTGACGCGCCTGGTTGCTCAAGTCGATGGTTAACGCTTGGCAAGCTAATCCGGTCTGCTTGATCGCGGCGGATTGATATCGAGGTTTCGGAAGTTTCCGATAAATGCCCGGATTTGGATCGGGGGCGGTGAGAAAGCCTGGTAATGGGCCAAAGCCTGTTGGCATGGTTGGCGCGTATGGCGCGACAAGTCCGGGCAATGTCGGATCAAGAGTCGCTGGCTCGCTTTGCACTGCGCGACAGCCTATTCAAGAGGAAAAAGGGCAGCCTGCAGAGGGTGTCGTTCGAAACGGGTTTCAGGCGATCGATGTTTCAGCCAAATCAGGAAAGGCGGGTAAGCAAATGAAACTCAAGACCGTGATTGCTTTTGTTGCCATGATGCTGATGTCGATGATTGTGTCGGCATCCACCCTTAATTGTGCCAAAGTTTTCAGCGATGGAAAGTTTGAAGGCCATTTGATCGATGTCATCGACAAGGACGGCTACAGGCACACCAACTTTATTATGAAAACCGACTCGGGGGATATGGGGTGCATACAGTTCACCGACGATCACAATACCAAGCGATACAACATAATCATGAATGCCTTCATTCTGAAAGCCCATGTCACCATCTCCACCGACAGAGAGCACAACATTACCGGCATAGGCTACAGAAACGATGAATGAGACGCGGCGGGAGGCAAGGCGGGCAGCGCTTCCATGCCGCGTGAGGCTTCATTGAAATTTGCGAGGGCGGACGGATGAAGTATGGGATCTGTTTGATATTTTTCATGGCCGCCGCGGCAATGGCGGCCCCGCCGGTCAACATCGTGTATCGCGTGGATGGCCGCAGCCTTGCCGCCATCAGACATTCCGGTGGAATGTGGCCGTGGGCGCGGGGTGCACTGGACAACGATCTGACGCATCATTTCGAAGGGCAGTCTGTGGCGGGGCGCAACAGCAACTTCGTTTCGACAAGCGCCAGCCTGAGGCAGGTGGTGGAGTTTGCCGCGTCGCAGGCGCGGCCCAACAGCGAATCGCCTTTCGATACCGAGTTTGTCGCCTATCTCTACCAGATCAGGCCCGCCGCGAATTTCTTCAGCGTCAGCGAGGCGCTCCAGACTGCGCACAACTCATCCACCGGCGCCAGACGGGATCGGCTTGGCCGGCTGATAAGGGATTACCCCGGCATGCAGGAATTCGCGGCGAGAGGCGGGTTCCGCGATGACCGAATCATCGCCTACGCCCGTCTGGACGGACAAATGTTGCGAGACTATTACTACGCGCCTAATTATCCGCTTTTCAGCGACGAGTTCTGGCGGCGACGTTGGATGTCGAATGCCGCCTACGATCGCGGGTTCGATTCTGATGCCAGTTCCCGGCTGATTTATCCGATAGTCGGCGTGCCAAGCGGTCATATGCATCTGGTTGAAAACGGCACGCAAGCGCCGGTGCCGTTGAGTTTCACCTGCTTTGGCGTGAATCCGCAGCCGCATTCTTCCTACTACAATTCGCTTGCCCAGCCTGATGCGTGCCAATCCAATCAATATCTCGAGATCAGGAGAGAGTTTTACGATAGGCGAGCATTGTTGCCCATCATAAAAGGCGGCCTGGAGAAATACGATTACGAGCCGTGATCCATCCCGATTCTGCGCGGTCTTTTCTTCCCGAGCCGCTGCAGCTGTCTGGCCGTAGGGTGCGTCACCCCCATAGGGGCGACGCACCAAACGCCATCCCCGGCAAAACCACCGGTAGGGTGCGTCACCTCAAAGGGACGACGCACCAAACAACGAAAACCCCACCCAACGGGCCAACACCTCACCATCAAGCCGTCATCCGCCCCATCCGTTCCGCTAGACGCAAATGGCAGGCCGCCGCCAGCTTGATCAATTCGACGGTGTGGACCGGCAGCTTGTCCGGTTCGGCGATCCACTCGGCCAGTCCCTCCTGCGTGGCGACGGTGATTTGGTAGGGTGCGTCACCCCATAGGGGCGACGCACCAAACACGCCATCCCCGGCAAAACCACCGGTAGGGTGCGTCACCCCAAAGGGGCGACGCACCAAACAACGAAAACCCCACCCAACGGGCCAACACTTCACCATCAAGCCCTCATCCGCCCCATCCGTTCCGCCAATCGCAAATGGCAGGCCGCCGCCAGCTTGATCAACTCGACGGTGTGGACCGGCAGCTTGTCCGGTTCGGCGATCCACTCGGCCAGTCCCTCCTGCGTGGCGACGGTGATTTGGTAGGGTGCGTCACCCCAAAGGGGCGACGCACCAACAACAAAAACGCCATCCCCGGCAAAACCACCGGTAGGGTGCGTCACCCCAAAGGGGCGACGCACCAAACAACGGAAACCCCACCCAAGGGGCCAACATCTCACCATCAAGCCGTCATCCGCCCCATCCGCTCGGCCAGGCGCAAATGGCAGGCCGCCGCCAGCTTGATCAACTCGACGGTGTGAACCGGCAACTTGTCCGGCTCGGCGATCAACTCGGCCAGGCCCTCCAGCGTGGCGACGGTGCTGTTGATGCCGACCACCCGGCCATGCGGCCAGCGCTGCCGGTTCTGCGGCGCGTAATCCAGCGCCACCAACCAGCGCGAATGCTGCCACGGGCCTGGGCTGCACAACACCGCCTCCATCACCGCGCGGCTGACCTGCTGCGCCGCCTCGGCGGCCAGGGCAAGGGCCAGATGCAACTGCGCCGCCGTGCCGGCCGCGCCATCGTCCTGGAGCAAGGCCGGGCGGGTTGACTCCTCCCACCAGCGCCGCAGCCGCCGCGCGCCAGGCTTCTTCACCCGCCGCAACACTTCGTCCAGCTCGCCCTCGGACAGGCACAAGACCGGCTCCTCGGCATCGGCCAGCCGCAAGCACCGCCCTGCCGGCTCGCCCAGCACTTGCAACAGACCGGCCAGCTCCAGCTTCATCGCCGCCGCCACGTCCACTGCGACAAACCAGAAGCCTTCCGGCCGGCTTACCACTCGCATCGTCAGGTCCTTGGCGTAATCGAGGCGCAGCGGAGTGTTGATTTCCTGATCGGCTGGCGGGTTCATGGCTGCAGCTCCCGCGTGAACTGGCTTAGGCAAATCGAAAGCAGAAGTGGAAGAGGGCGCGAAAAGCGATGGGTAGGGCGGGAATGGGGAGGCGAAAGAGAAACGATATTAATCCGGCAGTAATAATCCGTACAGATTGTATACTTCCGGCATGGAAAAAATCGATGTGCGCAAGCTTGAACTGGCCGCCCGTGAGCAGCTGAGGCGTACCGCTATCCGGATGTACAAGCGAGGCCGGTCTCAAGCCAGTATTGCCGAAGAACTCGGGCTGCGCCGCCCCACCATTTCCGCCTGGGTGGTGCGTGAGGCAGCACTAGGTGCGCAGGGATTCAAAGAACAGAAGCGCGGTCGCGCCGAAGGCACCGGCCGTCGGCTGACCGAGGCGCAGGAAGCCCGGATCAAGCAGGACATCGTGGATCGCACGCCAGACCAGATGAAGCTGAGGTTTGCCCTGTGGAGTGCTCAGGCGGTCAAGGCTGTAATCAAGCAGATGTTTCTGATCGATCTGCCGATCCGTACTGTCCGTCTGTACTTGGCCCGCTGGGGCTTTACGCCGCAGCGCCCGCTCAAACGCGCTTATGAGCAGCGACCGGCAGCAGTCGAGAAATGGCTCAAGGAGGAATACCCGGCTATCGTCGCGCGTGCCAAAGCGGAAATGGCTGAAATCAGCTGGGGCGACGAATCGGCGGTGTCGAGTGTTGAGCACTTTCCGCGTGGCTACGCCCCAAAAGGCCAAACCCCAGTTCTGGTGTTATCCCAATCGAAAAGAGCGCGCATCAACTTGATTTCGGCCATTACCAACCAAGGCAAGATGCGCTTCATGCTGTACCGGGAGACCTTGACGGCCCGGGTGCTGATCAAGTTTCTGATGCGGCTGATCCGTGATGCTGGCGGCAAGAAGGTGTTCTTGATCCTCGACAACTTGCGCGTGCATCACAGCAAGCTGGTGCAAGCATGGTTGGAGGAGGAAGAGAACAAGAAGGCGATTGAGTTGTTCTTCCTGCCCAGCTACTCACCGGAACTGAACCCGGATGAATACTTGAACGGCGACCTGAAGGCCAGAATGAGCGCAGGTGAGCCGGTTCGATCAGACGGTCAACTTCAAGGGAAAGTGCTGTCCCATTTACGCTCATTGCAGAAGCAGCCGGCCAGAATCCGGTCGTACTTCCGGCATGAAAAAATCCGCTACGCGGCATGAGCTTTCTGTACGGTATTTGACTGCCGGATTAATAACTACAAGACGAGCATCCATGGTGATGGCTCCAAAACGGTTTGCCCGACAATGCATTGCACGCGCAAAGGCACGAATGGGGTGCAACGCATGGGCGTGTTGAACAACCACGGCTTTCGGGCGTGGGCCACCGCTAACGGAGATGTGTTGAGCATCAGTAGTGAATCTAACGGTAAGATGGCTGGTGGTCAATCTATTCAAGTAGAATGAATGGTCGGTCGAATGGCTAGCAATGGTGCGTGATCAAAGTAATTGTTGGGTTGGAGAGAGGGAATTGCTATGGGGCTGGATATTGTTGTTTACCAAAAAGGGGGTAGTAAATTTTTTTGTGAGATACCGGAGTCGATTCATCGAGAGATGTTTGGGAATGGAGCTAATTCATTTCCATTAACAAGTATGCTTCATGATTATTATCGGGCGAATGTTTACTTGAGTGGGAGTGAGTTTTCAGCATGGGTTGATGAGCTAGATTCTATTGCTTGTAAACTTTCACCATGCATGAAGGAGGCTCTTGATGATTTGGTTAAAAAATTAAAGACTTGTCGGAATGTTGAGAAGGTTCATGTAGCAGGGGATTGAGATTGGGTGACGTAAGGTTTGTGATTGGGCTGACTTGTCTGCTATGTAGGTTTGATTTTTCGGATATAAACGATGCGGATCTTATCATTGAAGATGCCTGCAAGAGAGGATCCAACTTTCAACTTGATATCGAAGTCCTCATTTTTTGATGTGTAAACCTTCGTTGTCACCACGACAGGCCAGCTCCATTTGGATGACTCCATCGAGCGGATATAGCATCCGGTATAGTTGGTCTGCAACCAATCCTTTGCTATATCTTGAGCGATATTTCCGCGACGCTTGTTTTCGAGAGATATGCCGTAAATGAGTAATGGTGCGATGAAGAATACGGGTAAGATTTTCTCCCACAGCATTTTCAAACTCTTTCTATGTATGGCGTTGAAATCGGTGCGATCGAACCAACTTGCCAGCCCCCCTTCAGCGCAAGCCGACTTTCGAATCAGACTCGGGGTTTTAAGCTGCCGGTTGTTCGACTGCGGCGCGATGGTAGCGCGCCGTTAGTTTCGGCAGCTCCCCGAATCTGGTTTGAAAGACGGGGTTTCGCAGCGCTGTAGGGGCGGCCTGGGGTTGCAAGGGGGTTGGCCGCGCAATCCCCTTGCCCGTTTGCTGGGCGGAACCGGCATGTCAAATATTATCCGCGAAGCGGATTCCAAAATATAATAACGATCCCAATGAGTTGCTTCAATTTCGCGGTAAGCATTGGGCTTCACAGGTCCAGCCCAACCTACCGTGCTGGTTAGTTGTATGAAAGGTAAATTTTAGCGCTGCAATTTTTAAATCAGTCCGCAGTGGAACTGATGTTTTTAGTTTTGTTACGCAGAGATTCTTCTATAAATATCATCTATTTTTGAATTTATAGCTGCGTTATCATCAACTGATGCCATTTCAAGCATGGAGAAGATGTCCTCGTCGTATAGTGGTATTATTAATCCGCGCCCATCAGTAAAAGTGTCCTTGCAGCGCTTTTCAAAAAGCGATTTATTTATGCATCTTCTTGCGAGAATAAAGCCAACACACCCTCTCTGTGGTGAGAATCTTCCTGCTGACTGGTCCAATTCTGGATTGGCTGGGTCTGAAGAGTAATTTTTACATTCAAATGAAATTTCAATTGCATTGAGTCGACTTGATTTTAATGCTCTATAGAAAAATCCATCTTTTGCATTATTTAAGAATGTGATGTCAATCCTTTTTCTGCCATCATGTATTTCTCGCTCCATTTTTGGATTCACTAAACTCTTTCCAAAAATAAATAGCATAGCTCCGAGCATTGCATCTTGATATGCATAGGCCTCAGACTTTCCTTCTTTAATTGAACTTATTATTTTTTTTAACTCTTCGCCTGTCTTGGTTTTGTCAAAATCTTCTCCGTGAGCTGAAGCAATCTCAGAGTCTGTTGGGCTTTTGCTAAATTTTATGTCATTTCTGTATCGTTCAATTACTTGCGGATATCTTTTAGTAAATTCAAATAGAAATTCTTTTGTTAATGGGTATTCTTTCTTTAGTTTTTTCTTCGTTACTCTAGGGGTTCCATCTTTTAAAAGTTGGACTAGGGAACTATGTATGTTTATATGGTGTTCTTGTAGATAGTTTAAAATGAAATGTTGATAATATTCTTGATGATTTACTGACATTGTCCAGCTTACTATTGACTTTGGGACCAGAATTATCTTCTCACTATTAGCCACGGGAAGTTGAGTGAAACACTGGTTCCATTTTTCATTTTCAGCATCCCAGTAAAAACCAGAAGGCACATTTTGCATTTCAATTGAATAGTTCTTGCATTGATTTTGCGTGTATTCAATTAATTGATGCCTTATTAGATTTGTTGTTAAATCTGATATCTTGTCGTGCCCAACTCCATCAATCATGAGCTCTAGTTCTGAAATGTTTGATAGAATGCCGGATCGTACTGCTTCGCTGCTCTTCAATTTATCATGAAGAAGCTGCGCTTGAAATCCTCCGATTCCTTTTCCATTGGACTTTCCTCTTGAAAGGCCTAAGTGAGTTTCTCTTGGCTCTGATAGATGACTGAGTAATTTCCATGATCTAGCAGGGTCATTGTCTTTTATCGATTCGATTAGGGTCTGGAAATAAGACTGAACGCCTTCGGCACACTCTTGATGCCATGTTGATTCATTATTGATAAGAGTGCATGGATCAATAAAAAGAGGAATATCTGTATTCAGAGGGATGTCGACAAAATCTAATTCCGATTGTGACTTATTGATGTTGAAATAAACACTAAATTTCATACAATCCCTTGTCATATTGCTCGTTTCAAAAAAAGCATGCCGAGGCATGCTTTCATCTAATTTAACGTCGAACGACAGATATCCCTGCATTGCAGGTGTTTGTAAATCAACAAGTTATGATGAATTTCGTCAGGTGAAAGTAAAAGAAGCGACACATAAGCCTGCACTTTTAACGGAGATAGAGGCACCAGCTTGACCTTCCCGTAGTGCCATCATGCATTGTATGGAAGGCCATTGAGCTAGAAGTAAAAAGTCATCGTAGGAACGTAGGAACGGCTACATATCCTTGGGGCGAACAGCCCCGCTCGGAGTATTGCCTGTCCACCAATGTGGACAAGGAAATAGACGGGTGGAATACATGACGCATGAACATCAAGCGCAAACAGGGCCGGAGGATGAAGGTCCGGCCAGGTTCTTGCCAAGCGACTTGCCTTACGAGCCGCTGCGAATCTGCATGCTTGTGAATTGGAACAGCAAGCATTCGACGATGAGATCCTGCAGCTGGTCAAGCGCGCATACCAAGAGGAAGGCCTGCGGCAAGTGAGGGAAGGCCTTTGTACTGTCCAATCGCTACATTTCATCAATCCCAAATGGATCCAAGCTGCAGAAGTCCACTTCCCCGATGTCCGCTTTGCCTGACAAGCAGAGATTCGGTTGCAGGATCAGTTTGTCAGGCCATCGTTCGTGGACGAAGGATTCGAATTTCTCCTTCACGAAACTCATTTCAAATAAATTGATTGGCATGTGGCCCGATGTATTCCGGGTATGCGGGCTCGCAATGAAGCCGTGCTGACGAAAATCGGATGCACGTAGTCTTCAACAGCGATGGAAGCACTGTGACCCGTTTTTTATGAATTGCATTACTAGCAGTAGGTAGGGCAGAGGCCATAATCGGTAGTCTTCTGTTGGCGAACGCCCGGCTTATGGGGTGCATAGGCGTTGAAGAGTCAGAGAGGATCACTTAGTTGTGCTAGGCACTCCATTTAAATAGAATGAAGTCAGAGTGCTACTATGAATAATGGCGGTTTTGTCTATTGTGGGGAAGGTATATATATAAGGAGTTTTCTTTAACTCCGCTCTTCTATTAGCTGGTTCATGATTTGACATCACTACTTATGCCAAAATCAATGCGCACCCCTCGACTTTCTGCTATTTTTCTAATGCTTTCTTTACTGTAAAACTTAATTTTCCTTTTTGACCCGAATATGAGTGGATATATCTCACCCTTTCTTTCCAGATTTGGTAAGAAACTTCTATGCATCCCAAAAAGCTGACCAGCTTCGCTTGCTGTTAAAAAGCTTTTTTTTATTGATTCAACAATTTTTAATGCTTTTTCAGGTATGAATTTCCAGACATGAAGGTCAATGATTTCTACAAGGCCGGTTTCAATGAAATACACCTGGAAAGCATGATCATCATATCCCGATATTTTTGCAGCTTCCTTTATCGAAAAGATTTCTGGGGAAAATACTATCTCAAGGAGTTTGCATAGTGAACTTTCTGTTACACATACATTGCGGGTGTTTGTTTGTTCTTCATCTAGCATTCCATGCTGCATCAATTTTGCCGCCTGCTGCACGGATATTCTTAAGCGTTTGGCAGCAACTATCAGTGGTATTCCTGGCTCAGTTTGGATTGCCCTCCCATGTGGATGGCGGCCAGTCCGCGACTCATAGCCGGACAGCGCCTTGATGGCAAGTAAATCCACATCTACAAGATCAGTGCGCCGAAACAAATAAACCAACGTGCCATCCAGCCGAGGGCCTGCAATCGGTGACGCACCAAGGCATTCTAGTTTTTCGGCGAAGTTGGTTGAGCTATGCCTTATCGAGCGGGCTAGCGTTCCTGCAGTTGTGTATTGGTTGTTGAAGCGCTCAATCTCGTCGCCATCAATAACAAGCTTTCTATGTCCTGCAACGACTTTACTAACTCCAGCCAACCATCCTTTTTTTACGAGGCTGCGAACAACCTCTGGATATACGTCGAGAGCCCGTGATGCTTCCCATAAATCAAGCTCCCCACCTGATGATGGGCTGATAACTGGACGATCAAGAATGCGGATATAGTTTAGACCTTTCTCAAGATCGTACCCGGCTGAGATGGTGCGACCATTTCTAATGTCAATAATTAAATCTGCGAGGCTTTGATTGGCTGCGCGCCAAATATACTGCTCTAGCGGGGGTGTTGTGAACTGTAGCGCTTCCAAAAGGTGCTCCACTTCTTGGACGGTCACACTGAAATCATTTGAATCATTTCCAGGTTGCTTAGTTAATATCCCTTTGTCTAAAAACTCTCTAATCTGTTGGATATTAACTCCGAGTGCATATGTTGCATCCTGTATCGACATTAGTGTTTGAGAGGTGGAGCGGTGATTCACGGGTGGGATTCTTTTCAGACTGGATAAAACTTGCCTAGCAAAACTCGCAAGCGCTCCCCGTTGTTTGAGGAGTGGGAGAAGTTGTACCCGCGGATGTTGCTGTGGGGCCCGCTCGAGTACGAAGCGCTTAATTTCTTCACGGCAGACATCTCGATCTTCGCACCATGAGATCATGAGGCGTAACCGCCATAGCACAGCATCTGTAGCGTCACCCA
This sequence comes from Chromobacterium sp. ATCC 53434, assembly GCF_002848345.1. Lineage (NCBI taxonomy): Bacteria > Pseudomonadati > Pseudomonadota > Betaproteobacteria > Neisseriales > Chromobacteriaceae > Chromobacterium > Chromobacterium sp. ATCC 53434. The sequence goes on along the minus strand of NZ_CP025429.1, from coordinate 2,388,417 downwards.
AACCATCGAATATTTCCAATGCCCGCCATAAAGCGAAGCATTCATCAAGCAATTGTTGCGATTGGTTGCGAATGTGTTCATAGAGCCATCTAGATGAAGCCAAATCATTAGCGGGCGCAACTGCTTTACGCCAGTTTGCACCGCAGCCACATGTCGTTAAGTGTTCACGTTTTAGGTCAGGTGGTCGGTTGCAATCAGGACAATATTGCAGCAGAGATGTGCCATGAACATGGCATACGGAGTATGGTCGTAATGTCCAGATGAGGCGCCAGTAAGGCTGTTCCGCAAGGCAAAGTGGACAAAAAGCCGTTGCATCTTCCCGAAACAGCCTCTCTGGAATTGCGGTTTCCCAAAGTATCCGAGGTGAGGCAAGTGTTGGCTTGCTGCGACGGAGGGCTGCTCTTGCATAGTCAGTGTTGAGCCCAAGGGCACGGAGTAGTGTTCCATATCGGTTAGGGTCAGTCAGGGAAGCTCTGACGGAGGCAATGCCATTGAAATTCGCACCACAAGCTGACAACAATTGCAGAATGTTGGCAAAGCCATTTCCTTCCGCCGCTCGAAGAAGCAAACTTGCCGGCGACTCATCCTGCTGCAAAATAGGACGATATGGTAAAGTGTATTCACTCACCGTATACCCCTAAACTCGGCAGCAAGGGCTCCATCACTCAATCGAAAAGGATTCCGCTTTGCGATAGTGGCGTCTCGCATTATGCCGGTATCCCAAACTGCGGCGAAATCCTCAAGGGAAACTGACGAACATCCTTGGCGCCAAGCATGCTGTAACCCTTCTTTGATTAGTGTCATCACAAATGACAGATTGCCGTGTGTAGCCGCATAAACACGAAGCACCTCCGGGTAGTTGGCAATCAGGGGCATATGCTCCAGCGAGAAACGGTCACGGATATAGATGCACATCTGTGTGAGAAAGTGAAAGAGGGTACCTGGCTGGTCGGCGGTACCAGGCGATAACGGCTCCATCAGGAAGGATTGTTTGAAACGCCTAGGGAGCTGCAAAGAGCAATCTGAATCGATGATATCTTTGCAGTCTGGCGTTCCAGAAAGACAGATGCAGACCCCGCTATTGTTGACCAATGATTTCAGCCAGCGAAGAGCAATCAAATTAGCTGTCGCTGAGCGATCATTCTTATTTAACAAGTTATGAAATTCGTCCAGAAAAATCACCACCGTCCTGCATGTCTGCAGGTGAGTGGCAATTCGTTTCGTTTTTGCAGGAATTGTACCGTAGTCGGGGTTGGGATCATGCAAACCTGTCAGTATATTGGTAGCTAGGTAATTGACGGATACCGTAGATGGAACTTCCGCACAGAATGCTGGAACCAACGTTACCTCGCTGTCATCCGTCTTAACAACTCCGCCTTGAAGCATGGATTGGATGAGCTTGCACACGCTGCTTTTTCCCATGCCACCTTCAGCCAGAAGCATGCAGCCTACGGGCTCCTTAAAATGGACTGATTGAGCGATACACCTTTGTATTCCTTGAAGTGCAAGATCCATGGTAGGGTGGCGGATTATCACTTCGTCAAGTACCGCCGCGCGCTCAATAACAGCTAATTCTTGAGCGGAAAGTCCAAAATTCATCATTTGCGCCAGTCCATGATGATGATTCCATAGTCTACACTCGTAGTGTCAGGAGTGGTGTCGCTCGAGGGGGCGTGATGGAGTTCACTCTGCATGTCTGTGGGATTGCCTAACAGCAGCATCGGTTGGTTGTCAGTAGATGTTAGCGTTATACCAATATCTGCCGGCATGCGAATTTCAGGAAGCCTGGGGACTTGAACTTGAGTGCGTCCTTTGCCACGGGTAAGTCTGGCAATCTGCCGCTTGGCAAGAGTAGAGTCGTTATGGATCTTCTGGAACAATTGCCAACGAGCGAGTAAGTCACAGTATCGTCCGAGTCGTTGTCGGTCGAGTGCCGTCATGGCAGCCTTGATCTTTTTTGACTCCTGATGCTCGTACCAAGTCAGTTCATTTGTGTAGTCTGGGTTGGTCGATTCGGCTCGAATAAGGGTGCCTCGCTCCGAAGGGTGTTCAACATACACTTCATGCAGATTTAGTTCATCGACCAGTACTGTGACCTGCTGTTCCCCCATTGCCTCGAGTGTCGCCAATGCATGGGAGAAATACTCAATACCATCGACGAGCACACGCCCCTTGTGGATACTACGTTGTTCAGGTCGGCGCGCGATGGCCTCAATCTCCTCTTTTGAGAACGTAGAGGTAGGCCAGCCTTTGATGGCATCTTCCCAAGCCAAAATGGGGGCTCGGCCGGTGCGGCTGTGAATACTCGCGTGGTAGACCTCGTTGATCCATTCGAAAATGTACTGTTGCAGTTGCTCAAGCATTAGCGAAGCTGCACGCCGGGAGTCGTAATCGCCTCTCTCTACAGGGCACGAAAATGTTGTTCCCGCACACTTTTGGATCAGATGGAACGTCAGTGTTCGGAAGAACGATTCGATATGTGCCTTGTCATTTGGGTCTCTAACTTCAGCCGGTAGGATTGTTATCCCGAGCCGGCCACAGAGTCGGGAAAATGCTGTATTTTTGAACTCGACCCCGTTGTCTGGAACTATCCGCACCGGAACGCCGCCAGGCAGACCACGTTCGGGTCGAGTTAGCATGTTTTTCACTGCGGCCAAGGCCGTGGCTGCTGAAGGCGGAAACATGCTGATGTAAATCCCAATTACAGCGCGGGTATATACATCGATAATGCAAACTAGAAAAGGGCGACCAATGGATTCACCTGTTTCCGGGTCGATCAAAATGATATCTAGATAGTGTGTGTCAATCTGAACTAAGAACATCGCACGTGAGCTAAGGATTTGACGCCCAGCAGCGCGCGCAACACGATCAGCTGCAACCTTTCCACGCTTGGCGAGCATCACGACATATGGGTCCAATTCTTTGATTCGGCGCTCAATCGTTCGTAACGATGGTAGTTTTATCGATGAGCTGTGCTTGGTAAGGATCCCTTGTTCGGCAAGCTTACCAACAACGTAAGTCATTACGTCCTTGGCATCCCTGCGTTCTTTTTGAAGATATACCTGCTGGATGCCTTCACTTATCAGTATCTCTATCTGTGGAGAAAACCGGAGTGTCCGGTTGCCACGTAGATGCTTGCGGGATGAGAAGGCATGCCCGCCTCGTCCGTCATTGAAATAGCGCTGAATCCAATCAATTAATGTTCGGGGTTTGGGAGGTGTTGGATCATTAAAATCCTCGGCAAGCATGGGGATCAATTTCTCAAGCCGCTTTTGCGAGCGTGGATTGTCTAGGTGCGCTATCGCAGCCTCAACATAGCGCGTTTGGCGAATGGCCGCGCGTGTTTCCACTTCATCGAGTTCGGACAGTTTGCGTATCACGCCATCGGTTGATAGGCGGCCAAGTTCCACATCCAAGATCTGTAGCAAGCCAGATTCCTGCATCTCCATGAACCGTTCATATGGGATGCGATACGGTTTGCCACCAGCGGTTGCAGCATAGCGTACAGTGCCGGCTGAGACGAAGGTGACCTCGAACTCGCTGCCATAGATTTGAAAGCGTAAGCCAGCTCTGGGAGTGTAGGTATTCGTATTCACAACGCTAGTCTCACCGGCGTGTGCAGTCGCAATGGGCGACTCAAGTCTGCGATCAGGAAACCATGAAATAGAAGATGGTCTGCCAGTAACGGTGAAAGCCCGGCATCGGCCAATAGCGTATGAAGCTCGTCTAATGGACATGCACCGGAGAGCGTGGTTATGTGTTCTAGCGCCTGTTCGCACTCTTGTTTTGACCAGAGTTTGCTGATCGAACGGTGATAAAGAAAGTAGAGGTTTTCCAAATAGCTGCCACGAGGCAAGTCCATTGCATCGATCAAGGAAAAATAGAAGCCACAATTGGCCAGCAGCACTCCCGCCACATCGAAACACTCGCGGGTTTCATCGGATAAATGCTCTCGACTTGGCTTAATCTCATGAACCAGCCAGCGACCGTCGCGCATGCGAATCAAGAAATCAGGAAAGTAAAATCGGCCCTTGGAGTATTCAATTTCCAACGCCTGGCAGCGGTAGCCGATCACATTTGAGTCACGTTCAAGTAAAAGACAGTATGGTGTTTCTAGCTGACTTTCCAATGCGATTGTCACGCAGTTTTTCCGACTGGGGAACAACGCGGTCCTTCGTCCACGTGCACCTTGTATAATGCGCCGGCATCCATGCACCACACCCGATAGGTCAGGGGGCTTGCCGAAAGCCTCTTCGGCCTGCCTTAGTAGCTCCAGGTGCAAGTCTTTGTAAATGGGGCTGTGATACATGGCCGCTAGTTGCTCCTTTGTCCATCGAGCTTGGATAGTAGAGGTTTGGTCTGTTCAAAATGCCATGCGTATAATCTGGAGGTGAAAGTAAAAACAGCACAAATTTGAGAGTAGGAGAAAAGAACCTGATATGAAAGACATCTGTGAGAGATGTAAGGTCTACTAAACTTATAACAGTTTAGTTATTGCTAGGAGCATTCAGAATGAGCAACATATACAACCCTGCACACCCAGGAGAGGTGTTGCAAGAATGGCTAGAAGGTATACGTGTGACGGAAGCTGCTCGCAAGCTGGGGGTGACTAGAGCTGCCTTGTCGAGAATCCTGTACGGCCACGCTGGTATCAGCGCAGATATGGCGTTGCGCCTAGCCGAGTCCTTGGGGACGAGTCCTGAGGTGTGGCTTGGCATGCAGACGGCTTGGGAACTTTGGCAAGCAAAGCAGAAGCCGCGGCCGCATATCGAAAAGCTGACGATCTGATTAATCCCCAGCTATACAGCGGTACCTTACTTGGCCGCCTTCGAGCCGCTAACAAAAATCCTGATGCTGCGTTGCGCCGACTCGCCGCACTGCTTGTACACCTACGACGGCGAGCCTTGCCTGGGCGTGAAACTGAATTTTGTTAGCTGCTCTTAGACAGGTAACCCATGCTCAATGGACGCAAGCACTCGGAGAGCCAGTCCACCTCCTAATTCGGTATCCATCAGTGAGAGTGGGGACGCATTCAGCGGGATGCAGTGTTGCTGCAGCCAGGCTCCCGCCAGTACCTTGCTCCCTAGAATGGATTCGGCCGTGCGGGCAATATGCATGATGCGAAGCACTCTCTCACTGCTAGGTGGGTCTAGCAGTTGCTGCTGGCTGATTCGGCGAGATGCTCGTTGTGGCGATAGGCCGAGCACCTGACATAGATGCTCAAGTGAAATGCCATACTCTTGGCTGACAGCGTGCATGGCTGTAGCGGGTAGTCCTTGGCGAATCATCTCGATTAGAGTGTTGGTGGAGAGGTTCAGCCACGCTGTGATTGCCGCAGCGCCTGTCGAGGGGTATTCCATGTCCGTTTCTCCTGAGTCCGCTTTTCGCTGATTTGGCTGTAATCTGGAGATAAGGTGGTCCGAGCCACCTTGCATGCATTGTCGGTGTATGCAGCTGCTTGTTTATGGCGTCAATAAGTAGGGGCTCCACTTGGCTCTCCACTGTTTGAGCGTTGCCGAACCTCGTTTTTGTCAACATCATATCGGTATTTTCGCAGCTTGATGTCTTCGTCTGAGGTTGGGCGCAGATTTCGGATACCAAGCGTAGTCAGGTAAACTGGCATACGGAGGTACCGATGTACAAGATTCCACGGCAGAGTTGCACCGCCGAATTCAAACTAGAAGCCGTCCGGCAAGTTGAGTCTGAAGGCAAGCCTCAGGCCCAGGTTGCCCGTGAACTGGGCATTGCCGAGCAGACGCTCGCCAACTGGCGCAAAGCCCACAAGGCCGGCAAGTTGACCGGCGGCACGGGCAAGCCGATCACGTCCGAACAAATGGAGCTCTCTCGTCTGCGTGCCGAAAACGCTCGCCTCAGAATGGAGCTCGAAATCCTGGAAAAAGCGACGGCGTACTTCGCGAAGAAGTCGCAGTGAAGTACGCCTGGATCGACAAGATGCGCGACACTGACCTTGGGCGCGATTTCCGGCTACCAAGGTAGCGGTTACTCAAGTCCTGCATCAACCAATACACGTCTCCATGTGCACCCGTAGGTATCACCAGCTTGCGCTGTGATGCCTCGATGGTCTTTTGCAGCTCTTGATGTTGCTCTTTCGTAAGCGACAGTACATTGACTATTAATCCGGCAGTAATAATCCGTACAGATTGTATACTTCCGGCATGGAAAAAATCGATGTGCGCAAGCTTGAACTGGCCGCCCGTGAGCAGCTGAGGCGTACCGCTATCCGGATGTACAAGCGAGGCCGGTCTCAAGCCAGTATTGCCGAAGAACTCGGGCTGCGCCGCCCCACCATTTCCGCCTGGGTGGTGCGTGAGGCAGCACTAGGTGCGCAGGGATTCAAAGAACAGAAGCGCGGTCGCGCCGAAGGCACCGGCCGTCGGCTGACCGAGGCGCAGGAAGCCCGGATCAAGCAGGACATCGTGGATCGCACGCCAGACCAGATGAAGCTGAGGTTTGCCCTGTGGAGTGCTCAGGCGGTCAAGGCTGTAATCAAGCAGATGTTTCTGATCGATCTGCCGATCCGTACTGTCCGTCTGTACTTGGCCCGCTGGGGCTTTACGCCGCAGCGCCCGCTCAAACGCGCTTATGAGCAGCGACCGGCAGCAGTCGAGAAATGGCTCAAGGAGGAATACCCGGCTATCGTCGCGCGTGCCAAAGCGGAAATGGCTGAAATCAGCTGGGGCGACGAATCGGCGGTGTCGAGTGTTGAGCACTTTCCGCGTGGCTACGCCCCAAAAGGCCAAACCCCAGTTCTGGTGTTATCCCAATCGAAAAGAGCGCGCATCAACTTGATTTCGGCCATTACCAACCAAGGCAAGATGCGCTTCATGCTGTACCGGGAGACCTTGACGGCCCGGGTGCTGATCAAGTTTCTGATGCGGCTGATCCGTGATGCTGGCGGCAAGAAGGTGTTCTTGATCCTCGACAACTTGCGCGTGCATCACAGCAAGCTGGTGCAAGCATGGTTGGAGGAGGAAGAGAACAAGAAGGCGATTGAGTTGTTCTTCCTGCCCAGCTACTCACCGGAACTGAACCCGGATGAATACTTGAACGGCGACCTGAAGGCCAGAATGAGCGCAGGTGAGCCGGTTCGATCAGACGGTCAACTTCAAGGGAAAGTGCTGTCCCATTTACGCTCATTGCAGAAGCAGCCGGCCAGAATCCGGTCGTACTTCCGGCATGAAAAAATCCGCTACGCGGCATGAGCTTTCTGTACGGTATTTGACTGCCGGATTAATAGGCGCTGAACTAGCTCGGCAGTCGGGGCCCTTTGGTGCCGACTTCTAGGGTAGAGATGTAGCTCTGTTCATAGCCAAGCCACTCCGCCAGCTCGATCTGTCGGACGCAGTAGCTTGTGCGCAACTGGTGTAGATACTTGGAGAAGAGACTCATGTTGACCGGAGGCTAAGATGAATATCACAGGTGAGAGTAGTTTTGATGAGACTTGATTAATATAATAAGTGCATGTTTTAAATGGTTTATTTATGATTTTGCACTATAAAAAAGGGTGTATCTTGCGAAGCTTGATTTCCAACGTCAGAACTTTCTTGAAAGGGATGGCTGTCAGTGGGGCGCTACGCCTGCACTTGGATCGAGAGAGGTTATAATCGATCCGTAAGTTGCAACCAAGGAAATGCAGAATGAGTTGACATCGTTCGTTTGTTCAACAACCGGTTGGAACCGCAGGAGCAGGGTGAGGCTACGGGCAGTGACTAATAGTAGGCATTGTTACTGCCCACCGGTAGAATTGCGTCCTGAAGATGTGAATTTCATTCGACATGCAGTAAATTTTGATGCAAAATCCAAAAAACCATTCAGCATTTTTTCGCTCTGAGGGATTCCTGTGATGGATGCAACTCCAGACGGGCGAGTGAATTTGGTGTCCGATGCCCAACCGTGCACCCAAGGTTCGGGGCAGGACTACGTTAAGCTAAAGCCAGCTTCACTTAGTCCGCTACAGTGTGTTGATCTCTTCGCTGGGGCAGGGGGCTTTTCCCTTGCGGCCCGCAGGGCCAAGATTCGAGTTGTAGCTGCGGTCGAACTCAACAAGCACGCATGTGATACTTACCGAACGAATCTGATTGATCGCTGCGATAAGCCAGAAGAGCGCCCCAGACTTTACCCCGAGAACATCCTTGCTCTGTCTCCGGAGGATGTGCGCGTGGTTAATTTTGCTGATAACAGCCATTGCGATATCGTCTTAGGTGGCCCACCATGTCAGGGGTTTTCCGTACATCGGATCAAGGATGCCGGTGTTGGTGATCCTCGCAATGCATTAATCCTCCGTTATTTTGAATACGTTCAAAGCCTGAATCCCAAAGTTTTTCTAATGGAAAACGTCCCCGGTTTGCTATGGCCTCGCCATCGAAATTTTTTGGATGCGTTTCTCCAGCAAAGTGATAATGCAGGCTACCGTATTCTCGGTCCTTTGCGGCTTGATGCCAGAAATTATGGGTTGCCGCAGCGTCGAGTTCGTGTGTTCGTTCTTGGTATCCGACACGATGTTACCTTTGACGAATCAGTGTGGCCGCCTGCGCCAACGCATGGTGATGCTCGAGCTAGAGAGCAAACACCACATCTAAAAGAGTGGGTGACGGCTGCGGATGTATTCGCAAAGCCAGATTTGGTTGACGACGTAAACAATTGTCACATGAATCATTCGGCAGAGTTGATCGAAGTATTCCGTACAACGCCGATAAATGGTGGGAGTCGACGCGACTCAAAGCGAGTTTTGCCTTGTCATGAAGGGCATGATGGGCATAGTGACGTTTATGGGCGAATCAACCCAAACGAACCTGGCCCGACCATGACCACTGCTTGTATTAACCCTTCCAAAGGAAGGTTTGTTCACCCGACAGCGCATCATGGAATTACTGTTCGACAGGCCGCACGTTTTCAAACATTCCCTGATGATTTTATTTTCAAAGGGGGATTGATGGCTGCTGGGGCCCAAATTGGAAATGCAGTACCTGTCGACCTCGGGGAAATTCTTTTACGGGCTGTTTCACTAGGCCTTGGGGTAAACCCAGATGCATAACAAACGAGGCGAAAACAATGGTTGATGCTGTTTCCTTCCGGACTCGGGCGAGAACCATTGATCACTTGGGGCGCGAGCAAATTGCTGACTGTCCCACCGCTGTTTCCGAGCTTTGGAAAAACGCTTACGATGCCTACGCCAATACAGTTGGATTGCATATTTATGATGGTGCTGTGCCGATTGCTGCTCTGACTGATGATGGGCATGGAATGAGTAGAGATGAATTCATCGATAAGTGGCTGGTTGTCGGAACTGAGTCCAAGGCAAATGGTTCAGTAGTTCCTGAGGAGGATCGGAACGGGCTGCCCCCTAGGCCGAAGCAGGGACAAAAGGGCATTGGACGGCTTTCATCTGCATTTCTTGGTCCCCTTTTGATGGTGGTATCCAAGCGCCGTAAGAAACCATTCACTGCAGCCCTGATCGATTGGCGTCTGTTCGAAAACCCCTTCCTCTACTTGCAGGATATCGAGGTGCCAGTTGTCGAGTTCGATACTAAGGAAGAGATTTTCACTCATATTCCAGCCATGTTCGACGAGCTGTGGGGGAATTTACGAGGTAACGGCAGAGATGTAGCACGGGATGGCCGCATTGCTAGAGCATGGAAAGATTTCGATATCCTTGAAGCATCCGAGGAAAAAGCTTCTACTCGTTTGGCCATGGAGCAGGTGGTGGCAGAAGCAGTTTTTGAACTTCGCCACTTAGAACAATGGCCGTTGTGGCGTGGTGAAACCGATCACGGCACCATTCTCCTCATCGCAGATATCGTTTTTGACCTAGAGGCACACCTGCAGAGTCGTATCCATATCGAAGATGCCGATGCAGCAGCGCAGGCTAAAGATCGACTCTTTCAAACACTATCCAATTTTTCTGACCCTTATGCTGACCCCACGGAGATCTCAGAAGGATACGGAGCGGAAGCGTTTGAGTACTCTGTTACAACATGGGAGGGGGCATTACGCCGCTCTGTCATCTCAAGCCAGAGGGAGTTTGACTACCACAACTTGGAAGATCTGGAGCACGTGGTAGATGGACGTGTTGATGAAAATGGGATGTTTGTTGGGCGTGTAAAAGCATTTGGGAAATGGCTGGATAGTGATATCTGCATTCTCCCGAAAGGTGATGTATCTAACCGAAGTAACTCAAAGGTGGGACCTTTCCATATTCGTTTAGGCGCATACCAGCGAGATCCAGGGGCATCCTCTCATCCGCCGAATGTACATCAACAACTACTTGAGCAATCGGAAAAGTACGGTGGAGTCATGGTCTATCGCAACGGCCTGCGCGTAATGCCTTACGGTCGCGAGGACAATGACTTCTTTGAAATCGAGAAAAGACGAAGCCTGCATGCAGGCCGTTATTTCTGGTCAAACCGCCGGACTTTCGGTCGAATCGCCATTACGCGTGAAGGAAATCCCAATCTTAAGGATAAGGCCGGCCGTGAGGGTTTTATCGACAACACAGCAGTAAAAAAGCTGCGAGATTTGGTCGAAAATATCCTCATAAAGACTGCTTATGATTACTTTGGAACGGATTCGTCTTTACAGGCTAAATTTCTTCCCGAAATAAAAGAAACTCGTGCCCGGGAAAGGGCAGAAAAAGAACGCAATAAGCAGCGAGCAGCGAAGCGGAAGCGCTTCCGAACCAATCTTCGGCAACTCGGGCCGCAGCTTGCAAAGCTATGTGAGCAGTTGGATGCACTTGCCGACAATATACGAGTTGCGTTACCGACGAGCGAGTCAGAGGTGCTAAGGCTGCGTGAGCAACTGCGTAGTCTCAAGGATAGTTCCAGGGACTTTGCTTTAGGAGAAGCTCCACGCGAGCTGGGGTCACTTGAGAATGAATACGGAGAGTACCGCTTCAATCAGCGCCGAGTAAACGAGTTGCTCAATGCTACGGAGCAATCGTTGAACGTGGCTCTTGAAACCATCAAGCCCAAAGCGCCGCGTGAAATTGTCTTTTCCGACTTGAATAGCCATGCCGCGTTTCTGCAAGCCCGCTTACGTAAATGGTTCAAAGAGGCGCGCGAATTGCTTGAAGCAGAACAGCAACGTATCTCTACGCTTTACGAGGATCGCAGCAAACGTTATCACGCTTTGACCCTCCCCTTACTTGACGCTGTCGACCAGGAGCGTATTTCTCTGACCGATGCATTGGAGCGATTAACTAGGGAGCGGGATAAGAGCGATTTTGATAATGCAGAAACCTTCGAACCTTATATCGCAGCGCTGCGTAGTTTACAGGAAAACATCGATCTCGAGACTCTGGCATCCTATGGCATGGATGCCGTGGACGAGATGAGGGTGGAGGTGGACAGACTGCACTCCCTAGCCCAGCTCGGAATTACAGTGGAAATAATTGGGCATGAGATTGAGGGGCTAGAATTGACTATTAGCGAGGGACTGGATGAGCTGCCAGATATCGCTAAGAAGACTACGACGTTTTCTGCCGTTAAGGTGGCCCACGATGCGCTGGCGGATCGCTTGCGCTTTCTCTCGCCGTTAAAATTGTCAGGGCCGAAATTCAAGGCGCATCTAACCGGCATTGAGATCCTGAAATATATCCGTCGCTTCTTTGGCACATCGATGGAGGATAACGAAATTCTTATTGATGCAACGGACCATTTTTTGGGTTTTTCCGTTTATGAACAACCGTCACGTATTTTTCCGGTGTTCATCAATCTGATCAACAATGCTGCTTACTGGGTACGCCAGAGACAGAATGACAAATATCACATTATGCTCGATGTAGTCGATGGTAAAATCGTCATCGGAGATAATGGTCCAGGAGTAGATGCCGAGGATCAGAAACACCTTTTCACGCTATTCTTTACTCGTAAGGTGCGGGGGGGGCGTGGTGTTGGACTCCATCTATGTCGCGCAAATCTGGCGGCGGGTGGACACACTATTCAATATGCCGTGGAGGATAAATTTAAGATCCTACCAGGTGCCAATTTCGTCATTGATTTCAAGGGCGCGACGTATGAGTGAAGGAATAGTCGGAACGACTCCCAGCTATGATGCATTGATCGAAGAAGTTTTCATCAAACCTATTCGAACAGTAGTCGTTGTGGATGACGAGTTTCCAACTATCGATGCTTTACTGGATAAAGAAATTGATGGCTCTGGACAACAATGGGGCACGGAAAATCTCAAGCGAGTTCGTCAAATTATCCAATTCTGCCGAGAAGATCAGCGGCGCTGGATGGTAGAAATTCACGATGGCAGAGAAATCCTTTCTCTTGAGGCTGAGCGTGACGTAGCATCTCACCTTCACCAATCTGATCTCATGATTCTGGATTTTCATCTTGATCCGTCAAAGCCAGATGATGGGAGTAGTGCCATTGGTATCCTCCGCAGACTTGCTGAAAATGAACATTTCAACCTTGTTGTCGTCTACACGAAAGGGTATGGTCAGGTGGGAGGAGAGATCCCTCGGGTTGTAATGGAAATTGCACTGGGGTTAAGCATCGCGGATGATCGCCTGAACATGGCTGAACAAGCTCTTCAGAAAGTGGTACAACTCCTAGAGAGCTGGGAGGATTACGATGCTGAAATCGGAGGGAAGATCGAAGATGCAATCGACGACGGAACCTATTTAAAAATTAGGAATCTACCTGCCGGAAATATCAACTGGAAAGATATTTGCTCTTGGACCGAGTTAAATGCATTGCAAACAATTGTGGCCGGTGCGCCAAGTGCTTTGTCGCCCCAACCGGATATCAAGCTGCTTGCTAAGTGGGCCCTGTTCAGAAAGCAGAATGCCTTAGCCAGCAAGCTCGCAGTTAAGGACTATGGCGCTGCGCGCTTTGAATCAGGCTATGTTTCTGGCATTAATTGGGTCCGAAATGACAGGATCTTTGTTACGGTTGTAAGCAAACAAGACGCCCCTCCATTGGAACTTCCTGAAAAGTTACTAAAGGCGCTATGTGATTGGGATCCCGCTCCACATCGGTTGCTGATGTCAAAAATGAGAGCTGAGTTAGACGAACGCGGAGTTTGGGCTGAAGGTAGAGTGCTCGGTGATCGCCACCTTCAGGCGGGATGGCTAAGCGAGTATCTTACTGATGACCTAGATGAGCGTCAGTGGAAGGTGCACAGCACGGTCAATCGACACTGGGAAGGGCTAGGGGACTCCATCAGGAACAACGTCGTGGAGTTTGCGGACCGACTGGCGACACATTTGCGTGGCGAAGGGCGCGAAAAAGCCATTGGCAAGTGGTATCCGTCAGTCGCTCAGGATGAGATGACTTACTCCCTTAATCATTATGTCAGTAGTAAATCTGTTGTGGAAGGTGGCTATTTGACAACTGGACATGTACTAAGGCTTGACAGTGACGTTGGGGATGGCTGCTTCTGGCTTTGTCTTTCGCCTGCTTGTGACTTGGTGCCGGGCCAAAAAAGCACCGGCTGGTATAAGCGGCTCGGTGCCCATACGCCATTCATTGCGGTGCAGCTCTTCGATGCAAATAAGGAGGATGCCCTTCAGCAGGCTGCTTCTGGCAATCACCTGTTCCTCAAAATTAATGACGTTTTCAAGAGCTTTAGCTTTACTCCGGCCTCCACCGATGCAGTGAGGGCGACCAACCCAAAATGGGAGCAGATGTTTGCTGCGCAGCAAGGGCGCTTTCAGGGAGAGGACAATAAATTTATGGTTGCTCGTGCCGCTGACGGCGAAAATGGGCTGCTTGCCTTCAAATCTGAGCCTGCTCAAGTCGTCGCCCACCTGCGCTATGAGTATGCACTCAACTTGCTGCATCGCCTTGGCGCGAATCTTTCGAGAGTTGGCCTCGATTTTGTAGGTATGCGTCCAGCTGGCAATGGATAAATTAACGCGCGAACAACGTTCGGCAGTAATGTCTCGGATAAAGGCCGGCGACACAACTCCTGAATTACGTGTTAGGCATGCTTTGCACTCTATGGGGTACCGTTTCCGCCTGCATCGAAAGGATTTGCCAGGAAAACCGGATATTGTTCTCCCCAGGCATCGTCTCTGCTTGTTCGTCCATGGGTGTTTTTGGCATCAGCATCAAGGCTGTAAGCGCTCAAATGTCCCTGAAAGTAATAGGGAGTTTTGGATAGAGAAGTTCGAAAAAAATCGTATGCGAGACGAAAGCAATGTGATTGCACTTGAGGAAGCAGGGTGGCGAGTATGCGTAATATGGGAGTGTCAAACGAAAGATGCGGATGCATTAGACACGATAATTAGGGAGTGTCTCTCCGTTGAGGCCAATAAATAATATCCTTGTTGCTGGCGGTGATGTGCGGAAGCACCACTGGTGGTATTCGGCCAATCGAATAGTGCGTATAAATCTACTTATTGTTATCCACTCTAGCAGCATGATCACAAGAAGTACCCTAAACGAAATACTGCCTCATTTTCGGCTATGGGACATAGAAAAGCCTCGCGATTGCGAGGCTTTTCATTTATGACAGTGCAGTCTTATGTGTCGTCGACTGCAAGCTTATCTGTCGTTTTGGCAAGCTTATGTGTCGCTCGACGTTTAATCAATCCCAGCTTAATGCCCCGCCAGTCTGATACTCGGTAACCCGCGTCTCGAAGAAGTTCTTCTCCTTCTTCAGGTCTATCATCTCGCTCATCCACGGGAAGGGGTTGTTGACGCCCGGGAACAGCTGGTCCAGGCCGATCTGCTGCATCCGGCGGTTGGCGATGAAGCGCAGGTATTCCTTGAACATGCTGGCGTTCAGGCCCAGCACGCCGCGCGGCATCGTGTCTTCGGCGTAGGCGTATTCCAGCTCGACGGCTTGCTTGAACAGCTCGACGATCTCGGCCTTGAAGCTGTCGGTCCACAACAGCGGGTTTTCCAGCTTGATGGTGTTGATCAGGTCGATGCCGAAGTTGCAGTGCATCGATTCGTCGCGCAGGATGTACTGGTATTGCTCGGCGGCGCCGGTCATCTTGTTCTGGCGGCCCAGCGCCAGGATCTGCACGAAGCCGACGTAGAAGAACAGGCCTTCCATGATGCAGGCGAAGACGATCAGCGACTTCAGCAGCTTCTGGTCGTTTTCGACGGTGCCGGTCTTGAATTCCGGATTGCACAGCACGTCGATGAACGGGATCAGGAATTCGTCCTTGTCGCGGATGGACTTGATCTCGTGGTAGGCGTTGAACACTTCGCCTTCGTCCAGGCCCAGGCTTTCCACGATGTACTGGTAGGCGTGGGTGTGGATGGCTTCGTCAAAGGCCTGGCGCAGCAGGAACTGGCGGCATTCCGGGCTGGTGATCTGGCGGTAGGTGCCCAGCACGATATTGTTGGCGGCCAGGCTGTCTGCGGTGACGAAGAAACCCAGGTTGCGCTTGACGACGCGCATCTCGTCTTCGGTCAGCTGGCCGGTTTTCCATTGTTCGATGTCGCGCTGCATGTTCACTTCCTGCGGCATCCAGTGGTTGGCGCACTGCGCCAGGTACTTTTCCCAAGCCCACTTGTGCTTGAACGGTACCAGCTGGTTGACGTCGGTCGTGCCGTTGATCACCTTCTTGTCCACCACGTTTACGCGGCCGTTGCCATGGGCGTCCATGGAGGAGGGGGCGGCGGACGGGGCGGGGACGGTGTCTTCGAAGTTCAGCATGGGTGCTCCTGATTTCTGGTTTTGCCGCGCCGGGGCGCGGCGGTTGCTTATGCGGTTTTGACTGCTTGTTCCTTGCGCAGCTGCGCGGCCTGGGCCGGCTGCAGCTGGTCTTGCCGGTCTATGCGGACCTCGCCCGGCGCCGGCGGGTCCGGCTCCTGTTGCGCGGCCGGCACGGCCACGGCATGGGTGCCGACGTCCACCATGGCGGGGCGGCGGCCGCTGATGCTCTTGCGCAGCAGGTAGTAGGCGGTGGTGCTCATGGCGTCTCCCGGGATTAGAAACGCAGTTGTTCGGCCAGTTCGCGGATCAGCCGGCGTTCGCAGGCTTCCTCTTCCACCTGTTCCTGCAATCGCTTGTGCTGGGCGCGCAGCGCCAGCAGCTGGCGGTATTGCAGGTTGGCGGCGCCAAGGTCCTGCTTCAAGGTCTCGATTTCGGTCTGCAACTCTTCCGGCTGACAGTAGACCACCAGGGTGTCGCCTTCTATCCAGGCCTTGCGCCAGACATTGCCGCGGGGCAGTCGGCGCGATTCGCTGAAGTAGTCCTTCCACTCGCTGGGCGGCGCCAGGCTCAGCTGCAGATACATATTGAACAGCAGGAACTGCTTGTCGGGGTTGTGCGATTTGTCTTCGCAAAAGCCGGTAATGCTGATGTTTTCAAATGTCTGCATCTGACCCTCCCATACTGCCTGTTGCAAAGCTGCCGGGCCGGCGGCGCCGCTGTCGCGGTTGCCGTCTTGCCTGGCGGCGGCCTGCGGAGGCTACGCTTCAGGCGTCGCCATCGTGCACTGCGTCGGCATCGGTGTCGTACTGCACCACGCCGTAAATCTTCCATTCGCCGGCCACCCGTTTCAGGTGGTAGCCGGTGCGATAACACCAGGGCGGCTGGCCGGTGCGCTCCACGGTCCAGGCCACGACGGCGCTGGCGACGTCCCGGCCCATCGGCATCGCGTCTTCCAGCCGGTGGCTGGCGCTGACGAAGCCCTGGCTCCGGTACCACGCCAGCAGCGAGGCGGTGGTGTCGCACAGCGAGTCCATGTCCTGCCAGCAGGCCAGGTCGCCGTGGTGGATGGCGGTGAACGGCACGGTGAAGTGGCCCGTTACGCCTTCCACGTCCAGCCGCGAGTAGCTGTGACGGTATTGTTCAAAAAATGCTTCAAGGTTCATGGCGGCTTTCGTTCTGGTTGCGGTCCGGGCCGGGGCCCGGCCGATAGATGAAACGCCATCCATCTGTAACGATCTGGCCGGACCGACGCGTCGGCGGCGGGCCTGTCGTCCGCATCCCGAAACCGTCTGTCGCCAGGCGGCTTGAGGATGGAGAGGCTTGCGCCTCCCGGTTTGGCGTAGCCTCGCGAGAGACTTCGCCGCTTTGGTGGAACGCCCCTTGCGGGGTGTTCCACCGTACGAAACCTGCTTTACTGGCAGCTCTCGCAATCGGGGTTGTCGATGCTGCAGAACTTGGCGTCGGTAGCCGGGGTGTCGTCCACCACGGCGGCCGGAGCCTGTTGCATCTGGCTGGACACGGCGTTCAGCTCGCCGCCGCGGCCGGTGGACTTCTCGGCGCTGGTGGCGGCCAGGGTGCGCAGGTAGTAGGTGGTCTTCAGACCGCGCAGCCAGGCATGCTTGTACAACTCGTCCAGTTTCTTGCCGGAGGCGCCTGCCATGTACAGGTTCAGCGACTGGGCCTGGTCGATCCACTTCTGGCGGCGGGAAGCCGCTTCCACCAGCCATTTCGGATCCAGCTCGAAGGCGGTGGCGTAGATGGCTTTCAGCTCGGCCGGCACGCGGTCGATCTGGCCCAGGCTGCCGTCGAAGTACTTCAGGTCGGCAACCATCACTTCGTCCCACAGGCCGGCGGCCTTCAGATCACGCACCAGGTATTCGTTGGTGACGGTGAATTCGCCGGACAGGTTGGATTTGACGAACAGGTTCTGGTAGGTCGGCTCGATGCTCGCGGACACGCCGATGATGTTGGCGATGGTCGCGGTCGGGGCGATGGCCAGGCAGTTGCTGTTGCGCATGCCGTGCTGCTTGATACGCTCGCGCAGTTTGTTCCAGTCCATCCGTTCGGTGCGGTCCACTTCCAGGTAGCCGCCGCGTTCGGCCGCCAGCAGGTTCAGGCTGTCGTGCGGCAGGATGCCGCGGTCCCACAGGCTGCCCTTGTACGACGGGTAGCGGCCGCGTTCCTCGGACAGCTCGGTGGAGGCCAGGTAGGCGAAGTAGGCCACCATTTCCATCGATTCGTCGGCGAACTCCACGGCGGCGTTGGAGCCGTACGGGGTGCGCTTGATGTGCAGGCAGTCCTGGAAGCCCATGACGCCCATGCCTACCGGACGGTGCTTCAGGTTGGAGTTGCGCGCCTTCTTCACCGGGTAGAAGTTGATGTCGATGACGTTGTCCAGCATGCGCAGCGCGGTGCGGATGGTGCGTTGCAGTTTTTCCGCGTCCAGCGAGCCGTCTGCCTGCAGGTGGGCGGCCAGGTTGACCGAGCCCAGGTTGCACACGGCGATCTCGTCGTCGTTGGTGTTCAGCGTGATCTCGGTGCACAGGTTGGAGCTGTGAACCACGCCCATGTGCTGCTGCGGGCTGCGGATGTTGCACGGGTCCTTGAAGGTCACCCACGGGTGGCCGGTTTCGAACAGCATGGTCAGCATCTTGCGCCACAGGGAGAGGGCCGGGATGCGCTTGTGCACCTTCAATTCGCCGCGCGCGCCGCGGGCTTCGTAGGCGTTGTAGGCCTTTTCGAAAGCCTGGCCGTACAGGTCATGCAGGTCCGGGGTTTCGGACGGGGAGAACAGGCTCCACTCGCCGCCTTCCATCACGCGCTTCATGAACAGGTCCGGAATCCAGTTGGCGGTGTTCATGTCATGGGTGCGGCGGCGGTCGTCGCCGGTGTTCTTGCGCAGTTCGAGGAATTCCTCGATGTCGGCGTGCCAGGTTTCCAGGTAGGCGCAGACGGCGCCCTTGCGCTTGCCGCCCTGGTTCACCGCCACGGCGGTGTCGTTCACCACTTTCAGGAACGGAACAACGCCCTGCGATTTGCCGTTGGTGCCCTTGATGTGCGAGCCCATCGCGCGCACCGGGGTCCAGTCATTGCCCAGGCCGCCGGCGAACTTGGACAGCAGCGCGTTTTCCTTGATGCCTTCGTAGATGCCGTCCAGGTCATCGGCGATGGTGGTCAGGTAGCAGCTGGACAGCTGGCTGCGGCGGGTGCCGGAGTTGAACAGCGTCGGGGTGGACGACATGAAGTCGAAGCTGGACAGCACCTTGTAGAACTCGATGGCGCGGTCTTCGCGGTGCACTTCGTTCAGCGCCAGGCCCATGGCGACGCGCATGTAGAAAGCCTGCGGCATTTCGATGCGGGTGCCGTCGATGTGCAGGAAGTAGCGGTCGTACAGCGTCTGCAGGCCCAGGTAGCCGAATTGCAGGTCGCGTTCGGCGTCCAGCGCCGCGCCCAGCTTTTTCAGGTCGTATTCGGCCAGCTTTTCGTCCAGCAGCTCGGCGGCGATGCCCTTCTTGATGTAGTCGGCGAAGTAGGGCGCGTACTGTTTGCCCATTTCGTCCTGGTTGACGGCTTCGCCCAGGATTTCCAGGCGGATGTTGCCCATCAGCAGGCGGGCGGTCACGTAATCGTAGGCCGGGTCTTGTTCGATCATCGAACGGGCGGCCAGGATGGCGGACTTGCCCACTTCTTCTTCCGGCACGCCGTCGTAGATGTTCTTCAGCGTCTCGCTCAGGATGGCGTCCACGTCGATGCCGGCCAGGTTCTTGCTGGCGGCCTCGATATTGGCGCGCAGGCGGGCCACGTCCAGCGGCAGCTTGCGGCCGTCCTTGCGCAGCACGTTGATCTGCACGCTGGTCAGCGCTTCGCCGCGGGCGGCGCGCTCTTGCGAGCGTTGTTCGCGGTACAGCACGTAGGCGCGGGCCACGTCGTGCTCGCCGAAACGCATCAGCGACAGTTCAACCTGGTCCTGAATGTCTTCGATATGGATGGCGCCGCCTTCCGGCTTGCGGCGCATCAACGCGTTGACCACCTGTTCGGTCAGCTGGGCCACCTTGTCGCGAATGCTGGCGGAGGTGGCGCCTTGCTGACCCATTACCGCCAGAAACGCCTTGGTCATGGCAATGGAGATTTTGACGGGTTCGAACGGCACCACCGCACCATTGCGACGGATGGTCTTGTACAGGCTGAAATCGGCTTGCGGTGCTGCTTCGCGGCCGAGTTCTGCGGCGGTTTGCCCTTCAAAGGTGGTCAGTTGCATGTATCCCTCGATAAAGAGAAGTTTACGTCCGCTCGCACTGCGTTCTTGGCGGCAGGTCGGCTTGTGGACAATTCTGTTGAAAAGCTGTGTGCGGGCTGTGGGTAAACACAAGATGTACCGTTTGCACCGCTGAATCTGCCCAAATTCTAGTGGTGGGGGGGACGTAGTTCAAGTCTTGACTTTAGGCAGGAATCTGGCAGCGAGGGCGGAAAGCCGCGCCGTTATTGGCTTTGCGGTGACAGAAATTTTTTGGCGGCGGATTTGGACTTGAATGCGGCTGTCAGAAAATTGCAGAAAGTCGCGTGAATCCTAGCAGCAGGTGCCCGTGGTTTGGCTGTCACTAGATGTTGTGTCATCAACTGTTGCGTGGCCGCTACGCTGATGGCGTAAAATTGCGCGGCGGATGGGCATGGGCATGGCCGGCGGTGGCCTCTTCAACGGAAAACTTGCCAAAAATTCCAATGGCATATCCTTTGTGCCGGTTTTGCGCCCCCAGGCACATGGTATATGGTGGCTAAGTGTCCGCCATGCCGCGTGGGAGGTCGTCATGCCAAGCGCGATGTCGACCGCCGCCGCGGCCAGCAGCGCGGCGGGGGCAAAGTCCTGTAGCTTGCAAGCCGGCGGCGCCTGCCGTCCGGCCACTCCATGGAGAACGCCATGCCTTCGCCGCGAACGCAATACATACACGCCCTCAGGTTTTCCAGCCTGACCTCGCTGTACGATCCCTTGATCGCGCTGACCGGGCGCGAACGCCATGTGAAGGAAACCCTGCTGACCATCGCCCGGCTGCAACCGGGCCACAGCGTGCTGGATGTCGGCTGCGGCACCGGCACGCTGGCGGTGATGGCGGCGCGCAAGGTGCCGGCCATCGCGCTGCACGGCCTGGACGGCGACGCCGAGATCCTGCGCCGCGCCGCGCTGAAGGCGGCCGAGGCCGGCGTCGGCCTGCGGCTCAGCCACGCGATGTCGGACCGGATGCCTTACGAGGGCAAGCTGTTCGATCGGGTCTTGTCCAGCCTGTTCTTCCACCATCTGCGGATGGACAGCAAGCGCGCCACGCTGCGCGAGATGCTGCGGGTGCTGAAGCCGGGCGGCGAGCTGGTGATAGGCGATCTGGGTAAGCCGCAGAACGCGCTGATGCGGGTGCTGAGCCTGACGACCCAGTTTCTGGACGGTTTCGAGACCACCCGGGGCAATGTCCAGGGCGCGCTGCCGCGGCTGATGCGGGAGGTGGGCTTCGCCGAGGTGGCGGTGGCGCGGCAGATTCCCACTTTCTACGGCACGGTGGCCATCTACCGCGGCATCCGGCCTTAGCGCGCGCTTGCGGGGGCGGTGGGCGAGGTTGGCATGCCGCCTCGCCATGGCCGCCGCATGGGCGCGGTCCGCGGCCGCCAGGTTTGCTGCTGCGCCATGCGCGGTCGGGCGGCGCTTTTTGGCCGGCATGGCGCGCTCCCGCCGCGCGGGGCGGGTTCAATTGCCGCCGGGGTCGGGGAATTTCAGCATGTCCACCGCGTATTTCTCTCCAAGGTATTTGGCGTAGATTCTTTTCAGCGTGCCATCGGCAACCATGTTTTTGATGATCTTCCTCCACATCGCGATCTCCTCCTTGCTGAAGGCTTTTCTGGAGAAGACCAGGTTGTGGACGATGGGCGGATCGGGAAACCAGTCCGCTATCACCACGCGGTTCCTGATCGTGAACTGGTCGAGATAGAACATGCTGGCCGGGGGCAGGGCCACGATGAGGTCCAGCCGCCTCGTCTGCAGCATCCGGTACAGCTGCTCCTGCTCGGCCACTTCCAGCACGCGATGTTGCGAGCGCAGCGCGTCGATTTCGGCATCGGCGGCCACGCCGTGTTTATAGCTGCGGATCACGCCCACCAGCTTGTTGCTGGCCTTGAACTGCTCCAGGTTCCTGAACGGCTCGTCCTTGTTGAAGATGACGTAGTTTTTCAGCTGCATGCAGGGAATGAACCAGGCGAATTTCTCTCGGGCATCGTTTTGTATCCCGCTGCCGGTCATCATCAGCGTGCCGTCCTCCAGTTTTTTCCAGATTCTGGCCCTGGGCATGTATTCCAGTTGGAATTCCCGTCCGCTCCGTTTGGCCAGCTCATTGGCAATGTCCTTGTCTATGCCGGCCTTGGTGGCGTCGTTGTACAAATAGCCCAACTCGTATAAGGCGAAGCTTATCGGCCTGGTGTCCGCGTAAGCCGGTGATGTCACATTTATGCCAAAAATATATGCAAATATACTTAAAAAGGTGATTGTTCTTCCAAAATTCATCTATTTCTCCTGCGATTCTCGCCACTCTCCATTCCTGCCTTTATTCGGTGCCGACTTTGGTTTTTTGTTGTCGCCGGCCTATTTGATTTTTATGAACGATATTTTGATAAGTGCATGAAGTTTTTGGGATATTTCTGATGAGCGGCGTCGGTTTTTCCAGTGGAAATATCGCCGGCGCGGGCAGCGGCCGGGTGTAGTCGCGTGCGCCGCGACGCCGGTGTTTGCCGCGGCCTTGCGTCGGCTTTTGTCTAGGAGCTGTCCTAAAAGCCGCCGGTGGCGCAGTCGAAGGCTGAGCCTGTGTGTTGATCTTGCCGCTGGAGCCCGCTTGGAGACTCTGCGAGCGGGCGCCAATGATCTGTCTCTGATTCTGCTACGGATCGCCAACGTTTCCCGTGACGCGAGGACTGGCGGCAGACGTCGGTCGAACCCGCCCGGCCATGTCGAAGCAACATCGGTTCCTAGGAGCGGAAATGTCATCAGGCGCGGGTATCCGGCAACAATCGGCGGCGATGCCGCTATTCATCGGCTTCACCGAGGTAGGCAAGCCAGGTTTGTATTTATTGTCTTGCTGGGAGGATTACAAGCGCGGCCTGTGCGCGGAGATCGCCGATCCGCTGGAGCAAGCTTTTTTCGGTTTTCGTTGCCGCTTGCCGGCCGCCGTCCAGCATTATTTCGACAACGGCGGCGAGGCTTGCCTGGTTTATTCGGCGGCCACGTATTCGGAGGTGTTCAGCCACGCGGCTCCCGGCTTGCTGGCGGCGCTGTGCTCGGAAGACATGTTCTACCGGATTACGCGCCAATCCGGCATCGCCGCGCTGGCCATGCCGGACTTGTCGGTGCTTGACGACGGCAGCGTCGACGCCGGCGAAGAGTTCATCGGAGCGTGGCAGCGGATGCTGGCATTCTGCCGCTGTCTGCGCATTCCGTTCAGCGTGCAGGACGTGCCCAGCCATCCGGATGCGGCGCGAACCTGCCTGGCGCTGGCCAAGAAAACCCTGGGCGCCGAATATTGCATCTCGCACTGGCGATGAGGAGGCAGGGGCGCGGATGCTTGGCAGGGCCTTGAGCCGCTCGCGAGATGCCGATCCGCTGACGCCAAGGTCAGGGGGAGGGGCCGGCTTGTCGGTTTGAGGCCGTGTCCGGCCCGGACTCCACGGCGTGTCCATCGCCGGTTTGGGGTGGCCCCCCAGTCCCCCTGGCGGGTTTGATGCCGTAGGCGGCAGCTTATTCCGTCATCAGGCGATAAAACGGTTCCTCCCGCAAGGCCTGGCTCTGGGTCTCGCTGCCATCCCGCTCGCTGCGCAACTCGTTTCGATAGCTGGTATATCGCCAGCCATCGGGACGCACATCCGACTCCGGATGCTGTCCCGGCGCAATGCCGTGTTCGGACAGGTTCGCTTCCAGGTTTTCGATGAATTGTCGCGTCTTGTTCAACGCCAAGGCGCTGTAAAGCGAGTCCGTCTGATCCGGTTTCACATACAGGGTGATTTGCGCGCCCACTCCCACGCGGGATTGATGGTCTACGCGTTCCATATCGGTGATTTTCCACTTGTCGATGGGGCTGTCATCGGAAAACAGCAGGCTCGACAGCGCCTGAAACGCTTGCGGCACTTGTTCGCTTTGGATGCTGATGTGGAACTTGTCGCCAGCGAACTCTCCCAGGCTTTGCGGGTTTTCGCGGCGGGCATGCATGAAAACATCGCCACCATGGTTTTCCATGCGGAAACCGTTGCTGACGGCGCAGAAGCCGCTTTGCCGCATGCCGGCATAGTCCGGCGCATGCAAGGCCTGTTGAAAGCGCGGAAACGGCAATTCCCGCATCTGCCCGCGTAGTTTGTCGAAATCAGCGCGCAGCTGTTCGCGCGCCGAAGGAGCGTTTTTCTCCATCGGAGCGCTGAAGTCCAGAGGCGTCAGGTTCAGTTTGAATTTGGGTCGGATAGGCATGATGGGCGCTCAAAATAAAACCCGATATTCCATGGCCGCATTGGCTTTCTCTTGCAAAAAATGTTCACCCTATCATGCTTGCCGCATCCGCCATGTCCACCCGACGCGCCGCCTCCTGGTCCGTGGACGCCAAGGCCGGATGGCTTGCTGCGCCGCCGACCGTTTTTTGAAAGTGGATCCCAAATCGCTCTGGTATAAAAATTTTATCGGGGCTAGGGCAAAAACCATTATTAATGATGTGGTTTTCTTTGTGCCGGGTGTTTGATGTCGGCGCATATTCCCATTCGCACTGTAAGGTTTCTTGTTTCCAATGATTTATTTTTGGAGTGCTAAAGCATGTATGGCGTTACAGCATCGGGCGGTTTGAGTTCGGTTTTGAATGGTTCGTTTGAGAGCGCTTCGGTGGCGGGAAGCAAGAAACTGGAAGTGGCGGATTTGAAGAGGACCATGAGGCCGGATGATTTGAAGGCCAGAGGGGCGGCGATATCCGAGTTGTCGAAGATGGCGCCGAGCAATGGGATGAACTTGTGGAAGGTCAATGTCGATGGGGCAGAGCTCCATCTGCTGGGGGCGATGCACAGGGAAGGCATCATCCAGGACAAGCATCATGGCGTTGAACTGCTCAATCTTGTTCGAGACAAGAAATTTGACGTGGTCTACCTGGAAGTGCCAGGAAACTCGACAGGGAAAAGCCTGGATGAGCTGGCCGGGCAGGTTCAGGACGTGCTTGACGGCCGCGCGCGGGTGGCGGCGGCGCGGGAGGGCGGAAAACCGGCCGATATCCGCCGCGCGGAGATGAGGTTGAAGCAGTACGAGTCGGTTTGCGAGATCAACAAGGCGCCCTACGACGATTTGTTCCTCAGCGCGGCAGGCAAGGTCGAATATCTTGAAACCGCTGATTCGCGGGTCCAGCTCGCCAATCATTACAAGGACGATGGCGATCAGGTCAGGACTTATCGTCAGGCAGGGGAGGCGGCGGATATGGACCATGGCGACGATGCGTTCATGACCGGCAATGAAAATGCCAGTTTTGTTGAATATGGCCAAAAGCTCGCGGAAGAGGGCAACGATTACGCCTGTTGCGAGGCCCGAAGCAATCAGTGGTTGAGCGACAGGTTTTTCGACAACAAGGGCGATTATGAGAACAAGAATGTCCTGTGGGTGGTCGGGGCCAATCACATCCCCGGCTTGCTGGTGACGCTGCAGGCGATTGGCGGCGAGGGCGCAAGTTTTGAACCGGTGCTGCCTCGCACGCAGTGAGTCAAGCATTCCGCTTGGCTGCCGGGCGGCGGATATCAAATGAAAAGACCCGGACAAACTGTCCAGGCCTTACGCGCCCTCTACGTCTGATGTTGCTGGACGATCATAGAGGACGGCCATGTCATTGAAAAAGAATTTTAAGACTAGTCTTATTTCGGGCGGGCCATATGCAAAATAAAATTTGTGGAACGCTACTTAAGAGGAGTTGATGCTGATGGAAGACCACGCGGCTATCGACGGATTAACGAAAATCCTTATATCTACTTCTGAAAAAGGAAAGGATATCAGCCCTTTTCTACTTCGCCGCGTAGACAATATCTTGAAGGCGGCACAAGCCAAGCAAACGGATAGGCGTAAGCTCCATGTCTTAATTATTGCCCGAGTTAAGTGTAGAAAAATAATAGCAGAAACCAGAGCGGGATGGCCGAGCAAATTAGCCAAGCAAGATGTATGTCTGCTGATCAAAGCATTTAGAGATAACTTGACAAGTAAATGTGCCAAAAGCTTAACTTATTAATCCGGCAGTAATAATCCGTACAGATTGTATACTTCCGGCATGGAAAAAATCGATGTGCGCAAGCTTGAACTGGCCGCCCGTGAGCAGCTGAGGCGTACCGCTATCCGGATGTACAAGCGAGGCCGGTCTCAAGCCAGTATTGCCGAAGAACTCGGGCTGCGCCGCCCCACCATTTCCGCCTGGGTGGTGCGTGAGGCAGCACTAGGTGCGCAGGGATTCAAAGAACAGAAGCGCGGTCGCGCCGAAGGCACCGGCCGTCGGCTGACCGAGGCGCAGGAAGCCCGGATCAAGCAGGACATCGTGGATCGCACGCCAGACCAGATGAAGCTGAGGTTTGCCCTGTGGAGTGCTCAGGCGGTCAAGGCTGTAATCAAGCAGATGTTTCTGATCGATCTGCCGATCCGTACTGTCCGTCTGTACTTGGCCCGCTGGGGCTTTACGCCGCA
This sequence comes from Chromobacterium sp. ATCC 53434, assembly GCF_002848345.1. Classification (NCBI taxonomy): domain Bacteria; kingdom Pseudomonadati; phylum Pseudomonadota; class Betaproteobacteria; order Neisseriales; family Chromobacteriaceae; genus Chromobacterium; species Chromobacterium sp. ATCC 53434. Next base: position 2,362,070 of record NZ_CP025429.1, on the reverse strand, counting down.
GCGCCCGCTCAAACGCGCTTATGAGCAGCGACCGGCAGCAGTCGAGAAATGGCTCAAGGAGGAATACCCGGCTATCGTCGCGCGTGCCAAAGCGGAAATGGCTGAAATCAGCTGGGGCGACGAATCGGCGGTGTCGAGTGTTGAGCACTTTCCGCGTGGCTACGCCCCAAAAGGCCAAACCCCAGTTCTGGTGTTATCCCAATCGAAAAGAGCGCGCATCAACTTGATTTCGGCCATTACCAACCAAGGCAAGATGCGCTTCATGCTGTACCGGGAGACCTTGACGGCCCGGGTGCTGATCAAGTTTCTGATGCGGCTGATCCGTGATGCTGGCGGCAAGAAGGTGTTCTTGATCCTCGACAACTTGCGCGTGCATCACAGCAAGCTGGTGCAAGCATGGTTGGAGGAGGAAGAGAACAAGAAGGCGATTGAGTTGTTCTTCCTGCCCAGCTACTCACCGGAACTGAACCCGGATGAATACTTGAACGGCGACCTGAAGGCCAGAATGAGCGCAGGTGAGCCGGTTCGATCAGACGGTCAACTTCAAGGGAAAGTGCTGTCCCATTTACGCTCATTGCAGAAGCAGCCGGCCAGAATCCGGTCGTACTTCCGGCATGAAAAAATCCGCTACGCGGCATGAGCTTTCTGTACGGTATTTGACTGCCGGATTAATAGCTTGTAACGGGTGTTCGCCAAGACATTGCGATTGGCAGTAAAGAACCTGATCTGCTCATCGAAGGCGGCAAGGCCCACCGCCGCCGCGGCAACTGCGGCGCCAGCGGCAACCCCAATAGAGCTAGCCCCTGTAGTCGCTGTTCCACTACTTTCATAGCTTCGCATCACTGCGCCGAGCGTGCTGATCAGCGTGGCACCGCAGCTGACCTTGTGGCCGTCCAACGCGACGCTTTTGCCTCCCACTGTCCAGGTGGGATCGCCTTCAACAATCACACAATTGGTATGGCCCTGCTGTGGGCAAGAGACGGAGTCGCCCACCAATGCGACAGCCTTGCCGAACATGGTGGTGGTACTGGAGGCGCTGACCACCTTGCCGTCGTGGCTGGTGGGGTCGCCCAATCTGATGACGGGTTTCATGGCCGCGGAAACTATCACGATACCTTGACCTTTTCGACTGACCAAACGTGCAAACCCTTCTTTAAAGCCCTTTAACGGCGTTTCCTCGGCCACCCGGCCACAATCCTTTCGTGGTTCCCAATCAATCAAACGGAAGGATATTTCCATGGACAAGCTCAAGCTGCAGTACCCGTTCACCAGTGCCGCAGGCCAGCGTATTGAGGCGCTGGACATCAAGCGCCTGAAGCGCGCGGACTTGAAGGCCGCCAGCCGCCACAGCCAAGACGACGCCGACCAGGAAGACTACCTGTTCGCCCGCATGACGGGCCTGACGCTGGAAGACATCGACCAGCTGGACATCGCCGACAGCAAGGCATTGTCCGATTGTTTTCGCCAAATGGTGGGCATCGGAGAGCAGCCTGCTGCCGCTGGATGAAGTGCTGTTGATCGCGCTGGGGATGCCGCCGTCCGAGATCGACGGGCTGGAGATGGAAGATTACTGGTTCTGGCTGGGAGCTGCGGAGAGGGAGATTAAGCGCCGGCAAACTCACTAAGGCCACAAAGCAAAGGCCGCCGGATTATCGGCGGCCTGTGGCGAAGAGCCGGACTTACAGCGGGATGGAGTGGTCGGAGCGGATCACCCGGACCAGCGCGCCCAGCACCAGCGCCACCATCGGCAATCCCCAGGCGACCAGCGGCGCGATGAATAGCACGGCCAGAAGCAACAGCAAGACAAAGCCGACCACGCTACCCGCAGCAAGCGACCATGCCCACCATATGGCGACTCCGCAGGCGACGGCGGCACCGACGATCTGGACGGCTTCAGCGATGGTTTCGCTGATGTCATGGGTTTCGATTTTCATAAGCGCAGTATAGCGAGGACGCTTTCAGATGGCGAACAACATGCTGGTCAGTGTGGCAATCGGTGCCGTTTTGCAGGGTTCCTACCTTGCCGCATTCGCTGGCGCCAAACGCACCATGGATGTACTCGGCGCCACCAGCAAGCAATTGACGGCCCAGCAGGACGCCCTGGGGCAGTCTATGCGGCGCGCCATGGGCACTTTGAGCGGCGGCAGCCTAGCCGCGCTGAACCGCGACTACGAACGGCTGGGGCGCGCAGTGGACGCGCTCAGGCTGAAGCAGGAAAAGCTGGCCGCCAGCATGGCGCGCGGCTTGGAGTTGAAGCAGGCACGCCAGGACAGCTGGTCGGGGATGAAGGAAAGCGCAGCGACAGCGGTAGCCGTTGGCGCGCCGGTCTTCAGCTCCATAAAGCAGGGAGCACGATTCGAGTCGGGCCTGCGCGATATCGCCATCACCGGCAATCTGACCAAGCTGCAGGAGCAGCAGGTCGGAGGGCTGATCCGCCAGGCGGCCCTCACCACCAACCAGGGGCATGCCGCAATCATGGAAGGCGTCAACACGTTGGTTGCGGCCGGCATGGATGCCAAGGAGGCCGGGGAACGGGCCAAGCTGCTTGGCCAGGTGTCGACGGCGACCAATGCCGACATGCGGGACGTGGCCAGCATGGTCTACAGCTTCACCGAGACGCTGGGTATCAAAACCGAAAAGGGCTTGAAGGAGGCGTTCAACCGGGCGGCCTATGGCGGCAAGTTGGGGAGGTTCGAACTGAAGGACATGGCGAAGGCGTTGCCGGAAATGACGGCCGCCTTTGCGGCCAAAGGCATCAAGGGCCAGGAAGCAGTCACCCAGATCGTGGCCAGTCTGGAAGTCGGCCGCGAAGGCGCCGGGTCCGGCGACGAGGCCGTGACCAATCTGCGTAACTGGCTGTCGCACATGAATGCCAAGCCGACCATAGAGGCGTACAAGAAGGCCGGCATCGACTACCAGGGCAGCATGCAAAGCCTGGTCGGCAGTGGCTTCTCCAGCTACGAAGCTTCGTTGGAGATCGCCAGCACCTTCATCCAGGGGCGGGGCGCGGCCTTCATGAAGCAATGGAAGGCGGCCGGAGCTATTAATCCGGCAGTCAAATACCGTACAGAAAGCTCATGCCGCGTAGCGGATTTTTTCATGCCGGAAGTACGACCGGATTCTGGCCGGCTGCTTCTGCAATGAGCGTAAATGGGACAGCACTTTCCCTTGAAGTTGACCGTCTGATCGAACCGGCTCACCTGCGCTCATTCTGGCCTTCAGGTCGCCGTTCAAGTATTCATCCGGGTTCAGTTCCGGTGAGTAGCTGGGCAGGAAGAACAACTCAATCGCCTTCTTGTTCTCTTCCTCCTCCAACCATGCTTGCACCAGCTTGCTGTGATGCACGCGCAAGTTGTCGAGGATCAAGAACACCTTCTTGCCGCCAGCATCACGGATCAGCCGCATCAGAAACTTGATCAGCACCCGGGCCGTCAAGGTCTCCCGGTACAGCATGAAGCGCATCTTGCCTTGGTTGGTAATGGCCGAAATCAAGTTGATGCGCGCTCTTTTCGATTGGGATAACACCAGAACTGGGGTTTGGCCTTTTGGGGCGTAGCCACGCGGAAAGTGCTCAACACTCGACACCGCCGATTCGTCGCCCCAGCTGATTTCAGCCATTTCCGCTTTGGCACGCGCGACGATAGCCGGGTATTCCTCCTTGAGCCATTTCTCGACTGCTGCCGGTCGCTGCTCATAAGCGCGTTTGAGCGGGCGCTGCGGCGTAAAGCCCCAGCGGGCCAAGTACAGACGGACAGTACGGATCGGCAGATCGATCAGAAACATCTGCTTGATTACAGCCTTGACCGCCTGAGCACTCCACAGGGCAAACCTCAGCTTCATCTGGTCTGGCGTGCGATCCACGATGTCCTGCTTGATCCGGGCTTCCTGCGCCTCGGTCAGCCGACGGCCGGTGCCTTCGGCGCGACCGCGCTTCTGTTCTTTGAATCCCTGCGCACCTAGTGCTGCCTCACGCACCACCCAGGCGGAAATGGTGGGGCGGCGCAGCCCGAGTTCTTCGGCAATACTGGCTTGAGACCGGCCTCGCTTGTACATCCGGATAGCGGTACGCCTCAGCTGCTCACGGGCGGCCAGTTCAAGCTTGCGCACATCGATTTTTTCCATGCCGGAAGTATACAATCTGTACGGATTATTACTGCCGGATTAATAGCGATCCCAACAAAGACGCTTGCGGCAAGCACTACAGCGACTGCCAGTGCCGAGGGAACCAGACCAACTTCCCTGGACTGCTGGGGCTGCGTCGTTACGGCTGAGCGATCTCACCCCTACAATCAACCCGCTCCGGCGGGTTTTCTCGTTTCTGGATGTCCCATGATCAACGAAATGCTTCACCTGGCGGAGCTGGCACACCCGCAGGAGGCGTGCGGCGTGCTGCTGAACTCCGGGCGCGTCTACCAGTGCCGGAACATCGCCGGCGACCCCCGCGCGCAGTTTGAGCTCGACCCGGTTGACTATGCCGCCGCTGAGCAACTGGGCCGAGTTGTCGGCATCTGGCACAGTCACCCCGACGACACCGCCGAGCCATCGATGGTGGATCGTGTGATGTGCGAGCGGACCGGGCTGCCCTGGCACATCGTCAGTTGGCCGAACGGTGAGCACACGCTGACCGAGCCCATCGGCTGGCAGGCGCCCTACGAGGGGCGGCCATTCTGCTGGGGCATGTTCGACTGCTTCACGCTGGCGCAGGACTGGCATCGTCGGGAGACCGGGATTGTATTGCCGCGGGCGCAGGTGGCAGAGGAATTCTGGAAGCGGGGAGATAGCCCATTCCCGGCGTGGCTGGCTAGCGCGTCGGTGGATGTCGTTGAAGGCGAGCCCGCGCGTGGCGACCTGATCTTCATGATGTGCGAGGCCAGCGTGGTCAACCACGTTGCCATCTACCTCGGCGATAGCCGCATCCTTCATCAGCTCTACCATCAGCCCAGCCAGGTCGGCATTTATGGCGGCTGGTGGCGGCGCTGTACCGTCACGATTGTGAGGTCTCGAAATGGGTGAGAAACGGAACGTCCGCCTGGGCGGAGAGTTGGGCGAGAAGTTCGTGAAGGAGTTCGCCGCCTACGTGGACAGCGTGGCGGAAGCCATCCGCATGCTGGAAGCCAACTGGCCAGGGTTTGCCCAGCACCTGCGTGAGAGCGATCCGGAGAAGGTCGGATATCGCGTGACGGTGGCTGATAGGGATGTCGCGGAGGATGAGATCGTGCTGGTGAGTCAGGGCGACATCCTGATTATGCCGGTGATCGTTGGGGCGAGTGCTGGCGTTCGCTTTCTGGCCGGTGCGGCCATCTTGGCTTTCTCGTGGTGGAACCCGCTGTACTGGAGTGCCGCGGCAGTGACCGCAGGCTATGGCGTCGGCGCAAGCATGATGATTGGCGGAGCGATTCAACTGCTGACCCCCATCCCCAAGCAGCCCGACTGGCAGGCCAAGGACGGCAAGCCGAACTACTGGTTCAACGGCGCGCAGCAGACCAGCGCCCAGGGCCTGCCCATCCCGATAGGCGTCGGCACCATGCTGATTGCCGGCACTGTGATTTCCGCCGGCGTCAGCGTCGAGGACATCGGCACCGGGGCGCTGCCCACCAACTCCCCTGTACTCGTATAGCCCGCCGAGCGCGGGCATCTTTTCTGGAGCATGAATGTCCGACGATGCAATCTTTGGCGCCAAGGGCGGCGGCGGTGGCAGCCAGCATACCCCGGTAGAGTCGCCCGACACCGCGCAGTCGATCAGCTACGGCCGCATGATGGTGCTGCTGGGCCATGGCGAGACCGGCGGGCCGGCCGACCCGGCCAATCCGCTGAAAAGCATCTATCTGGACGATACGCCGATTCAGAATTCTGACGGTTCGTTCAACTTCCAGAACATGCAGGTTTCGTATCGCACTGGCACCCAAACGCAGCCCGCGATTCAGGGTTTTCCGGCTGTCGAGACGGAGATCGGCGTGGGCTTGGAGGTGAAGGCGACGAATCCGATCACGCAAACTGTGGCGGATGTGAACGCCACCGCCATCCGGGTGACGGTATCTCTGCCCGCCGGCCTGCGCTCCACCGATCCGAAAACCGGCGACACCGGTGGTTCGTCGGTGCAGTACGCCATCGATTTGGCGCCGACGAATGGCAAATTTTCCCAAGCTGCCATGGTCACCATTTCCGACAAAACCACGGCCAACTACCAGCGCAGCACGCGGCTGCAGTTGCCTGGCACTGGCCCGTGGCTCGTCCGGGTTCGCAGAATCACGCCGGACAGCACGACGCAGTATCTGGCAAACCAGACCGTTTTCACATCGTTCACCAGCATCATCGACGCGCAGCTGCGCTATCCAAACCTGTCTGTGGTCGCGCTGAAGTTCGACGCGCGCCAGTTCAGTCGGATGCCGGAGGTGTCGGTGCTGTGGCAGCAGCTGAAGTGCCAGGTGCCCAGCAATTACGATCCGGTGGCGCGCACGTATACCGGCCCATGGGATGGCAACTTCAAGCCGGCGCCGACCAGTAACCCCGTCTGGTTCCTGTGGACCTACTGCACGGATAACCGTTTCGGCATCAACATTCCGGCGGCCAACATGGACCGCTGGGGGATGTACGCTATCGCCCAGTGGTGTGATCAGCCTGTTCCGGACGGTTACGGCGGCTTCGAGCCGCGATTCCAGTTCCACAATTTCCAGCAAGACACGCAGGATGCCTGGAAAGTCGTTTCCGACATCGTGAGCAGTTTCTGCGGCCAGGCCTACTGGTCTGCCGGCGGCATTCGGATCGTCGCGGACATGCCCGGCAAACAGCCGGTCAAGCACTTCAACGCCACCAATGTCATTGATGGAAAATTCACCTATTCGTCCACTCCGAAAAATGGGCGCTTCACTGCTGCGGCCGTGGCCTGGACGGATCCGAGCGACCGCTACCGGCGCGCGGTGGAGTACACCGAGCATGGGCAAGGGCTGCTGACCTACGGGCTGCAGCAGACGTCGGCGGTGGCGATGGGCGCCGTCACGCGCGGGCAGGCGCGCCGCTGTGGCCGGTACATCCTGGAGACTGCGCAGCGCAGTACCGAGATGGTGGATTTCAAGGCGGCGGCGTACAGCGCGGATTTGCAACCGGGTGACCTGTTTGCGACGTCCGACTTCCACGTGGCCGGCGCGCGGATGGGTGGTCGGGTAGTTTCGGTGGCCGGCACCGTGGTTCGGCTCGATGCTCCAGTTACGCTGCAGGCAGGTGTCACCTACACGTTGGAGGTGACGGGGCCGGATGGCGTACCGGTGCGTCGTGGGGTTGTCGCTCCGCCGGGAACGACTGACACGCTGACCATCGTGTCGCAGTATCCGGCCCAGCCGGTCGCCGGTGCCACCTGGGTGTTGATCGCGACCAATCTTCAGCCTGACCTGTGGACCTGCGTGTCTATCAAGGCTGCCGATAACGGCGAGTTCGAGATCTCGGGCCTGCAGTACGATCCGAATAAATGGGCTGCCATCGAAACCGGCCTCCGCTTCGACCCGGCCCCGACCAGCAATCTTCCAGATCCTGGCGCGATGCCGCCGGTCCTGGCGGTTCAGCTCCAGGAGCAGCCCTATTTGGCGCCAGATGGCAGCCGCAGGGTGAAGCTGTTGGTGGACTGGCCGGCGGTCGTGCATCCGTACCTTCGTGGTTATCGGGTGACCTATAGGCAGGACGGGGGGAACTGGATTGTTCTGCCGGACCAGGTGAGCAATCACGCCGAAATCATGGATGTGGTGCCCGGCAGTTACGATGTCCGGGTGTCGACTGTATCGGTGACCGGCGTCGTCAGCATTCCCGTTACCGGAAATCAGCAGACTCAAGGGCAGGTGACGCCGCCGCCGGCGCCGACGTTGTCGGCCGTGGGTGGCGCGATGAAGGTCGATCTGACGTGGGCGTATCCTGCCGGCCGGCCGGACATCAAGCGGGCCGAGCTGTTTTATAGCACCACTGCAGCGGACCCCAATCCCGGCAAGCTGGCGGACCTCGGCTATCCCACGACGGCCTTTACCTTTCAGGGCGCGCAGCTGGGTGTGACTTACTTCTTCTGGCTTCGAATATACGATACCTGGGGGAATGTTTCGGCGTTTGCCACGGCTCAAGCTCAAACGATGAAGGATCCCACGCTGCTGCTCCAGCAGCTGCAGGGCGGCGTCGACTACAGCCTGCTTGCGCCGGATCTGGCCGGCAGCATCACCAGCAATGACAATGTGGCGAGCGCACTGCTGCAAGCGTTGCTGCAAGTGGACACGTCATGGTCGCAGGCGCGCGGCGCGCGAGTGATCAGCGGCCAGGCAACAGCGGCAATCGTGAATGAGCAGAAAGTCCGCGCCGACCAGAATGCCGCGATGGCGTCGAACATTTTGGCTCTGCAGGCGGCCGTCGCCGGCAACGCCGCGGCGATCACCAGCGAATGGATGGCACGTGTCACTGCTGACAGCGCCGCGGCGAGCCAGCTGTCTCAGTTGCAGACGACCCTCAACGGTAACAGCGCGACCATCGCCCAACAGACCCAGAGCCTTAACGGGCTGCTCGGGCAGTGGGCGGTGAAGATCCAGTTGGACGCGAACGGCCAGAATCCCCGTGTTGCCGGCATCCAGTTGAACAATGGGCAGGGCGGGTCTTCGTTTGCGGTCCTGGCGGACAAGTTCCAGGTCGCGTTTCCGGACGGCTCTAATCCGCGCCCGGCTTTCACGGTCGGTCGTATCAACGGGCAGGCGGCTGTCGGCGTCGACGGCGCCATGATCGTTGATGGCTCGATTTCCGGTCGAAATGCAATCGTGTCCGGTTCTATCGATGCAGGCCAGATCAATACGCGAGGGTTGACCATCTGCGATGCTGCCGGCGGCGTCGTGGTCGACATGACCGGGATGGGGGCCGCGTATATCAAAGGGCAGTTGACGGTCGGGCAAATCGACACTCGGGGCATGACGATCAGGGATGCAGTGGGGAATATCATCGTCAGCATGAACGGAATCGACGGCTCTTTCATCCGCAATCTGATGGTGGACACGTTGCAGATCAAGGGGGAGGCGGTCAGCAAGAATGACACGCGCTCGATTACCGTCACCGGTCGCGTCCCTCCGTTCGACTATTCATTCCAGTTCAGCTGCAGCGACAGCGGCACGCTGCTGGCGTTCGCCGACTCGCCGTATGCCGATCCGATCGCAACCCTCTACGGGCGGGGGCGCTCCACGCCGATCAACGGCAGTGCAGTGTTGGTCCTCAACGTCAATGCCGGCGAGGTCGTGACGATCGGCGTATCGTCGCCGGCGATCAGCAGCGGACTGAACGGCATGATCCGCTATGGTTGCGTTCTTTTCAGGAGATGAGCATGGCTATCAACATCGTCGAGTACGACGACACCGGCCGGATTCTGCAAACCGGGACGTCCCGGCCGGAAAACATCAAACTGGATCGCGCCGCCGGCAAGCGCATCCTCGCCGTCGTGGCCGACCCGGTGACGCAGTACGTGCGCGACGGCGCCATTGCGCCGCGCCCGCCCGCCACCGCGCAGTTGGACGGCCTGGTGCTGCGGCAGCTGCCGGCGCCGTGCTGGCTATACATCGACGGCGCGGAGTACCGGTGCGCGGACGCGGTGTGCGAGTTGTCGTTCGCGCATCCGGGCCGCCATGTCGTCGTCGTCGAGGCCTTCCCGGCGCAAACCGCTGTATTCGAGGTGACGACATGATGAAAATCCACCATGTCGGCGACCACGTCGTGGCGCGGCGTCAGCGGTACCCGGACACAGGCGAGCAGCTCGACGTGTTGTGGCGGGTGATTGCCAGCCTGCCGCCCGACACGTTGCCGCCGGAGGCGGCGGCGATGCTGGACCAGATTCGCGCCGTCAAAAACACCTATCCCAAGCCCCGCGACAGCGGGGCTTCTTCTTTGGAGGCGTGATGTCAGCAGCAAGCCCTTCTACGGCAGACCTCGCGGCGTCGGTCGCCCAGTTGCTCCAGAAATACAATGTCACGATGGACCAGTTCAATGCGTGGCTGACCGGCTCCGGAATGGTGACGTTGACGGATGCGACCGGCAGCACGCGCACAGTGCCGGCTGCAGGTAACGTGCTGCGCTCCGACGGATCCAATAGCAGCGGAACCTGGCCAATTTCTGTGACGGGTAACGCCGGCACGGTCAGCAATGTGACGGGGGCGCAGGTTGCAGCCGGTCTTGGCTATCCGCCGGTACGACAAGATGGCATTCCTGATACCAAGGACACCGCGTCCTACGTGCAGCTGGGGACGTTCAATTGCGGACAGAACGGGGCCAAGCTGGCACTCAATGTTTTGTTCGGCAATGGCTACAACGCCCTCAATAATCAGTTGGGCATAGCGACATTGTTGTTCTGCACCAGCAACGGTGGAGCACAGCAACCAGGCTCCAGCGGTCCATTTTTCGGTGCTGCATCCGCCATGGTGTTCGGCAACACGGGCTGCACCTTTCTGGTCTCCCAAAACAGCCCGACGTCCTACACGGTGTTCGTCCAGTTGCAGGCATGGTCCGGCGCCGGCAGCTGCAGCGCATTTGGTGATACGTCGAATGGCGGCTGGGTGGCCAACGTGGTGAATACCGGCAGCCGGCTGCCGGCCGGCAATCTCCTGACCGTGCAGCCGCAGAGCGTTCTAACCGTCAGTGGATTCAACACTACGCCGACGCCGGCCCCGGCGTACACCAGAGCAACCGCGCCGGCCGCTTCAGCGTTTGCAGGCGCATCGGTCTACATCACGGATGCTGTCGGCGGTGCCGCGCTGGCGTGGTCAAACGGAAACGCCTGGATCAGCGTCAGATCCGGAAATCCTGTCTGAGGTCTACATGAATCAATACCCCTATGAAATCCTGATTCGGTTGTCTGCCGCCGGCATCGCCGGCGCGTCCGTGCGATTCGCCGCGGACCAGCCCAACCCGCTGAGCCAGCAACTGCAGACCTATATCAGCGATCCGCAGTCCTTGAGTGTCGCGGATGGCCAGGCCGGTCTGAAGCTTGCCGATGTGCTGGGCCAAGCGGCGGCGGTGGCGCTTACGCAAAACCAGGCCTTGCAGTTACAGCTGGCCGATGCGCAGAACAAACTGGCTGCATTGCAGGGAGGGGCGAAATGATTTGGATTGCACTGCTCGTTTTGCTCCAAGCGGCGGACATCGCCAGCACCTTCTATGCGCTGACCTACCTGGGTGGCAGGGAGCTGAACCCGTTCGTCAGGCGCCTGATCGAGCGCGCTGGCATCCTGCCTGCGTTGGTGGCGGTCAAGGCGCTTTTGTTCCTAGCCTGCTGTCTGCTCAAGCCGCCGCCTTTGGCCTATCAGCTGCTGTGCGTGTTCTACGCGTTCATCCTGCTCAGCAACCTGCGGGCAATCAATAAGGGCCGGGACAACCGGCCTTAATCATTCCTGGAGACACCATGCTGAAAAATCTGCACGACTATCGCATCTACCTGCTGATCATTCCGGCCGCGCTGGCGCTGTTCTGGATCGACTCCGTTGTTGCTCAAACCTGGCTGCAGCTCGGTCTGGCGCTCCCGGTGCTCCTGGGTGTGGCATTGCTGATGCGCAAAGCGCTGTTCCATGTCGACGTGTCCGCCGCTGCAGACATCGCCATGCATGCGCCAACGGGCGCCGCCCTCGTGGTGCTGGCCGACCGGCTGTTCATGGCTGCTGTGGTGATTGGCGGTGTGTTATGGCTGCGGGGCTGAGCGCCGGCGCGTTGGCGTTGCTGCCTGCGTTATCGGCGGCCATCGGCCAGTACTGGCCCGATATGCCGTCGCGGTCGGTGCTGGCGGCTCAGGTTGAGCAAGAAAGCGGCTGGCGCGTCAACGCAAAGCTGCAGACTTCGCGCGAGCTGGGTGCCGGCCTGGGGCAGTTCACCAAGGCGTACAAGGCAGATGGTTCGGTGCGTTTCGATGCGATTCGAGAGATGGTGGTTGCACATCCCGAACTGCGGGGCTGGAGTTGGGGCAATGCTTACGACCCACGCTACCAGCTGACGGCTGTTGTGCTGAAGAACCGTGGCAATTACCAGCTGATCCGCTGGGCGGCTGCTGATGCAGACCGGCTGGCCATGATGGACGCGGCCTACAACTCTGGTCTCGGGGGGGTGATCCAGCGCCGGCGGAAGTGCGCCAACACGTCAGGCTGTCAGCCTGGCGTCTGGTTCGGCAATCTTGAACACAGCAGCGCGCAGTCGAAAGCGCGGCATGCCGGCTATGGGCAGTCGTTTGCGGACATCACCAATACGCACGTCAGGAACGTGATGGTCGTGCGGAGGGGCAAGTATCGCGCTTACTTTGGGGAGTAGGGGATGGGTGATGAAGTCGTGCTGCCGCGGGAAGAGTTCCGGGCACTGTTGGAGGCGGCGGCCAAGGCCGGCGCGCGCCAGGCGCTGGACGAGGCTGGAGTGGCTGATGCGGTGAAGCTGGCCAAGAGAGTAGATGGCGTAGCGGATGCTGTGCTGAAGGCGTTGGCCGGCGGCATTGTGATTGGCCTGCTGGGCGCGATCTGGGCCGGCATCGTAGTGCTGGCTAAGGCAAAAGGAGGGTGAACATGCAGCTGTGGAGGGAGATCGTGCTGGCCGCCGCCGTGGCGGCCTTGGCTTTTCTGGGCTGGGAGATGCGGGCCGTTATCGCCCAGCGCGACGCCGCAGTGGTGCGTGCCAGCCTGGCCCAGCAGCAGGTAGCGGCCACCCAGGCCGCCCGGGCGCGCGAGCACCAGGCGGCAGCAGATGACGCGGCCACATCGGCCGCATATGAGAAGGATCTGGAAGATGGGAAATTGGAACTTCAGGCTGCTTTGGCTCGCCATGCTGCTGCTCTCCGGCTGCGCGAGCAGCAACCCGCCGCTGGGCGCGGCGATCTGCCCGCAGCTGCCACCGGCGCCGGCCGACGTGATGCGTCCGCGCCAGCCGACTTTCTTGCAGCGCATGGAGAGGATGCTCTCCGACTCGCCGGCGAGGCAGACGACGTTGTCCGGCAGCTCAGAGCCTGCCAGGCGGTAATTAAAAATAGCAGAATAGAGTAGATTTACTGATTGATCTTAGGGAGGGGGCGTCTAGTTTATATAATGCTCATCATTTTTGGCTTGAGGAGGTTGAGATGGAAGAGGTAACGGTGTTTCAATTTGAGAAATACGACATCGTATCAGACCAAGCCATTAGATCTAAATATCATGCAACGAAAGAAGCTATTGAATCATTTTGCGCAAACCCTGTTGGAGAAGGAGTGAGCGTGGATTCTGAACGGCTCGATGGCCATAAACGGATTCTTTCCACGGAAATCGTGCAGTAGCTTCGTTTTATGTGCATAAATTTCGCCCCGCCCGCGGCGCAGCAGATCCGCTAGCACTTTGGCTATGAGGTCGAAGACGGTCTCTGGAAGCCTGATTGCTGGCAGAACTACGCTGCGCCGATCATCACCCGCGACGGGTTGCAGGTGGCGACTTATGGCTTCGTGCCAAAGCGCCATCTGCCGCCCGGTGTGCGCTTCATAACCATGAACGCGCGCGGCGATTTTAGGGAGTATTGTCGATAGATTCTGGTACCGTAGTGCTGCCGAGGTCTTGAATCGTATCATAAGGCAGGAATGCCTACAGGAGCCGGGGTAGTCCAGCTGCCTCAAACCATCGTTTGTGAAACAGGGAGTATTAGGCAATGAACCAACGTGACCCGGATGAGAACGGGTGGCTTAGTTCTTCTCAAGCCTGGATCGACAGAATGCCAGATGCGGGCGATTTCGCTCGCGAATTCATCCTCGACAAGCCGATGCTGGAGCGATCCGAATTGTCAGCCGCTGCAAAAATGTTGGATATAGGCTGCGGCGAAGGGAGGTTTTGCCGTATGGCAAAGAAGATAGGCATCGATGCTGTCGGAGTTGATCCAATCGAACCATTTATTGAAAGAGCTCGAAACCACGATCCAGCTGGTAAATATCTCAATGCTTTTGCTGAAAATTTGCCTTTCAATAATGGAGAGTTCGACCTTGCAGTCTTCTATCTAAGCCTTATCGACATTGACGACATGCACGCAGCGGTTCGAGAAGCCACTCGCATTCTCAAACCCGGCGGAAGAATTCTGATCGCAAACCTCACTAGTTTCTTCACTTCCAATGGCACAATTGGGTGGATAAAAGGCGAAGACGGTCGCGCTTACCGTCCTCTTGGAAACTATTTTAGTGAACAGGCAGAGTGGTTGGAATGGGATGGTTTGAGAGTGCGAAACTGGCATCGCCCCCTGAGCACTTACATGTCTGTATTGATTGGTGAAGGCCTGAAACTGACATTCTTCGACGAACCTAGACCATCCGGTGGGCCACAAGACAGAGTACAAAGGTATCTCGCGATGCCATTTTCCATGATCATGGAATGGAAAAAATGCTAATTGGCTATAGGCGCATTGCCAATGCTGATGGGTCTCAGTCCTTCGGCCTGCAACACAACGCCCTGAGCACTGCCGGGGCTGACCAGCAGAACATCTATGAGGATCGCCCTCTGGCAACTCAGCGAACGGCTGCCAATGCTTGGATATACCGAATCCGCGATAGGCTCTGCGTATCGCCGGATAATGTCCTATCTCCCCATCGCGCTGAGCAATAAATTTCGCGGAGCCGATCGGGAATACATAAGCCTCAAGCACATCATCCCTCCCAATGCGCATCTTGGCGAAATATTCCGGCAAGAGCACGCCATACCCGTCCCATCACTGAGGCCTACGATACCAGACGATATTTGGCACCGCATGTGATCATGAGGAGTTTTCCTAATATCCGGACGCAAGGCTGGTCTTGGGCAACGCAAAAAAGCAGCATTGCCTGGCCTGCCATGCAAAAAGGGAAAGCAATGAACAACAGTGTTCTGGGGTTTAACGGAGAGAGTCTCGACCCCGTCAGCTGCGCGACGTATCTGGGCCATGGCTACCGGGCACAGACCCGCCTTGATGCGTTTTCACTGTCCGGATAGCCTGAGTCCGTTCGGCGCCGGCGGCGTCAATTCTTACGCCTATTGCGCCGGAGATCCGGTCAACTTTATGCAAGGCTTGGCGGTCTCAAACAACTCCACGAGCGGCTTCCGTTGCACGGAGAGAAATTGCATTTCTATTTGCTCGGCAGATTGTTCAGACCTTCCCTAATGGGTATGGTGGGAGAAATTCTGCCGCTCATTTTTATTATATTTTCATTGCTCTCATTGAGGGTCAACGATCCGGGCTGCACGTGCCTACCTCAACAAACACATCGTCAGGATGATCAGCATCGCCCCCATGTTTATTGATGAGACCCTGTTTATATTGCTCAGAATCTTCCAGCTGTAGCTGTCGCCAGAATCCTTGCTCGACATAAGCTCCGTGATGGGAAACCTCAAATCGGCGAGAATCCTTGTCAAAATCGACCATCGCAATAATTGGCCGACACATTAGTTCGCTGAACTTAACGATTGAAGTGTCTTCAATGCAACTAGCCACTAGCAATTTGCTGTCCCAAAATGCCCAATTTGGCTTAGTCAGGTCGAGATTTTGCAACATTCTGTGCTTGTGTTCTTTCAAGTTTTCTTCGGTTAGCTTGCGCAGCATATATTGCTTGCCTGGTGCAAAAGCTCTAGGCCACCACGCCTTAGTTTGGCCATCGTAGTGAAGCCCTGCACTTTTCTCCACCGTGCAGATATACGCAGATGGGTCCGCAAAAACTCCCTGCGCTGATGTGGCTCCTATCAACATCATCATCCAACGCTTCACGCCTTTTTCCCTTAATTCCGTTTTGGGGCAGGCAACGCCAACAGGGCAGTCCCATTCTATTTTGGCTCGGAGAGGTCGAGGATCGAAAGGTTATTGATCGCCGCGTTTAAGACGAGCCTGGAGAGCTGCGTTACCCCCGCGAGGTTTACATCCCGAATGTAACAGTTTACTCCTAGCTGATTATAATCTGCCGGCGTCCTTTTCGCATCGCTCCGATCCCCTTGCCGGCCGTCGATCGACATGATTTTGTAGTAGTTGGTAGCCGTGCTGACGCCGGCGGCGGTCAATATCCTTCAGCCGCGCCGTGCTGAACGGCTCAGTCGCCATGCCGCCGCGCCGACTCCCGCGGCCGCCCCAGGCGCGCACGATCACCGGCCTGTTGAACAGGTCCAGCTGGATGGCGATAGCGTAGGGCACCTCGAAAAACCCCGGGGTGCCCTCAGCTGGTAAAATTATACCGTCCAGACTCTTGCCGAGCTTGAGCCCGATGAAACCACGCAACGCCATCAAGAAAGACCTGTTCGCCGCCGACCACCACCGGCAGAAGATCGACCACCTGGGCGACCCTCTGGTCGAGATCGAGAAGCACATCAACTTTGCCGCCTTGGCGGCCGAGGTCGATCGGGTCGCGCCTCGGCCAGTCAGCCAGCAGGGCGGCCGCCCGCCGTTTCCGACCGAAACGATGGTGCGGATTCTGGTCCTCAAGCGGCTGTACAACCTGTCCGATGAACAAATGGAGTATCAACTGCTCGACCGGATGAGTTATCAGCGTTTCTGTGGGCTGGGCCAGGCGGTCAACATCCCTGACCGCACCACGATTTGGACCTTCGAGAATCGGATCGGCGAAACCGGGGCCCGTGCACTGTTCGATGGCGTGTCAGCACAATTGCTCAAGCAAGGCTATATCGCGCGCGGCGGCCAAATCATCGACGCGACGTTGGTGCCAGCGCCGAAGCAGCACAACAGCAGCGACGAGAAGATGCTGCTCGATCAGGGCGCAACGCCGGCCGATTGGAAACCCGCGAAGCGGCGCCAGAAGGACCAGGATGCCAGCTGGACCAAAAAGCACGGCAAATCCTACTTTGGCTACAAACTGTCGGTGAACGTCGACAACAAATACAAGCTGATCCGCAAGTTCAAAACTGATACGGCCAGTACGCATGACAGCCAGCATTTCGACAACGTCTTCGATACCAGCAATACAAGCCGGGATGTTTACGCCGACCGAGGCTATCCGTCCGAGGCCCGTGGAGCGCAGCTTGCCCAAGACAGATTTCGGAATCGGATTCAGCGAAAGGGGCACGCCAACAAGCCGCTGTCCGAGTGCCAGCAGCAGCGCAACCACCGCATCGCCAAGGTTCGTGCCCGTGTCGAACACGTGTTCGCCATGATTGATCAGATGGGAGGCAAGTTGGTCCGCACAATTGGCCAACCGCGCGCGAACTTTGCGCTGACGATGATGGCGACCTGTTACAACCTAAAGCGCTTGGTGTTCCTCCGGAAAGCCGGAATCGTGGCCTTCTGACGCCCGAAATGGGCTGAATCGCTGCGTTGAGCGGTGATCCGTTGCAGAAAACGATCCGAATATGGCCGCAAGCGTCATGCTGTTGTTAGGCTTGCTGAAAAGCTTGGGTTATTCGAGATGCCCCGTAGTAGCGGTCGGCGGAGAGGTAGAGGCGCATGGCTGATTGCTCCTTTGATTTGCAATTAGCATGGCAACGGTGCGTGAATTACGCAAATTTAAAGTATTTTGTGTGTGGGTTGTGTATCAATTGGGCGACGGGCGACGGGCGACGGCGAGTAGGGCGGCGACGCGCCGCACCTTGTGCCTGAAGTCATCCTTGCCGGCCTGTGGCATGTGCTCCCATGGGTAATCAAAATCAGCCGCCAGCTTTTTGGCAGCCTCCTCAACTACGCTTTCTGGCACCGCTTGAACTCGCAAGGATTCCTTACCAGTTGCCGGCGCGGCGGTCAAAGACCATGCGTACAGCACGCTCGCGGACTTCTGGGGAAAACTTGGTGGATTTGCTCATGGCGCCATTCTCTCAAGTGAGGGAGTCTCCGCGAAACCCGGGGTGCTTCAGATCAAACCTGAACCTCGACATCTCAGAAGAAACAGAACAACCATCGCTGACGGTTTTCATCGAACTCAGGATTCTTGATATAGTCGACAAACTCATATGAGGCGCTCGATCGACTTTCAAATCGCACTATATAAGCGCCTTTCACACGGTCACCTGGCACAGGCGAAAGGGCAACAACTTCTGCGTAATCGTTCACGCGCAAGCTAGATGCTGTGAGATCTGCCGCATAATCCAGCTTGTCCAGTTTATAAATAAAACCAATACGGCCGGCGCTTGTATCAAGCGCCCTGAAACCGGCAAAATTTGCCGCCACTTCTTTTCTTTTGGTAAAAGACACAAACGCGCTGTCCGGCAACCCCGCGAAATGATTAGCCATATCGCGATTACTTCCTTTGGGCAGGAAACCATATTTGAAGATGTATTGAGGTGGCCGGCTATCGCCGCGATACAAGCGGCCTTGATACGCTCCCGTGCCAACATGCTGGGAATCCAGATAGGCACGCTGCTCAGACGTAAAATAATCCAACGCAATCCATCCCCTCGATGGGGCAGTATCAAGCCCAGCATCCAGAGCCATCAACCGACGCGTATTGATGCAAACGCTTCTTCCGGTGGGGCTTAATCCTCTGGCAAACGATTTCATCAAGCGATTGCCAATGGAAGCTGCAACGCTATACGTGGTCCGGACAAACTTGCCCCCTACGCCTGAAATGCCCAGAGCAATCGAAGCCCAGCCCAGTATCGCCGACGCCGCCGGATTGTTCTCTTCGGTCGCTCCGCTAGCGATCGCTGTCACATCGGCCAGCACGGCGGCTCCGCCCACCACCAGCGAGACGGCCGAGGCGCTTTCCAGTGCGGCGATGACCCCACCGGAGGCAATAATTGACGTCCCGGCGGTAAACGCCGCCAGCGCCAGGCCGGCCACTCCCAGGCCTATTGATGTCCAGGCCTGCCAGCTTAGATGCCCGGACGGGTCGGCTCGGTTGATCGAATCTCCGGCACAGTAGGCGTACAGGTTGATTCCGCCGGCACCAAACGGACTCAGATTGTCCGGACAATGGAAGCGCATCAGCGCCGGATTGTAGGTCCGGTAGCCATTGCCCAGATGAAAAGCGCCACTGACGGGGTCGAGGCGCTCTCCATTGAATCCCAGAACTCCGTTGTTCATTGCCTTCCCTTCCTCGCACAGTGGAAAGGGTCGCAGTATGTTGCTTTATCAGCATTGCCCTGAACAAGGGCGCCCAGAATTAGGAAAACTCCTCTGCCGCGGTATTTGGGAGAGGGGAGAGCGTAGGTTGGGCTGGAGTTTGCGCGGCGCGGATGGGTGTGTTAGTCCGATGTGCAGGCCGGGCTGGAGCAGGCGAAGTCTAGCGTCCCGCGTGATCAAATCACCGTCAGGCCCCGCCCGATCAAAGCAGCGTTTTCGCCGGCGCTTCCTTACCCGCAGCTTGGGCTGCAGCTCCCTGTTGATGGCTCTAAATAGGAATTTTCCTATTCAGCACGCTCTTGGTCAAGGCAATGCTGATAAAGCAACATACTGCGACCCTTTCCACTGTGCGAGGAAGGGAAGGCAATGAACAACGGAGTTCTGGGGCTAAAGGGGGACAAATGGGGGTGTCAAATAGCTGGAAAAATTCATGAGTCCAGTAAAATCAATGGTTTAAGATCGTTATGCTATTGATAACAGATTTGCCTTATCCGCCGGCTGATTTCTCCAGCGACAATCCCGATGACACGAATTTCTACAGAGCCTTCGCCGATGGCTGCATGCCAGGGTTTCAGCAGGGCTTTTTCGTCGCTGGACAGGACGGGCGACGCGTATGCTGCATTCCTTACTTCGTCACAGATCTGGAGCTGAACATCCTGCTGCCCAGGGGACGGTTGTTCGCCTTGCTGCCCAAATTGAGTATCCAGATGGCTTGCGTGGGCAACCCGGTGACGGACTTGGGGCGCGTCGAGGGGGAGCTGACACCCGAAATTGCCGAGGAGGTGACCCGGCGGCTGAGCCAGAAGGGAAGGCTGATCGCCTGGAAGGGATTCGGTGAAGGCCTTCCGCTGGACGGCTACGCCAGAGTGCGTGGGTTGCCGGTTCCCGTCATCCGCTTGGACGGCGATTACTACGCTTCTCTGCGAGGCCGCCGCCGCCGCCAGCTCAAGAGCAAACTGAGGAAAGCGGATGGTTTGAGCTACGAAGTGGTAGACGGATTGCCTGCCGATCTGCTGGACAGGATGTACGCGCTTTATCTGCAGACCTGGGAGAAAGCGCCGATCAAATTCGGCCGACTTGGTCCCGATTACTTTACTCGTACCAGCGACGGCAGCATCTACATGCTGTTTTATCTGCAGGGCGAACTGATCGGCTTCACCCAATTGCTACGCAAGGACCAGTTGATGATGAGCGCCTTCGCCGGGCTGGACTACCAGCATACTTATGAATATGGGCTCTACTTCGCCATGCTGATCCGCTCGGTGGAGGTGGCCCAGCAGAGGGGCTGCGCCGAGATTGAGCTGGGCTCCACCTGTTATGAGTTCAAACGCATCCTGGGTGCGGAGCAAGCGCCGACCTGGAACTACTTCCGCCATCAGTCAAAACTGCTGAACTGGCTGTTGACTCGTTTGTCGCCACTGCTGGAGCCTTCCGCCGACGATCTGAAGTAAGACGCCGGGGCCTTGCCTCTCTCTGAGACTGGGCCATCTGCGATATCTTGCAAATGGCCCTGGTTTTCGCGTCGATGTTGATCATTGGTTTCTCCGATTCAATGAGCAATTGCGCATGTGCGAAAATGAGCAGGTGAGAAAAAGGGCAAATGCGCAAATGAGCATTTACCCCTCTTTGTAAGGCCGCAGCGGTGGCAGACCACGTTCTGCAAGCACACGGTTGAAGCCCTCGACACCCAGGTTTTGCAGGCTGGACGGGCGTTCCGCCTTGGCGAGGTCGGAGAGCCGGCGGTGATCGTCGGGGTGGACTTTGACCTTGATGCACACATAGTCCGGCAGCGGCTTTTCTTCCTTGGTCGGTGCTTCCGCCTCGCCGCCGCCCAAGAAATCCTTCAGACTGGTCTTGCTCATCGCGTCTTCTCCTTGATCCACTGCCATAGCGCGCGGATCTCGGCCGCCGCCTTACTGCGCGAGTCAAACTCCGTCACCGACTGGCCGGTGGCGATGGCGCGCGAGAATGCGATGCGCTCACCGATCTCTACTGGCGCTACTTCGCCGAAGTCGGCCAGCGCCTGGCGCGCGTCAGCCACCTCCGGCACGCGAGGAGGGCAGGCGGACAGGACGAACAGCGGCGCGCGCCCGGCTGCCGTGACGATCTTCACCGCGTTGCCGACCGCGGCCAGGTCGAATGCTGTCGGCCGAACGGGGATCAGGATGAGGTCGGCGACCCGCGCAATGGCAGCTGAGTCGGGAGAGGAGTGTGGCGGCCCGTCGATGATGGCCAGGCCGAATCCCTTGGTGCTGCCGGCCTTGAGCGCGGCTTGCAGCTGCGAGGGCGGCGTTTGGAGAACGACCGGGGATTCGGCAGAGCGGCTGCCGGCCCAGCGCGAGCTGGATGCCTGAGCGTCGTCTCGGTCGAAGATGATTACGGAGGTGGAGTCCTCTTCGGCGGCGACGCCAAGGTGGACAGCAAGGGTGGACTTACCCGAGCCTCCTTTTTGCGAGAATGTGGCGATAGTTTTCATGTTTCCTCTGGGCATGAAAAAACCCGCCGGTGGCGGGTTTGGTTATTGAGGGTTGGCCTCTTTGTCTATGTCGTCTATTCGATCTGCCCACCACTGAAGCATCTCGCGGCGCTGGGTTAAATATTCGGCGCGGTTGTACGCAGCTCGTGTGGTGTTCTGGTCGGCATGGGCTAAGGCCATCTCAACCACCCGGCTGTCAAATCCTTCCTCGTTTAGCGTGGTGGATGCGAGGGCGCGCAGGCCATGCGCCGTGGTTGGCACTGCTAGGCGCTTGAGGGCTACATTCGCTGATCCCTCATTTGCATGCGCGCGCGGGGCGTTGCGGTGGGGGAACACATATTCTAGATGACCGCTCAGCGGGCGCATTTCTTCAAGAAGCGCCAATGATTGCCGAGACAGCGGCACCATGTGATCTCGCCGGCGCTTCATCTTGGATGCCGGGATCGTCCAGATGTCTCCCTCTATCTCATCCCAGCGAGTCGACGCAGCCTCCCTTGGGCGCGACATCGTCAGGAGTTGCCACTTGATAAGGCATCGCGTTTGAAAGTTGATGTCATCCTTGTGTAAGGCGGAAAGCAGCAGGCCAAGCTGATCAGGCTTCAAGGCGCGGAAGTTGGATGTTTCGGGCGACTTGAACGCGCCATTCAGGTCTGACGCAGGGTTGTACTCCAAAAGGCCGCGAGCTATGGCAAAAGCGAAGATCATCGACAGAGTTTTGTGAGCGCGCCGGAGGTAGACCAGCGCCCCGCGCGCCTCCATTGGCGACAATGCCCACACGATGTGTGGCGGCCGAATGTCGCCTACAGGCATGCTGCCCAGGGTTTGGAGCACATTCGTCTCAAGGACGCGCCAGACCTGATCCGCATAGCCGGCCGTGACAGACTCTTTCCAGCGGTCCCACCATTCTTGCGAGACGTGCTGGAAGGTAAGAGCGTCCGAGCATTGCCGCTCCATCTCTCTGCGGCGATCCTCCAGCTTCGGGTCTCTCTTGGCCGCCAAGTCAGCCCGAAGTGCTTCGCGCCTTTCTCTTGCAGATGCAAGTGAGACTTCCGGGTAATTTCCGATTGTGACGGTATCTTGCTTGCCGTCTGCCGGTCGGCGGTACTGTAGGCGCCACACTTTCTTGCCAGTGGGCATCACCCACAAAGCCAACCCGCCGCCATCGGAAAGCTTGATGACGGTAAGGCCGGGTTTGGCCGCGTTAATCCTGGTTGTGGTAAGTGGAGCTACGAGTTTGGGCATGTTTGAATCCCGTACCATCACGGCGCAAGGTCATACCAACAAGGCTACCATCAAAACAGATTGATGTGTGCTGATTGCCGCTTACGGGAAATGAAAAAGCCGCCAGTCATAGCAAGCAAAATCAATGGTTTTGCTTACTACTGCTGACGGCTTCTTACTACTATTTGGCGGAGGCTGTGGGATTCGAACCCACGGACGGTTGCCCGTCGGCAGTTTTCAAGTCTACGCCAAAAATCCAGCTTTTCAATATGTTATCTCAATTTCATTTCCGCATCCTGCCAATTTCCTCCCCGCTGTAACCCTTATCACTGCTGCATCGCATTCTTCAATGCGGAAATGATTTCCCCTCTCATCGAGTTCGCTTTTCTGTGGGCGTATTTGCCCGGTGTCACCTGGTAATGCCAGTCATGGGAGGGCCCTGGCCGGTGAGCGAGGAGGGGCTGGAGACGCCGGGGCTAGGGCAAGAAAATCCGGCCCATGCAATCGAGAAAATTCCGTGGATTTGGCCATGTGCTTCATGCAAGTATTTGATTTTGCTGAAGTCTGTGCCCACGGTTTCAGTTTTTAATCCACGGTTTCATTTTCTATTCCACGGAATTGCCAATTTCTCCACAATGCAATTTCCGGTGTCCTTGGTTTTATTTCTTTTTTCTTTTAAAAAATCAAAGAGAAAGAGAAAGAAAGCGGAGAAAAAGGGAGGTGAGGGCAATCCACGGTTTCGGAGGGCTGCCTATTTTTTGACCCACAGTTTCAAAACCAGAAAAACCCTGTTCTGGTGGATTCTGTGGAATGGTAAAATGTTGATTGGACAGGGTTTTGGCCGGATTCTGGCGGCGATCCACAATTCCACGGGTTATTTTGCCTGTGGTCCCTTTTTTGGGAGCTGAGATTGATCCGATTGATGGAAGAGTTCCTTCTCTTCAAAGCTGAAAATGGCGGTCTTTCCGATCGCTCTGTCAGGGCTTACCGCGACATCCTGCTGCGGTTCGAGGTATGGCTGGCCGGCCGCGATCTGCTGGCCGTCAACGGCGACGAGCTGCTGGCCTTCACCGGGCCATACCTGCACAAGGCGTTGAAGCTGGCGCCGGTGAGCCGTACCCCATACGTCGCCTGCATCCGCGAGCTGTATCGCTACCTCTGGTCGGTGCGCCGGCTGCTCCCGCGAGATCCCGCGGCCTCGATCCCGTATCCGCGCCGGCCGCGCAAGCTGCCGGCTGCGATGGAGTTGAGCAACGCCGAGCGGCTGATGTGGGCGCCAGATTTCAACCGTTTCGAGGGTGTGCGCGACGCGGCCATGCTGGCGGTACTGATCGGCTGCGGCGTCCGGATCAGCGGCCTAGTGCGGTTGAACGAGGGGCATCTGACAACGCAGACCATCGACGGCGAGACCCGGATGGCGATCCGGCCGACGGAGAAGGGTGACAAGGAGCGCCTGATTCCCGTCCCGCGGGAAGCGGATCTGCTGCTGCGCGTGTACCTGGAGCACCCCGGCCTGGCCGAGATCGATCGCGCCACCGAGGACGGCGACAAGGTGCTGTTCGTGACCACAAGGAACCGGCGCTGCCCGGCGCATGAGTACTACGGCGAGCGCAGGCGCTTTTCCACGCGTGGAGCGTTCGCCATGCTCCGGCGCCACGGCCTGGCGGCGGGGATTCCTGCGGAGCAACTGCACCCCCACGCTGTGCGCCACCTCTACGGCACCGAGCTGGCCGAGGACGCTGTGGACGTCTTGGAGCGCCAGCAGCTGATGGGACACGCGGACCCGAAGTCGACGAGCATCTACACCCACTTGGCAATCCGTAAGCTGACGGGCAGCGTGGACAAGGCGAATCCGCTGGGCAAGATTGCGACCCCTGTCAGCCAGCTGCTGGGCGAGATGACGCGCAAACCAACGGGCGCGCGTTGAGGCGGATTTGATTCTTACAAGCCAGGGTGGCGGTAACTGGCTGTGAGGTGAGAGGGCCGTGCCGAGAGGGTTGCAGCAGATTCTCAAAGTGGCCTTCAAAACGGGCTAAATCGAAATCAAAGCGTGGAGGCTGTCCAGGGGCTACCACTTCGCCTTCTAACAAAGTGCGAAGTGGCTGGACGGTTGCATGCGGTGTGCGGAGGGTGTGGCGATATGGAAAAGCGAAGTCAAACCACGGGAATTGCACAGGCTGACTCTATTGCGAGTAGGACAGTCTATGGGGTGGGGGGTAGGCAAGGGCAGATGGCTGGCCCGGGCAGGGGGGGCGGGTACCTGGATGTCTACCCTGTGTCTAAACTTCCCGATGAGGCCAAAAGAAATCGTGTGCGAGATCCGCGGCTGGATGAGTTGCGCGCGATGGGCATGCATCATTGCTGGCAGAAGGTGGCGACTGAGATTGGGATGGATGCTTTTTTGGTCATGTGGCGTATCCTAGATGCGGAAGAGCAGTGGCATCATTCAAAGGGAGGGTTAGAAATAACTTTGAGGCGTTATCGTTCGTATCGAATGTTTCAACGGAATGCATATATCAAGCAGCTTGCGAGTATGGGATGTGATGCAAAGACTATTGCTTTGCGCTTAGAGTGGGCGTTCGATGAGCGGTTGGAAAAGAGTCGAGTGGTGCAAATCATTAAATAGAGCTTTTTTTGGGGGGGTGATGGCAAATATTTTTCAAATTGGTTCTGTTGCAAAGCTGATTGGTGTAATTTCATTTTGCACTGGAATATATTTATCAGTTAGAGATATGACATCCTCCGCTGTGACTTGTTTTTCAGCGGGGATTTTAATGTTGATGCTGTTTAGTATGGATAAATTTGAATTTATTAAAGGTTTTGGGTTTGAGGCAAAGTCTAGGGTGTTAGAGAGGAAGATTGAAGAGGCTGATGAGTTGATGGGTAGATTGGTAAGAGTGACGAAAATTTTCTCACACTTGTCAACTCAGCTTATGGCGAGGATTGGAAGGATGAATGGACCAATTCCAAAGCGGGAGACTGAGGCGTTGACAGAGGAAGTGTTAAGTATTTTGAGTGTACTTAAGGTGGATGCCGCTGAGATTGCTATATTAATGAAGCCGCTTCATAATATGAATTTATCAGACCTATCTCATCACTGCCTTTTAATTCTTAGAGGATTTGTTTATGCGCGGGAGCAAGTGTGTAATCAGGAGGTAAATGAATTGGTGAGGAGAAATTATGGGCATGCGGGAGGTATTGATCTTGTGCCTGGGTATTTGGATAGAATTAATGAGTTAAAAGAATTGTCTAGCTATATCAAGAAAGTGAATGAAGAATTTAATAGTGTGGACTATTCAGATTTTGTTGGTATCTTTACTCGCTGGGTGAGAAATCTTCCATCTTCCCACGAGGAGGAAAAGGATGAATTTTTAAGGAGCATGGAGGAGGATTTGATGGAGGTGCGCTATTATATTGATAATAAAAAATTTAAAAATATTGACAAGTGGTTTGATCGCCCATACGGTCATTGATATTTTTCAATATCACTAAATCCCCCCCTTATTCCACCACCGGCCATGCTGTGAAATGACAGCATGGCCAAGCGCGACCTTTCCAAACAGCTCGAATCCCTGACCTTCCGCTGCCCGGCGTGCGGGAGCACGTTTGACGCCGCTCCGACGCGCGTGGAAGACGAGCCAGACCTTGCTCACCACCCATTCGCCTATTTCGCGAACTGCTCCCGTTGCGGCGAAGAGGCGGCGCAGGCGCCGTTCCACAAGTCGCTGGTGAAGGCCTGGGCGAGCGCCACCGGGCCGCGCACGGCTGCCGGCAAAGCCGCAAGCGCCAAGAACCTGGAGGGCCACCCCACACCGGAGGAGGCGCTGCGAACCCGATTCAACGCCCTGAAACATGGCATGACGGCGGAGACGGCGCAGTACTTCCCGGCCCGGCCGGGGAAATATCCGGCGTGTTCAAGCTGTGACGTGGACCACGGCTATTGCGCGTCGCAGCCGGCCTGCATTCGGCAAACCCAGCTTTTTATGGTGCATCACGCGGCGTTTGAGCAGCGCAACCCCAAGCACCTGACGCCCATCTATTCGTCCATCCAGGCCAGCATCACCGCCATCATCCAGCAGATCCTGCAGACCATCATCGCCGACGGCGTGAAGCTCGAGCATCCGGCCTGGGCGGTGACGCGCGAGGGTGACATCGTGATCGGCGAGTACAGCGATTTCGATACCGGCGAAAAGCGCATCATCATGGAGACGAAGGCGCACCCGCTGCTCAAGCCGCTGCAGGAATTCCTCAGCCGCAACAACCTGGCGCTGTCCGACATGGGCATGACGCCGAAGGCGATCGAGCAGGAAGAGCAGCAGATGGGCAGGCTGGGGCAAGGCGGAGACGGGCCGCCGGTGATCTTGCTGGAGGACTACGCCGCCAAACAGGCCGCAAGCCTGGAGGCACTGCGTGTGCTCGCCGACCGCGCCAACGCCCGCAAGCAGCGCGACCCGGTGCTGATCGAATACCAGCAGCAGAACGGGAGCGGGCAGTGAGTGGCGAGCGTATCGGCGCCGCCCAGCGCATCAAAATCCAGCACCGAGCCGAGGCCGAGGTGATGCGCTACGCCCGGCCGGACCCGGCAACCGGCATCCGGCCGCATGCGTTATGGGCCAAGCACGTTCACAACGTGGATCTGGACCCGATGCAGGTGCTGAAAATGCTGGAGATGGACGCCAACCCCAACACGGTGGATTTCAGCTGCCGGCGGACGGGCAAGACGGCCGTCAAAGAGATGTACGCGCTGGAATTCCTGGCCACGACGCCATTCCAGGAAGAGGGCATCGTCGCGCCGCGGCTGCAGCAGAGCCAAACCAACATCACCTATCACCTCGACGCCATCCGCCGTTCCGAGATCCTGGCCGGCTGGATCGCCTACAAGTCCGGCCGGCGCCAGATTGCCGATCTGAAATACCAGTTCGCCAACGGCAGCAAGGCCAGCTGCTACGGCATCATGAGCCAGATCGACGGCGACGGCATCAGCTTCGCCAGCCTGGAAGAAACCGATGACATGCCGGCCGAGCGGCTGTTTTCCCGGTTCCTGCCCATGCTGGGCTCCGCGCGCCGGCTGGGGGTGGACCAGGGCATCAGCTTCAAGCCTCAAATCCGCATTACCGGCGTCCACAAGGGCGCGGACGTCCTCAGCCACCTGATCGAAACCGGTGGCTACCACATTCTGCCGCCGGTGGACGTGTACCTGGGCATCGAGCTGGGCATCCTGAGTGAGGCGTTCGTGCTGGAGATGCAGAGCCAGCTGCCGGAGGCGGAATACATCCGTCAGTTCCTTTGCATCAACGCCGCCGCGCAGAATTGGATCTGGGAAAAATACATCCGCCGCGCCATGGCGGTGGGGCTGCAAGCCGGCCTGCAGGCCGCCGGCCCTCTGCCCGGCCAGCGCTACCGCAAAAATGGGCTGCTCTCATTCGGCTATGACCACAGCGGCCACGGCGAAAGCGCCCACGCTTCATGCTCCGCGCTGGTGGTGTGCGAGCAAGTGGGCAACTTCATCACATTCCCCTATGTGAAAACCTGGCCGGCCGGCACCGACGACGCGGTGGTGGAGCGCGATCTGGCGGGCCTGTGGGAATACTTCCGCCCCGACTACGCCATGGGCGACGCCTACGGCCTGGGCATGCTCACCAGCCTGAATGACCGCCTGTTTGCCCTGGGCCTCACCGAGGTGGACCGCCGCAGCATCGGCGAGGGCCAGTCCACTGCCAGCACCTGGCAGCACTGGCCGTTCGCGCCGATCCGATTCGAGGGCATGACCAAGCACAGCATGGCCAGCGCGCTGCGCGCCGCCTTCCACAACGGCCAGGCCGCCATTCCCTACGTTGACGACGGCATCGACGCGCTGCGCGCCAAGAACGGCGCCAACACAAACTGGGGCCCGTCCGCGCTGGACCAGGTACAGGCCGACGCCAGCGACTGGGGCCGCTTCATTCGCCAGCTGGGCAATATCAAATCGAAGGCCGTCCAGGGCGCCAGCTACAACAGCTACAAAATGGCGAACCCGAAGATTGGCGACGACCTTTTCGACGCCGCCAGCGCCGGCGTCTGGGCGCTGCTCACCCGCGGCGTGGCCAGCTACACCCCGACGGTGATCACCAGCCGCGGCATGACCGCGGACCAACTTCTGAGGATGCGATGAGCTACGGCAAATACAAGAGGGCCCACCCGGATGAAACCTTGCCGCCGCCTCCGCCGCTCACCCCGGCGCAGCGCCAGCGCGCAGCCCAGATGCGCGACGCCTGGCGCGAGGCATTTGGCGACGACCAACTGATCCGCGACCTACTGGACGCCGGCATGATCAACGGCTGGCGCGATGTCGTGTCTGTTACCCCAATCGAGGCTCCCGACAATGCCGCTTCTTGATTCTCTGCTGGCCCGTTTTGGCCGCCGCCAGACACCGCCCGCCACCAGCCAGTCCGCTCCGCCTGCAGCGCCGCCACGGACGGACCCGGAAAGTTCAACGCCTACGCTCCCCGGCGAGCCCGCTGGCGTCACCAGCGAAAGCGGCCGCCGCTCAACGCCGGAGAACCAGATCCGGGCCATGTACCGGCAGTTCTATGTGGACCACGACCTACGCGCCACCATCCTGGACATCCGCCAGATGGACCTGGCGGACGGCCGGGTGAAACGTATCCATGTGAGGGTGGCGCGGGACGTCACCCGCGGCGGGCTGGTGCTGCTGCAGACCGACCCCACCAGCCCGCTGCGCGCAGAGTGGGGCCGCTTCGTCAGCCGCTTGCAACTGAACCGGGCGGAGAAGCTGAAAAGCGACGCCCGTGGCCTGTTGAAAGAGGGCAACCTCCCCATGCAGTGGGTACTGGATGCCGCCGGCAACGTTGTGTCTGCCGTGCGCATGCCCACCGAGACCATGCGGCCCAATGTCGGCATCAACGGCCAGTTCCTGGACCCGCGCGCCGCCTACACCCAGATGGACCTGGCCAACGGCCTGGAGCTGGCCACTTTTCCGCTGTGGCAGCTCACCCTGGCCAGACTGGACCCGGAAAATTTCGATGACATGGGCGCGCTGGGCCGGCCGTTCCTGGACGCCAGCCGCGAGATCTGGCGCAAGTTGCGAATGACCGACACCGACATGGTGATCCGCCGCAAACACCGCGCGCCGCTGCGCCTGTCCCACGTGCTGGAAGGGGCCACGGAGGCGGAGTTGCAGGCCTACCAGGACCGGGTGGAGGCGAACGCCGAGCTGATCCAGACCGATTTCTACCTGAACAAGAAAGGTTCCGTCAGCGCTGTGCAGGGCGATGCCGCCCTAGGCGAGATCCAGGACGTGCTGTACCTGCTGGATTCGTTCTTCGCCGGCACCCCGCTGCCCAAGGGCTTGATGGGCTACACCGACGGCATGGCGCGGGACATCCTTGAGGACCTGAAGCGGGACTATTACGACGAAGTGGACCAGCTGCAGGACACGCTGGCCTGGGTGTACGAGTTCGGATTCCGCCTGCAGCTGCTGCTCCGGGGCATCAACCCGGACGCGGAGGAATTCAAAGTCACCTTCGCCGAGCGCCGCACCGAAACAGCCAGCCAAACGGTAGACCGCGCCCTCAAACTGTCTGCGCTGGGCCTGCCGAAATCGATGGTTTGGGAGGAGGTGGGCTACAACCCGGCCACGGTGGAGGCCCGCCGCGAGAGCGACGCCGCCCACTACGACCCATATCCCGAGGATGGCGCCGCGCCTACGGTCAAAATCACCCCTGGCAACGGTCGCAAAGGGGAGTCGGCCACGGATCTAGACCATGCCCACTAACCTGGACCGCGCCGCCACCATTCGCGCCGCCACCTTGGCGGCTGTAGAACAGCGGAACCGGTTGAACGACACGGCGGTGGACGAGCTGATCGAGACCTACGACGACGCCGGCGACCTGATCGTGCAGCATATCGAGCGCGCGGCCGGGCAGGGCGACAGGGTGGGCCTGGAGCAACTACAGAACGTGCTGTCCCATGTCCGCGAGGAGCTGCGCCGGCTGCAAGAGCGGCGAGACGGCCAGCTGTACCGCCGCATCGAGCAGTCCGCATGCGTCGGGGCGGGCGTGTTCGCCGGCGCGCTGCCGGAGTCCACCCTGTTCGCCGTCAATCACTCCGCTGTCGCATTCGTCCGTTCCTTCACCGCTGCCGACGGCCTACAGCTGTCGGATCGCCTGTGGCGGCTGAACCGCAACGCCGCCCAGGTACTGACCGACCATATCCAGTTCGCCGTAATCAACGGCGAGAGCGCCCACCAGGCGATGTTGCGCAGCATGGGCCGCGGGGCGGGCGTGCCGGCCGACATCGCCAGCGCCTACAACGGCGCCCGCGGCGGCAACCTGGGCCGGCGGGTGCGCAGCCTGATGACGGGGGAGGCGGACCCGGTCAACGGCAAGGGCGTGGTGTACCAGGCGGAGCGGGTGTTTCGCAGCGAGATCAACCGCGCCCACGGCGAGGCCTATATGGGCGCGGCCTTCCAAGTCGATGGCGTGGCTGGGGTGAGGTTTCGGCTGTCGCCCAACCACCGCGTCCGCGACGTGTGCGACACCCACGCGACCGCCGACCGTTACGGGCTGGGGCCTGGCGTGTACCCCAGCCGCGAGGCTTGTCCGTGGCCGGCGCATCCGAATACGCTTAGCTATGTGGAATTGGTATTTGCAGATGGGATATAGTGCTGATTGTTAAAACTATTGCGAAGTGATTAGCTATGGGTTACGAGGATTGGCTTAAATTTTTAGGTGGAGGTTTGCTTGGGGCGGCATTGAATCAGATTGTGGTAATCGGAAAGGACTGGTATTCAAAATCTCAGCAAAATGAAAAGAAAAAAAAGGGTGATGCCATAATGTTGGCAGCTCGTCTTGAAGCACATGCAATTGCATGTGCACACTTGATTGGAGATGTCATAGAAGCTAAGGATCAAGCTGGCAGGTATGCCTCTTATGAGTACGCTAAGTTCGTAAGAGTGCCTGATCTTCAGATTCCAGGTGATATTGATTGGGTTTTGCTTGGGGTTGATATTAATTCGAAAGTTCAGTGCATTGAAGCAAATGTTCATTATAGTAATGGCTTGATATCATATGCTTACTATGGTGACGGGGGTGAGCCCTTTGAGGGAATGGACGAGTCAATAAGGCAGTTGAAGAAAAGAGGGGGCTACTCTTGGGGGGTTGCAGCTGAAATAAGAGAAAGGCTTTTTTTGAAAACCCCAAAGTTTGATTTTGGGGAGTGGGATTTTTTGGCAAGTCTTAATGAGTGATCTATAAGTGGTTTGGTTATTTTATTTTTCCTGTGACTGTGTTTGATATGATGATTTGTTCCTTTGGTATTTCCAGTATTGCGCCACCATCTTTATTGTCTAAGGATATGACGGTCATGGATCCAATGCCATTGAACAGAACTATGATATTTTTGAATTCTTTGAATTCGCCAATTTCACTGGTTGGTTTGATATGTTTGGAAAGAATGTCGCTATAGGGTGTTTTTGTGTAAATGGTAGCGGCTTCTTCTCGAAGGTGAATGATTTTCGTCCCATATTTTAGTAAGTGAAAGAAGGCGTCTGATCTCGTGGAGAAGTATGCGGAAATTATAACAAGTAAAATTAGGAAATTTATATGTGCGGAATCATTTTTCTTCTTGTCTAATTCAACATTTCCAATCAGGGCCATTCAACGCTGAACTTGTAGGCAAATGAACGGTCCGTATTCATTTGCGATATGCCACATGCTGACCCTCGCCATCCTCTCCACTATCCCCGACCATCGGCGCGGTCAAGGTCGCTTGTTCGACCTGCCGCACGTGCTTCTGTGCAGCATTCTGGCCGTACTCGCCGGCGCGGATAGCTATCGCTCGGTCTATCGCTTCATCGAGGTCCGCTGGGACTGGCTTCGCCAACATACGGGCCTCAACTGGCGGCGCAAGCCATGCTACACCGCGCTTTACACCATTTTGCGCGGCATCGATGCCGCCGCGCTGGAGCAGGCACTGCGCCAGCAAGCCGCGCAACTGACAGAACTCACCCAGAACGAGGGCATCAGCGCCATTGCCTTGGACGGCAAGACCCTGCGTGGCAGCCTTGACCAGGCGGCGCAAACGCCGGCACTGCAATGGCTCTCCGCCTTCCGCCATCTCGATCACCTGGTGCTGGGGCAGATCCATTGGCGCGATGGCGACAAGAACAACGAAATCGCGGCGGCACAGCAGCTGATTGAAGAATTGGGGCTGTCCGGCCAGCTATACACGCTGGATGCCTTGCACTGTCAAAAAAACGCTGCAAGTTGCTAAAAAAATAGGCAGTGACGTGCTGGTGCAGGTCAAGCGCAACCAGCCCAAGCTTCACGAGCAGTTGTTGGAATTCGCTGCCTCACATGCGGCAGCGGAGCTGTGCGCCACGCAGGATGTAGGCCACCGCAACCGAATAGAACGACGCGAGACACGTATCTGGCGCCTAGCGGAGGGCACCCTGCCGGAAGACTGGACCTTGCTGCGTACGCTGATTGGCGTGGGGCGCAAAGTAGAGCGCTTCGACGTTGGACATCAGCAATGGCGGTCAAGCCAGGATACAGCCTGGTATGTCTGCACTCGGGAGTTGACGGCGGAGCAAGCCAGTCAGTTGGTTCGCGATCATTGGGGCATAGAGAACCGCTGCCACTACGTTCGCGACGTGACCTTGAACGAAGATGCCAGTCAGATCAGCGTGAATGCTGGCGTGTTTGCTCAGCTGCGTAGCTGGGCACTGAACAGCTTGCGTTGGGCAGGCCACCGCAATATCAAAGCGGCACGCGAGCAGCTGGCTTGGTCACCAGACCCGTTGCTGGTGCTATGCAAGCTGTCATGAGATAGCGTTGAATGGCCCTGATTTCCAATGGAGTCAGGGTTGGATAAGTATTTCTTTTGGATAAGAATGGAGGTGGTTATTCCAATGGTGACTGTCAGAATAAATGCAATGATATCTCCTGCGCACAGGCTATATATTCCAGCGTAGGATAGAGTGGTTATGAGAAAGGGGTCGTAGACATTTATTGATAAGGGAGGTTTGAATATTGAAAAAATACTCTTTCCTTTTTTGTAATTTTCGGTGGCAAAAGAGAATAGTTGGATTGCTGAGAGTGACCCGATGATTGTTGCTGTAGCATATGCAAGCAGTAGGGCTGAAGTAGTAAGCGCAAGAATTAAAAGGGATAAACTATCGCCAATAGTTATCCCTTTAGGGAAGTAATTAATTTTTATTGCATAGAGCCATATAAATGCTGCGCCCATGGGGAGGCCGATTTTGGCAAGAAATTCTAGTATATTTTTTATCTTGTCCATGGAGAGTACATAGTCTCGGTTAGTCATATTTTCTAGCTTATTCTTACGCGCCGACTTTCATTTGGTATGTTGGGGCAAGGTAATCCGCCCCCCCCTATCACAAAAGAAATACGGACTTAATTGGCGATTTTTTTTGATGCGGAATAGACAGTGGGGATGAAGTCCCACTGCTCTGGATCCCACGGGATGCTTAGAGACAGCATGCCCCCGCTCGCCTTTGGTGTATCAGCGCTGTGATCCAGATCGATATCGTAAACGATGGCCAGCACTGTTCTGCCTTGGTGCTGCCTGTGAAGCGTTAGCTCGTTGGCGGTCAACAGGAACGAGTCGGCCTTGGCGCTGGTGGTGCCTTTTACCTCAATAAACCAGTCATTTCCATCCTTGCGCGCTGAGAAGTCGTAGGACTCTTTGGCCGACGTGTCATGGATGTCGGTAAACCCATGGTCGGGCAGGGCCGTGCGCACAGCTTCCATGGCATGGAGTTCCACGGCCTTCTTCTCCGCTTGTTTGAGGAACCGTCCTTGTCCTGGACTGGCGCTTTTCCTTGGCCTAATGGTTTCGGCAAGCTGGAACTGGTGCTCGTACGCTTCCGGTGATTCCGAGTGTGGCGATTTTCCAAGCCGCTCCGCTTCATAAATGGTGACCAACATGCCGCAAAGGGTCTGCAAATCTTGCCAGAACTCACTTTCATTGAAACTTTGGATTGGGTAGCGCTTTGCGAATGCGGTCGCTTTTTCAAACTGGTCAGAGAGATTGTTGCCGTGCAATTCAATTTTGTTTGAAAAGGACCTCGACTCTCGCGGTTTTTTGGCGAAGCAGCTTTTTGCCCACTTGATTTTCTCTTTAAGCACGTCCGAATCTACATGGATAATGGCGCTGCCTTTGATGATGGTGGAGCCGCAGCCAATCGTCAGATAGAAGACATCCCCTTTGCTAGAGAAGTGGATTACGATATACCAGCCCTGAGTGGCAGACGGGGACATCTTCGGGTCATAAAGGCGGATCCAAGGGGAGATGGTTTTACGGCCGATGCCATCTCGGCCTTCCACCATGCACTCATAGCCTTTTTCCGAGAATAGTGGTTCGAACTGCTCCATTCGGGAATAGAGAATGTCCCGAAATATTGTGCGCACCAATACTCCGCGCTCTTGCATTGGTTTGCTGTTTTCGGAGGAATATTGAGTCTGCAGGCGGAGTATGTCTGCAATGGTGGTTGTCAGCGATGTGGTCAAGTTTCTCTCCATCTTGGGGATGATGGTGAAACCGCAGCGGCGCAGCGCGAGAAATGCGCTGGAGCCTTCTCCGCCCTTGAAGTCCGATGGCCGAAACTCGCGCTGGTATGCAATCTCCAGCGCTAGACCCGCGACGGCTTTGGGCGCATAACGCTTGCCCTGGTAGAGCAGGTCAAATGCGGTGGAGTCGGCAAAGCGAGTTAGCGTCCCCTCATCCAGTCGATGAATGGCTTGAAGCACTTGTTGGCGATCAAGCAAGGAAAGCAGCTCTGCGATGATTGGCATGTTAGCAGCCATGAAAATTGAAACATCATACCTCCAAATCCCCCCCTTATCCCACCATCCCCCCATGCTTACCCTGCTAGAAACCGCGCATCCGCGCGTTTCTGGCAGGTAGGCGATGCAAGTACCCCGACACTTCCAACTCTCTGAAAACACCCAGCCCAGCCAGGTAGTCCGCCTGCTGGCCGGTATGGCCGACGTGCCGGACGCCAAGCCCACCAGCTGGGTGACGCTCACCCGGGAGGGTTCGTTTACCGATCCGCGCTATGGGCGCTTCGATATCTCCCGCGACATGCTGCTAGCCATGGTCCGCAATTTCGACGCCGGCGTGGTGGGCACCGATATCTTCCTGGACGTGAACCACCAGCCTGGCGACGGCGCCGCCGCCAAGATCCTACGGCTGGCGGTGGAGGGCGGCCGGCTGCGCGCGCTGGTGGAGTGGACCGACTTTGGCCGCGATGCGGTCAAGGGCCGCGGCTTCCGCTATCTCTCCGCTGAATTCTCCGAAAACTGGCAGGACAACGAACAGGGCCGGCTCCATGGCCCCGTCCTGTTGGGTGCAGGCCTCACCGTGCGTCCGGTGATCAAGCGCTTGGACCCCGTCACGCTGTCGTGCGATTCCGGCGCGGACATCCCATTGCTGCTCCACCCGGAGCTGGCGCGAACTCTCCTTTCCGAGGCGAAAACCACGATGAACAAGTATCTGAAGGCGCTGCTGGAGGCCCTAGCCGCGCGCAAACTGTCCGAGCAGGCGGTGGCCGCCGTCAAAACGCTGGCCGAGGCCCAACTGGAAGGCATCACCGACGAAGCCCAGGCCAAGCAGCTGTGCGAGCAGCTGGAGCAGGCGGCCATTCAGCTGTCCGAGCAGCTTTCCAAGCTGCCGGCGAATGGCCCGGCGCCGGTGATCCAGCTGTCCGTCGGCGGCGTGAACCAGGCCGACGTCGGCGCGGCCGTGGCCAAGGCGCTGGCCGAGCGGGACACCGCCGCCAAGCAGCTGGCCGAAACCACCGAAGGCAAGCGCAAGCTGCTGGCCGAAACCATCGCCGCCGCCGCAGGTCTGGACGATGCCACCAAGAAGGCGCTGGCCGAGGCCGCCGCCGGCGTGATCACCGCCGACACCACCGACGACCAGGTGCGAGCGCTGGCCGAGATGCAGATCAAGAACGCCAACGAGGTGGCCGCCGCCCGGCAGCTGGCCCAGCTGGGTTACGGCCCTGCCGGCTCGCCGCAGATCACCGTGATCGCCGACGGCGTGAAGAAGCTCAGCGAGTTCTTCCGCGAGAACCTGGCCAAGTCGTCCGCCGCCGGCCAGCTGCACCTGGATGCCAAGCAGACGCTGCCACCGTTCTGCCAGCGCGTGCTGGCCGAATACGACCGCATCCACGCGCCGCGGCTGGACGCGGAATACCGCGTGCTGGCGCAGGGGCAGGGCACGCTGGACATGGGCAACACCGCGCTGCCGCTGGGCGTGCAGCGCGAGGTGATCCGCGAAGCACTTTCGGACCTCAACGTGCTGTCCCTGGTGCAGACCCTGACCGACTTCTCCGGCGCCGCGACCACGCAGATCCCGTATGAACTGCGCGACGTCAGCCAGGTGATGAACGATGGCGTGGTCTACGAGGGCCAGTCGATCCCGTTTGCCGGCATCACCCAGGCAATGGATACGGTGTCCGTCACCCCGATGAAGCTGGCGCTGTCGATCACCAACGAGGTGCAGTTCTTCACCCGCGCCTCCGCGCTGAACTGGGACGCGATGGGCCGCAATATCGAGAGTAACGCCCGCGTACTGCGCGAGCTGGTGGCGCGCCGGATCTGCAACGAGCTGCAGCGCGCATCGGACAGCTATCTGGCCGTGCCGGTGAACAATGAAAACCTCACCTCCCAGCTGGGCAGCGGCAAATCGCTGGTCAAATTGGCGCAGTGGCCGGTGGTGCGTCCCTTCCAGGCGCGGGACATGCAGGGCAGCGCCGTGGGCCTGCCGGAAAACCCGATCACCGTCACGTTGAATAGCGTGCAGATCAAGCAATGGGACGGCAGCGGCAAGCAGGTAGCCGGCACCTACTGGCGCGTGCTCAGCTTCAACCTGGGCACGCTGCAGTTCGTGGACCAGGCCGGCCAGCCCGTGGCCCCGGCCGCCACCGGCACCAACGCCATCAGCTACGCCGCGGCGACGAACGTCACCAAGTTTGACCTGGATCCGCAGGGCGGCGTGACGACGGAGAAGTGGCTGAACGGCCTGATTCAAAAGGTGGGCAGCCGCAAGGCGATGATGAACAGCCAGCGTTATGTGGCGCCGGAATTCCTGTTGATGTCGCCGACCTTGAACGACACCGCCACCAACGCCGAGCAGTTCGTGGCGAGCCAAAAGCGCAACGGAAGCGACACCAACGCCCAGGGCGACCTGGAGGCGATCAAGGACATCCCGGCATACGGCACCAACGCGCCAGGCGTGGACTTGGGCGACGAGCGCATTCTGATGGGCCAGCGCAATGTGCTGGGCTACACCATCGCCAAGCCGTTCGTGACGGGTGAGCCGTTCGAGCTGACGGGGCCGGATGGCCATCCGATCGGCAAGAAAGCCGCCTATGGCGAGGAGTACAACGCCATCGCCGTGCCGCGTCCGGTGCGCAACCGCTTCACCAGCGTAATCGTGTACTCCAGCACCGCCCGCGCGGCGCTGTAACCCAGCCGGCCCGCCGCCGGCGAGCCGCATCACCGGATGCGACAGATGAAAATCCCGTACTACAACGACACCGAACATTACAAGACGGTCGGCACCATGCTGGTGCCGCCTGGCGAAACCCGCGAAGTCGACGCCAGCATGCTGCCCGACTATGCCGCGGCAGATCTCGCCCTGGACGAAGACGCCCCGGTCCATATCGTGGACGCGCTGCTTGCCGGGCCGTTTTCCGAGCTGTTGTCCGCCATTCCGGTGCTGGCGCGCGAGGACCTGGAGCAGTTGGGCGAGCGCGAACAGGCCGAGGGCCGCCGCAAGGACGTGCTGGCGGCCGTGTCCGAACGGCTGCTCACCCTGGCCAGCGAGTCGCTGGGCGCGCCGGGCGAAAGCCGGCCTCCACTGGAGGGTGAAGGCGGTGAGGTTGACGAGACCCAGGGCCTGGATCTGGCCGCTGGCGAATCGGATACCGCGACCGTCAATGTCCTGGCGAGCGATGCCGGCGCGCTGGTAGTTGAGCCCAAGGCCACCAAGGGCAAGCAAAAGTGACCACCCTGTCCGCCCTGGCCCAGAACCTGCGCGCCAGCATGCTAGGCGCCGCGGAGGAGTTCGACCGCGAACCGGAGCGGGGCAGTCTGGCGGAGTTCCAGCGCCTGCTGCAGGTGGCGCTGGACGACTACAGCCGGCGCCGGCCGCTGATCGTGCTGGGCCGCCTGCAGCTGGAGGCCGAGCGCGTGGTGTACGACTGCCCGGCTGACCTGGTGGCGGTGCAGGCGTTTGACTGGGGCCGGGCGGACAAGGCGCGGCTGCCGGTGTGGGCGGATGGATGGCCTGGTCGCCTGCCGGACATGCGCGTCAGCCGCGATGGCGATCGCCGCGTGCTGTACCTGATGCCGGCGCCGTCCGCGCGCCAGATCGGCCTGCTGGGTAGCGCCGCCAGCTACCGCTACCGCGCTCGCCATACGTTGGACGAGGAGGGTAGCACCATCCCGGCCGGCGACGAGCCGCTGGTGCTGCTGCGCGCCCAGGCCGAGGCCATGCGCGAGCTGTCCATCTCCAACACTACCACGCCTTATCAGGTACACGACGGCATCAGCGCCACCCCGCGCAACGGCACGCCATCCTATATGCACACGGTGCTGATGGAGGAATTCGAGCGGAGGATCTGCCTGTGATCGGCAACGTATACGTCAACGACGACGTGGTGCGCGCCGCGTTTGAGCGGGCGCCGCAGGCCATGGCGAGGGCGATGGAGCTGCGGGTGGAGCGCGCCGGCCAATACCTGAACCGCGCCGTGCGCCAGAAGCTGCGCAGCAACCGCAGCATGGGCTTCACCACGCTGATGAACGCCATTCACGTTCAACGCCCGTTTGCCATGGCGCGCGACGTGGTGGCCGGCGTGCGCTACGCCCGTTTTGTGGAAGACGGCACCGCCCCGGGCTACCGGGGGCTGCCGCCCATCCGTCCGCTGGCCGAGTGGCTGCGCATCAAGCACGGGCTGGACGAGAAGCAAGCCCGCCGCCGCGCCGGTGGCCTGGCGCGGTACTTCCGCGACCACGGCACCCAGGCGGCGCCGTTTTTCAAACCCGCATACGACGAATCCCAATCCCGGCTGTTTGCCATTCTGCGCGAGGGCGCGGAGGCCGGCGTGCGCGCTGTGACAGGCGTGGGCGGCCACTATGCATTCACCGGCAGTGATGGAGGCTGATATGCCCAGCAGAAGAATTGATGATCTCCACCCCGATCTCCAGCCGCTGGCGCGCCAGTTTCTGGACCGCTGCAAGGCCGCCGGCCTGGACGTGCTCATCACCTGCACTTGGCGCAGCGGCGCCGAGCAGGACGCGCTATATGCCCAGGGCCGCACCCAGCCCGGGCTACGGGTAACCAACGCCCGGGCCGGGCAAAGCGCGCACAACGCCACTATCGCCGGCAAACCGGCGGCGCGCGCCTTCGACATCGTGCCGCTGGTGAACGGCAAGCCCATGTGGAACGACACGCACCCCGCATGGCAAACCGCCGGCCAGATCGGCATGGCGCTGGGTTTGAACTGGTACGGCCGGCCTGGCGCGCCATTCCGGGAGTTTCCCCATTTCGAACTGGCAAAGGGCTACCAGTGATGGCTTGGCAGAACCTGAAGCGATACCTGCTGGCGCGGGCCGGCGAACCGTCTACCTGGCGCGGCGTGGTGTTGGTTGCCACCGCCTGCGGACTGGCGCTGTCACCGGAGCAGCAAGAGGCCATCGTTACCGCCGGTCTGGCGTTGGCGGGGTTGGTCGGAGCGGTATTGCCGGATGGGAAGGGAGACGGCGATGGCTGATTTTCTTCAGCGCCTGACGTGGCCCTTGCTGGTGGGACTGGCGTCTGGGGCAATCGCGGGGTGCTGGGCGTTTCAGATGGGCCGCGCCTCCGGCAGAACCGAACTGGCCACCTACCGCGCCCAGGTGGCGGAGCAGCGGCGCATCGACGGCGCCGCCGCCCTGCAACGCTACCACGAGCAAACCCGCCAGCTGGCCGACGTGTCCGGACAGCTGGATGTCACCCTGACCGCGCTGGACGCCGCGCGCGAGCAGTTCACCCGGAGGATACCCCGTGCCGCTCAACTCCCTGCGCCGCGTGCCGGCGCTGACAATCCTGGCCTGCTCTCTGTTGACGGCCTGCGGGTCTACAACGACGCCCTCGGTCTGCGCGCCGACGCCAGCGCCCCGGCTGCCGGACAACCTGACGCGAACGATGCCGCCGCCACCCCAGCTGACAGCGGGGTATCACGCGCGGACCTCCTCGCCCATGCCCGCGACTATGGCGCCTGGTGCCAGTCCGTCGCCGCCGGCCGTGACGCGCTGATCAAATTGGAAAGGACCCAAGATGGCCGCTGATACCAATCGCCCTCAAGGCTGGCAATTTGACCGCCGCATCAACCTGGGTGACGTGCTGACCACCCTGGCGCTGGTGGGCACCCTGGCGGGCTTCATGCTCACGCTGGACCGCCGGCTCACCGTGCTGGAAGAAAAACAGGTGCAGCAAGCGCTGATTGATCGCCAGCAGGACGAACGCCTGTCAGAGGTGCGCGGAACCTTGAAGGACATTGACGCCAAGCTGGCGCAGATGCTGGAGCGGCTGTACCAGCAAGGGCGGGCCAAGTGACCGCCATCGCCCGCGCAATGGGCGCTCTGCGCGCCAGCCTGGCCGCCGCGCTGCCCGATCGCATTCACTCCGCGTCCCTGGTGGATCACCCCCAGCGCCAGCCGGCCGAACTGGAGCGGGGCGTGGTGACGGCGCTGCTGCCGGAGATCGAACCCGGCGACTGGGACAGCACGTTGCGGCTGCGCGTGGTTGGCCAGCTGCAGGTGCGCAAGCATGTCAGCCAGCCGCGGGATGTGGAAGCGGCCGAGCTGGTGCTGTACGGCCAGCTGCGGGCCTGGCTGTGCAA
Organism: Chromobacterium sp. ATCC 53434; assembly: GCF_002848345.1. Lineage (NCBI taxonomy): Bacteria > Pseudomonadati > Pseudomonadota > Betaproteobacteria > Neisseriales > Chromobacteriaceae > Chromobacterium > Chromobacterium sp. ATCC 53434. The sequence continues at coordinate 2,320,458 of NZ_CP025429.1, read as the reverse complement.
TCCTGGCCCGGCCGTGCCGCGGCTGACGCTGCGCAGCGCCCGCTTCAGTTCCCAGCTGGAATTCCCCTATGGCTGGGTGGCGCTGGAGCTGAATATGGGCCCGCTGGACGAGGCCGACGCGCCGGACAGCGAAACCTATCCGCCCAACCAGCAGCCCGGCCGCCTACTGCGCGCCCACATGGACGTGGATCTGGCGCCCCACGAAACCCGCGACGAGCACATCAAATGGCTGAACGGCGACTACAGCGCCAGCCGGCCGGAACTTACCTTGGAGACCCAGCAGCATGGACCCGATCATGATCAACCTGAAACCGGCGGCTGACGGCCTGCTGGTACGGCTGGAGGACGGCAGCGGCTACCTGCCGGCCGCTGGCCAGCCCGTGCCGCTCACCGCCTATTACCGCCGCCGCATCGCCGATGGCGACGCGATGGAAGTTCAGCCCGAACCGGCCAAGCCGGCGAGACAGAAAGCGGAGGCATAAGCCATGCCCGACAACATCACCTACATGTCTATCCCCGTGGGCGTCCGCACCGGCGGCGTCTATGTGGAGATCGACCACACCAAGGCCGTGCGCGGCCTGCCGCAGATGGAGCGCAAGCTGCTGGTTCTGGGCCAGCGCCTGCCTGCCGGCAAGACCGCGGCGCTGGTCCCGTCCCGCATCCTCAACGCCGACGACGCCGCCACCAAGTACGGCCGCGGCTCCATGCTGCACGCCATGGCGCGCGGCCTTGATGCGGTGAAGGCCCGCTATGGCCTGATCGATGTTTACGCCGTGGCGCTGGAGGATCTGCCCGCCGGCGTGGCCGCCAGCGGAACCATCACCCTGACCGGCGCCGTCACCACGCCCGGCGTGCTCACTGCCTGGATTGGCGGCGAGCGGGTGCGTGCGGCCGCCAGCATCGGCGACACCAACGCCGCGCTGGCCGCCAAGCTGGCCGACGCCATCAACGCCAACGCGGATCTGCCCGTGACCGCCAGCGCCGCCGCCGGCGTGGTATCGGTGGCCTGCCGGCACAAGGGCGACGCCGGCAACGGCATGGAACTGGCCGTGGCCTACTACGACGAGGACGTGCTGCCGGACGGCATCACCGCCGTCTGCGCCAACCTCGCCGGCGGCGCCGGCAGTCCGGATGTGGGCGCGGCGCTGGCCGCTGTGGCGGAGGACTGGTTTTACAGCATCGTCAGCCCCTACAGCGACGGCGCCAGCCTGGCCGCGCTGGAGGCGGACATGGATGGCCGCTGGAGTGGCATGAACATGCGCACCGGCCACGTGTTCACCGCGCGGGACGGCACCCACGCCCAGCTCACGACCTGGGGCGCGGCACGTAATAGCCCCCACGTCAGCGCCTGGGGCCTGAAGGGCTGCCCCACCTGGGCGCCGGTGCGCGCCGCCGCCTGGGCCTGCGTGTGCGAATTCCACGGCGCGATCGATCCCGCGCTGCCGCTGCGCGCGGTGGAGGTGCCCGGCGTGCTGGCGCCGCGGTTGAAAGACCGATTCGGCCGCAACGAGCGCGAGCTGCTGCTGCGCGACGGCATCAGCTCCACCGTGGTGGACAGCGGCGGCAAAATCATCCTGGAACGGGTGATCACCACTTACCAGAAATCGCCCTTCGGCGTGGATGACGAAAGCCTGCTGCGCCTGGAAACCAAGTGGACGGCCGACTACTACCGCTACGCCGTGCGCAGCCGCATCGCCCTGCGTTTCCCGCGCCACAAGCTGGCCAACGACGGCATCAACGTTTCCCCCGGCCAGGCCCTGGTTACGCCGTCCATCATCCGCGCCGAACTGATCGCCCTGCACCGCGAGCTGGAATTCGCCGGCATCGTGGAGGACACCGAGCAGTTCAAGAAGGACCTGATCGTGATGCGCAGCGACGCCGACGTGGACCGCGTCAACGCCGTGCTGCCGCCCAATCTGGTCAACCAGTTCGTCACCTTCGCGGCCTCCGTGCAGTACCGTCTGTAAAGGAACCCGATATGGCACGCATGACCGGCGTGGTGTACATCACGCTCAATGGCCAGAAAAAACGTAGCGAGGGCGACGCCAGCCTGAAGGTGGGCGGCAAGATCCGCGAGCAGATCAAGGACGCCAACGGCCCCTGCGGTCTGGCCACCAAGGAGGTGATCGGCGGAGAGGTGAAATTTTCGCTGCGCCATGCTATTAATCCGGCAGTCAAATACCGTACAGAAAGCTCATGCCGCGTAGCGGATTTTTTCATGCCGGAAGTACGACCGGATTCTGGCCGGCTGCTTCTGCAATGAGCGTAAATGGGACAGCACTTTCCCTTGAAGTTGACCGTCTGATCGAACCGGCTCACCTGCGCTCATTCTGGCCTTCAGGTCGCCGTTCAAGTATTCATCCGGGTTCAGTTCCGGTGAGTAGCTGGGCAGGAAGAACAACTCAATCGCCTTCTTGTTCTCTTCCTCCTCCAACCATGCTTGCACCAGCTTGCTGTGATGCACGCGCAAGTTGTCGAGGATCAAGAACACCTTCTTGCCGCCAGCATCACGGATCAGCCGCATCAGAAACTTGATCAGCACCCGGGCCGTCAAGGTCTCCCGGTACAGCATGAAGCGCATCTTGCCTTGGTTGGTAATGGCCGAAATCAAGTTGATGCGCGCTCTTTTCGATTGGGATAACACCAGAACTGGGGTTTGGCCTTTTGGGGCGTAGCCACGCGGAAAGTGCTCAACACTCGACACCGCCGATTCGTCGCCCCAGCTGATTTCAGCCATTTCCGCTTTGGCACGCGCGACGATAGCCGGGTATTCCTCCTTGAGCCATTTCTCGACTGCTGCCGGTCGCTGCTCATAAGCGCGTTTGAGCGGGCGCTGCGGCGTAAAGCCCCAGCGGGCCAAGTACAGACGGACAGTACGGATCGGCAGATCGATCAGAAACATCTGCTTGATTACAGCCTTGACCGCCTGAGCACTCCACAGGGCAAACCTCAGCTTCATCTGGTCTGGCGTGCGATCCACGATGTCCTGCTTGATCCGGGCTTCCTGCGCCTCGGTCAGCCGACGGCCGGTGCCTTCGGCGCGACCGCGCTTCTGTTCTTTGAATCCCTGCGCACCTAGTGCTGCCTCACGCACCACCCAGGCGGAAATGGTGGGGCGGCGCAGCCCGAGTTCTTCGGCAATACTGGCTTGAGACCGGCCTCGCTTGTACATCCGGATAGCGGTACGCCTCAGCTGCTCACGGGCGGCCAGTTCAAGCTTGCGCACATCGATTTTTTCCATGCCGGAAGTATACAATCTGTACGGATTATTACTGCCGGATTAATAGTGACGAGGATGTGGTGGCGTTGCAGCAGTTGGAGGACGTGACGCTGATTTTTGAAACTGACAGCGGCCAGCGCTACCTGGTGGCCAATGCCGGCACGGTGGGTGAGGTGGAGCTGAAGGGCAACAAGGTGGATATGACCATGGCTGGAGACCCGGCGGAACTGATCTGACTCCACCCCTGTTTGCACCGCCAGGCGCCGGCCATACTGACCCTGCGCTTCATGGCGTTCTCCTCTTGTAGTGCTACGGTGTGGCAACCGACCTGAACCCTGGCCTTGTGGCTGGGGTTTCTTCTTTTGGCATGCAACTTAAAGTATGAAATACTTCGCATATACACAACTTAAAGTAGGTGGTGCCTATGTATGTTCGGCGCTTGGCAGTGACAAATGTAAGATCTATTCGAAGTTTCGAATTTCGGGTCAATTTCAATGAGGAATGTGCAGGGTGGCATGTAATTCTTGGTGCCAATGGAGCGGGCAAGTCAAGCATTATTAGGTCGTTAGCTTTAGCTTTCGCTGGTCCGCGAGAGTCTGTTGCTTTGCGACAGGATTGGCAGAATTGGTTGCCGCGCGGACATGATCAAGCGAAGATCAATTTGCAATTGGTTGCCGGTGTGAATGATATTTACACTGGAAAGGGGCGTGCAAATAGTCGAATTGATATTGATATTGAGATTAGGAAAGTAGAACGTAGTTTTGGCGGTGATATCGCTGAGGTTGTTTCAGGTGGGGCGGGTAAGATTGTTGGTGAGCGATCAATATGGGGGACGAACCCCGGTTGGTTCTCTGCATCTTTTGGGCCATTTAGAAGATTTTCAGGTGGAGATGCTTCACTTGATCGATTGTTTTATTCAAATCCTAAACTTGCTCCTCACCTCTCTGCTTTTGGGGAGGATGTCGCATTGACTGAGGGGTTGCGTTGGTTGAGTGATCTGAAAGTTAGGCAGCTTGAGAATAATTATGCAATTGAAGGAAGGCTGCTGGATAAACTTATTGAGTTCTTGAATGGTTCGAAACTGTTGCCTCATGGCTCAACAGTAAGTGAAGTGACTAGTGATGCAGTTCGTATATTAGATGCGTCGGGTGCATTGGTTCGTGTTGATCAAATGAGTGATGGGTATCGTTCTGTCTTGTCGATGATATTTGAAATATTTAGATTAATGACAAAGTCGTACGGAATGGAGAAGGTAATCAGCTCGTTGAATGTTCATGACAAATGCCTGGAGCTGGATGGTGTGGTTGCAATTGATGAGGTAGATACTCATTTGCACCCATCGTGGCAGAAAAAAATTGGCCTTTGGTTTAAGAGTTGTTTTCCGAGAATACAATTTATTGTTTCAACCCATAGCCCAATAATCTGCCAGGGGGCTGACTCGGTTTGGTACCTTCCCAATCCTGGCTCGAATGAACTGTCACGTAGAATTCAAGGCACTGAGCTGAGTCGACTTGTTTATGGATCGATAATGGATGCTTATGGGACAGAATTTTTTGGTGTAAATGTTACACGGTCTGAAGCGTCAAAAGAAATGTTGCAAGAATTGGCGGTATTAAATAGAAAGTCATTGAGGGGTGAACTTTCTGAGGAAGAGCAAAAGCGTCTGCTTGAGCTGAGCACGGCTCTGCCAACAGCGTCTTCAACTGTGGCAGGCTAGTAAGGTACTTATATGTTAAGACTGACGGCCTTGCCATTGCCGCCACATGCAGTTGATGCGTTGAATCAATTGAGTGAACTGGTGGCATCCGAGCTTGATTATTCCCGGCGTGTTGCAAGAGCATCTCAATTGTGGGATGCAAAGAATGATAGGGTCGCTTGGAAAAAGGCTTTTTCGAGTGTGAGAAGCCAACTATCTATAATGAGCACGGGAATTGTTCGATGCGGGTACTGTGGGGACTCTGCGGCTGACGAAATTGAACATGTTGATCCCAAAAATTATTTCCCCGACCTAGCATTTGATTGGAGTAACTATATATTCTCTTGCGGGGTGTGTAATGTTAGGAAGGGTAATAAGTATGCGTATTTTGATAATGATAATAATAGCGTGGAGTTTCATCGGGGACGCAATGATCCGGTGATTCCTCCCCCGTTCTCGAATTCGGTTTTTATTAACCCTAGAGTGGATGATCCTGCATCGTATTTGGAGTTGGATATTGGTGGGGTTTTAAATGGCCATTTTTTACCGGGTACTTTTGAGGTGGTTCCCAAGTATGGCGTAGCTGGAACTACCCTTGCTCGAGCGGAGTTTACTATCAGGGCGGTTGATCTAAATAGAGATTTGCTCTTGCATGCGCGAGCTAATGCTTTTGATGGTTTTATGGCAAGGTTGAATGAGTATGTTCGTATTAGAAATATTGAAAATATAAGCAATGTACGTCGTTTTAAGATGGTTGACAGTTTGAGAAGGAGTCCGCACTGCTTTGTATTTGGGCAGATGCGTTTGCAGAGGCGTTTTTTCCCAGAAATTGATCAGCTTTTTAATCAGGCGCCTGAGCTAATGGATGTTCCGATCTGAGGTTTGTGACTCTCTGCTATACTCTCACTTGATATAGTCCGCCAACGCGGGCTATCGTTATACTTGGTGCTCAAAACACCTAAGAATCAAACAGCGGATACCGCACCCGTCAGCTTTGCGGTATTTTTACGTCTATAGTTTGTCATTGGCCCATTCGGTGGGACAATGCGCGCCCTATGGCCGGGTGTGCGGCTAATACAATACCCGCAAGGGGAATACGCCCGCCGTACCAGCATAGAGCCCCGCATCCGCGGGGCTTTTCTTCGTCTAAATCCACCCCTTATCCCACCTGCCAACCCCACCCACAATGCCAGCATGGCGCGTCCGCGCCTGTTCTTTTCCTTTTCCGGAGCTGGCATGAGCACCAAAACCATTCCCCTGAAGCACGGCCTGAAAGTCGGCCAGCACACCTATAAGTCCATTACCTTGCGCGCGCCGAAGTTGGGCGACCTGATCGACGCGGAGCAGGACGCGCCGGCCAGCAACCTGTTTGCGTTCCGCACGGCGCTGATCGCCCAGGTGGCCGTGAGCGCCGACGAATTCACCGGCCCGTTCAGCCTGGGCATGTTGCGCGACCTTGAGCCCGAGGACTTCAACCTGCTTACTGACGGCCTGAACACGCTGCAGAAAGCGGGGGAATAAGCGGGGAGCGTCGGGTCGGGTTTTGGGACGGCGTGCTGCTGCTGCTCACCCGCACCAGCATGACCGAGTCCGAAATCCTGGCGCTCCCCGAGTGGCGTTACCGCCATTACCTGTCACGGCTGACTCAAGAAAACGACGATGGATAGCTTGGAACTGAAAGTCCGCATCGCTGCCGACCCCAGCGCCTATGAGAAGGCGCTGGCGCAGGCAACGTCTGCCACCGGTCGCAACAGCGACACCATCGGCCGCAGCCTGGCCAATGTGAACCGCTCGCTGCACGGGGTGGGACGCGAGGCCACGCTGCAGGGTAGCGCGATTGGCCGCGCCATGCGCCAGGCTGGCCAGGCCATGGCGGAGCTTGGCCGCGGCAGCTATTTCGGCCGATTGCTGGGCGACCTCTCCAAGGTACGGCGCGAAAGCCGGGAGGCGTGGCGCCAGCTTTCCACGCTGGAAAAAACCACCGAGCGGCTGCGCAAGGCGGGCGGTTTGGCGGTGGGCATGGCTGTCGGCGGATACGCGTTGAGCGGGCCGATGAAGGAGACCATGAGTTATGAGCGCCGGCTGGCGGGCATGGCCAATACGGCGTTTGCGGAGCGTAATCTGGCTGGCCGCCAGAAAGGTATGGGCGAGCTGGACAAAGCCATTCGCGGCGCGGTGCGGGTTGGTGGCGGCACGATAGATGGCGCGGCGGAGACGCTGGACAACCTGCTGGCGTCCGGAGCAGTGAGCCAGGCCACGGCCATGAAGCTGCTGCCCACGCTGCAAAAGTACTCGACAGCTAGCGGCGCGGATTCCAAAGAGCTGGGCAACATCGCCATCCGCTCGTTGCAGAGCTTCGGCATCAAGGAAGACCAGATGCCGCTGGCGCTGGATATGGCGATCAAGGCCGGCCAGGAAGGCGGTTTCGAACTCAAGGACATGTCCAAATGGCTGCCGCAGCAGATGGCGGCCGGGCGCTCCATCGGCCTGTCCGGCATGGCGGGCCTGGGCAAGTTGCTGGCGCTCAACCAGGCGGCGGTGATCACCGCCGGCACCAAGGACGAAGCCGGCAATAACCTGGTGAACCTGCTGCAGAAGATCAATAGCCAGGACACGGTTCACGATGCCAAAAAGATCGGCATCAACCTGCCCAAGGAGCTGGCGCAAGCCCGTTTGAAAAAGGGCATGGATGGCGTGGATGCTTTCGCCGCCATCATCGACAGACTGATGCAGAAGGACCCGGTGTCCAAGAAGATCGCCGCGCGGATGCAGCAGGCCAAGGCCAAGGGCGAAGACCAAGACGCGGTGTGGGAGAGTCTGCAGAACCTGCGGCAAGGCTCCATCGTGGGCAAGCTGGTTCAGGACCGGCAGGCGATGATGGCGCTATTGGCGCTGATCAACAACCGCAAGTACGTGAAGGACATCGAGGCCAAGCTGCCCAAGGCTGCCGGCACCGGGCAGACCAATTACGACCTGATCGCCGCCACGCCCGATTTCAAAGCGGATCAGCTGAAAAACGAGAAGACCATGGCGAATCAGGATGCTATGTCGCCATTGAACAAGGCGTTTGGCGACCTGGTCGACAAGATAATTCCATATGCACGCACGTTCCCGACGTTGACGACGGCAGCTGATGGAGCAGCTACTGCCATTCAAGTCTTGGGTACGGCAGTAGTAGGTGGTGGACTGTTGTCTTTTTTCACTGGAGGGCGGGGAGGGAAGGGGGGCACGCCACTTCCAGGTGGCGCGGGTGCTTCAGCGGTGGAGCAAGCCATCGCCCGCAAGCCCGGGCTGCTGGAGCAACTGGGAGTCAAACCAGTCGCGAAGGCCGAGACATTGGCCGGAGCCAAGGCCGCCGGCTGGCTGGCGGCCATTCAAACGATGATCGCTTTGCTGTACACCCCGCAGGACGAAAAAGACGAGCTGCACAAGGGCGCACAGGTGCGCACGGACCTGGAGAAGCGATACGGGAAAGGTCTGGTGGAGGCTGCACGGAACCGTTACAAGCCGTGGTACCAACTGGGCAGCTTTGACAACGAAGAAGAGCAATGGGTGCGCAAGTACCTGATGGATCAGCAGCAGGGCAAGAGCAATGAGGCCTGGCTTGCTGGTCTCAAGACCCCGGGGCCGCAGCTGCCGGTCGGCGGCGACAATCTGGCCCAGGTGTTCGGCCAGAACCAGCAAGTGACCGAGGCGCTGCTGAACCAGGTGAAGCAGACCAAGATAGGCGGCACGGTGGATGTGGTGATCCACGCGCCGCCAGGGTTGCAGGTGGAAACCCGCACCAAGCCGCTGGGCCCGACCACCACCATGAACGTGGGCCGCACCATGCAGGGGGCCAACTGATGGCGGCCAAACCGGACCCGATCTATGGCAGCTGGCGCGGCCGGCCGTTCTACTTCAAGAGCGCCGGCGCGGAGGTCGGCCGGCGCAACGTGCTGCACGAATACCCGTACCGGGACATCCCCTACGGTGAGGATCTGGGCCGCGCGGCGCGGGTGTACCGCGTCACCGCGTTGTTCATCGGCCCCACGGCCAAGCAGGATCTGCAGCTGCTGCTGGACGACCTGGAAGCGCCAGGCCCGGGCGAGCTGGATCACCCTTACCACGGCCGGCTGCTGTGCCAGCTGCAGAGCAAGGCGACGGTGCGCGATCCGGATTTTGTCGGCGGCGCCACCGAGGTGGAAATGGTGTTCGTGGAGGCCGGCCAGAACCTGGAGCCGGCCGCTACGGACGATACCGACGCCCAGCTGGACGAGGCGGCGGACGAGGCGCTGGCGACCAGCGCGGACGAGCTGTCCAGCAGCTGGTTGGACGACATCGCCGGGCTGGCTGAGGAAGCCGCAGCCGTGGTGGAGCAGGTATGCGCCACACTGGAGAGTTTCCTGGCGCCGCTGGACCAGGCGCTGGCTGCGGTGGACCGCATCATCAACGCCGTGCAACGCATCATCAACGCGCCGCTGGCGCTGGTGGGGCGAATTCAGGGCCGCATTCAGTCGCTGATCGGCCGGCTGCGCAATCCGTTTTCCGGGCTGTCCAGCTGGCGCAAGCTGCTGCGCGGCGACGTGCTGCACCCGTACCAGACGCTGGAGCCCAACCGCGGCCGGCGGCCAGCCGATGCGCCGTCCGCGGCCAGTTCCCGCCCAGGCTGGGCGGTGGCTGCCGCCCAGCGCATCGCCAGCCAGCAGCGCGCTGGCGGCGGCGCATCTTCCGGCGGAATGCCGGCTGCCGGCCGCGGCGCCGGCCAATCCAGCCTCCCGCAGACCTTGCCGCTGATGCCGCCCTCGCTTACCGACTACGTGCGCCGGGTGCTGGTGATCGAGGCGGCGCGCTCCATTCCACGCGCGCAGTTCGAGAGCAAGGCCGAACTGCAGCAGGCGCGGGAAGTGATCCTGGACGCGCTGAACGTAGAGCTGCAGGCGGCGCCGGACACGTTGTATCCGGCCATGCAGGCGCTGCGCCAGGCGGTGGCGCGCAGCTTGACGGCGCGGGCGCCGACGCTGGCGGAGCTGGACATCATCACCACCCACGCCACGCTGCCGGCGCTGGTGGTGGCCTATCAGGCCACCGGCGGCGTGGATGTGGCGGAGGACCTGGTGGCGCGCAACGGCGTGCGCCATCCCGGATTTGTGCCGGCCGGGCGGCTGGAGGTGCTGCGCGATGGCTGACGTGTGCGAGCTGCGGGTAGGCGGGCAGATTTATGGCGGCTGGACCGATATCGAGATCCAGCGCGGGCTTGAGCAGCTGGCCGGCCAGTTCAGCCTGCAGGTGACGGAGCGATGGCCAGGGCAGGAGCAGCCGCGGCCGATCGTGCCTGGGCAGCGCGCGGTGCTGACCATAGACGGCGAGCCGGTGGTGACCGGCTACGTGGACGAATGCAACCCGGGCTACGACGCGTCCAACACCTGGTTCCACGTTTCCGGCCGGGACAAAACGGCGGATCTGGTGGACAGCAGCGCCATCCACAAAACCGGCCAGTGGAAGGGTGCCAGCCTGGCCCGCATCGCCCGCGACCTGCTGGCGCCGTTTGGCGTGGAAGTGGCGGTGGGCGCGCGCGCCGGCGCGGCGAACCAGGCCATCCCTTCGTTCAACATCGAGGAGGGGGAAACGGTGTTCGACTGCATGGAGCGCGCGGCGCGGCAGCAGGCGCTGATGATGTGGACCGACGGCCGCGGCCGGCTGGTGATCGATCTGCCCGGCACCGACCACGCCCAGACCGCGCTCAACGAGGGCGACAACATCCTGCGGGCCGACGGCCGGTTCAGCTGGCGCGAGCGCTACAGCGAATACATCGTCAAAGGCCAGGCGCGCGGCCACGCCCAACACGCGGTGAAGGGCAAAGCCACGGACGCCAGCGTCACCCGCCACCGGCCGCTGATCGTGCTGGCGGAAGACAACGCCCACGGCCCCAGCGCCGCCGAGCGCGCGCAATGGGAATGCACGGTGCGCCGCGGGCGCGCCAACCGCGCCACCATCCGGGTGCAGAGCTGGCGGCAGGCCGGCGACGCTGGGCCGCTATGGGCACCCGGTCTGCGGGTGACGGTGAACGCGCCGCGGCTGCGCCTCCGCGCCGAGGCGCTGATTGTCAGCGTGACCTACCTGAAAAACGCCAATGACGGCACGGTGTGCGACCTGGAGATCGCCGACCCGCGAGCCTTCGACCTGTTGTCCGGCGTGCGCACGGCCAAGATGAGCTCGCACGGCACCAGCAAGCACGGCCTGGCCAGCGGCAAGGGCGACAAGCACGGCAAGAAGAAAAAAGACGATGACGATTGGGGCAGCCTATGAATCCGTTACAAAAAATGCGGCTGATGGTGGCGCGGGGCATCGTCAATCTGGTGAACGACGCCGGCGGCCTGCAGCTGCTGCAGATCTCCGCGCTGGACGGCGAAACCCGCGACGAGGTTGAGAGGGCGCAAAACTTCGGCGCCACCAGCCACCCGCCAGCCGGCAGCGTGCCGGTGATGGTGGCGGTGGGCGGCAGCCGCGACCACCTGGTGGCGGTGGCCGTGGACAACGAGGAGCACCGGCCCAAGGGGCTGAAGGCAGGCGAAAGCGCCACCTACAACGCCGCCGGCGTGCTGTTCCTGTTTGACGACCAGGGCAACGCCACGCTGACGTGCCGCCGCTTCATCGTCAACGCCAGCGACGGCGTGGCGGTGACGACGCCGCTGGCGACCTTCAGCCAGGCGGTGACGGTAGGCGGGCTACTCACCTACACAGCGGGCATCAACGGTACCGGCGCCGGTACATTCAGCGGCGGCTTCACCCACAGCGGCGGCGGCTTCACTTCCAACGGCATCACCCTGCACAGCCACGCCCACGGCGGCGTGCAAAAGGGCGGCGACATGTCAGGCCTGCCGGTATGAGCCGCCGCCTGGTGATAGACCTGTCCGCGCCGCTGCCGCTGGCGCTGTTTGCCGACCCGATCGACAGCGCCATCGTGCTGTCGCTGTTCTGCGATGCCCGCGCGCTGCCGGACGACCGGCAGGCCGATCCGCGCGGCTGGTGGGGCGACGTGCTGGCCGACGTGCCATATGACCGCTGGGGCTCTCGCCTGTGGTTGCTGGCGCAGCGCGCCAAGAACACGCCGCAGACGCTGCGCGACGCCGCCCACTATGCCCGGGAGGCGCTGCAGTGGATGGTGGACGACGGCGTGGCGCGCAGCCTGGACGTGTCCGCCCGCGCCGCCGGCGATGAAACCCTGCTGTTGACCATCGCCCTGGACGGCAGCGCCATCAATCTGGAGGTGACCACGTGATTCCCCGCCAAACCCTGGCCGAGATCGCCCGCCGCGTGGAGGCGGAGCTGACGCTGCAGACGGCAAGCGACCCGTTGAGGCGCAATCTGTTCACTCCGCTGGCGCGCGCGCTGGCCGGCGCGGTGCATGGCCTGTACGGCCATCAGGATTGGATCGCCCGCCAGATCCACCCGATGGAGTGCGACGAGGACGTGCTGATTTCCGTCCACGCCGCCATCTGGCTGCCGGCAGGGCGCAAGCCGCCGGCCGCCGCCAGCGGCAGCGCGCGCGCCACCGGCGCCAACAAGGCGCCACTGCCCGCCGGCGAACAACTGGCGCGGGCCGATGGCGCGCTGTTCGCCGTCGTGGACGGCGTGACGCTGCCGGACACCGGCGCGGCTGCCGCCACGGTGCGGCTGATCTGCATCCAGCCGGGCGCCGCCGGCAACACCGAGCCAGGGGCACGACTGCGACTGGTCAATCCGGTGCCGGGCATCAACGGCGAACTGGAGGTGCTGACGCCGGGGCTGTCCGGCGGCGCCGACATGGAGTCGATCGACGAGCTGCGCGCCCGGGTGATGGAGGCGCGCTACAACAGCGGCCAGGTGGGCCGCGCCCAGGACTGGGAGCTGTGGGCGCGTGAAGTGCCGGGCGTGACGCGCGCCTGGGCGGCGCCCAAGCTGCTGGGGCAGGGCTCGATCGGGGTGTATTTCGTCCGTGATGGCGATCCGGACCTGATCCCGGACGCCGCCGAGCTGGCCGCGGTGCAGGCTCATCTGGAACAGACCGGCACGCCGTTCAGCGAGATCTACGCGCTGGCCCCGGCCCGGCGGCCGGTAAATTTCCGAATCCGGCTCACTCCGGACACGCCCGCCACTCGACAGGCGGTAGCGGACGCGCTGGCGGCGCTGCTGGCCCGCGAGGCCGCGCCGGTGCAAAGCGGCACCACCACACCCGTCACCATTCCCCGCAGCCACCTGACGGAGCAGATATCCGGCGCGCCGGGCGAGTACGACCACCAGCTGCTGGCGCCGGCGGCGGACGTGGTGTGCGGGGTGGGCGAGCTGGCGGTGATGGGGAGCGTGGAATGGCTGTGACGGCGCGGCATTACCAGCAGCAGCTGGCGGCGTTGCTGCCGCCCGGCCTGGCGCTGATGGCGGAGGACGGCAGCGAGCTGGCCACGCTGTTGGCGGCGCTGGCCGCCAGGCTGGCCGATGCGGACGCCCGCGCCCAGCTACTGCTGCAGGAGTCCGACCCACGCCGCGCGGTGGCGCTGCTGCCGGAGTGGGAGACCAGCCTGGGCCTGCCGGACGCGTGCACCGTGGGCGAGCAGACACTGCTGGCGCGCCAGCAAGCGGTGGTGGCCACACTCACCGATGCCGGCGGCGCGCGCGTGCCGCGCTTCCTGCAGCTGGCGGCGCGGCTGGGCTATCCCGGCGCCACCATCACCCGGTTCCGTTACCACACCTGCGAAATGAGCTGCGAGGATGCGCTGCAGGATATCGGCTGGCGGCATACCTGGAGGCTCAATGTGCCGGCCGGCACGCGGGTGGTGGAGGCGACGACGGAGTCGGGAGCGGACGAGCCGCTGCGGACGTGGGGCGATACGTTGATGGAGTGCGTGATCCGGCGCGAAACGCCGGCCGTCAGCACGGTTTTGATTGCATATGGAGGCGAGCAATGAGGCGAGTAGGCGATAACCGCAACCCGGTGCGGGATAAGTTCGGCCAGGGCAAACACGGGTTCGGCCCTGGCAATCCGCAAACCGGCCAGCCGGCCACCACGCCGGGCTATGAGCTTTTCGACAGCTGGCAGGAGGAAATGGCCAGCGTGGTGGAGGGCGCGGGGTTCGCGCTGAAGCCCGAGCAGAGCAACCAGCTGCTGCAGGCGATTCAACAGATCGCCTGGGGCGGCGTTGTGAGCCGGCCGACCACCTTGGCAGGCTACGGCATCACCGATGCCGCGTGGCGAGATCCCGAGCGGCGCGTCTGGGGCGCCGCATTCCGCGCGAACAAAGGCGACCCGGCGGATTTGGGTGGCGATGGGGCACCGGTCGGGTTCGCGTTTGATGTCGATGGCGACACTGGATTGTTTGCCACGAAAGGAAGCGAGCCCGGCCGCGGGACGGTCAAGCTGATGCTGAAGATCGACAACGTAGAGCAGCTGGCCATCACCAACGATGGGGCGCTGTACGCCCGCCAATATGGTTTGCTGCATGAGAAGTTTGCGGCCAAGGCCGATCTGCAAAATGTGGTGGCCGGCGCGCCGGCGGCGATGAACAATCTGCAGAAGCTGGCGGCGGCATTGGGCAACGATCCAGCCTTCAGCGCCACGATGAGCCGGCAGCTGGCCAGCAAGGTAGACGTCACAATGTTCGACGGCGGACGGCCCTACCAGAAACGGCCGGGCGGCCTGGTCGAACAGTGGTTCTCGGTGCCGTTCAGCAGGCGGGACGAGCTGATCAGTGTAGTGTTCCCGACCGCGATGGCCGAGGTGTACGGCGTCTGGCCATCGGTTCTCGATGCGGAGGGGGAAGTAATGGCGCTACTCGCCGCCCCGCCAACATCAACGGGCTGCACACTGCGTACACGCGGCGTCTATGGTGGACCACCTGATGCCGGGACGATTTACATCTATGCGTTTGGCAAGCTGTAGGAGGGAAGGGGCATGTATTTTTCAGCTTCGACATGTGGTTGCTATGATCGCGAGAGCACGTGCCGGCCGAGTGATGCAATCGAAATACCGCAGGCCATGTATGTGGCTCTGATGAACGCCCAAACGGCCGGGGCGGAGATCTGCGTGGACGACAAAGGCCAACCGGTGGCGCGGCCGCGGCCGGCGGCGACCGCCGATGAGCTCGCGGCGTTGGCCAGGCAGCAGCGGGATGGGCTGTTGAACTCCGCGCTGGCGGTTCTGGATCGGCATGAACAGCAGAAACGGTATGGGCTGTCGCCGACCTTGACCGACGAGCAGGCCCAGCAGTGGGCCGTCTATGTACAAGGGCTGCGTGACGTGCCGCAACAGGGCCAGTTCCCTACGCAAATCGACTGGCCGCGCGCGCCGGCGTGATGCTGTATGTATTTTTGTCCCGACCCGCTCCCGAGCGGGTTTTTTTATACGTAGTTTTAACTAGAACTGAGTTATGAACCACGATGAACCACTATGCAGATATCACAAATCGGACGCCTCACCGAGCACCTGATGGCCTTGCTGGAAAAGCTCGTGTGGGTCGATGACATGGCAGGCCTGCGGCAGTTTGTTGCCGAGTGGGGCCGGGTGTTGCCTGACGGTACGCGTGCCGTTCTGGCCATTGAGCGGGGTGGCACGGTCCTCATTCTGGCAAACGTGGGCTGGGATGAGCAGTGGCTGGCCGGCTACGCTCGCATTGGCGCCCAGGAGCTGGACCCGGTATGGCATGGCCAGCCTGGCCAGCTGCTGCTGTGGTCCAAGCTGCTCGCCGGCAGCAGCGATCCGACGCTACGCCGGTTCATCCAGGCCGCCGCCAACAACAACATGCTGAACGGCGTCAGCTGGATGGAGCAGCACGGCGATGTGAGGCTGGTGCTGTCGTTCGCCGGCGCCGCGGTCGAGCGAGATCCGCTGTCACTGCATCTGATGGAGGCCCTGGCGCCGGCCGTGATGGCCGTCACCTTGAGACTGCGGTATCGGCAGCCAGATCTCTCGGGCCTAGATAAACGTGATTGTCACATCCTGCAGCACATGCTGGAGGGCCTGGCTGATGCGGATATCGCCGGCGCCGTGGGTGTTTCTGTACGTACGGTACGGGATAGGCTGAATAAAATCAGGATGTTGCACTCCGCGAGAAATAGGGTGGAACTGGTCGGGAGGCTATTCAATATCAGTACAGATTTGACATCTGCATAGATAGAAAATGCAAAATATGATGTCAGTTGTGCGATTGTCTGGAACGTAAACGAGGGTAAAAATTAGCTGGCATAACAAGAGGGCACCGTGATGAGCCAGCTATACAGCACCTTACCAACGACCGGCCACTGCTCGCTCGCAGTCGGCCAAATCCTGCCGGAAGTGCGCGCCCTTCCGGTCCCGCCCGGCGTAGTCCTTGCGTTGATAGGCGTTCAGGAAATCCACCATGTTCACCAGCGCGGCGCGGCAGTCAGGAAAACCCGCGCTGGACGGCCACGCATTCAGCTGTTGTTCGGTGTCGCGCCGCAACCGCTGCAGAGCCACCAGATCCTTTGCTTCCCCCGCCCGGTTGATCTCGTCTCGGGCGACGTGCAGCCAGTCCAGCAGCGCGCGTGCATCGTCCCGCGGCGCCGCTGTGGCTGGCAGGGCGATGAAGAGGGCAAGGAGGGAAAGGGCGGCCGAATTCACTTGTTGATCCAGTCCCGCATGAACTGCATCAGGATGGAGCGCTTGCCGCGAGGGAGCTGCTCGAACAGCGCCAGCAACTCGCGCTGATCATCGTCAAGCAGCGGTTCCGCTATGTGCAGCTCCACTGGTGAAAAACTCAGTTCCATTTCCCCACGACCGGTTGCCAGCCATTCGTAGCTGATGCGCAGTACGTCCGCGATGCGGGAAAGGTTTTCCGACGTCGGTTCAGTCTGGCCGTGCTCCCACTGGCTGACAGAGGACTGGTTCACGCCCACTTCGGCGCCAAGCCAGTCTTGTGAGCGTTTGCGTGCCCGACGGGCCATTTTGATGCGTTGTCCCATGTTCATTAGCTCATTTTATTAGCGGACTAATAAATAAAAAAATAAGCATTGCTGTTGACTACGTATATTAGCTGCGCTAATAATTATGGCATTGGCAACCATGAGAGCGCAGATGAACACGGTACGAGAGGCTCGCCAGCTTTTGAAGCTGAGCCAAAAGCAGCTGGCGGGGAAATGTGGGTGCAGCCAGGGGCGCATCGCCCAACTGGAAAACGGCAATGGGAAAGCCTCGCCAGAGCTCGCACGACGGATTGCTGCTGCGCTGGATATCCCGGTGCTCAACGTGTTGTACCCGAGCAAATGAAGTGCGCCGCCGGCACGGGCTAGGTGCAGGCGGCGCGGGTGGTGCTGTTACTACGGTGTGGCAACTGCAGTATCGGCACCTGTTTGACCCACGACAAGTGGGAACCAACAGGAGTTAACACAAATGAACACTTCCATGGCGGCAACCCTGCCGTCAGCCCCGGCTGACGTGTTTGGCGCGCTGCACCTCTCGGCCAAAACTTTTGGCATCACCAAGCTGGCGAACTTGCTGCGCGTCTCCGCCGGCGTGCTGACCAACAAGCTGGCGCCTGGCGCCCATCACCATAAAACCACGCTGGACGACTTTGTCCATGTGCTGCACGCCACCGGCGACCTGTCTCCGCTGGACGCGTTGTGCCGGATGTTCGACAGCGCGCGCTACCAGCTGCCCCGGCTCGCAAACGTCTCGGACTCGGCGTTGCTGGATCTGGTGAACAAGGTCCACGCCGAAGCTGGCGACGTGCACAGCTGCATGAACGATGCGCTGGCTGACGGCATCGTCACCCAGGACGAGTTCAACGAGTTCAACCGGGAAACGATGGAGTGGATCGCCGCCATCGTCGAGTTGCGCAATCGGTTCGGCAGCCTGGTGGTGAAGCCATGCGACGGCAACTCGCTCTCCCACTCGACCCCGGCACTGCAGAGCTGACCGAGCAGGCGCTGCGCGTGGCGCATAAGCGCGCCAGGCTGCGGCAATCGTTCGAATCCGCAATGGACAACCCGGCGCTAGCGATCTGCATCAGGCGTATCGCGCTGGCCATGTTGAGGAGCAAGCGGTGATGAGCAACCTGATTCAACTATTTACCCCCGGCCACCAGAACCGTAGCGGCCGATTCTGCATCGCCCTAGGCGAAGACGCGGTGATCTACGGCGCGGCCGATATCGCGTCAATCAGCTTCCACCGAGCAGGGCAGGGCCTGGAGGTGGAGCACATGGCGGTGGGGCAGCCCCGGCAACGCCTGCCGGTGATGCCCGGGGAAGAGATCCAGCTCATGGTGGGCGGCAAGCGCCTCCTGCTGTGGATACAAGCGGTAACGGCCACCCAGGTGGTGGTGGATGCCGCGGAAGAAGTGGGCGCAGACCTGGCCCTGATCGTCATGCCGGCCACAGCCTGACGATTTCGAGGAGAACCACATGAAACGCTATCTCACGCCGGCGGAACGGCATCAGCTGTTCAGCGCCGCCTACAAAACCAACGACGATTTGGCCCAACGGGATTACCACCTGATGAGCGCGCTGTACTACAGCGGCTGCCGTATCAGCGAGTTCCTGGCCGCGTCCCTGGCCGATACCTGGGATGCACTGAAGACCGGCTATCTCTACATCCCGGCCGAACACCGCAAGGGCCGCACAAAAGACCATTCCGTGCTGCTGACCAAGCCGCTGCGCATGCACCTGGTGGCGCTGCTCAACATGAACCCGTCGCAGAACGGCGCCGATCCGCTGATCGCCGGCCGCTTCGGCGAAGCGCTGACGGCGCGCGCTGTACAGCTGCGGTTCAAGCACTGGGCGGAGGAGGCGGGCATCACGCTGCCGGTGTCCCCGCACTGGATGCGGCACACCCGCGCCATGGACATTGTGCGCAACAGCGAGGCGAAGGAGCCGCTGCTGATCGTCAAGAGCACCCTGGGCCATTCCAGCCTCAACAGCACGGCGATCTATGCGGCCCCGAGCCGCGAGGAGATCGAGCGGGAGCTGGAGGCGTTGGACGGCAATGGCGGCCAGCGCACCACTCGGGCCCAGCTGCGCAGCCGCTATCAGCGGAGGGCAGGGTGATGCGTGACGCCAACGTCCGCTGCTGGACGCCCGACAACACCGACCGCCGTCCGCTGGCGCTGCTGGCCAGCCCGATCGATCCGAACGGCCGCATGAAGCTCGCGGTGCTCAACCGCCAGCGCGTGGCCGCCCGCCGCGCCGCTGAGGAGCGCATGGCCATTCGGCAGGCCCGGAGGAAGGACGCATGAGCCTGTACAGCAACGCGATTCAGCACCACGTCCGCCAGCACCTCGCCACGCTCACCGCGCTGGACCGGCAGCAGGAGCATTTTGACCGCATCGACACGGTAGCCGCCGACATCAACGCGAGAGCGGTAGAGCTGCAGGCCGAGCCGGTTTACCACCCTGGCGGCGGCGCCTTCATCCGCATCAGCCGCCCGCCGCCGGCCGGCGTGCTGATTCCGGTCTGCGCCGATCACTCGCTGCGCCTGGTGGCACAAGGCCACTACTGGCTGCTGGTGCCCGCCGGCGAAGCAGAACACCCATCCATCCAGCTGCTGCTGGCCAATTGAAAACTGGAGATCCACATGAAAACCCAACTGACCCGTACCCCCCGTGAAATCCGTCGTCTGTCCGGCCTGAACCAACAAGAGTTCTGGAGCCGCATCGGCGTTACCCAGTCAGGCGGCAGCCGCTACGAAAACGACCGCAACATGCCGCGCCCGGTGCGCACCCTGCTGAATGTTGTCCACGTCCACCAGATCGACCTGGGCCTGATCACGTCGGCGAATGCGGCCGCGGTGCGCGCGCTGCTCGCTGGCCACCTTGACGTGTCCGAGCTGATGGAGTGCCAGCTGGCCGCCAACCGCCTGGAGCAACGGGCCCGGGAATTCGACCGCGAGGCCAGTCAGCTGTTGGGCCGCATCCGGGGCGAGACGGACGGCACGGAGGCGGACCGCGTGCTGGCCGCAAACTGCCTGGAACAGCAAGCCCACGATTTTGACCACGACGCCAACCAGCTGCTGGGCCGCATCCGCGGCGCGTCGATCGGCATGGAACTGGGGCGCGCGGAATGACCACCGCCATCATCGAAACCGTTTCCGGCCGCCTAGTGGACCTGCTCCATCCGTCGCAGGCCGACATCGACATCCAGGATATTGCCCACCACCTGGCGCATATCTGCCGCTTTGGCGGCGCCTGCCGGCCGTTCTACAGCGTGGCCGAGCATTCGGTGCGGGTGGCGGGCATCCTGCCGCCGCGGCTGATGCGGGCCGGGCTGCTCCACGATGCGCAAGAAGCCTACATCGGCGATGTGGTAACGCCGCTGAAGCGGGTGCTACCGAGCTATCAGTACACGGAGGGCCTGGTGGCCGCGGCGGTGGAGGCGCGCTACGGCCTGCAGCTGAGCGAGGAGGACAGGGCGGCTATCCGCCGCGCCGATCTGGTGCTGCTGGCCACCGAGCGGCGCGACCTGATGCCGCAGTCTGGGGTGGAGTGGCCGATTCTGGCGGGGGTGGCTCCCCTGCCGGAGCTTATCAAACCGATGTCGATGGAGCAGGCCGCGGCGCGCTTCGTGTCGTTGTTCGAGGAAACTGCGCAGCTGGATCTGATCGGCGCATGAAACAAAAGGTGTGGCAATGGCGAATATCAAAACCTTACTTCCGTTCAGCGCCGACCGGCGCGCCTTCCGCAGCTTTGGCCACGCGATCGTGGCCGAGAGGGGCCTCGTGGCGGTGGCGCCGCTGCATGCGCTGGATGGATCGCTGCTGGGCCTGGTGGACGGATGTCCGGTGCCATGGGGCGAGGCGTGCGCGGTGATCGATGCGGACGTGCCCGGTGCCGAGGTGGAGCTGGACAATCAGGACTTCACTGACGTGGTGGCGCGCCTCGCCACCGTCGCAGTGTCCGGCTGGCGCATGGCGGCGCTGCCGGCGCTGCGCGCGGTGCTGTTCGCCCACGACTCGGGCCTACGGGTGGCGATCGCCGCCGACCTGGCGCTGGCCGGCGCCACACCTGCCTACCGATAAGCGAGAACACCATGGCACAGAATCCGCGCATGGCGGAGTGGTTCGCTCGCCTGAAAGAGCTGGATCTGCATGAAGTAGCGGCACGCTTGGGGATGCGGCAGGACGGTGGCCGAGGCAACTACTTCAGCCCCGCGCGCAAGGAAAAACAGCCCAGTTTGTCGATCCATGGGGCTGACAAGGGCCGGTACGGAGCAGGCTGGAAGGATCACACCACGGGGCAGGGCGGCACAACCATCGATCTAGTGATCTACGCTGGCCTGGCCGGCGATCATATGGAAGCGGCCCGGCTGCTGGGGGATTGGTTCGGCCTGCCGATACCGTCGTCGGACACGCCGGCGGCGCCGGTGCGCAGATCGACGGAGGAGTGGATTGCGGATCGATGCCTGCAGGAAACCGAGCCCGTGCTGGAATACCTGCGCGGCCGAGGTATCACCGAGGAGGTGTTGGTACGGGCGTTGAAGAACAAGGCCATCGGCTGGAACAACTGGACATCCAACAAGGTGCCGGCCGGCGAGCCCGGCCATGGCGGCGCGGCCGCGGCTTTCATCGTCCGGACGCTGAACCCGGGGCGCGTGGTGGCCGTGGACATGCGCTACCAGGAACCGGACCTGAACGGCGGCGTGAAAACCCAATGCCAGGGCGAAAAAAGCGGCTACGGCTGGTACAGCGATCTGAACCGGCTGAAGCGCGCCCACACCATTTACGTCGTGGAGTCACCGATCAACGCGCTGTCGGTGGAGAGCTGCTACTGGCCGGAGGGCTACGCCGCCTATGCCGTCCGCGGCGTGGCCAACGTGGACACCATCGACTTCTCGTTCCTGCGCGGCAAGAAAGTGTTGATCGCGCTGGACCACACCGACAAGGTGAACGAGAAGACCGGCAAACGCCCAGGCTTGGCCGCCGCCTGGCGGTTGAACGAGCGACTGACGGCGATGGATATCGCCAACCGATTCGTCAACATGCTGGACTGGAACGAGGGCCAGGACATCAACGATGTGCTGCAGGACGGCGGCGCCGGAGAGCTTGGCGCGCGGCTGAAGCAGATCGAACCCTGGTTGATCCCCGGCAATCCGGCCTGCAGCGCCGACGAGGCCCACGGCCGGCGCCGGATATTTCTGCCTCCCTTGGACTGGAGCATCTACTGGCGATTCCGCCAGTCCGATGATTTCACCCAGTACGTGCAGGAGTTCAAGGATCACGAAGACGACGGCGGCAACAAGCGCCGTAGCGAGGAAATGGCCGACCTGTGCGGCTTTCGCATCGCCGGTCTGAGCCGTCTGCGCATTCAAAGCCATCCGGCAACCATCAATGGCACACCGGACAATCAGCCGGAAACCGTGTTTGGCGTGAGCGCCCAAGTTCCGCGCCATGGCAGCACGCTGCAGCGCGCGGTGATCACCGACGACAAGATTTTTTCATTGGATTGGTGGGCCGGCCGCTTCGGCTACATCTGGAAACCCAAGGAGTTCGCCCGAATGATTTCGATCCTGGAACGCACCGCCGACATCGGCGCCCGCGACGTTGTCAATTTCGTCGGCCTGGCGTGGCGCGGCGGTGAGCTTGCAGCGCTGGAAGGCAACGATTGCTATTTCACCGAGCCGGCCAAGCAGTGCCTGTATCACAACCTGTCCTTCCCCCGCGGCGGTAAGCAGGCCGCGCGGCAGGTGATTGCCGCCTACCAGGAGACGTTCACCCACAACGCCGCGGCCATCCCCATGGTGTGGGCGCTGGGCGCGCACCTGAAGATGCTGATCGGCTTCTATCCGCACTTCGAAATGCAGGCGGACAAAGGCTCCGGCAAATCGAAGTTGATGGAGGGCATGCAGCGCAGCTTTTCGTTTCAAGTGCTGTCTGGGCAGATGCTGAAGACCGACCACCGCCGGCGGGCGTCGGTGTCCTATACCACCAACCCGGTGGGCTGGGATGAATTCTCCAAGCTGCCGAAGAGCATTTTGACCGACATCGACGGTCTGCTGCAGAGCACATACCGCTTCGAGTTCACCCGGATCGGCGCCGCGCTGACGCCGTACCTGATGTGCGCGCCGGTGCTGCTGGCCGGCGAAGAGGTGGATATCCAGAGCCTGCAGTCCAAGGTCTGCCGCTCCAAGCTGACGGTGGAACGGCAGGGGCCGATGATCCCGCACGAGCTGCCGCAGTTTCCCGTCTGGCCGTGGCTGCAGTTCTTGGCCGGCACCGAGCCGGCGCGTATCCGCGACCTGCACAAATCCATGCTGCGGTTCTGCCAGGCGAAGAGCCGTTCCGGCGATGGCGACGCCACGAGCAACCGGATGATGGAGAACTACGCCGCCATCCTGGCCGCCTGGCATCTGCTCTGCGAGTTCGCCGAGATCGACGCCGTCCAGGGGCATTTCATCGAGGACCTGCTGGCGGAGATGAACAGCCATCTATCCGAGACCGACGGCACGCGCCTGCCTTGGGTGCGCATCATGGAAATCGCCCTGTCCGAGCTTGACGCGCGCCGCTTCGACCACCCGTATGCCTGGGAGGAGGCGCCGGACGACGAGGGCAAAGTGGACATGCTGCTGTATATCCGGCCGAACCACATCATGGACCATATCTCCACCGCCAATCATTTGCGTGCCAAGTTCGATGGCCTGCCGGTGAAGACCGGCCGCATTTTCAAGAGCCAGCTGCTGGGCAGCGGCGTGGTTGCGACACGGAAGGGCGAGATGCTGGACGACGTGGAGAAAACCATCGATAGGCGGCGGATCGGCCACATGACGGCCATCAGCCTGAACAAACTGGAGGCGCTGGGCTTGTCGGCGGCGCCGGAGATCAAGCGGGATATTCCATGACAACGCAGATAACAAGGCCTGCACTTCGCTATCACGGGGCCAAATTCCGGCTTGCACCGTGGATTATCAGTTTTTCCCGCCGCATCAGACTTATGTCGAGTCGTTCGGCGGCGCGGCCGGTGTGTTGCTTCAGAAGCCGCTGAAGAGAGAGGTGAGGTATGGAGTCGATGTATGAAATGCCTATTTCCAGTGAAACCTTGAGTCCGGAGGAACTGGCTGCCATCACAGGCGGCGCGCGTCGCAAGGATCAAGTGGACTGGTTGAAGAATAATCATTGGATCTACCACACCACCCGCGCCGGCGCGCCGGTGGTGGGCAGGCTGTACGCCAGGCTGAAGTTGTCCGGCATCAATCCGAGTGGATTGCCTGGTTCCGAGCGGTGGGTTCCTGATATGGGACGCGTGAGGTAATGGCGATGCGGAGAAAAAAATCCGGCTGGGACCTGCCTCCCAGAATGCTGAGGCGGCAGCGAAAGCTCAAGAACGGCAAGGTGTGGGTGGGCTATTACTACAACGGCCGGGACGCTGACGGCCAGCGTAAGGAGTTTCCGCTGGGCAGCGTTTTGAATGAGGCTAAGCGCAAATGGGCAGAGTTTGAATGCAAGCCGGCGGCTGTGGAAACGGGCCGTATGGGCTTTATTTTTGATCGTTATGAAAAGGAAGTGATCCCCGGCAAGGCGCCAAAGACCCAGCGGGAGAATTTCCTTTGCTTGCGTCAGCTCCGGCCGGTGTTTGATACCGCGCCGGTCGATGCGATTACCCCTCAGCATGTGGCGCAATATCGGGACAAGCGGACGGCCAGGGTTCGCGCGAACAGGGAAATCGCTCTGCTGTCTCACGTGTTCAACATGGCGCGGGAGTGGGGCTATACGTCGCGGGAGAACCCGGTCCGGGGTGTGAGGAAGAACAAAGAGACGCCGCGCGATTTTTATGCCAGTGCGGACGTGTGGGACGCTGTTTACGCTCAGGCTTGCGAGGAGCTGCAGGATGCCATGGACCTGAGCTACTTGACCGGCCAGCGACCTGGTGACGTGCTGAAAATGCGGGAGACGGATGTTAGGGATGGTGCGTTGGAGGTCAAGCAGAACAAGACCCGCGCCAGGCTGAGCATCCAGCTTTACCGGGCAGATGGCAGCCGGACGGAGCTGGGCCTGCTGTTGGACCGGATCCGTGCCCGCCCTCGCAAGGTGCGCAGTTTGTTCCTGATCGCAACGCCGGCCGGCCAGCCGCTGAACCAGTGGACGTTGCGCAGCCGCTTCGATACTGCCCGCGCCGCCGCGGCGGAGAAGGCAGAAGAGGGAAAGACGCCGGAGGGGCTGGCACTGGCAGAGCGGGTGAGGGCATTCCAGTTTCGTGACATCCGGCCCAAGGCGGCCAGCGAGATCGAGGATCTGGAGTCGGCCAGCGCACTGTTGGGCCACACAGACAAGGAGATCACCAAGAAGGTCTATCTCCGGGTTGGCCAGAAGGTCAAACCCACACGGTAGGCGTCAGAAACGGCAATGGCCCAAGCAGATGCTTGGGCCATTTTTTTGGCGGAAGCGGTGGGATTCGAACCCACGGATGGTTTCCCATCGCTGGTTTTCAAGACCAGTGCCTTAAACCACTCGGCCACACTTCCAAACAGTCTAGTTGCGGAAACGATTTCCGAATTGCGGAAATGGACCCTTGTATTTACTGGCGTTCAGGGGGGATGCAACAGTTTTCAAGACCGTTGCATTAAACCACTCTGCCACGCTTCCCGATTCGGTAAGAGCCCGCAATTCTATAGCGAATCGCCGCTTTTGACTAGAGGGCGGCGGCGTTGGCGGCCAGCATTTCGGCCGCGTGCTCGCGCGTGGTCTGCGTCAGTTCGGCGCCGCCCAGCATGCGGGCGATTTCCAGCACCCGCTGTTCGGCGTCCAGTGGTGCGATGCGGCTGAGCACCTGGCCCTTCTGTTCGCGCTTGCTGACCTGCCAGTGATGGCGGCCGCAGGACGCCACTTGCGGCAGGTGGGTGATGCACAGCACCTGATAGCGTTGGCCCAGTTCGCGCAGCATGTGGCCTATCACTTCGGCCACCCGGCCGCCTATGCCGACGTCCACTTCGTCGAAGATCAGCGTCGGCACGCTGGCCACCTGGCTGATCACCACCTGCATCGCCAGGCTGATACGCGACAGTTCGCCGCCGGAGGCCACCTTGGCCAGCGGGCGCAGGCTGGTGCCGGCGTTGGCCGCCACCAGGTACTCTATCGACTCCATGCCGTGGGCGCCCGGCTCGGCCAGCGCCGACAATTCGATGGCGAAGCGGGCGCCGCCCATCGCCAGCCGCTGCATTTCCTTGCCTATGCGTTCGGACAGTTCGCTGGCGGCCTGGCGGCGCTTGCCGGACAGCGCCTCGGCCAGCGTGCGATAGCGGGCCAGGCTGGCGGCCTCGGCCACGCTGAGCGCCTCGACGTCGACGCTGGCCTCCAGCGCGGCCAGCTGCTGCTGCCAGTCGGCCAGCTTGTCGGCCAGGTCGGCCGGCTGCACGCGGTATTTGCGCGCGGCGCTCATCAAGAGGTCCAGCCGGCGTTCCATCTCGGCCAATTGGCTCGGGTCCTGGTCGATGTCGCTGGCGTAGTCGCGCAGGCTGTACACCACTTCGCGCAGTTCGGCGTCCACCGAGTCCAGCAGCGAGAGCGTGTCGGCAAGCCGGGGGTCGAGGTTGGCCAGCTTGGACAGCCGGTTCTGCACGTGGGCCAGCTGGGTCAGACAGCTGTTGTCCTGTTCGGACAGCATGTCCACCGCCAGCTCGGCGCTTTGCACCAATTCGGCGGAGTGGGAGAGACGGGTGTGGTTCTGGCTCAGCGTGTTCCATTCGTCCGGCTGCAGGTTCAGCTCGCTCAGTTCGCCTATCTGCCAGGTCAGCCGTTCGCGCTCCACTTCCGATTCGCGCGATAGTCGTTCGGCGTCCTGGCGCGCCTGACGCGCGGCCTGCCATTCCTGCCACACCTTGTGGGTGTCGCGCGCCAGCGCGGTGGAGCCGGCGTAGGCGTCCAGCAGCTGGCGCTGGGTCTCGCTCTTCATCAGAGACTGGTGGGCGTGCTGGCCGTGGATGTCGACCAGGAACTCGCCCAGCTGCTTCAGCTGCGCCAGCGTGGCCGCCTGGCCGTTGACGAAGCTCTTGGAGCGGCCGCCGCGGTCCACCAGCCGGCGCAGCAGCAGCACGCCCTCGTCGCCGGCCAGCTCGTTGCCGGCCAGCCAGGCTTCCACTTCGGGACGCCGTTCCAGCGAGAATTCTGCGGTGATTTCGGCGCGCTCGGCGCCTTCGCGCACCTGGGCGCCCTCGGCGCGGTCGCCCAGCAGCAGGCCTAGCGCGTCCAGCATGATGGATTTGCCGGCGCCGGTCTCGCCGGTCAGCACGGTGAAGCCGGCGGCGAAGTCCAGCGCGATGCTGTCGACGATGACGAAATCCTTGACGGTCAGCGAGAGAAGCATGGTGTGGTCTGTTCCGTTCAGATCAGGCGCTCGCCCCAGTGCAGCTTGTGGCGCAGCATGTCGTAGTAGTTGTATCCCTCGGGGTGAAGGATGCGCAGCGGGTTGCGGTAGCGACGGATCAGCACCCGGTCCATTTCCATCAGGTCGCAGTGCAGTTGGCCGTCGAAGTGCACGCGCGCGTCCAGGCCGCGGGTCAGCATGAACTCCACTTCACAGGAGTCGTTGACGGCGATCGGGCGGTTGGACAGCGACTGCGGGCAGATCGGCACCAGCGCGATGGCCTGCAGCGTCGGGTGCAGGATGGGGCCGCCGGAGGCCAGCGAGTAGGCGGTGGAGCCGGTGGGCGTTGACACGATCAGGCCGTCGGAGCGCTGGCTGTAGACGAACTGGTTGTCGATGAAGACTTCGAACTCGATCATCGAGCCCACCGCGCCGCGGCTGAACACCACGTCGTTGAAGGCCAGCGCGCTGGCCACCTCGGCTTCCTCCCGGACGACGGCTGCCTGCAACAGGATGCGGTCCTCCGGCACGAACTGGCCGTGCAGGATGGCGTCGACCGAGCTGAGCATCTCGTGCAGCGGGATGTCGGTCATGAAGCCCAGCCGGCCCTGGTTGATGCCGACCAGCGGCACGCGGTACGGGGCCAGCAGGCGGGCTATCGACAGCATGGTGCCGTCGCCGCCGAGCACGATGCACAGATCGGCCAGCTTGCCCATGTCGTTGCGGTCTATCAGTACGTGGCCGTTGGCTTCGTCCGGACCCACGCTTTCCTTGTCGATCAGCACCGTGGCGCCGCCGGCGGCCAGGTGGTCGGCCAGCAGCAACAGCGACGGCGTGATGCCGGGCTTGCTGTGACGGGCTACCAGGCAAATATGTTTGAACAGTCGTTCCATGCGGCGATTCTACTGGGTCGGCGGCGTTTCTGTGAGGGAAATATCCTTGTTGCGCTTTTTGCCTGTGGCTTCCAGCGCTTTCAGGTAGAAGCGGATCAAGTCGGCCAGCGAATCCACGCCCAGCTTGCTGAACAGATTGGCGCGGTGCACTTCGATGGTGCGCGGCGACAAATCCAGTTCGCGGGCGATCTCCTTGCTGGACAGGCCGTCGGCCACCAGTTCCAGCACTTCGCGCTCGCGGCCGCTGATACGCGACAGCTGGGTCATCACTTCCTGGGTTTCCTCTTCCTGCTGGTGCTGCTGGATGCTGATCAGGATGCACTTGCGCAGGCTGGAAATCAGCCGGGCCTGGTCGATTGGCTTGGTCAGGAAGTCGTTGGCGCCGTTCTGGAAGGCCCGGCGGCACTGTTCGATGTCGCCGTGGCCGGTGATGAACACGATGGGGATGTGGATGCCGCGCTCCAGCAGCTGTTCCTGCAACGCCAGGCCGGTGATCTGCGGCATGCGGATGTCCAGCACCAGGCAGCAGATCTGGTTGCCCTGGTAGTCGTCGAGAAACTCCATCGCGTTGGGATAGGTGACGGTGCGCATGCCCTGGGCCGTGATCAGCATGGCCAGGGAGTCCAGTACCGCCGTGTCGTCGTCCACGATGAAGACGGTAGGGGTGGTGTTTTGCATCAGGCTTCTACTCCGGAAGGTACGGCCATGCTGCGCGCCGCGCATGGCAGGTCGATGATGAACTCCGCGCCGGATCCGGGCTTGTTGCCAGCGCTCAACTTGCCGCCGAAAGCTTCGATCGCGGTCTGGCAGATCGCCAGGCCCAGCCCCATGCCGTTGGGCTTGGTGCTGAAGAAGGGATCGAAAATCCGGTCCAGCTTGTCGGCCGGAATGCCGCTGCCGTTGTCGCTGATGATCAGTTGCACCCGCTCTCCTTGTTTACGGGTGGTGATGTTCAGCCGCCCCCATGGCCGGGTATGCTCCATGGCTTCCACCGCGTTGCGCGCCAGGTTCAGCACCACTTGTTCCAACTGGATAGTGTCAGCGTATACCACTGGCAACTCGGGCGCGAAGTTTTGCTCAATGTGGATGTCGTGATCCTGCAATTCGTAATCCAGCAGCGACAGCGCGTTGTGTAC
Organism: Chromobacterium sp. ATCC 53434; assembly: GCF_002848345.1. Lineage (NCBI taxonomy): Bacteria > Pseudomonadati > Pseudomonadota > Betaproteobacteria > Neisseriales > Chromobacteriaceae > Chromobacterium > Chromobacterium sp. ATCC 53434. Next base: position 2,291,260 of record NZ_CP025429.1, on the reverse strand, counting down.
AGCCTGATTCAACTGTACCGGCGCCAGTTGCTGGTTCTTTCTGGTGACGAATTCGCGCAGCCGGTGGATGATGCGGCCGGCGCGGTCCGCTTGCTTGACCGACGAGGTCAGCGCGCGGCGCAGCATGGCCATGTCGATCTCGTCGTCGTCCAGCAGGCTGAGGCCGGCCTGACAGTAGCTCATGATGGCCGACAGCGGCTGGTTGATTTCGTGGGCGATGCCGGAGGCCATCTCCCCCATTGTATTGATGCGAGCCACCCGCGCCAGTTCCATTTCGTGCTGGCGCAGCCGGGTTTCGCTGGCTTCCAGCGCGGCCAGCATGCGACGGCGTATCGGCGCGGTGTCGCGGAAGGTGAGCACTGCGCCGATCAGCTGGCCGTTGCGGCCGAGCAACGGCGCCACCGAGCCCTCCACCAGCAATTTCTCGCCGCTATGGCGCTTCAGGTAGCAGTTCTGCGCCAGGTGGACCACTTGCCGGCTGGCGATAGCCTGCTCCATCGGATCCTGCGTCGGCTGGCGCGAGAACTCGTAGTGCAGCGGCGCCACCTGCTGCAGCCGGCGCTGCAGCGCCTGGGCGGCGGGCAGGCCCAGCAGCGTTTCCGCCGCCGGATTCAGGTACTGGATGATCTGGCGGGTGTCGACGCTGATGACCGCGTCGCCGATGCCGCGCAGCGCCACGCTGGCGTATTCGCGTTCGCGGAAGATGTCGTCCTGTATCTGCTCGCGCGCCTGGCGGTTGTATTCCAGCAGCGACAGCGCCATCCACAGCAGATAGGCCGGAACCAGCGCGAACAGCATGCACAGCGCCAGCTCGGCGGCGGATAGGCGCTCGAACTGCAGCTGCCGCTCCAGCACCAGGTCGTAGGGCAGCGACGACAGCGCGCCGCGATGGCTGAGCCGCGGCAGCAGCCGGGCCAGCCGGCCGCCATCGCGCTCGACGGCCAGGCGCAGCGGCGCGGCGTCGCCGTCCCGGCGCAGCAATTGCAGCGAGTAGCGTCCGGCCAGCGACGGCGGCAGGGCCAGCAGCGGTTTCAGGTACAGCACCTGCATCACCACGCCGGCGGCCTGCTCGATGCGCACCATGGGCACCGGCGACGGCGGCGCGATGCGGTAGACGGTCTGGAACAGCGCGATGCCGAACTCGCCATTGCGCAGCCGCAGCGTCGGCGACGAGGCCTGCAGATGGCCAAGCGCCCGGTTGATCGACGAGGACAATACGCTGTCGTTCAGCAGATCCAGGCCCATTTCGCGCCAGTCGGTCGAGCCCAGGCCAGGCTCGGCCATGCTCAGCGGCAGGTAGCGCGAGCGCGGCGGGGCCGGGCGCCAGGCGGCCGGGTCGCGCCAGTCGTTGTGCTGGCCGTGCAGGTAGTCGAGGAGGGTGTAGCGCTTGCCCAGCCGTTGCGACAGCCGCGCTTCGAAATCCGCCCGCTGTTCCTGGCCGACCAGCGGCTGGTAGCCGATGAAATAGAGCTGCGGCTGGTTTCGCGTGGCCGTGAGCGCCAGCGCGCGGATGCGCTCCTGGCCGTCGTCGCGGGCGCGGGCGGCGATGTCGGCCGCCTCGGCCTGCAGCAGTTCGCTGCCGCGCAGCCGGTGGCTGCTGTTTTGCAGCAGCAGCTCGGTCGCCTGGTGGAAGGCCTGGCGTTGCTGGCGCAGATCCTGCAGCAACGCATGGGCCAGCAGCAGGCCGAAAGCCAGCAGCCAGCACAGGGCGCCCAGCCATTTGCTGCGCGGGGTGGAGGCGCGCAGCAACTGCAGATGGGTCTTGAGCGCGCGAAGAGGAGAGGGGCGGGGCACTTCAACGTCTGGCATGCTTCTGGTTTCGATGGGTGCGAGTATATGGTTCGTGCCGCGGGGCGGCCGAACATTATACCGGCCGCATTCAGCTTTGCGCCTCTGGGTTCTGCAGCAGGTGGGAAAATTTTCGCCGGATCTTGGCCAGCTTCGGCGAGATCACCAGCTGGCAGTAGTTTTGCTGCGCGTTCTGGCGGTAATAGTCCTGGTGGTAGTCTTCGGCCGGATAGAAGCGCGGCGCCGGCGCGAGCCGGGTGACGATGGGGTCGGCGAACACCTGTTCCCGTTCCAGCTCGGCGACGGTGCCGGCGGCGATTTCGCGCTGGACCTCATTCAAGTGGAAGATGACCGACGCGTATTGGCTGCCGACGTCGTGGCCCTGGCGGTCCAGCGTCGTCGGATCGTGCACGGCGAAGAAGACTTGCAGCAGCGTGGCGTAATCGACGATGGCCGGATCGTATTCGACCTCCACCACTTCGACGTGGCCGGTGACGCCGGCGCAGACCGCCCGGTAGTCTGGATTGTCGACATGGCCGCCGCAGTAGCCGGAGACCACGCGCCGCACGCCCTTCAGGCCGGAGAAGGCCGCCTCCAGGCACCAGAAGCAGCCGCCGCCCAAAATCGCTTTTTCCATGATTCCTCCGTGTAGGGTTAACCGTGCCGCGCCGCCGCCGGGCCGAGCGCGGCGTCGCCGAACAGCTGACAGGCCAGTCTGACGGTTTCGGCCTGGATTGTCACGGTGTCGGCGATGGGATCGGCGTAGCCGCCGGCCATCGTCAGCACCAGCGCGGCGTCGTGGCGCCGGCAGGCCTCCATCACCAAGCGGTCCCGTGCCGCCAGTCCTGCGAACGACAGCGCCAGCCGGCCCAGCCGGTCGCCGCGGTAGGGGTCGGCGCCGGCCAGGTAGAACACCAGGTCGGGCCGCGCGGCGGCGAAAGCTCGCGGCAGCGCGTCCCGCAAGGCGTCCAGATAGACCGCGTCGCCGGTGCCGTCGGGCAGATCGATGTCCAGCGAGCCGGCGACGCGCCGAAACGGAAAATTGCGCTCGCCGTGCATCGAGAAGGTGAAGATGCGCGGCTCGCCGGCGGCGATGGCCGCGGTGCCGTCGCCCTGATGCACGTCCAGGTCCACCACCAGGATGCGGCGGGCGCGTGCCTCGTCCAGCATCAGCAAGGCGGCGACGGCGATGTCGTTGAACACGCAAAAGCCGGCGCCGCCGTCGCGGCCGGCGTGATGGGTGCCGCCGGCCAGATTGACGCCGCAACCGTGCTGCAGCGCAGAGCGGCTGGCGGCGATGGTGGCGCCGACCGAGCGGCGGCTGCGCTCGGCCAGCTCTAGCGACCACGGCAGGCCGATCTCGCGCTGCGAGCGCGCGTCCAGCGAGCCGTCCTCCACCGCGGCGACATAGGCCGGATCGTGGGCGCGCGTCAGTTCGTACGGCGTGGCCGCCGGGGCGACTTCCATCCACGGCGCGGCCCAGGCGGCCACCCGTTCCGCCAGCAGCCGGTATTTCTCGGCCGGAAAGCGGTGTCCGGTCGGCAGCGGCAGCGGGAAGGCGTCGGTGCGGTAAAGGCGCATCGGTCTGTGGTCTATAGCGGCTGGATCAGCGTGAAGCGCGGTACCTGCGCCCCCTCGTGTTCCACCATCTCGTCGAACATCGCCGCCGGCCGGACCCACAGGCCGTAGTCGCCGTACAGCGCGCGATACATCACCATCGGTTCATGGGTTTCCGAATGCTTGGCGATGCCCAGCACCTGATAGCGCTGGCGGTTGCGGAAATGCTGGTAGATTCCGGGAGACGGCATTCAGGCTTCCTGTGCGGATGGGAACGGGCGCCGAGAATGCCGCAGCCGGCCGGCAGCGTCAAGAAGCGCCGCTGCTCCAGTAGTAAACGTGGAAAGCCTTGTCCTGCACGAAGCCCAGCCGCTCGTACAATTGTTGCGCGCGCTGATTGTCGTGGGCGGTTTGCAGCATGATCTGCCCGCCGCCGAGATCGCGCGCATACTGCTGGCAGCGTTCTATCAGCTGGGCGCCTATGCCCTGGCTGCGAGCCTCCGGCGCCACGAACAGGTCGTGCAGCACCCAGCAGGGCTGCAACGCCAGCGAGGAGAAGCCGGTGTACATCAGAGCGAAGCCTTGCGGGCGATTGCCGATGCTAGCCAGGAAGGCCACGGCCTGGCGCCGGCGCAGCCGCTCGCCCAGATATTCCAGGCAGGCCTCGGGGGGCTGGCTCACCTGGTAGAAGGCGAGGTAGGCGGTGAACAGCGGCAGCCAGCTGCCGACCGATTCCGGCGTGGCGATGGTGAGGTTGGCGCTCATCGACAATCTCCTCATGTATTTGATCCGCGCTGCGTTACAATAACGCCCTTTTTCAGCAGGTTAGACAATGAAGCTGGTGCTTGCCCCGATGGAAGGGCTGGTTGACGATGTGATGCGGGACGTGTTGAGCCGCATCGGCGGCATCGATCTGTGCGTCACCGAGTTCGTGCGCGTCACCTCGGTGCTGCTGCCCACGCGCACCTTCATGCGGCTGGCGCCTGAGCTGGCGAACGCCGGCAAAACCCGCGCCGGCGTGCCGGTCCGGGTGCAGCTGCTGGGGTCGGACGCGGCCTGCCTGGCCGAAAACGGCGCCAAGGCGGCCAGTCTCGGCGCGCCCGGCGTTGATCTGAATTTCGGCTGTCCGGCGCCGACTGTCAACCGCCATCGCGGCGGCGCGGTGTTGCTGAACGAGCCGGAGCTGCTGCACGAGATCGTCGGCGCGGTGCGGCGCGCGGTGCCGGCGGCCACGCCGGTCACCGCCAAGATGCGCTTGGGCTACGAGGACAAGAGCCGGGCGCTGGAGTGCGCGCAGGCCATCGCCAGCGCCGGCGCCGCCGAACTGACGGTGCACGGGCGCACCAAGGTGGAGGGGTATAGGCCGCCGGCCCACTGGGACTGGATCGCCCGCATCCGCGAGGCGGTGGCGATACCGGTGACGGCCAATGGCGAGGTCTGGACGCTGGACGACTATCGCGCGATCCGCGCCGACAGCGGCTGCGACACGGTGATGATAGGCCGCGGCCTGGTGGCTTGTCCGGATCTGGCGCGGCGCATCGCCGGCGGCGGGCCCGCCGAGCCGATGTCCTGGAACGACATGTTGCCGTGGGTGCTGGACTTTTTTGGCCAATGCCGCGACAAGTCCGGCGAGAACCGCTACCCGGTGGCGCGGCTGAAGCAGTGGCTGGGTCTGCTGAAACGCACCTGGCCGGAGGCGGGCCATTTGTTCGATGAGATTCGACGTGAGCAAGGTCCTGAAATCATTGAAGATATTCTGATGGCAAAATTGGGTAAGTAGATATACTCATACCGGAAACCGGGAACTGTTGTTAACATCAAATGGTGTCCTGTTTTGGTAAAACAGGGCTCTGTAATTTCTGTCGGCCAGCTCGGCCGCGGATCTTACACTTCCCCGATACCTTGCACCCCTCCCTCACGGGAGGGATTTTTTTTATCTGCCGCCGTGAGCTATGAATAGAGCAAAAACCATGGCGGAGCAGGCATGGCGTCCACCCCCGGGGTAGGCTGGCTGGAGCAACTCATTCCGGCAGTATGGTATGGCTCGCTGACGGTTTCCGTCGGCGTGACCGCCGCGTTCGCGGCCTTGCTTTATCTGCTGCGGTCGGATAGCCGCAAACGGACGCTGCGCACCTTGCTGATCGCGTTGGCGGCCTTGCTGGTGGTCAACTTCAGCAGCCAGGCCGGCGCCGGCGAGATCGTCCGGCAGACGGCGCTGATCGTGATGGGGCTGGCGCTGATCCGGCTGTGGGCGATGCTGCTGTTCCGCTTGCTGATGCCGCTGCTGCGGCTGCATCCGCCCCGCATTCTCGAAGACATCCTGGTCACGATAGGCTACGTCGGCTGGGGGCTGGTGCTGCTGCGGCTGGCCGGCCTGGATCTGAGCCACATCGTCACCACCTCCGCCGTCATCACCGCCGTGCTGGCTTTCTCGATGCAGGACACGCTGGGCAATATCCTGGCCGGGTTGTCGCTGCAGTTCGACAATTCGGTCGAGATCGGTGAGTGGATCAAGGTCGGCGACCTGGTTGGCCGGGTGGTGGAGATCAACTGGCGCGCCACCACGGTGGAGACGCGCAATTGGGAAACGCTGGTGATCCCGAACAGCGTGCTGATGAAGAACCACTTCGCCATCCTCGGCAAGCGCCACGGCTGCCCGCAACAATGGCGGCGCTGGGTGTGGTTCAGCATCAGCTGGGACACGCTGCCTACCCAGATCATCTCGGTGGTGGAGAAGTCGCTGCGCGAGGCGCAGCTGCCCGGCGTGGCGTTGACGCCGGAGCCCAACTGCATCCTGATGGGTTTCGAAAACGGCTACAGCCGTTACGCCGTCCGTTACTGGCTGACCAATCTGGCGGCCGACGACCTGACCGATTCCATCGTGCGCACCCATATCGACGCCGCGTTGCGCCGGCACAATCTGCGCATGGCGTCGCCCCACTACAATGTGCTGACGATCAAGGAGAACGAGAAGTACATGGAGGCGCGGATGAAGAAGCACCTGGAGGAGCGGGTGCAGGCGCTGCGCCGGGTGGAGCTGTTGTCCGGATTGAACGACGAGGAGATGGTGATTCTGGCCGATCAGCTGAAGTTCACGCCCTTCGTCACCGGGGACATCATCATGCACCAGGGATCGGTGGCGCACTGGTTGTACATCATGTTGTCCGGCGAGGTGGAGGTGTGGGTGGCGCTGCCGGACGGCGAGCGCAAGCTGGTCGACGTGCTGAAGGCCGGCAGCTTCTTCGGCGAAATGGGGCTGATGACCGGCGAGTCGCGTTCGGGGACGGTGATCGCCCGCTCCAATGTGGAGTGCCTGCGGCTGGACAAGGAGGCCTTCCAGTCGATATTGGAGTCGCGCAAGGAGTTGGCCGAAGCCATTTCGGCGATACTGGCCGAGCGGCTGGAGGAAAGGCGCAACCGCATGCCGGACGATTGGCAGGACGCCGCAGGCAGCGCGCCGCGCCGCGGCGAGCTGGTGGACCGGATCCGCAACTTCTTCGGGCTCAGCAAGCACTGAGCCGTTGTGCCGGGGCTTTATCGCGCCGCGGCCGGCTTCCGCCGGGCGACGGGGGCAACGCCAGCCGCGGTCCGCGAAACGTCTCCCGCCGCCGGAGTTCTTGCCAGAGTCCGGAGTCGGAGCGGGGCGTCCGCGCCGCTGGTCGCCAGCGGCCGCTCAGACGAATTGCACCGGCATGAAGTAGTCGCGCCCGGGACGGCTGACCAGCACTTGCGGCTGGCCGGCTATCATCGCGCGGTAGGGGCGCGGCAAGCGCTTCCAGTCGTTGAATTTCATCTTGATGCTGTCGTTTTGCTGTCCCATCGCTGTCTCCCTCGCTGGCTAGTCCACTTTGTGGATGACGCTGGTCACCACGCCCCAGATATGAAACGAGGCATCTTCCGGCACGTCTATCGGCCGATAGGCCGGGTTTTCCGGCAGCAGCCGCAGGCCGTTCGGGCCGCGCTCCAGCCGTTTCACCGTCAATTCGCCGTTCAGCGCGGCCACCACCACCTTACCGTTGCGCGGTTCGCGGCCACGCTCCACCAGCAGCAGGTCGCCGTCGTGTATGCCGGCGCCCTGCATCGAATCGCCCTTCACCGTGACCATGAAGGTATCGCCGGGACGGCTGACCAGATGGGTGTTGAGGTCGATGTCGGCCTCTTTCAGATCGTCCGCCGGCACCGGCGAGCCGGCCGGCACGCTGCCGGCGAACAGCGGCAGCGACAGCTCGCTGAGCTGGGCGCCCAGCGTGCGAAAGTCGGATGCCTGCGCGCTGTCCGCGGTGCGCCAGCTGCGGTAGTCGTCCAGCCACTGCTGCAGGATGGGCTTCAGCGGTTCCGGCACGCGCAGGGCCACCGTCCTGTCGCCGCCGAAGACCGATTTTCGGCCGGCGCCGGAGCGCTTGCCGCCGTGTTGTTTGGGTGTGTCCTTGTCCATGATTTGATTCTGTACAATATCAAACGGAATTGCAAGAAAGCCGGCGCCGCATCGGGGCCAGGATACGCGGAAAGAACGTCGGAGCCGCGCCGGATCAGGCCCGGCCGGCTGTTGGCAATCGGAGACAGCGCACGGCGCGCTTGCCAGTTTTCGTCAATTGTTATACGTTTCATATATTAAACGTATATCGGAGCCGCTTATGGGCATCGTCAAGATTTCCGAGCAGATGCATGACAATCTGCGCGCGGCCAGCGAGGCGCTGAGCCGCTCGATCAACTCCCAGGCCGAACACTGGCTGCGCATCGGCATGCTGGCCGAGCTGAATCCGGACATGCGCTACAGCGAGATCTGCCAGCTGCTGCTGCGCGCCGGGCAGGACGGGAGCGGGCTGGACATTCAACGACGGGCGGAGGAGGCGGCGCGATGAGCAAGGTGGTGATCAAGTCGCCGGCCGAGGTGGCCAAGGCGCGCGAGGCGGGAAAACTGGTGGCGGAGCTGCTGGCGATGATAGGCGAGCATGTGAAGCCCGGCGTCAGCACCGAGGAGCTCGACGCGCGTTGTCACGAATACATCGTCAAGGTGCAGCGCGCCAAGGCGGCCAATGTCGGTTATTACGGCTATCCGAAGGCGATCTGCTCGTCGGTCAATCAGGTGGTGTGCCACGGCATACCGTCCCAGACCCAGGTCTTGCGCGACGGCGATATCGTCAACATCGACGTGGCGGTGATCAAGGACGGCTGGCATGGCGACAGCAGCCGGATGTTCTATGCCGGCACGCCGTCGCCGGAGGCGCGGCGGCTGGTCGAGACCTGCTACGACGCCACCCGCGCAGGCATCCTGGCGGTCCGTCCCGGCGCCACGCTGGGCGATGTCGGCCACGCGATCCAGAACGTGACCGAGGCCGCCGGCTTCAGCGTGGTGCGCGAATACTGCGGCCACGGCATCGGCCGGGTCTATCACGAGGAGCCGGAGGTGCTGCACTACGGCCGTCGCGGCGCCGGCCTGAAGCTGAAACCGGGCATGGTGTTCACCATCGAGCCGATGATCAACGCCGGCAAGGCGGGCACGCGGCAGCTGGGCGACGGCTGGACGGTGGTGACCCAGGACGGCTCGTGGTCGGCGCAGTGGGAGCATATGGTTGCCGTCACCGACGACGGCTTCGAGGTGCTGACCGCCTGGCCGGACGGCTTGGGCGGCTATCCGGCGCTGAGCTGAGCGATGGCGCGCTCCGAACGCCTGCTGGCGCTGTTGCAGTTGCTGCGCCGGCATCGCCGCCCGGTGACGGCGCAGGCGCTGGCCGACGCGCTGGAGATCAGCGTGCGCACCGTCTATCGCGACATCGCCAGCCTGCAGCTGCAGGGCGCCGACATCGCCGGAGAGGCGGGCATAGGCTATCAGCTGCGACCGGGTTTCCTGTTGCCGCCGCTGATGTTCGCCGAGGAGGAAATAGAGGCGCTGGTGCTGGGCATGCGCTGGGTGGAGAAGCGGGCGGACGCCCGGCTGGCCGGCGCCGCCGGCAACGCGCTGGCCAAGGTGGCGGCGGTGCTGCCGGACGATCTGCGGCGGCGGCTGGATGACGAGACGCTGCTGGTGGGACCGGCAGCGGCGCCGGCCATCGCGGTGGACATGGCCGCGCTGCGCGACGCCATACGCCGCCAGTCCAAGCTGGCCCTGCGCTACCGGGACGCCGACGGCGGCGACAGCCAGCGGGTGGTATGGCCGTTCGCGCTGGGTTTTTTCGAGAAGACGCAGGTGCTGGCGGCCTGGTGCGAACTGCGCCAGGATTTCCGCCATTTCCGCTGCGACAGGATAGGGCGCTGCGACAGCCTGGACGAGCGCTATCCGCGCCGCCGCCAGTCCCTGTTGAAGGAGTGGCGGCAGCTGTTGGGCATCGCCGCGGACGCGCCCTGACGCCCGGGGCTCAGCGTCTGCTGCGGTGTTCGGCGGCGTGCATCGCCAGGTAGGCGTCGAGGTCGGCGCCGCCGATGTCCAGCGCGGTCAGGATTTCCGCCATGAAGCTGACCGGCGCGGTGCCGGGCGCGGTGACGACGCCCTGGTCTCCGACCGCGTGGGGGACGTCCTGGTAGCGGGCGGCGCCGGCATAGCCGGGCAGTGCCAGATTGTCCGCCGAATTGGAGGTGTGGCGCACCTCGTTGAGCACGCCGGCCTGCGCCAGCGTGCGGGTGCCGTCGCAAATCCCGGCGACGACGACGCCGCGGGCCCGGGCGGCGGCCAGCAGGTCCGAGAGGTCCGGCGCCTCGGGGGTCTGCCAGATGGTGCCGCCGCAGACGACCAGCAGGTCCAGCGACTCAAGCTCGATCGCGTCTATCGCCAGATGCGGCGTGACCATCAATCCGCCGGCGGAAGTGAGCGGCTTGCCGCCGGGCGCGGCGTAGCGCACGTCGAAGCCGTAATAGCAGCGAGCCGAGGCGTTGAGCAGCGCGGTTTCCCAGTCGGAAAAGCCTTCGGTAAGGATGGTGATGGCGCGTTTCATCGGGTTTCCTTGTCTTTGTCGTAGAGAGTCCGCGACGGCGGATTCCGCCGCGGATGACAAACCTTAATCGACGCGATGGTCAGTTTCTGTCAGCAGCGTTCATCGCCGGCTGCCGCGCGTCCCTATTGCCGCCAGCCGGTATGCGCCGCCCATTGCTCGGCCGCCAGATAGATCAGATCCACCGCCGGATCCTTGACGTCCGGGTAGCTGTCCGGGTCGGCCAGGCCGGCCGCCAGCCGCCGTTTCAGCTCGCCATAGGCCGCCGCCGTCGCCGGCTGGGCGCGAAGATAGTCGCGGAACAGCAGCGCGTAGCGCTGGTTGGTGCTGCCGGCCCGTCGCACGTGGATGTGGGCGCGGCGCTGGCCCGTCTTCTCGCGGAAGAACAGTTTGCGCCATTGCGCCGGCGCATCGTCGCCTCCCGGCGGCAGATGGTCGCGGTCGAACGGCTTGAGCTCGAAGCCGACGGCGAGCAGGCCGCCGGCGACGGCTTCATCGTCCAGCTCGGCGACCGTCAGCTGGACGTCGATCACGTCCTTGGCCGCCAGGCCGGGCACCGAGGTGGAGCCGATATGGTCGATGCGCAGGGCCAGGCCGCCGAGCGCGGCGCCGAGCTGCTCGGCCAGGACGGCGAACTCGCCGGCCCAGCCAGGCTGGTACGGCACGATGTTTATCGCATCAGCCATCGGTCAGCCGCTCCGAGAAGTGATGGGCGACGATGTCCATATCGCGGTTCAGGTAGAAGCGGTGGGCGCGGTGGCGTTGCACGCCGGAGTCCAGATGGATTTCGCCGCAGCCCTCGGCCAGCGCCAGCCGGCGCAGCCAGGCCATCATCGCCGCGCCGTGGCCGTGCGAGCGCGCGGCCTCGTCGGTGGCCAGGTCGTCGACATACAGGCTGCGGCCGGCGATCAGCGTGCGCTGCAGACGGAAGCCGGCCACGCAGGCGATGGCGTCGCCGTCTTGCAGGAAGGCCAGTTGATAGCCCTCGGCCATCTGCGCGCGCACCGCAGCGACGAAGGCGTCGGCCCGCAGATGCGGCCGCAGTTGCCGCATCACGGCGAAGCAGCGCTCGATTTCCTGGTCCTGCCGGGCCAGCTGGATCATCGGTTTCTCCTAATTTTTGATATGGCTGTACATCCAGAAGTCGCGCGACGGGCCGCGCACCTTGCGATAGCTGCGCATCAGGCCCTCGCGCTGGAAGCCGCTGCCTTCCAGCACGTGTATCGAGCGGACGTTTTCCGGCAGCACCGTCGCCTGGATGCGGATCAGGCCGGCATGGCCGTGGCCCCAGTCGAGCAGGGCGGCGCAGGCGGCCGCCGCGAGCTTTCGGCCCCAGGCGGACGGGCTCAGGTCGTAGGTGATTTCGGCGCTGGCGTTGACCGGGGCGACGGTATGGAAGCCGGCGGTACCGAGCAGGCGGTCGCTGCCCCGATCGGCGATGGCGAAGCGCAGGGCGCTGGAATCGGTGAAGCGCTCAGGCTGCCAGGCGTAGTCTTCCAGCTCGGACGGGGCCTGCAGGTTCCAACTGGTGTGTTCGAACACCTGCGGCAGCGTCAGGTAGTCGTACCAGCTCAGGATGTCGTCCGGGTACAGCGGCCGCAGAACGGCGTCGGGGTGGTCCAGCGTGGGCATGGCGTCGAACAGCATCGGTTTTCCGTCTTGTGCGGGGTGGGTCAGGGGCCGCAAAGCCCGGCGATGAAGTCCGCCATCGCCTGTTGCGTGGCTTGCGGCGCCTCCAGATGCGGGCTGTGGCCGCAGCGCGGCAATGTCGTTTGTCGGCCGTTCCGCGTTTGGCCGGCGATGGCGTCCAGTTGGGCGGCGCTGCCGTACTGGTCGTCGGCGCCTTGCAGCGCCAGCAGCGGGCAGGCTATGGACGGCAGCGCGTATTCGATGCTCCAGTGGGCGAAGGCGGGACTCAGCCAGGTGTCGGACCAGGCGTGGAACAGCGTCTCGGCCTTGTCGCCGTGGTATTTGAGCAGGCCGTCGAGCTTGCCGGCCCGCCAGGCGTCGACCGCCGTGCGCACGCCGGCGAGCGTGGCGTCTTCGACGAAGACGTGGGCGGCGACGGTGATCGCGCCCTTCAGCCGCGCCGGCTGTTCCGCCGCGTGCAATAGCGCGATGCTGCCGCCGTCGGAATGGCCGATCAGGATGTAGTCGCGGTCGGGCAGGCAGGCCGCCAGCACCGCCGGCAGCTCGCGCAGCGCGTATTCGTGCAGATAGTGTATCGTGCGCGGCCGCGCCAGCGGCTCGGAGCGGCCGTAGCCCTGGCGGTCGTACACCAGGCCGGCCAGCCCCGTGGCTTGGCACAACCGGTCGGGAAAGCCGCCCCACATCGTGTCGCAGCCCAGTCCTTCGTGCAGGAAGACCAGGCAGGGGCGGGCCGGGTCGCCGTCTATGCGGCGGTGGTGATGTCGCATGCCGACCTCACTGAGCGCCGCCGCGCTTCCAGTCGTCCACCAGCTGGCCGGCGTAGCCCCAGTTTTCTTCGAGGATTTCCTGGATCACGATATGGATGTGCTCGGGCTTCTTGCCCAGATGGCGGACCAGCGACGCGCTGATGTCCTTCACCAGTTCGGCTTTTTGTTCGCGGGTCGCGCCGGCGGTGATCTGTACGTTGACGTAGGGCATCGCTTGAATCCTTTGTTGGTATGCTGGGTGGCGCCATGGGTGGATGGCGGGATCATGTTGTCATGATTGCCGGATGATCGCTACTGACAGAAACTGACAGCAGTGCCGATTAGCATGGGGACCTGTCGCAGCAAAGCGGCATCAACCAGGAGAACCACCATGCAATATCCCGATCTTGTCATTCTGTATGTCGAGCAGGCATCGCAAAGCGCGCGCTTCTATTCCCGGCTGTTCGATCTGGCGCCGCTGGCGGAGACGCCGACCTTCGCGATGTTCCGTTTCGCGTCGGGCATGCGTCTGGGGCTGTGGTCGCGCGAGGCGGCGGAGCCGGGCGCCGAGGCGATGGGCGGAGGAGGAGAGCTGGCCGTGCGGCTGGACGATGCCGCCGCGTTGGAGGCTTGTTTCGACAGTTGGCGGGCGCAGGGGCTGCGCATTGTCCAGCCGATCACCGAAATGGATTTTGGCCGTACCTTTGTCGCGCTGGATCCGGACGGCCACCGCCTGCGGGCTTACGTGGCGGCGGTGTGACGGCGGGCTGGCATCGCCGGCCCCGGCGTTGACGCGGCGGCCTCAGTCGGCGTGGAAACAGTTGCCGCACACGGCGCGGTAGCGCGCCTCGCCGCCTATCTCCACCTGAGGGCCTTCCTTGACGCGGCGGCCGGCGCCGTCGATGCGGATGTGCATCGTCGCCTTGCGGCCGCACTGGCAGATGGTCTTGATTTCCTCGACGTCCTCGGCCAGCGACAGCAGCCAGGCCGAGCCGGAAAACGGGTGGCCCTGGAAGTCGGTGCGCAGGCCGAAGCAGATCACCGGAATGTTGCGGGTGTGGGCCAGCCGGTGCAGCTGCTGTACCTGTGCCGGCGTCATGAACTGCGCCTCGTCCACCAGGATGCAGGCGGTGTCGCCGTAGTCCTGCGCCAGGAAGTCGAAGCCGGCGTCGAAGGTGGCGGATTCGCGCTGGATGTTGAGCCGGGAGGTGATCATGCCGACGCCGTAGCGGTCGTCGATGGCGCTGGTGTACAGCGCCACCGCCTTGCCCATCGATTCGTAGTTGTTGGCGATCTGCAGCAGCTGGGTGCTTTTGCCGCTGTTCATCGCGGCGTATCGGAAAAACAGTTTGGCCATTGGGTGGTCGGTCGGATGCGGTGCCGGGGCGCGCAGCATATCATGATGCGTCGGGCTTGTGCGGTCCGGCGCGCGTCTCGCGGGGCGGCCGCAATGGAAAGATCGTAATATGGATTCGCTAAAACTAGATGCACCCGGAGGCGCGTCTTCCAATCCAAGGTTTCCAAACAAGGGGAGTCATCGACAATGCCGGCCATCCTGAACCGCGCGCTTGCCATCGGATTGACAGTCTGCGCCATCGCGGGCGGCCATGCCCGCGCCTCTTCGTCAATCACGGTCTCGGGCGCGCCGGTGGCGAGCCTGGCCGACGGCCGGGTCGGCGCGGTCGCGTTCGAGTCGGTCACGCCGCGGCAAATCATCGACTTTGTCCGGCGCGCGCCCGCCGACAAGGCCGTGGTGACCGGCATGCTGTCGCTGCCCAAACAGGCGAAAGGCCCGGTTCCCGCCGTCGTCATTCTTCACGGCAGCCTGGGCATCAATCCGGGGGAGTGGATGTGGGCGGAACGGATGAACGCGCTAGGCTATGCCAGTTTCGTCGTCGACAGCTTTTCCGGGCGGAACATCGCGGAGACCGAGAAGGACCAGACGCGCTTGTCGATGGCGGCCGATATCGCGGACGGCTACGCCGCCTTGCGGCTGCTGGCGACGCACCCGGCGATCGACGCCAGGCGGATCGCGGTGATGGGGTTCTCGCGCGGAGGCGTCGCCGCCCTCTATTCGTCGCTTGAGCCCTTCCGAAAGGGCGTCATCGACGATGGCCTGCGTTTTGCCGCGCATGTCGCCTTCTATCCCAGCTGCGGCATCCACTACGACTCGAACCATCTGGACGGCGCGCCGGTGCTGATGCTGCTTGGCGGCAAGGACGACTACACGCCCGCCGCGCCCTGCATCGACTATGCCGACGGCCTGAAGGCGAAGGGCGCGCCGGTGACGGTCAAGGTCTATCCCGACGCCTACCATGCCTTCGACCGGTTCACGCCGTTGCGTGCGGTGCCGAGCGCGACCAGCGCCAGGCTGTGCCATGGCGCGTACGATCTGGACTCGGGCCGTTTCTCCATGGTCGCCGGCAGCGGCGTCGTGTCCGGAGAGGAGGCGCGGCAGGCGACCCGGACGTGTCTGAGCAGGGGCGTCACCATAGGCGGGGACCCGGTCGGTCGCGAACAGTCGCCGGCGCTTGTCGCCGACTTTCTGCGATCGGCGTTCGCAAACGGACGCTAGACCGCCTCCTCAACGGAAGCTGACGATCTCGTCCAGCGGCTTCTTGCCGATATTGGGTACCATGCAATCGGCGGCCGGATAGCCGACCACCAGCAGGATGTAGGGTTTCTCGTGGGCGGGACGGTCCAGCAGCTGGTTCAGGAAGTTCATCGGGCTGGGCGTGTGCGTCAGCGTGGCGAGGCCGGCATGGTGCAATGCGGCGATCAGGAAGCCGGCGGCGATCGACACCGACTCCGGCACATAGTAGTTCTTGATCTCGCCGCCGTCGGCCAGCACGGTCTTTTTCTGGCCGAAGATGGCGATCAGATAGGGCGCGGTTTCCAGGAAGGGCTTGTCGGCGTCGGTGCCCAGCGGGGCCAGCGCGTCCTTCCATTCCTGCGGCGCGCGGTGTGTATAGAATTCGCGCTCCTCGGCCTCGGCGCCTTCGCGTATCTGCCGTTTCAGCGCCGGATCCTCGACGACGACGAAATGCCAGGGCTGGTGATTGGCGCCGGACGGCGCGGTGCCGGCGGCGAGCAGCGCGTTCTCTATCACTTCGCGGGGGGCCGGCTGGGCGGTGAATTCGCGCACGGTCTTGCGGCGGCGGATGTCGGCGTAGAAGGCGCGGGAGCGTTCCACCATCTCGGCCTCGGGGTAGCGTTGGAAGGTGCTCAGCGGGATGAAGGCCGGCTGGCCCTGGTTGAACGGCAATCTGCTCATGGCGGCTCCTGTCTGTGGGTGTAGCGTCGTCGGAGGCCTTGCTCCGGCGGATTGGCGGCGGCGCGGTCTTCGATGCCCGTGTTTGGCCGGACGGTGGCTGATTCCGCCGCCTTCCGGCTATAGCATGGCAGCCTTTTTCGTTGAAATGCAATTGGCATTATTCATTTGAAGAGTCGTTTGTCATGTAATTTTATTTCACATGAAAATACTTCAAATGAAGCGATGGGCGGGAGAGGAAGCGGGAGGGCGGAACGCCCGGGGCGTAAAAAAAGCGCCCTGAACGGGCGCTTGTCTCGGTAGGGCGGGCTTTACAGATCGCCACCGGTTTCCAGCACGAAGCCGGCCTTGGCGTCCTGGCCCAGGTGTTCCACCAGATAGGGCAGCACCTGTTGCAGCGTTTGCGGCAGCGTCCACGGCGCGTTGACGATGAACATGCCGCTGCCGTGCATGCCGAAACCATCGGCCGACGGGCCTTGCACCTGCAACTCGGCGCGCAGCCAGTTCTTGGCAGGCAGCTTCTTCAACTCCGGCAGCATTTCCTTCATTTCCGCCCGCTGCAGGCACGGATACCACACGGCGTAGACGCCGGTGGCGAAGCGCTTCAGCCCTTCTTTCAGCGCGGCGACCACGTTCTGGTAGTCGCGCTTGTCCTCGTAGGGCGGGTCGATCAACACCAGCGCGCGGCGCGGCGGCGGCGGCAGCACGGCCTTGATGCCGTCGAAGCCGCTGGCCTGCTGGATTTGCACCCGGCGGCCACTGCCCTCGAAATTCTGCTGCAGGATCTGCGCGTCGCTGGGGTGCAGCTCGAACAGGCGCAGCTTGTCGCTTTCCGGCATCACGTCGGCCGCGCACCACGGCGAGCCGGGGTAGAACTTCAGCTCGCCGTCCGGATTCATCCGCTTGACCACGTCCACATACTGGCGCACCGCCTCCGGCAGATCGTCGCGCCGCCACAGCCGGGCGATGCCGCTTTCGTACTCGGCGTTCTTGGCGGCGTAGCCCTCGGTCAGCGAATAGGCGCCGGCGCCGGCGTGGGTGTCGATATACCAGTAGGGCTTGTCCTTCTGGCCCAGGTAGTTCAGCAGCTCGATCTCGATCAGGTGCTTGAGCACGTCGGCGTGGTTGCCGGCGTGAAAGGCGTGGCGGTAGCTGAGCATCGGTCTTGTTCTTTCAGATGGTTGATTCGATTCCGGCGGCGCCGACGGCGTCGAGCCAGCCCAGGCGCGACAACAGCGCGGAGAAGTCTCGCTCCAGCGGGCAGCGCAGCAGCAGCGGGCCGCCGTCCGGCAGCGTCAGCCGCATTTCGACGCAGGCCAGCAGCATGCGGCGGCAGTCCAGCTCGTCGGCGAACATCCGGTTGTGGCGGCCCTTGCCGTAGGTGGAATCGCCGATGATGGGATGGGCGATATGCTTCAGGTGGCGGCGCAGCTGGTGGCGGCGGCCGGTCTGCGGCGTCAGCTCCAGCAGGCTGTAGCGGCTCGTGGGGTAGCGTTCCACCATGATGGGCAGCTCTGCGCGGGCCAGCGTGCGGTAGTCGGTGACGGCAGGCTGCGGCGCGGTTTCCATCGTCTCGCCTATCCATTCCAGATCGTCGGGGCGGCGGTTCAGCGGGTGGTCGATATGTCCGGCGTCGTCGGTATGGCCGCGCACCACCGCCAGGTAGCGCTTGTCCACCTGCTGGCGCTCGAACTGCCAGCTCATCTCGCGGCCGGCGTCCTTGTCCAGCGCGAACAGCAGCGCACCCGAGGTGCCCTTGTCCAGCCGGTGCACCGGATAGACGCGTTGTCCGATCTGGTCGCGCAGCAACTGGACGGCGAAGCGGGTTTCGTGGCGGTCCAGCACGGTGCGGTGCACCAGCAGGCCGGCGGGCTTGTGGATGGCGATCAGGCGATCGTCCCGATAGAGTATTTGCAGCATGGAAACGGAGGTCTAGGGCAGGGCGGAATTGTAGGGCTTGCACGCTGCTTTGGATATAGCCGTTAAGTTTTGTGTTGGATCAATCTGTTTGACGACTGTCATGATGAGTGCGGAATGCCATTTGCGTAATCCAGCGCTGGCGCGGCTTGCAGGCGAATCAATATTTTCACGCGAAGAAATGTTTGCGACATGGTATTTCAAAGTCGAGAGGAAATTGTTTACAGCCAGGTTAACGCTCATTACAATTCGCCGCGCTCAGAAGAACGACAAAGTGGTGTCTGCAGCCGGTTTTTGCATTGCGCAGGAGGCGGTCCAGACCGCTTCGGTACACCTGGAGCTGTAGTCGGCAGGTTACATGCCGCTCGCAAGCCAAGCTGTCACCATTCAAGTCCGCGCTGTTGCAATCGCCGCGCCTGCATGGAGCCATGCGCGTTGACCCAACTCAACCAAGAGTTATAGAGATGACCATTCAACTGAAACGACTCAGCTTCGCAGTCGCCGCCGCGGTCCTGTCCGCAGCCGCCTGCGCCAAGGACTTCACTCCGGCCGTGATCTACGATCAGGCCGGCAAGTTTGACAAGAGCTTCAGCGAAGCCGCCTACAACGGCGCAGAGCGTTTCAAGAAGGACTTCAAGGTCAGCTACCGCGACGGCCAGATCTCGTCCGACGCGCAGAAGGAACAGCTGCTGCGCAAGATGGCCGGCCGCGACACCGACATCGTCGTCGCCGTCGGTTTCAACTTCGCCCAAGCGGTGGAAACCGTGGCCAAGGAGTTCCCCAAGGTCAAATTCACGCTGATCGACGCCGTGGCCAAGGGCCCGAACGTGCAGAGCATCGTGTTCAAGGAGCAGGAAGGCAGCTTCCTGACCGGCATGGCCGCGGCGCTGAAGTCCAAGACCGGCAAAGTCGGCTACATCGGCGGCATGGACATCCCGATGATCCGCGCCTTCGGCTGCGGCTACGCCCAGGGCGCCAAGTACGCCAACAAGAACGTCGTGGTGCTGCAGAACATGACCGGCACCACCCCGCAGGCCTTCAACGACCCGGCGCGCGGCACCGAGCTGGCCAAGAGCCAGTTTGACCGCGGCGCCGACGTGATCTTCGTCGCCGCCGGCGGCACCGGCCTGGGCGTGCTGCAAGCCGCCAAGAACGCCGGCAAGTTCTCCATCGGCGTCGACAGCAACCAGAACTACCTGTACCCGGGCTCGGTGCTGACCTCGATGGTGAAAAAAGTGGACGTCGCCGTCTACAACACCTTCAAGGAAGCCAAGGACGGTTCCTGGAAGTCCGGCGTGAAGGTGCTGGGCCTGAAGGAACACGGCGTCGACTGGGCGCTGGACAAGTACAACCGTCCGCAGATCACGCCGGATATGGAGAAGAAGATCAACGAGGCCAAGACCGAGATCATGGCCGGCAAGATCAAGGTGGTCGACTACCGCGCCAACAACAGCTGCCCGGTGCAATAAACCGGCAGCGACTTCCCCGGAAAGTGGGGCACAGCCGCGGTGATCCATCATCGCGGCTGTTTGTTCATGCCGCCGGGGAAACACGAATCGAAGAAGAATCGGGAACATATCAAGCATGACCGAGTTTGCCATTGAGCTGGCCGGCATCAACAAGAGTTTTGGTGCGGTCAAGGCCAACCGCGACGTGACGATGAGCGTGCCGAAGGGAAGCATCCACGGCATCATCGGCGAGAACGGCGCCGGTAAATCGACGTTGATGAGCATTCTGTACGGCTATTACCACGCCGACAGCGGCACCATCCGCGTCAACGGCAGGGATGCGCGCATCCGCAACAGCCAGGAAGCGATCCGCCTGGGGATAGGCATGGTGCATCAGCACTTCATGCTGGTGGAAACCTTCACCGTGCTGGAGAACATCGTGCTGGGCGCCGAAGGCGGCCGGCTGCTCAAGGGCGGCATGGACGAGGCCCGCGAGCATCTGAAGCAGTTGAACGACAGCTACTCGCTGGAGGTGGACCCGGACGCGCTGATCAGCGACCTGGGTGTCGGCCTGCAACAGCGGGTGGAAATCCTGAAAGCGCTGTACCGCGGCGCCGACGTGTTGATCCTGGACGAGCCGACCGCGGTGTTGACGCCGCAGGAGGCCGACCACCTGTTCCACATCCTGCGTTCCTTGAAGGCGCAGGGCAAGACGGTGATCCTGATCACGCACAAGCTGCGCGAGGTGATGGACATCACCGACAACGTCAGCGTGATGCGCGCCGGCACCGTGGTGGACAATGTCCGCACCTGCGACGTCGACAAGGAAAAGCTGGCCGACCTGATGGTGGGCCGCAAGGTGTCGCTGAAGGTGGACAAGGCCGACTGCAAGCCCGGCGCCGCCGTGCTCGACGTCAGCGGCCTGACGTTGATAGACGCGCGCCAGGTCAAGCTGCTCGACAATCTGAACTTCCAGGTCAGAGCCGGCGAGATCGTCGGCGTCGCCGGCGTGTCCGGCAACGGCCAGTCCGAATTGCTGGAGGTGCTGGCCGGCATGCGCGACCCCAGCGCCGGCAGCATCGTCTACAAGGGCGAGGACCTGCTGAAGCTGCCGTGCCGCCACACGCCGCGCGCTGCCGTCTACCGCCAGCGCGGCATCGGCCACGTGCCGGAGGACCGCTCGCGCGAGGGCCTGGTCAAGGCCTTCTCGACGTTCGAGAACGCGATACTGGGCTACCACGATGACAAGTCGCTGAGCCGCGGCCCGCTGTATTCGCGCAAGAAGCTGGTGGAGCGCACCCGCGACTTCATCGCCCAGTTCGACATCCGTCCGGGCAATCCGCTGCTGCGCGTGGGCCTGTTGTCCGGCGGCAACCAGCAGAAAGTGGTGCTGGCGCGCGAGATCCACGCTGATCCGGACCTGCTGTTGATCGGCCAGCCGACGCGCGGCGTCGACATCGGCGCGATCGAGTTCATCCACAAGCGGCTCGTCGAGCTGCGCGACCAGGGCAAGGCCATCTTGCTGGTCTCGGTGGAACTGGAAGAAATCCTGGCGCTGGCCGACCGCATCCTGGTGATGGCGGGCGGGCAGATTACCGGCGAAGTGGCGGCCAAGGATGCCGATACCATTTCCCTCGGCCTGCTGATGGGGGGGCACAAGCATTGAAATTCGGACAACCATCCACCTTGCCGCGTTGGGCGCAGCTGACCGTGCTGCCGGCGCTCAACCTGCTGGCCGCCTTGCTGGTGACGGGCTTCGTCACCTGGATGATTGGCGAGAATCCGTGGGAATGCCTTAAGCTGCTGATCCACGGCGCCTTCGGCTACGGCGAGGGCATAGGCTACACGCTGTTCTACACCACCAGCTTCATCTTCGCCGGCCTCGCCGTCGCCACCGCCTTCCACGCCGGCCTGTTCAATATCGGCGGCGAGGGCCAGGCCTATCTGGCCGGCCTGGGCGTAACGCTGGTGATGCTGGGCTTCGACCACGTGCTGCCGTCCTATGTGCTGATTCCGCTGGCGATGCTGGCGGCGATGGGCTTCGGCGCGGCCTGGGCCTATGTCCCGGCCTATCTGCAGGCCAAGCGCGGCAGCCACATCGTGGTGACCACCATCATGTTCAACTTCATCGCCTATTCGTTGATGTTGTACCTGATCAGCCACCAGTTGATCGAAGCCGGCTCGCAGAACCCGACGACCCGCTTGTTCGGCCAGAGCGGCTGGATTCCGCAGGCGCACGAGCTGTTCTCCGGCCTGCCCAGCTCGCCGCTGAACCTGTGCTTCGTGTTCGCGCTGTTGGCCGCCGGCCTGTTCTACCTGATCGTCTGGCACAGCCGCTGGGGCTTCGAATTGCGCACCGTCGGCACCAACGAGCACGCCGCCGGCTACGCCGGCATGAGCGTCAGCCGCGTCATCATCGTCGCGATGTGCGTATCGGGCGCGCTGGCCGGCCTGTCGTCGGTCAACGACCTGTTGGGCTCCTCGCACCGGATGAACGTGCTGTTCACCAACGGCGTCGGCTTCGTCGGCATCGCCGTGGCGCTGATGGGCCGCAACCATCCGGTCGGCATCATCCTGTCGGCGCTGCTGTTCGGCGCGCTGACCCAGGGCGGCTCGGACCTGTCGTTCGAGAAACCGATGATCACCCGCGAGATGATCCTGTTCATCCAGGGCCTGATCATCCTGTTCTGCGGCGCGCTGGAAAACCTGTTCGAGCCGTTCATCGCCGGCCTGTTCAAGCGCAAGGACAAGTAAATGGAAATGTTCTTCAGTCTTCTCGATTCCACCGTGCGCGTGGCCACGCCGCTGGTGCTGGCGGCGCTGGCCGGCATGTTCTCCGAGCGCTCCGGCGTGGTGGACATCAGCCTGGAAGGCAAGATGCTGGCGGCGGCCTTCGCCTCCGCGGCGGCGGCCTATCTGACCCACAACCCGTGGATCGGCCTGTTGGCCGGCATGATGGCCGCCGTGTCGCTGGCCATGGTGCACGCGTTCGTATCGGTCACCTACAACGGCAACCAGCTGATTTCCGGCATGGCGATCAACACCATCGCTTCCGGCATCACGCCGGTGCTGGGCCTGGCCTGGTTCCAGCAGGGCGGCAACTCGCCGCAGCTGCCGGACGAGGGCCGCTTTCACGAGATCACGCTGCCGTTCGCCGACGCCGTGCGCGACGTGCCGGTGCTGGGCCTGGTCTACAGCAAGCTGATATCGGGCCACAGCATCCTGGTCTACCTGACGGTGCTGGTCGTCATCCCGCTGGTCACCTGGGTGCTGTACAAGACCCGTTTC
The DNA here is from genome assembly GCF_002848345.1 of Chromobacterium sp. ATCC 53434. Classification (NCBI taxonomy): domain Bacteria; kingdom Pseudomonadati; phylum Pseudomonadota; class Betaproteobacteria; order Neisseriales; family Chromobacteriaceae; genus Chromobacterium; species Chromobacterium sp. ATCC 53434. The sequence continues at coordinate 2,268,669 of NZ_CP025429.1, read as the reverse complement.
GGCCTGCGCCTGCGCGCCGTCGGCGAAAATCCGCACGCGGCCGACACCGCCGGCATCTCGGTGGCCAGAGTGCGCTATACCGCGCTGTTCTGGGGCGGCATCCTGTGCGGCATGGCCGGCACCTATCTGTCCGTCTACCAGACCGGCAGCTTCATCAAGGAAATGACGGCGGGCAAGGGCTTTCTGGCGCTGGCCGCGCTGATCTTCGGCAAGTGGCGTCCGGTGCCGGCGGTGATTGGCTGCCTGCTGTTCGCCTTCGCCGACGCGATCCAGATCCGTCTGGAGGGCGTGGCGCTGCCGGTGATCGGCCAGATTCCGTCGCAGGCGATCGCGGTGATCCCTTACGTGCTGACTGTGCTGTTGCTGGCCGGCTTCGTCGGCCGCGCGCTGGCGCCGAAGGCGATAGGCGTGCCCTTCGTCAAGTCGCGCTGAAGCGGCGACCTGGTCTGCAAAAGCCCGCCCGGCATGGCCCGGCGGGCTTTTCTCATGCTGGGCCGTGCTATGATGGGGGCTTGTCGGGCGGGCGGGACCCGCCCATCAACAGGACGTTTCGCCATGCTGAGCTATCAAGAGGCGCGCGACTGGCTGCAAGCGCGCGCCAGGCCGCTGACCCTGCGCCAAACCGTGGCGCTGCCGCAGGCCGCCGGCCGGGTGCTGGCCGAGCCGGTGGAGGCCGGCATCGACGTGCCGCCGCATCCGAACAGCGCGATGGACGGCTACGCCGTGCGCTGCGCGGAGCTGGGCGGGCCGCTGCCGGTGTCGCAGCGGATTCCGGCGGGTTCGGACCCGCAGCCGTTGCAGCCGGGCAGCGTCGCGCGCATCTTCACCGGCGCGCCGATACCCGCTGGCGCCGACGCGGTGGTGATGCAGGAGCAGGCGACGGTGGACGACGCCGGCCTGGTGAGCTTTTCCGCCGCGCCGCGGCCGGGGCAGAACATCCGTCCGCGCGGCGAGGACATCGCCCGCGGCCAATGCGTCATCGCCGCCGGCCGCCGCCTGTCGCCGGCCGACCTGGGTCTGGCCGCCTCGATCGGCCTGACCACGCTGCCGGTGCTGCCGGCCTTGAGGGTGGCGGTGTTCTTCACCGGCGACGAGCTGGTCGAGCCCGGCCGGCCGCTGGCGCCGGGGCAGATCTACAATTCCAACCGCTATTGGCTGCAGCCGGCCTTGCAGCGGCTGGGCTGCGAGGTGATAGACCTCGGCCAGGTCGGCGACGCGCTGGAACCGACGCGGCAGCTGCTGCGCGACGCCGCCGCGGTGGCCGACGTCATCGTCACCTGCGGCGGCGTGTCGGTCGGCGAGGAGGATCATGTGCGCGCGGCGGTCGAGGCCGAGGGCGAGCTGACCTTGTGGCAGGTGGCGATCAAGCCGGGCAAGCCGCTGGCTTTCGGCCGCGTCGGCGAGGCCGACTTCATCGGCCTGCCGGGCAACCCGGTGTCCGGCTTCGTCACCTTGCAGACGCTGATCCGGCCCTTTATGCAGCTGCGCATGGGCCTGCGGACGGACGAGGCGCCGCCGGCGCGGCACCGGGCCGGTTTCGAATGGACGCGTCCCGATCCGCGGCGCAGCGAGTTTCTGCGCGTGCGCAGGGTGGCCGGCGACGACGGCTGGACGCTGCAACTGTATCCGCAGCAAAGCTCCGGCGCGCTGACCTCCTGCGCCTGGGCCGACGGCCTGGCCTGGCTGGAGGCGGGCCAGACGGTGGCGCCGGGCGACGAGCTGCGCTACCTGCCGCTGGACGGGCAATGAGCCGTATCCGCTTCGTCGCCGAGAACGGCGCCTTGCTGAACGAGACCGAGGCGATGGCCGGCGACAATCTGCTCGACGTCGCCCGGCTGGCCGACGTGCCGCTGCACTGGCGCTGCGGCCAGGGCACCTGCGGTACTTGCAGGGTCAGGATAGCCGGCATGGCCCCGCCGCAGCGGCTTGGACGCAAGGAGAGGAATGTGCTGTTGCGCGCCGGCGCGATAGACGCCGCGCTGGCGGCCAGCGAGGAGTGGCGCGAGGCGGAGCCGTGGCGGCTGGCCTGCCACCTGGAGGTGGACGAGGGCGCGGACTGGAAAGTCCTGTGTCCGGACGATTGAGCCGGCGCGATGAAAAAAGCCCCCGTCAGGGGGCTTTCGTTTTGCCTGGCCGCACCTGGTGGACTCAGCCTTGCTCGCCCTCGCAGGCCAGCTCCTCGTTGTCGTCCTGCTCCAGCCAGTGGCGCAGCATGGTCAGGCCCACCGCCAGCAGCGTCGGGCCGATGAACAGGCCGATCACGCCCCAGGCGATCAGGCCGCCGATCACGCCGAGGAAGATCACCGACAACGGCATCTGCGCGCCCTGGCTGATCAACAGCGGTTTCAGGACGTTGTCTATGGTGTTGATCAGCAGGAAGCCCCAGATCAGCAGGAAGACGCCCAGGCCGGTGTGGCCGGTGTAGAACACCCAGGCGGCGGCCGGCAGCCAGACGATCAGCGTCGGCAGCTGGGCGACGGCGACGATGAAGCAGACGAAGCCCAGCACCAGCGCGCCGGGCACGCCGGCGATCAACAGGCCGATCACGCACAAGATGGTCTGCGCCAGCGCCGTGCCGACGACGCCGGTGGTGACGCTGCGTATCGTCCGCGCGATCACTTCCGGCAGCTCGCTGGCGGTTTCGCCGCCCAGCTTGATCACGATGCGCTCCACCAGCTCCCACAGCTTGTCGCCGTTGATCAGCAGCAGGCCGGCGACGGCGATCGCCAGCACGATTTCCAGCAGGCTCAGACCCAGATTGGCGCCGCCGGACAACAGCCACAACGCCGCCTGATTGATCGCCGGACGGATTTTCTCGAAGAAGCCGGGCAGGTCGGCCTGGGTGCTCTGCCACAGCTTTTGCAGGCTGTCGCCGACCACCGGCAGATTGACCAGCCAGGCCGGCGCGTCAGGCAGCCGGAAGCTGGTCAGATCGTGCGCCAGATTGGCCAGGTGCGGCAGCGTGTCGGCCAGCGTCAGCGCCATCAGGCCGATCGGAATGGCCAGCGCAGCGGACAGCGCCAGCACGATCAACAGCGCCGCCAGCTTGTGACGTCCGTGCAGCCGCAGCTTCAGCCGGCAATAGAGCGGCCAGGCCGAGATGGCGATGATGGCGGCCCAGGTCAGCGCGCCGAGAAAGGGCTGCAGCACTTTCAGGCAGGAGACCACCAGCAGCGCCAGAATGGCGACGCGGAAGACGCCGAGTATGCTGACATTGGAAAAAGCGTTGGGCAGGGGAGGCATGGAGGCATCCGTTCTAGGTGGCGGAAATGGCGGCCGGCGCGATGGCGCCGGCCGGATACGGCGCTAGTTTGCCACCTTGCCCAGTTCGCCGGCAAATGCGGCGGCCGGCGTGTAGCCGACGACGCGTCCGGCTTCGCGGGACTGCGGGTCGAACAGGATGATGCCTGGCGGGCCGAACAGGCCGAAGCGCTTCAGCAGCGCCTGATGCTCGGCCTTGTTGGCGGTGACGTCGGCGCGCAGCAGCGCGAAGCGCTGCATCTGCGCAGCCACCTGCGGCTGCGGGAACACTTCCGCCTCCATTTCCTTGCAGGCGATGCACCAGTCGGCGTAGAAGTCCAACAGCAGCGGCTTGCCGGCGGCCTTGGCCTCGGCCAGCTTCGCGTCCAGCTCGGCGATCGAGCCGACCGGCTGGAAGTTCTGCTGGGCGTGCGCGTCGGCGTTGCTGGCGGCGATCAGCTTCAGCGGATAGCGCGGATTGTCGGCGCCGGACAGCAGGCCCAGCAGCTGCGCGCCACCGAGCAGGAACAGCAGCAGGCCCAGCGCCTTGCCGAGGCGCGCGCGCGCGCCGGAGCCGGCGGACAGGCTGTCGAAGGCGCCGAGGAAGACCGCCGCGCCTATCAGCAGCGCCGCCCACAGCAGCATCACCAGCGACGCCGGCAGGAAGGGCGTGGCCAGCCAGATGGCCAGGCCCAGCATCACCACGCCGAACACTGACTTGACCGCCTTCATCCAGTTGCCGGCGCGCGGCAGCACATGGCCGCCGAAGGTGCCGATGACGATCAGCGGCAGACCCAGGCCCAGCGCCATCGCGTACAGCGCCGCGCCGCCGAGGGCGGCGTCGCCGGTGCTGCCGATATAGCCGAGCGCCAGCGCCAGCGGCGGCGCGACGCACGGGCCTACGATCAGCGCCGACAGCGCGCCCATCAGGAACACGGTGACCGCCTTGCCGCCGGACAGGCGGTTGGAGGTGTCGGCCAGCCGCGACTGCAGGCTGTTGGGCAGCTGGATCGTGAACAAGTCGAACATCGACAGCGCGAACACCACCATCAGCGCGCTGGCGGACAGCACCACGGCCGGCTGCTGCAGCCAGACGGTCAGCAGCGAACCGGTCAGGCCGGCGACGACGCCGACGGCGGTATAGGTCAGCGCCAGGCCCTGCACATACAACAGCGACAGCAGAAAACCGCGGCGACGGGTGATGGTGGCGCCCTGGCCGGCAATCAGCGATGAAACGATGGGCAGCAGCGGATACATGCAGGCGGTGAACGCCATGCCCAGTCCCGCCAGCAGAAAAGTGCCCAGTGTGGCCAGCCACCCGCGGCCGGCCAACTCGCTGTTACCGGCCGACGCTTTTCCCGCGGCGTCGGCGCCTCCCGTCCACGCGCCCAGCTTGCCGCCGGCGCCGCCGACTTGCAGCTTGTGGGTGTAAGGCGGATAGCAGACGCCGGCCTCGGCACAGCCCTGCAGCTTCACGTCCAGCCGGAAGTCGGCCGGCGCGCCGGCGGTTAGCGGGATGGTGATCAGCTGTTTGCCGTGGTAGATGGTCTGCTTGCCGAAATAGGGGTCGGACTTTTCCTGGCCGGCCGGCAGTTCCGGCTTGCCCGCCAGATCGGCCGGCACGGTGCTGATGTGGATGCGGTTGCGGTACAGGTAGTAGCCGGGCGCGACGTCCAGCGTCAGCTGCAGCTTGTCGCCGTCGCGGCTGACCTGGGCGGCGAAGGCTTTCTCCGGCGGCAGCAGGTCGTCCTGATTGACCGCGTGGGCGGGCAGGGCGATGCTCAGGCAGGCGACGAGCGCCGCCAGCCAGCGCCAGGCCGAGCGGTAAAGGGAGTTGAGGTATGCTTGCACTTGCAGACTCTGTTCTGGGGTTGGCGATAGGGTTCTGACGCGGCGGTCTCGGCATCGGTTCCGTGCCGCCGAATCGTGATGCAATATGCATCAAATGGCACGATCCGGCAAACGGCGATGCGCGCCAGGGGGCCAGTATAGCCCCGCCACCGGGACGGCGACAGCGCCCGGCTTGTGAAAAATAAGAATGAGTATATCAAGCCCGCTCAAGGACTTTGAGCCGGTTTTCAGAGGGATTTATGAGGGAAACCATCCATTTCGCCCACGCCAACAGCTTTCCGGCGTCGGTCTATCGCAAGCTGCTGTCGCGGCTGGGCGAGCATCACCAGGTCGGCTTTCTGGACACCATAGGCCACGATCCGGCCTATCCGGTGACCGATTGCTGGCCGCATCTGGTGGACGAGAGCATCGCCTACATCGAGCGGAATTACGCCGGCCCGGTGGTCGGCGTCGGCCATTCGCTGGGCGGCTTCCTGATGTTCTACGCCGCTCTGAAGCGGCCCGAGCTGTTTCGCGCCATCGTCATTCTCGATTCGCCGTTGATGGGGCCGTCGCGCTCGTTCGGCATCTGGCTGGCCAAGCGCTTCGGCTTCATCCAGCGGGTGACGCCCGGCGGCAACTCGCTGAAGCGGCGGGACAACTGGGCCTCGGCGGCGATGGCGCGCGACTATTTCGCCCGCAAGACCATGTTCGCGCGCTTCGATCCGGACTGCCTGGCCGACTATGCCGAACTCGGCACGCAGGAAGACGGCCATGGCGGGCGACGGCTGAAGTTCCGCCCCCAGGTCGAGCACGACATCTATGCGACGCTGCCGCACGACTTCCCGCGCCACAAGGGAGGGTTGAAAGTGCCGGCGGCCGTCATCGCCGGCGAGGCGTCCGACGTGCTGGGCGGGGCCGACATCCGCTTCATGCGCCGACAGTTCGGCATCCAGGTCGAATACCATCCCGGCAGCCATCTATTTCCGCTGGAGCGGCCGCTGCAAGCCGCCGATCACATCCTCGAACTGCTGGAGCGGCTGCCGCGCGGCTGACCGCCGGCCTTGCTGCGGCGCGACAAGGCTTGCGACGGATGGTGTTCTCGCGGAAACTAAGGCTAACTCCAGCCTGCATGAAAGACCGAAGCCTGTGACGATGGAACACCTGCTGAAGCAACACCGAGACGCCATCGACGCCATCGACGTCGAAATCCTCAACCTGCTGAATCGACGCGCGAGCCACGCCCGCGAGATCGGCGAGATCAAGGGCGGCGGCGTCATCTACCGCCCGGAGCGCGAGGCCCATGTGCTGCGCCGCCTGAAGGACTTAAACCCGGGGCCGCTGCCGAGCGAGTCCATCGCCCGCTTGTTCCGCGAAGTGATGTCCGAGTGCCTGGCCCTGGAAAAGCCGCTGTCCATCGCCTATCTGGGGCCGGAGGGCACGTTCAGCCAGCTGGCCACGATCAAGCATTTCGGCCACGCCGCCCGCACCGTCGCCTGTTCCTCGGTGGACGAAGCGTTCCGCCTGGTCGAGTCGCGCGCGCTGGACTACGTGGTGGCGCCGGTGGAGAACTCCACCGAGGGCGCGGTCGGCCGGACGCTGGACCTGATGGTCACCTCGCCGCTGAAGATCTGCGGCGAGGTGGTGCTGCGCATTCACCACCATCTGCTGCGCCAGACCGAGGGCCTGGACGGCATCCGCCGCGTCTACGCCCACGCCCAGGCGCTGGCGCAATGCCATGAGTGGTTGAACAAGAACCTGCCCGCCGATGTCGAACGGGTATCGGTGGCCAGCAACGCCGAAGCGGCGCGGCTGGCGGCCGAGGACGAATCGGCCGCCGCCATCGCCGGCCAGGCCGCGGCCGAGCGCTACGGCCTGCTGAAACTGGCGGAAAACGTCGAGGACGAGCCGAACAACACCACCCGCTTCCTGGTGCTGGGCCTGCAGGACGTCGGCGCCACCAGCCAGGACAAGACCTCCATCGTGGTGTCGGCGCCGAACCGGCCGGGCGCGGTGCATCAGTTGCTGGAGCCGGTGGCGGCCAACGGCGTGTCGATGAGCAAGTTCGAATCGCGGCCGTCCCGGGCCGGCTTGTGGGACTACGTGTTCTTCATCGACCTGGAAGGCCACCGCCAGGACGAAAACGTGCAGCGCGCGCTGAAGGGGCTGTCCGAACGCACCTCCTTCGTCAAGGTGCTGGGCTCCTACCCGACGGCGGTGTTGTGAGCCGTCCGGCATGATCCGGGGCCGGGATCTTCCGGCCCCTGGAGCCTGCTCGCGATCTTTTCCCGGCAGCGGCCATTTGCAGAAACGGCCCCGGGGCGCTGATAAAAGGATCATGAGCAGGCTCTTATTTTTTGAAACGGATAAACAAAATGAAATCGATCTGTCTGTTCTGCGGTTCCAACAAGGGGACGCGGCCCGAGTACGAGGCCGCCGCGCGGGATTTCGGCCGCACGCTGGCCGAACAGGGCATCACCCTGGTCTACGGCGCCGGCAAGGTGGGTTTGATGGGCGTGGCCGCCGACGCGGCGCTCGCAGCCGGCGGCCGGGTGATCGGCGTGATTCCGGAGTTCCTGAAAGCCAAGGAAGTGGCCCATATGGGACTGAGCGAGCTGCATGTCACCGAAACCATGCATCAGCGCAAGGCCATGATGGCGCAGCTGTCCGACGGCTTCATCGCGCTGCCGGGCGGTTTCGGCACCTTCGACGAATTGTTCGAGATCCTGACCTGGGCGCAGCTGTCGGTGCACAACAAGCCGGTAGGCGTGCTCGACGCCGGCGATTTCTACCGGCCGTTGCGGGCGCTGGTGGAACACGCGGTCGGCGAGGGTTTCGTTCCCAAGGGCAATCTGGACCTGTTCCGCATCGAGCGGGAGCTGCCGGCGCTGCTCGACTGGATGCGGCAATACCGACCCAGCCACGTCGCCAAGTGGCTGGACCTGACCCGCACCTGAGCGATAGCCATGGGAAAGGCTGACATGCGGGCGTCGCCATGGCTGCGCGCGCGACGGGCGATGGCCTGGCCGCTGGCGCTGCTGCTGGCGGCCATCATCGTTTTTGAAGAGTACGCGTGGGACGAGCTGGCCGCGGCGCTGGCCAGGCTTGGGCGCTGGCCGCCGTTCGCCGCGCTGGAGAGCTGGGTGGCGAGTCGTCAGCCGAAGACGGCGCTGGCCCTGTTCCTGGTGCCGGCGCTGGCCTTGCTGCCGGTCAAGCTGGCGGCGCTGTTCCTGATCGAGCAGGGCCATGCGCTGCTGGGCCTGGCGGTGATCCTGCTGGCCAAGGTAGGCGGCACCGCGCTGGCCGCCTGGCTGTTCACGCTGACCCGGCCGGCGCTGATGTCGGTGCCGTGGTTCGTGCGCTGGTATCAGCGTTTCGGCCGCTTGCGCGCCTGGGTGTTCGAACGGTTGCGGGGTTCGCTGCCATGGCGCTGGGCAAGGCTGGCGAAAATGCGGGCGCGCCGCTTCTGGGCGCAGCCGTCGCCGCTGACCCGCCTTGCCCGGCGGCTGGCCGACCGCCTGCGCCGGAACGTGTCCTCGGCGCTCGAGGGCAAGGAGACTGATAGATGATTGTCGTGATGAGTGCTCGCGCGAGCGAGGCCGAAGTGCGGGACGTGGTGTCCAGAATAGAGGGAGCCGGCCTGGCAGCCCACGTGTCCCGCGGCATCGAGCGCACGGTGATCGGCGCGGTGGGCGAGGAGAGGGGAATGGACGCGGCCTCGTTCGAATCGATGGCCGGCGTCGAGCGCGCGCTGAGAGTGGTCGGCGATTACCGCATCGTGTCGAGGGCGGCGCAGCCGCAGGACACGCGGGTCAGAATGGGGCGGGCGGTGTTTGGCGCCGGCGGGACGGCATGGCTGGGCGGCAGCGCGCAGGACTGGAGCGAGGACGCGCTGCGCGCCGTCGCGCGCCAGGTCGCGGCGGCCGGCGGCAAGCTGTTGTACGCCGGCGGCGGACGCAGCCACGCCAGTCCCTACCATTACCGGACCCTGGGCGTGTCCGAGCTGGACCGCCTGCACGACGTCGCCGGCGAGGCCGGCCTGGACGCCGTGGCCGAATTGCGCGACGTCCGCCTGTTGGACGCGCACCTGGAGCGGCAGACGGAGGCGCTGCTGCTGCCGCCGCAATCGCTTGGCAATGTCGAATTGTTGCGGGAAGTCGGCCGCATCAATAAAGCTGTCATCTTGCAGCGGGACAATCGTCTGACCCTGGACGAGTGGCTGGCCGCGGCGGAACATGTCGCGCTCGGCGGCAATCACCAGATCGTGTTGTGCGAATGCGGCGGCGACGGCCAGTCCGTCAGCCTGGACGTCGGCGGTTTGGCCAGTCTGCGCAGGCGGACCCATCTGCCCTTGATCGTCGCCGCGCCGATGGCGGGGGGCGTGGCGCTGGCGCGCGCGGCGATGATCACCGGCGCCTGCGGCCTGATGCTGGATGGCGCGGCGTGGAGCGACGACGAGGCGCCGGCCTGGCGGGAATGGTTGGACGGCGCCGTCGAATGAGCGTGCTGGAGGTCTTGCTGACGGAGATCGCGGACTGCCGGGCCTGCGAGGCGTCATTGCCCTGCGGGCCCCGGCCGGTGTTCCGGGCCGCCGCCGCCTCCCGCATTCTGCTGGCCGGCCAGGCGCCGGGACGCAAGGTGCACGAGAGCGGAGTGCCCTGGGATGACGCCAGCGGCAAGCGTTTGAGAGAGTGGTTGGGCATCGATGTCGATACGTTTTACGATCCGGCCTGCTTCGCCATCGTGCCTATGGGTTTCTGTTACCCCGGCACCGGGCCGAACGGCGATTTGCCGCCCAGGCCGGAATGCCGCCGGCTGTGGCATCCGCGCCTGCTGCCGCTGCTTGAACGGGTGGAGCTGGTGCTGGCGGTGGGCGCTTACGCGCAGGCCTGCCACCTGCCTGCGCGCAAGCGCACGCTGACGGAGACGGTGGCGGCCTGGCGCGAGTATTGGCCGGCCGTGATTCCGCTGCCGCATCCGAGTCCGCGCAATCAGATGTGGCTGGCGCGCAACCGCTGGTTCGAAACCGAGTTGCTGCCGGCGCTGCGCAGGCGGGTGAGGGAGGTGTTGGCGAGATAGTTTGGCGCGTTTGGCGCGGGCATGAGCAAAAACTCTAAAAATATGGATTTCCATCGTTCCGCAGGTGATAATTCGGCCCAGTTATACGGAGAGACCCGTCACGATGAAGTGTGTTGATGATTTTCGCCTGAAGCTGGGTAAGCATGAACTGGTGCCTGTCGTCATTGGCGGCATGGGCGTCGATATTTCCACCGCGCAACTGGCGCTGGAAGCCGCGCGGCTGGGCGGCGTCGGCCATATTTCCGACGCGATGGTGCCGACGGTGACCGATCGCCGTTTCAATACCAAGTTCGTCAAGAGCAAGCTGGCCCAATACAAATTCAATGTCGAGAACCCGGACAAGTCCGTGGTTCGCTTCGACCTCGGCGTGCTGGAAGAGGCGACCCGCCTGCACGTCGGCAACACCATGCAGCAGAAGCAGGGCGATGGCCTGGTATTCATCAACTGCATGGAAAAACTGACGATGAACGCGCCGAAGGAGACGCTGCGGACGCGGATGCGCGCGGCGCTGGACGCCGGCATCGACGGCATCACGCTGGCGGCCGGCCTGCACCTGGGTTCGTTCTCGCTGATCGAGGACCATCCGCGTTTTCACGACGCCAAGCTCGGCATCATCGTTTCGTCGCTGCGCGCGCTGCAGCTGTTCCTGAAGAAAAACGGCCGCAGCGGCCGCCAGCCCGACTATGTGGTGGTGGAAGGCCCGTTGGCCGGCGGCCACCTGGGCTTCGGCATGGACTGGGCCCAGTACGATCTCGGCACCATCTTCGCCGAGATTCGCGACTGGCTGCGCGCCGAGCAGCTGGACATCCCGCTGATTCCTGCCGGCGGCGTCTTCACCGGCAGCGACGCGACCGCCTTCCTGGAAGCCGGCGCCGGCGCGGTGCAGGTGGCGACCCGCTTCACCGTGGCCCGCGAATGCGGCCTGCCGGAAAAAGTGCAGCAGGAATACTTCAAGGCCAGCGAGGACGATATCGAGGTCAACCAGCTGTCGCCGACCGGCTATCCGATGCGGATGATCAAGAGTTGCCCGGCCATCGGCGACAGCATACGGCCGAATTGCGAGGCCTACGGTTATCTGCTGGACGCCAAGGGCAGCTGCTCCTACATCGAGGCCTACCAGAAGGCCCAGGCGGAAAATCCGGGGGTCAAGCGCGTGCCGGTGTGGGAAAAGACCTGTTTGTGCACCCATATGCGCAATTTCGACTGCTGGACCTGCGGCCATTACGCCTACAGGTTGAAGGACACGTCCCACCGCCGCGTCGACGGCAGCTATCAGCTGCTCAGCGCCGAGCACGTGTTCCATGATTACCAGTACAGTCGCGACCACCAGATCGCGCTGCCCAAGCGCGAGGAGTGCCTGCTGGTGGGCTAACGTAGGCTCTTAGGATGGAGCGGCATTCTTCGCAAGGGGAATGCCGCTTTAGTTTTGCTTGTGGTAATGTCAATGTCAGGTATTGCTGCGACGCTTTCAATTATATAGCATTAATGGTTTGCGCCCGATGCCCGCGGGTGCGGGAAGGGCGGCGATGCTAGCGTTTGCATCGAATTGCCGGCTGTTCTACCATCGGCGCACCATGTCAGGCTTCCGGCATGTTGATGGCAGACCAGGCTCTTGCAGCCGCCACGCGCGGTTGTCACATACCCGGAATGATTTCCATTTTCTTGCGAACACGTAATAAACAATGAGCAAAATCGACAAGCAGAACCAGCAGGAAGCCGTTTCTCACAAGATTCGTTACCGCCTGCAGCAGGCGGGAGCCCGTTTTCACGCCAATGACAATATCGCCGATTTCATCGAGGACGGCGAGCTGGAGGCCTTGCAGGACGAGGTGCAGGCCAAGCTGAAGGGGGTGTTGGAAAGCCTGGTGATCGACACCGAGAACGATCACAACACCCAGGATACCGCCAGACGGGTGGCCAAGATGTTTCTGCGCGAGGTGTTCCGCGGCCGCTATGTGCAGATGCCGCCCAGCACCGAGTTTCCCAATGTGGAACGGTTGAACGAACTGATGATCGTCGGCCCGGTCACCGTCCGCAGCGCCTGCTCGCATCATCTGTGCCCCATCATCGGCCGCGTCTGGGTGGGCGTGATGCCGAACGAGAATTCCAATCTGATCGGCCTGTCCAAGTATGCCAGGCTGATAGACTGGGTGATGACGCGCCCGCAGATCCAGGAGGAGGCGGTGTCGCAAATCGCCGATCTGCTGATGCGCAAGTTGCAGCCGGACGGCCTGGCCATCGTGATGGAGGCCGACCACTTCTGCATGCACTGGCGCGGCGTCAAGGACAGCAATAGCAAGATGACCAACAGCGTCATGCGCGGATCGTTCCTGACCGATGCCAATCTGCGTCGGGAATTCCTGTCGCTGATGCACAAACCGTAACGGAGGCATGGCCATGCTGGTTCGCCTGATTTATTGTAGCAGGGCGCAGGAGCCGGTCAGCAAGGCGCTGGTCGATGAGATTCTCGGCGCCGCCAGGCGGAATAATCCGGCGCAGGGGATCACCGGGCTGCTGTGCTATAGCCAGGACATCTTCATGCAGGTGCTGGAAGGCAGCAGGGCCCATGTCAACCGCCTGTATCTGAAGCTGGCCCACGATGCCCGCCATCACTCGCTGACGCTGCTGTCCTTCCAGGAGATCGAGCAGCGCAAGTTCGCCAACTGGAGCATGGCCGAGGTGGCGCTGGACAAGCTGAACGCCTCGCTGATCCTGCGTCATTCCCCGCTGCCGATGCTGGAGCCATTCACGATGCCGGGCGCCGGCGCCGAGCGGCTGCTGGAAGACCTTGCCGAGTCCGGCAGCATACAGTAGCGCCGTATTCGCACCGGCGGGCCGTTTCGGCCCGCCGTTCATCCAACCCACGGAAAGAATCATGTCCCGACTCAGCATCATCGTCGCGCTGGCCCTGCTGGCCGGCGGCGCGGCCGCCCAGGCCGCCCCTGTCACCAAGACGCTGCCATCCGGCGTCAGGATCGAGACCCTCGTCGCCGGCAAGGGCGCGCTGCCCAAGCCGACCGACACCGTCAAGGTCAACTATCGCGGCACCTTCAAGGACGGCAAGGAGTTCGACAGCTCGTACAAGAACGGCGGTCCGATCAGTTTCCCGCTGAACCGCGTGATTCCGTGCTGGACGCAAGGCGTCGGCTTGATGGCAGTCGGCAGCAAGGCTAAGCTGTTCTGCCCGGCGGCCACCGCTTACGGCAGCCGCGGCGCGCCGGGCGCGATCCCGCCGAACACCGACCTCTACTTCGAGGTGGAGCTGCTGGACATCCAGAAGTAAGGTGCGAAGCGCATGAGCAAAAAAAGCCCGGACAAGCCGGGCTTTTTTCATGGGGACGGGCCTCAGCCGGCGGGGAGCAGCGCCGCCAGCGGCGCGACGATGCGCTCGAGATAGTCGGCGTCGGTCTGGTCGAAGCTCGCGAGCTGGTCGGAGTCCACGTCCAGCACCGCCACGACCTTGCCGGCGGCGTCGCGGATCGGCACCACGATTTCGGAACGGGCGCTGGATGAGCAGGCGATATGGCCGGGGAAGGCGTCGACGTCGTCGACCAGCAAGGTGCGGTTCTGCGCCCAGGCGCTGCCGCATACGCCGCGGCCATGCGGAATGCGCGTGCAGGCGATCGGCCCCTGGAACGGCCCCAGCACCAGTTGTTCGTTCTTGACCAGGTAGAAGCCGGTCCACAGCCAGTCGAAGGTGGTCGCCAGCGCGGCCGACAGATTGGCCAGCGCGGCGACGAGATCGGTCTCGCCTTGAATCAGCGCGTGGGCCTGCGGCAGCAGTGTCTGGTATTTTTCCGCCTTGCTGGCGCCTTCTATGATCAGGTGTTCTGCCATCGGTATCGCAATATTTCGGGATTGTGGACCTGACAGCATACACGGCTTCGGCGAAAAGAAAACGCCGCCCGGAGCGGGGCGGCGTCAATGGAGTCTGAGGGAGCCCGAAGGCATTACATCATGTGTTGGCCGCCGTTCATCGCGATATTGCTGCCGGTGATGAAGCCGGCGCTGTCGGAGCAGAGGAAGCCGACCAGCGCCGCGATCTCCTCCGGCTTGCCGAGGCGGCCGACCGGAATCTGGGCGATGATCTTGTTGCGGACGTCTTCCGGCACCGCCATCACCATCTCGGTGGCGATGTAGCCGGGGGAGATGGTGTTGACCGTCACGCCCTTTTTGGCGACTTCCTGGGCCAGCGCCATCGTGAAGCCGTGCATCCCGGCCTTGGCCGCCGAGTAATTGGTCTGACCGAACTGACCCTTCTGGCCATTGATCGACGAGATGTTGACGATGCGGCCGAAGCCGGAGTCCAGCATGCCGTCCAGCACCGGCTTGGTCATATTGAACACCGAGTCCAGATTGGTGCGGATCACCGCGTCCCAATCGTCCTTGCTCTGCTTCCTGAAGCTGGCGTCGCGGGTGATGCCGGCATTGTTGACCAGGATGCCGACCGGGCCGATGTTCTTGGCGATCCGGGCCGTCACTTCCTGGCAGGCGGCGAAGTCGGTGACGTCGCACAGATAACTGTGAATGTCGTTGAAACCCAGCCCCTTCATGTCGGCATGCCAGGCCTGCTCGCGGCCGGGCCGGCTGTAGGTGGTCACCACCACGTGTCCCGCTTCGGCCAGGGCCCTGCAGATGGCGGTTCCGATACCGCCCATGCCGCCTGTGACAAGCGCAATCCGTTTCGTCATGATGCTGGCTCCTCAGTTGAATTTTGAAGTTTTATGCTTGCGTGATGCTTGATCCCTTTTGTTACAGCATATTCAGGCAGCCATGAAAAGTAAATAAAGAGTGTGTGCTTTCTTATTTACAATCTAGCCGGCGTCAGTTCATGCGTCAGCCTCTGTAACAAGCTTAGCCGATGCCGTGCGATGCCGCCTTTGTCCGCTGCGGCCATAATCGCACAATTCGGCTCGACGCAATGCGAACAGTTATGGAAGCGACACTGGCCGATATACTGGCGCATTTCCGGAAAATAACGGATCAAATCAGCTGCTTGCAAGTGTTTTAAGCCAAACTCCTGCAAGCCGGGCGAGTCGATCAGATGACTGTCCTCGTCCAGATGGTAGAGCGCGGCGTGGGTGGTGGTGTGACGGCCGGAATCCAGCGCGGTGGAGATGTCGCCGATACGGGCGTTGGCGTCCGGCAGCAGCGCATTGGTCAGCGTGGACTTGCCCATGCCGGACTGGCCGACCAGCACGCTGGTATGGCCGCTGAGCAGCGGCCGCAGCGGCGAGAAGTCCTGCTTGGCCGACAGGACCAGCAACTGGTAGCCCAAATCGGCGTACAGCTGCAGTTTTTTCAGCAGCGGCGCGGTTTCCGGCAGATCGGACTTGTTGACGACGATGATGGGTTCGATGTCGCCGGCCTCGGCGGCGATCAGGCAGCGGCCCAGCAACTCCTCGTTGGGGCTGGGCACGGCGGCGACCACGAACAGGATGCGGCTGACGTTGGCGGCGATCACCTTGGTTTTCCAGTCGTCCTGGCGGTAGAGCAGGCTGCGGCGCTCTTGCGCGCGTTCTATCACCGCCTGTTCCTGGTTCTGGATCAGGATGTCGACATGGTCGCCGCAGGCGTAGTCGACGCGCTTGCCGCGGGTGGTGCAATCGTAAACGCGGCCATCGGCGGCTTCGACGATGAAGCGGCGGCCGTGGCTGCGGATGATCTGTCCGGTGCTGGCGGTCATGGGCGGCGCATCAGCGCTTCGGTCTTGGCCGCGCAGATGAAGTCGTTGAGGGTCAGGCCGCCGGCGTCATGGGTGCTGAAGTTCACCACCGCGCGGTTGTAATGCACCGACATGTCCGGATGATGGTCTTCGCGATGGGCGATCCAGGCCAGCGCGTTCACGAAGGCCATCGTCTCGTGGTAGTTGGCGAAATGGTAGGTCTTGTTCAGCTCGATGCCGTCGACCTGCCAGCCGGGCAGGCCGGACAGCAGCTGGGTGACGGTGTTGTCGGCCAGCGGGTCCCGGCCGTGTTGCGGGGTGCAGGACAGTTCCAGCAGATTCATGCTCGGTTTCCTTTCAGGTGTTGG
This sequence comes from Chromobacterium sp. ATCC 53434, assembly GCF_002848345.1. NCBI lineage: Bacteria > Pseudomonadati > Pseudomonadota > Betaproteobacteria > Neisseriales > Chromobacteriaceae > Chromobacterium > Chromobacterium sp. ATCC 53434. Next base: position 2,252,487 of record NZ_CP025429.1, on the reverse strand, counting down.
ATGCGCAGCGTGGCGGGCGGGTGCGAATCGTAGAAAGTCGAATGGATGGGGTCGGGCGTCAGCGTGGACGCGTTGTCGCGGTACAGTTTGACCAGCGCGGCGATCAGGTCGTCGGCGCGGGTCTGCTCGGACGCGAAATCGTCGGCCTCGTATTCATGCACGCGGGACAGGCGGCTGGACAGCGGCGTCAGCGGGAAGGCGAAGGCCGGCGCCGCGGTGAAGAACAGGATCAGCGCCATCGCGGTGCTGGGCGCGGCGACGCCGAGTCCAGCGTAGAACCACGGCGCATGCAGCAACTGCCCCAGCAGCCACAGCAGCGCCAGCGACAGGACGAAGATCACCGCGATGCGCTTGACGATGTGGCGGCGCTTGAAATGACCGAGTTCGTGGGCCAGCACCGCTTCGATTTCGGCGTGGCTCAGCTGGGACAGCAGCGTGTCGAAGAACACGATGCGCTTGGTGTCGCCGAAGCCGGTGAAATAGGCGTTGCCGTGGCTGGATCGGCGCGAGCCGTCCATCACGAACACGCCCTGGCTCTGAAAGCCGGCGCGCTGCAGCAAGGCTTCGATCCTGGCCTTCAGCGCCTGGTCTTCCAGTGGCTTGAACTTGTTGTACAGCGGCGCGATCAGCGTCGGATACAGCGCCACCATCAACAGCTGGAAGGCGGACCAGACCAGCCATACCCACAACCACCACAGCGGGCCGGACGCGTCCATCAGCCACAGGATCAGCGCGATCAGCGGCAGGCCGATCGCCACGCCGAGCGCGATGCCCTTCAGCTGGTCGACGAGATACAGGCCCACGGTGGTCTTGTTGAAGCCGAAGCGGCTCTCGATGCCGAAGGTGCCGTACAGCGTCAGCGGCAGCGACACCAGGCTGGAGACGACGGCGACGGCGGCGATCAGCGCGACGCCGGACGGCAGCGGCTGCGGGAGCCATTGCATGCAGCGTTCGGCCAGCCATTGCAGGCCGCCACCGAAAGTGAGGACGGCGATCAGCGCGGTGTCCACCCAGGTGCCCAGCAGACCCAGCCGGGTTTTGGCTATGGTGTAATCGGCGGCGTGACGGTGCTGTTCCGCGGTGATGCTGTCGCGAAAATCGGCCGGCACCTGGTCGCGGTGGCGGCCGATGTGGCGGATGTGTCGCCAGCCCAGCCACAGCTTCAGGCACAGCGTCAGCGTCAGCGCGGCGGCGAATAGCAGGGAGAATGCTTCAGTCATGGGTGTCCGTGCAGGTATCGGGTTTGCCGCGCGGGCGGCAATGAAGGAAAATGGCAGGGTTTTCCAAAGATTGACTAGTATGGCACAAGATACCAATAACCTCATCTGGCTCGACATGGAGATGACGGGGCTGAGTCCGGACAGCGACCGCATCATCGAAGTGGCGATGATTGTCACCGACAGCAACCTGAACGTGGTGGCCGAATCCCCCGTGCTGGTGATCCACCAGTCCGACGCCGTCCTCGACGGCATGGACGACTGGAACAAGAACACCCACGGCAAGAGCGGCCTGATCGAGAAGGTGAAGAACTCGGCCGTCAACGAGGCCGAGGCCGAGCAGCGGCTGCTGGACTTCATGGCGCAGCACGTGCCGGAGCGCGGCAGCCCGATGTGCGGCAACACCATTCATCAGGACCGCCGATTCATGGCGCGCTGGATGCCCAGGCTGGAAGCCTATTTCCATTACCGCAACCTGGACGTCTCCACGCTGAAGGAGCTGTGCAAGCGCTGGAAGCCGGAAGTGGCCAAAGGCGTGGTCAAGCGCGGCAAGCACGAGGCGCTGGCCGACATCATGGAATCGATAGAGGAAATGCGCTATTACCGCGAGCACTTCCTGAAGTTGTAAGAAGCGACAAGCGCGGCCATCGTCGCGACGGCAGGGCCGGCCGGATCCGGGCGGCCCTTTTCGGCGTTCACCTCATCCCTCTTGGCAGGAAACATGGTTTCTCAACGCCACACCGACATCAATTCCACCCAGATCTGGTCCAAGCTGCACCAACATCAGCGCGCGACGCGCCATATGCACATGCGCGAGCTGTTCGATCTCGATCCGCAGCGCTTCCAGCGTTTTTCGCTGGAGCTGGACGGCCTGCTGCTCGACTATTCGAAGAACCGCATCACCGAGCGCACGCTGGAGCTGCTGTTCGAGCTGGCCCGGGTGGCCGATCTCGCCGGCTGGATGGAGAAAATGCGCACCGGCGCGCACATCAACGTCAGCGAGGGGCGGGCGGCGCTGCACACGGCGCTGCGGCTGCCGGCCGACGCGCGGCTGAGCGTCGACGGCCGCGACGCGGTCGCCGACGTCCATCGGGTGCTGGCCCGGCTCAAGGATTTCAGCGAGCAAGTGCGCGACGGACGCTGGCTCGGTTTCACCGGCCAGCCGATACGCGACGTGGTCAATCTGGGCATCGGCGGTTCCGACCTGGGGCCGCTGGTGGTGAAGGAGGCGCTGTCGGCCTACGCCGACCGGCGGCTGAACGTCCATTTCGTGTCCAATGTCGACGGCCAGCACCTGGCGCGCACGCTGGAAGGGCTGGATCCGGCCAGCACGCTGTTCATCGTCGCCTCCAAATCGTTCACCACGCCGGAGACCCTGCTGAACGCCCAGGCGGCGCGCGGCTGGTTTCTGCAAGCGGGCGGGGAGGCCGACATCGCCCGCCATTTCGTCGCGGTGTCGACCAATGAGCCGGCGGTCCGGGCTTTCGGCATCGATCCCAAGCACATGTTCGGCTTTTGGGACTGGGTCGGCGGCCGCTACTCGGTGTGGTCGGCGATTGGCCTGCCGGTGATGCTGGCCATCGGCTACGACCATTTCCGCGCCTTCCTCGACGGCGGCCACGCGATGGACCGCCATTTCTTCGAGACGCCGTTCGCCGCCAATATGCCGGTGCTGCTGGCGCTGATCGGCATCTGGTACAACACCTTCTACCGGGCGCATACTCATGCCATCATGCCGTACGATCACGGTTTGCGCCGATTGCCGGCCCATATCCAGCAGCTGGACATGGAGTCCAACGGCAAGCGGGTGGGACGGCTGGGCGAGGCGCTGGATTTCGATACCGGTCCGGTGATCTGGGGCGAGGAGGGAGCCAACAGCCAGCACGCCTTCTTCCAGCTGCTGCATCAGGGCACCCGGCTGGTGCCGTGCGACTTCATCCTGCCGCTGAACAGCCATTATCCGCTGGCCAGCCAGCATGAGGTGCTGGTGGCCAATTGCCTGGCGCAGACCGAGGCGCTGATGCGAGGCAAGAGCGAGGCCGAGGTGATGCAGGAGCTGAGTCGGCTGTCGGGCGAGGAGCTGGACATGCTGCTGCCGCAGAAGCTGTTTCCCGGCAATCAGCCGTCCAACACGCTGGCGTTGGACAAGGTGACGCCTTACAGCATGGGCATGCTGATGGCGCTGTACGAGCACAAGGTATTCGTGCAGGGTGTGATCTGGGGCATCAATTCATTCGACCAATGGGGCGTCGAGTACGGCAAGCAGCTGGCGCGGCGCATCCTGCCCGAGCTGACCGGCGATGCCAGCGAGCTGGCGCACGACAGTTCTACCAACGGTCTGATCCGACATTACAGGGAGCGCCATGTCAAATAACAGGCAACTGGCCGCCGATCTGGGCGCGGCCTTGCTGTCGCGCGGCGAGAGCGTGGCGACCGCCGAATCGTGCACCGGCGGGCTGATCGCCGCGGCGATCACCGATGTGCCGGGCAGCTCCGCCTGGTTCAGCCACGGCGTGGTCAGCTACGGCAATCAGGCCAAGCAGCAGTTGCTCGGCGTGCAGGCGTCGTCGTTGATGAACCACGGGGCGGTCAGCGAGCTGGTCGTGCACGAGATGGCGGCCGGCGGCCAGGCGCTGGCCGACGCCGACTGGGCGGTGGCGGTGTCCGGCATCGCCGGACCGGACGGCGGCACGCCGGAGAAGCCGGTGGGCCTGGTCTGGCTGGCCATCGCCCATCCGGGCGGCCAGACCGAGGCCTGGAGCTGCCGTTTCGCCGGCGACCGCCAGCAGGTGCGGGAGCAGGCCGCGGCGGAGGCCCTGTCGCGGCTGATCGAGCGAATCCAGGGCCACGTCAGGGCGGCCTAGTCCTCGTCATCGGGTTTGCGCCCCTTGCGCGCCCGCGGATGGGCGTTGTCGTACACCTTGGCCAGGTGCTGGAAATCCAGCGCGGTGTAGATCTGGGTGCTGGACAGATTGGCGTGGCCGAGCAGCTCCTGCACCGCGCGCAGATCGCCCGACGACTGCAGCAGGTGCGAGGCGAAGGAGTGGCGCAGCATGTGCGGATGCACATGCTGATCGGCACCGGTCTTGATCGCCCAGTCGCGCAGCCGCTTTTCCACCTGGCGCCCGCCCAGTCGCCTGCCATGGCGGCCGGTGAACAGCGCGGCCTCGTCGGTGGACGCCTGCCTCAACGCCAGCCACTGCCGCAGCCTGAGCGCCGCCTCGGCGCCTATCGGGACCAGTCTGGTCTTGCCGCCCTTGCCATGTATGCGCAGCAGCTGATCGGAAAAGTCGACATCCTGAAGATTCAAACCCACCGTTTCCGACAGCCGCAGGCCGCAGCTGTAGACCAGCTCGAACAGCGCGCGGTCGCGGACGTCCAGTTCGCCGTCTCCGTCGATCCGGTCCAGCAGCGCGGCGGCGCCGTCGACCGGCAGCGCCTTTGGCAGCAGCTTGTCGCGCTTGGGCGGGCGCAGGCCGGCGGCGGGATTGTCGTCGCGCAGCAGGCCCTGCTGCAGCCAGTGGTAGAAGCTGCGCCAGGAGGACAGTCGCCGCGCCAGGCTGCGGCTGCCCAGGCCCTGGGCGTGCAGCCGGGCCAGCGCCTTGCGCAGATCGGTCGCGCCGGCGTCGCGCAGCGGCACCGCTTGCAGCAAGTCCTGCAGCAGCGCGAGATCGGCGCGGTAGGCGGCCAGCGTGTGCGGGCTGCGGCCGGCCACCGTCAGGTGGGCGGCGAAGCGGTCGACCCATTCATCGCCCACGTCAGCCCCGGCGCAGCCGCGCCATCTGCATCAGCCGCTCGAACAACTGCAGGTCCTGCTCGTTTTTCAGCAGCGCGCCGGCCAGCGGCGGCGGCGCGCTCTGCGCATGGCGAGCGGCCAGCTCATCCGGCGCGACCGCCTCGCCGACCAGCAGTTTCAGCCAGTCCAGCAGTTCCGAGGTGGTAGGTTTCTTTTTCAGGCCGGGCAGCTCGCGGATGGAGAAGAACACTTCCAGCGCCTGCTTGACCAGCTGCTGGCGGATGTCGGGAAAGTGCACGTCGACGATGGCCTGCATCGTCTCCGGCTCGGGAAAGCGGATGTAATGGAAGAAGCAGCGGCGCAGGAAGGCATCCGGCAGCTCCTTCTCGTTGTTGGAAGTGATGATGATGATGGGGCGCTGGCGCGCCCGGACGAACTGCTGGGTCTCGTGGACGAAGAATTCCATCTGGTCCAGTTCGCGCAGCAGGTCGTTGGGGAATTCGATGTCAGCCTTGTCTATCTCATCTATCAGCAACACCGGCGCCGTGTCGGCCTCGAAGGCCTGCCACAGCTTGCCCTTGACGATGTAGTTGGCGATGTCGTGCACCTTGGCGTCGCCCAGCTGCGAGTCGCGCAGCCGCGATACCGCGTCGTATTCGTACAGGCCGTGCTGAGCCTTGGTGGTGGATTTGATCGGCCAGATGATCAATTCCCGACCAAGGCTGGCGGCCACTTCTTCGGCCAGCATGGTCTTGCCGGTGCCCGGTTCGCCCTTGATCAGCAGCGGGCGTTGCAGGGCGATGGAGGCGTTGACGGCCATCATCAGATCGTCGGTGGCGATATAGCGTTCGGTGCCGGTAAAGCGGGTAGTCATCGGGATAGGCTGTGGTACGGGATTGTGAGTGATCGAAAGGGCGGCGCCGGCTACGGGCCGCCCGGGAAATTAGCGGGTGAATTCCCGCGCCAGGTCGTCCAGCGTGACGCCCCAGCTCTTCATCATATGGCTCAGCAGCGCCATTTCGCTGTCGCTGATGGTGCCGTCCGACTTGCTGATGTCCATCGCCAGCACGCAGGTCAGGATGCGTTTGCGGCGGTCGGTCACCTCGGCCAGCAGATTGTCTATCCGTTCGCGGTCGAGCAGGCGGATCGAACCGTCGTCGCCGGCCTCGTCGGAAATGTCGTTGCACAGGTCTCGGAACACCTGGGAGAACTGTTTGCGAGGCAGATTGATCAAATGGTAGACATGCAGTTTTTCCAGCAACTCCAGTTCGCGCGGATCCATGTTGCCATCGGTGATCATGAACATGGCCAGGAGTCTGGCCATCGCCTCCGGGCTGTTGGGCGGGTAGTGTCTCATGGCGCCATTCCTTGTTTGCTATTGGCTGAGCTTCCCGGAAAAGGCTTCCGGCATATGGGCGATCTTGCGTATCCGGTAGTCGAAAAAGACGATACCTGTTTTCAATCTTGCCACTTCTGTACCGCTGTTGTCATCGACTGCCTGATAAATCAGATCCAGTCCGTGGCGGCTGGGGTCGGCGATGCCGATCCGGAAGCGCAGTCTGTCGCCGTGAAAGGCCTCCGCCTTGTAGCAGGCGGCGATGTCGGCCACCACCAGGCCCAGTCCCTCGACCTGCAATTCGTGCGGATAGCCCAGGTGTTTCAGCAACCGTATCCTGGCCTCGTGAGCCAGGCGCAGCATGGCGTCGTTGCCGAGGTGGCCGGCGTAGTTGATGTCGCCGATGCCGACATCGAGACAGGTCTCGAATACGAAGCGTTCCGGCAGGGCCAGTTCGATGCGGGCCATATGGGCTCTCCGAGTGCGACATGGCATTTATGTCAAACAAAGCCGGCGGCTGTCAAACGCAGGCCGGCAGGATTTGATAGACTGAGGACATGCCCTCTTTCATAGGAGTGGAACATCATGTACCAGAGAATCTTTGTTCCCGTGGACGACAGCGATACCTCCAACCTGGCGTTGAACGAGGCGTGCAAGCTGGCCAAGATCTTCGGCTCGTCGATCAAGCTGGTCCACGTGGTCGATCTGGCCCAGTTCGGCTGGGGCGGCACCGAGTTTCTCGATGCGACCGAGTTGCAGAAGTCGATCAAGCAGGCCGGCGAGCAGGTGCTGGGGCAGGCCGGCGAGCGCGCTCGGGCGTTAGGCGTCGAGCCCGAGTGCAAGATACTGGAGAGTTGGGGCGACAAGATCGCGGCCGTGCTGTCCGGCGACGCCTCCGATTGGGGCGCGGATCTGATCGTGATGGGCACGCACGGCCTGGGCGGGCTGATGCACCTGCTAATGGGCAGCGTCGCGGAAGGCCTGCTGAAGGTGGCGGATATGCCGGTATTATTGCTCCGCACGCCGGAAGACTAGCCGCTTGCCATATTCGCCGCGGCGAGCCGATGGCGGGGCCGCCGTCGGGCGGGTGCGGCCTTGTCCGACATTCGGGCGATAAAAAAGCCAGCCGGGCATTGCTCGGCTGGCTTTCTTGCGGGGGAGGGCGCTTAGCCGGCTGCGACTTCCGCGCCGCCTTCCTGAGCCTCGATCTTGGTACGAACCGCTTTGCGCAGGCTCTTGTACAGATCGGGGTGGGTTTCCTTCAGGTATTCGACGATCTCGAAGTCCTCGCGGCGGACCTTGGACAGGTCGATCTGCTCGACGTGCACCAGGCGCAGCAGCTCGCGGACCGGTTTCGGCATGTTGCGGCCGCTTTCGTAGCGGGAGCCGCCAGACTGGGTCACGCCGATGCGGCTCCAGAACTCTTGTTGGTTCAGGCCCAGCTTGCGGCGAATCTCCCGCGGATTCGGGATTTTTTCAAACAGTTTCATGAGTGTTCCTCTCGTATCTGAAACAAATGGTTCTAATATTTTTTTAGGACTTCGCCCTGCTTATTAAAAATAGCAAAAAAAATCCAACAGGAATATTTATGATGCAGGGAAATTAGTGAAGTTCCATGAATTTGAAAATTCAGCTTTGCTAATGTTAGCGGAATCTAATCGTCAAGGACAATGGAATTGATTCTGGACGACGTAATATGGCTGAAAAAGTGTCGCAATTTTGCAATTGTACTGAGCAAAAAACGGAGAAGGGAGGGGTGGCGAGCCCAACCCCCGGCACTTGCACTAAATAACTGTGGCTGCTTCCTTCCGGACCTGACCAGGTTCGCTACCGTGCAATGCGGGGAGGCCCGCCATAGAGAGAACGAATTCTATCTAATGATTGGCTATTTGCCAAGCATTTTTTGTGCGGAATGATGCCGCCGAGGCTGCTATTGCCTGCCGGGCACGGCGGGTGCAGACTCTGCCGATACCGCTACCGACAGGATTGCCCATGCCTAACGACGCTCGAAGCCTGCTGGCCGAACTGATCCGCTTCGACACCACCAGCCGTTATTCCAACCTGCAGCTGATCGAGTGGGTCCAGGCCTATCTGGCCGGCTTCGGCATCGCCAGCCGGCTGACGTACAACGACGACGGCGGCAAGGCCAATCTGTTCGCGCGCATCGGCGCGCCCGGGCAGCCGTTGATCGTGCTGTCCGGCCATACCGACGTGGTGCCGGTCGATGGCCAGGACTGGAGCAAGCCGCCGTTCGAGCTCAGCGATGGCGACGACGGCCGCTTGTACGGGCGCGGCAGCGCCGACATGAAGGGCTTCATCGCCTGCGTGCTGGCGCGGGTGCCGTTGTTCGTCGCGCTGGCGGCCGACGGCAAGCTGGCTCAGGGCATAGGCATCGCGCTGTCCTACGACGAAGAGGTCGGCTGCCTCGGCGTCGGGCGCCTGATCGACGCCTTGCTCACCGATGGAGAAGACATCGCCGGCTGCCTGGTCGGGGAGCCGACTTCGATGCGGCCGGTGATCGCCCACAAGGGCATCGCCCATTATCGTTGCAAGGTGAAGGGCAGGGCGGCGCACTCGTCGCTGACCCCTCAGGGCGTCAACGCCATCGAGTACGCCGCCCGGCTGATCACCCACATCCGCAAGCTGGCCGACGCCGAGGCGGCGTTCGGTCATCGACAGTCCTTATATGATGTGCCGTTCACCACGATGCAGACCGGCCTGGTGCATGGCGGCATCGCCTGCAATATCGTGCCGGCCGACTGCGAGTTCATGTTCGAGTGCCGCTGGCTGCCGGGCGACGATCCGCAGCGCCTGGTGTCGTCGGTGTCGGACTACGCCGCCAATCTGCTGCTGGAGATGCGGGAGGTGGCGCCGGAGGCCGACATCGTCATCGAGCCGGCGGTGTACAGTCCGGCCTTCGAGTCGGACCCGGCTTCGGCCATTCGCCAGTATGTCGCCAGCCTGTGCGGCTGCGACGGCGGGTCCGGCGTCGCCTATACCACCGAGGCGGGGCTGTTCAGCCAGGCCGGCATGCCCTGCGTGGTGCTGGGCCCGGGCTCGATCGAGCAGGCGCATCGTCCGGACGAGTATATCGAAGCGTCGCAACTGCAGGCCTGCTACGACTGGCTGGGGGCGCTGGCTAACAAGTTAATCAAATAGACCTAAAAAATGCTTTGCCTGTATCAGCGTTAGGCCTCAAAATCCTGCCCCGGTAGCATCGAAGGTCGACGAGCCGCCAACAATATCACGCAGCGCGCCCGAGCCTGGCGCGCCGCGACACCATGGTTTTGTTGCCGGCTCCAAAAGAAGCCCGCTCGGAGATTTCCGCGCGGGCTCGTTACATTAGCGAGAGAACAATATGCAGGACAAATCGAAATCGGGTGGAGAGGCGAAGTCGCGGGACGGATTCACGTCCAGCTTCGGCGTGCTGGCGGCGACGCTGGGCTCGGCGGTGGGCTTGGGCAATATTTGGAAGTTTCCGTATCTGACCGGCACCAATGGCGGCGCCGGCTTCCTGGTGGTGTATGTGCTGGCCACGCTGGTGGTCGGCCTGCCGGTGATGATTTCCGAAATCATGCTGGGCCGCAAGGCCAAGCGCGACGCCGTGACCACGCTGGCCAAGCTGGGGCCGGCGGGGCGCCCGTGGTGGCTGGTCGGCGTTTTCGGCGTGTTCGCCGCCTTCCTGATCATGGCCTTCTATTCCGAGGTGGCGGCCTGGGTGTTCGCCTACATCTTCAAGGCGATAGGCGGCGAGATCCTGTCGCGCGACCCCAAGGTCACGTCGGACGCCTTCTCCTCGCTGATTTCCGATCCGCTGCAGTCGCTGCTGTGGCAGTGGCTGGTGCTGGCGCTGATAGGCGGCATCCTGCTGCTGGGCGTGTCCAAGGGCATCGAGGCGGTGACCAAGAAATTGATGCCGCTGCTGTTCGTGCTGCTGGTCGTCATCGGCGCGCGCAGCTTGATGCTGCCGGGCGCCGGCCAGGGCCTGGCCTTTCTGTTCACGCCCGACTTCTCCAAGATCAGCGCGGCGGTAGTGCTGACGGCGATGGGTCTGGCCTTCTTCAAACTGTCCATCGGCATGGGCACGATGATCACCTATGGCAGTTACTTCCGCGACGATCAGGACATTCCGCTGACGACCTTCCGCGTCATGTGCGCCGACCTGTTCGTGTCGCTGCTGGCCGGCATCGCCATCTTCCCGGCGGTGTTCGCCTTCGGCTTCAAGCCGGAAGCCGGTCCGTCGCTGCTGTTCATCACCATTCCGGCGGTATTCGCCAGCATGCCGCTGGGCCATCTGTTCATGGTGGTGTTCTTCGTGCTGGCCGCCATCGCCGCCACCGGCGCGATGCTGTCCATCCTGGAAGTGCCGGTGTCGGTGCTCAGCGAGCGCTTCGGCATCAGCCGCGTCCGCTCCACCGTGATCAATCTGTTGCTGCTGGCCGTGGTCGGCGCCGGTTGCGCGCTGTCCAACAGCCTGACCGCGGACTTCAAGATCCACGGCATGACGCTGTTCGACCTGTTCGACTTCATCACCTCGAATGTGCTGATGCCGCTGGGCGGCATCTGCCTGTGCCTGTTCACCGGCTGGGTCTGGGGCTTCGACCGCTTCCGCGACGCGCTGAGCAACGGCGGGACGCTGGGCAACGAGCGCTTGCTGAGGGGCTTGTTCTTCGTGCTCCGCTTCGTCTCGCCGCTGTTGATTCTGGCGGTGATGCTGAAAGGGCTGAAAGTGTTCTAAAACGGAAAGGCCGGACGATGTCCGGCCTTTTTTGCATCCAGGCGCGGCTCAGGGCAGCGGAATCTCCTCCTCGGGCGCCTGGGCCGGCGGCGGCGTGAAGCCGTTGATGTCGCGGGCGCTTTTTTCCAGCAGCAGCACGATGGACGTGTTCAGCGCGCCGAAGGCCCAGCTGACCAGCAGGAACACCGAGTAGGCGGTCAGCTTGTCGGCGAACAGCGCGTGGCCGTGCAGCGTCAGCTCGGCGGGGTCGAAGATGGAGTAGAACACGCCGGTGGCGATGACGGCGATGATGAACGACGGCCAAAACAGCAGGATTCCCTTTTTCATCGTGTGTCTCCGGATGGCATGGAGCGGCAGGAAAGCGCCGCGTGGGCGGCGTCATGCTTCTGATTATGCCACCAATGGGGATTTGTCGATGCGCGGTCGCAATATCCTGCCGTGCCGGCCAGGGGTCGTGGTTTGTCGCCGGCCGGCGCGCTCGTGTTAGACTGTTGTTCGACAGCGAACAGCCTTGCATTCGGAAGGCAACAGCACGATACGGTTTTTCTTATGGCCGGCGTCAAGCCGCCGGCCGATCTGCAAAGCAATGGAGCCTGGTATGACTTCTTCGATCTTCGCCGGCGTGGAGCTGGCGCCGCGCGACCCCATTCTCGGTTTGAACGAGGCCTTCAACGCGGACGGCCGCGACACCAAGGTGAATCTCGGCGTCGGCGTCTATTCCGACGACAATGGCAAGATCCCGCTGCTGGCCGCGGTGCGCGCCGCCGAGAAGGCCAGGCTGGAAGCGCTGCCGGCGCGCGGCTATCAACCGATCGAGGGGGGCGCGGCCTACGATGCGGCGGTGCAGAAACTGCTGTTCGGCCAGGACAGCGAGTTGTTGGCCGCCGGCCGCGTGGTGACCGCCCAGGCCCTGGGCGGAACCGGCGCGCTGAAGATAGGCGCCGATTTCCTGCGCAAGCTGAACCCGAAGTCCAAGGTCTATATCAGCGACCCGTCGTGGGAAAACCACCGCGCCTTGTTCGAGTCGGCCGGCTTCGAAGTGGAGAACTACCCGTACTACCACGCGGCCAGCCGCGGCGTGGATTTCGCCGCGATGAAGGCCTGCCTGGCCTCGCTGGACGCCGGTTCCGTCATCGTGCTGCATGCCTGCTGCCATAATCCCACCGGCGCCGACCTGTCGGCCGCGCAATGGGAAGAGGTGGTGAGGATTTGCCGCGAGCGCGGTCTGTTGCCTTTCCTCGACATGGCCTATCAGGGCTTCGCCGACGGCATCGACGCCGACGCGCTGGCAGTGCGGCTGTTCGCCGGCTCCGGCCTGCAGTTCTTCGTCGCCAGCTCCTTCTCCAAGAGCTTCTCGCTGTACGGCGAGCGGGTCGGCGCGCTGTCCATCGTCACCGCCGGCAAGGACGAATCGGTTCGCGTGATGTCCCAGCTGAAGCGCGTGATCCGCACCAATTACTCCAATCCGCCGATCCACGGCGCCGCCATCGTCGCCGCCGTGCTGTCCAGCGCCGAGCTGCGGCAGCAGTGGGAGGACGAGCTGGCCGGCATGCGCGATCGCATCCGCGCGATGCGTCTGGCGCTGCTCGAGGCGATCCGGGCGCGCGGCGTCGCCGTCGACTTCTCCTTCATCACCGAGCAGCGCGGCATGTTCTCGTACACCGGCCTGAGCGCGGCGCAAGTCGAGCGCCTGCGCGAGGAGTTCGGCATTTACGCGGTGTCCACCGGGCGTATCTGCCTGGCCGCGCTGAACAGCCGCAATGTCGAGTACGTGGCCACGGCGATAGCCGCGGTGGTGCGGGGCTGACCGACGTTTTTCGATGGGCGAACCCCGGCATCCGCCGGGGTTTTCATATGCTTTGCCGCGCGAATGATTAAGCGGATGGCAGTTTTCAGTGCATTTTTAATGCATTTGACATCAATGGCTTGCGCTTGTGACGCGGCCGCCAAGAAAGCAGTGGCCAAAAGGACAGGTTTGGTCTAGTAGCCCAGGGAATTGCCCGCTGCGCCATTGTCTACGCCGAGAAATATCCGCATGATGCTGGAAGACATCAATGAATGTCGGATTGCAGACCCTGGGTCAAGCCGGGGCGGCAAGAACAATAATCCAACAGCTTGTTTAGAGGGGAAACCCTCGGGGTAGATGCCATGACTGCGACTTTTCCTGAAGTGCTGGTTCCGCAGGCCATCTCTGCGGGTGCTTTTGACGCGGATGATGCCGATGTCCGCAACAACCTGGGCCTGCTCGGCCTGCTCGACGTTTATTCCCGCGACAGCCGCTACCGGCTGACCGTATCGCTGGAGCCGGTGGATCCGGATGCGCGCCCTGCGCTCTGGAATCTCGAAGTGGAAATGGAAGTTTGCGCCGACGGCACCGTTGCCCGTCGCGCAGGGCGGCAGCTGGAGTACTCCGGCTCGGCCCCCGGCAGTCATTTGCGCAAGTTGTTGGCTAATGGCGAATTGCTGGGTTATCTGGTGCCCGGCACCGCCGCAGCAGCAGCCTGAAGCGGCAGCGCGCCAAAAAAAGCCACTCCGAGGAGTGGCTTTTTTGCTTGCCGGCGGCGGGTATCAGACGGCGTGGCGCTCGCACAGCGAGCGGAAGGCGTGCATGTACTCGGGCTGCACATAGGGCTTCAGCAATGCCAGCACCTGCAGCACGCCGCGGTGGCCCGACTCCTCGGTGATCGGGGCCTTGGGCCGCGAGGTCTGCTCGAAGGCGAACCAGAACTTCACCACCAGCCAGATGTTGATGCTGACCGCCTCGATGTCTTCCTCGTCCATTTTCAACAAGCCAAGACGGATGAACTCGCGGAAATGCTCGCCCAGGATGTTCTTCAGCTCGGTATTGACGAACTGGTGGTACTCCGACTGCATTTGCGGATTGCGCGCCAGCATCCCCGGCAGGTCGTAGAACATGAAGCGGAACTGCCACATCGCCAGGAAGGCGGTGTCTAGGTAATTGACCAGATCGTCGACCGTCATCTTCCGGTCTTCCGGCACGGCCAGGCGCTGGTTGATGAACTCCCGGTACATCGTGAAGATCTGGTAGACGATTTCTTCCTTGTTGCGGAAGTGGTAGTAGAGATTGCCGGGACTGATGCCCAGATGCGCCGCGATGTGGTTGGTGGTGATGCTGCGTTCGCCCTGTTCGTTGAACAGCTTCAGGCTCTCTTGGATGATGCGGTCGTAGGTCTTGATTCTGGTTTTACTCATGAGGCACCGGCTGGGAAGGACTTCGCATAGCGCAATTGTATACGATGTTTGGAGTTGTTGCTCTATTCATTGCGGATTGACGACGGGATAGCAATCGGCCAGGAATCGATGCAGGATGGTTTGCTCGATACGTTGCCGTTCCCGCGCCGGAATCGCGATGCGCAGGATCAACTGATAGCGCTTTTCGTCCACTGGCTGTATCGATATGCGCGGCTCCACCGACGGAATGTCCACCAGGTAGCGTTTGGCCATGTCTTCCATGTGGCGGCGCGCCACCTCCACATGCGACTGGCAGGCGCCTTCGGCCGCCGACATCAGCATTCGCTCCGCCTGCGTCGGCGGCACCGCGTAGGCCATCGGCACGTTGATGATGTGCATCACGTACTCGCCCATATAGTTTTCCCGTATCACCGGCGTCGACAGCAGCAGGCTGTTGGGAAAGGTGAGGGCGCGGCCGGTCATCTGGTGCGAGCTGTGGTTGGGGCCGATTTCCATCACGGTGGTCGACAACAGGCCGATGTCGACCACCCGGCCGCGCACCGTGCCGATTTCGACGTGGTCCCCCAGCGTGTAGCTGTTCGACATCTGTCGAACCACGCCGCCGGACAGGCACATGATCAGTTCCTTGGTGGCCAGGATCAACGCCGCGGCGAAGGCCAGCATCGACACGGCCAGCGTCTGCAGCTCGTTGGCCCAGATGAAGCCTATGCCGGCCAGGCCGGTGACGAACAGGCCGTTGCGGGTGTTGATGGACCAGCGCCGGCGGGCCTCGACCGGCACGCGGCTGTTGGCCGCCAGCAGCCGGTCCACCGCCACGCGGCTGATCAGCAGCGTCAGGATCAACAGCAGCGAGCGGGTGATCTCGTGCGAGTAGTTCTCCCGCAGGAAGGCGATCAGGTCGAGGATGGTCCGCATGCCTCAGTCGTTCAGTTTCACCGCGTGCTCGCGGGTTTCGTGGAATACGATGTCGGGCCAGCGCTCTTGCGTCAGTTGCAGGTTGACGCGATTGGGCGCCAGGTAGGCGAGGTTGCCGCCGGCATCGGTCGCGATGTTCATCTGCAGCATCTTGACGAATTCGTCCAGTTTCTTGCGGTCGTCGCAGCTGAACCAGCGCGCGGACCAGATGCTGGCCGATTCAAAGATGGCGTCGACGCCGTATTCGGCGGCCAGGCGGCTGGCCACCACTTCGAACTGCAGCACGCCGACTGCGCCGAGGATCAGGTCGCCGCCGCTATGCGGCTTGAACACCTGCACCGCGCCTTCCTCGCCGAGCTGCTGCAAGCCCTTTTGCAGTTGCTTCAGCCTCAACGGGTTTTTGATCCGCACCGAGCGGAACAGTTCCGGCGCGAAGAAGGGGATGCCGGTGAAGGCCAGGTCCTCGCCCTCGGAGAAGCTGTCGCCGATCTGGATGTTGCCGTGGTTGGGGATGCCGATGATGTCGCCGGCAAAGGCTTCTTCCACGATTTCGCGGTCGTGCGACATGAAGGTCACGACGCTGGAGGCGGCGATGTCGCGGTTCAGCCGCAGGTGCTTCATCTTCATGCCGCGCTCGAACTGGCCGGAGCAGACGCGCAGGAAGGCGATGCGGTCGCGGTGCTTCGGATCCATATTGGCCTGGATCTTGAACACGAAGCCGGAGAACTTGGCCTCCTTCGGGTCCACGCTGCGAACGGTGGCGTCGCGCTCTTGCGGCGCCGGCGCCCAGTCGATCAGCGCGTTGAGGATTTCGCGGACGCCGAAGTTGTTGATGGCCGAGCCGAAGAACACCGGGGTCAGTTTACCGGCCAGGAACTCGTCCAGGCTCCATTCATTGGAGGCGCCCTTGACCAGTTCGATCTCCATTCGCAGCTGTTCCATTTCCAGCGGGAACAGCTCGTCCAGGCGCGGGTTGTCTATGCCCTGGATCACCTCGATATCGGAAACCAGCTTCTCCGTGCCGGCCTCGAACAGGATCACCGCGTCGTTCAACAGGCTGTACACGCCGCGGAAGGTCTTGCCCATGCCGATCGGCCAGGTGATCGGCGCGCAGCGGATTTTCAGCACGTTTTCCACTTCATCCAGCAATTCCAGGCTGTCGCGCACTTCGCGGTCGCACTTGTTCATGAAGGTGACGATGGGCGTGTTGCGCAGGCGGCAGACGTTCAGCAGCTTGATGGTTTGTTCTTCCACGCCCTTGGCGGCGTCGATCACCATCAGCGCGCTGTCGACGGCGGTCAGCACGCGGTAGGTGTCCTCGGAGAAGTCCTGGTGGCCCGGGGTGTCCAGCAGGTTGACGGTATGGTCGCGGTAGTCGAACTGCATCACCGACGACGCCACCGAAATGCCGCGCTGCTTCTCGATCTCCATCCAGTCCGAAGTGGCGAACTTGCCGCCTTTCTTGCCCTTCACCGTGCCGGCCATCTGGATGGCGCCGGAGAACAGCAGCAGCTTTTCCGTCAGCGTGGTCTTGCCGGCGTCGGGGTGGGAAATGATGGCGAAGGTGCGGCGGTGCGAGACTTCTTCGGCGATGCGGGACAGTTCGGCGGACATGGGCGATGGCTTGAGAATTCAGTAAAACCGGGCATTTTACCGGAGTTGAGGCGGTGATGAAATTTATATGTTAATATTTGATAACGATTATCAATTACAAAAATGTCCACCCCGTGATGTTGCACCAGAAAAGCATGGCCAATGGCCGCAGTCCGTCCGCAGTTTTCCCATTCTGCCTGACCGTCCTCTCCCTCAGTCTCGCCAGTTCGCCATCCCTTGGCGCCGAAGCCGGCCAGCAGCTCGACACCGTCAAGGTCAGCGCCGACGCCGTGCCATTGACGCCGGCGGTCAGCAAGCTCGGCCGGGAGGAGATCGCCCGCCCGCAGGCCCAGTCGCTGGCCGAGGTGCTGGACGTGCTGCCGGGCGTCAACGCCGGCGGCTCGCCGCGTCCGGGCGGCCAGACCATCAATGTCTGGGGCTTCGGCGATGTCGAGCAGGTGCAGGTCTATCTGGACGGCGCCGGCCAGGGCTTCGACAAATACCAGCAGGGCACGTCCTTCGTCGATCCCGAGTTGCTCGGGTCGGTGGAGGTGATCAAGGGCGGCCACTCGCCGTTCTACGGCAACGGCGCCTTCGGCGGCGTGGTGAAGGCGGAAACCAAGAGCGTGGACGAGTTGCTGCTGCCGGGCCGCAACGTCGGCGGTTTCGCCAAGCTGGGCTACCAGGACAACGGCCACCGTTTCAGCCAGTCGCTGGCGGCCTACGCCGGCGGCGCCGGCAAGCCGGCCGACATCCTGGCCTATATCACGCATAGCCGCGGCGGAGACGGGGTGCAGCCGGACGGCACGCCTTACCGCTTCTCCGGCGGCGAGCAGCAGGGCGGCATGCTGAAGCTGGGCTGGCGCCCGGCCGAAGGCCACAGCCTGAAGCTGGGCCTGGTGCGCCAGGACGACGAGTTGCGCACGCCGTGGGCCGCCAGGCGCGGCGACATCCCGGCGCCGTCGGCGTCCGACATCAAGAAGTACGGTTTGGACGAGGCCTGGCTGCTGAAAACGGTCTGGCGCGAGCAGCGGATAGACTCGATGACCGCCAGCTGGAACTACGTCAGCAGCCGCATGCCGTGGCTGGACCTGACGCTGAGCTACGCCCAGTCGCGCCGCTTCCAGCACGACACCCGTCCCGACAACGCCAGCAGCACTGCCTTCGATTCGCAGTTCGGCAAGGAAAGCTGGGTGACCCAGCGCGACAAGCAATGGGAGCTGCGCAACGTCGCCAGTCTGGGCGAGGGCTGGACCAGCCAGGTCGTGACCGTCGGCGCCAGCTGGTCGCGCAAGGACCGCGACGCGCTGGCCTATATGCCGAGCAAGGCCAAGGACAAGACCTACAACTACGGATTGATGAATCCGCGCTACTCGCCGCCGGGTAGCGAAACGATGCAGTCGGCCTACTGGGTGCATGAATGGAAGCCGCTGGACGGCGTCAGCCTGACGCCGTCGCTGCGCTACGACGACATCGAGGTGCGCGGCCGGCGAAATCTGGCCTCCACTTACAACAATCCGGCCAAGGGGCACGACTACAGCCCGCTGCATTTCTCCGGCTGGTCGCCGCGACTGGCCGCCAGCTGGCGCTTCCTGCCGAACTGGACGCTGGACGCCGGCTACGCCCGCACCTGGCGCGCGCCGAACGCCGACGAGGTCTACGACGTGCAGACCCTGGGCAGCACCACAGCCAGCAGCCGCCAGCTTCAGCCGGAGAAGCTGAAAGCGCTGAAACTGGGCCTGGCCTTCGACGGCGGCGGCATGTTGGCCGCCGGCGACAAGCTGGCCGCCAGCCTGACCTGGTTCCGCCAGGACGTCACCGACGCCATCGGCCAGCGCATCGGCCAGAATCGCGGCGACGCGCCGGGCGCGCCGCTGCCGGCGGTGATAGGCTTCTACCGCAATCTGCCGGGCTATGTGATAGACGGCTTCGAGTTCGACAGCCGCTATCAGTGGCGCGGCTTCTTCGCCGGCCTGTCCTTGTCGTCCATCGTCGGCGAGCGCCGCCACAGTCTGCGCGACCCATGGGGCAAGGACGAGCCTATGGTGGACGTTCCGCCGCGCAAGGCCGTGCTGTCGGCCGGCTACACTATCGCGCCGATAGGACTGACGCTGGGCGCCCAGGGCAAATTCATCCGCGCCCAGGACCGCGTGCCGCAGAACGTCAATCCGGAGGCGGTCAGCTACGCCTATCCGGCCCAGCACGGTTACGCGCTGGCGGGCTTGTTCGCGGTGTGGCAGCCGAAGCAGGCCGCGCTGAAGGGCATGGAGGCGCGGCTGTCGGTCGACAATCTGTTCAACCGCAGCTACCAGCCGTATCTGACCGAGGGCGCCGAAGGCATGGGCCGAGCGATCCGCAGCAGCGTGTCCTGGCGCTTCTGATCCGTCGCGCATCATTCCCGAACCGGCCGCTGGCCGGTTTTTTTATGACGGCGGCGGATTGGAAAACGGCCGTTCGGCTACAATATCGTCCAAACGACAATCAAAGCGAAGGAGCTTGCCGTGTTCACCGGTATCGTCCAGGGCGTGGCCGAAGTGGTCGCCATCGAAGAAAAGCAGGATTTCCGCACCCATATCGTCCGTCTGCCCCAGGCGATGCTTCCTAGCCTGCAGCTCGGCGCCTCGGTGGCCCATAACGGCTGCTGTCTGACCGTCACCCGCGTCGACGGCGACCTCGTTCATTTCGATCTGATGCAGGAAACGCTGCGCGTCACCAATCTGGGCGCGCTGAAGGCCGGCGACGGCGTCAATGTGGAGCGCGCGGCGCGCTTCGGCGACGACATCGGCGGCCACGCGATGTCCGGCCACGTAATGGGACTCGCCGCGGTTTCCGACGTCGTGGAATCTCCGAACAACCACACCGTCTGGTTCGAGCTGCCGGCCGGTCTGGAAAAATACGTGTTCACCAAGGGCTATATCGGAATAGACGGCATCAGTCTGACGATAGGCGCGGTCGAGGGTCGCCGCTTCTGCGTCCATCTGATTCCGGAAACGTTGAACCGGACCAATATCGCCAGCCGCCGGCCGGGCGACAAGATCAATATCGAGATAGACCCGCAGACCCAGGCCATCGTCGACACCGTCGAGCGCGTGCTGGCTCAGCGCGGCCAGGCCGCGTGATCTTGCGCGATCTGCCGGTGCTGGCGTCGTGGAGCGGCGGCAAGGACAGTTGCCTCGCCCTGTGGCGCGCGGTCCAGGCCGGCGCCAAGCCGAAGGCGCTGCTGACCATGCTGGACGAGACCGGCGGGCGCTCCCGCTCGCATGGCGCGCGGCCCGAGGTGCTGGCGCTTCAGGCTCAGGCATTGGGGCTGCCCCAGTGTTTGGGGAAGGCGAGCTGGAATGATTATCGCGAGGTCTTCATCGAGCGCTTGCGCGCGGCCAGAGCGGACGGCGTCCAGGCCGTGGTGTTCGGCGACATCGATCTGGACGCGCACCGCGAATGGGAAGAGGGCGTCTGCGCCGAGGCGGGCCTCGGCGCGATCCTGCCTTTGTGGCGGCAGGCCCGCGCCGATCTGGCGCGGGCGTTCGTCAATGCGGGATTCGTCGCCCGCGTGGTGATGGTCAATACCGCGCTGGTGGATGAAAAGTGGCTGGGCCGGACTTTCAACCGGCAGCTGATAGAAGACATGCTGGCCGAGGGCGTGGATCCCTGCGGCGAGGCGGGCGAGTTCCACACGCTGGTGGTGGACGGCCCCTTGTTCAACAAGCCGCTGGCGCTGCGAGACGGCGAAACGGCGACGCTCGGCGAATACCGGGCGCTGGATTTATTGCCCGCATGAGACGGGCGGACAGACAAAGGAGCACAGCAATGGCCATTTCCCCGATTCAAGACATCATCGCCGACATCCAGGCTGGCAAGATGGTGGTGCTGATGGACGCCGAAGACCGCGAGAACGAGGGCGATCTGGTGATGGCGGCCGAATTCGTCACGCCGGAGGCGATCAACTTCATGGCCAAGCACGGCCGCGGCCTGATCTGCCTGACGTTGAGCGAGGAGCGCTGCCAGCGGTTGAACCTGCCGATGATGACCGGCAACAACGGCACCAGCTTCGGCACCAACTTCACCGTGTCCATCGAGGCGGCCGAAGGCGTCACCACCGGCATCTCCGCCGCCGACCGCGCCCACACCATCAAGACCGCGGTGGCAAGATTGGCCAAGGCCAGCGATCTGGTGCAGCCGGGCCACGTGTTTCCGCTGAAGGCGCAGAACGGCGGCGTGCTGATCCGCGCCGGCCATACCGAAGCCGGCTGCGATCTGGCGATGCTGGCAGGTGTCGGGCCGGCCGGCGTGATCTGCGAGATCATGAACGACGACGGCACGATGGCGCGCCTGCCGGAATTGCTGGAGTTCGCCAAACAGCATGGCCTGAAGATAGGCACCATCTCCGACCTGATCCAGTACCGGAGCCGCACCGAGTCGCTGGTGGAAAAGGTCGGCGAGCGGCCGGTGGAGACGCCGTTCGGCAGCTTCGACCTGCACGTGTTCCGCGACATCACCACCTCGGCCACCCATCTGGCGCTGAGCAAGGGCAAGATCCGCGCCGACCGGGAGACCCTGGTGCGGGTGCATGAGCCGTTGTCGGTGATCGACATGCTGGCGCCCTTGTGCAGCCATCATTCCTGGACGCTGCCCAATGCGCTGGAAACGATAGAGGACGAAGGCTGCGGCGTGATGGTGCTGCTGTACCGCGACGAGACCGGCGTCGATCTGGCTCAACGGGCGCTCGGCCAGGAGCCGCAGCGGCAGAAGTGGGACAGCAAGACCTTCGGCATCGGCGCGCAGATGCTGAAAGCGCTCGGCGTCGGCAAGATGCGGCTGATGTCCAGCCCGGTGAGTCTGCCGTCGATGGCCGGCTTCGAGCTGGAAGTGACCGGTTTCAGCCAGCCTGGCCACTTTCATGTCGATGGGCAGGACGGCGCGGGCGTGGCCTAATCGCCGCGCTTGGGGTACAATCGCCGGCTTTCCTTAGTGTTTTCGCCGCGAGGACTCCCATGCTTGAAACCATCCAGCGTATCGAACCCAACCTGTCCGGTCAGGGCCTGAAAATCGGCATTGTGATGGCGCGTTTCAACACGCCGGTATGCCACGGCCTGCGCGACGCCTGCCTCGCCGAACTGGGCCGGCTGGGCGTTGCCGCCGCCGATGTGACGCTGGCCACCGTGCCGGGCGCGCTGGAGGTGCCGCTGGTGCTGCAGACCATGGCCAAGACCGGCCGTTACCACGCGCTGGTGGCGCTGGGCGCGGTGATCCGCGGCGAAACCTATCATTTCGAGCTGGTATCGAACGAATCCGGCGCCGGCGTCACCCGCGTCGGCCTGGACTTCGACATTCCGGTAGCCAACGCCATCCTGACCACCGAGAACGACGAGCAGGCGGAAGTCCGCATGCAGGAGAAGGGCGGCGACGCCGCCCGCGTCGCGGTGGAGATGGCCAATCTGCACAAGGCGCTGCGCGGCTGATCCCGCCCGCCGCCACAGACGGGAAGCGCGCGCGATCGCCGCTTCCCTTGCTCTTTTCAAGGAATCGCCAACATGAAAACCGCCCGCCGCCGCGCCCGTGAATTCGCCGTGCAAGGCATTTACGAATGGGAGCTGAACCAGGATCGTCCGGCTTCGCTGATTGAAAAGCACCTGCGCGAGAACGAATACTTCGCCAAGGCCGACGAGGCGCTGTTCCGCAGCATCCTGTACGGCGTGCTGAAGGACGTCGGCACGCTGTCGGTCCAGATCGGCCGCTACTACGAGCGCGCCGAGGACGAAGTCAGCCCGGTCGAGCGCGCCGTGCTGCTGATGGCCGCGCTGGAGCTGACGCAGAGCCCGGAAACGCCGTATCCGGTGATCATCAACGAAGCCATCGAGATCACCAAGACCTTCGGCGGCACCGACGGCCACAAATTCGTCAATGGCGTGCTGGACAAGCTGGCCGCCGAAGTGCGCGGCGACGAAGTGCTGGCGCAGAAGCAGCGCCGCAAGCAGGACTGAGCCGGCGCTGCCGTTCGATCACACCCGCCGCCGGCGGGTGTTTTTGCGTGAGGGGCCATGAAGGAATTCGAACTGATAGGCCGTTACTTCAAGCGCGCCGCGCCGTCGGCGTTGCTGGGCGTCGGCGACGACGCCGCCATCGTGCGGCCTACGCCCGGCCATGAGCTGCACGTGTCGGTCGACATGCTGGTCGAGGGGCGCCATTTCTTCGCCGACGTCGCGCCGCGCGCGCTGGGCCACAAGACGCTGGCCGTCAATCTGTCCGATATGGCGGCGATGGGCGCGACGCCGCGCTGGGCCTTGCTGGCCATCGCGCTGCCGCGCGCCGACCAAGCCTGGGTGGCGGAGTTCGCCGCCGGCTTTTTCGCGCTGGCCGACGCGCACGGCGTCGAACTGATAGGCGGCGACACCACCGGCGGCCCGCTGACGCTGTCGGTCACGATAATGGGCGAGACGCCGTCCGGCCGGGCGCTGCGGCGCGACGCCGCCAGGGCCGGCGACGATATCTGGGTCTCCGGCGAATTGGGGCTGGGCGCGCTGGCGGTGCGTCAGCGCCTGGGGCGGCTGAATGTAAACGATGCGGAACTGCTGGCCGCGGCCAGACACAAACTGGAGTACCCGGAGCCGAGGCTGGCGCTGGGCGCGGCGCTGCTGCCGTTGGCCCATGCCGCCGCCGACGTGTCGGACGGACTGATGGCCGACCTCGGCCACATCCTGAGCGCCTCCGGCGTGGCCGGCGAAGTATGGGCCGACAGCCTGCCGTCGCATCCGCGGCTGGAGACCGACAGGCTGGAATACATCGATTGCCTGGCCGCCGGCGGCGACGACTACGAACTGGTGTTCACCGCGCCGCCGGGCGCGCGGGCCGGCATCGAGGCCGCCGCCGCGGCCTGTGGCTGCCGGGCGACCCGCATCGGCCGCGTGCTGGACGGGCAGGGCGGCCGCCTGCTGGATGCCGCCGGCCAGATAGTGAAACTGGACAAGGAAGGTTATGACCATTTCGGCTGAGACCCCGAAAACGACGCCAAACTGGCGCTTTCTGCTGAGCAGGCCCGAGCATTTGCTGTCCTTCGGCTTCGGCAGCGGTTTGATGAAGAAGGCGCCGGGCACCTGGGGCACGCTGGTGGCCTATCCGCTGTTCTTCCCGCTGCAGGCGCTGGGCGTTTCCGGCTGGATGCTGGCGGCGCTGTGCCTGCCGCTGTTCTTGCTCGGCGTATACGTGTGCGGCGTCACCGGCAAGGCGCTGGGCGTGCACGACTACGGCGGCATCGTCTGGGACGAGGTCGTCGGCATGCTGCTGGTGCTGGCTTTCGCGCCGGCCGGCTGGGCCGGCTGGATTCTGGCCTTCGCGCTGTTCCGCCTATTCGACATCGTCAAGCCATGGCCGATACGCTGGTTCGACCAGCGCGTCGGCGGCGGTTTCGGCGTGATGGTGGACGACGTGATCGCCGCGCTGTTCGCGCTGGCGGCGCAAGCGCTGATCTGGCGCTGGCTGTAACAGCCTGTTCACGGTCTTTTACGAGTATCGCGGCGCAAAAAGAGCGTAAACAGGCGCTGATGCAAATCGGCCTGCCGGACGACGGTAAAGCCGTTACAATTCGACGATAAAAGTGACAGGCGGTTTGACGGATGCGTGCGCGCATCGCGCCGCCATCGACCAAAACGCGTCCGCGACAACGGCGGGCGGCTAGAATTCGGGGTTTTCCACTGTGTGGTTTGTAGTCTTACTGTTGCCGCTGCTGGCGCTGGCCGGCTGGCTGATCAAGAGCAAAAAGCTGTCTTTGCCTATGCTGACGCAGAAGCTGGACCGCATGCTCGGCGTCGAGGGCCGGGCCGAGCGTTACGAGCCCGATTACTTCGCCGACGAAGCGCGCAAGCCGGTCGCGGTCGAAGCGGAAGCCGCGATGGCGGCCGATCCCGCCGAGATCAAATCCCGGCCCTCGGCGCCGATCGCGCCGGCGCCTGAAGCGATTCCGCCAGTGGCCATGCCGCGGCCGATATTCCGGCCGCGTCCAGCGCCGGTCGACGCGGTCGCCGACACGGTGCGCGATACTCGCGAAACCATCGTGCTGCCGCCTAGGCCGCCGGCTGAGCGCCGCGAGTCGCCGGCCGAGTTGCCGACGCTGGAGCTGTCGCGCGACTACCGCAAGAAGGCGCGCCCGTTGCCGCGCGTCGCCGAGCGTGACGATTTGCCGGTGATCGGCCTGTCGGAAATGCAGGACAACCTGCAGCAGGACTACCGCCGTAGGCAGCACGCGCGCGGCGCCGGAGCGGATGGCGACGGGAGCGGCGAATTGCCGGTGATCGGCAGCCACGAAGTGCGCGTCAAGGTCGCCAGCCTGCACGCCCATCGCCGCGCGGTCCCATCCGCTCCGCCGCCGTTGCCCCCGGTGGAGCTGGTGCCGATTCCGCGCGCCAAGCCGGCGGCCCGGGCCGAACCGGCCAAGCCGCTGCCTGTCGTCGAGTTGCCGCGTCCGACGCCGGCGCCCAGCCCGCGGCCGGCCGATCCTCCGCCGCCGCCGGTTGCTGAAATCGTCATCGAGTCCGTGCCCATCGCGCCGGTCCAGATCGTTGTCGAGGAGGTCGAGACGCCTGCGCCGTTGCCGCCTGAGCAAGCGGCCGAAGACGACAACGTCGAATCTTTCGCCGGCGTCGAGTCGTGGCCGCGAATAGGCGAGCCGGAACCGGCGCCGCAGGCCCACGAGGCCGAGCCGCTGCCCGAGATCGAGCCGCCGCCGATGACGACAGTCGAAGCGGAATCGCCGGCGGCCCAGGCTGAAGCCGAGCCGCCGTCCGTCCGCACGCCGTGGCGCTGGCCGCAGACCCGCGACGTACTGGTGCAGCAGCAGGACGCCAAGCCGGCCATCGTCCAGCAGACGGTGCTGCAGGACGCGGCGCCGGCGCCGACGCTGGCGGCGACCGCCGACAAGCTGGTGGCCAGCCCGCTGCCCTGGGTGCTGGTGGACGCGCCGGCAGCGCCTCCGATCCCGCTTGAGCAGATACCGTTTGAACAGGTCACGCTTGCGCAGACGCAGTCGACGGACCAGGCCGACACGGAGGCCGATGCCGAGACATCGGCGGCGGCGCGCGTCGATTACGACGACTCCATGCTGCCCGGTCTGGAACTACTGAGCCCGGCCGATGCGGCCCAGGAAGCCTGCAACCAGGACGAACTGATCGAGCGCGGCATCGTCATCGAGGAAAAGTGCGCCGAGTTCAAGGTCAAGGTCAGCGTGGTGGACGCCTATGCCGGTCCGGTGATCACCCGCTACGAAGTGGAGCCGGCGGTCGGCGTGCGCGGCAACCAGGTGGTGAACCTGATGAAGGATCTGTCGCGCGCGCTGGGTCTGGCCTCGATCCGGGTGGTGGAGACGATACCGGGCAAGACCTGCATGGGCCTGGAGCTGCCCAATCCGAAGCGGCAGATGATACGGCTGTCGGAAATTTTCTCCGCCGACGTGTTCCAGAATAACGCGTCGCGGCTGACCATGGCCCTGGGCAAGGACATCACCGGCGAGCCGGTTGTGACGGATCTGGCCAAGGCGCCGCACCTGCTGGTCGCCGGCACCACCGGTTCCGGCAAGTCGGTCGGCGTCAACGCGATGATATTGTCGCTGCTGTACAAGGCGACGCCGGACGAAGTCCGCTTCATCATGATCGACCCCAAGATGCTGGAGCTGTCGGTCTACAACGACATCCCGCATCTGCTGGCGCCGGTGGTCACCGACATGAAGCTGGCCGCCAACGCGCTGAACTGGTGCGTCGGCGAGATGGAACGCCGCTACCGGCTGATGAGCTCGCTGGGCGTGCGCAATCTGGCCGGCTACAACCAGAAGGTGCGCGAGGCCGCCGAGCGCGGCCAGCGCATCGCCAATCCGTTCAGCCTGACGCCGGAAACGCCGGAACCGCTCGACACGCTGCCGTTCATCGTCGTGGTGGTCGATGAGTTCGCCGACTTGATGATGGTGGCCGGCAAGAAGATAGAGGAATTGATCGCCCGACTGGCGCAGAAGGCGCGCGCCGCCGGCATCCACCTGATTCTGGCCACCCAGCGGCCGTCCGTCGATGTGATCACCGGCTTGATCAAGGCCAACATCCCGACCCGCATCGCCTTCCAGGTGTCCAGCAAGATAGACAGCCGCACCATTCTGGACCAAATGGGCGCGGAGAGCCTGCTGGGCCAAGGGGACATGCTCTACCTGCCGCCGGGCACCGGCTATCCGCAGCGCGTGCATGGCGCCTTCGTCACCGACGACGAGGTCCACGCGGTGGTCGAACATCTGAAGCAGTTCGGCGAGCCGGACTATGTGGAAGGCCTGCTGACCGGCGAAAGCGAGGCGGACGACGCATCCGCGGACGCCACGGCCAAGGCGCAGGCGGCGACGGAGACCGACCCCTTGTACGACGAGGCGGTGGAAATCGTGCTGCGCACCCGCAAGCCGTCGATTTCCGGCGTACAGCGCCATCTGCGCATAGGCTACAACCGCGCCGCGCGGCTGATAGAGGAGATGGAGGCAGCCGGCATCGTCAGCCCGATGGAGAGCAACGGCAACCGCACGGTGCTGGTGCCGCAACGCGATTTTTGAGCGCGGCCCCGGGCCCGCGTCGTTGCAATGAAAAGCGCGCCTTCCGGCGCGCTTTCTTCATCGCTGCGTCGGACAGCGGTTTACGGCCACAGTTGGCAGTATTCGGTGTTGGACTCGTAGTTGCTGCTGACCGAGCCGTCGCTGTTGATCTTCTTGGTCCAGCCGTTGGGCTGACGGCTGCTGGGCTTGACGCCGCAATTGATGTGCACCCAGTGGATGCCGACGCCGCTGGTATAGCGCTGGCCGCACAATTGCAGGTGGTCGCCCGGCTGGATGGTATTCAGCGGGTAGGGCACGCTTTCGCCGGCGGAGTCGTAGCCGGACGCGTACACATTGTCCATCGCCACGTCGTAGGTACGGCCGTCCTGGTCGGCCTGCAGCGAGACATGGGTATGCGACAGTTCGACGCCGTTCAGCATCTGGCCGGAGGCGAAGCTCGGCCCGCTGACCACGGTGCCGGTCAGATAGCTGCCGGCGGCGGCGCGACAGTCGGATTTGGCGTCGGCAAGCGCCGCGAACGAAACGCCCAGCAAGCAGGCGGCCAAAGCGAGTTTCTTCATTTGATGACCCTTGTAGATTAATGATTTTGTTCTGTTGCGTGGGTCATTCTAGTCAGAATGGATAATCGCTATGTTTCAGTTGTGATAATAATGATGTGTTTGTTTTGCAATGGTAAACAAAGTGTTAAGGCGGTGCCGCCGCCGGCGGGAAGCCGACAATGAAAAAGCGCGCCCTGGGGCGCGCTTTTGCCTGCTGGCGGGTCAGATCAACGGCGGCGGCGCGGCGTCTCGTCGTTCCGGATCCGGATGGGCACCAGTTTGGCTTGCTGTTGTACCGGGGTAGCCAGCAATTTGGCGACTGCGACCACCGCGACGACCAGGGCGGCGAAAAGAAGGATCTGCATGGTATGACTCCCCGTGGGTGAACCTGAGGCCGATTTCGGATTTGTGCTGCGGCCCCTGAATTCCATTCTGGGCTACAACATGCCTGCGACTCAAGCAGAAAATTGTGTGACGACGTTAATTTTTCAAGCCGGCGCGGCAGTTTTTTTCAAATCGCGCATCGCGAGGTCCAGTCCGGCCAGCGTCATCGGCTGCATTCGCTGCGCCATCAACTGGCGGATCATGCCCACCGACTGGGTATGGCTCCAGTACTCGCCGGCCAGCGGGTTCAGCCATACCGCGTGCTTGAAATGCTCGAGCAGCCGTCTGAGCCAAACCTCTCCGGACTCCTCGTTCATATGCTCGACGCTGCCGCCGGGATAGGCGATCTCGTACGGACTCATGCTGGCGTCGCCGACGAAGATCAGCTTGTAGTCGCGGCCGAAGGTGTGGATCAGGTCCCAGGTGGGGAAACGCTGGTTGTGGCGGCGGGCATTGTCCTTCCACACCGATTCGTACACGCAGTTGTGAAAGTAGAAATACTCCAGGTGCTTGAACTCGGTCTTTACCGCGGAGAACAGTTCCTCGCAGGCGCGGATATGGTCGTCCATCGAGCCGCCGACATCGAACAGCACCAGCACTTTGGCGCTGTTGTGCAGCTCGCGCTGCATTTTCAGGTCCAGCATGCCTGCCTTGCGCGCGGTGGCGGCGATGGTGGCGTCCAGATCCAGGATGTCCTCGGCGCCGTCTCGGGCGAACTCCCGCAGCCGGTGCAGCGCCAGCTTGATATTGCGGGTGTTCAACTCGGTCTTGTCGTCGAAATTGCGGAACTCGCGCTGATCCCACACTTTCACTGCGCGGCGGTGGCGCGAACGGTCCTGGCCGATGCGGACGCCTTCCGGGTTGTAGCCCCAGGCGCCGAACGGGCTGGTGCCGCCGGTGCCTATCCACCGGTTGCCGCCCTGATGCCTTTCCTTCTGCTCGTCCAGCCGTTGGCGCAGCGTTTCCATCAACTTGTCCCAGCCCAGCGCCTGAAGCTTTCGCTTTTCCTCCTCGCTCAGATACTTTTCCGCCTGCTTGCGCAGCCAGTCCTCGGGAATCGCGCGCTGCAAGTCTTCCAGCGCCAGCTCCAGGCCCTTGAAATGATGGCCGAACACCTGGTCGAAACGATCGAAATACTTTTCGTCCTTCACCAGCGCCGTGCGCGCCAGATAATAGAATTCGTCCAGATTGCCGAAGGCGACATTGCGCTGCAGGGCCTCCAGCAACAACAGGAATTCTTTCAAGGTGACCGGCAGACCGGCGGCGCGCAGCGCGTAGAAGAAATCGATCAGCATGATGGCGAGGACGGGCAAGGGTTTGGAACAACAAGCATCTTGTCGCGCATCATACTATGTCCCGGCATGGCCGGGCAGCCATTCGTCGCCGGCGCGCCATGCCGGGGCCGCGCGGCCCCCGATGGCGCTCCCGCCTCAGCGCAGGCGCGACTTCAACTCTTCGCCGGCCTGGCGCAGCGCGGCGCGCGTGGCCGGCAGCCCGGACAAGGCGTTCAACAGACCGAAGTCGTGGATCATCCCGTTGTAGCGGGTGGCCACCACGCTGACGCCGGCCGCGTCCAGCTTGCGGGCATAGGCCTCGCCCTCGTCGCGCAGCACGTCCTTCTCCGCGGTCTGCACCAGGGCCGGCGGCAGGCCTTGCAGTTGCCGCGTCGTCGCCAGCAGCGGCGAGGCGTAGATGTCGCGGCGCTGCGAGGTATCCGGGGCGTAGGCGTCCCAGAACCACTTCATCATGGCCCGGGTCAGGAAGTGACCGGTGGCGAATTCCCGATAGGACGCGTCGTCGAAATCGGCCTCGGTCACCGGCCACAGCAGCACCTGGGCGCGCAGCCTGGGGCCGCCGTTGTCCTTGGCCATCAGCGCGACCACCGCCGCCATATTGCCGCCCACGCTGTTGCCCGCCACCGCCAGCCTGCCGCCATCCACCCCGATCTGCGCGCCGTTCTCGGCCACCCATCGGGTCGCCGCGTAGGCCTGCCTGATCGCCACCGGATAGCGGGCCTCCGGCGACGGCGTGTAGTTGACGAACACCGCCGCCGCGCCGGACTCGACGACCAGATCGCGCACCAGGCGTTCATGGGTGGGGTAGTCGCCGAGGATCCAGCCGCCGCCATGGAAGAACATGAAGGCGGGCAGGGCGCCCTTGGCGCCGGCCGGGCGGATGATCGTCAGTTTCAGCGGCTTGCCGTCCACCTCGATGACCTTGCCGCTGATGTCGGCCGGCGGCAGCTTGACGCCCTGTTGCGCGCCGGTCAGCACCTGCCGCGCCTTGGCCGGCGCCAGCGTCTCCAGCGCGGGGCCGCCGCTGTCGGCCAAGGCGTCGAGGAAGGCCTGGGTATGGCCTTCGACGCCGGGGCTGCCCGCCGCCGGCGCGGTTTCGGCGATCAGCGCCGCGGTCATGATCGCGGCGATTCTTAGCATGCGTTTCATCTTGTTTCCTTTCGAGTGGCGGTGCGATGCCGCAAAAAGATCGTGAACAGGCTCTTAGACGAGGAGCAGGCGCACGTCGATATTGCCGCGGGTGGCATGGGAGTAGGGGCAGACGATGTGAGCCTGCGCCATCCAGTCCCGCGCCTCGTCGTCCGGCAGTCCGGGCAGGCTGACGCGCAACTCCACCTCGATGGCGAAGCCGCTGGCGATGGTGCCGATGCCGACGATGCCGGTCGCGCTGGCGCCGGCCGGCAAAGTCCGCTTTTGCCTGGCCATGGCGAAGCGCAGCGAGCTGAGGAAGCAGGCCGCGTAGCCGGCGGCGAACAGTTGCTCGGGATTGGTGCCGGGGCCACCGTCGCCGCCCAGCTCGCGCGGGTTGGACAACTGGACCTTCAGCGCGCCGTCCGGGGATTCGGCGCGTCCTTCGCGGCCTGCGGCGACGGTGACCTCGGTGCGGTACAGGATTTTTTCGATAGCCATATTGTGTTCCTTGTGAATTGGCGGGTTTCAGTTGAGCCGTTTGGCAGCGACAACTGTACGCCGGCCTCAAATACGATAAGCTGCGTAGAATCCTGAAAATTTGATAGGGAGTATTTTCATGGCCGATGCATGCGTGAATCGCCTCGATACGCTGCTGCACCGCTTTCCGGTCCGCGCGCGGATGTTCCATGCCGGAGCGGTGTGCGGCATCGCCGACTTTTCCACGCCCGGTTCGGGTGGCCAGCTGCATCTGCTCAGGGCCGGGGCCATGGACGTCGTCCACTCAGGACGCTTGGCCGCGCTGCATGTGAGCGTTCCCAGCCTGTTGTTCTATCCGCGCCCCTTGCCTCGCCGCTTCATGACCGAGCCGGGATGCGAGGCCGACCTGGTGTGCGCCGAGTTGCTGTTCGATGGCGGCGCCGAGCACCCGATCGCCGCGGCGCTGCCGGACGTCGTCTGCTTGCCGCTGGCCGACATCGCCGCCATGGAGCACGTGTTGACGATGCTGTTCGACGAGGCCTTCGGCGATCACTGCGGCCGCGAGGCCGTTGTCGACCGGCTGTTCGAAGTCGTGCTGGTTCGGCTATTGCGCCATCTGCTGGAGGACGGACAGATTCGCGGCGGCATGCTGGCCGGTCTGACGCACCCCAAGCTGCGAAAAGCGCTGACGGCGATGCACGAGCAGCCGGGGAGGGCATGGACGCTGGAGGCGCTGGCCGATAGCGCCGGCATGTCGCGCAGCGTATTCGCCGGCGTCTTCCGCGACATTGTCGGCTGCACGCCGGGCGCCTATCTGCAAGGCTGGCGGGTCAGGCTGACGCAGCAGGGCCTGGGCCGGGGACGCAGCCTGAAGAGGATCGCGGAGGAGGTCGGATATGGCAGCGAGGCCGCGCTGTCGCGAGCGTTCAAGGCGCAGTGCGGGATGACGCCGCGGCAATGGCGGCAGGATCGCGACGCCAGCTGAGAGGCGCGGCCCACGGCGTCAGCCGGCCAAGCGACGCAAGTCGAATCGGCATGACATCCGGGCATGGTGACAGTGGGGCGGGCTGATGCTAATCTTGCCTAGAGCCACGGCTCTAATATTGGGCTTCAATCAATAAGGATAACATCATGGACGCCATCAAGATGCCCACCCAGGAGGAAAGTGCGCTGCTGGAGTCTTTCTCCAGGCTGCGGGCGGCTTCGCGCGCCGCGCCTTACCCCGCGGCGGAGACCCGCGGGTCCTGGCTGAACGCGCTGGAGCGCCTGCTCCAGGAAAACCGCCAGGCGCTGGTGGACGCGGTCAGCCGCGACTTCGGCCAGCGCAGCAGCGTGGAAACCCGGCTGGCCGAACTGTTTCCATCGCTGGAGGCGGTTCGCCACGCGCGCCGCCATCTGAATCGCTGGATGCGCCCGGCGCGGCGCGGGGTATCGATATGGTTCCAACCGGCCGGCGCCAGCGTGCTTCCGCAGCCGCTAGGCGTGGTCGGCGTGGTGGTGCCGTGGAATTATCCCTTGTTCCTGTCCTTCGGTCCCATCGTCGCCGCGCTGGCGGCGGGTAACCGGGTGATGGTCAAGATGTCCGAGTACACGCCGGCCACCGGCGAATTGCTGGAACAGCTGGCGGCACGGTATTTCGGCAGCGATCTGCTGACCGTCGTCAACGGCGGCCCCGAGCTCGCTCAGGCCTTCACCCGCCTGCCGTTCGATCATCTGCTGTTCACCGGCTCCACCGCCGTCGGCCGCCACGTGATGCGCGCCGCCGCGGAAAATCTGACGCCGGTGACGCTGGAGTTGGGCGGCAAATCGCCAACGTTGGTGGCGCGAGGCGCCAACCTCCGTCGCGCCGCCGAAGCCATCGTCGCCGGCAAGTTGATGAATGCCGGCCAGACCTGTGTGGCGCCGGACTACCTGCTGGTCAACGACAAGGACCGCGAACCGTTGCTGGACGAAATTCGCGCGGCGGCCAAGCGCGCCTATCCGACGCTTGCCGGCAACCCCGACTACACCGCCATTGTCAACGATCGCCACTATCAGCGGCTGCGGCAGTGGCTGGACGGCGCGCG
Source organism: Chromobacterium sp. ATCC 53434 (assembly GCF_002848345.1). Taxonomy (NCBI): domain Bacteria; kingdom Pseudomonadati; phylum Pseudomonadota; class Betaproteobacteria; order Neisseriales; family Chromobacteriaceae; genus Chromobacterium; species Chromobacterium sp. ATCC 53434. The sequence continues at coordinate 2,219,280 of NZ_CP025429.1, read as the reverse complement.
CCAGGCCGGCGCCCGGGTGGAAGAGTTGAACCCCGCCGGTGAGGATCCGGCGGTCACCCGAAAGATGGCGCTGACGCTGGTGCAGGATTGTCCGGACGACTGCGCCTTGATGCGCGAGGAAATCTTCGGTCCGATCCTGCCGGTGGTCAGCTACGACAAGTTCGACGAGGCGCTGGCCTATATCAACGCCCGGCCCCGTCCGCTGGCACTGTATCTGTTCGACGACGATGCGCTACGCATCGAGCGGGTGTTGAAGGAGACCGTGTCCGGCGGCGTCAGCGTCAACGACACGCTGCTGCATGTGGTGCAGGAGGATTTGCCGTTCGGCGGCGTCGGTCCGTCCGGCATGGGGCATTACCACGGCCGGGAGGGCTTTCTGACCTTCTCCAAGCTGAAGCCGATCTTCCGCCAGAGTCGCTTGTCCGGCGCCTGGTTGACTCGCCCGCCATACGGCGTCGCGGTGGAATGGCTGCTCAAGCTGATGCTGCGCCGCTGACATGCCCAGCCGCCGCCGATTCCTGCAGGCCGGCGCGCTCGGCGGCGCGGCCCTGCTGCTGGCCGGCTACGCAGCCGTGCCGTCGGCCGATCCTGCGCCGGCCGACGGCCAGCGGCGCTGGCTGCAGCCGCGCGATGCCGAGATCGTCGCCGCGCTGGCCCCGACGATGCTGGGCCGGGCCGATCTGCCGTTGGCGCAGGTGATCGACGGCGTGGATCTCGCGGTGGCCGGCTTGCCGCCGGCCACTCGCCAGGAGGTGCGCCAATTGTTCGATCTGCTGGGCAATCGCTGGGCGCGCCGCTGGCTGGCCGGCGTCAGATCGCCGTGGCGTCAGGCGGGGCAGGCCGAGTTGGCCGATTTCCTGCAACGCTGGCGCGACAGCCACTTTTTGCTGCAGCGCAGCGCCTACCAGGCCCTGCATCAGCTGATAGGCGCCGCCTGGTACGGCAACCCGGCCAGTTGGGCGGCCATAGGCTATCGCTTGCCGGCCGGGGTGATGGAGATGCTGCCTTGAGCGGCAGGATTCCCGATCCGCTACGCGCCGGGCTGGCCTCGGGCTGGAAGGTGTTCGACGGCTCGCGCCAGGTTCAGGATCTGGACTGGAAGGCCGACGTGGTCATCGTCGGCAGCGGGGCCGGCGGCGGCATCGCCGCCGAGGTGCTCAGCGGGGCCGGACTGGATGTGTTGATCGTCGAGGAAGGCGGGCTGTACAGCTCGGCCGATTTTCGTCTGAACGAAGCCAAGGCCTATTCGGAGCTATATCAGGAGTCGGCGTCCCGGCAGACCGCCGACAAGGGCGTTTCCATTTTGCAGGGCCGCACCGTCGGCGGCGGCACCACGGTCAACTGGACCAGCGCCTTCCGCACGCCGCCGGACACGCTGCGCTGGTGGCAGGAAAGCTACGGCCTGGCGACGCTGACGCCGGAAGCGATGCGGCCCTGGTTCGAGAAGGCCGAACAAAGACTGGGCATCGCGCCGTGGCAGGGCATGCCCAATCCCAACAATCTGGTGCTGGAGCGCGGCTGTCAGGCCTTGGGGCTACGCCATGCGCGGATCAGCCGCAATGTCCGCGGCTGCTGGAACCTGGGTTATTGCGGCATGGGCTGCCCGACCAACGCCAAGCAATCGATGCTGGTGACCAGCATTCCAGCCGCGCTGGAGCGCGGCGCGCGCCTGTTGACCCGGGTGCGGGTGGAGCGGTTGCAAGGCGACCAGGCGGGCAAACGCATCATCAGCCTGCGCGGTAGCCTGCTCGCCGCCGACGGTCTGACGCCGTCCGGTCGCAAGTTGACGGTCAGGGCCGGCCACGTGGTGCTGGCCGCCGGCGCCATAGGCTCGCCGGCGGTGATGTTGCGCAGCGACTTGCCCGACAGCGCCGACCTGACCGGCAAGCGCACCTTTCTGCACCCGGTGGCCATGTCCGCCGCGCTGATGCCGGAGCGGATAGAGCCTTACAACGGCGCGCCGCAAACCGTCTATTCCGACCATTTCATGCACACCCAGTCGCTGGATGGGCCATTGGGTTTCAAGCTGGAAGTGCCTCCGATTCATCCCTTGCTGGCCGGCGTGACCTTTCCGGGTTTCGGTTCGGCCCAGGCAGAGCTGTTGGGCCGGCTTCCGCATCTGCATGCGAGCCTGGCGCTGTTGCGGGACGGTTTTCATCCGGACAGCCAGGGAGGCGAAGTCGGCTTGCGCGGCGATGGTTCTCCATTGCTGGACTACCCGCTGAACGATGTCGTTTGGGACGGCGTGCGACGCGGTTGGCTGGCGATGGCCGAATTGCAATTCGCCGCCGGAGCCGAGCGGGTGCTGCCGCTGCATACCAGCGCCGAGCCTGCGTCGTCCTGGAGGCAGGCGCGCGCGATGATAGAGTCACTGCCGTTGCAACCGCTGATGGCCAAGCTGGTCAGCGCGCACGTCATGGGCGGCATGGCGATGGGCGACGATCCGACGCGCGGCGTCGTCGACGAATGGGGCCGGCACTGGATGTGGCGCAATTTGACGGTGGTCGACGGCTCGGTTTTCCCCACCAGTGTCGGCGCGAATCCACAGTTGTCCATCTACGCCTTCGCATGGCGTGCCGCGACGGCGTTGAGGATACGCCTGGCCGCGGGCTAACGCTGCGCTCAGGTCGGCTGCGATAGGTTCGGCAAGATCCGGCGTTGAATTCGCTCTAGATAAGGGTTCTGGCAGCGGCCCTTAAATGCGCTGACACTGCGCAAAAAATCTGACCCTGTCATGCATTTTTATCAAGTAAACATCATCAGGAAATCGGTCTATGCCAACACTGACAGTCTGCTTGGGGGCAAAGTAATAATGATCGGGGAGGGAACCTCCCGAGTTGGATTCTATGGTCTCGATATTTTTAATGCGTACGGTAGAAATTCTGCCAAAAATATTTATCGATGTGTCAAAAACGATGTCACGACGTACTCGATCTCCATTGTTAGACTCGCCATAAAATATAAGCCGCCCAACAACTTCGTTGAAATAGAATCTCCCGCTCAAATAAACCGGCTCGGATTGATAAACAGCATCAAATTTCATATCCCGAAAATTGCCGACGCATTCCAGTCTGGACATGAGAAAGTAATCACACACAAAAAATACGGCATAAAAACTTAGAAATGCCATAATAATTTTCATTGTAACTTTTCTTGATTCGTGCATTTTAAAGCCTCGTAATTTTTTGAGCAAATAAAAAACACGACTCGTTCATTTTCTGCATATGCATAAATACGAGAAGCTGTCCGAACTCTCGTCAGCGACTCGATATCCATGACGGATAGTGCGCCTTCCGTATAAACGGAAATATTTCCCCCTTCATTTTTTTGAGCGAGGGCATGGTATGGGCTGTTTGAAAAAATAGAGGCGACTATGCCCAGTGCGCAACTTGATGCGACAAGAGCAATACATGACAATCTATCTGTTTTTTTGAGATTTGGCGTATTGCTTTTTTCTAATACAGGTACAGAGTATTTTCGCGCTTCAGCCTCTCCGCTTAGGGCAATTGGCTCTACATGGCCTATGTAATGGCAAGCCTTGCGCGGCACTGTTTTAATCAACGAAGCATCTAAACCAACCTGTTTCAGTTGTGATCGCAAATCAAAGATGGTTTTGTTGTAACTACCATTCCCTACTACGGTGTTTGGCCATACTGCGGAAATAATGCCTTTCTTGTCGGTAACTCCGCTAAGCAGGCAGTGCAGTAACTCACATTCGGCTCTCCTTAGCTCGACGCTGACGCCATTGATGGACTTCAGTACGCCTTGGTCATAAAGAAAAGAAACTCGTCCCTCTCCTAGCCGATAATCCATGACACCCTCCAAATGATGAGCCCTTGATTTTTTAATATTCACCATTGGTCTCGACATGCCCACGCAGAATACCGGAAATAGTTTGGTAATCAGGCCGATGCATAGTGGCCGTGTTATACAATATCAAGAGCTTCGCAGGTTCGATCGTCTGTCACATGACCCCACTTTCAACTTCGAGCGAGAGAAGCACTTCTCAGTGCATTGTTATGGAGGCCATGATCAAAGCAGTTGCATGCTGATTGATTATTGTGATTCAAATGTGAATGGTAAAGTCTGTTTATAGATAGTCTTTAATTTTATTCCAAATAAATCACATATTTGCCAAAAAGTTGGAAAAAGGTTATTTTTATTAATGTTATTTGACTATAAATTTCAATTTAAGATGAAATATAAATAGTATATATGTATTTCTTAAAATGTGAGCGGGCACCATTGCAAGGGATATTAAGTTCCGTGAGGTGGAGGGGCTCGAATATTCAAGCCTAAGCTGTAGGTGTAAAGCGGAGGGTGTGACTTGGTGGATATCTTATTTGTTTCAGGGATGGTCTATGACAGATCTGCGCGCCTTTATCGCCAACAAAATCTCAGAATCTCGCGTTGAGGCTTTTTTATTGTTGCAAGCCTGCATCGGAACACCAAAATTCATAGGTCTTGTTGGCGATTTTAGGCGTTTAAGGCGCAGATAAAATCTTGATGACTTGCAAAGCCGAGACGACCATTTAATCCGAAACCCTTCTGATTATCTGATTGTAGAAGTCTGCAACAAAAAGGCATCCATTTTTCCCAACGGCAGCCCCAGTGGGGTAGGCAAATTTTGTAACTTCCGCGGTGCCATCCAGAAACCCATAAACAGAACCTGTCACGGTCGTGACGTTTCCATTTTGGTCGATCTTTCTGATTTTATTGTTTAGGGTATCTGTTACATACAACTCCCCTTTGGGATTGATGGCAATCCCCGTGCTGTAGTACCCGTAGAAGTAGAATTTTGCCTCTGCTCCTGTGCCATCAACAGAGCCCGCCAATCCATTTCCGGCAAATGTTGAAACAGTGTCTGCCTTGATATCTATTTTTCTTATTCGGTAATTTCGACTGTCCAACACATAAATCAATCCAGCTTTCTCATCAAGCGTAATTCCTGATGGATAGTAAAATTTCCCATTCTTTAAGTTGCCATCGGCGAATCCATAACTGGAACCAGAGATGGTGCTGACCATGCCGTCCGGAGTAATCTTTCTTATTAAATGGTTGCCACTGTCCGCTACATAAAGCGAATTGTCTTCGCTGACGGCAATTCCCATGGGGCGATAGAAACTCGCAGAACCGCCTTGTCCATCTACGCGACCGGCGGCTCCAGTACCGGCAACGATTGAAATTAAGCCGTCTTTGGAGTATTTCTTTATCTGATTATGGTAGCTGTCAGCAATGTATACATCGCCTTGATTGTTTACAGCTACACCGCCAGGATAATACAGTTTGGCATCAGTGCTTGTGACAGTCGAAACTATACGATTTGACGCATCTATTTTTCTAATCGCATGATTGTAGAAATCAGCTACATATATATTATTGCTTGAATCTACCGCTACCGAAATGGGGTAGTAAAATCTGGCCGTTCTTGGGTACCCATTAAAAAGCCCGGCAGTGCCAGATCCTGCAATGGTCACTGTTACCGCCCCACCCGATACCAGATTTTCAACTTTAACGAAGTTGGATATTTTCCCGACATTCGGTGTGGACAGTTTAGTCTGAATTGCTCGATTGAAACTGAAGCGTTCTGGAATGCTTTGAGCGACGTAATGGTTTTCTACTTCCGCCTTGGTCTTTAGGCTCATATTCGCCACAGTTTTTATGATTTTCCCACTTTCCGAAAGCGGAGAGATCATTGTTGTATTGACCATGCGATGAAAAGATGGATTAATGTCAAGCTTGATGGTCTCCATTTTATTGCTTGATGGGTTTGGGCGGATTGCTTTATCCGCGATAAATTTTAATCCTTTGAAGCTTGATCCATATTCGTCCCCCTGAGATTGGGAGGCGTTTTTGTACTCGTTTATGCTCTGATCTTTAGTGGCAAAACTCACACGCTTTGCAACGGCGGTGTCGTATTGGGCACCTTGTTTTTTTTCAGCCAACACCAGCGACGGGATGATATGTGTAGTCTCGCTTTTCATGCTCGGAGAGTCATCACAAACGGGATATACCGGTTCCATAGGACTCGTATCATCAGGGGGATTCGGTTCGATTGGAATTGCGGGTGGTAAAGGCATTTCCCCCCCACCATTCACTCCGCCTCCGCCTCCTGCATCAGCGCTAATTCCGGACTCCTGTCCTCCTCCGCCACCGCCACCACAGGCGGCGAGGGGAATAGACGTTACGATCAATGCGCGCAACAAGCTGGCTTTCATTGTCTGATCTCCTGAGATAGCGCAATCGGTTAGAGACGTATCCGAGCATTCGCTATTAATCTAGGAGGCCTGCATCGTTCTCATCAAGATGGGTAATCGATAAATAATAAGAATTTTTTTTGTAATGGAAAATAATACGTCAATATTGGATTTGGTAATGGTTATTAATGGCTTTCCAGTATTATCGCCAGTTATGTTATGACCATTTCCGTGTCTTAGCTGCTTGCCAATTCCAGCATATTTTAATGGTTCCGGTTTTTACCGGGCTAAGGGCCGCTATTAATTCGGCAGTAATAATCCGTACAGATTGTATACTTCCGGCATGGAAAAAATCGATGTGCGCAAGCTTGAACTGGCCGCCCGTGAGCAGCTGAGGCGTACCGCTATCCGGATGTACAAGCGAGGCCGGTCTCAAGCCAGTATTGCCGAAGAACTCGGGCTGCGCCGCCCCACCATTTCCGCCTGGGTGGTGCGTGAGGCAGCACTAGGTGCGCAGGGATTCAAAGAACAGAAGCGCGGTCGCGCCGAAGGCACCGGCCGTCGGCTGACCGAGGCGCAGGAAGCCCGGATCAAGCAGGACATCGTGGATCGCACGCCAGACCAGATGAAGCTGAGGTTTGCCCTGTGGAGTGCTCAGGCGGTCAAGGCTGTAATCAAGCAGATGTTTCTGATCGATCTGCCGATCCGTACTGTCCGTCTGTACTTGGCCCGCTGGGGCTTTACGCCGCAGCGCCCGCTCAAACGCGCTTATGAGCAGCGACCGGCAGCAGTCGAGAAATGGCTCAAGGAGGAATACCCGGCTATCGTCGCGCGTGCCAAAGCGGAAATGGCTGAAATCAGCTGGGGCGACGAATCGGCGGTGTCGAGTGTTGAGCACTTTCCGCGTGGCTACGCCCCAAAAGGCCAAACCCCAGTTCTGGTGTTATCCCAATCGAAAAGAGCGCGCATCAACTTGATTTCGGCCATTACCAACCAAGGCAAGATGCGCTTCATGCTGTACCGGGAGACCTTGACGGCCCGGGTGCTGATCAAGTTTCTGATGCGGCTGATCCGTGATGCTGGCGGCAAGAAGGTGTTCTTGATCCTCGACAACTTGCGCGTGCATCACAGCAAGCTGGTGCAAGCATGGTTGGAGGAGGAAGAGAACAAGAAGGCGATTGAGTTGTTCTTCCTGCCCAGCTACTCACCGGAACTGAACCCGGATGAATACTTGAACGGCGACCTGAAGGCCAGAATGAGCGCAGGTGAGCCGGTTCGATCAGACGGTCAACTTCAAGGGAAAGTGCTGTCCCATTTACGCTCATTGCAGAAGCAGCCGGCCAGAATCCGGTCGTACTTCCGGCATGAAAAAATCCGCTACGCGGCATGAGCTTTCTGTACGGTATTTGACTGCCGGATTAATAACAAAACCTCGCAGAGTCCCTGAACCAAGGCGCGCCGACGCAGGCAGTACAGAGAGTACGACAAGGAGGTGCAACGCAGGATCAGGGGTTTTGTTAGCGGGTCTAAATACAGGTTCGATATCCATCGACGTTGCAAGTCAAGCCATGATGGCCAGCTCGCAACCTCGTATGCGAACCGATTGAATTTTTCAGTGGCGACATTCGACGCAGTGGACAAGGACGCGCGCCGGCATAGTTGCCGGCATGACTGGCAGCGGGAAGGCGAGCTTCGGCCTGTCGCATGCGGCAACAAAGCTTCATCATTTTGCGCGGCACCAATTGCCGCGCCGCCTGTCTTTGCCTGTTTCCGCTGACAAGCATCAGCGGGGAGGCGCGCGGCAGCCCGCGTACGATGGGCCTGGCTTTTCATGCGACAGGCGGCGGCTTTGCGCCGGCGGACGCCATGCAGTAGCATGGCGCCCCTGCTTTGGAAGGCCCGGGCGAAAACACCGCAATATGGCCATCGGTCGCCGGTCAACAATATGCCGCTAGGGGGCGGAAACATGGTAGCGAGAGAAAACGGCAGGATAGCCGAATGATGGTGGCCACACATGTCGCGTTTGGCGCGTTCTGCGCGGTATCGGCCGCGTTGTGGCTGCATTTGCCGGCGGCGGCGGCGGCGGTCCTGCTTGCCGGAGGACTGGCCGGTTCGCTGTTGCCGGACATCGATCATCCCAAAAGCTGGCTGGGCCGGCGCATTCCATTCATTTCCGGGCCGGTGGCCTACCTGTTCGGCCATCGCGGCGTTACCCACAGCCTGCTGGCCGTGATCGGAGTGTTTTACGCCTGCGTGGCCTGTCTGCATGGCTGGGGCGTCAAGCTGGGACATTCCATGCCGCTGGTGCTGGGCATCTGCGTGGGCTATGCCTCGCACTTGATCGGCGATTGGCTGACGCCGGCCGGCATTCCGCTATTGTGGCCGGTACGGACGCGTTTTCGCGCGCCGCTGATGCTGTTGAGCGCCAAAATGGCCGAGCCGTTGATGGTGGTCGGACTGTGGTTCGGCGCCGGTTTCCTGATGTCGAAAACCTTTTAACGCTGGATGCCGGACGCGGAAAACGGTCCGCCGCAGCGCCGCTCACTGTCTGGGATGTTTGACCAAGCCGCGCGGCTCCGCAAGCAAAGACCTTGAGCAGGCTCTTGAGCCATTAGGCCTGGCGCAGGCTGGCGGCGTGGGGCAGGCCTTGCAAGGCGCCGCGCAGAATGCGCTGGCACCGGGGCAGGGCGGTCGGCCCTTGCTCGAGCAGATCGTACAGCCCGGTAAACAGACAGACCAGATAGTCGGCGGCCAAGGGCGCATCTAGGCTCGCCGGCAGCTCGCCCTGTGCGACGGCGCGGCGCAGTTGGCGGCGAACATAGTGCATTGTTAGCCGGTCCATCGTTTCGCGCCTGCGCAGCACGCTGCGGTTTTCCGCTATCTGCTCGCATTTCAGGTACAGAATTTGGCCGACCCGTTGCGGCGAACCCGGTTCCAGAAACTGCGCCAGATAGTAGCAGCCGACCTCCAGCAACGTCTCGCAGGCGGACGCGCGTTGAGCGGGGAAGCGCAAGGCGTCCAGCGCGAACGCTCGGTCTATCATCGCCTGGCATACCTGCAGCTTGTTATCGTAATGGCCGTACACCGCGCCGCGCGATACGCCGGCGGCGTCGGCGATTTCCGCCATCGTGGCGTTGGCGACGCCGTTGGCGAGGAAGACCTGTTCGGCGCCGTCCAGAATCGCGTCCCGGGTTTTCTGCGAGTCTTCTTTGGTCTTGCGGGCCATGTCGTTTCCGTTCCTGTTTTGCTGTCGACCGCATTGTGCTGCAAATTAATTAATCATGCATGACTGATTAAATGATAGAATGGCGCATTGCCAACCATCCAGAATGATGTCCGATGCCGAGCGCGCACACCAAAGACCTCGACATGCTTCCCGTTTCCACGCTGTTCTGGCGCTACGCCATCCCCTCCGTCGCCGGCATGCTGGTGACCGGGCTGTACGCCGTCGTCGACGGCATCTTCGTCGGCCACTACGTCGGCAGCCACGGCCTGGCGGCGATCAATCTCGCTTATCCGTTGGTGATGCTGCAAGTTGGTCTCGGCGCGATGATCAGCATGGGCGCCGCCACTCGCATAGCCATCCAGCAAGGCGCCGGCAACGATGCCCAGGCCCGGGGCGCGCTGTTGTCCGCGCTGTTGTTGCTGGTCTTGTTGGGCGTGGCGATCCCGGCCTTGGGCTTGCCCAATCTGGAGCGTCTGCTGGGCTGGCTGCACGCGGACGGCCAAGCCGAGGTGGCGGAGCAGGCGCGCGCTTATCTGTGGTGGATGCTGGCCGGCGCGGTGTTGACCATCGGACCGATGCTGCTGACTTATTTGATGCGCAACGATGGCCGCCCGGGGCTGTCCACCGCGCTGATGGCGCTGGGCGCGCTGCTCAACATCTTGCTGAACTACCTGTTGGTCGGCGTGTCGGGGATGGGATTGGAGGGCGCCGCGATCGGCACCCTGATCGCCGAATCGGTGGTGCTGGCACTCGGCCTGGCCTATTTCTTCAGCCGCCATGCCGGTTTGAGGATCCGCTTCGGGTCCTTGCGCGCCGACTGGAGCGGATTGTGGCCGATCGCGGCGCTGGGCGCGCCCAGCCTGCTGATGGAGCTGAACCTGGCGCTGCTTTTGTACGCGCACAACCGCCAGTTGCTGAGCTGGGGCGACGATCTGAGCGTGGCCGCCTACGCGGTGGCCGGATACAGCGAGTCGCTGTTCACCCTGGTAATCCATGGTCTGGCGGTGGGCATGCAGCCCTTGCTCGGCCACGCCACAGGCGCGGGGCGCCCGGAGAGGGCGCGCGAGGCGTTACTGTACGGACTGAAAGCCTGCCTGATGCTGGGGGTGGCGGCGCTCGCGGCCGTCCAGCTGTTTCCGGCCGTCATCGCCGGCTGGTACAGCGACGGCAATCCGGAACTGGTGGCCGCGGGCAGTCGCGCCCTGCGTCTGCATCTGCTGGCGATGCCGCTGGACGGACTGGTGGTGGTGGGTTGCACGGCGTTGCAGGCGATGGCGCTGACGCGCTTGGCGCTCGGCGTCACGCTGGGCAAGACCGCGTTGCTGCTGCCGTCGCTGGGTCTGCTGCCGCTGCTGCTGGGTCTTGATGGCGTGTGGCTGGCGATGCCGCTGGTCAATCTGTTGCTGGGCGTGCTGGTGGCCTGCGTGTTGTGGCGCGAGTTGCGTCGTTTGGGCGCCATCGGCCGGACTGCCGATGCCTGATGGGGAGCGGCGCTTATTCAGTCATGCCATATTGATATCTCGATGACTGGATTGGGATGGAGACATGGCACAATTCGAACAAGCGCGTCAGCAGGATATGGAACGACGCGACCGGCTGTTGCGCCACCGGCTGCGCGAATCGGGCATCCGGCAGTATGTGGCGAGCGGGGCAGAAAGCATCTACTACCTCTCAGGCATCAGTTATGAGCCGCTGGAACGTCCCTTTTTCCTATTGCTGGATGTCGACAGTGGCCGCCGCCGCCTGCTGGTTCCTCAGCTGGAACATGCCCACTTGAAACAGGCCTGGGGCGTGGCAGCCGACGATGTCGGCAGTTACCGCGAATATCCGGCGCCGGCCGGCGAACGCTGGCAGGACATGCTGTCGCCGCTGTTGCAAGACGGTTTCGCCTTCGATCCGGCGGCGGCGTTGCCGCTGGCGGCGTTCCTGCAGCAGGCCGGCGGCCATGCCGATGACGCGCTCGATCATATCCGCATGATCAAGTCCCCCTGGGAGATCGCCAAGCTGGCGCGCGCCGGCGCTTATGCCGCGGAAGGCGTCAAGCGCTTGCTGAGCGGCGCCTATGACGGCGCGTCGGTAGCCGAGGGTTTCGCCACCGGTCAGCAGCTGTTGCGGCGCATCATCCGTGAGGAGCCGCACTTCGATCCGCTATGCACCCGTGTGCTGCTGGCGCCGTGGCCGGCGCCTCTCAGCGCTCAGCCGCACGCAATTCCGCAATTGTCGCAGCGGCTGAACGGCGGCCCGCACGTGGTGATCTCGGTGGTCAGGCTGGACGGCTACACCGCCGAATGCGAACGCACTTTCTTCACCCGCCCTCCTGTCGCCGAGCAGCGCGAGCGCTTTGCGGCGATGAGCCGCGCGCGTCAGCTGGCGATGTCCATGTTGCGGCCCGGCGTCGCGTGCGCCGAGGTGGACGGCGCGGTGAACGACTTTCTTGGCGGACAAAACTTCGGGGACTGGCGTCTGCGCCTGCATCGCTGCGGCCATGGCCTGGGGCTCGGCAACCACGAAGCGCCGTGGCTGGCCCAGGGCAGCGCCGATGTGTTGCAGGCCGGCATGGTGGTATCGATCGAACCTGGCATTTATCTGGATGGAGAGGGGGGTTATCGCCATTCCGATACCCTGGTAATCACCGACGATGGGTGGCGCAACCTGACAGGTGAAGCGGGGGTGGATTTAGAAAGTCTGGTTATGAATGACATGCGTCCGATGGCCAGAATGAAAGGGTATTTCATTCGAAAGTCTATTGCGGCTTGAGTTGATTTTTATTGAGGTATTTTTTTAAAAAAATCTTCCATTTAAATATAAATAATATTCGCACTATCAAAGGCCAGTCTTAGACTGGCCTTTTTTACCGTTGAGATCATACAAACGATTGAACTAATCTTTTCTAAACATTTTCCACGGCATTGGGATTGAAAATTCCAATTTGTGAAATATTAATGCAATTTACCGTTTAGATAGGATGGGTTTGATATGTCTAGAATGGGAAAGTCTGAGATTGTATCTCCGGGCGCATTGTCCATATTTGATCGTGACCAGTTGGTTGATCAATTATATGGCGTGCATTGTGATATATTCGACGGCGTTAGCAAGGAGGATTTTGCCAATTACGTGGTTAATTCAAAGGCAAACCAAACACGCATTCTGATTCACAATGATATAAACGGGCGGCCTGTCGGATATTGCGCAATCCATTTTTTCGAGCAAAGGCTCGATGGGTGCGATGCGACGGTGATCCGGATGGAGGCCGGTTTGATGCGGGCCTATCGCGGGCGAAATCGCAACGCGCCGTTCGTCTGCCGCCAGGTGCTGGGATACCGGCTGAGTCGGCCGGGCAGGCGCATTTATTATCTGGGCGCGCTGGTCCATCCTTCCAGCTACATGGCGCTGGACAAGTACGCGCCCAAAGTGTGGCCAAGCGTCGATGCGTCCGCCGAGCGGGATTACGGCGGCGTGATCGGCCAGTTGAGTCGATTGTTCGGTCTGCAGCCCGTCGACCCGGCGGTGCCGGGGGTGGTGCACGTGGGCTGGCAGACCCGGGACAATGAACTGGACCGCCTGCGCTGGCAGCAACATCCGAACCGGGCGGCGCAGTTCTACATCCAGCGCAATCCAGGCTATCACTTGGGCCATGGCTTGTTGACCTTGGTGCCAGTCACGCTGGGCGGCATCGTTCACGCCACCGGACAGTTGCTGCGGCACCGTCTGGGCTTGAAGCGGCAAATCCTGTCTCGCGGCTGAGCGGTCTCGAGGCGGACGGGAGCCGCGCGGGCGGATGGCAATCGCGCGGTTCCCGCCAGTAGCGAATATCAGGCATGTCCTTCCGGCCATGTTCCGGCCTGGCCAATCGATGCCCGGGTCCACAGACGCGGTTCTGTCGTTTAGACAAGACCGCCATCCATCCATTCTATTGCCACGTGTCGCCGAGCGGCCTGCGCTGTTCGCGCCAACGCGCCTTGCTTCCGATTTCACATTCGACACGCGCCAAACGCCAAGACCCCGCGGCATCGCGGGGTCTTGATCCGATCGCTGCGCGGCGGTTCAGGCGGTTTTGGCGTTGAGCGGGATTTCGATCAGGCCTTTGCGCGCCTCGCGCGGCTGATAGTCGACATGCGCCACTTGCATCAGGGCCATGTCCTTCAAGCGCCGGCGCAGCGGGTGAGCGTCTGCCGTATCCTCTGAACCCTCCAGGGCTTCATTTGAGGATGTTTGCAGCTTCTCCTTGATCTGTTGCTTTTCAAACCAGGTCAGGGGACGCTGCAGGATGGCCTCCAACGGCTCATCCAGTTCGAAATTGCTGTCAAGCATGGCACTCACCTCTTGAAAAAGGGGTCTCCGCCTTGAGCTGATGGCGTGGGGCGGGCTGAACTTTGCCCTTACATCATATGTAGGTTCGGCTGATTTGTTTATAAGTAGGAACCGCTAGCCTCCATGGAAATGGCCGTTGGAACAGTGGCTTACAAATCCGGGCGAGCCTGAATCCGACGGTGGGCTCTGTCCGGGGGCGCGCATCCAGGCGCGGCGACGGCCCGGTTTGTGCTATGATTCCCGGTTCGGCGTCGGGCGCCGGGCGCGCAAACGCCTCCGCCCCCGATCATTAAGAGGTAAACGCATGACGACCATTGTGGCCGTGCGCAAGGGCAAGCAGATTGCCATCGCAGCCGACAGCCAGACCACCTTCGGCGACGACCAGAAGCTGCTGGCGCCGTACGACTGTTTCCACAACAAGATCTTCCGCCACGGCGACAGCTATCTGGCGGTGTCTGGTTCCGCCGCGCACGACCTGGTGCTGCAAGGCGCGCTGAAGGACCTGAAAAAGAAGGATCTGGGCAGCCGTCAAGGTATTTTCGAAACCTTTCGCAAGCTTCACCCGAAGCTGAAGGACGGGTTTTATCTGCGCCCGGAAGAGGACGAAGAGGATCCGTACGAATCCAGCCAGATGATGGTGGTGATCGCCAACTCTCAGGGCATCTTCGGTGTTTACCCGATGCGCGAGATTTACGAGTTCTCCCGGATATGGGCGATAGGCTCCGGGCGCAAATTTGCGATGGGGGCCATGTACGCGGTATACGACCAGGATCTCTCCGCCAGGGAGATCGCTGAAATCGGCGTGCGGGCCGGCTGCGAATTCGATGTCAGCTCCTCGCTGCCGCTGTCCATCTACACCGTTGAAGTGGCCGCCGGCGCGGCCAAGGAAGCATCAGAATGAACCAACACGACAAATTGCAACGTTTTTTGTTTGACGACGCGCCTGTCCGCGGCGCGCTGGTGCGGCTGGACGGCGCCTGGCAGCAGGTATTGGCCAGACGCGCCTATCCCGAGGTCTTGAAGACCATACTGGGCGAGATGATGGCGGCCTCGGTGCTGATGGCGGCCAATCTGAAATTCGACGGCACGCTGATCCTGCAGATTCACGGCAGCAGCGCGCTGAAGCTGGCGGTGGTCGAGTGCAATCATGACCGCACGGTACGCGCCACCGCCAAATGGCAGGGCGAGCTGGCCGACAAGCCGCTGGCCGAGTTGCTGGGCGAGGGCGGCAAGTTCGTGCTGACGCTGGAGCCGCGGCTGGACAAAAACCAGACCTGGCAGGGCATCGTGGCGCTGGAAGGCGCTTCGGTCGGCGAGATGCTGGAAAACTACATGCGGCGTTCGGAACAGCTGGAAACCACCCTGGTATTGGCCAGCGGCGACGCTGCAGCTGCCGGCATGCTGTTGCAGCGACTGCCGGAAGGTCATGGCGAGCCGGAAGGCTGGAACCGCGTCCAGATGCTGGGCCGCACCTTGAAGGCGGAGGAGCTGCTGGACCTGGGCGCCGAAGACATCCTGCACCGCCTGTTCCATGAGGAGCAGGTGCGGGTGTTCGAGCAGGAGGCTGTCAGCTTCAACTGCAATTGTTCGCGCGAACGGGTCAGCGACATGCTGACCATGCTGGGTGGTCAGGAGGTCGGCGACGTGCTGCTGGAGCAGGGCAGCGTGGAGATTGTCTGCGACTACTGCAACCAGCGCTACGTGTTCGACGAGGAAGACGCCAACCAGTTGTTCGATTACGACGTGGTGGCCGCGGCACGCGAAGCTCGCCACTAAATCAAGGCACATTCCTCCCCAAAAGCCGCTTTATCGGCTTTTTTTGCGCGCATCGCGCGGATTTGTTGCGTGAAAATTACCCAATTGATTTTGTTGTTTAAAATCAGCCTTTGGTCTTAAACACAATACTCAATCCAGCCGTCATCCATTATGCTTCGCCTCGCCAGGGAAAATAACCTGGCGTCATTTCAACGAGCTTATGGATGACAGAATGAATACAACAATACTTCCCCGCCGTGGCCTGGCATGGGGATTGTCCGTGATGGCCGCCGCTACGCTGTCCGCCTGCGTGGCGACCGACAGCGGCAAACCGGCCGCTTCCAACCAGCCGGCGCCGCAGGCCAATCAGCCCTCGGCCCGCTACTCCTCGCACTCGCCGGCCCTGGGCGAGAAGCCCGACTACCCTCACGGCTTGCCGCCGGCCGCGCCGGACAACGACGGTCCGGCTCCGACGGCCAAGCCTCAGGGGCCGCAAGGACTGGCCGCGACCAGACTGGCGGCGCGCGCCCAATTGACTGCTCCCAGCTACGCCGACTGCGATCCCGCCAAGTTCGGCCAGCTGTCCGGACAGGAACTGGTGCGCTATGTGGCCAGTGTGGACGGCACTTGCGTCAACCGCCTGTTTCAGGCTGACGCGCTGAGCTACCGCGCGGTCTCTCCTGTCAATATGAAACTGGTGGCCGCCGAGGCGCGTCAGCGCGCGGCCGGCTGGGACGGCCAAAACGCCAACGGCTTGTGGCCGCTGTCGGTATTCTTGAAGGCCGGCTACTTCCTGCAATACAGCCACGCCCAGGAAGTCGGTGATTATGGCCCCGCCGTCGACCAGCCGGTGATGCAGGTGGTGGAGGCGATGGCGGCCAATCCGGCGCTGTGGGAGGTCAAGGCCATCGACGGCCGCGGCGACCACGATGCCTGGTACCGCGAGCGCGACGCCCGTCAGAGCGTGGCGGAAACGCTGATTCTGGCCGACTCGGTGCGAAAGGCCGACTACGCGCTGCCGCTGCTGACCCGCTTCTTCGGCCGCTACAACGCAGCGGCGAAGGATAGCTGGGCGCGCTTCGCGCTGCATCCGATGCAAACGCTGTTGTTCAATATGCATTACCAGCCGGGCTTCGCCGACAAGGTCGGACAGGGGCAGCTGGACGGCCTGGTGGCCAGCCTGGTCGCGCTGACCCGCGCGGGCCAGCCGGCCTTCGCCGACGAGCAGATGTTCCTCAACACCCTGCGCGAAACCGGCCGTTTCATGCAGTATCCGCGCACCGCGCCGCAGGCCGAGGCCGCCGTCGCCCAGCATCTGAACGGCGAGAAGTTCGGCGCCGCCTGGGCCGAGGCCGTTTATGCCTTGAAAACGCTGGGCAAGGTGCCGTGCGAACGCTACGGCATCTGCCAGGCGGAGCAGGAGCTGCGCGCCCAGTTGTTCCCCAACCGCTGGAGTTTCGATAACGGCAATCTGGTATTCGAGACGCCGTTGAGCCTGGCCGAGGTGGAGCCGCTGTACTATGCGATGAAGCAGGTGCAAACCCAGCTGTTCCGCGTCGCCGGCACCAAGCAGCCGGTGGCGGACGACCCCAACGCCAAGCTGCGCATGGTGATCTACGGCAGCAAGACCGCCTATCAGCGTTTCCAGGGCCTGCTCAACGAGCTGTCCACCGACAACGGCGGCATCTACATCGAAAAGGACGGCACCTTCTACACCTTCCAGCGCGAAGTGCCAAAGGAAAGCTATCTGACGCTCGAGGAGCTGGTGCGGCACGAATACGTGCACTATCTGTCCGGCCGCTTCATCCAGCCCGGCATGTGGGGCACGTCGGAGTTCTATCGCGACGATCGCCGCATGCCGTGGTATGACGAGGGTTTCGCCGAGTTCATGGCCTGGAGCACCTCGCGCGACGGCATCAAGGTGCGCGGCCATGTGGTGGACGTCGTCGCGGGCGGCTGGCCGACAAGCTTCCTGGAGCCGTCCCGCATCATGCGCTCCAGCTATAGCGACGGCTGGGACTTCTACAGCCATTCCGCGCTGTGGTTCTACTATCTGAACCAACAGCAGCCCGGCAAGATCGCCGATATCCTGGCCTCGTTGCGCGCCGACGACGTCAAGCGCTTCGACGCCCTGGTGCGCGACATGGGCGGCGATGCCGCGCTGGTTGCCGGCTTCCGCGCTTATGTCGACCAGCAGGTGAAACTGGCGCAGGCGGGTCAGCTGGGCAACACCTCCACCGTCGAGGGCACGGACTGGATGGCGCAGGACAAATGGCAGACCGGCGACGCCGCCGCGGTGGAGGCGGCGCTGCGACGCTCGCTGCCGCTAGGCTGCCAGGTATGGGCCGACGGCAAGGACAGCGCGCTGCGCCGTTTCGAATGCCAGGGCACGCTGCCGCTGACCGCGACCGGCAACACCCAGGCGCGCCAGGAGCTGGACAAGCTGTTGGACAACGCGTTGCAGAATCTGGTGAAAACCGCCGGCCTCAACAACCTGACGGCGACCAACTGCTCGGCCACCGACTACGACTTCAAGCGCAAAACTGCGGCGCTGCGCTGCGAAGGCCCGCTGGGTCCGGCCGGCGGCGCCAAGCCCCTGCCGCCGCAGGAAGGCGAGCTGAACCTGGCCAAGCTGAGCTACGGGGGCGCGTCGCGCTGCCTGCGCGGACAGTTGCAGGGTGTAGGCGGCGTGGAGCGCTACCAGCTGGTGCAGGCGCCGCAACTGGGCCGGGCGGCGATATCGGACTGGGGATCGTTCACTTATCGCCGCGACCTCGATCAACCGGGCGTGGCCGACAAGATGACGGTCCGTCTCAGCAAGGGCGCGCAGTTCCGCGATGTGGTGGTGGAACTGAACGCCACGCCGCGCGACATGCCGGAAGAGCAGTGCTGGGCACAGGCGGGCTGAGGTCGAGCTGAGCCGACGAGCAAGCGAAGCCGGGCAATCGCCCGGCTTTTTTGCGTCTGAAACAATGCACAGACCGGGAATGCCGGGCGGCAGCCTACAAGGCTTGCACGGCGACGGCGCCGGGTTTTTCCAGCCACTCCCGGAACGCGTCGCCCAGCCGCTCGCTTTCGGCGGTAGCCGCGCGCCAGTGCCGGCGACGCAGCTCGTCTCGGCCCAGATAGCGGCGAAAATCCTTGCGGTCCGGCAGGCCGTGGCCGGGCAGGGCGGCCAGGTATTCGCGCGACGGCGCCAGCAGCACGGTGTTGGCGTGGTTGGCGGCGCTATGCCGGCGCCAGGGCAGCGTCTTGTCGAACCAGCCCGGCACGATGCGGTCGGTGAAATGCGGATACAACGCGATATCGTCGCCGTGGGCGAAAGGAAAATCGATGTGGTAGTCGGTCAGCCCGCCATCGCGGTAGACCGCCGTCGGCGCCTCGGGCAGCTGCACGCCGTGCAGGACGCCGGGAATCGCCACCGTGCCCATCAGCGCGGTTTCCAGATTGCCGGCATCCAGCGGCTGCAGCCTCGTCGGGATGGCGTCCCGCGGCGCGAAGCGCAGGCGGCTGCGCGCGTCGTGACAGATTACCCGGCTGAAGCTGTGGCGAATCAGCGGTCGCGACACCGCGTTCAAGGCGGCGGCCAGCATCAATCCGGACAAGAGCGCCGCCTTGTTCTCGCGGTTGGCGAGCCCGCGCGACTGCACCAGCAACAGATTGAGCCGATAATGCGGATGGGCGAGTATCGCCGCCAGCGCGTCGTCGTCGAGAATGTCGCGCAGCATCTGCCGGGTCTGGGCGGTGATCTGCCCGGTGGTGACGCCCGGATGATAGCTTTCCGCCGTATAGCGTTCCGCCAGTCGCGCCAATGCTCGGGCCGGATCGTCCTGCATCGCGCAGGCGAAGCGCCAGCCGCCTATCGATGCGCCGACCAATTCGCGCTCGCGCGGCGCGTCGGCCAGCCAGCCGAACACCGCCTGATCGAGGCCGGTGATGCCGACCGCCTTCGGGCCGCCGGCGGCGCCGGGCAGCATGGCCACCTGTTCGGGACGCAGCCCGTCTCGCAACAACTGGCGGGCGCGGGCGCCGGCCTTGACGATAAGCGCGGCGTGGCGAATATGAATGGCGGTCATTAGGATATAAGAGTGGCGAAATGGCGAAGCGTGGTCGGGTTTGTTATCCTGTTCCGTTTCGAATCACGCGCGCGTCGCGGCGCGCGCCGCAGCCCAGGAGTTCCCCGATGATACCCGCAAGCCAGCTGACCGACTATCTGCGCGAACAAGCCCTGAAACTCGACATCACCGAATTGCAGATCGCGGTGATGACGCTGCAGGCGGTGATCGCCATCGACAAGCCTGCGCCTCGCCGCGACCTGTACCGTTACCTGGTGCCCAAACTGGGCGAGGGTGGCAGCTGCTCGCTGTTCGACGAGTTGGACGAAACGCCGTACGACCTGGCCGCGGTCCTGGGCGGCGAGTCGGCGGAGACCACCGCCACGCTGGTCAATCTGGGCGCGTTGCTGGATTCGGTCAATGCCAAGATCGGCGCGGACTGGCTGGGCATCTACCGCAAGATCGGCGTCGGCAGCAAGGCGATGCTGGTCAAGCTGGCCTACCATGGCGTCGAGAGCCGCGCCGAATTTCCGCTGACAGAGGCCTTCGCCGAATTCAGCAACAACAGCCGCGTCGGTCTGACCGGCTGGGCGGTGCTGATCGACGACGTGGCGCAATGGCGTGCCGAAGGCGGCGGCTATTACGAGTGCGACCCCAAGGTGATGAGCGAGATCTGCCTGCCGGTACTGGGCGCGGACGACAATGTGCTCGGCATCATCGACGCGGAGTCGTTCACCGCCGGCCACTTCACCGAGGAGCGCCAGGTATGGCTGGCCGCGCTGGCCATCGTGCTGCCGCAGCTGCTGCGCAAGCTGCCTCCGCTTGAAAAAACGGAATCGTCCCCCAACTAATCGCGGTCCGGGCCGCTTGAGCGGCCTGTTCGCATTGCCATTGAGATACTCCGGAGAAGTCATGTCGTCGCAACCCCAGCCTGTTCCCGAACCTGTTATCCACTACATCGCCAGCTGCAAGCTGCCCACGCCGTGGGGCGAATTCGCCATGCACGGTTTCGAAGAGGAAAGCGGACAGGAGCATGTCGCGCTGACGCTGGGCGAAGTGACCGACGGCGATCCGGTGCTGGCGCGGTTGCATTCCGAATGCCTGACCGGGGACGCGCTGTTTTCTCTGCGCTGCGATTGCGGCTTCCAGCTGGAGGCGGCGATGGAGGCCATCAGCAAGGAAGGGCGGGGCGCCTTGCTGTATCTGCGCCAGGAAGGGCGCGGCATCGGCCTGATCAACAAGATTCGCGCCTACAAGCTGCAGGACGGCGGCGCCGACACGGTGGAAGCCAACGAACGATTGGGCTTCCCGGCCGATATGCGCGATTTTCGCATTGCCCGGCACATGCTGGAACATCTCGGCATCAGCAGCGTCCGGGTGATGACCAATAATCCGCGCAAGCTGGCGACGCTGCAAAATGCCGGCATCAATGTGGTGGAGCGTGTGCCGCTGCAAGTGGGACGCAACCCATATAACGACCATTACCTGGACACCAAGGCCGCCAAGCTCGGTCACATGCTGTTCAAGTAAATTGCGCAGGCGAACCATGCGAAGGCTCGCCAAGCGATGAGAGTTGTAATACAATGATCGTCTTGTCTGGGGGCGACCTGGTTTCGACGGGGGTTGCGAAGCAGATGGGGGCATACCGGGATTTCAGTCACCCCGTAAAACACTGAATTTTTTTAGTCGCAAACGACGAAACTTACGCTCTAGCAGCCTAACGGCCGGCTAGACACTACAACGGTTCGCAGATGGGCCGGGGGCGTCAAAACCCTGTAGTGTCACTCTACATCTGCTAGTGCTGCTCCGGGTTACTTGGTTCAGTGCGAAATAATAGGTAACTCGCCAAAGTCCAGCCTGTCCGTCGGCGTGGCAGCGGTTAAATCCAAATGACACGACTAAGTATGTAGAACTCACTGTAGAGGACTTTCGGACGCGGGTTCGATTCCCGCCGCCTCCACCACCAATTCCAAGCAAGTTAATTGCTTACCAAAAACAGCCCTGCTTATGCAGGGCTTTTTTTTGGGCTCTTGAGGTGGTTTGGTCCGCTTTTTGGTCAACATTTTCCTGCGCAACCGTTCGTCGGATCCTTATTGCCGTCGGGGCGCCCTCGCTGTATTTTGAATTTGTACAAATTCAAATACGGACCGGCATGAAACCCTATACCCTTGACGTCCTCGCCGACGAACTGAACATCGCCCTTCGAGCGATCCGGCGTGGCCAGCCCACGCTGCAGGAAGCCCAGCAGCTGACGGCGCAGTTCCGCGAGGCCTTCATCGTCTCCGATCTCTTTCCCAACGAAAGCGGCTTCGCGCAGGGCGTAGAGGCGAGGCTGGCTGTGATCCAGGATTTGGATCTTGCCCTTGAGCGCGCACGCGCGCAGGGCGCCGCCGGCGACGAGCGTCTCCACGACATTCCGTTCCTGGACATGGCGCTACAGCGATCGCTTGCCTATGTCGCTGGAAATCTTGATGGCATTCCAAACAGATAGCGGGCCTATCGGACTGGCCGGAATGAAATCGCGATCCGTCAGAGGGCGGCTGATAAGCCATTCCCCGGAGCATGGCTTGGAGCCGCCAACAAAGCCTCGCGGAGAAGCTGAGCCAAGGCGCGCCGACGCGGGCAGTACCAGCCGCACGCCAAGGAGGCACAACGCCGGATCAGGGATTTTGTTAGCGGGTCTAAAAAATATTGTTGACAGTTGGAAGGCAACCTGTGCAAAATTGATAAAGCAGGATATTCAAGCATCATATCTATCGACACCGCGTTGCCCACCCAGTTGGTCTTCATTGTTTCCTTATCTATTCCTTGATTATCATGCCCTTGGCAATTTTATTGCCGTTAACCGACACAAGGAGTGCATTATGGAAACGGGTACCGTTAAGTTTTTCAACGACGCAA
This sequence comes from Chromobacterium sp. ATCC 53434, assembly GCF_002848345.1. Lineage (NCBI taxonomy): Bacteria > Pseudomonadati > Pseudomonadota > Betaproteobacteria > Neisseriales > Chromobacteriaceae > Chromobacterium > Chromobacterium sp. ATCC 53434. Next base: position 2,196,835 of record NZ_CP025429.1, on the reverse strand, counting down.
AAGGTTTTGGCTTCATCACCCCGGATAATGGCGGCGATGACCTGTTCGCTCATTTTTCTGAAATTCGTGCCGATGGCTTCAAATCGCTGCATGAAGGTCAAAAAGTAAGCTACACCCGAGCCATGGGCCAAAAAGGTCCGGCAGCATCCGGCATTCAGCCGCTGTAAAATTATTGCTGTCATCAAAAAAGCCCCTAGCGGGCTTTTTTTTTGCCCAGACCTGTCATTTATGGCGCCACTGGATAGCCATGCCAAGCAAGGTGGCTGCAAGGATTGGTGCGAAAGTGGGCAATAAGTTTACTCGCTCAAGTCTTTCGGGCAAGCTGGTAAACATCCCTTTGCGCGCGCAGCGATCAAGACCTTCACGCAACCAGATCCGCTCAATTTTCGCGAACAAGCCGAACAGCGGCATTCTGAGCGGTGTCGCACTCGGCGACCACCGTCCGCATCTCCCAGCCCGCGCCGCGGAGGCTAGGCCGACCGCGGATCAGCGGACCAAGCGAGCAATCAATAGCGTCTCGACCAGAAGCCAGCAGTAGCGGGGCCGGTTTCAAGCCACTGGCGAACCTCCCCGAGGCGTCTCCAGACCGGGCCCGCCAAGGCGACGCAGAATCAGCAATCGGTCTGATCATCGGCCAGCTTGCCAGCGTCCTTGAGCGGCGCATTGGCTGGTGGTGATGATGCAGGGCTTCCTCGATGATTTCGGCAAATAGCTTACAGTCCGTTTTGGTGCCGATGAATAAAATCGCGCCATCGCCGCCTGGCTTCCCGCCGCGGTGACGACGGTTGAAGGTCTTGCGGTTATGGTCGATGTATCGAGCAAGCGGCTCGATACCCAATGCCATTTGCGCAGCTTGCCATACGACACACCACAGGTCTTTCGGCTCAATCCTCTAGACCCGCTAACAAAACCCCTGATCCTGCGTTGCGCCTCCTTATCGTACTCTCTGCACTGCCTGCGTCGGCGCGCCTTGGCTCTGGGACTCTGCGAGGTTTTGTTAGCGGCTATTAATACGGACAGTTCCATTTCGGATGAGTGCATCCTCGAGCGGTCCTTTGCCGATGTCGATGACAAAAACACTCTGCCTGATGGCGCCGACAAATGCATGCGCGACGTGGACTGAAAGATCGAATATGGTCTTCACTCCGACCTGGCTGACGCAGCCCCCTCCCTAGCCAAGGCGGCCGTTTCGCGCCGCGCTTGGTTCGGAATAGTCTGTTTTTCCCTGAAATGCGCTCGCCTCGCGGGCGAGCGCTGCATCATGATCAACATTTCTCACATTCCCAGTCCATTCTCCTGGGCAGGACGAGCCATTCCTCGGAATATTCCGAATATTCGATTTTCCCGCGGCTGCCGGCGACAACTGAGTCCATGCTGCGTGTGTGGCGTGCCTTGCTCGTCACAGTCTTCTCCAAGGATGTTGGCCCGGCTTGCGCCGGGTCTTTTTTCCTTGGCGCCGCACCGTCCTCTGCATTGCGCTTCGAGCGCGGTTGCGTGGCGCGCTTTGTGCTGACGGGTTTTGGGACATTGTTGGCGTGTACTTGCATGTCGTTATCTAGGCAATACCCTTGACCCGGCCTTGCGCCGGGCTTTTTTTTGGAAATGCCCGGCAGATTCGCGCAAACCGTTGCCTGGAAGCCCCTGGTGATCTCGACATTTCTGCAGCCGTGCCTCTGATGCTCTGCGCTTGCGAGCTAGACCGGACGGCTTTAATTTATTTAAAGCTCTTTCTTTAGAACTTACTCTTCCACTCATCCTCACCCTTCAACATCCTGCAAGGCAAACCCCTTCCTTACTTGATATTAGCGCACCATTTTAATGGCCCAGCATTCCATAAATTCAACTGTGCACATTTTCGATCTCGAGTTTCATGTTGAATATCCTAGCCATTTACAATTCATTCACAAGAAATGAGTCAATACTAATTGCCTATGACTAGGCACGGTTCTAGCATGAAATATATGGCATTGCCATTTCTTGGTTTTAATTGCCGACTGCGAATATTGTCAATCAATGAATTAACATCATTAATTTAATTCCTAATCCAAAAGGTATACAGTATGAATCGCGTAAAATTTATCGCCTCGGCGATCGTATTGTTTTCCACAATCCAAACCCATGCCTGGGGGGATGATACCGTCCCCGCCTATCCCGACCTGATATTCGATGAGCCTTCATTGGACAATGAATCAACCATTCGAAAAATCATCACTAACGAGAAATTTTTTAAACATTGGACGGAGCTGGCGGATATGCTGGGCTACGGCTGGGTAGGCGGCAATACCAATCAAAACGAAGAGGTGGGTTCCGAAATGGAGTATCGGAGAATAGACACCCGTCTGGATGATTTATCGATCTCGGATAGCAGGCGCCGTTATATGTTTAACAGCAAATACGACCCCAACGGCCCAGGCGGCTATTGGGCAGACAAGCGTTTTCGCATGGCGTTTCTCAACATCCAGTGGGAGACAACACCCGATGATCTGGTCCTGATGGCGTCACGGCGGCATGACAAGCAGCCGATCAAGACCATCAAGGTTCTGCTGGAAAACCACGGCGACATCGATGATTCCACCGTGGCCAATCTGAATTATGAGTCTGCAGTCGCTTGGAGCAAGGTGGACAATATAACCGTCAATGGTCCCGTCACCGTGGCCAGGCCATGGAACGCCAGCCTGCCATTGGGCGATAGCGAGGGGAGTTCGGTGGCGGTGAAAATCAATGCCGATGCAGACTGGATAACTGCAAGCGACCATAAAGAAACCGTATCCCAGAGCGCCGAGTACCAGGTTCAACTACCAGCCCGGTCCAAGCGTGAGATCACGCTGACGCTATATGAGCAAAGGGCAGATACCCCTTATACCTCAATGATCTACATAACTTACGATGCTGAACTGTACAACTTCCTCCGCTATGGCGGCAATGCCCTCAATGGCCATCCGACGGACCGCCCGTTTTATCTCGGCAAGTTCGGCGGCTACGACGGTCTGAACGCTACACGGGACTTGCTATCGCAATACCTTAGGCCGGCAAACTCGAAGTGGGACTGGCCATGGTTGATCAGCCAGCACAACCGCAATATGGTCGAAAACCAAATAGGCATGATCACCAAGCGAAAATTCAAACAGCGCTTCGATGGAGTGTTCACCGTGGCGGCTTCCACCGGCTACGTCGTTACCGCAGGACCGGCAGAGTCTTTGCCAAATAACGGCCTTTCTGCGTCCCGCGGGATTCACTACCGCTTGCTAAGCGATATGAGTGATGTGGCAGCCAAGGTGCAGAAATTGCGCTTCACGTTGAGCAAGCCGGAAGCCCAACCATCCTCCGCATCTCCGTTCAAGTAGGGGGATTTTGCATGCCGGGTCTGATCTAGACGCCAGTGACGCTATTAATCCGGCAGTCAAATACCGTACAGAAAGCTCATGCCGCGTAGCGGATTTTTTCATGCCGGAAGTACGACCGGATTCTGGCCGGCTGCTTCTGCAATGAGCGTAAATGGGACAGCACTTTCCCTTGAAGTTGACCGTCTGATCGAACCGGCTCACCTGCGCTCATTCTGGCCTTCAGGTCGCCGTTCAAGTATTCATCCGGGTTCAGTTCCGGTGAGTAGCTGGGCAGGAAGAACAACTCAATCGCCTTCTTGTTCTCTTCCTCCTCCAACCATGCTTGCACCAGCTTGCTGTGATGCACGCGCAAGTTGTCGAGGATCAAGAACACCTTCTTGCCGCCAGCATCACGGATCAGCCGCATCAGAAACTTGATCAGCACCCGGGCCGTCAAGGTCTCCCGGTACAGCATGAAGCGCATCTTGCCTTGGTTGGTAATGGCCGAAATCAAGTTGATGCGCGCTCTTTTCGATTGGGATAACACCAGAACTGGGGTTTGGCCTTTTGGGGCGTAGCCACGCGGAAAGTGCTCAACACTCGACACCGCCGATTCGTCGCCCCAGCTGATTTCAGCCATTTCCGCTTTGGCACGCGCGACGATAGCCGGGTATTCCTCCTTGAGCCATTTCTCGACTGCTGCCGGTCGCTGCTCATAAGCGCGTTTGAGCGGGCGCTGCGGCGTAAAGCCCCAGCGGGCCAAGTACAGACGGACAGTACGGATCGGCAGATCGATCAGAAACATCTGCTTGATTACAGCCTTGACCGCCTGAGCACTCCACAGGGCAAACCTCAGCTTCATCTGGTCTGGCGTGCGATCCACGATGTCCTGCTTGATCCGGGCTTCCTGCGCCTCGGTCAGCCGACGGCCGGTGCCTTCGGCGCGACCGCGCTTCTGTTCTTTGAATCCCTGCGCACCTAGTGCTGCCTCACGCACCACCCAGGCGGAAATGGTGGGGCGGCGCAGCCCGAGTTCTTCGGCAATACTGGCTTGAGACCGGCCTCGCTTGTACATCCGGATAGCGGTACGCCTCAGCTGCTCACGGGCGGCCAGTTCAAGCTTGCGCACATCGATTTTTTCCATGCCGGAAGTATACAATCTGTACGGATTATTACTGCCGGATTAATAGTGGCATGAAGCTATCTGACTCCATTCACTGGCAACCCGCGCTGAACCGCCCTGACCTGGTCGAGGCCGAGGCGGATATCAGCCAGTGCATCCGCATCATCCTGACCACCCCCAAGGGCAGCGATCCGCATCGGCCGGACTTTGGCTCCGACATCCATCTCTACCTCGACTATCCCGTCACCCTGGCCGTACCGCACGTGGTGCGCGAAGCCGTGGAGGCGATCCGGGCATGGGAGCCGCGCTGCCAGTTGGTAAAGGTGGCGCCGCTGATCGACGGCGCCCGCATCACTCTGCGCGTGACTTGGCGCATTGCTGCCGGCGTACGCGAAACGGAGGTGACGCTGTGACCCTACCTGCACCGGAATTCATCGCCCGCGACCCGGATGCCATTACGGCCGAAATCATCGCCCAATACGAGCAGATGAGCGGCAAAACCCTGTATCCGGCTCAGGTGGAACGGCTGTTGATCGACCTGATCGCCTACCGCGAAACGCTGGTCCGCGTCGGCATCCAGGAGGCCGCCAAGCAGAACCTGGTGGCATTTGCCCGCGCGCCGATGCTGGACTACCTGGGCCAGCTGGTAGGTGTTACCCGCTTGCCGGCCCAACCGGCCCGCGCCGTACTCCGCTTCAGCCTAGACGCGCCGCTGGCCAGCCCGCTGTTGATCCCGGCAGGTACGCGCGTCGAAAGTGGCGACGGTGTGGTGGCGTTCGCCACCGACGAGGCCGTGACGCTGCCGGTCGGCAGCATATCGCTGGATGCTGCAGCAACCTGCCAGGACGCCGGTATCACCGGCAACGGCTGGCAGACCGGCCAGATCGTCAATCTGATGGACGATCTGGGCGACATGGACGTGGTGGTGACCAACACGGGAGCCACGGCCGGTGGTGTGGACGAGGAGGACGACGAGAGGTTGCGCGAACGCATCACGCTGGCACCGGAATCGTTCTCCAATGCAGGCAGCGTGGCGGCCTACCGTTTCCACGCGCTGCGAGCGCACCAAAACATTGTCGACGTCGCCGTGCTGTCGCCTACGCCTGGCGTAGTTCAGCTCTACCCGCTGCTGAAGACCGGACTGCCGGATGCCAACATGCTCGCCCTGGTACAGGCCACGTGTTCGGCCGAGAAGGTCCGGCCGCTGACCGACCGTGTCGAAGCCCTGGCGCCGGCCGCCGTGGACTATGTGATCGAGGCACAGCTGAAGCTATTTACTCAGGCTGATGCCCCGCAGGTGTGTACCACCGCCAACCAGCAGGCCGCCGCCTACGCAGCGGAACATGCTGCCGCGCTGGGACGGGACATCGTGCCCAGCCAAATCATCGCCGCACTGCAGGTGACGGGCGTCTACGAGGTCACGCTGGTCAATCCGCCACGGCTGCAGCTGGCTGAGAACGAATGGGCGCGCTGCATTGGAATCAAGCTCGTGCCGACGGAGGCGACGAATGGCTGACCTGCCTCTGCCGCCGGCCCTGGCCGGCGATACCCGCAGCCGCATTCTCGGTGTATTGGCGGCCAGGATCAGCGCGGTGGACGTGTCCGGGCTGCTGGTCTACCTGGTGGACAACGTCACCAGCTCGGCGCTGCCGCTGCTGGCCGAACAATTCAGCCTGCCAGGCGATGGCTGGGAACTGGCCGAGTCCGACGACGCGCGGCGGCACATGATCAAAGGTGCCATCGAGCTGCACCGCTACAAGGGTACGCCGTGGGCCGTCCGAGAAGTGATCCGCCGGCTGGGCCTGGGTGAGGCCACGCTGATCGAAGGGCTGGCCGGCCAGCTTCGCAACGGCACCATTCGGCATGACGGCATGCACGTGCATGGCGAGGTCGATTCATGGGCGAAGTATCGCGTGGTGCTGCAGCAACCCATCACCAACGATCAGGCCGTGAGCCTGCGCAGCGCGCTGCGTGCCGTCGCGCCGGCACGCTGCCACCTGGCCAGCCTGGAGTACCAGGCCGCGGCCAACCGCCACAACGGCGTGATCCGCCGTAACAAGCAATTCAACCGAGGGAGCGCCTGATGGCCAATCTGCAGGAAAAGCCCGTCTGGGAGGCGGGCATCTATCAACTGGAAACCTCCGACCCGGTACTGGCCGGGCCGGACGGCATCGACAATCTGCAGGGCAAACAGCTGGCCAACCGCACCGCTTTTCTGAAGAAGCAGCTGGATGAGCTTGCAGGCGGCACGTCGACGGCAGCTTACGCCGCGCAGCTGAGGACAGCACGCCAGATCACCCTGACCGGCGACGGTAGCTGGAATGTAGCGTTTGACGGTAGTGGCGACGCCAGCGCAGCGCTGACGCTGGCCAACAGCGGCGTGAAGCCGGGTAGCTACCCCATTGTGACTGTCGACGTGAAAGGCCGTGTGACCAACGGCCGCCAACTGTCCGGTGACGATGTGCCCACGTTGGACTGGAGCAAGATCACGTCTGGCAAGCCTTCTACGTTGGATGGCTATGGCATTACCGATGCCGCCTGGCGCGACGCTGAACGCCGGGTCTGGGGGGCGGCTTTCCGTGCGAATAAAGGCGATCCGGCCGAGGCAGGCGATGATGGCGCGGCCGTCGGTTTCGCGTTTGACGAAGACGGGGACACCGGGCTGTTTGCTGCGAAAAGCCCTGTGCCTGGGCGCGGCTCGGCGAAGTTGATGCTGAAGGTCGACAATCTGGAGGTGCTGGCGGTCGACGCCGACGGGGCGCTCCGATCAGCGAAATACGGCTTGCTGCATGAGTGGTTTGCGGCTCAGGCAACAACGCTTGCTGGCTACGGTATCGCGGACGGTGCAACCAAGAGTGATTTGTCTGCTGTAGTCACCGGCATGCGAACGCTGTTCGCCGGTCAGGTCTCTCCACGGGGCCACCGGAAATACCCTGATGGGCAAGTGGAGCAGTGGTTCTCGGTTCAATTTAGTCGCCGGGACGAGCTGATCTCGTTTGTGTTTCCTCTCGCAATGGCCGAGGTCTACGGGGTCTGGCCGTCCGTAATGGATGTCGAGGGCGAGGTTATTGCTTTGTTGGCGTCGGCGCCGACATCGACCGGCGGCACGATTCGGACGCGCGGCATCTACGGTGGTCCGCCTGATGAAGGCACCATTTTTATCAGAGCGATTGGGAAACTATGAGGAGCACGATAATGGACTTTTCACCTTCCTTGTGCGGCTTCTTTGACTCTGCCAGCACCATCCGCCCAGCGGATGCATACGAAATCCCGATGGACCTCTACAACGCCATGCTTGATGCGCAGGCGTCCGGGGCGATCATCAGCGTCGATGATACTGGGGCACCAATAGCGCGTGCGAAGCCACCGGCCACCCCTGAAGAGATGGCCAGCGATGCGCGCGCACATCGAGACCTGCTGCTGAAAGATGCGCTCAACGTGCTGGATCGACATGCGTATCAGAAAAGTTATGAACTGCCGACAACATTGACGGAGGATCAAGCCCGGCAGTGGGCAGCATACGCACAGGTGCTGCGCGATGTGCCACAGCAGCCTGAATTCCCGTTGAAGACGACCTGGCCATCCAAACCGCAATGATCCGTCAAAATGCAAAGGGGCCAACAGGCCCCTTTCTGACAGAAGTGAAATTCTTTTGCAGATAGTGGAAAATTGGTGGGTCACCATTTATCGCGCGCAATGGCGTTCAGTTTTCGCGCCGCGCTTCATTCAGGCGCGCAGCACGGTGCGCGCGCCCTCGTAGCGCGGCGCGAAGTAAACGTTGTCCAGCCGCGCCACGCGTATCGTGCTGTTGGTGCGCGGCGCGTGGACGAACTTGCCGTCGCCGATGAACAGGCCCATATGCGAGAACGGCCGGTTCATCGTGTTGAAGAACACCAGGTCGCCGACTTGCATCTGCGTGTCCGGAATGGGCCGGGCCAGCGCGGCGATGCGGGCGGCGTTGTGCGGCAGCCGGATGCCGACCGCGTTCTGGTAGATGTAGCTGACCATGCCGCTGCAATCGAGTCCGGCCTCCGGATTGCTGCCGCCGAACTGATAGCCGCCGTCCAGCAGGCCTATCGTGTACAGCAGGATTTCGCGGCCGTTGCCGTCGGCGCTGATATTGGACAGCGAGGTGTCGCCGGACGGCCGGCTCGGCCGGGGGCGCTGGCTGGTCTTCACCGCGGTGGTGCCGCAGGCGGCCAGCAAGGCGGCGAGGCCGGCCAGCGCCGCGCCCTGCAGCAGGCGGCGGCGGCCGCTGTCGTCTATCGGCTGGGTGTTTTCCATTATCGCGTGGGCTCCTGTTGTCTTGCGCGCGTTCTTTCCCGCCAGGCTCCTAGCGGCGGCGGGACGCTTCGACGGCAGTATAGCGCGGGCCGGGCGTTCGGCTGTCGCGCCAGTGTAAACGCGGGGAAACATCCGGCCGCCGACGGGCGGCGATTTGCCATGGACAAGGCGTCGGCGCGACTAGAATGGAAAATCGATCCGGAGATTTCCCTGCGGAGATATGGAATGAAGATCGCACTGGCCTCCACCGCCGTCGCGGCGATGGCGTCGTTCGCGCGTCGCGCGTTGGCGCCGGCATTGGCGGCGGCCATCGGCTTGACGCCGCTGCACGCGGCGTCCGCCGAGATCGCGTACATCACCGCCAAGGCGGATTTGCCGTTTTGGGACACGGTGGGCAAGGGCGTGAAGGCGGTGGCGGAGGCGAATGGCTACGCGTTCACGCAGTTGGACAGCAAGCTCAGCGAGGAGGCGCAGCTGGCTCACGTTCGCCAGCTGATAGACCGCCATGCGGCCGGCATCGTGATCTCCCCGACCAATAGCAAGTCGGCGGAGGAGGCCCTGGCTCTCTGGCCCGCCGGGCGGGCATTCCGGTGACGATAGCCGATATCGGCACCAGCGGCGGCGACTATGCCAGCTTCGTCAAGTCGGACAATTACCGCGGCGCCTACGATGTCGGGGCCGAGCTGGCGAAGGCGATGCGGGCGCGGAACTGGGGCAATGGCGCTTACGGCATGGTCACCATCGAATTGACGAGAAAGAACGGCCAGGATCGCAGCAACGGCTTCCGCGACGCGATGCGGGACGCCGGTTTCGCGCGAGAGAGCGTGCTCAGGCAGATGAAAGACTATTCCGCCGAGGAGACCTACCGCTATGTGCGGGAGGCGCTGGCCGCGCATCCTGGGCTGCGCGGCTTCTTCATCGAGACCGACCAGCCGGTGGACGGGGCGATGCGGGCGATACGGGAGGCAGGCAAGCAGAAGCAGGTGCTGCTGGTTTCCTTCGACGCGATGCCGGATGTCGTCCGCCTGCTGAAGAGCGATGCCCTGGTCGCCGTCGGCATGCAGCAGCCTTATCTGATGGGCAGTTCGGCGGCCGGCGCCCTGGTCGCGCAACTGCATGGGCGGCCGCCGGCGAAGGAAATCCTGGTGCCGGTCCTGGTGGCGACCAGCCGCAATGTCGACCAGTTGATGCCGGTCGCCGCGAAGACGGTATTCGGCAAGCCGCTCAAGTGACCGGCCTTACGGCATCATCCGCGCCATTTCGTTGTTGCGGATCAGGTCGCGGATGGTGGCGTTGAACGATTGCTGCAGCTCGTCGCCGCCCTTGGCCGCGCGCTTGAACTCGAAATGCAGGCCGGTGGCGGTGTCGCCGGGCAGGTCGGCCCGGCCCAGGGCCGGCCCGTCGAACAGATCGCGCAGCGCCGCGTCTCGTTCCGACAGGCTGTCTATCACCTCGCGGATTTCGATGAAGACATCGCAGCGGCCTTCCATGATCTTCGCTATCGCGCTGCGTTCGTTTTTCGAGCTGATGTCCTGACGCGACGGGGCGATGCCGAAGGCGTCCAGACGATTGCCGAACAGGCCGCACACGGTGTAGCGCTTGAGATCGGCCAGCGCGCGCAGCGGCGCGCCGGCCGGATGTTTCCGCGAGGAGTAGAAGTACAGGTGATGCACCTCGGCGTAGGCCTCGGTGGCGAGGAAGCGCTGCGGGTCCAGCTCGCGCGACGGCACGTCGATGGCGATGTCGATCTGGCCATGGGCGACCATTTCGCGGCAACGCCGCCATGGCAGCCTTTCGACGATGGCCGGCTCGCGTCCGGCCCGCCTCAGCGCGCGCTGCAGCACATTGACGGCGAGGCCGGTGTCCTGGGCCCCGCCGGCAAAGCCGGATGAGGAGGTGAAGACATAGGGCGGGAAGTCCACATCGGACGCGCAGGCGCGCAGCGGCGTGGCTTGGACCGCGCCGACGGCCATCGCGAGCGCCGCCGCGAGCCGCCAGCCAGGGGCATGTCGCGCCCGGCTGCGGTATTTTCGGCCCTCGAATGGCGCCACGCGCTCCTCCTGATTGGATCTTGGCTTGGCCGGCCGCCAAGGACGCTCAGCGGGAACGCTGTTCCAGCTCTTCCCAGCGCGCCAGCTTCTCCAGCAGCAGTTCGTCGATCTCGTCGATGCGCTGCTGCCAGGCGATGGCCTCTTTGGGCGTGTCGCGGTAGCAGTTGGGATCGAGCAGGCGCTGGTTCAACTCGGCTTGTTCCGCCTCCAGGGCGGAGATCTGGTCCGGCAGCGCCGTCAGTTCGCGCCCCTCATTGTAGGACAGCTTGTTGCGGGACGCCTTCGGCTTGTCCTGCCGCGCCGCCGCCGAAGGCTGGGCCGGGGCGGCCTCCCTGGGCTTGTCGGCGCCGCCCAGCGCGGCCATCCGCTTCCTGGTGTCCTGCCAGTCCTGGTAACCGCCCGGATACTCCTCCAGCCTGCCGTCGCCCTCGAAGGCGATGACCTGGGTCACCACATTGTCGAGGAAGGCCCGGTCGTGGCTGACCAGGAACACGGTGCCGGCGTATTGGGCGATCACATCCTCCAGCAGCTCCAGCGTGTCGATGTCGAGGTCGTTGGTCGGCTCGTCCAGCACCAGCACATTGGCGGGGCGGGTGAACAGCCGGGCCAGCAGCAGGCGATTGCGTTCGCCGCCGGACAAGGAGCGCACCGGGCTGCGGGCGCGCTGCGGCGAGAACAGGAAGTCCTCCAGATAGCTCATCACGTGTTTCTTGACGCCGCCGATCTCGACGAAGTCGTTGCCCTGGCTGATGATGTCGGCGACGCTGGTTTCCTCGTCCAGTTGCTCGCGGAACTGGTCGAAGTAGGCGATTTCCAGCTTGGTGCCCTGCTTGACGACGCCGGCGTCAGGCTGCAGTTCGCCGAGGATCAGCTTCAGCAGCGTGGTCTTGCCGGCGCCATTGGGCCCGATCAGGCCTATCTTGTCGCCGCGCAGGATGCGGGTGGTGAAGTCGCGGATCAGCGTCTTGCCGTCGAAGCCCTTGTCGACATGCTCCAGTTCCGCGACCAGCTTGCCGGAGCGCTCGCCGGCGTCCAGCTGGAAATTGACCTGGCCGACGCGCTCGCGGCGGGAGGCGCGTTCGCGGCGTATCGCCTCCAGCCGGCGCACCCGGCCCTCGTTGCGGGTGCGGCGCGCCTCGATGCCCTTGCGTATCCACACCTCTTCCTGGGCGTGGAACTTGTCGAACACGCGGTTCTGCTCCTCTTCTATCGCCAGCTCCTCGGCCTTGCGGGTCTGGTAGGAGGAGAAGCTGCCCGGATAGCTGCGCAGCATGCCGCGGTCCAGTTCGACGATGCGGCTGGCGACGTTGTCGAGGAAACGGCGGTCGTGGGTGATCAAGAGCACGCTGCCGGAGAAGTTGCGGATCAGGCCTTCCAGCCATTCTATGGCGGCGACGTCCAGGTGGTTGGTCGGCTCGTCCAGCAGCAGCACGTCGGGCTTGGACGCCAGCGCGCGCGCCAGCGCCACCCGTTTTTTCCAGCCGCCGGACAATTCGCCGACCAGGACTTTGGCGTCCAGGTCCAGATGGCTCAGCGTCGACGAGATCAGCGCGTCGAACTGCCAGCCTCCGCGCGCTTCCAGCTGGTGCTGGATGTCTTCCATCCGCGCCAGCGCCTGCTCGTGGTCGGCGTCCGGCTGGGTCAGTTGCTGGGTGACCTTGTGGTAGTCGGTCAGCAGCGCCTTCAAGTCGCCCAGGCCTACGGCCACCGCCTCGAACACGCTGTGGCCGGGGTCGAATTCCGGCTCTTGCGGCACATAGGCCACCTTGACGTCGCCCTTGACGTTGATGCGGCCGTCGTCCAGCTGCACCGCGCCGGCTATGCTCTTCAGCAGCGACGATTTGCCGGCGCCGTTGCGGCCTATCAGTCCGACCGCCTCGCCCGGTTCCAGGGCGAAATCGACGTTGTCCATCAGGGCGTGGTGTCCGAAGGCGAGGCAGGCTTTCTCGACGGTAATCAGGGCCATGTTCTGTGTGTCTTGCTAAATGAGGAAAACGGCCGCCAGTTTACCACGGAGGCCCTGTCGGCGGACGGGTCGCCTAGCCGCGGGCGGACTGCTACAATGCGCGCCGAATCTTCCTTTGCGAAAGGCCCCGCCATGTATTTCGTCGACCGCGCCGTTGCCGTCATCAAGCCGAAACAACCGTTCCTCGATTGGCTGAACCAGTTGCCGGACACCGATATGGTGGACCTGACGCTGGACAGCCTGCGCAGCGACTGCACCGCCATCCTGCTGCCCGAGTTCGTCGAGCCGGAAGAGGGCGTCGCCCACATCGATGAAATCAGCGAACAGCTGTTCAAGATGGAACTTGCCTCCTGGGACGAGGACGAAGGCCTGTGGCCGTCGGATTTGTCGCTGAAGGCGTTCTGGGAGTGGTTCGACGTGGAAATCCATTCGACCGTGATCGACAGCGTCGACGCCGACATCTCCAACCTGCCGGCCGCCGAACTGTAAGCGAACATGCGCCGGGACCGGGCTTTGCTGCAACCGTTCGCCGTGCCGCTCAGGCCGTCGCGCGCGTGGCTGGCGCTGGTTCTGGCCTCCTACGCCGGCTATGCGACGGCGCTGCTGGCCTGTCTGCCGCCGGCATATGCGATCAGCCTGCCGGCGGCCGCCTGGTTCGGCCTGCGCGCGCTGCGGGCCGATGGCTGGTGGCGGGGCGACGCGCCGGACCGGCTGGAGGTCGATCCGCAGGGGCGCTTGTTCCTGTGCCGCGGCGACGCGAGGCAGGCGGCGGAACCGTTGGACGATTGTTTCGTCACACCGCTGCTGATCGTGTTGAACGCGAGCGCCGACGGTCGGCGGCTCAGCGTGATGCTGTGGCCGGACTCGTCCGGCGCCGAGCCGCGCCGACTGCTGCGGGCTTATTTGCTGTGGTTTCATCCGCCGCAGCCCACCGATGACATGGAAACCCCACGATGACCATGAGAAAGACACTGGACGATTGGCTGCGCTGGCAGGAAGGGCTGCATGTCAGCGCGATAGACATGGGCCTGGAGCGGGTGTCCCGGGTGCGCGACGCGATGGGCCTGAGGCCGCATTGTCCGATCATCATGGTGGCCGGCACCAATGGCAAGGGTTCCACCTGCGCGATGCTGTCCAGCATGCTGCACGCCGCCGGCTTCAAGGTCGGCGCCTACACCTCGCCGCACATCCTGCACTACAACGAGCGCATCGCCATTGATCTGAAGCCGGCCAGCGACGAGCGCATCATCGCCAGTTTCGAGGCGATAGACGCGGCCCGCGGCGACGTCTCGCTGACTTATTTCGAATTCGGCACGCTGGCGGCGGTGCACAGCTTCGTCGCCGAGAAGGTGGACGTCATCGTGCTGGAAGTGGGGCTGGGCGGCCGGCTGGACGCGGTCAACATCTTCGAGCCCGACGTGTCGGTGGTGGTCAGCGTCGATCTGGACCACCAGGCAATACTCGGCAACGATCGCGAGGACATCGGTTTCGAGAAGGCCGGCATCTATCGCGCCGGCAAGCCGGCGATCTGCGTCGATCCGGAGCCGCCGCGGCGGCTGCTGGACCACGCCGTCGCCATCGGCGCCGATCTGAGACTGTACGGCCGCGACTTCGGTTTTTCCCGGATGGACAATCAATGGTCGTTCCGCTGCGGCGACCATCAGCGCCACGCGCTGCCGATCCCGGCGCTGCGCGGCGGCTATCAGCTGATGAACGCCTGCGGCGCGCTGGCGGCGCTGGAGGCGATCAAGGACAAGCTGCCGGTCGGCATCGGCGCCGTCAAGCAGGGCCTGGTCCAGGTGGAGTGGCCCGGCCGCTTCCAGGTGTTGCCGGGCCGGCCGACGGTGGTGCTGGACGTCGGCCATAATCCGCACGCGGTGAAGGCGATGACGGCGGCGCTGAAACAGCTGCCGTATGCCGAAACCCGCTACGCGGTGTTTTCGATGTTGGCCGACAAGGACATGGCGGCGGTGGTCGAATTGGCGCGCGGCGAATTCGACCGCTGGCTGGTCGCCGGCCTCGACATGCCGCGCGGCCAGAGCGGCGAGGCCATCGCCGCGGAGCTGGCCGCGGCGGGCATCGCCGACGTCCAGGCTTTCGATCGCGTCGCCGGCGCATGGTCGACCGCCTTATCGCAAGCCGGCGACAATGATAGAATCGTCGTTTTCGGGTCTTTCCACACCGTAGCCGAAGTACTGGAAGCCCGGCGTCACCCGGTTTGAGGAATGCATGGCACTGTCCAGCCACGATGAACTGATATTGCTGAGAAAGCGCGCCCGCCGCCGTTTGGTCGGCGCGATTGTGCTGGTTTCGATTGCCACCGTGGTCCTGTGGAACGTGGTCGGGCATCTGCCGGAGCAGCAGATGAAGCCGGAATCCATCGAGATCATGGGCGAGGCCTCGGCGCCGGCCGCCTCGGCTCCGGCGGCCAGACGCGCCGCCTCGCAGGCGGTGGCCGAGGCGCCGCAAGCGTCCGCCACCGATCTGCCGGCCAATCTGTCGACGATCACCGCGCCGCCGCCGGCCGAGCGCGAAACCGTCAAGCCGGTCGAGAAGCCCGCCGCGGCCGTCGCCGAAGCGCGGCCCAAGCCGGAAGCCAAACCGGAACCGAAACCGGAAGCCAAGCCCGAGCCGCGGCGCAAGACCGAGGAGGCCAAGCCCGCGGTCAAGCCGCGCAAGGCCGACCCGGCGGCCATCCTGGAGGGCCGAGCCGACCCGGACAGCCACGCGTCCGGCGGCGAGCCCGCCCACGGCAAGTCCGTCATCCAGTTGGCGGCGCTGTCCGATCCGGCCAAGGTGGAGGCCCTGCGCGCCAAGCTGGCCGGCATCGGGGTGACCGCGCACTTTTCCAAGGTCGAGACCAGCAAGGGCGAGGTGACCCGCGTCCGCGTCGGTCCGTTCGCCAGCCAGGCCGAGGCGCAGCACGCGCTGCAGAAGCTTTCCCGCGCCGGCGTCAGCGGCATCATCATCAACAAGTAGCCGCCATGACCGCATTCGACTATATCGCAATTGCCGTCGTCGCCGGTTCGGTGCTGATGGCGCTGATGCGCGGCCTGATCGCCGAAGTGCTGTCGCTGGGCTCGTGGCTGATCGCCTTCTGGTGCGCCAAGCAGTTTTCGCCGCTGGTCACGGAATTTCTGCCGGCCAGCCTGCCGGGCGAGGGCGTGCGCACCGTCGCCGGCTTCGTGCTGGTGTTTTTCCTGGTCTGGCTGGCCACCGCGCTGTTGCGAGTGACGCTGACCGGCCTGGTGGACAGCATAGGCCTGGGCGCGATCAACCGCTTGTTCGGCGCGGCGTTCGGCCTGGTGCGCGGCGTGGTGCTGGTCACCGTGCTGGTGCTGTTGGGCGGGCTGAGCAGCCTGCCGCAGAAACCGATGTGGAGGAACGCCGTGCTGGCGGCGCCATTCGAATCGCTGGCCTTGTCATTGCGGCCATGGTTGCCGCCGACACTGGCGAACAATTTGCACTACGACTCTCCCGGCCAGGCGCCGGACAGTTAGGTGAGAAAGGCGGAATCTCTTGATATCTTCACTTCGAGATTCCGCCTTTTTCTTTTGTCATTCCGTTTTCAGGTAGTTGGATAGAGGGCTTTCAAGATGTGTGGAATTCTAGGCGTGGTCGGCCAGTCGCCGGTCAATCAGCTGCTGTACGACGGCTTGCAGGTGCTGCAGCACCGCGGGCAGGACGCGGCCGGCATCGTTACCGCCAATGGCAAGACCTTTCACATGCACAAGGGCAGCGGCATGGTGCGCGACGTGTTCCGCACCCGCAACATGCGTTCGCTGCTGGGCAACGCCGGCATCGCCCATGTGCGTTATCCGACCGCCGGTTCCGCCTCCTGCCTGGCCGAGGCGCAGCCGTTCTACGTCAATTCGCCGTTCGGCATCGTGCTGGCGCACAACGGCAACCTGACCAATACCGATGAGCTGAAGGCCGACATGTTCCGCAACGATCTGCGGCACATCAACACCAATTCCGACTCCGAAGTGCTGCTGAACGTGTTTGCCCACGAACTGGCGCTGCGGGTGACCGGCCGCGAACTGACGGTGGACGCGGTGTTCGGCGCGGTGGAGGCGGTGCACCGCCGGGTCAAGGGCGCCTACGCCGTGGTGGCGATGATAGCCGGCTTCGGTCTGGTGGCCTTCCGCGACCCGAACGGCATCCGTCCGCTGGTGATGGGCTGCACCGACTCCAGCGGCAAGACCGAGTACATGTTCGCGTCCGAGTCGGTGGCGCTGGACTGCTCGGGCTTCACGCTGCTGCGCGACGTGCAGCCCGGCGAGTGCGTCTACGTCACCTTCGACGGCGACATGCACAGCCAGATCTGCGCCGAGAACACCCGGCTGACGCCCTGCCTGTTCGAATACGTCTACTTCGCCCGCCCGGATTCGGTGATAGACGGCGTGTCGGTTTACCAGTCGCGGCTGAACATGGGCGAGGCGCTGGCCGACAAGATCCGCCGCGACCTGCCGGGACTGGACATCGACGTGGTGATCCCGATTCCCGACTCCAGCCGCCAGAGCGCGCTGCAGCTGGCCAACGCGCTGGGCCTGCCGTACCGCGAGGGCTTCATCAAGAACCGCTATATCGGCCGCACCTTCATCATGCCGGGCCAGGCGGTGCGCAAGAAGTCGGTGCGCCAGAAGCTGAATCCGGTGCCGCTGGAGTTCGCCGGCCGCAATGTGCTGCTGGTGGACGACTCCATCGTCCGCGGCACCACATCGAAGGAGATCGTGCAGATGGCCCGCGACTCCGGCGCCAAGAACGTCTATTTCGCCTCGGCCGCGCCGGCGGTGCGTTTCCCCAACGTCTACGGCATCGACATGCCGACCCGCGCGGAGTTGCTGGCCACCGGCCGCGACGAGGCCGAGATCGCGCGCGAGATCGGCGCCGACGCGGTGATCTACCAGGACCTGGGCGCCTTGCAGGACGCGGTGCGCAGCGTCAACCGCGAATTGCGCGCCTTTGAAAGCTCTTGCTTCGATGGTGAATACATCACCGGCGACATCACGGCGGCCTATCTGGACGCCATCGAATGCGCGCGGCTGGACTTGAAGAGCGGCGACGCCAGCGGCAGCGAGCACATGATCGATCTGAATCTGAACGTGGCCGAGCAGAATCTGATCTGATCCGCCTGGCCGCCTGAACTATCTTTAAGAAGTTCAGGCAGCCTAGGCGCCAACGGGGGCGTTCCGGCAGCGGAACGCCCCCGTTGCCTTTGGAGCGCGCGAATCTTGCCCTGGCTGCTCGTTCTGCTGTCGCTGCTGTTGCCGGCGCTCGCCAGCGCCGGCGAGAAGCCGTTGCTGCTGGTCACGCTGCAGTATCCGCCCTACCAGTACCAGAATGGCGACGAGGTCGATGGCGTCGCTGTCGGCATCGTGCGCGAGGCTTTCCGCAGGATGGGGCGGCCAGTCCACGTCGCCGTCTACCCGTGGGGGCGTTCGCTGACGATGGCGGAGACGGGGCAGGCGGACGCTATTTTCACGCTGTATAAAACGCCGGAACGCGAGGTCAGGCTGGACTATTCCCGCCAGGTGCTGATATCGCAGGCGGTGTCGCTGTTCGTGCTCAAGGACGCCGCGATCGGTTTCGACGGCCGCTTGAACCAGCTGGCCGGCTACCGTTTCGGCGTGGTCAGGGCCGTCAGCTACGGCGCGGTTTTCGATGAGGCGGTGAAGCGGGGCGATGTGCGCATCGCCGAGACGGCCGCCAGCGGCGAGCAGAATATGGACAAGCTTCTGGCCCGCCGCTTCGACATCCTGGTCAGCAATCGCCTCGGCGCCTGGGACATCATCCGGCGACAGCGCGCGGAGGGGCGGGTGCGCGAGTTGCAGCCGCCCATCGAGCGGATTCCCAGCTATCTCGCCTTCGCGCGCAAGCCCGAGCTGGCCGGGCTGCGCGATCGCTTCGACGCCGCGCTGGAAGCGATGAGGCTGGACGGCAGCTACGCCCGTCTGCTCGCGGCGGTTCCTCCCTGAATTCCATCGCCTTCTTGACAGTCCAGGAGACGACAACTTTAGTGAAGCCATATGCTGACCACTGTCCAAGCGGCTGAGGCTGCTGGGTCTGGACAGCTATTCAGCGTACTGGAAGCTGCTGCGCGCGCCGGGCGGGCAGGCCGAGCGCCAGCGCGCGGTGAATCTGCTGTCCACCAACGAAACCTATTTTTTCGCGAGCCGCAGCATTTCCAGTGGCTGGAGCAGTATGTGCAGGAGCTGCGGCAGCACCGTCCGGGGCCGATACGGGTGTGGTCGGCGGCCTGTTCGACCGGGGAGGAGCCGTACACCATCGCGATGGTGCTCGCCGATACGCTGGGATTGGCCGGCAACTGGAAGCTGTACGCCACCGACATCAATACCCGGGTGCTGGCGATGGCCAGGCGCGGCATCTATACGACGGACAGAGCCCGCCGCACGCCGCCGCATTACTGGCAGAAGTATTTCCTGCGCGGGTATGACGAGTACGAGGGCATGGTGCGGGTGATGCCGGAGCTGGCGCGGCGGATGGAATTCGCCAATCTGAACCTGCTGAGTTGCGACAAGTTCCAGCAGGCCGAATTCGACATCGTCTTCCTGCGTAATGTGCTGATTTACTTCAACGAGTCCGCCAAGCTCGACACCGGTTGAATGGCGCAAGCCGGAAGGGAGGCAGAAGATGAGCATCGCCGTGCTGATCGTCGACGATTCCGCCGTGGTGCGCGAGATTTTGACCCAGATGCTGGCGACCGCGCCTGACATCGAGGTGATCGGCGCCTCGCCGGACCCGATTTTCGCGATGAACCGGATGAAGCTGCGCTGGCCGGACGTGATCGTGCTGGATATCGAAATGCCGCGGATGGATGGCCTGACCTTTTTGCGCAAGATCATGGAGGAGCGGCCGACGCCGGTGATCATCTGCTCGTCGTTGACCGAGAAGGGCGCGCGCATCACGCTGGACGCGATGTCGGCCGGCGCGGTGGCGGTGATCACCAAACCGACGGTGAACCTGAAGGCCTTCTTGCAGGAGGCGGCCAAGGGCCTGATCCAGGAGGTGCGCGATGCCGCCGGCGCCCGGATGGGCGTGGTGAAGCGCATCGCCGGCGGCGGCGCGGCCAGTCCGAGCGCCGCCGGCCGGGATAGGCTGGTGCCGGCGCCCAAGCTGAGCGCCGACGTGGTGCTGGAGGCGCCGTCCGGCCTGGAAAAGTATCGCACCACCGAGCGCATCATCGCCATCGGCACCTCCACCGGCGGCACCCAGGCGCTGGAATACCTGCTGCCCAGGCTGCCGGCCACCTGTCCCGGCATCGCCGTGGTGCAGCACATGCCGGAGAAGTTCACCGCCTCGTTCGCCGAGCGGCTGAACGGCCTGTGCCGGGTGGAGGTGAAGGAGGCGAAGAACGGCGACCGGCTGATTGCCGGCGTCGCGCTGATCGCCCCCGGCGGCAAGCACCTGCTGGTCAAGCGCAGCGGCGCCCAATATGTGGCGGAGGTCAAGGACGGCCCGCTGGTGTCGCGTCACCGGCCGTCGGTCGATGTGCTGTTCCGCTCGGTGGCGGTGTGCGCCGGCGGCAACGCGCTGGGGGTGATCATGACCGGCATGGGCGACGACGGCGCGCGCGGCATGCGCGAGATGCACGACGCCGGCGCGCGTACGATCGCTCAGGACGAGGAGTCCTGCGTGGTCTTCGGCATGCCGGCCGAGGCGATCAACCACGGCGGCGTCGACGAGGTCATGTCGCTGGAGAAGATCACCGGCACGCTGGCCGGGATTAGGGGGTAGCCGCGATGTATCTGGACAAGTGGCGGGGACGGTCGGTGATGGTGGTGGACGATTCCGCCAGCCACAGGATTCTGGCCGCCGGAGCGCGGTCGGCGGCGGCTTGATTCTGCGGCGGGCATGAAAAAAGGGGCCATAAGGCCCCTTGATGTCGCGTGAAGCGGAAATCAGGCGAAGTTCTTCGCCACGAAGTTCCAGTTCACCAGCGCCCAGAAGTGTTCCAGATAGTTCGGGCGGCTGTTGCGGTAGTCGATATAATACGCGTGTTCCCACACATCACAGGTCAAGAGCGGCTTCTTGTCGGTGGTCAGCGGGGTGGCGGCATTGCTGGTGGACACCAGGTCCAGGCTGCCGTCGCTGTTCTTCACCAGCCAGGCCCAGCCGGAGCCGAAGGTGCCGATGGCGGTCTGGGTGAAGGCCTTCTTGAACTCGTCGAACGAACCCCACTTGGCTTTGATCGCGTCGGCCAGCGCGCCGGTCGGTTCGCCGCCGGCGTTCGGCGCCAGGCCGAACCAGTAGAAAGTGTGGTTCCAGACTTGGGCGGCGTTGTTGAAGATGCCGCCGGACGATTTCTTGACGATCTCTTCCAGGGAGGCGTTTTCGAACTCGGTGCCCTTGATCAGGTTATTCAGGTTGGTGATATAGGTCTGATGGTGCTTGCCGTAATGGAATTCCAGGGTTTCCTTGGAGATGTGCGGGGCCAGGGCGTCCAGCGCGTACGGCAGTTCGGGCAGTTTGTGTTCCATTATGCTCTCCTTGTTGAGTAGAGTAATCCGCATAAGCGGCGGCTTTAACCGCAGTTTACTGGAATATGTTCTGCGTGGCCAATAGTTGACTAAAATGATAAGGATAAGTTTTTGCAATTCGATGTAATTGTCATCGGAGCTGGCGCGGCCGGCCTGATGTGCGCGGCGACGGCCGGTCAGCGCGGCCGCAGCGTGCTGTTGCTGGACCATGCGGCCAAGTTGGCGGAGAAGATCCGCATCTCCGGCGGCGGGCGCTGCAACTTCACCAACGTCAATGCCCGTTTCGACTGCTATCTGTCGACCAATCCGCATTTCTGCCGTTCGGCGCTGGCGCAATACACGCCGCAGGACTTCATCGCCATGGTGGAACGCCACGGCATCGGCTACCACGAGAAGAAGCTGGGCCAGCTGTTCTGCGACGACGGCAGCGAGCGCATCATCGCGATGCTGGACCGGGAATGCCGCGACGGCGGCGTCGACCGCCGGATGGAGACGACCATCCTGTCGGTGTCGCGCGTTGATGATGGCGGCTTTGCGGTGGAGACCGCCGGCGGCCGTTTTCTGGCGCAGTCGCTGGTCGTCGCCAGCGGCGGCCTGTCGATACCGCAGATCGGCGCCACGCCGTTCGGCTACCGGCTGGCCGAGCAATTCGGCCTGTCGGTGACCGAGTTGAGCCCGGCGCTGGTACCGCTGACCTTCCACGTCGACGACGCCGAGGCGTTCGCGCCGTTGGCCGGCGTGTCGGTGGACGTGGAGGCGACGGCGGGCAAAGGACGCTTCCGCGAGAATGTCTTGTTCACCCACAAGGGCGTGTCCGGCCCGGCCATCCTGCAAGTGTCCTCGTATTGGCAGCCGGGGATGGAGCTGCTGTTGGACCTGATGCCGGGCGGCGATGCCGAGGCCTGGCTGGAAGAGAAGGGCGACAGCGAGCAGCTGATCGCCAACGCCTTGACCGAGCTCGGCTGGTCGCGCCGCTTCGCCGACGCCTGGCTCGACCGCATCGGCCTGAACAAGCGGGTGAAGGAACTGGGGGCCAAGCAGCGCCGCCAGCTGGCCGAACAGCTGCATCGCTGGTGCGTGAAGCCGAACGGCACCCAGGGCTACAAGAAGGCCGAGGTGACGCTGGGCGGCGTCTCCACCAAGGCGCTGTCGTCCAAGACCCTGATGGCGGCCGATGTGCCCGGCCTGTTCTTCATCGGCGAAGTGGTCGACGTCACCGGCTGGCTGGGAGGCTATAACTTCCAGTGGGCGTGGTCTTCGGGCTATGTGGCGGGGATGAACTGCTGAGCGGCCCGGTTTGTTTCGGGTTAGAATTGCGTTTTGCCTTACGCGCGCCATTCCGCGCGCGCATTCCGGGTCTACATGACAGAACAGTACGAGAATTTTGACGGCGAGATGGCGGCCATCCGCACGCCGCCGCATTCGGTTGAGGCCGAGCAATCGGTGCTGGGCGGCCTGCTGCTGGACAACAGCGCCTGGGACAAGATAGCCGACGTGGTGTCCGAGGCCGACTTCTACCGCCACGACCACCGGCTGGTGTACAAGCATATCGCCAAACTGGTCGAGCTCGGCCGGCCGGCTGACGTGGTGACGGTATCGGAAGCGCTGGACAAGAACGCCCAGCTGGCTGAGATCGGCGGCCTGGCCTATCTGGCGACGCTGGCGCAGAACACGCCGTCGGCGGCCAACATCCGCCGCTACGCCGAAATCGTCCGCGAACGCTCGGTGATGCGCCAACTGGCCCAGGTCGGCACCGAGATCGCCGAGGCCGCCTACGCGCCCATGGGCCGCGACGCCGCCCAGTTGCTGGACGAGGCCGAGGGCAAGGTCTTCCACATCGCCGAATCCACCGCCAAGTCCAAGCAGGGCTTCCTGGAAATGCCGGGCCTGTTGAAAGAGGTGGTCGAGCGGATCGACATGCTGTACAGCCGCGACAACCCGGACGAGGTGACCGGCGTGCCGACCGGCTTCATCGATCTGGACGCCAAGACCTCCGGTCTGCAGCCGGGCGACCTGATCATCGTCGCCGGCCGTCCGTCGATGGGCAAGACCGCCTTCTCGATGAATATCGCCGAGCACGTGGCGGTGGAAACCCATTTGCCGGTGGCGGTGTTCTCGATGGAAATGGGCGGCTCGCAGCTGGTGATGCGTATGTTGGGCTCGGTGGGCCGGCTGGATCAGCACGTGTTGCGCACCGGCAAGCTGGGCGACGACGACTGGCAGAAGCTGACCTACGCGATCGGCAAACTGTCCGACGCGCCGATGTATATCGACGAGACGGCGGCGCTGACCGCGCTGGAAGTGCGCGCCCGCGCGCGCCGGCTGGCGCGCCAGCACGGCGGCAAGCTGGGCCTGATCGTCATCGACTACCTGCAGCTGATGTCGGGCTCCGGTCGCGGCGACAACCGGACCGCCGAGCTCGGCGAAATCTCGCGGGGCCTGAAGGGCCTGGCCAAGGAGCTGCAAGTGCCGGTGATCGCGCTGTCCCAGTTGTCGCGGGCGGTGGAGCAGCGGCCGAACAAGCGGCCGATGATGTCCGACCTGCGGGAATCGGGCGCCATCGAGCAGGATGCCGACTTGATCATCTTCATGTACCGCGACGATTACTACAATCCGGATTCGCCGGACAAGGGCCTGGCCGAGGCCATCATAGGCAAGCACCGTAACGGTCCGACCGGCGCGGTGCGGCTGGCCTTCATCGGCCATTACGCCAAGTTCGACAACGCCGCCTCCGTCGGCGCCGCCGGCTGGGCGGACAACGACGGTTAAGCGGACAACGGGACACAGCCATGAGCTTTTTCGACAAGCACGTATTCATCTGCTGCAACCAGCGCGCCGCCGGCGAGAGCTGCTGCAACAACCACGGCGCCAGCGAGCTGCTTGGCTATATGAAGGACAAGGTCAAGGCGCTGGGTCTGGCCGGCGAGGGCAAGATCCGCGTCAACAAGGCCGGCTGCCTGGGCCGTTGCGACGACGGTCCGGTGATGGTGGTCTATCCGCAGGAGACCTGGTACACCTTCGTCGACAAGGAAGACATCGACGAGATCGTCTCCGAGCACATGACGCACGGCCGCGTCGTGGAAAGGCTGAAGATCTGATGCTGAAGGCCATGAACAAGGTCGCCGTCGCCGGTCCGGTCGGCATGCTGGACACCATCTACGTGCCGGCCCAGGGCGAGGCCAGCGGCGTCGCCGTGATCTGCCATCCGAATCCGCTGCAGGGCGGCACCCACACCAACAAGGTGGTGCAGACCGCGGCCAAGGCCTTGTCGCAGCTGGGCTATGCCTGTTATTGCCCCAATCTGCGCGGCGTCGGCGACAGCGACGGCGAGCACGACTACGGCAACGGCGAGGTCGACGACGCGGTCGCCGTGGCCGAGTACGCCAGATCGCAGCATCCCGGCCTGCCGCTGGCGCTGGCCGGCTTCTCCTTCGGCGGCTTCGTCGCCGCCCGCGCCCGCGCCCGCATCGAGGCCGACAAGCTGCTGCTGATGGGCGTGGCCGTCGGCAAATATCCTATCCCGACGCCGGACGTGCCGGCCGACGCGCTGGTGATACACGGCGAGGAGGACGAGGTGATCCCGCTGGCCGCGGTGATGGACTGGGCGCGGCCGCAGAGCCTGCCGGTGCTGGTGCTGCCCGGCGCCGGCCACTTCTTCCACGGCCGGCTGGTGCAGCTGGCGCAGATGATTCAACGGTGCTGGTGAGCGCCGGCACAAGCAGACTTCGGTCTGCTTTTTTTACATCGACGGTAAAGAGAACAATATGCAGAACATCGTGGATTTCGTGCTGGAAATCGACAAGCTCAAACAGGTGACGCGCAAGACCCGGGTATTGAACAGCGACCGTTACGAGAATTCGGCCGAACACAGTTGGCAGATCGCGCTGCTGGCGTCCTCGCTGGCGCCGTACGCGGTGGAAGCGGTGGACATGAACCGCGTGGTGGCGATGCTGCTGGTGCACGATATCGGCGAGATCGAGACCGGCGATACCATCGTCTACGCCGAAGGCGGCTGGGAGGAGCGCAAGGCGCAGGAGCTGGCCTGCGTCACTCGCATTTTCGGCATGCTGCCGGCGGAGCAGGGGCAGCGCTTGCTGGCCTTGTGGAACGAGTTCGAATCCGGCGACACGGCGGAAGCGCGTTTCGCCCATGCGGCGGACCGCGCGATGCCGGTATTGCTGAATCTGGCCAATAGCGGCCAGAGCTGGCGCGAGAACTGCATACGCCACCAGCAGGTGCTGGACCGCATCGGCCCGCCGATCCGCAGCGGCTGTCCGGCGCTGTGGGCGTATCTGGAAGGCCGGCTGCTGGATGCCAAATCGCGGGGCTGGCTGGCCTAGCCGGACGTTTTCGCATTCGACGCGGGCGCCGATTGGCGCCCGTTTCCGTTCCGGGGCGCGCCGATCAGTGCTGCGGCCGGGTGGCCTGATGGCTATGCTGTATAGGAACGTGTTCACGATAGTGGGCCGCTTCCCAGCAGCAGCGCGAACTTCCCACCCCAGCAAAGAGCGACGCCGATGCAGCCATCCGGTTCCGAGACCAGTCCGGGCTCCGCCTTCCTGTCGACCTTGCCGCCCACCCGGGGGCAAAGTCGTCTCGCGCTGGGCGTCGTCGTCGTCTCGGCGCTGGTCTTCCTGGCGGTGCTGCCGTTCGCCAAGATCCAGCTGGCCAAGATATGGGCCTTCATCCCCTTGTACCAGTCGGCGCTGGCGGTCAACGATCTGGTCACCGCCGTATTGCTGTTCGGCCAGTTCGCGATACTGCGGCTGCGCGCGTTGCAAGTGCTGGCGACGGCCTATCTGTTCACCGCCTTGATGGCGATGCTGCACGCCTTGAGCTTCCCCGGCCTGTTCGCCGAGCACGGCCTGTTCGGCTCCGGCTCCCAGACCACCGCCTGGCTGTACATGCTGTGGCACAGCGGCTTTCCGCTGCTGGTGATCGTCTACAGCCAGCTGAACGGCGACGCCTCCGGCGGCCGCACCGGCCGCGCCATCGCCTTGTCGGTGCTGCTGTCGGCGCTGCTGGTCGTCGGGCTGGGCGTGCTGGCCACCCGCGGCCACGATCTGTTGCCGGTCATCATGCAGGGCAGCCGCTACTCGCCGCTGATGTGGGGCGTGGTCACCTGCGTCTGGGGCTTGTGCCTGCTGGCGCTGGCGGCGGTGGGACTGCGCCAGCCGCGCAGCCTGCTGGATTTGTGGCTGATGGTGGTGATGAGTAGCTGGGTATTCGATATCGCGCTGTCCGTCGTTTTCAACGCCGGCCGTTTCGACCTGGGTTTCTACGCCGGCCGCGTCTACGGCCTGCTGTCGGCCAGCCTGGTGCTGGCGGTACTGTTGTTGGAGAACGGCAAGCTGTACGCGCAGCTGGCGGCCGCCTCCGTCGAACTGCACGCCGCCAAGGTGGCGGCGGAGGGCGCCACTCAGGCCAAGTCGATGTTTTTGGCCAATATGAGCCATGAGATCCGCACGCCGATGAACGCCATCATCGGCATGTCCTATCTGGCGCTGAAGACCGATCTGAGCGATCAGCAACGCAACTACATCGGCAAGATCCACAACGCCGGCACCTCGCTGCTGGGCATCATCAACGACATCCTGGATTTTTCCAAGGTGGAGGCCGGCAGGCTGGAGCTGGAGGCGAGGCCGTTCTGGCTGGACGACGTGCTGGACGGCGTGTCGGCGCTGGTGGCGCAGGGCGCCGCCGACAAGGGGCTGGAGCTGCTGTTCGAGATGGAGCGGGATGTGCCGCAGGGCCTGGTCGGCGACGCCTTGAGACTGGGCCAGGTGCTGACCAATCTGGTCAGCAACGCGATCAAGTTCACCGATAAGGGGCAGGTCGCCATCATCATCGGCGTCGATGACCGCATCGGCGACAAGGCCCAGCTGCGCTTCTGCGTGCACGATACCGGCATAGGCATGAGCGAGGAGCAGGTCGCCAAGCTGTTCCAGGCCTTCAGCCAGGCCGACGGCTCCACCACGCGCCGCTTCGGCGGCACCGGGCTGGGTCTCAGCATCGCCCGCCGGCTGGTGGAGCTGATGGGCGGGACGGTGCAGGTGGAGTCGGCGCCGGGCTGGGGCAGCTCCTTCATCTTCAACTGCTGGCTGGGCGTCACAGACGCCGTCGATCCGCGCCGCAAATCGCTGCCAAAGGAGGCCAAGGGCCTGCGCATCCTGGTGGTCGACGACAACGACGCCGCGCGCGACGTGCTGTCGGAGCAGCTGCGGACGCTGGACTTCGCGGTGACCGCCTGCGGCCAGGGCAGCGAGGCGGTTCCGTTGATGCGGCAAGCCAATCTGGTCCAGCCGTTCGACGCGGCCTTCGTCGACTGGATGATGCCGGGCATGAACGGCATCGAGACCGTGCGCCGGATCCGGGAGATCAGCCGCAGCGCGCGCATCGTGCTGGTGACGGCTTTCGGCCGCGAAGACGTCCGGGCCGAGGCCAGGGCCGCCGGTTGCGACGCCTTTCTGGTCAAGCCGGTCAGCCAGAGCGCCCTGCTGAACGTGGTGCTGGAGGTGTTCGGCCCGGTTTCGGCCAGCGAAGCGCTGGCGGACGCGGCGGAGCCCGGCGTGGACCTGGACGGCGTCCATCTGCTGTTGGTCGAAGACAATCTGATCAACCAGCAGATCGCGGTCGAACTGCTGGAGAGCGCCGGCGCCACCGTCACCGTGGTCGGCAATGGCCAGGCCGCGTTGGACAAGTTGCGCGCCCACGGGCCCAAGGGTTTCGACGCGGTGCTGATGGATGTGCAGATGCCGGTGCTGGACGGTCTGGAGGCGACGCGGCAATTGAAGGCCGATCCGCGCTTCGCCGAACTGCCGGTCATCGCGATGACGGCCGACGCGCTGGCCGAGGAGCGCGAGAGCTGCCTGGCGGCGGGCATGGTCGACCATGTCGCCAAACCGGTCGATCCGCACGTGCTGTACGACACGCTGGCGCGCTGGGTGCGCATCGCCGGCGCCACCGCGGAGCGGCAGGGCTGGGAGTCGCTGGTGCTGCCGGCGGTCCAGGGCTTGGATCAGACCGCCGGCTTGCGGCGGGTGGCCGGCAACCGCGAGCTGTATCTGTATCTGTTGCGGCAGTTCATCGATAGCGAGTCGAACGCGGTGGAACGGGCAGAGGCGGCGTTGGCGGCCGACGACCGCGAAACCGCGGCGCGTATCGCCCATACGCTGAAAGGCGCCGCCGGCGGACTGGGGCTGGCCGAGTTGCAGGAGGCCGCGCTGCGGCTGGAGCAGGCGATCAAGCGCCGCGCCGACTGCGATCCGCTGCTGCAGTCGCTGCGACGCGATCTGTCGGCGATGGTGGAGCGTCTGCAGTCGGCGCTGGAGCGGACGGCGCCGGCCGCCGACAGCGGCGAGCCGCAAGGCGCCGCCTTACTGTCGCGGCTGGCCTCCTTGCTGGCCGCCAGCGATGGCGAGGCGCTGGGCTATTTTCTCGCGCACGCGACCGAGGTGCGGGCCGCCTTTCCCGGCGGCGGCGAGGCGTTCGAGCAGGCGCTGGCGCGCTTCGACTTCGCCGCGGCGCTGGCCGAGCTGCGCGCGGCGATGACCGCCGGCGGCCTGAGTTTTCCGGAGCGAGAGCCATGAGCGATGTGTCCGATTCGAGCAAGCAAGTCATCCTGATCGTCGACGATACGCCGGAGAGTCTGACCCAGCTGTACGCGTTGCTGAAGGACCGCTACCGCACCTTGATCGCCAACGGAGGAGAGCGGGCGCTGCAGATCGCCGCCGGCGAGGCGCTGCCCGATCTGGTGTTGCTGGACGTGATGATGCCGGGCATCGGCGGGCTGGAGGTCTGCCGCCGCTTGCGGGACGATCCGCGAACCGCCGGCATCCCGGTGATCTTCCTGACCGCGATGGGCGAGCACGAGGACGAGCAGGCCGGCTTCGACGCCGGCGCCGTCGACTACATCATCAAGCCGATCTCTCCGCCGATACTGCAGGCGCGGGTCAGAACCCATCTTCGCCTGAAGGCGGCGGCCGATTTTCTGGAGGACAAGGCGCTTTTCCTGCAGCGCGAGGTGGAGCGCCGCACCCGCGAAGTGCAAGTGATACAGGATGTCACCATCATGATGCTGGCTTCGCTGGCCGAGACCCGGGACCACGAGACCGGCAATCATCTGCGCCGCACGCAGAACTATGTGCGCGCGCTGGCCGTCGAGTTGCGCCAGCATCCGGCCTATCGGGAGCAGCTGGACGACGAGACCATCGCGCTGCTGTACAAGTCGGCGCCGCTGCACGACATCGGCAAGGTCGGCATCCCGGACCACATCCTGCTGAAGCCCGGCCCGCTGACGCCGCAGGAGTTCGATATCATGAAGACGCACACGCTGCTGGGCCGGGACACCATCGCGGCGGCGGAGAGGATGCTGGACGCGCCCAGCAACTTCCTGCGGCTGGCGCGCGAAATCGCGCATTGCCACCAGGAGAAGTGGGACGGCAGCGGCTACCCGGCGGGCCTGGCCGGCGAGGCGATTCCGCTGTCGGCCCGGCTGATGGCGGTGGCCGACGTCTACGACGCGCTGATTTCGCGCCGCGTCTACAAGCCGCCGCTGCCGCACGAGGCGGCGGTGGAAATGATCCGGGTCGGCAGCGGCAGCCATTTCGATCCGGAAATCGTCACGGTCTTCTTGCGGCTCGCCGACGACTTCCACGCCATCGCGCTGCGCTACGCCGACGAGTAGCGGGGCGAAGGGCTAGCGGTGGAATTCGCCGGCGGCTTCCGGCTGATAGACGATTTCCAGCACCGTCAGCTCGGCGCTGCCGGACGGCGTCGGCCATTGAATGCTCTGGCCGGCGGACAGGCCCAGCAGCGCGGCGCCTATCGGCGCCAGCACCGAAATCCGCCCCTGTTCGCTGTCCGCGTCGCGCGGATAGACCAGGGTCAGCAGTTTCTCGTCGCCGTCCAGCAGGATGCGCGCGGCGCTGTTCATCGTCACCACGCCTGCCGGCATCGTTTGTGGCTCGACGACTTCGGCCCGGTCCAGCTCCGCCTCCAGCCGGCCCGCCACCGGGTGGTCGTGGGCGCAGGTCTCCAGCAGGGCCGTCAGGCGTTCGTAGTCGAGCGAGGATAGGGTGATGGCCGGCGTGGCGGGCATAGGGAACTCCTTACAGATGGACAAAGGGCACCACGACGGGTGCCCGTTGATCAAATGGATTCATATGCCGATCATAAGGGATGGCTTGCGCTTGAAACAAGCCTGTAATTGAAATTATTTTTTAATTCTTGTTGGAACTTTCAAATAAAATTGCTCAACCCAGCAGCGACAAGGCGGCCTGAGGCGCGATATTGGCCTGCGCCTGGGTCAGCGCGGCGGCTCGTCCCTGGATCTGCTGCGACGCCAGCTGGGCGCTGGCGGCGGCGAAGTCGGTGTCGCTGATGCGGCTGTTGGCCGCCTGGGTGCTGATATTGCTCGACTGCAGATTGTTTATCACCGAATCGAAGCTGTTGCTGACCGCGCCCAGCGTCGTGCGCTGCGAGCCTATGGTGCTGAGGTCGCTCTGCGTGCTTTGCTGCGCCGCCAGCGCATTGGCCTGGGTGGTGACGTCTATGGTGTTGGTGGCCGCCAGGTTGGCGTTGTAGCCGTTCAGCCCGCCGGATGCCGGCGCGCCGGTCAGATCGATGCCGGGCACCGTCACCTGATTGGACGCGGTGCCGTTGGGGCCGACCTGGAAGGTGGAGGCGTTGCCGTTGTTCAGCAGCTGCGTGCCGTTGAATTGGGTGCTCTGCACGATTTGCGAGTTGGCCTGGGTCAGCTGGTCCACCTGTTGCTGCAGCGCCTGGCGGTTGCTGCCGCTGAGCGCGCCGTCGCCGGCCTGGATCGCCAGCGTCTGGATCTGCTGGGTGTTGCTTTGCAGCTGGCCGAGCGCGGAATCGGCGGTTTGCACCATCGAGATGCCGTCGCTGGCGTTGTTGATCGCCTGGTTGTTGCCGTTGATCTGCGCTTGCAGCTGCTGGGCGATGGCCAGATTGGCGGCGTTGTCGGCCGCGCTGTTCAGCTTGGAACCGGAGGCCAGTTGGGCCAGGACCTGCTTGGTGGCTTGCTGGGTCTTGTTCAGCTGATATTGGCCGGACAGCGAAGCCAGATTGCTATTGACGGTCAGCGCCATGATGTTTCTCCCGCTGGATTCTTCGCCCCTGGCGGGGCAATAACTCGGTTTCAGTTTAGAAACAACCGCTTGCACGCACAAGAGCTATTTAAAGAATGCAACATTTGGCAACAATTCATTGCGCCGCCAAATGTGAAAAGCCCCGCGCGGCGGGCCGGGCGGGGCATGGTATGGCTATGGCCGGTTTACTTGAAGCTGGGCTTCTCCGGCGTGCCGGCCGACTGGGTCAGGATCTCGTAGCCGGTCTCGGTGACCAGCACGGTATGTTCCCACTGCGCGGACAGGCTGCGGTCCTTGGTGACCACGGTCCAGCCGTCGGCCAGCATGCGCAGATGGCGCTTGCCCTGATTGATCATCGGTTCGATGGTGAAGATCATGCCGGCCTGGATTTCCAGCCCGGTGCCGGGACGACCGTAATGCAGGATCTGCGGTTCCTCGTGGAATTTCTTGCCGATGCCGTGGCCGCAGAATTCCTGCACCACGCTGTAGCCGGCAGCCTCGGCGAAGCTCTGGACCGCGTAGCCGATGTCGCCGAGCGTGGCGCCGGGCTTCACTTTCTCTATGCCCTTCCACATCGCTTCATAGGTGATCTTGCACAGGCGCCGCGCGTGCGGATTGACATCGCCGACGTAGAACATGCGGCTGGTATCGCCGTGGTAGCCGTCCTTGATCACGGTGATGTCTAGATTGACGATGTCGCCGTTCTTCAGCGGCTTGTCGTTGGGAATGCCATGGCAGATCACATGGTTGACCGAGGTGCAGACCGACTTCGGATAGGGCACATGGCCGTCCGGCGCGTAGTTCAGCGGCGCCGGTATCGTGCCCTGCACATTGACCATATAGTCGTGGCACAGCTTGTCGATGGCCTCGGTGGTGACGCCCGGCTTGATGTGGGGCGTGATGAAGTCCAGGACTTCGGAGGCCAGCCGGCCGGCGATGCGCATTTTTTCGATGTCTTGCGCGTCTTTCAGTTGGATTGCCATGTGATTCAAATAACCTATTATTTTCAATCGTTTGCATCGTTCAGGCTGGTGGTTCTTTCGAATGTTCCAACAATCTTCCAACAATCCACTAGCCTGCACTGATCGCTGTTAAGCAGCATTTGTCCATTCTACACCACTTGTCACACACTCAATCCAGCGGTCTACCTCTTTGACAGGCCATCTTGTCGAATTACCTATGTATATGGGTTTTGGAAAGTTGCCTTTCTTTACAAGCTTTCTTATGTAGGATGCCGACAGTTGGGTGCGTTCGGCGATAGTCTTAATGGAAATTAACTCAGCCATTTTTCACCTTTCAGATCATTTCGTGTGTGGAGTGCCGGCGGGGCCAGTGCGTGGGACTGAACGACTGGCCGGCGTTGTGCCTCTCCGGGTGGAGCGTAGAGGGGAGGGCACGCATGCTCTTCGGCACAGTTTGCGGAAACAACAAGGCCGCCAGCGAGGGCGGCCGTTTCGTGGAAGGGGAGTTCTGCTTCATGCAAGCGCCCCGACTGTCAGGTCGACCACGTCGAGCAGGGTCTTGACGTCGCCGTCATTATCGATGGTGAGGTCGCGCGAGTGGCGCGGCAGGGCGATTTCGGTCGTGTGCTCGGCCGATGCCTGATAGGCCGGTCTGTCGATGTGCCAAACCCAGCCACCCAGCTGCCGGATCAGGCCGGCCTCGGCGGTCGGGATCGGCGCGCTGGCAGCATAGCGCAGGCCAGACACGACAACCGGCGTCGTTGACGCCTCAATCCGTTCGCGAACATCGCAGATGAAATAATCCCAGCCGGCGGTCGCGCGCCGGTAGTCGCCCCATTGCTGCTGGAGCCAGCGAGGCGAGCGGGACTCGCTCAGCTCGGCGTATATCTCTACTACGCGTCTATGCCTCAACCAGTCTATGAAGCCCAAGTTCTCGCAATGCTCAAGAGCAAGAGAAATGTCATTGACGTCTTTGAATGCTTGATTTTCGAATGAACCCGCTTCCAAGCCAGGGTAGGCCGCGCGCAGCTCCTCCCGTATTTTGTCCGCGAAGCCGATCTTCACGAAGCCGTGATTGGCGACCAGATGGTCGGCAATGGTGTCTTTGCCGGATTTCTTCGGGCCGGCGAGGCCGATTAGTTGCATGTGGTTCTCCAAAATATGAAGGCCGCTCATTGGCGGCCTGTGTGGATTGGCGTGGATTGCGCGTTCATGGCGGATCCCGCTGCGCCATTGCGGCGTCGATGGCAGCTTCCGGGGTTTCGTAGGTCGGCGCGCCGAGCGTGTGCTCGCCGACGTGCCACTCGCGGGGGCCCTGCGCGGGGTGGATCTGCCGGAAGCTGCGTGGGAACCCGTATTCCACTGCGTGGCGCCAGCGCGCCGCGTCCCGCTTCCACTCGCTCGCCTTGTCACCGATGATGTGGAGCAGCTGATCATGTGAAAGCCTGGCAGGCTGTTCACGCAGCAGATTGATGTGCAGCGCGTTCGGGTCTCTGAGCTTATGCCACTCGGCCAACTGGTGCTCAAGCTCGAAGGCGAGCGCACCTAGCTCTTTGCGGGCCTGCGTTATTGCACTATCGCGAGAGTTCCGTGCGGATTGGGCGGCGAGCTGTGCTTCTCGCCGCGCTTTATTGGCGTGTGCAAGCTCAGCGGACTGGGCGACGATGTGGTCTAGCATGGACATCATCATGCCCCGCAGTGCTTCAGGCGATGCTCCAACGCCATTTGCGGCCGCTCGCAGCATGGCGAGTTGGTCAGGTGTCAGCACGGCCATTCCTCCTCTTGATGTACTCGCGGTGCCATAGCTCAGCCTCCGCATGGTTTCCAAGCTCGCCGGTGACGCGCCGGCGGCAGTTCATCGCAGCGCACATCCTGGTGGTGATCGATACCGCGCCATGCTGGATCGCCAGCGCGCGCTTGCCCAGCGAGATATCGTAGTGGCTCTCGTGCTTCGGGGGAGCCTGGTGCCAGCGGCGCGCCACGCCGATACGATCCGCCATGGCGTGCAGCTCGTCGTCGGTGTCGGCCAGCATGTGGCACATCACCATGCGGCCGTAGCTGGCGCGCATGTCATCAACGTAGACCGCCATCACCTACCGCCTTTCTTGGCTCTCTCGCGGTCGAACCGCTTCACGCTGGCGACCGTGGCTTCGTGGTGGATGGGGCACTGGGCCAGCATGTCACCATCCACCGTGCGCACCCAGCGGCAGCCGCACTGGTAGCCGTCTACATCGACCTTGCGGCGCTTGTAGATGTCGCCGGGCATCACTCGCCCCCTTCATTCGGCCTGAACGTCAGCTCACCGCGGAGTAGCGCCTTCACGATGGCGTTGAACTCCCAGCAGTAGTTTTGCGATTCGACGTACACGCGCAAGCCGTGCTTGTAGTCGTGCTGCTTACGCTTGATGAATGCCTCGGCTGCCGCCGTGGTGAGATGAGAGTTCACGTAATCCCACCGGTCATCCCAGCCGGTTACGGTGTGTGGTCCTCGCGCTCACCCAGGATTTCCCACTGGTCGTCCTCGTCCAGCTCAAGAAACAGGATGTCGGCCTCCTCGCCATCGCTGGCCAGGCGGTTCAGCTCCTCGCGCTCTTCCTCGTCGCAGCCGTCCCAATATTCCTTCGGGCTGAACCACATCGAGTCTTCGCAGCACACGACCCACTGATCGGTGTAGTCGGTGTCTATGCCAGTGATGATGCGTCGCGTCTGGACGACAAACAGCGCGTTAGCGGTGCAGTGCTCATCGACACCATCACCCTCTACATCGTGGCGCAGCCTGACGATGAAGTCCGCGAATGTGTCCGGCGTCAACTCCGCGCCCGCGGCTATGGAGGCCTTGAGTTGAGTCATGCGGCACTCCCTTCATTCGGCTGCAGGCTGGCCGGCAGGTAAATTGCCCGTGATCTGCTTGCAGCCATCGGTGTTGGCTTGTCCATGCGGCCAGTGTCGAGCCTAGCGGCATCCAGCGCACGCCAGGCAGCGCTGCTGTTCGGCACGGGGGCGTGCTGGTCGCCGTCGTACAGCTTGGCAAGATAACCATTCAGCCGGCGATAGTAGGGCGTGGTGCACGCCAGTTTAGTCGCCTCATCTTTCGGGACGGCAATGCACGTTCCGCCGGCCGGCGTGCAAATGCTCCGCGCTTCCAGTTCGGTGTAAACGCCGGCCTTGTGGGTGCAAATCGTGTAGCCTCTGCTGTCTGGCCTCCACCAGGTGATGTGCTCGTGATCTCTGATATTAATCCGGCAGTCAAATACCGTACAGAAAGCTCATGCCGCGTAGCGGATTTTTTCATGCCGGAAGTACGACCGGATTCTGGCCGGCTGCTTCTGCAATGAGCGTAAATGGGACAGCACTTTCCCTTGAAGTTGACCGTCTGATCGAACCGGCTCACCTGCGCTCATTCTGGCCTTCAGGTCGCCGTTCAAGTATTCATCCGGGTTCAGTTCCGGTGAGTAGCTGGGCAGGAAGAACAACTCAATCGCCTTCTTGTTCTCTTCCTCCTCCAACCATGCTTGCACCAGCTTGCTGTGATGCACGCGCAAGTTGTCGAGGATCAAGAACACCTTCTTGCCGCCAGCATCACGGATCAGCCGCATCAGAAACTTGATCAGCACCCGGGCCGTCAAGGTCTCCCGGTACAGCATGAAGCGCATCTTGCCTTGGTTGGTAATGGCCGAAATCAAGTTGATGCGCGCTCTTTTCGATTGGGATAACACCAGAACTGGGGTTTGGCCTTTTGGGGCGTAGCCACGCGGAAAGTGCTCAACACTCGACACCGCCGATTCGTCGCCCCAGCTGATTTCAGCCATTTCCGCTTTGGCACGCGCGACGATAGCCGGGTATTCCTCCTTGAGCCATTTCTCGACTGCTGCCGGTCGCTGCTCATAAGCGCGTTTGAGCGGGCGCTGCGGCGTAAAGCCCCAGCGGGCCAAGTACAGACGGACAGTACGGATCGGCAGATCGATCAGAAACATCTGCTTGATTACAGCCTTGACCGCCTGAGCACTCCACAGGGCAAACCTCAGCTTCATCTGGTCTGGCGTGCGATCCACGATGTCCTGCTTGATCCGGGCTTCCTGCGCCTCGGTCAGCCGACGGCCGGTGCCTTCGGCGCGACCGCGCTTCTGTTCTTTGAATCCCTGCGCACCTAGTGCTGCCTCACGCACCACCCAGGCGGAAATGGTGGGGCGGCGCAGCCCGAGTTCTTCGGCAATACTGGCTTGAGACCGGCCTCGCTTGTACATCCGGATAGCGGTACGCCTCAGCTGCTCACGGGCGGCCAGTTCAAGCTTGCGCACATCGATTTTTTCCATGCCGGAAGTATACAATCTGTACGGATTATTACTGCCGGATTAATAGCAGACTGTCGGCCATTTTGAGCAGTTCTGGATCGGGCTTGGCCCGCTTGTTACGTTTTACAACGGTCATCGTTTCTCCTGATGGTGGTAGTGTCCTGCCAAATGACCGATTACACAAAATTATTTACACCCTCTCCGAGACTAGGCAAATAGTTCATTTAACGAAAAATTCTACCCTAATAGGTGCTGCCTCCACTCCTCGAATTCCATCTATATTAACAATGGTATAAATATAAAGCCAATGTGGATACTCTGGATGCTCTATATTATCCATAAGTCCAAGCTTATGGCTCACTTCATCAGAGACGACATAATTAGTGTTATCCGAACCAATGACATCATTCAGTGCCTGGCTAGGAAAGTAATTCTC
This sequence comes from Chromobacterium sp. ATCC 53434, assembly GCF_002848345.1. NCBI lineage: Bacteria > Pseudomonadati > Pseudomonadota > Betaproteobacteria > Neisseriales > Chromobacteriaceae > Chromobacterium > Chromobacterium sp. ATCC 53434. Next base: position 2,159,786 of record NZ_CP025429.1, on the reverse strand, counting down.
TTTATCTACCATATAAATTCGATATCCAATCACTCCTGAAATATCTTTCGGCTTTTCCCAATGCACTGATAAATTTGTCCAAATGTGATCTTTTCCTCGTGTTGCTTCCGCAATAACATTGCGCACAGACAAATCTCGGTCTGTCAAATAAGTACAGATACCAGAGTTCCGTTTAGGGAGCTCTGAAATATTACCAGGAGAACTCGTCACCACCAAGGTACGGTTACGCTCAACAGCTGTATCAATCATGGCACATGTATACTTTGCCCTTTTGGCCGTGAATGGCTGCTGCTTCTGTCCAGTTACAGACCAAACTACAGCAGACTCTCCATTAGTCTCCAGCTGTACCTGGGTTGCCACTCCGCTCGCATCTTGGGCGGGAAATCGCCAAGTGGAGACATCCACCGATTTTCCACCGGTCACATCGACATCCTGATCCGAGGCGACCATGACATCCACCTCCCCCTCCCCTGCCGTTTTAGGTCCTTGCGTATAGTGAGGATTGGGTGTGTACGCCAGCGTTTCAACATCGGGAACTTTACCCGGTACAGAGGGTAGCTCACGAATTTCAAACATGCCCTTGATAAAAGAAGATCTAATTCCACCAGGAAAAGCAATTTCCTGTTCGCCCGGCAATGGCGATAGGTCATAATCAAGCGACTTGTCGACCGCAATACCACCGGGTGCATTGATCACATAAACATAATGCCGCTCATTAGTACTGTGAGCAGCAAAGCCTTCCGCCACACCATATGAAAAGGATGAGCTCTTAAGAGCACTTTGCGTTGTTGCACCAGCACCTGGTCTGATTTTTAAACTACCATCCGCTTTGATCACTTGCAAGCCATCCAGCTTAAAAACAGAATCAGGTTCATAATGGTGATTACCAGCGCCATAGAACAGCAGCTTTTTGTCATCGCCGCGCCAGATGATTTTCTTCACTTTTGGATTATCGCGATCGGTATGGCTAATGTTGGTGCATAAATCTGCGGTGACCGCAAACCAGTTCTTATACCATGACATACCTGTTAAAGTGTCGCGTGCTGTCTGATTCATCTCAGCCAACCACGGTGGGGTTTTATCTGCCCCACCTGGAACACATTCAGGGGGACGATCCGCTGCCATACTGAAAGCTGACCAGCCAACAAAAAGAAATGCCAACAGATGGTTCATATACGGTTCGTGATGTGACATATTCTTGAAAGACATTTTCGTACCTCACTATTGCAAATATGATAAAACATGCGGGAAAAATTTAACCTTTAGGGAAGGTCTGAACAACCTTCGCCATGGACAAAAATGCAATTTCTCGGTTCTGTCGCAGTAGTCGGAGATGACCGTGTCCAGAGCGGTGAAGGCCGCCGACTCAAGTCGCCAACCCATAGAACTGCTCGGCAGGCGTTAAGAGTCGCTAATAAAGCCTCAGGCTGTCGCTTGTAAATCGCTGATCTGCCATGTGCGTCGTTGCGCAGAATATAGGTTTTGTTAGCGGTCTTAGTTCGCCGTCGTGCAGTTTGGTCCTTGCCACTTGCCATCCATGTTCATCGTAACTCCGGGATCTTCCATCCGACAATCTGGCAGTTTAGGCTTGCTGTCGGTGGGAATCACGATAATTGTGGCGGCTGGTACAGCGGGGGGCTGAGCGGCCGGTTGGACTGGAGGGTGCATGCGCTTCTCTGCCTCCTCCATCCGGTCACGCATGTCCTGCTGGCGTTTGTCGGCTTGCTTCATCATGCAATTAGCGTAGTTGTCGGTGCCGGGCTGGAAACCGTAACCAGTACAGGCACCCTGATCCATTGCGCGAATCTCTTCTGGACTGGCGCAGGAGGTCAGGGTCGGAACGCTGATAGCGATTGCGATCAATAGTGGCAAGGGTTTCATCTACTGGTTTCTCCAGAGAGTAATGAGCATTCAGAGTGACGGCATTTCGAGTAATTTATAGAATAAAGAAATGAGATCTATAGGATTAATCTTAAGTATCTGATGCAGCTTCTACCAGAATAGGCGAACCCGCCGGGCCTGTCCGAATTTTTGGGCACCTCGAAAAACCCCGGGGTGCCCTCAGCTGGTAAAATTATACCGTCCAGACTCTTGCCGAGCTTGAGCCCGATGAAACCACGCAACGCCATCAAGAAAGACCTGTTCGCCGCCGACCACCACCGGCAGAAGATCGACCACCTGGGCGACCCTCTGGTCGAGATCGAGAAGCACATCAACTTTGCCGCCTTGGCGGCCGAGGTCGATCGGGTCGCGCCTCGGCCAGTCAGCCAGCAGGGCGGCCGCCCGCCGTTTCCGACCGAAACGATGGTGCGGATTCTGGTCCTCAAGCGGCTGTACAACCTGTCCGATGAACAAATGGAGTATCAACTGCTCGACCGGATGAGTTATCAGCGTTTCTGTGGGCTGGGCCAGGCGGTCAACATCCCTGACCGCACCACGATTTGGACCTTCGAGAATCGGATCGGCGAAACCGGGGCCCGTGCACTGTTCGATGGCGTGTCAGCACAATTGCTCAAGCAAGGCTATATCGCGCGCGGCGGCCAAATCATCGACGCGACGTTGGTGCCAGCGCCGAAGCAGCACAACAGCAGCGACGAGAAGATGCTGCTCGATCAGGGCGCAACGCCGGCCGATTGGAAACCCGCGAAGCGGCGCCAGAAGGACCAGGATGCCAGCTGGACCAAAAAGCACGGCAAATCCTACTTTGGCTACAAACTGTCGGTGAACGTCGACAACAAATACAAGCTGATCCGCAAGTTCAAAACTGATACGGCCAGTACGCATGACAGCCAGCATTTCGACAACGTCTTCGATACCAGCAATACAAGCCGGGATGTTTACGCCGACCGAGGCTATCCGTCCGAGGCCCGTGGAGCGCAGCTTGCCCAAGACAGATTTCGGAATCGGATTCAGCGAAAGGGGCACGCCAACAAGCCGCTGTCCGAGTGCCAGCAGCAGCGCAACCACCGCATCGCCAAGGTTCGTGCCCGTGTCGAACACGTGTTCGCCATGATTGATCAGATGGGAGGCAAGTTGGTCCGCACAATTGGCCAACCGCGCGCGAACTTTGCGCTGACGATGATGGCGACCTGTTACAACCTAAAGCGCTTGGTGTTCCTCCGGAAAGCCGGAATCGTGGCCTTCTGACGCCCGAAATGGGCTGAATCGCTGCGTTGAGCGGTGATCCGTTGCAGAAAACGATCCGAATATGGCCGCAAGCGTCATGCTGTTGTTAGGCTTGCTGAAAAGCTTGGGTTATTCGAGATGCCCAGTACTGACTCCCGCGGTCCGAATGCAGAATTACCTCTCCTGAAGGCTGGCGACGCGCCACTGCCATCGTCAGGGCAGCATGCACCAGTTCTTGCTGCATTCGATGATGCATGGCCCAGCCCACTATCGCCCGGGAGTACAGGTCGAGTACCACCGCCAAGTACAGCCACCCTTCACCGGTTCGGATATAGGTCATGTCCGACACCCAGCGCTGATTGATGTCGCCGCCAGCAGCAAAGTGTCGCTGCAGCAAATTGGGCGCCACGGGTAGAAGGTGTTGACCACCGCTCGCGGGTCTCCAACGTTTACGCGCTCTAACCCTGATACCGTTTCGCCGCATCAAGTCCGCGATGCGATGTCGCCCGCAGACGAAGCCCTGTGCAAGAAGTTCGGCATGGATACGCCGATGGCCATAAATACCGTTGACCTCGGCATGCACCAGCCGGATTTCGCGCAGTAGTTGTCGGTTCGCCATCTCTCGCGCCGAAGGTGGGCGGTGTAGCCACGCATAGTAGCCACTGCGGGACACACGAAACAGTTGGCACATCGGGGCTACCGGGTAGCGGCCCGACAGAGCGTGAATCGCGCGGAATTTCACTTCGTGGGTTGCGAGAAGATGGCAAGCGCCTTTTTTAGGACATCGCGCTCCATGGTAACGCGGGCCAGCTCATCCCGCAGTCGCTTGAGCTCGGCGGCTTCACCGGTCTGTTTGCCTCGGCCAGGGAAGGCATCTGGTCCGGCGTCTTGGAGCTGACGCTTCCACTTGCCCAGCAGCGACTCGGTAATGTCGAAGGCTTGGGCAACATGCCGTAACGGGGTGCCGGCAAGTACCTGCTCAACCGCTTCGCGCTTGAGGGCCTCCGGGAAAGTACGTCTGGTCTTGGTCATGAACACTGCTCCTTGGTGGGGATTATCCACCTTAAGTTAGTGTCCACGGGGAATGGGACAGACCAAAGCTGTACCTGTCACTCGACGAGCTGCAGGCGGACCTGGATGCCTGGCTTATCTACTACAATCAAGAGCGAACCCATCAGGGCAAGATGTGCTGCGGCCGCACGCCGCTGCAGACCTTTATCGATGGCAAATCGGAATGGAGGGAAAAGGTCGACAAGCTGAATTGATCTGACAATCGGGCACCGTCAAAACGGGAGACTGTCAGATCAAGTCTGAACTGTAGAAGTTCAGACTTGATCTTTTATCTGACGCGAATAAGGAGTCCAATATGGATACTGGCTTTTCCGATTCAGTACACTACTCCAGCGATGCGGCTGCATCGCTGCCCCTAAGTTCAGTTATCGAGGCGGCGGCAGTTACTCATCATACGCTGCTGTCCAAAACCAATCATATGCAGGCGTTTGCCTACACGGCAACCGCAGGACATTTGACTGCCTATACATTTGATGGTCATGCGGAAGCTTCGATATTCTACGTTGCTTACACCGCACACGAATCCACTCAGCCGCATCGTCCCGTCACGTTTTTCTTCAATGGTGGCCCGGGCCAATCCACCGCTTGGTTACATTTGGGATCATGGGGGCCGTATCGCGTCCAAACTGGAATGCCTGATTCGACCGTGACAGCTTCCCCGTTGATTGAGGTGGAGGATACACTATTAACCGACTCGGACTTGGTCTTTATCGATGCGCCGGCAACTGGTTATTCTGAGGCTATTGCTCCCAATGCTAATCAGACATTTATGAACGCACCGCGCGACGCGATGGTATTTAGCAATTTTATTCGCCGCTATTTGTCCGTTAACCAACGTACTCACTCTCCTGTTTACCTATACGGTGAATCTTACGGCGGGTATCGCGCTTGTTTGATCGCTCAACAGCTGGTGGCGGATGGTATTTCATTAGCGGGCGTTGTTCTCCAGGCCCCCGCTATATGGGAACTATCTATGACTAATGAAAGATCATTCGAAGCCTTACCATCTATTGCAGCAATTGCTACTTATTTTGGTCGGTCAGACAAACCAAAATCCATGAACTTGGATGATTATTTGAAATTAGTTCAGGAGTTTACATCTGGACCTTTTACAACTATGGCACTTCAATATGAAGAGGCTGAAAAAAATCAACAAACACTTCCAGTCCTTTCTCCTGAATTTGTAGGGAAATTGTCTGCCATGACCGGATTATCTGTTGAAATTGTCATTAAATCCTTTCCATTTCTTGTTGGTGCATTGGAAAGTTATTTTATCCCGGGAGAAGAGTTGGATGGCTATGATGGCAGACATCATGGAAAAACAAGCTCCCTTTCGAATAGCTATCATAGCATTAACGGGGCAGTTCCCGCCTATCTTTTCAATATGTTACATTATCATAACAATGGACCTTACATTTTTAGCCATAAGATACCTTTTTCTGAAAATTCTGCTGGGGCGATTCCAAGTTTATTTAAAGCACTCGATAGTCGTCCCTCTTTGAAAGTTCTAGCGATTGTTGGGATCTATGATCTTATCGTTCCCTTTACTTCAGTGGAAAAGGAACTAGCCAAGCTCGGCAAGCGCGAGACGGTGCAGATATTACGCGTGGAAAGTGGACACGCGTCTTATCTAGCTGAAAATGTACGCCCCATCATGCGCCAGCGACTGCAATCCTTTTATCGCTGATTAGGAGATACAACCATGTATCACCAAGGGTGAATCTCGAATAACCCAAGCTTTTCATCAAGCCTAATCTGAGTAGTAGCCTTGTGTTTTTTCGAATATTTTAGACACACTCATTTTGATTGGAAACGGCGCTGTTGCATAAATCCTAGATAGGGCGAGTTTCCCCTTTCCCCAAACGGATTTACGCCACAGCCACCGTGCACGGACGGCCCAGCATGCTGAAGCGGTTCAAGATGGCGGCACGCACTTGCAGCTCTGCCACTTGACCATCGAAACGCCGGGCCGTCACCCTTTCCCCCAGCCGTTTGAAGCAATGCATCTTGGTTTCCACCAAGCTGCGGCGATGACTTACCCCTCCTTGTAAGGCCGCAGCGGCGGCAGGCCGCGCTCTGCAAGCACGCGGTTGAACCCCTCCGTGCCAAGGTCTTGCAGGCTGGACGGCCGTTCCGCCTTGGCGAGGTCGGAAAGCCGGCGGTGATCGTCGGGGTGGACTTTTACCTTGATGCACACATAGTCCGGCAGCGGCTTTTCTTCCTTGGTCGGTGCTTCCGCCTCGCCGCCGCCCAAGAAATCCTTCAGACTGGTCTTGCTCATCGCGTCTTCTCCTTGATCCACCGCCATAGCGCGCGGATCTCGGCCGCCGCCTTGCCGCGCGGGTCGAACTCCGTTACCGACCGGCCGGTGGCAATGGCGCGTGAGAAGGCGATGCGCTCGCCGATCTCCACCGGTGCCACTTCGCCGAAATCGCCCAGCGCCTGGCGCGCGTCAGCCACTTCAGGAACGCGTGAAGGGCAGGCGGACAGCACAAACAGCGGCTGCTTGCCGGCGGCCGTGACGATTTTCACCGCGTTGCCGACCGCAGCCAGGTCGAATGCCGTCGGCCGGACGGGGATCAGGATGAAGTCGGCTATCCGCGCGATTGCGGCGGCGTCCGGCGAGGAGTGCGGCGGCCCATCAATGATGGCAAGGCCGAAGTCCTTGGCCTTGGCGGCATCGAGTGCGCCCTGGAGTTTAGACGGAGGTGTCTTGAGGACGATGGGGACTGCAGCTGCACGACAAGCGGCCCAGCGCGAGCTGGAGGCCTGCGCATCGTCGCGGTCCAGGATGATGACTTTGCAGCCGTCTTCTTCCGCGGCGACGCCCAGGTGAACGGCCAAGGTAGACTTACCCGAGCCGCCTTTTTGCGAGAATGTGGCGATGGTCTTCACGTTTTCTCCAGGCATGAAAAAACCCGCCGAAGCGGGTTTGGTTGGTGTGAGGAAATCTATTGGGCATCGAAAAAATCAGCCCAGTCTTGTAGGAGCCTGCGCCGCTCTTCAAGATAGAGCGCGTGGTTATAGGCGGCTCGTACTGTGTTGCCATCCGTGTGGGCCAGCGCACGCTCAATTACTTCGGAGCGGTAGCCTTGCTCATGTAGAATGGTTGAAGCGGTACCGCGGAAACCATGACCGGATACGCACCCTTTAAAGCCGATATTATGGATGACACTATTCACCGTGGAGGCGCTCATGGGGCGGTCATAGTCCCGTGTATTCGGGAGAACATAGCGTTCTCTGCCGGACAGATCGTGCAATGACTGCAGAATGGAAACTGCCTGCTTCGGCAGCGGAACGATATGGTTTTCGCCATTCTTCATCTTTGAGCCAGGAATGCGCCACTCTGCCCGCTCAAGGTCAAGTTCGGACCACTCCATGAACCTGACTTCAATAGTTCTGGCCATGGTGTAAATTAGCAAGTACACCGCTTGCTTTGAGAGGCCAAGGCCTTTGTACTCGGCTAGGGCGCGTCGAAAATCCCCAAGTCGATTAATAGGAAGCGTCGAGGTATGTTGAGTCGGGGCTGACTTGATTGCCCCCTTCAGCGACGCCGCCGGATTCATCTCGATACGCAAGGTGACGATGGCGTACTCCATGATCGCGGAGATTCGCTGCCGGACTTGCTTGGCAGTTTCTGGCGATCCACGCTTCTCGATCTCTCTCAGTCTTCCCAAAACCATTGCAGGGCTGATCATCGAAATGGGCAACTCGCCAAAAAATGGCAATATGTCCTTTTCCAGATTCCGACTTGCCGTGGAGGCAGTACTTCCTTTCCAGTGCGGTGCATGCGAGGAATACCACTCCGCGGCCACCACTGAAAACGTGTTCTGATGGGCCTGGATGTTGGTTAGCTTCTCAGCAGCCTTCTTTGCATTGGGATCAATGCCCTTCGCCACGCTCTCTCGCGCATCTTCCAACAACCGGCGAGCGTCAGACAGGGAGACAAAGGGGTATTCACCCATGGTGAGCATGGACTGCTTGCCACCGTGCCGGTAACTGTAGCGCCAGAACTTCGAACCGGTCGGACGAACCTCAAGAAAAAGGCCGCGCCCATCTGAAAGGCGGTAGGGTTTTTCGGACGGTTTGGCTGTCCTGATTTTGACGTCAGTAAGAGGCATGTTGGAAGGCTGCAATGTGGAAACCTTCCAACATTCTTCCACCAATTTCGTGAGCTTTCAATGATGCTTTGTGCGCTCAGTGTGCTGGAAAGGCAAGCCAGGTAAGGGGTGTGGGTGGCTGAGTGCCGCCCTATGCGTGCAATGCCGCCACATGGTCATTTTTCAGTTGGATGCTCATGGAGTGGCTTGGGTGTCTATCGGCTAATGAGACGTAATTCTAGCAAAACCCGCGCTGGCGGGCATCCCGCATGGCGGACCTTTCGTCCGGCCGCGCTTCCGGCCAGCGGCACACGCGCTCAGACAGACCGTCCAAGCCGGCGAATCTCCTGCCGCGGGATGGACGACGAGCTATAGCTGTAAGAGCCTGTTTACGATCTTTTTACGAGCATCGCAGCCCAGCCAGCAGGTCAGATGCAAGGCGGAGGGCGTAGGCCTTGGTGATTCCAAAGCCTAGCCCGACAACGCCGCAGATGGCCTGCTGGCTGGGCTGCCCTTCGGGACGGTTTTCTGCCGGCGCATGGCTTTGTCAAACGTCCCTTGCAGTGAACGACACTGCCGCGGGCCGTTTTTCGTGCCCTGCATCCGGCAGAATACCGTCGATGCCGCAAAAAGATCGCAAACAGGCTCTAATAGCCGAAAGTATGCTGAAAGCTTAGGTGGGCGCGAGGGCTGATGAAATGGGAAGGCACCGGATACTGCTGATAGACGACGATCCCATCGTGGTCCAGGTCATGAAGATGCTGTTCGACGACAAGCTCTGCGTCACGTGCGCCGGCAGTGGCGACGAGGGGCTGCGCGCGGTGGCCGAGGAGCGTCCGGACATCGTGTTGCTGGACATACAGATGGAGGGCATGGACGGCTACGAGACCTGTCGACGCATGCGGTTGCTGGAACTGGAGAGTCAGCCCTATGTGATCTTCGTTTCCGCCCATGGCGATCCGGTGCGGCGGCTGGCGGCCTACAATGCCGGCGGCGAGGATTTCGTCGGCAAGCCGCTGCAGCCGGAGGAGCTGATGCGCAAGGTGGAGCAGGCTTTGCGCATCCGCAACGAGATCAACGCCTTGCGCAGCCAGACCCAGGGGGCGATGTCGGTGGCGATGTCGGCGATGACCGACAGCAGCGCGCTGGGGATCTGCCTGCAGTACTTTCGCCGGCTGTTCAATGTGTCCGGCCCCGAGCAGCTGATGGAGGCGTCGCTGGACGCGATAGGCGAATTCGGCCTGAACGGCGCGGTTCAGCTGCGCATCGGCGGCGAGACCCGCACGCTGAACTCGGAGCGGCGCAGCAATCCGATGGAGTCGCTGTTGCTGCAGGATTTGTCGGCAGACAGACAGCGCATCGTGTCCTGCGGCACCCGCACCGCCTTCCACTACGGCCAGGTATCGATCCTGATCAAGAACATGCCCACCGACGACCTGGACCGTTACGGCAAGCTGAAGGATTATCTGGCGCTGATGACGGAGGGGGCGGCGGAGCGGCTGCATTCATTGGCGCAGGAGGGGCTGGCCGGCATGCTGGACTTCGCCCGCGACAGCCTGGACGCCATCAATCAGCGTTATCAGCGTCAGCAGCGCGACGCTCGCGCGCTGTGCGGCGCGATGCGCGAGGAGTTCGAGCAGGCGCTGGCGCGTCTGGGACTGAGCGAAACCCAGCAGGAGGCGTTGCTCGAGATCGTCGGCCGGACCCATCGGGCGGTCGACGCGCTGTACGATGGCGATCTGGCGCTGGACGAGCATCTGCGCGCGCTGGGCGAGCGGCTGGGCAGCCCGGCGGCCTGAGCCGCCGGGACGGACCCGCGTTCGCGGGCCTCGGGGATTACTGCTGTTCGGCGTGGTAGCCGGTGACCCGTTCCACTTCCTCTTTCGAACCGAGGAATACCGCCACGCGCTCATGCAGCTTGGCGGGCACGATGTCCATGATGCGCTGATGGCCGTTGGTGGCGGCGCCGCCGGCCTGCTCGATGATGAAGGCCATCGGATTGCCTTCGTACATCAGCCGCAGCTTGCCGGCCTTGGACGGGTCGCGCGCGTCCTTCGGGTACATGAAGATGCCGCCGCGGGTGATGATGCGATGCACCTCGGCCACCATCGACGCCACCCAACGCATGTTGAAGTCGCGGCCGCGCGGGCCGGACTGGCCGGCCAGCAGCTCTTCCACGTAGCGGCGCACCGGGGCTTCCCAGTGGCGCATATTCGACATATTGATGGCGAACTCGCCCGTCTGCTCGGGCACCTGCATGTCCGGGTGGGTCAAGACGAAGGAGCCGTGTTCGCGGTCCAGCGTGAAGCCGTGCACGCCGCTGCCGAAGGTCAGCACCAGCATCGTCTGCGGGCCGTATACGGTGTAGCCGGCGGCGACCTGCTGAGTGCCCGGCTGCAGGAAGTCCTGCTCCGACGGCTGCGTCACGCCCTGCGGGCTGCGCAGGATGGAGAAGATGGTGCCCACCGAGATGTTGACGTCGATATTGGACGAACCGTCCAGCGGGTCGAACATCAGCAGGTATTCGCCCTTCGGGTATTCGCCGGGGATGTGGTAGGGCAGCTCCATTTCCTCCGACGCCATCGCCGCCAGGCTGCCGCCCCATTCGTTGGCGTCCAGCAGGAAATCGTTGGCGATCACGTCCAGCTTCTTCTGTGCCTCGCCCTGCACGTTGCCGGTGCCGGCCTCGCCGAGCACGCCGGCCAGTGCGCCCTTGTTCACCGAGTAGCTGATGGCCTTGCAGGCGCGGCCTACGGTCTCGATCAGCAGGCGCAGTTCCGGCGGCAGCGTGCCGGCCTTGCGTTGCTGTTCGATCAAAAAGCGGGAGAGGGTGATGCGGCTCATGACTTTCCTCGGGATGGGGGTGTGGGTGCGCGAATGATAATGCCGGCGGGGTGCCGACACAACGCGGCATTATAACGAATAAGCCGGCGCAGGCGGGGGGAAGCGGCTATCAAAAAAAGACGAGCTTTGTGACTTGGGAATGGCCATGCTGATCCGGATCTTCTCTCTGCTGTTGTTCGGCTTCGCCGCCTGGTCGGCTCCGGCCGTGGCGCTGACCCTCTACACCGAGGACTGGCCGCCCATCACCTATCAGCGCAACGGCGTCGCCGACGGCATGGCGGTGGAGGTGGTGCGCGAGATTCAGGCCCGCATCCACGACAACAGTCCGGTCGAAGTGGTGCCGTGGGCGCGCGGCTACAAGGAATTGCTGACCACTCCCGGCGTGATGCTGTTCACCGTCGGCCGCAGCGAGGCGCGAGAGAGGCAGATGTCGCTGCTGGGGCCGATCGCGGTGTCGCAGACGGTATTGCTGGCGCGCAAGGGCGAGGCGGCCAAGCTGCTGGCCCTGGGGTCCGGCATTTATCAGCGGCCGGTCGGCGCCTATCGCGGCAGCATCTTCGCCGACGCGGCCTCGGCCGCCGGCTTCATCGAGGTGGACCTGGCGCCGACGCCGCAGGTGACGGCCCAGAAACTGCTGCTGGGCCGCTACGATATGTGGGTGGAGGGCGGTTTCGTCGTCGGCTCGGTGCTGAAGGACATCCATCAGCCGGCGGACGCGGTGGAGGTGGTGCGGGTGCTGGAGTCGCTGGAACTGTACCTGGCATTCTCGCGCGGCACGTCGGGCGACGAGATCCGCCGCTGGCAGGACGCGTTCGCCGCCGTCAAGAAAGACGGCAGCTTCAAGCGCATCTACAACAAATGGCTGCCGCGCGACGTGCCGCCGCTGGAGTTGCGGCTGATCGGCGTGACGCCCGGACATTGAGTCCGTTCACGGCTTGAGCGCGCCGGTCTCGTCGGCCTGGCTTTCCAGCCAGCGGCAGAAGGCGGTCACCGTCGCGTCGTCGGCGGCGATCCGCGGCACCACCCAGCAGTAGTCGCGCACGGTGACCACCGGCGCCGGCAGCGGCGATACCAGTTCGCCGGCGCCTATCAGCGCCTGCGCCATCGGCATCGGCCCCAGCACCACGCCGAGGCCGTCGACGGCGGCCTGCAATGCCAGGGAGAACTTGTCGAAATGCATGCTGCTGGCCGGTTTCAACTCGGGCACGCCGGCCAGCGTCAGCCAGCGCGGCCAGGCGGTGGGGCGGGTATCGGCATGCAGCAGCGTGTGCGAGACCAGGTCGGCGGGGCTGGCCAGCGGCAGTCTGGCCAGCAGCGCCGGGCTGGCCAGCGGCAGCTCCCATTCCTTCAGAAAGGGTTTGGCGATATGGCCGGGCCAGTCGCCGGGGCCGCGGCGGATGGCGATGTCGAACGGCGCGTCCAGCCGCGACAGGTCGCGGTCCGAGGTGACCAGGTGCAGCTCCAGCTCCGGAAAGCGGGCGCGAAAGCCCGCCAGCCGAGGCAGCAGCCAATAGCTGGCGAAGGTGGGGGTGGAATTGATGCTGAGGCGGCGCTGGGTGTTCGGTTGCAGCAGTTGGGCGGTGGCGTTGGCGATCAGGTCCAGGCCGTCCTGCACCTGCACCAGATAGCGCCAGCCGGCGTCGGTCAGCCGCACCCGGCCGCCGCTGCGCTCGAACAGCGGCAGGCCCAGCCAGTCTTCCAACTGCTTAATCTGTTTGCTCACAGCGCCATGCGTGACGAATAATTCGCCTGCGGCGGCGGAAAAGCTTTCCAGTCGGGCTGCGGCCTCGAAAATTCGCAGCGAGTTCAGCGGGGGGTAAGTGCTCATGCTGTGATTTTAACTCACAATCGATGTTGCTATTACTCGTTTGTATGCAAGCGCCTAACAGCGTAACCTTCAATCACTACAAAGAGCATATTCCAGCGCCAAACACGCGGTAATGATGCACACTTAACGAGTGGAGACTGCCGGCGCCAACCGCGCCGCCAGGCTTGCCGACAACCAAAGCCAAGAAGGTCCCGAGTCATGCTAGAAGCTTATCGTCAGCACGTTGCCGAGCGCGCCGCGCTGGGCATTCCGCCCCTGCCGCTGTCGGCGAAGCAGGTCGAAGAACTGGTCGAACTGTTGAAGAACCCGCCCAAGGGCGAGGAGACCACGCTGGTCGAGCTGATCACCCACCGCGTGCCGCCGGGCGTGGACGACGCCGCCAAGGTCAAGGCCTCCTTCCTGGCGGCCGTCGCCGAGGGCAGCGTGAAGTCGCCGCTGGTTTCGCGCGAACTGGCCACCGAACTGCTCGGCACCATGCTGGGCGGCTACAACATCAAGCCGCTGGTCGACCTGTTGGACGACGCCGCCGTCGCCAAGATCGCCGCCGCCGGCCTGAAGAAGACGCTGCTGATGTTCGATTCCTTCCACGACGTGAAGGAAAAGATGGACAAGGGCAACGCCGTCGCCAAGGAAGTGGTCGAGTCCTGGGCCAAGGCCGAGTGGTTCACCAGCCGCCCGGAAGTGGCCGAGAAGATCACCGTCACCGTGTTCAAGGTGCCGGGCGAGACCAATACCGACGACCTGTCGCCGGCTCCGGACGCCTGGAGCCGCCCGGACATCCCGCTGCACTACCTGGCGATGCTGAAGAACACCCGCGCCGACGCGGCCTTCAAGCCGGAAGAAGACGGCAAGCGCGGTCCGATGCAGTTCATCGACGACCTGAAGAAGAAGGGCCACCTGGTCGCCTACGTCGGCGACGTGGTCGGCACCGGCTCTTCGCGCAAGTCCGCCACCAACTCGGTGGTGTGGGCCACCGGCCAGGACATCCCCTACGTGCCGAACAAGCGCTTCGGCGGCGTCACGCTGGGCGGCAAGATCGCGCCTATCTTCTTCAACACCCAGGAAGACTCCGGCTCGCTGCCGATCGAAGTGGACGTGTCCACGCTGGAAATGGGCGACGTGATCGACGTCTACCCGTACGCCGGCAAGATCGAGAAGAACGGTGCCGTCATCGCCGAGTTCAAGCTGAAGTCCGAAGTGATCCTGGATGAAGTGCGCGCCGGCGGCCGCATCAACCTGATCATCGGCCGCGGCCTGACCTCGAAGGCGCGCGAAGCGCTGGGCCTGCAGGCTTCCACCGAATTCCGCCTGCCGAAGTCGCCGGTCGATTCCGGCAAGGGCTTCTCGCTGGGCCAGAAGATGGTCGGCCGCGCCTGTGGCCTGCCGGAAGGCAAGGGCGTGCGTCCGGGCACCTACTGCGAACCGAAGATGACCACCGTCGGCTCGCAGGACACCACCGGCCCGATGACCCGCGACGAGCTGAAGGATCTGGCTTGCCTGGGCTTCTCCGCCGACCTGGTGATGCAATCGTTCTGCCACACCGCCGCCTATCCGAAGCCGGTGGACGTCAAGATGCACAAGGAGCTGCCGGCCTTCATCTCCACCCGCGGCGGCGTCAGCCTGCGCCCGGGCGACGGCGTGATCCACAGCTGGCTGAACCGCCTGTTGCTGCCGGACACCGTCGGCACCGGCGGCGACAGCCACACCCGCTTCCCGATCGGCATCTCCTTCCCGGCGGGCTCCGGCCTGGTGGCCTTCGCCGCCGCCACCGGCGTGATGCCGCTGGACATGCCCGAATCGGTGCTGGTGCGCTTCAAGGGCAAGCTGCAGCCGGGCGTGACGCTGCGCGATCTGGTCAACGCCATTCCGCTGTACGCGATCAAGCAAGGCCTGCTGACCGTGGCCAAGGCCGGCAAGAAGAACGTCTTCTCCGGCCGCATCCTGGAAATCGAAGGTCTGCCGGATCTGAAGGTCGAGCAGGCGTTTGAGCTGACCGATGCCTCGGCCGAGCGCTCCGCCGCCGGCTGCACCGTGCACCTGAACAAGGAGCCCATCGTCGAGTACATGCGCTCCAACATCACGCTGATGAAGGCCATGATCGCCGACGGCTATCAGGATGCCCGCACGCTGGAGCGCCGCATCAAGTCGATGGAAGACTGGATCGCCAATGGCCAGCTGCTGAAGGGCGACGCCGACGCCGAGTACGCCGCCGTGATCGACATCGATCTGGCCGACGTCAAGGAGCCCATCGTCGCCTGCCCGAACGACCCGGACGATGTGAAATTCATGTCCGAAGTGGCCGGCACCAAGATCGACGAAGTGTTCATCGGTTCGTGCATGACCAATATCGGCCACTTCCGCGCCGCGTCCAAACTGCTGGAAGGCAAGGCCGACATTCCGGTCAAGCTGTGGGTGGCCCCGCCGACCAAGATGGACGCCAAGCAGCTGACCGAGGAAGGCCATTACGGCGTGCTGGGCCGCGCCGGCGCCCGGATGGAAATGCCGGGCTGCTCGCTGTGCATGGGCAACCAGGCGCAGGTGCGCGAAGGCGCGACGGTGATGTCCACCTCCACCCGCAACTTCCCGAACCGTCTGGGCAAGAACTCCAACGTGTTCCTGGGCTCGGCGGAACTGGCCGCGATCTGCTCCAAGCTGGGCAAGATCCCGACCGTGGAGGAGTATCAGGCCAATATCGGCATCATCAACGAGAAGAGCGCCGAAGTTTACCAATACCTGAATTTCGACCAGATCGCCGAGTATCAGGAGTTGGCGGCCAGCAAGGGCTGATGGCCTGAAAAGCCGGTTGTTTCTGCGCGACGCCGTCCAGCGAAAGCTGGGCGGCGTTTTTGCGTTGTCGGCGGGTGGCCCGACCCATCCTCTCGCGCTTGTCATGCGTCGCCTGGGCCGCCTACGATGAAAGTGGCCCGAGCCAGCATAGCCGCTTGCCGGATAGGAGGGGACGATGGCCAAGTCGACATTCGCCTACTGCATCTATATCCAGGTTACGCCTGAACGCCTGTGGCGGGCGCTTACCGAACCGGAATTGACGCGGCGCTACTGGTTCGGCATGCATATTGAAACCACCTGGCAGGTCGGCGCGCCGTGGCGGCTGGTTTTTCCCGATGGCCGGCTGGCCGACAGCGGCCAGGTGCTGACGGTCGACGCGCCATACCGGCTGACCCTGCGCTGGCACAATGAATGGAAGCCGGAGATGCGGGAGGAGGGCGACAGCGTCTGCCATCTCGTGCTGGAGGAAGAGGAGGGCGTGGTCAAGCTGCTGGTCTCCCACGAAATGGACAGGGAGGCTTCGGCTTTCATCGAGGCCGTCGCCTGGGGCTGGCCGCGGATTCTGTCGAATCTGAAATCGCTGCTAGAGACCGGCGAGCCCATTTTTCCCCAGGCGCAATGATGTTGGCGGCGAACCGCGTTCAGTGGCCCGCCCGGCAGCCGGGCAGGGCGCGCGTCCCGACCCTGCGAAAGGACATGGCGCCGTTGCGGGCCTGTCGCCGCGCCGTGCTGGCGTGCCTGCGCCACCTGCTTGCCAATGTGCCGGGCGTGCTGCAGGGCGGCAACCCCGAATATCTGCACCAGGCGCGCGTCGCCTTGCGCCGCCTGCGCGCGGTCTGCAAGGCGTTCGCGCCGCTGACCGGAGGCGGGCGCTGGGCGTGCTTGATGGAAGAGGCGCGGTGGCTGGCCGGCCTGCTGGGCGAGGCGCGCGATCTGGATGTGCTGCTGACCGAGACACTGCCGGGACTGGCGACCGGATCGCCGGCCGCCGATATCCGCATGCTGAAGCGAAGCCTGCGGACGCGCCGGGACGCGGCGCAAGACGCGGTGGAGGCCGCGCTGCTTTCCGACCGTTTCCATCGCTGGCTGTGCCAATTGCTGGCCTGCCTGAACCGCCCGTCATCCGCCTGGAAAGGCGCCAGACGGCCATTGCCGGTCTTGGCCGCGACGGCGCTTGACCGTCTCGGCCGCGCCGCGGCGTGGCCGCATGGCGAGTTTGCCGACGCCGAGCGCTTGCACCGATTGCGCCGGCGCGCCAAACAACTGCGTTACGCGGCGGAGTGCTTCTCCGGCCTGTACCGGAACAAGGCGGTCCTCGATTACCTGAGAGGTCTGCAGGATCTGCAGTGGAGGCTGGGCGTGTTCAACGACCGGGAAACGGCCCGCGCGCTGCTGGCGCGGTGCGCCAGCGACGATCCTCGGACGGCGGAAGCGGCGCGGCGGGTCAGCGCCCGCCTTGAGCGAGCCGGCTCGAAAGCCGAGCGCGGATTGGCCGGGGCGATCGCGCGAGCGGCGAGCGCTCGGCCGTTCTGGTGATCATCATCGCGTCCGGCCATCTGCCTTACTTGCCGACGCCGCGGTGGGCGCGATCCTCGGCGATCCTGGCCTGTTCCTCGTCGCCGGGCTGCCAGCCGGCCTGCTTCAGCTCCAGATACAGTCGCTGATAGGTTTCCGTCTCGTATTCGGGGGTGCAGACATTGTCGGCGGACGGTTGCCAGCCGGTGCGTTGCTTCCAGTTGTCGATATAGCGGGGCATGGTGTCGCCATGGTATTCGCCGCAGGTATGGGACACTTCATGTCGCAGGTCGCGGGTGGCGGCATGCTTGGCGATGCGGATATGGGCCCACTGCATGTCCTGGCCGAAGCTGGTGCAGCCCTGCATGAAGGCGCCGATCGCCCATATCCATTTGGTCATGCCGCAGGCTTCGTGGATCTCGCTGACGGAGGCGACGCCGGCGGAGACTTTCAGCTTTGGAAAATCCTTGATTCTGCCGTCCATCGTGGTGCTGCCGAACGGGTTGATGTTGTTGCCGGTTTCCTGGGAGAAAGCGTTGCCGGCGGCAAGAAATGCCATGAAAATAAATACTGCAAAGTGCTTCACATCGTCACCTAAAACCATTTTCCAATTTTTGGAATAAAATGCTATTAATATTAAATTATTGAATTTATATGGCTCTCTTATTTTAATAACCAGCCATGTAAAAGGCGTGCAGTGTAGTTGCCGAAGGTACGCAGCTCAAGTAAACATTTAACGTGAAGCATAATGTGTTGTAAATGCGTCTGATTTTATAAAATAAATGACGGTAAACTACTTTTTCAATCGCTATATGCAGTTTTTAGTGCTTTTGCTGTAACTTCAATGGAGCGTCACTCGTGTGACAGGAGTGTAGGTCGCGGGGTGGCATGCGAAACGGAAGTAGGTCGTCTCGCCGGAATGTATCGGATCTTTCCTAAATTAAATTCAATATGGATTTTCATCATAATTGTCAGACAAGCTGCCAGTCCATTGGTCGTGATGTTGATTGAGGAGGGCGAGATGAGGTCTGACTTTCCAGCTTTATTCGGTATTTTATGTCTCAGCGCATCATGTTCCGCGATGGCCGCGGTACAGGTTTCCGGCGTCTTGGACGCGACGCAGCTGTCTACGGTATGGCCGGCCTCGGAAATGGCCAAACTGAGTCGGGATTCTCAGACGCATGCGATGGCGACAGGGAATTCCAACATCCTGACGCCCGCCGCCGATATAAACGGCTATGCCGAAGTGTCGCGGCCTTATTCGCAAGTGCCGGCATCCAAATCCATCGGCAGGCTGTTTTTCCGTCGACAGAACGGCGAGCGCGGCTCTTGCAGCGCCAGCGTGGTCCATGCGCCGCAGCATGACCTGTTGTTGACGGCCGGGCATTGCGTGCGCTCCGGCCTGCCGTCGCAGTGGAATAAGGACTTCGCCTTTGTGCCGGCCTATGACGGCAGCGCCGTTGCGCCAAGCCCGCTTGGGGTCTGGCCGGGGATTCAGGTCGCCGCGCTGGACGACGGCTCGCAGCCGGGCCTGGATGTCGCGGCTATCAAAGTGCAAGGCGGAATCGAGGAAAAAACGGGTGGCTTGAGCCTGGTGTTCAAGGAGCGGCCGCTGGAGAACACGTTCACCGGGTATCTGGTCGGCTATCCCAACTCCGGGTACGACGGCAAGAGCATGCTGCGATGCCTGGGGAGGTGGACGGTGCAGCCCATCGTGAATGGCCAGTTCGTGTCGTCGAACTGCGGCCCGAAGGGCGGCAACAGCGGCGGGCCGATTCTATTGCAGGAAAACGGCGATTGGCAGGCCAAGGTTTTGGGCATCGTCACCGATGGCTCGAAGAGCAACAAGGTGCTGAACGCCGGAGGCGTGCCGGTATCGATCGAGCAATGGGACCTGTTGGCGCAGGCGCTGCACCATCGTTGACTCGTATTTGACGCGAGATGTAGGAGTGACGCAGGGCAGGGCGCCTGTGCAATCAGGTGCCGTTGCGTCTTGGCTAGTCCGATGTCTGCGAGGCGGTTTGCCGCTGCGCTTGCCTTGGAGGCGCGACCGGCGTCAAAGGCTTGCCCCGCAGTCGGATTGCGACGCTTGCCACATCTTCCTGTCTCGCGGGGCCCGTGATTCGAAATACTTTCAAGCCAATGCCCTGGATGACCAGGTCGCGCTGACGATCCTTGTCTTGCTTGTCCTGGTGGGAGCGATCATCCAGCTCCAACACCGCCAGCATGGCAAGGTCGGGGTCGCAGATGACGAAGTCCGCCACTTTCTGGCTCATGGTCATCCAGAGCCGCCTGTTTTCCGAGTGATTTCCTCCCGTCACATTGAGGATCTGGCTAAACGCGACTTGGGAAAACACGACAAAATCGGGCCCCAGCTCTTTGACTAGCAGCTTGTAGCAGTCGATCTCGCGAGGCGTCAGCAGTGTCTTTCTTTTCAGAGAAAACTTGCTGTTGTTGACGCCGTTTTTGGCCACGGCGGGTCGACGCGCTGTGTTTTTCGAGACAAAGACAAGGGCCGACAGCAATCCCAGTACAAGAAGCGCAAGAATATAGGTCATGATATGTTAAGTGCAAAAATTGAATCATTATTGATCAATTTGACATTTTTTCATATCGATCTCCAGCCAGGGGCGAGTCACGGCAGCCACAGTCACTGTGGCTCACCGATCGCCAGCTCATCCTTAATTTGACATAATATATAGACTGCACTCGCTATCTATCTGAAGCCTTTCAGCTTGGACGCGTCCCGCTTCTGCACGAGGGGTGAGGCCTCCCCACATCATCAGCACGGCCAGCCCAACCAGCCCCAATTTAGCGGCGAGCTGCCTTCTGAAATCCTCCCAAAACTCTCTACGTGTTTGATTTTTCTCGCGTTCCATCTGCGCGGCTGCAATCACCTCCATGCCATCGATGTCAAGCACCTTGGCCACCATGATGCAGGCGAAATTATCCATGATTTTTTTCCCAGTCAGATATTGACTAAGGCCGGGGCCTGACACGCCAAGCTTTTTTGCCTTCTGGTTTTGGCTGATATCACCTAGCTTCGCCAGTGCCTCATTCAGGTAGTCCACGCTTAGTTTCATTTCTTCTCCATTGCGTTAACTCAAGTTACCAGCCTACCATGGTGAGGCTGCTAACTGGGGTTATCAGTTCCGACTCGATAATTCTAGCAGGACAGGGAGTGCCTTCCACTGTTCTGAATCGCTTCAAATATCCCCAAATGTCCGCGAGGTGTGAAATGTCTGCAGATACAGATGCTTGGTCCTTTGGCCCTTCCGGCATTGATCTGATCGCCGCCTTGGATGTGGCGTTCCACGACGAGGAGCGCCAAATGAGCCTTTGGGCGTATCACGTGGCTGACCAGCTCTTGAGCGGTGCTCGCGCCCGTAAAACCATCTTCCTTTTCCGTTACCAACAGGCTCGTGCAATCCGCGAGGAGTGGATGCGCCGCCTGTTCGTTTTGGAGACCCGCTACGGCGTATACGCGTTTTAACCAGGCCTGTCCGGCCCTTTACCCCCGAGGACTTTATGAAAGCACTTATCGCAGGTTTTACCCATTCCAAGGGCATTGCCAAGCAGTCCGGCAAGCCCTTCGACATGATGGCGGTTGTTGCGCTGACGCCGGCCGGCAATGTCAACAAGGAGAACTTCAGCAAGCTGGGGGTTGGCTATGAAGCGGTTGAACTACCGGTGGCCGAGTCGGCTAAGTCGGCACTGCTGACGCTGACTTATCCCTGCAATGCTCAGCTGGTGATTGCCCATGAGGTGTTCGCCGGTCGTCTGCAGGCGGTGGTTTCTGGCGTCGAGCATACGATTCCTCTGATTGAGCAGCCGATGAAGAACTGACCTGCGGCATGCGCTACTTCATCGACTACATCAACATATCGCAGCGGCACCCCGGCCGGCTTAACCCCGAGACTGGGGAGGTTGAGCCGGTGCTGCCGATTGTCGATAGCGGTGTAGTCGGGAAGTGGGGCCGGGATATGGAAACCGGCGAACTACTTGAAGATGTGGAGTGGGGCAATACCTCTAAGTTGGCCATTCGTGGCAGCTTTGACAGTTTGGTCATGGTGAAAAGCGATGGTTTCACCGTCCGGATAGAGGGCAATGTGGGTCGATTAGATCGTGCTGACAACCTCTACAACCTTGACCTCGAAGCAACAATCGAGAAGTGCAACGAAATTCTAGGGCGCTATCGCCTGCCGCCGTTTACGGCTGGGGAACGGGCCATCAACTCGAACCCCTCAACCTATGATTTGCAGCATGGCGTGAATCTGATTCAGTGGACTGGTGCCACGATCAGCGAATTGCACGTCACGCAGAACTTGGCCACCGGCTCTGAGGACAACGCTGCAGCGTTTGTGCGCTGGCTGTCCACGCAGTCGATGAGCAATATCAAGCGCTCCCGCCATAGTCCCGAGGCCTGCACCTGGGGTTCAGAGGGCGGCCGCTACAAGTTGACCGCGTATATCAAGCACATCGAAATGCTCGCCCCTGGTCATATGCATGGGCGCTCTAAAACTGAAATCAAAACTGACCCTGTTTATCAATTTGCGCGCGAAAACGGCGTGGTCCGCGTTGAGCTGAAAGCCAAGCGACTCCTCCTTCGTGATGCCGGTTTGCGCTATCTCGGAGACGTCACCATGGAGAAGGTGGTTCAGCTGTACGAGGGCAGGGTAACGCCTCTGCTTAACCGTGTTCGTGAGGACATTACCCGTCTCGATCTGGAAGGCCTGCCGTCCAAGGTTCGCATGACTGCGGCTTGCTATTTGCGCGGTGAGGATGTCCGTCCGCTACTGAGTAAGTCGGCGTTTTATCGCCATGCCAAGCAGCTGCGCGAATACGGCATCGACATTTCCGAACCGCTGGCAAAGTTTGAGAAAGTCAGCCACGTCATCAAGGTCATCGAGGCCAAGCCTCTGGAGTGCCCAGATTGGTACTGGGCGCATCAGCAGCGGTTGTACGTCGACCGGGTGCGCAAGGAGACCGTCGAGTCCCTGCGCAAGATCGAGCGCGAGGAGCGTAGGTCTGCGGTTGCAGCCAACGAGTTGGAGCCGGTTCTCCAGATCGGGAACGGCGATATCGTCGGCGATCCGGATCGTCTCGCCGCGTTTGCCCAGGCCCTGGACTCGTATCAGGTGCCGGCGCGGATGTCGTCTTCGCCGCAGGAGCCCACTCAATTTTCGTCACCGTCACGAAATCACTATGCGGCATTGCGCGGTGGTAGCGCGGTAGAGGAGGGCGGCTATGGCCATCTGCGTGAATGTTGATGCGGCCGGGCAGTTGCATAGTTCGGCAACGCCTATCGATCAGTGCACGGCATTGGTGGTTTTGCAGGCTAACGAATATCAGCAGTATCAGGCGGCAATGGCACCGCTGGATTATTCCGAACTGTCTGCAGTTTGGAGTATGGCTTTTGTCTCGGTCTTGCTTCTGCATTTTAAAGCACATGGAATTGGTACGGTCTTGGCGTTTATTAAGCGCGGGGGCCGTTATTAACGCGCGCGGGGCGCTTTCCCCGCATTTTTCCGTGAGTAACTGTAATGACGAAATATTATGCACTGCTGGTTGCCGGCATGGCCTCCTCCGCTTCGGCATTTGCTGATACCGGGACTGGCCAGACTGGTATGAACCTTACCGCCCTGACTAATGGTTTTTCTAGTGGCGAGATAATTGCGGCCATTATGGCAATCTCTATCGTGCTGGCCGGGATTTATCAAGTGCTGTTCGGCACCGGCACTGTCCTGGGGCTGATGAAGCGCCGGGCGTAGTTTGCGGATAGCCCTGCTTTTGTTTCAAGGAGGCCCCGGCCTCCTTTTTTTTCGGGTGAAATATGCTTCAGCACTGCTGGGATTTAATGTGTTTTGCGTGGGGCCTGGTTTCGGCTTGGGCTGTTATTACGGGATTTGGTCTGAAAAATTAGGGGGTGAGATGAATAATTGGAAAGTGGCTGTTTTTATTATGCTGGGCGCGCTTAGCATAGCGATATTTTCGCGCTTCGCCATGGCCAATCCTGTTTTGGCACCTGTAGAAACGTTCGTTATCAATCGTGCAATCGGTGGCATTGTCGCCTCCAGGGTGGCGGCGGCAGAGGGGATAACGGTTGCTGCCAATGATTCTGCATGGTTGATGAAGGCTGCCAATAGTCCAGTTTATAAGGCCACCATGGCCGGAATTAGTCGAAAGCTGACAGCGGTTAATGTTGTTGCGGGTGGGGTCGGGGCCACGATGGCAATCATGGGGGCGCCGGTGTGGGCGACTCTCTTGGTTGGTCTGGGTATTACGGCAGGTGGGGCGATGGTGTTTAGTAACCCCGATATTCCGACTGCTCCGCAGAATCCATCTATGCCTGCTCCTGCCCAGGTTAAAGTCACAGTTTCGCCGGGCAAGATTACGAAAGAGCCGGACGTTAAAAAAGATAAAGGCTATGTTGCGCCAAGCTCTGACGGAACAGTCTCCTCCTATGTTGCCGTCAATGGCGTGACAGTTTATCGCGCGAGTTCTTGCAGCTCTTCTTTTTGCATGGCATATCCCGCACTGGTGAAGGATTTATCTAGCTATCCTTTTTATATGCCGTGGGGTGATACGGTCATTGTCATGGAGAGTGTTGAGTCTTTGAAGGGCTACTTCAAGTACACGAGCGATTATTGGGCAAATGATGAAAAGAATAATCGACAGGCCTATATTGATGGCACGAAGGGTAATTACAGCAGCTATCCTAAAAAGGTCTCATCCGATTATCGTTTGGTTGCGCCTGACTCTAGCTCGTTGAAGTGGCGTGTTTTTCAGACGTCACAATATCCTGTCTGGGTGAATGGTTCGTCTGGTTGGTCGTATACTTGGAGCAATCCAAGTGAGGCGGATACGGGTATTGTTGTCAATCCGAGGTTGTTGCCGAAGGAATACAAGACGCTGGAAGATGCATATCAGGATTTTGACTTAGATGTGAAGCGTCTCCCCATTCCTCAGCAGGCATTAGCAACGATTGCAAATGAAGCATGGCGGCAAGCTGCTGCCGATCCGGATTACCAGGGGCTGCCGTACTCTGTGGCAAATCCTATTACGGCCCAGGATGTGCAGACATACCAACAGACACCGGGTGCGGCACAGCCTAGTTTGAATGATGCATTATCGCCGGCAAGCTACCCTGGTCAGGCGGTGAGTGTCGGAATTGGTGTCTATCCGGGTGTTAATCCAATGCCCAATCCGAACCCCAATCCCAACCCTAATCCGAATCCTATCCCTGCGCCAAACCCTATGCCTTCTGGTCAAGTGGACTTAGGCCTTGATCCTGGTATCGGTTTGCCAGGATTGGAAAAGACTCCATCTGCTATGGATATTTTAAATCCGATATTAAATATATTTCCTGATCTGCAGCATTTTCAAATGCCGGCACATTCTTCTGAATGCCCACGGCCATCTGCTGAGGTGTTTGGCGCCACGCTTACGTTTACTGCACATTGTGATTTTGTCGAGCAGAATAGGGCCGCGCTACAGTCGATAATGACAGTCTTTTGGATGTTGGCTGCTTTAATGGTAATTCTGTCAGCCTAAGGAGGTGTTTATGCCGGCAGCGCTTTTTGCCATATTGTCGTCTGCAATGAATGCGGCACTGGCCTTTTTGGTTCGGTCGATCATTGTTAAATTCGTTACGTTTTTTGCTTTGTATTTTGTGGTAAAAGAGTTTTTTGATGTGCTTGTTACTTTGCTTCCATCCTCTGGCATTTATTTGACTCAAGCATTTTCTGCGCTGCCAACTGGGGTTTGGTATTTTATGGATTTGCTGGGCGTGACAACGGCAGTTCCAGCAATGCTAAGTGCTCATGTTTTGAGCTTCATGATTCGTCGCATTCCTGTTATTGGTTGATATTATGCCTATTAATGCATTTGGTGGTGGTCCTGGCTCAGGGAAAACATATGGTGTTGTTGAAAACGTCATTCTGCCTGCGGTGGCGGACGGTCGGTTTGTTCTGACCAATGTTGAGGGTTTGAGGATTTCAGATATATATGATTATGTGGCGCAGAATTTTGGCAGTCCGGAGAAGATAATTTGCATTGGGCATATCCGAAACTGCACGCGCGGCGCACCTGATGATGAGGATTTCTTTCCCGGTCAGGAGGCGCTAGATAAGCCGTCTTCTGTTCCTGCTATGGACTACCCTAAGGTTTGGCCGGGCGATTTGGTGATTATTGATGAGGCTACGCGACATTGGGAGCAGGGCGGAACTAGAGTTAAGCGAACGCACAGTTATTTCTTCCGTGAGCATCGACATTTTTCGAATGAGATGGGCCATACGTGTGACTTGGTTGTGATTGATCCTGATATTACCCTTCTTTCCCGCCAGCTGAAGGGGAAGATTGAAATGACCAGTATTACGCACAAGCCTAAAGAGGTCGGGCTAAAAAATCACTACGTAGTTAGCTTGTATATCGGGGCGCGAATCTCCAAGAAGCCATTTAGCCAGCGCGGTCCGCTTTCGCTTCGGCCAGAGATTTATGCGCTATATAAGAGTTACTCGCACGAAAAAGCAAAGGAATTGGCGGTGGATTCTAGGCAAAATGTATTTGCCAAGAATAAATTCTTGTTTTTTCGCGTTGGTTTTTTAAGTGTGGCTGTAGCCCTGGGGCTTTATTATGCATGGCGATATTTTCATCCTGTTAGCGCTGAGGCGGTTAAGCCGTCGGGCGATGGGGTTGCATCTAAGTCGTCAGCGTCAGCGCCGGCGGCTTCTGCGGCTGCTCCTCGCGTAGACAGCCTGCCCGCGCCGTCCGCGCCGTCTGACTTTTCCGACGCTTGGCGCATTGTCGGTAGCGTATCCAATGAGCATGACAGCTATGTGGTTTTGGTTGATGGGGCCGGCCGGTTGCGGGTTGAGTCGCCCTCGATGTTCCAGGGGGTGGGCGCGGCGCAGATCGGCACGGTGGACGGCCGCAAGGTGATGCGCTGGACTGGTGTGCAGCGCGCTCAGGAGGTCCGTAAATGAGCCTCTTCCGTTTTCTGGCGTTGGCCCTGCTGGGCTTGCTGCAGGCTGCGGTGGCGGCTCCGTCGTCGACGAAGGCGGTGCGGTTTGACTTCCAGGGGGTGACGGTCGCTCAAGTCGTCCAGTTGGTCTATGTCGAGGCGTTGAAGACCCCGTATGTACTTGATCCGAAGGTATTGCAGGATGAGCGGCAAGTTTCGTTTCGTTTTGATGGCGCGCGTGGCGATTTGCGTGGGTTCTGGCGGGACTTTCTGCGAGGCTTGGGCTATGTGCTTGAGGATCGCGCCGGCGTTGATTTCGTGATGCCAAAGGGGGAGGGCCAGGCGCAGGCCTCAGACGTCTTCGTCTATCACCCGAAGTTTCGGGACGTCAGCTATTTGGCGGATCTCCTGGGGCCGTTTGTGAAGGGGGCATTTTCTGCAAACCGGACGGTTCCGGTGGCGCCTGAGCAACGGACGGATGCGCCTACGGTTCCGGGTTCTGCGGCTGCATTGCTGGATAAGGCTGGCGGGGATGTGCTCGTCTTTATGGGGGAGCCGCAGGATATTGTGCGTCTGCAGAAGCTGCTGCCTCAGCTGGATGTTCCTGTAGGTCAGGTGATGGTTCGCAGCCTGGTCTACGAGGTCAATACCGGTCGGCGCGAGGGCAGTGCATTCGACCTGCTGCTGTCCGTCCTGGGGGGTAAGTTGTCGCTGGGCCTCAATACGGCGGCGTCTCAGCAGGACAGTTTTATTCGCTTCAAGTCTGGCACGGTTGATGCCGTGTTTAGCGCCTTGGCCGGCGATAGCCGGTTTAAGGTGGTGACGAATAGCCGGCTCTTGGTCAACTCCGGCCAGGTGGCGCATTTGTCTGTTGGCCAGGAAGTGCCGACGGTATCGTCAATCTCGTATCCGAACGGTGGTTCGACGCCCGTTCAGTCCATTGAATACCGCTCGTCGGGTGTGATCTTCGATCTGACCCCGTTTGTACGTTCGGGAGGCATCGATATGCGCATTCGTCAGCAGATCAGCGACTTTGCCAAAACGGAAACGGGAGTCGATAACAGCCCCACGCTGACGAAGCGGGAGCTGTCTACTGCAGTAGCGCTGGCGGACGGCGATATGGTGCTGCTGGGCGGCCTGCAGCAGAGCAAAGAGCAGGGGAGCCGCAAGGGTTTCAGCTTCCTGCCGCGGCTGTTTGATGCCTCATCTAGCGATGCTATTAATCCGGCAGTCAAATACCGTACAGAAAGCTCATGCCGCGTAGCGGATTTTTTCATGCCGGAAGTACGACCGGATTCTGGCCGGCTGCTTCTGCAATGAGCGTAAATGGGACAGCACTTTCCCTTGAAGTTGACCGTCTGATCGAACCGGCTCACCTGCGCTCATTCTGGCCTTCAGGTCGCCGTTCAAGTATTCATCCGGGTTCAGTTCCGGTGAGTAGCTGGGCAGGAAGAACAACTCAATCGCCTTCTTGTTCTCTTCCTCCTCCAACCATGCTTGCACCAGCTTGCTGTGATGCACGCGCAAGTTGTCGAGGATCAAGAACACCTTCTTGCCGCCAGCATCACGGATCAGCCGCATCAGAAACTTGATCAGCACCCGGGCCGTCAAGGTCTCCCGGTACAGCATGAAGCGCATCTTGCCTTGGTTGGTAATGGCCGAAATCAAGTTGATGCGCGCTCTTTTCGATTGGGATAACACCAGAACTGGGGTTTGGCCTTTTGGGGCGTAGCCACGCGGAAAGTGCTCAACACTCGACACCGCCGATTCGTCGCCCCAGCTGATTTCAGCCATTTCCGCTTTGGCACGCGCGACGATAGCCGGGTATTCCTCCTTGAGCCATTTCTCGACTGCTGCCGGTCGCTGCTCATAAGCGCGTTTGAGCGGGCGCTGCGGCGTAAAGCCCCAGCGGGCCAAGTACAGACGGACAGTACGGATCGGCAGATCGATCAGAAACATCTGCTTGATTACAGCCTTGACCGCCTGAGCACTCCACAGGGCAAACCTCAGCTTCATCTGGTCTGGCGTGCGATCCACGATGTCCTGCTTGATCCGGGCTTCCTGCGCCTCGGTCAGCCGACGGCCGGTGCCTTCGGCGCGACCGCGCTTCTGTTCTTTGAATCCCTGCGCACCTAGTGCTGCCTCACGCACCACCCAGGCGGAAATGGTGGGGCGGCGCAGCCCGAGTTCTTCGGCAATACTGGCTTGAGACCGGCCTCGCTTGTACATCCGGATAGCGGTACGCCTCAGCTGCTCACGGGCGGCCAGTTCAAGCTTGCGCACATCGATTTTTTCCATGCCGGAAGTATACAATCTGTACGGATTATTACTGCCGAATTAATAGTAGTAATGAGATTTTGCTGCTGCTGCAGGTCAGTAAATCCGATGCGCAGCATTGAGCGCCGGGGCTTGCGCCGCCCGCCCGCAGCGGGAGCGAGGACGGACGGCGCAGGACTTCGGCGCGAGAATATGGGCAGTGGTATTTATGTGTTACTGTAACGAAAATATTGAATTTATCGTTACGGTAACGTAAAATGGTTTCAATGGGAGGGTGGTCAATTGCGTGACACTAACGATAAGTCCACGATGGAAATGTTGCCGGTGCCGAAGAAACGAGGCCGTCCGCCGACTGGAAAGGCTATGACCAACGCGGAGCGCCAGGCCAAGCATCGTCGAGAAACTGTCACCGTAACGTTAAATGACGCTGATTGGTCCGAGCTGGTCAATGCATTAACGGTCGCTTTGCAGTCTGGTGTTGTTGAACTTAGTGACGAACTCAGCAGTGCGGCACAAAAGCTTTTCAGGGCTGGGATTAAGAGGCCTGAAGCCATGCCCAAAGAATTTGTTACGGTAACGAAATTGAAGGGGTGATATGTCGCGTTTATGGCTTGTTGATCTACTTGCCGATGCATTTTTTGTTTTGCTGCGCTTGGTCCTTGCCGTCGCGGTTGCAGCGCTGACCTATGGCATGATCTGCTTGTTGCCCGATGGTGAGGCGGGGACTGTTGTAGCGGCCTTTGAGGGTGCTCTTGCTGGCATGTTCTGCTTGTTGATGATCTGGGTCGGGGGATTGTTATTCTTGGGGTTACGGCCTAGCTATGAGTTTTATTGGTCTGTGCATGGATGGATTGATTTGCGTGCGCGTCGTGTTCGGTGGCTTCATGAGCCGCCGCCGTTGTCGCGCCACCTGGTGCGCTAGTTCGAAAACCCGCCTCGGCGGGTTTTTCCATTTCTGCGGCTGCAGGACGCCCGGCGTGCCGGCCCGAAGGGTTTTCCTGATTGTCGCGCCGTAGAGCGCGCTAGGGCGCCTGCAGGGGGTCAAGGGCTTGGCGCGGCCCGCAGACTAGCCGCAGGCGCAGGCGAGGACTCGGGCCCTTGACGCCCTTACTCACTCAAAAACCCTCCCGGCAAGGCCGGGGGGATGTTGGCTTGCCAAACATCCCCCAGGCATGCCGCCCGGCGAGGGAGGTTTTGGCTTTCCAGGCCTGTACCATGGACTAGTGGCACAGGCCTTTTTCTTTGACGTAGCCTCCGGTTTTTCAAAGCGGGGCGATATTCGTGAAACCTGTTATTCGGCTGGGTGATCCGACCGATCATGGCGGCCATGTTACAAGTGCATCGGCAACGACAACTATGTTCGGCAAAGCGGTTGCGCTTGTGGGTGACGCTGTAAGCTGCCCGCGACAAGGGCATACAGACTGCGTAATTGTAGAAGGGGATCCGTCGTGGACCGTAGGCGGAAAAGGAGTAGCGCTCGAAGGTCATAAGACGTCTTGCGGGGCCTCGCTGATTTCAACGCTGGGACAAGTGACGCGCAGCTATGAAGGCGGCGGAGCAGCAACAACAGGGGCAGGGAGTTCCGGCGCCATCGCAGCTGCGGCAGCGGTAGCCGCAGGGCTCATGTTCAACGAAAAGTACCAATTGCATGACGAAGAAGGTCAGCCGCTGAAGAGCGCCGAGTACACGATTATTCGGTCAGATGGCAGCAAAGAACACGGTACTTCCGACGATAGCGGCTACACGCACATGATCGACGATCACAAGGTGGCTGAAGTGGTGGCAATCCATATCGGTGATTTCGACATGGGAGGTGATAATGGCTGAAGCGCTCGTCAGCGAACCGACAAAGACGCCTTTGATCAAAGTGGCTGAAAAGACCACCACACCCAGCACGGACAGCAAGGCCAAGGTTATCAAGGTAGACAAGAAGGCCGTCCGTAAGGCGCAAAACGAGGAATACCTCGCGAATCCCAACGTGGCTGCATTCCTAAAAGCCATCGCCCAAGCCGAGGGCGGCGGCTACGATTTCATGTATGGGGCGATCAAAGGTAAGAAGAACGACAAGTGGCGCTTTAGCGATTACTCTACGCACCCCGGCCCTGGCTACGACGGCAAGACTAGCGCAGCGGGTATGTACCAGATCAATCTGGTGACATGGCGAGATATGGGGGGGCGTATGGGGCTTACAGACTTCTCGCCCCATACGCAAGACTTGATCGCTGTGGAAATTTTCAGAGCGCAAAAAGCTATTGAGGCAATCGTGGATGGCGATCTTGAAACATCGCTGAGCCGTTGCTCCGGACGCTGGGCTGCACTGCCGCAAGGCAAAGGCAAGCCGGGGCGATACAAGCAGCCATACGCCAAGTATGAAGACTTTGCGGGTTATTACACTTCAAGCGGTGGGGCGATCAAATGAGGCTGGTTCTAGCTTTGCTAATGGTGGTAAGTGCGTCGGTCTATGCGGCTGATCAAGCTGACACCTTCCTTAAAAAAGACCAGGCGTTCAGGTCGGCGCGGAAAGCAGTGGTCGCGCATGGCTGGAAACCGTTCAAGAATCCAGACCCGAGCACGCTGGTGGGCGTGGACAGGATTCTTTACCGTGCCGGATATAAAGAGGTCTACTCTTGCGCCATGGACATTGGTGTCTGCATCCTCCAGTACAAGGACAAGAGAGGCCAATGTCTATCGGTATTCGTGAAGGGCGAGGAGTTGCGGGATATGGTTGTCAGTGACTGGAGCAGTCAGTGTCAGTAGGGTAGTGGCCAACGGAAGGCAAAGACCCGCCTCGGCGGGTTTTTTCATGCCTGTCGCGCATCCGACTCCGCCGCTAGAAGGCCGGCGAAGCCGGCCTAGACGGGTGACTGGTATTACCCGTCTTTTTTCCCATTTTGAACCAAAACACCCCGATTTTGGCCTGATTTTAGGCAATAAAAGTACTATTGTCATTGCAGGATGTCTTGCTCTCCAGTAGGCAGAAGCGTTGGAGCCTGCGACCCTGGGGCAGGGGGGACACAACGTCGTGACGGTGGCCTGGATGTGCCGCGCAACCTCATGGCGATCTGAGCGGATCAGCTTGTGGTGCATTGAAATGAAAGATAAAGACATTCAATTAGATATTGTGAAAGCAAGCTCTAGACCGTGGATGTTATGGCGGACATATTTAATTCGCTGGCTAACTTTTGGGTTTATTGCGGGCGCTATCGGACGACCTATTACCGATAATATTGACCACTATTGGCAGCAGGTAGCTATGCAAGGGCTTAGTGGATTGGTATTTGGATTAGCCTGCTGGGTGGTTTTCACGCCACTACAAAATATAGTCAATCCTTCTCGAAAGCGTTGGCTTAGTTGGGTAACTGTTATCGGGACATGGATAGGTATGAAGTTTGTGTTTGCTGGGATTCTGGGGCGTGTACTGAATTTTGTGTAAACGGACATTTGGCAGGAAACTGCCACCTAGTCTGGAGACACAATGAGCTCGAAGAAACACGACGTACCTGACACACTACTGGACAGCTTGCTGGCCAATTACCAGAAGCCCGAAGACCTCATCGGCGAGAACGGCTTGCTCAAACAGCTCACCAAGCTGCTGGTCGAGAAAGCACTGGATGCCGAGATGGCCGCACACCTTGGCCATAGCAAACACGAGCCGGTGCTCAATCCCTCCGGTAACACCCGGAATGGCAAGAGCCGAAAGACCCTCAAGGGCGAGTTCGGTGAATTGCCTATCGAGGTACCACGCGACCGCCAGGGTACCTTTGAGCCGCAACTCATTCCCAAGCACCAGACCCGCTGGACCGGATTCGACGACAAAGTCATCTCGCTTTACGCCCGGGGGATGACTGTTCGGGAAATTCAGGCCCATCTGGAAGAAATGTATGGCACAGAGGTCTCACCCAGCCTGATCTCCTCCATCACGGATTCCGTCACCGAAGAGGTCAAAGCTTGGCAGGCTCGCCCTCTCGATTCGGTTTATCCAATCATCTACCTCGACTGCATCCACGTGAAGGTACGTGAGGGGGCTGTACGCGTAAAAGCCGTCTATCTCGCCATCGGCGTTACCCTGGCTGGAGAGAAGGAGGTGCTGGGGATGTGGCTGGCGCAGACGGAGGGAGCCAAGTTCTGGCTTCAGGTCGTGACCGAACTGCGTAACCGGGGCGTACAGGACATCTTTATCGCCTGCGTCGATGGCCTGAAGGGCTTCCCGGAGGCTATCGAGGCGGTCTTCCCGAAAGCAGCCGTGCAGTTGTGCATCGTACACATGGTGCGACACAGCCTGAACTACGTGTCGTGGAAGCGGCGTGCTGAAGTAGCCGCCGACCTGAAACGAATCTACCAATCGGCCACCCTCGACGAAGCTGAGCAGCGGCTAGGTGAGTTTGAGGCCAAGTGGGATGATGAGTATTTGCCGATTGGTCAGTCCTGGCGGCGCAACTGGGCTCGGTTAACGCCATTCTTCGACTACCCGCCGGAGATCAGGAAAGTGATCTACACCACCAATGCCATCGAGTCGGTGAATATGAGTCTGCGAAAGCTGACCAAGAATCGGGGCTCGTTCCCGAGTGATGAGGCGTTGCTGAAACTGTTCTATCTGGCGCTGAGGAACATCAGTCAGAAGTGGACCATGCCGATTCGGGATTGGAAGGCAGCGCTGACTCGCTTTACCATTCAGTTCGAGGAACGCATTCCACAGGCGTAACCCAAACCCCGTTTACACAAAAATTCGGACAGGCTTGGATTCTGCTATACGCGTTTAACGTGCAAATCCGGTAGATTCCGGTTTTGTCTGCTTGGGTTTTGTTATTAATCCGGCAGTCAAATACCGTACAGAAAGCTCATGCCGCGTAGCGGATTTTTTCATGCCGGAAGTACGACCGGATTCTGGCCGGCTGCTTCTGCAATGAGCGTAAATGGGACAGCACTTTCCCTTGAAGTTGACCGTCTGATCGAACCGGCTCACCTGCGCTCATTCTGGCCTTCAGGTCGCCGTTCAAGTATTCATCCGGGTTCAGTTCCGGTGAGTAGCTGGGCAGGAAGAACAACTCAATCGCCTTCTTGTTCTCTTCCTCCTCCAACCATGCTTGCACCAGCTTGCTGTGATGCACGCGCAAGTTGTCGAGGATCAAGAACACCTTCTTGCCGCCAGCATCACGGATCAGCCGCATCAGAAACTTGATCAGCACCCGGGCCGTCAAGGTCTCCCGGTACAGCATGAAGCGCATCTTGCCTTGGTTGGTAATGGCCGAAATCAAGTTGATGCGCGCTCTTTTCGATTGGGATAACACCAGAACTGGGGTTTGGCCTTTTGGGGCGTAGCCACGCGGAAAGTGCTCAACACTCGACACCGCCGATTCGTCGCCCCAGCTGATTTCAGCCATTTCCGCTTTGGCACGCGCGACGATAGCCGGGTATTCCTCCTTGAGCCATTTCTCGACTGCTGCCGGTCGCTGCTCATAAGCGCGTTTGAGCGGGCGCTGCGGCGTAAAGCCCCAGCGGGCCAAGTACAGACGGACAGTACGGATCGGCAGATCGATCAGAAACATCTGCTTGATTACAGCCTTGACCGCCTGAGCACTCCACAGGGCAAACCTCAGCTTCATCTGGTCTGGCGTGCGATCCACGATGTCCTGCTTGATCCGGGCTTCCTGCGCCTCGGTCAGCCGACGGCCGGTGCCTTCGGCGCGACCGCGCTTCTGTTCTTTGAATCCCTGCGCACCTAGTGCTGCCTCACGCACCACCCAGGCGGAAATGGTGGGGCGGCGCAGCCCGAGTTCTTCGGCAATACTGGCTTGAGACCGGCCTCGCTTGTACATCCGGATAGCGGTACGCCTCAGCTGCTCACGGGCGGCCAGTTCAAGCTTGCGCACATCGATTTTTTCCATGCCGGAAGTATACAATCTGTACGGATTATTACTGCCGAATTAATAAGTCAGGCTTCATTGTCATTATTGAAAAGCCTGCTCAGCAACATGCCGTAACGGGCGTCTCGGTGGCAGTTCTGGCGATAGTAGTCGCGTTCCTTCATCAATTTTTCAATGAGTTCCGCTTGCTGCTGTGCCAGTCGGTGGGCGCGCCGGTAGTCTGGTAGCAGTGCTATTTCGGCGTAGTTCACGCGGATGCCGGTTGCCGGACATACCAGCGCGTTGCCGCGTGGGCATAGCTCAAATTCCCGGAATACGCCGTATTGTGGGCCTAGCTTCGTGCTGTTGCGATGGTGCAGCCATAGGAACGCTGCACGCGGCACGGGGGTGCGGCCGGCTCGCCAGGCTTCGACGTCCTGTGGTGTCGCGCCGGTCTCTGCGGCGATCTCGGTGACGTCACCAAAACAAACAGCCCGGTACAGGTCGTCCGGGCTGCAGGGGAACGTGGCGAATGGTTGGCTGCGCTTCATGCTGTGGCGTGGTGTGGCTGGTAGACTGCTGTCAGTTTCCTCTGTGTGTTGTATATAAACGACATGATTGATGTCAGTGTTGTATGTGTCGCTCTCCGGATACGACGTACAAGATTTGACATAATATAGATTATGCGAACTTATTCATCTCGGCCCGATAGCCTGAATGACCATGTCCCAACGGCGACGCTAAGGCTGTCACTCCAATTGTTCGAGAAAGTTCAAGAGCGTGGATTGATACCCGTCGACAAGCTCTGTTGCCAGGCCGTCGTTCTTCGCCTGGTACCGCAGCGCGGTTTTGAATGCGCTATCGGTTTCGTCGGCTGCGGCCCACAAGTTTGACGTCCTGAATCCACGCTCGCCAAACGCGCCCTCCATCGCAGGCGAAGACTCGTAAGCATCTATGGTGTATGTCAGCATCAATTCCTCAGACAGCGGCTTGATGCCTGCTTTGGCCAACTTCGTGGGCGGCATATAAGTGTGCATTCCCAAGGCAATTTCTCTGACTTTCAAAACATAGTCACGGTTGACGTTTTCAACCGTTATCGATGCTTCCGAGTTGAGTGGCGCAACAGTTATTTTCCCCGTGCTTCTTGTCGGCAGATAAGTCCGGATGTCTCCTAAATGCTGTTCAACTTCCACGCGCAAGGTGGTGGAGGTTTGGCGAAGCTTGTCGACATCTCTGCCGGATAAATGAGCCAGCAACAGTCTGAAAGCGCCTGGATCATCCTGAGGCAGTGTCTCCAGCGTATGATTTGCCAGTTTCGCGCCCGCCGTCAGCCCCCCTTTTCCGCTGAGTCCAACATGCATCAGCCTGCCAAGCCGCGCCCGGACGCCTGAGGTGGCGTGGAGTATGCCGCGGCTCGTGGCCGCGCCCCCGACCACCGCGCCCCTGCCCAGGGACACCCAGCCGAGTATCGATGACATTTTCGGATTGCTTTCTTCCATCGCGCCACTGGTTATCGCCGCCACATCGGCCACCACCGCGGCCCCGCCTATGACCAGCGATGCGGCCGAAGCGCTTTCCAGCGCGGCGATGATTCCGCCTGAGGCGGCGATCGAAAGCCCCTTGGTCACGGCTGCCAGCCCCAGGCCGGCGACGCCCAGACCTATCGCGGTCCAGGCCTGCCAGCTCAGATGCCCGGATGGATCAGCCCGGTTCACCGGGTCTCCGGCACAGTAGGCATAGGGATTGACGCCGCCGGCGCCGAACGGACTCAGGCTGTCCGGGCTATGAAATCGCATCAACGCCGGACTATAGGCCCGGTAGCCGTTGCCCAGATGAGTCGCGCTGCCGACGGGGTCGAGACGCTGGCCATTGAATCCCAAAACACCGCTGTCCATGATCGCTCCGTCAAGAAATCAATCGGAGCGCCCAAGCTACTTGGCCAGTTGTCCGGCGAGATCGAGGCAGGACGATTTAAGGCAGTTCCGAAAATGACGCCCGCTGTTTATTTGCCGACGCCGCGGCGGGCGCGGTCTTCGGCGATTCTAGCCTGCTCCTCGTCGCCGGGCTGCCAGCCGGCCTGCCTCAGCTCCAGATAAAGTCGCTGATAGGTTTCCGCCTCGTATTCGGGGGTGCAGACATTGTCGGCGGATGGCTGCCAGCCGGTGCGTTGCTTCCAGTTGTCGATATAGCGGGGCATGGTGTCGCCATGATATTCGCCGCAGGTGTGGGACACTTCATGTCGCAGGTCGCGGGTGGCGGCATGCCTGGCGATGCGGATAAAGGCGCCGATCGCCCATATCCACTTACTCATGCCGCAGGCTTCGTGGATTTCGCTGACGGAGGCCACGCCGGCGGAGACTTTCAGCTTTGGGAAATCCTTGATTCTGCCGTCCATCGTGGTGCTGCCGAACGGGTTGATGTTGTTGCCGGTTTCCTGGGCAAAAGCGCTGCCGGCGGCAAGAAATGCCATTGAAATAAATGCCGCCAAATGTTTCATGTCGCCACCTGAACATCAATGTCCGTTGTTGCCAAAGGACTTCAAGCATCTCTCCGTGTGAAAACGCCTGGCACGCAGCGCGCCAGGCGCTTGTTCCGCCCCCAACCGTCTACTTCCTAAAATTCATGAATGGAGCGAAGAACGCTTCGGGCATTTCGATGGGGAATCCCTTTGCGTCGCTGGGACGCAAGTCGGACATATCGGGTTGGAAGTCATAGGTTTTCTGCCGACGCTGCTGATCCTGATGCACGGCCACTTGCTGATCGATCGCCGACTTGATGGCGCCCATATTGCCCAGCATCTTCGTACCCACATCCTGCACACCGTCTATCAGATTGCCGACATTGCTGCTGGAGGCGACGGACATCGTCGGCACCGCGCTAAGAAACGGGGCGGCCACCGAACTTCCCGCGGTCTGGCCATATTCGTGCGCGGCGCTGCATGCTTTCAGGATTTCGGCCGGGTTGATCATGTTTTCTACGGTCTTGGTCATGATGGACTCCTCTTGGGTTTGGCTTACGGACAACGGAAAGATTGAATCAGGCCCGACCACAGCGGCGACGGCGAGGACAGCGATTGCCACTCGATGCGCACCGCGCCCAGGCTGCCCTGGTACACCCGCTCCCGTCGGTCGGCCAGCCCGCCTACGTTGCGGCCGGCGTCGAAAAAACGGAACAAGGCCCAGGGGCCGTCGTATTGCAGGGTGTTGACGCGGCCATCGACGGATTTCATCTGCAGGCGTATGGCCAGTTTCTGGCTTTGTCCGTTCCAATCGACGCGCTGCGGCGTGGTGGCACCGTGGGCGAAGCGCAGCGTTTGCCCGGCGATGTCCATCTGCATCTCCGCCAGTTGCGGGTCCATGTCGAGGAAGCGCAGGACGACAGGCACGCGCAGCCTGCCCCCGTCGTCCAGCATGGCGTCGCGGATTCGGCTGGCGTTTTCGTAAGAGCGGATCACCGACGAGTTGACCAGGGTTTGCTTGCCGCCGTCCATGGCTCGGGCCTTCCACGGACGAGAGGCGGTGTCGACATAGGGGGCCAGGTGTTCGCGGAAATAAGTGGCCATCACGCCCTGGGGCGCGAACAAGCGCTCGAAATCTTCCACGCCCGCGTCCATGCTGGCTCCGCGCCTGAACGGGTAGCGGCCGGTCAGGCCCTGGTCGCAGACGTTGCGGGTCGCGCCGGCGGCGCCCCGGTTGATCAATGTTTGCGCCTGGCTGGAGACGGAAGAACTACCGCTGTTGGCCAGGTCCAGCATGACGCCCCGGACCGGCTCCGGCTGCAGGCTGGCGTCGCCGCGCAGCTTGGTGAACATATCGTATTGCGACGGCAGCATCTGTCCCGTCTGCAAGGCGCCGTTGACCAGGCCCAGTTGCCGGTACAGCGTGTCGAACAGCCTGGATAGCGGGTTGTTGCCCTTGTCGTCGTTGTTTTCCAATTGCTTGGCCAACTGCCTCAACGGTAGAAAGTGTTCTTCGACGACATGCTCCGGCAGCAAGGTCGTGCGATAGTGCTCGCCGCTGAGCTCGCCTATCACGGTGCGGCGCCCTTTCTCCAGCCGCGATTTCTGGCGATCTATCCAGCTATCCATGCCGCCGTCGTAATTGCCGGTCAGCGTGGTTTCCCGTCCGGCGAAACGCACCAGATTGGCCAGCGGAGATTGAGAATTCATCATCGCCGCCGCCAGTTGGGCCGCGTCGTCCAGCCCGGTGACGGCGCGAACGCTGACATTGGCCAGAAAGTTTTGCCAGGTGCTGATGTAGTCCTGCAGGAACTGATTGCGGGCGCTGTCGGCCAGTTTCTGCACCAGGCCGTCGACTTCAAAGCCATTGCCTTTCAGCGGCTCGTTGTGCAACACCCAGCTTTCCTCCTCCAGCGTGGCGCGGGCGCTGGCCTCCAGCCGCGGCAGGAATACGTCGGTGTAACCGGCGCGGGTGTACCAGCCGGAAACGGCCATGTCGGTGTCCGGCACGCCGTTGCGCATGCGCAGGCTCATCGCGGAGCCGAAGCCGGCCGCCCTCGCCAGGGAAATGTTCTGAACCTGCGCCGGCAGCCCCTGGTCGCGGATATGGTTCAATACCCTGGTCACGGATGGGATCTGCGCCGCCTGCGCGCGCGCGGCCTGTACCAGATTGGCATCCTCGGGCGCCGGCGGCAGCCCGGGCAGCGCGATCAGGGTGCGAACATCGGAGATCAGCATGTGTTTGTCGTCATCGCTGTACTGCCCTTCCGACAAGGCTTCCCAGCGATTCGATATCCAGCGCTCCAGCGCGTCGGCGGAACGGTACTGAGGCCGGCACAGCATCAGATAGACCTTGAGCGTCAGAAAGATGTCGCCCGGACTGCCTTCGCTTTGCGTCAGCAGGGTCCGTTTCACCTCATTGTAAAGCTCGGGCATCAGCGTCTTCTGCAGATGGCGGTGATAGGTGTCGGTCGCGGTTTCCGCCACCCGCCTGTGCTCGAAATACGGCGTGCCCAAACCTTGCTCGGCGTTCTCGGCCTGCGCCTGCGCATAACGCATCTGCGCCGCGACCGCCAGCAGGGGCGAGCCGGTGTTGGGCGGGCCGGAGGCCTGTTCCCTCGCCAGGGCCTTGCCCTCGCTGAACTGCGCCCAGACGTATTCCAGGTAATGTCGTTCGGCGAAATAGCCCCAAGCCACCCAGGCCAGCAGCATGGCGGACAAGGCGGGAATCGCGGCCCAGCGCAGCGCGTTCAGCGCGCGACGCCTACGGGACTGCGGCGCGGACTGCGTCGGCTGCTCCTGCGCCAGGCGAGCCTCTTCGGTCAGGTCCCGATCCATCAGCTCGCCTTCCAGCACCACCTGTTGCAGCAAGGGGTTCCATAGCTCGCCAAGCGGGCGGATCGAGGCGTCCGGACCGTCCACTTCGATATCGGCTACCTCCGCCACCGAGCCCATCCACACCCCGCGCAATCGCGCGCCGTTTCCGCCGGCATCGGGCGCGAACAGCGGCAGTAGCAGCCCGAGCACGGCCTGGCGCAGCCGCCCCATGGTTTCCACGAAACGCAGTTGCGCGTGATTGGCCTCGATGTCGCCGGCCTGCGGCGCGGAGAACAGCACTTGGCTTTGCACGCGCCCTTCCAGTCCCTGCAGCGCGCCGTCCCATTCGGTGTTCGCTTCCGTCTTCCCTCCTTCCCCAGCCATTTGCAATGGAAAGCCTATGCCGCGCGTCCAGCGCTCGGGACTCATCAGCGACAGCATCGAAACCGCGCCGTCCAGGCGGTCGAGTCCGGTCAAGGCCAGATAGACGCCAGGGTGGCGCCCCAGGCCGTCGCGCAATGCCAGCAAGCGCTGTCTGATCGCCACCGCCAGTTGCTTCCGGCGCTTGGCGGCCATGGAGACCAGGTCGCCGGCATCGACGCACAAGACCACGCCGCTGACGCGAAGCTTGCCGCGAAGCGCGCTCAATCCGGCCAGCAGCTTGTCCCAGTTGGCTGAGGCGTCCTGATCGTAGCCTTCGCGAAGGCTCCACGCGCCCTGGGTGTCCAGCCAGACCGCGTCGCGGCCAAGGCGGAAATCCAGTCCCAGCTCCTGGCCTATCCCCACCGGAGGGTGGACGCTGTCCCTCAGCGCCCAGGCCAAAAGGCTGCTTTTGCCGCTGCCCGAGGCGCCCAGCAGCACATAGCACGGCATCGGCGCGCCATCGCTCCGCGCCAGCTGGCGCTCCAACTGGGCCAGCGTATCGTCGACATAGTCCGGCTTGCCCGGCGCCGATTCCGACGCGGCCTTCGGGGGACTCGTTTTGCGAAACCGTCTCGGCGTTGCCGTCAATCGGCTCCACAGCCATTGCAACGATGGCCAGAAGCCCCAGATCAGCGCGATAGCCACCAGTATCTGTCTCAGCAACTGCCAGCCCAGGGGCCGGTATACGCCGATGGAAATCAACGGGCCTATCCACCAGATCGCCAGCGCGATCAGCAAGGCGATGACGATGCGCACGCTGTGTCGGATCATGGCTGCCGCTCCTTGTAGGCGGGATTCAGCGGACCGGCCGTGTCGCCTATGCTGACGCCGGACGCCAGATCCAGCGGATCGGGCTGGGCTGCAGGCCTGGCGTCGGGGCTGCGGGCGGTATCCACCACTTTCCACAACACGTCGACGCGACGGTTGCGCTCATAGGCCGCCGGCGTTTTCGCGGGATCCAGCGGGGCGTTGTCCCCGCGGCCGGAAGATTCGATGCGGCGCGCCACCGCGTTGTCTGGTGCGTGCGCGCCGCCGGGAATCGCCGTCTGGCGCAGCATGTCCGCCACTGAGCGGGCGCGCGCCTCGGACAATTGCTGGTTGCTGGGGAACTCGCTGGTCTGTATCGGCTGCCGGTCGGTATGGCCTATCACCTCCAGATCGCCGGGCCACGGCGCGAAAGCCAGGCCCAGACGCTCGATGTTCTTCTGGAACGAGGCTCGCACATTGGCCTTGCCGACATCGAAGGCGCCATCGCTGCGAAACACCAGCAGCCAGCCCTGGGGGTGCTTGTAGGCCACCAGCCATCCCTCGGAGAGCAGTTGCGGCAGCGGGGACGGCAAGGTGGTGGCCAGATTGATCGTTCTCAACGGCGGCGTCCAGGCGGCCAGCGCCTCGCGGATGGGCCGGCCCTGCACGTCCAGTCCTATGCTGGCGGCGCCATAGGCCAGCGCCACCACGCTCAGCGCGATGGCGCCGCCGCGCATCGGCGTCAGCCAGCGGCGGGATGCTGCCGAAGGCGGTTCCGCCGCCGGCGCCGGCGGCGGGGCGGCCAGTTCGCCGCCCAGGGCCTCAGGCTCCCGTTGCCGCCAGATCGTCGCGTGCAATTGCGAGCGCAGATCCTGCAATAGCGCGTCGCCGCGCTCCAGCACCCGGTAGCGCCCCTGCCAGCCCAGTGCCAGCGCCAGCTCGTACAGCGCGAGCAAGTCCGTAGGCAGCGGCTCGTGGCGCACCCATCGTTCCAGGTCGGAGAACGCGTCCTCGCCGCCCCAGGCGTCGCCATGGAATTCCACCAGCAGGCTGCGCTCGCCGTCATAGGACTGGAGCCCGGCATGGCGCGCGGCGTCGTTGCAAACCTCGTCTAGATAGGTGCATAGCAAATAGGAGGCATCCTGGGCCTGCTGCCATTCGCAACCGGCGCCTGCCAGGCGTTCGCGGTACAGCTTCAGTTCCATGCCCAGCTGGGCTCTGAGCTGGGCCTGGCTTTTCGGCGCGTTTTCCAGAATCCGCTGCAGTTGCAGCACGGCCGGCATCGCGTGGGAGATAAAGGGATTGTGCCACTGCGATTGCTGCTGACCGGCCTTCAGCAGGCTGGCCCGCGCTCCGGGGCGCTGATAGATCACCGGCAGCGCCTCGGGTTCCGACGCCGCCGCGTAGCGAGGCATCGCCGCCTCCTGAGCGGCCGGTCGCGGCGGGGGCTCGCCCTCCTCTATGATTTCCCGCTCATCGTAGTCCTGAGGTTCGTCTATGGTCGTCACGCCCCGCCTTGTCATCTGCAAGGGCAGGTTTTCCAGGCGACTCCTCATCGCGCCTTCCACCATGCCGCTGCGCAGATGCGCGGTGGACGCCCGGCGAAAGATGGAGGAAAAATGGTGCAGCAGGTTCATGGCGGCTCACTCATATAGCGATCGGCTCAGGCGACCTTGCCTTCTCTCAGACCCCAGGCTTCGAAGCGCAGGTCCTGAAAATCGCCGACGATGCGTAATGCCAGTGCCGATCCGGCGAAAGCCTGGGTCCAGAAGGGATCGCTGGATTCCACTTCGAAATAGACGCTTTGGGCGTAATACGGCACCTGGCGTGGCGGATTGGCGACCGGGATCAGCCGGGCGCCCGGCAGTTGCAGGTCCACCAGCTTTTGAATCTGCTCCACCGGCCCCAGCTTGGCCTGCTGTGGCAGCAATTGGCGCAGCTGGTCCGCCGGCAGCGCCGCGGAAAAGGCGAACACCATTTTTTGCAGCCGCCATTGGGCGTCCACCACGCAAACATGCACTTGGTCGCCTCTGTCCTCGA
This sequence comes from Chromobacterium sp. ATCC 53434, assembly GCF_002848345.1. Taxonomy (NCBI): domain Bacteria; kingdom Pseudomonadati; phylum Pseudomonadota; class Betaproteobacteria; order Neisseriales; family Chromobacteriaceae; genus Chromobacterium; species Chromobacterium sp. ATCC 53434. Next base: position 2,116,948 of record NZ_CP025429.1, on the reverse strand, counting down.
ACTTCAGCGGCAGCACCGGGGTCTCGATCACGCGGGCCAGCGCGTATCTCAAAGTCGCCGCCAGCGGTTCGAAACTGGCCTGCAAATCGTCATGCCGGTAGGCGAACTGGCGCTCGGCCAAGGCGTCGTCGACGCCGGGCAGCACGCTGAGCCGGCCCAGCAGGCCGATCAGTTCCTGGAACAACAGGTCCGGCGGCAACGGATCGAAGGCGTCCAGATGCGCCAGGCGCATTCGGTATTCGGCGATGCCCTGGCGCAGCATCAGCTCGATCAGATCGGCCAGCCCGCCACCGGCGGACAGCACCCTCAGCCCGGCGCTGCCGGCCAGCCGCACTTGCAGGACGCTCTGCAACTCCTCGATCAGCGCGCGCAGCGCCTGGTGGGCGCGGCTATCGAGCAAGGGAGGAATGAAACGCGTATCCAGCATCAGGGCCATCGCGCTATTGCGTCCGCCTGCCCTGGCGAACGGCAAAAAGGTTTCGTCGGCGCGCAGTTGAGACTGCCAGCACAGGCGGCTCATCATCGTTCCGGTTTCCAATATCAGCCTCCGCGGCGAGCCCGGCGCGTCCAGCCCGGTGCTGAGGTCCGCCACCTCGGTGGCCACGGCGCGGTAGCGCGCCGGGGCCGCGTCGTCGCCAAACGCCATTTCGGGCCCGCCGCCGCCGGCTGTCGGCAGCGCCAGACAGGCCATATCGCCGGCCTGGGCCTCGGCGGCGTCCAGCGGAGCCGGCAATGGGTCGTGCGCAGGCAGCGCGAACGGCGTGCCGTCGGGCAGCACGCCTTCGGCGCTTCGCAGGCCAAGCCTGCCCAAACCCAAGCCGTCGGTGTCGACGTCCAGCCGCGCGAAACCCCAGCCATGGTTCGAGGTCAGCCTCAGCCGCAAGCCGAACTGATGCGTCAGATAGCGTTCCTGTTGCTGAAAGTGCTGGGTTTCGATCAACATGCCGTCGCTCCAGGCAACCGGCCCTACCGGCAAGACGCTCACGGCTTCTCCTCCTGATTGGCGGTCGGCGCTTAGCGCGCTTTGCCTGCCGGCTTGCGAGCCGAATCGCGCGGTGGAGGCGCGGCGGGATGCAAGGCGTCGTACAGGCGGTTGCGATCCAGCAGCACCGCCAGGTGGATCAATTGGCGTCCGTCGACCCTGATGCGCAGCGGCGCGTAATCCGGCGGGCGCGCCGCGAAATCGGCGTCGACCAGCAACCAGACCGGATCGGTGCCGGAAGCGGGCAGCAACAGCTGCTGCGCCTGATCGGGCGCGATGACGCTGCGGGCCGACGTGAGCACCTCTCGGCTGCGCTCCCGCGGTGTGCAGCTCGAGTCGTCGAAGTCGGATGACGGCAGCCAACTGGCGTCGCGCACCACGTATATACAGACCTGGACCGGGCGCGGGCCATTGCCGTTGTTGTTCAGCTGGCCACCGCCCATCAGCGTGACGTGCAATTCGCGAGGGGCCTCTCCATCGCGGGACGAAAACAGCGAGAGCAGCGTCGAGCATCCGGAAAGGCCGGCCAACGCGCATATCAGCGACACGCGCAGCAGGATGACAGGGACAGGGGCCATCAGCTTAGCGTCATCGTAATGGTCTGCGAGGGGCTGACCGACTGCCCCGCCGTATTCTGCTTATTGGGCACATTGGTGTCGGTCAGCCTGGTCTGCGGGGCGCCCTGGATCAGCACCTTGCCGGATCCCGTCACGTGACGGGACTGCGCCGCCACCGTGCCCGAGGCCACCCCGCCCATCGAGCCTCCCTCGTCGCCATGCGTGACCGGGATGATGGTGTTGAGGTTGTGGACGGGGCCGCCCGCGTAAATGATGGTCGGCACATTGGGTACCGCCTCCGGCTTATTGGCGGTATTGGTATAGTTCGATGGAATGCCCACCGGCGGTGTGCGGCAGACATCGGAGGAGGCCTGGGCCATGCCTCCGGCTGAACAATTTGCGAACATCGCGCGTCTCCTTGGATTCGGCCGTCAGGCGATATGAATCTGCCCGGCGTCCAGCTTCAGCAGCGATGCCGAGCTGAGCGCCGCGCTGTTGGCGTGCAGGCCCATATGCCTGTCCACATGCAATAGCAGGCTGCCGCTGTGCGCGGCGTCGGTGCCGCTGATATGGGTCTGCCGCTCTTGCGCCGCGGTGGCGATGGACTGGGCCTGGCTGCTCAATTGCCGGCCGTCCAGCCGCAGCTCTCCGTCGACGCTCAACTGCAGATTGCCGGCATGCAGACGCACGCTGGCCTGGCCTAGCTCCAGCTCGCATACGTCCGCCGTTTGCGGGCGTTCCAGAATGGCCAGCACCCAGCAGTTTTCGCCCGCGGTCGCCAATTGCACCAGATCGCCTTGCCTCGGCCGGATCAGGCAGCTGTATGCGGTGCGCGCCTTGCGCAATTGGCCGGACGGCAGCCGGACCAGCCATTCGCCATCCTGTCCGGCGGAGTCACACATCCAGGCTGTCGTCACGCCGTGGCCGTGCCGCGGAGGCGGCGCCTCCACGCGCAAGGCTCGCAATACCGGGTCGGCGTCCTGAGCCGGCTCGCTGCTGTTCCAGATGCTTTCCCGTAGCAATGTCATGGTTTGTCTCCTCTGGGGCCGGGGTGCATCTGCTGCCGCCAGGCCCGGTCCTGCTCAAGTTTTTCGTCATCGAACACCGCTCCTTTGGTGTCCGCCGCCCACCACGCGCCGGGTGGCTGGCCTATCAGCCGCCCCTGCCGGCAATCGCAGCCGGACAGGTCCACATCCACCAGCGTGGCGTCGCAGGCATCCAGCCCGCGCATATTCGCGCCGGCCAGCGTCACGCGCTCCAGTCTCGCGCGCCTCAAGGAAACGCGCGGCGCGTCGACTCGATCGAATACGCAATCGTCAAGCCGGGCGTCGTCGAACATCGCCTGTTCCAGATTGGATTCGAGCGCGCGAACCCGACTCAGCCTCGCCTGGTCGAAGCAGGCTCCCGGCAAGCGGCTGGCACGAATCGCCCCGTCCTGCCAGGCGCTGTGAGACCAGGCGGACTGCTTCAGCAGGCAGCGGTCCAGCGCCATGTCCTCAAGCTCGCAATCTATCCAGCGCGCATTCACGCCATGGCAGTGGTGCAGCCTGACGCGGGCGCAGCGGCTCTGCCCATGAATGAAGTTGCGAAATTCGGCATCTGCGATGTGGAGGCCGTCGATCCGGTTCTTGATCCAGGCACTGTCGCTCCATACGCCGCCCTGCAGCAGCCACTCTCGCAGTTCGCAGTCGACGAAGGCGCCGTGTTCGCTGCGAAGGTCATCCAGCAGCCATCTGTTCCCATTCAACTCTACGCAGGAGAATTCCCGTTGACGGCCGCCCTGCCATTTGGCGTTCGTCGCCGTGACCCGCTGCCAGCCCACTCGCTCCAGATCGCAGTTCTTCCACAGGCAGTCGATGAACTGGCTGTCGGCGCAGCCGGTCTGGCGCCAGAGGCAGTTCTCGAAATGGTTGCCGTCGAATCGGCAATCAACGAAGCGCACCGAGTCGAAATGGCAGCGCGGCCAGTGCACATGATCGAAATGGCAACCGATATAAACCGTCTCGCCGAGCTTCGGCGCGGGCGGTGTGTGGAATCGCTTGTTCTGGACGATTTCGGGCAGCCTGGGAGCCAGCTCGCTCGGTGAGGTTTCCGTTTCGTCGTTCATCTCGCTCTCTTCGGCCACTCCAGCCTGCCGGTCTCCAGATTGTCATGCCAGCCCTCGCCGGCCGCTCCCCGCATCCAAGCCGTCTTTGCATCGATCAGATTGCAGCCTGTCACGCTTCCTCCATCCAGGTCGGCGCCGTAGAACAAGGCCTCATTCAACGCGCAGTTTTCAAACCGGGACCGCTGCAACTGCGCATGCATGGCATTCATGCCGTCCAGCACGCTGTCCAGCCACAGGGAGTCGGGCGCCTTCAGGCGCTGAGCATGCAGCCGGAGGCAGGCGCAACGCTCAAGGCGCAGATGCTCCGCCAGCAGTTCCTGCCAGCTGCAGGAAATCAGCTCGCAATCCTCCAGCCTGGCCTGCCTCAGTGCGCTGCCGTGCGAAAGCACGGCGAATCTCAAGTGGCAGCGCTGCCAATGGCTGCCTGTCAGATCGGTGGCCAGCGCGCTGAACTTCAGCAGCCGGCAATGCTGGAAACGCCCATTTGTCAGCCGGCATTCCATCAAGCCCAGCCCGTCGGCCTGTAGATCGTTGAAGCACCAATCCTCGGCCCGTGTCTGACACCAGCTGACCTGGCGCCAACGGGCGTGATTGACACGGCCGCCGGCGCCGCCCTCCCCTTGCAGCGTCACCGCCTTCCACTCGCCGCCGTTGATGGCGATATCATTCAGCCGGCAATCGTCCCACCCCACCCCATCCAGCGTCGTGTCGTTCCATATGCTGGAGCCCAGATTGCAGCGCGTCAGCCGGCCGCCTTTCCATTGCAGCGCATCCATCGTCACGCCGGCCATCGAGCAATCGACGAAAAGCACCTCCTCCAGCAGGCATTGCTTCCAGTGGCTGTGATCCAGTCGGCAACGCTCGAAGCGGACTTGCCTCAGTTCGCGCCGTTCAAAACCGAATCCGTTCAGGTCCGCGTCGCGTATCGTCAGCGCCTTCCATTGTGCCGGCTCGCCCCGCAGCCAGGCGCGCCAGTCGGTCTCGTCCCTGGGGGCCTGCGGCAAAGACGCCAGCGCGCCATCTCGATCGCGGACGAAGGCTTGCAGCTTGGCCTGGGACGCATGGGCTTGGCGCAATGTTTCCCGGCCTTGCTCCAGGCGGGCGTGGACCTCGCCGTATCGGCGAGGCGGCGGCGAGAAGCGCGGGTGGTCCGCCTTGTCTAGAATCTGCTCCCAGACCCAGCCGCGGTCGATATCCGGCATCAGCGCATGATCGGCCAATAGCAACGGGTCCTGGTCTTCCGTGCGCCCACGGCGTTCGGCAAATGTCGCCAGCGCCTCGAAGTCCAGGCATTCGGCACGGTCCTTGAATCCCACCACCAGCCTGTCGACGCCATCATCCAGCACGTATTCAAGCGGGAGAGCGCCGTTCCACCACATCACGCCCAGGTCGGCGTCCGGCAGCAGCCAGATCGTCTGCAGGGACAGCGCGGGCCGTTCGTCGAGCAAGCCTCCGCTGCGGCTGGCCAGGACGATCGCTTGTACGGCAGGCAACTGCCCTTCCACATCGCCGAAGCCGCGCAGCAGATAGCGCGAATCGGCCGGCCAGCATGGCTCGTCCAGCCACTGGTCCGGCGCCGCTTGCTGGAAGATGCGCAAGTCGGTCGCCGCCGGCCATCCCATATGCGTGCCGTCGCCGGCCATCGCCTCCACCGAACCGGCAAACCGGGGTTGCCACTGCTTGCGCTCGGGCCAGTCGCAACCAAGCGGTCCCATCGCCGCCAGCGGCGACGGCCTGTCGCCCAGACCATGGCGTTGTTGCAGTGGCGGGGACGTTCCCACCAGGCCGAATGGATTCTCCGCTGCGGCGCCTGCCGCCGCGTATCTGTGGTCGATGGCCAGGCTGGCTTGGAGATGGCCGTCGGCCGCCGGCTGGCCGAAAGCCCTGCACGATACGGTTTTGCGCACGCCGGCAAGTTCGGCGCTGGCGAGCCAGTCGATCCAGGACTCGTCTTCCGCCGCGCCGTGGTAAGTCGAGCTGCCCAGCAGCAGCCATTCGGCGTGCAGTTTGGGCATCGCGGGCTCGAACAGCGCGAGCGATGGCTGCGCCGCCTTGATCGCTTCCCAGCACGCGGTCTCATGGGCCAGAATCCGCGGATCGGACAGGCGAAAACCGATGCCGACGCCGATGCGCAGCATGGCCTGGGGACCGATTTGGGTCCTCGATGTGGAGATGAGCGCCGCCTGCGGCTTGATATGGCGTAGTGGCATCAGCTTTTTACCTGCATACCGAGTTTTTTCAGGTCGACGCCGACTTCGGCGTAGGACACGCCTATATAGGAAAAGCTGACGCCGGTGACGGATCGGCTGAAGCCCGTGGTCGACGAGACGGAGCCGGTGCTGGTGACGGACGAGCCGGTGGTCGTCATATTGGAGCCTACGGTGTTCGTGGCCGAGCCCACGGTCGACGTCGACGTTCCGGTGGTGCTGGTCGACGAACCGACTGTGGACATCGAGGTCCCGACGATGCTGGTCGCCGAACCGGTGGTGGCCATTGACGTCCCGACAATGCTGGTCGATGAACCGATGTCCGACATCGAGGTGCCGACTATGCTCTTGGCCGTGCCGGTCATGGCCGTGCTGCTGCCGACGACGCTGCTGGATGTTCCGACATAGGACGACGACACCCCTGTCATGCTTTGCGACATGCCGACGGTGGAAACGCTGACGCCTTTCATCGACGTATCGATGCCCACCATGCTCTGCGTGGTCCCGATGACCGAGGTGCTGGTGCCCGTCATTGTGGTCGACACGCCGGTGAAGCCGGTGTGGATGCCGACAAAACTGGTGTTGATGCCGGTGAAGCTGGTGCCCACGCCGGTGAAGCTGGTGGCCACGCCGGTGAAGCTGGTCGAGACCCCGGTGAAACTGGTGGCCACGCCGGTGAAGTTGGTAGCCACGCCGGTAAAGCTGGTCGAGACCCCGGTGAAGCTCGCCGCCAGGCCGGTATAGGACACCGAAATGGCGGTGTAGCCGATGGACGCGCCGGTGACCGAGGTGGACGTGCCTTTGACCGATAGATTCATGTCCTGCCCCACCGCGGTGGAGCTGTTGCGCTCGGTGGTGTTCTGCATGTCGCGCTCGGCGTGTATCATCACCCGCTCGGCGCCGCGCAGGTCGTCGAAGGTGATCTGGCTGGCATTGCTGTAAAGCCCGTGTTTCAGCGAGCGCGTGACCAGTCCGGTATAGCGGATGTCCTTGGGCAGCTCGTACGGGGTCGGGTTGTCGCCGTTGTAGACGATGCCGGTCACCAGCGGCCGGTCCAGGTCGCCATCCACATAGGTCACCAGCACTTCCTGCCCGACCCGGGGCATGGCCAGCACCCCCCAGCCCTTGCCGGCCCAGGCCTGGGACACCCGTATCCAGCACGATGCGTCCTCTTCCTGGGTCTTGTAGCGATCCCAGTGGAAGTGCACGCGTATCCGGCCCAGCGGGTCGGTATGGACTTCCGAGTCCAGCGGGCCGACCACCGTCGCGCTCTGGATGCCCGGCAGTATCGGTTTCGGCGTCAGCCGCAGCGGCCGGAACGGCCGGTCGTCCATCATCGCCCGAAACGCGCAGGCCACATTGCGGCCCTGGCCGCTGCTGTCCGGCGCGTCCTGCAGAAAAGTCAGCTGGCTGGCGACGACGTAATAGCGCCGGTTGCGCGCCGCGTCCGGATGGCCCTCCAGCGTGAAGGCGCCGCCGGTCGCCAGTCCCCGCGTATTGGACATGCCCATCAGCTGGTGCGCCTCGGCCTGCAGCGCCTCCAGCCGCAGCCGCGCCAGTCGGTCGCCGTCCGCCTGAGTGTTGTAGCCGGCGGCATAGTCGTAATGCTCCAGCCGTATGCCCTCCAGGCTGGCCTGCTGTTCCTGCGCGTCGCTGTCCAGCCGGTTGGACGGCGCATGGTAGTCGAAATCGCGCAGCGCGACGCTGTTCGACTTCACCCGCCGCGTGCGCTGCAAGCGCTGGATGCCTTCTCTTCCGGGCACCGGTCGAAACTCGTCGCCATCGGGCAGGAAGCGAAGATTCTGGTAGCCCGCGGCCAGGTCGTCGAAGCGCTGGGTGTCCGACAGCACCACCACATGGCGTTCCTGCTGGTGCTCTATCCAGAAATAGATGCCCTCGTCTTCCAGCAACCGCTTGACGAAGCCGAGATCGGTTTCGAGGAACTGGACGCAATATTCTCGAGGCTCGTACGTATGTTCCAGTTCGAAGCGGAAGTCGGTGCGCTGATGGCCGGTGAACACTTGTTCGACGATCTCCGGCACCGTCTGCTGCTGGAACACGCGGCAGTTCCGGTTTTCCGCGAGAAAGGACAGCCAGCTGCCCAGCTCCAGCGTGTAGGTGTAACGGTCCTGGGTCTGGCCGGTGTCATAGCCTCCCAGCACCTGGCAGTGGAAGGTGCGGACGCCTTCGTCGCCCAGGTCGATGTCGATCCGGGTCTGAGAGCCCAGCAAGCCGTCCAGATCCAGCGCCGGATTGGTGCTGGAGATGTCGAGCAGGTAACTTGGCTCCCGCGACAGGCGCTCGTCGGCCTTGAAGCTCAGCGCGACGCAGTCCGCATCCAATAGTGGATTGTGCAGTTCGATCAAGCGCATGCGGATTCTCCTGGAGTATCGGATGGCGCGCCCGGCTGGAGCTGCAGGGACTCGGCTTCGTCGAAAATCAGCTCCAGTCCATCGGCCGCGCCCAGGCGCACGTTGCGCAGCGAATGGTCGGCGGCGCGCGCTTCCAGCAAGCATCGCGCGATCGCCGGCATCACAGTCTGGCGCAGCAAGTCCCTCACCGCGCGACCGCTGGCTGGATGGCGGGCCACCGCCCGCGCGATCCAGTCCGCAGCGTCCGCGTCCGCGGACCAGCCCAGCCCGTTGGCGCTCAGGCGCTGGCCGATCTCGTCCAGTGCCTGCCGCGCGATGCCGGCCAGCGCGGACTCGTCCAGCGGCCGGAAGGCGACAACCCGCATCCGCGCCAGCAAGGCCGGCGGGAAGCGCTGCTGCAAGCGCTTTCGCGCCATCGCGTCCAGCCGCGCTTGGGCGATGTCGGGCGCGCCGGCGCAGGCGGCCTCGATTTCGGCGTCGCCCAGATTGCTGGTCAACAGGATCAGGCAGTTGCGGAAATTGATGTGCCGCCCCTCGCCGTCCTCCATCCAACCCTGGTCGAACACCTGGTAGAACATCTCGTGCACGTCCGGGTGGGCGCGGTCGAACTCGTCCAGCAACAGCACGCTGTAAGGCTTTTTGCGCACGGCCTCGGTCAGCCGGCCACCACGGCCAAAGCCTACATAGCCGGGCGGCGCGCCCTTGAGCGTGGAGACGGTGTGCGCTTCCTGGAACTCATTCATGTTGAAGCGAAGCAGGTTGCGCTCGCCGCCGAACAGCGCCTGGGCGAGTGCGACCGCTGTCTGGCTCTTGCCGGTGCCGGTGGGACCGGTCAACATCATCACCGCCAGCGGGCGCTGCGGATCGCCGAGCCCGGCGTGCGCAACTTGCAGCGCCTCCACGATGGCGTCCAGGCCGGCCGCCTGTCCCTGGATGTGCCGATCCAGTTCCCACCGCAAGGCCATTAGCCGCCTGGCCTCGTCCTGGGCCATTTGCGTGACAGGCACTTGGGTCCATTCCGACAGCACCTCGGCGACCGCGTGCTGATCAACCCACGGACGCACCAGGCGCTCGGCGGCGCCGAGCACCTCGGCCTGCTCCGCGTCGGCCTCCTCCTCCCGAGCCAGCCGCTCCCGCCAGGCGTTGACCTCGGCGCGCTGGGCCTGCATCTCGATGTTCAATTCGAGGGCTTGCTCGGCGAGTTCGGCGCGCCGGTTCTCCAGCTGTCCACCGTCAGGGCCGGGCGGCAAGCCCATGCGCAGGTCCCGAGCCTGCCACGCCAGCGCCTGCTCCAGCGTCAAGGCCTGGTGATGCAGCCGGTCCAGCTCCGCCGGTTGGCAGCTCTGGCTCATAGCCACCCGGGCGCAGGCGGTGTCCAGCAGGCCTATCGCCTTGTCCGGCAGCTGCCTGGTCGGCAGATAGCGGCGGGACAGGGCCACGGCCGCGCGTAGCGCGGCGTCGGCGATGTGGACACCGTGGTGGGCGGCGAAGCGCGGCGCGATCATCCGCAGCATGTCCACCGCGGTATCGTCGTCGGGCTCGTTGACGGTGACGGCCTGGAAACGCCGCACCAGCGCCGAATCCGGTTCTATGTACTGTTTGTATTCCGACCAGGTGGTCGCCGCGACCATGCGCAGCTGGCCGCGCGCCAGCATCGGCTTGATCAGATTGGCGGCGTCGCCGGTGCCGGCATTGCCGCCGGCGCCGATCAGCGTGTGGGTTTCGTCGCAGAACAGGATCACCGGCGCCGGAGACGCTATCACCGCGTCGATCACAGCCCGCAGCCGCTGTTCGAACTCCCCGCGCATGCCGGCACCAGCCTGCAGCCGGGCGATGTCCAGCATCCATATCTGCGCGCCGCGCAAGCCTGGCGGCACGTCGCCACTGTGAATGCGCTGCGCCAGCGCCTCTACGATGGCGGTCTTGCCCACGCCGGCCTCGCCGACCAGGATGGGATTGTTCTGCCGCCGCCGCGACAATACGTCTATCACCGTGCGCAACTCGGCGTCCCGCCCTATCACCGGGTCCAGTTCGCCGGCGGCGGCCTGCTCGGTCAGACAGACTGCCCATTGCCGCAGCACGGCGGCCGGGTCGGCCGCCTCGCCGGCCTCGCTCGCGACGGAAGGCGAGCCTGCCGCCTCGGGCCAATTGCCGGCCAGCGTCTCGTAACGCGCGATGATCTCATCTTGCGTCAGGCGGGACAGCTCGAGACCGGTGCGATGCAGCAGCCAGCGCCGGGTGGACGCGTCGTCCAGCCAGGCCAGCAGCAAGTGGCCGCTGCGCACCTTGGGGGCCGGCGCCGCGATCTGGCTCCAGGTGATGGCGGGCGCCACGCTGCGTTCCAGCGCCGGCGAGATGTCGCGCAGCGAATCGCCGCCGATCTCCATCGTGTCCAGCACCTTGGCTATCCGTTGCTGGATGACTGACGGCGAGCAGTCCAGCGCCTCCAGCAGCAGCGCGGCGTCGCTGCCGCCATGGCTCAGCAGGCTGTAGAGCCAATGGTCGAGATCGACCAGCGCGTGCCGGCGCGAGCGTCCCAGCGCGGTGGCCTCGACCAGCGCGTTGTAGGCGATGGGGCCTAGACGGCCGAAAATGCGCTCTCGGTTCACTGCGGATCCCGGAATGAGTCGTATACGATGATGGTCCGGAGCGCCGCTCCGGGCCGGGACCATGCGTCCACGCCCAGGCGCATGCGCCCCACCCTGCCTGCCAGTTCCGGCCTCGTGCGGACCTGAACCTTGATCAGCGGCCCGATCCGGCCGTCGGAAAAATCGGCGGCGACGGCAAATATCGCCAGCACTGCGTCGGCGCGCCGCTGCCAGTGCGGGAAATCGGCGGCGTCTATCGGCCCGATCAGGATTTCCAGCGTGTGCTGCACATCCCATATCCTGCTGCCTAGCCGCCAGCGGCCCAGCCGGCAAGGGCCGGAGGCGGCCGATAACGCGATCCAGCGTCCTCGCCTGGGAAGTAGCTGCACCGGCACGTCGAAATAACCGGCCATTATCTTTTGCAGATCCGCCAGCGATCGGCGCGGCGCCAGATAGGCGCCCGGATGGCTATGCCGGCAGGCGGCGGCGTGGCGGTCGATTTTTCCATCCGCGTCCGGACCGGCGTAGGCCAGCGCGCTTATCCTCTCCGCGAACGGATGGCGGCCGCGTTCATAGCCCAGCGCCGGATGCATCACGGAACGGGCCCGGTAGTGCATCCAGGCCAAGTCGCCGCAGGCCAGGTTGACGAAGCGCTCGAAGGCGGGGTTGTGTTCGAGCCGGCGCTCGTGCAGCGCGTGTTCGGTGATATAGAGTGGCAGCGGCCCGTAGGGCGCGAACAGGCCAAAATGACGGCAGGCCACGCCCACTTGCGGCGACGCGCCCTCCTCTTCGGCCGCTATCCGCACCGACGAGACTTCGGCGCTGGCGAAACGCATGTCGGCGGTCTGTTCAAGCGTCAGCCAGTCCGGCCGGCGGTCCCGGCCGCGTTCCGTCGTCGCTTCCGTCCGCTGCCGTTGCAGGGTTTCAACGCGGCGCATCAGCTCGAAAAAGCTTCGGTGCGGATGCAGCTCACGCGTCCACTGCTGCCGTTTCATTGCAGTTCTCCATCGGCGCGCAGCGTATTGCCATGCAGGCTGGCCAGCTCCCCGTCCAGCAGGACACGGACCTCGATGCCGTCGTTCAGCGTCAGCGACTGGGCAAGCGTCTGCGCTAGCAGACGGCCGAACAGCCAGGCGCCGCGATCGGCGTGCATGACGGAGGAAATATCGATCTCAGCGCGCACGCCGCGGACCAATCCTTGCGGAGAGCCACGGCCGGCCGCAATGAAGCAGGCCTGGAGGCTGGCGGACTTCAGGCTGTCTATGCGCTGTCTGTCCAGCGCCGCGCCGGACTTGGCCGCCAGCCTCAGCATCTCCATCAGCCGGGTGCAGATGTCCTGGCGCTCCGCACCCCTCAGGCTCAGAGAGTTCAATCCAATATGCGACACGGCCTGCCAGCAGCGTTCCAGGTCCGGGATGGCCCGGGGCGCGCTGGCAGGCCACAGGCACTCCACCCGCTCGGCCGCGCCGCCGCCTTCCACGCTCAGCTCCGCCGCGGGCAGGTCTTCCGGCCGCCAGCCGCGATCGGCCACCAGCGCCTTGCCGGTCAGCGTCGCGATATCGTCGAGGCCCAGTTCGCTGGAGCAGGCGGAAATGGTGATCAGATCGTGGCTGCCCAGCGCGTCCGGGCGCGACTGCCGCGGGCTTTCGCTTTGAAGCGCCGGCTCGCGGCGCAGCGAGTAGCGCGCCGCGGCCTCCTCGCTTTGATAGCCGCCTGCGTCCAGGGCCGGGCGCGCCGCGTGCGAGCGGCCGTTGCTGTCGCAGACGGCCACCTCCAGCAGCCGCCACAAATGATGCTCGGCGGGGCGCATCCGGTCGACGGGAATCCATTGCTCGGTCTGGTTCGGATCATACGGGACCGGGTCCAGCCGCTTCGGATAGAGATTGATCGCCGGCGTGGCAAACAGCCGGAACTGGCCGGCGTCGACTTCGCCTATCAGATCGGCCGGCGGATGCCGCAAGGCGAGTATCAGTTCGAAACTGCGGGCCAGCGGCGCCTTCTTCGCCAAGGGGGTCAGCGCGTCCATTTCCACGCTCAGCAAGCGCGCGGGCTGGGCGAAGTATTCCCGCAGCAGGCGCAGGCCCGGTAGGCCGCCGGGATCGGCCGGCAATAAGGACTCGCCTTCGTCTGTCGCGGACAGGCGCAGCCTATCCAGCGGCAGGTTCAACAGCGCCTCGCCCTGCTCGTCCGCGGCGATGGCGTACCAGGCGGAGGTGTCCACCAGCATCGTTCTGTGCAGGGCGTAGGCGCGCGGCAGATCGCCGGCCAGGCTCAAATGCAAAGGCTTTCCGCCTCCGGTCATTTCGGCCAGCTCCTTCAGCGTGGTATTGCCCTCCAGGCGGAAGCTAAGCCGCAACGCCGCCTGCGCCGGCGTCAAATATCTGGCCAATTCGGCGGACACGTCGCCCAGGCTGCGGCGACACTCCGCCCGCTCCAGGCGAAGCGGCAGCAGGGTCACGTCGCGCGCTGTCGAAAACGTGACGGACCGGGCCCGCCCTGGAAGCGCGGCGCGAATCAGCGTGCCACGTGGCAGGTGGCGGCCGCGGAACGCCCCCGGCGAGCCGAAATCGGGGTGGAAGGCGAAGCTGGACATCGCCGGCGTGGCGCTCAGATACAGCGGGCAGACCTGGCACAGGGCCTGCCGCGCGAACTCGGCGCACTCCATGTCCAGCCGGGTCTGTACCCGGGCCGAAAGAAAGGCCACGCCCTCCAGCAGGCGCTCGACGAAGGGGTCGGCGGTGGAGTTCGGCTGCAGGCCGAGCGACGATGCGATCTGCGGATGCTCGCGCGCGAAGCGCGCGCCGGCCTCGCGCAGATGGCGCAGCTCGCTGTTGTAATGGTCGAGAAAGTTCATCGGATTGCGCCTCTCTCGGTGCGCGACATGAAAAAGCCGCCCAGGAAGTCCAGCGCCAGACACAATGTGACAACGCTTCCATCGCCGCGAATCGACGCCGTGATGTCGAAATACAGCAGTTGTCGCATCGACGGACCGCTGTCGGCGCGCGTGCGCACTTCCACGCTGTCCGCGTCCAGCCGCGTTTCGAAGCCGCGAATCGCCTCCCGGATGTGAGCGCAGACGCGCATCGGATCGACCTGGTTCGACTTCCCGTCTGCAAGCGGCGGCTGGCCATAATTCCATACCGAAGACTCCAGCTGACTGCCTGCCAGGCACAGGTCCGCCCCGCGCGTGGCCGCATTCATCAGATGCGCCAGATCGCGCGAAAGACTGGTGGCGAGCGCATCGCGCCCCAGGCGGGCGGACAGGCGATCGTACAATCGTGGAGTCATGTCAGCCCGGCGCCGCTGTTGCGACGCCGCCCGAAAGGATGAGAAGAAAGAACCCGGCCCATTGCGAGCTATACCGCCGCGTTCAGCTTCAGGTCGTAGCCTGCCTTGATCACCGCGCCCATGGTCCCGTCGTTGCGCTGCTCCCGATATTCGAACTCGATCTTGGCGAAATTGATCTTGATCTCGTCGGTGGGCAGCACGCTTTCGGTATCGCTGCTGCCGCCGACCATGACGGTATGCGGGATATTGCCCAGGGTGCGGAACGACGATACGAGGCCGCTGGCGAAGGTGATGATCATGAAGTCCTGCTGCCCCTTGCCGGATTTGCGGCAGATCAGTTTGGCGCGCGGGATGTGCTCGCCGGTGGCGCACATCAGGAACAGCTTCGGAGAGGCCTTGTTGGACACCATCCGGAATTCGAAATCCTTCATTTCCACCTTGCCGGCGCCTCCGCCGCTGCCGAAGCCCCACTTCCCCGAGTTTTCCTCGGCCCACTGCCAGCTGTGGATCTGTATCAGTCCCGGATATTGCTGGTCGGTCGATTCCCCTTCAACCCCTTCGATCTGCAGAAAGTAGTCAACCAGTGCGTTTGCCATGTCGCGATGCTCCAAGTGATGGATTTGCCAGACCTGAACGGGATACCGGCGTCGAGCGGCTCAGGTCCTTGCCGCCGCGGGCCGCACTGCTCAGCGGGTGTTCTCCTGCTTCACCGACGGCAGTTTGGAAACCAGCCTCAACGACACCGTCAGTCCTTCCAGCTGGAAATGCGGCCGGAGGAAGAACTGGGCGCGGTAGTAGCCGGGGTTTTCAGGCAATTCGTCGACGAGGACCTCGGCCGCCGACAGCGGGCGTTTGGATTTGGTGATTTCGCTGGAAATGCTCGGGTCGCCGTCCACATAGTTCATCAGCCACTCGTTCAGCCAGCGCTGGGTGTCTTCGCGCGATTTGAAGGAGCCGATCTTGTCCCGCACGATGCATTTGAGGTAATGGGCGAAACGGCAGGTGGCGAAGATGTATGGCAGGCGCGACGACAGATTGGCGTTGGCGGTGGCGTCGTCGTCCTCGTACACCGCCGGACGGTGCACCGTCTTGGCGCCGATGAAGGCCGCCATGTCGGAATTCTTGCGGTAGACCAGCGGCATCAGCCCGGACTCGGACAACTCGTGCTCACGGCGGTCCGAGATGGCGATTTCCGTCGGGCAATGCAGCTCTACCTCGTTGTCCTGCGACGGCAGTACGAACTTGGGCAGCACCTCGACCGCGCCGCCGGATTCGACGCCGCGTATCTTGGTGCACCAGCCATAGGTGCTGAACGCGCGCGTGATATTGGCCGCCATCGCGTACGCGGAATTCGCCCAGCAGAAATCGGCGGCGCGGTCCGGGTCTACCTTCTCCTCGAAGCCGAACTCCTCTATCGGCTGCGTTTTCGGTCCATACGGGACCCGGGCCAGGAAACGCGGCAGCGTCAGCGCCAGATAACGCGAGTCGTTGCTTTCCCGGAGCCGCCGCCAGAAGGCGTACTCGGTGGCGGTGAATATCTTGGAGACGTCGCGCGGGTTCGACAATTCGCTCCAGTCGTCCATCTGCAGCAGGCTGGGCGCGGCGGCGGCGATGAAGGGCGCGTGCGCCGCCGCCGATATCTTGGACATTTCGGTCAGCACGGCAATGTCCTGCATGCCGTGGTCGAAGTGGTAGTCGCCGATCAGGCAGCCGAACGGCTCGCCGCCGAACTGTCCGTATTCCTGTTCGTAGATCATCTTGAAGATGGGACTCTGATCCCATACCACGCCCTTGTAGCGTCGCAGCGTTCTGCCCAGCTCCTTCTTCGAGATGTTCAGATAACGTATCTTCAGGTTTTCCTTGGTGTCGGTGTTGAACACCAGATAGTGCAAACCGCGCCAAGCGCCTTCCAGGCGCTGGAAATGCTCGTTGTGCAGAACCAGGGTCAGTTGTTCCGAAATTTTCTTGTCCAGCTCGGCCACCAGCTGCTCCACCGTCTGAGCGACATCCTCGCGCACCACCACCCGGTTGCGCCGCGCATAGGTCAGCAGGGTCTGGACCGCGCTCTGCACCGCTTCCGCCGCCTCGCTGGTGCGCGGCCTGAACGAGCGCCTCAGGATGTCTTTCAGGCCATCGTCTATCGGCGCCTCCGCCTGGTCCGGTGCGGCGGTGGTCGACCGGGCTTCGGCTTGCGCGCTCATGTCGCCTCCCCGTCGGTCTTGGGCGTCCCGTCTGTGTCGGGCGCGGCCTCCGCGTCGGACAGATTCATGTCTTTCAGCAATTGCTCGATCAATTCTTCCGCGGCCACCTTGCCGTCCATATAGGTCAGCAATTCCTTCAACTGGCTTCTGGCTTCGAGCATGACCGCGAGTTCCGGAATTTTCCTGACCACGGCGGCCGGCTCGAAGGACTCCATCGAATCGAAGCTCAAGTCTATCGGTATCAGCGTCCCATCGTCGGTGATCACGTTTCTGACGTGGTAGCTGAGCGATGGCGCGATCTGCGCCATCCGCATATCGAAATTCTCATCGTCGATTTCGGTGAAGCGGCGATCCTCGACCGCTCCCAGAGGCTCGACGTTGTCACCGGAGAGGTCGGCCAGCACGCCGGCGACAAAAGGCAGCTCCACTTTCTTCTGCGAACCGTAGACCTCGACGTCGTATTCGATCTGCACGCGAGGCGCCCGGCTCTCTCCGATGAACTTCTGCGCATCCTTCTGTCGCGCCATGGCACATGTCTCCTGTATATCGAATGGCTATTGTGGAGGCCGGGGACGGTCCAGTTTCGCCACCAGCGCGTCCGATTCGGCGAACAGCTCAGCCATCAAGTCCTCGAAGCCCGCGCCCAGCATCCGCTTGGTGCGCAGCAAAAAGATCGGCGCGGGATGGCCAGGTTCGTGTTCGCGGAAGTAGGCGATGATCGAATCCAGCGCCGCCGCCACGTCCTCCCGCGAGAGCATCACCGCCGATGCCGGGTCCGAGGGTGCCGATGCCGGCGGCCCTGTCCCGCCAGGCGGCGCCGGCGTGGACAGCTCAGCGGCCAGATCGTCCAACAGGGCGATCAGCCGACTGCAGTCGAACGGCTCGACAAAAGCCTCTTGTTCGCTCAGCCGCGTCAGGCGGACCAGATCGACGCGCATTCCCTGCAGGGCGCGGCGGGCGCCTTCTTGTTCGGCCAAAGAGACGCCGGCCGGTCCATTGCTTAGCAGCTGGAGCACGGAGGCATCGCTTGCCGGGCTCAGGCGGCTGTGTCTCAGCTGGTGCAGGAAGGCGTCTCCGCACAGCCAGGCCAGATGAGGGCCATGCAATTCGCCCGCCGTCTCATCGTGCGCGGCGATCGGGCGTATCGTTCCAGCAGGCCGCGTTGCCAGTTCGCCCAGCACGGCCAGGCCTTCGGCCGCGCCGGCGAGGCCGCGTTGCGCCACCGCGGCCCTCAACAGCCAGACGCCCACCCTCACATCCGCCGATCTTGCCAACAGCGCCCGGCTGACCGTCTCGACCGTTAGCCAATGGAAAGGCTCGCTTCCTTTTCGCAGCGGCCCCTGCCCGACTGCGTCGTGTTCGCAGATCACGGCGTCGATGCGAATGAAATCGGCGTCCGAATCCAGGTCTTCCTGGCCGGAGTGTTCGGCGACTTCAAAGTCTGCGGCAGCGTTGCTCATGACCGGATCCTGGGCAAAATCGGATAAAAACCAGACCGCTACGCCTTGATGGCCTCCGGTTTTCAGCGACATGCCAGTCGGTTTTGATTAGGAATTTACTGAAAAGGACTAGAGGCTCGGGACAACGTTATCGAAAATAGCTAAGCGATGTCCAAACAAATCGCAATCAAGCCTGGGTGATTAAGCTGATGGGAATGCGAGGAGAATTGCACGGCGATATTGATCCTGTGTTTTTAAAATGCATGCAGGGCATGTGAAAAGCAGGATCAGATAAAATGCGATCACGTGAACATCAAGAAAAAGATAATGAAGAGGTGAATCATGTCGGGAGCGGGGAGAGAAAAGTCGTTGTGGTCGCAGCGATGAATTCGTGTCTTGATGATGAAGACGCGGCGATGTTTGCGGGGGCGAAGTGATTCTCGCAATCAATCCTGTCAGACTTATTTTCAAGGCGGCGTTGGAAATAAAGCACTTGCAAAGGACGATGCGCATCAAGTTTCCGATGGCGGCCATCCGGCGTTGTCGGCGTGCCGTTGTATTTTGTGCACAGAAAAAGGCCGTGGGGAATTATTGTTTTTTTGCACGATAATGTGGCGATGCAAGCGCCGCGCGATCGAGACGAGGTGAATAAATGGTTTGACGGATCGAAAAAGGCGCCGTGGACGCGCGAAGGGAAACCGGGGAGGCGCGACCCCGCCTCGCGGCGAAGCGGGGAGATATCAAGGCCTTACCGGCGCATCGGTTGCGAGATATCGGATCGCGGCGGCCGTCCCGACAGGCTATCGCGCAGATCGAGGATTTCCGTGACCAGGCTGGCGCGCAGTTCCAGCATCATCGCAAGCAAGGTGGCCACTCTCCGTCTAGGCTCCAGTTTGGCCAGATCCTTTGCCGTCATCAGCCGGCCTTCGGTCGCCAGTCTCCTCATTCGCGGCGCGGAGATGCACGACGACACCTCGGCGGGCAAAGATAGCGTGTCTATCGTTTTCAGCCTTTCCAGATTCGACAGCATGCGAAGCAGCGTGGCGCGCGTCTGCAGCACGATGGCTCCCAGCGTCGCTATCCGGTAAGGCGCTTCCGGCTCCGACACGTGATGGCCGTTGATGCCGTCGCCGTCGTGTGCCAGCGCCAATATCCGCTCGGAGCTTGCCAGACGCGCCAGGCTGGATGGCAATCCCAGCATCTCGACCATCTGCTGTTGCTTGCGACTGGGAGCGGCGTCTCGGCCGCGCGCGCGCAGCCAGGCCAGCGTCGTCGTCTTGCATTCCGCTCTCCGCAGCAGCAGAGCGTCCAGTTTCCGACGTTGGCAGTCGGTCAGCGCATCGTTCAGTTGCTGATAAACCTGCCTCGCTCCCCGGGTTCGCGCGGCCGCGCATGTCCGCTCGATGACGCCTATGGTCGGCAAGACGATGCCGCCCTGGCGAAGCCAGGCCACCATGGCCAGCGCCAATGTCAGCGCCTGATCGGTTTGAATGGCCAGCTGCGTCAGATGGCACAACACCATCTGACCATCCGCCGGTCGGTAAGGACGCACGCCCAAGTAGGCGTAGAGCTTGACCAAGTGTTCCCGCCGGGTCTGGTCGCGCGCGGCATAGCGATCCCAGTCCGCTTCTTTGGCATTCAATGCGCAGGCCACCTTGCGCAACAGGCGCAGCGCCGGACGGCGGCCTTCTTCCAGTGCGATGCCTGGATGGCGCAGATAACACAGTAATACCGCCACGCCCAGTCGGTTGGCGTCGCCGCGGTGTTGCCGAATCATTTCAAGGTCCCGCGTATTGAAGGCGCTTAGCTGATCAAGCTCATATTCGCCGTGGGGAGGCTCCAGCAGGCTGGCGCGCTCCAACGGCGTAAGCAATTGACGTCTCGGCATGATTTTCTCCACCAGCCTTTGCCAATGCGAAGAACCCCAGGCACGGTCTGTTGTGATTCGCCGTTGTGGCGGCATGTCGGGCGCTGGCTGTTTTTGCGCTTGGGCAATGACAGGATCGATTCGCGCGCCCGGCTTGGCCGGCTAATGTTGGTGACAGGTTTGGGCTTGAAGTTCCCGGAGATATGCCGTTTTCCTTTTCTTGCCGATCCAATAATCGCCCTATCGTCCCGCCTGATCTTCAATGGCGAAAATTTATTGATGCTTAGTCATGTATTTTTTAAATATGAGAGATTTTAAATCAATAAAATGACTGGCATTCGGCTGCCGCCGAAGAATAATGGATTTTATTTAAGACAAAATGGCGAAGTGGCAATATATTCAATCGATCGGAATCGAGAATGACTGCCTGTTGTCAATTTTATGATTGTCCGGAATGCCGCGACGCAGGTTTCGCCGATGCAGTCATCGTCGTAATGATTCGCATTGTTCACGAGGCATAAAAGGAGAGCCGCATGTTTGAATCCTGGATCCGCTACACCATCATTCTATCTGTTGGCGTGACGATATTTTCTCTGGCGCTGGCGGGTTTTCTACTTTATCGCGCCCACGACTGGAGCCCCGGCAACTGGGGGTCGGGTCGGGTCCACGATGGCCTCCGGTTGACGGCCGAAGTGCTGTCGATTCGACAGGCCGGATTGCTGGTGAACCAGATGCCGATAATGCGTCTGCAATTGCGCGTGCGGCAGAGCGGTCTCGATCGCGAACTGACGATCGAGCAGTTGATAGATTTGGGCAATATACCCCGCGTCGGGGAGTGGGTGGACATTCTGATCGATCGCGATGATCCGCTCCGGGCCGTTTATCTGGGGCCCGCGCGGCGGCAAACGAACACCGGAGAGCGCCGTCAACCCTGACGGCGCGTCCGGCGGGCTTTCATCGGGTCGCAAACGTGACGGAACCCGCTTGAGCGGGCTCCGATGCGCTGCAAGGTCCAAGCGACGCCGTGTGCGGCGCTTGGATTAGCTACTCTTAAGGCTGTGGCTGACCGGCTTTGGCGTTGTCCAGGCCCCGGTGAAAGAGCTTGGCCCAGGCATTGACGATGGGTTCCAGATCTTGCCAGGTAATCTGGCTGCTTTGCGCCAGGGTTTTTTCCGACTTGCGGGTGGCGAGCGCGGCGCCGACTTCATTGCCGTCCGGCGCCAGCACCGAAAGCTCGGCCGACAGCTCGGCGACGCGGGGGCCGGCGCCGGCGGCCTCCCGCCCCAAGTTGAACAGCGCCTTGATCGGGATGAAATCGGTTACGCCGATGGGGGGCTTGGCGGGCTGCAGGCCCGTGACGGCCAGACGAACCTGCAGCGTGTCCGGGCCGGGATGGTTCACCAGCTGATAGTCTTGCTTCGCCTCCTCGGTAAAGGCGGTCTTGAACATGTCGGTGATGCGGGCCAGGACCTGAGGATCGATGGGGGCCGGCGGTTCGGCGCTGCCTCCCGCCAGGAAAACCTTCACCGGCGTGATGTAGAGCTTGCTGTAGGGCTTGAAGTCGAAACGGGCATCGACATAGCGCTTGATGCCGTCCTTGCCGGGCGCCTCTTGGAGCCGGGCATAGTCCTGAATCAGCCCGGGTTG
Organism: Chromobacterium sp. ATCC 53434; assembly: GCF_002848345.1. Classification (NCBI taxonomy): domain Bacteria; kingdom Pseudomonadati; phylum Pseudomonadota; class Betaproteobacteria; order Neisseriales; family Chromobacteriaceae; genus Chromobacterium; species Chromobacterium sp. ATCC 53434. The sequence continues at coordinate 2,095,693 of NZ_CP025429.1, read as the reverse complement.
ATGCGGCGGCGGCATGTCGGCCCTGGCCGGACCGGCCAGGCAAAGCGCGATGCAGATGGCGGAAGCGAATCGGATTTTCATATCGTTAGAGCTCCATTGCGGTGGTGAACGTCACGAAGATGCTTTTTGTCGACCGATGCCGTTTCAATATAGAGGCGGAGGGGACGACGTCAAACGACACAGATCAAGCTCAGGCCAGTCAGCGCGCCCTCTCCTCGCGCAGCTTCAGGCGCGGCGCCATCTGTCGCGCCAAACGCCGAACCAGTTCCCGCAGGCCGGCCACCGCGGCCTCGTCTGTCGCGGCCACCGGCACGGTTTCCCGGAAATACCCGCCGTCCGTCGCGGCGCCGCCGGCGCCGGGCAGCAACTGCCAGGCCGCCTCCAGCTCGACTTCGCCTCCAGGTTGCAAGCGCAGGGTCCTGACATCCACCAGCAGGCGGAAGTCTCTCTGGGCCATGCCGGGCTGCGGCCAGACATGGATGCTTGCCAAACCCAGCATGCGGGACAATTCCGCCGCCAACTGCCCGGCCAGCAAATGATCCAATGGCGCGATCCAGCGCTCGAACTCCCGCAGGCGAGGCTTCCCGTCGGCATCGACCACCAGCAGTTGCGGCCGTTCCATGCCCGCCGGCAGGCTGACCGGGCCCAGCAGGACGCGGGGACCCAGTATCTGGGTTCGGGGCGGCGTCAGCGGCGCCAGCTGATGGAAATGCGTCGGCGGCGCCGCGCATCCGGTCAGCGCCAACACCAAGATGGACAGCCGGGCGACTTTCATTTCTCCTCCCGCTTGCCGCGAATCAAGGCCTGGGGCTGACGCTCCAGCGTCTCCGTCAATGCGCGAAAACTGCGGGCGGCCTCGGTGATTTCCTGCGCGGCCGCCCGCACATCCTGTTGCGCAGGCGCGTCCGGGCTCAGAATCTGCTGCGTCTGCTCCAGTGTCCGTTGCAAGGCCTCCAGGGTTTTCAGCAGGGCAGGCATGCCTTCCCTGTCCAGCTTGCCGGACAGTTGCCGGACGCTGTCCAGCGTTTGCCTGGTCGCCAGCAGGGACTGGTCCAGGTGGCCTGCGATGGTGTCGAACGGCACTTTGTCGAGACGGCGCGCCACGCGCTGCAACACCCGTTGCAGCTCTTCCAGATCGCCGGGCATGGTCGGCAGCTCGGGCACGCCGTCCCGCTGAACCAGTTGGGCGGGAGGCGCTTCCTTGAAGAAGTCCAGCGCGACATACAACTGCCCGGTGATCAAGCTGCCGGAACGCAGCTGGGCGCGCAGCCCATTGCGCACCAAGGATTCCGCTGACATGCGCTGGAGTCTGCCGGAGCGACCGGACAGCGACAGCAGGCGGCGGGGGTACAGCCGCACATCCACCGTCATGTCGAAGTCCTGGCGCGCCGGCGCGTAATCCACGCCTATCGCCGCGACCTCGCCGATGACGATGCCGCGAAAATCCACCGGGGCGCCCACCGTCAGGCCGCGGACCGATTGCGTGAAGCGCAATCGAAACAGCTTTACTTCCAGATCCGGCGCCTGCAAGGCTTTGGTCCGATTTTCATTCAGCAGGAATACCGCGTCCTTGCGCGGCGGCGCATACGCATCCGCCGCCGGCGTCTCGAAGGCGATGCCGCCAAGCGCGATGGCAGCCAGTGATTGCGTATTCACATTCAGCCCTTCCGCGTTCAGCGACACGTCGACCCCGCTGGCGTGCCAGAATCGACTGTCGTCACTGACGAAACGGTCGTACGGCGCGGCGATGAACACGTCCAGCCGGACGAAACGGCCCGATTTTTCCAATGTGTAGCTTGCCAGCTGGCCTACCGGCACCCGGCGAAAATACACCGGCGATCCAACGCTCAAGGAACCGAGATTGTCGGCCATCAGGTGAAAGGAGCGGCCCGGCACATCGGTTTCGATCGCTGGCGGGGTCTCCAGGCCGGTAAAGGTTTTGCGCACTTTGCCGCTGGTGCCGACGTCGAGGGCGATGTAGGCGCCGGACAGCAAGGTGCCCAGGCCGGACACGCTGCCGCCGGCAATTCGCGGCCGCACGACCCAGAAGCGGCTGTCGTCCACCAGATACGATTCCGCGCTCTTGCGTAGGCGCGCCGTGGCCAGTACCGATTGCCGGTCCTCGCTGACGCGCAAGGCTGTTACCTCGCCGATCTCGACGTCCTTGAACTTGATCCGCGTCTTGCCTACCTCCAAGCCCTCGGCGTTGCGGAAGGCGATGGTCACCTCCGGTCCTCGCGACAAGATCGCCTGGGCGGCCAATCCCAGGCCGACCACCGCGGCCAGTATCGGCAGCAGCCAGATCAGGGAGGGAGACCATCGCCGCGTCGGCGCCTCGACCGCCAGCGGCAGGCTGTCCTCCAGCGGCGCTTCAGACTCGCCGGGATCCTGGTTCATTCGTCCGCACCTCCCCGTCCGCCGCATCCCAGATCCAGCGGGGATCGAAACACATCGCCGCCAGCATCGTCAGCACCACCACCAGCCCGAACGCCCCGGCCCCCAGGCCGGGCCGGATCGTCGCCAGCCCCTGCCATTGCACCAGCGCCACCAGCAGGGCCACAACGAAGATATCCAGCATCGACCACGGCCCCACCGCCTCCACCAGCCGGAACAGACGCGCGCGCTGCAGCGGCGCCCAGCGCCAGCGCCATTGGACCGACACCACCAGCAACAACAGCACCAGGATCTTCATCAACGGCACCACCACGCTGGCCGCCAGGACCACCAGCGCCAGCGCCCAGGAGCCCTCGCTCCACAGATACGCGACTCCGCTCAGAATGGTATCCCGCTGCGTCCCCATTACCGAGGATGTCACCATGATGGGCAGCAGGTTGGCCGGCAGGTAGCAAATCGCCGCAGCCAGCAACAGCGCCCAGCAACGCTGCGGTCCCGGCGCCCGCCGGATGTGCAGCTCCACGCCGCAGCGCGGACAGCAGGCCGATTGACGGCCGGCCAGGCGGGACAGCAGGCCGCAGCCATGGCACTGGCACCACCCCCGCGCCGCGGCTGAGCTCATTCCATACGCTCGAGACGCGCCCATGCGTCCTCTCCATCGAAGCGGCCGGCGACGGCCGCCAGCAGCAACATCAAGGCCAGCAAGGCCCATAGCCCCGGCTCGGTTTTCACGTCGGCCAGATGGCGCAACTTGACCAGCGCGACCAGTATGGCCAGGAAGAAGACTTCTATCATGCGCCATGGCCGCAGCAAGGCCTGCAAGCGCAAGGCCAGCCCCAGGCCGCGCGGCTTCCGCCGCCACAGGGCCGGCCAGGCGATGGACAGCAGGCATGCCAGCTCCAGCGCCGGTAGCAGGACCCCGGTCAGCAGTACCAGGGCCGCCAGGCCATGCATATCGTTGGCCTCCAGCGCCAGCGCCGTCTGCCACAAGGTCACCGATACGCGCTGTCCCGCCGCTTCCAGTGTGATGACCGGCCATGCATTCGCCACCAGAAACACCGGGATGCAGGCGATCAACAGCGCCGGCAGCGCCCGCGCGTCCCCTCCCTGTCGCAGCACATGGCCGCAGCGCGGGCAGCATAGGCGGCCATCCGCGGGCAAGCGCAACGGCAAATCGCACTCGTGGCAAGCCACCACTCGCAGACCCATGCACTCCCTTCCCCGCTCGCGGCGGCGGCGCTCGATTTCGATTTGCAAGTACAGTCAACTTAGTCAAAAACAGAGGGCATACAAGATATACATATATATGATCGAACCGGGTTGCGCGCGCCGGCGACAGTCGGCCGGCTCGACGGTTGGCAAGCGCTATGCGCCGCGCATGCCAAGCTGACTCTTGGCCTACACTGACTATCATCCCGTGACCGCGCGAGCCCGCCATGGTCAGACACCGCCCGTCCGCTGCCGGCCGGCCATTCCGGCTGGTGCCCTATTTCTTCATCCTGTCGCTGCTGCTGATGGGAAGCGCCACCGCGCTGATGGCCGGCTATCTTCGGCATTACTCGGCGGAGCAGTTGCTGAAGCTGGAAAAAAGCCGGGCCGCTTCGCTGGCGCAGATTTTCGAGAATTCGCTGTGGCCTGGCTTTCGGCCGCTGATTCCGCTGGCCGGACAGCCGGACCGCCTGCGGCAGGTGGCGCGCCAGGCCGAGCTGCGCGACGCCGTGGTGCGCCTGATGCGGGGCACCGACGCGATCAAGCTGAAAGTTTACGCCTTGAACGGGCTGACGCTGTTCTCCACCGACACCCGGCAGATAGGCGAAGACGAAAGCGACAATCCCGGCTTCCGCTCCGCGGCGTCCAACAGCCCCGCCAGCGAGCTGGCGCACAGCCACAGCATCGACGCGTTCGAACATACGCTGACCGAGCGCGACATTATTTCCACCTATGTGCCGGTGCACGGACCGGACGGCAAGGTGGAGGGCGTGTTGGAAATCTATCTGGACGCCACGCCGTTCATCGTGGCCACGGCGCATCAGCTGATGTGGCTGACGCTGGCGATCTGCGCGCTGATGGGCGTATTGTTCGTGGCCCAGATGCTGGTGGTTCGCCATGCCGGCCGCGTCATCGCCCGGCAGGCCCGGGCGCTGGCCGACGCCAATCGCGACCTCGACCATCGCGTCGCCGAACGCACCAGCGAGCTGGAGGACGCCAACCGCCGGCTGGAGGACGAGATCGCCGAACGCCGGCGCGCCGAGGAAACACTGGATAGGCTGGCGCATCACGATCCGCTGACCGGCCTGCCCAACCGCCTGTTGTTTCAGCAGCGCCTGCATCGCTTGCTGGAGCGGTCCGCGCTTGGCGAGCACGACCTGGCGCTGCTGTACGTCGATCTGGATCGCTTCAAGGATGTCAACGACACGCTGGGCCACTATATCGGCGACCAGCTGCTGATCGCGGTGGCCGCCCGCCTCGCCGGCCATATCCGTTCAGGCGACCTGCTGGCCAGGCTGGGCGGCGACGAATTCGTCTGCATACTGGCGCAGCCCGGCGACCGGGCCGCCGCCGGCGATATGGCGCACACGCTGCTGTCGCTGTTCGACAGGCCGTTTGCGGTCAATGGCAACGATATCTATTTGTCCGCCAGTATCGGCATCAGCTTCGCGCTCAGCGACGGCGCCGATGTCGACACCCTGGTGCGCAATGCCGACCTGGCCATGTATCAGGCCAAGGCCGCCGGTCGCAACCGCAGCCAGCATTACACGCCGCAGTTGTCGGCCGCCGCCGCCGAGCGCGTCGCCATCGAGCGGCACTTGCGCCAGGCGATAGAAGGCGGCGAGATCGATGTGCACTTCCAACCCAAGGTGGATTCCGTCAGCGGCGCGCTGGTCGGCGCGGAGGCGCTGGCGCGCTGGACTAGCGAAGCTTTGGGCGTGGTTGGCCCCGCCCGCTTCATACCCATCGCCGAAGACAGCGGGCAGATCGTGGCGCTCGGCGGGCTGGTGCTGGAAAAAACCTGCCACCAACTGGCCCGATGGCGCGACGACGGCATCGCCCTGCTCCCGGTTTCGGTCAATCTGTCGGTGCGGCAACTGGAGCTGGAGGGTTTTGCCGGGCGGGTGCGGGCGGTGCTGGACCGCTACAGCTTGTCGCCGGCCCTGCTGGAGCTGGAAATCACCGAGAGCGTGATCATGGCGGCCGACGATGCCCTGGCCGCGTTGGAAGCCCTGCGCGCCTTGGGCGTGCGTCTGTCCATAGACGATTTCGGCACCGGCTACTCGTCGCTGGCCTATTTGCGCCAACTGCCGGTGCAGGCCTTGAAGATAGACCGGACCTTCATTCTCGGCATAGGCGCCGGCGGCGGCGAAGCCATCATCCGCAGCATCGTGTCGCTGGCGGCCAGCCTGGGGCTGGAAACGGTGGCCGAAGGCGTGGAGGACGCCAGCCAGGTGGATTTCCTGGGCTCGGCCGGCTGCACGGTGATCCAGGGTTTTTACTACGGTCGTCCGACGGCGGCCGACGAGTTCGCCGCGCGCTGGCTGGCGACGGCGCAACCATAGGCGGCGACGCAGCCGTCCTTTGAGACGGCGCAGCGGCATCGGCCGTTCTGCGCGGGCGATAATCGCCCCGTTTTCAACCCGCATGAGAGGCATGAGCATGAACAAACTGGAAAAAGTGCTGTATACCGCCCGCGCGCATACCACCGGCGGCCGCGACGGCCGTTCGGCCAGCGACGACGGCCTGCTGGACGTCAAGTTGGCCGTGCCGAAGGCGATGGGCGGCGCCGGCGGCGCGACCAACCCGGAGCAGCTGTTCGCGGCCGGCTATTCGGCCTGCTTCATGGGCGCGCTCCGCCACGTCGCCGGACAGAAGAAGATCGCGGTGCCGGCCGACGCGGCGATTGACGCCAGCGTTTCGATCGGGCCGATTCCGCAGGGCTTCGGCATCGCCGCGCAACTGACGGTCAGCCTGCCTGGGCTGGAACGGTCGACGGCGCAGGAGCTGGTGAACGCCGCCCACCAGGTATGCCCGTACTCGAACGCCACCCGCGGCAATATCGAAGTCGACATCGTCCTCAAATAGTCCCCCGCTTGCCGGCGGCAGAGATGGCGCCGGCAAGCCATGCACACATTCCGCTCCAAGAAAAATTCACCTAACATATCGTACAGCCTCTCTTTCCGAGACGGCGGTTCGGCAGTCCGATTCAAACGGTCAATATTATTGATGCATTGCTGCCGATCGACGGCAACGATGCCCTTGCCGAGCGCGATCGGGCGGCAGAATCATGATCGGATTTGTCGGGACTGTCGCAGCAAGTCATCGCCAAGCTGTCGGCAATTTCTCATCAGTAAATTCTTATGTTCATGCTTTTCCAATCTTGAATCCATCCACTCGATTTAAAGCCGGCTTGCCATTTTAAATGACGATGGTCTAGGAATGGCTTGTCTCCCTATCGGGGGACGGCCTCTCGCACCGGGGGCTGACAACTGGAACCAAAGGCGGCGTGCCGACACGCAAACAAGCCTCGTTCCCGAGCATGCGCACAAGGCATCGCTCACCGTGATTTTCTGCAAAGGAGAAGTGGAATGTTTGCCAAGCAACACACCATCGTACTGGCAGTCGCCGCCCTGTTCGGCGTTTCCGTCGCCCACGCCGCATCCGGCTGGGTCGCGACCCGCACCCAGGCTGCCCAGCCGCAGAAGGCGCTGATCGGCGCCATGGCGCGCGATGTCGGGGAAGCCACGGCCGGCCAGACGGTCCGCGTCGCCGTCAGCCTGAAGCTGCGCAACAAGCCGCAGCTGGACGCGCTGACCGCCGGCATCCTCCGCGGCGCGGTCAAGCGCCGCCTGAGCCATGCCGAGTTCATGAGCCAGTACGCGCCGACCGAGGCGCAGGCCCAGGCCGTGGTGCGGCATCTTCAGGCCAGCGGTTTCCGCAATGTCAAGGTCGCGCCCAACCGTCTGCTGATCACCGCCGACGGCAGCGCCGCCACCGTCAAGACCGCCTTCAATACCCCGCTGCATCGCTACAGCGTCAACGGCCGCAGCCTGTATGCCAATACCGCCGCGGCGATGGTTCCCGGCCACCTGGGCGACATCGTGCTGTCAGTGCAGGGCCTGCAGAACATGCACCAGTTCCACACCACGCTGGCGCGCAGCGCGGCGGCCAAGGGCGTGCCGCACTCGCCGACCGATTTCTCCACCATCTACAACGCCGACAGTCTGCCGCCGGCCAGCGGGACCACCGTCGGCATCATCGCCGAAGGCGATCTGAGCCAGACGCTGAGCGATCTGCAGGCCTTCACCAGCGGCACCGGCTTCAACGCGGTCAACACCAAGGTGATCAACGCCGGCAATCCGTCGTCCGACATCGACGGTACCGTGGAATGGAATCTGGACAGCCAGGACATCATCGCCGCCGCCGGCGGCGCGGTGCAGCAGATGAACTTCTACGTCGCGTCGTCGATGGGCAACGCCGACATCACCGCCGCGCTGAACTCGGCGGTCAGCGACAATGCCGCCAAGGTGGTGAACGTGTCGCTGGGCGAGTGCGAGAGCAACTCCCAGAGCGACGGCTCCACCGCCGCCGACGATCAGATCTTCCAGAGCGCGGTGGCGCAGGGCCAGATCTTCTCCGTCTCCACCGGCGACTCCGGCTCCGCCGAATGCGGCAGCGGCGCCACCGGCCAGAGCTACCCGGCGGTATCGCCGTATGTGGTCGCGGTCGGCGGCACCACGCTGATCACCAGCGGCGACACCGGCTACCAGTCGGAACGTACCTGGAACGGCGGCGGCGGCGGCCCCAGCACCACGGAAAGCGCGCCGTCCTGGCAATCCGCCTCCGGCGTGCTGAGCGTCAATCCGGGCCAGCGCGGCGTGCCGGACGTGTCCTTCGACGCCGATCCGGCCTCCGGCGCCAATGTGCTGGTCAACGGCAGCACGCAGCCTGTCGGCGGCACCAGCCTGGCGGCGCCGCTGTTCACCGGTTTCTGGGCCCGGATCGAGTCTGCCAACGGCAATCAGCTGGGCTACCCGGCGCCATCGTTCTACAAATACTTCCAGGCCAATCCGTCGCTGTACAACGACGTCGTCGACGGCAGCAACGGCGACTACAGCGCTGGTCCGGGCTGGGATTACGCTACCGGATGGGGCAGCCTGAACATCGCCAAGCTGAACGCCTTCATCGGTCAGACGCCTGGCTTCTGAACGGATGAGTGAATGACGAACGCCCCGGCATGCCGGGGCGTTTTCATCGTTGCCGGACGGCCGCTCAGGCCTCGTCGCCTCCCGCCAGCCGGCGCGCCAGTTCGGCGCGCGTCATTTGCGGGAAATGCTTGCCCAGCAACTGGTCCAGTTCCAGCTCGAAGCGCTGCCACGGCGTCAGTTCGACCACGCCGGCATCGTCGTTCGGCGAGGCGATCATGCCGGCGGCGACGGTGCCGTTGCTTTGCCGGTCGATGATGATCAGGCTGCCGCTGCCGCGGCAATCGCGGTACGCATCGAAAGCCGCCGCGCTGTTCAGCGTGATCCGGCACAGGCCGATCTCGTTCAAGGCCAGCGCCTCGGCCGGACTATCCACCAGCGTGTTGACGTCGGTGCGGTGGACGATGGCCTCGATGCGGCCGGTCACGAACTTCCCGGCCAGCTTGAAACCGTATTCCTTGCCCGGCCGCAGCGGCGTCTCGCCCATCGCCACCAGGTGGGCGTTGAAGCTGCGGGACACGAAGGGACGGGCCTCGTCGGCGCGCACCAGCATGTCGCCGCGGGAGATGTCGATCTCGTCTTCCAGCGTCAGCGTCACCGCCTGGCCGGCGTGGGCGCGCGCCAGCTTGCCGTCGAAGGTGACGATCTCCTTGACCCGGCTCTGCCGGCCGGACGGCAAGGCTACCACCGCGTCGCCCGGATGGACGGCGCCGCTGGCGATGGTGCCGCAGAAGCCGCGGAAGTCCAGATTGGGCCGGTTGACGTATTGAACCGGCAGCCGGAAGGCCGACAGTGGCGCGTCATGGCCTATCTGTATGGTTTCCAGCAGATGCATCAGCGTCGCGCCCTTGTACCACGGAGCGGCCTCGGTGCGGCTGACCACATTGTCGCCGCGCAGCGCCGAGATCGGCACGAAGCGGATGTCCGGAATGTTCAGGTGGGCGGCGAAGGTCAGGTATTCGTCGCGGATGCGGTTGAACACTTCTTCGCTATAGTCGACCAGATCCATCTTGTTGACGGCGACGATGACGTGGCGGATGCCCAGTAGGCTGACGATGTGGCTGTGGCGGCGGGTCTGTGTTTGCACGCCTCGCCTGGCGTCGATCAGGATGATGGCCAGATTGCTGGTGGAGGCGCCGGTGGCCATATTGCGCGTGTACTGCTCATGGCCCGGGCAATCGGCGATGATGAACTTGCGCTTGTCGGTGCTGAAGTAGCGGTAGGCCACGTCTATCGTGATGCCCTGCTCGCGCTCGGCCTGCAGGCCGTCCACCAGCAACGCCAGGTCGATGTCCTGATCGGTGGTGTTGTACTTCTTCGAGTCGCGCGCGATCGCAGCCAGCTGGTCCTCGAAGATCAGCTTGGAGTCGTGCAGCAGCCGGCCGATCAGCGTGGACTTGCCGTCGTCCACGCTGCCACAGGTGATGAAGCGCAGCAGGTCTTTGTTCTCATGCTGGCGCAGGTATTCCAGGATATCCCCGGCGATCAGTTCGGATTGGTGCGACATCAGAAATACCCTTCCATTTTCTTCTTTTCCATCGAGCCGGCGCTGTCATGGTCGATCAGCCTGCCCTGCCGCTCCGAGGTCTTGGTCAGCAGCATTTCCTGGATGATCTCCGGCAGCGTCGCCGCCTCCGACTCCACCGCGCCGGTCAGCGGATAGCAGCCCAGCGTGCGGAAGCGCACCTTGCGCGTCGTGATGCTCGCCTTCTCCTCCGGCGTCAGATATTCGAGGATGCGCTCGTCGTCTATCATGATCAGCATGCCGTCGCGCTCCACCACCGGTCGTTCGGCGGCGAAATACAGCGGCACGATCTCGATGTTCTCCAGATAGATGTATTGCCAGATGTCCAGCTCGGTCCAGTTCGACAGCGGGAACACTCGTATGCTTTCCCCCTTGTCTATCCGGCTGTTGTAGATGTTCCACAGCTCCGGACGCTGATTCTTCGGATCCCAGCGGTGGTTCTTGTCGCGGAAGGAGTAGACGCGCTCCTTGGCGCGGCTCTTTTCCTCGTCGCGACGGGCGCCGCCGAAGGCCGCGTCGAACTTGTACTTGTTCAGCGCCTGCTTCAGACCCTCGGTCTTCATCACGTCGGTATGGCGGGCCGAGCCGGCGGTGAACGGGTTGACGCCGGCGGCCACGCCGTCCTGATTGACGTGGACCAGCAGATCCCAGCCGTTTTCGCGCGCCTGCCGGTCCCGGAGGGCGATCATGTCGCGGAACTTCCAGGTGGTGTCGACGTGCAGCAGCGGGAATGGCGGCTTGCCGGGAAAGAAGGCCTTCTTCGCCAGGTGCAGCATCACCGCGGAGTCCTTGCCGATCGAGTACAGCATCACCGGGTTTTCGAATTCCGCGGCCACCTCGCGGATGATGTGAATGGATTCGGCTTCCAGTTGTTGCAGGTGGGTCAGCCTTGCTTGATCGATATCCATGCTTGCAGCCTGTTCTATGATTGCAGCCAATCTACCGGAAATATTCGCGGGCATTCAAAACCGATTGGATATATCAATATAAGCTTAGCAAATCTTAAAATCTTCAATACAGGAATATGGATTGCGGGCAGGCCGAATGGCCGCGCCCGATGCTAAGATCAATGCAGATGTTCGACTAAAGTTTTGTCCGGCCGCGCCGATAAGAGCGTCAACCGGTGCCATATCGCACCATGCTGAAGCAAGACAGCGGCGACAGACCGCCAACCCCGTGATGACAACTAGACAACAGCCCTAAACAGCAACACGCCCGTCTGATGGCAGCTCAGGCGGGCCACAGGGAGACGACGTCATGTCATCCTCATCGATCAGCGCCAGCGCCGGTCCGCTGGACGTGCAGTCCATCGTCAGCCAACTGATTCAGGCCGATTCGCAGCCGCTCACCCAAAGCCAGCAGCGCGTCAGCAACTATCAGTCCGAGCTGAGCACGCTGGGCCAGGTCAGTTCCGCGCTGTCCAGCTTGCAGAGCGCCGCCACCACGCTGGCGTCCGGCACTTTTCTGCAGCAGTTCACCGCCGCCTCGTCGGACACCACCGTCGCCAGCGTCTCCTCGACCAGCGGCGGCACCGCCGGCACCTATGCGTTGAATGTGACGCAGATGGCGCAGTCGCGGCAGTTGGTCTTCGACCAGACTTCCGGCGGCGTGTCCATCACCGATCAGAACGCCACGCTGTCCGGCGCGCCGTCGTCGTTGACCTTCAATGTCGGCGGCACCAGCAGCACCGTGCAGCTGGGCAGCAATGTGTCGCTGGCGTCGATGGCCAGCAGCATCAACAGCGCCGGCATAGGCATCAACGCGTCGGTCGTGCAGTACAACAACAATTACTCGCTGGTGCTGAACTCGTCGCAGTCCGGCTCCACCAACACCTTCTCGATCACCGCCGGCGGCACCGACAGCAGCGGCACATCGGGCAATACGCTGGGCGGCCTGCAACAAAGCAGCACCGCCGCCGGCGAGTCGACCAACGCCCAGAACGCGTTGATGACGGTGAACGGCGTCAGCGTCTCGTCCAGCAGCAACACCGTGACCAATGTGGTCAACGGCGCCAGCATCACGCTGGAAAAGCTGGGACAGACCACGATCAATATGAGCCAGAACACGTCGGGCATCGCCTCGACGCTGCAAAGCTTCATATCGGCCTACAACCAGGTGGTCACGACCACCAACTCGGCCACCACCAGCTCCACCACCGTCGGCAGCACGCCGGCCAATACCGACATCAGCTCCGACTTGACCGACTTGCACGACCAGCTGGCCGGCCTGCTCGGCACGCCGGTCTCGGGCGCGGACCCGGTCAACTCCTATGCCTACCTCGCCCAGGTTGGCATCACCCAGAACGCCGACGGCACGCTGTCGCTGAACTCCACCTCTTTCAACGCGGCCCTGGCCGCCAATCCGTCGGCGGTGAGCAATCTGTTCGGCAATCCGCAGAACACCGGCATAGGCAATGTGTTCAACTCCACAATCAACTCGCTATTGGGGCCGGGCGGCATGATTACCAGCGACCAGACCAACATCAACAGTCAGGTGACCGCCGAGCAGCAATTGCAGCAGCAGCTGCAAAGCCAGCTGAGCACCGAGCAGACCAATCTGCTGACCGAATACTCCAATCTGAACAGCGAACTGGCGCAGATGGAGCAGGCCTCCACCAGCATGGCCAATCTGATCGCCTGAGCGTTTCTGTCATTGACGGGCGGCGTCCACTCTGGAGGCCGCCTTTTCTTTTGGCGTATACTCCGAAGATTCCTCCGCCCGTCCGCGGCGAATGGAACCGATGCCCAGTCCACACGTCCGACCCTGATGATTCCCGATATCGACCCTACCCGCCGCCAACTGCTGCAATGCCTGGCCATAGGCGCCGGCGCAGCCGCCTTGCAAGGATGCCGCACCATGATAGACCAGAACGTTCCGTCCACGCCGTCCGCCGGCCACCGCCTGTATCTGACCGCCTGCTCCGGCATCGTGCCGGCCAGGCAGCAGCAACTGGCGTTGCCGCGCTTGCGGCAGGCTGGTTTCGCGCTGGAGAACACCGAGGCGCTGGCGCGCAGCCATCAGCGCTTCGCCGGCACCGACGCCGAGCGGCTGGCCGATCTGAACCGTCTGCTGGCCCAGCCGCAATTGCCGGAAATGGTGCTGGCCGCGCGCGGCGGCTATGGCGCGATGCGCCTGCTGCCGCAACTGGACCTCGCCCGCCTGGGCGCGCGCGTGCGCGAAGCGCGCGCGCTGCTGGTCGGCTACAGCGATTTCAGCGCCATTCAGCTGGCGCTGCTGGCCAAGAGCGGCGTCGGCAGCTTCGCCGGCCCGATGCTGGGCGATTTCGGCAGCGCCGCGCCCAGCGCCTACGCCATCGATGAATTCTTCCGCACCGTCACCACGCCCCAGCGCAGCCTGAACGTGCCCGGCCCCCATGCCAGCGCCCGCGGCGAAGGCCTGTTCTGGGGCGGCAACCTCAGCGTGCTGTCCAGCCTGGCCGGCACGCCCTATCTGCCGGACATCAAGGGCGGCCTGCTCTTCCTCGAGGACGTCGGCGAGCAGCCGTACCGGGTGGAGCGGATGCTGCAACAGCTGTACCTGGCCGGCGTGTTGACCAAGCAGCGGGCGATCTTCCTCGGTGATTTCTCGATGCGCAAGCATGTCGACGCCTACGATCCGCGCTACGACTTCGACGCGGTGGTGGCCGAGTTGCGCCGCATCAGCGGCGTGCCGGTGTTCACCGGCCTGCCCTTCGGCCATATCGCCGACAAGACGACGCTGCCGCTCGGCTTCCCGGCGCGCTTCCAGGCCGACGAGTCGGGGCTCGCGCTGCAGTTTCTCGACTATCCGACGATATCGCCGCTCGGCCTGCAGCCGCAGGCGCTGTTGGAGACCCTGGCGGTCTGAGCGGAAATGCCAGTCGCTTGACGGCGGCGGCGCAATGGCGCAGTTTGGCATCTTTACGTCAGTTGAATTGCCCTTGGAGATTGCATGACCCTCAGCCGCAAGCCGCTGGCCGGATCGATCCTGGCCGTTTTTCTCGTTTCCGGCACGGCCGCCGCCGCCGATGGTTATCAGACGCCGCCGCCGGAATTGGCGGCGCTGGTCAATGCGCCGCGCACGCCGCTGCAGTCGCTGAATCCGCAGCGCGACACCATTCTGCAAACCAGCCGGCCCGGCCTGCCCGGCATCGCCGATGTCTCGCAGCCGGAACTGAGGCTGGCCGGCCTGCGGATCAACCCGGGCATGCGCGCCGCCAGCCGCTTCGATTTCGGCAACGGCCTGACCCTGGTCGACATCGCCAGCGGCAAGAGCCGGGCGGTGGCCGGCCTGCCGGCGCATCCCCGCATCGCCGACAGTCAGTGGGCGCCGGACGGCAAGCACGCGGCCCTGGCGTTGTGGGGCGCCAAAGGGGTGGAATTGTGGCTGCTGGACGCGTCCAGCGCCCAGGTCCGCCGGCTGGGGGCCTTCCATTTGAACGCCGTCAGCGGGCGGGGCTTCGCCTGGATGGGCAATCAGCTGCTGGTGAAGCTGGTTCCGACGCGCCAGGGGCCGGCGCCGCTGAAACCGTCAGCGCCGACCGGTCCCAATGTCCAGCAGAGCATGGGCGGCAAGTTGTCGCAAACCCGAACCTATCCCGATCTGCTGAAGACGCCGTACGATGCCGATCTGCTGGACTATCAGCTGGACAGCCAGCTGGCGCTGGTGGGCGTGGACGGCAAGGCGCGGCCGATAGGCCAGCCCGACCGCTATCTGGCCGTGCAGCCGTCGCCTAACCGCCAGTATCTGCTGTCGGCGCGCTTGCAGCGGCCCTATTCCACGCTGGTGCCGATCAACCGCTTCCCGCAGAAGATCGAGGTGCTCGACCTTCAGGGCCGCAGCCTGCATCTGGTGGCGCAACGCCCGCTGCTGGAGCGGATGCCATCCGGCAACGACGCGGTGGAAACCGGCCCGCGCGAAGTGTCGTGGCGCGCCGACGCGCCGGCGACGCTGTTCTGGGCCGAGGCCCGGGACGGCGGCGATCCGGAGGTCGCCGCCCAGGTCAGAGACGCGCTGTATTTGCAGACGGCGCCGTTCAAGCAGCCGCCGTTCAAGCTGCAGGAGCTGGCCAGCCGTTTCGCCGACATCCAGTGGGGCCGCGGCGATCTGGCCCTGGTCAGCGAGTACTGGTGGAAAACGCTCGATCTGAAGACCTGGCGCGTCAGACCGGCCGAGCCGGGCAAGCCGGCCGAGTTGCTGAACCGGCGCAGCTCGGAGGACCGTTACGCCGATCCCGGCAGCCCGGTGCTGATCAGCAACGCCGACGGCCAGCCGGTGCTGCAGACCAGCGCCGACGGTGGCAGCCTGTACCTGCTGGGCGACGGCGCCAGTCCGGACGGCGACCGGCCCTTCATCGACCGGCTGGATCTGGCCGGCAACAAGACCACCCGACTGTGGCGCTCGCAAGCGCCATGGTACGAGCAGCCGCTGGCGGTGCTGGACGACGGCAAGCGCGCCCTGCTTAGCCGCGAACAGGTGGAAACGCCGTCCAATCTGTATCTGAAGCGGCTGGATCAGGCCGACGGCCTGCGCCAGCTGACCTTCTTCCCGCACCCGACGCCGCAGTTGAAGGGCGTGCAGAAACGGCAGCTGCGCTACAAGCGCGCCGACGGCGTCGATCTGAGCGCCACGCTGTATCTGCCGCCAGGCTACGACGCCAAGCGCGACGGCCCGTTGCCGATGCTGATGTGGGCCTACCCAGCCGAGTTCAAGAGCGCCGACGCCGCCGGCCAGGTCACCGATTCGCCGTATCGCTTCAACCGCATCGGCTATTGGGGTCCCGAAGCGCTGCTGGCGCGCGGTTACGCGGTGCTGGACGACCCGTCCATGCCCATCATCGGCGTCGGCAAGCAGGAGCCCAACGACAGCTATCTGCCGCAACTGAAGATGGACGCGCAGGCGGCGGTGGACGAGGTGGTGCGCCTTGGCGTGGCCGATCGCGACCGCATCGCCATCGGCGGCCATTCCTACGGTTCCTTCATGACGGCCAATCTGCTGGCCCACACCCGGCTGTTCCGCGCCGGCATCGCCCGCTCCGGCGCCTTCAACCGCACGCTGACGCCATTCGGCTTCCAGTCGGAGGAGCGCAGTTTCTGGCAGGCCAAGGACGTGTACCAGACGATGTCGCCGTTCAATTACGCCGAACAGATCAAGGACGCGCTGCTGCTGATCCACGGCGAGGCCGACAACAATCCCGGCACCTTCCCGCTGCAGAGCGAGCGGATGTACCAGGCGCTGCAGGGATTGGGCGGCACGGTGCGGCTGGTGATGCTGCCGGCGGAAAGCCACGGCTACCGCGCCCGCGAATCGATTCTGCACATGCTGTGGGAGGAGGATCGCTGGCTGGATCAGTACGTCAAGCACGCCCAGCCCCGCGCGCAAGAGGCCGCCGCGCAGCGCTAAGGCCGGGCCGCCCCGGCGGCTTGAAGCCCGAAGCCCGGCGCCGCCGGGCTTTTTCACGTCCGCGGGACGAGTCGCAGCGGCGGCGCAGGTTTCCGCCATACACACATATTCGGCTTGCGCTTTGATTCGGTGTGTACAAAATGGATTATAACGGGCAGCAAAGGGCAGAAAACCCATGCGAGACAACAACGGCCGCCGCATCTATATCGAGCAACCTGGCCGACCGAGGCTGTATCAATTCGACGATATGCCCGGCTACGAGGTCGTCGGCGTGATCACGCTGGCGGGGAGGAGCGGCGCCTTGCTGAGAAAATACAGCAACGGCGTCTACAGCATGGTCAACTCGGGCATATTGCGGCCACTGGACCAGCGCCAGGTGAAGATGGCGCTGGGCATCGCCTCCAATGCCGGCGCGCCGCCGAGAATGGAGGGCGGCGCGCGGCACAATGTCTATCTCGACGCCGAAAGCATCGATATCGCCCAGGCGCTGGGCGACGGCAACATCAGCAGGGGCATAAGGCTGGCGCTGAGAGCCCGCGCCGACGCCGACCGCGACGAGCCGCCCAGCCAGGCCGTCGCCTGAGCCGGGGCAAGACGGCGCCTCCGGCCCGGCCGGCGCGAATCAGCCGTATTGCCGCGCGAAGTCCAGCATGAAGTTGACCAGCGATTTGACGCCCTCGATAGGCATCGCGTTGTAGATGGACGCGCGCATGCCGCCGACGGCGCGGTGGCCCTTCAACTGGGCCAGGCCGTTCTTGCGCGCCTCCAGCAGGAAGATCTCGTCCAGCGCCTCGTCCTTCAGCTTGAACACCACGTTCATCTTCGAACGGAACGGCTGTTCAATGTGGCTGGAGTAGAAACCGCCGCTGCTGTCGATGACGTGGTACAGCAGACCGGCCTTTTCCTCGTTGCGGGTGGCGATGCCCTTGACGCCGCCCTGCTCTTTCAGCCACTTGAACACCAGGCCGGCGATATAGATCGGATAAGTGCCCGGCGTGTTGTACATCGAGTCGGCGTCGGCGTGAACCTGATAGTTCAGCATCGTCGGGATGTCGGCGCGCGCCCGGCCCAGCAGATCCTCGCGGATGATCAGCACGGTCAGGCCGGATGGGCCGATGTTCTTCTGCGCGCCGGCGTAGATCATGCCGAAGCGGGAAATGTCGATCTCGCGCGACAGAAAGTCCGACGACATGTCGCAGACCAGCGGCACGTCGCCCAGCGCGGCGGGAATATGCGGGAACTGCAGGCCGCCTATGGTTTCGTTCGAGGTGTAGTGCAGATAGGCGGCCTTGGGGTCGCGCTGCCAGGCGGCCTCGTCCGGCACATAGCAAAAATTGCGGTCTTCGCTGCTGGCCACCACATTGACCTTGGCGTAGCGCTTGGTTTCCTTGATCGCCAGCTTGGACCAGTGGCCGGTGTTGACGATGTCTATGCTGTCCTTGTCGCCCAGCAGGTTCAGCGGGGCCATCGCGAACTGCAGCGAGGCGCCGCCCTGCAGGAACAGCGCCTTGTAACCGGCGGGGATGTGCATCAGTTCGCGCAGGTCGTGCTCGGCGTCATGGATGATCTCCATGAACTCCTTGCCCCGATGGCTCATCTCCATCACGCTCATGCCGGAACCGTGCCAATCCAGCAATTCGCTCTGCGCCTCGGCCAGCACCTGATGCGGCAATACGGCGGGACCGGCGGAAAAGTTGTACACCTTGGCCATGTCTATCCTCTGTCTCTTTGCGTGTTCGGATCGGGCCGGTTCCGGCCATCATCTCGAGTGTATGAAAAAACCGGCGTCTCCCGCCAGGGGAAACACCGGTTTTCTGACGAACAGTCCGAATGGAGCGTTCAATTGTTCAGCAGAAAATGGGCCCGGGCCACGGCCACCGGTTTGGAGCGATCGTCCTGCCAGGCCTCGATCAGCACATGGGCGACCCGTTTGCCCTGCTTGGTGATCTCGCACTGGGCGAACAGGGTCTGCGGCCGGCCCGGACGCAGATAGTCCAGCGAGAAGTCGACGATTTTCGGCGCCTCCAGCGATTCGCGGTTCCACATCAGGTGTATCATCGCCGCGCTTTCCATGAAGCCGCCTATCAGGCCGCCATGCAGCGCCGGCAGCGTGGTGTTGCCGACATTGCGCTCGAGGAAGGGCAATTCGAAGCGCAATTCGCCGTCCTCGTCCTCGGCCATCACCGTGCCCATCAGCTTGACGTAGGGCAGCGCGGCCACGATCTCGGCATAGGCCTTGCGATCGCGCAGCTCGGCGAAGCGTTGCATGAACTCGCTCATCGCCCGCCCTCCTGCACCATCGGGGTGCGGCTCGATTCGCGCATGAAGGTGGCGACGCCGTGAGCGATCGGATCGGACGGATCGTCGTGATAGCACACCGCGCGGGTGAAGGCGATCTGGCTGGCCAGCCGGTAGCATTCCGCGGTGCAGCGTATGGCCTTGCCCGGCGTCGCCGACTTCAGATAGTCGATGCGCAGATCCAGCGTGGCTATGGTTTCCGCGCCCGGCAGCTGGGCGGTGACGGCGATGGCGCTGCAGGTGTCCACCAGCGAGGTGATCACCCCGCCGTGCAGAATGCCGGTGGCCGGATTGCCGACCAGATCCTCCCGCCAGGCCAGCTGCAAGGTGGGCTTGCGCCCCTCGGTGCCGACGTATTCGAAGCCCAGCGTGGCGCAGTGCGGAAAGGAGACGAAGAGCTGGCTCATCGTCTCCAGCACCCGTGGATTGGCGGGAGTCGGGATCATTACGCCTCGCCCTGCTCCGGCGCGGCGTCGCTGTCGCCGTCCTCGCATTCGACTTCGGCTTCCGCTTCGGACTCGGCGACGATCTCCAGGCCGATCAGCTTCTCGCCGTCGTCCAGGTTGATCAGGCGCACGCCCTGGGCCGAACGACCGGTCTCGCGCACTTCCGCCACCTTGGTGCGGATCAGCACGCCGCCGGTGGTGATCAGCATGATGTCGTCGGTTTCCTCCACCAGGCTGGCCGCCACCAGCTTCAGGCCGGTCTTGTCGGTCAGGTCCATCGCGATCACGCCCTGGGTGCCGCGGCTGGTGCGGCGGAAATCGCCGACGCAAGTGCGCTTGCCGTAGCCTCCGTCGCTGGCGGTCAGCACCATCTGGTCTTCGGAATTGGTCACCAGCAGGGAAATCAGCTTCTGGCCTTCGCCCAGCTTCATGCCGCGCACGCCGCGGGAGGTGCGGCCCATCGGACGCACCTGGCTTTCGCTGAAACGCACCGACTTGCCGGCGTCGGAGAACAGCATCACCTGATCGCCCTCGACGGACTGGGCGTCTTCGATCAGCTCGCCTTCGATGATGGTTTCGTCTTCGGACACCACCTCATCTTCGTCATCGCCCTGACCCGCCACGCTCTTGCCGCAGGTCAGCGCCACGCCCACCAGATAGTTGCCCTCATCCAGGTTGATGGCGATGATGCCGGCCGCGCGCGGCTTGGAGAAGGCGCGCAGCGGCGTCTTCTTCACCGTGCCGTCGGCAGTGGCCATGAACACGTATTGGTCGTCGCGGAACTCCTTGACCGGCAGCAGCGCGTTGATCTTCTCGCCCTCTTCCAGCGGCAGCACGTTGACCATCGGCTTGCCGCGGCTCTGGCGGCCGCCCTGCGGCAGGTCGTAGACCTTGCGCCAGTAGCAGCGGCCGCGGCTGGAGAAGCACAGCACGTAGTCGTGGGTGTTGGCGACGAACAGCGTCTCGATGAAGTCGTTGTCCTTGGTGGCCGCCGCCTGTTTGCCGCGGCCGCCGCGGCGCTGGGCGCTGTAGTCGTCGATCGGCTGGGCCTTGATGTAGCCGCTGTGCGAAATCGTGACCACCATGTCCTGCGGGGTGATCAGGTCTTCGATATTGATGTCGCCGCCGTAAGGCTCGATTTCCGAGCGGCGCGCGTCGCCGAACTGGGCGCGGATGGCGCTCAGCTCGTCGCTGATGATCTGGTTGATGCGCTCCGGACGGGCCAGAATGTCCAGCAGGTCCTGGATCACGTCCATGATCTCGCGGTATTCGCCGACGATCTTGTCCTGTTCCAGGCCGGTCAGGCGCTGCAGGCGCATGTCCAGGATGGCCTGGGCCTGGGTGTCGGACAGGTGGTAGCCGTCGTCCTTCATGCCGAAGGCCGGGTCGATGTTCTCCGGACGCGCCTTGTCGCCCTCGACACGGGACAGCATCTCCTCGACCAGCGACGAGCGCCAGACGCGCGCCATCAACGCGGCCTTGGCCTGCGGCGGCGCCTCGGACGCCTTGATCAACGCGATGATTTCGTCGACGTTCGACAGCGCGACGGCCAGGCCTTCCAAGATATGACCGCGCTCGCGGGCCTTCTTCAGTTCGAAGATGGTGCGACGGGTCACCACCTCGCGGCGATGGCGCAGGAACTCGACCAGGATCTGCTTCAGGTTCAGCAGACGCGGTTGGCCGTCGACCAACGCCACCATATTCATGCCGAAGCTGTCCTGCAGCTGGGTCATCTTGAACAGGTGGTTCAGCACCACTTCCGGCATTTCGCCGCGCTTCAGCTCGATCACCACGCGCATGCCGGACTTGTCCGACTCGTCGCGCAGGTCGGAGATGCCCTCGATCTGCTTGTCGCGCACCAGCTCGCTGATGCGCTCCAGCAGGCGGGCCTTGTTCACCTGGTACGGAATCTCGTCGACGATGATCGCTTCGCGGTCGCCCTTGCCGATGGGTTCGACATGGGTGCGCGCGCGCATGATCACCCGGCCGCGACCGGTGCGGTAGCCTTCCTTGACGCCGGCGGTGCCGTAGATGATGCCGGCGGTCGGGAAGTCCGGCGCCGGGATGATGTCGATCAGCTCGTCTATCGTCAGCTCGCTGTTGGCCAGCAGCGCCAGGCAGGCGTCGACGACTTCGTTCAGATTGTGCGGCGGGATGTTGGTGGCCATGCCGACGGCGATGCCGGACGAGCCGTTGACCAGCAGGTTCGGGATCTTGGCCGGCAGGATCAGCGGCTCATGCTCGGAGCCGTCGTAGTTCGGGCCGAAATCCACGGTTTCCTTGTCGATGTCGGCCAGCAATTCGTGCGCGATGCGCGCCATGCGGATTTCGGTGTAACGCATCGCCGCGGCGTTGTCGCCGTCGACCGAGCCGAAGTTGCCCTGGCCGTCCACCAGCGGGTAGCGCAGCGAAAAGTCCTGGGCCATCCGCACGATGGTGTCGTACACCGCGGTATCGCCGTGGGGGTGGTATTTACCGATCACGTCGCCAACGATACGCGCCGACTTCTTGTATGCACGGTTCCAGTCGTTGGACAGCTCGTGCATGGCGAACAGCACCCGGCGGTGCACCGGCTTCAGGCCGTCGCGCACGTCAGGCAGCGCCCGACCCACGATCACGCTCATCGCGTAATCGAGGTAAGAACGGCGCATCTCCTCTTCGAGGCTGATTGGAATCGTTTCCTTGGCGAACAGGTTATCGGTCATAAGTGTCTTGATTCGTAAGGATGGATCCGGCCGTCGCGACGGGGGCCGTCGTCTGATCGACGATGGCGCGCTCCGTGGCGGCGGCCGAGCATGATGTGGCAATCCTTCATTCTACCATGAAAGGCCGGCCGCATGCCTGCCCGCCGGGCGGCGCGCGGCGGGGACTGGAGGCATAAAAAAAGGAGGGCCGAAGCCCTCCGCAAGTCTTGTAGCCAGGAGTGTTACAAGAAAACTCAGTTCCAGCCCTGCGGCAGTTTGTAGCCGGCGAATTTCTGCTTGGTGTAGGCCTTGAACGCCGGAGAGTTGTAGGCGGCGACCACGTCCTTGGCCCACGGCTTGGCGGCGTCCGCCGCGCGCACCACACCCCAGTTGACGTAGGCGTAGCTCTTCTCTTGGAAGACGGCGTCGGTCAGCTTGATGCCGGAGCTGGTGGCGTAGTTGCCGTTGATGACGGCGAAGTCCACGTCGCTGCGCGAGCGCGGCAGTTGGGCGGCTTCCAACTGAACGATCTTCACCTTCTTGATATTGACGGCGATGTCGCGCTCGGAGGCGGTCAGCGGGTTGACGCCGGGCTTCAGCTTCACCCAGCCCAGATCGCTCAGCATCACCAGCGCGCGGGCGAAATTGGACGGATCGTTAGGCGCGGCCACGGTCACGCCCGGCTTGACGTCCTTCAGCGACTTCAGCTTGCCCGGGTAGACGCCCAGCGGCGCGGTCGGCACCTGGAAGGCCTCCTTCAGCGACAGCTTGTGCTCCTTGGCGAAGTTGTCGAGGTAGGGCTTGTGCTGGAACACGTTGACGTCCAGCGAGCCTTCCTGCAGCGCCAGGTTCGGACGCACGTAGTCGGTGAATTCCACCAGCTTGACGGCGTAGCCCTGCTTTTCCAGGATGGGCTTGATCGACTGCTTCACCATGTCGCCGAAGTCGCCGACGGTGGTGCCGATGACGATTTCCTTCTTGGCCGGATCGGCGGCCAGCGCCTGGCCTGCGAGGGCCAGGCCCACGATGGATGCTGCAACTGCCTTGATGACGAATCTACGCATTACTTTCTCCTTTAAATTCTGCGCGTCTTGAAAATCAGCGTTTGTCCAGTTTGGCCGCCAGGCGGTTGCCCAGTAGCTGGATGATCTGCACCAGCACCACCAGCAGCACCACCATTGCCACCATCACGTCGGTCTGGAAACGGTAGTAGCCGTAGCGGATGGCCAGGTCGCCGATGCCGCCGCCGCCGACCACGCCCGCCACCGCGGTGTAGCTGAGAAAGCTGATGGTCAGGATGGTCAGGCCGGAGATCAGGCCGGCGCGGGCCTCGTTGACCAGCACCTTGAAGATGATCTGCATCGGACTCGCGCCCATCGCCTCGGCCGCCTCCACCACGCCGCGCGGAATCTCGCGCAGCGTCTGCTCCACCAGGCGGGCGAAGTACGGAATCGCGGCGAAGGACAGCGGCACCGACGCGGCCACCGGGCCGATGGTGCTGCCCACCAGGGCGCGGGTCAGCGGAATCAACACCACCATCAGGATGATGAAGGGGAAGGAGCGCACCAGATTGACCAGCCAGCTGAGCACGCCGTTGACGGCGCGGTTGGCGAACATCTGGCCTGGCTGGGACAGATAGAGGATCACGCCCAGCGGGCCGCCGAACAGGATGGCTGCCGCGAGGCCGACGCCCAGCATTACGCCGGTTTCCTGGACGGCCTGCAGAATTTCCGGGCCCATCGACTGCAGGTTCTGCAGCGCTTCGTTCAAGGTTGCGGCATCCATTACGCGGCCTCCAGCAGCGAGCGGGCCAGGTCGGAGCCGGCCTCCACTTCGCGATTGTTCACATCGACGACTTCGACCACCCGCCCCTGGTCCAGCACGGCGGCGCGGTGGCAGATGCTGCGCACCACGTGCATCTCGTGGGTGACGATCACCACGGTGACGCCGAAGCGGGCATTGATGTCCTGCAGGCAATCGAGGATGGACTGGGTGGTTTTCGGATCCAGCGCCGAGGTCGGCTCGTCGGCCAGGATCACGTGCGGTCGCGGCGCCAATGCGCGGGCGATGCCGACGCGCTGCTTCTGGCCGCCGGACAACTGGGCCGGGTAATGATCGGCGCGATCCTCGAGACCGACGACAGCCAGGCACTCGGCGACGCGCTTTTCGATGTCGGCCTTGCTCCAGCCTGCGATTTCCAGCGGGAAGGCCACATTGCCGGCGACGGTCCGGTTGGCCAGCAGATTGAACTGCTGGAACACCATGCCGATGTTTTGGCGCGCGGCGCGCAGTTGTTTCGGAGACAGGCTGGTCAGATCCTGACCGTCTACGATGACCGCGCCGGCGTCCGGGCGCTCCAGCAGATTGATCAGGCGCAGCAAGGTCGATTTACCGGCGCCGGAGAAGCCGATCAGGCCGAAGACTTCGCCCGCCTTGACGGTGAGCGAGGTTTCCGCGACGGCGTCGAACCAGCCGCCGTCCGGGCGGCGAAATCGTTTGTGGACATTTTGCAGATGAATCATTCCAAACACTCCCAAAAGCATAAAACCCACCGATTGCTGCGGCGGGCTTTGGCTGTGGAAATCTTCGGAATGTCCGGGAGATTAGATGTAGACAGATTCGGTGATGCTGGGTCTGTCTACCCACGCTTTAGCTGTTTTACGCCCGCAAGCTGTGTTCAAATCGGCGATAAATTTGATTGAGATTGAACATGCTTTTTCGCTTAGCGTCAACCACCTTGTTAAAAATTATATGAAACTGTCGCCATATTGCAAAAAATGCTTTGCAATATGAAATTCAGTTCTTTTCTTAGAATTTTTAGTTTCTATTTGAACCGCACCAGCCCTACAGCGGACTCAGCTGGGCGCACAGCGGCAGGTGGTCGGACAGCACCGACCACGGTTTGCCCGACAACACCCGCGCCGACTCCACCCGCAAGCCGCGCACATAGATGCGGTCCAGCGCCAGCATCGGCATCCGCGCCGGAAAACTTTGCGCGTGGCTGCCGCGCGTCTCCAAAAACACCTCCTGCAAGCCTAGCTCGCGCCGCAGCAGCATGCTGGCCTCGCCGCGCCAGTCGTTGAAATCGCCGGCCAGGATCAGCGGCGTGTGTTCGGCTATCGCCTCCTGCACATAGCGCGCCAGGCCGCGGTACTGCTTGCGCCTGTCATAGGCCAGCAAATTGAAGTGGCCGCATAGCGCCACCACCGGCTGCGGCCAGCCGTCCGGCTGCAACTGGCACTGCAACACGCCCCGGCTCTCGAATCGGTTGACCGAAATATCGCGATTGCACCAGTGGCTGACATGAAAGCGGGTCAGCAAGGCATTGCCGTGGTGGCCGTGTTCGTAACTGGCGTTCAGCCCGTACACCGCTCGATGCGCCAGCCGGCTGGCCAGGAAATCGTGCTGAGGCTGCGTCGGCCAGCGTTGATGACGCAGCGCCCGCTCCAAGTTCTTGCCCTGCACTTCCTGCAGAAACAGCATGTCCGGCGCCAGGCCGGCCAATGCATCAGCCATATCGTCCACACGCAGATGGCGGTTCAGCGGGGACATGCCTTTGTGGATGTTGTAGGTTATGACGGAGATTGAATTCATTTGAAAATCAATATCTTGACCGTTTTCTCTTGTCAGGAGGAGGCAGGCTTGCGTTTAAAGCGGCTGGCAAAAATCACGATGTCGCGCTGCGCCGACTCGCCTGCGCGCCCTGCCTCAGACATGAAACCGGGCCTGTCAGCCATTCTTAAGCATACACCTCGCGCAGCCTTGCCATCAGCCGGCGGCCAGAACAAAAAAAGCCCGGCACAAGGCCGGGCAATCCGTTGGAGAAGACAGTGACGTGAACACGTCACATCCGTAGCTTGTGCCATGATTGATATACCATACCGGGATGATGAGGATATTCAGAATATTCCTATGTAAAGCCCGGAGCGGGCACGCCGATGGCGATAGCGGAGCAGTGCCAGGCTCTTCCGGAGTGGCGCAGCGCCCTCGCCTTCCTTCCCGCTTGAGGCGATTGGCGCATCGATCGCAATACTGGGCCTGACGCAAGATATTGGCATCAGACTCTTAGAACCTGTTCACGATCTGCGGCAGCGGCCACCTCTGTCGGATGCGGGGCGCCCAAAGCGGCCCACCGCAATGTCATTCACAGCAAGGGGCGTTTGACAAAGCCATGCGTCGGCAGAAAACGGCCCTGAAGGGCAGCCCAGCCAGGCGGCCATCTGCCGTTGGGCTGGGCCTTGGAATGAGCAAGACCTGCCCCCTCCGCCTTGCATCTGGTCGTCTGGCTGGGCTGCGCTGCTCGAAAAAAGATCGTGAACAGGTTCTTAAACCGTACATGCATTTGCCTGCGCCATCAGGCAGAATGCTTTCGTCATCGCAAAGGCAAGGAGGTTCCGCATGCACTCTTCAGAAATGGAACTGTCCGTACTGAAGAAGATCCAGTCCAAGGACTTGTGGTGTGTCTCATGGCAGCCTGAGCGGACAGAACTGAGCGTCGAGCTTCTTTCCCGGTGCATAGACTTCAACCGCGGAGTCTTCAATCGCCGCCAGCAGGCCGAGAAGCATGGCGGCAGAGCGATCTTGTTCATCGGCACGCAGGCCGATTGCAAGCTGTTCGCTGAAATTGTTCAGGAAGCGCTGCAGCACGATCTGCAGTTGAAGGATATGGACAGGTCCGCCGATGATCAGGCTGGTTGAGTGGCGCCCCCTCCTGCATGGCTCCCGGCGGCGTTCCCTGCCGTCCCCGGCTAAAGCCAGCCGCTTGCTGCGCGTGGCCGGGCTTGCCCGATCATTTATGCGCGTCCGCGTCGTAGAATTTTGATCAGCGCATCCCGTATTTTCGGCCGCGAGGCCTCGGTCTGGTAAGTCATATGGCCGCCTTCGAACACCGTAGTCCGCACCCGTTTTTGATCCAGGCTGGGGTCCTGCAGCGACAGGACGGCCGAGTAGAGCGGCACGTCGAAGTCGTAATAGCCGCTGATAGACAGCAGCCTTGTTTCTGGCTGGGGCGATCGCTTCGGAATAACCGCGTCCCGGCGGATCGAGAAATACCAGATCACTTCGGTCCAAAAGGCCGGGTTTTGCTTAACAGGGCATGACGGCTTACCGCCGCCGTCTCCGTCGCGGAGTGCTGTGGCAGCGACGCGTCGGCATCGTTTGAGTAAAGCGCCGGATCGAAAAAGTCAACCGTCATTTCCATTCCCCTTGAATTCCAGATCATCAGGCAGGCGATGTCGCCGGCGAAGGCCCGAGAGTCGCATATGCATGCTAGGCGGCAGCCACGGCCTGTCGCCGTCCTCGCCCTCCCGATTCGGAGCAGTCCGATCCAGGTGGCTCCGCATAGGATTCGGCTGAAAAAAACCGTTCCGGCATTCACCGTCCAATCGGTCAGTTAGCGTCGATGCATTCAGGATGACGATTGATTGGGGGTGCTTTATGGCGATGTAGTTTCAATTTGGCCGGATATGCCGGCCGGCCATTGAAGTGCAAACCATTTGCCGGCGGAGCGCGCGCGATATGCCCGCCGCGAATTCGAGTCGGGAGCGGATGATCAAGCGGGAAGGCATCACATCGCCGTGTCCTGTGATCCGTTCCATATATACGCATGGAGTGCTACAGGTATGTCTTTGAAATTTAAAAAAACAGCAATTTATCTGGCGTTGGCATTATCGCCATTGTCTGCCGTGGCTGCGCTTGGGGGAAATGCCCAAAGCATCGAGCAGGATTTCTCCGCCCTGCGGGGGCATGGAGCGGCCAGCTCCGTCCAGGGGAAAAAGGACGCGACCCAGCAAGCGACCCAGCAGACGGTCGATGCCTCGCCGAGCGGGCGCAATTACCAAGTGAAGAAGTTCATCACCAAAAACGGTACCGAGGTGCGCGAGTATCTGCATAAGGACGTCGTATTCGGCGTGGCCTGGACCGGTCCGGTGATTCCGGATCTGCGGCAGCTGTTCGGCTTCGCCAATTACACCACTTACCGAAATGCGCTTCAGTCGCAAGACCCTGTCCAGCGCTCGCGACGGGTGTCGTCGATCTCGACATCGACGCTGGTCGTCGACTCCTTCGGCAAAGTGCCGCACTTCTCGGGCCAAGCCTATATTCCGCAGCGAGTGCCGGCAGGCGTCGCCATCAGCGATATTCAATGAAAGGGATGATCATGCGCCACATTACCCTCGCCGCCTTGCTTGCGGCCGGCGGCCTGGCTTCCGCCCATGCCGGCGTCCCTCACCCGGCCAATGTGTTGCCGATGACTGTGCAGCACAGCGATACCTTCCCCCTCGTCAATATCCCGATGGTCAGCATCACCTTGTGCGCGCCAGGCCATACCGACGCCGCTTATTGCCAAACCATCCCGAACATTCTGGTGGACACCGGCGCCGCCGGCCTGCGCATCGTCTCCTCGGTACTGAAGCCGGGCCTGCGCAAGACCCTGGTGCCGGAAACGCATCAGGGCAAGCCCGTCGCCGAGTGTCTGCAGTATGTTTCCAGTGCCGTCTGGGGCAAAGTGTCGAAAGCCGACGTTTGGCTCGGCACCGATCCGACCCAGGGCAAGACGCTCAATCCCCAGTACGGGAAGAGCGTCCCGTTCCAAGTGATCGGCGATGACGACATACCGGCCGCCCCCAAAGACTGCGCATCGACTGGACCCGTTATGGACTCGGTAGAAGATTTCGGCGCCAACGGCACCATAGGGGTGCAGCCTAGCATTCTGGACGGCAATCCTCTGTACTACACCTGCAACGCCGCCACCTGCGAAGAAGCGAGCGTAGGCAAGGAGTTGATGGTTCCCAACCCGGTAAGCCTGCTGCCCAGCGACAATAACGGCGTCATCCTGCAACTCGACCCGCTCCATGCCGACAATAAGCAGGAAACCGTCAGCGGCAAGCTGATTCTGGGCATAGGCACCGAGGATAACAACAAGCTGGCGCCGAATACCAGGATCGCTTACGTAACGCCGGACGAGATGGGGATGAGCAGCATCAAGCTGCAGGTGGGCGCGAACGAGGCATCGACCTTCGTTGGCAAGGATTATTACGACGCCTTCGACAGCGGAACGAATGCCTTGCGCTTCCCCAGCCTGCAGGGATTGTCGACGGTCTATCCTCACGAATGGTGGTACAACCCACCGAAGTCGGAAGTCGTGTCGATGACGTTTACCGACACCAAGGGCACGGCCACCTCGAGCTCGTTCACCGTCGCGCCGACCGTGCCGGCCGATTTCACGAAATACGCGGTCTTGAGTCAGCTGGGCGGTCACGACAAAAAGAATGTGCTGATCGGCCTGCCCTATTTCTATGGCAAGACGCTGTATTTCGCGATGGACGGGGCGAAAGTGCCGGCGGCGGACGGAAAGAGCGTTCTGACCGGACCGTTCAACGGACTGTAGCGAGACCTGTGCCCGGCTGGCTGCGTTGCTTGCGGCCGGGCGCTTTCTCGCCGCGCCACGGGGCGCCTGGTTCGGCGTGTCAGCGGCTTATCGGTTGGCCCTCTTCCCTGTGCAGGCTTTTCCGCATCCGGTGCAGACCCAGCGCGACAAGCAGAGCCAGCGTCGGCACTGCGGCCGCGATGGCGACCTCGGGGTTCAAAGGCACGCCGGCGGCCTTGGCCCCCTTGAACAGATAGGCGAGCAATCCTGCGGCGTAATAGGTGATGGCGGCGATGGACAGACCCTCCACCGCCTGTTGCAGCCTTAGCTGCGTCGCGGCCCTACGCTCCATCGAGGCGAGCAGCTCCTGGTTCTGCCGTTCGCGGCGAATGTCGACCCTGGTGCGCAACAAGGCTGTGGCGCGATTGACCCGCTCCGCCAGCTCGCGTTGCCGCACGGCCACCGCGCGGCAGGTGTCCATCGCCGGCGCCAGCCGCCTTTCGATGAATTGCTGGAACGGCTGAAGACCCTGGATGCGCCGCTCGCGCAGCTCGGCGATGCGGTTGCGCGCTATGTCGTAATAGGCCTGGGAGGCGCTGAGCCTGTGGTCGGTGCGGGAAAGCGCGCTTTCGACTGCGCCGGCCAGCTCGGTCAGTCTATGCAGTTGCTGGGCCTCGTTGTCGGCATTGGCCGCTGACATCGCGCCGGTCAGCTCGGCCAGCTCCTCGTCCACCTTGGCCAGTTCTGGTCCTATGGTCTTGGCCACCGGCAACGCCAGCAGCGCCAGCATCCGGTAGGTTTCCAGCTCAAGCACCCGCTGCAACATGCGGCCGGCCTGGCGCCGGCCCATATAATAGTCGACCAGCACATAACGGGAGAAACCGTCGGCGTGAATGCGCAAATCGGTGTAAGCGCGGCCGGCGCCGTCGCCGATTTCCGCGCCGACCAGCTCGTATCCGCCAAAATACTGCACCGCCAGATCTTCGGCGAGAAGCGGCAGGGTCGCGGGAGTCAGCAGCATGGTATGGGCGGCTACCAGCACATTGCCGGGCAGCCAGGCCACCCAGTCGGCCGGCAACTCTCGCAAGGCCGGTTCGGCGAAGGGCCGGGACTCCGCTCCGTCGGCGATAATGGTCAACGAGGAAAACTCGCCATGCCTTTCCCAGCGTATGCTGCCGAAACCCGTTTCCAGTAGCAGCTGTCCGTCGTCCAGCGGCGGGCAGGCCTGCTTCAGCTGGGCCGCCAGCTCCCGGTACAACCAGTTTTCCCTCTCCCGGCTGATGTGGCGATGCAGGTAGGCGATGTAGCTGGCGCGCATGCCGACAGCCAGCTGCAGCTGCGTGCGTGGACGGGCTTCCCGGTTCAGTTGCCGGCGTTGCGGATGCTCGTTCAGGCGGATATCTTCGGTATCCGCCGTCTGGGAAATGGTCATGACGTGGCCTCCCGGGCAAGACAGTGTCAGCATAGTGCGTCAAATGCTGCATTGCAACATTCGTCCGATGCCCATCAGCTGCCCTGCTCGTCACTTGATGGCCATGCCATCCCGGCTTCGAACTCCGCAATCCCAGGTTGACTCGATGCGCGGACATAGAGTCGGCTACTGGAACGGCGACGCAGACGACGGTTTGGCTTGCGGCTGGCTCATCTTGAAGCGCAAATTCCTCACCTTGCCGGGCACATCGCTTATGTCGCTGAGCACCCGGTACTGAATGCCGCCAGGCGCGGCAATACCTTCATTCGCAGGCAACGGCACTGCCGGTCCCGCAGTGATGGTATAACTGCTAGAATCGACCGCGGTAAATACGCCACTGAACTGCTGCTTGAATTTGCGTTTGGCGATGAGGTTCAGGAAATACTCTGTTCCTGAATGTGAATATTCGTCCAGCACCCACGGCCAGTCCCAGGGCGAGGTTTCCGGATTATGATATTGCGACAATAAATCTTGTCCTGCATTCAGACCGTCTCGGCCACCGAATTTTCCCAGATAGAATGGGCGATCTGTCGGATGGCCATTTAAGGCATTGCCGCTGTAGCGGAGAAAGTTATACAACTCCACATCATAAATCATGAACATCTTTGAGGTATACGGTATATCTGCTTTCTGCTCGTACAGTGTCAGTGTGATCAAACGCTTGGTCCTGGAAGGCAGTTTTGCACGGTACTCGGCGCTTTGCCCGATAGCGGTGTTAGTGCCATTGGTGGTTGTCCAGTCAGCGCCGGCTTCGATCGCCACTTCCACCGCGGCTTCCGTGCCGCCGATCAGCGGCAAGCCGGCACTCCATTTATTAGTCAGTGTGACCTTGCCGTTGACGCTGGTTTTGTCGGCTTTGGACCAACTGATCATCGATTCGTATCTCAAAGTGGCTACGCCCTCGTCGTCCGATTTGCCATAGTTTTCCAGCAATATATTAATGGTTTTGATCGGTTTCTTGCTGTACAACTGCGGCTCCTCCAACTTCACATCATCTGGCATGCTTTTCCATTGAATATTGAGAAATGCTATGCGGAAACGTTTGTCTGCCCAATAACCGTCCGCGGCCGGACCGTTGGGGTCATATTTGCTATTTAGCATATAACGATATCCAGTTGCCGGAGTACGCAAGTCGTCCAACTGGGTGTCGATTCTTCGATATTCAAACTGGCGATCTTCATACGTATTCGGATGGGTATTGCCGCCTACATAGGCATAGCCTAGGTAATACGCGATTTCTGCCCATGGACTGTGAAATCGATAGTCGGTGATGATCTTGCGGATGGTGGACTCATTATCAACCGACTGCTCAGTATACAGCACGTCGGGTTCTATCTCGATAACACCCTCGCTCCAGGCATAAGAATAGTTAAGGAAAAAAACGCAGTAATTGAAGTAATGGATTTGGCTAATTTCATGGCTGATTGTCCTTCATTAAATCAATAAGATGGCGTTGAAATGGAAAACTGCCACGCTTATGCGTGCGGAATGGCAAGCGTGCAGATTCATTGACGCACCATTTGCTAGAATGGCGATGCCGGGGATGGCGTCGACAGCGGCTTTTTCAGCATGAAACGCAGGTTTTTCACACTGCCGGGCACATCGCTGATATCGCTCAGCACCCGGTACTGGATCCCATTTTTCGTTTGTGCTCTGAGCGAGGTCGATAGCGGCACTGGCGGCCCGGCAGTAATGGTGTAACCAGTGGAGTCAACCGCAGTAAACGTGCCCTTGAATTGCTGTTTGAATTTGGGCGAACTGATGGTTCCGATGACGTAGCGGACATAATCTAGCGTGTAGCGATTTTTCATCCATAACCAGTCCCATTCAGAGCTGGCCGGAGTTCGGTATTGAGACAGCAGGTCCTGCGTGGCATTCAAGCCATCGCGGCCACCAAATTGGGTAAGATGAAAAGGCCTGTCGGTCGGATGCGTATTAAGGGCGTTGCCGCTATAGCGAAGGAAATTGTACAACTCCGCCTCATAGCTCATATACATTGTCGAGGTGTAGGGGATATTGGCCTTTTCCTCGTATAGGGTCAGCGTGATCAAACGCTTGGTCTTGGCGGGCAGCTGTGCTTGGTACTCGGCGCTTTGCGAGATTGTAGTGGTGGTGCCGTTGGTGGTGGTCCAGTCGGCACCGGATTCGATTTCCACCGCCACTGACGCATTAGTGCCGGCGAGCAGAGGCAGACTGGCATTCCATGTATTGGTCAACGTGACTTTTCCCGTGACAGCGATCTTGTCAGCCTTGGACCAGCTGGTCATCGATTCGTATTTCAGATTGGCCACGCCGGCGTCTTCCGTGTCTCCGTGGTTTTCCAATAGTACATTGACAGTCTTGATCGGCCTCTTGTTATACAGCTCTGGGGTTTTTAGTTGAATTTCTCCTGGAGCGGTTTTCCATTGGATGTTGGAAAACGCCATGCGGAGGCGCTTGTCTGCCCAGTAACCTTCAGGGCCGTTGGGGTCATATTTCCCAATCAACATGTAACGGTATTTGGTATCAGGCGTGGATAAATCATCAAGCTTGGTGTTTATTCTGCGATATTCAAACTCATTGCCAACTTCGGTATTTTGGTTGGTATTGCCGCTTGACCAAGCATAGCCCATGATATTTGCTAAGTTAGCCCATGGTTTTAAAAAGGAGTCGTGCGTAACAATCTTTTGAATGGTGGACTCATTATCTACGGCGGGTTCAGTAAATACCACATCATCGTACTGAGGAATCTCGTCTGAGCCCCAGGCGTAAGATTGCGAAATGACAAGAGATATCACAGACGAGATAATATTTATGGCTAGCTTCATGTCATATGTCTTTCATGAAATTAGATAAATAAACTGGAGTGGTTCTTTGCATGCTATTTCATAGAAATCGATCTATGTTGGCGGCAAGAGCCCTGCTGCCTTGGCGAAATTGACAAAGCCTTGAGATGCTTTTCGGTGCCTACCTAGACGGGTCTTGGCCGGGGGGCCAGCTTTTTCTGGAGCCACAGCATCCGGATTATTAATTCGGCAGTAATAATCCGTACAGATTGTATACTTCCGGCATGGAAAAAATCGATGTGCGCAAGCTTGAACTGGCCGCCCGTGAGCAGCTGAGGCGTACCGCTATCCGGATGTACAAGCGAGGCCGGTCTCAAGCCAGTATTGCCGAAGAACTCGGGCTGCGCCGCCCCACCATTTCCGCCTGGGTGGTGCGTGAGGCAGCACTAGGTGCGCAGGGATTCAAAGAACAGAAGCGCGGTCGCGCCGAAGGCACCGGCCGTCGGCTGACCGAGGCGCAGGAAGCCCGGATCAAGCAGGACATCGTGGATCGCACGCCAGACCAGATGAAGCTGAGGTTTGCCCTGTGGAGTGCTCAGGCGGTCAAGGCTGTAATCAAGCAGATGTTTCTGATCGATCTGCCGATCCGTACTGTCCGTCTGTACTTGGCCCGCTGGGGCTTTACGCCGCAGCGCCCGCTCAAACGCGCTTATGAGCAGCGACCGGCAGCAGTCGAGAAATGGCTCAAGGAGGAATACCCGGCTATCGTCGCGCGTGCCAAAGCGGAAATGGCTGAAATCAGCTGGGGCGACGAATCGGCGGTGTCGAGTGTTGAGCACTTTCCGCGTGGCTACGCCCCAAAAGGCCAAACCCCAGTTCTGGTGTTATCCCAATCGAAAAGAGCGCGCATCAACTTGATTTCGGCCATTACCAACCAAGGCAAGATGCGCTTCATGCTGTACCGGGAGACCTTGACGGCCCGGGTGCTGATCAAGTTTCTGATGCGGCTGATCCGTGATGCTGGCGGCAAGAAGGTGTTCTTGATCCTCGACAACTTGCGCGTGCATCACAGCAAGCTGGTGCAAGCATGGTTGGAGGAGGAAGAGAACAAGAAGGCGATTGAGTTGTTCTTCCTGCCCAGCTACTCACCGGAACTGAACCCGGATGAATACTTGAACGGCGACCTGAAGGCCAG
Organism: Chromobacterium sp. ATCC 53434; assembly: GCF_002848345.1. Lineage (NCBI taxonomy): Bacteria > Pseudomonadati > Pseudomonadota > Betaproteobacteria > Neisseriales > Chromobacteriaceae > Chromobacterium > Chromobacterium sp. ATCC 53434. The sequence goes on along the minus strand of NZ_CP025429.1, from coordinate 2,060,971 downwards.
AATGAGCGCAGGTGAGCCGGTTCGATCAGACGGTCAACTTCAAGGGAAAGTGCTGTCCCATTTACGCTCATTGCAGAAGCAGCCGGCCAGAATCCGGTCGTACTTCCGGCATGAAAAAATCCGCTACGCGGCATGAGCTTTCTGTACGGTATTTGACTGCCGGATTAATAGTCTGCTTCCCGTCGACATCGAACATGGCGGCGCCGGCGTAACCGCACGCCGCGCTTCGATACTGCGTCTGGGCCGGGCAGTAGACGCTGGCCATGGTATTCGGCACGGTCTTGCCCTCCAGATCGAGCGCGCTCACCAGCTCGAACTGCAGCACCGTACCGTCATCTTGCGTGCGGCGGTTGATGAACCAGATCTCCTGCTGATGGAACTCAGGTGTGCCGGCCAGCGTGCCACCATCAAGGAACTTGGCGTAGGTCACCATGCGCGTCACCTGCCAGCCTGCAAGGCCTTTGAACTGCCGAACCAGCTGCGTGAAAATGCCGTAGATCGGCCCGTTGGCACCCATCACCACATTGGCTATGGAAAGCGTGGGGCGCGGCGCACTCCCCTGTACCGTTTTCTCGAACCCCTGCGCCTGGATAGCCCAGGGCTGATACTGCTGACCCATGAAGCTGATCGGGTTGGTATTGGCGTCCGTGCCGGCCGGCGTGAAGTACTGCACCGGGTATGGCGTGCCGGGCGGCGGCGCCAATTGAAAAAGCTCCACCCTCGCATCAAGGATGAAGCCTTGGACATCCTGCTGGATTTGCATTTCACACTCCCAAGTCAAACACCTGCTCAAACGTGCACGTCAGCGACACAGCTCCCGCAACTGGGTCCGTTCGCTTCCATGGCTTCTGGCAGATCACCTTGACCTTAATGCCGTCAGCTCCCGCAAACCAGAACCAGGACACGCCGCGCTGCTTCGTCAGGAAGGCATCGATAGCGGTAATCTCGGCCGGAGTCCGATTGTTGAATGCCAGGTTGAACGTGTCGACCAGACTGTTGATTCCGGCCGGCGCCCGCTGGCTGTACCCGTCGCCAAACTTGGAAACCGTCACCGCCGGCGCGGTTTCGGTCTCCATGTTCACCGAAGGCGTCCAAGTGAAAACGTCAGCCACTATGCGTTCCTCGCGTTGTAAATCATCCCGCCAGGGCGCAACTCTGCGGCAATGCCTTGCTTCACTATCCCCTTCATCGCCTCAGCCATGCCCGCCATCATCGCACTGCCCTGGGCATCCCCTTGCGTCTGCTTGCCGCCGGCATCCTGATAGATCACCGTCTGATTGATCATCATGTCACCACCGCCCGAACCTCCGGACGCTCGCACGCCCAGCCGCCCATCGGATCCGCGCGTCAGCGGCATCACAGCCTCCGGGCCAGCTTCGCCCAGAACGCCGAGGCCGCCGGCGTGTGCAAACCCGGTTGGCCGGTCGAACACGCCGCCATTTGCAAAGAATTGCACACCGCGCGACCATGCCCCACCGTCGGCCTGGGCGGTCCAAGTCGGCGTGCCGACCTCAACCGGCGCAGCAGATTGCGTCGGCACCATGCCAGAGAAGAAGCCTACCGCCTGCGTTAGCAAACCGGCGGCAGCCTTCGCCACCATGATCTTTTCGATCTCCTGCAGAATCGCCGCCGCGAAACTCTTCCAGCCCAGCTTGCCGGTCTCGAAAAACTGAGTCAGCGTCGATTCCATGCTGGGGCGTGTACTGAATTTTGTGTAAACGGACATTTGGCAGGAAACTGCCACCTAGTCTGGAGACACAATGAGCTCGAAGAAACACGACGTACCTGACACACTACTGGACAGCTTGCTGGCCAATTACCAGAAGCCCGAAGACCTCATCGGCGAGAACGGCTTGCTCAAACAGCTCACCAAGCTGCTGGTCGAGAAAGCACTGGATGCCGAGATGGCCGCACACCTTGGCCATAGCAAACACGAGCCGGTGCTCAATCCCTCCGGTAACACCCGGAATGGCAAGAGCCGAAAGACCCTCAAGGGCGAGTTCGGTGAATTGCCTATCGAGGTACCACGCGACCGCCAGGGTACCTTTGAGCCGCAACTCATTCCCAAGCACCAGACCCGCTGGACCGGATTCGACGACAAAGTCATCTCGCTTTACGCCCGGGGGATGACTGTTCGGGAAATTCAGGCCCATCTGGAAGAAATGTATGGCACAGAGGTCTCACCCAGCCTGATCTCCTCCATCACGGATTCCGTCACCGAAGAGGTCAAAGCTTGGCAGGCTCGCCCTCTCGATTCGGTTTATCCAATCATCTACCTCGACTGCATCCACGTGAAGGTACGTGAGGGGGCTGTACGCGTAAAAGCCGTCTATCTCGCCATCGGCGTTACCCTGGCTGGAGAGAAGGAGGTGCTGGGGATGTGGCTGGCGCAGACGGAGGGAGCCAAGTTCTGGCTTCAGGTCGTGACCGAACTGCGTAACCGGGGCGTACAGGACATCTTTATCGCCTGCGTCGATGGCCTGAAGGGCTTCCCGGAGGCTATCGAGGCGGTCTTCCCGAAAGCAGCCGTGCAGTTGTGCATCGTACACATGGTGCGACACAGCCTGAACTACGTGTCGTGGAAGCGGCGTGCTGAAGTAGCCGCCGACCTGAAACGAATCTACCAATCGGCCACCCTCGACGAAGCTGAGCAGCGGCTAGGTGAGTTTGAGGCCAAGTGGGATGATGAGTATTTGCCGATTGGTCAGTCCTGGCGGCGCAACTGGGCTCGGTTAACGCCATTCTTCGACTACCCGCCGGAGATCAGGAAAGTGATCTACACCACCAATGCCATCGAGTCGGTGAATATGAGTCTGCGAAAGCTGACCAAGAATCGGGGCTCGTTCCCGAGTGATGAGGCGTTGCTGAAACTGTTCTATCTGGCGCTGAGGAACATCAGTCAGAAGTGGACCATGCCGATTCGGGATTGGAAGGCAGCTGACTCGCTTTACCATTCAGTTCGAGGAACGCATTCCACAGGCGTAACCCAAACCCCGTTTACACAAAAATTCGGACAGGCTTGGCCGATAGGCTCACCACTCTTTGCAACACGTGAAATAGATTTCCAAACTGCCGTCCGGCATCTTCCCGTATCATCCCAGCTGTTCCCGGTTATCACGGTACTACCTGGTGGATTTATCCCTCACCCCCTCACCTGAACGCCCGCGCGGGGCCCGTCCCCGCGCCCCTCCCTCCCCGCCGGCCTTCGCCCTGCAAGCTCGCTTTCCGCAAAAAAAACCGCTCCCCCGGGAATATTCGTCCCCGCCGCCTCGTATACCCTGATGGGAGCACGATCCGATGTCCTGTTCCTTCGCCAATCCGATCCGTGGCCAAGCCCGGATCGACACCTCGAATCACAGTGGAAGCGAACATGCAAAAAATCACCTTATTGGCCGCCTCGCTATTGTGGGCCGTTGCCTGGTCGGCCGCGGCCCAGCCCTTCGACGCCGACATCCGCAACAATACGCTGGCGGTGAGCCCGAACGAGCGCATCGCGGTGGCGGGCAATAGCCAGACCGCCGAGCTCAAGGTATACGATCTGGCCCGAGGCAGGCTCGCGGCCACGCTTCCCGGCTTCATCACGCCGCGCAACATCGTTTTCTCGCCGGACGGGCAGCACATTTACGTGACGGACAGCAGCAAAGGCGTGCTGGAGCGCTGGAATGCCGGCACACTGCAGCTGGAGGCCAGCCTGGCCTTGGGTCCGGGCGCGTTCGGCAGCGCCATCGACCGCTCGGGCTCCCGCCTGTATGTGAACAACCAGGCGGCCAACACCGTCAGCGTGGTGGACCTGGCCGACTGGCGGGTGCTCAAGGTGATCACCGGTTTCTCCGGCCCGCGCCAAGGCGTCAAGCTGTCGCCCGACGGCGCCGATCTCTATGTCACCAATTTCCGCAGCGACAAGCTGAGCGTGGTGGACACGGCGACGCTGACGCTGCGCCGGGAGATCGGCGGTTTCGACAAGATACGCGCCATCTCGGTGTCCGCCGACGGCGGCACCCTGTATGCGGCCAACAGCGGCGCCGACACCCTGGCCAGGGTGGACACGAAAACGGGCCGCATCACCGCCGCCGTGCCGGTGGGCCGCGAGCCCTACGGCGCCGCCTTGCGGCCGGACGGCAAGGCCTTGTACGCGGGCAATCTGAAAAGCGGTTCGCTCACCGAAGTCACGCTGCCGGACTTCAAGCCCGCGGCCGAGATCGGCGGCCTGTCCGGCCCTCGCCAGGCCATCAGTTTCAGCCGCGACAGCCGCAAGGCCTGGGTGCTGAACGACGATCTGAGCGTGGCGGAGCTGGATCTGGCGACGCGCGGCATCGTCCGGGAGATCAAGCCATCGGCCCACTGAATCCGGAGCGCCAGTTTCATCAGCTCCTGCTGGACAACCTGGACCGGCTGCGCCGCTACGCGCGCGTGCTGGAGCGGGACCCGGCCGCCGCGGACGATCTGGTGCAGGACACGCTGGAACGGGCCTGGCGCAACTGGCGGCAGTGGCGGTCCGGATCGGACATCCGCCCCTGGTTGTTCAGCATCCTGCACAACCGGCATGTCGATCACGTCCGACGCGCAAGGCAGGCGACCGAACTGTCCGATGCGGAATGGGAAAGGCTGGCCGTGCCGCCCGGCCACGAGCGCGAGTCGCGCCTGCGGGATCTCGGCCGCATCCTGACCCGATTGCCGGATGAGCAAAGAGAGGTGCTTCTGCTGGTGGTGGTGGAGGAAATGCGCTATCAGGACGTGGCCAGCATGCTCGGCGTGCCGGCGGGGACCGTGATGTCGCGCCTGCACCGGGGGCGGGAGGGATTGCGCCGATTGATGACTGAACAGGGAGGCATGGAGCCATGACAGAACCGAACGCCGATAAGCTGCAAGCCTATCTCGATGGAGAGTTGACCGCGCGCGAGGCGGAAGAGATGGAAGCCTGGCTGGCGCGGCATCCGCAAACCGCGCGGCAACTGGATCAATGGCGGCGCCAAGACGAGGCGCTGCGAGAACTCTGGGCCTTGCCCGAGCGCGAGCCCGTGCCGAGTCGCTTGCTGGCCGCCGCCAGACCGCCCGCGCGACGCGCGGCGCCGGCCTGGTGGCGCCAGGGCATGGCCGCCGGCCTGGTGTTCGCGCTGGGCGTCGGAGGCGGCTGGTATGGACAAGGCGCCTACCAGGCCAGCCGCCCCGCCGTGGCGGAAAGCGGCCAGGCTGACAGCCTGCCGCGGCAAGCCGCGATGGCCCACGTGGTCTACAGCCCCGACATCCAGCGACCGGTCGAGATCGGCGCCGACCAGGAAGCGCAGATGGTCTCCTGGCTTTCCCGGCGCATGCAAAGCCAGATCAAGCCGCCGCGCCTGGCCCAGGCCGGCTACGAGCTGATAGGCGGGCGGCTGCTGCCAGGCGAGCAGGGCCCTGTCGCTCAGTTCATGTACCACGACGCGTCCGGGCTGCGCGTGACCCTGTACGTGGCGAACGGCGTCAGACCGCGGGCGGAACAGGGATTCCACTTCGCCAGCCAGGGACCGGTCAATGTCTATTACTGGTGGAGCCAGGGCCAGGGATACGCGCTGTCGGCAGGCATGCCGCGAGAACAGCTGTCCGCGCTGGCCCAGCTGGCGCAACGCCAGTTGAGCGACGGTTGAGCGACGCGCCCATTCCGTCAGCCTGCGGAAATGGGCGCGCGCCGTCACCTCATCCGCGCAGCCCCTCTCCCGCAGATGTCGCGCCCGAAAGGCTGTGCTAAGCTGCCCCATCTGCAACGCATCGCCACGCGACACCGAATGAAACTGAAATTCAGCAAGATGCACGGCCTGGGCAACGACTTCATGGTCGTCGACGGCGTGCGCCAGTCGGTCTCCCTCTCGCCGGAGCAGATCCGCCGGCTCGGCAACCGCCAGCTCGGCATAGGCTTCGACCAGCTGCTGCTGGTGGAGCCGGCGCGCGAGGCCGGTCACGACTTCCGCTACCGCATCTTCAACAACGACGGCGGCGAGGTCGAGCAATGCGGCAACGGCGCGCGCTGCTTCGCCCGCTTCGTCCGCGACGAGGCGCTGACCGGCAAGGACCGCATCCTGGTGGAAACCGCCCGCGGCGTGATCGCGCCGGAATACCTCGGCGACGGCCTGGTCCGGGTCGACATGGGCGTGCCCCGCTTCGCGCCGGCCGACCTGCCCTTCCTGGCCGACGCCGAAGCCCTGTCCTATCCGCTGCCGCTCGGCGAGCGCAGCGTCGTCGTCAGCATCGCCTCGATGGGCAATCCGCACGCGGTGCAGCTGGTGGACGACATCGACGCCGCGCCGGTCGCCGAGATCGGCCCCCGGATCGAAGGCCACCCGGCCTTCCCGCAGCGGGTCAACGCCGGCTTCATGCAGATCGTCAACCGCGGCGAGATCCGGCTGCGCGTCTACGAGCGCGGCGCCGGCGAAACGCTGGCCTGCGGCACCGGCGCCTGCGCGGCCGCGGTCTGCGGCATCCGCCTGGGCCTGCTGGACGCGCGCGTCGTGGTCCACGCCCGCGGCGGCGACATCGTGATCGAATGGGCCGGCGAAGGCAGCCCGGTGATCATGACCGGCCCGACGGCCACCGTTTTCCGCGGCGAAATCGAACTTTAGGCCCGTCGGCGACACCAACGGGTTTCCGCATCACAATTGGAAAGGGCGCGGCACATGCACAGCGAACAGGTCCTGGCTTTTCTCGACGAACATCCCGAACTGCTGCAACAGGTGGCGGCGCGCTACGGTCTGCAGTCGGCGCCGCAGAACGGCGAGCGGGTCGTGGTGTCCTTCGTCGAGAGGCAGATGCTGGAGCTGAAGGACCAGAACCGCCAGCTCGAGGCGCAGTTGCAGCAATGGATAGAGCGCGGCCAGGACAACGATCGCATCCTGACCAGGCTGCATCAGCTGACGCTGGCCCAGCTGGCCGCCCGCGGCCTCGAATCCCGCATCGCCGCGTTGCGGGGCAGCCTGCGCCAGCACTTCCAGCTGGAGCGCGTGGCGCTCAGGCTGTGGCATCCGGCCGCCGACGGCGCCGGCGAGCACTACAACGCGCAAAGCGAGGTCCAGGGGCTGGCGCGCAATCTGACCGCGCCGTATTGCGGCCCCTATGTCAACGACGAGGTGCTGAGCTGGTTCCCGCCGACGCCGGTGCTGCAATCGTTCGCCCAGGTGGCGCTGCGCGGCCCCGACGGCCAGGCCTTCGGCATTCTGGTGCTGGCCAGCGACGACACCCAGCGCTTCAGCTTCGACATGCACACCCAGTACTTGAGCCAGATCGGCGAACTGATCTCCGCCGCGCTGTTGTCCGCGCTGGAGGCGCAATGACGGCGACGCCGGGAGGCTTCCTGCTGCTGCTGATCGTCGTCCTGTTCTTTCTGCACCTGTGCTGGCGGCTGACGCGCAGCCGCGACGGCAGCGCCATCGCCTGTTTCGCCGCCGCCTACATGGTGCTGGCCCTGCTGTTGGACCGCCACCCGGAGCCGGTCTCCATCGCGCCGCTGCTGCTTCCCTTCCTCTACCCCTACGCCTGGCTCGGCCTGGCCGCCTCGATGTGGGTGCCGGCCAATATGCGGGTGGAACGGCGCGCGCTGGTTTTCCCGGGCCGCGATCCCAGGCTGACGGCGCTGTTCTGCAGCCAGCTCGCCTTGCATGTCGGCGTGATCGGCCTGTCGCCGTGGCTGGAATGGCGGCCGCTGGCCGTCTATGTGCTGGCGCCGCCGCTGACCGCGGCGATCGGCTACGCCGCCTATCGCATGCAACTGCTGGCGATCCGCCGCACGCAGGACTGCCGCGCGCCATGGGCGAGCTGGGCCGCGCTATGCCTGCTGCTGCCGCTGCTGCTGGCCGGGGTGGAAAGCTGGCTGATGCCGCTGCTGCTGAACTTCACCTGAGCCGCCGGACTTCATCCGATGCGAAAAACGGGACCGGCGCGCCGGTCCCGTTTCTTTATCAGGCCCGCTTAGCAGCGCCCGCCGGCAGTGGCGCGCCATCCGCCGCGGGCCGGGCGCGCAGCAGCGAGCTGAGCGCGATGCCGCCGAAAATCGCGGCCAGGCCGGCCGCGTGATACCAGCGCAGCTCCTCGCCCAGCAGCAGGATGGACTGCAACGCGCCGAAGGCCGGCATCAGATACAGGAAGCCGGCCGCCCTGGCGGTCCCGACCACCGCCACCGCGCGGTTGTACATCAAATAGGCCAGCACCGACGGCAGCAGGCCCAGATAGATCAGGCTGGCCCAGGCGCCGCCGCCCAGCGACGGCCAGCCCGAGCCGCTCGCCTCCCAGGCGAACGGCCCCAGCAACAGCAGCTCCCCGATCAACAGCAGCGTGGCCATCAACACCAGCGGATCGATGCCCGGCTTCAATTTGCGCAGGCCCAGCGTATACACCGCCCAGCTCAGCCCGCCGGCCAGCACCAGCAGATCGCCGCCGCCGAAATGGAAACCGGCCAGTGCGCGCGGATCGCCCTTCAGCACGATCAGCAGGGCCCCGGACAAGGCCAGCGCCATGCCGCTCCATTGCCGCCGGCTGAGCCGCTGGCGGAAATACAGCGAACCCAGCAACAACACCATCACCGGCGTGGCGCTGTTCAGGATGACAGCGTTGGTCGCGGTGGTGGTGCGCACCGCCCAGTACAGGAAGCTATTGGTCAGACCGATGCCGAACAAGCCCAGCAGCAACAGCAAACGCCATTGCCGGCGCAGGCCGGGCCATTCGCGCCTCAGCCGCGGCAGCGCGATCGGCAGCAGGCAGCACAGCGCGATGCCCCAGCGGGCGAAGGCCAGCGTGAACGGACCGATCAGCCCATGCAGGGCGCGGGCGATGACGAAATTGGTGGACCACATCAGCATGGTCAGCGTCAGCAGGATGTAGGCGTTGCGGTGGGATATTGCGGGCTTCATGGCGACTCTTGAAACAATTTGCGCCATTTTAGCGATTTACTGAAAAATAATTACTCAAAAATCGCGAAAAATAGCGATATTAAGTCTACAAAAAATAATAAAACAAGAATTAAATTTCAACAATCAGATATTTACAGCAACGACCACCCTTTCCACCCCTCAGGCGCGCGCGGCGCCGCTCAGCCAGCCGGCGATGAAGTCCGCCACCGCTTCCGCATCGTTCAGGTCCAGCACCGGCACGCCGGCGCGCAACGGCGCGTCGCAGGCCACCGCGATAACATCGGGATCCACATCATGGAGGGCGGGCTTTCCCAATGCCGGCCGATAGACTTCCAGCTTGGCCAGCGGCAGCGTCTTCTGCCCTTCCAGCAGCACCAGATCGCACGGCGCCAACCGCGCGATCTGCTCGTCCAGCGTCAACTCGCGCTCGGTCTCGGCGAACAAGCCGAAACGATGCGGCGACACCACCATCACCTCGCGGGCGCCGGCACGGCGGTGACGGAAGCTGTCCTTGCCCGACGTGTCCAGCTCGATATCGTGATGGCTGTGCTTGATCACCGACACCGCGACGCCCCGCGCGGCCAACGCCGGCAACAACGCCTCCAGCAGGGTGGTCTTGCCGCTGCCGGAATAACCGCACACGCCCAGTACTGTTGGCATCTCTGCTCCTGTCCATCGATAGCCGCCGGGCGCGCCGGCCACTATTTTGATGATTTTGATATTGTTGAAACTAGAATCAACTAATGGCCTGAACCGCCGGCCTCCCGCCTGCCGCATTGTGCCGCGTCCACCCTCCGTCCGCCATCCATCGAAAGGAGAATGCATGCCGCCATTCGAACCGTCCGCCCGCCCCCGCCGTTTCCACGGCCTGGTGGGCAAGCTGCTGGCCATGTCCTTGCTGGCGCTGGCGACGGTCCTGGTCTTCATCGTCTACGCGCTGATGCTGTCCTGGCGGCTGGAAGGCGGCGCCGCGGCGATCAACGACGTCGGCAGCCTGCGCATGCGCAGCTACCGGCTCAGTTATCTGCAATCGGACCAAGCCGCCGCCCAGCAAGTGGAAAACGAGATCGACACCTTCGACCAGATTCTGCTGCGCCTGCGCCATGGCGATCCGGCGCGCCCGCTGTTCCTGCCCGACAATCCGGCGGTGCGCGGCCAGGAGGGGCTGATCGAGCGGCAATGGAGCGAGCAACTGCGGCCATTGCTGCAGCCCGGCTCCGACGGCCCTCCGCTGCGGCAAGTGCAGGCTTTCGTGGTGGAGATAGACCGCTTGGTCAGCATGGTGGAGCGCGACAACGAAAACACCATCCGCCTGTTGCGCCTGTGTCTGATGAGCTTGATCGCGGTGACGGTGCTCGGCACGGCGACCATCGCCTATCTGCTGTTGCGACAAGTGATCGGTCCGCTCAAGCGGTTGAGCCAGGCCATCAGCCGGCTCGGCGACGGCCAGCTGGAAGCGCGAGTGGAGTTCGACAATCGCGACGAATTCGGCGTACTGGCAGATGGCGTCAATCAGATGGCCGGCCGGCTGCAGGCGCTTTACCATGACCTGGAGGCCGAGGTGCGCGACAAAACCCGCGCCGTCGAGGAAAAGAGCCTGCACCTGCAGGCGCTTTACGACATGGTCTCCTTCCTGCACCAACCGCGTCCGCTGGACGAAACCGGCCAGGGCTTCATCCGCCACCTGATGGAGAGAACCGGCGCCGATGCCGCCAGCCTGCGGCTGGTCGATCCGGCGCGCGGCACGCTGGAGTCCATCGCCCAGATCGGCTTGCCGGCCGGGCAAGCGGCCAGTCCGGGGAGCAGCGCCGCCCCGGACCGCGACACCTCGCCGCTACGCCTAGAACTGGACGACGAAGCCGAACTCGCTCATTGCCAGTGTGCCGGCTTCTCCTCCTTCGCGCTGTTTCGCATCCACAGCAGCCACGACGACGTCGGCGTCCTCGCGCTGTATTTCCACCAGCCGCGCACCCTGTCAGAGCCGGAGCGGACCCTGATAGAGACACTGGGCCATCACGTCGGCATGGCGATAGAAAGCCAGCGGCTGACGGCATCGGGAGCCAGCCATCTGCTGCATAGCGAAGCGCGTGACAATATCGTCCAGTCGCTGTTCCTGCTCGACCTGCAGGCGCAGATGCTGGAGGACGCGCTGGACGGACGCGCAGAGGCCGGGGTCCATGAAAGCCTCGCCGCCATACGCGCCGGCGCGCGGCAGTGCGGCGAAGACATGCGCGGCCTGCTGACCGACGCCGCCGCCCCGGACTTCGCCGAGCTGGCGCAAACGCTGTTGCGCCGCTTCGAGCTGCAAACCCGGGTGCCGGCCCGGCTGGAAACGCGCGGCGACGGCGCGCCGCTTGCGCCTCAGCTGCAATTGCAGGCCTGCGCCATCCTGCAGGAGGCGCTGTCCAATATCCGCAGGCACGCGGCGGCCAGCCAGGTTGAGGTGGAAATAGACAACGCCGCCGGCTTCCGTCTGTCTATCCGCGACAACGGCCGCGGCTTCGATCCGCCGCCGACCGAGCACGACGAGGGCCGCGCCGGCCTGTCCCGCATGCGGCAGCAAGCCCGCCGCATCAACGGCCGCATCCGCGTCGTCTCCGCGCCGGAGCACGGCGCCATGGTGGAGCTGATCCTGCCCCGGGAAGCCGGCTAGAACCGCCTCGCGCCCTAGCATTCTCCTTTTGGCGGATTGTCTCGGTCGCCGATAAAAGCTATGTTAAGACAGTCGATATCAAAACCAATGGCGCGATGGATATTCGCGCCCCGCCGCCGTTCGCCATTCCATCATGCCCATGCCCGACATCTTCCCCGCGCTTCCCCGCTTTCGTACCCTGGCCAGCAAGCTGCTGGTGCTGTCCCTGCTGGCGCTTTTCGTCGCCCTGGTCTCGATAGGCTGCACGCTGGCGCTGTCCTGGCGACTGGAAGGCGGCGCCGCCGCGATCAACGATGTCGGCAGCCTGCGCATGCGCACCTTCCGCGCCGCCTATCTGCTGTCCGTCCAGACGCCGGAGCAGAGGCTGCGCGCCGAGATAAGCGGCTTCGACGAGACGCTGGCCCGGCTGCTGAGACACGGCGACCCGGCCCGTCCGCTGTTCCTGCCGGACAACCGCGACATCCGCCAACAGGAACAGCTGCTGGAACAGCGCTGGCGAAACGACATCCGTCCGCGGCTGCAGGCCGCCGGCGCCGGGCCTTCGGCGCAGCAGCTGCACGCCTTCGTCGCCGAGATAGACGGCCTGGTCGGCCTGCTCGAGCGCGACAACGAGAAGCACACCAATCTGCTGCGGATGTTCCAGATGGTGCTGATCGCGATGGCGCTGGCCTGCGCGGTGACCATGGCCTACATGCTGTTCCTGATGGTGATCAATCCGGTCAGCGCGCTGAGCGACGCGATACGCCGCCTGCGCGAGGGCGAACTGGACACCCGGGTCAAAGTGGACCGCCAGGACGAGTTCGGCATGCTGGCCGACGGCTTCAACCAGATGGCCGGCCGGATGCAGGACCTGTACCAGAACCTGGAAAGCAAGGTCAGGCAGAAGACCTTCGAGGTAGAGGAGCAGAATCTCAGGCTGAGGACGCTGTACGATATGAGCTCCTTCCTGCACCAGCAACGCGCGCTGGACGAAACCTGCCGCGGCTTCATCGACAGGCTGATGCGGCTGACCGGCGCCGACGCCGCCAACGCCAGGCTGGTGGACGCGGCGCGCGGCAAGCTGGACCAGATCGCCCAGCAGGGCCTGCCCGACGATATGGCGCAAAGCGAGGAATGCATTCCCGACGACGCCTGCCACTGCGGCGAGGCGATGCAGCAGCCGTTTGCCGTGCTGCGCCACATCGGCGAACTCGAGGGCGAGGAAATCCGCCACTGCCGCAAGGCCGGCTTCGCCTCCATCGCCGTGTTCCACATCCGCAGTCAACGGGAGGATGTCGGCATCTTCACGCTGTACTTCCGCGACAAGCGCGTGCTGTCGATGGCGGAGCAACTGTTGATCGAAACGCTGGGCCAGCACCTGGGCGTCGCCATAGAGAACCAGCGGCTGAGCGCGCGCGAGCGCCAGTTCGCCGTGTCCGAGGAACGCAATCTGATGGCCCAGGGCCTGCACGACAGCATCGCCCAGTCGCTGTCCTTCCTCAATCTGCAAGCGCAGATGCTGGAAGAGGCGATGAATTCGCGCGAGGAGGAACTGGCCCGCGAAAACCTGGTCTTCATTCGAACCGGCGTGCAGGAATGCTACGAAGACGTCAGGGAGTTGCTGCTCAACTTCCGCACCCGCATCAGCCAGCAGGAGTTCCCGCAAGCGGTGCGCACGCTGCTGCAACGCTTCGAACAGCAGACCCGGGTGCCGACGCGGCTGGAGATGCGCGGCGAAGGCAAGCCGCTGGACCCGCAGCAGCAGTTGCAGGTGTTCTTCATCCTGCAGGAGGCGCTGTCCAATATCCGCAAGCACGCCGAAGCCAGCGAAGTCGAGGTGGAAATAGACAACGCCGCCAGCTTCAGCATGCGCATCCGCGACAACGGCCGCGGCTTCGACCCCGACCAGCTCGCCGCCAAGGCCGCGAGCCATGTCGGCGTGTCCATCATGCAAGAGCGGGCCAACCGCATACACAGCCGGATCCACATTCGCTCGGCGCCGAAACAGGGCACCACGGTGGAACTGACCCTGCCCAAAGAGGAGCGCATCAGCGCATGACACAAGCCATACGCATTTTACTGATTGACGATCACACGCTGTTTCGCAGCGGCTTGAAGGCGCTATTGCAGCGGCAGGACGATTTCCTGGTGGTCGGCGAAGCCGCCGACGGACTGGACGGCGTCAAGCAGGCCGAACTGCTGAAGCCCGACGTGGTGCTGCTGGACCTGGACATGCCGGTGATGAACGGCCGCGAAGCGCTGCTGCAAATACTCAGCGCCTGTCCCGACATCGCGGTGCTGATGCTGACCGTGTCCGAGGACGGCGACGATCTGGCCGAATGCATGCGCGGCGGCGCCCGCGGCTACCTGCTGAAGAACATCAACGCCGACTTCCTGCTGGACAGCATTCGCCGCGCGGTGGACGGCGACAGCGTGCTGTCGCCGGAAATGACGGCCAAGCTATTGGCCCAGCTGCGCCAGCCGCAGACGGCCAAGACCAGCGAGGCCGACGCGCTGACCCCGCGCGAGCGGGAAACGTTGGGCTGGCTGGCGCGCGGCGCCAGCAACAAGGAAATCGCCCGCGGGCTAGACCTGGCCGAGAGCACGGTCAAGGTCCATGTGCAAAACATCCTGCGCAAGCTGTCGCTGAGCAGCCGGGTGCAGGCGGCGGTCTATGCCGTGGAGCATGGGCTGGACAAGGTCTGAGCGTGCCTTCGAGCTGTACTGTATATAGCAGCAGTAGTCACCATACGACACAACCCACATGTGAAGTCGCTGTATCAACGATTGCTAGCCCGAGGCAAGACAAGAGTGTCCGCCTTGGGAGCGGCTATGCACAAGCTGGTCCATCCGTGCTTTGGCATACTGAAAACACACCAACCTTACCGGGCCGACTACGTAGGAGCTACTTGACGTGAAAGACGGTATTTACTGCCCTGTCGTCACCTCTAAATGGATGCGAGCATGGCCCGATAGGCCAACCTGCGCTACTCGGCTGCACGCTCATGTGTCTATTAAGCTCAGAGTTGAATGATCATGCCTGACTAGTGGTGTATTTCGTCCAATTTTAGGCCTCCATAAGAAGTATCCTGCCCCGCATCAGGCTGATTCCAATATCAAAATCTTGACGGCATATTTTCCATTCGCCAAAATGTTAAGTTCGCACGCGATATTTTTGGTGACTAAATTACAAGTTAGACTGCCGATGGAGCCCCCCATAATGAAAATCTCAAAAAAATGTACAGTTTTATTGCTGATGATTGGTCTGTCCCACTCCCCATGGACAGAGGGTTAAGCGCTAAGCTCTGAGCGGCGGCGTTCGAACTCAACCGGGGTCAGATACCCCAGGGTCGAATGACGTCGTTGGTGATTGTAAAAACGGATGTAATCAAACACATCTGTACGCGCCTCCTCGTAGCTCCGGTAGTGGGTCAGATAAACACGTTCCGATTTCAGTGAACGGAAGAAGCTCTCCATCGCTGCATTATCCCAGCAGTTCCCGGCGCGGGAGTGGCTCGGTACTATCCCATGCCGCTTCAGCAACGCCTGGTAGTCAAAGGCACAGTACTGACTCCCGCGGTCCGAATGCAGAATTACCTCTCCTGAAGGCTGGCGACGCGCCACTGCCATCGTCAGGGCAGCATGCACCAGTTCTTGCTGCATTCGATGATGCATGGCCCAGCCCACTATCGCCCGGGAGTACAGGTCGAGTACCACCGCCAAGTACAGCCACCCTTCACCGGTTCGGATATAGGTCATGTCCGACACCCAGCGCTGATTGATGTCGCCGCCAGCAGCAAAGTGTCGCTGCAGCAAATTGGGCGCCACGGGTAGAAGGTGTTGACCACCGCTCGCGGGTCTCCAACGTTTACGCGCTCTAACCCTGATACCGTTTCGCCGCATCAAGTCCGCGATGCGATGTCGCCCGCAGACGAAGCCCTGTGCAAGAAGTTCGGCATGGATACGCCGATGGCCATAAATACCGTTGACCTCGGCATGCACCAGCCGGATTTCGCGCAGTAGTTGTCGGTTCGCCATCTCTCGCGCCGAAGGTGGGCGGTGTAGCCACGCATAGTAGCCACTGCGGGACACACGAAACAGTTGGCACATCGGGGCTACCGGGTAGCGGCCCGACAGAGCGTGAATCGCGCGGAATTTCACTTCGTGGGTTGCGAGAAGATGGCAAGCGCCTTTTTTAGGACATCGCGCTCCATGGTAACGCGGGCCAGCTCATCCCGCAGTCGCTTGAGCTCGGCGGCTTCACCGGTCTGTTTGCCTCGGCCAGGGAAGGCATCTGGTCCGGCGTCTTGGAGCTGACGCTTCCACTTGCCCAGCAGCGACTCGGTAATGTCGAAGGCTTGGGCAACATGCCGTAACGGGGTGCCGGCAAGTACCTGCTCAACCGCTTCGCGCTTGAGGGCCTCCGGGAAAGTACGTCTGGTCTTGGTCATGAACACTGCTCCTTGGTGGGGATTATCCACCTTAAGTTAGTGTCCACGGGGAATGGGACAGACCAGATTGCATCATCCTTCACCAACGCTTCCTCCGCAGTTAAGTGCTCTGAAATATCATTACTACAGAATTCAAACCAATCACTTTCAGGTTTCTTTAGTGACCCAATTGATCTGAATGGTAATAGCAAGTTTCCATTTTTAGGAATAGTACTCAAGAGTGACTGCTCGACAGAAACTGCATCTTGCCAAGTGTTATTTAAGGTTACAGAAGCTCTTTTCGAATTTCAATTAGTGGCAGGCGAAGCGTTAGGAATACCTGAAGAAAAAATACAGGATGTGTCCGTAGCATTTGATAGTGCAAACGGCATTCAATTCCCGATTAATAGTGAGTGGTTCGTCATTCCTGAGAACTACGGATCAAGGGGTAGCCATGGGAGTGGATTCATATTTAACACACATTGCGGCTCATCGATCGCGCCCTATAAGGATGGTAACTTGACAATGCTTAATGGAAAAACCATTCCATATGCAGATATCAAACGCCCATTGTCCGAAATGGCTAACCCAAAGGCTATTGAACGACTCAAGAGTGCTCTTCGCCAGATGATGACGAACCAAAAATGAGCACGCAGTCTAACTATTCAATCCAGAGGGCAGGCAATCGGCTGCACTGATCATCTGCCGCAGGGCTGTAAGTTGGGCTAAGCTTACTAAGCCCAACGCTTACCACAGTATGGAATCATCATGACAGATCGCAATCTCGACCTGACAGCACAAGAACGTTCCGCACTGGAGCAGAATAACTTGGCAATAGGGCTTGTGAAAGAAACGAATACTGGCCAGCCCATCCCAATTGCATCCATCTTCCTGGATGCAATCCCAATGAGCATGCTTCAGTACTGGTCTACAATTCAAAGGCCTGACGCTGTCGCTCACTTGAAACAGGCTATAGCTGCTGGCGATCACGTAAATCGAATCCAATGGTGATGGATACACCACCCTTCACGGTGCGGCAGAAAATGGATGCGCCGGGAACGTTAAGCTTCTTCTTGGGAATGGCGCGGATACTACAATTAGAACCTCCTCCGAAAAATCCGCGGCCGATCTCGCGAGGCAACAAGGGTACGAAATGATTGCTACCCTTCTAGAAACAGCCACCATTTCGCAGCCCGAGCGGCGTTGATGGAAGTTTTGGTAGCCACAGCTATTCCCTCACCTCAAGACCCATATCAGTGGATCACTTATGCACTTTGACCTTACCACCTTTCAAGAACCAATGAAGCGCGTCTATGACTTGGCTGGGGCGCTCAAAAGGAAGCCAGACTATGTAAAAGCGGTTCAAGAGATGACGCTTAATACCAGCAAACCATTTCTTGGTCTCAAGGGAACGCATGGTCTTTGGGGTTCTGACCAGTGGTGGGAGAGCATTCGATCGGGAAGGCTGACTGTGAAAACGGTCACAGGTGTGATTCTAGAAATAGTGTTTTCCGGTCAAGATGCACGATGGGGAGATCAAACCAATAGCTTCAATCTAAAGCTTGAAGACGGCTCTGTTGTACTTGAATCAATTTACACGCATGAAAAAACTGATCGAAAACTATTTCGCCCAGGCGCCAAAGTCGTTATTGCATATGTCTTGGATGAGCTAAAAAAGCAACCCTCCCAAGGTGGTGGAGTTAACTATTCTGAATCCGTACTAGAAATGCTCGTTTCTAAGCAACTCCATGATTAACCTTTCAGTCAACATGACCATGTACATGACCTGACAGGCCAACCCGCGTCATGATCTCTCCACCCAAAAAGCGCCGCGCTCCCTCTCAGGAAGCGCGGCGTTTTTCATTCCGAAGCGTTCAGCCGCGCGGGCGCACCAGCTGCCAGGCGCGTCCCAGATAGGTCACGGCGCCGAAGCCGCTCCACACGTGCACCAGCCGGGTGAACGGGAAGATCACGAACAGGCTCATGCCCATGAACAGATGCAGCTTGAACACCGGCGAGGCGGAGACGATGAAGTCCGCCGCGTCGCCGCGGAAGGTGACGATGTGCTGCGCCCAGCTCATCAGCAGCACCATTTCGTGACCGTCCAGATGCCGGGCCGACACGAAGATGGTGGACAGGCCCAGCAACAGCGTGGCCAGTATCCACAGCAGTACCAGCTTGTCGCGCCAGGTGGTGTTGGCGGCCAGGCGGTCGCACATGAAGCGGCGATGCAACAGCAGCACGATGCCGATCAGGCACAGGCCGCCCATCAGGCCGCCGGCGCTCATCGCGAACAGCTGCTTGAAGCTGTGCGTCACACCCAGCGCGTCCCACACCGCCAGCGGCGTCAAGAGGCCGGCCAGATGGCCGAAGAACAGGCCGATGATGCCAAGGTGGAACAAGATGCTGCCCAGGCGCAGCTGGCCGCGGTACAGCAGTTGCGACGACTCGCTCTTCCAGCCGTACTGCTCGCGCTCGAAGCGGATCAGGCTACCCAGCAGGAAGATGGACAGCGCGATATAGGGGTAGATGCCGAATACAAATTGATGAAGGTAGCTCATGGTTTTCTCCTGCATGGCGGAGGGCGGGCGGCATCGCCCCCTCTCCCCGACCCTCTCCCGCGAGGGGAGAGGGAGATTTAGGTTCTACATGGCGGCCTTGGCCCCGGTCGCAAGCCTTCGGCCTGGCCCATCCGCTCTCCCTGCCCTTTGCCCGCAAGCAGAGAGGGCGGCCCGGACGCTAGCGCGCGCCGCGCGGATAGAAATTGACCGGGGCGATCGCCGGCGGCGCCGGGCGCAACAAGGGCTCCACGCCATCGGCGCCGGGACCGAAGGTTTCCAGCATCTCGTCCATGTCGCGGATCGGCGGCGCTTTCAGCGGCTCGGGCCTGACCGGCGACAAGGTCAGCAGCGCGTCGAACAGGCCGGCGTACACCGAGCCGGCCTCGTTCAGCTTGCCGGCCACATGGCCGATCACATGCACCGCGTCGCTCAGCAGCCGCTCGGACTCGGCCTTGTCGCACTGCCCCAGGAACTCCAGGAACAGCGGCAGGTAGTCCGGCAGCTCGTTGCAGACCGGCTCGAAACCATGCCGGCGGTATTCCTCCAGCAGGTCCACCATCGCCTGGCCGCGGGCGCGGTCCTCGCCGTGGATGTGCTCGAACAGATGCAGCGAGTGCGACGGGTTGCGGTCGAAAGTCAGCACGTAGCGCTGCTGCGACTCGATCAACTCGTCGTTCTCCAGCGCCTGCAACAACGGTTCCAGCAGGCTGGCGGTTTGCAGGTGCTCGGCCGCCTCGGCGCGGATCTCGTCCGCCGCGACGACCAACTCGGCCTCCGGGTAGCACAAGAGCGCGGACAGAATGGCGTGGATGCGCATGATGCTCTCCTCAGTTGCCGGCGTTGGACTTGCGGTCGCGCCGCATGTCGTGGAATACGATGGGCGTGGCCTTCTTCTTGCCGAACAGGCTGGCCTCGGAGTCGCCGCCGGAGCAGCCGTTGCCGAAGCTGAAGCCGCAACTGGCCTTGTCCTCGAAGGCGTTCTCCACCATTTCCTTGTGGCTGGACGGAATCACGAAGCGGTCCTCGTAATTGGCGATGGCCATCACCTGGTACATTTCCTCCACCTGGCTTGCGGTCAGGTGGGTGCCGGCCAGGGTCGACGCGTCGCTGACCTTTTCCACGCTCTTCTTGCGCATGTAACGGCGCATCGCCACCATGGTCTCCAGCGCCTTGACTACCGGCTCTTCCTTGCCGGCCGTCAGCAGATTGGCCAGATACTTGATCGGTATCCGCAGGCTCTGCACGTCCGGAATGATCCCGCCCTCGCCTATCAGGCCGCTTTCCATCGCGCTCTGGATCGGCGACAGCGGCGGGATGTACCACACCATAGGCAGGGTCCGGTATTCCGGGTGCAGCGGGAAGGCCACTTTCCACTCCATCGCCATCTTGTACACCGGCGAGCGCCGCGCGGCGTCCAGCCAGCTTTGCGGGATGCCCTGCTTCAGCGCCTCGGCGGCGATGACCGGATCATTCGGGTCCAGAAACAGGTCCAGCTGCGACTGGTACAGATCCTGCGGGTCCTCGACCGCCGCCGCCTCCTCGATCTTGTCGGCGTCGTACAACAGCACGCCCAGGTAGCGGATGCGGCCGACGCAGGTTTCGGAACAGACGGTGGGCTGGCCGGATTCGATGCGCGGATAGCAGAAGATGCACTTCTCGGCCTTGCCTGACGTCCAGTTGTAATAGATCTTCTTGTACGGACAGCCGGACACGCACATCCGCCAGCCGCGGCACTTGTCCTGGTCGATCAGCACGATGCCGTCGTCTTCGCGCTTGTAGATGGAGCCGGATGGGCAGGAGGCGACGCAGGCCGGGTTCAGGCAGTGCTCGCACAGCCGCGGCAGATACATCATGAAGGTGTTCTCGAAGGCCGAGTACATCTCCTTCTGGATGCCTTCGAACAAGGCGTCCTTGGCGCGCTTGGAGAATTCGCCGCCCAGGTCGTCCTCCCAGTTCGGGCCCCATTCGATCTTGTCCATCTTCTTGCCGGTCAGCACCGACACCGGGCGCGCGGTCGGCGGCGTCCGCATCCGCGGTGCGTTCTGCAGATGCTCGTAGTCGTAGGTGAACGGCTCGTAGTAGTCGTCTATCGCCGGCAGATTGGGATTGGCGAAGATATTGGCCAAGATCCTCAGCTTGCCGCCCTGGCGCGGCTCCAGCTTGCCGTCGGCGCGGCGCTTCCAGCCGCCCTGCCATTTTTCCTGGTTTTCCCAGTCCTTCGGGTAGCCGATGCCGGGCTTGGTCTCCACATTGTTGAACCAGGCGTACTCGATGCCGTCGCGGCTGGTCCAGACGTTCTTGCAGGTGACCGAACAGGTGTGGCAGCCGATGCACTTGTCCAGGTTCAGCACCATGCCGATTTGCGCGCGTATCTTCATTGCTTCTCTCCCGCGGACGGAGCCGTCTCGTCCATCCAGTCGACTTTGTCCATCTTGCGCACCACGACGAATTCGTCGCGGTTGGCGCCCACCGTGCCGTAGTAGTTGAAGCCCCAGGACAGCTGGGCGTAACCGCCTATCATGTGGGTGGGCTTGGTCACGGTCCGGGTCACCGAGTTGTGGATGCCGCCGCGCTTGCCGGATACCTCGGCGCCCGGCACGTTGATGATCTTCTCCTGGGCGTGGTACATCAGCGTCATGCCTTCCGGCACCCGCTGCGACACCACCGCGCGGGCGGTCAGCGTGCCGTTGACGTTGAATACCTCGATCCAGTCGTTGTCGGCGATGCCGGCCTTGGCGGCGTCGATCTCGGACAGCCAGACGTGGGGGCCGCCACGGCTCAGCGTCAGCATGCGCAGATTGTCGGAATAGGTGCTGTGTATGCCCCATTTCTGGTGCGGGGTGATGAAGTTCAGCACCAGCTCGTGATTGCCGTTGCCATGCTTGCCCAGCACCGCCTGCGTGGTCTTCAAATCGACCGCCGGCTTATACACACACAATCCCTCGCCGAAGGCCCGCATCCACTGGTGATCCTGGTAGAACTGCTGGCGGCCGGTCAGCGTGCGCCACGGGATCAACTCGTGGACATTGGTGTAACCCGCGTTGTAGCTGACTTCCTCGCTCTCCAGACCGGACCAGGTCGGCGAGGAAATGATCTTGCGCGGCTGCGCCTGCACATCTCTAAATCGAATGGTGTCATGCTCGCGCGGACGGGCAAGGTGTGTATGGTCGCGGCCGGTGATCTTGGACAGCGCGTCCCAGGCTTTCACCGCCACATGGCCGTTGGTCTCCGGCGCCAGCGTCAAAATCATCTCCGCGGCGTCGATGGCGGTCTCAAGCCGGGGTTGGCCCTTGCCGGCGCCGGATTGCGCCACCTGGTTCAGGCCGCGCAGAATGTCCACCTCGTGCGCCGTCTTCCAGCCTATGCCCTTGCCGCCGTTCCCTGCCTTTTCCAGCAGCGGGCCGATGGTGGTGAACTTGTCGTAGATCGCGCCGTAGTCGCGCTCCACCACCGTCATCGCCGGCATGGTCTTGCCCGGCACCGGCTCGCACTCGCCCTTTTTCCAATCCTTGGGATCGAAAGGCTGGCCCAACTCCTGCGGGCTGTCGTGCATCAGCGGCGTCAGCACCAGGTCTTTTTGCACGCCCAGATAGTCCTTGCCGATCTCGGACAGGCTCTTGGCGAAACCCTTGTAGATCTCCCAGTCGCTCCTGGCCTGCCACAAGGGCTGCACCGCCTCGGACAGCGGGTGGATGAAGGGGTGCATGTCCGAGGTGTTCAGGTCGTCCTTCTCGTACCAGGTGGCGGTGGGCAGCACGATGTCGCCGTACAGACAGGTGGTGGACATGCGGAAATCCAGCACCACCATCAGGTCCAGCTTGCCCTCGGCGGCCGGACGCACGGTGATCTCGGACGGCTTGATGCAATCGTCCTCCGAGCCCAGCACCGCGTTCTGGGTGCCCAGCAGGTATTTGAGGAAGTACTCGTGGCCCTTGCCGGAGCTGCCCAGGATGTTGGAGCGCCAGACGAACATGTTTCGCGGGAAGTTCTGCGGGTTGTCCGGGTCGTTGCAAGCCAGGTCCAGCTCGCCGTTCTTCAAGCCCCGCACGGCGTAGTCGACCGGACTCTGGCCGGCCGCCTCGGCTGCGCGGACGACGTCCAGCGGATTCGTCGACAACTGCGGCGCCGACGGCAGCCAGCCCATCCGTTCGGCCTTGGCGTTGTAATCGATCAGCGCCATGCCGGCCATCTCGCCGTCGGCGGTCGGGCACAGGATCTCGCCGACGCCCAGCTTTTCATGCCGCCACTGGCTGGTATGGGCGTAGAAGAAGCTGGTGCCGTTCATCTGCCGCGCCGGACGGACCCAGTCGCCGGCGAAGGCCAGCGGCGCCCAGCCGGTCTGCGGGCGCAGCTTTTCCTGGCCGACGTAATGGCACCAGCCGCCGCCGGACTGGCCGATGCAGCCGCACAGCATCAACATATTGATGATGCCGCGGTAGGTCATGTCCATGTGGTACCAGTGGTTCAGCGCCGCGCCGACGATGACCATCGATTTGCCGCGGGTCTGATCGGCGTTCTGCGCGAACTCGCGCGCCACCTGTATCACCAGCTCCGGCTTCACGCCGGTGTGCTTTTGCTGCCAGGCCGGCGTGTACGGCGCGTCGTCCATGTAGTCGATGGCGACGTTGCCGCCGCCCAGACCGCGGTCCAGGCCGTAGTTGGCCGCCATCAGGTCGAACACCGTGGCCACCAGCGCCTCGCCGCCGTCCGCCAGCTTGATCTTCTTCACCGGCACGTTGCGGGTCAGCAACTCATCGTGCTCGGCGCCGAAGTAAGGGAAGCCGACGCCGACCACCTCGTCGCGATCGTCTATCAGCGACAGCTGGCCGGACACCTCGCGCTCGCCCTGGGCCTTCTGCTCCAGGTTCCACTTGCCGGCCTCGCCGTCGGCCTGGCCCCAGCGGAAGCCGATGGCGCCATTCGGTGCGACGATGTCGCCGCTGGCCTCGTCGATCAGCAGCGTCTTCCACTCCGGGTTGTTGTTCTCGCCCAGCTGGCCGTCAAGGTGGGAGGCGCGCAGGAAATAGTCCGGCAGCCAGCGCTCGCCGTCGTATTTGAGCGTCACCAGCATCGGCATATCGGTGTAGCGGCGGATATAGTCGGTGAAGTAGCCGGACGGCCGGTCGAGATGGAATTCCTTGAAGATCACATGGCCCATCGCCATCGCCAGCGCGGCGTCGGTGCCCTGTTTGGGCGCCAGCCAGATGTCGCCGAACTTGGCCATTTCGCCGAAGTCGCTGGACACCGCCACCGTCTTGGTGCCCTTGTAGCGCACCTCGGTGTAGAAGTGGGCGTCCGGCGTGCGGGTCATCGGCACGTTGGAGCCCCACACCATCAGATAGGTCGAGTTGTACCAGTCGGCCGATTCGGCGACGTCGGTCTGCTCGCCCCAGGTCTGCGGGCTGGCCGGCGGCAGGTCGCAATACCAGTCATAGAACGACAGCGGCACGCCGCCGATCAGACTGAGATAGCGGCTGCCGGCGGCGTAGGACACCATGGACATCGCCGGAATCGGCGAAAAGCCCACCACCCGGTCCGGGCCGAACTTCTTGATGGTGAAGGCGTTGGCCGCCGCGACGATCTCGTTGGCCTCGTCCCAGCTGGCGCGCACGAAACCGCCCTGGCCGCGCGCGGACTTGTACTGACCGGCGAGCTCGGGCGTCTGGCTGATCTTTTCCCAGGCCTCGACCGGGCTCAAGCTCTGGCGGGCGTCGCGCCACAGCCGGGCCAGCTCGCCGCGCAGCATCGGATATTTGACGCGCTGGGCGGAATACACGTACCAGCTATAGGACGCGCCGCGCGGACAGCCGCGCGGTTCGTGGTTGGGCAGGTCGGGACGGGTGCGCGGGTAGTCGGTCTGCTGGGTTTCCCAGGTGATCAGGCCGTTCTTCACATACACCTTCCAGCTGCAGGAGCCGGTGCAGTTGACGCCGTGGGTGGAGCGGACGATCTTGTCGTGCTGCCAGCGCTGGCGGTAGGCGTCCTCCCAGCCGCGGTCTTCGTTCACCACCGCGCCGTGGCCGTCGGCGAAGGTGCTCTTGACCTTGCCCAGGAAATTCAGTCTGTCGAGAAAATGGCTCATCTTGCCTCCATGCACGCCGGGAACCCTGCCCCGCGTCGCCGCCGTCCGGCAGCTGATACTGGTTGCGATAGTCCTTAGCCTATCTTTGATCGAAAAACTGTCCAATCGGCCAGTAGCAGAGAGCAATGCCTGCATATGGAGGGGGCTAGCTAAGCCTTAAGTAGTAGTTCGTAGTAAAACGAAAAACCGATATGAAAAAGGCGCCCAAAGGCGCCTCTTCATCTCATCCACCCCGCAAGCCGCGGACTTCGCCCCCGCTCAACAAGGCACCTCAGCCTTCTTGCGCGCGTAATACCAGCCGTTGATCGCCAGGCAACTCAGATAGAAGGCGATGAACACGTACAACGCCGCCTCCACGCCGCCGGTCATCGCGATAGAAGTGCCGTAGCTCTTCGGGATGAAGAAGCCGCCGTAGGCGCCGATCGCGCTGGTGAAGCCCAGCACCGCCGCCGCCTCGCGGGTGGCGTCCTGCGTCGCCTGCCGCTGCGCCGCCTCGCCCGGCCCGGCCAGACGCTGGTGCAGCGTCAGGAAGATGGCCGGCACCTGCATGAAGGTGGAGCCGTTGCCGATGCCGGTCAGCGCGAACAGGCACAGGAACATCGCGAAGAAGCCGGAGAAGCTGCCGCCCTGGCCGCCGTGCGGCAGAAAGAAGATCACGCCGAGCACGGCCAGCGCCATCAGCGCGAACGCGGTCTGCGTCACCTTGGCGCCGCCTATCTTGTCGGCCAGCCAGCCGCCCAGCGGACGGGCCAGCGCGCCGACGAAGGGTCCGATGAAGGCGTAGCGGGTGGGGTCGATATCGGGGAACTGGCCTTTGACCAGCAGCGGAAAGCCGGCGGAGAAGCCGATGAAGGAGCCGAAAGTCCCGACATAGAGCCAGCACATCAGCCAGTTATGCTTGCGGGTGAAGATCACCGCCTGCTCGGAGAACGAGGACTTGGCCGAAGCCAGGTCGTTCATGCCGAACCAGGCCGCCAGCGAAGACAGCAGGATGAACGGCACCCAGACGAAGCCGGCGTTCTGCAACCACATCTGCTTGGACAGCGCGCCTTTCGCCCAATGCTGCGGATCGCCGCCCAACTGGCCGAACAGGCCCATGGTGATGACGATGGGCACGACGAACTGCACGATGGATACGCCCAGATTGCCCAGGCCGGCATTCAGGCCCAGCGCGGTGCCCTTCTCAGCCTTCGGGAAAAAGAAGCTGATATTGGCCATGCTGGAGCTGAAATTGCCGCCGCCGAAGCCGCACAACAGCGCCAGCACCACCATGGTCACATAGCTGGTGCTGGGGTCCTGCACCGCGAATCCGATGCCCACGGCCGGAACCAGCAGGCTGGTGGTGGAAATCGCCGTCCATTTGCGGCCGCCGAACACCGGCACCATGAAGGAATAGAAAATACGCAGCGTCGCGCCGGACAAGGCCGGCAACGCCGCCAGCCAGAACAGCTGGTTCTGGCTGTAGCCGAAGCCGATATTCGGCATATTGAGCACCGCCACGCTCCAGACCTGCCAGATCGCGAAGGCCAGCGTCAGCGCCGGAATCGAGATCCACAGATTGCGCCGCGCCACCGAACGGCCCCGCTCCCGCCAGAATGGAGCCGACTCCGGCTCCCAGTGTTTGATCAGATAAGTCATCAATGTCTCCCGCGCCGCGCTCAGCCGCGCGCCTTGGTCAAGGGAATGGAATCGGCGGATTCGGCCACGCGTGCCCCGGCCGCCGACTTGAAGGAAAAATGCATCCACACCAGGCTGACGCACACCGTGCCGTACAGCAGCATGAAGGCGCTGGATCGTATGCCGGTCAGATCCAGCAGCACGCCGAACAAGATAGGCAGCAGGAAGCCGCCCAGGCCGCCGGACAGGCCCACCACGCCGGATACCGCGCCGATGGAATCGGGAAACTCGTCGGCGATGAACTTGAACACCGAGGCCTTGTCTATCGCCATCGCCACGCCGACCACGAACAACAGGCCGGTGAACAGGTAGACGTCGAGGCCGATATGCAGGCTCATTGGCCCGTTCACGGTGGCGACGCGCATCTCGGTCTGCGGATAGGACAGCAGAAAGAAGGCCACCCAGCACACCCACATCACCGCCCAGGTGACCGCGTGCGGGCCGAAACGGTCGGACAGATAGCCGCCGGCCGCGCGCAGCGCGCCGCCCGGCAGGGAAAAGCAGGCCGCCAGCAAGGCCGCGTGCTTCAAGTCCAGTCCGTACTCGCCGACGTAGTACTTGGTCATCCACAGCGCCAGCGCCACATAGCCGCCGAACACCACCGAGTAGTACTGGCAGTAGCGCAGCACCGCCGGATGCCTCATCAGCGCCAGTTGCTGGCGCAGGGTGACGGTGGCCGGCGCCTTGTGCGCCGGATCGCTGAAGGAGAACAGCCAGAACAGCACGGCGGCGGCCAGCATGATCAGCGCGTAGGCGGTGGGCACGCTCTGCCAGCCCCAGGCGACGATCAGCGCCGGCACCGCCAGCTTGGTCAGCGCCGCGCCGGCATTGCCGGCGCCGAAGACGCCCATGGCCAGCCCCTGCTGCTCCTTGCGGAACCAGCGCGCCACATAAGGCGTGCCGACCGAGAACGAACCGCCGGCCAGGCCGACGAAGAGCCCGGCCAGCAGAAACTGCCAGTAAGCGCCGGCGAACTGCATCAGGAAGATGGGGATCACGCAGCTGAGCATCAGCGCGAACATCACCGGACGGCCGCCGTAGCGGTCGGTCCAGATGCCCAGCGGCACCCGGCACAGCGAGCCGCTCAGCACCGGCGTCGCCGCCAGGATGCCGAACTCGGTTTCATTGAGGCCCAGCTGCTGCTTGATCGGAATGCCCAGCACCGCGAACATCATCCAGACCATGAAGCAGACGGTGAAGGCCATCGTGCTGCTGGTCAGCACGCTGTAGCGTTGGAATGCGGAAGAGCTCATGGCGCCATACCGGTGGAGTGGTCATGGCTGCCACGATACGCGGCGACGGCGCGAGCGGAAATTAGTCCGCAGAAGGACTATCGGCCGGCAGAATGACGAGCCCGCGTAACTCTTCCGGCCGGGGCCGCCTACTTCCAATGGCGGAGGCCTGGCGCCTGAGCAAAGTCTTGCTGTCAGCGTTTTGGAGCCGTTTTCCGCGCCCTGCATCCGGCAGAAAACCGCCGATGCCGCAAAAAGATCGTAAACAGGCTCTTAGCCGGCCCGCCACCATTCCGGATGCTGAAGCAGCGGCGCGGCGATATCGGCGGCCAGCGCGTCCAACAGCGTCTGCAGACCGGCCACCAGCGCGCCGGGATCGTTCGCCGCCACCGGCTGGCTGCGGCTGAAGCCGCCTCGGGCCAGTATTTTGCCGTCGACCGCGCTCTGCAACTGCCACGCGGCCTCCAGCGTTGCGCCCTGTCCGGGCCGCAGGCCGAGGCTGCGCACGTCGATGGCGATGCGCAGCTCTCCGCCGTCCATGCCCGGCTGAGGATAGGCGTAGACGCTGGCCACGCCGCTGGCGCGCGCCACGCCCAGGCTGAGCCGCTGCGCCAGCAGCCGGTCCAGCGGCGCGCTCCAGCGATCGAACTCGCGCAGCTTCAGCTCGCCGTTGCCCATGTCCAGCACCAGCTGCGGCCGCTCCAGCGCCGCCGGCAGGCTCACCGGCCCCAGCAGCACGCGCTTGCCGAACTGCGCCGGCGCCTGCGGCGCGGCCGGCGCGTCCAGTCCGTAGAAACGCGACTGCGGCGACGCGCAGCCCGTCAGCGCCGCGACCATCGCCGCGACGAACATCGTTCTCATCATCATGGCTGCGCCTCCTTGCCACGCACCAGCGCCTCGGGATGGCGGTCCAGGTAATCGGCCAGCGCGCGGAAGCTGCGCGCGGTCTCCTTCACTTCCTGCGCGGCGGAGCGCACGTCCTGCTGCAGCGGCGAATCGGCCCGCATCGTCTGCCGGGTGCTTTCCAGCGTCTGCTGCAGTTGGTCCAGCGTCTTCAGCATCTGCGGCAGCGCGTCGCCGTTCAGGCCGTCGGACAGTTTCTTCACGCTGTCCAGCGTCTGGTGCAGCGACTTCAGCGAGGCGTCGGCCTCCTTGCCTATGCTGTCGAACGGCACCGCGTCCAGCTTCTTGGCGATGCGCTGCAACACGCGCTGCAACTCTTCCAGATCGCCCGGTATCGTCGGCAGTTCGGGCACGCCGCCCTTGACCACCAGCTTGGCCGGCGGCGCGTCGCGGAAGAAGTCCAGCGCCACGTAGAGCTGGCCGGTGATCAGATTGCCGGAGCGCAGCTGGGCGCGCATGCCGTTGGCCACCAGCGTCTGCGGCGACAGCTTGCCGGAGATGCGGCCGCCGCGCGACAGGCTGTCCAGCCGGCTTGGATAGGTTCGGATGTCCACCGTCATGTCGAAATCCTTCCGTTCGGGCACGTACTCGACGCCGATGGCGCCGACCTCGCCGATGACGATGCCGCGGAAGTCCACCGGCGCGCCGACGGCCAGGCCGCGCAGCGACTGGCGAAAGCGCAGCCGGAACGCCTGCATCTCGCGGTCGGGATTCTGCAGCGCCTTGTCCCGGCTGCCGTGCAGGATGAAATTGCGGTCCGACAACGGCACGCCGGCATTGTCGGCCAGCGGCGTCTCGAAGGCGATGCCGCCGAGCGCGATCGCCGCCAGCGACTGGGTGCTGATATTGAGTCCGCTGGCGCCCAGCGACACATCGACGCCGCTGGCGTGCCAGAAACGGCTGTTGGCCGACACGAAGCGGTCGTACGGCGCGTTGATGAAGACGCTGACGCGGACGAAGCCGCCTTTCGGATCCAGCTCGTAGCCGACCACCTGCCCGACCGGCACCCGGCGGAAATACACCGGCGAGCCGGTGTTCAACGAGCCCAGATTGTCGGCGCGCAGGAAGAAGGTCTGCCCCGGCAGGTCGGCATTGATGATGGGCGGCGTCTCCAGGCCGACGAAATCGGTCTTGCGCGCCTCGCTCTTGCCGATGTCCATGCCGATGTAGGAGCCGGACAGCACCGTGCCCAGGCCGGACACGCCGCCGCCGGACACCCGCGGCCTGACCACCCAGAAACGGCTGTCGGCGACCAGGTAGTTGTCCGCCTCCTTGCTCAGCTGGGCGGTGGCGACGATGGCGTGCCGGTCCGGGCTGAGCTTGACCGAGGTCACCTCGCCGACGTCGACGTCCTTGTACTTGATCCGGGTCTTGCCGGCCTCTATGCCCTCGGCGCTCTGAAAGACGATGGTGATGGTCGGGCCGCGCGCCAGGATCGCGTGCACCGCCAGCCAGCCGCCTATCAGCGCCGCCACCGCCGGAATCAGCCAGACCAGCGACGGCGCCCAGCGGTGGCGGCGCACCGGCACCGCCTGCGGCAGATCGTCCTGTTCTTGTCGCTTGTCACTGCTCATCATATTCCTTTGAAAACCTGTTCACGGTCTCTTTCCGCAGCGGTCGTCTTCTCAGCCCTTTGCGTCGCCAAGGCCCAGCCCTCCATCTTGCCTCTGGCCTGCCGGATCGGTTGGGCTGTCCGGAAAAAGATCGTCAACAGGCTCTATCGGATCCCAGATCATTCTGGGATCGAAACTCATCGCGGCCAGCATGGTCAGCACCACCACCGCGCCGAACGCTATCGCGCCGGCGCCGGCCTTGATGCTGGCCAGCGACTGCCACTGCACCAGCGCCACCATCAGCGCCACCACGAAAATGTCCAGCATCGACCACGGGCCGATCAGCTCGATCAAGCGGTACAGCCGCGTGCGCTGGCGCGGCGCCCAGCTCCAGCGCCATTGCACGCTGCACAGCAGCAAGAGCAGCGCCAGTATCTTCAGCAACGGCACCAGCACGCTGGCGGTGAACACCACCAGCGCCAGCGGCCAGGAATCATTGTTCCACAAATAGACCACGCCGCTGAGGATGGTGTCGCGCTGCACGCCGGTCAGCGCGCTGGTTTCCATGATGGGCAGCAGATTGGCCGGCAAATAGCTGATCATCGCCGCCAGCAGCAGCGCCCAGCAGCACTGCAAGGCCGCCGGGCGGCGCAGATGCAGGGCGGCCGCGCAACGCGGGCAGCAAGCGGCCTCGCGCGGCGACAGCCGCACCAGCAGCCCGCAACCGTGGCACAGGCACAGATTGCGCGAGGCCGCGCTGTTCAGCGGGTAGCGCGGCATGTCTGGTAACGCTCCCATAATTGATGCGGCCGGAAGCGGCTGGCGCTGGCCGCCATCAGCACGATCAGGCCGAAAAACGCCCACAGACCGATGCCCGGCTCCACGCTGGCCAGGTGGACCAGCTTCACCAGCGAAACCAGCACCCCCAGCAGGAAGACCTCCACCATGCACCAGGGCCTGGCCTGGCCGCGCAGCCGCATCATCGCCGGAAAGCCGGGCAGCGCGCGGCCCAGCAGCAGCGGCAACTGCAGATAAAGCATGCTGGCCAACTCCAGCGCCGGCATCACGATGCCGGTGAACAGCACCAGCAAGGCCACTTCCGGCATGCCCTGGCCATGCAGCGCCAGCGCGGTCTGCCATAGCGTGGCGGCGTTGCGGTTGCCGGCGATCTCCAGCGTCAGCACCGGATAGACGTTGGCGAGCACGAAGGTCACCGCGCCGGCCGCCAGCAGCGCCACGCCGACTTCCGGGCCGCTGTCCGAGCATTCGTACAACAGGGCGCCGCAGCGCGGGCAGTCCACCCGCACGCGCCCGGCCTGCGGCCCAGGCAGTCGCAGCAACAGATCGCAATCATGACAGGCCGTCAGCTGCCCGCCGTCCAGGCTCACACCGTCCATTTGCGCTTGCGCTCCGCTGTAAAACCCCACCAGTTGCGGGCTTCCCCGGTATCCATGTAATGACAAACCGACATCAGCACGTCGAGCACGCAGGGGTCCTGGCGCTCGCCGGTGGCGTCGCACAGTTGCAGATACAGCTGGTGGGGATCGCGGCCGCGCAGATCAGCCGGACGGTTCAGGCCCAGCAGCCGCAGGTCGGCGGCGGTGCGCTCGCCGACATTGGGCAGTTGCAGCAGATCCAGCGCGCGCTCGGGCGCCGGACAACGGGATGGATGCATGAAAGGCGGCCGTGGCTTAATCATTCAGACTACATGATAAAGGAGCGGCCGCCTCAGTTCAAAGCGGCGTCAGCCTTGCAGCAGGTCCCAGCCCAGCTTGCAGATCAGCACGCTGGTCAGCAGCAGGAACAACACGCGGACGAAGCCGGCGCCCTTCTTCATCGCCAGCCGGGTGCCGACCATGGCCCCGGCCATATTGGCGGCCGCCATCGGCAAGGCGTAGGCCAGCAGCACATGGCCGCCTATCGCGAACGACAGCAGCGCCGCCACATTGGTGGTCAGGTTGACCACCTTGGCCGCCGCCGACGCGTGCAGGAAATCGAAGGCGAAGAAGCGGATGAACAGAAACATCAGGAAACTGCCGGTGCCGGGACCGAACAGGCCGTCGTAGAAGCCGATCGCGCAGCCTATGGCCAGACCGATGGCCATTTCGCGGCGGCCTATCTCCACCGGCTTGTGCAGCTTGCCGAAATCCTTCTTCCACAAGGTGTAGGCGGCCATGATCACCAGCAGCACCAATACGGTCGGCCGGATCACGCCCTTGGGGATCAGCGACACCACCTGGGCGCCGACGAAGGAAAACACAAAAGCCGCCACCGTCGTCGGCAGCACCAGCCGCCACGGCAGACGCACCCGGCGCAGATAGGAACGGGCGGCCGACAGCGTGCCGACGGCCGACGCCAGCTTGTTGGTGCCGAAAACGGTGGCCGGCGCCACATTGGGCAGCGCGCTGAACAGGCCGGGAATCTGGATCAGACCGCCGCCGCCGACGGCGGCGTCGACCAGACCGGCAAAGAACGCGATCACGCACAGAAAACTCAAGCTCAACAACATCGTCATTTCTCCTTCATGCGCATTGTACGTTCTGGCTGGAACGATTGCTTGCAATGTAATATTGCGAAATACGCAATATTGGAGTCGTCATGAAGCCGCTATGGGGAATACGGGTGTTCTGCGCGGTGGTGGAGCAGAAAAGCTTCGTCGCCGCCGCCCGCCGCCTGGGCACCTCGCCCAGCAGCGCCACCCGCGCGCTGCAGGCGCTGGAGGAGGAGCTGGGCACGATGCTGCTGGCCCGCTCCAGCAAGCAGGTGGAGCTGACAATGGCCGGCGAGGCCTATTATCCGGTCGCCCGCCAGATGCTGGACCTGCAGCAGCAGGCCGAGGAGGAGTTGAGCCAGCAGGCCGGCGCGCCGCGCGGCCTGCTGCGTTTCTCGGCGCCGGAGACGCTGGGCCGCCGTCTGCTGCCCGAAGCGCTGGCGCGGCTGGCCGACGACAACCCCGGCCTGCGCTTCGAAGTGCTGTACAGCGATTCGATACTGGAGCCGATACGCGAGAAGCTGGATTTCGCGATACGCGGCGCCTTCCCGGCGTCCAGCGAGCTGATCGGCCTGCCGCTGTGGGACTACCGCCGCCACCTGTACGCCAGCCCGGCCTATGTCGGCCGCCACGGCGCGCCGACCCATCCGCGCGAGCTGCCGCAGCACCGGGTGGTGATACACACGGCGCCGCGGGTGCTGAAGGCGTGGAACTTCGTCGGCGGCGACGAAACCGTCAGCCTGAACCTCACCGCCTGGCACCGCAGCAACTCCGGCAACGGCGTGCTGGAGGCGCTGCTGGCCGGCATGGGCGTCGGCCGGCTCGGCGACTGGCTGGCCGAGCCGCTGGTCGCCCGAGGCGAGCTGGTCCGACTCTGCCCGGACTACCGCATCGTCTCCAGCCAGGGCGACGACCCGCAGATGCACGCGGTTTTCGCCGGCCGCGCGATACCGCGCAAGGCCAGGCTGCTGCTGGACGCGCTGCGCCAGGAAGCCGGCTCGCGCGGCTTCGGCCGCTACCCGCCGCGCTGAATGCAAAAAGCCCCGCCTGGGCGGGGCTTGGCGTCCGGACGGGTCCGGATCAGTTGGCGTCGCTCAGCGACTGCTTGCCGGCGGTGACCGGATACTTCTCGCGCAGCGCCTTCAGATAGCCGGTCAGCTGCGCGTTGGCGCTGATCTCGCCCAACAGGCCACCCAGTTGCGCGCGGTCGGCGTCGTTGATCGCCGGCGCCGGGATCACCTTGTTGACGCGATAGACCGCGTAGTCGCCGGCATCGTGGCGCACGCCGGCGAAGGCCGGCAGCTTGCCGGCCGGCACGGCGAAGACGGCGCGGACGTCGGCGGCCGGCATGCCGGCGGCGGCGCGGCGCGAAACGGTGGCGGAAGCGCTCCACTTCTGCGCGTCCACGCCCTTGCCCGCCTTCAGCTCGGCCAACAACGCCTGGCCCTTCTTCTCGGCCAGCTTCGCGCCTTCGCGGGCGATCAGCTCGCTCTTGATCTGATCGCGCACTTCGGCGATGGCCTGCTGGTGCTCCGGTTGATGCTCGGCGACGCGCGCCACCACCAGGCGACCGCCGCCGATATCGATCGACTCGCTATTGTGCTTCTTCTTCAGCACGTCGTCGCCGAAGACCGCGGTCAGCAGCTTGGCGTTGCTCAACACCTCGTCCTGCGACGGCTGATTGCGCTGGATCCAACCGGAATGCTTGACCTCGAGCTTCAGCGCGTCGACGACGCCCTTCAGCGAATCGGCCTGCTGGTAGGACACCTCGTTCAGCTTCTCGGCCTGCTCGCGGAACAGCGCGCCGGCCTTCTGCTTCTGCAGCTTGTCGACGACGGCCGACTTCACCTCGGCGAAGTCCTGCGCCTTGATCTCGTCCAGGCGGATGATGTGGAAGCCGTACTCGGTCTCCACCAGATCGCTGATCTGGCCCGGCTTCAGCTTGAACACCGCGTCGTCGAACGGCTTGACCATCATGCCGTGGCCGAAGAAGCCCAGGTCGCCGCCCTTCTCGGCCGAGCCCGGGTCCTGCGACTTGGCCTTGGCCAGTTCGGCGAACTTGGCCGGATTGGCGCGAACCTCTTTCAGAATGGCCTCGGCCTCGGCCTTGACCTTGGCCTTCTGCTCCGGCTTGGCGCCCTTGGCCACCGTCAGCAGGATGTGCGAGGCGCGGCGCTGTTCGCCGGCCAGATCGGCCTTGTGCTGCTTATAGTACTTCTGCGCGTCGGCGTCGCTGATCTTGACGCTCTGCGCCAGCGCGTCCTGCGACAGCACCACGTAGTCCAGCTTGATCTGCTCCGGCGTGACGAAACGCTTGGCGTTGGCGTCGTAATAGGCCTTGATCGCGGCGTCGTCGGTCTTCACCTCGGCGGCGAAGTCGGACGGCTTCAGCAGCAGCGTCTGCAACTCGCGGCCCTCGCCCATCAGCGCGGCGACGCGGTTGACCACCGTGTTGGCGACGAACTGGGTGCCGGCGACGCCGCTCAGCTGGCTCTGCACCAGCAGATCGCGGCCGACCTCGGCCTCGAAGGCCTCGGCCGACGGATAACGGTTGTTCAGGAATTCGCGATACCGCTCCTGGCTGAACTGGCCGTCCTGCTGGAACAGCGGAATCGCGGAGATGAATTTGTGCAGCTGCGCCGGGCTGACCACCGCGCCGTGGGCGCGGGCGTCGGCCAGCAGCAGTTCGCGCCGGATCATGTTTTCCAGCATCGACTGACGGGTGGCCGGATCGCCGGGCTGCCCTTCCAGCGCGCGATCAAGGTCGCGCTTATAGATCTTGGAATCGCCCACCTTGACCAGATAGGGATCGTCGGTCGCGCTGGTATAGCTGCTGACGCCGAAGCCGACGAAGGTCAGGGCCACAGCGCCCAGGATCACTTGGATAACGGTTTTGTTGTTCTGGACAAACTCGAACATGACGATTGGCTAAAGCCACCCCTGTAAAAAAAAAGGTGAACGCGTTGAACCGGTTCACCTTCTCTCGTGTATTTGGCGGAGTGGACGGGGCTCGAACCCGCGACCCCCGGCGTGACAGGCCGGTATTCTGACCAACTGAACTACCACTCCGTACCGTGGTGGGCGTTGACGGAGTCGAACCGCCGACATTCTGCTTGTAAGGCAGACGCTCTACCAACTGAGCTAAACGCCCCTCTGCCTTGCCGGCCCGACCGAAATCAGGCTCCGACAAGGCCGCCGATTATAGCGCGTCTTTCAGTGCCTTGCCAGCACGGAACTTCGGAGAACGTGCAGCCGGGATCTTGATGGTGGCGCCGGTCTTCGGATTGCGGCCGCTGCGCTCGGCGCGCTCGCCCACATAGAAGGTGCCAAAACCCACCAGAGTCACGGTATCGCCTTTTTTCAGGGCATCGGTAACGGCAGCAACCATGCCGTCCAGTGCCTTGGCGGCAGCAGCCTTGGAAATATCGGCTTCAGCCGCGATGGCGTCAATCAGTTCAGACTTGTTCACGTAAGTCCCCTTTCGTCGTTCTCGGTCTACGTAATTCGGATAAAAACGCTTGCTTTATAGCAAGGCGGAAATCCTTGTGTCAAGCGGCTTCCACGGGTGTTTTGCTAATTTGCAAGCACGATTGGAAGCCGCGAAAACACAAGATATTCACAGCTTCGGTAAGGCCATGATTCTTAATGCTTCAAAACCGACACGCCACTGCCCGCGTCCTGCGACGGCGGAATATCGCCAGACTGTTCTTCTTGCGACAATTCCTCCGGTTGGCGCTCCAGCGCCAGCGCCAGCACCTCGTCAATCCACTTGACGGGGTGGATCTCCAGCTTCTGCTTGATGTTGGCCGGAATCTCCGCCAGGTCCTTTTCGTTCCCTTTGGGGATCAGCACGTGGCGGATACCGCCGCGATGCGCAGCCAGCAACTTTTCCTTCAGACCGCCGATCGGCAGCACCTCGCCGCGCAGCGTGATCTCGCCGGTCATCGCCACATCGGCGCGCACCGGAATGCCGGTCAGCACCGACACGATGGCCGTGGTCATCGCGATGCCCGCGCTCGGGCCGTCCTTCGGCGTCGCGCCTTCCGGCACGTGGATGTGCATGTCGCTCTTCTCGTAGAAGTCCGGCTTGATGCCCAGGCTTCTCGCCCTGCTGCGCACCACGCTCATCGCCGCGGTGATCGACTCCTGCATCACTTCGCCCAGCTGGCCGGTGCGAACGATATTGCCCTTGCCCGGCAGCGACACCGCCTCTATCGTCAGCAACTCGCCGCCGACCTCGGTCCACGCCAGACCTGTGACCTGACCGATGCGGTTTTCTTCTTCGGCCAGGCCGTAGTCGAAGCGCCGCACGCCCAGATACTTGTCCAGATTCTTGGCCGACACCGTCACCTTGCCCGTCCTGGCCGGTTTTAGCAAGGCGCCGGTCACCACCTTGCGGCAGATCTTGGCCACTTCGCGGTCCAGGCTGCGCACGCCGGCCTCGCGGGTGTAGTAGCGTACGATATCGCGGATCGCGGACTCCTGCACCACCAGTTCGCCTTCGCGCACGCCATTGGCCTCTATCTGCTTCGGCAACAGGTACTTCAGCGCGATATTGACCTTTTCGTCCTCGGTATAGCCGGAAAGACGAATGATTTCCATCCGGTCGAGCAGCGCCGGCGGAATATTCAGCGAATTGGCGGTCGCGACGAACATCACGTCGGACAGGTCGTACTCGACCTCGGCGTAATGGTCGATGAAGGCGTGGTTCTGCTCCGGATCCAGCACCTCCAGCAGCGCCGACGACGGATCGCCGCGGAAATCGGCGCCCATCTTGTCGACTTCGTCCAGCAGGAACAGCGGGTTCTTGACGCCGACCTTGGACATGTTCTGCAGCACCTTGCCCGGCATCGAGCCGATATAGGTGCGCCGGTGGCCGCGAATCTCGGATTCGTCGCGCACGCCGCCCAGCGCCATCCGCACGAACTTGCGGTTGGTCGCGCGGGCCAGCGACTGGCCCAGCGAGGTCTTGCCGACGCCCGGCGGCCCGACCAGGCACAGTATCGGCGCCTTCAGGCGATCGACGCGCTGCTGGACCGCCAGATACTCCAGAATGCGTTCCTTGACCTTCTCCAGGCCGAAGTGATCCTCGTCCAGCACCGCTTCGGCGGCGGCCACATCCTTGCTGATCTTGGTCTTCCGCTTCCACGGCAGATCGAGCAGCGTGTCGATGTAGTTGCGCACCACGGTTGCCTCGGCCGACATTGGCGACATCATCCGCAGCTTCTTCAGCTCGGACTGCGCCTTTTCGCGGCCTTCCTTGCTCATGCCGGCGACCTTGATGCGGCGCTCCAGCTCGTCGAGGTCGCTGGCCTCGTCCATCTCGCCCAGCTCTTTCTGGATGGCCTTGACCTGCTCGTTCAGGTAGTACTCGCGCTGGCTCTTCTCCATCTGGCGCTTGACGCGGCCGCGGATGCGCTTTTCCACCTGCAGGATGTCGATCTCGCCCTCCAGCTGCGACATCAGATGCTCGAGGCGCGTCGCCACGTCGAACATCTCCAGCACTTCCTGCTTCTGCTCCAGCTTCAGCGGCAGGTGGGCGATGATGCTGTCGGCCATCCGGCCGGCGCGATCGATGCCGGCCAGCGAGTTCAGCACCTCGGGCGGGATCTTCTTGTTCAGCTTGACGTACTGCTCGAACTGGGCAAGCAGCGCGCGCCGCATCGCCTCGGTCTCGTTGGATTCTTCCAGCTCGCTGGACAGCGGCGCGAACTCGGCGACGAAGCAGCCGTCCTCCTCGCCAACCTCGTTGATGGTGGCGCGCTGGCGGCCCTCGACCAGCACCTTGACGGTGCCGTCGGGCAGTTTGAGCATCTGCAGCACCGTCGCGATGGTGCCGACGCCGTACAGGTCCTCGGCGGACGGCTCGTCCTTGGAGGCCGAACGCTGCGCCACCAGCAGGATCTGCTTGCCTTCGTCCATCGCCAGTTCCAGCGCACGGATCGATTTGGCCCGCCCGACGAACAGCGGGATGACCATGTGCGGGAAGACCACCACATCGCGCAGCGGCAACAGCGGCAGCGTGGTCTCTTCTCTGATTTCTGCGGGTTGCGGCATATCACCTAACCTTAGCTTGGGGAAACAATGCTTGGAAAATGGGGTGCAAGGCCAGAATATCAACACCCCATACTAAAACAGATTACATCGGAGACAAATAAAAAACCGCCCTGCCGGGCGGTTCAGACATTCAGGCCAGGCCGTCAGGCGGATTGTGCCACACCGCCTTCTTCGCGGTAGATGAAAAGCGGCTTGTCGCCCTTCTCGATCACTTTCTCGTCGACGACGACCTTCTCCACATCCTGCATGGACGGCAGCTCGTACATGGTGTCCAGCAGCGCGCGTTCCAGGATGGACCGCAGGCCGCGGGCGCCGGTCTTGCGGGCCAGCGCCTGCTTGGCGATGACGCGCAGCGCCGACGGACGCACTTCCAGGTCCACCGATTCCAGCGAGAACAGCTTCTGGTACTGCTTGATCAGCGCGTTCTTCGGCTGGGTCAGGATGGAGACCAAAGCCTCCTCGTCCAGTTCCTCCAGCGTCGCAAGCACCGGCAAGCGACCGATCAGCTCGGGAATCAGGCCGAAACGGATGATGTCCTGCGGCTCCACTTCCTGGAACAGCTTGGTCAAGCTCTTGCCGTCGTCCTTGGAGGAGACTTCGGCGCCGAAGCCGATGCCGCCCTTCTCGGAACGCTGGCGGACGATCTTGTCCAGGCCGTCGAAGGCGCCGCCGCATATGAACAGGATGTTGGTGGTGTCCACCTGGATGAATTCCTGGTTCGGATGCTTGCGGCCGCCCTGCGGCGGCACCGAGGCCACCGTGCCCTCGATCAGCTTCAGCAGCGCCTGCTGCACGCCCTCGCCCGATACGTCGCGGGTGATGGACGGGTTTTCAGACTTGCGCGAGATCTTGTCGATCTCGTCGATGTAGACGATGCCGCGCTGGGCCTTGTCCACATCGTAGTCGCACTTCTGCAGCAGTTTCTGGATGATGTGCTCGACATCCTCGCCGACATAACCCGCCTCGGTCAGCGTGGTGGCGTCGGCGATGACGAAGGGCACGTCCAACAGGCGCGCCAGCGACTGGGCCAGCAGCGTCTTGCCGGAACCGGTCGGGCCGATCAAGAGGATGTTGCTCTTGGCCAGTTCGACGTCGTCCTTGCCGCCCTTGTTGTACAGCCGCTTGTAGTGGTTGTACACCGCCACCGACAGGGTCTTCTTGGCGAAGTCCTGGCCGATGATGTACTGGTCCAGATCCGCGCGGATCTCCTGCGGCGTCGGCAGCGGATGATCGGCGGACGCGCTGCCCACCACATCGCTGCCGCTGCCCTTTTCCAGCTCCTCGCGGATGATGTCGTTGCACAGCTCGACGCATTCATTGCAAATGAACACCTGCGGGCCGGCGATCAGCCGCTGCACCTCGTGCTGGCTCTTTCCGCAGAAAGAGCAATAGAGAAGCTTCTCGTTGCTGTTTTTGTCAGCCATTAGCCTATTCCACTACTTAGGCCGTCACGTCCCGGCGGGAAGACAGCACTTTATCGATCATGCCGTACGCGCGAGCCTCTTCCGCCGACATGAAGTTGTCGCGTTCGGTGTCGGACTGCACACGCTCCAGCGTCTGGCCGGAGTGCTTGGCCAGCAGCTCGTTCATCTTGGCCTTCACCTTGACCAGCTCGCGGGCATGGATCTCGATGTCGGTCACCTGGCCGGACAGGCCGCCGCCGTACAACAGCGGCTGGTGGATCATCACCCGGCTGTTCTCCAGCGCGAAGCGCTTGCCCGCGGTGCCCGCCGCCAGCAGGAAGGCGCCCATGCTGGCCGCCTGCCCGATGCACAGCGTGGAGACATCCGGCTTGATGAAGTTCATCGTATCGTAGATCGACATGCCGGCGGTAATCGAACCGCCCGGCGAGTTGATGTAGAAATGGATGTCCTTGTCCGGATTCTCCGACTCCAGGAACAGCATCTGCGCCACAACCAGGTTGGCCGATTCGTCGGTGACGGGACCGACCAGGAAAATGATGCGTTCCTTCAGCAGGCGAGAGTAGATGTCATAGGCGCGCTCGCCCCGACCGCTCTGTTCCACCACCATGGGCACCAGGCCCAGTCCTTGCGGTTCCATCATAGATTTCATCGGCCACTCCGAAAGTTGTTATCAGGCTTGACTGCCCATCAGTTCGTCGAAGGACAGCTCCTTGGCTACTACATTGGCCTGAGACAGCACAAATTCAACCACATTATCTTCCAGAACCATCGAAGTCGGGCCTTCCAGACGGTCGGCGCTCTCGTAGTACCAGGCCAGCACGTCGTCCGGCTGCTCGTAGCTGTCGGCGAATTCGGTGATCATCGCGCGAACCTGCTCCGGCTTCGCTTCCAGCTTGTTGGCTTCGACGATCTCGGACAGGATCAGACCCAGCTTGACGCGGCGTTCGGCCTGGGCGGTGAACAGTTCCGGCGGGAACGGCATGTCCTTGACGTTCATGCCGCGCTGTTGCATGTCGCGACGAGCCTGCTCGACCAGACGGCCGATTTCCAGGCCGATCAGCGCCTTCGGCAGTTCCAGCTCGGTGGCGTCGATCAGCGCCTGCATCACGTTTTCCTTGATGCGGGCCTGCAGGCGGCGCTTCACTTCGCGCTCGACGTTCTTGCGGATTTCGCCGCGCATCTTCTCCACGTCGCCCTCGGCGATGCCCAGCATCTTGGCGAACTCTTCGTTCACTTCCGGCAGCGTCGCTTCGGCCACGTTCTTCACCAGGATCTCGAACACGGCTTTCTTGCCGGCCACGTCCTTGCCGTGGTAGTCCTCGGGGAAGTTCACTTCCACGCTCTTGATGTCGCCTTCCTTGGCGCCGACGACGCCGGCTTCGAACTCGGCCAGCATCTGGCCCTGGCCCAGCACGAACGGGAAGTTCTCGGAAGAGCCGCCTTCGAAGGCCACGCCGTCGATGGCGCCCTTGAAGTCGATGATCACGCGGTCGCCTTCGGCGGCTTCGCGCTCAACGCGGTTGTAGCGGGTGCGCTGCTTGCGCAGGATGTCGATGGTTTTTTCGATTTCGGCGTCGCCGATCGAGGTGTTCGGCTTTTCAACTTCCTTGCCGGCCAGTTCGCCGACCTTCACTTCCGGGTAAACTTCGAAAGTGGCGGCGAACTTGAAGCTTTCCTTGTCGTCGCCAGCGGCCACCGGCTCGAAGCTCGGGTAGCCCGCCACGCGCAGCTTCTGCTCGGTCACCGCCTTGTAGAAGCCTTGCTGAACCTGTTCACCCATCACTTCTTCACGCACCTGGGCACCGTAGTTCATTTCCACGATCTTCAGCGGAGCCTTGCCCGGGCGGAAACCTTGGATCTTGGCGCCACGGGCCACGCGCTTCAGGCGCTCGGCGATTTGCGCGTCGATGCCGGCCATCGGCAGGGCGATATTGATGCGGCGCTCAAGATTGCTCAGAGTTTCCAGCTGTACTTGCATGTTAAATCCTTCGAATGTGACAGGTTGTAGTCTTCTGGGACGGTACGACGCCCCGCTTGCCGGCCCCGGCGCTTGCCTGGTTCCCGCCCGCCTGGCGCTGCGCGGAGTTACACCACGCACCCAACGAAACGCACAGTATATCACGCGGTCCGCGCTTGTCTGCACCCGGCGGCGGCGGGCCGCATGCCGCGCCAGGCTTGGCGCGCAGACCATTCCAATCGAAACGGAATCGCCTCGCCGGCCTTGCCGTTTGATATTGCTCAGGAATTTCGCCGCCGCCACGCAGGCGCCGGTCGCCTCTGCTATCATGGCCTGCCATGCAATTTGCCATTTCCGCCCGGGAAAATATCCTTACAGAATGACGATGCCGCTCCAATTCTCCATGGTGAGCCCATGAAAACACCGCTCCGCCACTGCCTGCTCCTCGCCGCGCTCGCCGTTCCGGCCGCCGCCGCCGGGGTCGTCACCTTCAGCCCGCAGGGCGAGGTGAAAGAAGTGCGCCAGGTGCGCGCCACCTTCTCCAGCAGCATGATCGCGCTGGGCAACAGCGCGGCGCCGGCGCCGTTCAGCTGGAGCTGCCGCCTGAAAGGCAAGAGCCACTGGGTGGACGACAAGACCTGGGTGCTGGATCTGCCCGACACGCCGTCGGCCAATACCGACTGCCGCTTCAACCCGAAGCCTGGTCTGAAGGACCTGCAGGGCGAGGCGGTGGGCGGCGCGGCCTTCCGCTTCTTCACCGGCCAGCCCATCGTCGAGCGCAGCTGGCCATCGGACGGCCGCATCGAGGAGGACCAGGCCTTCGTGCTGCGCTTCAACGCGACCGGCGTCTCGCCGTCGTCGCTGTACTGCCAGTCGTCCAGCCTGGCCGAGCGCATCCCGGCGCAGACGCTGCCCGCCGCCGACCGCGCCGCGCTGCTCAAGCATCTGGATCTGCAAAAGGACGCCGCCCGCGTGCTGACCGTGCGCTGCGCCCAGCGGCTGGCGCCGGACAGCAAGCTGGCCCTGGTCCATCTGCGCGGCGCCAGCCAGCCGGACAAGCAGGATTATCAGGTGCGTCCGGCCTTCAGCGCCGCGATGAGCTGCCAGCGCGAGAACGCCAAGGGCGCCTGCATCCCGTTCAAACCGATCACGCTGAACTTCAGCTCGCCGGTGCCGGAGAAGCAGGCGCTGGCGATACGGCTGGCCGGCGGCGGCGCCGAACGCGCGCCCGAGGCCCCGCAGCACAGCAAGGGCGAACCGCTGGACAGCGTCAGCTTCGCGCCGCCGTTTCCGCCGCTGGCCGCGCTGACGCTGAAGCTGCCCGAGGACTTGCGCGACGAGGTCGGCCGGCCGCTGACCAATGCCGGCCGCTTCCCGCTGGCGATCAAGACCGCCGACTACCCGCCGCTGGCCAAGTTCTCCGCCGCGCCGTTCGGCATCATAGAAGCCGGCCCGGACGCGGCGCTGCCGATCACGCTGCGCGGCGTCGAGGGCAATCTGAAGATCCAGTCGGTGCAGCTCGGCGGCCAGGCGCTGCGCCTGAGCGGCGACGCCGACATGATGCAGTGGCTGGCCAAGGTCCAGCGCTATCATGAGAGCAATCTGCCGGCCGGCAAGGACAAGACCATCGAGAGCCGGCGCGTGTCGCTGCTGGCCAAGAACCGCGACGCCGTGCCGCTGAAGCTGCCGACGCAGCCGGACAAGAACGGCCAATGGCCGTTCGAGGTCGTCGGCATCCCGCTGCCCAAGCCCGGCCTCTACGTGGTGGAGGTGTCGTCGCGCCTGCTGGGCAAATCGCTGCTCGGCGCCGACAAGCCGATGTATGTGCGCACCGCCGCGCTGGTCACCAATATGGCGGTGCACCTGAAGCGCTCCGGCGAGAACGCCGCCGTCTGGGTCACCACGCTGGACAAGGGCAAGCCGGTGCCCGGCGCCCGCGTCGCCGTCTACGACTGCAAGGGCCAGGCGCTGTGGAGCGGCAAGACCGGCGACAACGGCGTCGCGCCGATCAAGAGCCAACTGTCCTCCGGCGGCGACTGCGGCGACGAGGAATTGTCCGGCCTGTTCGTCACCGCCCGCGCCAAGGACGCGCAGGGCAACGAGGACGTGTCCTTCGTCCGCTCCGGCTGGAACCGCGGCATAGAATCGTGGCGCTTCCCCTTCCCGACCCAGGGCCTGTCCGACAGCCCGGCCATCCTGGCCCACACGATACTGGACCGCGCGCTGTTCCGCGCCGGCGAGACGGTGTCGATGAAGCATCTGCTGCGCGTGCAGGCCGGCAAGGGGCTGGGTCAGCTGAAACCGAGCCAGTTGCCGCAGCAGTTGCGCATCGTCCACGACGGCAGCGGCGACGAAGTCAGCCTGCCGCTGACCTGGCGGGCCGGCCGCTACGCCGAAAGCAGCTACGCGCTGCCGAAAGAGGCCAAGCTCGGCGAATACACGCTGTACCTGGAACGCAAGGGCACGCGCGGTTCGGCCGATCAGGGCAAGCCGGCCAGCCCGGAGCTGGACGGCTATTCGCTGCGCAGCGGCGGCTTCCGCGTCGAGGAATTCCGCCTGCCGGTGATGACCGGCCGCATCTTCACCGCCAAGGGCGCCAATATCGGCGCCCAGACGGTGCCGCTCAATGTGTCGATGTCCTGGGGCAACGGCGGCCCGGCCAAAGACTGGCCGGTGGAGGTCAGCGCGATGCTGGCCGACGCCTACACCCGTATCAAGGGCTACGACGACTTCAGCTTCTCGCCGCCGCAGCGCGGCCGCGAGAACAGCGAGGCCTCGCTGGACGGCAAGGTGCTGCTGGACAAGGCGGCGCTGAAGCTGGACGCCAACGGCAACGGCAAGGCCGTCGTCGACAAGCTGCCGAAACTGGACCGCCGCTACGATCTGGTGACCGAGGCCGCCTACCGCGACCCCAACGGCGAGACCCAGACCATCACCCGCCGCCTGCCGCTGTGGCCGGCCGCCTTCCAGGTCGGCGTCAGCGTCGACAGCTGGATCACCGCCGGCCGCGCGCTGCGGCTGA
Organism: Chromobacterium sp. ATCC 53434; assembly: GCF_002848345.1. Lineage (NCBI taxonomy): Bacteria > Pseudomonadati > Pseudomonadota > Betaproteobacteria > Neisseriales > Chromobacteriaceae > Chromobacterium > Chromobacterium sp. ATCC 53434. Next base: position 2,016,077 of record NZ_CP025429.1, on the reverse strand, counting down.
AGGCCGTGGTGCTGGACACCGCCGGCAAGCCCGTCGCCGGCAAGGACGTCAAGGTGAGCCTGCGCGAGCACCGCTACCTGTCCAGCCGCAAGCGGCTGGTCGGCGGCTTCTACGCCTGGGACCACAACAAGGAGACCGACGAGCGCGGCAAGGTGTGCAGCGGCACCACCGACGGCCGCGGCCTGGTATTCTGCGACATCAATCTGAAGGACCCCGGCGACATGGAGTTGATCGCCGAGGCCGCCGACGACAAGGGCAATGTCGCCCGCTCGGCGCAGTCGGTATGGGTCAGCCGCCAGGACGAGCTGTGGTTCGACGTCGACAATAACGACCGCATCGACGTGCTGCCGGAGAAGACCGGCTACCTGCCCGGCGAGACCGCCCGCTTCCAGGTGCGGATGCCGTTCCGCAAGGCCACCGCCTGGCTGGCCATCGAACGCGAGGGCATACTCGAGACCCGCGTCGTCGAGCTGGAGGGCAAGAACCCGACGATAGAACTGAAGGTCGGCCCCGACTGGACGCCCAATGTCTATGTGTCGGTGCTGGCGGTGCGCGGCCGGGTCCGCGACGTGCCGTGGTATTCCTTCTTCACCTGGGGCTGGAAGAGCCCGTCCGAATGGTGGGATGCCTACTGGCACGAGGGCGGCGACTACGCGCCGCCGACGGCGCTGGTCGATCTGTCGCGGCCGGCCTTCAAGTACGGCATCGCCGAAATCCAGGTCGGCGACGCCGCCAAGCGGCTGGACGTGACGGTGACGCCGGCGAAGAAGAGCTACGGCATACGCGAAACCGCCGACGTCGCCATCCAGGTCAAGCTGCCGGGCGGCAAGCCGGCGCCGGCCGGCACCGAAGTGGCCTTCGCCGCCGTCGACGAGGCGCTGCTGGAACTGCAACCCAACCACAGCTGGGAGCTGATGCAGGCGATGTACCAGCGCCACAGCTACGGCGTCGAGACCGCCACCGCCCAGCTGGAAGTCGTCGGCAAGCGCCATTACGGCCGCAAGTCGCTGCCGCCCGGCGGCGGCGGCGGCAAGGCGCCGACGCGCGAACTGCTGGACACCCTGCTGGTCTGGCTGCCGCGCGTGACGCTGGACGCCGACGGCGGCGCCCGCGTCAAAGTGCCGATCAACGACGCGCTGACCCGTTTCCGCCTGGTGGCGGTGGCCGATGTCGGCAATGACATGTTCGGCACCGGCGAGGCCGGCTTCAACGTGACGCAAGACCTGCAGCTGACGTCCGGCATTCCGCCGCTGGCGCGCGAGGGCGACCAGTTCCAGGCCGGCGTCACCGTGCTCAACGGCGGCGAGAAGCCGCTGAAGGTCAAGGTGTCGGCCGGCGCGCCCGGCCTGCCGGCGCTGCCTGCGCGCGAAATCAGCCTGCCGGTCGGCGAGGCGCGGCTGATCGCCTGGCCGGTCACCGTGCCGGACGGCGTCAAGGAACTGAAATGGACCTTCGCCGCCCAGCAGGTGGACGGCAAGGCCGCCGACAAGCTGGCCATCGTCCAGCAGATCGATCCGGCGGTGCCGGTGACGGTGGAACAGGCCACGCTGCAGCGCGTGTCGCCGGAGCTGGCCATCCCGGTGGCGATGCCGCCGGGCGCGCTGCCCGGCCGCGGCGGCATACGCGTCAGCCTGCAGGCCAGGCTGGGCAACAGCCTGCCCGGCGTCAGGCGCTGGTTCGAGGACTATCCGTACGCCTGCCTGGAACAGAGGAGCTCGGTCGCCATCGGCCTGTCCGACGGCAAGCGCTGGAATCAGCTGATGGGCGAGCTGCCGCTGTATCTGGACGGCAACGGCCTGGCCGCCTACTTCCCGCTCGGCGAGGGCGCGCCGGACCGCGGCAGCGACGTGCTGAGCAGCTATCTGCTGGCGGCCGCCAACGAGGCCGGCGTCGAGATGCCGGAAGGTCCGCGCGGCAAGATGCTGGACGGCCTGTCGGCCTTCGTCGAAGGCCGGCTGAAACGCGAGCTGCCCACCAGCCGCCAGGACGCCGACGCGCGCCGGCTGGCGGCGATGGAGGCGCTGTCGCGCTACGGCCGCTTCCGCCCGGCGATGCTGGACGTGCTGGAGCTTAACCCGCAGAAGATGAGCACCGCGATGCTGGTGGACTGGCTGTCGCTGCTGGGCCGCGCGGCCGACATCCCGCAGCGCGCCGCCCGCGCCGCCGAGGCGTCCAATCTGCTGCGCGCCCGCCTGACTTATCAAGGCACGAAGATGGGCTTCAGCACCGAGGTCGACGACTACGCCTGGTGGCTGATGGGCTCGGCCGACGTCAACGCCGCCAAGCTGCTCTTGGCCGTGCGCAAGCTGCCGGACTGGCAGGCCGACATGCCGCGGCTGCTGACCGGCCTGCTGGCCCGCCAGCAAAAGGGCCACTGGGGCACGACCACCGCCAATCTGTGGGGATCGCTGGCGACGGCGCAGTTCTCGCGCCAATTCGAAACCGTGCCGGTGACCGGCCGGACCGGCGCCGTCCTCGGCAAGTCCAGCCTCGGCCTCGCCTGGCCGCAGGAAGGCGTCCAGCTGCTGGGCCTGCTGCCATGGCCGGCCGGCAACGCCGGCAGCCTGCAACTGAAGCACGCCGGCGCCGGCGCGCCGTGGGCCACCGTCCAGGCCGAGGCCGCCATCCCGCTGAAGGCGCCGCGCTACGCCGGCTACAGCGTCAAGAAGACGCTGACGCCGGTCAGCCAGAAGGTGGCCGGCCAGTACCAGCCCGGCGACGTGGTCAAGGTGACGCTGGAAATCCGCGCCCAGAGCGATATGAGCTGGGTGGTGGTGGACGACCCGATCCCGGCCGGCGCGGCGATACAGGGCGGCGGCCTGGGCCGCGACTCGGCGATAGACGCCAAATCCGGCAACGGCGGCGACTACGCCGACTACATCGAACGCCGCTTCTCCGGCTACCGCGCCTACTACAGCTATGTGCCGCGCGGCGAACTGAAGGTGGAATACACGATGCGGTTGAACAATCCGGGCACGTTCAGACTGCCGCCGACCCGCGTCGAGGCGATGTACGCGCCGGACGTGTTCGGCATGCTGCCGAACGCGGCGTTCAAGGTGACGGACGGCAAGTGATCGCGCGGCCTCTCCCCGGCGCCGGGGAGAGGCCGCGTTTTATCGAAGCGGGAGAGAAAGATGGCGTGTCTGGGCTGCGCACTGGCGAACGGCGGCGAAGCCGCGCACATGGTCTACGAGAACGAACACGTGGCGTGCTTCCTCGATCACGAACCCTTCGGCGAAGGGCACACGCTGATCGTGCCGAAACGGCATGTCGTCGAGCTGGAGGAACTGGACCCCGCCCAGGCGGCGGCCGTCATGGCCGCGGCCGGGCTGGTCTCCCGCGCCGTCAAGCTGCTGTACCACCCGGACGGCATCACCGTCTGCCAGAACGGCGGCGTCTTCAACGAGCTCGGCCACTTCCACCTGCACGTCGTGCCCAGGCGCGCGGATCGTCCATTCGCGGCATTCTATTCGGAGGAAGCCGCCGCGCCGCGGGCGCACGGGCTGGAGGTCACGGCAAGGGCGTTGAGAGACGCGATAGGCAGGCATGAGGCACTGGAGCGGGCTCGGCCGCCGGATCAAGCCTGAAAGTCTCGACCGCCATTTCATTCGCACTGAAATTTACTTGTGGCCTCGCGGGCGGGCCTGAATAATTTTTCATTTAAAATCTTGCTATCCTGATCCGATATAAAACGATTTTTTATGTAAAATATCTCTCTTGAGCCGATATGCAAATCACTAATGGTCGGAACAATTCTCTCATTAAACAATGCATCCAGACTCCCATCCTTGCTTATCCGATCAAGGCCATATAAAAGTCTTTTTTTAATCTCCGCACCCTTGCTTGTTCTTGCAACATAAAAATATCGAGCCAATGGGTAATAGATTGCATACCGGGGCTCAATCGTCAAATTCGGATAAGTATTTCTATTCCAATCCAGCTCATTTTTAATTTCATTCACACCTCTGGAGAATAAATCAAACCGCCCCTCACTCAGCATCTTGAACAGATTTTCATAGCTACCGCCATCAACGGCGCGAAATCCCCCATCCCGCAATATCTCTATATCCTCCCAACCGCTGCCCTGTCCTATGGTGTAACTTTTCAAGTCATTACTGGACTTCGCCAGCATCTCTTCGCACTTATCCTTACGCAACAGAAATATTCTATATCCAAGAACACCCTTATCTAGAGGAAATTGAATCGAATTCAGCTTGACGCCCCAAGATGAAATATTCCCATGCACCATGATATCAACACCATCAGCGCCAAGCTCTATTAGTTTCTTGGTCCTTTTTTCATTCATATCGATCAAAGATTCGCGTATTGCGTATTCGCCAAACTTGCTTCGCGTCCTACTCATTGCCAATCTCAAGACATCCCAATAGTATTCGGTATATCGCTTGTCTCCACTGGATTCCGGCCTTGGATATTCAATAACAAGCACTTGCGCGCTCGCAGCCATCGACAATGTGGACAAAAAAAGAATGAGTTTTGTTTTCACATCGACTCCAACCACAAAGCCGCACAAAATAATGCAATGATGTATAGCAAAAAGTAAGCGAAAATACAGGCTCTGTCGCACAATCCCTTTCTTTCGCCCAGTAGCCGCCTCAGTGACGCGGCACACCGTTTCATGCAAAGAAAAGCATGCGGACAGCAGCAAAAACGTCAGGAGGCGGTCCATATCGATAATCCACGCGGTACATCTTGCCGCAACTTTGCGACAATACCTCTCGCAAACGGAACCACTCCACCGAGCATCGATCCACACAGCCCATGAGAAAAGCAGTGATCAAATCCAGCATCCTCGTCATCGTCCTCGCCGTCCTGTCCGCCCCCGCCTGGAGCCAGCCCAGCTTCCAGCAGGTCAAGGCCGGCTGGAAGCCGTCGGACGCGGTGCTGCTGGATCGGCACGGCCAGGTGCTGCAGCGCATCCGTGTCGACAAACAGGCGCGGCGCATGGACTGGGTGGGCCTGGCCGACACCTCGCCTGCCTTCCGTCACGCCTTGGTGCTGTCCGAGGACAGGCGCTTCTACGAGCACAGCGGCGTCGACTGGTCCGGCGTCGCGGCGGCGGCCTGGGGCAATCTGTGGAACAGCCGCACCCGCGGCGCGTCGACGCTGACGATGCAGCTGGCCGGCCTCTTGGACGACGATCTGAAAGCGGGCAGCGGCGGGCGCAGCCTGTGGCAGAAGATGGGCCAGAGCTGGTCCGCCGGCTGGCTGGAGAAGCACTGGACCAAGGCCCAGATACTGGAGGCCTATCTGAACCTGGTCGGCTTCCGCGGCGAGCTGGTCGGCCTGTCGGCGCTGTCGTCCACCTTGTTCGGCAAACTGCCGGCCGGCTTGAATCTGGAAGAATCGGCCATCGCGGTGGCCTTGGTGCGCGCGCCCAACGCCGCGCCGGACCGGGTGGCCGCCCGCGCCTGCCGCATCCTGCAGGACATGGGGCGCAAACCCGACTGCGGCGTGATCGGCGTCCATACCACCCAGGCGCTGGCCAGGAGCCGCGCCGCCAATCCGCTGGCCGAGCAGGACGCGCCGCATTTCGCGCAGAAGCTGCTGCAGAGCCGCCGTCTGGCGGCCGGCGACAGGATACGCACCACGCTGGACCTGCCGCTGCAGCGCTTCGCCGCCGCCGCGCTGCGCCGCCACCTGGCGGCCTTGTCGCAGCGCAATGTGCAGGATGGCGCGCTGGTGGTGCTGGACAACCGGAGCGGCGACATCCTGGCCTGGGTCGGCTCCAGCGGCCGCGGCCTGTCCAACGCCGCCCAGGTCGACGGCGTCACCGCCTTGCGCCAGGCCGGCTCGACGCTGAAACCGTTCCTGTACCAGCTGGCGCTGGAAAAACGTTATCTGACCGCCGCCTCGCTGCTGGACGACAGCCCGCTGGATCTGCAGACCGGCGCCGGCCTGTACGCGCCGCAAAACTACTCCAAGGATTTCAAGGGTCTGGTGCCGGCGCGCACCGCGCTGGCCTCGTCGCTGAACATCCCGGCGGTGCGCGCGATAGCGATGGTCGGCCCCAACGCGCTGCGCGACCGCCTGGTCAAGCTGGGCTTCTCCAGCCTGACCGAGGACGGCGACTACTACGGCTACAGTCTGGCGCTGGGCGCCGCCGACATCCGCCTGCTGGACCTGGCCAACGCCTACCGCACGCTGGCCAATCAGGGCCTGGCCTCCGCGCCGCGCTGGACGCTGGCCGACGCCGCGCCGACGCCGGCGCGGCTGCTGGACCCCGCCAGCAGCTTCATCATCGCCGACATCCTGTCCGACCGCACCGCCCGCGCGCTGACCTTCGGCCTCGAAAGCGCGCTGTCCACCCGCTACTGGAGCGCGGTGAAGACCGGCACCAGCAAGGATATGCGCGACAACTGGGCGGTCGGCTTCTCGCGCCGCTTCACCGTGGCGAGCTGGGTGGGCAACGCCGGCGGCGAACCGATGTGGGACGTGTCCGGCATGCACGGCGCGGCCCCGGTGTGGCAGACGGTGCTGGACCGCGCCCAGCAGTCTGCACCGGCCTCGACGCCGCCGGCGCCGCCGCCCGGCCTAGTGCGGCAGCGGGTGCGCTATCAGGGCGAGACGGCGGCGCCGCGAACCGAATGGTTCCTGGCCGGCACCGAACGCGCGCTGATCGTGCCTCAGAAAGGCGGCGCCGCCGGCCTGGCGCCGGGCATCGCCGCGCCGGTGGACGGCAGCGTGTTCGCGCTCGACCCGGACATTCCGCCGGCCAATCAACGCCTGGTGCTGCGCGCGCGCGGCGTCGCCAGGCCGCAATGGTGGCTGGACGGGAAAAAACTGGGAAGCGGCATCGCGCTGGCTTGGTTTCCGTGGCCGGGCCGGCACAGGCTGGAGTTGCGCGGCGGCGACGGCAAGGTGGTCGAGGCGGTGAAATTCGAGGTGCGCGGCGCCTCCTTGCGGCCGAAGCCGCGCCAAGGCGCCGCGCGATGAGCGCTAGCGGGGCTTGCGCTGTTGCAGGGTTTTCCAGAGCTGGTCGGCGCGCTGGGCGGCGGCGGCCTTCTGCTGATCGCCCATCGCCTGGTAGTCCTTGGTCTTCAGGAACCAGTCGGCGCTGAGCGCATCGCCGGCGCGACGCGCCACCAGATTCCAGGCGGCGGCCTCGTCCACCTGTTTGTCCAGCAGATAGCTTTCCGAGATCATCGCCGCCGCGTGCGCGTTGCCTTGCGCGTACGCCTGCTGCAAGGCCTCGCGCGCCTCGTCGCGGTAGCGGAAGCCCGGCTCGTAGTCGGGCTCGCGCGGATGGCCGTCCAGCTGGAACAGATAGCGTTCCGCCAGATGCGTCAGCGCCTGCGGATTGCCGAGCCGCGCCTGCTCGCGCAGCTCGGCCAGCGACATCCGGTAGTAGCGCGCCTCGATCTGGTAGCCGAGCTTGCGCATCTGCTCTTTGCGCGCCTTCTCGGCCGGCGTCTCCGGCGGCGGCGCCGCCGCCGCGCCCTGGCCAAGCTGGCCCGGGTTGCCGCCGACGGCGAAGCTTAGGCCGTCGGCACCGCGGCCGGCCGCGGCCGTTTTGGCGGCCGCCGCCCCATCAGCGACGGCCGCCGGCGCGCGGAGCGAGGCGGCGGACGCGCCGGACCGCCCCGGCTGCCACAGCCAGGCCGCCGCGACGGCCGCCCCGACGGCCGCGACGATCAACCATGGTGCTCCCTTCATGGTCAGATCCGGTTCATGCAGGAGGAGAAGCCGTTGGCGTAGCCGTAGCGGGAGTAGTAATCGCGCTGGGACGGCGTGCCGTGCTCGCCGTAGTCGGCGGCGTCGCGCGCCGAGGCGACCGCGTTCTCGATGAAGCTCGGATAGCGCAGATTGGTCTCGGCGTACTTGGCGAAGGTGCCGCCGACGCAATCGGCCTGCAGCTCCTGCATCGGCGGCTGGCGGTTGATGCCGCGGGTGAACTGGATGGTGTGGCCCCATTCATGCGCGAGGATGAACTTGGCCACATAGTTGCCGTAGCTGTTCTCCTGCTGCTGCAGGAAGCCGGTGCCGACGCTGATGGTGTACGGGCCGCAGGCCATCGCGCTCAGCTGCGGCTCGCCGCAGGCGTACTGGTCCAGATAGACCGTCGGCCGGGAATAGCCGCCGAGGAAGCCGCGGATTTCGCCGGCGCTGGCCTGGACATAGCTGTTGTTGATCGGCATCGCCACCGCGGCCTGTCCCGTCAGGGCCGCGCCGAGTACCAGCAGACTGATGATTTTCCTTGTCATGATCTCTTTCTCCTTTGAGTTTTAACGTCACGGAGATTTCGTTATGCGATATGAATACGTAAATTTGAAAGAATTATTTTTGCTAAAAAATAAATTCAATATGCATATTTCATGTATTGATTTTGACGGAAAAATCATCGGATCATGCCGGCGAAAAAGCGGGCGCCCTGCCGGACGCCCGCCGCCTCAGGCGCCCTGCCCGGTCGCCGCCAGCACGATCTCGCGTATGCAGACCCGCTGCGGCTGCTGGTAGGCGTAGCCGATGGCGGCGGCCACATCGTCCGCCTCAAGCACGCCGCCCATCTGCTGTTTCCAGTCCTGGTAGCCGGCCTTGATCGCCTCGTCGGTGGTATGGCCCAACAACTCGGTCTCCACCGCGCCCGGCGCGATGGTGATCACCCTGACGCCGCTGCCGGCCACCTCTTCCCTGAGGTTTTCCGAGATCGCGTGCACGGCGAACTTGGTGCCGCAGTAGACCGCGTGGCTGGGGAAGGTCTTGCGTCCGGCGACGGAGCTGACGTTGATGATGGTGCCGCGTCCACGCGCCACCATGCCGGCCAGCACCGCGTGTATGCCGTTCAGCAGTCCCTTGACGTTGACGTCCAGCATCCGTTGCCATTCGTCCGGGTCCTGCTTGGCCATCGCGCCCAGCAGCATCACGCCGGCATTATTGACGATGGCGTCGGCCGGACCGAAGCGGGCTTCCGCCTCCTCCAGCGCGGCCAGCAACGCGGCGCGGTCGACGATGTCGACCCGGCGGTACAGCGTGTCGGGCAGTTGCAAGGCCTCCAGGCGCTCCAGCCGGCGTCCCAGCAGCAACAAGGGGTGGCCGGCCTGGGAAAACAGTTGGGCGGTGGCGGCGCCGATGCCGGAACTGGCGCCGGTGATCACGATCAGGGGTTTGCTCATTCGATCATCCTTCCATAAAATTTATCGATGCGAGAAGATGCCAACGAGTATATTTGCCGCCATACATGCTGAAAAATGATAAAAATCTCTAACTGACATAGGCCTGATCTATGGATATTCGACAACTGAAGGCCTTTGTCGCCGTTTTCGAAGAACGCAGCATCACGCTGGCGGCGCAGCGGCTGTTCGTCACTCAGCCGACGCTGTCGGTCACCATACGCCAGCTGGAGGAAACGCTGGGCGCCACCCTGTTCGAACGGCTGCCGCGCGGCGTGGCGGTCAGCGAGGACGCGCGGCTGCTGTATCCGCAAGCCCGCCGCCTGCTGACGCAGGCCGAGGCGCTGGCGCGGATGTTCCGCCAGCGGCGCGACTGCCCGCCGTTGACGCTGGGCGTCGACGCCGATATCGGCAGAAACCAGTTGGAGACGCTGCTGGCGCGGGCCGGACTGGCGAGCCCGGCCATCCTGCTGGACGTGCGCGAGGGCTGCTGCGGCGACGCCAGGCTGGCGGCCGAGGATCTGCGTTGCGAGGATGAGCTGTTCCTGCCGCTGTGGGAGGAGGATTTCGTGTTGGCGGTGCCGGCGGCGCACCGGCTGGCGTCGCGCGAACGGGTGGACCCGGCGCTGCTGGACGAGACGGACTGGATCGTCTGCCCGGACCATCCCAGCCATCAACGGCTGCTGGACCTGCATGGCGCCGCCGCGCCGGCGCTGGCGGTGGCCGCCCGCGCCGGCAGCCTGCGGCTGGCCGCCCATATGGCGGCGGCCGGCCTGGGCGTGGCCTTGTTGCCCGCCTCGCTGGCCGACGACCATCCGGGCCTGAAGGCCGTCTTGCTGGCCGGCGCGACGCCTAGCCGCCGCGTCGGCCTGTGCCACGCGGCCCAGGCGCTGGAATTGCCGGCCCTGCAGGCGCTGAGAGCCTGTTTACGATCTTTTTACGAGCAGCGCAGGCCAGCCAGCAGGCCAAATGCAAGGCGGAGGGCGTAGGCCTTGGTGATTCCAAGGCCTAGCCCGACAACGCGGCAGATGGCCTGCTGGCTGGCCTGCCCTTCGGGACGGTTTTCTGCCGGCGCATGGCTTTGTCAAACGTCCCTTGCAGTGAACGACACTGCCGCGGGCCGTTTTTCGTGCCCTGCATCCGGCAGAATACCGTCGATGCCGCAAAAAGATCGTAAACAGGCTCTGAAGGAGGCGCTGGCGGATTACAGCGGCAGCGGCGCCGACAAGCCGTAGTTGTAGATCAGCATGGACGCGGTGAACAGCATGACGAAGCCTATCAGGCCGTCCAGCACCCGCCAGCTGGACGGTTTGGTGAACAGCGGCGCCAGCTTGCCGGCGAACAGGCCGATCGCGCCGAACCACAGCACCGAGGCGCTGAGGCTGCCGATCAGGAAGGACGGCGCGCCATGCGTGCCGTACACCGAGGACACGCTGCCTATCAGCACCACCGTGTCCAGCCAGACATAGGGATTCAGCAGCGTCACCACCAGAATGGTGCGGATGGCGCTGTTCCGGTCGCGCTCGACGCCGCCTTCCAGCGTCATGCCGCCGGCGCGGAAGGCCGAGCGGAACGATTTGAAGCCCAGCCACAAGATGAAGGCGGCGCCGGCCCAGGTGACCGCGCCGACGAAGCCGGGAATGCCGGCCACGATCTTGCCGACGCCCAACACGCCGGCGGCGATCAGCAGGATGTCGGCGACGATGCAGATGGCGACGATGGGCAGCACATGGCTGCGCCCTATGCCCTGCCGCAGCACATAGGCGTTCTGCGGTCCGATGCCGACGATCTGGCTGAAGGAAATCCCCAGCGCCGAAAGAAATACACTGAAATTGAACACTGCCTGCTCCCTTGAATCGTTTGCAGGCAGATTAACTAGGTCGCCATATTAAGTAAAACTAATAAAAATTATGGCGTATAAGATGAATTAATAATTTCGGCATCCTCGCCGGCCCGGCTCCATTCGTGCACCCATTCCGGCAGCTCGTGCGCCGCCAGCGGCGGCGAAATGCCGTAGCCCTGGCCGTCGTGGCAGCCGATTTCCAGCAGCCGCTGCCAGATCGCGCGGCTTTCCACCCCCTCCACCACCAGCTTGCGGCCGGTATAATGGGCGAAGGCCAGCATGCTGCGTATGATGGCCTCGTTGCCGGGCATTTCCAGCAGCAGGCGCACGAAGCGCTGGTCGATCTTGATGGTGTCGAACGGCAGCTGCTGCAGATGCACCAGCGACGAGGCGCCGGTGCCGAAATCGTCCAGCGCGATCGACAGCCCCAGGTCGCGGCAGCGCTCCAGCCGGGAGGTGATCTGCTCCGCCTCCTGCTGGGTGACGCTCTCCAGCACCTCCAGCTCGAGAAAGCCGGGCGGCAGCGGATGCGCCTCCAGCAGGGCTTCCAGCGTCAGCAGGAAATCCTCATGCTTCAGCGTGGCGGCCGACAGATTGACGCTGACCGGAATGGCCTGCCCGCGCCGGCGCCACTCTCCGGTCTGGCGCACCGCCTCGCGCAGCACCCACCAGTCCAGCTCGCGGATCAGGCCGCTGTGCTCGATCGCCGGGAAGAACTCTCCCGGCGCGATATTCCGGCCGTCGCGCACCCAGCGCACCAGCGCCTCGGCGCCCTCGACCCGGCGGGTCTGCAAATTGATCTTGGGTTGATAGTACAAGGCCAGCTCGCCGCGGGGGATAGCCAGCGCGAACGCGCTGCGCAGCGCGTGCAATTTGCGGATTTCCTCATCCATCGCGGCGTCGTAATGGCGGTAGTGGCCGCCGCCCTGCTCCTTGGCGCGGCTCAGCGCCAGATCGGCGCGGCGCAACAGGCTGGCAGCGTCGCCCGGCCCGGACGAGCTGACCGCGACGCCGACGCTGCAACGCAGCTCCACCGTCGCGCCCATCGCGTCCACCGGCAACGGCAATTGCCTCAGCAGGCGGTCCACCAGCCCCGGCAGCTGATCCATGCGCTCGGAGCAGGCGATGAAGCGCGACGCGCCCACTCGGCCGACATAGCCGAACGGATAAATGGCCTCCCGCAGGCGGCGAGCCGTCTCGCACAACACCAGATCGCCGCCGTCGTAGCCCAGCCGGGCATTGACCTCGTGGAAGCCCTCCACCGCGATCGCCAGCACCGCCACCTGGCCGCCGCCGAAGCGGGCCGCCAGCAGACGGTCTATCAGCTGCTGCATCTGGCCGCGGTTCGGCAGCCCGGTCAGCGCGTCGTGCTGGGCCAGGAAGGCGAGCTCGGTCTCGGCGCGGTGGCTGCGCTCCAGCGCCTCCTGCCGCTCCAGCGCGCGGCCGGTCTCGCGCGCCATCGCGTCGAACAGCGCCAGCCGGGTCTGGTCGAAGAAGCCGGCCTCGGCGGCATGCAGCGCCAGCACGCCCGCCACTTGCTGGCGGACCTGCAGCGGCGCCACCAGCAGGCTGCCGGCGCCGGCGATCCCCAGCGCCTCGTTCCACGGCCGCAACGCCGGCTCGGCGCCCAGATCGTTGATCACTTGCGTGCCGCGGCTGCGCATCGCGCGGGCAGCCGGATTGCCGCCCTGCCCGCCGGCGCGGATCAGCGCGTCGATCGGCCCGCCCGCCGCCGCGTCGTGGCCATGGGCCAGCGCTGCCAGCCGAAGACCATCGTCGTCCGGCAGCGCGACCCAGGCGGCGGCGCAGCCGGCCTCGCGCGCGCAGACCTCGCACACCGCTTGCAGCAGGGCGCGCCTGTCGGCGCTGTCGGTCAGCGCCAGGCTGAGGCCGCTGAGCGCGGCGTACAGGCCGGACATCGAGTGGAGACGGTTTTGGCGCGCGGCGGCCTCGCTGCGCAGATTGCCCTGATAGCCGTCCAGGATCAGCATCTGCTCCAACAACACGCGCTTGCGCAGTAAACGGGAAAATTCTTGTTCGGCGGCGGCCGGCAATCCGGCGGCGGCCAGGCTGCCGGCCAGATTGGCCTGCCCGCGCTCATGCAGGCCCAGCAGCCAATCGACGCCGATGCCGAGGCGGCAATAGCGTTCGCCCTGGCGCTGCAGCCGACGCGCCGCCGCGGCGTCCAGCGGTTCGAACAGCAGACGTTGCCACTCCCGCAGCAAGCGGTCCGCCACCGCGTCCAGGCCGGCGGCGTGATGGCGCTGCAACAGCTCCGCTTCCCGCGGGCTCTTCAGCAGGTACCAGTACAATTCCTTGGCCAGCAATTCGCGTCGCGCGAAACAGGCGTCGGCGCATAGCGCCAGCCGCGCCAACTCTTCGGCGCGGATTCCGGTAAAGCGGCGCATCCCCGCCAGGAGCGCCATATCGTCCGTCTGCATCTTTGTCTTCTGCGCCTGTCGTGGCCGGGGCGCCGCCGGCGCCCCTACAATCGAGCCCACCTGCCCAGGAGCAGGTATTTCTTGTATCTTGTGGTCTGTCGGCAGCGGCGGCGAAGTCCGCCTGCCAGGGCCCGCCGCGCCGCAGCCTGCAACATGCCACGACGCCGGCTTTTAAGCAAGCCGAACGGCATTATTAATCGAACAATTGTTTCACCAGCCGCGACGAGCTCAACCGTGATCGATCCCCGACAATTGCAGACGCTGGCCGCCGTGGCCGAAACCGGTGGTTTCGACAAGGCGGCGAAGAAGCTGTTCCTGACCCAGTCCGCCGTCTCCCAACGGATACGCCAATTGGAGGAGCAGCTGGGCCAGCCCGTGCTGACCCGCACCTCGCCGGCGGAAGCCACCGAGGCCGGCCGCCAGCTGCTGCAGCACTACCAGCAGTTGCTGCTGATGGAAAACCAGTTGCTGCAACAGCTCAGCCCCAGCGTCCGTCCGCGCGAATTCACCACGCTGGCGGTGGGCGTCAACGCCGACAGCCTGGCCACCTGGTATCTGGACGCCGTGGCGCCGGCGCTGGCCGAGCACAATCTGCTGCTGGACATCGTCGTCGACGACCAGGATCACACCCACGAGTTGATGCGCACCGGCCACGTGATAGGCTGCGTCGGCACCCGGCCGGCGCCGATACAGGGCGGCATCCAGCATTATCTGGGCGCGATGCGCTATCTGTGCCTGGCCACGCCGGCTTTCGCCGCCCGCCACTTCGCCGGCGGCGTCGATCACGCCGCGCTGGCGCGCGCGCCCAGCATCATCTTCAGCCGCAAGGATGCGGTGCACGGCCAGTTCCTGCGCCAGGCGGCCGCCTATGACGGCGGCTTTCCCGGATTCACCGTCCCGTCTGCGCAGAGTTTCGTCGAGCTGACGCGCCAGGGGCTGGCCTACAGCCTGTTGCCGGAGCTGATGCTGGGCGACGATCTGGCCAGCGGCAGGCTGGTCGACCTGTTCCCCGGCCGCCATATCGACATCCCGCTGTACTGGCACCACTGGCGGGTCGAATCGCGGCTGTCGCAGTCGCTGACCGAGGCGATGCTGGCCTATTGCCGCCGCCGCTTGCGCCAGGACAAGGATGGCCACGCGTCGATCGGGGGACAATAAGCACCGCGCCGGACCGCATTGACAAGGCCGGTGCCCTGACGCATCATCCGTCGCCGACCTGGTTTTATGGAGAGAGCATGACCCGTAATCAACACGAACCCAGCAGCGAGCAATGGGCCGAACTGGAAATGGCCGCCCAACTGGCCGCGCGCCAGGCCTACGCGCCCTATAGCAAATTCTCCGTCGGCGCCGCCATCCTGGACGGCGGCGGCAAGATCCACATCGGCTGCAACGTCGAAAACGCCTCGTACAGCCTGGGCAACTGCGCCGAGCGCACCGCCGTCTACGCCGCGCGCGCCAATCACGGCATGCAGGAAGTCGTCGCCGTCTGCATCTACACCCCCACCGCCTCCGCCACCCCGCCCTGCGGCGCCTGCCGCCAGGTGCTGAACGAATTCGGCCCCACGATGCGGGTGCGGGCGATCTGCGACAGCGACGATGTGATCGACACCACGCTGGACGCGCTGCTGCCCGGCGCCTTCGGCCCAAAGAACCTGCAGGACGCCGCCGGCTGAGGCCGGCGCGCGCCGATAAAAAAACGGGAACCGCATGGTTCCCGTTTTTCATGGCGGCAGGCTGGCCCGTCAGCGGCCGGCCACGATGGCCTGGGCCACCGCCTCGGCGATCTTGATGCCGTCGACGCCGGCCGACAGGATGCCGCCGGCGTAGCCCGCGCCCTCGCCGGCCGGGAACAGGCCCTTGATGTTCAGGCTCTGGCCGTCTTCGCCGCGGGTGATCCGCAGCGGCGAGCTGGTGCGGGTTTCCAGGCCGGTCAACACCGCGTCGTGGAGGTCGTAGCCGCGGATCTGGCGGGCGAAATGCGGGATCGCCTCGCGCATGGCCTCGACGCAGAAGTCCGGCAGGATGCGCGCGAGATCGGTCATCGTCACGCCCGGCTTGTAAGACGGCTCCACCTCGCCCAGCTTGGTGGACGCCCTGCCGGCCATGAAATCGCCCAACAGCTGCGCCGGCGCGAAGTAGTCGCCGCCGCCCAGCTCATAGGCCTTGCTCTCCAGCTCGCGCTGGAAGTCGAGGCCGGCCAGCGGGCCGCCCGGATAATCGACCTCGGGCGAGATGCTGACCACGAAGCCGGAATTGGCGTTGCGCTCGTTGCGCGAGTACTGGCTCATGCCGTTGGTGACCACCCGCTTCTCTTCCGATGTCGCCGCGACCACGGTGCCGCCCGGGCACATGCAGAAGCTGTACACCGCGCGGCCGTTGCCGGCGTGATGGACCAGCTTGTAGTCGGCGGCGCCCAGCAGCGGATGGCCGGCGTACTTGCCCCAGCGCGCCTGGTCGATCAACGATTGCGGATGCTCGATGCGGACGCCGACCGAGAACGGCTTGGCTTCCATATAAACGCCGCGCTTCTCCAGCATCTGGAAGGTGTCGCGCGCGCTGTGCCCCAGCGCCAGCACCACGTGATCGCTCAGCACCTCGCCGCCGTCGGCCAGCCTGACGCCGCGGACGCGGCCGTCTTCGAGGATCAGGTCGTCCACACGCTGTTCGAAACGGATCTCGCCGCCGAGCTCAATGATCTCGGCGCGCATGTTCTCCACCATGCTGACCAGGCGGAAGGTGCCGATGTGCGGGCGGGCGAGGTAGAGGATTTCCTCCGGCGCGCCGGCCTTGACGAACTCGACCAGCACCTTGCGGCCCAGATGGCGCGGGTCCTTGATCTGGCTGTACAGCTTGCCGTCGGAGAAGGTGCCCGCGCCGCCCTCGCCGTACTGCACATTGGACTCGGTATTCAACTCGCTCTTGCGCCACAGGCCCCAGGTGTCCTTGGTGCGCTGACGCACTTCCTTGCCGCGCTCCAGCACGATGGGCTTGAAGCCCATCTGCGCCAGGATCAGCGCGGCGAAGATGCCGCAGGGGCCGAAACCGACCACCACCGGCCGCTGTTTCAGATCGGCCGGCGCCTGCGCCACCGGATAATAGCCGGTATCCGGCGTCGGCATCACCCGGCGATCGCCGTTGAAACGGGCGAACAGCCTGCCCTCGTCGGCGACATCGACATCGATGATGTAGACCAAGCTCATCACGCCCTTGCGCGCGTCGTAGCTGCGCTTGAACACGGTAAAGCCGCGAACGTCGCCCGCCGCCACTTTCAGGAAGCCGGCGACGGCGTCGGCCAGCTCCTCCTCGCTATGGTCCAGCGGCAGTTTCAGTTCGGAAATACGCAACATAACAATCCAGTTCAGCTTGGTGTCTATTCAAGAGGCGCCATTGTAGCGGCAATCGGCGCGGCCGGCACCTCCGGCCGCGCCGATTGCATTCGCCCGACGCGTCGGCTATAGCGTACTGTGGCTCTCGCCGCGGTTGACCCCTTGGGTCCGTTCCTGTCCACCACCTCCAGGACGACGAGACATGCCGCCCTGCCGCCCGTTCCAGACGGACCGGCAAGGAACTAAAAGCTGCAAGTTATCGGGACCGTTTCTGACTCACCGCTTCCGCTTGCGACGACAAGGCGGCTTTCGCCGTGCGCGTCCGCAATCGGAGCGGTGTCCGGAGACGTAAGGTTTTTGTATCAAGGAGAACCATCATGAATCTGGAAATGCTTACCCAGCCGGTGGTGCGGCTGGCGATCGAGGCGTTGCAACACGGCGATCATGCCAGCTGGATTTCACTGTTCAGCACCGACGCCACCCTCACCGACGACGGCCTGCCGGCCAACTTCCGCAAATTCAGCGAGCACGCGATGGGCCACGAGCGCTTCACCCGGATCGACAGGGTGGAAAACCAGGGCCTGGACATCTACGGCGGCTTCCACAGCGATCGCTGGGGCGAATTCGACACCTATTTCAAATTCCACCTGGACCCCAGCGGCAAGATCAATCAACTGGATATCGGCCAGGCCGGCTGAACGCCCCGCGACGCCCGCTCGCGATCGCCCAGGCGCTTGAGCCTGTTCGCTGAACAGGCTCCCGGCCCGACCCGCGCCCGCCCTTACACTCCGAAACGCCCGGCTATAATGCTAGACATGCCCGCCGTGCGATAGGAGAGGCCATGCAGCAAATCCTGGTCGTGGACGATGACGCCGTCACCCGACAGTTTCTGGTGATGGTGTTGCTGCGCCTGGGTTACGACAATGTCGCCGTCGCTTGCGACGGCATGGACGCGCTGATCCAGCTCGACGCCGGCGACCGTCATTTCGACGCCATTTTCTGCGACCTCGACATGCCGCGGATGGACGGCGTCGAGTTCGTCCGCCATCTGGGCGAGCGCGGCTACCCCGGCAAGGTGCTGATTTCCAGCGGCTTCGACGAGCGGGTGCTCGATTCGGTCGCCGAACTGACCAGGCTGTACGATTTATGGCTGGGCGGCGTGCTCCCCAAGCCCATCCAGCAAGCGACGCTGCAGGCGCTGCTAGACCAGCCGCCGCCGGCGCTGCGCCGCGCCGCCCACCCCCCCAGCGCGCCCAGCGCCGAAGAGTTGCGCGCCGGCCTGGCCAACGGCGAGCTGCAACCGTTCTTTCAGCCCCAGGTGGACATGCGCTCCGGCAAGGTGTTGTCGGTGGAGGTGCTGGCGCGCTGGCAGCACCCGCGCTTCGGACTGACCGGTCCGCTGCAATTCATCGAACTGGCCGAAGACAGCGATCAGATCACCGAACTGAGCCGCGTGCTGCTGCGCGACGCCGCCCGCATCGTCGCCCGCCTGCCCGGCCCGCCGCTGGACGTGTCGATCAATCTGTCGATGTCTTCGCTGAACCAGACCGGGCTGGTCGCCGAATTCGCCGCCATCCTGGAAAACGCCGGCCTGGCCATGAGCCGCTTGACGGTCGAAGTCACCGAGAGCGGCCTGATGGCGGACCCGACCAGCGCGCTGGAAGTCTTGTCCCGGCTGCGGCTGAAAGGAGCGAAGCTGGCGATAGACGATTTCGGCACCGGCTTCGCCAGCATGGACAGACTGTCGCGCATCCCGTTCACCGAGCTGAAGATCGACAAGAGCTTCGTCATCAACGCCGCGCGCAACCCGACCAATCTGTCGATTCTGCGCGCCAGCGCCGAACTCGGCCGCCAGCTCGGCATGAAAGTGGTCGCGGAAGGCGTCGCGACGCTGACCGAGTGGCGGCTATGCCGCCGCCTGGGCATAGAAAAGGCCCAGGGTTCGTACATCTCCCCGCCGATCGACGTCGAGAGCTTCCACCGCTGGCTGCTGAAATACCGCGGCGGCTTCCCTTTGCCGGCGGACGAGGACGACGCCGCGCCCCCCGAAACGCAAGGAGTGTCCCCATGCTGAAAACCACCCGCGTCCTGTGGCTGTCGCTGCTGCTGGCGACGACGGCCGGCCGCGCCGAACCGGCGCTGGAAATGCCCGCCGGCAAGGTGGTGCTGGTGATCTCGGGACAGATCAGCAACAAGAATCGCGACAACGAGGCGGTATTCGACATGGCCATGCTGAGCAGGCTGCCGCAGCACACCGTCGTCACCCACACGCCGTGGATGCCCGGCGTCAGCCGCTTCAGCGGCCCCTATTTGCGCGACGTGCTGAACTTGGTCGGCGCCAAGGGCCAGACGCTGAAAGCGGTGGCGCTGAACGACTACAAGACCGACATTCCGATCGAAGACGCCACGCGCTTCGATCTGGTTCTGGCCCGGCTGCTCAACGACAAGCCGATGTCGGTCCGCGACAAGGGACCGTTGTTCATCATCTACCCCTTCGACAGCCAGCCGGAACTGAGGACCGAGATCTACTACAATCGCTCCGCCTGGCAGCTGAAATCGCTGCAAGTGGAGTGACGCGCATGGGCGACGCCAAGCGGCAACACCCATCGTGGCGGATGCTGATCATGATAGGCGTCACGCTGATGGCGGTATTCGCCGGCGCCGCCTATCTGCAGTTCCGCCAATCGCAAATACTGAGCGGCGCCCTGCAATACCAGGACGACAATATCGCCTGGTCCTACTTCCAGCTGGAAACGGAGCAGATGCGGCTGCAGACCGCCCTGCACGACGCGCAGCACGGCTTGCTGACTCCGGATCAGTTGCAACAACGTTACGACATCTTCATCAGCCGCGTCGGCATCGTCCGCGGCGGCCTGTACCGCAGCCTGCTGCAAGCGCTGCCGGAATACCAGCGGATGCAGACGCAGCTGGACGCCTTCATCCGCCAGGGCGACGCCAGCCTGGAAAACCGCGCCTCCCTGCCGGACAAGGCCGAGCTGGCGCGGCTGGAGCATCAGTTGGAGCAATTGAACGGCGGCCTGCACGATTTGTCGCTGCAAGCCAATCAGGCCGTGGCGGAGCGGGTGGACAGCCGCAATCGCACCATGCTGCAGCAGATCGCCATCGGCAACTGGCTGATGGGCTTCGAATGGGTGTTGATCCTGGGCTTCGGCCTCATCGTCATCCGCCAGCTGCGCCAGTTGGAAGGGCGCAGGCTGGCGCTGGAGTCGCTGACCGTCAGCCTCGAGGAGGCCCGCAGCCAGGCCGAGGCCGGCAGTCAGGCGAAAAGCGCCTTCCTCGCCAATATGAGCCACGAAATCCGCACGCCGCTGAACGGCGTGCTCGGCATGCTGTCGCTGCTGGCCGACGACGCGCCCCGTCCAAGCCAGGCCAGCTACATCGCCACCGCCGACGCCTCGGCCCGCCACCTGCTGCTGCTGCTCAACGACGTGCTGGACGCCAGCAAGCTGGAGTCGGGCAAGCTGGAACTGGCCCCGGTCACCTGCAATCTCGGCTATCTGCTGCGGCAGATCGTCAATCTGATGGCGGCGCAGGCGCAGGCCAAGCAATTGATGCTGAATCTGGAACTGGCGTCGGAAATTCCGGAATGGGTGGAGCTGGACCCGACGCGGCTGCGGCAGATTCTGCTCAATCTGCTGAGCAACGCCATCAAGTTCACCGAACGCGGCGGCGTCACCGTCAGCGCCTCCAGCTCGCCCGGCGCCGCCGGCGGCGACGCCTCGCTGCTGCTGATGATAGCCGACACCGGCATCGGCATGGACCCGACGACGATGGCGCGGCTGTTCAAGCGTTTCTCCCAGGGCGACGGCTCCATCGCCCGCCACTTCGGCGGCAGCGGCCTGGGCCTGGAAATCTCGCAGAGCCTGGCGCTGTTGATGGGCGGCCGCATCACCGCCACCAGCGTGCAAGGCCAGGGCAGCTGCTTTCAGCTGGCGCTGCCGCTGAAACTGAGCGCCGCGCCCCAGCTGCCGGCGACGGGCCAGGCCGCCACGCTGTTCCCCGATCTGTGCCAGCCGCTGCGCATCCTGGTGGTGGACGACAATGCGGTGAACCGCAAATACATGCAGGCGCTGCTGGAAAGGATGAATCAGATGCCGGTGCTGGCCGAGGACGGGCCGCAGGCGCTGGAGACCGCCGCCGCCCAGCCGTTCGATCTGGTGCTGATGGACCTGCACATGCCCGGCATGGACGGCCTGGAAGCCGCGCGGCGATTGCGGCTGCAAAGCAAGGCGACCCAGCCGCGCATCATCGCGCTGACCGCCGACGCCTTTCCGGAAACACGTCAGAGAGTGCTGGACAACGGACTGGACGACTTTCTCTCCAAGCCGCTGAGCCGCGAACAGCTGCTGGCGACGCTGCAGCGCCATTTCCCGCCGCGCCCGGACTCGCCGCCGCTGCCGCTGGAGCCGCCGCTGCTCGACGCCCAGGCCATCGCCGACTTCGTCTCCCTGCTGTCAGAGGGCACGTATCGCGAGCTGGCGGAACAGTATTTCTCCGGCCACGAAGCCACCATACTCCGGCTGAACGCCGAACTCCCTCCGGAACCGGAAACGCTGTTCCACCTCGCCCACAGCCTGAAAGGCGGCGCGGTGACGCTGGGCTTCACCAGCCTGGCGCAACGTTGTCTGCGGCTGGAGCAGGAGGCCATCCGCGGGGACGGCCCGCCGCTGCAGGCCGCCGCCCAGACCGTGACGGCGTTCAAGGAGACGCGCGCGGCCTGCATGGATCAGGGCTACCTGTTCCCGGCGACCCACTAGGCCGGCGGGCGCTCAAGCCACCCGAACCAGCCTGCCGCCGTCCTGCTCGGGCGTCTCGAAACGCTTCCAGTCCACGATCATCACCTGGCTCAGCCCGCAATCCAGCGCCAGCCGGGACTCGATCTCCTCCAGGACTTCATGGCCATGGATCACGCCGTTGATGGACACTTCGGCGCGACGCATGACGCTATCGTCGACCGTGACAAACCAGATGCAGTAACGGCTCATCGACAACCCTCCGGCTGGGTGATGGGCGAGACGGATGCTCAGAACTGTAAATATCGTCCGAATCAGCGTCGGACTGCAAGTTTTCGCGACGCGCTCAGCGCATGTCGTCGTCGGCGAGCGCGGCGCCGAGCGGCGACCAGACCCGCTGCTTGTCCGCCAGCGCCAGCGTGTGCGCCGGGCTGGACGAAGGCAGATCGATCAACTTCAGCCGCTCGCCGGCCGCCCCCAGCTGGCGCCGGCCTATCCGGGCGGCGGTGCCGCCATTGAAGGCCACCGCGCGCAGCGCGGGCAGCGACGCCGCCAGTTCCACCAACGCGTTGTCGGTCTGATTGCGTATCGCCGCGTCGAGACTGCCCTTGCGCTCGGCTTCGGCGATCACGTCCCACAGGCCGACGCCGCGCGCGAGCAAGGCCTCCAGCCGTCGCGGATAGTCGAGCGCGCGCAATTCGACGCCTATGGCCTGGCCCAGCAGTTCCCAGAACCGGTTTCGCGGATGGGCGTAATACTGGCCGGCGGCCAGCGAAGCGTCGCCGGGCAAGGAACCGAGAATCAGCAGGCGGGTGCGCGCGTCCGCCACCGGCGGAAAGCAGCGCTTGCTCGATTGCGCGTCCGCCGCCATCTAGAACAGCATGCCCTGCTGGCGCGCCAGCCAGGACTTGACCGGGCCGAAGCTCTTGCGGTGCGCGCCCAGCACGCCGTGAGCCTCGATCGCGGCCAGGTGTTCGGCGGTGGGATAGCCCTTGTGGCGGGCGAAGCCGTATTGCGGGTGCAAGACATCCAGGGCCACCAGCTCGGCGTCGCGCGCCGTCTTGGCCAGGATGGAGGCGGCGGAGATCGCCGCCACCTTGGCGTCGCCCTTGACGATGGCCTCGCCCGGCACCGACAGCAGCCTGGGCACGCGGTTGCCGTCTATCTGGGCCAGGCCCGGACGCACCGACAAGCCGTCCACCGCCCGGCTCATCGCCAGCATCGTCGCCTGCAGGATGTTGAGCTGGTCTATCTCGTCGACGCTGGCGCTGGCGACGCACCAGGCCAGCGCGTCGCGCTTGATCAGAATGGCGAGCGCGTCGCGCCTCGCCTCGCTCAGCACCTTGGAGTCGGCAAGCCCGGCGATGGGCTTGGCCGGATCCAGGATGACGGCCGCGGCGAACACCGCGCCGGCCAGTGGCCCGCGGCCGGCCTCGTCGACGCCGGCCATCAGGACGCTCAATGGCATCGCGCCACCTCCAGCACCGCCCGCGCGGCGCGGGTGGCCGTATCCTGGCGCAGCGCCAGATGCAGCTCGGTGAAGGTCTTCACCATATCGGTCCGCGCGGCGGTGTCGGTGTACAGCCGCTGCATCTCCTCGGCCAGCTTTTCCGGCGTGGCCTGCTTCTGCAGCAACTCCGGCACCACGAAGCGCCCGCACAGGATGTTGGGCAGGCCGACGTAGGGCAGCTTGATCTTGCGCTTGACCAGCCGGTAGGTGAAGGCCGACAGCTTGTAGCTGATCACCATCGGCCGCTTGGTCAGCGCGACTTCCAGCGTGGCGGTGCCGCTGGTGACCAGCACCACGTCGCTGGCGATCGTCGCCATCTGCGCATGGCCGAACAACTTGCGTATCGGCAGATCGCGCGCCTTGTAGCGATACACCATCTGCTCGAACAGGTCCATGGTGGCGCGGGTGGCCAGCGGCACCAGGAACTGCGCGTCCGGATACTGGCGCAGCAACAGCCGCGCCGTGTCCAGATAGATGGGAACCATGAACTCCAGCTCGCTCCTGCGGCTGCCCGGCATCAAGGTGAACACCGGCACCTTCTGCGGCAGGCCCAGCTGTTCCCGCATCGCCTCCATGTCCGGTTCCAGCGGAATCTCGCTGGCCAGCGGATGGCCGACATAGGTGACCGGCACGCCGGCCAGGCGGTACAGCGGCGGCTCCATCGGGAACAGGCACAGCACATGGTTGACGGCGCGGCCTATCTTCTGCACCCGCTCCGGCCGCCACGCCCACACCGACGGACTGACGTAATGGACGGTGGGGATGCCGGCCTTCTTCAAGCCGGCCTCCAGGCCCAGATTGAAGTCCGGCGCGTCTACGCCGATGAAGACGTCCGGCCGTTCCGCCAGCAGCTGCTCGCGCAGCCGGCGGCGTATCTTCAACAGTTCCGGCAGGCTCTTCAGCACTTCGGAATAGCCGCGCACCGCCAGCTTCTCCTGCGGCACCATGCTGTGAAAGCCCCTGGCTTCCATCCGGGGGCCGCCGATGCCGGCGAATTCGATGTCGCTGCGGTGCGCCCGCAACGCGTCCATCAGATGGGCGGCGAGCAGGTCGCCGGAGGCCTCTCCGGCCACCATCGCAACCTTCAGCGCGCCCTTGCGCTTGAACAGGTGGTCGCTCATAGTCTCAGCGGATGATCCCCCGCGCCGATGTCCCGAAGAAACGCACGAACGGTTCCAGCTCGCCATGGCCTTCGGCGGCCTCGGCCAGAATGGCGGCCTTGGCCTCGTCATAGCTCAGGCCTTGGCGATACAGCGTCTTGTAGGCGCCGCGCACGCGACGGATCTGTTCCGGCGTGAAGCCGCGGCGCTTCAGGCCTTCGGCGTTGATGCCGGACGGCACCGCGCGATTGCCGTGCGCCATCACGAACGGCGGCACGTCCTGCGCCACCGCGCTGGCGAAAGCCGTCATCGCGTGTTCGCCGACGATGGCGAACTGGTGCACGCTGGTGAAGCCGCCCAGAATCACCCAGTCGCCGATATGCACGTGGCCGGCCAGCGTGGCGTTGTTGGCGAAGATGGTGTGGTCGCCCACCTGGCAATCGTGCGCGATGTGCACATAGGCCATCACCCAGTTGTCGTTGCCGATGCGGGTGACGCCGACGTCCTGCGCGGTACCGGTGTTGAAGGTGCAGAACTCGCGTATGGTGTTGTTGTCGCCGATCTCCAGCCGGGTCGGCTCGCCGGCGTACTTCTTGTCCTGCGGCTGGGCGCCCAGCGAGCAGAACTGGAATACGCGGTTGTTCTTGCCGATGGAGGTGTGGCCGTCTATCACCACATGCGGGCCTATCCAGCTGCCGGCGCCGATGCTGACATTCGGTCCGATGATGGAATAGGCGCCGATTTCGACGTCGTCGGCGATCTGCGCCTTCGGGTCCACGATTGCGGTCGGATGAATGGCCATGCTCACACCTCTCGACGCGCGCACATGATCTCGGCCTCGCAGGCCACCTGACCGTCCACCAGCGCGCGGGCGGCATATTTGCCGATGCCGCGCTTGACGGTCATCTGTGTCACTTCGAACACCAGTTGGTCGCCCGGCACCACCTGGCGCTTGAAACGGGCGTTGTCGATGCCGACGAAGAAATACAGTTCGTTCTCCGAGCGCTCGCCCTGGCTCTTGATCGCCAGGATGCCG
Source organism: Chromobacterium sp. ATCC 53434 (assembly GCF_002848345.1). Lineage (NCBI taxonomy): Bacteria > Pseudomonadati > Pseudomonadota > Betaproteobacteria > Neisseriales > Chromobacteriaceae > Chromobacterium > Chromobacterium sp. ATCC 53434. The sequence continues at coordinate 1,990,939 of NZ_CP025429.1, read as the reverse complement.
GCGGCCTGGGCCAGCGCCTCGATGATCAGCACGCCCGGCATCACCGGATATTGTTCGAAGTGCCCGGCGAAGAACGGCTCGTTGATCGTCACGTTCTTCAGCGCCTTGATGCGCACGTTGGGTTCCAGCTCGGTGACGCGGTCAACCAGCAGGAACGGGTAACGATGCGGCAGGCAGCGCATGATCTCGCGGACATCGATCGAGACGGCGTGTTCACTCATGAGGTTCTTCCTTCGATTTTTTCAGTGTTTCCAGCTCTCGTTCAAGCTGCTTGACGCGCTTGGCGAAATCATTCAGATGGCGCACGTGGACAGCGTTGGACAGCCAGTCCTTCATGCTTTGCAAGGGGTAGGAGGACGCGTAGTTGCCCGCCTCCCGGATAGTCTTGGACACCAGGGTGCCGCCGCCGATATGGGTGCGGTCGGCCACTTCGATGTGGCCGACGAACATCGCCGCGCCGCCCACCGTGCAGCGCGCGCCTATCTTGGTGCTGCCGGCGATGCCGACGCAGCCGGCGATGGCGGTATGCTCGCCGATTTCGACGTTATGGGCAATCTGCACCAGATTGTCGATCTTGGCGCCCTTTCGGATCACGGTGTCGACCAGCGCGCCGCGGTCTATGGTGGTGTTGGCGCCGATCTCGACGTCGTCCTCCAGCACCACGCGGCCGGTCTGCGGAATCTTGAACCAGTGGTCCTTGTCCCAGGTCAGGCCGAAGCCGTCGGCGCCGATGACGCTGCCGGAGTGCACGCCGACGCGGTCGCCGATCACGCAGCCGTGGTAGACGGTGACATTGGGGTAAAGCGTGACGTCGTCGCCGATCACGCAGCCGTCGCCGACGACGACGCCCGGCAGCAGCCGGCAGCGCTCGCCGATAGTCACATTATCGCCCAGCGTGACGTTGGCGGCGATCTCGCTGCCCTCGCCCACCCGGCAGCCGTCGCCGACCACCGCGCGCGGGTGGATACCGGCGCGCGGCGCCTTGGGCGGATGGAACAGCGTGGCCAGTCGCGCGAAATACAGGTAGGGCTCGGCTGCGACGATCAGCGGGCGCCCCGGCAGCTCGGCCGCCAGTGCCTCGGTGACGATCAGCGCGCCAGCCGCGCTATCCAGCATCTGGCGGCGGAACTTGGCGTTGGCGACGAAGGCGATCTCGTCGGCGCCGGCGCTTTCCAGCGGCGCCAATCGCGTCACCGCCGGGTTGCCGCCGCGCACCTCGCCACCGAGCCGCTCAACGATATATTCGAGTGTGTAGGACATCAAAAACAAAGCCGACTCGGGGTCGGCTTCTCCGGTAACGGGTTGAACGCTTACTTGTCCAGCTCTTTCAGCACCTGGGGCGTCAGGTCGAACTTCGGATTGATGTAGACCGCTTCCTGCAAGATCAGATCGTACTGCTCGCGCTGGGCGATATCCTTGACCACGCGGTTGGCCCGCTCGGTCACGCTGGCGAATTCCTCGTTGCGGCGCTGGTTGTAGTCCTCGGCCAGCTCGCGCGACTTGGCGCGGTAGTCGCGGTCCAGGCCGGCGTACTCGCGTTCATAGCGCTTGCGGTCGTCGGCAGACAGGCTGCTCTTGCCCAGCATCGACTCCAGCTCCTTCGCGCGGGACTCCATCTTCTTCAACTCGTCGCGACGGCTGGCGAACTCCTTGTCCAACTTTTTATAGATGGTCACGGAGGCGCCGGCCTCCCGGTAGACGCGCTCGATATTGATGAAGCCCAGCTTGAAGTCGGCAGCATGAACCGGCAGGGCCGCAACGCTGAGTACCGCAAGCCACCATTTCAATGCTTTCATGATTCCGTCCTGGATATCGATTTAGAACGACGCGCCCATCTGGAACTGGAAGCGCTGGATCTTGTCATTCGGCTCTTTCTTCAGCGGATTCGCGATACTGAACTTCATCGGTCCCATCGGCGACAGCCAGGTCAGCGCCAGGCCGGCGGAATAACGGAAGCCGTCGCTGGCCGAGCTGACGATGCCGCTGGCGTTCTGCTGAGCCGTCAGATTGGTGTTCCACAAGGTGCCGGCGTCGAAGAACATGCTGGCGCGCAGCGATTTATTATCCTTCATGCCCGGGAAGGGGAACAGGATTTCCGCATTGGCCACCGCCTTGCGGTTACCGCCGAGATAGGAGTTCGACGCAGCGTCGTACGGACCGATACTGCTGGTATCGTAGCCGCGCACCGAGCCCAGACCGCCCATGTAGAAGTTCTGGAAGAACGGCAGCACGCGGGTCTTGCCATAGCCGTCGGCGTAGCCCAGCTCGCCGTTCAGCATCAGCGTGAAGTCCTTGGACAGCGGGAAGTACCAGGTCTGCTGGTGCGTCAGGCGGTAGTACTGCAGCGAACCGCCCGGCAGGCCGGCGTCGGCGTTGACCTTGATCGACGCGCCGCGGGTCGGCCACAGCGCGCTGTCGCGGGTGTCGCGGCCCCAGCCCACGGTGCCAAGCACGGTGTAGTTGCTGCTGCCGTACTTGTTGACGAAGTCGATGTACTGCTGCGGGCTGTTCGAATACGTGGTGATGTCGGTCTTTTCCGCGCCAATCGTGAAATTGATGCGGTCGTACTCTGTGATCGGCACCCCGAAGCGCATGTCGGCGCCGATGGTGCTGGTCTTGTACGCGGAAATCGACGTGGCGTCCGGGTTGTAGACGCGATCGTACAGGTCGTAGCCCAGGCTGACGCCGTCCGGCGTGAAATACGGGTCGGTGAACGACAGCGCGTAGTTCTTGTTGACCTGGCCGGTCGACATGCTCAGCGACATATACTTGCCGGAGCCGAAGATATTGCTCTGCGAAATGCTGGCGCCCAGCACCAGGCCCTCGCCCTGGACATAGCCCAGGCTGCCGGAAATGCTGCCGGTCGAGCGTTCCTTCAGGCTGATGTTCATGTCCACCTGGTCGGGCGCGTCAGCGACGGCCGGCGTCTCGACGTTGACGTCCTCGAAGTAGCCGAGCAGCTCGAGGCGCTCCTTGCTTCGCTTGACGTCGGCGGCGTTGTACGGCGCGCCTTCCATCTGGCGCAGCTCGCGGCGGATCACTTCGTCGCGGGTCTTGCTGTTGCCGGCGACATTGACGCGACGGACATAGGTCTTGCGGCCCGGATCGACGAAGAAGGTGAACGACGCGGTCTGCTTGTCGTGGTCGATGTCCGGCAGCACGTTGACGTTGGCGAAGGCGTAGCCGGCGACGCCGAGCCTGTCGCTGATCGCCTTGACCGACTCGGTCACCAGCTCGTTGTTGAAGGTGTCGCCGTTCTTGATCAGGATCAGCTTGCGCAGCTCCGGCTCCGGCACCTTCAGGTCACCGGCCAGGCGCACGTCGGACACGGTGAACTTCTTGCCCTCGTGCACATTGATGACCAGGTACATGCTTTCCTTGTCCGGGCTGATCGACACCTGCGACGAGTCGATGCCGAACTCCATATAGCCCTGGTTCTGGTAGAAAGCCTTCAGCTTCTCCAGATCGCCGGTCAGCTTCTGCTTCGAGTACTGGTCGTCCTTGGTCATCCACGACAGCCAGCCGCCGGTCGTCAGGCTGAACTCGTCGAGCAGCTTGGACTGGGCGAAGGCGTTGGCGCCGACGATGCGGATTTCCCTGATGCGGGCGGTCACGCCCTCATTGATGTCCAGCGTCACCGCCACGCGATTGCGTTCCAGCTTGGTGACGGTCGGGGTGATTTCCACCGAATACTTCCCGCGGCTGTAATACTGGCGCTTCAGCTCCTGCACCGCGCTGTCCAGCAATGCCTGATCGAAGATCAGCGACTCGGAGAAGCCGTTGTCCTTCAGCGCCTTCTTCAGCTGGTCCTTGCTGAATTCCTTGGCGCCGTTGATGTTGAGCTGGGTGATCACCGGCCGTTCGGCCACGGTGACGATCAGCGTGGTGTCACGGCTTTCGACGCGGACGTCGTTGAAAAAGCCGGTGTTGAACAGCGCCTTGATCGATTCCTGCGCCTTGGCGTCGGTGAAGGTGTCTCCGACCTTCACCGGCAGGTAGTTGAAGACCGTGCCCGGCTCGGTACGCTGCAGGCCTTCAACGCGGATATCCTTGATCACAAACGGGTCGGCAGCCATGGCTACGGCGGCCATCGAAAGGCCTGCTACGGCCGCTGCGAGTAGCTTCAATTTCATAGGTTTGTTTTAACCCCCAAATAGGCGGCTGAAATCATTCAGCATGGCAAACGCCATCAAAGACGCCAGCAATATGAAACCAATTCGTTGTCCGAGCACTTGCGCCCGTTCGCTGACGGGCTTTCCTCTAAGCAGCTCCGCGACATAATACATTAAGTGGCCGCCATCCAGAACTGGTATGGGCAGTAGATTGAGCACGCCGATGCTGATGCTGATCAGCGCCAGGAATTCCAGGTAGGCGGTCAGGCCCTCGCGGGCGGTCTGCCCGGCGACGCTGGCGATGGTCAGCGGTCCGGAAAGATTATCCAGCGAAGCGCGGCCGATCAACATATTGCCGAGAAATTTCAAACTCATCCAGGCGGTATCGCCGGTTTTGCGCCAGGCCGCGCCCAGCGCGCCGACGACGTCGTAATGCCGGGTGAAGCCCAGGCTGTCGTTCCAGGCCCGGTCCGGCATCGGCCCGACGCCGATGCGCCCGACCACTTCGTCGTCCTGCGTCACCGCCTGCGGACGCAGGCGGATTTCCACAGGCTTGCCGTCGCGGTGGATGGTCAGCGACAAATCCTTGCCCGGACTGTTGCGCACCACCTGCACCCATTGCTCCCAGCTCGCCACCGGCTGGCCTCCGACCGCGACCAGCTTGTCGCCGCTCTTCAGTCCGGCGCGCGCCGCCACGCTGTTTTCCTCCAGCGCGCCCAGCACCGGCAGATAACGGCCCGGCGACAGGCCGGGATCGCCCTGCTGCAAGGCCGACACCGCCTTGCCGCCGAAGTGGCCGGCGTCGATGCGGCGCTCGCGCTCGGCGCCCGAGGCCTCTCTGACCCTGACCGTCACCGCGTCGCCGGCCATCGCCGCGTCGACCAGCGCCAGCCTGGCATCCTGCCAGCTGGAGACCGACACGCCGCCGACGCCGAGCAGCAGGTCGCCTTCCTTGAAACCGGCCGCCGCCGCCGGCGTCTGCGCGATCACCGTGCCGACCAGCGGCTTCAGCTGCGGCACGCCCTGGGCGGTCACGCCCCAGTACAAAAGCAGCGCCAGCAGCAGATTGGCGAACGGGCCGGCCACCACGATGGCCATCCGCTTCAATACGTGTTGATTATTGAACGCCCGGCCGCGCTCGGCCGGCGCGACGAAACCTTCGCGCTCGTCCAGCATCTTGACATAGCCGCCGAGCGGAATCGGACAGACCACCCACTCGGTCTCGCGCGGACGAAAGCGGAACAGCGGCGAACCGAAGCCGATGGAGAAGCGCAGCACGCGCACGCCGCAGAGCTTGGCCACCCAGTAGTGGCCCAGTTCGTGAAAAGTCACCAGCAGGCCGATCGCCGCCAGGAAAGCCAGCAAGGTCAGCATGCCGCCACCTCCGCCTCGGCGCGGCGCCTGGCCTCGGCGTCGCGGTCCAGCAGCGCCTCCAGACTGCCGCTGGCCGCCAGCGGCACGCTCTGCAGCGTCGCGGCCACCACGCGGGCAATGTCGACGAAGCGCAGGCGGCCGGCCAGAAAGGCCGCCACCGCCACCTCGTTGGCCGCGTTCAACACCGCCGGGGCGTCGCCGCCGGCCGACAGCGCGTCGAAGGCCAGCCGCAGGCAGGGAAAGCGCTGCAGATCCGGCTTTTCAAACGTCAGATCGGACAGGGAGAAGAAATCCAGCGACTCGACGCCGGCCTCGATGCGCTCGGGCCAGGCCAGCGCGCAGGCGATCGGCGTGCGCATGTCCGGCGAGCCGAGCTGGGCCATCACCGAACCATCGCGGTACTGCACCATCGAATGGATCACGCTCTGCGGATGGACCACCACCTCGATCCGCTCCGGCGCCACGCCAAACAGCCAGTGCGCCTCTATCACCTCCAGGCCCTTGTTCATCAGCGTGGCGGAGTCGACGGAAATCTTGCGTCCCATGCTCCAGTTCGGATGGCGGCAGGCGTCGTCCGGACCGACATTGGCCAGTTCGGCCGGCGTCTTGTTGCGGAACGGCCCGCCCGAGGCGGTCAGGATGATCTTGCGGATGCCGGAGGCGTCCGGATCGCCGGCGTAATCGGCCGGCAGCGACTGGAAGATGGCGCTGTGCTCGCTATCCACCGGCAGCAGGCTGGCGCCGCTGGCGCGCACCGCGTCGATGAACAGCCGGCCGGCCACCACCAGCGACTCCTTGTTGGCGAGCAGGATGCGCTTGCCGGCGCGCGCGGCGGCCAGCGCCGACGGCAGGCCGGCCGCGCCGACGATGGCGGCCATCACCGCGTCGACCTCGGACAGCGACGCCACCTGTTCCAGCGCGCGGGCGCCGTGCAGCACCTCGCCGGGCACGCCGGCCTCGGCCAGCCGCTCGCGCAGGCCGGCGGCGGCATCGGCGTCGGCCACCACCAGATAATCGGGACGGAAACGGCAGGCCTGCTCGAACAGCTTGTCGAGCTGGCGATGAGCGGTCAGCGCCACCACCCGGTAGCGCTCGGGGTGACGGGCGACCACGTCCAGCGTGCTGCAGCCGACGCTGCCGGTCGCCCCCAGTACGGCAATACCCTGAGGTTTGGTCATATCGATTCCAGAATTACATGCCGCCCAATACGCGCAGGGCGTTGCCGACCGCCAGCACGGCGATCAGGCTGTCAATGCGGTCATAGACGCCGCCATGGCCCGGCAGCAGGCGGCTGCTGTCCTTGATGCCGGCCGAGCGCTTGAACCAGGACTCCAGCAAGTCGCCGCAGACGCTGACGGCGGTCATCGGCAGGGCCAGCAGCAACAGCGCCCACAGCGGCAGCCTGATGTCCAGCCAGCCGAAATGATCGACCAGCGCCACGTACAGCGCCACGCAGACCACGGCGCCGTAGACGCCCTCCCAGCTCTTGCCCGGACTGATGGCCGGCGCCAGCTTGCGGCGGCCAAAGGCCTTGCCGGAAAAATAGGCGGCCACGTCGGCCACCCAGACCAGGCCCATCACGGCCAGCAGCGCCAGCGCGTCATGCGCCGTCGCCTGCGGACGCCATTCGACGAAGGCGAACCAGGCCGGCAGCATCAGCGCCCAGCCCAGCGCCCAGGCCAGCGGACCGCTCGGAATGCGCCAGCGCTTGAACAGCCAGGCCGGCACCAGCAGCAGCCACAAGGCCAGCACCGCGCCGTGCGCGGCCGCGTTCATATGCCAGTGACCCTGCCAGGCCGCGGCGGCGAACAAGGTGGACAAGCCAAGATAAGCCGCCTGTTGCGGCAGGCGCATGCCGACCATGCGGGAATATTCCCACAGGGCCAGCACGACGATCAGCCAGGAAAAGCCCGCCCAGGCCTCGGCGGGAAACAGGAACAGCGCCGCCAGCATCAGCGGCAGCAGCACCAGCGCGGTCAAAATTCGCGTTATCAGCATCGATCAGGGCTTGTCGCGGCGCAGATGTTCCGGCAATTGCTCGCTGGTGCGACCAAAGCGCCGTTCACGTTGCCAGTATGAGGAAAGGGCCTGCTCGAGCGCGGCGCGGTCGAAATCCGGCCACAGCAGATCGGTGAAATACAGTTCGGAATAGGCCAGCTGCCACAGCAGGAAGTTGCTGATGCGCTGCTCGCCGCCGGTGCGGATGAACAAATCCGGCTCGGGCGCCCACGACATGGCCAGTTTCTCGGTCAGCTCGGCCTCGGTGACCCGCTCCTTGCCCTCGGCGATCAGCTCGTTGACCGCGTTGACGATGTCCCAGCGGCCGCCGTAATCGGCGGCGATGGTCAGCACCAGGCCGTCGTTGCCGGCCGTCTTGGCCTCGGCGCGGGCGATGCGGTCGGACAGCTCCTCGCTGAAACGCTCGCGCGAGCCCAACACCTGCAGACGGATATTATTGCTGTGCAGCTTGCTGACCTCGTGCTCCAACGCGCGCAGGAACAAGTCCATCAGGAAGCTCACCTCTTCTTGAGGCCGCCTCCAGTTTTCGGTGGAAAAGGCGAACAGCGTCAGATAGCCGACGCCCATCTCCTTGCACGCGGTCACCACCTCGCGCACCGCGTCCAGCCCGCGCTTGTGGCCGGCGACCCGGGGCAGGAAGCGTTTCTTGGCCCAACGGCCGTTGCCATCCATGATGATGGCGATATGCCGGGGAGGCTCGCGCCCCTCCGGCGTCTGCGTAATAGAACCGGCAAACAAGATGCGCGCCCCTCGATTACACTGCGAGCAGGTCGGCTTCTTTGGCGGCCAGCGCCTTGTCGATTTCTGCGGTGTACTTGTCGGTCAGCTTCTGGATGTCGTCCTGGCCGCGGCGCTCGTCGTCCTCGGTGATGGCCTTGTCCTTCAGCAGATTCTTGAATTCGGTATTGGAGTCGCGGCGGATATTGCGCACGGCCACGCGGGCGCCTTCGGCCTCGCTGCGCACCACCTTGATCAGGTCGCGGCGGCGCTCTTCGGTCAGCATCGGCATCGGCACGCGAATGATCTCGCCCATCGACGCCGGATTCAGACCCAGGTCGGAATCGCGGATGGCCTTCTCGATCTTCGCCATCATCGGCTTTTCCCACGGCTGCACGCCTATGGTGCGGGCGTCTATCAGGGTCACGTTGGCAACCTGATTGACCGGCACGTCGCTGCCGTAATAATCAACCATGACATGATCCAGAATGCCGGTGTGGGCGCGGCCGGTACGGACCTTGGCCAGATCGTTCTTGAACGCATCCAGCGATTTCTGCATTTTTTGTTCGGCCGATTTCTTGACGTCGTTAATCATGTCGCACTCCCAAAGCGAAACTTCAAATGACAAGGCGAAAACGGCGATTGCCGTTTTCGCCTTCAGCAATTTTCAAACTCAGCAGTGTACCAGCGTGCCTTCGTCTTCGCCAAGCACGACGCGGCGCAGCGCGCCGTTCTTGAAGATGCTGAACACCTTGATATTCAGGTGCTGATCGCGGCACAGCGCGAAGGCGGTGGCGTCCATCACCTTCAGATTGCGCGAGATGGCCTCGTCGAAAGTCACGCTCTGGTAGCGAACCGCGTCCGGGTTCTTTTTCGGATCGTCGGTGTACACGCCGTCGACCTTGGTGGCCTTCAGCATGATGTCGACATTCATTTCCATGCCGCGCAGCGCGGCGGCGGTGTCGGTGGTGAAGAAGGGGTTGCCGGTACCGGCGGCAAAGATCACCACCTTGCCCTCCTCCAGGTACTGCATCGCCTTGCCGCGCACATAGGGCTCGGCGATCTGCTGCATCGTCAGTGCCGACTGCACGCGGGCAATCAGGCCGGCCTTGGTCATCGCGTCCTTCAGCGCCAGCGCGTTCATCACCGTCGCCATCATGCCCATGTAGTCCGCGGTGGCCCGGTCCATGCCCGCCGCCGCCGGCGCCACGCCGCGGAAGATGTTGCCGCCGCCGATCACGATACCGACCTCCACGCCCAGTTCGACCACTTCCTTGATCTGGCCGACGATCTGCTCGATGATGGTGCGGTTGATGCCATAGCTGTCATCCCCCATCAGGGCTTCGCCGGAAAGTTTCAACAGAATGCGTTTGTAGGCGGGAACTTGGCTCATGATGTCCTCGGATTGGCTGTGGTGTTTTCAGTTTGCAAAACGGCACCCTGCAGGCAGGGTGCCGTCGATAAGGCGGTAAGGACTAGCCTTACAGCTTGGCAGCAGCGGCGACTTCTGCTGCGTAATCTACTACTTTCTTCTCAATGCCTTCGCCGACTACGAACATGGCGAACGCCTTGACGGAAGCCTTTTGCTCGGCAAGCAGCTTCTCGACGGTCTGATCCGGGTTCTTGACGAAAGGCTGGCCCAGCAGGGTCACTTCGGCCAGATACTTGGTCACGCGGCCTTCAACCATCTTGGCGACGATGTCGGCCGGCTTGCCGGATTCGGCGGCCTGGGCGGAGTAGATCTTGCGTTCCTGCTCCAGCGTTTCCGCCGGAACCTGATCCTTGGACACGCAGATCGGCTTGGAGGCGGCGATGTGCATGGCCACGTCCTTGCCCACTTGCTCGGCGCCGGCGTAGTCGACGATCACGCCGATCTTCGCGCCGTGCAGATAGGTGGCGATCGCGCCCTCGGTCTGGTAGCGCACGAAGCGGCGGATGGTCATGTTCTCGCCCAGCTTGGCGATGGCGGCCTTGCGGATGTCTTCGACGGTCTGGCCATCGACTTCAACCGCGGACAGCGCTTCGACGTCGGCCGGATTGGCGATCACGGCAGCCTTGGCTGCTGCTGCGGCCAGGGCCAGGAAGGTCGGATCCTTGGCGACGAAGTCGGTTTCGCAGTTCACTTCCACCAGGGCGCCAACACCGGCTTCCACGTGGGAACCGATGATGCCTTCGGCGGCCAGGCGGCCAGCCATCTTGGAAGCCTTGTTGCCGGACTTGATACGCAGGATTTCTTCAGCCTTGGCCGCGTCGCCTTCGGCTTCGACCAGGGCCTTCTTGCATTCCATCATGCCCAGGCCGGTGGCCACGCGCAGATCCGAAACCATTTTTGCGGTGATTTCCGCCATACTTCACTCCTAAAAATATGAGATTACGTAATCGATCGGGTCCAAAAAAAGGGGCTTACGCCCCTTTGGTCTGCTTACTCGGCCTGGGCCGTTTCAGCAGCTGCGACGATCTCTTGCAGCGAGTGCGCGCGGCCTTCCAGCACCGCGTCGGCGATGCCGCGAGCGTACAGGCGGATCGCGCGGGAGGAGTCGTCGTTACCCGGCACTACGTAATCGATGCCATCCGGGGAGTTGTTGGTGTCAACAACGCCGATGACCGGGATGCCCAGCTTCTTGGCTTCAACAACGGTACCCTTCTGGTAGCCGGTGTCGATAACGAAGATGGCGTCCGGCAGGCCCTTCATATCCTTGATGCCGCCCAGCGAGCGCTCGAGCTTCTCGACTTCGCGCTGCAGGTCCAGCAATTCCTTCTTGTTGTAACCGGTTTCGCCGGCGGATTCCAGGATGGCGCGCTTCTCTTCAAGACGCTTGATCGACTGCTTCACGGTCTTGTAGTTGGTCAGCATGCCGCCCAGCCAGCGGTGGTCAACAAACGGCATGCCGCAACGGGCAGCTTCTTCACGGACGATCTCACGCGCCTGGCGCTTGGTGCCCACAAACATCACGGAACCCTTGTTGCCGGCCAGACGACGCACATATTCCTGGGCCTCTACGAACAGCGGCAGGGTCTTTTCCAGGTTGATGATGTGGATCTTGTTGCGGCTGCCGAAGATGTACTTGGCCATCTTCGGGTTCCAGAAGCGGGTTTGGTGGCCGAAGTGAACGCCGGCCTCAAGCATTTGACGCATGGTAACGTTGGTGGACATGCAAAAACTCCTAAAAGGGTTAAGCCTCCATCCGCGCAGACAACCCGACGGGAAACAGATTCGCCGCGAGCACCCTTTGGCGCGGATGTGCGTAGTTTGGTTTACATTCCCCACCCGGATGGCGGGGAACACGAGATTGTAGCACCCGAAAGCCCCGCCGCTCAAGCCTGGCCATCGTTTTCGCGCTCGGCGCGGCGACGGCGCAGCCGATTGCGTGCCGTCCACGCGACAAACCAGGTCGGCAACACGCCCAACAACAGAAAAACGGCGGCGCCCGCCGCCACGCTGCGCTGCCCGACGGACAGCATCAACACGGTGTACAGCCAGGCCATCAGCACAATGATTCGCGTCATATTTAAAACATTTGTTTGAATTTTGAAACGAGACCATCAACAATAGAAGGCATTGTAACCCGGCCGCGCCCGCCCCATGCACACCGCCCTCACCCGCCTGTTCGGCATCGAACGTCCGCTGCTCTGCCCCGGCATGAGCTATATCGCCACGCCGGAACTGGTGGCCGCCGTCGGCAACGCCGGCGGACTCGGCATCCTCGCCACCGGCCCGCTGAGCGCCGAGGCCACCCGCGCGGCCATCCGCCGCATCCGCGAGCTGAGCGACAAGCCTTTCGGCGTCGGTTGCACGCTGATGATGCCCGGCGCCGCCGACAATGTCAGAGTCGCGCTGGAGGAAAAGGTGCCGGTGATCAATTACTCGCTGGGCAAGGGCGACTGGATCGCCGAGGCGGCGCACCGCTACGGCGGCAAGGTGCTGGCCACGGTGACGATGGAAAAACACGCGATTTCGGCCGAGAAGTGCGGCGCAGACGCGCTGCTGGTGACCGGCCACGAGGCGGCGGCCCACGGCGGCAGCGTCACCTCGCTGGTGCTGATTCCGGCGATCCGCAAGGTGTCGACGCTGCCCATCGTCGCCGCGGGCGGCTTCGCCGGCGGCGACGGCCTGATCGCGGCGCTGGCGCTGGGCGCCGACGCGGTGGCGATGGGCTCGCGGCTGGCGATGACGCAGGAAAGCCCGGTGCACGCCGCCACCAAAGACATGGTGCTGCAGCGCGGCGTCGCCGACACGCTGTACTCGAAGAATTTCGACGGCCTGTGGTGCCGGATGATGGACACGCCGACGGCGCGGCGCGCCTGCCGCAAGCCGCTGGGCCTGATCCCGGCCGCCTTCCGCGCCAGCAGGATGGCCGGCAGAATGGGCATGCCGGTGATCAAGGTCGCCATCGGCGGCATGATCAGCCAGCCGCAGGCGCTGCGGCAGCTGGCGCTGTTCGGCGCCGCCACCGAATCCATCCGGCTGGCGATACAGGAAGGCGACCATCAAAAAGGCGTGCAGCTGATCGGCCAGGCCCAGGGCCTGATCGACGACGTGCCGACAGTGGCGGCGCTATTCGAGCGCGTCATCGCCGAGGCCGAGCGCTGCCGCGCGCGACTGGCCGACTCAGCGCGGTGACGGTTCCTCCACCACCGCCATCGTCTCGCCGCGGCGCTCGACGCTGAAACGGATCAGCACCGCGATGGCGACGGCGACGATGCCGGCCACCATGGCCATCGCCATGCCGTAGTCGCCGCCGTTGCCCTTGGCGATGTGCGCCTGCAGCGGGCTGTTGACCGAGGCCAGCAGATTGCCCAGCTGGTAGATCAGACCCGGAAAGGTCGCGCGCACCGCCATCGGCGAGATTTCGTTCAGATGGACCGGAATCACGCCCCAGGCGCCCTGCACGGCGATCTGCATCAGAAAGGCGCCGGCGGCCAGCATCAGCGGCGTGCTGGAGAAGGCCCACAGCGGCAGCACCGGCAGCGCGATCAACGCCGCCAGCGTGATCGCGTTGCGGCGGCCTATCTTTTCAGACAGCGCGCCGAAGGACAGGCCGCCGACGATGGCGCCGACGTTCAGGCAGATGCCTATCATCTGCACCGTGTGCGGATCGAACTTGTGCTGGACCCGCAAAAAGGTCGGGTACATGTCCTGGGTGCCGTGCGAGAAGAAGTTGAAGCAGGTCATCAGCACGATGGCGTACAGCGACAGCCGCCACTGCGCGGCGATGGCCTGCAACAGCCCCGGCTTGTCGCGATGGCGCGCCGCCTCCCAGGTCGGGCTTTCCGGCACATTGCGGCGGATGTACAGCGTCAGCAGCGCCGGCAGCAGGCTCAGCATGAACATGCCGCGCCAGCCTATATGCTCGAACAACTGGCCGAAAGCCAGCGTCGCCAGCAGATAACCGCTGGGATAGCCGGCCTGCAGCAGGCCGGAGACGAAGCCGCGCGACGCTTTCGGGATGGTCTCCATCGTCAGCGAGGAGCCGACGCCCCACTCGCCGCCCATCGCCACGCCGAACAGCGTGCGCAGCACCAGCAGCACCATCAGATTGGGCGCGAAGGCCGACGAGAAGCCCAGCACCGAATACAGCACGATATTGCCCATCAGCACCGGCCGGCGGCCGAACCGGTCGGCCAGGCGGCCGAAAATCAGCGCACCGACCGGCCGCGCCGCCAGCGTCAGCATCGTGGCCCAGCTGACCGCCTCGATATCGGTGCCGAACTCGCGCGCGATGTCCTTCAGCACGAAGACCATCAGGAAAAAATCGAACGCATCCAGCGTCCAGCCCAGATAGCAGGCCAGCACCGTCCGCTTTTGCTCCTTCGTCCAAGCCATCGCCTTCTCCTCTGCGATAATTGTTTTTCGATCGCGTCTTATTCAGGATAAGTGAATTCACGAGGCGCCGGCCGGGAATACAGAATTCGCAACAATTTGCCAGCCGTCATCGAACGGATGGACTATCGTAGACGCCGGCGTGGAAATCCCGCTCCAGCCGGCGGTACTCGCCGCTGGCGCGCAGCCGCGCCAGACCCTGGTTGAAACGGGCCAGCAGCGCTTCCGCGCCGGGCTGGCGGCGGCTGATCATCAGGCAGTAGTCGAAACGGGAGAAGGCGTGGGGCTCGGCGACGATGGCGGCCCGCTCGGTCGCGCTGAAATGCCGGCGTAGCTCGCTCAGGCCGACCGCGCGGACAATGGGAAAGAAGTCTATCCGCCCCAGCAACAGCTGGTGCATGCCGGACTGCACATCCTTGGTGACGTAATGGTGAATGCGGCCGGCATCCACCGCCTGTTGCCAGACGCCCAGCCGCGAGCCGTTCGGCGTGGCCATGCCCAGGCCGTAGAAGTCCTCGATCCGCTCCGCCTTCATCGGCCGCGACGCCAGATGGAACGCCACCTCCTCGTCCGACACCACCGGATCGCTGAACAGCGCGAACTGTCGCCGCTCGGGCGTGACCGACCACACCACCGAACCGGCGATCTCGCCGCCGCGCACCATCGCCTCGGCCCGGGCCCACGGATAAAAGCGGTAGACCACCTGAACGCCAGCCAAGCGAAACGCCTCGCTGACGATGTGCGAGGCGAAGCCGCGCCGCGGCAGCCGCTCGGACAGATACGGCGCCCACTCGCCGTTGGCCAGCTCGATCCGGGCCGGCGGCGGCTCGGCCGCGACGGCCCGGCAGGCCAAGCCCAAGCAAACCATCCCCAGCCAGAAACCGCGCATGCCACCCTCCGCCCATCGGCCGTCCCTCCAGACTAGCCCGCGGCGGCGCGCCCCGCCAGCGCGGCGGACTCAGCGACGCAGGCGGATCAGCCGCTGATTGTCGGAGCCGCGCCAGGGCTTGCTCGTCGGCAGCTCGCGGCGGTAGCGCCCGTCCACCAATACGTCGACGAAGCGCAGGACGTCGAGCTCGGCCACCTCCTCGTGCCGATAGCCGGTCCACAGCCAGATGTCCTTGTCCGGATAGCGCGCCCGGAACAGCCGGCACAACTCCCCCACCGCCTCCCGATTGGCCGGGTGCAGCGGATCGCCGCCGGACAGGCTCAAGCCGTCGTGCGTCGCGCAAAGATCCAGCAAGCGCTCGCGCACCTCGTCCGTGAACGGCCGGCCGGCCTTGCGGTCCCAGGTCGACGGATTGTGGCAGCCCGGGCAGGCGTGCTGGCAGCCGGTGACGAACAGCGTCACCCTCACTCCCTCGCCATTGAGCAGATCGCAAACGTAGTAGCGCTCGTAGTTCATCGCCGGCTCAATGCTCACCGCCGTAATGCTTGACCCGGCGCATCACTTCCTTCTGCTTGCCGGCGTTGAACGGCCGCGCGTTGGGGCTGCCGAGATAGCCGCACACCCGCCGCGTCACCGACAGCGAGGCGCTGTCGCGGTTGCCGCATTGCGGGCAGCAAAAACCGTCGGCGTCGGCCGTCGCCTCGCCCATGAAGCCGCAGGCGCCGCAGGAGTCGACCGGCGTGTTGCTGCCGAAATAAGGCACCCGCTGCAGCGCATAGTCCCAGATCGTCTCCAGCGCCTTCAGGTTGTGCCGCATATTGGGCAGTTCGACATAGCTGATGTGGCCGCCGCTGGCCAGTTCGGCGTAGCCGGCCTCGAAATCGATCTTCTCGAACGGATTGGCCTTGCGGAACACGTCCAGATGGAAGGAGTTGGTGTAATAACCCTTGTCCGTCACCTCGGCGACGACGCCGAAGCGTTCGCGGTCCAGCTTGCAGAAGCGATGGCACAAGGATTCGCTGGGCGTCGAGTACAAGGAGAAGCCCAGGCCGGTCTCCCGCCGCCAGACCGCCGCGGCCTCGGCCATCCGCGCCACCACCCGGTGCAGGAAGTCCTGCGCCGCCGCGCTGTCCGCCGGATGAGCGCCGAACAGCAGCACGCCGACCTCGTGCAGGCCGATGTAGCCGACGGAGATCGAGGCCCGGCCGCCGTCGAACAAGCTCATGATGTCGTCGTCAGGATCCAGCCGCGCGCCGAAGGCGCCCTCGGTATACAGAATCGGCGCGACATTGGCCTTGACGCCGCGCAGCCGCTCCACCCTCAGCATCAGCGCGCGAAAACACAGCTCCAGCCGGGACGCCAGCAGGCGCCAGAACGCCTGCTGGTCGCCGGCGGCCTCGATGGCGATGCGCGGCAGGTTCAGGCTGACCACGCCCAGATTGTTGCGGCCGTCCATCACCTCCCGCCCGTCCTGGTCGCGCCAGACCGGCAGGAAGCTGCGGCAACCCATCGGCGACACCGGCACCGCCGAGCCGGTGATGCGGCGATTGAGCTCGGCCGAGATGATGTCCGGATACATGCGCTTGGACGCGCACTCCAGCGCCAGTTGCTTGATGTCGTAATTGGGATCGCCCGGACGCAGATTGACGCCGGCGTCGATGAACATCACCAGCTTGGGAAAAACCGGCGTGATGCCCTCCTTGCCCAGGCCCTTGATTCTCACTTTCAAGATGGCCTGCTGGATGATGCGCTCCTGCCAGGCCGTGCCCATGCCGAAGGAGAAGGTGACGAAGGGCTGCTGGCCGTTGGAGCTGAACAGCGTGTTGATCTCGTACTCGCAGGCCTGGATGCCGTCGTAGCACTCCTTTTCCGTCCGCTCCCTGGCGTAGCGCTCCGGCTCGGCGATGCCGTGCCGCGCCGCCACGTCCAGGTTCTTGCGATAGCTTTTCAGCACATAGGGCGCCAAGGTCTGGTCGATATTGGGTATCGTGGTGCCGCCGTACTGATGGCTGGCCACCTGGGCGATGATCTGCGCGGTGACGGCGCAGGCCACCCCTATCGACCTGGGACTCTCGATCTGCGCGTTGCCCAGGCGGAAGCCCTGCTCCAGCATGCCTTTCAGATCCACCAGGCAGCAATTGGTGAACGGCAGGAACGGCGAATAGTCCAGATCGTGGAAATGGATGTCGCCGCCGTCGTGCGCGGCGAGGATGTCCTTGGGCAGGAAATTGCCGGCAAACTGCTTGGACACGATGCCGGCCATCAGGTCGCGCATCACCGGAAACACATTGGCGTCCTTGTTGGCGTTCTCGGTGGCGGCCTCCCGGTCGGTCTTGTGCACCAGGCCCATCAGCTTGGCATGCAGCTCGGAGCCGCGGGCGCGGACATTGTCGCGGTCGTGGCGATACTCGATGTAGACCCGCGCCACTTCCGGATAGCGCTGCATCAGCGCGTCCTCCACCCGCTTCTGGATGGTCGGGATGTCCAGCCGGCCGTCGCGGGCCAGTTCGCGACACTCGCGCTCCAGCTGGACGGCGATTTCCAATGCCAGCCCGGCCGACTCCACATGCCCGGCCGCCATGGCCGCCCGCTGGCAGGCGCTGGCAATCTTGCCGATATCGAATCCCACTACCGCGCCATCGCGCTTGCTCACTTGCAGCATCGCCTGGTTCTCTCCCGACTTCCGGCCGCTCCCGGCCACATAGCACACGCCCGCGCCAAGCGGGCCCCGAAACGTCGATACTGTAGGCGATTTACTCCGCTGGCGGGCCGGTTTTTCTTCAAAATATGGTCACCAAACTTGAGTGTGATCAATATATTGTGTTTGTCGTCTAAAAGTGAGGCAGCGGCGGCAAGGATTGCAATCGTCATCGAATTGCGATCAAATGGCATGTCATCAGACTTTGGGAAAACCGCCGATGGGACGCCTGCTCCGCCGCGCAAAAGACGCCAACACCGAACACGTTCAAGGCCACGGGGGCCGCCTGCTGCGTTACAGCTCCACCCAGCTGCGGGTTCAGCCATCGCCCGACGAGATGCGCGACTATCAGCAGGCGCGGGACGCGCGACTGGAAGACGCCAGCGCGCCGATGGCGCTGCAGGCCGGCCGCCGGGCGCTGGAGCGATTGGGATACAAGCAGGTCGATGTCGACGCCGACTACGGCCTGATCCGCGCGGAAAAAGACGAGGTGCTGGTCAGCGAGGGGCGCCAGATGCTGCGCGGGCTGTTGAGATGGAAGCTCCCGCTGCCGGGCAGGCCGGATCACCAGACCACCGAAGTGCTGCTGACGCTGAAGCCCGGCGAGCAGCCCCGGCAGATGCTGCTCAGGGCGAACATCCGCCAGATCGTCTGGGACAGCAACGGCAACTCGCGCACGCTGCTGTGCAGTGACCCGGCCGTCTATCGCCAGTTGTTCGAGCAGCTGAACGACGCGCTCGCCAAACCGAACTAGCGCGCAAAACAAAAGCCCCGCTTTCGCGGGGCTTGCTTCAGACCGGACCAGGTCCGATCAGATGTTTTCCACCTTGGCCATCTTGCGGCGCTCGTGCTCTTGCAGGTAGCGCTTGCGGATGCGGATGGACTTCGGCGTGATTTCCACCAGCTCGTCGTCGTCGATGAACTCCACGGCGGATTCCAGCGTCAGCTTGATCGGCGTGGTCAGGCGAACCGCTTCGTCGGTGCCGGAGGCGCGGACGTTGGTCAGCTGCTTGCCCTTGACCGGGTTCACCACCAGGTCGTTGTCGCGGCTGTGAATGCCGATGATCATGCCTTCGTACAGCTTGTCGCCCGGGGACACGAACATGCGGCCGCGGTCTTCCAGCTTCCACAGCGCGTAGGCGACGGCTTCGCCGTTTTCCTGCGAGATCAGCACGCCGTTGTGACGGCCCGGCAGATCCGGCTTCACCGGCGCGTAGTCGTCGAACACGTGGCTCATCAGGCCGGTGCCGCGGGTCATGGTCATGAAGTCGGACTGGAAGCCGATCAGACCGCGCGCCGGAATATGGTATTCCAGGCGGGTGCGGCCCATGCCGTCCGATTCCATATTGGTCAGCTCGCCGCGACGGCGGCCGATTTCTTCCATCACGCCGCCCTGGTGGTCGTCTTCCAGGTCGATGGTCAGGTTTTCGTACGGCTCGCACTTCTGGCCGTTGATTTCCTTGAACACGACGCGCGGCTTGGCCACGGCCATTTCAAAGCCTTCGCGGCGCATGCTTTCCAGCAGGATGGTCAGGTGCAGCTCGCCGCGGCCCGACACGCGGAACACATCGGCGTCGCCGGTGTCTTCGACGCGCAGCGCGACGTTGGTCAGCAGTTCCTTGTTCAGGCGGTCGCGGATCTGACGGCTGGTGACGAACTTGCCCTCGGTGCCGGCCAGCGGCGAGGTGTTCACCATGAAGTCCATCGTCAGCGTCGGCTCGTCCACGGACAGCACCGGCAGACCGACCGGCTGCTCCTTGTCGCAGATGGTCACGCCGATGCCGATATCCTCGATGCCGGAGATGATCACGATGTCGCCGGCTTCCGCTTCCGGCACTTCCACGCGCTCCAGGCCCTTGAAGCCCAGCACCTGGTTGATGCGGCCGCTGGCCACCTGCTCTTCGTGGTTCATCACCACCACCTGCTGACCGGACTTGATGCGGCCGTTCAGGATGCGGCCCAGGCCCAGACGACCGGTGTAGGTCGAGTAGTCCAGCGCGGAGATCTGCAGCTGCAGCGGCGCTTCGGCATCGCCGGCCGGCGTCGGCACGTGTTTCAGCACGGTCTCGAACAGCGGACGCATGTCGTTGGATTCTTCTTCCAGCTCATGCTTGGCGAAGCCGGACAGGCCGGATGCATAGATGATCGGGAAGTCCAGTTGCTCGTCGGTGGCGCCCAGCTTGTCGAACAGGTCGAAGGTCTGGTCCACCACCCAGTCCGGACGCGAGCCCGGACGGTCGATCTTGTTGATCACCACGATAGGACGCAGGCCGAGGGCCAGCGCCTTCTTGGTGACGAAACGGGTCTGGGGCATCGGGCCTTCGACCGCGTCCACCAGCAGAACCACGCCGTCCACCATGCCCAGCACGCGCTCCACTTCGCCGCCGAAGTCGGCGTGTCCCGGGGTGTCGACGATGTTGATGTGCACGCCTTCGTAGTTGATGGCGGTGTTCTTGGCGAGAATGGTGATGCCGCGCTCTTTTTCAAGATCGTTGCTGTCCATTACGCGTTCGTCGACCTGCTGGTTTTCGCGGAAGGTGCCGCTTTGCTTCAGCAGTTGGTCGACCAGGGTGGTCTTGCCATGGTCGACGTGGGCGATGATGGCGATGTTGCGGATTTGTCGGGTCATGTGTTTAGCGTGTTTCGGCTGGAATTCTGAAAACAGAAAAATCGAAAGATTATAGCATGCTAGCCAATCATCAAGAAAATTTCGGTAAAAACAGATGACAGTCCCATAGTTTTTTCGTGAACGCGCGCCGAATTCGTCTCCGCCGGCGTTTGGCGCTACACTGCCGGCCATCCGGCAACACGAGGACACAGAACATGTATGACTGGAACGCCCTGTGGCACCAGCGCGAAGCCTGCCGCGCCGGCTTCGACGCCAGCCACCACGACGCCAACGAGCTGGCCGACGCGCTGCGGGCCAGGCTGATCCATCCCGCCGCCGCCATTGGCGAAGTGGCGGTATACGAGGACGCCGAGCGCTACCTGCTGGCCGGCCACGCCGACGGCCTGCAATTGCTGGAAGTGATGAAGCACGGCCTGTTCGACATCACGCTGCGCTTCGTCAGCGAGGACGAGGGCCAGGACGTGCCGCTGCCCTATGTCGAAATCCACGTCGACAACCTGGCCACCGAGGAGCAGGCGGTATGGCGCGGCGAAGCGCGGCTGGACGACGACGGCCATATCTGGATAGGCAAGCGCACGCTGGACGAAGACGTGCTGCCGGCCCTGCCCTTCGACGAGCTGTCGTTCACCGACCAGGCCGAATTCCGCGAGGCTCTGGCCCAGGTCTGGCATGAGGATCTGCCGCAATTGCGGCCGCTGATCGAGGCCTGGTTCCATCACGGCGACGCCGACATCGGCAGCGAGGAGCCGGCCGCCCACTACGGCGATTCGACGCGCGTGCAGCAGATCTGCGACCGCTACGCCGAAATCGTCCGCCGCGAGCAGGCCGTCCTGTCGCGGCTGTTCAGCGACGACGAGCTCAGACTGATCGCCGGCGTCATCGGCAGCGTGGAGTTCGACAGCGCCGCCTCCTGCCGCGGCGTGTGGCTGGCGGTGGAGGCCCGCATCATCGAAGACGAGCTGGACCAGCGCCACCAGGTCGACGGCGAAGCGCTGCTGGCCAGGATGAAGGGGCTGAGCTACGCGCAGGAAGTGGCGCTGATCGAGGCGCTGTCGCCGCTGTCGGAATAAGCCCCGACTAGCCCGCCTGCGGCGCGAACATCGTCAGCGCCACCTTGCCCAGGTTGCGGTTCTCCGCCACGTACTGGTGGGCGTCCCCCACCTGGGTCCACGGGAAGCTGCAATCGACGATCGCGCGCAGTCGCCCGGCCTCGACGGCCGGCACGATGCGCTCGCGCAGCGCCGCCGCCAGCCTGGCCTTGGTCGCCAGCGGCTGCGGCCTCAGCGTCGAGCCTATCAGGCTGATCCGCTTCATCAGCAGGCGGCCGAAGTCCAGCTCGGCCCGGCTGCCGCCCAACAGGCCGATGTTGATCAGCCGTCCGTCCGGATTCAGGGCCTGCAGATTTTCGGCCAGATACGCCGCGCCCACCGGGTCCAGCACCACGTCGGCGCCGCCCCAGTCCTTCAGCAGCGCGCCGAAAGCCGGCGTCTCGCGATAATTGAATGCCCGCTCCGCGCCCAGCTCGCGGCAGAAAGCCAGCTTCTCCTCGCCGCCGGCGCTGGCGAAGGCCCGCGCGCCCAAGAGGCCGGCCAGCTGGATGGCCGCCGCGCCGACGCCGCTGGCGCCGGCATGGATCAGCACCGCCTCGCCGGCCCGGATCCCGGCCTTCTCCACCAGATTGAACCAGGCCGTCATCCAGGCCTCGGGCAGGCTGGCCGCCATCAGCCACGACCACTCGTCCGGCTTGGCGATGGCCAACGCCTCGTCCAGCAGCGCGTACTCGGCGTAGCCGCCGCCCTCCACCAGGCCGAACACCGCGTCGCCGGGCCGGAACGCCGACTCGCCGGCCACGTCCTCCACCCAGCCGGCCACTTCCAGCCCCAGCAGCGGACTGGCGCCCGGCGGCGGCGGGTAGCGTCCCTCGCGCTGCATCAGGTCGGCGCGGTTGACGCCGGCCGCCATCACGCGCACCAGCAGCTTGCCCGGTGTCGCGCGCGGCCGTTCCCATTCGCCGATCTCCATCGTCTCGACGCCGCCCGGCGTCCGCTGCACCACCGCCAGCATCTTTTCCATACGTCCATCTCCTCGTTTGATATCGGACAAATGCGGACGGATGCCCCGGCCGCAAGCCCCGCACGGAAATAATCCTCATTGAAAAACGCCGCCATGAGCTGGATCAAGCAAGGCGCGCGCGCTTTGATTACAATCCCTCGTCATGAGCGAGAACTGTTTCCATTGCGGCTTGCCGGTCCCGCCCGGCGTCCGCTTCCCCATCCATTACCGCCAGCGCGAAGAGGCGGCCTGCTGCGCCGGCTGCCAGGCGGTGGCGGCCACCATTATCGACGCCGGCCTGTCAGACTACTATCAGCACCGCACCGAGGGCGCCGCCCGCGCCGACGCCTTGCCGCAGGCGCTGCTGGAGCAGATCCGCCTGTACGACTCCGAGGAGCTGCAGCAAAGCTTCGTCCACCGCGCCGACGGCCAGGCGCGCGAAGCCGCGCTGATGCTGGAAGGCATCAGCTGCGCCGCCTGCATCTGGCTCAACGAGCAGCAGTTGCGCCGGCTGCCCGGCGTGCTCAGCGTGGACATCAACTACAGCACCCAGCGCGCGCGCGTGCGCTGGGACAACGAGCGCGTCCGCCTGTCCGCCATCCTGGAGGCCGTCGCCGCCATCGGCTACCGCGCCTACCCCTACGACGCCGAGCGCCAGGAAAGGCTGCTGCAGAAAGAGCGCAAGCAGGCGTTGACCCGGCTGTGGGTGGCCGGCCTGTCGATGATGCAGGTGATGATGTACGCGGTGCCGGTCTATCTGGCGCCCGACGGCGACATCGCGCCCGACATGCTGTGGCTGCTGCACTGGGCCGGCCTGATCTTGACGCTGCCGGTGCTGCTGTACTCGGCGCTGCCCTTCTATCGCAACACCTGGCGCGACCTGAAAACCGGCCGCGTCGGCATGGACACGCCGGTCGCCATCGGCATCGTCACCGCCTTCGGCGCCAGCTTCTGGGCGCTGATCAACCAGTACGAGCACGGCATCTATTTCGATTCGGTGTCGATGTTCGTGTTTCTGCTGCTGGGCGGCCGCTATCTGGAAGGCATCGCCCGCCGCAAGGCCGGCGCCGCCAGCGAAAGCCTGGTCAAGCTGGTGCCGGCCTTCGCCCACAAGCTCGACGGCTGGCCCGACAGCCGCGACAGCCGCGAAGCCATCGTCGCCAGCCTGAGCGCCGGCGACGTGATCCTGCTGAAGCCCGGCGAAACCGTTCCCGCCGACGGCGTCGTGCTGGACGGCGCCAGCGCCGGCGACGAGTCGCTGCTGACCGGCGAGAGCCGGCCGGTGCCGAAACGCGTCGGCGACGCGCTGATCGCCGGCAGCGTCAACACCGCCAGCCCGCTGGTGATGCGGGTGGAGCGCGCGGGCCAGGCCACGCGGCTGGCCGGCATCGTCCGGCTGCTGGACCAGGCGCTGGCGGAGAAGCCGAGGCTGGCCCGGCTGGCCGACCGTTTCGCCAGCTGGTTCGTCGCGCTGCTGCTCGCCGCCGCCGCCGCCAGCTACCTGGCCTGGCACTTCATAGACCCGGACCGCGCGCTGTGGATCATGGTGGCGGTGCTGGTGATTTCCTGCCCCTGCGCGCTGTCGCTGGCCACGCCGGCGGCGCTGACCGCCGCCTCGGGCCGCCTGGCCTCGCTGGGCGTGCTGACCGCCCGCGGCCACGCGCTGGAAACGCTGGCGCGCGCCACCGACGCGGTCTTCGACAAGACCGGCACGCTGACCGACGGCCGGATGCGGCTCCTGGACATCCGCGGCGAGCTGGAGCGCGAAACGGCGCTGGCGATAGCCGCCGCGCTGGAGCAGGGCTCGGAGCACCCGCTGGCGCGGGCCATCTCCGACGCCGCGGCCGGCCTGAACCTGCCGCCGGCCGAATCCCCGACCAACCAGCCTGGCCATGGCGTCGCCGCCACCATAGACGGCCGCGAGTGGCGACTGGGATCGGCGCCCTTCGTCTCCGCCTGGCTGGGCCGCCCGCAACAGGACGACGCCGACTGGCATCCAGGCAGCAGCCAGGTGCTGCTGGCCGACGCCGACGGCGTGCGGGCGCGCTTCGCCATCGGCGACGCCGGCCGCGACGACGCCATCGAGCTGGTGGACCGGCTGCGCGCTCAGGGCCTGACGGTGCGCCTGCTCAGCGGCGACGGCGAGCAGGCCGTCGCCACGCTGGCCAAGCGGCTGGGCATCGCGCACTGGCGCGCCCGCGCGATGCCGGAAGACAAGCTGGAGTTCGTCCATGCGCTGCAGGCCGACGGCCGGCGCGTGCTGATGATAGGCGACGGCGTCAACGACGCGCCGGTGCTGGCGCGGGCCGACGTCTCCATCGCGATGGGCGGCGGCACCGACCTGGCCCGCGCCAACGGCGACATGGTGCTGATAGGCGAGCGGCTGGGCCCGGTCGGCGACGCCGTCGACGTCAGCCGCCGCGCGCTGGCCGTCATTCGCCAGAATCTGTGGTGGGCGGCGGGATATAATATCGTGGCGCTGCCGCTGGCGATAAGCGGCCACGTCACGCCGTGGCTGGCCAGCCTGGGCATGGCGCTCAGCTCGCTGCTGGTGGCGGGCAACGCGCTGCGCCTGACCAAACGGGACCGTTGATGGAAAGCCTATACCTGCTCATACCGCTCAGCCTGGCGCTGGCCTTCGTCATCGGCGCCATATTCTGGTGGGCCACCCGCTCCGGTCAGTTCGACGATATGGAGGGCCCGGCCCACCGCATCCTGATGGACGACGACACGCCGGGACAGGAGGCGCCGCGCAGGGAGCCGCCCGAATAGCAACACGCTGACCATCCCCTTGCGGCAGCGGCCGTTTTCCGCCGGATGCCGGGCGCGGAAAACGGTCGCGGCGGGCGCCGAGCCATCTTGCGGCGGAAAAAATCTTCATCCTATAACTAAGCCACGTGTCACTCATCCGGCGATCGGCGATGCACCTGCGCACCTTCCTGCTCACCCTCCCACTATGCCTGCTGCTGCCCCTGGCTTTCGCCGCCGCCCAGGCCTCGTCCACGCTGGTCTTCCTCAGCGGCTGCGTCAGCAGCGTGCTGGCGGTGCTGCTGCATCAATGGCTGCGCCAGCGCTTTCTGCTCGGCCCGATGCTGGCGGTGGAAGGCCTGCTGGACGAATTGCTGAACGAGCCCATCCATCTGGGCACGCCGCTGTCACCGTTGCAGACCGACCATCCGCTGCACGGCGTCATCGCCAAGATCAACCAGCTGCTGGACCGCGCCGACGTCTCCTTCCGCGACGTCGCCAGCACCTCGGCGAGGCTGATGCCGATGGCCCAGGAGCTGACCGACACCTACAGCACCATGCTGCAGAAAAGCCTGCTGCAGGCCAATCACGGCAAGGTGCTGCTGGAGGCGATAGACACGATGATGGAACAGGCGCAGCGGCTGCGCGCCAGCCTGGAGGAGATCACCCAGGCCACCGGCGACGCCAACGCCGACATGCGGCAAAGCCGCCTGACCACACTGGAAGTGATAGACGGCGTCACCGAGGTGGCGCAGCTGCTGGAGAGATCGGCGCAGGAGGTCGGCACGCTGCAACAGGCCTCCGGCCAAGTCGGCAGCATTCTTGGGACCATACAAGACATCGCCGACCAGACCAATCTCTTGGCCTTGAACGCGGCGATAGAGGCGGCGCGCGCCGGCGAAATGGGCCGCGGCTTCGCCGTGGTGGCCGACGAGGTCCGCAAACTGGCCCATCACACGCAGGAGGCCACCCGCCACATCCAGGGCATCATGCAACAGGTGCAGCAGGGCACCGCCAAGGTGGCCGAGGCGATGCAGGCCTCGCACCGCCGCGCCGACGCCGCCGCCGCCCACGCCGGCAGCTCCCGCGAACAACTGGACAAGGTCACCGCCTCCATCGGCAATATCGATCACGCCTCGCAAGCCATAGGCCAGGCGGTGATGGAGCAGAACGGCTCGGTCCAGGCCTCCAAATCGTCCGGTGACATCCTGATCCAGCTGAACCAGGACGCGCTGGACTCCAGCCGCATCCTGTCGGTGTCGCCTGACGATCTGCGCAAGCTGGCCAAGAAGCTCAGCCAGGGCCTGGAAGCGTTCGACACCGGCGACGCGATGCAGAACGACCGCCGACGCGGCACCGCCCGCAGCCAGGAGTTGGCGCTGAACGCCGCCAAGGGCGGCGATGCCGGCGGCGGCGTCGAATTGTTTTGAATCGGAAGCGTTTGTCGGCAAACGACAAATTGACAAATTATCGTCCGCTTATATAATCGCCCTCTTTTTCCCGACGGTGCCCGCCAGCGCGCCATCCGCCTTGCCCGCCGTCGGACACTAAGGGCGTCCGTGAATACCATCCAAGCACTCGCCGGCATGCTGCTGCTGGTCGGCGTGGCCTATATCTGCTCCACCAACCGCCGCGCCGTCAACTGGCGCACCGCGCTGACCGGCCTGGCCATCCAGAGCGGCCTGTTCCTGCTGATCAATTTCGTCCCCGCCATCCATCACGGCGTCGACGCCTTCGGCGCCGGCTTCGCCAAGGTGCTGAGCTTCGCCGGCGACGGCGCGCGCTTCATTTTCGGCGACCTGGCCCATCCCGGCGGCAAGCTCGGCTTCCTGTTCGCCTTCACCGTCTTGCCGGTGATCATCTTCTTCTCCGCCTTCAGCGCCCTGCTCTACCATTTCGGCATCCTGCAGCGGGTGGTGGCCGGCCTGGCGTGGGCAATGCGCCGCAGCATGCGCATCTCCGGTCCGGAGAGCGTGGTGGCGGCGGCCAATATCTTCCTCGGCCAGACCGAGGCGCCGCTGCTGGCCCGCCCATACATCCGCCACATGACGCGATCCGAGCTCGCCTGCATCATGATCGCCGGCATGTCCACGCTGTCCGGCGGCGTGCTGGCGGCCTACGTCGCCTTCCTCGGCGGCAACGACATGGCCGAACAGGCGCGTTTCGCCACCTATCTGCTGACCGCCTCGTGCATGAACGCCGCCGGCGCCGTGGTGTTCTGCAAGATCGTGTTCCCGGAAACCGAACCGGACGCGATGTCGTGCAGCAAGCTGGTCGCCGGCGCCGAAAAGAGCGAGGGCAATTTCGTCAGCGCCGTGGTGAGCGGCGCGCTGGACGGCATGAAGATGGCGGCCGCCGTCGCCACCATCCTGCTGGCCATCGTGGCGCTGATCGCGCTGGCCAATTATCTGCTCAGGGACGGCCTGGGGGGTTTGCTGGGCGTCAACGACGCCATCCACGCCTCCACCGGCGGCCTGTTCGACGGACTGACGCTGCAGTATTTGGCCGGCCAGGCCTTCCGCGTGTTCGCCTTCCTGATGGGCGTGGGCTGGCATGAGACGCTGAGCGTCGGCAGCCTGCTGGGCCAGAAGATCGTGCTGAACGAGTTCATCGCCTACCTCGACCTCGCCAAGATGAAGGCCTCCGGCGCGCTGTCGGCGCCGACGGTGATGATCTCCACCTTCGCGCTGGCCAGCTTTTCCAATCTGTCGTCGGTGGGCATCTGCGTCGCCGGCATCGGCGCGCTGGCGCCGGAGCGGCGCGACGAGCTGGCGGCCATCGGCATGCGCGCCTTGCTGGCCTCGGTGCTGACCGGCTTCATGACCGCCTCCTGCGCCGGCCTGTGGATGTCGGTGTTCTGAGAACCTGTGCACGATCTTTTTTCAAGCAGCGCAGCCCAGCCAGGCGGCCAGATGCAAGGCGGAGGGGGCAGGCCTTGGTCATTCCAAGGCCCAGCCCGACAACGCCGCAGATGGCCTCCTGGCTGGGCTGCCCTTCGGGGCCGCTTTCTGCCGGCGCATGGCTTTGAATGACACTGCGGCAGGCCGTTTTCCGCGCCCTGCATCCAGCAGAGGGGGCCGCTGCCGGAAAAAGATCGCGGACAGGTTCCGACACCCTGACAGAGGGGCGTGAATCGGCTAGCATGCGGTCCACGTCCCTTTCGATGATCCGCCAACGTGAAATCCGACTTTTCCTTCTTCGCCAGCCGGCGCTTCCTGCCGCTGTTCGGCACCCAGTTCCTCGGCGCCTTCAACGACAATATGTTGAAAACCGCCATCGTGGTGCTGATCAGCTTCCACGGGCTCTCCGCCGCCGGCCTGCCGCCGCAACAGCTGGTCAACCTGGCCGCCGGCATCTTCATCCTGCCGTTCTTCCTGTTTTCCGCCAGCGCCGGCAAGCTGTCCGAACGCTACGACAAGGCGCGGGTGGCGCGGCTGATCAAGCTGGCCGAGATCGCCATCATGCTGCTGGCCGGCGCCGGCTTCCTGACGCACTCCGCCGCGCTGCTGCTGGCCGCGCTGTTCCTGATGGGCACCCATTCAGCCTTCTTCGGCCCGATGAAGTATTCGGTGCTGCCGCAATACCTGAAGCCGCACGAATTGGTCGGCGGCACCGGCTTGATCGAGATGGGCACCTTTCTCGCCATCCTGCTGGGCCAGCTGCTAGGCAGCGTGCTGACCCACAGCGGCGCGGCGCTGATCGTCGGCGCGCTGCTCGTCACCTCCGTGCTGGGCCTGTTCAGCAGCATGGCGATGCCTTCGGTGCCGCCGGGCGCGCCGCATCTGAAGCTGTCGTGGAACTTCCTCGGCGACTCGGTGCGGCTGATCCGCGAGGCCTGGCGCATCGATGACGTCCGCTGCGCCATCATCGGCATTTCCTGGTTCTGGCTGATGGGCGCGATCTACACCACCCAGCTGCCCACCTTCACCCGCCTGCACCTCGGCGGCGACGCCGACGTCTACACCCTGCTGCTGGCGCTGTTCTCGATAGGCATAGGCGCCGGCTCCATGGCCTGCGCCAAATTGTCGCGCGGCAAACTTCAGCTGGGCATCGTGCTGGTCGGCAGCGCCGGCATGACGCTGTTCGGCGGCGATCTGGCGCTGAGCGCGATACCGTCCTATCACGGCCCGCTGGCCACGCTGGCCGAATACCTGGGCCGCGCCGGCAGCTGGCGCGCCATCGTCGACGTGACCCTGCTCGGCTTCTTCGGCGGCTTCTTCACCGTGCCGCTGTACACCTGGCTGCAGACCGGCAGCCCGGACGAGTTCCGCTCGCAGGCCGTCGCCGCCAACAACATCATCAACGGCTTCTACATGGTGGCGGCCGCCATCGGCAGCGCCCTGATGCTGAAATGGTACGACAGCATTTCGATGCTGCTGCTGGCCGCGGCGCTGCTGAACGTGCTGGCCACCGCCCACCTCGCCTGGTGCGCGCCGGCGATCTGGCGGCAGCGCTTCGACTGGCTGCGGGCGCTGCGGAACTGACCCACGCCGCCGTCGAAAAAAAACCGTCCCCGACCGGGACGGTTTTTTCATGCGGCCTGCGTCGCCGACGCTAGGCCAGCAAGGCGTCCAGATCGCTCTTGTGCCACTTGGACAGCAGGTTTCGGTCGGCCCCGTGCTTGATCAACGCCGCCACCATTTCGCGATTGCCGTATTTGACCGCGTTGTCCAGCATCGTGTCGCCACGATTCACATGCTCGAACGGCGCGTTCACCGCCGCCCAGCCGCGAGACAGGAACTGGTCCAGGATATAAACGCTGGCGCCGGACTCGCTCAGCGCGTAGTTCAGCTCATGGTAGAAACCGGCCGGCGCGTGGGAAAAGTCCTTGGCCTCGAACTGCCAGTTGCCCAGCAAATAGGCCACCACCTCGTCCTTTCCCTTGTTGATGGCATGCCACATCGCCGTCACCGCGTCGCCCCGGTTTGAAACCAGGTCCGACAAGGCCGGCAGGTTCACCGAGTCCACCGCCTCCTTCAACAGCATCGGGCGCAGCGGGTGCTTGGCGTAATCGGTCGTCGCCATCAGCCGCGGAATATGGAACTCGGCCTGGAAGACGCTGTTCAGCACCCGGTCCAGCGCCGGCCCCGACTGCGTGGCTTGATCGAACACATAGGCCTTGAAAGCCTCGTCCTGGCTATTGCGCATGAACTCGATCAGGTGCAGGGCCACCGCGGCCTTCATGTCGCGATAGCAGAACAAGGGCGCGTTCTGCCGGTACTTCCCCTCGTGAATCCAGCGGCCCGACTCCCGCCCCATCTGCGCAAAGCGCCCGACGAAATCCTGATGTTCGGCCTCGCGTCCGCCGGGCACCCTATTGAAAAAATGGTCGGTCAGGGTCAGGTAGCCATTGCGGCACGCCGGCAGCGCGTCGGAGACAACGTAGGCGTTCGCGCCGAAATCCATCGTGCTGTGCTTGTGGTTCAACGGCTTGTCGTTCTTGTCCCGCCCTGAGAACTCCACGCCGAAGAATACGAAATCATGATTGCTCAACAGGGCCTTGTCGTCGGCGAAGGTGTTGCCGCCAGAAGACCGGGCCTGTCGGGACAGCAAATGATTGGACGCGATCGTCGCCTTCTCGCCATCGTCCAGCGCCGCGTTGGACTGATGGCGAAAATGCCAGGCGCCGGCCATGATATGTTGCTTCAAGGCCTGCTCGGCGGAATCCAGCGCGCCCAGCCTGGCCGCTACCGCGTCCAGATTGCGCCGGGACAGGCCGTCCAGCCGCTTCAAGGCGCTGAAGCCGTATTGCTCCCGCTTTTCCAGCGCGTCGCCGGTGGCCTCGAACAGCTTGCCGTTCGCGAACATCAGGCCATAGGACTGCGCCGCCACGGCCTTGCGCAAGAAAGCGCCGATTTTGCCGGCGGCCGCGGCCTCCCCGTCCCGGCCGGCCGCCGCATGCGGCAACGGCGCCCGGCTGACGCCGCTCAGACGGCTTCCCATCTCGGTCGGGTCGCCGGAGCAGGCTTCTGCCGGGTTCGGGTTTGTGAAAGACGGGGAATGGGTTTCTACTCGCATCGGGCCTCAGCTCCAAGATCAGGTGAGCGTGCATTTTTATTAAATGCCCGGTCCGTCGCTTGCAAAAACCACCCACCCGGGCCCGCCTGAACGCGGGCCGCCAACGGCGGTCGGCGCCGCCCTGACAATAAAAAACCCGCGATGGCGTCAAGCCATCGGCGGGCCGAAAAGCGCCGGGCGGGCCGCCATCGAAACCGGCGGGATCCGGCTTGGCTTACTTCTGTTCCAGCTTCGCGGCCGCGTCGCGCAAGGCGGTGCGCAGGCCTTCCTCTATCACCGGGTGATAGAACGGCATGTCCAGCATCCGCTCGACGGTCAACTGCTGCTGATGGCTCCAGGCCAGCAGATGGGCCAGATTCTCGGCCCGCGGGCCTATCATCTCGGCGCCGAGGAAGCGGCCGCTCGCCTTGTCGGCGTAGACATGCAGCAGACCGCTGTTGACGCCCATCACCCGGCTTCGGCCCTGGTCCTCGAAACTGACCGCGCCGATGACGAACTCGCCGTCGGCGAGGTCGGCGAAGCGGCTGCCCACCATCATCATCTGCGGATCGGAAAACACCACGGCGATGGTGGAGCGGCGCAGCCCGGCGCCGACGTCCGGATAGACGGCGGCGTTGGCGCCGGCGGTCCTGCCCTCGTCGGCCGCCTCGTGCAACAGCGGCAGGATGTTGTTGGCGTCGCCGGCGATGAAGACCGGAGA
The DNA here is from genome assembly GCF_002848345.1 of Chromobacterium sp. ATCC 53434. Lineage (NCBI taxonomy): Bacteria > Pseudomonadati > Pseudomonadota > Betaproteobacteria > Neisseriales > Chromobacteriaceae > Chromobacterium > Chromobacterium sp. ATCC 53434. Next base: position 1,959,162 of record NZ_CP025429.1, on the reverse strand, counting down.
GTCGCCGCACTGCATCGTGCGGGCGTCGAACAGCGGCACGCCGCGGGCGTCCAGCTTCAGGCTGGTGTTCTCCAGTCCCAGGCCGCGGACATTGGGCGTGCGGCCGGTGGCGGCCAGCACATAGTCGAAGTTGTCCGTCGTCTCCTCGCCGTCCAGCGCGACAAAGCGTATCCTGGCCCGGCCGTCGACGACGCCCATCTCCAGCACCTTGGCGTCCGGATCGAGATAGAACTGCGCGGACAAGGCCTCGCGGGCATAGGCCCGCACCGCCGGATCGCTCAGCGGACCGACGCCGCCGCCGACGCCGAACACGCGCACCCGCACCCCGAGGCGCGACAGCGCCTGGCCCAGCTCCAGGCCGATCACGCCGGGACCGAAGACCGCGACGCTTTCCGGCAGCGTCTCCCAGTCGAATACGTCGTCGTTGACGATCAGACGGTCGCCGAAGGCGGTGAACGGCGCCGGCAGCGAAGGCGACGAACCGGTGGCGATCACGACGCGACGGGCCTGGACGATGGTATGGTTGTCCACCTGCAGCGTGGTGTTGTCGACGAAGCGGGCATAGCCGGCCAGCTTGTCTTTGGCCGGAATGCCGTCGACGCCGCGGACGACGAAGCCGACGAAGCGGTCGCGCTCGCTCCTGACCCTGGCCATCACCTCGCGGCCGTCGACGCGGATGTCGCCATCGACATGGACGCCGAACATATCGGTGTGGCCGGCATGATGGGCGGCCTCGGCGGCGGCGATCAACAGCTTGGACGGCATGCAGCCGACGCGGGCGCAGGTGGTGCCGTGCGCGCCGCCCTCGATGATCAGCGCGGAGGCGCCGCCAGCCTTGGCGGCGCGGTAGGCGGCGAGGCCGGCGGTGCCGGCGCCGATGACGGCTACGTCGATATGAACGGTTTTCATCGTTATTGTCCTCTATCTGGCGGGGATGCGGCGCGGCACGCTGCGCATGATGGAATACATGCCGTCCCGCATCCCAGCTGGAAAAAACGGCCGGCAGGAGTACCGGCCCAAAGATTGCCGATGGCGTCAGGGCCCGAAGCCATCGGCACGAACGTCTTACTTGGCGAAGCGCTTTTCCACTTCGTCGGCCGAGCCGATCAGCTCGCCGTTGATGAACACCTGCGGGGCGGTCATCTTGCCGGACACGGCGCCCAGCACCTTGCCGCGCACCTTGTTGTCCAGCGGCACCTCGACGAATTCGTAGCCGTTTTCGCTCAGCACGGCCTTGGCGCGCGCGCAGTGCGGGCAGCCCACCTTGGTGAACACCACGACCTGGTCCGGCTTCTTGGCGGTCGGGTTGATGTAGTCCAGCATCGTGTCGGCGTCGGACACCTTGAACGGATCGCCCGGCTCCTGCGGCTCGATGAACATCTTTTCCACCACGCCGTCCTTGACCAGCATCGAATAGCGCCAGCTGCGCTTGCCGAAGCCCAGATCGGCCTTGTCGACCAGCATGCCCATGCCTTCGGTGAACTCGCCGTTGCCGTCCGGGATCATCACGATGTTGGCGGCTTCCTGGTCGCTGGCCCATTCGTTCATCACGAAGGTGTCGTTGACCGACACGCACAGGATGGCGTCGACGCCGTTGGCGCGGAATGCCGGCGCCAGTTCGTTGTAGCGCGGCAGGTGGGTGGACGAGCAGGTCGGGGTGAACGCGCCCGGCAGCGAGAACAAGGCGATGGTCTTGCCGGCGAACAGCTCGTCGGTGCTGACGTTTTTCCACTCGTTGTTTTCGCGGATGCGGAAAGTGACGTTCGGTACGCGTTGGCCTTCACGATGTTGCAGCATGCTTATCTCCTGGGTTGACTTCGGTTAAATTCAATCGATGAGTGGATTCTGATAGCCAACGACAAATTCGTCTAATTGATTGTCCAAAGAACTTCGATTGTCTTTCTCAATAAGCATCGCCGCCGCTGGGCAGCCCGCCCGCCGCGACGCTAAAATGGCGGCATCCGGCAACACCCAGCCTCAACAGCCATGCATATCACCGGCCTGCACCACATCGCCATCATCGCGTCCGACTACGCGCGCTCGCGCGATTTCTACCATCGCGTCCTCGGCCTGGACGTGATCGCCGAGAACTGGCGCGAGGAAAAACAGTCCTGGAAACTCGACTTGGCCCTGCCAGGCGGCGGCGGGATCGAGCTGTTCAGCTTTCCGGCCCCGCCGCCGCGCCCGACACGTCCGGAAGCCTGCGGCCTGCGTCACCTGGCGCTGGCCTGCGCCGACGCGGCGGCGATGCGCGAACGCCTGCAAGCCGAGGGCGTCGCGGTCGAGCCATTGCGGACAGACGAATACACCGGCGCGCGCTTTTTCTTCTGCGCCGACCCCGACCAGTTGCCGATCGAGTTCTATCAGACCGAGACCGAAAACTGAGCGGCGACGGACCGGCGCGAAAGCCAGCACGCGCCGTCGCCGCCTGTCATAGTGAAATATCGATGCGTGCGGACGGCATCCGTCCGCAGCGGTCGCCCGCCGGCGCGGCCACCACCCACCACACGGAATGCACATGAAAGTCTTGACCTCCACCTTCCGCCTGGCCGCCATGGGCCTGGCTCTCGGCGCCGCCCTGCCGGCCCTGGCCGGCCCCGACGACACGCTGCTCGCCGCGCGCGACGCCTACCGCGCCAACGACCTGGCGCGACTGGCCCAGCTCGGCGACAGCCTGCCGTCCGCCTACCCGCTGAAGGACTACCCGGCCTACTGGCTCGCCTGGCGCGCGCTGGACCGCAACGACGACGTCGAGGTGATGCGCTTCCTCGCGCGGGCCCCGGGCGGCCTGATGGCCGAGCGCATACGCAATGAATGGGTGAAGAAGCTGGGCCAGCGAGAAAACTGGACGAGTTTCGCCGAGGAATGGAAGAAACTGCCGGAGGAAGGCCGCGACGAGGAGTCCGGCTGCTACGGCCAGCTGATGCTGCTGCGCCAGGGGCAGAAGCCGGACAATCTCGATCGTTTCCTCGAGAGCAAATCGACGCCGGATGGCTGCAACCGGCTGATAGAGGGCGTCTATGCCCGCGGCCTGATCGACCAGGACTGGCTGTGGCGGCGCACCCGCCTGCTGCTGGCCGGCAACTTCGTCAGCCAGGCCCGGCAATTCGCCATCGACACCCAGCTGCCGCTGGACAACGCCGCGCTGAGCAAGCCGGCCAATGCCAGCCTGGCGACGCCGGGCGGCCAGGAGGCCGCGCTGTTTGACATCGTCCGCAAGGGCAAGACCGATCTGGACGGCGCCGCCTCCGCGCTGCTGCGCGCCGCGCCGGAGATGACGCCGGACCGCCGCGGCTTCGGCTGGGGCCAGCTGGCGCTGCTGTCGGCGCGCAAGCAGCTGGCCGGTCAGGCCTTGCAATGGTTCGACAAGGCCGACGCTCGCCAGCTGACCGCCGATCAATGGGAATGGTGGGCGCGCTCGGCGCTGCGGCTGGAACAATGGACGCAGCTGGACGGCATCATCCGCCGCATGCCGCAGACAGTATCGTCCCGCCCCGCCTGGCGCTACTGGCTGGCCCGCTCGCTGAAGCAGCAAGGACGGCCGGTCGAGGCCGCGCCGTTGTTCAGCCTGGCCAGCGTCGGCCACAGCTATTACGCGCTGTTGTCGCTGGAAGAGCTGGGCAACAGCCTGTCCGCGTCCGCCAGCAAAGGCACGCCGGGCCCGGACGAAGTGAGCCAGATGCGGGCGGACCCGGCGATCCGCCGCTCGCTGGCGCTGCTGGCCGTGGCCGAGGTCTACACCAAGCCCGAATTCCGCACCGACGCGCAGCGCGAATGGCGCTGGGCGATGCGCGGCCGCGACGATATGGAGCTCTTGGCGGCCGCAGAGATCGCGCGCAAGGAAGGCTTCTACGACATGGCCATCTACAGCGCGGAGCGCACCAAGGAAGAGCACGACTTTTCGCTGCGCTACCTGACGCCCTATCGTGACATCACGCGCAAATACGCCGGCCAGCTCGACATCGACGACGCCTGGGTCTACGGCCTGATCCGCCAGGAAAGCCGCTTCATCACGATGGCGCGTTCCGGCGTCGGCGCCTCCGGCCTGATGCAGCTGATGCCGGCCACCGCCAAATGGGCGGCCAAGAAGATAGGACTGACCCATTTCGCCGTCAACGACATCGACACCAATGTCCAGCTCGGCACCTGGTATCTACGCTATGTGCTGGACAATCTGTCCGGCAATATGGTGATGGCCACCGCCGCCTACAACGCCGGCCCGGGCCGCGCCCGCAACTGGCAGGCCGACCGGCCGCTGGACGGCGCCATCTACGCCGAAACCATTCCGTTCAGCGAAACCCGCGACTACGTGCAGAAAGTGATGGCCAACGCCGCCTACTACTCCAGCACCTTCGGCCACGCCAACATCTCGCTGAAGAACCGCATGGGCGTGGTGCCGGCGCGCTGAGGAAGACGACATGAGCGCACAAAAGATTTGCCTGATAGGCGGCAGCGGCTTCATCGGCCGCCACCTGGCCGCCCGCTTGGCCGGCCGCGGCCACCGGCTGACTATCGCCAGCCGCCGACTCGACCTGCCCGCGTTCCGCGTGCTGCCGTCGGCCGAGCTGGTCCGCGCCGACATCCACGCCCCCGCCGAGCTCGCGCGGCTGATCGCCGGCCACGACGCCGTGATCAGCATGGTCGGCATCCTGCACGGCAGCCGGGCGCAGTTCGAAAAGGCGCACGCCGAGCTGCCGGAGAAAATCGCCGCCGCCTGCCGCCAGCATGGCGTGCGCCGGCTATTGCATGTCAGCGCCCTGGGCGCGGCCCAGGACGCGCCCAGCGACTATCAGCAGACCAAGGCGCTGGGCGAGCTGGCGGTGGAAAACAGCGGGCTGGACTGGACCATACTGCGTCCGTCCGTGGTGTTCGGACGAGACGACGCCTTCCTCAATATGTTCGCCTCCCTGCAAAAGCTGCTGCCGGTGCTGCCGCTGGCCGGTTCCGGCTGCCGGATGGCGCCGGTCTGGGTCGACGACGTGGCCCGCGCCGTCTGCGAAAGCCTGGCGCGCGGCGAAACCGCGGGCCGCAAGCTGGACCTGGCCGGCCCGGAAATCTACACGCTGGCGGAGCTGGCCCGGCTGGCCGGACGCGCCAGCGGCTACCCGCGGCCGGTGATCGGCCTGCCCGACGCGCTGGCGATGCTGCAGGCCGCGTTGATGGAGCGGCTGCCGGGACCGACGCTGATGAGCCGGGACAATGTGCGCTCGCTGCGGCGGGACAATATAGCCGAGCAGCCCTTTCCGTCCGAGCTGCTGGGCTTCGAGCCGGCGGCGCTGTCGGCGCTGGCGCCGGACTGGCTGGCCGGCCGCGACCGCAACGACACCATGTCCGGCTACCGGACGAAGGCGGCGCGCTGAGATGGAGATTTACATCGTCGGCGGCGCCGTGCGCGACCGCCTGCTGAATCTGCCGGTCAAGGACAGGGATTGGGTCGTCGTCGGCGCCGGTCCGGATGAAATGCTCGCGCGCGGCTACCGCCCGGTCGGCAAGGATTTTCCGGTGTTCCTGCACCCCGAGACGCATGAGGAGTACGCGCTGGCCCGCACCGAGCGCAAGGTCGGCATGGGCTACCACGGTTTCACCTTCCACACCTCGCCCGACGTGACGCTGGAGGAGGACCTGGCCCGGCGCGACCTGACCATCAACGCGATCGCCGAGGCGGCCGACGGCAGCCTGACCGACCCGTATGGCGGACAGGCGGATCTGAAGGCGCGCGTGCTGCGCCACGTCAGCCCGGCCTTCGCCGAGGACCCGGTGCGCATCCTGCGGCTGGCGCGCTTCGCCGCCCGCTTCGACTTCGCGGTGGCGCCGGAGACGATGGCGCTGATGCGCCAGATGGTGGGCGACGGCGAGGCGGACGCGCTGGTGGCCGAAAGGGTATGGCAGGAGCTGGCCAAGGGCCTGATGGAGGCCAAGCCGTCTCGCATGCTGCTGACGCTGCGCGAATGCGGCGCGCTGGCGCGCGTGCTGCCCGAGGTGGACGCGCTGTTCGGCGTGCCGCAACGCGCCGACTACCATCCGGAGATCGACTGCGGCGACCACACCATGCGGGTGCTGGACTACGCCGCCGCGGCCGGCTATCCGCTGACGGTGCGCTTCGCCGCGCTGGGACACGACCTGGGCAAGGCGCTGACGCCGGACGAGGTGCTGCCGCGCCATATCGGCCACGAGGAACGCGGCATCGCCCCGCTGGCGGAGCTGTGCCGCCGGCTGCGGGTGCCCAGCGACTGCCGCGATCTTGCCCATATCACCCTGGTGCATCACACCAAGGTGCACCAGGCGCGGCAACTGCGGCCCGCCACCGTGCTGCGGCTGTTCAAGGACTGCGACGCGCTGCGCCGGCCCGAACGTTTCCTGCTGATGCTGGATGCCTGCCTGGCCGATTCGCGCGGCCGGCTGCATTTCGAAGACGCGCCATATCCGCAGAAAGACTATCTCGCCGCGCTGCTGGCTGCTACGCTGCAAATTGATGCCGGCGCCATAGCGGCCGCCTGCGTCGACAAGGCCGCCATTCCCGCGACGCTGGACGCGGCCCGGACCGAAGTCATCGCCAACTGCAAGGAGCAATGGGAGAGCCGCTGATGGACAACGTCTATCGCCTGCCCGCCACGCTGATGCGAGGCGGCACCAGCAAGGGATTGTTCATTCGCGCCGACGCGCTGCCGGAAGACACCGCGTGCTGGGAGCCGATGCTGCTGCGCGCGCTCGGCAGTCCCGACCCTCACGGACTGCAACTGGACGGACTGGGCGCCGGCCTGTCCAGCACCAGCAAGGTGGTCATCCTGAGTCCTTCCCGCCGCGAAAATTGCGACGTCGACTGCCTGTTCGGCCAAGTCGCCCTGCGCGAAGCGCGGATAGACTGGTCCGGCAACTGCGGCAATCTGGCTTCGGCGGTGCCGTTGTTCGCGGTGATGGAGGGACTGGCGCGGCCGGGAGACGGCGTCGCCACCCTCTCCATCTGGCAGGCCAACGTCGGCAAGCGCATCCTGGCGGAGCTGGAGATCTTCAACGGCCAGCCGGTATGCCAGGGCGATTTCCGCATAGACGGCATCGCCACGCCGGGCGCGCCGATCCGGCTGCGTTTCCTGGATCCGGTAGGCGGCTGCTCCGGCGAGCTCTTTCCCACCGGCAGGCTGATAGACGAGCTGAAGCTGCCGGACGGCAGCCATGTCGAGGCGACGCTGGTCGACGCCGGCAACCCGACCCTGTTCGTGCGGGCGCGCGATTTCGGCCTGCAAGGCCATGAGCGCAACGGCGAGATCGAACTGGCGGCGCTGCGCCGGCTGGAACTGGCCCGCGCGACCGCCTCGGTGGCGATGGGCCTGGCTTCCGACATTTTCGAGGCGGAACGCGAACGACCCGGCACGCCGCGGATCAGCTTCCTGGCGCCCAGCCGCGAGCCGGAGCGCCAGATCGAGGCCCGCGTGCTGTCGGGCCGGCGGCTCCATCACGCCTACTCCGGCACCGGCGCCATCGCGCTGGCCTGCGCCTGCGCCGTCGAAGGCACGCTGGCGGCGGAGCTGGCCGGCGGCGCGGTGCGCGGCATGCCGCTGACCTTCGGCCATGCCGGCGGCCAGCAGACGCTGGAGGCGGTGCTGGGGCTGGGCGAGCTCGGCTGGACCGTCGACGAGGTGGTGATGACCCGCACCGCCCGGCCGCTGATGCGCGGCGAAGCCTTCATTCCGCTGGAATAGCGGCCTTCAACCGCCCCGACTCCTCGCGTCCTGCGGACGCGAGATGAGACATCGCGGGCGCAAAATTGTTCCCTTATTTCATTTTTTTTATTTATAAATGTAAAATCGCACACTATCTGTTTGTGTACCGATATTAAAGATTTCTGTAATTCCATTTAGAACCAATGAAGCCACGATGTCATCCAGTCTGCATTTCTCTATCGACAAGCTGATCAGCTGGCCCAGCCACGTCGAAATCGATAGCCAGACAATCCAGCCGCCCTTGCCCCAAGTGCCTCCGATGCAGCGCCGCCGCATGAGCCCCTTGTGCAAGGCCTCGCTGCATGCCGCATTCGGCCTGCAGGAGCACGGCGACGCGCCGCTGGTTTACGCGTCGCGCTATGGCGACATCGCCCGCTCGATCGAATTGCTGACCCAGCTCAGCGACGGCGAGGGACTCTCGCCCACCCAGTTCAGCCTGTCGGTGCACAACGCCATCGCGGCGCTGCATGGCATCCTGACGAATCACCGCGGCCAGTACACCGCGATCGCGGCGGGGCCGGAAACCGTCGAGGCGGCATTCTGCGAAGCGCTGGGCATGCTGGTCGACGGCGCCGAATCGGTGCGTCTGATCGCTTGCGACGCGCCGCTGCCGGAACCGTACGCCGGCTACGAGGCCGAACACTCGCCGCTGCTGGCCTGGGGCTGTGTGCTCCGGCTGTCCGATCAGGGCCCCCGCCTCAGCCTCGGCGCCGCCCAAGGCTGCCGGGAAGACCAGGGCCACCCCTGGGCGTTTCTGAACGGCGACGCCGCCTCCCATCATCATCAGTGCGGCAAACACGCCTGGCTCTGGCAACGACATGACTGAGCGCTGCAATTATTTATGGCGCCTGCTCGCCACGGCCATCGCCTTTTCCTTGTTCGGACTGGGCGGCGCGCTGTTTTCGCTGAGCGTCTTTCCACTGCTGTTCCTGCTGGTCTGGGACGCCGAAAAGCGCGCCCGGCTGTCGCGCCGCGTCGTGCAAATCAGCTTCGCGACTTTCGTTCGCCTGATGCGCGCGCTGGGCCTGCTCAGCTACCGAATCGTCGGCGCGGAAAAGCTGGACCGGTCCGGCCTGCTGATACTGGCCAACCATCCGACGCTGATCGACGTGGTGTTCCTGATTTCCCTGCTGCCGAACGCCGATTGCGTGGTGAAGTCCTCGCTGGCGCGAAACCCGTTCACCCGGGGCCCCGTTCGCGCATCCGGCTATATTTGCAATGACTCCAGCGAAGGCCTGATCCAGGACTGCATACACTCGCTGCGGGCCGGCAACAATCTGGTGATTTTCCCCGAGGGCACCCGCACGCCGCTCGACGGCTCGCTCAGACTGCAGCGCGGAGCGGCCAATATCGCGGTGCGAGGCCAGCGCAGCATCACGCCGGTCACGATACACTGCGAACCCCGCGGGCTTGCCAAGGGTCAACCATGGTGGCGCATTCCCGCGAGACCGATACGCTTCACGATAGAAGTCAGAGACGACCTGCCGGTCGAGCCCTTTACCCAGGACTGCGGCGAGGCTATCGCCGCCCGCAGCCTGACCCATTACTTGCACGATTTTTTCCTGAGCCAATCAAAACCGCATGCAAAACCTGGAACTTGAGATCAAGACGCTCTTGATCGACGCGCTGAACCTCGAAGACATCACCGCCGACGATATCGCAAGCGACGCGGCGCTATTCGGGGAAGGCCTCGGGCTGGACTCCATCGATGCGCTGGAGCTGGGCCTCGCCCTGCAGAAACGCTACGGCGTGACGCTGTCTCCGGACGCCGAGGAAACCCGGCGCCACTTCGCCAGCATCGCCGCGCTGGCGAGCTTCGTCGCCACCGCCCGCAAGCTGTAACGCCCCCACTCACCCCGGAGACTGCCATGACCAAAGACGAACTCTTCGAGCGCCTGAGCAAGGTGTTGCAGGAAACTTTCGAAATCGAGGCCGACGCCATCCGCCCCGACGCGCGGCTGCGCGAGGATCTTGACATAGACAGCATCGACGCGGTCGACCTGATCGTGCAATTCCGTCCGCTGATCGGCAAGCGCCTGCAGCCGGACGTGTTCAAGTCGGTACGCACGCTGCAGGACGTGGTCGACGCTCTGCACGGCCTGATGCAGGAAAACGGCTAACGATGTCGACCGTGCTGGCCGGCCTGCTGACCCTCTGCTACCCGTTCCTGATCTATTTCGGCCAGGGACGCGTCGATCCGCGACTGCTCGCCGGCGCACTGGTCGGCATCGCGCTGTTGCGCGCGCTGAGCACGCGGCAACGGGCATGGTACTGGGCTTGCGCCGCCACACTGCTGCTGGCCGCGTTCAGCATGCTGGGCAACGGCCTGCTGCCACTGAAACTCTACCCACTGCTGGTCAACGCCGTCCTGTTCGCCATTTTCGCCGCCAGCCTGCGCTTCGGCCCGCCGGTGGTCGAACGGCTGGCCCGCCTGACCGAGCCGGAACTGGACGCCGCCGGCGTTCGCTACACGCGCGCCGTCACCCAGGTATGGTGCGGCTTCTTCATCGTCAACGGCGGCGTCTCGCTGGCCACCGCGCTATGGGCCGACAATGCCGTATGGACCGCCTACAACGGCTGCGTCTCCTATCTGCTGATGGGCGCGCTGTTCGGCGGCGAATGGCTGGTGCGCCGGCGCATCCAATCCCGCAATACTTTTCATGGCTGATTTCCTCCCCCTGCAGCGGCTGCTCAGCGCAGGCCGCGCCGACACCCATCCCGTTGCCTATTCCGGGCAACGAGAGCACAGCTTCGCCGACTTGCGGCGCCTGGCCGCCCGCTGGCGCGCCGCGCTGGCCCGCCAGCCGGAAACCGCCGTCGCCCTCCATCTGGAGGACGGCTTCGAATTCGCCGCCGCGCTGCTGGGCGCCTGGCATGCCGGCAAGACCGTCTGCCTGCCGGCCGACGACCTGCCCGCCACCCGCGAGCGCATCGCCCGGCTGGGCATGCCACGGCTGGACCCGCAGCAAGCGGCGGCCGACGGCGACGAGGCTTTCGCCCCGCTGGCCGACGATTGCGGCCTGCTGCTGTTCACCTCCGGCTCCACCGGAGAACCGCAGACCATAGCCAAGACACTGCGTCAGCTGGCCGCCGAAACCGTCACGTTGTCGCAGCGCTGGGACCGCTCGCTGCCGGCAAACTGTCGGGTCGAAGCCACCGTCTCCCACCAGCACATCTATGGCCTGCTGTTCCGCGTGTTGTGGCCGCTGGCTGCCGGCAGGCCGTTCGCCAGCAACCGCCACGCCTTTCCCGAAAGCCTGCTCGCCGCGCTTGACGGCACGCCCAGCCTGCTGATCGCCAGCCCCGCCCACCTGAAGCGTCTGCCTCGCCAGCTGGCCTGGCAGACCGCGCGGCCGGCGGCGGTTTTTTCGTCCGGCGGCCCGCTGGACGAGGCCGGCTTGCAAAACTGCCGGGAAACGCTGGGCCAGGCGCCTTACGAGGTGTTCGGCAGCACCGAGACCGGCGGCATCGCCTGGCGCCGCCGCGAAGCGGACGCGAGCGACGCCTGGCAAGCGCTACCCGGCATAGAAGTCAGAATCGACGGCGAGAGCCTGGCGCTGCGCTCCCCCCATCTGGCCGATGACGGCTGGCACGCGACCTGCGACCGGGTCCGCGCCCAGGATGGCGGCTTCGCCTTGCTGGGCCGGGCCGACCGCATCGTCAAGCTCGAGGAGAAGCGCGTGTCGCTGGACGCGGTGGAGGACGCCCTGCTCGCCAGCGGCCTGTTCGAGGCGCTGCGAGCGCTGCCGTTGCCCGGCGCGCGCGATCTGCTCGGCGTCGCCGCGGTGCCCAATGCCGCCGGCTGGAGCGAACTGGCGCGCGTCGGTCGCCGCGCCTTCGCCGCCGCGCTGCTGAACGGCATCAAGGACAGCGTGATCGCCGAGGCCCTGCCGCGCCACTGGCGCTACGGATTCCGCCTGCCGATCAACGCCCAGGGCAAGATCACCCAGGCGACGCTGCTGTCGTGGTTCGAGCCGAGCCGCCCGCACGCCGCCCTGCTGGAACGCTCCGCCGAACACGCGGTGCTGCAAGTCGAGGCCGCGGCCTCGCTGCCGGACTTCGCCGGCCACTTCCCCGGTTTTCCGCTGTTGCCCGGCGTCACCCAGCTGGACTGGAGCGTGCGTTTCGCCCGCGAACTGTTCGAGCTGCCGCCGGCCTTCTGCGGCGTCGACAACCTGAAATTCCAGCGCATCATCGACCCGGGCGCCGTCGTCCGGCTGGAGCTGCGCCACGACCGCGAGCGCGGCTGCGTCAGCTTCGGCTACGTCAGCGGCGAGCATGCGCACGCCAGCGGCAAATTGCGCTTCTCGGAGCCCGCATGCTGATCTGCGCGGTCGTTCCCGTTTACAACCATGGCGACGCGGTCGGCAGCGTCGTCGCCGCGCTGCGCGCCCAGGACCTTCCCTGCGTGCTGGTCGACGACGGCAGCGACGGCTATTGCGCCGGCGTGCTGGACGCGCTGGCCGCCGGCGACGAACGGATCCATCTGGTCCGCCTGCCGGTCAACAGCGGCAAGGGCGGCGCGATGATAGCCGGACTGCGCGCGGCGCAGGCGCTCGGCTTCAGCCACGCCTTGCAAATCGACGCCGACGGCCAGCACGACGGCGCCGACGTCCCGCGCTTCCTCGATCTGGCCCGGCGCCATCCGGAGGCGCTGATCTGCGGCTGCCCGCTATACGACGCCGACGCGCCCAAGAGTCGCCGCTACGGCCGCTACGCCACCCACGTCTGGGTCTGGATCAACACCTTGTCGCTGGACATCGCCGACGCGATGTGCGGCTTCCGCGTCTACCCGCTGGCCGCCACCGTGCCGCTGTTCGATCATGTCAGGCTGGGCCTGCGGATGGATTTCGACGTCGAGGTGCTGGTGCGGCTGAGCTGGCGCGGCATGCGCTTCGTCAACCAGCCCACCCGCGTCAGCTACCCGCTGGACGGTGTGTCGCACTTCCAGCTGTGGCGCGACAATCTTCGCATCGGCCGCATGCACGCCAAACTGTTCTTCGGCATGCTGCCGCGCATGCCGCTGCTGCTGGCCCGCAAGGTGCGGCGATGAAGCGGTCCCATCATTGGGCCGGCATCGGCGAGAACACCTTCGTCGCCGGCATCTCGCTGCTGTACTGGGTCCACCGCCTGCTGGGGCGGCGCTTGTTCCGCGCCTGCCTGCTGCCGATCGTCGCCTGCTACTGGCTGGCCTGCGCCCCGGCCCGCGCCGCCTCGCTGCAATATCTGCAAAGGCTGCAGGCGTACAGCGGCGCGCTGGGCCGGTCGCCGGGCAGGCTGGACACTTTCCGCCATCTGCTGCGCTTCGCCGACACCATGCTGGACAAGCTCTTGGCCACCGCCGGCCATTATCCGATGGACAAGGTCGCCATAGACGGCGCCGACGAAATCATCGCCGGCCTGCGGCAGCGGCGCGGCGTGCTGATCGTCACCGCCCACATCGGTTGCCTGGAGCTGTGCCGCGCGCTGGCCGACCACTCGCCCGACGTGACGGTGAACGTGCTGGTGCATACCCGCCATGCCCGCCGCTTCAACGACCTGCTGGACAGACTCAACCCGCAGCAGTCGGTGCGGCTGATCGAGGTCACCGACGTCAACGCCGCCACCGCGGTGCTGCTGCAGGAAAAGATAGCCGCCGGCGAGGTGGTGGCCATCGCCGGCGACCGCGTGCCGGTCCGGGGCGAGCGCACCGTCAGCGCGCCCTTCCTCGGCGTGGACGCGCCCTTTCCCTGCGGCCCCTATCTGCTGGCCCATCTGTTGCGCTGCCCACTGTATCTGATGGCCTGCGTGCGCGGCGGACCCGGTTATAGGCTGAGCTTCCTGCCGCTGGCCGAGGCGCTTCGCCTGCCGCGCAGCGGCCGCGAAACCGAGATGGCCCGACACGCCGCGCGTTACGCCGACGAGCTGGGGCGGCTGCTTGCCGCCTCGCCGTACGACTGGTTCAACTTTTTCCCGTTCTGGGACCAGAAATAGACATCATGAGCAATACGCAAATCGACACCGTCGTCTTCGACGGCTCCTGGCTCGGTCTGAGCGACATCGACGCCATCGCCCGCGGCGACAAGCGCGCGCGCCTGTCCGACAGCGAGGCCTTCCGCCAGCGCATAGACAAGGGCAGCCGCTTCATCGACCGCCTGCTGGCCGAGGACGGCGTGGTCTACGGCGTCACCACCGGCTACGGCGATTCCTGCACCGTGGAGATTCCGGCCGCGCTGGTGGCCGAACTGCCGCACCATCTGTACACCTATCACGGCTGCGGCGCCGGGCGCTTCCTCGACGCCGAGGAGACCCGCGCGGTGCTGGCGGTGCGACTGGCCTCGCTGTGCCGCGGCGTGTCCGGCGTCAGCTACGCGCTGCTGGCCCAGCTGGCGGCGCTGCTGGAGCACGACATCCTGCCGCTGATCCCGGCCGAGGGCTCGGTCGGCGCCAGCGGCGATCTGACGCCGCTGTCCTATGTGGCCGCCGCGCTGTGCGGCGAGCGCGAGGTGATGTTCCGCGGCCAACGCGGCCCGGCCGCCGACGCGCTCCGCGCCGTCGGACTGACGCCGCTCCGGCTGCGTCCGAAAGAAGGCCTGGCCATCATGAACGGCACCGCGGTGATGACCGCGCTGGCCTGCCTGGCATGGCGGCGCGCCGACTACGCCTCGCGGCTGGCCGCGCGGCTGACCGCGATGAACGTGGTGGCCTCGGCGGGCAACGCCCATCACTTCGACGAGGCGCTGTTCGCCGTCAAGCCGCATCCGGGCCAGCAGCGCGCCGCCGCGCGCATCCGCGCCGATCTGGACGCGCCCCGCCCCAGCCGCAACGACAGCCGGCTGCAAGACCGCTACTCGCTGCGCTGCGCGCCGCACGTGATCGGCGTGCTGGAAGACGCGCTGCCCTTCATGCGCGGCCTGATCGAAAACGAGCTGAACAGCGCCAACGACAATCCCATCATCGACGCCGACGAAGAGCGCGTGCTGCATGGCGGCCATTTCTACGGCGGCCATATCGCCTTCGCGATGGATGGCCTGAAAAACGCCGTGGCCAATCTGGCCGACCTGATGGACCGCCAGATGGCGCTGTTGGTCGACACCCGCTACAACCATGGCCTGCCGAGCAACCTCAGCGGCGCCCCGGCCGACCGCGCGCCGATCAACCACGGCCTGAAAGCGTTGCAGATCAGCGCGTCCGCCTGGACCGCCGAGGCCTTGAAACAGACCATGCCGGCCTCGGTGTTCTCCCGTTCCACCGAGTGCCACAATCAGGACAAGGTCAGCATGGGCACCATCGCCGCCCGCGACGCGCTGCGGGTGCTGGAATTGAGCGAGCAGGTGCTGGCGGCCTTGCTGATCACCGCCCGCCAGGGCGTGGAGCTGCGCGGCGAGATCGCGGAACTGTCGCTGAGCCCGGCGCTGGCCGCGATGCAGCGGGACCTGGCCGGCCGCATCCCGCGCATCGCCGAGGATCGCGCGCTGGACAAGGAGTTGATCGCGCTGATCGCGGCCATCCGCGCCCGCGCCTGGAGCCTGTATGACTGAGCTGTCGCACGTGATCGAGCTGGAGCCGGCCTTCCACAACCTGGATCCGATGGACGTGGTCTGGCACGGCAATTACGTCAAATATCTGGAAATCGCCCGCTGCGCGCTCTTGGAGCGCTTCGACTACAACTACCCGCAGATGCGCGACTCCGGCTACGCCTGGCCTGTCGTCGACATGCGGCTCAAGTATGTGCAGCCTATCCGCTTCGGCCAGAAAGTGACCATCGAGGCCAGCATAGTCGAATGGGAAAACCGGCTGAAGATAGCCTATCTGGTCCGCGACGCCGCCACCGGCCACAAGATCAACAAGGCCTACACCGTGCAAGTGGCCGTCGATCTGGCCAGCCAGGAGATGCTCTACGTCTGCCCGCCGGTGCTGTGGGAAAAACTGGGAGTGCCGGCGCCGTGAAAAGACTGATCGCCTCCGCCTGTCTCGCGCTGCTGCCGCTGGCCGCCGGCGCCGCCGACCTGGCCTCGGCCATCGGCCAGAAACTGGCCCGCCCCGCGGTGCTGCGCGGCGCATTCGAACAGAGCAAGCAGGTCAACGGTTTCGCCAAACCGCTGCGCTCGCGCGGCGTCTTCCTGGTCTCGCGCGACAAGGGCGTGCTGTGGGACACCCAGAAGCCGTTCGCCAGCCGGCTCAGACTCACCCGCGGCGAAATCGTCGCGACCCAGAACGGCGCCGTGTCCTTCCAGCTGTCCGCCGCCAAAGAACCGACGGTGCGGATGATCAACGAACTGATGTTCTCGCTGCTGGGCGGCAATCTGCAGGCGCTGGACAATTACTTCGCCATCGCCGGCGGACAGGACGGCAAGGCCTGGCGGCTGACGCTGACGCCGAAGCAGGCCGCGCTGGGCAAGGTGATGCGCCGGATCGAGCTGTCCGGCGACCAGTATGTCCGCGCCATCGTCATCGACGAAAGCAACGGCGACTCCACCCGCATCGCGTTCAGCGGCCAGAGCGCCGCCCCCGCGACGCTGAGCCGCGACGAAGAGGCCCGTTTTGACTGAGCTTGGTGGCCCGTCCCGCGCCCACCGCTGGCTGGCGGCCGCCTGGCTGGCCCTGCTGCTGGTCGTCGCCGGCCACAACGGCTGGCTATGGCTGGGCGGCGGCGCCCGGCTGGAAACCGACATCCTGGCGATGCTGCCGCAAAACCGCCAGGACACGGCGGCCCAGGACGCCACGCGCCAGCTGGCCGACGCCGGCGCGCGCCGCGTGGTGGCGCTGCTGGGCGCGTCCGGCTGGAACGACGCGCGTCGCGCCGCCGACGCCTACGCCGCAGCCATCGGCGCCTCCGGCCTGCCCCTGGCCTTGCGTTACCGGATAGACGCGCGCGAAAGCGGCGACTGGCTGGGCTTCTACGCCGGCTACCGCGCCCAGCTGCTCGGCGACGACGCGCGGCATCGCTTGGCAAACACGCCGGTCCCGACGCTGGCCGAGCAGGCCGCGGCCGCGCTGTTCCAGCCCGTGGGCATGCCCAGGCAGGGCCGCTGGCAGGACGATCCGCTGAATCTGTACGGGCAATGGCTGGGCGAGCGGGCGTCGCAAAGCAAGGTGCGCGTGCGCGACGACCGGCTGTCTCTGTCCAACGGCGACCAGCATTATGCGCTGGTGATGCTGGAGCAGCAGGGACCGGCGTTTTCAGTGTCGGCCCAGCAGGCGATGCTGCCGGCGCTGGCCAAGGCCCGCCAGGCGGCGCTCGCCGCCGCGCCCAGCGCGCGGGTGATCGAGGCCGGCATACCGCTGTTCGCCGCCGCCGCCTCGACCCAGGCCGAACGCGAAGTGCACACCATAGGCGCGGGTTCCCTGCTGGGCATCCTGCTGCTGACGGTGCTGGCCTTCAACGGCGTGCGGCCGCGCATCCTGGTGACGCTGTCCATCGTCGCCGGCCTTGGCTGCGCCGTATCGCTGACCATGCTGCTGTTCGGCAAACTGCATCTGATCACCCTGGTGTTCGGCGCCAGCCTGATAGGCGTGGCCGAGAACTACGGCAACAACTACTACGCCTATCGCCTGGGCCGCCCCGCCGGCGAGCGCTGGGCGATGCTGCGCGGCCAGCGCTCGACGATGTGGCTGGCCTTCGCCACCACCGCCATAGGCTACGGGCTGCTGGCGCTGGCGCCGTTTCCCGGCCTGAGGCAGATGGCGGTGTTTTCCGTGACCGGCCTGTTCTCCGCCTTCGCCACCGTGCTGTGCTGCCTGCCGTTCGCCGACCGCGGCGAGATGCCGTTCAACGGTTTTTCCCAGGCTGTCGGCAACTGGCGACGCGCCTGGCCGCGCTGGGGCCGCAACCGCTTCACCATCCTGTTCGCCGTCTGCGCCGCCGTCATCTGCCTGGCGGGCCTGGTCCGACTGCAGGCCAATGACGACGTGCGCGCCTTGCAGAACGCGCCCCGGCAACTGCTGGAAGATCAGCGCCGAGTCGGCGAATTGATGCAGATGGCCGGTCCGGGACAGTTCTTCCTGGTGAGCGGCGCCAGCCCTGAACAGGTGCTGCAACGCGAAGAGGCCCTGAAAGCGCGGCTGGCGCCGCTGATCGCCGCCGGCAAGTTCGCCGGCGTGCAGGCGATATCCGACTGGGTGCCGTCCGAATCGCGCCAGACCGCCGACCGGGCGCTGCTGCAACGCGTGGTCTTCGCCCCCGGAGGCGTGCTGGAACAAGCCGCCGGCCTGCTCGGACAAGCGATGCCAAGCCCGTCCTTGCCGCCGCTGCGGCCGCTGACCATCGATGCCTGGCTGGCCGCGCCGGTGTCCGAACCGCTGCGCGCGCAATGGCTGGGCCGCTTCGGAACCGGCTACGCCAGCGTCGTGATGCTGCGCGGCCTGGCCGGCCCGGCCGCGCTGCCGGCTCTGGCCGCCGCCGCGCCTGCCGTGGCGGGCGTGCGCTTCATAGACAAGGTCGGGGAAATCTCCGGCCTGATGCGGCACTACCGCCAATTGATGACCTGGGTGATCGCCGCCAGTTATCTGCTGGTGCTGGCCATGTTGTGGCGTCGTTTCGGCCGCCGCGCCTGGCGCGCGCTGCTGCCGACGCTGCTGGCCAGCGTCTTGACGGTGGCGCTGCTGGCGCTGTTCGGCCAGCCGCTGCAGCTGTTCACCATTCTCGCGCTGCTGCTGATACTCGGCATGGGCGTCGACTACGGCGTGTTCCTGCTCGCCGACGCCGACCCACGGGCCTTCCTGTCGGTCACGCTGGCCGCCGCCGGCACGCTGCTCGCCTTCGGCCTGCTCGCGCTGTCGTCGACCCCGGCGCTGGCCGCCTTCGGCCTGACCATGTTGCTCGGCATCAGCCTGTGCTGGCTGCTCAACCCGCTATTCACCCCAAGCATTTAAAGCAGAAACGAAGAAACAATGGAAACCCGCTCTCAAACCTTGCAAGACAAACGCTTCGCCCCGGCGCGCCAATCCGTGATGGACGCGCGTTTCGACGCGCAGAAAATCGCTTTCGGCCCCGTGGTTTTCCAATGCGTGCGCCTCGCCTGGAAGCGCGGCATCCTGCAAAACCTGGCCGAGGCCGGCGAACGCGGCCGGACAGTGGAGGAGCTGGCCGCCGACGGCAAGCTCAGCCGCTATGCGCTGAACCTGCTGCTGGAAACCTGCTTGTCGGCAGGCGTCGTCGAATTGCGCGCAGGCCGCTACGCGCTGGACAAGACCGGCTATTGCCTGCTGTCCGACCCCATCACCCAGATCAACCTCGATTTCATCCACGATGTCTGCTACCAGGGTCTGTTCGAACTGGAACGGTCGCTGGACGAGGAAAAACCGCACGGTCTGGCCGCGCTGGGATCTTGGGACACGCTGTACCAGGGACTGGCGACGATGCCGGAGCCGGCCCGCAGCAGCTGGCTGCGCTTCGATCATCATTACTCCGACACCTCGTTTCCGGAAATCCTGCCCGACGTGTTCGCGCGGCGCCCGCGCAAGCTGATGGACATCGGCGCCAATACCGGCAAATTCACGCTGGCCGCGCTGGCCCACGACCCGGATGTGGAAATGCATTTGCTGGACCTGCCCGGCCAGCTGGCGGTGATAGAAAAAACGCTGGCGGAACAGGGCTTGTCGCATCGCGTCAAGCTGCACCCGACCGACATGCTGGATCCCACGCTGGACTTTCCGTCCGGCATGGATGTGGTCTGGATGAGCCAGTTTCTGTCCTGCTTCAGCGAGGAAGTCATCGCCGGCATTCTGCGCCGGGCGGCGACCGCGCTGGCCGCCGGCGGCCGGGTGATGATTCTGGACACATTGTGGGACCGGCAGAAATACGATATCGCTGCCTATTGCCTGATCAACACCTCGCCGTATTTCACCGCGATGGCCAGCGGCAACAGCAAGGTGTACCGCGCCGACGACTACATCCGCCTGTGCCAACAGGCCGGCTTGCAACTGGTGGAGGAGCGCGATGGCATCGGTTACTGCCACACGCTGCTACAGTTCGAACGGGCCGACTGATATGCGCCGCCTGCTCCTGCTCGCCCTCGTTCTGCTGCTGGCCGCCTGCCAGGGCGCGCCGCCGCGCCCGGCCCTGCCGGCGCTCGCGCTCTCGCCGTCCAGCTTCGGCGCCGAGCTGAGTCTGGTCCAGCGGCTGCGCGCCGGACCGCTGAACCCGCGCGACGGCCAGGCGTCGCCGTCGCTGGACGTGCAGCTGGAGATAGACGCCGCGCAACTGAGACTGGCCGGTCTGGCGCTGGGACAACGGATACTGACGCTGAGCTGGGACGGCAAGACGCTGCAAAGCCAACGCAGCCCGCTGTTGCCGGCCAGCGTCGACGAGGCCCGCATCGTGCGAGACATCCAGCTGGCCTACTGGCCGCTGCCGGCCCTGCGCGCCGCGCTGCCCGCCGGCTGGACGCTGGACGAGGAAAGCGGCGCGCGCGTGCTGCGACAGGACGGCGAAGAGGCCCTGCGCATCGAAAACCAGGCCTCGCCGGCCTGGCTGGGGCATAGCGAATTGACCAACCGGCGCGAAGGCTACCGCCTGAGCATAGACTCAGCGCCATTGCAGTGAAAACACCATGACGACCGACGTCTATCTGAACCATCTTGGCGTGCTGTGCAGCGCCGGCCGCGGCCACCGGGCGCTGCGCGAGGCGCTGTTCAACCCGCCAAGCGGCGCCGCCCGCTCCCGCCTCGCGCTGCCTGACGGCCGCGACTGGCCATCGGCGCCGTTCGACGGCCCGCTGCCCTCGACCAGCCATCTGCCGCTGCCGCTGCGCAGCCGCAACAACGCGCTGCTGCTGGCGGCGCTGGAAGACATCCGTCCGCAGGTCGACGCGGCCATCGCCCGCTTCGGCGCGAACCGCGTCGGCATCGTCCTCGGCACCAGCACCTCCGGCATCGGGGAAAGCGAGCACGCCTTCCTCGTCCGCCGCGAAAGCGGAACGCTGCCGGAAGACTTCCACCCCGGCCAGCAGGAACTGGGTTCCCCGGCGATGCTGCTGCGCGAGGTTCTGGGCATCGGCGGTCCGGCGCTGGTGATCTCGACCGCCTGCTCATCCAGCGCCAAGGCGCTGGCCAGCGCGGCGCGGCTGCTGAAAAGCGGCCAGTGCGACGCGGTGATAGCCGGCGGCGCCGATTCGCTGTGCCGCTTCACCGTGGCCGGCTTCGCCGCGCTGGAGTCCGTCGGCCGGAACGGCTGCAATCCAATGAGCCGAAACCGCGACGGCATCCATATAGGCGAGGCCGCGGCCTTGTTCCTGATCAGCCGGGAAGCCGGCGCGGTCAGGCTGGCCGGCTGGGGAGAGACCGCCGACGCCCACCATATTTCCGCGCCGGATCCGACTGGCGCCGGCGCGCTGGCGGCGATGCGCGAAGCGCTGGCGACAGCGGCGCTCGTCCCTTCGGACATCGACTACATCAATCTGCACGGTACCGCCACCCGGCAGAACGACGCGATGGAAAGCCTGGCCGTCAGCCAGCTGTTCGGCGCCGATGTGGCCGCCAGCTCCACCAAGGGGCTGACCGGCCACACCCTGGGCGCGGCCGGCGCGCTGGAGGCAGCCATCTGCTGGCTGACGCTGCAGGACAACGCCGAAGGCCTGCTGCCGGTCCATCAATGGGACGGCGAAACCGACCCAGGGCTCCCGCCGTTGCGGCTGGTATGCCCCGGCCAAAGCCTGTCGCGCCAGCCGCGGCGCGCGCTGAGCAATTCCTTCGCCTTCGGCGGCAGCAACGCCTGCCTGATTCTGGAGGCCACGCGATGAGCGACGCGATTCCCGCCATCGAGCACCTGGTGCCCCACGCCGGCGACATGTCGCTGCTGGATCGCGTGCTCTTCGCCGACGACAGCAGCCTGATTGCCGAAGTCACGCCGAAGTCGAACCAGCTTTTCTGCCGGGACGGCGAGATAGGCAGCTGGGTAGGCGTCGAATACATGGCCCAGGCCATCGCCGCCTGGGCGGGCCTGCAGGCCAGAGCGCGCGGCGAAGCCCCCAAGGTGGGATTCCTGCTGGGCTGTCGTCGCTACCAGGCCATCGTGCCAGCTTTCGAATTCGATACCGCCTTGCAAGTGCGCGTCGAACTGCAATTCCTGGCCGACAACGGCCTGGGACAGTTTGAATGCAGCATAGATTGCGCCGGCAAACGCCTTGCCAGCGCGCAACTGAAGGTTTTCGAACCTTCCGACACAGAACAATTCATCAAGGAATCGATGCAATGAACAACCAAACCGTACTGGTAACCGGCTCCAGCCGGGGCATAGGACGTGCAATCGCCCTGCGTCTGGCCCGCGACGGCTACGACGTGGTGGTGCATTGCCGCAGCCGCCGCGACGAAGCCGACGCCGTCGCCGCCGAAATCGCCGCCATGGGCCGCCAGGCCCGGGTGCTGCAATTCGACGTCACCGACCGCGAGGCCGCCTCCGCCGCCCTGCTCGGCGACATCGCGAGCCACGGCTGTTACTACGGCGTGGTATGCAACGCCGGCCTGGCGCGCGACAACGCCTTCCCGGCGATGCCCGCCGAGGACTGGGACCTGGTGGTCAATACCGATCTGGGCAGCTTCTACAATGTGCTGCAGCCGCTGACCATGCCGCTGGTGCGCCGTCGCAAGCCGGGCCGCATCGTCACGCTGGCTTCGGTGTCGGGCCTGGTAGGCAATCGCGGCCAGGTCAACTACAGCGCCGCCAAGGCCGGCGTGATCGGCGCCACCAAGGCGCTGGCGGTGGAACTGGCCAGCCGGGCCATCACCGTCAACTGCGTGGCCCCCGGCCTGATAGACACCGAAATGATGGAGCCGCACGTGCTGGAAGAGGCGATGAAGATGATCCCGACCCGCCGCGTCGGCAAGCCGGAAGAAGTCGCCGCCGCCGTCAGTTTTCTGATCGGCGAGGATGCCGCCTATATCACGCGTCAGGTGATCTCGGTCAATGGAGGAATGGTAGGATGAAGCGCGTCGTGATTACCGGCATCGGCGCCATCAGCCCTCTGGGCCACGACTGGGCGTCGGTGAAGACTTCGCTGCAATCCGGCCGCAACGCCGTGCGCACCATGGGACCCTGGGCCGAATACGATGGCCTGGGGACCCAGGTCGGCGCGCCGGCCGCGCCGTTCGAATTGCCCGCGCGCTATAACCGCAAGACCACGCGCAGCATGGGGCGCGTCGCGCTGATGGCCACCCGCGCGACCGAGATGGCGCTGGAGCAATCCGGCCTCTTGAACGATCCCTTGCTGCAAAGCGGCAAGGTGGGCATTTCCTACGGCTCCTCGTCCGGCTGTCCGGCCAATATCGGCGATTTCGGCCGCATGCTGATGTGCAAGAGCACCGAAGGCATCAACGCCAATACCTATATCCGCATGATGTCGCACACCGCGCCGGTGAACATCGGCGTATTCTTCGGCGTGACCGGCCGGGTGATCACCACCTCCAGCGCCTGCACCTCGGGCAGCCAGGGCATAGGCTACGCGTTCGAAGCGATACAGAGCGGCCGCCAGCTGGCGATGATAGCCGGCGGCGCGGAAGAACTGGATCCGACCCAGGCCGCCGTGTTCGACACCCTGTTCGCCACCAGCACCGAGCATAACGACACCCCCGAGCTGACGCCGCGCCCGTTCGACGCCAAGCGCGACGGCCTGGTGCTGGGCGAAGGCGCCTGCACGCTGATTCTGGAAGAGTTGGAGCACGCCCGCGCCCGCGGCGCCAACATCCTGGCCGAGATTCTCGCCTTCGGCACCAATAGCGACGGCCAGCACGTCACCCATCCGCAGGCAGAGACGATGGCCGGCGCGATACGGCTGGCGCTGGACGATGCCGGCCTGGCCCCATCGGACATCCCCTACGTCAATGCCCACGGCACCGCCACCGATCAGGGCGACGTGGCCGAGTCCCAGGCGACCCACAGCGTCTTCGGCGAGAAGGTCGCCATCTCCTCGCTGAAGAGCTATATGGGCCACACCCTGGGCGCCTGCGGCGCGCTGGAAGCCTGGATGACGATAGAGATGATGCGCGATGGCTGGTTCGCGCCGACGCTGAACCTGACCGAAGTCGACCCGCGCTGCGCGCCGCTAGACTACCTCGCGGGAGACGGCCGCCGCCTAGAAACCGAGTTGGCGATGAGCAACAACTTCGCCTTCGGCGGCATCAACACCTCATTGATCTTCCGTCGCTGGCGCGACTGATTTTTTTACTGCGCCGGCCCGGGCCGGCATCGACCATCAATCAAGGAGACATAAACATGCGTTTCGCCATTCCCCTGCTCGCCCTGTGCCTGGCCTCCGGCCACGCGATGGCCCGCGACACCGTGGTCAAAGTCGCGCTGTCCGACGTGCTGGCCATGCCGGAAGCCAAGGAGAAGCTCGACGGTTCCGTCCGCTTCTTCCTCGCTGGCCAGCACACGCCGGCCATCCGCCAAAAGCTGGGCAGCGATGTGTCCAATCAAAAGACCAATGCCTTCAACAAGTCCGACGAGCAAGCCTGCCGCTGGGTCATTCTGTCGACGCTGATCTCGTTCCAGAACACCGCCAAGCGGCACGACGCCAATGCCGTGGTGGATATCGTCAGCTACTACAAGAAGGATGAAGTCCGCGACAGCCAGACCATCGAATGCCATGCCGGCGCGATGATAGCCGGCGCGGCGATCAAGGGCGAATACGCCAAGATAGGCAAGTAAGGATGTGGGTCGACAGCTGCCTGTTGAGCGAGCTGGGCCAGCCGGACTGGGCCGATGCCGAAGCCTGGCTGGGCCAGGCCGAGCGCCTGCGGCTGTCGACCATGCGCCGCCCTTCGCGGCGGCTGCAATTCCTGGCCAGCCGCTGGCTGCTGCGCAAGCTGGCCGGCGCAAAGCTGGGCATCGCGCCCGAGCGCTTGGCGCTGGACGCAAGCGAGGCCGGCGCGCCGTACTTCCCAGACCATCCCGGCTGCTTCCCCGCGATCAGCCACAGCGGCGAGAGAGTCGCATGCGCGCTGGCGCGCCAGCCGGTCGGCCTGGACCTGGAAACGCCCAGCCCGAAGCGCTCCATCGCGCAAATCGCCGAGTGGCTTTTTTCTCCGGACGAGCAAGAAATGCTGCGGCAGAACGCCGCCCAGGCACCCGACCTGTTTCTGCACATGTGGACCCTGCGCGAAGCCTGGCTGAAACAGCGCGGCCAGGGACTGAGCGGCGACGCGATGCGCGCGCTTCGCTGGCTGGACGCCCGTCCCGACAACGCCGACGCGCTGACGGCGCAACTGAAGGACGGCGCGGTGCTGGCCCTCAGCGGCGCCGTCGGCCAGTTCGCCGAGCTCGCGCTGCCGGCCGATGCCGGAAGCTCGCCACGCCACTGGCGATCTGAAGCCGTCTGATCAGCCCTCCAGCTGCCGCACCCGCTCGAACAAGCACACCGTCGCCGCCATCGCCACATTCAGCGACTCGGCGTGGCCCGGCATCGGGATGCGGATGCGGGCGTCGGCCAGCGCCAGCAGCGCGTCGCCGACCCCGGCGCCCTCGTTGCCGAACACGAAGGCCACCGCGCCGCAGAGGTCGTGGCCGTACAGCGAGCTGGAGCCTTCCAGATGCGTGACCAGCTTGCGGCCGGCGAAGCCGCGCAACTCGGCCTCCAGATCGGCGTGCTCGTGTATCCGCAGCGCGAAGTGCGCGCCCATGCCGGCGCGCAGCACCTTGGGCGAGAACACGTCGACGCAGCCCTTGGACAGGAAGACGTCCCAGACGCCGGCCGCCGCCGCGCAACGCAGTATCGTACCCAGATTGCCCGGGTCCTGGATATCCTCCAGCAGCACCCGCGCCGCCGACGCGTCCGGCGCCCGCGGCCTGGGCCGCGGCGACAACGCCAGCAACTCGCCGGCGCTGGCCAGCGCCGTCGCCTTGGCCATCACCGCCTCCGGCAACGTCACCACCACGCTGTCGGCCGGCAACCGGGCCAGCAAGGCCCTGACCTCGGGCTTGTCGGCCGCCGCCTCGTTCAGATACAGCCGCGGCAACGCGCCGCCGGCCTGCAGACAGGATTCCGCCAGGTGGATGCCTTCCAGCACCATCACGCCCTCCTTGCGGCGGTCGCGGCTGTGCTGGACCAGTCGGGCCAGCGCCTTGACTTCGTCGTTGTGCGGTGAGGTGATGGTCTTGGCGATGTAATGCATGATGGATTCCGCTGAAAGCCGGACAAAGGCGAAGGGGCTAGAGTGTACCCGCCCCCGCGCCTTCTTGCATTATTGCGGCAGCAGCGTCAGCCGGGTGACCAGGTCCTTGAAGCGGTGGTAGGTGCCGTCGTCTATCGCCCGGCCGCTGCGGACATTGTCGACGTAGAACACGCCGCTGAGCTTGTGGCCGCCGAACAGGGTCATCAACGCGAATTCGCCGTCGCCGACATGCTGGAAGAAAACGTCGTCGTAGCGCCTGGCCAACTGCTGGCGTACCGCCGCCGGCGCGTGGAAGCTCTGCGGCTTGCTGGCGAAAACGCCGAAGAAGCTGCCCGGCTCCAGTTCCAGCTGCAATTTGCGCAGCGGGCTGTCGGTCGCCACGCCGACTTGATAGCGCAGCTTCAGCGCGTGCTGCTCGTGCTCGTAGTGGTAGTACAGCACCCGCTCGAACTTCAGATCGTTGGCCAGGAAGCGTATCGATTCGCGTATCGCGTTCTCCAGCTGGCCGCCGTCCGCCAGCGCCGCCGCCTTCTTCATCTCGGCCTTCGGCGCGTCGTTGGGCAACATCAGCAAGGCGCGCGCCGGAAAGGTGTAGCCTATCTCGTGCGGCCGCCGCGCCACGCTGAGCACCGAATGCACCACCGCCATATAGGCCTGTTCCGGATGGCCGTTGATCATCTTGGCGGCGGCGTCGACGCCGACCAGCCAGGTGCTGCGCTCGACGCCGTGCTCCAGCGAATTGGCGGTGGCGATGGCCAGCTTCAGCAACTGGCGCCGCTTGTTCGGCTTGCCCGGACCGATCAGACCGTTGAAGCCGGCCGGCAACGGCATGTGCTTGACGAAGGCTTCCAGTATCTTGGCGTAGTCGGTGTCGAAGGCCTCCGACATCTCTTGCAGCAGCGGCTTGTCCGGCAGGCGGTTGCGCTGGATCATGTAGAGGCAGCCCGGCAGGTTGTACAGCAGGGCGGCGACGAAACAGTCCTCGACCTTCAGATCGCCCATGATGGACAGCCATTCCTTGACCAGCAGCGCCGCCACCCGGCTGCGGCCCATCCAGTCGGCTACCGCCTCGTAGACCTCGGGATCCAGTTTTCCCGGCGTCGGCTCCATGCCCTCGACCCGGTTGAAACGGCTGACCACCGCCTCCAACCCCATCAGCATCAGCGTCTGCTCGACCGACGGAATGCTCTCGTTGCGCTGCAGCGCGCGCGAATTACCGACGACCCGCAACAGGTCCAGCAACAGGAAGGGATCGGACAGGCAGAGATTGGACAGGTCCGAGAAATTGACCAGATCGCTGTGCCGGGCGCAGGCGTCGCGCAGTTCGGCCAGCGTGTCCGGCAGTATCGGCCAGCGCTTTTCCGCGATGGCCTTGGTCCAGTTATTCAGATCCATGTGGGTAACGCCAGATCAATAGTTCTTTTTGCAAGGGGCCGCCCAAGGGCAACCGTTCATCGGGTTCGACATCGGGCACGACGAAGGTGTTGCTGATCAGCAAGCTGCCCGGCGCGCCTTCGGCGATGAATTTGCGCCACACCCGCGGCATCGGCTCCGGCGACAGGAACACGTAGATCGCATCATACGCCCCCCAGTCCTCTCCCCAAAAGCTGCGACAGCCTATCGCCAGCCCCGGCGGCCTGCCGGCCCCCAGCCAGCGCAGCCACGCCAGCAGCCAGCTGCCCGGCGCGTTCTCCAGCGCCGACAGGCTGAGATCGGGCCGCAGCCGGTACAGCTGCAACGCCAGGCGGCCATCGCCGCAGCCGGCCTCCAGCACGCGCCAGCCGTCCCCCAGCCTCGCGCCCAGCCGTTCCGCCACCTTCCGCGCCGAACGATACAGCGGCACCCGTTCGACCAGGGCGTTCCGCCCCAGCGCCAGCGTCGCCAGCAGCGCCAGCAGATAACACCACGGCGGAATGCCCGCCTGTCCAAGCAAGACCGCCGCCGGCACGAACAGACCGTGCGCCGCCCGCTGCCAGCCCGGCAGCCGCGACAGCGTGGCGAGCAGCGCCGCCAGCACCCCTTGCAGCACCGCCCACGCGGCCAGATCCTGTCCGGGCGCGATGAACACCCAGGCGCCGACGCAGGCCAGCAATTGCAGCAGCGGGTGGCGCAAACGGCCCATCGTTACGGAGAGCCGGCCGCCGGCGCTTCGCCGTTGCTGGCCGGCCCACCTATCACTTCCTGGTTCATCTGCGGCTTGAAGCCGTCGTTCAGGATCGACGATTCGGTATCCTTGTTCAGCACCAGGATCGTGATGCGGCGGTTTTCCGGGCTGAAGACGTCGCTCTTGATCAGCGGATTGGCCGAGGACAGGCCGACCACGCGCAGTATCTTGCTTTCGCTGAGGCCGCCGGCGACCAGTTCGCGCCGCGCGGTGTTGGCGCGATCGGCCGACAATTCCCAGTTGCTGTAGCCGCCCTGCCCGCCGGCGAACGGCTTGGCGTCGGTATGGCCGGAAATGCTGACCTTGTTCGCCATCTGGTTCAGGTCCGGCGCCAGTTGCTGCAGAAGCACCCGGGTATGCGGCAGCATCCGCGAGCTGCCGGAGTCGAACATCGGCCGGTTCTGCTCGTCGACGATCTGGATCTTCAGCCCTTCCGGCGTCATTTCCAGCTTCAGCTGATTCTTGTACTCCTTCAAGAGCTCGCTATGCTCGATGTTCTGCTGGATCTTCTGCTGCAGCTGGTTCAGCTTGGCCTGTTCCTGCTGCTTCTGCATCACCTCTTCCTTCTTGGAACCGGCCTTGTTGACCTGGCCGGCCTGCTTGGTCAGGTCGTTGCCGCCGCCCTTGACCACCGAGGTGGCGTCGCCGGCGCCGGCGCCGCCGGACAAGGCCACCTTCAGCGGCGTCTTGAAGTATTCGGCGATGCCGTTCAGCGTGCCCTGCGAGGCCGAGCCCAGCAGCCACATCAGCAGAAAGAAGGCCATCATCGCCGTCACGAAGTCGGCGTAGGCGATCTTCCAGGCGCCGCCGTGATGGCCGTGCCCGCCCTTCTTGATCTTTTTGACTATGATTGGCCGTTGCGATTCGTCTGCCATATTGGTGCCGCTCCCGCTTATTTCTTCTGCTTGACGTGATCTTCCAATTCCTTGAAGGACGGCCGATCAGTCGAAGTCAGGGCCTTGCGGCCGAACTCCACCGCCACCTGCGGCGCGTAGCCGTTCAGGCTGGCCAGCAGCGTGACCTTGATGGTCTGGTAGACGCGGGTGCCGTCGCCCAGCTTGTGTTCCAGGATGGTCGCCAGCGGCCCGACGAAGCCGTAGGCCAGCAAAATACCGAGGAAGGTGCCCACCAGCGCGTGGGCGATCAGCATGCCCAGCTCGGCCGGCGGCGCGCCCACCGACGCCATCGTGTGCACCACGCCCATCACCGCGGCGACGATACCGAAGGCCGGCATGCCGTCCGCCAGCCCCTTGACCGCGTTGACCGGCACCTCGCCCTCGTGGTGGTGGGTGTCGATCTCCACATCCATCAGATTCTCGATCTCGAAGGCGTTCAGATTGCCGCCGACCATCAGCCGCAGATAGTCGCAGACGAACTCGACGATGTGGTGGTCGTGCAGCACGGTCGGATACTTGGAGAAGACCGGGCTGGCCTCGGGATTCTCGACATCGGCCTCGATCGACATCAGGCCCTCCTTGCGCACCTTGGTCAGTATCTCGAACAGCAAGGAGAACAGGTCCATATAGAAGGCCTTGCTGTAGGGACTGCCCTTGAACACGGTGGGCATGGCCTTCATGGTGGCCTTCAGCGGCGCGCCGCCGTTGGCGACGACAAAGGCGCCGAGAGCGGCGCCTACGATCATCACCACCTCCAGCGGCTGCATCAGCGCGGCCAACTCCCCCCCTGCCGCGACAAAGCCCCCAAGCACCGATGCGAGGATAAGGATGTACCCGATTGCGACGAACATGCGTCAAGTCCTGTTGTGTGCGTTACCCGTGCCGGCGTCTGTATTACCGCCAGCCTGTTTGCAATTCATTATAGAAATAATAGAAAAAGCGGGTGGAATTGTACCAACCCGCTTCATCCGCTGCAAAACCGGGACGGGAACAAAATTACCGTTCCCACACCAGCATAGTCGTCGTCACACCAGGCCGCGCTCCTTCAGCGTCCGTTCGAACTCCTCCAGGCAACGCGCCGCCACCGTCAGCATTTCGTCGACCTCCGCCCGCGTCATCACCAGCGGCGGCGCCGACACGATATGGTCGCCGCAGGCGCGCATGATCAGATTGTTGCGGAAGAAGATGTCGCGGCACAGCGTGCCGGCATCGCCGAAATCGGCGAACAGCTCGCGCGTCGCCTTGCTCTTCACCAGGGTGAAGGCCTGGATCATGCCGACGCCGCGCACGTCGTCGACATGCTCGAAGCGGCTGAAAGTCTCGCGCCAGCGCTGCTGCATGTACGGGCCGATGTCGTCCTTGACGCGCTGGACGATGCCCTCGTCGCGCAGCGCCACCACATTGGCGTGCGCGACCGCGGCGCAGACCGGATGGCCGGAGTAGGTGAAGCCGTGGTTGAAGTCGCCGCCGGCGGCCAGGCCTTCGGCGACGCGCTTGCCGACGAAGACCGCGCCTATCGGCAGATAGCCGGACGACAGGCCCTTGGCGGCAGTGAACAGGTCCGGCTGGAAGCCGAAATGCTGATGGCCGAACCATTCGCCGGTGCGACCGAAGCCGCAGATCACCTCATCTGCGACGATCAGCACATCATGCTTGCGGCAGATGCGCTCGATCTCCGGCCAGTAGGTGGCCGGCGGGATGATGACGCCGCCCGCGCCCTGTATCGGCTCGGCGACGAAGGCGGCCACCTTGTCGGCGCCGATCTCCAAAATCCGCTCTTCCAGCCAGCGCGCGGCCACCACGCCGAACTCTTCCGGCGTCATGTCCTTGCCGTGCTTGTACCACCACGGCTGCTCGATGTGGGCCATGCCGGGAATCGGCAGGTCGCCCTGCTCGTGCATGTATTTCATGCCGCCGAGGCTGGCGCCGCCTATCGTCGAGCCGTGATAGCCGTTCCAGCGGCCGATCAGCGTCTTCTTCTGCGGCTTGCCCTGCACATCCCAGTAGCGGCGCACCATCCTTATCATCGTGTCCACCGACTCGGAGCCGGAGTTGGTGTAGAACACGTGGTCGAAGCCGGCGGGCGTCACCTCGGCCAGCAGGCTGGACAACTCGACCACCGCCGGATGGGTGGTCTTGAAAAAGGTGTTGTAGAACGGCAGCTCGTCCATCTGGCGGCGCGCCGCCTCGGCGAAGTCCTTGCGGCCGTAGCCGACATTGACACACCACAGGCCGGCCATGCCGTCTATGATCTTGTTCCCCTCGGAATCCCACAGATAGACGCCGTCCCCGTGCGTCATCACTCGGGCGCCCTGCTGGTTCAGCGATGCGGTATCGGTGAACGGATGCAGGTGGTGGGCGGCGTCCAGTTCACGCCATTGGCTGGTGGTACGTTGTTTCTGCATAACAATCCTTCCAGTTTTCTCCGACGGGACGGACACCGGTCCGCCCCTGCTGCGCCTGCGGCGTCGTTCTGTTTTCGTTGTCCTGTCTGTTCGGTGATTCTAAGCGCGAGACCATGATGATCGCATCAAACGTGCAACAGCAGGAACTTGCGCTCCCACGGGCTGATCACGCGGAAATACTCGGCGAACTCCTTTTCCTTCATCGCCACGTACATGCTGACGAATCGCGGCCCCAGCACCTCGGCGATCTCGTGGCAGCCGGCCAGCCGCTGCAGCGATTCCTCCGAACTGTTCGGGAACTGATACGGCAGCTCGTAGGCGTCGGTCTGCCTCGGCTCGGACGGCTGGAGCTTGTTGACCATGCCCAGGTAGCCGCAGGCCAGCGTAGCGGCGATCGCGATATAGGGATTGACGTCGACGCCGGGCACCCGGTTCTCGATGCGGCGCGCCGCCGGCGACGAATGCGGCACGCGCAGTCCGACTGTGCGGTTGTCGTAACCCCATTCGACATTGGTCGGCGCCGCGGTGTAGCGAGACAAACGACGGAATGAGTTCACGTAGGGGGCGAACAGCGGCATGGTCTGCGGAATGTATTTCTGCATGCCGGCGATGAACTGGAAGAAGATGTCGGACGGGCTGCCGTCCTCGTTGGTGAACACGTTGCGGCCGGTATTCTTGTCGACCAGGCTCTGATGGATGTGCATCGCGCTGCCCGGCTCGTTCTCCATCGGCTTGGCCATGAAGGTGGCGTACATATTGTGGCGGAACGCGGCCTCGCGCACGGTGCGCTTGAACAGGAAGACCTGGTCGGCCAGCTCCAGCGGATTGCCGTGCAGGAAGTTGATCTCCATCTGCGCGGTGCCGATCTCGTGGATCAGCGTGTCCACTTCCAGGTTCTGCGCGTGGCAGTAGTCGTAGATGTCCTCGAACAGCGGATCGAATTCGTTGACCGCGTCTATCGAATACGAGCGGCGGCCGAACTCCGCCCTGCCGGTGCGCCCTATCGGCGCCGCCAGCGGAATGTCCGGGTCCGGGTTCGGCGACAGCAGGTAGAACTCCATCTCCGGCGCCAGCACCGGCTCCAGCCCCATCTCGTCGAACAGGCCCAGCACGCGCTTCAGCACATTGCGCGGCGCCACGTCCACCGGGCTGCCGTCGGCGCGGCAGCAGTCGTAGATCAGCTGCGCCGTCGGATCGACCGCCCACGGCACATAGCGCAGCGTGTTCGGGTCCGGCTCCAGCACCATGTCCGGATCGGTCAGATCGAGCAGGCTGTCGTCCGGATAGTCGCCGGTAACGGTCTGGATCAGCACCGCTTCCGGCAGCCGCATTTCCGGATCGGACACGAACTTGTCCTTCGGCACGATCTTGCCGCGCGCCACGCCGGTCATGTCCGGCACGATACATTCGACCTCGGTGATTCGGTGCTCTCGCAGCCATTCGTTGATCTGGTGATTCATAACGCTTCCTCTGTTGACTCCCCGGCCGCTGGCTGCGGCTCTGGATCGGGAGGTGTGTAGAGCCTGTCCACGACAAACTGGACGGCGCCGCCGGCCTTTCGGCCGCGCCGCGGCGAGCGGAAAATCGCGAACGGGCTCTCTATTGAGTCATCGCAATGCGCGCCGGGTTCACCGACCGGCGCGCCAACACCACCGAATCTAGCCCACGCGCTCCGCGTGGCGAGCGCGGCAGGCGTCGCCGAAAGCCTGGAAGATCGCCTGGGACACCGGATTGTCCCAATAGCACCATTCCGGGTGCCACTGCACGGCGAAGGCGAAGCGCTTGGCGTCGCGGACGCGGTAGGCCTCGACCAGGCCGTCCTCGGCGTAGGCCTCGGCGTCCAAGCCCGGCGCCAGCCGCTTGATGCCCTGCTGGTGCAGCGAATTGACCATGTCGCCGTCGCGGCCCGACCACCGCGCCAGCATGCCGCCGTCGACGAAGTCGACTCGGTGCGCCGGCGCGTACATCGCGCCGATATCGTCGCCCTCGATCTCGCGGTGGTCGCGCAGGCCCGGCTGCTCCTGCACATGCTGATGCAGCTCGCCGCCCAGCGCGACGTTGATCTCCTGGAAGCCGCGGCAGATGCCCAGCAGCGGCACGCCGGCCTCCAGCACCATGCGGATCAGCGGCAGCGTGGTGGCGTCGCGGCGCGGATCGTGCAGCGTGCCCTGGCGGCTGGACCCGCCGCCGTAATGGTAGGGCTCGACATTGGACGGCGAGCCCGGCAGCAGCAGGCCGTCCAGCGTCGCCAGCGTAGCGCGCAGGATGTCGGCGTCGCCCATCGCCGGGATCAGCAGCGGCAGGCCGCCGGCGCCGCCGGCCGCCGCCGCGATGTATTTGTCGCCCACCGCGTGGAACGGCAGCAGGCCCAACATTTTCATGTCACACGGAATGCCGATGATTGCTTGCGACATAGAATGCAAAGCTCCTCTTTCAGCTGGCGGCCTTGATGGCCTCGATCGGATCGACGTAGGGGTGGCCCAGATCCTGCGCGACGGCACGGTAGGTGACGCGGCCGCGACAGATGTTCAGGCCGTTGCGCAGATGGGCGTTGTCCAGCAGCGCCTGGCGCCAGCCCTTGTTGGCCAGCTCCAGCGTATACGGCAGCGTGGCGTTGGTCAGCGCCTGGGTGGACGTGCGCGCGACGCCGCCCGGCATATTGGCCACGCAGTAGTGGACGATGCCGTCGACGGTGTAGATCGGATCCTGATGGGTGGTGGCGCGGCTGGTCTCGAAACAGCCGCCCTGGTCTATCGCCACGTCGACCAGCACCGCGCCCGGCTTCATCGTCTTCAGCATCGCCCGCGTCACCAGCTTCGGCGCCGCGGCGCCGGGGATCAGCACCGCGCCTATCACCAGATCGGCGTCGCGTATGCTGTCGTCGATATTGGAACTATTGGACATCAGCGTCTTGATGCGGCCGCCGAACACCATGTCGATTTCCTTCAGCCGGGACAGCGACTTGTCCAGAATCGTGACGTCGGCGCCGGCGCCCATCGCCATCCGCGCGGCGTTCAGCCCGACGACGCCGCCACCGATGACCACCACCTTGGCCGGCGCCACGCCGGGCACGCCGCCCAGCAGCACGCCGCGGCCGCCCTGCGCCTTCTCCAGCGCGTGGGCGCCGGCCTGTATCGCCATTCGGCCGGCCACCTCGGACATCGGTGCCAGCAGCGGCAGGCCGCCGCGCTCGTCGGTGACGGTCTCGTAGGCGATGGCGATCGCGTCGGACTCGGCCAGCAGCTTAGCCTGCTCCGGGTCCGGCGCCAGGTGCAGATAGGTGAACAGCACCTGGCCCGGCCGCAGCAGCCGGCATTCGACCGGCTGCGGCTCCTTGACCTTGACTATCATGTCGGCGCGCTCGAACACCTCCTCGGCATTCGACGCGATGGACGCGCCCGCCTGGATGTACTGCTCGTCGGTAAAACCAATGGCCAGTCCTGCGTGGGTCTGCACCAGCACCTTGTGTCCGTTCGCCACCAGCTCGCGGACGCCGGACGGGGTCAGACCCACCCGGTACTCATGGTTTTTGATTTCCTTCGGAACGCCGATCAGCATAGTCGTCTCCAAACTGGTTCTGTCCATGGGCAGGCAAACAACAGCCGTTTAAGAAAATTCACATTACGCTTGCCCGTTTAAGCTGATTCTGACTATAAACCCTCATCCATGCAAAGATATTCGATTTTGCGACGCAGCAAGCACGTCGCCGCCGGCACGAGGTACAATCGCTCATTTGTCTAAAATTATTAACATATAGATGGAGCAGCAACAATGGACGTCGGCGCACGGTTGAGAATGGTCAGGACACGCTTCGGCCTGTCGCAGCGGGAACTCGCCAAGCGGGCCGGCGTCACCAACGGCACCATCTCGCTGATCGAGCAGAACCGGGTCAGCCCGTCGGTCAGCTCGCTGAAGAAGGTGCTGGAAGGCCTGCCGATCACGCTGGCGGAGTTCTTCACCTTCGACGCCGAGCCGGGGCAGCCGCGTGTGTTTTACCAGGCAGACGAGCTGCCCAACCTCGGCAACGAGGACATCAGGCTGATGCTGGTCGGCACCGCCCACGACAAGCGCGACATCGCCATCCTGCGCGAGCACTACCAGCCGGGCGCCGACACCGGGCCCGACATGCTGGTGCACGACGGCCAGGAAGGCGGCGTCATCATACGCGGCAGCATAGAAGTGACGGTGGGCAACGACAGCCGGGTGCTGGGCCCCGGCGACGCCTACTACTTCGACAGCAAGCTGCCTCACCGCTTCCGCAATGTCGGCGACGACATCTGCGAGGTGGTCAGCGCCAGCTCGCCGCCCACTTTCTGACAGGGGGAAACACCTTGAAGCTGGCTTACACCATCATTTACGTGCCGGATGTGCCGGCATCGCTGCGCTTCTTCGAGGCCGCCTTCGGCCTCAAGCGCAAATTCCTGCACGAATCCGACGCCTACGGCGAACTGGACACCGGCGAGACCACGCTGTCCTTCGCCCAGCACGAACTGGCCGCCGGCAACCTGCCCGACGGCCACGTCCGTGCCAGCGAGTCCGCCAGGCCGCTGGGCATGGAGATCGGCCTCGTCACCAACGACGTGGCCGCGGCGCACGCGAAAGCGCTGGCGCACGGCGCCGTCGAGTTGTCGGCGCCGAAGCAAAAACCCTGGGGACAGACCGTGTCCTACGTTCGCGCGCCGGACGGCGCGCTGATCGAACTTTGCAGTCCCATAGCCGTTTGAAAGCTTGATTCCGCCAAACAACACCATATGACGAGGAGAGCAGCATGTCCCGCAGTCACGCCGAATGGAAGCAATTTGCCGCAGAACTGAAAATTGAAGGCCGCGCCTTCATCGACGGCGCCTATCGCGCCGCCGCCGACGGCCGACGTTTCGATTGCGTCAATCCGGCCAACGGCGCCAAGCTGGCCGACATCGCCCACTGCGGCGAGGCCGAAGTGGAAACGGCGGTCAAGGCGGCTCGGCGCGCCTTCGACTCCGGCGCCTGGTCCGGCCTGGCGCCCCGCCAGCGCGCCGACATCCTGAAGCGCTTCGCCGCGCTGATCCGCGAACACGGCGACGAGCTGGCGCTGCTGGAAACGCTGGACGCCGGCAAGCCCATAGGCGACACCACCGCCGTCGACGTGCCGGCCTCCGCCTATTGCGTGGACTGGTACGCTGAGGCGATAGACAAGGTCGGCGGCGAAGTGGTGCCGGTCGATCCCAAACTGGTCGGCCTGGTCACCCGCGAGCCGGTCGGCGTCGTCGCCGCCGTGGTGCCGTGGAACTTCCCGATACTGATGGCCAGCTGGAAATTCGGCCCGGCGCTGGCCGCCGGCAACGCCGTCATCGTCAAGCCGTCCGAGAAATCGCCGCTGACCGCGATCCGCGTCGCCGCGCTGGCCAAAGAGGCCGGCATTCCCGACGGCATCTTCCAGGTGCTGCCTGGCGCCGGCGACGTCGGCCGCCTGCTGGCGCTGCATATGGACGTCGACTGCGTCGCCTTCACCGGCTCCACCACCGTCGGCAAACTGATCGCCGGCTACGCCGCCCAGTCGAACCTGAAACGCGCGTGGCTGGAGTTGGGCGGCAAATCGCCCAACATCATTCTGCCGGACTGCCCGGATCTGGCCCGCGCGGCGCGCTCCGCCGCCAGCGGCATCTTCTACAATATGGGCGAGGTCTGCACCGCCGGCTCCCGCGTGCTGGTGCACAAGGACATCAAGGAACGCTTCATCGAGGAGTTCAAGAAGGCCGCCTCCGGCTTCTTCCCCGGCGACCCGCTCGATCCGGCCACCGGCATGGGCGCCATCGTCGACGAGATCCAGTACCGCAAGGTGCTGAACTACATCGACAAGGGCCTGAGCGAGGGCGCCACGCTGCTGATGGGCGGCAAGGCCGCGCATACCGACAAGGGCCTGTTCATCGAACCGACCGCCTTCGACTGCCCGAGCGACGACCTGACCATCTGCCGCGAGGAGATTTTCGGACCGGTGCTGTCGGTGATCACCTTCAGCGAGCTGGACGACGCCATCCGCATCGCCAACGACACCGCCTATGGCCTGGCGGCCGCGGTGTGGACCTCCAATGTCAGCACCGCCCACCAGGTGTCGCGCCGCCTGCGCGCCGGCACCGTGTGGGTCAACTGCTATGACGAGGGCGGCGACATGAACTTCCCCTTCGGCGGCTACAAGCAGTCCGGCAACGGCCGCGACAAGTCGCTGCACGCGCTGGACAAGTACAGCGAACTGAAGAGCACGCTGATCAAGCTGTGATCGTCCGCGCCGGCCAGGCCCGTCCCGGCCGGCGCCTTCCCATCTCGGACGACAGCCCGCCCCCTTTCGCCCACCGGCCATCCGGCCGCCATCGGCCTTTTCCCCAGGCCGCCGCGTCCCGGCCAAATCCGTCGCAAAACGGCGCGCGCGGGCGCAACGAACGCCACTTCCATCCGCAACCGGGGTAGCAGCCGCCGACAGCGCGGCTATTATTGAAATCAAAGACTTCCGGGTGGCGCGTCAGCATGCAGCAAATCTACAGACTTACTGTTGTCGGTTTCTTATGGCTAACATCCTTTGCCCATGCAGCAGAAAACAATCCCGCCTGCCCTTCCGGTCCGCTGAAAGTGGGGTTTTACGAATACGGCCTGGCCTACCACGACGGCCATGGCTATGACGTGGACCTGATACGGGAGCTGGCGCGCCGCCTGCATTGCGCCGTCGCCAGCGAAAGCGTGTTTCCATGGATTCGAACACTCAAACTGCTGCAAATCGGCGAAATCGACATCGCCACCTCCGCCACCCCGACGCCGGACCGCCTCCAGTACGCCTGGATCTACCCCTACAAACACAGCAAGAGCATGGTGCTGCTGCGCACCGAAGTCCAGGCCCGCACGCTGGCCTCGCTGCCGAACGACCCCAAGCTCAGATGGGGCGTGATTCGCGGCTGGAAATTCAGTCCGATGCAGGAGCAGTTGCTGGCGGAACTGGGCAAAAGAAACAAGATCGTGTCGGCCATCGACGAGCATGACCTGTACAAGATGCTGTCCGAAGGCGTGATTACCGGCGCGCTGGCCCATCCGACCAGCTATGACGAATGGCTCAGGAGTCCGGCCATCCGCAACCAGGTGGTCGTGCTCGACCTGTTTCCCGATGTCGAGGCGACGGCCGGCGGCGTGGCGCTGAGCAAGAAGCGTTTCCCGGAAGCGGCGGCCGAACTGTGGCATGCGGAACTGAGGAAAATGTCCCGCGACGGCAGCTTGCATGACATTTTCCGCCGCTCGCTGAGCGAGGAAACCACCGACTATCTGCTGCGCCTCCCGGTTCCCTGACGATGGCGGAATCGCCCGACCCCAGGTCCGCGGCGACGATGGGGCGGCTGGAGGGACAGGGAAGCATCGCGCGGGCAAGCCGGCAAAATGCCTTAATGGAGGTGATACACGAAATGCGGCGAAACATCCGGCTCTTGTTTGCCCTGCTGCTCTCCTCGGCCTGCCAGGCCGCAACCAGTCCAGCCTGCCCGCAGGGGGCGCTCAAGATCGGCTTCTACAAGATGGGAGCCGCCTATCGCGACAACCGTGGCTATGACGTCGATCTGGTCCACGAACTGGCGCAACGACTGCGCTGCCCGATCGCCAACGAAACCCAGCTGCCGCGCTTGCGGGCGCTGAAAATGCTGGAAACCGGCCAACTGGATATCGGCACCTCGACCATTCCGACATCCGAACGGCTGGCCTACGCCTGGATTTACCCCTACAACCATAGCAAGAACATGGTATTGCTACACCCCAGCGTCAAGGCGCGCACGCTGGTGGAGCTGGATCGCGACCCGACGCTGCGCTGGGGCGCCATCCGCGGCTACCACCACGGACCGGAACAGGACAGGCTGCTGGCCGATCTCGCGGCGCGGCGCCAATTGGTGACGGCCGACGACGAGGACGATTTGTACAAGATGCTGGCCAATGGCATCGTCACCGCCGCCTTCGCCCAGCCGTTCAGCTATGGCCGCTGGCTGCGCGATCCGCTGCTGGCCCGGCAGATCGTCATCCTGGACCTGTATCCGCAGACCGACATGATCGCCAGCGGCCTGGCGCTGAGCAAGGCGCGCTTCAGCCAGCAGGCGGCCGAACGCTGGCATCGAGAACTGGTAAAGATGTACAAGGACGGCACCCTGTACAGCATTCTGCGCCGCCACTTGAGCGACGGCGCCGTCAAACAGATGCTGCAGCTGCCGATAGAATGACGCCGGCCCGACCGGCATCGCGGGAGAATCCGATGAGATGGCTGGCAGCCTGCGCCTTGCTGTTGTTCCTGCCCGCGGCCCGGGCGGCGCCCAACCCCTGCCCCGTCACGCCGCTGGTGATCGCCTATTACGACTTCGGCGTCGCCTACCACCAGGGCAAGGGCTACGACCCCGACATCATCCACGAGCTCGCCCGGCGGCTGGGCTGCCCGATACAGAGCGAGGCGGACTACCCGCGGCCGCGGGTGCTGAAGCTGCTGGAAATCGGCCAGGCCGACATCGGCGCGTCCACCACCATCACGCCAGAGCGCCAGCGCTATCTGTGGCTGCTGCCCTACCACCACAGCAAGAATATGGTGCTGCTCCACCGCGGCGTGCAGGCGAACACGCTGCAGGAATTGCTGAAGCTGCCGGAGCTGCGCTGGGGCGTGATCCGCGGCTACCGCCACAGCCCCGCCGAAGACAAGTTGCTGGACGAGCTGACCCAGCAGCGGAAGATCGTCGTCGCCTCCAACGAGGACGATCTGTACCACATGGTATGCAATGGCGTGGTCACCGCGGTCTTCGGCCACCCGATCAGCTTCGATCCCTGGCTGCAAAGCCATCAGGCCGGCCAGCAAGTCACGGTGCGGGACTTCTTCCCGGACAGCGAGATCATCGCCGGCGGCATCGCGCTGAGCAAGGTCCGCTTCAGCCAGGAGAGCGCGGCGCTGTGGAACGCCGAGCTGCAGCGCATGTACCGCGACGGCAGCCTGCGGGCGATCATGCGCCGCTACCTGGGCGAGGCCAGCGTCGAACAGTCCTTGAAGCAGCCGCTCGATTAAACGACAAAGGCCCGGCGATGCCGGGCCTTTTTGCCGTCTGGGCGCCGGATTACAGCGCCAGCTTGGCGATGGCTTCCTTGGCCAGATGGATGGACGTCGCGCGCTTGTCCGGGCCCATGCCGATGGCCTCGGCGCGGATGATCTCCACATCGGTCACGCCGAGGAAGCGCAGCACCGTCACCAGGAAGTCCTCCTGGAAATCCAGCAGGCTGCCCTGCTCGCCGCTGTGCACGCCGCCGCGACCGGACACCAGCACCACCTTCTTGTTCGGCACCAGGCCCACCGGACCATTCTCGGTGTACTTGAAGGTGCGCCCGGCGGCGGCCACCCGGTCTATCCAGCTCTTCAGCTGGGTCGGGATGGTGAAGTTGTACATCGGCGCGCCGATCACCAGCACGTCGGCGGCGATGAACTCCTCTATCAGCTGCTCGCTCAGCGCGGACTCGCTGCGCTGCGTCGCGGTCCAGTCCGATTCCGGCGAGAAGCGGGCGCCGACGATCTCGCCGGACAGATGGGCGATCGGGTTGGCTGCCAGATCGCGGTAGATGGTTTCCACATTGGCGTGGCGCTGGCGCAGCGTGTTGGCGACGACGGCGGACAGTTCTCGGGTGACGGAGTTGTCGGCCAGGATGCTGGAGTCGAGATGCAGCAGTTTCATGTCAGTTCTTTCCGTTGTTGGACTGTGATGGAGCAATGATAGGCACGCGCAACAATCCGGACTAGACTGCTAGAATTGGAAACATTGTTCCACTAATGAGACAATCATGCAGGACCTCAACGATCTGCTGTACTTCGCCAAGGTCGTCGAACACGGCGGCTTCATGGCGGCCGGCCGGGTGCTCGGCATTCCGAAGTCGCGGCTGTCCCGACGCGTGGCCGAGCTCGAGGCCCGCCTGGGCGTGCGCCTGCTGCAGCGGACCACGCGCCGGCTGGCGCTGACCGAAATCGGCGGCCAGTATTACCGGCACTGCCAGGCGATGCTGGCCGAGGCCGACGCCGCCGACGAGGCCATTTTGCAAAGCAGCGCCGAACCGCGCGGACTGATACGGGTCAGCTGCCCGGAGTTGCTGTCCAAGACCATGCTCAGCGCCCTGTTGCCGCGCTTCCTGTCCCGCCACCCCCAGGTGCGCGTCGCGCTGGACTCCACCAACCGCCGGGTGGACCTGATCGAGGAAGGCGTCGACGTCGCGATCCGGGTCCGCAACGTGATAGAGGACAGCGCCAGCCTGGTGGTGCGCTGGCTGGGCAAAAGCCGGGTGATCCTGGTGGCCAACCCGGCCTTTCTCGACAGCCACGGCGAACCGCGGACCCCGGAGAGGCTGGCCGCGCTGCCGGCCCTGACGATGAGCCGGCCCGACGGCCGCGGCCAATGGCTGCTGCTGGACAATGTCGGTCAGAGCTACACCATTCACCTGGACGCCCCGCGCCTGATGACCGACGACATGATCGTGCTGCTGGAGGCGGCGATCGCCGGCGCCGGCGTCACCGCCCTGCCCGCCAATGTCTGCCACCAGGCGCTGGCCGACGGCCGCCTGCGCCGCATCCTGCCCGAGTACGACTTCCCCTGGGGCATACTGCACGCCGCCTTTCCGACCCGGCGCGGCCTGTCGCCGGCGGTGCGCGCCTTCATAGACTTCGTCGCGGAAGAGTTGATCAGCGAGGAAATGGCCGGCGACTGGCAGCGCGCCGACATTCGCCCGGCATGACATTTGCTTTGCCCTGTGCTTTCCGCCACTGAAACAAAAGACATGTTCACCCTGCGCCCGCTGACCGAGACCGATTCAATCGAACAACTGACGGCCCTGCTGCATCGCGCCTACGCCGGACTCGCGGCGATGGGCCTGCGCTACACCGCAGTCGACCAGAGCGCGGCCGTCACCCGCCGCCGCATAGCCGACGGACTCTGTCTGCTGGCCTGGCGCGAAGACGCGCTGGTCGGCACCATCACGGTGCACCATCCGAAGCCGGCCTCGTCCTGCCCGCAATTCCGCCAGCCGGACGGCGCGGTGCTGATGCAATTCGGCGTCGATCCCGTCTGGCGAGGCTACGGCCTGGGCTCTCAGCTGATGGACGCCGCCGAGGACTGGGCCCGCCGCCAGGGCTACCGCCGCATCCGCCTCGACACCGCCGAGCCGGCCGCCCATCTGGTGGCGCGCTACGCCAAACGCGGCTAACGCGTCGAGGCGCCGCTGCAATGGCCGGACAAGGCCTACGCCAGCGTGGTGATGGTCAAGGAACTGCAGGCGGCCTCCGCGGCTCGAACCCCCACGCGTGCCGGGGCCAGTTGATGGCTGCGCGCCACAGATCGCCGACAGACCGTTCGCATTTATTGCATCGCAGCAAATAACGAGTACAGTGACGGCCATGGCCTGTCGTCGGCCGGCGGCCCGTTCACGGTCGCCCTTCGGCGGCGTTCGTTTTCCGAAGGTCGTCTACAGGCTGCGCGCGTCTTTTCCTACCGTTCAAGAACAAGGGGTTGCAATGTGGTCGACTGCTGCAGTTCAAGGCGGGAAGCTCCCGTTCCCTCAACCGTTGTTTGATTACTGGCTGGATGCCTGCCAGCGCGGCATCCTGTACTGGGACACGCTGTACCGCCGCGGCGCCACCTATCTGGAGCACTGCGAGAGCGGCAAGCCGCCGGTGCTGGTCTTCGAATACCGGATCATCGTCGACGGCCGCGAGCTGCCCGACCCGGCCAACTACGCGCTGGCCGCCATCAAGCCCCCGGCCGGCAGCCCGGCCACCGACCCGGCCAAGCGCCCCTTCGTCGTCATCGATCCGCGCGCCGGCCACGGCCCGGGCATAGGCGGCTTCAAGATGGACAGCGAGATAGGCGTCGCGCTGCAGCAGGGTCATCCCTGCTATTTCGTGATGTTCTTCCCGCAACCAGTCCCCGGCCAGACCATAGAAAGCGTGACCAAGGCCGAGGGACACTTCCTGAAACGCGTCAACGAACTGCATCCGGACAGCGACGGCAAGCCCTTCGTCATCGGCAACTGCCAGGGCGGCTGGGCGCTGGCGATGCTGGCGGCGGTGGCGCCGGACCTGGTCGGCCCGATACTGCTGGCCGGATCGCCGCTATCGTACTGGGCCGGCGTGCGCGGCAAGAACCCGATGCGCTATGCCGGGGGCCTGAACGGCGGCACCTGGGCCGCCTCGCTGGCCGGCGACCTCGGCAACGGCCATTTCGACGGCGCCCATCTGGTCGAGAATTTCGAAAAGCTGGACCCGGCCAACACGCTGTGGAAGAAGTCGTACAACCTCTACGCCAAGGTGGACACCGAGCCGCAGCGCTACCTGGATTTCGAGCGCTGGTGGGGCGGCCACTACCTGCTGAACAAGGCTGAGATGGAGTGGATCACCCAGAAGCTCTTCGTCGGCAACGAGCTGGTCCACGGCAGGATAGCCAGCCACGACGGCAAGGTGCGGGTGGACATGCGCAACATCCGCTCCCCCATCGTGGTGTTCGCCTCCTGGGGCGACAACATCACGCCGCCGCAGCAGGCGCTGAACTGGATCGCCGACCTGTACGACAGCGTCGACGACATCCGCGACAACGAACAGACCATCGTCTACTGCCTGCACAACAAGGTCGGCCACCTCGGCATCTTCGTGTCCGCCGGCGTCGCCAACAAGGAGCACAGCGAATTCGCCAGCGCGCTGGACCTGATAGACGTGCTGGCGCCGGGGCTGTACGAGGCCGTCATCGATGACATCGCCCCGGACGCGCCGGGCCTGGAATACATCGAGGGGCGCTACATCATCCGCTTCGAGGCGCGCGACGTGCCGGATATCCTGGCGCTGGACGACGGCCGCGACGACGAGCGCGCCTTCGAGGTCGTCAAGCGGGTGTCCGAGATCAACCAGGGCGTATACGACCGCTACCTGTCTCCGGCGGTGCGCGCGCTCAGCAACGAGACCAGCGCCCGCCTGCTGCGCGAATGGCATCCGGCCCGGCTGGAGCGGACGCTGATCTCGCCGAAAAACCCGTGGCTGTGGTGGCTGCCGGATCTGGCCGCCAAGGTGCGCGAGCAACGCCGGCCGATAACCGAAGACAATCCGCTGTGGCGCTGGCAGCAGCAGCTGTCCGACTTCGTCGTTCAATCGCTGGACCACTACCGCGATCTGCGCGACGCCGCCCAGGAACAGCTGTTCCACGCCATCTACGAATCGCCTCAACTGGCGACCCTGGTCGGCGTCACGCCCGCCAGCGAACCGCGCAGCCGG
The DNA here is from genome assembly GCF_002848345.1 of Chromobacterium sp. ATCC 53434. Taxonomy (NCBI): domain Bacteria; kingdom Pseudomonadati; phylum Pseudomonadota; class Betaproteobacteria; order Neisseriales; family Chromobacteriaceae; genus Chromobacterium; species Chromobacterium sp. ATCC 53434. The sequence continues at coordinate 1,914,622 of NZ_CP025429.1, read as the reverse complement.
GCCCTGGCCTGGGAAAGCCGCGAACTGGCGCGGCTGAAGCGCGAGGCGCTGGATCCGGGCTTTGAACAAGGCACGCTGGCCGACGGCTTCGTGCGGCTGCTGCTCTATGTCAGCAACGGCGGCGGCGTCGTAGACGAGCGGCCGTTCAACGCGATCCGCCGCGTGATGCGCGACGTGCGACACGAGTATCCGCTGACGCTGATGCAGCTGAAGGACATCGTGCGGCGCCAGGTGGCGCTGGTGCGGCTGGACGCGCCGCGCGCGCTGCGCGGCCTCGCCCTGCTGCTGCCCGATCCGCGCCGCCGCCATCAGGCCTGGCTGCTGGCCCGCGACTTGCTGGCGCTGCGCGGCGCCATCGCGCCCATCCACCAGGCGCGGCTGGACGAAGTCGCCTCGGCGCTGGCGCTGCAGACGCCGGCAGCCGCGCCGCCGACAAGCCAGGAGACGGCACCTCCGACGGCCTCCCCGGGCAAGGCGCCGGCCAAGACCGTCAAGCCGGCGAGCCGGCGCAAGGCCGCGGCCAAACCCGCCAAAGCGCAAGCGACATCGGGCGGAAGCGCGGCCAAGGCCGTCAAACCGGCGAGTTCGGCCAAGACGACAGCTGCCAAGCCCGCCGTCTCCGGCAAGGCGCCGGCGGCATCCGACGGCGCCGCGGTCAAGGCGGCCAAACCGGCGACTGGAGCCGTCAAGCCTACGGTCGGGCGCAAGAGCGCCGCCAAGACCGCCGGCGACGCCCAGCCCAAAGCGGCGGCGGCCAAGCCGGCGGCGCCCCGCAAGGGGCCGGCCAAGGTCAATGGCCGCACGCCCGACGGCGCGGCCCAGTCCGTCGCCGGCGAGCCGGACAAGCACTGAAGCCGCTGGGCCGGGGCGACCCGGCCCAGCCCTGCCCGGCATTGACGACTTAAATAGCAAAAGCTAATATGGCCGGCTAACTGCGGGAGAGAGGGGCGCAGCCCCCGCCGAAGACGCAAGCTCCCATAATCGCTCAGGCAAGCCGTACCGCAGTGTTTCATTGAATCAAGCCGATTGGAGAGAGGCTGCCCCGAGCAGCCCACCGAAGGGGCAAGTGGCCGCCGGCCATGCAACTCTCAGGTAAAAGGACAAGGGGAGAGGCTGTTCCGTAGCCCGGAATCCACCCAGGAGTCTGCCTTGTCCCGCGCACCCGCCCCGCGGCGCGCCGGGCTTTTGCCCGCGCCCGGCCCGCAGCCGATTTTCCGCCCCGCCAAGCCGGCGGCGCCCGCAACCGCCATCCGCAAGGACGCCCCGTCATGCTGACCCTGATCTACCTGATCGCCATCACCGCGGAAGCGATGACCGGCGCGCTGGCGGCCGGCCGCCGCCACATGGACATCTTCGGCGTCACCGTCATCGCCTTCCTGACCGCGCTGGGCGGCGGCACCGTGCGCGACATCGTGCTGGGCCGCTACCCGATAGGCTGGACCCAGCACCCGGAATACGTGCTGTTGGTGGTGGCCAGCGGCATCGCCGCCGTGCTGATCTCGCGCTATATGCGCCACCTGAACCGGTTGTTCCTGATCCTGGACGCGTTCGGCCTGGTGGCGTTCACCATCATAGGCTGCGACGTCGCCCTCGGCATGCATTACCACCCGGTCATCGTGGTGATGGCCGGCATGATCACCGGCATCGCCGGCGGCATTCTGCGCGACGTGCTGTGCAACCGCGTCCCCATCGTGTTCCGGCGCGAACTGTACGCCAGCGTGTCGCTGCTGGTGGCCGGGCTGTATCTCGGTCTGAACTGGCTGGGCGCGCAGCACGAATGGAACGTCGTCGCCAGCTTCGCCTTCGGCCTGGCGCTGCGAATGACCGCGCTGTGGCGCGAATGGCGGCTGCCGGTGTTCGCCTACCGCCACGACAACCACTGAACCGGTCTTGCCGCCGGTCCGGCGCCGATGCCATGATGGCCGGATGACGCCCTTTCTTCGCGCACTGGGGCGCGGCGCGGCCATCGCCGCCGCCCTGCCCGCCTGCTATCTGCTGGCCGCCCTGATCCTGGGCCTGCTGCCGGCCAACCGCGACGCGCGCCCCGCCGCCGCCGGCGTGCCGGTGTATCTGGACAGCAACGGCGTGCACACCAGCCTGGTCCTGCCGGCGCAAACCGCCGCCGCCGACTGGAAAGCGCAGTTCCCGCCCGAGCGGCTCCGGCGGTCCGACCGCTTCGGCGGCGCGCCCTATGTCGCCATAGGCTGGGGCAGCCGCGCCTTCTACCTGGAAACGCGGAACTGGTCCGACCTGACCCCGGGCAAGACGCTCGCCGCGCTGGCCTATGATCGTTCCGTGCTGCACGTGGAATACCTGTGGCAAGCACCGGCAAACGCCGGCCTGCTGCTGCTGGCGCCGGACCAATACGCGCGCCTCGCCGATTTCGTCCGCCGCAGCGCGGCGACCGATGCCGCCGGCCTCCCCCGCTGGCTGCCCGGCCGCCATTACGACGACAACGACGCCTTCTACCAGGCCATGGGCCGCTACACGCCTATCCAAACCTGCAACCAGTGGGTCCGCGACGCGCTGGACGCGGCCGGCGCGCGCACGGCGCTGTGGGCGCCGTTCAGCCAGCCGCTGTTCTGGCATATCGGCCACTGAGCCCCATCGCTCTCGATTTGCCCCGCATGCCGGGCAACACATAAACCAATAATGCTATTATCATATAAAATAGTGAAGTAAAAATCCGCCCGATGGCGGCCAACCCAGAACAGGAGCCGCCATGAGCAAGCCGCTGGCTGTCGCCGCCCCCTCTCCCCTCATCCGCCCCGCGTCCCCGCGCCGCACCTTGATTGCCGTCGCGCTGGGCAACTGGCTGGAACTGTACGACTTCACTGTGTTCAGCTTCTTCGCCATGCTGATAGGCAAGCTGTACTTCCCATCCGACAGCGAGTACGGCTCACTGCTGATGGCGCTGGCCACCTTCGGCATCGGCTTCGTGGTGCGCCCGTTGGGCGGCCTGGCGATAGGCCGCATCGCCGATCGCTCGGGCCGCAAGCCGGCGCTGACGCTGACCATCTGGCTGATGGCCGCCGGCACCGCGCTGATCGGCCTCGCCCCCACCCATGCCGACATCGGCGTGGCGGCGCCGCTGCTGATCGTCGCCGGACGCCTGCTGCAGGGTTTCGCCGCCGGCGGCGAGATCGGCGCCTCGACCAGCTATCTGATGGAGTTCGCCCCGAAAAGCCGGCGCGGCTTCATGGTCAGCTGGCAGACCGCCACCCAGGGCGCCGCGGTGCTGGTCGGCGCCGCCAGCGGCGCGCTGCTGACCGCGCTGCTGACCGTCGACGCGCTGGAAAGCTGGGGCTGGCGGCTGCCGTTTCTGTTCGGCCTGCTGATCGGTCCGCTCGGACTGTATATCCGCGGCCAGCTAGACGAGACCCATCGTCCCGAAGCCAGCCGCCAGCCCGGCCTGCTGCGGCTGGCGAGCAAACACCGGCGCACGCTGCTGCTAGGCAGCATGCTGGTGATGGGCATGTCGGCCAATACCTATGTGATCGCCAACTACATGCCGTCCTATCTGAGCAAGGTGCTGCACATGCCCCCATCATCCGCGCTGCTCAGCGGCTGCGCCGCCGGCCTGATGATGTTGCTGGCGTCGCCGCCCGCCGGCTGGCTGGCCGACCGCCTGCGCCGCCGCAAACCGTTGCTGCTGGCCGTCAACACCTTGTTGCTGTTGCTGACCCTGCCCTGTTTCGCCCTGCTGCTGGGCGAGCCGACCCTGCGCAACGCGCTGCTGCTGGCGACGCTGCTGACCACCATCCTCGCGCTGGGCTGCCCGGCCGGCTTCCTGCTGGTGATGGAGGCCCTGCCCCGCCATGGCCGAGCCACCGGGCTGGCCGTGGTCTACGCCTGCGGCGTCACCGTGTTCGGCGGTTTCGCCCAGTTCATCGTCACCTGGCTGATCAGCGTCAGCGGCGATCCGCTGGCGCCGGCCTGGTACGCGATGGCTTGCACCGGCCTCAGCCTGCTGGCGCTAATATTGTTCCACGAACGCCCGGCCGCCGAAGCCGACTGAGTCCGGCCCAAGCAAAACGGCCGCTCAGGGAGCGGCCGTCCTGTCCCCGCCGCGCCGTTATTTCGGCAGCTGGCTCCAGGGCACGGTGACGTTCTGCCCGGACTGGCCGTAGAAGGTCACCGTCTGCTTGACTTCATCGACGGTGATCTTCCACAGGTAACGCCCGCCCTTCAATTCCTGCTCGACATATTTGCCGGTCGACGGCTGGTAACCCACCAGGCCGAAGGAATACCGGTTGTCGATATAGGAGTACGCCCAGTAATTCAGGCCGTTGTAGTTGACGATATTGCAGGTGCTGCTTTCTCCGTCCGGCGTCGGCGAGTTCGGCCCTGTCATGAAGGCCACCTTCAGGCCGGATGGAATCGGCGGATGGGTGCTGACCTGCACCGTCTCGACCACCGGCGCCGACTGCCCGACCGTGATCGGAATGCCGGCGCCGGACCCGGCGCCCTCGGTATACCAGACCACGCCGTTGCCGGCGCCTCCGCTGCCGGCATGCTGGGCGCCGCCGTTGACGTTGAAAGCGAAACTCCACGGCCCGCCCCAGTTGATGCCCACCGCCATCACCTCATAGTCGCCGGCCGGCAGATTGACCGAATAGGTGCTGTTCAGCGGTCCGTTGACGCCGTTCTGCACCGCCGGCTCGACGTAGTTGCCGGTTCCGATGTTGACATTCACGTTGACCGCATTGCCGCTGCCGCTCTGGATATGGGCCAGCTGGTAGCTGGCGCCCCATTGATAGGCGATGATGTACAGCTCGTTGTCGCTGGCCGTGATGCGCAGGGTATTCGAAGACATGAGTTCCTCCCAAGCCGGAACAGGCCTGAACCGGATCCGGACATATCAAAAGAAAATCGGGACGAGACTGCCGGGGACGGAAAGCCGCTGCGGCGCGTCGGCGCCATGCGGTCCCGCTCGGGGAAGTATTCGAGCATGCTTGCATGCCTAGCTGTTTTATATGCCGCCGCCGTGGAAAATCATTCCGAACAAATACCTAGAGCGAACAATACGCTCATGAATCGATAAAAGGTTCCCCTCTCGAGGCCACCCCTTAAGACCAGCTGAAATCCGCCCCCGCTCCCGATATGGTCCCTGTGCCGGTCGCAGTCCGGCCAAGCCTAAAACCAGAAAGGAGTCCGTGATGATCAAAGCCGCCATGCCATCGCTGTCCCTCGCCCTGCTCGCCCTCGGCGTCTCCGCCGCCCAGGCCGCCACCGAAACGCAGGACCCGGCCCTGCGCCGGGCCGCCGCGGCCGCGCTCGCGCCGCTGGCACCGCTGGCCAAGGGCGTTCAGCCGGACCCGCTGGTCGAGACGAATCGGGAAAGCCGGGACAAGCAATGGGTGCTGGGTTCGACGACGCAGCCGCTGCCGACCCTGGCCGGCGCCGACGACCGCGTGCCGCTGTCCCGCTTGTTCCTGGCCCGCAAGACAGCAGCCGGCTGGCAGCTGGCGCTGGAAGGCGACACCGGCTTCGCCGAGCTGCTCGCCGCCGCGCCGGCCGACTGGCTGAGCGCGGACGAACGCCGCGCCTGGCTCAGCCAGACCCGGCAGCAGAAACGGCTGGCGCCGGAGGCCACCGGACTCGGTCTGCCATGGCAGGAAGGCGCGGCCTGGAGCCTGACCGGCGGCGCGCACGGCTACAGCGGCGAAAGCCAGCCCTACGACTCGATAGACTTCGCCGGCGGAGACGGCCGGGTGCTGGCGCCGCAAGCCGGCGTGCTCTACAAGAGCTGCCTGCGCGGCGGCAGCGGACTGGTGAAGCTGGTGCACGACAACGGCTACTCGTCCACCTACTACCACATGATCAAGCTGAACACGGTGGCCGACGGCCAGCGCGTCGCCAAGGGCGCCTACCTCGGCACCATAGGCAACGGCCTGCCTTGCGGCGGCAGCACCACCGGCCCGCACGTGCATTTCTCGCTGATCCACCAGGGCCAGGCCGAGCCGGTGAACCGCAAATGGCTGGGCGGCTGGCAGTTCTTCGCCGGCAACCGCGCCTACCAGGGCTACGCGGCGCGCAACGGCAGCCGCGTCAATGTCGGCGGCCGGCTGGTCAACTACGGCGGCGGCGCCGATCCCGCCCCGACGCCGGATGGCGCCAGCGGCACCGCGATGCCGGGCGGCGGCGACAATCGCGTCAATCTGCGCAGCGCCCCCAGCCTCTCCGCCGCCATAGCCGGCAGCGTATCCCGCGGCGAACAGGTGGCCCTGCAATGCCATGTCCGCGGCGAGGCGGTCAGCGGCGTCTGGGGCCGCACCGATATCTGGAACCGCACCGACGGTGGCCAATGGATCAGCGACGGCTTCCTGGACACCGGCAGCAACGCGCCGGTCGTGCCCTTGTGCGCGTCGACCAACCGGCTGTGGTGACCTAGCCGGGATGGCGCGCGGCGGCCATCCGCCCCGCGCCCGCGCGCCGGCGGAGCAGCCAGTACAGCGCCGCCGGCGCCAGCCAGCCGACCAGCCAGGACAGATCGACGCCCAGCAGTCTCGCCGCCGGTCCGGTGAAGAAGGCGCAATCGATGAAAGGCAGTTGCAGCAGCACGCCGGCCAGATAGGCGGTCAGGCCCGGCCAGGCGTAAGCGGGACCGTCGCCGCCGCCCGCCAGCGCCGCCGCATCGGTCCTGGCACCGGACAGCAGGTAGAAATCGACCAGATTCACCGCGCTCCACGGCGTGAAGAAGGCCAGCAGCAACAGCAGGAACGATTTGAACAGCGGCAGGAAGCTGTGCTGCGCCCAGACGGCGACGGCCACCGAGACCAGCACCAGCGCCGCCACCGTCAGCCAGCGCCTCAGCGGACCTATCGCGGCGGACCGGCCGCCGAAGGAGGCGGCGATGGTGCTGACGCACATGAAGCCGCCATACGCGTTCAGCGTGGAAATGGTGATTTTGCCGAAGGCGACGCAGAAGAACAGCGCCGACGCGACGGCGCCGGCGGCGCCCAGACCGACGAAATACGCGACCTCGTGCCCGCGGAAGGCCGCGCCGCCGACGGCGGCCACCAGCACGCCGAGCGACATCGCGATCTGCGCGCCCAGCGCCGAACCCAGCCCTATCGCCAGCGCCACCCGGGCCGGCGGCGTCGCCGACGGCAGATAACGCGAATAGTCCGACACATACGGCGCGAAAGCGATCTGCCACGAGGCGGACAGCGATACCGCGGTGCAGAAGGCGGCCGGATCGAAATGCTGCCTGTCCAGCGCCAGTTGCAGCAGGTCCGCCCTGCCGGCCAGGCGGATGAACAAATACAGAAAGGCCAGCAGGCCGAGCGCGCTGGCCACCCGCCCCAGCCTGTGTATCGCGCGGTAGCCCAGCGCGGCGGCGGCCATCACCGCCAGCGCGAACAGCGCGATGCCGACACGATCGTCGACGCTCAGCAACTGTCCCAGCGCCTGGCCGGACAAGATCATGCCGGTGGCGTTGAAACCCAGATACATCGCGCAGGCCAGCGCCAGCGGCAGCACCGCGCCCCGGACGCCGAACTGCGCGCGGCTGGCCAGCATCTGCGGCAGCCCCAGCCGCGGCCCCTGCGCGCCGTGCAGCGCCATCACCAGGCCGCCGGCGGCCTGCCCCAGGGCCAGGCCTGCGATGGACCACAGCACGTCGCCGCCCAGCACCACCGCCAGCGCGCCGGTGACGACGGCGGTGATCTGCAGATTGGCCGCCAGCCACAAGGTAAACTGGCTGAAAACGCGCCCATGGCGCTCGGTCTCGGGAATGAAGTCTATCGAGCGGCGCTCGGTCAGCGTGGAACGGACGGATGCTTGCGTTGGCATGACGGTTTCTCCTGGCTTCTCCCGGGCGCGGCCGTCTTGGCGCGGCGCGTCCCGTGCCTGCGTCGAACAATCTATACCGTCGACATGGCGTCGGGCAAATCAAAGTCATGCGGCATTGCGGCATCCGGCTGACATGGCGCGCCGCGCGCCCGCCCAGTTTATTCCGGCCCGCGGGCGATGCCCGGCGATATTTGTCCTAACATTTCTTATAAGAACTTTCAGCGCCGGCTCGCAGGATGGAATGCAGTGCATAGACTCACCCTGTCCATAAGCGGACTCAAACGCCAGCTGCTGCACGATCGATACCGGTTGCTGGCCTCGGCGGCCGGACTGTTCCTGATGCTGCTTGGCGCCGGCGTCATCGATGGCTGGCTCTCCCGCTCTCCCGCCCTGATTCCGGAAAACATCCACATGGTGATCTCCACGGCGTTCTGTCTGGCGCTGTACGGCCTCGCGCTGACGCTGGCGCTGTGGCGGCCGCAATGGCGGGCGCATCGACCGCTGGCGGCGGCGGTGCTGGCGCTGGCGGCGCTGGCGCTGCTGGAGCTCCTCAGCGGCCAGTCCTGGTGGCTGGACCTGCCCCGGCTGCACGCCTGGCGCCACGACATGCTGCCCCATCCCGGCCGGATGGCGCCGCCGACCGCCATGGCGCTGGCCATGCTGGGCTGCGGCATGCTGTTGCAGCCCGGCTCGACGCCGGGCCGACGCCGGCTGGTGGACCTCTGCGTCCGGTTGCCGCTGTTGCTCGGCATGCTGGGCGCGGTGGCCTATCTGGTCAATCTGGAATTGCTGTACAGCTGGGGCGCGTCGGTGCGGATGGCGCTGCTGACCGCACAGTTCGGCATCAGCGACAATATCGTGCGCCGGCTCTACCAGCGTCCGGCGATGCAAAAGCTGCTGGAAGACGCCAGCCGCGACAAGCTGGACGCCAGCGCCGCCGCCGCCGAATTGTCGGCCCGCAACCACATGACCTTGAACGGCATCGCCATCGAGGACGGCGGCGGCCGCACCCTGGTGCAGGTCGGCTATTTCGAAACCCGGCCGCGCCAGGCGCTGGCGCTGCGTTCGCCGCCCGGCGCCCGGCTGCTGTGGAACGGCCACTATCTGTACCGCACCGTCGACGTCTACCGCACCTCGGCCGGCGTGTCGCGGCTGGTCGTCGAGCAGCGTCTGGACATGTTCGACCGCATCGTCATGGACACCGCGCCGCGCGACAGCCTCAGCGGCCTGTATGCGCTGTGCGGCCACGACAGCCATGATCTGCGCTGTTTCTCGCAATCTCCTCACGAGATCGGCCCCACGATACCGATGGCCGGCAACATCCACCATTTCACCATGTGGCCGGCCTTTTCCGGAAAAAGCGGCTCGCTGCACACCGTGGACTTCTCCGGCCGCGACGTGATCGCCGCCTATGCGCCGGTCGGCGACAGCGGACTCGCCTTCAGCTACAAGATCCGGGTGGCGGACCTGCTGGCGCCGATCCGCCACGATCTGGAAGTGGACGCGCTGATCATGCTGGCGCTGGTCACCGTCGGCACGCTGATCCTGCGCTGGCGCACCTCGCCGCTATTGCGCGAGGTGCTGCGCTCCAATCTGATGGCGGAACTGGCGGCCGAGCGTTTCCGCAACGCCGCCGAGGCCAATATGGACGCCTTCATCATCATGGAGGCGCTGCGCGACGCCTCCGGCGCGGTGATGGACTTCCGCGTGGTCTACATCAATTCCGAGGCCGAACGGATGTGGCAGCTGCGCCGCGACGAGGCGATAGGCCGCAAGCTCAAATCACTGACCGAGCAATACCGCATTCCCAGCCATTTCGACCACTACCGCAGCGTGATCGAAACCGGCCGGGCCATTTCAGAGGAAATGCCGAAGGCTTACGACGCCACCCACCCGACCTGGATACACCACGAGATCGTCCGCGCCGGCGACGGCGTCAGTGTCAGCGTGCGCGACATCACGCAAAGAAAGCTGGCCGAGCTGGACCTGGTATTGCGCGAAGCCCTGCTAAAGACCGTGACCGACTCCATTCCGGCGCTGGTGGCCTTCATCGACAACGAGCAACGCTACCGCTATTGCAACAAAGCCTATATGAGGCTGTTCGGCATCGCACCGGAGCAGATCATCGGTTCGTCGATGCGCGATTTTCTCGGCGACGAGGCCTACGACACCGTGCGGCCCTATGTCGATCAGGCGCTGGCGGGCCAGGCCGTTTCCTTCGAGCGGGAAATGATGGTGCGCGGCGACAGCCGCTACGTCGAAGGCCGCTACATTCCGCAGCAGCACGCCGACGGCTCGATATCCGGCTTCTACGTGATGATCTGGGACATCACCCAGGCGCGCGCGCGCGAGATCGAGCTGCGCAGCAAGGTGACCCAGGACGCGATGACCGGCCTGCTGAACCGGGCCGCCTTCATGGAGTTGCTGGAAGACGAAATCAAGCACCACTACATCAAGCGCCTGGGACTGGCCCTGCTGTTCCTGGACATCGACCACTTCAAGCAGGTCAACGACACGCTGGGCCACGCCGCCGGCGACGAGCTGATCCGCGAGTTCGCGCGCCGCCTGCGCGGCAATGTGCGCGCCACCGACCACGTGGCGCGGCTGGGCGGCGACGAGTTCGTCATCCTGCTGATAGGGCTGGATTCCGAGCAGACAGCCGTCAGCGTCGTGGAAAAGCTGCTGGCGGTGGCGCGGCAGGACATCGAGCTGCATGGCCAGACGCGCCGGATGACCACCAGCATAGGCGTCGCCTACGCCTCCCGGCCGGACGTCACGCCCGAGCGGCTGCTGGAGATCGCCGACGAAAGCTTGTACCGGGCCAAGGAGGCAGGTCGCGACGCCTTCCGGCTGCAACGGGTGGGCTGACGCCGCGCGGCCGGCTATGCTGTATGCAGGATCGGCCGCATCGCGATCCGGTCTGACGCAACTCGCATCGCCCCCTCCCAAGCCACCAGGAGTCGCCGTGCAACAGCTGCAAAGGATTCTGCTGATCGCCGTGTTGTTTCTCGCTGTCGCCGCGATTTCCAAATCGCTGGCCAGCGCGGCGACCGAAACGATACCGGTCTGGCTGGGCAGCGGCGTCACCTTCTCCGCGCTGCTAATCTCGGCCCGCTGGTGGTGGCCGGCCACGCTGGCCGGCGCCGCGCTGGCGGCAGCCGCCTGGGGCATGGCGGCCCACGGCCTCGATCCGCTCGGCGCCGTCGCCTTCGCCGGCGTCGAAGTGGCCAGCGTGGCCGTCGGCGCCTGGATCGCGACGCTGGGCCGCCGCGATCCCGACAGTCCGGCCGGCGCCGCGCTGTTCATCGTCGGCGCGCTGGCCGGCTCCGTCCTCGGCGGCGCGCTGGCGGTGGCCTTGTGGCAATGGCAGCGCCCCGACCTCAATCTTTTGCTGGAAGGCTGCACCTGGACCCTGTCCAGCGCCGTCGGCACCCTGTTGCTGACGCCGGTGGTGACCGCCTTTCGCGGCTTCCGCCTGCGCCGTTCCGGCGGCATGGCCATGACCCAGTTCCTCGGCGGCGCCGCCGCCTTCGCCGTCTTCCTGATCGCGGTGGCGTTGGTCTTCATCGACCACGGCCAGCAGCACTACGGCCATGTCGCCGCCACGCTGGCCTATCTGCCGATGCCCTTCCTCTTGATCGCCGCCGCGCTGTGGGGCGCGCGCGGCGGCGCGCTGGCCCTGCTGATAGGCGGATTGCTGATCATAGGCCGCACCGCCGCAGGCGGCGGACCGTTCGCCGTCGACGAGGGTTTCCACGGCGAGGCGGTGGTAGAGGTACAGGGCTTCGTCATCATCTGGGCCGCGGTGATGATAGCGGTGCGCGCGCTGTCCGGCGAACGCCGCCAGTCGCGGGACGACGCCCAGGCCTGGCGGCTGCGCTACGAGCGCATCATGCAGGCGGTCGGCGTGGCCAGCGTCGAATACGACGCCGTCACCGGCGGCGCCACCTGGAGCGAGGGTGCCGACCGCGTGCTGGGCGCCGACGCCGCCGCCATCGCCAGCCTCGACGAATGGCTGGAACGGATAGACCCGGCCGAACGCGAGCTGGTGCAGGCCACCTGGCTGCAGGTGGCCCAGGGCGGCGCGCGCGCCAGCGAACAGAGCTACACGCTGCGGCTGGGGGACGGCCGCAGCGTGCGCGTGCGCGAAAGGCTGGCCGGCATACGCGGCGCCGACGAAGCCGTCGAGCAGGTGGTCGGCCTGCTGCGGCTGGAGAACAACGATGGCTGAACCCGGCATCCTGTTGATACACGGTCTGGGCGGCACCCAGTACGATCTGGGCTCGATGCACAAGCGGCTGAAAAACGCCGGCTTCGCCACCCACTCGCTGACCTTGCCCGGCCACGGCGGCCGCCCCGAGGATTTGAACAGCGTCCGGATGGAGGACTGGCTGGAGGCGGTGCGGGCCAAATACCGGGAAGTGGCCGCCCAGCACGAGGTGCTGCACCTGATGGGCATGTGCATGGGCGCGCTGCTGGCGGTGGAAACCGCCAAGCGGGAACGGCACGACAAGGGCCGGCTGATCGTGCTGGCTCCGCCGGTCTACATCGACGGCTGGGCCACGCCGTGGTACCGCGGCCTGCGCCCGCTGCTGTACCGAATACCCGGCCTGCCCGAGCGGATGAAGGTGGAGGAAGAGGAACCCTACGGCATCAAGAACGAGCAGCTGCGGGCCATCGTCAAGGCCAAGTTCAAGCGCGGCGAGAATTTCCACTACGGCTGGGTGCCGCTGGCCTGCATACGCGAGGTGGACCGGCTGCGCGCGGCGGTGATGCGCGGCCTGGAGCGCATCGCCTGCCCAACCCTGGTCGTCCACGCTCGCCAGGACGAGCTGACCAGCCTGCGCTCGGCCCACTATCTGGTGGAGCGCATCGGCCACGGCAAACGCGCCGGCCAGGCCCGGATGGTGGTGCTGGAGGACAGCTACCACATGGTCTGCGTCGACAACGACCGCGAGATCGTCGGCAAGAACGTGCTGGAATTCCTCGAGGCCAGCGCCGCCGGCTCGCTGGGCATGGGCATGATCGATCCGCGGATGACGGCGGCCGAGATCGCCGAGCTGCTGGCGGCCGCGCGCGCCGAGCTGGAGCGCGGCGACTTCGCCGCGCTATACCGGCTGGGCATCCCCGACTTCGTCTGGCTGCAGCCGGGCGCCAACCGCAGCAGCGGCGCCTTCTCCGGCCGCAAGGGCCTGCAGCGGCTGCTCGCCTGGGCCGGCGACGGCACGGCCTTCACCGCCTTCGGCGCCGCCGTGGTCAACGCCGGCATGGTGGTGCTGCCCGCCACGCTGCGCCACGGCGAGCTGGCCTCGTCCGGCGTGCTGGCGCTGCAGATGCGGCAGCGGCGGCTGCTGGAGGCGCGCTGGTTTCCCGACGACGTCGCGGCCGAGGACCGCCATTTCGGCGGCCAGCCGCTGCCGGACGGCCCCAGCGAGGCGGAAAAGGCCTTCGAGGCCGCCGCGGCGCTGTCGCGCACGCTGCGCAAGGCGCCGGACAACGACACGCTGCTGGCGCTGTACTCGCTGTACAAACAGGGCTCGGTCGGCGACGTCGCCGGCGAGCGGCCAAGCGTGATGGACATGGTGGGCCGCGCCAAGTACGACGCCTGGGCGGCCCGCCGCGGCGTGGAACGCCAACAGGCGATGGCGGACTACGTGGCCTTGGTCAATCGACTGAAAACCACCGACGCCGAAAACGCCTGAACCGCCGCTCAATCGAACAGCGAACCCTGCGGCGACGGCGGCGGCGTCTCGGCCTCCGCCACCAGGCCATCTCCGGCCGCAGCCGTCAGCAGCGCCCGCGCGCGCTCCGGATCGCGGCAATCCAGCCAGACGTCGTACAGCGATGGCGGCACGATGACCAGCGCGCGCTTTTCGTCGCCCGGCTTGTGCATGCGCCGCATCAGCGGATGATGGTCGGCGTTGACGGTGATCTGGGCGAAGGCCGCGCTGATCGAACCGTCGGCCTCGCGCCACTCCCGCCACAAGCCGGCCACCGCGAACGGCGCGCCGTCGGCCAGGCCTATCCGCATGCGCACCGCCCTGCCGCTTTCGTAGCACGGCTCGCAAAAGGCCCGCATCGGCACCAGGCACAGCTGACAGCGCAGCCAGGCGTCGCGGAAACTGCGCAGCTGGCCTATCGTTTCGGCGCGGGCGTTCATCGTCGACAAGCGCACGCCGGCCGGCTGATGGCGTTTCGGCACGAAGCCGTACGAGGCCAGTCGCGGACCGTCGCGCGTCAGGATAGGCGCCGCGTAGTCCTGCCAGGCCTCGTCCGGCCACTGCCAGTCGTCCGCGGCCTCCGCGCCGAAATGCCGCGGCAACTGCCCACGGGACGGCGGAATGAAATTGACACACATCGCGCCATTATCGCTCAGCCGGCTCGCCGCCGGCCAGCGCCCCCCCTTTGAAAACGCGCCGCCGCCCCCATGTCATTGTTTCCATCACCCGACAGCAGGAAGGCCATCATGATCGACCTGTATTACTGGACCACGCCCAACGGCCACAAGATCACCCTATTTCTCGAGGAGGCCGGGCTGCCCTACCGCATCGTTCCGGTCAATATCGGCCAGGGCGAGCAGTTCCAGCCCGACTTTCTGCGCATCGCCCCGAACAACCGCATCCCGGCCATCGTCGACCATGCGCCGGCCGACGGCGGCCAGCCGATCAGCCTGTTCGAGTCCGGCGCCATCCTGCAGTATCTGGCCGACAAGACCGGCCGCTTCCTGCCCAAGGACCTGCGCGGACGCAACGAGGCGCTGCAATGGCTGTTCTGGCAGATGGGCGGACTGGGGCCGATGGCCGGACAGAACCACCATTTCACCCAGTACGCGCCGGAGCCGATTCCTTACGCGGTGGACCGCTACGTTCGGGAGACCGCGCGGCTGTACCGGGTGCTGGACACCGCGCTGTCCGACGGGCGCGACTACATCGCCGGCGAATACTCGATCGCCGACATGGCCTGCTATCCGTGGATCGTGCCGCATGAGAAGCAACGGCAGGATTTGAACGATTTCCCGTCGCTGCGGCGCTGGTTCGAGCGCATCCAGGCGCGGCCGGCGACCCGACGCGCCTACGATCGCGCCGCCGAAATCAATACCGCGCCGACCGTGGACGAGAAATCGCGCGCGATATTGTTCGGCCAGGACGGCCGCGCGCGCGACTGAGCGGCGCGCATAAAAAAGCCCCGGCCAGAAGGTCGGGGCAGATTCAACCGACCGCCCTGAGGCCGATTGAAACTCTCGTTAATTCAGCATAGTCCGTAGCCGGGGCGCTGCCTGACCTTTTCGTCAGTCGTCGCCGAACCGGCGGCGCAGCTCGGCGATGTCGTCGCGGCGGATGCGCACCGGCAGCAGCGCGCGGCGGACCGACTGCTCCCGCCCCAGCACCACCTCCTTCAGCCTGAGCTCGGCGACGCCGTCGCCGCCCGGCTCGGCCTGGACGCCCATCCGGTTCAGGTGCAGCGTGACGGCCCGCAGGCTGAAATAATCGGCCGGCCGCTCCAGTATCTGCCTCACCTGCCGCAGCATGCCCTCCAGGCAGGCGTCTTCGCGCAAGGCCGCCAGCCGCGGCGCCAACTCGGCCAGGCGGGCGTCCACGCCGGACAGCGTGTCCGGCAAATCGCCGCAGTCGCCGCCGCCGTCTATCACCGTGCAATCGTCGGCCCCCAACGCGCGCCGGCGCAACATCAGCCGGGTCTGCTCGACCTCCGCCAGCTGGCGCGCCTGCTCCCGCTCGCCCAAATGCCGCGCGATCACCGCGCACAGCACGTCGAGCGCATGCGCGCCGGACTGCCTCAGCAAGGCCTCGTCGCTGACGCTGGGCATCATCAGCCGATGGCCGTCGAAGCTGACCACCACCTGCGCCACATCGTTGCGCAGCTCTCCGCCCTCCAGCGCGGCGCCGAAACGGCGGGTCTCGCTGCGCTGCATGCTGAGCAAGGCCCAGACCTCGTCGCCATTGGAGGCGGACAGGAAGAATTCGCGCAGCTCGGCGCTGCCGTCCAGCAGTTGCAGCAGGCTGGACGGACCGGAAAACAACAGTCCCAGCCGCGGATCGCGCGAAAACGGCAGCGACAGCCGCAGCGGCGGCGGCAATTGCTCGAGCAAGCCGGACAGATAGTCCTGCGAAACGCGCAGCCCAGGCGCCAGCGCCCGCTGGTAGTCCGGCAGCAGCCGCAGCCGGCGGTCGCAGCCGTCGATCAGCTGCTCGACTTGAGCGGCCAGCGCCTTAGCCTGTCGCCGGCTGCCGGCGTCCAGGCCCAGTCTGCGCAGCACATGCTCGAACATCGCCGCCTCGCCCTTCGGCTCAGAACTGCTCGTCGTCGCGCAGATAGCGCCACTGGCCGGTCGGCAGATTGCCCAGCTTGACCTTGCCGATGGAGATGCGCTTCAAGCCCACCACGCGCAGGCCCACCAGTTCGCACATCCGGCGGATCTGCCGCTTCTTGCCCTCTTGCAGCACGAAGCGCAGCTGGTCGTCGTTCTGCCAGCCGACCTTGGCCGGCCGCAACGGCTTGCCGTCCAGCGACAGACCGTGGTTCAGCAAGGCCAGGCCGCCCGGAATCAGCTCGCCCTCGACCCGCACCAGGTATTCCTTCTCCACCGACGAGTTCTCGCCGATCAGATGCTTGGCGACGCGACCGTCCTGGGTCAGCACCAGCAGGCCGACCGAGTCGATGTCCAGCCGGCCGGCCGGCGCCAGCCCACGCAGGTGCGAGGGCTGGAAGCGCTTGCGGCTGCCATCCTCGGCCCAGTGGTTTTCCGGCTTGATCAGCACCACCGCCGGCTCATAGCCGTCCTCGGCCTGGGCGGACACATAGCCCATGGGCTTGTTCAGCAGGATGGTGACGCGGGCGGACTGGGCGTCCTGCGCCTTGCGATCCACCTCGATCAGATTGTGCGGCAGCACTTTCTGGCCCAGCACGGCGACTTCGCCGTCCACCTTGACCCAGCCTTGCTCGATATAGCTGTCAGCCTCCCGGCGCGAGCACAAGCCCAGTTCGGCCATGCGTTTTGACAGGCGTACAGGTTCCATTTGGTCTTTCCGTAATGAAAAAGCGGACTCCGGTCGCGTCGTACGCGGAGGCCGCCATTGAATCGACCGATATTGTAGGGGATTGCGCCCCGGCTGACCATGGCGGCCGGCGCGGCGCAAAGAAAAAGGGCCGCCGCGGCGGCCCGTCGCGATCGCGGGCTAGACCGTCAGGGCCGGCGGCGCGCCGCCCGGATTGACCGGCTGCGGCTGCGCGGCGGCGGGGGCCGTTGCCGGCGCGGCGGGAATGCCGCCCTCGCGCGATTTGACGCCGACGTAGAGCGCGCTGCTGACGCCGAGCACGCCCAGCCACATCGGATCGATCTCGTAGAAACGGTCGAGCGCGATCGACTTGTAGATGAAGGCCAGGCCCAGGCCCAGATTGGCCAGCAGCGCCTGGTAACGGTGGATGGAAACGCCCTGCCCGTCGTCGAGGATGTCCTGCAGCCAGCCGCGGGAAGCGCCCAGCGGCGCCGCCGCGCCGTTCTGCTGGTCCACCAGGCCGGCCACGCTGGAAGTGACGGCGCTGATGCCAAGCAAGAGCAGCACCTGCGGCGTCGGCGACAACAGATTGCCGGTCAGGATCAACTGCCAGCCGGCCACCAGCGCGATCGCCAGCGTCCACCACAGCAACTGGCTGCGCGCCAGGCTGAAGGTCTGCCCGCCGGCCGCGACGCCGGGCGCCAGCGCGCCTCGGTCGCGCAGTATCGGGGTTTTCCAGGCCACCGCGGCAAACAGCAGCAGGACCAGCACCACATAGAGAACGGCGAATCCTTGCACAGTCATGGTCGGCTCCTTGAACGAGTGAAACTCATTCAGCATAGCCGATGGCGCGACGGCGGTGCGCCAACCGTCCAGGCAGTCGGGACAGGTGGCCCAAGCGCCTGTTCAAAGTCTTTTGCGGCAGCGGCCGCTCCGCCGATCCAGGGCGCCAGAAGCGGCCCGGCAAGGACAGGCCGGCGATACTGGCGCAAAGATGACGCCGCCAAGAGCCTGTTTACGATCTTTTGACGAGCATCGCAGCCCAGCCAGCAGGTCAGATGCAAGGCGGGGGGCGTAGGCCTTGGTGATTCCAAGGTCCAGCCCGACAACGCCGCAGATGGCCTGCTGGCTGGGCTGCCCTCCGGGGCCGTTTTCTGCCGGCGCATGGCTTTGTCAAACGTCCCTTGCAGTGAACGACACTGCGGCGGGCCGCTTTGGGCGCCCTGCATGCAGCAGAAAACCGCCGACGCCGCAAAAAGACCGTAATACAGGCTCTAAGCGCGCGGCTCCAGCAAGGCCTCCAGCCAGCTCCGGCGCGCCTCGGTCTCCACCGGCGCCGCGTTCGCGGCCAGCGCGCCTTCGATGCGCTCCAGCCAATGTTCCCGCTGCAACCGCTGCCGCTCCTGCAAACGCGCCAGCTCGGCCGCCTGTTCCAGCACCCGCGCCGCCGCCGCCTCGCCGGCGCCGCGCTGCCGCTCCAATTCCTCGCGCGCCGCGTCCGCCTGCTGCTGCGACAACTCCAAGCGCGCCAACAGGCCGCCGTTGTCGCGCTCGCGCTCCAGCATGCGTTCGCGCCACAGGCCTTCCACCTTGGCGGCATCCTGCCGCGTCTGCTGCAGAACGGTTTCCTGTTTCTGCAACTGCCCCTTCATGTCCCTGCGCTCGTCCTCCACCTGCTGGTACAGCCGGACGCGCAAACCCTCCAAGCGCTCGTAGGCCAGAGCCTCCTTGCGTTCGGACTCCGCCCTGGCTTCTCGCAAGGCCTGCTCGTGCCGCTGCTCCAGCTCAGCCTGACGCGCATCGGACGCCTGGCGCGCCTCGGCCAGCTCGCCGCGCAGCGCTTCCGCCGCCACCGACAGGGCCTCGCGCTCTCGCTGCAGCGCCTCCAGTTGCAAGCGTTCGCGCCGCAGCGCAGCGTCCAGCTCGACCTGGCGGGCGGCGCCCAACTCCAGTTGATGGCGCAGCGACTGCGCCTCGGCCTCGGCCCGCTGCCCGGCCGCCGTCAGCGCCTCCGACTCGGCGCGCAGGCCGGCGGCTTCGGCCTCCATTTCCTGCCGCACCGACTCCAGCTGCCGCTCCGACTCGTCGCAGGCCTTCTGCCACACCTGCTCGAACGCCTCCACCAGGCTGGGCGGCCAGTCCGGCCGCCGCGACGACACCGCCACCCGCGCCAGGAATTCCTGCCGCCACGCCTTCAGCGTGTTGTTGATCGTGGTGTTGGAACCACTGCCCAGCCGGGCGCGCACCTCGACCACCGTCGGCCACACGCCCTCGCCGACCAGCTCGAATGCCGCCTGCCGGATCCGCGCATAGATATCCGCAGCCATCAGTCTTCTCCGCCGAATGATTGTTGCCGGCAGTGTAGCAAAAGCAGAGTAGAAAATATATTACGTATAACGTTATTTATTTATCTTTTTCCTTAAATTTTTCCGATAATTATACTTATCGGAAATTTTATCGAACGGTAAGGTCAAAATCCTGCCGGCCGGCATCGCCCCATCCCGCCGGATCGCCAGCCTCGGCAACGGCCGTGGCCCTGTCGTGGCTCTCGCCGCCACAGAAGCGCTCAATCAACGGAGCGCTCCTCACCGACGGTTTCAGCCGCGGCCAGCCTCGTCCCCGGCTCCAGGAAGCTCCTCCTCGAGCCCTTCCCATGTCGCCCGCGGCGGCGTGCCCCGCCTGCGAAGCCGGCCCGGACAGCCGTATCCCGCGGCGGGACGCCGGGCGACGATCGCCCGGCAGGCGCCGGGAAACCGCCGGCGCCTAATCGGCACACAGCCGCAGCCGGGGCAGGCACAGCGCGGCGACGCCGAGCAGCAGCCAGGACAGCGCCCAGATCCCGGCAAAGACGTAGCCGTAGCCGAGCAGGCCGGCCAACGGCGCGACCGCGGCGATGGCCAGCGTGCTGCCCAGGCTTTCGCAGCATTGCATCGCCGTATAGTCGGTTCCCGGCCGGCTCGGAGAAGCCCAGTTCATGAACAGCGACCAGATCGTCACGTACATCGCGCCTTCCAGCAGGCTTTGCGCGCCGAACAGCGCGAACGCTGCCCAGGCGGGAAAACCGGGCCAGCCGCTCAACAGGCTGGCCCCGCCCTGCCCCAGCGCGGCCAGCGCCAGGCCGGCGCCGACGGCGCGGCGGCTGCCCAGCCGGCGCACCAGCGGCATGCCCAGCAGCAGCGCGCCGACTGCCGTCGCCAGCATATTGCTCAGCTGCAGCGTGCCTATCCGCGCGACGCCGAAGCCATGGTCCAGCAGCCAGGGCTGGAGCAAGGCCGGCAAGGCGGAGCTGGCGGTCTTGAAACTAAGCGCCAGCAGGACGGCCCAAGCGAAATCGGCCCGCTTCCAGCTGTCGCGCAGCCTCGCCCTGCCGGCCGGCGCAGCCTGGCCGGCGTCGACCGCCCAGCCGCGATTGCCGGCCAGCAGCAGAAAGACGGTTGCCATCGCGCCGGCCAGCAGCGCCATCGCCGTCATCCAGCCGAAGCGGGCGTACAGCAGCAGCACCCCGCCGCCGCCTGCCAACATGCCCAACAGGAAGCCGGCCACCTGGATGGCGTTGGCGGCGCCGGCCCGCCGACCCTGCAGCCGGGTGACGGCGCAGGCGTTGGTGACGATGTCCTGGGTGGCGCACAAGAGATTGAGCCAGACCAGGGCCGCCAGCGCGACGCCCAGCTGCGTGCGCAGCGACAGCGGCGCCAGACCGAGAAAACCGGCGACGATCAGCGCCTGCAACGCCAGCGCGACGCGGGCCATGCCCCAGCGCCGGCAGGCGTTGTCGACGGCGCCGGCCCACAGGAATTTCAGCGCCCACGGCAGGAAGGCCAGGCCAGTCATGCCGACCATGGCCAGATCGTGGCCGCTCTCCCGGATCAGCGTGCCCATCGCGTTGAAGGCGAAGCCTATCGGCAGGCCCTGGGCGATGTACATCGCGGCCAGCGCGATATACAGCGAACGGTCGGCGCGGGACGCGTCCGTCTCCGACGGCGCGGCGTTGGCAAGCAAGCGTCTCATCAGAAATCGACTCCCATCCTGATCCCGTAGCCGCGCGGCGCGCCGGCGACGACATATCCGCCGGAAACCGCTCGGGTGTAATAGACAGCGTTGCCCAGATTCTTGCCATAGAGGCCGGCCCGCCACTTGCGGCCATGCCAGTCCAGATGCGCGTCGACCAGATTGTGGGCCGGGCTGACCACCTGGCTGTCCGGATAGAGCGCCGACGACGCGCTATGCGTCAACGAGACGCCCAGTTCCCAGCTTTCCGCCGGCTGCCAGTCGGCAGCCAGCCGGCCGCTGCGTTTCGGCGTCGCTGCGAACTGCCGTCCGCCGTAGTCGACGCCGTTGACCCGGTATTCGTCGTAGCGCGCATCTATCCAGCCGGCGGCGGCCGACAGCCGCAAAACGCGCCACGGCCGCCAGGCTCCGTTCAGCTCGATGCCGCGGCTGTGCGCGCGCGGCACGTTGACGGTGACGTTGGCGCCGTGACTGTCGGAGGTGACCGCCTGCATGTCGCGCAGGCGCGTGAGAAAGCCGACCGCGCCGACTTCCCAGCCGTCGTCGGCACCGCTCAGCTTGTAGCCGAGCTCGACATGGGTGGCGGTGGCCGGGAGATAGGCCTGGCCGGCGGCGTCGGCGCTCAGCGCATACTTGTTGAAGCCCGGCGACTCGTAGCCGCGCGCCAGCGTCAGCCAGCCCGACCGCCCGTCGTCGGCGCCATACTCCAGCGTCAGCCGCGGCAAGGCCGCGCCGCGGCCGACGCTCGCCTTGGTCGAGGCGATGCCTGGGTCCGGCGCGTACAGACCGGCGGTGCCCCCGCGCCAGTCCATGCGCTGATCGTCGTATTGCAGCCGCATGCCCGGCGCCAGCCGCCAGCGCGGGGCGACGCGCCAGCCCAGCTCGCCGTACAGCGCGTATTGCGCGGCATGGATGTCGGCCTGCGAGCTGCTGGAAAAATACGGACCGCTGTCGAACAGATACGGCGCGTCCTTGCCACTTTGCGAGACAAAGGCGCCCAGCATCCAGTCGGCGGCGCCGCGCGCGCCGCTCAGCCGGAAGTCGCCGTTCCACTGCCAACCGCTCATATCGTAGCCGGTGCGCGCGTGGAACAGCGATTGCGGCAGCCAGTAACGCCAGTCGTGGCGGCTGGCGCCGACCGTCGCGGACAGCCGGACGCCGTCGTCCAGCTCGCGCCGGTATTCCAGCGATGCCAGCGTGTAGGCGGTATCGTCGACGCCGCTGTCGCCGGCCGCGGATTGATGCCGGGCCGCCAGTTGCGACGGCGCCAGATAGTCGTTGCCGCCGCGGGCGTCGCTGTGGAACAGGCTGAGTCGCCACTCGCCACCGGCGGCGTCCTCGCGCAGCAGCTTCAGATGGGCGAAGCGGTTGCGCCACCAGGCGGTGTCGCCATCAGGCAAGACGGTGTTGCGGGTCGGGCCGTCGCTGTTTTCCGCTCCGGCGGCCAGCCGCAGAAAGGTGCCTCCGTCCAGCGGCAGATCGCCGGACGCCGTCAGGCGTTGTCGGCCGTCGTTGCCCAGCTCGATATCCAGACTGCCGCCGGCGACCCCGCCCGGATCGCGCGAGCGCAGCATGACCAGCCCGCCCATGCCGTTCGGCCCGTACAGCGTCTGCGGTCCCTTCAGTACCCTGGCCTGACCGAGGTCGAACAACTGGCCGAGCGCCAGGCCGTTCAAGGGCACGCCGTCCAGCGTCACCGGAATGCCGACGCTGTCCGACTCGTCGGCGTCTATGCCCAGGCCGCGGATCAAGACCACCGGATTGCTCCGGGTATAGGCGCTGACGCTCATATTGGCCTGCCGTTCCGCCACATCGCCCAGGGTGTCGAGCTGACGCCGCCGCAAATCCTGCCCATCCATCGTCAGCCCGGACGGCGGAGCGGCGGCCTGCGCGGTGACCTGCACCGGCGGCAGCGTTTCAACGGCTTCGTCAGCCAGCGCCGCCACCGGCAGCAGGCCGTGGGCGCCAAGCAGGCAGCAGAACAAGGGCTTGGGATAGGGAAAAACGTAGCGGAAATGGCGGGACATGGGGCGGTTCTTGTCGGAAAATTCTCAAATGATAATTTCTTGCATTGCCATCGCCACCCGAATCGGGACAAGACCAACCGCAACGGTAGTTTCCTCGCCAGGGCTCCTGTCCATCGAATAAAATACTCTGAGCATATACAAGTTAAATAAGATTCATTATCATTAGCATGTTGACATGAAAATCCTTTGGGAATATGCATATACCCGAAAGATGTGGAGACATTGCATGAACGAGTTCAATTCAGGCGACTTCTTCGCACTCGCCCCGCCCGCGCCCAGACCTCACGGCATCCGCGTGCAGACCATACGCCTGAGCGATGGCCTGACCGTTTCCCGCGCGCAGTTCGACCGCAGGCAGGAGTTGCTGGCCAGCACCGAAGGCGACGACGGCTGCATCCATTTCAACTGCCTGCTGCGCGGATCGATACAAGTCCGCCACGAGGGCGGCTGCATGCAGCTGGATTGCGACAAGACCCTCAGTTCCTATGCGCCGGGCAAGCGCTTCCTGCTCGGCTGCAGCGAGGACTGCTGCAATATCGAGCTGCGCATCACGCCGCAGCTGCTGGCAGAGCTGACGCAATCGGACCCGGACAGCCTGGGTTTCGACGACCGCCTGGAAGGTTGCCTGCTGCAGCGGCGCTGCAGCCTGCAGACACGGGTGGCGGCGCAAAGACTGGCCCGGTTGCTGGAACAAGGCGTCGATCGCCTGCTGTTGCACTCCGCCGCGCTCGAGTTCCTGGCCTGGCAGGTCAGATCGCTGCAGGCCGCGGCGGCGCCGGCCGAGGCCATGCCGTCGCGGGAGCGGCGCCAGCTGCAGGAGGCGCGCGAACGACTGCTAAGCGATCTGAGCCAACCGCCGACGATAGAACAACTGTCTCGCGCGACCGGACTGAATCAATGCAAGTTGAAACAGGGCTTCAAGACGCTGTTCGGCAGCAGCGTCTACGCGCTGTTCCAGAAAGAGAGGATGGCGAAGGCGCTGAAACTGCTGCAGGAGCTCAGCGTGACAGAGACCGCCTCCCGGCTCGGCTACAGCAATATCAGCCATTTCAGCAGCGCCTTCCGCAAGGAGTTCGGCTTGCTGCCCAGCGAGGCTCGCCGCGCCGAGCCGAGCTGAGTCAGACCTCCTCTGCGGCCTCCAACGCCCGGTGCTGCCGGCGCCACAGTTCGGCGTACAGGCCGCCTGCGTCCATCAGCTCCTCGTGCCTCCCGGTTTCGCTGACCGCCCCGTTTTCCAGCACCACGATGCGGTCGGCGTGCCTGACCGTCTGCAGCCTGTGGGCGACGACCACGACGGTGCGCCCCGCCATCAGCCGGGCCAGCGCCTGTTGCACCATGTGCTGGGACTGCGGATCGACCGAGGCGGTGGCCTCGTCCAACAGCAGCACCGGCGCGTTTTTCAGCATCGCGCGGGCGATGGACAAGCGCTGACGCTCTCCGCCCGACAGCTGCTGGCCGTTCTCGCCTATCCGGCTGGCGTAGCCGTCCGGCAAGCGTTTGACGAACGGCTCGCAGCAGGCCTGGCGGCAGGCCTCCATCACCTCCTCGTCGTCGGCGTCCGGCCGACCTATCCGGACATTGTCCAGAATGCTGCCGTCGAACAGCTGCACATCCTGGAACACGAAGCCGAGGCAGCCGTACAGCCTGTCGAAACTCAGCTCGCGCAGATCCCGCCCGCCCAGCGTCACGCGGCCGCGCCGCGGATCGTAGAAGCGCGCCAGCAGATTGAGCGCGGTGCTCTTGCCCGAGCCGGAAGTCCCGACTATCGCGGTGACCTGGCCCTGCTCGGCGACGAAGGACAGATCACGCAGCACGTCGGCCTCGCCGTAGCCGAACGCCACATGCTCGAAGGCCAGTCGGCAGCCGACCGGTTCGGCGTCCGGCGCGCCCTCGGCCTGCTCGGGCTCGTCCAGCATCGCCTGCAGCCTGGCCTCGCTCTGCACCATCAGCTTCAACTCCACCCAGAACGCGGCGGCGTCGAGCAGCGGGTCCAGCATCTTGTAGGCCAGCAGCACGAACAACAGCCAGACCGGCGCCGTCAGTTCGCCGCCTTGCAGCAGATCGGCGGCGGCGGCGATCAGCAGCAGCAGGCCGGCCTCCAGCGCCAGCCTGTAAGCCTGGATCGAGCCCCCGCCCCATGCCTCCGCCCCCATGCTTTGCCGCCGCAGCCGGTCGAAGCGGTCGTCCAGCCCGCTCAGCCAGGCCTCGGTCTGGTTGAACAGTTTCAACGTGGCCAGGCCGCCGACATATTCAACCACCAGACCGCTGGATTCGGCGAACAGCGCCTGCTTGCGCGCGCCGCTGGCGCGGAAGAAACGGTCGGAGGCGGCCAGCGCCAGCATGCCTAGCGGCAATGCGGTCACCAGCAGCGTGCCCAGCCTCCAGTCCACCCAGCACAGCGCCGCCGCGCATAGCGCCGGCGCCACCAGCGCGGCCAGCAGCTCCGCCGCCAGATGGGTGAAGGCGTCCTCTACGCGCTTCACGTCGTCGGTCAAGGCGGCCACCCATTCGCCGAGCCGCCGGCGTCCGAACGCGCCCAGCGGCAGACGCCGCAGATGGTCGATCAGCCGCCGGCGATAGTCCAGCGTCATCGCGTAGCTGCCGAGGAAGCATTGCAGCTGCCCCAGGTAGGAGCAGGCCATCTGCGCGATCAGGATCGGGACCAGCCACAGCGCGGCGCTCCACCAGGTGACACCGGCCGGGTCGGACAACCACCGCCAGGCGAGGAAATAGGGCGCGACGGCGCAGATCCGCTCCAGCGCCCGCATCGCCATGCCGGTCCGTATCCGGGAAACATCGTGTCCGCTGGCCGAGACCACCCTGCGGCATGCGTTCAGAAAATCAAGCATGACCGTCCTCCATTGCGACCGCCCCCTCAGTCCCGGCCAGGGCCCAGCTCTCCGCCAGCGCCTGCGCCTGCCACATGTCCCGGTAGAGGGAGCAGCGCTCCAGCAACTCGTCGTGGCGGCCGGCGTCGACCGCCTCGCCGCCGTCCAGCACCACGATGCGGTCGGCGTCGCTTATCGTGTAAAGCCTGTGGGCGATCACCAGCAGGGTCTTGCCGGAGCACTCCTCCCGAAGCTGGCGGAAAAAGCGCTGCTCGGTCCGGCTGTCGGCGAAGGCGGTGCACTCGTCCAGCACCAGCACCGGCGTGTCCGCCAGCAGCGCGCGGGCGATCGCGATCCGCTGCCGCTCGCCGCCGGACAGACCATCGCCCCGCTCGCCCACCACGCAGTTCACCCCGTCCGGCAAGGCGTCGACCAGCTCCTCGGCCTGGGCGATGCGCAGCGCGCGGCGCAAGGCCGCTTCGTCGGCGTTGGGATTGGCCAGCTTCAGATTGTCCAGCAGGCTGCCGCGGAACAGGAAGGGATGCTGCGACGCCACCGCGACCAGGCCGGCTCGCCGGGCCTCGTCCAGCCCGGCCAGATCGGCGCCGCCTATCCGAACCCTGCCCTGCTGCGCCTCGATCAGGCCGCCCAGCAAGGCCGCCACCGTGCTCTTGCCGGCGCCGGACGGGCCAACCAGCGCCGTCATGCTCCCGGCCGGAGCGCTCAGCGTGCAGTCGCGCAGCGCGGCGCGCTCGCCGTAGCGGAAGCTGACGCCCTCCAACGCCACGTCGCGACCGTCGGGCGAGCCGCCGTCGCCGGCCTCGGGCGGACGCAGGGCCAGCAACGGCAGCATGCGGGCAACGCCATCGAGGATTTCGCGTATCTGGCCCTGGAAACGCATCAGTTTGAACAGCGGCTTCAGCATGCCGTTGCCCAGCAACACGGCCAGCAACAGGCCGGACAGATCGATCTCGCCGCGCTGCAGCAGCCACAGACCCAGCGGCAGCAGAAACACGATATTGGCGTTCAGCAGCACCATGAACACCGACCAGCCCGGCACCGTGCCGCGCGTCACGCCCTCGATCAGCTCGCCGTAGCGTCGCAAGGCGCCGCGCATCCGCTCTGACGAGCGGGCGTCCTGCCGAAAAGCGCGCATCACGGCGATGCCGCGCAGATACTCCACAGAGGCGTTGTTCAAGTCGGCGACCGCCTGTTGGTACCGGTGCATTCGCGCGTCCATGTCGCCCAGCGCAAAGGTCTGGAACAGTATGGCCAGCGGCAGGGTGGCCAGCGCCGCCAGCGCCAGCCGCCAGTCCAGCCATACCAGCACCGCGGCCGTCAGCGCCGGCGCCGCCAGCGCCGCCGCCATCTCGACCAGATGATGGGCGATGAACTGCTCCAGCCGCTCCACATCCTGCATCAGCAACTTCTTCAACTCGCCGGAACCGTGCCGCTGCAGCCAAGGCAGCGGCGCCCAGGCCATCCGCCGCGCCAGCCGCTGCCGGGTCTGCATCAAGATCTGGTAGGCGGCGCCATGGCTGAGGAAGTAGGCGATGGAATAAAGCAGGTACTTGCCGGCCAGCGCCAGCGCCAGCCACAGGCACAACCGCAGGAAGGCGTCCGCGCCGGCGCCGGCCAGCAAGAGGCCGAACGAGGCGCACAACAATCCGTAGGGCAGCAATTCCAGTCCAGCGGCGGCGATGGCCAGCAAGACGGCCACCCCCAGCTTCAGCCGGTATCCGGCAAGCAGGGACAGCAGGCTGGCGAACGGGGAATCGGTCGCGTTTTTCATTTGGGCAGCGGCTTTCATATGAGCGTCGAAGACGGGCATCGGCGAATGACGATGTTGTATTCCGCCATGCGCCGTGCGCGCTACCCGTATCGGGACGGCGCGGCCCGAAACGGTAGATTCCGCACCACGGCGTGTCCGACAAAAATCCCGATTCGGGCAATGCTATCCACATTTGGGCGGTAAAGCCGACACTCGAGTGGAATGATTCTTGTCTTTGCTCTCAACCAAAACCGTCCTCAAGGAGACTTCAGTGGAAGCGAATGCCGCAACGCGTCCGAATCCGACGGCGCCGATCCGCCACCCGACCCCATGGCCCACTGTGCCGTTGGGCCGCCATCTACACGAGTGGGCCAGGCGTCACGGCCAACGCACGGCGCTGGTGGACGAGCAACGGCGCGTCAGCTTCGCCGAGCTCGACAAGCGCGCGGACAGCCTGGCCGCCGGCCTGGCGGAGCTGGGCATAGGCAAAGGCGATTGTGTGCTGCTGCAGCTTCCCAACGGGGTGGCCTTCGCCGAATCGCTGTTCGCGCTGCTCCGTCTGGGCGCGGTGCCGCTGCTGGCGATGCCGGCGCAGCGCATCGGCGATCTGGATGGCCTGTGCGCGCTGGCCCAGCCCAAGGCCTGCATCGTGCCCGAGCGCTTCATGGGCTTCGACCACTACGAAATGGCCCAGGCGCTGCGCAAGCGCCACCCCGCCCTCCGCCACCTGATCACCGACGGGGAAGTCGGCATTCCTCTGTCCAGCCTTGGCGGCGCGGCCCGTGACTGGTCGGAGCCTGCGGCCGGCGACATCGCCCTGCTGCTGCAATCGGGCGGCACCACCGGCACGCCCAAGCTGATTCCGCGCACACACGCCGACTATGGCTACAACGCGCAGGAATCGGCCAGGCTGTGCGGCCTGGACCAGGACAGCGTCTATCTGGCGGCGCTGCCTATCGCCCACAATTTCCCGCTGGCCTGCCCCGGCCTGATCGGCACGCTGGCGATGGGCGGCCGGGTGGTGTTCGCCGCCTCGCCGAGCAGCGACGTGGCCTTCGAACTGATAGAGCGAGAACGAGTCACCGCGACCGCGCTGGTGCCGGCGATGCTGCCGCTGTGGCTGCAGGCACACGAATGGGGCATGGGCGATCTGTCCAGCCTGCGGCTGCTGCAGGTCGGCGGCGCCCGGCTCGGACCCGAGCTGGCCCGCCGCGTCCACGCCAGGCTGGGCTGCACGCTGCAGCAGGTCTTCGGCATGGCCGAGGGCCTGCTGTGCTATACCCGGCCGGATGATCCCGAGGAAGTGGTGCTCAACACCCAGGGGCGCCCGCTGTCGGCGGCCGACGAAATCCGCATCGTCGGCCCGGACGGCCGCGAGCTGCCGGACGGCGAGGCCGGCGAATTGCAAACGCGCGGTCCCTACACCATACGCGGCTATTACCGCGCGCCGGCGGCCAACGCGGCCGCCTTCACCGAAGACGGCTTCTACCGCACCGGCGATCTGGTGCGCCGCCGACCCGACGGCAACCTCGTGGTCGAGGGACGGATCAAGGAGCTGATCAACCGCGCCGGCGAAAAAATATCGGCGGCGGAAATCGAGAGCCACCTGCGCGAGCTGCCGTCAATACGCGACGTCGCGCTGATCGCGATGGCCGACGGGACGCTGGGAGAGCGCAGCTGCGCCTGCCTGCTCACCGACGCGCCGCCCAGCTTGCGCGCGGTCCACGACTTCCTGCGCGGCCGCGGCCTACCGCGGCACAAACTGCCCGACCAGCTGCTGCGCGTCGCCGCCTGGCCGCTGACGGCGGTCGGCAAGATAGACAAGCGCAAGCTGGCCGAATTGGCCGCCGAGCCGCAGCAGGACCGCTACCAGGAGGAGGCGCTGGCCATACGCCATGCGCCGCTGGCGCTGGCCGCCGCACTGGCCCGCACGCTGGACGGCCAGACCTACACCGTGTACGAGCGCGGCGGCGAATGGTCGCTGGGCATAGGGGTCGCCGCCGAAATCATCGTCCGCGCCGACGCGATAGAGCTGGTCCGCGGCGAATCGCGCCAACGCTGGTCCGCCAACGCTGCCTCGTTCTCCGCGGTGCTGGGCGAGGCGCTCGCCAGCCTGGACATCGCAGGCTGGCGGCTGTACGGCACCGCCGAATTCGAATTGTCCCGCCACTTCGCCGGCCTGCCGCTGGATAGGCAGGATCGCCCGCTGATGAGCCTGGTCGTCCCGGAAACCGAGATCCGGTTGCGCCAGGGCCTGGCCCGGCTGCGAACGCTGCGCGCGCGCGCGCTGCCGGCCTGGATCGACAGCGTGGCCGCCGCCGACGCCCGGGACGCGGCACCGGACGACGGATGCCCGGTGGCCTTCGACCTGTCGGACGACGATCCGGCCTACCGCCGGGCGGTGGCGACCGCCGTCGAGCAGATCCGCGCCCGCGCCTACCACAAGGTGATCCTGTCCCGCGAATTGACGGTTTCGACCCCGCTGGACCTGGTCTCCACCTATCTGAGCGGGCGCAGCGGCAATCAGCCCGCCCGCTCCTTCCTGCTGTCCCGGCCCGGCTTCGCCTGCACCGGCTTCAGCCCGGAGACCGTGGTCGAGGTGTCGGCCGACGGCCTGGTCTCCACCCAGCCGCTGGCCGGCACGCGCTCGCGCGGCCGTGACGCCGACGAGCAGGCCAGGCTGCGCACCGAGCTCTACCACGATCCCAAGGAAATCGCCGAGCACGCGTCGTCGGTCAAGTTGGCGGCCGACGAAATGGCGCGGATCTGCCGCGTCGGCAGCATCGTCGTGCGCGAATTCATGAATGTGTCGCTGCGTGGCAGTGTCCAGCACCTGGCCTCTCGGGTGGCCGGCCAGCTGGCCTACGGCTGCGACAGCTGGTCCGCCTTCCAGTCGCTGTTTCCGGCCGTGACCGCCTCCGGCATCCCCAAACGCGAGGCCATCGAGGCCATCGCCGCGCTGGAGGGCCGTCCTCGCGGCCTGTACAGCGGCTGCGTGCTGATCGCCGACTGCGACGGCATGTTGGACGCCGCCCTGGTACTGCGCTCGGTCTATCGCGACGGCCAACGCGCCTGGATACAGGCCGGCGCCGGCATCGTCGAAATGTCGACACCCGAACGCGAGCTGGAAGAAACCCGGGAAAAACTCGCCAGCGTCTCCCATTTTCTGATCGCCGGAGGCCGCCAGCCATGAGCTCCACCGCCAATACGCCGCTGTCCGACCGCGAAGGCATACGCGCGCAGATACGGGCCCAGTTGCCCGATCCGGCCGTCCCGCTGTCCGACGACACGCATCTGATCGAGGCCGGACTCGACTCGCTGAGCTTGATGCAGCTGATCGCCGCCTGGCGCCGGGCCGGGGCCAGGGTCACCTTTCCGCAATTGATGGAGCAGCCCAGCCTGGGCGCATGGTGGCCGCTGCTCGGCGCCGTCCGGGCCGAGCCGGCGCCGCCGCCGGCGCCCGAGACCGACGGCGACCCCGCCGCGCCGTTCGCGCTGACCGACGTCCAGCACGCCTACTGGATAGGCCGCGGCGACGAGCAGGTGCTCGGCGGCGTCGGCTGCCACGCCTATCTGGAGCTGGACGGGGCCGACATCGATCCGGCGCGGCTGCGCCGGGCCTGGCGCGAGTTGCTGGCCCGCCACGGCATGCTGCGGGCCCGCTTCGACGCGCAGGGCAGGCAAAGCATACGACCGGCCCCCGCCGACGACGCCGTCGAGGTATTCGACTGGCGCGGCCTGTCGGCCGACACGCTGACCGAGGCGCTGGCCGGCGTGCGGGAACAACGCTCTCACCGCAGGCTGGACGTCGAAGCCGGGCGGAACGCCGGCCTGGCGCTCAGCCTGCTGCCCGGCGGCCGCGCGCGCCTGCATTTCGACATCGACCTGCTGGTGGCCGACGTGCAAAGCCTGCAGATCCTCCTGCGCGACCTGGCTCGGCTCTACCGCGGCGAAGCGCTGCCGGCGGCGCCGGCCGCCTGGCATTTCGGCCGCCATTTGCAACGGACCCGCGCCGGCGGCGCCGGCGAGGAAACGGCCCGCGACTACTGGCGGCAGCGACTGGACAGCCTTCCATCCGGACCGGCGCTGCCGTTGCGCCGCGCGCCGGAGACGATTTCCCGGCCCCGCTTCGTCCGTCGACAGGCCTTGCTGGACGCCGGACGTTGGCGGCGCTTGCGCGAGCGCGCCGCCACGGCGCAAGTGACGCCGGCGGTGACGCTGGCGACCGCCTATGCCGAGGTCCTGGCGCGCTGGAGCGCCAACCCGCACTTCCTGCTGAACCTGCCGTTGTTCGACCGCCACGGCGAGGCGCTCGCCGACGTGGTCGCCGACTTCACCAATCTGCTGTTGCTGGAAATCGACGCCGACGCCGCGTCCAGTTTCGAACAGCGCGCCCACGCGGTGCAAAAACAGCTGCACCGCGACATCGCCCACAGCGCCTATTCAGCGGTCCGGGCGCTACGCGATCTGGCCGGCCGCGTCGCCGCGCCGGTGGTGTTCGCATGCAATCTGGGCATGCCCTTGCTGACCGACGAGGCCGAGTCGGCGCTGGGCCGGTTGGGCCACATGATTTCCCAGACGCCGCAGGTCTGGCTGGACCACCAGGTCTACGAGACCGCCGACGGCCTGCTGCTGGCCTGGGACGCGGTGGACGAGCTGTTCCCGGCCGGCATGATGGACGCGATGTTCTCGGCCTATGTCGAGCTGCTGGAACGGCTGGCCGACCAGCCAGACAGCTGGCTGCATCCCGCCGTTCCGGCCTTGCCCCAGACCCAGCGCGTCGTCCGCGACGCCGTCAACGCCAGCGGCAAGCCGCTGCCGCCGCGCGCGCTACACGGCCCGGTCTTCGAACAAGCCCGGCTGCGGCCCGACGCCGTCGCGCTGATCGACGCCGCCTCCGGTCAATCCATCCGTTTCGGCGAACTCGCGCTGCGCGCCCGTCGCGTCGCCGCCCTGCTGCTCCGCCACGGCCTCGCCCCCGGCGAAGCCGTCGCGGTGACCCTGCCGCGCGGACCGGAACAGGCCGCCGCCGTACTCGGCGTGCAGGCCTGCGGCGGCTGCTACGTTCCGGTCGGCGCCGGCCAGCCGCTGGCCCGCCAGCGGCGGATGCACGCCCGCGCCGGCATCCGGCTGACGCTGACCGACGCGACACACCTCGCCGACTACCCG
This sequence comes from Chromobacterium sp. ATCC 53434, assembly GCF_002848345.1. NCBI lineage: Bacteria > Pseudomonadati > Pseudomonadota > Betaproteobacteria > Neisseriales > Chromobacteriaceae > Chromobacterium > Chromobacterium sp. ATCC 53434. The sequence goes on along the minus strand of NZ_CP025429.1, from coordinate 1,882,008 downwards.
CAGGGCCTGGACATCGCCGACGCCGACGCGCTGCCGCCATGGGACGGCCCGCTGGCCGACGATCCCGACGCCAGCGCCTATGTGATCTTCACCTCCGGCTCCACCGGCGAACCGAAGGGCGTCGAGCTCAGCCACCGCGCCGCCGGCAACACCGTCGACGACGTCAACCGCCGCTGCGGCGTCGGCCCCGGCGACCGGATGCTGGCGGTGTCCGCGCTGGACTTCGACCTGTCGGTCTATGACCTGTTCGGCGTGCTCGGCGCCGGCGGCGCGCTGGTCCTGGTCGACGAAGCCTCGCGCCGCGACGCCGGCCGCTGGCTGGACGCGATCGTTCAATACGGCGTCACGCTGTGGAACAGCGTGCCGATGCTGCTGGACATGCTGCTGGTGGTGGCCGAGGAGAGAGCCCGGCCGCTGCCGCTGCGGCTGGCGCTGGTCTCCGGCGACTGGGTCGGCCTGGACCTGCCCGGCCGGCTGGCCGCCCGCGCGCCCAACGCCCGGTTGCTGGCGCTGGGCGGCGCCACCGAAGCCGCGATCTGGTCCAATGTCTGCGACGCCACCGCGCCGATTCCGCCGCACTGGAACCGCGTGCCCTACGGCCGCCCGCTGACCGCCCAGCGCTTCCGCGTCGTCGACGCCGCCGGCGCCGACTGCCCGGACTGGGTCGCCGGCGAATTGTGGATAGGCGGCGCCGGCCTCGCCCGCGGCTACCGCGGCGCGCCGGAATTGAGCGCCGAGCGCTTCATCGAGCGTGAGGACGGCCGCTGGTACCGCACCGGCGATCTCGGCCGTTACTGGCCCGACGGCACGCTGGAGTTTCTCGGCCGCCGCGATCATCAGATCAAGCTGCGCGGCCACCGCATCGAGCTGGGCGAGATCGAGGCCGCGCTGCTGGCCCAGCCCGGCGTGCGCCAGGCGGCGGCCTGGGTGGTCGGCGAACCGCCGGCGCTGGCCGCCGCGGTGGCCGGCGCCGATCCGGCCGCGCTGGCCTCGGCGCTGGCCTTGCTGCTGCCTGACCATATGGTGCCGACGCGCTGGCTGACGCTGGATGCGCTGCCCTTGACCGCCAACGGCAAGGTCGACCGCCGGGCGCTGGCGGCGATGCCGCCGGTTTCCGCGCCGGCCGCCGGCGAGCCGCCCAGGCCGGGCATCGAACAGGACATGGCCGCCATCTGGCGCGACATGCTGAGGCTGGATGCGGTGTCTCGCGACGACGGCTTCTTCGTTCTCGGCGGCGACAGCCTGCTGGCCACCAAATTGATCGCCAGGCTGGACGCAGAAGGATGGCGGGCGCCGCAGCCGTTGCGGCAGCTGTTCATCCGGCCGCGGCTGGCCGATTTCTGCACGATCTGGCAGCGCGGCGCGAACCAAAAGTCCGAGGCGTCGCTGTCGCCGGAACCGGACCGCCTGCATCAACCGTTCCCGCTGACCGAGGTGCAGGCCGCCTACTGGATGGGGCAGTCCGAAGGGCTGCCGCAGCATTGCGGCACCGGCTATCTGATCGAATTCGACGGCGCCGGCCTGGACCTGACACGGCTGGAGCAAGCCTGGCGGTTGCTGTGGCGCCGCCACCCCATGCTGAGCGCCGTCGTCTCGTCCGACGGACAGCAGTCCATACCACGCGCCGAGCCAGACACCGCCATCATCAGGCACGCCGCGACCGCGGACCTGGCGGCGGCTCGCGCCGCCATCGCCGCGGTCTGGCAAGAACGAAGCTCGGCGCGCGCCGGGCAGCCCCACGCGGCGCACGCCGTGCCCTATGCCGGCGGCCGTTGCCGCATCGGCGTGTTCTTCGACTATCTGACGCTGGACGGCTACAGCATCAAGCTGCTGCTGGCACAATGGAAACAGGCCTTCCAGGACCCCGCCTCGCTGCCGCCGGCGCCCCGTCTGGCCTTCCGCGACTTCGTCGTCCAGCGACGGCCAGACGCCGAGGCGACGGCCGAGGCCGAGCAGTATTGGCGGCAAAGGCTGGACGCGCTGCCGCCGGCGCCGGCGTTGCCGATGGCGCGGGAGACGGCCGCCCCGTCCCGCTCCCGCTTCGTCCGCCTGTCGGCCCGGCTGGACGCGGCGCGCTGGGGCCGCTTCCGCGAATCGGCGCGTCGCCACGGCCTGACGGCCTCGTCCAGCCTTCTGACTGCCTATGCCTGCATACTGGCGCGCTGGAGCGGAGGCGTGGCCCATTCGCTGAACCTGACCCTATTCGACCGCCCGGCCGCGCATCCGGACATTCCCGGCCTGGTCGGCGACTTCACCACGCTGGCGCCGGTGGCCTTCCTGCCGGACGCGGCGGCGAGCTTTCTCGAGTTGGCGCGTCGATCGCAGCGGGAAACCGCAGACGCGCTGCAATACCGCGCCGTGTCGTCAATCTGGGTGCAGCGCGAGAAGGCGCGGCAGACCGGACGGCAGGCCGCCGCGCTGCCGGTGGTATTCACCAGCACGCTGGGCCTGGCCGACGATTTCCTCGACGGCGCGCCGCCGGGCTTCCCGGCGCTGGCCGACGGCGGGCTGTCGGAAACGCCGCAGGTCTCGCTGGATCATCAATTGTACGAATCTCGCGGCGAGCTAATCCTCGCCTGGGACTTGGTCGACGGTCTGTTCCCGGCCGGCCTGATGGACGCGATGTTCTCGGCCTATGTCGAGCTGCTGGAACGGCTGGCCGACCAGCCAGACAGCTGGCTGCATCCCACCGCTCCGGCCCTGCCCCAGACCCAGCGCGCCGTCCGCGACGCCGTCAACGCCAGCGGCCAGCCGCTGCCGCCGCGCGCGCTACACGGCCCGGTCTTCGAACAAGCCCGGCTGCGGCCCGACGCCGTCGCGCTGATCGACGCCGCCTCCGGTCAATCCATCCGCTTCGGCGAACTCGCGCTGCGCGCCCGTCGCGTCGCCGCCCTGCTGCTCCGCGACGGCCTCGCCCCCGGCGAAGCCGTCGCGGTGACCCTGCCGCGCGGACCGGAACAGGCCGCCGCCGTACTCGGCGTGCTGGCCTGCGGCGGCTGCTACGTTCCGGTCGGCGCCGGCCAGCCGCTGGCCCGCCAGCGGCGGATGCACGCCCGCGCCGGCATCCGGCTGACGCTGACCGACGCGACACACTTCGCCGACTACCCGCAGGGCCTGGACATCGCCGACGCCGACGCGCTGCCGCCATGGGACGGCCCGCTGGCCGACGATCCCGACGCCAGCGCCTATGTGATCTTCACCTCCGGCTCCACCGGCGAACCGAAGGGCGTCGAGCTCAGCCACCGCGCCGCCGGCAACACCGTCGACGACGTCAACCGCCGCTGCGGCGTCGGCCCCGACGACCGGATGCTGGCGGTGTCCGCGCTGGACTTCGACCTGTCGGTCTATGACCTGTTCGGCGTGCTCGGCGCCGGCGGCGCGCTGGTCCTGGTCGACGAGGCCTCGCGCCGCGACGCCGGCCGCTGGCTGGACGCGATCGTTCAATACGGCGTCACGCTGTGGAACAGCGTGCCGATGCTGCTGGACATGCTGCTGGTGGTGGCCAAGGAGAGAGCCCGGCCGCTGCCGCTTCGACTGGCGCTGGTCTCCGGCGACTGGGTCGGCCTGGACCTGCCCGGCCGGCTGGCCGCCCGCGCGCCCAACGCCCGGCTGCTGGCGCTGGGCGGCGCCACCGAAGCCGCGATCTGGTCCAATGTCTGCGACGCCACCGCGCCGATTCCGCCGCACTGGAACCGCGTGCCCTACGGCCGCCCGCTGACCGCCCAGCGCTTCCGCGTCGTCGACGCCGCCGGCGCCGACTGCCCGGACTGGGTCGCCGGCGAATTGTGGATAGGCGGCGCCGGCCTCGCCCGCGGCTACCGCGGCGCGCCGGAATTGAGCGCCGAGCGCTTCGTCGAGCGTGAGGACGGCCGCTGGTACCGCACCGGCGATCTCGGCCGTTACTGGCCCGACGGCACGCTGGAGTTTCTCGGCCGCCGCGATCATCAGATCAAGCTGCGCGGCCACCGCATCGAGCTGGGCGAGATCGAGGCCGCGCTGCTGGCCCAGCCCGGCGTGCGCCAGGCGGCGGCCTGGGTGGTCGGCGAACCGCCGGCGCTGGCCGCCGCGGTGGCCGGCGCCGATCCGGCCGCGCTGGCCTCGGCGCTGGCCCTGCTGCTGCCTGACCATATGGTGCCGACGCGCTGGCTGACGCTGAACGCGCTGCCCTTGACCGCCAACGGCAAGGTCGACCGCCGGGCGCTGGCGGCGATGCCCTTCGGCCTGGAACCGTCCGAGCGGCGGCAGGCGCCGGAAGGCGCGGCCGAACGCGAGCTGGCCGAAATCTGGCGCCAGGTCCTGGCCTGCGGCCCGGTGTCGCGCGACGACGATTTCTTCATCGTCGGCGGCGACAGCCTGCGCGCCACCCGGCTGGTCGAGACCCTGAAGCAACGCCGGATGGTCGACGGCTCGTTCTCGCTGCGCAGCCTGTTCTCCGCCCCCACGCTGGCCGCCCAGGCGGCCCTGCTCATCCAGGCCGGCGCCCCCGCCGCCGCGACCTCCGTCTACGAAGAAGGTGCGATATGAATCCGATTTCCCTGCTGGCCGAAATGGAAGCCCTGGACATCCGTCTATGGGTGGAACAGGGTCAGCTGCGCTTTCGCGCGCCCGACGGCGCGCTGACCGAAGAGCGCAAGGCGCTGCTGCGCGAACACAAGGCGGCACTGATCGCCCATCTGTCGGAAGAAGCCGAGGCGCCGCGCGCCGACCCCGCCAACCGACACCAGCCCTTCCCGCTGACCGACATCCAGGCTGCCTACCTGGTCGGCCGCAGCGACGCCTACGCCTACGGCGGCACCGGCTGCCACGGCTATGTCGAGTTGGACTTCGACCAGCATCTGGCCCCCGAGCGGCTGCAGGCCGCGTGGCGGCGTTTGATCGCGCGGCACGACATGCTGAGGGCGGTGGTTTCTACGGCCGGCTGGCAGCAGGTGCTGGAACAGGTGCCGCCGCCGTCGCTGCCGGTGCTGGAATTGCGCGCCGAGCCGGAAGCCATCCAAAAGCAGGCGCTGGCGGCCTTGCGCGAGGACATGTCGCATCGGGTCTACCCGCCCGACCGGTGGCCGCTGCACGCGCTGCGGCTGAGCCAGACCGGCTCGGGCAGCCGCCTGCACTTGTCGCTGGACCTGCTGATCGCCGACTTCGTCAGCATACGGCTGATGCTGGCCGAGCTGGACCTGCTGTACCGCCACCCGGACCGGGAGCCGCCGCTGCCGACGATAGGCTTCCGCGAGCTGGTGCTGGCCCGGCAGGCCGAGCACGAACGCCCGGCGGCCCAAGCCCGCCTGCAGCGCGACCGGCAATACTGGCTGGAGCGGCTGGACACGCTGCCCGAGGCCCCGGCCCTGCCGCTGCGCGACGACGCGGCCGCGTCCGGAGCCGCCCGCTTCCGCCGCCTGGCGCTCTCGCTGGAACCGGAGGCCTGGCGCGACTTCTGCCGCCACGCCGGCGCGCGCAGGATCACGCCGTCGTCGGCCGTTCTGGCGGCCTTCGCCGACGTCGTCGCGCGCTGGTCGTCGCAGCCGGCCTTCAGCCTGGGCATCACGCTGCTGAAGCGGCCGCCGCTGCATCCCGATGTCGACAAAGTGATAGGCGACTTCACCTCGGTCAATCTGCTGGAAGTCCAGCCGGCCGCCGGCGAGGCCTTCGCCGCCGCCGCCGAGCGGCTGCAGCGCCGGCTGTGGACCGATCTGGAACACGACGGCTTCTCCGGCGTCGCCGTGTTGCGGGAAATGGCGCGCCAGCGCCAGCGGCGCGACCTGATCATGCCCGTGGTGTTCACCAGCACGCTGGGCCTGGGCGGCGGCGACGGTTTCATGCAGGACGGCCGCCTGTCCTACGGCATCTCGCAGACGCCCCAGGTGTGGCTGGACTGCCAGGCCGCCGAAAGGGACGGCGCGCTGCAGCTGAACTGGGACGTGCGCGAAGGCGTGTTCCCGGACGGCATGGCGGAAGCCGCCTTCGCCGCGCTGGAGGCCGCGCTGCGAGCGCTGGCCGCGTCAGAGGCCGACTGGGACGACGCACTGCCGGCGGCCCTGCCGAACGACATGCTGGCCGCGCGCGAGCGGGCCAACGCCACCTCCATGCCGCTGCCGGAACAGACGCTGCACCAGAGCTTCCTCGACATGGCGCTCGCGCGGCCCCAGGCGACGGCGGTGATCGCCGGCGGGCAGGCCTGCAGCTACGGCGAACTGGCCGCGCACGCCCGGGCGATCGCCCAGGCGCTGACCGCATCCGGACTGGAGCCGGGCGAGCCGGTGGCCATCGCCGTCGACAAGAGCGTCACGCAGATCGCCGCCGTCATCGGCGCGCTGATGGCTGGCGCCGCCTATCTGCCGCTGGACCTGCAGCAACCGCCGGCGCGGCGCGACGCCATCCTGGCCGATGCCGGCGTGCGGCGGGTGCTGGTCGACGCGGCGTGGCGCGGCGCCGGCTACCCGGACGGCCTGATCGTCATCTCCACCGAGCCGCGGAACCTCCCCGCGCCGGGGACCGAATCGACCGGCCGGACAGTGCCGGCCAAGGCGCTGGCCTATGTGATCTACACCTCGGGCAGCACCGGCCAGCCCAAGGGCGTGATGATCAGCCACCAGGCCGCCGTCAACACCCTGCGGGACATAGGCCGCCGCTTCGGCGTCAACGCTGCCGACCGCGTGCTGGGCCTGGCCAGTCTGTCCTTCGACCTGTCGGTATTCGATGTTTTCGGCACGCTGGCCGCCGGCGGCGCGCTGGTGCTGCCGGATCCGGAGCGGCGCGGCGATCCTGGCCACTGGGCGCAGTTGCTAACCGATGCCGGCGTCACCATCTGGAACTCGGTGCCAGCCCAGCTGCAGATGCTGCAAAGCTATCTGGACAGCGCGCCCGGCCTCGCGCCGCCTTCGCTGCGGCTGGCCATGCTGTCCGGCGACTGGATTCCGGTCCCGCTGCCGGCGGCGATGCGCCGCCATTGCCCGTCGCTGCGCATGATCAGCCTGGGCGGCGCCACCGAGGCGGCGATCTGGTCCATCTGGCACGAGATTGAACGGCTTCCAGCCGGCGCGCGCAGCGTCCCCTACGGCAAGCCGCTGGCCAACCAACGCTTCCACGTGCTGGACCGGGGTCTGTCGCCGCGCCCGGACTGGGTGGCCGGCGAACTGTACATCGCCGGCGACGGGCTGGCGCTGGGCTATCTGAACGACGAGGCCCGCAGCCGGGAGCGCTTCATCTCGCATCCGGCGAGCGGTGAGCGGCTGTACCGGACCGGCGACCTCGGCCGCTACCTGCCGGATGGGACAATCGAGTTCCTCGGCCGTGACGACGCCCAGGTGAAGATACGCGGCCATCGGGTAGAGCTGGGCGAGATCGAGGCGGCGCTGCAGGCCCATCCGCAAGTGGCGATGGCCTCGGCGGTGGTATGCGGCGACTCGCCTCTGGAACGCCGGATCGCGGCCTTCGTCGAGCCCGTCGCCTGCCCGCAGCCGGACACCGCGGCCTTGCGCCGGCAAGTGGCGGCCAGCGTCGCAGGGGCCGGCGCGGCCAGCATCGCCGGCGTCGATCTGGCGGCCTTCCAACGCTGGGTGGCCGCCGCCGATGCCGTCGCGCACTTGGACATGCTGACGCTGCTGCGCTCGCGCGGCCTTTTCGCCGACCTGACAGTCCGGCATGCGCCGGAGCGCATCGTCGTCGCGACATCGGCCGCGCCGCAGCACCACAGGCTGCTGCGGCGCTGGCTGCGCAGCCTGCAGCGGGCCGGCTGGCTGGACGGAAACGACGAAGGTTACGCGCTGGCGCGCCTGCCTGCGGTCGACGAGCCCGAGCAGGCCTGGCGGGAACTGCTGCGGCTGGAGGACCGGGTAGGCTACAGCCGCGAGCTGCTGCGCTATCTGCGCGACTCGGCCGCCCACCTGTCAGGCCTGCTCAGCGGCGAGGTCGATCCGCTGCGCCTGCTGTTCCCGGAAGGCCGCCTGGAAACCGCCGTCGCCGCCTACAACGACAATCTGGTCAACCGCTGCATGAACGCGGCGGTCTGCGCGGCGGCCGCGGAAATCGCCGCCGGCCGCGCCGCCTCCGATCCGGCGAAACCGTTCCGTGTGCTGGAAGTCGGCGCCGGCGTCGGCGGCACCAGCCGCGCGCTGATTCCGGCGCTGGATGGCATCAACGTCGACTATCTGTACACCGACGTCTCCCCCTTCTTCCTGAACGAGGCGCGCGCGCGCCACGCCGGCCAGCCCTGGGTGCGCTACGGCCTGTTCGACCTGAACCAGCCCTATGCCGAGCAGGGCCTGCAAGCCGGTAGCTGGGACATGATCGTCTGCTCCAATGTGCTGCACAACGCCAAGCACGCGCCCACCGTGCTGGCCAACCTGCGCGAGCTGGGCGCGCCCGGATGCGCGCTGGTGGTGATAGAGGCGACGCGGGAAATCGCCGCGCTAATGACCTCGATGGAGTTCCAGGTAGGCCTGTCGGGCTTCGTCGACGAGCGCGAGGAGCTGGATCAGACCTTCTTCGACCGCGGACAGTGGCTGCGCCTGTTCGACGGCGCCGGAGCGGAGACGCTGTGCTGCTATCCGGCGGCGGACGAAGCGATCGCCAGCGTCGGTCAGACCGTGTTCGTCGTCCGCTTCCCCGAGACCCGGGCGGCGCTGCACGAGCAGGATCTGCGCCGCCACCTGCGGCAGCGGCTGCCGGAGGCGATGCAGCCGGCGTGGCTGGAATGGCTGCCGTCGCTGCCGCTGACGCGCAACGGCAAGCTGGACCGCGCCGCGCTGAAAGCCAGGGGCGGGTTCGCGCCAGCCGACGGCGACGCGCGGCGCGAACAGCCGCTGGACGAATTGGAGGCCCGCATCGCCACGCTGTGGGGCGAGGCGCTGGGCGGCCATGCGCCGGGACGCGAGCAGGACTTCTTCCAGGCCGGCGGCGACTCGCTGCTGATCGCCCAGGTGGTGGCCCGGATGCGCGAACGCCTGCCCGAGGCCGCCGGCTGGGAATGGGACAGGCTGATGCGCGAGGTGCTGCTGTCCCCGACGGTGATGGCCATCGCCGAAAAACTGCGCCGCCCCCGCGACGACGGGCCGGACCTGGACGGCGGCGCGCCGGACCCGTTGGTCGAATTGGCGCCGGCCGGCGGCGACGACGGGCTGGCCCATGTGCTGCTGCACGACGGCAGCGGCACGCTGGCGCCCTACCGCGCGCTGCAGCCGCTGCTGATGGACTCGCCGCGCCGGACCGGCTCGCTGCTGGCCTTCACCGTGCCCGACGCCCACATCTATCTGGACCGGGACGCCGGCACGCTGATCGCCGGGCTGGCGGCCGAATACGCCGAGCGGCTGCTGGCCAGGCCAGAGAAGCGCTTCCACCTGATTGGCTATTGCATGGGCGGACTGCTGGCGCTGGAACTGTCCCGCGTGTTGCTGGAGGCCGGCGTCGCGCTGCTGCCGACCACCGTGATCAGCAGCGACCACTTCGGCATCCGCGTCGACGACGACCTGCTGCTGGAGCGGGCCTTCGGCGGCCTGCTGGGCGCCGACCTGGCCGCCGCCGGCCACCCGCCGGCCGACGCAACGATGGCGCGCGCGGTCCGGACCGCGATGGCGCGGCATGGCGGCGACCTGCCGGACGGCTGCCTGCTCGAACTGGGCGGCGACTTGTCCGACGTCGCCGACGCCTATCGCAAGCTGGCCGGCGCGCCCCCCGCCGAGCGCATGGCCCGGCTCGCCGCGACGGCTCCCGGCAAGATCGAGGCCGGCATCCGCGATCAGCTCGACATGCTGTTCCGCAATTTCCGCCACAGCCTGGAGGCGGTGCGCGCCTACCGGCCGGAACCATTCCTCGGCGACCTGCAGCTGCTGTGCGACTCGCAGTCGCTGCATTTCCTCCCCGGGCTGGAAGCCGACATGCGCGGCTTCTGGCGCGGCATCGCCATAGGCGGATTGCGGATAGACGATATAGACGGCGACCACATCAGCTGCCTGCAGGCCCCGCGCGCCGCGGCCGTCGCCGGCCTGATACTGGCGGAGGACGACCGATGACGACGATAGGCATCGTCGGCGGGTCCGGCGCCGTCGGATCGGCGGCGGCGGCGCTGCTGCGCGTCGAGGGTCTGACGATACGGGCCGGCCATCGCGGCGGCGCGACCGACGCGTCGCCGGACTGGAGGCGGGTAGACGTGTTCGACGACGCGTCGCTGGCCGCCTTCTGCTCCGGCTGCGCGCTGGTGCTGAACGCCGCCGGCCCATCCAGCCTGATAGGCGACCGGGTGCTGCGGGCCGCGTTGGCCGCCGGCGCCGACTATGTCGACGCCTACGGCGGCGAGGCCATGGCTCTGCAGCTGGCAAGACTCGCGCCGACGCGGCGCGTCGTGCACTCGGCCGGCGTGTTTCCGGGCCTGTCCGCGCTGCTGCCGGCCTGGATGGCCGAGCGCTTCCCCGGCCGGCCCCGCTCGCTGAAGATCTGGGCCGGCGGCCGCGAGCGCTGTACGCCGGCGGCGGCCCGCGACGTGCTGCTGAGCACGCTGGACGGCTTCGGCCGCGCCGGCGCCGCCTGGCGCGACGGCAGGCTCTCCGCCCAGGCGCTGGCGCCGGAGGACGACGCCGAGATCGTCGGCGTGCCGGGCCGGGTCCATCTGCAGCCCTTTCTCAGCGGCGAAACCGAGAGACTGGCCGCCCGCCTGGGCCTGGACAGCGCCGAATGGCGCAATATCGCGCCCGACGGCGCGGCGAGCCGACTGATCGCCCGCTACGCCGGCCTGCTGGCGCTGTCGCCCGACGACGCGGAGCTGCTGGAACGCGGCGCGACGGAGCTGGCCGCGACCGCTCAGGCGCAACTCGCCGGCCATCGGCCCTACTACCGGATGGTGGCGGAAATGGATGGCTGGGCCGACGGCGGTCGGCGCAGGCTGCGCGCGGTGCTGCGCGCCGAGGACAGCTACCGGATCAGCGGCGCGGTGGCGGCCGCGGCGGCGCTGGCGCTGCTGGACGGCTCGGCGGCCGGCGGCCCCGCCGCCGACGTGCTGCTGCCAGGACCGACGCTGGCCAGGCTGGAGAGCTGGCCGATATGGCAAAGACTGGATCTGGCCGAACTGGCTATGGCCGGCACCCCAACCATAGAAGAAGGCGCGCTATGAGCGACACCGATCGCCGCATCAAGACCGTGGTCTGCGGCGCCACTTTCGGCCAGGCCTATCTGGCCGGCATCGAACAGCTGCCCGAATCCTTCGAGCTCACCGGCATGCTGGCGCGCGGCAGCGCGCACGCCCAGGATTGCGCTCGCCGCCGCGGTGTGCCGCTATACCGCTCGGTCGACGAGTTGCCGGCCGATATCGAGCTGGCCTGCGTCGTCGTGCGCGCCGGCATCGTCGGCGGCGCCGGCGGCGAATTGGCCCAGGCGCTGCTGGCGCGCGGCGTCCACGTGCTGCAGGAGCATCCGCTGCACGCCGAGGAGCTGGCCGCCTGCCTGCACGCCGCCAAGCGGGCCGGCAGGCAGTACCGCCTGAACAGCTTTTATCCGGACGTGGAGCCGGTGGCGAATTTCATCGCGGCGGCGAGGCGCGCGCTGGCGGTGCGCAGACCGTGCTATGTCGACGCCGCCTGCAGCGTCCACGTGCTATACCCGCTGCTGGACATCATAGGCCGCGCGCTGGGCCGGCTGCGACCCTGGTCCTTCCAGGTCCACCGCGTGGACGGCGCCGCCGGACCGTTCACCTGCGTCAGCGGCCAGCTGGGCGGCGTGCCTCTGACCCTGCGGGTTCAGAACCAACTGGACCCGCGGGACCCGGACAACCACACGCTACTGCTGCACCGGATCGAGCTGGGCACCACCGGCGGCACGCTGAGGCTGGACGACACGCACGGCCACGTCATCTGGCATCCGCGCATGCATCTGGAGCGCCGCGGCGACGGCGTGCTCGACCTGTCCAGCGACGCGCCGTCGCTGGCGCTGCCGACCGCCACGCTGCTGGGCCGCGCCGAGACGGCCAGCTACGCCGACGTCTTCCGCCGGGTCTGGCCCGACGCCATCGCCCGCGCGCTGCTGCGCATGCGCGACAATATCGTCAGCGGCATCGCGCCGACGGCGGACAACCAGTACGCGCTGTCCTGCTGCCAGGTCTGGCAACAGCTGGGCGCGCTGCTGGGGCCGTCGTCGCCGATGTCATCCGGCCTGGGCGAACCGCTGGCCGCCGGACAGTTGATGGCCGCGGAGGTCGGCGCATGAATCCATCACGCGTTTCACCATGGTTCCGCTGCTATCAGCCCAGGCCGCAGGCCAAGCGCAGGCTGATCTGCCTGCCGCACGCCGGCGGCTCCGCCAGCTTCTACCGCAGCTGGTGCCACCTGCTGCCGACCGACGTCGAATTGATCGCGGTCCAGTACCCCGGACACGAGGACAGGCTGGCCGAACCGATGATGGACGAGATGGGCCCGCTGGCCGACAAACTGGCGTGGCAGATCCGGCCGCTGCTGGACCGGCCCTATCTGCTGTTCGGGCACAGCATGGGCGCCGCCGTCGCGCACGAAATCTGCCTGCGCCTGCGCGAGCAGGGCCTGAGGCTGCCGGAGCGGCTGGTGGTTTCCGCGCGCGAGGCCCCTTGCCGCCATCGCGGCGGCGGCTGGCACCTGGCCGACGACGAGGCCTTGCTGGAGGAGTTGTCTCGGCTGGACGAGGCCGCCGCCGCGCTGCGGACCTCGGTCGAAATGCGCGCGCTGTTCCTGCCCGCGATACGCAACGATTACCGGCTGATCGAGACTTACCGCCCGCGGGCCGGGCTGCCTCCGCTGCCGCTGCCGATCAGCGCCTTCATCGGCCACGCCGACGCCGAGCTGAGCCAGGACGAGGCCGCGGCCTGGTCCGGCCACGGCGACGGGGGCTTCGAGCTGCGCGGCTTCTTCGGCGGACATTTCTACCTGCGCCACAACAGCGCCGTCGTCACCGCCCTGCTCCAGCTGATGGGCGAACCGGAGCCGGCCTGGCCGTCCACGCCCTGAGAGCCTGTTTAGAGTTCCGGCGGCGCCGGGCTCGCCAATCCGCTCCAATGGCATTTTATTAATCCGGCAGTAATAATCCGTACAGATTGTATACTTCCGGCATGGAAAAAATCGATGTGCGCAAGCTTGAACTGGCCGCCCGTGAGCAGCTGAGGCGTACCGCTATCCGGATGTACAAGCGAGGCCGGTCTCAAGCCAGTATTGCCGAAGAACTCGGGCTGCGCCGCCCCACCATTTCCGCCTGGGTGGTGCGTGAGGCAGCACTAGGTGCGCAGGGATTCAAAGAACAGAAGCGCGGTCGCGCCGAAGGCACCGGCCGTCGGCTGACCGAGGCGCAGGAAGCCCGGATCAAGCAGGACATCGTGGATCGCACGCCAGACCAGATGAAGCTGAGGTTTGCCCTGTGGAGTGCTCAGGCGGTCAAGGCTGTAATCAAGCAGATGTTTCTGATCGATCTGCCGATCCGTACTGTCCGTCTGTACTTGGCCCGCTGGGGCTTTACGCCGCAGCGCCCGCTCAAACGCGCTTATGAGCAGCGACCGGCAGCAGTCGAGAAATGGCTCAAGGAGGAATACCCGGCTATCGTCGCGCGTGCCAAAGCGGAAATGGCTGAAATCAGCTGGGGCGACGAATCGGCGGTGTCGAGTGTTGAGCACTTTCCGCGTGGCTACGCCCCAAAAGGCCAAACCCCAGTTCTGGTGTTATCCCAATCGAAAAGAGCGCGCATCAACTTGATTTCGGCCATTACCAACCAAGGCAAGATGCGCTTCATGCTGTACCGGGAGACCTTGACGGCCCGGGTGCTGATCAAGTTTCTGATGCGGCTGATCCGTGATGCTGGCGGCAAGAAGGTGTTCTTGATCCTCGACAACTTGCGCGTGCATCACAGCAAGCTGGTGCAAGCATGGTTGGAGGAGGAAGAGAACAAGAAGGCGATTGAGTTGTTCTTCCTGCCCAGCTACTCACCGGAACTGAACCCGGATGAATACTTGAACGGCGACCTGAAGGCCAGAATGAGCGCAGGTGAGCCGGTTCGATCAGACGGTCAACTTCAAGGGAAAGTGCTGTCCCATTTACGCTCATTGCAGAAGCAGCCGGCCAGAATCCGGTCGTACTTCCGGCATGAAAAAATCCGCTACGCGGCATGAGCTTTCTGTACGGTATTTGACTGCCGGATTAATAGCTGTTCCGGCGCAGGAAATCGATGTTCAGCGTCAGCGGCGTGCCCAGCCACATCGCGTAGTCGGTATGGTCGACCACATCGTCGCCGGTCAGCGGATGCACCAGGATATCCAGTCCGTCCCGATGCAGCATCAGCCAGGGCACCAGTTCGCCGAACAGCTCGCCGGCAAACTCCACCTGGTACGCCCCGGTCGGGTGAGGACCGTAGGCTACCTCGCGCCACCGTCCCAGATTGACGTCGAAGCGCGACGGTATCAGCTCGCGCAAACGCCGCGCCTGCGGCTGCTGCTCGGCCTCGAAATACACATGGGCGTGAAACGCCTCGATTTTCGTATCTGGTCTTGTCATTTCCCTCTCTCCCGCGGATCCGGCCATCGCCGGCCCGACAGACCGTTCGCCGCACCGGCTCCTTCCGGGCAGCATGATGCGAAAAATACATCTTAAAACATATCTTAAAATACAAATGCCCGACTATGCAAGAGACATGGCGAATGCTGCGCGACCGGGTAGCGGCGGCAAGAGGGAAAGGCGCCCGCAACGGCCATACGGAACGCCACCCAGCCTGCGTTGCGGCTGCAACGCAGGCTGGCCGCGAACGGCGAGCCGGCTCAAATCGCCAGCGTGGTGGCGGCGACGGCTTCGGCGCCGATATAGGTCAGGGTATGGTGCGACAGCGTCTGGCCCGCGCCATCGCTGATGGTGGCGGTCCCGTAGGTGACGCGCCTGCCGCTTTTCATCACCTCGGCGCGACAGTAAACGTCGCCCCGCGCCCCGCGCAGGAAATTGGTTTTCATTTCCAGCGTGACGATAGGCGCATCGATGCCCAGCTCGGTCATCGCGGCTAGCCAGAAGGCGGTGTCTGCCAAAGACATCAGGCAGCCGCCCTGCACGATGCCGCCGGGGCGGTAGAACTGCGGCTGCGCCGGCAGAAGCAGCTCCACTTTTCCGGCCTGCACATGCCTTACCTGATAATGCCAGATGGTGGCGAACGGGGCGTTCCGCAAAACCTCCTCAGCCTGCTCAACGGTCTCCAGCAATAACGGCGGCTTCTCCATCGCATCCTCCGGACCTGCGTTGTCCAGCGCATAGCGTATATGCGCCCAAATTTCATGACAAGCGCCTTACCGTAAAACGAAGCCCGGCCGCCCGCCGGACAGCGATGGCGACCGCGTCAAACCAGACGGCCGCCGTTCGGCGCCGGCAGCGCGAACTCCGCCAGCACCACATTGCCGGCCTCGTCGTAAACGCCGGTGACCAGCACCTCGGAACGCACGCCGGCGACGCGCTTGGCCGGGAAATTGCACACGCACAGCACCCGCCGGCCTATCAGGCTGTCCGGCGGATAGTGGTGGGTAATCTGCGCGCTGGACGTCTTGACGCCCATTTCGCCCAGATCCACCGTCAGCACATAGGCCGGCTTGCGCGCCTGGGCATTGAGCGCGGCGCCGACAATGGTGCCCACCCGCAAGTCCACCTTCAGAAAATCGTCCCAGCCTATTTCGTTCACTTCATCTCTCCTTGCCTTGAAACAGCCGGAAAGTATGACAAGGCAAGGGCCGCTGCGCGCTCGCAGGACTATGCTCTAGACGCGCCGGACTCTGCCGCGCCCGGCGCTGGGCGGCTCGCCGAAGTGCAACCGGTAGGCGGCGCCGAACGCCGACGCCGACTGGTAGCCGACCTGCAGCGCCACGTCCAACACGCTGCCGGACCGGGTCCGCAGCAGGCTGCGCGCCCGTTCCATCCGCAGCCGGCACAGATAGGCCATAGGCGTCAGTCCGGTCTCCGTCTTCAGCCGCGCATGCAGCTGGCTGGCCGACAAATGGCAGGCCGCCGCCATGTCCGCCACCGTCAGCGGCCGCGCCAGCCGGCTAGCCAGAAAACGATCCAGCCGCGGCGCCAGCAGAAAAGCCGACGGCGCCAGCCAATCCAACAACAAGCCGGCCAGCGCCGGCTGGCTGGCCTCGGGCAACGGATGCCGCGCCGCCCACGCGGCCAGCTCCCTGGCGGCCGGCGGCAAGGTCAATTGGCGCGTCGCGCCGCCGCAGGCCGGCAGGTTCAACACCAGCTGCCGGTTGCCGGCGGCACCGGCATAGCAATGGGCCACCCCGGCCGGAATGCACACCGCCTCGCCGGCGGCGTTGCGGTAGAGCACGCCGTCCATCTCCAGCTCCAGCGCGCCCTCCAGGCCGATCACCCATTGCTGGTGATCGCCATGGACATGGCGGATGCTGTCGCTGCCGTAATGCAGCAATTCGACTTGGGGACGGGACATGGCGTGGATGCAAGCGGCGCAAAACCGACACGATAGGCAGAGTGGGTGCCCAAGGCAAGCGCAGCCGGTCCCGACAAGCGCCGTCGCCACGGAAAGAATCACAGCCCGGTCGCTCAATCCGGCGGAAGTTCCGGATACTGCGGCAAATCGTCGGTGATCGCGTGCCAAGGGGCTTTGGAGCCGACGAAGATGTGCGCGGACGGCAGCATGCCCGGCGCGTCCAGCAATGTGCCGAGGGCGACATGGACGAACTCGCCATCGCGCACCACCGAGTACAGCAGCGAGCCGCAACGCCGGCAACGGACGTCGTGCGCCTTGTCGTCGCCGTAGATCAACGTCTCGTCCCGCCCCTGCAGCAGGTCGAGCTTGCGCCGCTCCATGCCGGCAAAGGGCTTACAGGCGGCGCCGGTGGCCCGGCGGCAATTGCCGCAATGGCAATTGAACGCGTACAGAAACGCGTCCGGCACCGCATACCGCACGCTGCCGCACAAGCAACTTCCCCTCAGCATCCGAAGCCTCCCATGCAGACGGAACGGGCGGGGAACGATGCCGCCCCCGACAGCGCAAAACGGGCGAGGCGCCCGAAGACGCCCCGCTCCATCATGCCGTCATCGCTTGACGAATTCGGCATTCTTCTTGTCGATCGCCTCGATGCCGACGACCTCGCACTGCCCCGCCTTCTTCTGTTCCACCGTGCCGCCGATCTCCTTGCCATGTTTGTCCAGACACTCGCCCACATGCATGAACGGCTCCGCCAGGGACGGCACGCCGCCATACCCGCCGCCGCCGCCGGCATGACACACGCCGGAGATGGCCAGCAGGGAAACCATCATCGCCTTCTTCATGATCATTCACCCATGGCTTCGGCACGAAGTCCCGTTCAAGGTCGGTGTCGCGCGCTCGCGCCATCGGGCATCGCCGTACGGTGGCTTGCTGCCGGATTCGTCGCGCAGAAAACCTGCGCAACTTCATCATAGCCCGCCGCAGGCGTCCTCTGCTGCCAAGCATAGACAGCGCACAAGCCGATCCCATCCCATTATTGCCCAGTCAAAAATGTCAAGAAAATAAAAACCGCTTGATCTAGAAAGATAAGGTGATCGGGACATGCCAATGGCTTGTCGGTAGACGCCGCCAACGCCAGCCGGCCAAGATACAGGGAAAAGAAAAGTGGAACTCGCCAAACATTTCTCCAGAACGGGCAGCTCTCGGGACATCGTCGACGCGATCAACGACGCGCAGGCGGTCATACAGTTCAAGCCCGACGGCACCATCATCGGCGCCAACACCATTTTCCTGGACTTGCTGGGCTATTCGCTGGACGAGGTGGTGGGCAGGCACCACAGCATGTTCTTGTCGGACGGCGAGAGAAACAACCCTTCCTATCAGCAATTCTGGACTGATCTGCGCCAAGGGAAACACCAGACGGCGCAATTCAGGCGCGTGGCCAAAAACCGGCGGGACGTGTGGATACAGGCCTCCTACATTCCGATCCGTAAAGGCGACAAGATCGTCAGCGTCATCAAGTTCGCCACCGACATCAGCGGCGAGGTAATGGTCGTCGCCGACCGCAAGGGGCAGATCGAGGCCATCAACCGCTCGCAGGCTGTCATCGAGTTCAGCACCGACGGCATCGTCCTGCGCGCCAATCCGAACTTCTGCCGCGCGCTGAACTACGACGAAGAGGAAATCGTCGGCAAGCACCACCGAATGTTCGTGCTGCCGGAAGAAAGCCAAAACGACACCTACCAGGCCTTCTGGAACAGCCTGAGAAGCGGCGTGTTCCACGAAGGGGAATTCTGCCGCGTGGCGAAGCACGGCCGCAAGGTCTGGATCCAGGCAACCTACAACCCCATCTTCGACCCCGACGGCAAGATAATCAAAATCGTCAAATACGCGACCGATGTCACCGAGGCCGTCAAGGCGAGAAACTCCAGCAAGCTGATGTCGCTGATCATCAATCAGACCGACAACGCGGCGCTGGTGGCGGATCGGAACGGCCTGATCATCTTCGCCAACGACGGCTTCTCGAAAATGAGCGGCTACGCGGCGGACGAGATCATAGGCAAAAAACCGGGGCATATTCTGCAGGGCGAGGAAACCAATCCGGAAACCGTCAAGAGAATCGGCGCCTGCCTGCGCGAACAGCGCCCCTTCCATGGCGAAATCCTCAATTACACCAAGGCCGGGAAACCCTATTGGGTTTCGCTGGCCATCAATCCGGTATTCGACGAGACCGGTCATCTGGCGAACTACATCTCCATCCAGGCCAACATCACCGAAACCAAGGAGAGGGAAGAGGAATACAGCAAGAAATTCGCCGCGATAGGCATGTCCAACGCCATCTGCGAATGGAACACCGAGGGCAAGGTGCTGCAAGCCAACGATTACATGGTTTCCCATCTCGCGCTGAAGGACAATGAAGAGCTGCAGGAACACGCCCGCCCGCTGTCGGAAATCATAGGGTCGGATAATTTCAGCCGCGCGCTGAAGGGTGAAATGCTGACCGAAGAATTCAAAATGCGGAAAAAGGACGGATCGATGGTGCTGATGAACGTCACCGTCTGCCCGCTGACCTCCCAGCAAGGCGTCGTCAAGAATATCGTCACCTACGGCGTCGACGTCACCGCCAAGATGGAAGCGGAAAGAGTGACCGACCAGGAAATGCGCCAGGTCATCTCGTCCAGCGAGAAGATCGCGTCCATCATCGGCACCATCAACGACATCGCCGCGCAAACCAATCTGCTGGCGCTGAACGCCACCATCGAAGCCGCCCGCGCCGGAGAAATGGGCCGGGGTTTCGCAGTGGTGGCCGACGAGGTAAGAAAACTATCGGTCGAGTCGACAAAGTCGTCGAAGGAAATCGCCGATCTGGTCGATGAGTCGATAGACCGGATAAAAATGCTGGAGGCTTCGCTGAACAATCTGAAAACCAATGCCAAGTGATGGCCGCTCCACTCGAAAACAAACGCTTCAGAGTACCGCCGCCATGACGCGTCCGCCCCGCCCCGCCGACCGGTTCGTCACCTCCGCGGGCCGGGTTGAATGCTCGATTTTGTCGATGCTGCGCTATTGACATTCTAAAAATGTTGACAAATCAAAAAATTAACTGCAAAATCCGCAGAAATCGCTTCATGTTGTCCAGCTCAAGAGCCATCAAAGCTCCTCTTCTCAAGCCAAGTCTTACTTCCAAATCATCAGTCGTTGGCACGCGAAGGTAGTTGTCACAAGCCTAGCCAGCAGCCCATTGCAAGCCGCCAAGCACGAACCCGTTGAATGCGCGTCGACCGATTGGAATTCCTTGTCTCGCAGCCTACATGACATCCGGGCAGAACTCATGAAAATATCGCAGGCCGTCCTTACCGAAGGGACGCGCTTTAATCATTGCAAGCCGTGCCGAAGGCATGGCGATCGGAATATAAACCATGAAAATTCAGGAACTGAAACAGGGTGACCTGATCACCCAGCAAATCGACAATCTGGTCGTCTCGTTCAAAGTCTTGTCCATCAAGCAAATCGGCCGCCGCTTCCAGGTCACGTTCAGCTCGGCCTCCGGCGTCGAGACCGCGAGCTACCAGGCCGACGCCCTGCTCACCTCGGTCTGATCCGCCGCGCCGCGGACAAGCCCCGCACCGTAGGGTGCGTCACCCCAACGGGGCGACGCACCGCCGGGCGACGCGCCATCGGCCCACACCCCACCCCGCAACACAAACCGCCCGCCATTGCAGCCAGCATGCCAGCGTGGTATAAAGCCGCGTCGGAAAAGGCAGGCTTGGTCTGGTAAGCCCAAGTCCTTTCGGTAACGAAAGCTCTGGTCTTTGGCCTCGCGCACAAGATCCCCGCGACGAACAGCAGGCGCTGCAAGCGCCCATTGTTCGTCCGTGCGGGTCTGCAGGCGAGAAACGCTCCGGTCGAACATCGATACCCGAACCTCGACTTAGGAGCCCCTCATGCGCAATCACCATTCCTCCGCCTACGACGACATCATCGCCGGCGCCGGTCCCGTCGGACTCTTCCTTGCTTGCGAGCTTCGCCTGTTCGGCCTTTCGGTCCTGGTGCTGGAGCGGGCAAGGGATTCATCGTCCCCGTTGAAGCGCCTGCCATTCGGCATGCGCGGCCTGTCAATTCCCACCGTCGAAGCGCTGCACCGTCGCGGCCTGCTGGACGAAGTCGTCGCCGAGACCGACGCCAGCGGCGCGGCCAGACAGGCGGAGGCAGGCGCGCACTGGATGCAGCAAGCGCGTCGCGCCGCCGGGCATTTCGCCGGCATCCCCTTCTATCACGACGACATCGACGCCTCGAGCTGGCCTTTCCGTCTGCCGGGCCCGGCCGACGCCCCGATGGCGGTCGCGCTGGACGTCTTCGAAAGCGTCCTGGCCCGCCGGGCGTCGGCGATGGGAGCGGAAATTCTGCGCGGCGTCGGCGTCGACGGCTATCTGGCCACGGACGACGAGGTGACCGTCCACGCCGGCGGCGAAGCGTTCCGCAGCAGTTGGCTGGTCGGCTGCGACGGCGGCCGCAGCGCGGTTCGCAAGGCCGGCGGCTTCGCATTCGCCGGCACCGATCCCGAGTTCACCGGCTATACCGTCGACGCGACGCTGGCGGAGCCGCACGCGCTACAGCCCGGCCGGCACTACACGCCGACCGGCATGTACACCTACGCGCGTCCCGGCGTGATCGCCATGGTCGAATTCGACGGCGGCGCCTGTCATCGCCATCAGCCGCTGACGCGGGAGCGCATACAGGATGTATTGCGCCGCGTGTCGGGGATGGACGCGGCGCTGACCGACCTCAAGCTTGCCACCACCTGGACCGACCGCGCCTGTCAGGCGACGGCATATCGCCGAGGGCGCGTGTTGCTGGCCGGCGACGCCGCGCACATCCACTCGCCGCTGGGCGGCCAGGGCCTCAATCTGGGAATAGCCGACGCGATCAATCTGGGCTGGAAGCTGGCCGCGACGCTAGGCGGCACGGCGCCGGCCGGGCTGCTGGACAGCTACCACGCCGAGCGGCACCCCGCTGGCGCGCGGGTGCTCGACTGGTCGCGTGCCCAAGTCGCGCTGATGCGCCCCACGCCCAGCACCCGCGCGCTAGCGGCCGTCATCCACGACCTGGTCGGGACTGTCGACGGCGCGAGCTACTTCGCCGAGCGGGTCTGGGGCGTGTCGCTGCGCTACGACCTGGCCGGCCGGCATCCGCTGACGGGTCGCAGCATGCCGGATTTCGAATTTGCAGACGGAACGAAGGCCGGTTGCCTGTTGCGCAATGGCCGGGGGCTGCTGCTGGATTTCGATGCCGACGCCCCGCTGTCGACCGCGATACGGCCTTGGCGAGGGCGGGTCGACTATGTAGCGACGAAGGCCAAGAACAGCCTCGGCCTGCGCGCCGTGCTGGTGCGGCCCGACGGTGTCGTGGCCTGGGCCAGCGAAACAGCTCCCGACGCCAAGGAGATAGCGGCGCCGCTGGCGCAATGGTTTGGCCAAGCACAAGAGCCCAACGATCACCCGTAGGGTGCGTCACCCCGAAGGGGCGACGCACCATTGGGCGACGCACCGCTGGGCGACGCACCGTTGGGCGACGCACCATCGATATATCCTGCCAAATCCACCCCTGTGAGAATGGAAAACAAACGGTGCGTCGCCCCGTTGGGGTGACGCACCCTACATGGCCGGCGCAATGGTTTGGCACCCAAGAAAAGCCGGACGATCACCCGTAGGGTGCGTCACCCCGAAGGGGCGACGCACCACTGGGCGACGCACCGCCAACATATCAATCAACAATTAGGTGGCCGTAAAACACCTCGCCCACAAACAAAAAAGCCGCCAGCACAGATGCCGGCGGCTTTTGCCTTATCTCACAAAACTCAGCTCAGGGACTGATCGCGAAGAACACGAAAGAGGCGAAGATCACCAGGTGCACGATGCCCTGCAAAATCGTCGTGCGCCCCACCGATAGCGACAAGGAACACGCCACCAAGGTCAGCAACAGGAAGATGGTTTCCTTGATTTCCAAGCCCAGGATCAGCGGCTCGCCCATGAACACGAAAATCATCGCCACCGTGGGAATGGTCAGGCCAATCGATGCCAGCGCCGAACCCAGGGCCAGGTTCAAGCTGGTCTGCACCCGGTCCGCCCGCGCCGCATTGGCGGCGGCCAAACCTTCCGGCAGCAGCACCAGGGACGCGATGATGATGCCCACCACCGCCGCCGGCGCGCCGGCGGCCGCGACGAAGCTCTCGATAGACGGCGACAGCAATTTGGCCAGGGTCACCACCCCGACCAGACAAATTAGCAGCATCGCCACGGCAAGCAAGGCCATCTTGTTCGATGGCGGCGGCGCGTGCTCGTCCTCGTCATGGCTGCCTTCCACCAGGAAATAATCGCGGTGGCGAATGGTTTGCACAAACACGAAAGCGCCGTACAGCACCAGCGACACCACGCCGGTGAACGCCAACTGCGACGACGACAGCAGCGGGCCCGGCTGGCTGGTGCCGTAATTGGGCAGCACCAGCGCCAACACCGAAATCGCCGCCAGCACCGTCAAGGCAGCCTTGGCGCCGCTGAGCTGGAAATTCTGCTCGCGATGGCGCAAACCGCCCAGCAGCAGGCAAATGCCGAGAATGCCGTTGCAGGTGATCATGATGGCGGAAAAGATGGTGTCCCGCGCCAGCGCCAGCTTCTCCTCGCCCCCTCCCAGCATGAAGGAAATGATCAGCGCCACCTCGATCACCGTCACCGCCAACGCCAGGATCAGCGTGCCGAACGGCTCGCCCACCTTGTGCGCCACCACCTCGGCGTGGTGAACCGCGGCGAATACCGTTCCCGCCAACAAAACCGCCAGCAGAACCAGATAGAAAGCCTGTCCGCCCGCCGCCGAAGACGCGGCGATGGCGGCCCAGGCCAATACAGGGGTGACAATGGTCCAACGCGGAATCGTGTTATCAATCAATGGATTTTCCTTATTGTTGACGAACGGCCACCTGTCTCGCCGGGCAAAGACCTGGCAAGGACAAGCCGGGCAACCGTTCGGGAAGAGCAATCGAGAAACCTGCATGAAGGCTGCTTTAAACCACAGCATAGCAGCATTAGGTAAATAGACCACGAGACGGATAATGGGTTCGGGCTTTGTAAACAAACGGTGCGTCACATGCCGCCACCCGCAGGCCCACCCGCCGGACCAATGGCAGGATGCGTCCCACCGTAGGGTGCGTCACCCCAACGGGGCGACGCACCGCCAACGCATCTCGCCGAATCAATATTTGAGAGGTATGGAACAAACGGTGCGTCGCCCCGATGGGGTGACGCACCCTACAGCCCGTGCAAAAATTCGATCAATGCGGCGTTGACTGGATCGGGGGCTTCTTGCGGCAACCAATGGCCCGCTCCTGGAATGACTCGGGAATCCCGAAGATCGGGCACCAGCGTCGGCATGGCGTCGATGATGTCGCGCATGCCGGGCATGGCCAGCCCAGTGTCGTGCTCGCCAACCAGATACAGGGCGGGAACGTGGACGAGCATGTCCTTGAATGCCGCTTGCAGATCCCAGTTGCGATCCAGATTGCGGTAATAGTTCAAGCCGCCGCGAAAGCCCGACGCCTCGAATGCGCTCACAAAAGCATCGAAATCCGCGCCATCCAGCCAGCGAGGCAGTGCGCCAGGGTCCGGCAAGGCATCCAGCAGCCCCGCCTCGCGCGCAACCATCCCGAAAGGATTCGGCGTCCGGCCATCACGCGGGCCGGCCTCGCCGGAGGCCCAAAAATAGATTTTCCGCAGCGTGGCGGCAACGTCGCGCTCGAATTCGTTCTCCGCCAGCCCCGCCTGGGAAAAGTAATGCGTGTAAAACCACGCCTGCCCGCTTGACGGAAACAGCCGGCTTGGCGCCATCGGCGCCCGGCCCATCATCGGCACCCCGAGGGCAGCCACGGCGCGGAAGCGATCAGGTCGCAGCTGCGCGGCCTGCCATGCGATGCTGGCCCCCCAATCGTTCCCGACCACCACCGCATCCGCCTCCCCTAGCGCGTCCAAGATCCCCACCAGGTCGCCAACGATGTCCAGGCTTGTGTACCGCTGCGGATTCTCCGGACTCTCGCTGGCGCCGTAGCCGCGCAGATCCGGCGCAAGCACACGAAACCCGGCGCCCGACAAGGCCGCCAGTTGGTGCCGCCATGCGTGCGACGTCTCGGGAAATCCATGCAGCAGCAATACCAGCGGTCCGGCGCCCTGCGTGGCGGTGCTCAGGCGAATGCCGTTGATTTCAAGAATGGACTGATTGAATGCAGACATGATCGCGCTCCGATAGTTGCCTAAAGTCACGCCAAACCGTAACATTAAATGTGACGAATTACCACCCATCCAAAGAATCATGCAAAGAGATACTCGGCTAGCCCGGCTGCTTCACGTGCTGATCCATATGTATCTGCGCGGCGGCACCACCACCTCCGAAACCATCGCGCAAATGCTGCACACCCAGCCCTCGCTCGTTCGCCGCACCATGGCCGCGTTGCGTGAAGCCGGCCATGTCGCGTCGATTCCGGGCCCCAACGGTGGCTGGATGCTTTGCCGCGAACTGGCGGATCTGACTGTGCGGGACATCTACGCGGCGATCACGCACAAGAGCGCGTTCGCGATCAGCGCGGCCCATGACAATCCGGCCTGCCCAGTGGAAACCACGGTCAACCGAGTGCTCGACGCCGCCTTGAGCTCGGCTGAAGAAGCGCTGCTCCAGCATCTCGCGCAAATACGCCTTTCCGACCTGGCGCAACACGCGAAAGCATCGGCAGGCTGAGCCGCCCCCACCACCACATCTGGCGGTCATGCCGCTCGTAGGGTGCGTCACCCCGTAGGGGCGACGCACCGCCAACACATCTCGCCGGATCACCATTTGAGGGAGTGAGACGCAAACGGTGCGTCGCCCCTTCGGGGTGACGCACCCTACACATCATGCATCGCCTACTCGCAGGCTCATCCGCTCGGCCAGGCGCAGATGGCAGGCCGCCGCCAACTTGACCAACTCGGCGTCGCTGGCCGGCATCCCATCCGGCACGGCGATCAGCTCGGCCAGGCCATCCAATGTGGAAACGACGCGGTTCAGCTCGTAGGGTGCGTCACCCCAAAGGGGCGACGCACCGCCACATCGTTCACCGAATCAACATTTAAAGGTATGGAAAATAAACGGTGCGGCACGCCGTAGGCGTGGCACCAATCGGTGCGTCGCCCATCGGTGCGTCGCCCATCGGTGCGTCGCCCATCGGTGCGTCGCCCCTTCGGGGTGACGCACCCTACACATCATGCATCGCCTACTCGCAGGCTCATCCGCTCGGCCAGGCGCAAATGGCAGGCCGCCGCCAGCTTCACCAACTCGGTGTCGCTGGCCGGCATGCCGTCCGGCACGGCGATCAGTTCGGCCAGGCCATCTAGTGTGGAAACGGCGCTGTTCAGGCCCATCATGCGGCCGAGCGGATGTTTCTGGCGGTTGTGGCGCTCGTAATCCAGTGTCACCAGCCAGCGCGTATGCTGCCAGCAGGCCTCGCCGTTCTCCAATACCGCGTCCAGCACCGCCCGGCTCACCTGGCGCGCCGCTTCCGCCGCCAGGGCCAGCGCCCACTCCAGCTGGTCCGCCGCCAACATCGCCTCGCCCTCCCCGCGCAAAACCGGCAGCAGCTCGTCCTCCAGCCAGCGCCGAAAGCGCCGCGCCGC
Source organism: Chromobacterium sp. ATCC 53434 (assembly GCF_002848345.1). Classification (NCBI taxonomy): domain Bacteria; kingdom Pseudomonadati; phylum Pseudomonadota; class Betaproteobacteria; order Neisseriales; family Chromobacteriaceae; genus Chromobacterium; species Chromobacterium sp. ATCC 53434. Next base: position 1,855,906 of record NZ_CP025429.1, on the reverse strand, counting down.
CGGCTTGCGATAGCGCCGTATCGCCGTGGCCACGCCGGTTTCGGACAGGCAGACCACGTCCTGGCCGCCAAGCGACAAGGTACGGACTTCTTCCTTGTTCAACTTGCCGAGCAACGCGTCGGTGCTGCGACACTGGATCGCAGTTGCGACGTCGTCGGCGAAGAACCACAAGCCGTTGTGGCGGCGGAGAAGACGAAAGGGATTATCGAGAAAAGTGAACTCCCGCAGAGACAGGGACGCGGGTGATGAAATGGAATGTTCCATGAAGTGAACCTCCGTGCAGTTTCACCAACTCCACCACCCACATCGCCAAACGGGGGCGGCAGGCCAAAGCGGGGTTGGCGAACCGGCTACACGACCCGGCAGACCCGGAGGTCTCCCCACCCGGCCCGCCATGGAGTGCATGAGCGCGCACGAGGACAGCAAGCATAGCCGTGATGCCATGCCTGCCGTGTAGTCTGGGTCGCCAAACCCAGTCGTGCTATTGAACACGACTTGGCCAGATTAAAACCCAAACGAAAAAGGGTCAAGGGTAAGTTACAACGGAAAAACTGACAAGGAGGACAGAAAACAAATGTAACGTCCACAGGAAAACTGACCAAATTCGAGAGCATAAAACCGAACTATCACGCCACACTCCCATCAGCGCAAGCCGGCTTCAAAGCCATTTTCAATGGTTTTAAGTCTCCGGTTGTTCGACGCGGTGCGACGATAGCTCGTCGCTAGTTCCTGCGACTTCTTGAGAATGGCTTTGAAAACGGAGTTTCATGGCACTGCTGGGCCGCCTTTTCTTTCGCCCATTTTTTTGGCGGAGCAAAAGAAAAAGAACCGTCACGCCGGGCGGAACCGGCACCCCAACATCCGCCCGCGGAGCGGGCACAAAAATCCTATTAATCCGGCAGTAATAATCCGTACAGATTGTATACTTCCGGCATGGAAAAAATCGATGTGCGCAAGCTTGAACTGGCCGCCCGTGAGCAGCTGAGGCGTACCGCTATCCGGATGTACAAGCGAGGCCGGTCTCAAGCCAGTATTGCCGAAGAACTCGGGCTGCGCCGCCCCACCATTTCCGCCTGGGTGGTGCGTGAGGCAGCACTAGGTGCGCAGGGATTCAAAGAACAGAAGCGCGGTCGCGCCGAAGGCACCGGCCGTCGGCTGACCGAGGCGCAGGAAGCCCGGATCAAGCAGGACATCGTGGATCGCACGCCAGACCAGATGAAGCTGAGGTTTGCCCTGTGGAGTGCTCAGGCGGTCAAGGCTGTAATCAAGCAGATGTTTCTGATCGATCTGCCGATCCGTACTGTCCGTCTGTACTTGGCCCGCTGGGGCTTTACGCCGCAGCGCCCGCTCAAACGCGCTTATGAGCAGCGACCGGCAGCAGTCGAGAAATGGCTCAAGGAGGAATACCCGGCTATCGTCGCGCGTGCCAAAGCGGAAATGGCTGAAATCAGCTGGGGCGACGAATCGGCGGTGTCGAGTGTTGAGCACTTTCCGCGTGGCTACGCCCCAAAAGGCCAAACCCCAGTTCTGGTGTTATCCCAATCGAAAAGAGCGCGCATCAACTTGATTTCGGCCATTACCAACCAAGGCAAGATGCGCTTCATGCTGTACCGGGAGACCTTGACGGCCCGGGTGCTGATCAAGTTTCTGATGCGGCTGATCCGTGATGCTGGCGGCAAGAAGGTGTTCTTGATCCTCGACAACTTGCGCGTGCATCACAGCAAGCTGGTGCAAGCATGGTTGGAGGAGGAAGAGAACAAGAAGGCGATTGAGTTGTTCTTCCTGCCCAGCTACTCACCGGAACTGAACCCGGATGAATACTTGAACGGCGACCTGAAGGCCAGAATGAGCGCAGGTGAGCCGGTTCGATCAGACGGTCAACTTCAAGGGAAAGTGCTGTCCCATTTACGCTCATTGCAGAAGCAGCCGGCCAGAATCCGGTCGTACTTCCGGCATGAAAAAATCCGCTACGCGGCATGAGCTTTCTGTACGGTATTTGACTGCCGGATTAATAGCATCACTTCCCTTTTATTGAGAGATAGCCTTCGATACGAAGGCTATCTCTCACATGCACAGCATCAATCATTGACATACTCTTCCATACAATTCCATGCATGAAAATTAATATCCCCTCCACCTCTCTTTAAAGTATAATTCTTAAATGTTCTCTCCACATGAAAAATAAATGATGCCGGATTGGCCCTTGATAAGTCGATCAAATCTTTTTTCTTATTAACAAGACTGTATAGCCCGCCAATAGCCAATCCACTTACGCCCAACGCAAACATACTTCTTGCATCCAATGAAAGATGATTGGTAATAGCAGAAGGCATGGGAATACCCATCATTGAAACACCACCCCACCCTTTAATATTAATCAGACTAGCTGATCTCTTATAGTCAGACAGAGCCTTATCATATTCTTTAATTTTTGAATTAATAACATCCAGCCTTACGCCATGATCAAGAACCTCATTCAACTCCTTCCTCAAAGAAGAAATAGAATCTCTGAATGCAACTATCTCATCTCTGCGAGTTCGCCTAAATCTCTCAATATCCTCCAAGGAAATATCCACTAAATTAAGCGGGACAAAATCACTCATAACAAATGAAAACAAAGCAAACTCACTTACTTCAACGTCCGGAGGAGAGCAAAGCTCTTCAACACCACCATTTAGATTAAAATAGCTAGTTGCAGTCCACGCCCCCCAATTATCCGTCACAAGACTCAGATTATTTCTATTTGCAATCTCTGATGCCAAATAGAGCATGTAATTAGATGCCAAGTCAGTTGGCACTGAATACCACCCGCCATCATTATCAAAACCAAGATCACTAAAAATCCCCCTAACAACCACATCAATCTTATCCTCATGGACAAAAACTGCCTCATCACCGGTATCAAGTGCAGCTGCAGACCACTCCTTCGTCTTATTCAAAAAAACATCTGAAGTAGCCTCAACATATGGAGCTGGATTTAGCCCAGGTCTTACAAACCCGATATCTTCCAAATACTCAACACCATCAGCATCTCGAATATCCACTCCAGCCGGAACAATTCTATATAAATGATCATAGAAAAGAGACAGTGCCTTGAGGTATTCAATCGAAGAAAGGTTAATTGACGGGTAGTACAAAACCCCATTACTCATTTCACACTCCAAATTGAAAAACCCCACATAAATAATGCGGGGTTTTATCACAATGACGACTGACTATCAAGCCAGCTTCACAAGCTGCGCTTTAATCTTCTCCAACTTGTCATTCAACTCAGCCAACTGAGCCTTGTCGCGTTCGACCAAATGCGCCGGCGCCTTGTCGACGTAGCCCGGCTTCTCCAGCTTGGCGGTCAGCTTGGCCAGCTCGGCTTCCACCTTGCCTTGCTCTTTCGTCAGGCGCGCGGTTTCGGCGACTTTGTCCACTTCCACCTTCAGCATCAGACGCGCTTCGCCGGACATCGCCACCGGAGCGTCGTCTTCCGGCAGCTTGGCCACCAGCGTGCCTTCGGTCAGACGGGCCAGCAGCTTCAGATAAGGCACGAAGTCGGCGATGGACGCGTCGGCGGTTTCGATGAACAACGGGGCCTTGACGGCCGGGCCGATGCCCATTTCGCCGCGCAGATTGCGCACCGCGTTGACCATCTCCTTGAACGCGTCCATGCGGGCGTTGGCTGCCGCGTTGATCTTGCTCTCGTCCGCCACCGGCCACGGGGCCAGCATCAGCGAGTCGGCCTTCTTGGCGTTGGCCAGCGGGGCCACGGTCTGCCACAGCTCTTCGGTGATGAAGGGCATCAGCGGGTGGTTCAGGCGCAGCGCCACTTCCAGCACGCGCACCAGGGTGCGGCGGGTGGCGCGCTGCTGGGCTTCGTTGCCGCCCTGGATCTGCACCTTGGCCAGTTCCACGTACCAGTCGCAGTACTCGTTCCAGATGAATTCGTAGATCACCTGGGCGGCGATGTCGAAGCGGTAGGTTTCCAGCGCGTTGGTGACGTCGATCTCGGCCTGTTGCAGACGGCCGATGATCCACTGATCGACGAAGCTGTATTCCAGCGGCAGGCTTTCATCCTGGCCGCAGTCCTTGCCGTCGACGTTCATCATCACGAAGCGGGTGGCGTTCCACAGCTTGTTGCAGAAGTTGCGGTAGCCTTCGGCGCGCTTGAAGTCGAAGTTGACCGAGCGGCCCAGCGTGGCGTAGCTGGCCATGGTGAAACGCAGCGCGTCGGTACCGTAGGCCGGGATGCCTTCCGGGAACAGCTTCTCGGTGGCCTTGGCGATGGCCGGGGCCTTTTCCGGGCGGCGCAGGCCGGTGGTGCGTTTTTCCACCAGCGGCTCCAGCGCGATGCCGTCTATCAGGTCCACCGGGTCGATGACGTTGCCCTCGGACTTCGACATCTTCTTGCCTTCGTGGTCGCGCACCATGCCGTGGATGTAGACATCCTTGAACGGGACCTTGCCGGTGAAGTGCTTGGTCATCATGATCATCCGGGCCACCCAGAAGAAGATGATTTCGTAGCCGGTCACCAGCACATTGGAGGTCAGGAAGGCTTTCAGGTCCGGCGTTTCTTCCGGCCAGCCCAGCGTGGAGAACGGCACCAGGGCCGAGCTGAACCAGGTGTCCAGCACGTCCTGCTCGCGGCGCAGCGTCTTGCCCGGGGCCTTGGCCTGGGCTTCCGCCTCGGTGCGGCCGACATAGATGTTGCCGTCTTCGTCGTACCAGGCCGGGATCTGGTGGCCCCACCACAGCTGGCGGGAGATGCACCAGTCCTGGATGTTCTTCATCCACTGGTTGTAGGTGTTGACCCAGTTTTCCGGCACGAAGCGCACTTCGCCGGATTCCACCGCCTCGATCGCCTTGGCGGCGATGGACTGGCCGGTGGCGTCGCCGTCGGCGACCTTGTTCATCGCGACGAACCATTGGTCGGTCAGCAGCGGTTCGATGACGGTGCCGGTGCGGTCGCCGCGCGGAACCATCAGCTTGTGCGGCTTGGTTTCCAGCAGCAGGCCCTGGGCTTGCAGATCGGCCAGCATCGCTTTGCGCGCGTCAGAGGCGGTGAGGCCGGCGTAGGCGGCCGGCAGCTCGATCACGCCCTGGGCGGCGCCGTCGAAGCCGAAGATCTGGGCCTTGGCCAGGATCTTGGCTTCCAGGCTCATCACATTGATCAGCTGGGTGCCGTGGCGCTTGCCCACTTCGTAGTCGTTGAAGTCGTGCGCCGGGGTGATCTTGACGAAGCCGGTGCCGAATTCCTTGTCGACGTACTCGTCGGCGATCACCGGGATGGTGCGGCCGGTCAGCGGCAACTCAAGCTGCTTGCCCACCAGGTGCAGGTAGCGCTCGTCGTCCGGGGCGATGGCCACGGCCACATCGCCCAGCAGCGTTTCCGGACGGGTGGTGGCGACGGTGACATATTCATCGCTGCCGACAACCGGGTACTTGATGTGCCACATGTGGCCGTCTTCTTCCTCGGAGACCACTTCGAGGTCGGAGATGGCGGTGCCAAGCCGGGCGTCCCAGTTGGACAGGCGCTTGCCGCGGTAGATCAGGCCTTGTTCGTACAGGCGGACGAAGACTTCGGTCACCACCTCGGCGCGGACGTCGTCCATCGTGAAGTATTCGCGGTCCCAATCCACCGAGCAGCCTACGCGGCGCATCTGGCTGGTGATGGTGCCGCCGGACTTTTCCTTCCATTCCCAGATCTTGTTGGTGAACGCTTCGCGGCCCATGTCGTGGCGGTTCAGGCCCTGATCGGCCAGCTGGCGCTCGACGACGATCTGGGTGGCGATGCCGGCGTGGTCGGTGCCCGGCACCCACACGGTGTTGTGGCCCTTCATCCGGTAGAAGCGGGTCAGGCCATCCATGATGGTCTGGTTGAAGGCGTGGCCCATGTGCAACGTGCCGGTGACGTTGGGCGGCGGCAGCTGGATGGCGAAGGACGGCTTGGCGGTGTCCATGCTCGGCTTGAAGTAGCCGGCCTGTTCCCAGTGTTGGTACCAGCGGCGCTCGAGGTCGCCCGGTTCATAGCTCTTGGCAAGTTGTTCCATGGTGCTGAATCTTGGTTTTCTGGATGGAAAAATGCGTCGATTATACCCGGTTTTGACTCGCGCTCCGATCCCCTTGCCCCCGCCGCCGGCTTCTTTTCAAGTACAGGCCATGCCCATGCCCGCTTTCGCCATCCGGACAGATCGCCCGTCCCAATTCAGTTGAAATTGTTTTTAGATAATATAACATATATTTCGATGACATAATCATGTCATCGCAATCGCACCTTCCACGCGAGGAGAATTGCATGAGTCACGAACATCATCTGGGCTGCGCATGCTGCACCCTGCCCCATCTTCCGGAACTGGCCGCCGGGCCACTGACAGAGGCCGCCACCCCGGAGCAACTGGAAGCGGCGATCGAGCAGGCTTATGGCTCGCACGCCCCGGCGCAGGCGCCGCAAGCCGCGATTTTCCACGGCGGCGTCATCCACACGCTGGCCGCCGAAGGCAACCGCCAGGTAGAGGCGCTGGGCATGGCCGACGGCGTGATCGTCGCCGTCGGCGCCTTGCAGCACGTGCGCCAGGCGATGCAGGCGCACCGGCCTCGCGAAATCGACCTGGCTGGCCGCACGCTGCTGCCTGGCCTGATCGACGCCCATATGCACATCCTGCCCAGCGCGCTGTATCAAGCGCCGGACTGGCTGCCCTTGTCACCGTTTCTGCCGCCGCCGCGCCAGCAGGAGCTCAATCCGGAGTACAGCAGCCAGACCATAAAACAGGCCATCCTCGACGCGCTGAAACAGCACGAAAGCCTGCCCGAACACCAGCGTAGCCATCGCTGGGTGCTGGGCTTCGGCGTCGATCCGTCGCTGATGGCCAAATGGGAAGACATTACCGCCGACACGCTAGACGCGCTCAGCGACACGGTGCCCATCCTGCTGATGAACGCCTCCGGCCACATCGCCTACGTCAATGGCGCGGCGATGCGGAAAGCCGATATACGTGATAACTCAGAAGGCGTACTGACCGAAATGGGTATCGCCAAGGTGCTCAAGGTCGTGCCGCCTCCGTCGCTGCCCCTCTTCCTGTCCAATCTGAAGCAGGTATTGCAGAATGCCAGCCAGATGGGCATCACCACCTTGTTCGATGCCGGTCTGGGCGCCACGCCATGGCCGGATCTGGAAATCGGCCTGATCAAGAGCGCGGCGCGCCGGGGGCCGGTGCGCATCGCCGCCGCCTTGTTCACGCCTCCCGAGGAGGCCAAGCTGGACCATTGGCTGCGACACCAGCGACCGGACCTGGACAATGCCCGGAACCCCCGCTTCGCGATCAAGGCGATCAAGCTGATCGCCGATGGCTCCAATCAGGGGCTGACCGGTTATCAGACCCAGCCCTATGCCTGTGCCGACGAGCACTCCATTCCCGACGTGCCGGATACCGGCCTGAGCAACTATCCGGACACCGGCCTCTTCAACCGCATGCTGGAAAAGGCGGTCGATCAGGGCTGGCCGGTGCTGGTGCACGCCAACGGCGACAAGGCGATGGAATATGTGCTGGGCGGCTATCGGCAGGTGCTGACGCCGCAGCACGGCAAACCCGCAGAACAGGTCGAACAGCGGCGCAAACTGCGGCTGCGCGTCGAACACGCCTCGCTGCTGAACGACGCGGCCATCGATGAGATGGCGGCGCTGCGGCTGAATCCCAGCTTTCTGATCGGCCATGTCGGCTACTGGGGCTATAGCTTCAAGCACACGATTCTGGACAGCGAGCGCGCGCAGTTGCTGGACCGCTGCAAATCGGCCGTGGACAAGGGCATACGCATCAGTCTGCATTCAGACCACTTCGTTTCGCCTCTGGGGCCGCTGCGCATGATGGAGCAGGCGGCGTTCCGCATCATGGAGGGCGCGCCCGAAGGCGAAAAAGTCCCGCTCAATCCAGAAGAGCGCCTAAGCCGCGAACAGGCGCTGCGGGCGGTGACGCTGGACGCCGCCTGGCAATGCCACATGGACCACATGGTGGGATCGCTGGAGCCCGGCAAGCAGGCGGACCTGGTGATTCTGGAACGCGATCCGCTGAACGACGCCGTGACCGATCTGCGCGGAATCACCGTGCATGAGACCTGGTCGGCCGGCGCGCCGGCCTATCTGAACCGCGACACCCACTAGCCGCGCCCATCTCGGCTGCGCAACGCGGCCTGTCCAGCAATGGACAGGCCGCTTGCTATATTTGAGATGGAGAACCACCGCCGCAGCAGGAGAACCGATTGCGCACACACTCTCTGCCGGGGCGCCCATGAGCCATATTCCGACACGTCGCGCCCTGCTGCGGTTTTTGATGCTGATGCTGGCCACCTGCCCGGCGTCCTCCCACGCGACGCCGACGACCGGCTCCGCCGGTCCCTCGGCCGGCCCGACGGCGCAAAGCGGCCGCCACGTGCTGTTGATCGCCTACGACCTGCGCAACGGCGGCATTTCCAAGACCACCCGCAGCTTTCTGAACGCCGCCGGCCGCCTGCGCTGGCAGGTGAAGGTGGCGGACGCCAAGAGCAGCAACGACGCGGTGCGCGAGCAATTGCTGCTGCAAGCCTCGGCCAAAGACGTGGCCGGCGTGGCGCTGATCGGCGCCGACAGCGCCGGCTACCATCTGGAGCTGGCAATGTTGAAGCAGATGGGCAAGATCGCAGTCGGCTGGCATGCCGGCGGCAATCCCGGCCCCAATGCCGAACTGTTCGCCAATGTCACCACCGACCCGCTGGCGGTGGCGCAGACCGCGGTGGACTACGCGATCGGCAGCAGCGCCGGCGCCGTCGGCGCGGTGATCCTGACCGACTCGCACTTCGCCATCGCGATGCGCAAGGCCGCCGCGATGAAGGCTGCGCTGGCCGGCTGCAAGCGCTGCAAGGTGCTGGCGGTGGAGGACGTGGATCTGAGCAAGACCGCGCAGCTCATTCCGGCCCTGGTGCCGCAGTTGGCGCGCCGCTACGGCCGCGGCTGGACCCATACGCTGGCCATCAACGACCTGTATTTCGACAACAGCAATTTCCCGCTGCATCAGGCGGGCCGCTCCGACATTGTCAATATCTCGGCCGGCGACGGCTCCAACTCTGCGATGAACCGCATCCGGGAGGGCATTTCCCAGCAGAAAGCCACGGTGGCCGAACCGTGCAATCAGCAAGGCTGGCAACTGGCGGACGAGTTGAACCGCGGCTTCGTCCGCCAGCCGCCCAGCGGTTTCGTCAGCAGGCCGATACTGGTGACGCAGGACAAGCTGCTGGCCCATCCGCGCGACGGCGACGTCGAGGATGATCAAGCCTATCGCCAGGCCTACCTGGACATCTGGTTCAAAAAACCCTGAAATTTCAGTCTGCGGCCCGCCCGGCCGCCTACACTCAGGCGAGGTCGGACATGGCCGCGGTTTGATTGCAAACCATGCGGCTGATACTATTTAAATGATCTGAAAACAAAAATACTGCAATGGACATATCCCAAAGCCTGGGCATAGAGGGAATCCCGCCATCGGCCTCCGCCCTGAACGGAGGCGCGCTCTATCTGATAGCCGCCCCCGGATCAGGACTGGCCCAGGCGCTGCTGTTCTCCAACCTGCCTTCGGCCGGCAGCCAGCCGCTGGTCTGCGCCAGCAGGCAGGAACCGGCTCCGCAGCAAGACACCGCCTGGCTGGATCGCCGCATCCACGCCGGCAACCTGCAGTTGCTGTCGCCGCGCCAGCCGCGCAAGCCCTCCGCCCAACGGGTCACCGCCTGCCTCGACGAACTGGCCCGCTGCCGCGACGCGCTGCAGCCGGCCACCGGCGGCATGACGGTAGTACTGGACCACGCCGAGGACTATCTGCCGCTGCAGCAGCCGGCCGTGGCGCGCCGGGTGCTGCAGGCCTGCAGCCACTGGGCGGCCCGCCATGGTCACGCGCTGCTGTTGCTGCTGGACAGCGCCCGACTGGACGCCGCGGCGCTGGCCGCCTTGAGCCAGCTGGGCCGGGACTGCGCCGGCATGGCCTATGCCGAGCCGCTGGGCGACGGACTATACGGCTGGCAGACCGCTCACTGGCTGGGCGCCGCGCCCGGCGAGGCCGCCAGGCTGCGCACGCTGGAGCTGAACGTCGGCCACATGCTGCGCGCCCAGTTGGAAGCCGACGACCACGACGCGCCCGCCGACGCGGCGGAAAGCCCCGCCCGCCTAGCCACCGATACCATGCAGGTGCTGGCCACCATCGCGGCCCTCAGCGGCAATACGCCGCCAACGCCACACTGGCGGCTGTTTGACGACTTGCCGCAGTTGCTGGAGGCGGCGCACGACGCGGTGGCCGCCACCGTGCTGCTGGACTCCGCCGGCAGCACCAAGGAAGCGCTGGGCCAGGCCGTCTCGCAGCTACGCAGGCAAAGCGGCAAGCGACTGAAAATCGTCGTGCGCGAAGTCGGCAACCGCCGGCTGCGCCAGAACGAGGAGCAGTTGCTGCTGCGCCTCGGCGCCAATGCCGTGCTGCCGGCGGAGCTGCGCTTCACAAGTCTGGCCGGCATCGTCCATTCACTGCGCCAGGCGGTCTATCAGGGCGGCGGCGAGATCGAGGCCGACGCCTTGCGCGCCGCCAGCCGTCCGGAAGCCGACCGCGGCTACCTGCCGCCGGCGCGCTTTGTCGAAATGGCGGACGCGGCGGTGCAGCGCAGCCGCGCCATCGACGTCAGCAACATGCTGATCCAGTTGCAGCCGGCGCTGGGCGCCACGCCGGCCGAACTGCTGGCGCTGGGCCGCTTCCAGCGCGCCGGCGACCTGTGCACCGCCGATCGCGACCATGCTTATCTATTCCTGTTCGCCTGCCGCGAAAACGACGCCGACGCCGCGCTGGGCAATCTGTTCCGCATGCCGATAGGCGAAGTGGCCCAGATGGAGGTGCGCAGCGCCGACAGCGACAGCATTCTGCTGGCGCTGTCGCAGCTGGCCAGGCAGCCCGGCTTCGACAAACTGCCGGACCTGAGCCTGCAGCTGTCGCAGGCGCCGCATCAGCGCGAGCGTCGCCACGCCTACGCCGCCCCGGTGCTGCAACGCACGCCCTTGCGCCGCCGCGGCGACAAGTAAAGGAAAACCATGTTCAATCCCGAATTGAGCGAATTGCAATTCATGGTGTTGCTGACCGCGCTGGCGGCGGGCGTCGCCGGCTATCAGCTGCGCGCGCGGCTGCTGCCGTGGCTGCGCCGGCTGCTGCTGCGCCGCATGCGCCACTTCCAGCCCCATCCCTATCTGCAACGCCTGCAACAACAGGACGAGGCGCCGCTGGCCCATCGCCGCCGCGCCGAGCCGGATCACACGCGAAAATGAAATCCAGCCATACCGCCACCCAAGAAGCGCCGCCGCCGGCCGCCGCCCCGTCGCTGGGACTGGGCGCCTGGAGCGTCTACTTCATCGCCAAGCTGCTGCTGTCCTGGCAAGGCACGCTGAACCTGCACCCGCTGCCCAACCTCGCCTTCGCGCTATTGCTGCTGATCCCAGTCTCCGGCAAATTGCGGCTGCGCGTCCGCGCCGCGCTGGCGCTGGTCGCCGGCGCGGCCCTGCTCTACCACGACAGCTGGCTGCCGGCGCCGGAGATCGCGCTGCAGCAGCTGTCCACGCTGAAAGGCTTCAGCCTGCACTATCTGCTGGACCTGAGCAGCCGGCTGCTGTCGCTGTCGCTGCTGACCGGCGCCATCATCCTCTTGTGCGGCTACTGGCTGCTGTCGCGCTATCTGCGGCTGGGCGTCATCGTGGTGATTTCGCTGCTGGGCCTGAGCGGACGCCAGTTGTGGCAGGACCGACCGCAGACGCCGGCCGCGGCGGTGGCCGACAGCGGCGCCGCCGCGCCGACCGCCGGCGCGCAAACCGCGCCGCAAACGCCGGATCAACAACTGGCAGCCTTCTTCAGCAGCGAGGGCCGGCGCTCGGTAAACTTCCAGGGGCCGCTGGCCGACCCCGGCTTCGACGTGCTGTTGCTGCACATCTGCTCGCTGTCCTGGGACGATCTGCGCACCATCGGGCTGGACAAGCACCCGTTGCTGGGGCGTTTCGACTTCCTGTTCAATAATTTCAATTCCGCCACGCCGTACAGCGGTCCGGCCGCGCTGCGCGTGCTGCGCGCCAGTTGCGGCCAGCCCAAGCACGCCGAGCTGTACCAGAGCGCGCCGGACAACTGCTATCTGTTCCAGGATCTGGCGGCGCTGGGCTTCAAGACCGAGCTGACGCTGAACCACGACGGCAGCTTCGACGACTTCCTGAAGCAGATTCGCACCGACGGCCGGCTGAACCAGCCGCTGATGTCGCAGCAGGGCCTGCCGGTAGGCTTGCGTTCCTTCGACAACAGCCCGATCTACAGCGACTACGCGGTGTTGAATCGCTGGCTGGAGCAGCGCCAGCAGGACAGCAGCGCGCATGTGGCGACCTACTACAACACCATCAGCCTGCACGACGGCAACCGCATCCCGTCCGCGCCGGGGCTGAACACCATGGACAGCTATAAATACCGCGCCAACCGCCTGTTCGCCGATCTGTCCCAGTTCATCGATCAGTTGGAGAAGAGCCATCGCAAGCTGATCCTGGTGATGGTGCCCGAGCACGGCGCGGCGCTGCGCGGCGACAAGCAGCAGTTCAGCGGCCTGCGCGAAATCCCGACGCCACACATCACCATCGTGCCGGCGGCGATCAAGGTGATCGGCGGACAGGGCCATCCCAGCCAGGTGCGGATAGACCAACCCAGCAGCTATCTGGCGGTGTCTACCATCCTGTCGCGGATGATGGGCAAGAGCCCGTTCGGCGCCGACTACCAGCCGGCCGACTTCGCCCGCGAGCTGCCGTCCACGCCGTATGTGTCGGAAAGCGCCAGTTCCATTGTGATGCAGAGCGGCAAGCGCTTCCTGTTGCAACAGGACGGCGGCGACTGGACCGAGTACCCGGTACAGTAACGCCCGCTCCCAATGAGAAAGCCGGTCGCGCCGCAATGCGTGACCGGCTTTTTCGCGTCTGGAACGGCGCTGTTACGGGCTGGCCGCGGGCAAGGGCCACGGCGCCGGCAAGGCGGGCTCGGACACCTCGGCCGACGCCTCCTGCCGACCGGCGACCGGCTCCGCTTCCAGCAGCCCGACGTCGGCCACGCGGCGCGAACCGGCCCGCAGGCGCTGCAGATTGGCGCGGATGTCCTCGCGGTCCGGCGCGATGCGGGCTGCGCGTTCCAGCAGCACGATGGCGGCGCCGGCGTCGCCGGCCTTCACCAGCTGCAGCGCCAGGCGGTTGATCGCCTCCGGCTGGTACGGATGCTGCCAGTACCAGGCGCGCGCCGCCTCCAGCTCCGTCCGGGCCTGGGCCGGGACCGGCGCCGCCGCCGCGATGCCCGCCGGCAGCGCCAGGACGACAGCCAGGCAAATGGACTTCAGATTCACGCCATCCTCCTCAGAAGCTCGAATACGGCTGCAACGGCTCCACCGGGAACGGCAGCGTCAGCGACGCGCCATCCGGCTGAAAGCGCAGGTAGAACAGGGCCCGGCCCGGCTGGTAATACTGCGAATGCTGGTATTCCAGCATGCCGCCCAGCGCCAGCCGCGGCGTCAGCTGATATTCGAAGGCTCCGCTCAACGAGGTGCCCCAGCCTGGGCCGGAGCTCGCGCTGGTATACGGATCGCCGGCCTGCGCCTGCAGGTCCGGCCGGGTCGGATAGAACGGCGACGCCGATTCGCGCGCGCTGGAAATCGACGCCGACAGCCGCGCCAGCCAGCTCCAGCGCTCGTTGCGCCCCGCGTAGCTGAGCGGCAGCGACAGCGAGTTGTAGCGCTGCGGGCTGTAGTAGCCGCCCTGGCCGAAGGTGAACTCGCCCAGATTCTTCTGGTACCAGAAATTGATGCTGTTGACGCCCACCGTCAGCTGTCGCGTCGGCGCTTTCAGCAAGCGCCAGTAGACGCCGCCCATCGCCGTCAGCTTGCGGTTGTCGGCGACGTTCTCGCCGCTCAGCTGCTGGTAGGCGAAATTGGACCACACGCCGAAGCGCCCGCCCTTGTCGTAGCCCAGGCTGCCGCCGACGCCGGTGGCGACCACCCCGCCCCAGGTCTGGCCGGTATAGGGATCGCGCACGCCGGCATAGCTGAGCAGCGAGCTGGTCACCGGGCGGCGCGAGGCCTCCAGCTTGTAGTTCAGCATCGCGACGCTGTCCGAATAACGGACGCCGCCTATCACATTGGACACCGGGAAGCTTTGCGGCGTGCTCCCGACATCGACCCGCCATTGCTCGTTTTCGTAACCAAGGCCCAGCGCCACGCCCTGCGCCGTCTGCGCTCCATAGCGCCCGGCGCAGCTCTGGACGTCGGCGCCGGCCGCGCAAGCGGCGATGGAGGCGAAGCGCTGCAGCGCGTAAGCGTTGTCCGGGCTGTTGTCCAGCGAACCGGCCTTGATGCTGACGGCGTCGGCGCGCAGGAAATAGCGCCCGTCGCGCGGCGCCGGCGACTCCACCAGCAGCGGCGCCTGCCACATCATCAACTGCGACTGGCCCGGCGTGCCGTTGTCGGCGCTGCGGTAGCTCAGGTCCACACCTTGCCAGATCTTGACGCTGCGCGCGTCCAGCAACTCGGCGTAGCCCTCGTGCAAGCCTTCCTGCTGCGCCGATTCGGCCGGCACCGGCCGCAACGGTTGGCGTCCCGGCGGCAAGCCGCCGGTCTCGGCCGGCGCCTGCGAGGCCGGCGCGAAGCCGGCGCGATACCATGCCAGCGCCTGCTCGGGCCTGTGCGTCTGCCGCGCGCGCCGGGCCGCCTGCCCCATCAGGCCCGGACTGTTGACGCCCCGCGCCAGCAGGCCGGCGATTTCGCGGTCCAGCCTGTCGGTGTCGCCGATCTCGCCCAGACGGTTCATCGCCCTCAGCCGGAAGTCCAGGCTGCGTCCCGGCTTGTCTTGCAGCAGCTGGTTCACGCCCTGCTCGGCCAACTGTCTGTCGCCGGTCTTGATGTACAGGTCCACCAATTGCAGCTGGGCTTCGTCGTCGTCCGGTTTCGCGTTCAACACCTGCAGCAGGCGGGCACGGGCGGCGTCCCAGCGCCCGGCGTCCATATCGTAGTCGGCCAGCCTGCGTTGCAGCCGAGTGTCCTGCGGCGCCGCCTGCGCGGCCCGGGCCAGGATGGCCTGAGCGCCGGCGTCGTCGCCGGCCAGCCGCGCGCGGTCGGCCTGGAGCGCCGCCAGCGTCGCCTGCAGACCCGCCAGCTGCTGTTTCTGCTCGTCGCTCATGTCCTGCCGCGTCTTCCCGGCGGCCTCCAGCAGCGGTTCGGCCGCCGCGGCGTCGTCCAGGCCCAGCAGCAGGTCGGCGTACGCCAGCTCGTTGTCGGTGGACGGCTGCTCCAGGTATTGCGACAGCAGCAGCTGGCGCGCGTGATCGGCGTCGCCGGCCCGCAGCCAGGCTTGCGCCAGCTCGGACAGCCGCGCCGGATCGCCCCGCATCTGGCGCTCGGCGCCTTGCAGACGCCGCCTGGCCTGAGCGGCCCGGCCCAGCGCCGACTCGGCGTCGGCCAGCCGTATCGTCTCGCGCAGCCAGATACGGCGCTGCAATGCCGCCATGCCCTCGCTGCGCGCCGCCGGCGGCACGCGCTGCAGCGTGGCCAGCACCGCGCCGTCATTGTCCAGCTTGGCCTGGAACAGCGCGTAGGCGTACAGGCTTTCCGGGCTGGCCGCCGGCTCGTCGGCCAGCTGGCGCAGCATGGCGCCGCCCTTGCCGGCGTCGCCGGCGGCCAGCCAGGCATTGGCCAGCGCGAAGCGGTTCCAGACGTTACGCGGCTGCAATTCCACCGCGCGTTGCAGATGCGGCAAGGCCTGCCGCGTCTGCCCCTGGGCCAGCAGCCGGTCGCCCAGCTCGCGCGCCACTTCGGCGCGGGCGGACAGATAGGAGGCGCCCAGCGCGCGTCGCTGCTTCTGCGGCAGATCCTGCAGCATCCGGTCGGCGTCGGCGTATCGGCCGGCATCCAGATAACCGCGCAGCAGGCCAGCCAGCGCCTGGCCGCTGTCCGGCTTCCTATCCAGCGCCCGGCGGTACAGCTGGCGCGCCTGCTCGGCGCGGTTTTGCCGCGCCTGCCATTCGGCGTCGGCCAACAGCACGTCGACGCCGGCGGGCTGCAGCTTGCCGGCCTTGTCCAGCAGCGCGCGCGCCGCCTGCCATTGCCGCGCGTCCATCGCGGTCCGCGCCTGCGCCAGCGTCTCGGCCAGTTGCGCGTCGGCGACGCGGCGCTTCCAGCCGTCGTCGCCTGATTGTCCTGCCTTCCGGTAGCTGGCCACCGCGTCGGCGTAGCGGCCCTGCTTCTCGCGCAGCCGCCCGAGGTTCTTCAGATACTGCGGCTGATTGCCGTAACGGCCGGCGGCCAGTTGCAGACTCTTTTCCGCCGCGGCCAGCTGGTTGGCGTCCAACTGCTTGTCGGCCGCCAGCAAGGCGCGGTAGGCCGGGTCGGCCAGCAGCTCACGCTGCTTGCGCCTCCCCTCCTGCAAGGAATCCAGCCGCGCGCGGATCAACTCGTCGTCCGGCACCGCCTGCAGATAGGTCTGATAGGCATCGGTCGGCAGGTCCGCCTGCTGCAAGGCCCTGCGCCACAGGCTCAAGGCCTCGTTCCGGCTGTCGGGAAACTGGCTCAGCGCCTTCAGCTCGGCCAGCAGCTGCGGCGAAACCGGCGGGCGCTGCAGCTGCACGCCGGCCAAGGTCAACCGGTTTTTATGATTGGACGGGCTTTGCCGTATCAGCTTTCTCAATTCGGCCTGGCTGCGCGCCCAGCCGCCATTGGGCAGCCTGGACACCAATTGCCAGTACTCCAGCTCCAGCGCGCCCGACGGCGGCGGCCCTTGATAGAGTTCGTTGAAGGCGGCGTAGGCCTGTTCGTACTTACCGCTGTTGAACAGCGAGCGCGCGGTCAGCAGCTTGTTGCGGTCCGGTCCCATCACGCGCCGCAACTGCTCGACGCGGGCGATGCCGGCATAGCCCGGATACTGCTTGCGCAATTGCGCCAGCGTCTTCTGCACATCCCTGTCCTGCCGCTGCTGCACCTGCACCAGCGCCTGCAAGGTCAGCGCCTCCGCTCTGTCCTGCGGCGTCGCGGCATGGATGCGCCGCAATTTGTCCAGCGCCTGCTGCGCTTCCAGCGGCCGGCCCAGCGATTGCCACAGCCTGGCCTGCTCCAGCAGCGCCTGCGCCGGGTCCACCGCCGCCGGCGCGGCGTGCAAGGCCGCGCTCAGGCCCAGCGCCAGCAAGGCGCTCAGGACGCGGCGCATGCTCCCTCCCAGGCCGGCCGGAGTTCACCGCCGGCCTTGAACTGGTAACGGCCCTGCTGCCAACCCTGGCCGAACAGCGTCAGCACGTGATCGTAGTAGGCATCGGGCCGCTCGGACAGCGGCATCGCCTCGACGCGCAGCAGCTGCGTCTGCAGCGCCGCGTCGTCGCCCTGCGCCTGCAGGAAAGGCAGCAGCGCCGTCGAAAAGCCTATCGGCCCGGTGCCCTGGGCCTTGCCGTTGCGGGTGTCCACCGTTTCCGGCGGCAGGCCGGTTCTGGCGACCCATTGCGCCATCGGCTTCAACTTGCCCAACAGGGCCGCGCGTTCCGGCGCCTCCGGCGCCAGCATGCCGGCCCACAGATAGACGCGGATGGCGTTGTAGCTGCCGGACGCCTTGCTGGCGTCGTCGGCGACGAAGCCGTTGCGGTAGGCGATCCAGTCCGGCGCGAAGCCGGCCGGCGCGCTTTCCAGCAGCATGCGTTGCGAAGTGCCGCGCAGCGCGGCCCAGCCGGAGCCGGGCAAGGCATTCGCGAGACGCGCGAGCAACTGCGGCGGCAAATAGCTGGGGTTCAGCCGGGTCAGCTCCGGCTTGCGGAAGCCTTCGCGGCCCGGCAGCAGCGTCAGCCCCAGGCCGGGCAGGTCCGCCACCTCCTCGCGCAGGATGCGCAAGGCCAGCAGCTTGCCCAGCGCGGTGTAGCGCGGCTCGCGCCACAGCCTGCCGGCCTCCAGCAGGTTGTAGGCTATCCACAGATCGGAATCGGACGCGCTGTTGGCGTCCATCACGCCCCACTGGCCGTCGGGGCGCTTGCCCCATTGCCAGGCCGGCAGCCTGGCGCTGAGGTCGCCGCCGGCCAGATTGTCGCGCGTCCATTGCAATAGCTTGTCGAAAGCCGGCCGATCATTGGCGACCAGCGCGAAGAACAGCGCGTAGCTCTGCCCTTCCGACGTCGTCGGCTGGCCGTCGGCGCCGCGGTCCAGCACCCGGCCGCCGTCGGAAACGAAGTGCCCGCGGAAATCCTGCCAGGCCGGCCAGCCGTCGCACGGCGCCGCCTGGGCGGAGGCGAAGGCCAGCGCGCCCAGCGCCGCCAGGCACGCGCGTCGCAGCATGCTCATCTCAGGACCCTTTCAGACGGCGGGCCGCCAGCGCCTTGAACAGCCGCAGGATCGAGAAGGCGAAGATCAGCACCGCCAAGGCGGACAGCCCGGCCAGCAACAACGGATGGGCGGACAGGAATAGCCAGATCCAGGTCCACAGCGGCAGGCTGCCGACGTAGTAGACCGGCCCCAGTTGCTGGCTGTCCACGCTGTCGCCGCGGATCAGCACCGCGCTGCCGGACATCTGCGCGACCTTGCCGTCGTCGGACAGCGCGCCGGTCGCGGCGCTCATCGCGTCCGGCTCGCTGCCGGTGACGATGACGACGCTGCGGCCGCCGGCCAGCGGCGACTCCAAGCCCAGTATCGCCCCCAGCCGGCCCTGGGCGGCAAAATCGGCCTGGCCGTTGATGCGGCCGCCGGCCGACTGTCCTGGCGCCTGGCCCAGGCCCGCCGGCATGGTGTCGGCGTCGCCCTCGGCCACCTTGCGGCTGGCGCCGTCCAGCGAGGTGGGCAGCTTGTCGCGCCAGGCCTTCAGCAGCCCCAGACTGCGGGCATTGCCGATCACCAGCAGGTCCTTGTCCTTGACCCCGTCCAGCGCGCCCTCGTCGACCAGCCGGTAGCGCAGCGCCGGGTAGCCGGTGGACTGGCCCATATTGCCCATCACATTGAGGAAGGCGCCGATGTCCTGCTGCGCCGGCTGCCTGGGCAGCACCACCGCGGTGTCGGCCAGATCGGCCATCCGGGTGAACGGGTAGCCCGAGGTGGCGAACAGGCCCAGATTGGGCATCGCCGCGTAATGCGGATACGCGCTGAAATCGACGGTGGAGTCCGGATCGATGGACGCGCGGTTGCCATCGGCCAGATTATTGGCGCACTCGCCCTGCTTTTCAGCCGAGAACACGTACTGGAACTGCATCTCGTTGCGGCTGCCGACGCGGAACGGCGGCAGCAGGATGCGGTCGATATTGCTGAGCAGGCCGTTCTCCAGCACCGGCAGACGCAGGCTGGTCTGGGTGCTGCCCAGGCCGCTGGCGTTGAGGTTCAGGCTTTGCACGAACAATTCGTTGATGCCGATGTTCAGCCGGGAGCCGGCGGCCTGCTGCTGTCCGGTGTAGCGGAACTTCAGGTCCAGCGGGATGCCGCGGCTGCCCCAGGTGAACAGATCCCCCGGCACGCGGAAGGAAACCCGCACCGGCGCCGGCTGCTGGCCGGTGACCTGCAGGTCGCGCGGATTGTCGACCAACTCGCCCAATTTGGTGGGCCGGTCCGGCCGCACCCAGTTCGGCGCGTCATACGGTTTGCGCGGCGCCGCCAGCTTCAGGCCGCGCACCGTCACCTGGCTGCCGCTGATGCCGGCCTGGCCCAGCACCAGCGCGTCGGTGGCCAGCTTCAGGTCCTTGTCGTCGCGGCCCATGATCAGCAGCAGCTTGCGCTCGGGCCGGTCCGGATGCGGCATGATGCTGATCGTCGGCGCCGACACCGGCGGCAGCTTGGCCAGAAAGTCCGGCCGCTGGCTATTGGTGGCGTAGACGATCATGTGCTGCGCCGCCGGCAGGCTGTTCAGCGCGGCGCTGTAGCGCACGCCGCGCCAGCCGGCCTGGGCGCCGAACCACGAGGCCAGTTCGCCGGCAGCCTGCAGCGAGGTCGTCGACGGGCGCGCGGCGAACACGAAGGGCAGCTTCAACGGCGAGAAGTCGCGGCGGTCGAAGAACGGTTCGGGGAAATAGCTGAGGTCGTTGACGAAGGGCAGCGCCTGCACCGTCAGCTGCAAGTCGCTGGTATTGCTGATCTCCGCCCACAGGCTGCTGTGGGTTTCGTCTTCGCAACGATTGGTGTAGTGGCCGATCAGGCGGAACTTCAGCTGGTTGAAATTGGCCAGCAGCCGCGGATCCAACGCCAGGCTCAGCTGCTGCGGCTTGCCGCCCTGCTCCTTGGGCAGGGCCAGCACCGACACCACCTCGTCGTTCAGCAGCACCTGCACATGCGACAGGTCGGCCAGCATCGCCGGCGAGAAGGTATAGCGCAGGTGCAGCGTCAGCCCGGTGATCACCTCGTCGCCGCGGCTGCCGAAACCGACGCCGACCATGCTGTTGTCGCCGCGCATCTTCAGCGGATAGCCGGCGCCCATCTGCTTGAAGCTGAGGGTGCGAACGGAAACCAGCGGCGCCGCCTTGGCCGGCTCGGAGGCCGCGACGGCCTCCCCGGTGGCGTTGGCGGTCAGCGCCGGCGCCGCCAGCAGCAGGCCGGCCAGCGCGATGGACAGGGTTTTTCTTGGTATGCGGCTGATCATTTGTTGTCCCGATAAATATGCGGCTGCCGCGGCAGCAGGCTGCCCAGCCAATTCCAGAAGCCCGCCCAGCGACTGCTGCGGACCATCAGCGGCGAAGCCGCCTGCAGCGCCAGTTGCCACAGGCTGCGGCCGCCCATGCGCCAGATGTCCCAGGCCCCGCCCAGCGGCGAGCCCTCGTGCCTGCGCTCGTCGGTCTTCAGCCAGGCGTCGGCGCGGCCGAATGTGCATTGCACCAGCGCCATCTCGTCGTCCAGCGTCATGCCGACGAAGCGGACGCTGAGCCGCCCGCCCTTGGCGAACACCAGGCGGCAAGACAGCGCGTGGCTGCGGCCGCTGCGGCGCATAGACACCGTCAGCAGGGTGTTCTGCTTCAGTCTCAGCTTCAGGCCCTCCGGCAGCTCCAAGGCCATGCCGCCTTCCGAATAATCGATGGTGTGGCAGGGATAGACCCTGCCGTCCGGAAGGTGCAGCGACACCGGCAGCCGGCTCTGCACCCGGTGGGAGACCCGAACCTGGCGCAGCTCGCGCGCCACGCCCAGCGCGACGCCGAGCAGCAGGGTGTTGTAGCCCACCCAGAACAGGTTCACCACCACGGTGCCGATCTCGTCCGACGGACCGGTCCATATCCGGTAGACGCCGAAGCCGACGCCCAGCAGGTTCAGGCCCAGCAGAAACAGATAGGGCTTGGTGATGTTCCAGTCGACATGGTCCTGCTCCACCAGGCCGCCCTTGGCGGTGACGTTGAATTTGCCCAGGCCGGGGAAAAACAGCGCCACCGTCGTCGGCAGCGTGATGTACCAGGCCAGCACCGTCTCGTAGACCTCGCCCCAGAACGAACGACGGAAGGCGCCGTGCATCCGCGAGTTGGACATCACCGAGAACACCATGTGCGGCACCACGTACAACACCAGGCCCAGCGCCGGCGCGTAGATGGTGTAGGCGTGGAACAAGAGGAAGGCCAGCGGCGCGGTCAGGAAGACCAGCCGCGGAATGCCGTACAGGAAGTGCATCATCGCGTTCAGATAGCAGAAGCGCTGCCCCAGCGTCAGTCCCTTGCCCAGCATCGGGTTGTCGCTGCGGAAGATTTGCGCCATGCCGCGCGCCCAGCGTATCCGCTGGCCGACGTGGGCCGACAGGCTCTCGGTGGCCAGGCCCGCCGCCTGCACCAGATTGATATAGGCCGAACGATAGCCGCGCCGGTGCATCTTCAGCGAGGTGTGCGCGTCCTCGGTGACGGTTTCCACCGCGATGCCGCCGACCGACATCAGCGCCTCGCGCCGCAGCACCGCGCACGAGCCGCAGAAGAAGGACGCGTTCCACAGATCGTTGCCGTCCTGCACCCGGCCATAGAACAACTCGCCCTCGTTGGGCACCCTGTCGCGGGTGTCCAGATTGCGCTCGAACGGGTCGGCCGAGAAGAAATGGTGCGGCGTCTGCACCAGCGACAGCTTTTCGTCCTTCAGGAAGCCGCCCATCGTGGTCTGCAGGAAGGAGCGGGCCGGAATGTGGTCGCAGTCGAAAATGGCGACGAAGCTGCCGTCGGTCAGGCCCAGCGCATGATTGATGTTGCCGGCCTTGGCGTGCTTGTGCTCGCTGCGGACGATGTAGCCGACGCCGATCTGGGCGGCGAATTCGCGGATTTCGTCGCGGGTGCCGTCGTCCAGGATGTGCACGCGCAGCTTGTCGGCCGGCCAGTCTATGCTGGCCGCCGCGAACACGGTGGGCTTCAACACCCGCAGCGGCTCGCTGTAGATGGGGATGAACACGTCGACGACGGGCCACAGCGAGGTGTCGGCCGGCAGCGGCACCACTTTGCGCTCCAGCATCCAGGACGACTGGAAGAAGCCCAGCAGCAGCACCAGCCAGGCGTAGACCTCGGCGCCCAGCAGAATCACGCCGGCGATCAGATTGGGCCAGCTGTCGTCATTGATGGTGGAAGTGGTGCGCCACCAGATGTAGCGGGTGGACACCGCGATGGAAAACACCATCAGGATCAGCGTCGGCACCGGACCGGGGATGCGCCGCACCCACAAGGCCATCGCCAGCAGCACCACGGTGAACACCGCCTGCGAATACTCGTCGAACGGCGTGGTCACCAGCACCACGCCCAGCAAGGCCGCCAGCAGATAGCAGCCGGCCCGGATCGCAGCATTGCGCCACCAGGCGTGTTCGGCGAAGGCCTCCACCGAACCGCGCTGGCGGACCGGATCGAACAGCTGCGGATAGCGCGCCTCCAGCCAGGACGAAACGCGATGGCGCCGCTCGACGGCGGCCGCCAATGCGTGGCGACCGAATTCGAGCAAATGGGGCAAGGCCGTCTGCCGCCCGTGGTGGCTCCGGGGGCTCGGCGGCTTGATCAATGACAGCCAGATCAGCTGCAACAGGATGCGCAAGGCGTCGGCCGGCCTGGGCCGGGCGAAATCGACCTGCGGAAAGTAGCGGCGCGCGGCGGCGCCCCAGGCGGCCCAGCCCGCGGCGGGCGTGACGATGAACAGCGACAGCAGCAACAAGGCGGGGCGCGGCGCATCGGCCGGATGCAACAAGCCCAGCCGCAAGCCCCAGTCGCGCCAATCGGCCGCCGGCAGCTTCATGTCTCGCTCCGGTGAGCGTCCAGCCGCACCGACAGCCAGGCCGCCAGCTGACGCAAATCGTCGGCCCCCTGGCTGTCCGGCGCGTAATCGAACAACGGTTGCTGCTTGGCGAAGGCCTCGCGCACCGCCTCGTCGCGGTGAATGGGCAAAGGCGCCAGTCTGGGACCCAGCGTCTTGCGCAGCATCAATTCGACGTCGCCGTCCAGCTTGCGTACGGGATTGAAGTGGTTGATGGCGAACAGGATGCGCTCCGGCGGCAGGCCGCCGGCCACCAACTCGGCCTCGGTCATCTCAAGCAGCGCGCAGGACGCCGGCTCGGCCGACAGTATCACCAGCGCGTGGCTGGCGGCATTCAGACCCTGCTCGCGCTCGGCGACGCCGGATGCCGGCAGGTCCAGCACCGTGCGCTGCCCGGTCCGCGTCTCCAGCCGCGCCAGCTCGTCGCGCAGCCAGCCGTCCTCCGGATCGTTCCGATTGGCGTCGACGCCCACCCAGCCATGCGGCACCAGCGTCAGATGGTGATCGCCGACCTCCCAGGCCGCCCGCATCCAGTCGGCGCCGGCATCCAGCCTGCCGCGCCAGCCGTCGCCCTCGTCCCAGGCCATGCCGAAATGCAGGCGCAGCAGATTCTGCCGGCACAAGTCCATCGCCAGCACCGGCCTTTGCTGCCGCTGCCACAACAAGGCCAGCGACGCGGCCACCGTCGTGGCGCCACAGCCGCCCTTCACGCCGCATACCGCCAGAATCGCCATGTTTCGCTCCATCAAGCCGTATCGCTCGCCACTTCGCGCTCGTACGCCGCCCCATCCCCTTGCGCCGGCCCGGCGCCGCAATAAATCGCCTTCAGCAAAGGCCAGCGTTCGCAGACCTCGATCACCGCGGCATCCTGGCCTATTTCCTGATAGTGAAAATCCGGGCACTGCAAGTGGATACGCAAACGCGAAGTGTCTTTATGCATACAGTATGGATGAGTTTCAGAATTCAGCAGGTCATCGCTCTTGTAGTGATCACGTGACCTTCTGACACATATGTACGATCGGAAATTTCCGATAAACCATTGATTGTAATGAATGCAAAATGGGAATGTAAATATATTTGAAATACGGCATATCGGAATACACTGCCGCAAAAAGCAACTGAGCGATTGCTAATATTCAACAATTCGACGGGCGAGCCCGATGGGAAGCGCCCGCCAAATATCTGGATAGAAACGACAAAATTAAAAATACATTGTCATTTCATGATGGGGAAATTATGCAATTCGTTGGTAAAAACCCGGCCTGCCAGGCCGCCGATAATCCAATGGCAATACGCGGCGCGGCGCAACACGCCGCAAGGCGGCGCGTCGGCGCGCCGCCGCTCAATGCGCCGAGGCCTTGGAGAACAGATTGATCACCGCCACGCCGGCGATGATCAGCCCCATGCCGGCGATCGCCGCCGGATCCAGCTTCTGGCCGTACAGCAGCCAGGCGATCAGCGATACCAGCACGATGCCTATGCCGGACCACAAGGCATAGGCGACGCCGACCGGAATATGGCGCAGCGTCTGCGACAGCAGATAGAAGGCCAGCAGATAGCCGCCGGCGGTCAGCAGCGACGGCCACAAGCGGGTAAAACCGTCCGAGGCCTTCAGGGCCGAGGTGGCGACCACCTCGGACAGGATGGCGCCGATCAGGAACAGCCAGACTTTCATCAATCACTCCACGGCAGCGGCCAGACCCCTCCGGGCGACGAGGCGCGCGCGCAGATGATCGTAAAGCCAGTTGAACACATAGGTGTACGGCAGGAAGAAGGCGAAGAAGCCCAGATCCAGCAAGAAGGCCTGCCAGTAGCTGCTGTCCAGCCACCAGGCCGCCAGCGGCACCAGCAGGACCACCAGGCCGCCCTCGAAACCCAGCGCGTGCAGACAGCGCACCGACGCCGTGCGACGCCAGCCGAAGCGGCGCTCCAGGCGCTCGAACAACATATTGAACACCATATTCCACAACATGGCCGCCGTCGACATCATCAATGCCAGCGCGCCCATATGGACAATATCCTTGTCCATCGCCAGCGAGGCCAGCGGCACCAGCAGCGCCATCGCGCAAACTTCGTACAGCACCGCGTGCAGCACGCGCTCCGCCAGTTTCTTGTCCGTAGCATGCATGGACTGTTCCTTGCTCCAAAAGTGCGATGCTTGGCATTATGATTGGCGTTTCGGATACTATAAAAATATAAACCATCGGTTAAACCGATATGACTCTCTCCATCGACGCCGTCACCGCCTTCGTCTACGCCGCCGAGCTAGGCTCCTTTTCCGCCGCCGCGCGCCGACTGGGCAAAAGCCAGCCCACAGTCAGCGAGGCGATCGCCAATCTGGAAATCGACCTGGGCTGCGTCCTGTTCGACCGAGGCACCCGCATTCCCGGCCTGACGCCGGCCGGCCAGTTGCTGCTGCCGCAGGCGCGCCAGATCATCGCCGCCAGCCAGGATCTGCGGCAACAGGCCGAGCAGCTCGGCGCCGGCGTGGAAACCCGGCTCACCATCGTGCTGTCCGACACCTTCCAGTCCCGGACGCTGGAAAACGTGGCCTGCCTGCTGGAGGCTCGCTATCCGCTGCTGGAGCTCGAATGCCTGGTCGGCGAGCAGGAGGACGTGCTGGACCTGATCCTGTCGGGCCGCGCCCAGCTGGGACTGGTCGGCGCGCTGGACCGCTATCCGCCGGACATCCGCCACCAGCGCCAGCGCGAGGCCAGCGAGCTGGCGCTGTACGCCGCCCATCGCCATCCGCTGGCGGCGAGCGGGCGCGTCGACGAGGCGCTGCTCGGCCGGCACCGCCAATTGCGGCTGAACACCTATGGCGACAAGACGCCGGCCGACTCCGGCCAGCGGCAGTGGTATGCGCCCAGCTATCTGATGCTGCTGGACATGGCCCGGCTGGGCGTCGGCTGGGCCGAGCTGCCGTGCTGGCTGGTGGACAGCTTCGGCGGCGGGGAATTGAAACAACTGGACGTGGCCGGCTGGCCGAAGCGGATGCCGGTGGACCTGGTCTGGGCGGCGCGGCGGCCGATGGGCGCGGCGGCCGGATGGCTGCTGCGACAGCTGGCGGACGGCATCGCGCCGCCCGCCGAGGGCTAAGGACTAAGGGCTAAGCGCTCACGGCGCGTTGGCCTCCATCGTCTCTCGCTCGTCGCGGCATTGCGCCTTGCTGGCGTAGATCACCCACTCATCATTCTTGCCATGACGACAAGTCAGCAGTGGCAGCACGCCGTCGCCGAAGCCGCTTCCGCCGCTCTCGCAGGATTTGAAACGCCGCAGCGTCTCCTTGTCCATCTTGCGGCACGGCGTGTTGCCATACCAGTCGAAACCGTAGGCGCCGTCCGGCAGCGCGGGCTTCTCCGCCGCCTGCGCCGCGCACGAGCACGCGATGCCGGCCATCACCATCCATTTCTTCATCATCATTCCCCTATCGTTCCGCCCCGCAGGGGCATCAATGACCCGCCAATATCTCATGGTCCCGACCGGCCGCCAACGCCTGTCTGAAAGGACGGCGCCGGCCGGCCCGCCGCCGCATCTTGCCTTATTCTGGCGAGGCATTCATCCGCAAGGAGAAACCGATGAGCCTGGCCACCGTGACGGTGAAGAACCACTCCAGCCACGACATCTACATCGACGGCGATCCGGCCTGGGACGGCCAGGCGCTGCTGATAGACGGCCAGCCGCTGCAGCGCGGCTACAGGCTGCCGCCGGACTGGACCGTCGAAATCGGCACGAGCTGGCACGGCCCCGGCGCCGAGCGGATGCTGGGCGTGATCTTCGCCGACGGCCCGGCCTACGGCCAGGGCGGCGACGGCTTTTACCAGCTGTCCATCGGCCAGTTGCCCGACGGCGGCCTGCTGGACGTCACCGGCGGCGACGGCAAGGCCAGGGTCAGGTATACCGCCTGCCCGCAGACCGAGTGGGCGATGCTGATAGACTTCGCCGACAATTGAGCCCAAAAAAACCGGCCCCGCGGGGCCGGTTGTCTCGACCGGGAAACGGACTAGGCCGGCGCCAGCGCCGCGCTCCAGCCCTGCGGAATCGCGCCCAGCAGCTTCTTCGTGTAGCCGTCCTGCGGCTCCCGATAGATCACGTCCGCGTCCGCCTGCTCCACCACCCTGCCCTGGTTCATCACCAGCACCTGGTCCGAGATGTGCTTCACCACCGCCAGATCGTGCGAAATGAACAGATACGACAGCTTGTACTCGTCCTGCAGGTCCTGCAGCAGGTTCAACACCTGCGCCTGCACCGACACGTCCAGCGCCGACACCGACTCGTCGCAGATCAACACCTCCGGCTTCAAGGTCAGGCAGCGCGCGATCGCGATGCGCTGACGCTGCCCGCCCGAGAACTCGTGCGGATACTTCGCCAAGGCGCCCGCCGGCAGGCCCACCTTGTCCAGCAGGTCCTGCGCCAGACGGCGCCGTTGACCCGCATCCTGGCCGATGCCGTGCAACAGCATCGGCTCGGTCAGGATCTGCTCCACCGTGAAGCGCGGATTCAACGACGCATACGGGTTCTGGAAGATGATCTGGATGCGCTTCTTGTACGCGTGAAACGCCTTGGCGCTCATGCCGATCAGGTCCTGGCCGTGGAACAGCGCACGGCCCGCCGTCGCTTGGTGCAGCCGCACCAGCGTCAGCCCCACCGTCGTCTTGCCCGAACCGGACTCGCCGACGATGCCCAGCGTCTTGCCCCGCGCCAGCTTGAACGACACGTCCTGCACCGCGTGGAACTGCCGCTTGCCGAACAGGCCCTCGCGGATGTCGAAGCTCTTGCACAGGCCCTGCACGTCCAGCACGATCTCGTCGCCGGCCGCGTAGCCGCGCGCGCGCTCCGCCGGCTCCACATAGCCGCCCGGCTTCAGGAAGTCGTCTATCACCGCCAGCCGCTCCGGCCGGCGGTCCAGGTTCGGACGGCACGACAGCAGCGCCTTGGTGTAGGCGTCCTGCGGGTTCTCGAAGATCTGCTCCACCGTGCCCTGCTCGCGGATCACGCCGTGCCGCATCACCACCACCTCGTCGGCGAACTCGCCGACCACGCCCAGATCGTGGGTGATGAACAGCACCGACATGCCGTGTTTCTTCTGCAGATCGGCGATCAGCTGCAGGATCTGCTTCTGTATCGTCACGTCCAGCGCCGTCGTCGGCTCGTCGGCGATCAACAGCTTGGGCTCGCAGGCGATCGCGATCGCGATCATCACCCGCTGCTGCTGGCCGCCGGACAACTCGTGCGGGTAGCGCTTCACCCGCTTCTCCGGCTCCGGCAGCCCCACTTCGCGCAGCAGCTCCACCGCCCGCTTCCACGCCGCGCCGCGGCTCAGGCCGGCGTGCAGCGTCAGCGTCTCGACGATCTGCTCGCCGACGGTGAACACCGGGTTCAAGGAGCTCATCGGCTCCTGGAAAATCATCGCGATGTCCTTGCCGCGCAGCCGGCGCAGCTCGGCCGGACTCTGTTTCAGCAAGTCCTTGCCCTGGAACAGCAGCTGGCTGCCGGCGTCGATCTCGCAGCCCTGCTGCGGCAGCAGCTGCATGATGGCCATCGACGTCACCGACTTGCCCGAACCCGATTCGCCGACCAGCGCCACCGTGCGGTTGGCTGGAATGTCGAAGCTGACGCCCTTCAGCGCCTCGAAGCGGCCGCCGTCCTCCTGGCGGAAACGCACCCGGAGCTCGCGGACCGACAGCAAGGTTTGATTGTCATTGCTCATGGTGTGATCCTCACTTTACCTTCGGGTCCAGCGCGTCGCGCAGCGCATCGGTCAACATGCTGAATGCGGTCACCAGCAGCGACATGAACACCACCACCATCGCCAGCTGCCACCAGTAGCCCTGCATCAGCTCCTCCGGCACCTCGGCCAGCATCGAGCCCCAGCTGACCTGGCGCACGTCGACGCCGAAGCCGAGGAAGGACAGGATCACCTCGTACTTGATCAGGCCCACCATCAGCAAGGAAAACTGCACCAAGAGCAAGTGGGAGATATTGGGCAGGATGTGGACGAACATCCGCCGCGCGCTGCTGGCGCCGATGGCGTCGGCCGCCTGCACGAACTCGCGCGAGCGCAGCTTGATGAACTCGGCGCGCACCAGGCGGAACACGCCGGTCCAGGTGGTCAGCGACAACACCAGGATCACCGTGCCCAGCCCGCGGCCGGCCACCGCGGCGAAGGCCAGCAGCAGCAGCATGTCGGGCATCGCGGTGAACACGCTGTAGAACCACATCAGGAAGTCGTCGGTCTTGCGGCCGAAGAAGCCGGCGCAGGCACCCAGCGCGGTGCCGATCACGATGGCCAGCATCGAGCCGAAGAAGCCGACGAACAGCGAGGTGGACGTGCCCTTGATCACCTTGTCCAGTATGTCGCGGCCGCGCTGGTCGGCGCCGAAGGTCAGCGACTCCGCCTTCTTCGCCTCCGGCAGCACGTACTGGCCGCGGTTCTGGCGCGCCTTCTGGGTTTCCGCCCAGATCGGATCTTCCGACGGCAGCAGGCCCTCGGCCGCCGGCTCGGCGGCCGGCTTGCGCGGATGCGCCACCGCGGCCGCCTTCTGCGCCTGGAACAGCGAAGTCGGCGGCGCGTAGGACACGGCGATCTCGTCGTTCCAGCCGCGGCCGATCAGGCCCAGCCAGCTGGCCAGCGCCAGCGCCATAAAGGCCAGCACCACCCACAGCGAAACGAAGCCGACGCGGTCGCGCTTCAGTCTTTGCCATCCGAGCGCCCACAGGCTGCGGGACGGCGCCGCCGGCGCGCCGCCGGCGGTATTCTGCAATGTCGTCATTATCGTTCTCCCCCGCTCACTTCAATTGCACGCGCGGGTCGATCCACTTGTACAGGATGTCGGCCAGCAGATTGAACACCATGGCCGCGGCGGCGATGGTGATGGTGATGGCCTTGATGACCGGGAAATCGCTCTTGTCCACCGCGTTCAGCAACTCGTTGCCCATGCCGGGAATGCCGAAGAAGCGCTCCAGCAGCATCGAGCCCAGCATCAGGAAGGGCAACGACATCGTGACATTGGTCACCACCGGGATCAGCGCGTTGCGCAGCACGTGCTTGAACAGCACGGCAGGCTCCGACAGGCCCTTGGCGCGCGCGGTGCGGACATAGTCGTGGTTCAGCTCCTCGACGACGAAGCTGCGGTAGAAGCGCACGCTGGGCGCCAGCGACACCAACAGGCCCAGCAGCAGCGGCAGCGGCAGATAGAGCAGCAGATTGGCGGCGACGCTGTCGTCGTCCCAGCCCATCACCGGGAACAGGTCCCAGGCGAAGGCCAGCTGGTACTGGCCGACGATGATGTAGACCAGCGAGCTGACCGACATCGCCACCGTGCAGATCAGCGTCACCATGCGGTCGGTCAGGCCGCCGCGGAAATAGGCGACGGCGACGGCGATCGGCAGCGCGGTGAACAGCTCCAGCACCAGCAGGCCGCCGGCCAGCATCAGCGACGGGCCGACGCGGGTGGCCAGCGTGTGGGCCACCGAGTGCTGGGTCGCCCAGGAGTTGCCGAAGTCATAGCTGAGCACCTGTTTGACGAACAGGAAGAATTGCTCCGGCAGGCTCTTGTCCAGCCCCATCTGCGCGCGGAAATTGGCGATCATTTCCGGCGTCAGGCGCTTGCCTTCCAGAATGTAGGTGGGATCGCCGCCCACCCAGTTGAACAGCACGAACACCAGCAGCATGACGCCCAGCATCGTGGGGATCATTTGCCAGAGACGGCGAACGATATATGCAAACATGTTTTTCCCTCACTCAGGCGCTCAATGCGGCGCGACGTCCACATAGCGCCAGAAGCCGGCCTGGGCGGAAATCGGATGGCGTTTGAAGCCGCTGACATAACCCTGGGTCAATTCGTTGTAGAAACGGGTGACGCCCAGTATGTAAGGCTGCTGCGCGGCGACAAGCCGGTTCATCTTGCGGTACAGCTCCTGGCGTTCCGGCCCGTCCGGCAGGACTTGCGAGGCGTCGTACAGCTTGTCGAAAGCGGCCACCTGGTAACCGGCCAGATTGCCCTGGCCTATCGATCGCGAGGAGAAAACGGTCACGAAGTCGTCGCCGTCCGGCGTCGACGCGGAACCGCCCAGGCTCCACATCTGCAGCTTGTTGGAATACGCGGCCTTCAGGTTCTCGTTCCACTTGGCGGTCTTGAAGCGCACGCGGATCTTGATGCTGTCGAAAGCCTTCTGCCAGATCTCGTTGAACTGCTTGTCGGAGGCCGAGGACTGGGTGGCCTGCTCGATCACCAGCGGCGCGCCGTCGGGACGCGTGCGGTAGCCGTCGGCGCCGATCTTGTAGCCGAACTCGTCCAGCAGCGCGTTGGCGGTGGCCGGATCGTAGCCGACCTGTCCCTGGAAGTGCGGGTCGAAGCCCACCATGCCCAGCGGCACCAGGCCCTGCATCGGAATCGCCTGATTGCCGTACAGCAGCGGGATCACTTCCTTCTTCAGCGGATAGGCCAGCGCGATGGCGCGGCGCAAGGCCACCCTGTCCTTGCCGTAGCCGCCGACGACGGAATCCTTCAGATTGAAGTAGGCATAGGTGCTGTCCAGGCCGAGGGTGTGGCTCAGGCGGATATGGCGCTTGGCCAGCGCCGGACGCAGCGTGGTGTCGTACGGATTGTCGGGATTGATGTTCAGCGCCGACTTCATCGCCGACTTCGGCACGACGATCCAGTCCAGCTGCTTGTTCATGAAGGACAGCCAGCGCGGCTGGTCTTCCTCGATGATGCGGATCTCGACGCGCCCGACCTGGGGCAGCGACTTGCCCTTCAGCGCCTGATAGATTTCGGCGTCGCCCGGCTCGCTGCCCGGCAGGCCGTCGAAAACGGTCTTGCGGAAGCCCGGATTGGCCACCAGCACGATGCGGCTGCCCGGCTTCCACTCCTTCAGCATGAAGGGGCCGGTGCCGACCGGATGGGACAGCGTGTCCTGGCTGTAGCCGTCTATCGCCTCGCGCGCGACCGCGCCGGCGTCCTTGGCCGCGACGGTGTACAGGAAGCCGAAATTGGGCTTCTTCAGCACGATGCGCAACGTATAGCGGTCCAGCACCTGCAGGCCGGGAATCGGCGTGTCGTAATCGAATTTGCCGGTCTTGCCCGCCTTCTTGGCCGCCTCGTCCAGGCCGGCGATGAAGTCGGTATAGGACGCGCCGTTCGGGGCGTTGTTCTTCGGATCGGCGAAGCGCTTGAAGGTGTAGGCGTAGTCGGCGGCGGTCAACTCCCGCCGCTTGCCCTTGAACACCGGATCGTCGGCGAAATAGATGCCGGGCTTGATCTTGAACGTGAATACCTTGCCGTCCGCCGACACCTCCGGCATCGCGCTGGCGGTGTTGGGCACCACTTTCAACGGCCGGGCCAGGTAGTCGTAGGTCAGCAGGCCGTCGAATATGTTCTCTCCGACTGCCATCGAATAGACATCGTGCACTTTGACCATGTCAAAGCCGGTTTCCGGGGCGCTGAACGCCACCCTCAACACCTTGGCCGGGTCCGCCGCCAGCGCCGGCGGCGCGAGCGAGGCGCCCAATGCCAGCACAGGCAACCATTTCAGGTGCTTCATAATTATTGTCATCTCCTTCGTAGCGTGGGTGCCTTGAACGGCTCCCATCTTTTTGTCGCCGGCCAGAGGGCTGTCGAATACGTCAGCCATGACGGGCGCGAATGACTGTAAGGCCAATTCGCTACGCGGATCAACAAAAAATTATCAAGATGGCATCAGGAAAATTCAAATGCGGGCAATACGCCTCATGTTGCGCCGCGGCAAGCGCCGTCGTACCAGCGTTGCGGCAGCACGCGGCGCAGCATCCAGTACAGCTTGGTCGGGAAAGTGACACGGTAGCGGGCGCGCGGACGCGCGCCGGTCGCCGCCCGCCACACCGCCTCCGCCACCGCCGTGGCGGGCAGCGTGAACGGCGCCGCGTGGCCTTCTTTTTTCAGCCGCTCCAGCTGCGTCTGGTAAATGTCGCGGTGCACGCTGCCGTCGATGTCGACATGGCGCAGAAAGCGCGCCAGCGCGTTCGGACGGAAGCGGCTTTCTATCGGCCCCGGCTCCACCAGCGACACGTGGATGTCGCTGCCGTGGAGCTCGTGGCGCAAGGTATCGCACAGCCCTTCCATCGCGAACTTGCTGGCGTTGTAGGCGCCGCGCCAGCGCATCGCGGCGAAGCCCAGTATCGAGCTGTTGAACACGATGCGGCCATGGCCCTGGGCGCGCATCACCTTCATCACCGCGCAGGTCAACTCCCATGGCCCGAACAGATTGGTCTCGAACTGCTCGCGCATCGCCTGGCGCGAAATGTCCTCCACCGCGCCGGGCTGGCCGAAGCCGGCGTTGTTGAACAGCGCGTCCAGCCGGCCGCCGGTCTGCGCCAGCACCTGGTCCAGCGCCGAGTGAATCGACGCCGGATCGTCGACGTCCAGCGGCAGGCAGACGAAACCCTCGGCCCGCAGCCTGTCCACGTCCTCCGGTTTGCGGCAGCTGGCGAACACGCTCCAGCCACGGTCCTTGAACCATCTGGCGGTGTGGTAGCCGATGCCGCTGGAGCAGCCGGTGATCAGGATGGAACGGACGGGAACGGTCATGTCGGGTCTCGGATCGGAAAACAGGCCCTACACCCTACACCAATCGACGCCGGGCCGGAATCGACCGTCCGAAACGACGCTGTCGTTTCAACGCGGAATTGGACTAGAATGTCGGCCTGACATGCAACAGGAAGACCGCCATGGCAAAAGCCGCCAAAGCCCCGGCCAGTTTCGAGAGCGCGCTGGCCCAGCTGGAGGACATCATCCAGGCGATGGACAGCGGCGACATGCCGCTGGAAACCGCCCTCGCTTCATACAAGCAGGGCACCGAATTGATCAAGTTCTGCCAGGGCAAGCTGGCCGACGCGGAACAGCAGCTGAAAATCCTGGAAAACAACGAATTGAAGGCGCTGGATCTGCCCAATGGCCAATGAAACCTTCACCGGCTGGATGAGCGCCATCCAGCAATACATGGAGCAGTCGCTGGAGAAGCTGCTGCCGGCCGCCGACTGCGCGCCGCAACGGCTGCACCAGGCGATGCGCTATGCGACGCTGGAAGGCGGCAAGCGCGTGCGTCCGCTGCTGGTCTTCGCCGCCGGCGAAGTGGTCGGCGCCGAGCGCGACAATCTGGCCCGCATCGGCGCGGCGCTGGAGATGATCCACGCCTACTCGCTGGTGCACGACGACATGCCGTGCATGGACGATGACGTGCTGCGCCGCGGCAAGCCCACCTGCCACGTCGCCTACGACGACGCCACCGCGCTCCTGGTCGGCGACGCGCTGCAGAGCCGCGCCTTCGAACTGGTCTCCCAGCCGCTGCCGGGCATCGCCCCGGCCAGCCAGCTGGAAATGACGCGCACGCTGGCGCACGCCGCCGGCCACGCCGGCATGGCCGGCGGCCAGGCGATAGACCTGGCCAGCGTCGGCCTGCCGCTGACGCTGCCGGAACTGGAATTCATGCACATGCTGAAGACCGGCGCGCTGATACGCGCGTCGGTGCTGATGGGCGCGATGGCCGGCCACGAGCTGTCCGACGAGGAGAAGGAAGCGCTGGACGCCTTCGCCAAGCGCATCGGCCTGGCCTTCCAGGTGGTGGACGACATCCTGGACTGCGAGGCCGACACCGCCACGCTGGGCAAGACCGCCGGCAAGGACGCCGCCCACGACAAGCCCACCTACGTCAGCCTGCTGGGCCTCGCCGAGGCCAAGCGGATGGCGAAAGATTTGCACGACCAGGCTTTCGCCGCGCTCGAGGGCTTCGGCCCGCGGGCCGAACGCCTGAAACAACTGGCCGACTACATCGTCGCCCGCTCGTTTTGAACCGCTCGACGCCAGAACAATCGAAACCAGGGCGGCTCACCGCCCGGCGAGCCCTACCATTGCAGACTCACAACAATGTATCCGCTGCTAGAAACGATCAATAGCCCGGCCGATCTGCGGCTGCTGCCGCGCAACCAGCTGTCGCAGCTGGCGCGCGAGCTGCGCGAATTCCTGGTGGAGTCGGTCAGCAAGACCGGCGGCCACTTCGCCTCCAACCTGGGCAGCATCGAGCTGACCATCGCCCTGCATTACGTGTTCGACACGCCCAACGACCGCCTGGTCTGGGACGTCGGTCATCAGACTTATCCGCACAAGATACTGACCGGCCGCCGCGAACAGATGGGCACGATGCGCCAGCACGGCGGTCTCGCCGGCTTCCCGAAGCGCGACGAGTCCGAATACGACACCTTCGGCGTCGGCCACTCGTCGACCTCGATAGGCGCCGCGCTGGGCATGGCGGTCGCCGCCAAGACGCTGGGCATCGACCGCAAGAGCGTCGCCATCATAGGCGACGGCGCGATGACCGCCGGCCAGGCCTTCGAGGCGCTGAACAACGCCGGCGCGATGGACACCGACCTCTTGGTGGTGCTGAACGACAACGACATGTCGATCTCGCCGAACGTCGGCGCGCTGAACAACTATCTGGCCAAGCTGATGTCGGGCCGCTTCTACGCCGCGATGCGCGAAGGCTCCAGCAAGGTGCTGGGCATCGCCCCGCCGCTGAAGGAGATTGCCAGCAAGATGGAGGAGCACGTCAAGGGCTTCTTCACGCCGGGCACGCTGTTCGAGGAGTTCGGCTTCAACTACATCGGCCCGATCGACGGCCACGACGTCGACGTGCTGGTGGACACGCTGAAGAACATCCGCAGCCTGAAGGGGCCGCAGTTCCTGCACATCGTCACCAAGAAGGGCCAGGGCTACAAGCTGGCCGAGAACGATCCGGTCAAGTACCACGGCGTCACCAAGTTCGACCCGGCCAACGGCCTGGCCGGCGGCAAGGGCGGCGCCGGCAAGCCGCAGTACACCCAGGTGTTCGGCGACTGGCTGTGCGACATGGCCAAGCTGGACGGGCGCCTGGTCGGCATCACGCCGGCGATGCGCGAAGGCTCCGGCATGGTGCGCTTCGAGAAGGAGCACCCGGACCGCTACTACGACGTGGCGATCGCCGAGCAGCACGCGGTGACCTTCGCCGGCGGCATGGCCTGCGACGGCATCAAGCCGGTGGTGGCGATCTACTCCACCTTCCTGCAGCGCGGCTACGACCAGCTGATACACGACGTGGCGCTGCAGAACCTGCCGGTGATGTTCGCGATAGACCGCGCCGGCCTGGTCGGCGCCGACGGCCCGACCCACGCCGGCGCCTTCGACCTCAGCTATCTGCGCTGCATCCCGAACATGATGGTGGCGGCGCCGTCCGACGAGAACGAATGCCGCCAGCTGCTGTACACTGCCTTCCAGCACGACGGCCCGAGCGCGGTGCGCTATCCGCGCGGCACCGGTCCGGGCGCCCCGATCGAGCAGCAGATGACGGCCCTGCCCATCGGCAAGGGCGTGCTGCGCCGCCAGGGCGGCACAATCGCCATCCTGGCCTTCGGCAGCATGGTGCACCCGGCGCTGGCCGCCGCCGAGCGGCTGGACGCGTCGGTCGCCGACATGCGCTTCGTCAAGCCGCTGGACGTCGAGCTGCTGCGCCGGCTGGCCGAAAGCCACGAGCTGATCGTCACCGTCGAGGAGAATGTGGTGATGGGCGGCGCCGGCTCGGCCTGCGTCGAGGCGCTGCAGGCGATGCGCCTGGCGACGCCGGTGCTGCAGCTGGGCCTGCCGGACGACTACGTCGAGCACGGCGACCCGGCGCTGCTGCTGTCGCTGTGCGGCCTGGACGCCGCCGGCATAGAAAAGAGCATACGCGAGCGGCTGGCCTGACGGCCTCGCGGCCGCCGCGTCGCGGCGGCCGCATGCTCCGCTGCCTTAGAGCCTGTTTACGATCTTTTTACGAGCGTCTCGGGGCCGTTTTCTGCCGGCGCATGGCTTTGTCAAACGCCCCTTGCAGTGAATGCACTGCGGCGGGCCGCTTTTCGCGCCCTGCATCCGGCAGAGATGGTCGCTGCCGGAAAAGATCGTGAACAGATTCTTAGTCCGCCTGCTCCTGCTGGCGGATGTAGATCAGGCTGATCACGATGAAGCTGATGAAGGCATAGGCCTTCATCTGGCCGTTCCACTGATTGGCCCACATCGCGAAATACTCGCCGCCGACCACCGCGAAACCGAAGTACCACACCAGGATGGCCAGCATCGCGCCGAGGTTGAACACGCTCTTGCTCCAGCGCAGGCAGCCGTTGCCGGCCGCCGACAGCAGCATGCCGACGCCGCCGGCGGTGCACAGCAGGCCGAACACCATCTCGCCGGTGACGATGGCGAAATAGCCGGCGCGCTGCCACAGCGGGTCGTGCACCGCGCGCTGCTTCAGCGCCGCGCCCTGGAACCACGGCTCCATCGTGTCCATCGCCAGCACATGGCGGACGAACTGCCAGTTCGAATCGTAATCGACGATATTGCCCGAGGCCACCAGCAGGCCGAACAGGCCGATGGACAAGGCCAGCGCGCCCTTGCACAGATACTGGATGCGCAGATGGATATTCACTCGTTCTTTTGTCATGGCTTTCTTTAGGCTTTAGGCTTTTGGCAAAGGCACAGCATGCCACGATAGCGCGAAGCCCGATATAAAAAAACGGCCTGGAAGAACCAGGCCGTTTTTTATTGCCGGAGAAACCGCTCAACGCGCCGGAATCGCCTTCAGCACCGCCTGCAGCAACTGCCAGGCCTTGCCGACCGACTCCACTTCGACGCGCTCGCCCGGCGCGTGCGCGCCGCGGATGTTCGGACCGAAGGACACCATGTCCAGATTCGGGTACTTGGACCCCAGGATACCGCACTCCAGGCCGGCGTGGATCACCTGCACTGCGGCCTCGCCGCCGAACTCCTGACGGTAGACGTCCTTGAACAGCGCCAGCAGCTTGGACTGCGGGTTCGGCGCCCAACCCGGATAGCCGCCCTCCATGCCGATGGAGAAACCAGCCAGGCCGAACAGGCTCTCGATCTCGCGCGCCAGCATCCAGGTGCCGGAGTCCAGCAAGGACCGCACCATCAGATTGGCGAATACCTTGCCATCGACAATGGTCACCACGCCGAGGTTGTTCGAGGTTTCGACGACGCCGGCCACGCGCTGGCTCATGCGCTTGACGCCGTGCGGCGCCGCGTGCAGCGCGGCAAGGATGGCGCCCTGATCGGCGCGGGACAGCACGCCCGCGGCCGGGGCGGATTCGGACAACACGGTCACACCCTCGTCGACGCCGGCCAGCTCGAAGCGCATCAGCGCCTGGAAGGCGTCCAGCTTGCCCGCCACCTTGGCCGCGTCGGCGGCCGGATAGGCCACCACGGCGAAGGCTTCACGCGACAGCGCGTTGCGGGCGGTGCCGCCCTTCAGCGTGACCAGGCGCAAATCGGTCTCGGCTTCCAGTTCGCGGATCAGGCGGATCAGCAATTTGTTGGCGTTGCCGCGGCCCAGATGGATGTCGGCGCCGGAGTGGCCGCCCTTCAGGCCCTTGATGGTCAGGCCCGCCGCCTGGAAGCCGGCCGGAACCGGCTCGACGACGTATTCGCGGCTGACGTTGACGTCGACGCCGCCGGCGCAGCCCATATAGAACTCGCCCCACTCCTCGGTATCGATATTGATCAGATACTGCCCCTGCAGCAGGCCGGTCTCCAGACCCAGCGCGCCGCCCATGCCGGCCTCTTCGTCCAGCGTCAGCAGCACTTCCACCGGGCCGTGCGCGACGTCGTCGCCGGACAGC
This sequence comes from Chromobacterium sp. ATCC 53434, assembly GCF_002848345.1. Lineage (NCBI taxonomy): Bacteria > Pseudomonadati > Pseudomonadota > Betaproteobacteria > Neisseriales > Chromobacteriaceae > Chromobacterium > Chromobacterium sp. ATCC 53434. The sequence continues at coordinate 1,816,998 of NZ_CP025429.1, read as the reverse complement.
ACCGCCATGCCCAGCGCGACGCCGATGCCGTTGTCGGCGCCCAGCGTGGTGTTCTCGGCGATCAGCCAGCCATCGTTCAGCACCGGGCGGATCGGGTCCTTGAAGAAGTCGTGCTCGGTGCCGCTATTGGCCTGGCACACCATGTCGAGGTGGCCCTGCAGCACCACGCCGGCTCTATTCTCGTAACCCGGGGTCGCCGGCTTGCGGATGATCAGATTGCCCACCTGGTCGACGACGGTTTCCAGGCCGCGCAGCTCCGCCCAGCCCTTCATGTAGTCGCGCACCTGCTCTTCGTGCTTGGACGGGCGCGGAATGTCGCACAGGGTTTGGAAATGCTCCCAGACGGCTTTCGGTTCGAGCTTGGCGATATCGGTCACAACGCATTCCTTGATTCGGTGTCGCGGCGCGGCATACGGTTGGCCACGCCGCCAGGTACAGGCTTCGCCATCGCGGCGAAGACTGGAAAGATGGGCATCGGCGCGCCGGAACGTTTTCCCGCTTGCCGTCCGGACATTCTACACCATGCGCGATGAAGAGAAAGCATGCCTCGCCGGCCGCGCGCGCCCCGAAGACCTCGAAAGAAATGCAATGAACATTGGTCATATCAACCGCGCGCCGATTTATGCCAAAGGCATTTTGCATGCAAAAACCACATGGCCGCCGGCCACCTCCGGCGGCCCTCGGCCTATAGACTGAAGCGCAGCGACCTGACCAGCGCCCCCGGCAGCAGCTTGCTCTGGGTAGCCCGGCCGCCGTAGCTGCCGGCGTCCACCAGCAGCTCGCGCTCGACGGTCAGCGCCTCCAGCTCGTCGCCCAGCAGGCGCAGCAGGCTGTCGTCGAAGCGCATCACGCCCAATGGCGCGACGATGCGGCCGTCCTCAACCCAGAAGCAGGCGAAGCGGGTCATGCCGGTGATGCGGCAGGCGGCGCGATCGGAAAAGTTCAGGTACCACAGATTGGACAGGTAGACGCCGGTGCCCAGCGCCCGCAGGGCCTCGTCGCGCGGCAGATCGCCGGCCGCCAGCTGCATGGACTCCGCGTATTCGTCGTCGCCGGCGTTCGGCTCCAGGCCGAACTCGCGCGCGCTGCGCGGCCCGATCAGGCTGTTGCGGTACTCGCCCCCGGCAATCAATTCCACCCGCTCCGGCCGGATGAAGCCCTCTCCCTGGAACAGGGGCGACAACCCTTCGCCGCCCGCCTCCGCCAGCGCGACCCGCGGCGACAGCCTCGCCTCGCCGCTCGCCAGCTTCAGCAGCGGACTGCGCTTGGCGCGCAACTCCTTCTCGGACAAGCCGCCCCAGTTCAGCATCGACAGCAGGCCGCTCAGCGCCGTCGGCGTAAAATAGGCGCGGTATTCGCCCGGCTCCAGCGTTTTCAGCGGCAACTTCAGCAAGGCCAGCTGTTCCGCCGCCTCGGCGATGTCGGCGCGCAAGGCCCGCGCATCCCAGGCGCTGCCGGCCCGGCTGCGCTTCACCGCCTTGTCGCCGTGCGAATACAGGCTCCAGTCGAAGTTCCAGCTCTCGCCCTGCTGCCAGTTGAACTGGCCCAGATGGTTGGCGAAGCCGAAGCTGATCTCGCCGCTGGCGAGAATGCCGACCAGCTCGTGCCCGTCGGCGGCGGCCAGAATATCGGCGACCATGGTTTCCGCCGGCGGCAACGCGGCGGCCGCGACGCGCTCGCTGCTCTGCGCCTGCTCGTTCAGCAGCAGGAAGGGATCATCCTCCACCTGCTCCAGCGCTTCGCGCAATGCCGGCAGCGCCGTCTCGAGCAGGGCCAGATCGTCGGCGCCGCCGCTGAGCGACAGCTGCTGCGTGGCCTGGCGCCTGCCGCGGATCAGCCGCAGATCCAGATAAGCCTGCTCCACCGAGCCGGCCTGGCGCACCTTGCCGTGATTGAAGCGAATGAAATCGCTGCGCTCGGCCTCCAGCCACAGCGTATAGCCTTCCCCGTCGCGCAACAGGCCGCTCAACGCCGCCGCCAGGGTTTTCAAATGCGCGCGCATCATGCCGCTCCTCCGAATACGTCCACGTCGCCGAACACGCAGGCCGGCGACGCATGGCCGACCCGAACCACCTGGTTCGGCTCCCCCTTGCCGCAGTGCGGCACGCCCAGCACCGCGAAAGTGCTCGCATCGCCGACCGCCTTCAGCGAACGCCAGAAACTGGCGGAAACGCCGCGGTAATTGGGATTGCGCACCACGCCCTTCAGCTCGCCGTCCTCGATCAGCTGCCCCCATTCGCAGCCGAACTGGAATTTGTTGCGCGAGTCGTCGATGGACCAGCTGACATTGGTCTGCATCAGCACGCCGCGCTCGATGCCGGCCACCAGCTGCTCGAAAGTCTTGTCGCCCGGCTCGACGTTGAGGTTGGCCATGCGATCTATCGCCGGGCGGTTCCAGTTACAGGCGCGGCTGTTGGCCACGCCGTCCAGCGCGAAGCCGTTCAGACGGGCCCGGGCGGTGGAAATATCGCCGCCCAGCGGCCGCTCCAGCACGCCGTCCCGGATCAGCCACGCCTTGGCGGCGGCCTTGCCGTCGTCGTCCCAGCCGTAGCTGGCCAGCTCCTTGCGCTGCAAGGGATCGAACGTGACGTTCAGCAGCTCGGAGCCATAGCGGTAGCTGCCGAACATGTCCGGCGTGACGAAACTGGTGCCGGCGTAGTTGCGCTCGTCGCCCAGTATGCGGTCCAGCTCCAGCGGATGGCCTATGCTCTCGTGGATCTGCAGCATCATCTGTTCCGGCATCAGCAGCAAGTCCATCGCGCCGCTCGGGCAGTTGGGGGCGTACAGCAGCTGCAACGCCTGATCGGCGACGCGGCGGCCCGCGCCTTTCAGGCCGGCCTCGGCGATCAGCTCCATCCCTCCCTGGCGTCCCAGACCGCCGTACTGCCCGCCCAGACTGCGGGTCTGCACCCGGCCGTCGGCGAAGACGGTCACCGCCAGCGACGGCGTCACGGCGCGCAACTGCTGCTCCGTCTCGCCGCCGCCGGAGGTCAGGTAAAGCTGGCGGATGTCCTGGCGCACCAGGCCGGCCGACCAGTCGACGATGCGCGCGTCGTCTCCCTTGGCCGCCGCCGACTCGCTGAGCAGCAGGTCCAGCAAGGCCGCGCGCGGCCAGGCTTCGGCCTCGACGCTGCCCTGCCCCTGGTAACGGCCGCCCGGATGCGGCAGCGCGATGCCGCGGTAGTCGAACACGCCGTGGCCGGCGGTGGCGCGCGCCCAGGACCGGGCGCGCTCGAAGGCGGCCCGCAGGCCGGCCTCGCTCAGATCGGCGGTGGCGGCATAACCGTAGCCGCCGCCGTCCAGCACGGTGAGCATCGCGCCGCGGTCGTGGCGGCGGCTCAGCGGCTGCTGGCGTCCCTGACGGACCCGCAACTGCTCGCGGTCCTCCTCCACATAGCGCAGCGAACAGAAGTCGGCGCTGGGCTGCAGCGCCAGGAAGCGCCGACGTATGGTGTCTAGCATGGGTATGGCTCCCGATGGCGGGCGGCTCGGCCGCCCAAGGCAATGTCAACGGCATTGATACTAATCAGCCAGACCTCACTCTGTCCATTCCGCATGCGCAAGACGAAACATCGCACCCCGCGGCACGGCCCGAGAACCCGCTTAGAGACCCAATTCGCTCAAGCCCGGATGATCGTCCGGCCGCCGCCCCAGCGGCCAGAAGAACTTGCGCTCGACTTCGGCGATCGGCATGTCGTTGATGCTTGCGTGACGATCCGTCATCAGGCCGTCGGCGCCGAACGCCCAGTTCTCGTTGCCGTAGCTGCGATACCACTGGCCGGCGTCATCGCGCCATTCATAGGCGAAACGCACGGCGATGCGGTTGCCGTCGAACGCCCAAAGCTCCTTGATCAGCCGGTAATCCAGCTCCCGCTTCCACTTGCGTTCCAGCATGGCCTGAGCCTCGGCCCGGCCCTGCGGAAAATCGACGCGGTTGCGCCAACGGGTATCCAGGCTGTAGGCCAGGGCGACGCGCGCCGCATCCCGGCTATTCCAGCCGTCTTCGGCCAGGCGGATTTTCTCGATCGCGGTATCGCGGGTGAACGGCGGCAGCGGCGGACGGATTTCCATATCGATTTCCTTTTCGAATTGAGTAGACAGGTCTGTCTACACGCAAATCAGTCTAGACCCAAGTAGACAAGTCTGTCTACAATCATTCCATGAGAACGACTTCCATCGCCGACATCGCCGCGCCGTCCGCTCGCGACCGCATCCTCGCCACCGCCCACAGACTCTTCTATCGGGAAGGCCTGCGCGCCACCGGCATAGATAGGCTCATCGCCGAATCCGGCGTCACCAAGGTGACCTTCTATCGCCACTTCCCCAGCAAGAACGAGCTGATCCTGGCCTATCTGGAACAGCGCCACGGCCTGTGGATGGCATGGTTCCGCGACGCGCTGGCCCGTCACGCCGGCCCCGCCGCGCCGGCTGCCGCCCTGCGGGAATGGTTGGCGTCGGACGACTTCCGCGGTTGCGCTTTCATCAATGGAGTAGGAGAAATGCCGGCGGACGCGGCGGTGGCCGAGGCCGCGCGCCGGCACAAGGCCGACATGCGGCAGGCGATCGCCGCATCGCTGGCCGATGGCCCGGACAAGGAGAAGCAGGCGGAAATGCTGGCGCTGGCCGTGGACGGCGCCATCGTGCGCGCCCAGATGGACGGCCGGCCGGATGCCGCCATGCAAGCCCTGGAGAGCCTGATCGCGAAGCTGGCGGGATGACGCGGGCGCTCAGGCCGTGATAGTTTCGAATAGAATGAAAACGCCGGAGACCCACACATGGAACACGCCCTGTACCGCCTGTTGGACGAGCAGAGCATCCGTTACCAACGTTTCGAACACCCGCCGGTCTACACCTGCGAAGAGGCCGCGCGACTGACGCCGGGCCTGCCCGGCGCCGAGTGCAAGAACCTGTTCCTGTGCGACGCCAAGGGCCGCCGTCACTTCCTGGTGGCGGTGCCGGCCGACGCCGGCGTCGACATCAAGGCGCTGGGCGAGGCGCTGGAAGCCAAGGGCCTGCGCTTCGCCTCGCCGGAGCGGCTGAAGAAATACCTGGGGCTGGAGCCGGGATCGGTGACGCTGCTGGCCGCGGTCAACGACGGCGAACATCAGGTGGAGGTGGTGGTGGACCAGACGCTGTGGTCGCGGGAGGCGATACTCTGCCACCCGCTGGTCAACACCGCGACGCTGAGCGTGCCGGTGGAGGACCTGGCTCGGCTGCTGGCGCACACCGGCCATGCGCCGCGCGTGATCGCGGTGCCGCGCCGCGATTGAATCCGGCCGGCATCGGGACCGACGCCGCTCAGGCAGACGGCGCGCCGCCCAAGGCCTTGTACAGCAAGGCCAGGTTCTTCAGCCGCTCCAGATTCAGGTCCAGCAGCTTTTCCCGCGCCTGGCGCTCGCCGCGCGCGGCGTCCAGCCAGGACTGCATGTCGGTCTCGCCGGCACGGTAGCGGCTCTCGGCCAGGCGGACGTTCCGTGCCGCCAGCGCCAGCGCCTCGCGCTGCAACGCCGCGCTGCCTTCCAGCCGGCGCCGCGCGTCCAGCGCCTCCTCCACCTCGCCGTAGGCGCCGTACACCGCCTTGCGGAACTCGACCTCGGCCAGGCGGTAGTCGGCCTCGCTCGATTGCAGCTTCAGCCGCATCTGCCGCCAGTTCAGAAAAGGCAGCGACAAGGTCGCGCCCAGGCCCAGTTGCGCGCCGGGAACGGCGCTGCTCCGGCTCAGGTCCCCGTTCAGGCTGAAGCGCGGGAAGAAATCCGCCCGTTTCTGATCGACCTCGGCCAGCTTGCCGCGCAGCCTGGCCTCGGCCGCCCTCAGGTCCGGACGCCGCCGCAGCAGCTCGCCCGGCAGGCCGGCGGCGATGCCCGGCAGCGCCGGCCGGGCGGCCAGCGGCGGAATCGCCGGCAGCGGCGCGCCCGGCGGCGCGTCGAGCAGCATGGCCAGCGCGTTCTCCTTCTTGCTCAGCGCTTCTTGCTGGCCCAGCAGGCTGGCGCGTCGCGCCAGCGCCTCGGCCTCGGCCTGGATCGCGTCCTGTTCTGCCAGAGCGCCGGCCCGCCATTTGGCGCGCGCCAGCGCCTGCATGCGGACCGCGTCGGCCAGCTCTGCCCCAGTCAGCGCCAGCCTGGCCTTCTGCGCGGCGATGTCCCAATACAGGCCGGCGGCCGCGCCGTCGGACAGCAGATCGGCGCCGACGCTATCGTAGCGGCTGGCGACGAAAGCCTCGCCCTCCGCTCGCCGCGCGGCGTCCAGCCGGCCCCACAGGTCGGCCTCGTACGATACCGACAGGCCGATGGAACGGGTGTTGACGCCGCTGCCGCCGTCCAGCGGCCGCGAATGCTTGGCCGACAGAGATCCGTCCAGCGTCGGCCGCGCGTCGCTGTCGGCCAGATCGGCCGCCAGCTGCGCCTTGCGCAGTTTCAGCAAGGCGATTTCCAGATCGGGATTGCGGCTGCGCGCCTGTTCAAGCACTTGCAGCAGCGCCGGATCGTCAAAACCGCCCCACCACGCCTCCCGTCCCATGTCCTGGACCGCCTCGTCCGGCTGCGTCCATCGCGCCGGCGCCTGCAAGACCTGGCGCTGATACGGCGTGGCCTGGCAGCCGGCCAGCAGCATGGCCAGGGCCAGCCACGGCCATCTGTGCTTCCTCATCTCCGTCACTCCCGTGCCAGCGCGTCTATCGGGTTCAGCCGCGCGGCGCTGCGTGCCGGCAGAAAGCCGAACAGCACGCCGATCAGCGACGAGCAGGCCACCGCCAGCGCAATCGCCGTCAAGGACAGCGACATCTTCCATTTGCTGACGAACAGCGCGAACACGAAGCTGATGCCGTAGGACAGCGCCACGCCTATCGCGCCGCCGACCAGGCAGACCAGCACCGCCTCGGTCAGGAACTGCTGCAACACATCGCCCTGGCGCGCGCCAACCGCCATCCGTATGCCGATCTCGCGGGTCCGCTCGGTCACCGACACCAGCATGATGTTCATCACGCCTATGCCGCCGACCAGCAACGAGATCACCGCGATCAGCGTCAACAGCAGCGCCAGCGTGCGGCTGGTGCTTTCCACCGTCTTCACCACCTCTTCCATGTTGTAGGTGAAGAAGTCCTTGCCGCCGTGGCGCTGGGTCAGCAGCGTGGTGATGGCCTTTTCGGCCAGCTTGGTCGGCTGACCGTCGGTCACCCGGATCACGAAACGGTCGAAATGCTGCTGGCCGAACAGGCGGCTGGCCGTCGTCGAATACGGCATCCACAGCTGCAGCGAATTGCCGCCGAAGCCGCGGTCGCGCTGGGCCACCACGCCGACCACCGTGGCCGGCACCGTGCCCACCAGGATGACCCGGCCCACCGCCTCGCCGTCGCCGAACAGCTTGCGGCGCGCGTTCTTGTCCAGCAGCACCACCTGGCGCTGCAGGCGGATATCGTCGCCGCTGAAGCCCTGGCCCTCGGCCATCTTCATGCCCTGCACGCGGAAAAAGTCCCGCCCGACTCCGCTGACCGAGCCGTTGACGTCGACATTGCGGTAGCGGATGCGCTGCGGCTGGGTGGTTTCCGGCGTCACGCTGTCGACATAGCCCTCGCCCGCCAGCGCGACGATGTCGCCGGGCAGAAAGGTGCGTATGCCGTCGGCCTTGTCGTCGCCCCAGTCCTTGCCGCGGAACACGGTGATGGTCTGGGTGCCCATCGCGCGGATGTCGTTGAGCACATAGTCGCGCGCGCCCTCGCCTATCGCGATGATGGACACCACCGAGGCGATGCCGATGACGATGCCCAGCATGGTCAGCGCGGTGCGCAGGCGGTTGGACAGCATCGCCAGCAACGCCATCTTGAACGCCTCGGCCATCCGCTCGCGCAGCGACGGTCCGGCCGCCGCCGGCGCCTCTTCGCCGATGTTTGGCGCGGACGGCGCCGCCGCGCCGCTGTCGCGCAGGATTTCGCCGTCGCGGATTTCGATCACGCGGTCGGTCTGGGCGGCGATGGCCGGATCGTGGGTGACGATGATCACCGTGTGGCCGGCGGCGTTCAATTCCTTCAGGATGCGCATCACCTCGTCGCCGCTGCGGCTGTCCAGCGCGCCGGTCGGCTCGTCGGCCAGGATGATGCGGCCGCCATTCATCAGCGCGCGGGCGATCGACACCCGCTGCTGCTGGCCGCCGGACAGTTGGCCCGGGCGGTGGCGCGCCTTGTCGGCCAGTCCCAGCCGGGCCAGCAAGGCCTGGGCCCGCTCGCGCCGCGCCTGCAGCGGCATGCCGGCGTAGACCGCCGGCATCGCGACATTGTCCAGCGCGCTCAGATGCGGCAGCAGGTGGTAGCGCTGGAAGATGAAACCGAAATGCTCGCGCCTGAGCGCGGCCAGTTGGTCGCCATCCAGGCTGGCGGCATCGCGGCCGGCCACCCGGTAGCGCCCGTCGGACGGCTGGTCCAGACAGCCCAGTATGTTCATCAGCGTGGACTTGCCGGAGCCGGAGGCGCCGACGATGGCGACCATCTCGCCGGCGGCGATGCCGAGGCTCACGTTCTTCAGCACCGCCACCTCGCCGTCGCCGGACGGAAACCGCCGCCAGACGCCGTCCAGCTCGAGGCCGGCCCCGCTCATGCGCTGACCACCACGGCGCCGCCGTCCTCCGGCTTGTCGGCCGGCTCGCCGGTCACGACCAGCTCGCCCGCCTTCAGTCCGTCCAGCACCTGGACCCGGGTCGAGGTCTTCAGACCGGCGCGCACGCGCCGCTCCTCCAGCCTGCCGTCGCGCCCCTTGACCCTGACCGCGTAGCGGCCGTCCTTGCCGACCGCGCCGAGCGCGGACAGCGGGATGCTCAGCGCCTTGTCTACCCGCGACAGCACGATGCTGACCTGGGTGGTCATGTCGACGCGCAGCTTGCCGTCCGGATTGGACACGTCAAACAGCGCCTTGTAGAACATCGCGTTATTGATCTTTTCCGGCGTCGGCAGAATGGCGCGCAGCTTGCCCCAGTGGCGCTGGTCCGGCGCGCCCAGCACGGTGAAGTACACCGGCAGGCCGGCCTTGACGCGGATCACGTCGGCCTCGGCCACATAGGCGCGCACCGTCACCTTGCTGAGATCGGCCAGTTTCAGTATCACCGGCACCGTCTGGGTGGCGATCACGGTCTGGCCCTGCTGGGTGACGATCTCCAGCACATCGCCGTCCATCGGCGCCTGGATGCGGGTATGGCCAAGCTTGGTGCGCTTGCCGTCCACCACCGACTGATCCTGGCGGATTTGCGCCTGCAAATCGGCCAGGCCGGCCTTCTGCGTCAGATAGCCGGTCTCGGCGTTCAGCAGTTCCTTGTCCGAGGTGGAGCCTTCGACCTGCATGCGCCGCTGGCGCGCCAGCTCCCGCTCGGCCTGATGCAAGGAGGCCTGCTTGGCCTGGCGCTGGGCGACGCGGGCGTCCAGGGACGCCTCGGCGGCGCGCAACTCGTTCAGGCTGTCCTCCGGATCGATCTCGGCCAGCAACTGGCCCCGCCTGACCTTGTCGCCGGCCTCTACCTTCAGCGTCTTCAGCTGGCCGGTGGCCTGGGCGCCGACATCGACCTGCCGCAAGGCCTGAATCACGCCGCTGGCCAGCACCAGGTCCTCAAGCTCGCCGCTTTCCACCTTGGCGGTCAGCACCGGCGGCGGCGGGTCCTCCGCCAGCCAGTGGTGCGCGCCCCAGCCGATCAAGGCCAGCGCCGCCAGCAAGGCCGCGCCATTGCGCCACGGCCGCTTCCCCAATCCCCAGCGCCGAAGGCGCCGCCACAGCGCGCCCGCTCCGCGCACCGGACGCAACAATATGCCAAACCATCGCCTGAACCGCATATATCAAACAATTCGTTAACAAAAAACCAGCCAGTCAGGCAATTTGCTTACAAGATAGTTCCACCCTCCGCTTTTTTCAGACTAATCCCATACAGACACTCACCCCTCCAGCCTCAGCCGCTCGCGCAGCAGCGCCGCCGCCCATTCGACGAAGACTTGCACCCGCCGCGACAGATGCCGTCGGTGCGGATACAACACCGACACCGGCATCGCCGGCGGCGGCCAGTCGGCCAGCACCTCGACCAGGCGCCCGGCCGCCAGATGCGGCTCGGCGTCGTAGCGCGGCAGCTGGATCAGTCCCAGACCGGCCAGCGCGCAAGCGATATAGGTCTCCACCTGATTGACGCTGATCGGCGAGCGCAGCGCCAACTCGCGCCGCTCGCCGTCGCGCAGGTATTCCCAGCCGAACACCTTGCCGGTGGACGGCGAGGCGTAGTTGACCGCCTGGTGGCGCGGCAGCTCGTCCGGCGCGCGCGGCTCGCCGAAGCGCGCCAGATAGTCCGGACTGGCGTAGTTGCCCTGCGGCAGCATGCCGATGCGGCGCGCCACCAGCCGCGACTCGCCCAGTTGCCCGACCCGGATCACGCAGTCCACCCCCTCCTGGATCAGGTCGACCGGCCGGTCGGTCACGCCCAGCTCCAGCTCGATGTCCGGATACTGGCGGAAAAAGTCCGGCAGCGCCGGCGCCAGCACCTGCCGCCCTATCGGCCCCGGCACATCGATGCGCAAGCGGCCGCGCGGACTGGCGCCCTGTTGGCTGAACAAGGCCTCCACCTCGTCGAAATCGGCCAATAGCTGCTGGCAGCGCTCGTAGAAGCCGCCGCCGTCCAGCGTCAGCTGCACCCGGCGCGTGGTCCGGTGCAGCAGGCGCACGCCCAACTGGGCCTCCAACTGCTGCACCGCGCTGGAAACGGTGGCGCGCGGCAGCTGCAGTTGCTGCGCGGCGCGGGTGAAACCGCCGGCGTCCACCACCGCTGCGAAAACCCGCATTGCCTGAATCCGGTCCATGTCCGCCTCAATTAGATCGATTATCTGGATAGTGTAATCAAATTTGCACCGTTTATCTGGCGATATCGAAACAATACACTGCGAAGCGTCAACCGCCCGCCGCGCCGCCGCGGCAAACCATCACGGAGAAGTGAAATGAGCCAAACCAACTTCGCAGGCCAAGTCGCCCTGATCATCGGCGCATCGCGCAATATGGGCCGCGCCTTCGCCGAAGCGCTGGCCGCCGACGGCGCCGCCGTCGCCATCCACTACAACAGCGACGGCTCCCGCGACGGCGCCGAGCAGGCCGCCGCCGCGATCAACGCCGCCGGCGGCCAGGCCTTCGCCGTCCAGGCCGACATCACTCGGGTGGCCGAAATCCGCCGCCTGTTCGACGCGGTGGAGGACCGCTTCGGCCACCTCGACATCCTAATCAATACCGCCGGCATGATGGTGAAGAAGCCGGTCACCGAGGTCAGCGAAGAGGAATTCGACGCCATCTTCACGCTGAACACCAAGGCCGCCTTCTTCTGCCTGCAGGAAGCCGGCCGCCGCATCCGCGACAACGGCCGCATCGTCAGCATCGGCACCTCGCTGCTGGCCGCCACCACCGGCTATTACGGCGTCTACGCCGGCAGCAAGGCGCCGCTGGAGGACTTCACCCGCGCGCTGGCCAAGGAGATCGGCCACCGCGGCATCACCGTCAACGTGGTCGCCCCCGGCCCGATGGACACCGCCTTCTTCTACTCGGTGGAAACGCCGGAGACCGTGGCCTATCTGAAACGCGCCAGCATCAACGGCGAGCTGGGCCAGGTGGCCGATCTGGTGCCGCTGATCAAGCATCTGGTTTCGCCGGAAAACCGCTGGACCACCGCCCAGACGCTGTTCATCAACGGCGGCTTCGTGTCCCGCTGATCCGCGGCGAAAACCGCGAGGCCGCCGATCCGGCGGCCTTTTTCCATTTGGCCGGATAGGCTAGCATCGGTAACTGTCACGCATTATCCAAGGCCATACCATGTCCCAGATCGACATCGTCCAGCATCTTCGCCACCAACCGTTGTTCCAGCAGCTGTCGGACCGGCAGCTGGCCGCGCTGCAAAGCCATGTCCGCGCGCAGCGCGGCGACCGGGGGCAGCTGCTGTTCCAGCGCGGCGACGATTGCGACGGCATGTATCTGGTGGTCTACGGCAAGGTGAAGCTGGCCATTCCGTCGCCGCAGGGCGTCGAGAAGGTGGTGGAGATCATCCATCCGGGCCAGAGCTTCGCCGAGGCGGTGATGTTCCTCGGCAAGCCCTATCCGGTGCTGGCCCAGCTGCTGGAAGACAGCCTGCTGCTGCATATCGGCGCCGCCGGCGTGTTCCAGACGCTGGCCGAGGACCCGGGCTTCGCCCGCAATATGCTGGCCGGCATGTCGCTGCGCCTGCACGGCATGGTGCGGGATGTCGAGCGCTACTCGGTGGAAAGCGCGCTGCAGCGCGTGATCGGCTACCTGTTGCAGCAGTTGGACGACGCGTCGGCCGGCGAAAAAGTCGTGTTGACGCTGGAGGCCAGCAAGAACCTGGTCGCCTCCCGGCTGAACCTGACGCCGGAAACCTTCTCCCGGGTGCTGCAACAGCTGAGCAAGGCCGGCCTGGTCGAGGTCGACGGTCGCGACATCGCGCTGCCCGATCCGGCCGCGCTGGCCAACTACGGCATGGCGCCGCCGGCCTGAGCCTCGCGCCAGCTTCGAACGCAGGCCCGGTAGCGACACACCGCCCTGCCCGCGTCCACCGCCACCAGCGCGGCCAGCCCGCAGACCGCTGCGCCGGCCGCCATTCCCGGCACGCCGCCCAGAACCTGCGCGCAGCCAGCCGTCAGGCAGGCGGCACAGACGTACAGACAGCGGCGCTGCGCCGCCTCCGGCAGCAGCGCCAGCGTGGCCGGCGCCCGCTTGCCCGGCGGCGCCTTGCGCTGCAGATTCAGCCACAGCAGGAAGGGCAGTATCTTGTAGAACATGCCCAGCATCGCGCAAACGCCCAGGCCGAACAGCAGCAGCCAGCCGCTCAGCGCCGCCCAGCCTGCCGCGGCCCAATCCGCCGCCGCCGCCCAGGCCGCCATCAGGCCCAGCGCCAACGCCGCCATCGCCATCTGCCAGAAACGCCGTCCGCAATCGGCCGGACGCCGGCTCCGCCGCTGCAGGCGCCAGGTCATCACGGCGAAGGCGATGGCCACCGCCGACGCCGGCATGCCGGCCAACGGTCCCGCCCCCAGCTGCCAGCCCAGGCCGGAGGCCAGCAACGCCGCCGGCCACAAGACGGCGGCATCGCGCATCCAACGCGCCGGATAGGCCGGCGTGATCTGGAACATCGGCACCACGGTGACCGCCACCGCCATCACCAGGCCCAGCAGCCATCCGCCCAGGGCCGACAACACGTGCCAGTCCAACAGGGCTTTCCACGGCAGCGGCCAGCCCGCGCCCAGCGTGCCCGCCAGCGCGATGCCCAGCGAGGCCGCCGCCAGCAGCGCGGCCAGCGCCGACGCGATGCCGCGGCTCGTCGCGTCGCGCGCCGGACTGCTGGCGACGCCATGCAGGCCGACGCCGGCGAAGACCAGCAGCGCCCAGCCCAGCAGAGCCGCGGCCGGCAACAGCAGCGCCGGCGAAAAACCGTGCAGAAAGGCCGCCGCCAGCAGGCCGCAGCCCAGTTGCAAAGGCCAGAACAAGACATGCAGCAAGAATCGCGGCCGGGTAAACGCGACGCCGGCCACCACCGCCAGTATCTGCAGCGCCGCCCCGCACATCGCGTTGCCGAGCACGCCCAGCGCCAGCAGGTGGACGGCGGCCAGCGCCTCCGGGTCGAAACGGTCCAGCGGCCCCGGCGGCATGAAGGCCAGACACAGGCCGGCGGCGAACAGCCAGCACGGCGCCGCCAGCAGAAACGGCAAGGGCAGGCTCAGCGGCGGCGCCCTGTCGTACGACGGCCAGCCCTGCATCACGACCGCTCCACCCGCAGCAGCACCCCGCCGTCGCCGGACAGCTCGAAACGGTAGGCCAGGCCGGCCATCTGATCGAGCAGCGGCGGCAGCGGCGTCGGGAAGCGCGGCAGCACGAAGCTGGCCGACTGCCCCGGCGCCAGCCGCTCGGCCTGGCTCAGCACGATGTCCATCGGCTCCGGCGGCGGCAGGTCCCGCAGGTCAAGCGGCACCGCCGGCCCCTTGCAGCAGACCCGCCAGGTCCGGCAGGCATTGCTCGCACATCGGATACAGGATGTTCTCCTCCTTCATATTGTGCTGCTGGGTCAGGATCAGCAGCGTGTCGGCCTCGGCCAGGAAGCCGTCGCCATCGCCGGCGGCCAGCGCTTCCGCCATGCCATCCAGCAACTGCCGCATCTGCGCATGCTCGGCGCGCATCACCACGGTCGGGCCGCCGCGCATGCCGCTGGCTTGCTCGAAGGCCGGGAACAAGCGCTCCTCCTCCAGCTGGAAATGGCCTTCCATCTCGCCGCGCATCGCGGCGAAGGCGGACTCGGCGGCGGGCCAGTCCTTCGCGCGCGCGGCTTGCTCGGCGTCGGCGAAACGGGCGTCGCAATCGCGGTGCTGGCGGATCAGTGATTCGGATGGATTCATGATGTTCTCCAGTTTTGAAGTCCGGCGCCGCTCAGCCCGGCTGGCCGTCGGCGCGCGGACGCAGATAAACGGGCAGGAAACGGCCGCCCCACAACAGCAGGGTCAGCAGCCAGCCCGCCGCGGCGAGGCTGTACAGGCCGCCGCGCCAGCCCAGGGGCAGCAGGTCGGCCGCGACGCGCGCCAGCGCCAGCCACTGCGCCGCCAGATACAGGCCCCACAAGGCCTTGCCGGCCTCCAGCGGCTGTCCGGAATGGCCCAGCGACACCCGCGACACGAAGGCGATCATCATCGTCAGGAAAAAGCCGACCGTGATCGCGTGCAGCGGTGCCCAGGCCAGGCCGCCAAAGGCGCCCTGCCAGGCATACAGCGCGAAGCCGGCAGCCAGCCAGGCGAAGGACAGATGCAGCATCGCCAGCAGCCTGACGCGCAACGAGGCCGCCAGCCTCCAGCGCCAGCTGGTGTAGCCGAACAGCGCGGCCAGGACCAGGTCCAGCCCCCAGGACGGCCAGCCGGCGATGGACAGCAGGCCGTGTCCCAGGGCGCCGCCCAGCATCGCCGCCAGCAGCCACCACGGCCGCCAGGCCTGGTACGGCGTCAGCGCGCTGGCCGAGAAGAACGGCAGCATGCGGTGGCACACCGTCAGAAAAACCGGCAGCAGAAACCCCCACAAGGCCAGGTCCCGCATCCACAACCAGCCGCGGACGTCACCGCTCAGCAACCAGTAGCCGGCGCAGGCCAGCGCCAGCGCGCCGATGCCGAAGGCCGACAGCACCGCCCAGGCATGGCGCCGGTCCGGCGCGGCGCTGCGCAGCAGCAGCCGGGCGAAACCGCCGCCCAGGCCGACAAAACCCAAGCTGTAGAGCAGATGGCCGGCCAGCAGCCAGACGCCGCCCGTCGCCGCGCCGACCAGCCACAGCGCCAGACCGGCGACCAGCAGCGCCGGCACCGCCAGATAGGCGCCGCGCCCCGGCGGCGGCACGTTCAGCCAGCGCGGGCCCGCGGTGAACAGAAAGCCGGCCATGAACAGCGGGAAAAAGCCGAACAGCATCAGAAAGCCGTGGGCCAGCATCGCCGGCAACGCCAGCGGCAGGCCCTGGCCGAACAGGCGCGCCGCCAGCTCGGCGCTCCACAGCGCCAGCATCAGGATGGCCAGCAGTATGCCGGGCAGGAAGGCCGCCCGATGTGGGGCGGAAAACAATGGATGAGCGCGCGCCATGGCGAAACTCCGACAGGTGGAATGGCCGCAGTATCGGATCCGCCGCCGGGAACGGGAATGATTTGAATCAAGCATCCGGAAAGCGGGGCCCCTTGCCATCGTCCGGGATGTTCTGCATGATGGTCCATCCGATTACGAACACTCGACGCCAGCATGTCCGACATTCTCGACACCATCATCGCCACCAAGCGCCAGGAAATCGCCGCCGCGCTGAACAGCCGCCCGCTGGCCGCGGTACGGGCCGACGCCGAAGCCCGCCAGGATCGCCGCGACTTCGTCGCCGCCCTGCGCGCCAAGCACGCGCTGGGCAAGGCCGGGGTCATCGCCGAAATCAAGAAGGCCAGCCCGAGCAAGGGCGTGATACGCGAGGACTTCCAGCCGGCGGCCATCGCCGCGAGCTACGCCGCCCACGGCGCCGCCTGCCTGTCGGTGCTGACCGATCGCCAATACTTCCAGGGCGACGCCAGCTACCTGGAAGCCGCGCGCGCCGCCTGTCACCTGCCGGCGCTGCGCAAGGACTTCATCGTCGACGAATACCAGGTCTACGAGGCGCGCGCGATGGGCGCCGACTGCATCCTGCTGATCGCCGCGGCCCTGGAGCTGCCCAAGATGAAGGCGCTGGAGACGCTGGCCCGCGAGCTGGGCATGGCGGTGCTGGTGGAGGTGCACAACGAGGCGGAGCTGGATGCCGCGCTGGCGCTCGAGACCGAGCTGGTCGGCGTCAACAATCGCAATCTGCGCAGCTTCGAAGTCAGCCTGACCACCACGCTGAAACTGCTGCCGCGCATAGGCGACGGCCGCATCGCGATCACCGAGAGCGGCATCGCCACCATTGACGACGTGCGGCTGATGCGCAGCAGCGGCGTCCACACCTTTCTGGTCGGCGAGGCCTTCATGCGCGAGGCCGAGCCGGGCGAGGCGCTGCAGCGGCTGTTCCACGCCGAAGATTGATCCGCCGGATCGATAAAAAACAGGCGCCGGCAACGGCGCCTGTTTGCATTGCGGCTCAGTTGACCGGCGCGTAGGCCGGCAAGCGCAAGGCCTCCTGCGACGTGAAACGACTGGCCTGCAGCTGTGCCAGCGCCTGCTGCCGCTGCGCGGCGTTCAACTGGGCATTCGCCGCGATGGCGGCGCTGTCGCGCTTGAAATCGTCCACCCGCTGCCGCCAGGCCGCCTGCTCCCGATCCAGATCGGAAAGCCGGTCCGCCGCCGCCTGCCCCACCATGGCGGCGCGCAGCTGGTACAGCTCCTGCTCGCCGCCGCCGCGCCGGCGCAAGGCCTCCTCGGCCTGCGCCAGCTCCAGGTGCTTGACCGGCTCCTCGCGCGCCGCGCGCAGCTCGGGCGGCAGCTGCCGCTCCAGCTCCGCGATCCGCCGCCGCTTCTCCTCCGCGCTCAGCGCGGGGTCGGCCAGAATGGCCAGCCGCCCGGCGGTGAAGCCGTCGTAACGGTCCTCGTCGCCGAACAGACCCTCGACCTCGGCCGCGGAGAAGTACCGCAGCTTCGCCGCCCGCACGCTGGCCAGCCGTTGCGGCAGGTCGGCGCCGGCCGCCACCGTCATGCCGGCCAGCGACTGGCGATAGGCGACATAGCGGTCGAACAGATTCAGCGCCTGCGCCAGCGCCTTGACGCCCAGCGTCTGGGCCAGATGCCGGCGCAGCTCGGCGCGGATGGCCGGCAGCTGGCGCTCGCCCAGCGTGGCCAGGTAGTAGTCGAACTGCCGGCGCAACTCCTGGTCCACCCGCAGACTGCCGTCGACGGCGCGGACCGCGCCGTCGACGGCGGTGCCGCGCAAAGACGGCGCGAAGGTCCCCGCCGCCACGGCGACGCCGGCCCCAGCCGGGTTCGCCGAAGGCCAGGCCCACCACGCCAGCAGCGCGCCGACGCAGACCGTCAGCAATATCAAGCGCGGACGCCGCATGTCACAATCCCGCGTTCTTCAAGCGATTGGCCTGCTGACGGTAAAGCGTGACCGGGCTGACCTCGAACAGGCTGACCAGGCCGAAGCTCTGATTGATCTCGTTGACGTGATTCATCTTGTAATCGTCGCGGATCACCTGGCCGAGGTGGGCCGAGCACACGGCCACTAGGCCGTCGGACGGGGTGGAGCCGAAGGCCAGGCCCAGCACGCCCATCGGCACGGTCAGCGGGTCGAGGACATTGGTGGTGGTCGCGGCGCCGGTCCACGAGTAGTAGCGCACGCCGTTGGCCGCATAATCGCCCTCGCCGCAGGCGCTGGTCGGCACGCCGGCCGGGAACTTGGCGTTGAAGGCCCGCGAGCCGGCGGTGGTCAGCGAGTTCAGCGCGCCGATAGGCTGCTGCGGCAGGTTGCTGGTGCCGGAGAAGAAGGCCAGCACCTTGACGAAGGCGCCGGCCACGGCGGCGGCGACGGTTTCGCTGACCGATCCCGGCGGCGCGACGCCGCGGACGATGTCGGCCACGACGGAGCCCTTGTTGACGCCGCCGACGGTGGTGACCGAGGCCACCAGGTCCGGACGCACGCCGGCCACGTAGCGGGCCGTCGGCGCGCCCTGGCTGTGGCCGATCAGATTGACCTTCTGCGCGCCGGTGATGGCCAGGATCTGCCGCACCTGCTGCAGCAGCTGCTCGCCGCGCACTTCATTGCTGTCGGTGGCCGACACCTCGGCCACGAAGACCTGGGCGCCGTCGGCCTTCAGCGCGGCCGGCACCTGGTAGAAGTAATCGACGCCCAGCACCTGTCCGAAGCCGAACAGGCCGTGCACCAGCACGATGGGGTAACGGGTCTGGGTATAGCCGCCGTTGGTGGAAGCCAGCGCCGAGGCGACAGGCAGCAGCAGCATGGCGATGAGGAGCGCACTGCGCGACAAGAGGCGATTCATTGTTTCTCCCGGTTATTGTATGTATGCCGCCGAACAGCGGCTAATACCGAGATAGGACATTTGGCTTATAAAATCTAGTAACTACAGTTAAAACTGATTCAAATCAATCAAAACCTGTACCAAAGGACTGGCCCCTCGCCCGACCAAGGCCGGGCGAGGCATTCGGATCGTCACATCGGCATCGCTCAGTAATCGACTCCGAGGTAGATATAGCCGGTCAACTGTCCGCCTCTGGCGGTGCCGACGCCGATGAAGAACGGCCCCAGGATGGTATCCGCGCCCAGAAAGACCGAGCCGGCCGGAATCCAGCGACTACTGGACTGGCTGCTGAAATTCTCGCCGAACAGCTTGCCCGCCTCCAGCGACATGCCGGCATAGACGCCGGAACCCAGCACCGCCGGCAGCGACGTCGCGCGCCAGTACATCATCAGCCTCGCCAGCGCCACCTGGCTGGCCAGCAACTCGCCGCTCTGGTAGCCGGTCAGGTTCAGGAAGCCGCCAAGATTCTGCGGCATGAAGGCTTCGGAACGGATGTCGACGCTGCCCCTGGCCTTGGCGGTGAAGCGCGCCGTGATGTTGCCGTAGGTGTGCGCCAGCTCGCCGGTCATGTCGTAGAACTTCTGGTTGACGTCGCTGCCGAGCCCGGGCAAGCCCGCGCCTATCTTGCCGTTGAAGTAATAACCGGAGCGCGGCCAGCGCGGATTGTCGAACTGGTCGACCACCAGGCTGCTTTGCACGCCGACGTCGCGGTACTGACTGGACGCCAGCGCCTCCAGATCGTCCGAATACCCCTGGGCCACCGTGAAATGGTTGTCCTGCTTGTAGACGCCCAGCCGCCATTCGCCGTAGCGGCCCAGCGCCACGCCGGCATTCAGCTGGGTGTCTACGATATTGTCCTTGAAGGTGACCAGCACCGTATGATCGTCGTTGAACAGCTGGAACGGCTTCTGCCGGTAGCCCAGCGAGGCCGAGACGAACAGCGGGCTACCCTGCCACAGCGGCTGGTAGAGCTCGGTCTTGATGCCCTTGTCGTGGCCGATGGCGACATCGTTGCGCCAGGAGCCGCCGGCGCTGTTCAGCGCGGCCCACTCGTGCGAGGCGCGCAGCGTGAAGCTGCTGTCGCCGGGCGTGTCGCTGCTGAGGTTGAGGCCGAAATGCAGGTAGTTCTGGCCTATGCTGCGCTCGACCGGCATCACCGTCATCACGTTGCGGCCGGAAATGCTGTCGATGTGGTAACCCAGCCTGTCGTACTCGCCGCCGGTGAAGATGGCCGCCAGCCTGTCCCTCGCCTCGCCGACCGGCACCGTCGGCCCGGAGAAGTTCAGCGCCTGCTGCAACGACGACACCTTGGTGAAGCTGCCGTCCTTGCCCTCCACCTTGACCTCGTCCAGCAGCGGGTAGCGCGGCCGCTGCAGCCGGCGCTTCCAGGCGGCGTACTCGGCCTCGGACACCGAATAGGCCGACAATTGTTTGGCCATCTTGCGCGCCGCCTCCGCGCCGCGCTCGACGATGGCCTGATGGTCGCCGAAGGAGGTGGCGGCATAGCCGGCCAGGTCCGGCCGTATCACCACATCGTTCTTGTCCAGCAGCTTCATCTGCTCCTGCACATTGCGCATCACCGCCAGATTGGAGCTTTGCTCCACCACGTCGAACAAGGTCTGGATCTCGTCGGGCTTCATCAGCGGCGTGCCGACATCGACGACGATCGCGTGATCGGCGCAGCGCCCCTTGACGTCCTGCACCGGCACATTGCGGGCGATGGCGCCGTCGACCAGCAGACGCCCGTCGTCCTCCACCAGGTCGAACACACCCGGCACCGCCATGCTGGCGCGCAGGGCGCGCGCCAGCGAGCCCTTGCTGAACACCACCGCGTCGCCATTGTTCAGATCGGCGGCGACGGCGCGGAACGGAATCGGCAGCTTGTCGAAATCGTCGATGTCGCGGTCGCGGGTCATCTTGTGGATGTACAGCTCGATGCCCTGGGAGTTGATCGCGCTGCGCGGCACACGCAAGGCGCCATCCTTCAGACCGAAGCTGATGTCCAGGTAGTTCTTGTAGTCGTCGCGCTTGCGGTCGTACGGGATGTCGGAGCGCGCCGGCTTGCCGGACAGCATCTGGTCCCAGTCGGCAGCGTTGAACTCCTTCTCCATCTCGTCAAGAGGCAGCCCATTGGCATAAATACCACCGATCAGCGCCCCGGCGCTGGTGCCGGCGATGCAGGCCACCGGAATGCGCAGGCGATCCAGCTCCTTCAGCACCCCAAGGTGGGCGAAACCGCGGGCGCCGCCGCCGCCCAACACCACTCCGACGCCCTTGGGCACCGTTTCGGAGGCGAACGCCGCCGGCGGCGCGATGATGCCGGCCAGGCACAAAGCCAGCACCGGCGCGTACAAGGAAAAAGGTTTGCAGATAAGCATCTCGGATAATTTTGCGATTATGGTTTCACCATCGTCAAAGCGTGACGTAAGATAGAGTGACATATAAGTCAGAACATAACTTTCATTAAAAGCTTGGCTCAATGTTTGATTTCAAATCCCTAGTCAGCTCACTTCTCAGCAAAAACACACCGGCATCCGGCGTGGCGCAATCCGCGACCCTGCTGGTGCGCGACCTGCCGCAAGCCGAATACTTTACCGCCTTGGTGGAAATCATCAAGGCCGTATCCAAGATCAACGCAGACACCGAGATGTCGTTGAAAGAGCGGGTCAGGACTTTGCTCTACGTCGACGATAAGGCGGCCGACATCCACCAGCAATTGTGCCAGGATTATCTGCACTCCAGAGGCGGCAGCAAGGGCTATCTGCCCACCATCCTCGCCTACTGGCACGAGCTGTCCAGCGCGTACCAGATCTGCCTGCGACTGCACAAGAGCGGGCAGAACCAGACCTCGGAGGCGGACCTGCAACTGGTTACCCTGCGCGGCCTGCACCACCAGATGCGGCTCTTGGCCTGGAACGCCCTGCGCTATCTGAAGCCGGAGGGCACGGCCTGGCAGCAGGGCTTCCGCTTCTACACGCACGCCGAAGACGCCGGTTTCGCCCGCACGCCCATCCTGCTCTACCCGGACGCGCGCCAGGAAATCACCTGCGAACACCTGCTGATCCAGGCCGGCATGCTGCATCTGGCGCAGACCGAGAACATGCTGCACAAGGAAATCGTCGCCGTCGACCAGTTGTTGATGCTGATCAGCCAGCACATCCCGCTGGACAAGCAGCCGCCGGCGGAGGAACCGATCTTCGTCTACAACCTGTCCGCCCCCGAGCCGCCGCAGCCCATGCTGCGCGGCATGGCCGGCAAATGGCACCGCTACTGGTCGGCCTACGAGATCACCAGCCGGCTGGCCGATCTGATGTTCGATCTGGACAGCCGCATTCCGGCCCAGATCGCGGCGCTGGGCTGCGAGCTGGAGCGGGAGGAATGGGCCGGACTGTGCGAAAAACTCGCCGTGCGCTGGTCCAACGACGGCGGCAAATCGCTGCGCAAGTCTGAGCGCTCGCTGCACGCGTCGACCGCCCAGATATCGATCGGCTTCGACCGTGTCGCGTTCCAGATCAAGGTGCAGGACGTCGGCGCGCTGGAATCCGAACGCGGCGACGACTGGCGCATCAACGACATCAGCAGCACCGGCATGGGACTGACCTTCGTCGGCAAGACCATCGACCAGTTGGCGATCGGCCGGCTGATCCTGGTCAAGACCGAAAGCCATCCGCTGCTGCTCGGCGTCATCCGCCGCATCCTGCGTCAGAACAACGGCACCAAGGTCGGCATCGAAATCCTGGGCCAGACGCCGGTCGGGGTGTCGCTGACCGACCCGGAGAAACCCGAGCAACTGCCGTTCACCGCCATTTACATCACCCAGCCCAACTCGCGCAAAAACCAGCGCTGGTTCCTGATGCCGAAAACCTTGACCGGCGCCAGCAAGGAGCTGGTCCTCACCGCCCAGGGCAAATCCTACCAGATCAAGCTGAAGGATCCTCGGCAGGACTTCGAGGACTGCAGCCACAGCAATTTCGACACACTGTCCAAAATGGACTGATCCAAGCCGCCCGCTCGCGATCTTTTTGCGGCATCGGCGGTTTTCTGTCGGATGCAGGGCGCGGAAAACGGCCCGCCGCAGTGTCGTTCACTGCCAGGGACGTTTGACAAAGCCATGCGCCGGCAGAACACCGCCCCGAAGGGCAGCCCAGCCAGCAGGCCGTCTCAGCGGCCTTGGAATCATCAAGGCCCCCGCCTTGCGTCTGGCCTGCCGGCCAGACCGCGCCGCTCGTAAAAGATCATCAACAGGCGTCAAGCGCCGGTTCGAGCGGAACCGGCGCACCCTTCCCCTATCGCGCGCATCCCCGCTTCCGCCCTGCCTGCCGGCATCCGTCAGGCAAATTCTTGCGCGTGGACACAATATGACAAAAAGATATTTGCGCAATAAAAATTAACAAATATGATCCTCTGGCGGAGATAACCGCAACACACAAAGGCAAAATAGAGGATCTCAACCATGCACGTTCGCATCACAAGCAGTGCAGTCATGCTGGCGCTGGCTTCGCTGGCAAGCCACGCCGCCCCGTCCGCGCAGGAGCGCAGCGTCCCGCTGCCGCCGGGCGATCCGCTGGTCAATCAACAATGGCATCTGAAAAACACCGGTCAGAACGCCTTCTCCAAACGCGGCGGCGTCAAGGGTGTGGATCTCGACCTCGCCTTCACCCATCTGCGCGGCATCCGCGGCGTCGGCACCACCATCGCCGTCATCGACGACGGCCTGGAAATCAGACACCCGGACCTGGCGGCCAACATCGTGCCCGGTTCGAAGAATCTGGTGAACGGCAGCGACGATCCGACGCCGGAATCGCCTGACAACGCCCACGGCACCTCGGTGGCCGGCATCGCCGCCGCCGTCGGCTTCAACGGCATAGGCGGCCGCGGCATCGCGCCGTCGGCCGGCCTGAAGGGCTTCAACTGGCTGCTGGCGCAGACGCTGGACGGCTGGCTGCTTTCCCACGGCAAGCAGCCCGGCGGCAAACCGCTGGAATCGTTCACCGACGCCCGCGTGTTCAACCAGAGCTACGGCTCGTCGGCCATCGCTTCGCGGCCGGGCAATCCCGACGCCGACATCGAGCTGCAGGCCGAGGAGGAAGCCTACGAGGAGGTCAGCCGCTACAGCCACTGGGGCCGCGGCGCGACATTCGTCAAATCGGCCGGCAACGCCTACAACTACTTCCGCGTCGGCGGCGGCTACCTGCTGGGATACCAGGGCAACGCCGGCCTGCCGGTGCAGGACGCCAACCTGAGCTTCGACAACAGCAATTACTGGAATGTGGTGGTGTCGGCGTTGAACGCCGACGGCGTGCGTTCCTCGTATTCCTCGGTCGGCGCCAATGTGCTGCTGACCGCGCCCGGCGGCGAATACGGCACCGACTCCCCGGCGATGGTCACCACCGACCTGTCCGGCTGCGCCCGCGGCTACAACGTCAGCGGCGACACCGCCAACGGCCTGCACGGCGGCACCGCGCTGGACCCCAACTGCGACTACAACGGCGTGATGAACGGCACCTCGTCCGCCGCGCCGGCCACCTCCGGCTCCTTCGCGCTGGTGATGTCGGCCAACCCGGCGCTGAGCGCCCGCGACGTGCGCCACATCCTGATCACCACCGCGCGCAAGGTGGACGCCACCCAGCCGGGCGTGACGCTGGCGTTCAAGGACAAGAGCGGCGGCGCGCACAGCTACCAGGCCATCCCCGGCTGGCAGAAAAATGCCGCCGGCCTGTTCTTCCACCAGTTCTACGGCTTCGGTCTGATCGATATCGACAAGGCGGTCGAGAAGGCGCTGTTCTACAACCAGCCGCTGCCGCCGCTGCAGAAGACCCGCTGGCAGACCGTTTCCGCCCAGGCCGCCATTCCGGACGCCGACGAGCGCGGCGTCGAAAGCGCGTTCACCCAGCCCGACGATCTGACCGTCGAGGCGGTGCAGGTGCTGGTCGACGCCGAGCACGGCCGCGCCAGCGATCTGGCCGTGGAACTGATCTCGCCGTCCGGCACCCGCTCGGTGCTGCTGTCGCCGCGCACGGCGCTGGTGGCGGAAGACTACGGCCTGAACCAGCAGCGCCTGCTGTCCAACCACTTCTACGGCGAGCCGGCGAAGGGCCAGTGGCGGCTGCGGGTGATCGACACCAACGGCGCCGAATATCGCTACGTCTACCGCGCCGGCAGTCAAAACCAGGTCTATTCTCTTCCGAACGCGGAAGGCAAACTGAAATCGTGGTCGATCCGCTTCTTCGGCCACCGGAGCGCAACATGAAACCCATCATCCGACTCGCCCCCGTCGCCCTGCTGATCCTGGCCGCCCACGGCCAGGCCGCCGAGCTGCCCTTTCTCGCCAAACCCTCCGGCCAGGCCGTGGTGATCAACGGCAAGACCTACTACAAGCAGGTCCCGCAATCGAAGATCGCCAGCGGCGTCTCGGCCCGCAGCGCAGGCGCTCAGGCGCCGTCGCTGAAACGCGGCGACGTGGTTCAGGCGCCGAAAGCGCTGCTTCCCGCCACCGCCAGCGGCACGGTGCTGGTGCGGCTGGCCGCCGCTAGCGACGAGGCCGCCGTCGCCCGCGACCACGGCCTGACCGTGCGCTACCGCACCGCCAGCGTGATCGTCTTCAACACCCCGGCCCAGGCCGATCTGCTGGCGCTGCAACAGAAGCTGTCCGCCGACAAACGGGTGAAGAAGGCCCAGCTGGAACTGGCGAGCAACGACAAGCAAGCCGAGTAGAAATACGCTGGCATGTGGAAACGGTCCCGGACGATGTCCGGGACCGTTCTATTTTCCGGAACCCGCGCAATGAAAATCTATGGTCAGCCCGAGTTTTGCAACCCCAGAATACTGAGCGATACTGACAAGGTAGGCTTGCTCTAATCTATCCGGACTCTTGGTGGGCATACTCGCCCGGTCCATGATGTGAGTCGCACCCGACGGACCTTAAAACGCCCACAGTCTCACAGACTGTTTTTCATTCCAGGTTCGTCGTCGGGCCTTAGGCCGTTTGTCGTCATCAGCGTCTGTCGTCGCAAAAGCAGGCTTGCTCCTACCGCCGGGTCACATCCCGGCGGTTTTTACTTCCCCGTCTCCGGATAGGGGCGGTACTCGCCACCGTGCGCCAGGATCGCCCACACCACCCGTGCCAGTTTGTTCGCCACCGCACACGCCACCACATTGCCATGCCGGCGCAACATCAGCTTCGCCGTCCACTCCGCCATCGCACTGTGCCAGCGTCTGGCACTCATCATGATCACATGCGCGCATTGCACCAATAAGCGGCGCAACGCTTTATCGCCTCGTTTGCTGATGCCCAGCAACGTCGATTTGCCGCCAGTCGAATGCTGCCGCGGCACCAAGCCCAACGAAGCCGCGAAGTCGCGGGCGCAATGATAGCCCTTGGCCTGGCCGGCATCGGCAGCCAGCTGGCTGGCCGTGATCGGGCCGATGCCCGGTACCGTCATCAGCCGCCGCGCCACGTCGTCCTGTTTCGCCAGTACCGTGATCTGGCAGTCCCAATCATCGATTTGTTGCTGCAACTGATCATGGTGCGACAGCTGGGCCTCCAGTACCCGCCAGGCAATCGGCGGTAGCGCAACCTCGCGCTCCCGCAGCAGCAGACGCGCCTGTTGCAGACCCTGCGCCCCCTGAGGCAGCGCGATGCCGAACTCCAGCAGTAAGGCATGGATCTGGTTGCCCGTCTGCACGCGTTCACCGATTCGCGCCTCGCGCAGCCGGTGCAGCGCCGCCAGCGCCTGCTGTTCCGGCGACTTGGCGGCGACATAGCGCATGGTGGGGCGGGAAGCGGCTTCACAGATGGCTTGGGCATCGAGGAAATCGTTCTTATTGCCCTGAACGAAGGGACGGACGTACTGCGGAGCAATCAATTGCACGGTATGGCCGAAGCCGGCCAGTTTGCGCGCCAGCCAATGGGCGCCACAGCAAGCTTCCATCACGATGCGGCAGGCGGAGTGACGAGCGAGAAAGTCGATCAGCACGTGACGGCCGAATTGGCGCTTGAGCAACACATGGCCCTTGGTGTCGTGCGCGACGAGGTGGAAATGGTGTTTGCCGATATCGATGCCGATGAGGGTGACGGTTGCCATGATGGTCTCCTGTATCGAAAGAAAAACAGCCCTGCCAGCTTACGCCTGCAGGGCTGTTGAATCAGGCTGACCATCACATTACGCCACAGCGCAAGGCTGTGGCGTTCTTTGGCGCGACAGGCGAGTCCGCTTACAGCACCTCGATGATGCCGGCGGCGCCCATGCCGGTGCCGATGCACATCGTCACCATACCGTGGCCCTTGATGCCGGCGTCGCGCATGCCATGCACCAGCGTGGCGGTGCGAATCGCGCCGGTCGCGCCCAAGGGGTGGCCCAGGGCGATCGCGCCGCCGTGCGGATTGACCTTGGACAGGTCCAGGCTCAGATCGCGCGCCACCGCCAGCGCCTGGGCGGCGAAGGCTTCGTTCAGCTCGATCCACTTCAGATCGTCCTGCTTCAGGCCGGCCTGGGCCAGCGCGGCCGGGATGGCCTCCTTCGGACCGATGCCCATGATTTCCGGCGGCACGCCCTTGACCGAGAAGGTCACATAGCGGGCCAGCGGCGTCAGGTTGAACTCCTTCAGCACGCGTTCGGATACCAGGATCACCGCGCCGGCGCCGTCAGACATCTGCGAGGAGTTGCCGGCGGTGACCGAGCCCTTGGCGTCGAATACTGTCTTCAGCTTGGCCAGGCCTTCCAGCGAGGTCTCGCGACGCGGACCTTCGTCGGTGTCCAGCACGCGGGTCTTGGACACCACTTCGCCGGTTTCCAGATTCGGCGTGCGGTAGGTCACTTCCAGCGGTGTGATCTCGTTCTTGAACTTGCCGCCGTCGATGGCCGCCAGCGCGCGGCGGTGCGATTCCACCGCGAACGCGTCCTGGTCCTCGCGCGACACGCCCCATTGCTGGGCCACTTTTTCAGCGGTCAGGCCCATGCCGTAGGCGATGCCGTAGTTCTCGTCCTTGGCGAAGATTTCCGGGTTCAGCGACACCTTGTTGCCCATCATCGGCACCAGGGACATCGACTCGGAACCGGCGGCGATCACCACGTCGGCTTCGCCCAAGCGGATGCGGTCGGCCGCCATCTGCACGGCATTGATGCCGGACGAGCAGTAGCGGTTGATGGTGATGCCGCCGACGGTGTTCGGCAGGCCGGCCAGCAGCACGCCGATACGCGCCATGTTCAGGCCCTGCTCCGCTTCCGGGAAGGCGCAGCCGACCACGCAGTCGGAAATCAGCTTCGGATCCAGATTCGGCACCTGGGCCAGCGCGCCGGTGATCACATGCGCCAGCATGTCGTCCGGACGCACATGGCGCAGCATGCCGCGCGGCGCCTTGCCCACCGGAGTGCGGGTGACGGCGACGATGTAAGCTTCTTGTACTTGTTTGCTCATTTTCGATTCTCCTGTCGGTCGCCCGATCGGCTTTACGGCGATCAAGCGGCCCTTCATCTGGCTATTGGCCGTGTTTGCGGGAGGATTCGTCGCGAGCGGGCCGAGATCGAAGCGAGAAGCGCAGCCGTACATGCGGTACGGCGAGCATCGCAGCATTCGATATCGGTCCGCGCAGCAGAATCATCCCCAAACACTTAGTTGCGCAGCGGCTTGCCGGTGGTCAACATATTGGCGATGCGGTCCTGGGTCTTGGAATTCTTCAGCAGGGTCATGAAGGCCTTGCGCTCCAGATCCAGAATCCATTGCTCGTTGACCAGGGTGCCGGCTTCCACGTCACCGCCGGTCATCACGTCGGCGATCAGCGAGGCGATGAAGAAGTCGTGCTGGCTGATGAAGTTACCTTCCAGCATGTTCACCAACTGGCCCTTGATCGACGCCGCGCCGGAACGGCCGGCCACCGGGAAGCCCTTGACCTTCAGCGGCGGACGGTAGCCGGACTCGGCCATCGCCAGCGCCTGTTGCTTGGCCACGTAGAGCAGCTCGTAGGCGTTGAACACCACCGGATCGGCCTTCTTGAAGAAGCCCAGCTCCTGCGCCTCGACGCCGCTGGTGGCGACCTTGGCGGTGGCGATGTTCATGAAGTAGTCCTTCAACGCGGCCAGCAGGTCGCCCCTGGCTTCCTGCGAGGCGCGCAGCGCGAACTCCTTGCAGCCGCCGCCGCCCGGCAGCAGGCCAACGCCCACTTCGACCAGGCCCACGTACGACTCCAGCGCGGCCACGGTCTTGTCGCAGTGCATCGCGAACTCGCAACCGCCGCCGAACACATAGCCCTGGGTCGCGGCCACGGTCGGGATCTGGCTGTAGCGCAGGCGCATCGCGGTCGCCTGGAAGCGGCTCAGCGTCGCCTCGATCGCGCCCCAGTCGCCCATCATGAAGGCCGGCATCATCGCCTGCAGGTCGGCGCCGACGGAGAACGGCTCTTCGGTCTGCCAGATCACCAGGCCCTTGAAACGGTCCTCGGCGATGTCCAGCGCGGTGTTCACGCCGTCCAGCACGGCCGGGCCGATCGCGTGGGCCTTGGACTTGAACGACACCACCAGCACGTCGTCGCCGGTGGTGAAGGCGCGCACGCCCTCGTTCTCGAACACGGTCTCGCCCAGCTGCTCGGACTTCTCGCCCAGCACCTTGGCCGGGGCCAGCTGGCGTTGGTAGACGTCAAGCGAGGAGCGGCCGACCAGCTTGCTGTCCGCGGCATTGTAGGAACCGTCGGCGAAATGCACACCGGCGCGATCGCCCTCCAGCACCCAGGCCGGCAGTTCGGCCTTGGTCAGCGCCTTGCCGGCGGCGATGTCTTCGTTCAGCCACTTGGCGACCTGCTGCCAGCCGGCGGCCTGCCAGGTCTCGAACGGACCGGTGGACCAGCCGAAGCCCCAGCGGATGGCGAAGTCGACGTCGCGCGCGCAGTTGGCGATATCGGCCAGGTGGAAGGAGATGTAGTGGAACACGTCGCGGAAGCAGGCCCACAGGAACTGCGCCTGCGGATGCTCGCTGCTGCGCAGCTTCTGGAACTTCTCCGCCGGGTCGGCGATCTTCAGGATCTCCTTGACCGCGTCGTCGCCCTTCTCGCCGGAGCCGACGTACTCGCCCTTGGCCGGGTCGAGCACCAGCATGCGCTTGCCGTCCTTCTTGTAGATGCCGGCCTTGGTCTTGGAGCCCAGCGCGCCGCCGGCGATCAGTTGCTGCATCCAGTCCGGCGTGGCGAACAGGCTGTGCCACGGATCCTGCGGCAGCGTGTCCTGCATGGTCTTCACCACGTGGGCGAAGGTGTCCAGGCCGACGACGTCGGCGGTGCGGAAGGTGGCGGACTTCGGACGGCCCAGGCGCGGACCGGTCAGATCGTCGACCACATCGAAGCGGATGCCGTATTTGGCGGCATTGGCGATCGTGGCCAGCATCGAGAACACGCCGATGCGGTTGGCGACGAAGTTCGGCGTGTCCTTGGCTCGCACCACGCCCTTGCCCAGCGTCGACACCAGGAAGCGTTCCAGATTGTCGAGGATGTGGGCGTCGGAAGTGACGCAGGGAATGATTTCAACCAGGTGCATATAGCGCGGCGGGTTGAAGAAGTGCACGCCGCAGAAGCGCGGGCGCACCGAATCCGGGCAGCCTTCGGCCAGCTTGTTGATCGACAGGCCGGAAGTGTTGGTGGCGAAGATGGTGTGTTCGCCCAGATGCGGCGCCACCTTGTGGTACAGGTCGACTTTCCAGTCCATCCGTTCGGCGATGGCCTCGATCACCAGATCGCAATCCTTCAGCAGATGCAGGTGGTCGTCGTAGTTGGCCGGCTGGATGTGGGCGACCACGTCGCTGCCCGCCAGCGGAGAGGGTTTCAGCTTCTTCAGCGCGTCGATGGCCTTCAGCGCGATGCCGTTCTTGTCGCCTTCCTTGGCCGGCAGGTCGAACAGAATGGTCGGTACCTTGGCGTTCACCAGGTGGGCAGCGATCTGCGCCCCCATCACGCCGGCGCCGAGCACGGCAACCTTGCGTACATTGAATTTGGTTTGAGACATGGTTTCCTCGTTTTGTCGAAACACACATGAGACAGGCCCCTCTCAACCTGTCCTGCTTGCTTCAAGGACGGGCGTTGATTCGTCCTTGCCCTGTTTCCGCGCCGGCCGGGGCGAGCGCGGCGCAGGGTACTGCTTGATAGTCAGGCCGGCGTTTATCGCTGTTGTTCCCGCCGTGCCCTATCGCCAGGCCGTTCCGCGGGCGGAAAGGCTGGGGCGATTCTTTAAGTCGAGCGCAGATAAAATATCAAACACTCGCTTTTATGTCGGATTAGTCTAACCCATTTTGGGCAAAATCAAAGCAGGTTTTGTAAAAAAAATCATGCGGCGCTGGCGCGCCCGCAACAATGCGCCGCCCGCCGCCCAAAAGACAACAGGGCGGGACGCCGCGCGCCCCGCCCTGTCAAGCTTTCCAGCCGGCTCACGCCGTCTTAGAAGCGATAGTTGTACTGCACGCCGACCAGTTGCAGATAGGTCTTGTAAGTACCGTTGACGGTGCCGCCGTTGCCGGTGCAGGACGCGCCGCTCGGCGACACGCCTGCCGGGGTGCAGCCGTCGGTGTAGTTGACGTTGGCGTTCTTGAAATCAATGAAGCTGTAGGCCAGATCGATCGAGCTCTGCTTGTTGATCTTGTAGTTGGCGCCGAAGGACAGCCAGAGACGGTCGCTGTCCGGGATGGCCGGATGGCGGTCCTGATCGTCCTTGACCGGCGACTGCTCCCAGGCCAGACCGCCGCGCAGCATCCAGGCGTCGTTCAGCTGGTAGTTGGTGCCCAGCGACACGCGCCAGGTATCCTTCCAGTTCTGGTGCAACACCAGATCGCCTTGCGCCACGCCGTTGACGGTGGATTGCTTGATGTCGATCTGCTGCAGACGCGAGTTGCGTACCCAGGTCACATCGCCCATCAGCGCCACTTTGCTGTTCAGCTGATGGAAGAAGTTGGCCGAGGCGGTTTCCGGCGTGGTGACGTCGACCGAGGCGGAGGCGTCCGGATGGGCCAGCTTGGCGGCGACGGCAGCCGGCAGCGTCACGCCACCGACAGTGACATTACCCTGCACATTGTTGAAGGTCCAGGTCGAGCTGCCGGTCAGCGACTGCTTGATGCTGGAGCGGTAAGCCAGGCCGAAACGGGTGTTCTCGTTCAGCTGGAACATGTAGCCGATGTTCCAGCCGAAACCCCAGTCATTGCCCTCGACGTGGGCCAGGCCATCACCACCGATGCCGCCTGCGCGCATCACAGCCGCAATCTGCGACGGATTGGTCAGCGTGACATTGGCGCCGCCAGGACCAAACGGACCGGTGATGCCGCCGGAAGCAGCTGCCTTCAAGGCCAGGCCGGAGGTGGTGTCAGCCATCTGATTCAGCGTCGCGTCCATGTATTGCGCCGACACGCCGAAGCCGAAGGAGTGGTGGTCGTCCAGCTTGAAGGCGATGGACGGGTTGATGTTCAGCGACTGCAGATTGATGCTTCTCAGGCCGTAGCGGCCGGCCCAGTTGTAATCGTAGTCGAGCTTGGCGCCGTAAGGCACGTACATGCCGATGCCGGCGGTGAACTTGTCGTTGATCTTGCTGGACAGGTAGAAGGTCGGCGCGGCGACGGCCTTGGGCGCGAAATTGCCGCCGTTGCCGTTGCCGGTGGACTGACCCAGCACGTTCTTCGAGCCGGTGTCGGTGTATTCGGAGTGCGGCACCACCAGCGTGGCGCCGGCGGAAACCTGGGTGCCGTCCAGCCGGGACAGGCCGGCCGGGTTGGTGAAGATGGTGGAAGGATCATTGGCTTCGGCGCCGTTGGCGTGGGCGGTGCCCTGGCCGGAGACGCTCTGCGAACCGAACTGATAACCCGAGGCAGCAGCCTGTGTGGACGCCAGGCCGAGCGCGGTGCCCATGATCATCACGGACAGGCTAAGATGCTTGAGCTTCATGCTTCCCTCTCTTATTACTTGGGTAGATATTTTCATTAACGATGACTCGGTCATGGCGCGAGTCATCATTGATGCTACCAGAGAATTAGAGCAATCCAACCAAAGTATCGAGCTTTTGTTCCAAACGTTCGTTTAATGCAACATTTCCACAACAATTGATGAAGACGGAAACAATCAGCCTTCGCCGAGCAGGCGGGACTTGCCGTCTCGGTCTATCGCGACATAGGTCGCGATCACCTCGGTAATCCGCACATGGGCGCCGTCCATCCGCTCCGCCTCGACTGAAATCTTCAGCGTGATCGACTTCTGCCCGATGCGCAGACGCTCGACATACAAATCCACCACATCGCCCAGCAGGATGGGCGCGGCGAACTGGAAGGCGTTGACCGCCACCGTGGTGACCGGCCCGCGCGACAACCGCTCCGCGTCCAGACTGCCGGCCATGTCGATCTGGCTCATCAGCCAGCCGGCCTGCACCCGCCCATAGGCATTGGTGCTGGTCGGCAGCGCCCTGACCCGCAGCGCCGGCACCCGGCTCTCCTGTTGCTCCATCGCCCCACTCCCGCCCGCTTCCGGGCCTTGCGCATTGAAAACGGCCGCGATCTCCGCGGCCGTCATGTCGGCGCCGGATTCCTTGCGGTCTCCGGCATGGTATCACGGCGTCCGATTTAGAAAATCAGGCGCTGCAGCAATTTGTCGTCATGCTGCTCCAGCTTCTTGTCGAAGTCGTCCACCATGATCACATCGCGCTTCAGCTTGCGGGCGCGGGTGACGGCGTCGAACTCTTCCTGATTGATCAGGCCGGTCTGCAGCGCCTCCGCCAGCCGCTCGCGGGCGGTGATGGTCTTGAACTTGCCGTCGCGCGCCAGCTTGCGCAGTTTCTGCTCCACCGGCTCGGTAGCCAGGATGGCGTGCAGCGCGTGGTCCAGCACGCCTACCGGATCGTCCTCGGACTTCGGCACGTACATGCCGCGGGTCAGACGCTCGCGGGTCGCGCCCGGCTCCATCATCGCGCGCGCCACCTGGGTGCCGACGCGGTCCGACGCCGGCTTCAGCGTCAGGCCCCACGGGAAGATCACCCGGCGCAGAACCCAGGCCAGGCCGCGGCTGGGCAGGTTGGCCAGGAAGCCGTCCATCGCCACCTGCACGTCGTACAGCGCGTTCTCCACCGCCCAGCTCATCACGGCGATGTCTTCCTTCGGCGCGCCCTCGCGCTCGAAACGCTTCAGCGAGGCGGTGGCGATATACAGGCCGGACAGCATGTCGCCGAGACGGGCCGACAGCTTCTCGCGGAACTTCAGCGAGCCGCCCAGGCTGAACATCGCCATGTCGGACAGCAGCGCGAAGGCGCTGGACAGACGGGTGACGCGTTTGTAGTAGGCCGCGGTGGCGCCGCCCTTCGGGCTCTTGGCGAAGCAGGCGCCGCTCAGGCCCAGCCACAGCGAACGGACGAAGTTGCTGATCACGAAGTTGATGTGGCCTGTGATCGCCTGGTCGAACTCGGCGCCGTCATCGGCCATCGCCGACTTCATCTCGCGCAGCACGAACGGATGGCAGCGGATCGCGCCCTGGCCGTAGATGATCATCGAACGGGTCAGGATGTTGGCGCCCTCGACGGTGATGCCGATCGGAACCGCCTGATAGCCGCGCGCCAGGTAGTTGCGCGGCCCCAGCACCACGGTCTTGCCGCCGTGCACGTCCATCGCGTCGTTCAGCGTTTTGCGCATCCGCTCGGTGTTGTGATACTTCAGGATGGCGGACAGCACCGACGGCTTCTCGCCGTTGTCGAGCGCGGTCAGCGCCAGGTCCTGCGACGCTTCCATCTGGTAGGTGAAGCCGCCGATGCGCGCCATCGCCTCGTCCACGCCCTCGAACTTGCCGATCGGCAGGCCGAACTGGTCGCGGATGCGGGCGAAGGCGCCGGTGGTGTAAGTGGTCAACTTGCCGCAGGCGACCGACATCGCCGGCAGCGAGATGCAACGGCCGACCGACAGGCACTCGACCAGCATCCTCCAGCCCTGGCCGGCGTATTCGCGGCCGCCGATGATCCATTCCAGCGGAATGAACACGTCCTTGCCCGAGGTCGGGCCGTTCATGAAGACGGAACCGCCCGGGAAATGGCGGCGGCCGATTTCCACGCCGATATGCTCGGTCGGCACCAGCGCGCAGGTGATGCCGATGTCTTCCTTGTCGCCCAGCAGGCGGTCCGGGTCGTACATCTTGAACGCCAGGCCCAGGATGGTGGCGACCGGCGCCAGCGTGATCCAGCGCTTTTCCCAGCTGACGCGCACGCCCAGCACGTCGTCGAAACGCTCGCCGGTGCGCGGGTGGGTGTAGGAACCGCGGCAGACCACGCCGAAGTCCGGAATGGCGCCGGCGTCGGAACCGGCGTACGGGCTGGTCAGCGCGAAGCACGGCACTTCGACGCCCTTGGCCAGGCGCGGCAGGTAGTAGTCCTTCTGATCCTCGGTGCCGTAATGCTGCAGCAGCTCGCCCGGCCCGAGCGAGTTCGGCACCATCACCGTCACCGCGGCGCTGCCGCCGCGAGTGGCGATCTTGGTCACCACCTTGGCGTGGGCGTAATTGGAGAACTCCAGGCCGCCATACTTCTTCTTGACGATCATGCCCAGGAAGCCGTGGTCCTTGATGAACTGCCACACTTCCGGCGGCAGGTCCTTCAGCTCATGGGTGATCTTCCAGTCGTCGATCATGCCGCACAGCTGTTCGGTCGGACCGTCGATGAAGGCCTGCTCCTCCGGCGTCAGCTTCGGATCGGGGAAGGACAGCAGGCGGTCGTAATCCGGTTTGCCGGAAAACAGGTCGCGATCCCACCAGACGGTGCCGGCGTTGATGGCTTCCTGCTCGGTCTGCGACATCGCCGGCGTGATTTTCTTGAACACGCCGAATACCGGGCCGGTGAACACGGCGCGGCGCAGCGGCGCGATGTTGAGCACCGCGGCGACAACGGCGAACACCGCCCAGACGGCGGTGTGCGGCGGACAGTGGAAGACGAACTGGAGCGCGGCGAGCCAGGCGGCGACGACTACGGTCCAGGCCAGCACCGGCGCGGCGCAATAGGCCAGCGCGCCGAGCAGCACGATCAGAAGAATGGCAGCAATCATTGTGTTTTACCCTCGTGTTGACCCCTTGGTTCCGCGCGCGCCGCTTTGGCTGTTGTCGTTCGACGCGCTGACGGAATCAGCTTTCGACAGGCGCGACCAAACCGGCAATCACGAAAGGCACCAGATACTTGACGATCATGTCCGGGTCCCGGGCGGTAACGATCTGGCTGCGCGTGAAGATTTTCAGCACATCGTTGCCGGCGAAGGCGTTGAACATGACGCTAAAGGCGAGGTGCATGCGCCAGGCGAGCTGCTCCGGCTCCAGATGCGGCAGCGCCCGTTGGAAGGCGCCGCTATAGCGCTGCACGAACACGCTGTACTGCTGCGAGATGGTCTCGCGCAACAGGCGGTGGTTTTCCACCAGCGTGCGCGACAGCAGCCGCACGAACATGGCGCCGCCGCGCGACGGGTCCTTGGACAGGGCCAGACAGGGCCGGATGAAGGACAGCACCAGCTGCTCCAACGGCAACGGTCCGGCTTCCGCCTCCAACCGGTCCAGTTCGGCCAGGCAGTCCTCCAGCAACGGAGCCAGCCTGCGCAGAAACACGGATTCGAACAACGCATCCTTGGAGCCGAAGTGATAGTTCACCGCGGCCAGATTCACCTCGGCCTGCTGGGTGATCATGCGCAGCGACGTCGCCTCGAAACCGTGCTCGACGAACAGGCGTTCCGCCACATCGAGAATGCGGGTTGCGGTGTCGGGACGATTAGCCTCCATGGTCTCCAGTGCCTTTATTGTGTTTGCTTGTGGTTTTGTCTTGCTCATCTCAGCTTTCGAACAAGCGTTTCAAACTTACGTTTTAACTTGATGAATGTCAAGGCATGCCCCACTTGCCTCGTCATCCATCTCTCGGGGCCAACAAAAAAAGGCAGTCTAATTTTAGACTGCCGTTTGAATGAAACACGCGTTAAAAGCGCTTAGTCAAGACCCCGCAACAGATCTTGTTGAAGGTCGAGCACATTTTCCAGGCCGACGCTGACGCGCAACAGCCCCTCGACGATGCCCGCCTGGGCGCGCGCCTCCGGCGTGACGCGGGCGTGGGTGGTGCTGGCCGGATGGGTAATGGTGGTTTTCACATCGCCCAGATTGGCGGTACGCGAGATCACCTCGACGGCGTCGACCACCCGCCAGGCCGCCTCGCGGCCGCCCTTGACGACGAAGGACACCACCGCCCCGCCGCTCTTCTGCTGGCGCAGCGCCAGCTCGTGCTGCGGATGGCTCTCCAGTCCCGGATAGTAGACGCGCTCGACGCCGGGCTGCGTCTCCAGCCAGCGCGCCAGCTGCAACGCGTTGGCGCTGTGCTTCTCCATCCGCAGATGCAGCGTCTCCAGACCGGACAGCAGCGTCCAGGCGTTGAACGGCGACAACGACGGGCCGGCGGCGCGCACATGCAGATAGATCTGCTCGATCAGCTTGTCGCCGCCGACGACGGCGCCGCCCATCACCCGGCCGTGGCCGTCGATAAATTTGGTGGCGGAATGCATGACCAGGTCGGCGCCCAGCTTCAGCGGCTGCTGCAAGGCCGGCGAACAGAAACTGTTGTCGACCACCAACAACGCGCCGTGAGCGTGGGCGATGTCGGCGATCGCGGCGACGTCGGCGACCTCAGTCAGCGGATTGGACGGCGTCTCCAGGAACAGCAGCCTGGTGTTCGGCCGCAGCGCCTCGCGCCAGGCGGCCAGGTCGCGCGCATCGACAAAGGTGGTGGCGACGCCGAACTTCGACAGCTGGCCCGCGAACAGATTGGTGGTGGAGCCGAACAGGCTTTGCGACGACACGATGTGGTCGCCGGCCTGCAGCAGCGTCATCATGATGGCCTGGATCGCCGCCATGCCGGTGGCGGTGGCGATGGCGCGCTCGCCGCCCTCCATCTGCGCCAGCCGCTGCTGGAACGCCGACACCGTGGGATTGGTGAAGCGGGAATAGGTATAGCCCTCGAGCTCGCCGAGGAACATCGCCGCGGCCTGGGCCGCCGATTCGTAGGTGAAGCTGGAGGTGAGGAACAGGGCCTGGCTGTGCTCGCCGAATTCGCTGACGGCGCGACCGGCGCGGATGGCCAGCGTTTCCGGATGCAGGGGGGCGTGATGCGGGTCGGACATTCGCTTCTCTCTTTCTCGTCGCCGGCCGCGAGCCGGCTGTCATTACCCGGCTATCTTGCCTGAAAACCGCGCGCTTGCTAAATCACATCCGGCGCTATCGCGCGGCCGGCGGCGGCATTTGGCGCCCCCTAGCCCAAACGCCGCCCCTCCCTCGGTTCGCGCTACATCGCCGCGCGGAAGATCGCGCACAGCTCCTCGTGGCTGGCGCGGCGCGGATTGGTCAGGCCGCAGGCGTCGCGCAGCGCGTTGTCGGCCAGCAGCGGAATGTCGGCCTCGCGCACGTCCAGCGCCCGCAGGCCCGGCGGGATGCCGACGTCGGCCGACAGCCGCCCGATCGCCGCGATGGCGGCCCGGGCGTCGCCGTCCGGCTCGCCCAGCGCCCACGCGACGTCGCCCAGGCGCTCGCCGGCCTCGACCGCGTTGAAGGCCTGGACATGCGGCAGCAGCACCGCGTTGCAGACGCCGTGCGGCAGGTCGTAGAAACCGCCCAGTTGGTGCGCCATCGCATGCACATAGCCGAGCGAGGCGTTGTTGAAGGCCATGCCGGCCAGGAACTGGGCGTAGGCCATCGCCTCGCGCGCTTCCATGTCGCGGCCGTCGTGCACCGCCCGGCGCAGGAAGCCGGCGATCAGCGCCACCGCCTTCAAGGCGCAGGCGTCGGTGATGGGCGTGGCCGCGGTGGACACATAGGCCTCCACCGCGTGGGTCAGCGCGTCCATGCCGGTGGCGGCCGTCAGCGACGGCGGCATGCCGGCCATCGTTTCCGGATCGTTGACCGACAGTATCGGCGTGACATGTTTGTCGACGATGGCCATCTTGATGCGGCGCGACTCGTCGGTGATGATGCAGAAACGCGTCATTTCCGACGCGGTGCCGGCGGTGGTGTTGATCGCCACCAGCGGCAGCTGCGGCTTGGCCGACTTGTCGACGCCCTCGTAGTCCTGGATGCGGCCGCCGTTCACCGCCACCAGCGCGATGGCCTTGGCGCAGTCGTGCGGCGAGCCGCCGCCCAGCGACACCACCGCGTCGCAGCGCTTGTCGCGCAGCAGCGCCAGGCCGGCCTCGACGTCGGCGCAGCCGGGG
This sequence comes from Chromobacterium sp. ATCC 53434, assembly GCF_002848345.1. Lineage (NCBI taxonomy): Bacteria > Pseudomonadati > Pseudomonadota > Betaproteobacteria > Neisseriales > Chromobacteriaceae > Chromobacterium > Chromobacterium sp. ATCC 53434. The sequence continues at coordinate 1,778,279 of NZ_CP025429.1, read as the reverse complement.
TTGGCGTGGACGCCGTCGAACACCACCGGCTCAATGTCCGCCTGGCCCAGCATCTCGGCCACCCTGCCGGCCAGGCCGGACTTGACCAGCCCGGCGTCGGTGACGATCAGCGCGCGGCGGAAGCCGTGGCCGCGCATCTCCGCTATCGCCTGGCTCAGACAGCCGGCGCCCATCAGATTGAACGAGGGAATGAAGAAAGCGCTGACGCTCATGACCATCTCCTTGGTTAAAACGATGTCATGAACCCAGTCTGAGCCGCCGCCCTCCCCCGCGCCTTGCCTCAGATCAAACGAGGACCAGGCTCAGCGCAGCAGCGCGGCGTTGTCGCGCAGCCACTGCCCGGCCAGCTCGCCGAAGCCGTCCCACATGATCTGCACGCCCAGGCACAGCAGGATGAAGGCCGACAGCCGCAGAAACACCACCGAGCCGGTCTGTCCCAGATAGCGCAGCAGCTTGTCGGCGTGGCTGTAGCACAGATAGACCAGCACGCTGCAGGCCAGGATGGCGGCGGAACCGGCCAGCGGCGCCACCGCGTAGCGGACGATGCCCTTGCCGCTGCCGGTCAGCGTCGCGCCTATGGTGATGGCCACCGAGATCGAACCCGGCCCCACCGTCAGCGGGAAGGTCAGCGGATAGAAGGCGCGTTGTTTCAGCTCGGCCTGGCTGTCGGCGCGCGCCGGCTCCGGCGAGGCCTGGCTGGGCTCGGCCGGCGTGTCGTTCAGCATGCGCCAGGCGGCGAAGGTGATCAGCAGGCCGCCGGACATCTGCACCACCGGCAGCGATACACCGAAGAAGGACAGCACATAGCCGCCGATATACATGCTGCCGACCAGCAACAGCGCGCAGTACAGCGCGATGCGGCGCGCCAGATAGCGCCGCTGCTGCGGGGTGTTGCGCGCCGTCATCGAAATGAAGATGGGCACCAGGCCCGGCGGATTCATGATGGGAAGCAGCGCCGCCATCACGAAAAGGAATTTGGTCATGAAGATGGACAGCAACTGCATGCGACGCTCCGCTGGCGGGTGTTTAAAATCTTTTCAGGACCATAAATGTAAACGTAAAAAAGCCCGCTTGCCAGCGGGCTTTTACATTTACCGTCGTCAAACGGTTCGGCACGCTTCCGATGCCGCCGCCAAGGCTATTCGCGGCCAGTCGAAACCGCTTCGCCCGGCATGATCTTGCGCGCCACCAGCCTTGGTCTGGCCGCCAGGAATATGCCCAGTCCGGCCTCCAGCGCGCTGCTGGACAAATCGACGAGACGATCCGGGGTGAAGTAATACCCCAACATCGGACGATTGACCATCGCCAAACCCAAAACGGCAAACAACGGCGGCAATACGCGCAATAGCGTCCAGATGCCGAGAATGGCCACCCCGGCGGCCAGCAGCTCGCGGCCGGGAACGCTCAAGGTGTTCGCACCGTCGGTCCGCGGCAGCAGCTTCTGCGCGACGAACATCGGGCAAGACCAGAGAAAGGCCGCCAGCAACAATGGCAGCAGCGGCATGACATAGAACATCGCCGCGCCTTCGCCGCCAGAGTACTGCTTGGCCAGCGCCACGGCCATGCTCAGGCCCTGCAAGGCGATCATGATCAGCCACAGCGCAAACAGTCTGGCCGCCATTCCCACGATTTGTTGAGGACTCATGCGATGGCTTCTCCCCCCGGTGCGACAAGCCGCGCCCGATGGGCGCGATGGCTGATGAAAAAACAGGCCCCGCCGGGGCCTGTCGTCAAAATCACGCTTTGCTGGCGGCCAGCTTGCCGCCGCCTTCCTCGCGCAGATCCAGCGCCTTGCGATGCGCCTCGGCCAGCTCGATCTTGTCCAGCGGCACCATGCGGGTCTTGTGCTTGGCGCGGTAGCCCCACCACAGCGCCAGGAACAGCGGAATGCCCAGATAGGTGGCGATCACCCCGTTCCAGTCCACCTTGGCGGCGGTGAAGGCGGTGTAGTTCTGGCCCAGCATGATCAACAGGCACAGCGCGAAGGCGAACAGCGGCCCCAGCGGGAACCACCTGGCCTTGTACGGCAGATCGGCCAGGCTGTAGCCCTGCCTCACATAGGCGCGACGGAAGCGGTAGTGGCTGATCGCCACGCCCAGCCAGGCGATGAAGCCGGTCATGCCGGACGAGTTCAGCAGCCACATATAGACCGCGTTGCTCTGGAACAGCGAGGTCAGGAAGCACAGGCAGGCCACCAGCATGGTCGCATACAGCGCGTTGCGCGGCACGCCGTTGTCGCTGAGCTTGCCGAAGGCCTTCGGCGCCATGCCGTTCTTGGCCATCGCGTACAGCATGCGGGTGGACGCGTACATGCCGGAATTGCCGGCAGACAGGATGGCCGACAGGATCACCGCGTTCATCAGGCTGGCGGCGAAAGCGAGGCCGGCGCGGTTGAACACCAGCGTGAACGGGCTGGCGCCGACGTCCTTCATGTCGTTCTTCAGCAGCGACGGGTCGTTGTGCGGCAGGATCAGGCCGATGATCAGGATGGACAGCATGTAGAACATCAGGATGCGCCAGAAGATCTGCCGCACCGCGCGCGGAATGGTGCGCCCCGGATTGGCGGACTCGCCGGCGGCGACGCCGATCAGCTCGGTGCCCTGGAAGGAGAAGCCCACCACCATGGCGACGCCGACGAAGGCGGCCAGGCCGCCGACGAAGGGGCCCTCGCCCTGCATCATCACCGACAGGCCCGGCGCGATGCGGTTCGGGTTCGGCTCGGTCATGATGCCGAAAATCATCATGAAACCGATGATGATGAAGGCGACGATGGTGGCCACCTTCAGCATCGAGCACCAGAACTCGGCCTCGCCGAAGCCCTTCACCGAGAAGTAGTTCAGCGCGAAGATGATGGCCAGGAAGCCGCCGCTCCACACCACGCCCGGCATGCCGGGGAACCAGTAGTTCATGATGATGGAGGCCGCGGCCAGTTCCACCGCCACCGTGATGGCCCAGTTGTACCAGTAGTTCCAGCCCTGGGCGAAGCCGAAGGCCGGATCGACAAAGCGCGAGCCGTAGACCTGGAAGGAGCCGGACACCGGCATGAAGGCCGCCATCTCGCCCAGGCTGGTCATCAGGAAGTAGACCATCAGGCCGACCAGCGCGTAGGCCAGCAGCGCCCCGCCGGCGCCGGCGCCGGAGATGGTGGCGCCGGAAGCCAGGAACAGGCCGGTGCCGATCGAGCCGCCGATGGCGATCATCGACAAGTGGCGCGCCTGCAGCGAGCGCCTCAACTCCGGCGCGTCTTGTTTCTTGTTCATATCCAACTCACTCTATCGTTCTGCCGCGCGGCAAGCGCCCGCGCCGCCCGGCTGGTCGAAAACCGGGTCCGAATAATCAAAGCGGAAAAGAATGACATCGTTCGCCGGCATTGCCTAGTCCGGATTGAACGATTTGCGCAAAAAACGAAGATGTCATGTTCGAAAATGAAAGAAAAACCAGCGCCGGCAAGCCGCGCCCGCCGCCACCCGTCCGCCCTTTCCGTCCACCCGCTCGCAACGCAAAGCGCGCTTGGCCGGGCATTCCCGAGCAGGAAGAATAAAAGTCGGCAATGATTCGGCCATGCAATGTAAATAAATGGTAAAAACACCGGCAGACCGCGCGGCGCCGATGGGAAATCGGCAAATCCCGCTCCGCCAAGGCCTTACGGCGGCGGGCCATTCGCGGCGGACAATATAAAAATCAAACGCTCTTTTTTAATTAACAATTCACAACACAAAGCGAATCCCCGCTCAAACCAGACTCATATTATTCATTCATTCTTCAACGCAGTGATGCCAGCTATAGAATGCTGGTTTATCAGCATAACTGCGGCAGAAAGCATGAAATAATGTCATGCTCTGCCCCATCAATAACAAGCGAACCGTCCGTCCGGAGCACACCGCATGTCGACCCCCACGCCCGCCAAAACCAAGCGCCTGCCCTTAGTCATCGCCGTCATCGCCGTTCTGGGCGGCGGCTGGTGGTGGCACCAGCACAGCCAGAACGCGCGGGAGGCCGCCGCCAGGAACAAGGGCGGCGCGCCGATGGCGGTCGGCGTGGCGACGGTGCAGACCATGGACGCGCCGCTGCAGCTGAACGCGCTGGGCACCGTCAACTCGACCTATACCGTGACCGTGCGCAGCCGGGTCGACGGCCAGTTGGAGAAGATCCATTTCGACGAAGGCCAGTTGGTCAAGCAGGGCCAGCTGCTGGCCGAGCTGGACGCCCGCCCCTACCAGGCGGCGCTGACCCAGGCCGAGGGCCAGCTGCTGCGCGACAAGGCGCTGCTGGAAAACGCCAGGCTGGACCTGGCCCGCTATCAGCAGCTGGCCAGCCAGAACTCCATCGCCAAGCAGCAGGTCGACACCCAGCAGGCGCTGGTCCACCAATACGAGGGCACGGTCAAAGTCGACCAGGGCGCCGTCGCCGCCGCCCGCGTCAACGTCGATTACACCCGCATCGCCGCGCCGGTCAGCGGCCGCGTCGGCCTGCGCCAGGTCGACCCCGGCAATGTGGTGCATGCCAGCGACGCCAACGGCGTGGTGGTGATCACCCAGACCCAGCCGATCAACGTGGTGTTCGCGATTCCCGAAGTCAATCTGAGCGCGGTGCTGCAGGCCGCCGCCGCCGACAAGTCGCTGCGGGTGGAAGCCTGGGACCGCGACAACCGCCACAAGCTGGCCGACGGCACGCTGCTGGCGCTGGACAACCAGCTGAACACCAGCACCGGCACCATCAACATCAAGGCCAGGTTCGCCAACGACAAGCAGCGCTTGTTCCCCAACCAGTTCGTCAACGTCAACCTGCAGCTGGGCGTGCGCAAGGACGCGGTGGTGGTGCCGACGGTGGCGGTGCAGCTGGGCAAGGTCGGCAATTACGTCTACACCGTCGGCGGCGACGCCACCGTCAGCATCGCCAAGGTCAGGACCGGTCCGGCCTCCGGCGACAACACCATCATCGAGGACGGCCTGAAGCCGGGCCAGCGGGTGGTGATAGACGGCGTGGACAAACTGCGCGACGGCGCCCAGGTCAAGGTGATAGACCGCGCGGCCCAGGCCAAGGAGGCGGCGTCGGCGGCGGCCAGCGAGGCCAAGCCCCGCAAGAAGCACGGCACCGGCGCCTGGGGCAAGCGCCACGCCTCCGCGGCCAACTGAGCAAGGACACGGCATGAATCCCTCTCGTCCGTTCATTACGCGGCCGGTGGCCACCACCTTGCTGATGGTCGCCATCTTGCTGACCGGCCTGGTGGCCTGGCGCATGCTGCCGGTGTCGGCGCTGCCCGAAGTCGATTACCCGACCATCCAGGTGGTGACGCTGTATCCCGGCGCCAGCCCGGACGTGATGACCTCGTCGGTCACCGCGCCGCTGGAGCGCCAGTTCGGCCAGATGCCGGGCCTGTCGCAAATGTCCTCGTCCAGCTCCGGCGGCGCCTCGGTGATCACGCTGCAGTTCAGCCTGGACCTGACGCTGGACGTGGCCGAACAGGAAGTGCAGGCGGCGATCAACGCCGCCGGCAACCTGCTGCCGGCCGACCTGCCCAGTCCGCCTATCTACAACAAGGTCAATCCGGCCGACACGCCCATCCTGACCATCGCCGTCAGCTCGCCGACGCTGCCGCTGACCAAGCTGGAAGACATGGTCGACACCCGGCTGGCGCAGAAGCTGTCGCAGGTGCCCGGCGTCGGCCTGGTCAGCATCAGCGGCGGCCAACGCCCGGCCGTGCGCATCCAGAGCAATCCGAAGGCGCTGGCTTCGCGCGGACTGACGCTGGAGGACATCCGCACCGCCATCGCCAACGCCAACGTCAACCAGGCCAAGGGCAGCTTCGACGGCCCGCTGCAGGCGTCCACCGTGGACGGCAACGACCAGCTGCAATCGGCCGACGACTACAAAAAGGTCATCGTCGCCTATCAGAACGGCGCGCCGGTCTACGTCAGGGACGTGGCCAAGGTGGTGGAGTCGGCCGAGAACGTGCGGCTGGCCGCCTGGTCCGGCACCACGCCGGCCGTCATCCTGAACGTGCAGCGCCAGCCCGGCGCCAACGTGATCCAGGTGACCGACCGCATCAAATCGCTGCTGCCGCAACTGAAATCCACGCTGCCCGGCTCGGTCGACGTCGCCGTGCTCAGCGACCGCACCGTGACCATACGCGCCTCGGTCGAGGACGTGGAGTTCGAGCTGATGCTGGCCATCGCGCTGGTGGTGATGGTGATCTTCGTCTTCCTGCGCAATGTGCCGGCCACCATCATTCCGGCAGTGGCGGTGCCGCTGTCGCTGGTGGGCACCTTCGGCGTGATGTATCTGACCGGCTTCTCGATCAACAACCTGACGCTGATGGCGCTGACCATCGCCACCGGCTTCGTCGTCGACGACGCCATCGTGATGATAGAAAACATCGCCCGCTACATCGAGGAAGGCGACAAGCCGATGGAGGCGGCCTTGAAGGGCTCCAAGCAGATCGGCTTCACCATCATCTCGCTGACCATCTCGCTGATCGCGGTGCTGATTCCGCTGTTGTTCATGGGCGACGTGGTCGGCCGGCTGTTCCGCGAGTTCGCCATCACGCTGGCGGTGTCCATCCTGATCTCCGCCTTCATCTCGCTGACGCTGACGCCTATGATGTGCGCGCGGCTGCTGAAGCACGTGCCGGAGGAGAAACAGGGCCGCTTCTACCACGCCAGCGGCAAGTTCTTCGACGACATCATCGCCCGCTACGGCAAGATGCTGACTTGGGTGCTGGACCGCCAGAAGACCACGCTCTTGGTGGCCGTCGGCACCGTGGCGCTGACCGCCGCGATGTACGTCTGGGTACCGAAAGGCTTCTTCCCCTTGCAGGACACCGGCGCGATACAGGGCATCAGCGAGGCCTCGCAATCGATCTCCTTCAGCGCGATGGCCGACCGCCAGGAGAAGCTGGCCGAGCAACTGCTGAAAGACCCGGCGGTGGACAGCCTGTCGTCCTTCATCGGCGTCGACGGCACCAACGCCACGCTGAACAGCGGCCGCCTGCTGATCAATCTGAAACCCAAGGGCGAGCGCGACGATATCCGCACCGTGCTCTCGCGGCTGCAGCAGCGCGCCGACGAGGTGCCCGGCATGTCGCTGTACCTGCAGGCGGTGCAGGACCTGACGATAGACGCGCGCGTCAGTCGCACCCAGTACCAGTTCACCTTGCAGGCCACCAGCCAGGACGATCTGTCTACCTGGGTGCCCAAGCTGGTGCACCGGCTGCAGCAGGAGCCGGCGCTGGCCGACGTCGCCAGCGACCTGCAGGACAAGGGCCTGCAGGCCTACGTCAACATCAACCGCGACGTCGCCTCCCGCCTCGGCGTCACCACAGCGGCCGTCGACAACGCGCTGTACGACGCCTTCGGCCAGCGGCTGATCTCCACCATATTCACCCAGACCAACCAGTACCGCGTGGTGCTAGAGGTGGACAAGGACCACCAGCGCGACCCGCTGTCGCTGAAGGGCATCTATGTGCCGACCGCCGCCGGCGGGCCGGTGCCGCTGGACGCGGTGGCCACGATAGAAGAGCGCCCGGCGTCGCTGGCGATCAACCACCTGGGCCAGTTCCCGACGACGACGATCTCGTTCAACCTGAAGCAGGGCGCGTCGCTGGGCGAGGCGGTGGACGCGATCCGCCAGGCCGAGACCGACCTGGGCCTGCCGGCCAGCATGGACACCAAGTTCCAGGGCGCGGCGATGGCCTTCCAGGCGTCCTTGTCCAACACGCTGTGGCTGATCCTGGCCGCCATCGTCACCATGTACATCGTGCTGGGCGTGCTGTACGAGAGCTATATCCATCCGATCACGATTCTGTCCACCCTGCCCTCCGCCGGCATCGGCGCGCTCTTGGCGCTGATGGTGTCCGGCACCGACCTGTCGGTGATCGCCATCATCGGCATCATCCTGTTGATCGGCATCGTCAAGAAGAACGCGATCATGATGATAGACTTCGCGCTAGAAGCCGAGCGCGAACAGGGGATGGCGCCGCGCGAGGCGATCTACCAGGCCTGCCTCTTGCGCTTCCGCCCCATCCTGATGACCACGATGGCGGCGCTGTTGGGCGCGCTGCCGCTGATGCTGGGCGGCGGCATGGGTTCCGAGCTGCGCCAGCCGCTGGGCATCACCATGGTCGGCGGCCTGATGGTCAGCCAGGTGCTGACGCTGTTCACCACGCCGGTGATCTATCTGGCCTTCGACCGGCTGGCGCGCCGCTTCGGCCGCAAGGACAAGCCCGAGCTGGTGCAAGAGGTGGACGCATGATTCCGTCGGCACCGTTCATCCGCCGGCCGGTGGCCACCACGCTGCTGACGCTGGGCATCCTGCTGGCCGGCCTGATCGCGTTCAAGCTGCTGCCGGTGTCGCCGCTGCCGCAGGTGGACTTCCCCACCATCTCGGTGTCGGCCAAGCTGCCCGGCGCCAGTCCGGAGACGATGGCCGCCACGGTGGCCACCCCGCTGGAACGCGCGCTGGGCCGGATCGCCGGCATCACCGAAATGACCTCGTCCAGCTCGCTGGGCTCCACCAACATCACGCTGCAATTCGACCTGGACCGCGACATCAACGGCGCCGCGCGCGACGTGCAGGCGGCGATCAACGCCGCCCGCTCGTTGCTGCCGACCGGCATGCCGTCCAATCCGACCTACCGCAAGGTGAATCCGGCCGACGCGCCCATCATGATCATGGCGCTGACCTCGGACAGCCTGACCCGCGGCCAGATGTACGACGCGGCCGACTCCATCCTGGGCCAGAAGCTGTCGCAGGTGGACGGCATAGGCAACGTCATCATAGGCGGCGGCGCCCAGCCGGCGGTGCGGGTGGAAATGAACCCGATGCAGCTGAGCCACTACGGCATCGGCATGGAGACAGTGCGCGCCGCCATCACCAGCACCAACGCCAATCGTCCGAAGGGCTTCCTGGAGAACGACGACCGCCACTGGCAGGTGCAGGCCAACGATCAGGCCGGCAAGGCCGGCGACTACCTGCCCTTGATCGTCAGCTACCAAAACGGCAGCGCGGTGCGCATCTCCGACGTGGCCGAGGTCAAGGATTCGGTGGTCGATCTGCGCAACGCCGGCATGCTGGGCAAGCAGCCGGCGGTGATGCTGATCCTGTTCCGCCAGCCCGGCGCCAACATCATCGACACCGTCGACCGGGTCAAGGCGCTGCTGCCGCAGTTGCAGGCCTCCATCCCGCCGGCGATCAAGATCAACCAGGTGATGGACCGCACGCCCACCATCCGCGCCTCGCTGTCCGAGGTGGAGCGCTCGCTGGCGATCTCGATCGCGCTGGTGATCCTGGTGGTCTTCGTCTTCTTGCGCAACGGCCGCGCCACCGCGATACCGGCCATCACCGTGCCGGTGTCGCTGGTGGGCACCTTCGCCGTGATGTATATGGCCGGTTTCTCGCTGAACAACCTCAGCCTGATGGCGCTGACCATCGCCACCGGTTTCGTCGTCGACGACACCATCGTGGTGCTGGAGAACATCTCGCGCCACATCGAGGACGGCATGAAACCGTTCCAGGCGGCCTTGCAGGGCGCGCGCGAGGTCGGCTTCACCGTGCTGTCGATGAGCATCTCGCTGATCGCGGTCTTCATCCCGATACTGCTGATGGGCGGCATCATCGGCCGGCTGTTCCGCGAGTTCGCCGTCACGTTGTCGGTGGCCATCATGGTGTCGCTGGTGGTGTCGCTGACGACGACGCCCATGTTGTGCGCGCGCTGGCTGAAAACCCACGACGCGCACCAGGAGCCGGGCCGGCTGTTCCGCTGGAGCGAGCGGATGTTCGACGCGATGCTGGACGGCTACCGCCGCTCGCTCTCCTGGGCGCTGCGCCACAGCCGCTTGATGATGGTCATTCTGGGCGCCACCGTCGCGCTGAACGTCTTCCTCTACGTGGTGATCGCCAAGGGCTTCTTCCCGCAGCAGGACACCGGCCGCCTGACCGGCATGATACGCGCCGACCAGAGCATCTCCTTCCAGGCGATGCAGATCAAACTGCAGCGCTTCATCAACGTGGTCGGCGCCGATCCGGCGGTGGACAAGGTCGTCGGCTTCACCGGCGGCGGCCAGCGCAACGGCGCGAACATGTTCGTCAGCTTGAAGCCCTTGTCCGAACGCCAGGAGAACGCCGACCAGGTGATCGCCCGGCTGCGCAAGAAGCTGGCCAAGGAACCGGGCGCCCAGTTGTTCCTGCAGTCGGTGCAGGACATCCGCATCGGCGGCCGCGCCAGCAACGCGCAATACCAGTACACGCTGCAGGGCGACGATCTGAACGTGCTGCGCGAATGGACGCCGAAGGTGCAGCTGGCGATGAGCAAGATCCCCTTCCTGGCCGACCTGAACAACGACCAAGAAGTGAAGGGCCTGCAAACCTCGCTGAACTTCGACCGCGCGGCGATGGCCAGGCTGGGCCTGACCCAGTCGCAGGTGGACTCGGTCTTGAACGACGCCTTCGGCCAGCGCCAGGTCTCTACCATCTACAACGCGCTGAACCAGTACCACGTGGTGCTGGAGGTGGCGCCGCAGTATTGGCAGAGTCCGGAAAGCCTGCGCGACATCTATCTGCAGACGCCGGGCGGGTCGCCCACGCCGTTGTCGGCCTTCGCCAGCTGGAAGCCGACCAACACCTCGCTGTCGGTCAATCACCAGAGCCAGTTCGCGGCCACCACGATATCGTTCAATCTGCCGCCGGGCTATTCGCTGTCCGACGCCACCCTGGCGATAGACAAGGCCATCGCCGACATCGGCCTGCCCAGCAGCATACACGCCAGTTTCCAGGGCACGGCCAAGTCGTTCCAGGCCTCGCTGGACAGCCAGCCCTTCCTGATCCTGGCGGCGCTGGTGGCGGTCTACATCGTGCTGGGCATGCTGTACGAGAGCGTGGTCCACCCGATCACCATCATCTCCACCCTGCCGTCGGCCGGCGTCGGCGCGCTGCTGGCGCTGATGGCCACCGGCGGCGAGTTCAACATCATCGCGCTGATCGGCGTGCTGCTGCTGATAGGCATCGTCAAGAAGAACGCGATCATGATGATCGACTTCGCGCTGACCGCCGAGCGCGAGCAGAAGCTGCCGCCGCAGGAAGCCATCCTGCAGGCCTGCCTGCTGCGCTTCCGCCCGATCATGATGACCACGATGGCGGCGCTGTTCGGCGCGCTGCCGCTGGCGCTGGGCCGCGGCGACGGCGCCGAGATGCGCACCCCGCTGGGCATCTCCATCGTCGGCGGCCTGCTGCTCAGCCAGCTGCTGACGCTGTACACCACCCCCATCGTCTACCTGTATCTGGACCGCTTCCGCCTGTGGTGCCTGAAATGGCGCGGCAGCCACCGCCACGCGCTGGCCGACGGCAAAGAGGAATGATAGCCATGAATAGAACAAGAACACCGCTGAAACACGGCCTGTGCGCCATCGCCGCCGCGCTGGCGCTGGCCGGCTGCGCCGTCGGCCCCGACTACGTCAAACCCAAGCTGGACATACCGGCCGGCTTCAAGGAGGACGGCCGCTGGAAGAGCGCCGAGCCGCAGGACGCGATGCCGCGCGGCGACTGGTGGGCGGTGTACCAGGACCCGACGCTGAACGGTCTGATGAACACCTTGAATCAGCAGAGCCCCACCATCGCCCAGGCCGAGGCGCAGTACCGCGAAGCCCAGGCCCAGCTGCGCCAGGCCGAGGCCGGACTGTTTCCGTCATTGAGCGCCGACGCGTCCAAGAGCCGCGGCGTGACCACGCCGGGCGCCGGCGCCTCGACAAGCTACAACCTGGGCCTGTCCGCCAGCTGGGAAGTGGACCTGTGGGGCGCGGTGCGGCGCGAAGTGGAGGCCGGCAAGGCCAAGCAGCAGGCGTCCGAGGCCCAGCTGGCCGCCATCCGGCTAAGCAGCCAGGCCCAGCTCGCCACCGCCTATCTGCAGCTGGTCGTGGCCGACCGGCAGCTGGCCAATCTGCGCGACAGCGAGAAGGCGCTGGCCGAATCGCTGAAACTGACGCGCAACCAGTTCGCCGCCGGCATCGTCGGCGACGACGCGGTGGCCTCGGCCGAAAGCCAGTGGAACACCGCGCAGGCGGCCACGGTGGACAAGCGGCTGACCCGCGCCCAGCTGGAGCACGCGATCGCCGCCCAATTGGGCCAGGCGCCCGCCAGCTTCGCGCTGCCGCCGGCCGCGGCCACGCCGCACCTGCCGCAGATTCCGGCCGGCCTGCCGTCGGCGCTGCTGGAACGCCGCCCGGATGTGGCCGAGGCGGAACGCAATATGGCCGCCGCCAATGCCCAGATCGGCGTCGCCAAGTCCGCCTTCTTCCCGACGCTGACGCTGGGCGCCAGCGGCGGCTACCGCGGCGCCAGCTTCGCCGACTGGGTGACGCTGCCCAACCGCATCTGGTCGGTCGGCCCGTCGCTGGCGCTGACGCTGTTCGACGCCGGCCTGCGCAGCGCCCAGACCGACCAGGCGATCGCCGCCTACGACGCCAGCGTCGCCGGCTACCGCCAGACCGTGCTGGCCGCGCTGCAGGGCGTGGAGGACAATCTGTCGGCGCAAAGCCTGCTGAAGGAGGAATCCGACATGCAGACCGCGGCGCTGGCCTCCGCCAAGCGGGCGGAAACCATCGCGACCAACCAGTACCAGGCCGGCACCGTCGCCTATCTGAACGTGCTGTCGGCGCAGAACGCCCGCATCGCCGCCGAGAACAATCTGTGGACGGTGGTCAACCGCCAGTACACCGGCAGCGTGGCGCTGATCGCCGCGCTGGGCGGCCACTGGTAAGCCAGGAGCGCGCCAAAACAAAACCGGGCCGAAGCCCGGTTTTTTATTGCGGAAAGCCGGTTATCGCCGCGCCAGCCCCTGCCCCACCGCGGCCCAGAAGCCTGCGTCCTCCATGCCCAGCGCGTACAAGGACGTGCCGCCGAGGCCATAGGCATTCACCAGGCCGGCCTTCAGCGCCACGCTGCGGGCATTCTCGGTCCACACCGTGTGGCGGCTGCCGTCGGCCGCATCGTAGCCGAAAGTCAGCGAGTTGGAGGCGGCGTCGTAGCGCGGCTGCGCGCCGTAGCGGGCGATCAGCGCCTGGGTGTCCTTCCAGTACAGCATCGCGCCGTCGCCCGGCTGCTTCCAGTCGTAGCCGTAGGCCTGGATGCCGCTCAATATCTTGGCCGCCGGCACCCGCTCCACCGCGTAGTCCAGATCGTCCTCGACCCAGCCGGAGCCGGCCACCGGACCCGGATCCCAGGCCGGAATCGCCTCGTCGTAGGTCATGATCTGCAGATAGTCGGCCACCGCGCCCAGCGCGCGCAGATCGTAGCCGTAATTGGCCTCGTGGTTCTCGTCCTTGGCGGAGAAGGCCGGCACGCTGACGATCAGCTTCAGGCCCTTGGCGTGCAGCGCTCGCCCCAGCGTCTGGACGAAGGCGCTGAAATTGTTGCGGTCGCCCTGGGCCACCGCCTCGAAATCGACGTTGATGCCGGCGAAGCGCTGATCCTGGGCGAACTTCACCAGATTGGCCACCGCCCGGCCCTGCGCCGCGGTCGACACCGCGTGGGCGATGCCGGGGCTCCAGTCGCCGTTGCCGTCGACATTGGACACGGCGCCATAGGCGGGAATCTTCCTGCCGCGCAGAAAGGCGATGGCGTCGCTCGGCGCCGGATCGCCGTTGCCCTTCACCACGCCCTGGGCGCTGATATTGTAGAAATCGACGGCGACGGCATTGAAGCTGGACGCGTATTGAGTCAAGGCCGCGTAATTGCCGGCGTAGCCGGAGTAATACGCCAGGATCATGGGCGCGGCCTGCGCCTGGCTTGCCGCCAGCGCCAGGCCGGCCAACAACAGCGATATCTTCTTTTTCATCTGATGCTCTCTTTGTGATGATGCGCGACCGTGCCAACACAGCGACGGCCCAGGTCTCGGCTCTTATATCCGAGCGGGTTCGAGCGCGTCTATCAAGAGAAAATGACAGGCACGGACCTTGTCCCGACATCACGATTCCGCCCCGCCCGACACGGCATCGCCGACGAAACCAATCCGCCATGAATCTCGAATTCACTGGCACCATCGACCCGAAATCGATATAAAAGGGAAACTTAATTCGACGAAGCGACCGCGCCGGGAGCCTGGCGGCAATTTTGACAATCGACCCGGACGCCGGCAATAAAACGATAAGGAAGGCCGCGATGAACAAAAGCATTGCCCTGATCTGCCTGGCGCTGGCCGCGCCCCTCGCCCCGGCGGCCGGCGCGCCTCGAACGCCGCCGCAGCCGGACCCGGCCGCGCGCGATTTCGCCGATGACCGGGGCGGACCGGACTGGGACGTGCTGACGCCGATCTCCGGCTACGGCACGCCGCCGCAATGCGGTCCGGGCCGCTGCGGCGTCGTGATCCGCTACCGGCTGAATCCGCCCCGCCCGTCCGATGAACCGGCCAGGCCCCGCCGGAAGGAAGGCGAGGAGAAAGCCCGCTATCTGCAGTTCGAACAGGGCGGCGGCTGGAAGGTGGACAGCGGCAGCCTGCGCGAACCGCGTCAGAAGCCGCGCTGAAACCGCCTGGAAGCGGGCCTGGCCGTGGGCGCGGCCCTGCCGACCTTACTTCGGATAGGACAGCGTGACCACCTTGGCGCTGATGCTGACCTTGGCGCGCCGCTCGTCGGTTCCGGCGTAGCGGACGGTGGTCACCGCCAGCTGATGCTTGTCATCGGGGTCCGCCAGCGGATTCAGGAAGACCTGGCTGCCCTCGCAGGCCTTGCCCTCGTCGCCGCAGTCGCCGAAATTGTTCCCCTCGTCCGCCGCGAACAGCACCCGCGGCTTCCAGCCTTCGAACAGCACGACGCTATGCGTGGCGTTGGCGATGCCCTGGCCTGAGCTCGAGCTGCCCAGGATCACCATATAGCCGTTGCGGCTGTCGTGGGACAGCACTGTCACATCGCTGTTTTGCCCGCCGAAATCCTTGAGCACGACGGCCTTGCCCAGCGCCGGACGCGCCAGCACATAGCCCTGCGTGAAGTTGCTCCCCTGATCGGGAAAGTCCGCCGGCACCAGATAAGCCTTCTCGCCGCCCTTCAGCGTCAGCAGACGGGCATCGCCCAGCTCCACCTTGCCGACATCGCCCAGCCAGCGGACGATCTGGGCCTTGGACGGCTCGGCCGCCTGCACGGCGGCGCAGCAGAACGCGGCCAGCGCCGCGACGCATAGCAGTCTCATCGCCTCTCCTTTCCGTCTCAATCCCGCGCCGGTATCGCCAGGCCGCGCGCGACGGCCGGCCGCTCGGCAAAGGCCTGCGCCACGCGCTGGACGTTGGGGAAGTCGTCGAAGCCGACCAGCTCGCCTGCGCCGTAGAAGCCGACCAGATTGCGCACCCACGGCCAGACGGCGATGTCGGCGATGGTGTATTCGTCGCCGATGATCCAGGCGCGGTCCGCCATCCTGCCTTCCAGCACTTGCAGCAGGCGACGCGATTCGGCGGCGTAGCGGTCGCGCGGACGCTTGTCCTCGTAATCCTTGCCGGCGAATTTGTGGAAGAAGCCCAGTTGGCCGAACATCGGTCCGATGCCGCCCATCTGGAACATCAGCCACTGCATGGTCTGGTAGCGCGCGGCCGGATCCCTGGGCAGCAGCTGGCCGGTCTTCTCGGCCAGATAGATCAGGATGGCGCCGGATTCGAACAAGGCCAGCGGCTTGCCGTCTGGACCGTTGGGATCGAGGATGGCCGGGATCTTGTTGTTCGGATTCAGCGACAGGAAGGCCGGCGACAACTGATCGTCGCGCTCGAAGCTGACCAGATGCGCCTCGTACGGCAGGCCGGTCTCCTCCAGCATGATGGAGGCCTTGACGCCGTTCGGCGTCGGCAGCGAGTACAGCTGCAGGCGGTCGGGATGTTTTGCCGGCCACTTGCCGGTGATCGGGAAGGCGGACAGGTCTGCCATGGCTTTATCCTTTGCTGGGCGGCGAAACGCCCACTATACCCGCTCGGCATGGCGCCGTCTCTCGCGAAGGCGCCACGCCCATGCTACGATCCCGCCCTCGACAATCCGTACGCGAATCCGGAGCCGGACCATGCGCAGCATCCTCATCGCCCTCGTCCTGGCATCGACCAGCCTGCCCACCCTCGCCGCCTGCCCGGCCGGCGCGCCCGGCGAGCCCATGCACTGGGTCATCGCCGTCTGCCAGCAGCGCAATGAGTCGGACGAGATCGAAAGCCCGAAGATGCAGTCCTGCATCTTCGCTACCGCGAAGGCGAACAAGATCGACCCGGCCAAACCGTCGGCCAAGGCCTGCTCGGCCAAGCTGAAGCTGAAGGCCGAATGGTGCCGCGGCATGAAGAAGGACGGCCTGATCGACTCGGTAGACGGCTGCGTCCGCTCCGCCGACACCGTGCCCGACGTGGTGACCCAAGGCGGCGCCTGAGGATGGCCCGCGCCGCGCCGCGGGTATATCATGTCGTTTTGCTCAATCCGGCCGCGACCTACCGGTCCGGCCGCGCACGAATACAGGAAGACTCCGTTGATCAACGTCCCCCTCTCCCCGTCCGTCATCGTCGGCAACCAGATGCCGTTCACGCTGTTCGGCGGCGTCAATGTGCTGGAATCGCGCGATCTGGCGCTGCGCGCCGCCGAGGAATACGTGCGCGTCACCCAGAAGCTGGGCATTCCCTATGTGTTCAAGGGCAGCTTCGACAAGGCCAACCGCTCGTCCATCCACTCCTACCGCGGCCCAGGCCTGGAAGAAGGCGTCAGGATTCTGGAGGCGGTGAAATCCACCTTCGGCGTGCCGGTGATCACCGATGTGCACGAGCCTTGGCAGGCCGCGCCGGTGGCCGAGGTGGCCGACGTGCTGCAACTGCCGGCCTTCCTGGCCCGCCAGACCGATCTGGTGGTGGCGCTGGCCAAGACCGGCCGCGTCGTCAACATCAAGAAGCCGCAGTTCATGAGCCCGCCGCAGATCCAGAACGTGGTGGAGAAGTTCGTCGAGGCCGGCAACGAGCAGCTGATCCTGTGCGACCGCGGCAGCTGCCACGGCTACGACAATCTGGTCGTCGACATGCTGGGCTTCGGCGTGATGAAGAAGGTCAGCGGCAACCGCCCGGTGATCTTCGACGTCACCCACTCGCTGCAGCAGCGCGAGGCCGGCGCCGCCGCCTCCGGCGGCCGCCGCGCCCAGGTGGCCGAACTGGCCCGCGCCGGCATGGCCGTCGGCCTGGCCGGCCTGTTCCTGGAGGCCCACCCGAATCCGGCCGAAGCCAAGTGCGACGGCCCCAGCGCGCTGCCGCTGACGCTGCTGGAGCCGTTCCTGGCCGAGATCAAGGCCATCGACGATCTGGTCAAGTCCTTCCCGCCGCTGCAGATAGACTGAGCGGCGCTACAGGCGGACGCAGCGGTAGGCCTCGGTGCGGTAGGGAAACGCCACCTCCTCCCTGCCGCTCAAGTCCGGATCGCTGGCGATCAAACGGCGCAACGCTTCGGCGAAGCGCCGTTTTTCATCGTCCGGCAGCGCGGCGATGAAGCTGACCGATAGCGAACGGTCGACGATCACCCGCTCCGGCGGACCGATATGGCTGTGCGGCAGCACGCTCGGCTCCGGCGCGGAGAAATACCGCGACGATTCGAACGGCAGCCGCCATCGGCCCGAATGGAAGCGCGGCGTGTCGCCCTCGTACGGCGCCAGCAGGCCTGTGATTTTCGCGACCCAACGGCAGGATTCGTCGCGCACGTTCCATACCAGTCCCAGCCGGCCGCCGGGCTTCAACACCCGGTGGATTTCGCGCAACGCATCCTCGCTGGCGAACCAGTGGAAGGCCTGCGCGCAGGTGACGACGTCGACCGAGGCGTCCGGCAATGGAATCGACTCGGCCGTCCCTTTCAGGGCCTTCAGCCCCGGCAGGCCGGCCTGCAACTCGGCGCGCATCTGGTCCACCGGCTCCACCGCCGCCACCTCGCCGGCGACGCCGGCCAGCAGACGGGTGAATTTGCCGGTGCCGGCGCCCAGATCCAGCGCCACCGTGCCGGCGTCGACGCCCAGGCTCTCGCGCAACCAGCCGGCCAAGTCCGGCGAATACGCCGGCCGGCCCCGTTCGTAGGCTTGCGCCTCCTTGGCGAAACCCTGGCGGGCCGCCTGGTGTATCGGACTCATCTCGTCACGTCCTTTCTGGCGCTCGCCGCGCCGGAAAACAAACAACAGCTGCCCAGCGAACCGGCCACAAACGACAAACGGAAGCCTGGGCTTCCGTTTGCTCACGCCGGCATCGCGGTCCGCAACTCCTTCAGATACGGCCCGATCTTGGCGGCGGCGACCTTCTGCAGCTTGCACAACAAGGCGTGGTCGAGGTCCGCCAGATGGAACTGCCGGCCCAGCGTGTCGGCCAGAAACAGCCATAGCTGCGCCGCCATCTCGGCGTCCGCCAGCGCGCGGTGGGCGCGCCCGGTATCGGGCAAGCCGGCCCAACGCGCCAGCGTGCCCAGCTTGTGGTCCGGCGCTTGCGGCAGCAGGCGGCGCGACAACAGCACGGTGCAGGCGAAATCCTGCCGCCGCGCCAGCCCCAGCTGCGCCAGCTCGTAGTCCCAGAACTTGCGGTCGAAGCCGGCGTTGTGCGCGACCAGCGGCGTGTCGCCGACGAAGCGGGCCGCCTCGGCCATCACCTGCCGGGCCGGCGGCGCGTCCTTCAGCATCGCGTTGCTGATGCCGGTCAGCCGTTCTATCATCGGCGGCACCCAGACGCCGGCGTTCATCAGGCTCTGGAAACGGTCGACGATGCGGCCGTCCTCCACCATCGCCACGCCGATCTCGGTGGCGCGGCAATCCCGCCCCGGCGACGCGCCATTGGTTTCGAAGTCGATGACGGCGACGCGCTGCCTCATGCCAGCGCGGCCTTGGCGGCCTCTTCCGGCGTCAGGCCGTCGAAGAACTGGTCGGTGTACCACTCGGCCTGTTCCTCGATATGTTCCTGCGCCTCGGCTTCGGTGGCGCCGGCGGCGACCAGATGCGTCTCCACCTCCGCGCACCAGGCCAGCAGCGCCAGCGTTTCCTCGTCCAACTTCTCTTCCTGTCTCTTCGCCATCGCGGCTTCCCATCGAATCAATGCATTGCAAACCGCGCATTTTATCATAGCGGCGGCCATGATCCGCCAAATGAAAAACCGGCGGCGCCGATCAAGGCGCCGCCGGTTGCCCGGTCAGGAACGGTTGGCTCAGATGCCCAGGCTGTCGAGCAGCGGCGACGAGAACAGCCGGTACGGATCGTAGCTCGCCAGCGCCGCCTTGGAGGCGTCCCAGTTGTTGGCGACCTGTCCCGCGCGGAAGGCGTTCGGTATCGTAGCCTGCAAGACATTGGCGTCGGACCACGCCGCCTGATCGCTATAGCCCCAGCCCTTGGACCACTCCGGCCGCACCGCCGCATAGGAACCGCTGAAGTTGGACAGGATCCACTGCTCGATCTCGCGGTAGAACTGATTCGCGTACGGCGTGGCGGGCAGGGTCAGGATGTCCAGCCATACCGCGACATTCCATTCCGGATGATCGGGTCGCGGACGGATGGCCGACAGCGCCGGCGCCACGCTGCCGGCCAGCGCCACTTCGCTCGGATCGTCGAGGCCGGTGACGCGGATTTCCACCGGACCGTTCATCGGATAGCGGCCCATCTGCTGATAAGCCTGCACCCTGGCCTGATAGAAGGTGGTGAACTCGTTCAATACGCGCTGCACGTTTTCGCGCCGGGTCAGTATCGCGTAGCCATTGGCGGTGACGCGCAGCGTCGTCGGCCTGACGTAGAGCAGCAGATTCTTCGACCAGCCCCACAAGTCCCAGGTCCCCGTCGCCACCAGACCGGCGCTGGCCGCGACGAACTGCGCCTTGCCGAAGGCCGGCGTCAGGCTGCCGTTGCCCAGGCTGACGATCTTGTTCGCCAGATCGGTCACTTCATTCGGCAGATTGTCGGAGAAGCTGTAATTGAACGGCTGGGTGGTCTCGCGGCTGAACGCGGGCTTGCTCGGGGAAACGCTCCACACCTTCAACCACGGATTGGTGGTGAACGGGAACCAGATCGCCTCCGCCCGGCCGGCGCTGTCCAGATAGCTGGCGAAAGTCCTGCCGCCGCTGCCCGCCGGGGCGAACATTTCGCTAGAGGGGATGTTGAACCAGCTTTGACAGCGCAACCGCTGATTCTGCGCCACCTGCAGCGTGGCCTCGACGATCAGCGAGCGGCCGACATGGGCCAGCAGCGGCGCGATCTGCGCGTCGTTGCGGGAGAACTTTTTCAGCGCGTAGCTGCGGCTGGCAGTGTCGTACACCACCGCCGTCAGGCTCAGCACCAGATTGCTGACCGAGCCGTAGCTGGCGCCGGCCTGCCGGCTCTCGCCCTTGGCCGGGATCGCGGTGCCGTGGCCGTTGATCGCCAACACGCCGCCCAGCGTCAGATCGCCCGGCGCCGGCGTGGCCGTCATGCCCAGTCCGGCCGTTTCCAGCCCGGTCAGCAGCGCCTCCATCGTGATGCCGGTCTGCGCGGTGACCTTGGCCACCGGACCCGAGGCGTCGATAGCCATCGCCGTCAGGTTGCGGGTGGTGTCGAGCAGGATGATGGACGGGCAGACCGCGCCCGCCGCCACCGTCAGCGGCGACCAGTTGTGCATCATGCCGCGCGGACGCACCTTGAAACCATTGTCCTTGGCCCAGTTGGCGACGCGCACCACCTCGTCCGGCGTACGCGGCGCGCAGGACCAGACATCGTCCACCTTGATGTCGCCGGCCCAGTTCTGGAAAGTCTGCTTGTACAACGCGATATCGGCCGGAAAGTTGCTCGGCTGCGCGCAGGCCAGCCGCGCCGCGCCGACTTGCTCGGCCGGCAGCCATCCCGCCAGCGCGCCGACGGAAGTCAGCTTCAATGCCCCGGTCAGAAAATCGCGCCGGCTGCTGCCCACGGCCTTTCCATCGTCATTCGAATTCATCCCGCCCCCTGCTTCAAATTAAAGTCAAAACAATATCAATCAATTTAGTCTGATTAATATAATTCCCATTTAAAAATTACCACGGCATTTGAATCTACCAAGCGCCAACGGTCTCCCATTATTTTAATAGACGGACGGTAACACGCAGTACAAGATCAAAAACCTGACACTTCTACCAGCCAAACTGATCAACAATCGGAAATATCTTGCGTGTAGATTAACGCCAATACACTCAAGCAGCCTGTACATTTTTAATTCAAATATTCTTAATAAGATCGGAATAGCTCAAATGAAAAAGTTCCCGCTTACACGCAGGCAGCTGGAAATATATTTTCATCAATCGTTATTCTCGAAGCCGGCGCTATTCAATATCGGCGGCTTTATAAAAATCCAGGGCGCGCTCGATATCGAGCTGATGAAATCCATGGTGGCCGGACTGATAGAACGCACACCAGCGCTGAGAATGGCGATAGACGACAACGGCGGCCAACCATGCCAGGTTCTATGCCCGCCCGCGCCCGCTCCGCTGGCCTTCATCGACCTGCGCGGCGAGCCGGACCCGGAACGGGCGGCCAGGGACTGGGCCGAACGCGACTTCGCCCAGGCCTTTCCTTTCGACGGAGAAACGCCGTTGGCCGCATACACGCTGCTGCGCCACGGCGAGCGCGATTTCATCCTCTACGGCCGCTTTCACCACATCGCCTTCGACGGCTGGGCGATCGCCCAGCTCTACCAGCTGAAATGCGGCTATTACAACGCGCTGCGCCAGGGCAGGCTGCCGGAACCGACGGCGATGATGGCGCCGCAGGACATCGTCGACGACGAGAACGGCTACTACGCTTCCGCCCACTACGAGAAGGACCGCCGCTACTGGCAGGACAAGCTGGCCGGCTACCAGACCCGCTTGTTCGCCGAAGCCGATGGCCGGCTGGATTGCGGCCAGCACAGCTTCTGGATACCGGTCGAGGCCTACCAGCGGATACGGGACCTGGCCGCCGCCCACCAGGTCAGTGTGTTCCATTTCTTCATCGGCCTGATCTACACCCATATGCTGCGCACGCTCGGCGCCGACGACCTGCTGTTGGCGCTGCCGATACTGAACCGCCGCACCGCGCTGGCCAAGCACTCGCCCGGCCTGTTCGCCAGCCTGTGCCCGCTGCGGCTCCGGTTGCGGCCGGACTGGAGCTTCGCCGACTTGCTCGACCAGATTCAGCGCGAACTGAAGTCCGATTTCCGCCACCACCGCTATCCGATAGGCGAGACCGAGGGGCTGGCCGGCGGCAGGCTGCCGTACGAAATCAGCCTGTCGTACGAGAAGCACGACTACAACGACATGTTCGACGGCACCGTCAGCAATATGACGGCGATGCGCACCCTGTCCCAGCACTACCCGCTGAAAATCTTCATCCGCGAAGCCGATGAGCGTCGCCCGGTCAAGGTGGACCTGGACTACAACCTGGCCTGCTTCGCCGAGCTGGACCCGGCCGCCGTCGTCGCCGGCGTCGAGCCGCTGCTGTACCAAGTGCTGGCGCATCCGGAACAGACGCTGACCGCGCCCCTGCCGGCCATCGCGCCTCCGGCCCCTGCTATCATCACGCCGCCCCACCCCGATCTGTGCGCCTGGTTCGAGGACGCCGCCCGCCGCTATCCGGAGCGCGTCGCCGTCCAGGGCGAGACCCGGCTGCTGCGCTACCGCGAGCTGGATGCCCGCGCCAACCGCCTGGCCCGCCGCCTGATCGCCGCCGGCGTCCGCCCCGAGCAGCGCGTCGGCCTGTGCTGCCAGCGCCAGCCCGACCTCCTCGTCGCCATCGTCGCGATACTGAAGGCCGGCGCCGCCTACGTCCCGCTCGACCCCGGCTATCCGGCCGAACGCCTCACCTACCTCGCCGCCGACAGCGCCCTCGCCGTCGTCGTCGGCGACGCCGAATCGGCCCCGACGCTGCCCGCAGGCCTGGGCCTGCGTTGGATCGACGTCGCCGAAGCGCTGAGCGGCGATGCGTCGGCCCCGCCGCGCCGCATCCATCCGCTGCAGGCCGCCTACGTCATCTACACCTCCGGCTCCACCGGCACGCCCAAGGGCTGCGTCGTCAGCCACCACAACGTCACCCGGCTGATCGCCTCCACCGCCGAGCGCTTCGCCTTCGGACCCGACGACGTCTGGTCGCTGTTCCACTCCTACGCCTTCGACTTCTCGGTCTGGGAGATCTGGGGGCCGCTGCTGTTCGGCGGCGCCTCGCTGGTGGTGCCCTACTGGGTCTCGCGCTCGCCCGAGGCCTTCGCCGACTGGCTGCGGCAACACCGCGTCACCGTGCTGAACCAGACCCCAGCCGCCTTCCGCCAGTTGATCCCGGCCGCCGAACGCCACCCGCTGCCGGACCTGCGCCTGGTGATCTTCGGCGGCGAGGCGCTGGAGTTGAACAGCCTCGCGCCATGGTTCCAACAGCGCGGCGACCAGCGGCCCGAGCTCGTCAATATGTACGGCATCACCGAGACGACAGTGCACGTCACCGAACGCGCGATCCGCCAGGCCGACCTGGACGCCCGCCGCGGCAACGTCATCGGCGGGCCTATCGCCGACCTGTCCTTCCACCTGCTGGACCGCTTCCTGCAACCGGTGCCTACCGGCGTGCCCGGCGAAATCTATGTCGGCGGCCCCGGCGTCGCCCGCGGCTACTGGAGGCGTCCGGCGCTGACCGCCAGCCGCTTCGTGCCCAACCCCTTCGCCGCCGACGGCTCGCGGCTGTACCGCTCCGGCGACCTGGCCCGACGCCGCGCCGACGGCGAGATCGAATACCTCGGCCGCGCCGACCACCAGGTCAAGCTGCGCGGCTTCCGCATCGAGCTTGGCGAGATCGAGGCGGCGCTGTGCCGACAGGCCGGCGTGCGCGAGGCGCTGGTGCTGCTGGACCGCGCCGCCGCCGGCGAGCGGCTGCTGGCCTATGCCGCCGGCGATGCCGATCCGGCCGCGCTGCGCGCCGCGCTGGCCGAGGAACTGCCCGATTACATGGTGCCGGCCGCCATCGTCGTGCTGGAGCGCTTTGTTCTGACCCATCACGGCAAGATCGACCGCAAGGCGCTGCCGGCGCCGCAGGCCGCGATCGCCACCGGGCGCGTCGCGCCGCGCAACGACGCCGAGCGGGCGCTGGCGAAGATCTGGGCCGAGGTGCTGGCGATTCCGGAACCAGGCATAGACGACAACTTCTTCACGCTGGGCGGCGACTCCATCCTGTCGCTGCAGGTGGTCTCCCGCGCCCGCGACGCCGGCCTGGCGATCAGCGTGCAGCGGCTGTTCACGCAGCCGACGCTGCGCCAGCTGTGCGCCGACGCCAGCGCCGATACCGGCGCGCCGTCGGCAACGGAACCGTACTCGCCGTTCGCGCTGATCAATGACGCCGACCGGCGCCGGCTGCCGGACGATGTGGTCGAGGCGCTGCCGATGTCGCGGCTGCAAGCCGGCATGCTGTTCCACAGCGAGCTGTCGCCGGACGGCGCGATCTTCCACGACATCTTCAGCTTCGACCTGAGTCTGCCGTGGGATGGCGCCGCCTGGCGCGAGGCCGTGCTGAAGCTGTGCGCCCGCCACGCGGCGCTGCGCACCTCTTTTCACTGGAACGAATACACCGAGCCGCTGCAGCTGATACACCGCGACGGCGACATTCCGCTGACGCTGACCGATCTGCGCTCGCAGTCCCCGCAGCAGCAAAGACAGACGCTGGACGACTTCGTCGCCGCGGAAAAAACGCGGCCGTTCCAGCCCAGTCGCCACCACCTGCTTCGGCTGGCGCTGTTCCGCCTTGACGACGAGCGGCTGCGGCTGACGCTGAGCTTCCATCACGCGATTCTGGACGGCTGGAGCGTGGCGACGCTGGTCACCGACCTGCTGCGCTTGCTTCGACAACCGCAGGCGGCCGCCGTCAGCGACGCCGACGGCCGGCTGACGGCCCGTTTCATCGCCGAGCAGAAACAGGCCGAGCGCGATCCGGCATTGCAACAGGCCTGGCGCGAGCGGCTGGCCGACGACGAGCTCGCGCTGCTGCCGCGGCTGGAACCGGCGGCCCCGGCCGCCGGCGTGCGCCATGTGCGCCGGCTCAGCCGAATGCTGCCGGCCGAACTGTCGGCCGCGCTGGACGCGGCCGCCGTCCGCTTGGCCGTGCCGCTGAAAACGCTGCTGCTGACTGCGCATCTGCGCGTGCTCGCGCGGCTGACCGGCGCCTCCACGGCCGCGACCGGCTACGTCACCCACAGCCGTCCGGAAAGCGAGGACAGCGCCGCCGCGCTGGGCCTGTTCCTAAACACCGTGCCCTTGCGCGTCGAACTGGCGCCGGGTAGCTGGGCCCAGCTGGCGCATAGCGTGTTCGAGCAGGAGCTTGCCCTGCAGCCGCTGCGCCGGCTGCCGCTGGCTGCCATCATGCAGCAGAATCGCGGCCAGCGCGGCTTCGAGGTCGGCTTCAACTACATCCACTTCCATGTCTACGAACAAGTGCTGGCGCTGCCCGATGTGACGGTCGACGGCGTCGAGGTGTTCGAGGAGACCGACTTCCCCTGCCTGGTGCAGTTCAGCCGCGACCCGCGCGATATGGGCATGGAACTGACGCTGGCCTGGGACGAGGCCGAATTCGGCCAGCGGCAGATAGAAGCGATGCACGGCCATCTGCAGCAGGCGCTGACCGCGCTCGCCGCCGACCCGGACGCCGGCTGGCTGGCTCCGCTGCTGCGCGACGGTGAGGCCGCGCCTTCCATCATACCGCCGCACCCCGATCTGTGCGCCTGGTTCGAGGACACAGCCCGTCGCTACCCCGAGCGCGTCGCCGTCCAGGGCGAGACCCAGCTGCTGCGCTACCGCGAGCTGGATGTGCGCGCCAACCGCCTGGCCCGCCACCTGATCGCCGCTGGCGTCCGCCCCGAGCAGCGCGTCGGCCTGTGCTGCCAGCGACAGCCGGATCTGTTGGTCGCCATCGTCGCGATACTGAAGGCCGGCGCCGCCTACGTCCCGCTCGACCCCGGCTATCCGGCCGAGCGCCTAGCATTCCTCGCCGCCGACAGCGCCCTCTCAATCGTCGTCGGCGACGCCGAATCGGCCCCGACGCTGCCCGCAGGCCTGGGCCTGCGTTGGATTGATGTCGCCGAAGCGCTGAGCGGCGACGCCTCCGCCCCGCCACGCCGCATCCATCCGCTGCAAGCCGCCTACGTCATCTATACCTCCGGCTCCACCGGCCAGCCCAAGGGCTGCGTCGTCAGCCACCATAATGTGACCCGGCTGATCGCCGCCACAGCAGAGCGCTTCGCCTTCGGCCCCGACGACGTCTGGTCGCTATTCCACTCCTACGCCTTCGACTTCTCGGTCTGGGAGATCTGGGGGCCGCTGCTGTTCGGCGGCACCTCGCTGGTGGTGCCCTACTGGGTCTCGCGCTCGCCCGAGGCCTTCGCCGACTGGCTGCGGCAACACCGCGTCACCGTGCTGAACCAGACCCCGGCCGCCTTCCGCCAGCTGATCCCGGCCGCCGAGCGCCACCCGCTGCCGGACCTGCGCCTGGTGATCTTCGGCGGCGAGGCGCTGGAGTTGAACAGCCTGGCGCCGTGGTTCCAACAGCGCGGCGACCAGAAGCCCGAGCTCGTCAATATGTACGGCATCACCGAGACGACGGTGCACGTCACCGAACGCGCGATCCGCCAAGCCGACCTGGACGCCCGCCGCGGCAACGTCATCGGCGGGCCTATCGCCGACCTGTCCTTCCACCTGCTGGACCGCTTCCTGCAACCGGTGCCCACCGGCGTGCCCGGCGAAATCTATGTCGGCGGCCCCGGCGTCGCGCGCGGCTACTGGAACCGTCCGGCGCTGACCGCCAGCCGCTTCGTGCCCAACCCCTTCGCCGCCGACGGCTCGCGGCTGTACCGCTCCGGCGACCTGGCCCGCCGCCGCGCCGACGGCGAGATCGAATACCTCGGCCGCGCCGACCACCAGGTCAAGCTGCGCGGCTTCCGCATCGAGCTCGGCGAGATCGAGGCGGCGCTGTGCCGCCAGGCCGGCGTGCGCGAGGCGCTGGTCTTGCTGGACCGCGCCGCCTCCGGCGAGCGGCTGCTGGCCTATGCCGCCGGCGATGCCGATCCGGCCGCGCTGCGCGCCGCGCTGGCCACCGAACTGCCCGATTACATGGTGCCGGCCGCCATCGTCGTGCTGGAGCGCTTTGTTCTGACCCACCACGGCAAGATCGACCGCAAGGCGCTGCCGGCGCCGGAGCAGCCGGCCAGGCGCGAGGCGGAACCGCCGCACTCGCCTACCGAGCACGCGGTGGCCGAGGTGTTCTCCACGCTGCTGAACATCGCGCCGGTGGGTCGCGGCGACGGCTTCTTCGCGCTGGGCGGCGATTCCATCCTGGCGGTCCAAGCCGCCAACCGGCTGCGCGAACGGCTGGGCGAGCCGTTGCCGCTGCGGCTGTTGTTCGAACACCCGCGCGTCGCCGATCTGGCCGCGCGCATAGACGCGCTGCGCCACCAGCAGCCGCTGTCCGGGCCGGTGCGCCAGGCGCGCCGCCAGCTGTCGCGCGTCAGCGTCGGCGCCAATGGCGAATCCCAATTGAAGCAATCCAACGAAGGCCAATAATGAACGCAACTGACTCCAACGCCTCCTTCGACGCCTACGTCTTCCCGCAATCCGGCGCCCAGCGCCGGCTGTGGACGCTGGCCGACCTGGCGCCGGACTCCACGGCCTACCATATCCCGCTGGCGCTGCGGCTGCGCGGGCCGCTGAACGCGGCGGCGCTGCAGGCGGCGCTGGCCGCGCTGGTCGAGCGGCACGAAATCCTGCGCACCCAATACGATTTGATAGACGGCGAGCCCTGCCAGCTGATACGGCCGCAAGCCGCGCTGGAGCTGCCGCGAGAGGCTTGCGACGAA
Organism: Chromobacterium sp. ATCC 53434; assembly: GCF_002848345.1. NCBI lineage: Bacteria > Pseudomonadati > Pseudomonadota > Betaproteobacteria > Neisseriales > Chromobacteriaceae > Chromobacterium > Chromobacterium sp. ATCC 53434. The sequence goes on along the minus strand of NZ_CP025429.1, from coordinate 1,750,483 downwards.
GACCAGCTGGAAGCGCGGCTGCGCGCCGAGGCGGCCGTCCGCTTCGATCTGCGGCGCGACCCGGTGCTGCGCGCCCGCCTGTTCGCGCTGGCGCCCGACGATCACGTGCTTTCCATCGTCATCCACCACATCGCCTGCGACGGCTGGTCGCTGGGCGTGCTGGTGCGCGAGCTGGGCGCGTTGTATCCGGCGCTGGCCGCCGGCCTGCCGCCGCCCGAGCTGCCCGAGGCGCTGCAATACGCCGATTTTTCCGAATGGGAACGCGAGAGCCGCGCCGCCGGCGACAATGACGACGACCTCCGCTACTGGCGCGACAAGCTGGCGGGCCTCGATGACGAGACGGCGCTGCCCGGCGACTTCGCCGTCCGCCGCCCCGATGACGACGGCGGCGACACCGTCGGCGCCGAGCTGCCGGCGGCGCTGGTCGACTCGCTGCGGACGCTGGCGCGCGCCAATGGCGCCACGCTGTTCATGGCGGTGCTGGCCGGCTTCCAGACGCTGCTGCACCGCTTGAGCGGGAGCGAGGACATCTGCGTCGGCAGTCCGGTGGCCAATCGCGACCGCGCCGAGTTCGAACAGACGCTGGGCTTCTTCGTCAACACGCTGATCCTGCGCCAGGACCTGGCCGGCGCGCCCGGCTTCGCCGAACTGCTGGCCCGCTGCCGCGACACCTGCCTGGAAGCCTTCGCCCACCAGGACACGCCGTTCGAGCAGGCGCTGAAGCTGGCCGGTCCGCGCAGCGGCGTGCGGGACGCGCCGTTCAAGGCGCTGTTCGCCTTGCAGAACGCGCCCTTGGGCCGCCTAGACTGGAGCGGCCTCTCGGCCGAACCGCTGCCGGTCTACCCGGCCGCCGCCAAATTCGACCTCAGCCTGATGCTGGAGCCGGCCGGCGACGGCCTGCGCGCGACGCTGGAATTCCGCCGCGACCTGATAGGCGCCGACACCGCGCGCCGCTGGCTGGGCCACTATCTGACGCTGCTGCAAGCCGCCGTCGCCGATCCCGGCTGCCCGGTGGCCAGGCTGCCGCTGCTGAGCGACGGCGCAGCCGAGGCCGCGCCGCCCCCCGCCATCGTCACGCCGCCGCATCCCGATCTGTGCGCCTGGTTCGAGGACGCCGCCCGCCGCTATCCCGAACGCGTCGCCGTCCAGGGCGAGACCCAGCTGCTGCGCTACCGCGAGCTGGATGCCCGCGCCAACCGCCTGGCCCGCCGCCTGATCGCCGCCGGCGTCCGCCCAGAGCAACGCGTCGGTCTGTGCTGCCAGCGACAACCGGACCTGTTGGTCGCCATCGTCGCGATACTGAAGGCCGGCGCCGCCTACGTCCCGCTAGACCCCGGCTATCCGGCCGAACGCCTAGCATTCCTCGCCGCCGACAGCGCCCTCGCTGTCGTCGTCGGCGACGCCGAATCGGCGAGCGCGCTGCCCGCGGGCCTGAACCTCAGCTGGATAGACGTCGCGGCCGAACTAGACGGCGATGCGTCGGCCCCGCCGCGCAAGCTGCATCCGCTGCAGGCCGCCTACGTCATCTACACCTCCGGCTCCACCGGCCAACCGAAGGGCTGCGTCGTCAGCCACCACAACGTCACCCGGCTGATCGCCTCCACCGCCGAGCGCTTCGCCTTCGGCCCCGACGACGTCTGGTCGCTGTTCCACTCCTACGCCTTCGACTTCTCGGTCTGGGAGATCTGGGGGCCGCTGCTGTTCGGCGGGACCTCGCTGGTGGTGCCCTACTGGGTCTCGCGCTCGCCGGAAGCCTTCGCCGACTGGCTGCAGCAACACCGCGTCACGGTGCTGAACCAGACCCCGGCCGCCTTCCGCCAGCTGATCCCGGCCGCCGAGCGCCATCCGCTACCGGACCTGCGCCTGGTGATCTTCGGCGGCGAGGCGCTGGAACTGGGCAGCCTGGCGCCGTGGTTCCAACAGCGCGGCGACCAAAAGCCCGAACTGGTCAATATGTACGGCATCACCGAGACGACGGTGCACGTCACCGAACGCGCGATCCGCCAAGTCGATCTGGACGCCCGCCGCGGCAACGTCATCGGCGGGCCTATCGCCGACCTGTCCTTCCACCTGCTGGACCGCTTCCTGCAACCGGTGCCCATCGGCGTGCCCGGCGAAATCTATGTCGGCGGCCCCGGCGTCGCGCGCGGCTACTGGAACCGCCCGGCGCTGACCGCCGCCCGCTTCGTGCCCAACCCCTTCGCCGCCGACGGCTCGCGGCTGTACCGCTCCGGCGATCTGGCGCGCCGCCGCGCCGACGGCGAGATCGAATACCTCGGCCGCGCCGACCACCAGGTCAAGCTGCGCGGTTTCCGCATCGAGCTTGGCGAGATCGAGGCGGCGCTGTGCCGACAGGCCGGCGTGCGCGAGGCGCTGGTGCTGCTCGACCGCGCCGCCGCCGGCGAGCGGCTGCTGGCCTATGCCGCCGGCGATGCCGATCCGGCCGCGCTGCGCGCCGCGCTGGCCGAGGAACTGCCCGACTACATGGTGCCGGCCGCCATCGTCGTGCTGGAGCGCTTTGTTCTGACCCATCACGGCAAGATCGACCGCAAGGCATTGCCGGCGCCGCAGGCCGCGATCGCCGCCGGGCGTGTCGCGCCGAGCAACGACGCCGAGCGCGCGCTGGCGGCGATCTGGGCCCAGGTGCTGGCCATTCCGGAACCGGGCATAGACGACAATTTCTTCACGCTGGGCGGCGATTCCATCCTGTCGCTGCAGGCGGTCTCCCACGCCCGCGACGCCGGCCTGGCGCTAACGCCGCGCAGGCTGCTGCTGGAGCCGACGATACGGCAGCTGGCCGCGGTGCTGGACGAAGCCGCCGCCGAACAAGCGGCGGCGGCCGCCGGCCCGCTGCCGGCGACGCCGGTGCAGCGCTGGTTCGCCGGACTGTCGCTGGCCGCGCCGGCTCACTGGAACCAGGCGCTGGCGCTGGGCCTGGCGCGACCGCTGGAATACGGCGACCTGCAGGCGGCGCTGGACGCCGTCGCCGCCGGCCACGACGCCTTCAGGCTGCGCTTCGCGCCCGAACCGCTGCTGACGGCCGAGCCCGGCCGCTGGCCCTGCCGCGAGCTGGTGCTGGAAAACGACGTCGGCGACGACGACATCCGCGCCCTGATCGCCGATGAGCAGGCCGGGCTGGACCTGGCCGACGGCCCGATCGCCGCCGCGCTGCTGCTGCGCGGCGGCCGCGGCGATACGCTGGCGCTGATCGTCCACCACCTGGCGGTGGACGCGGTGTCGTGGTCCATCCTGCTTGGCGATCTGGCGCAGGCGCTGGACGCGCTGGCGCGCGGCGAGACGCCGCGGCCGGCGCCGGTGCCGGCCAACTGGCGCCGCTGGGCCGAGTCGCAGGTCGAGACCGCCGCCGTCGCCGACCCGGCGCCCTGGCTGGACCAGGCCGAGGCCGGCTTCCCGACGCTGCGCCGCGACGCCGCCGCGCCGGCGGCCAATACCGAGGCCGCCTCGCGCGTGATCAGCCGGGAACTGGACACGGCGCTGACCGGCCGCCTGCTGCGCGCCGGCGCCCGCGCCGGCCAGCGCGTCAGCGCCCTGCTGCTGGTGGCGCTGTGGCGGACGCTGGCCTCGCGGCTGGCCGCGCCGCGCTTCGCGGTGACGCTGGAACACCACGGCCGCGACGCCGAATCCGGCCTGGACCTGTCGCGCACCGTAGGCTGGTTTACCGCGCTGTATCCGCTCGGCGTCGACGGCGACGCCACCGCCCCGGCGGCCGAGCTGCTGGCCGCCGTCGCCGCCCGCTTGTCGCTGCTGTCGCCTATAGGCACGGAATACGGCCAGGCGCGCTGGCTGGGCCCGGACGCAGACGCGCGTCGCCGGCTGCACGCCGCCGGCCTGCCGGAAATCAGCTTCAACTACCTGGGGACGCCGCGCGGCGCCGACGGCGACTGGTTCCGGCTGCGGCCGGAGCTGATCGCCGGCGAGCGCGCCGCCGACAACGGCCGCCCGTTCGCGCTGGATCTGGTGCTGGTGGTGCTGGACGGCAGGCTGCGCGTCGACTGGCGCTATCCCGGCGGCCAGTTCGAGCCGGCCACCGTGGCGGCCTGGTCCGAAACGTTCGGCAGCGAGCTGGCGCGGACGCTGGACGAGATCGCCGCCGTCCCGGCGCTGGCCGCCGACTATCCGCTGGCGCGGCTGTCGCAACCGGCGCTGGAAGACCTGGCGCGGCGCATCGGCCCGTTCGAGGACCTTTACCCGCTGTCGCCGCTGCAACAGGGCATGCTGTTCCACAGCGTCGCCGACGCCGCCGACGGCGCCTATCTGGAGCAGCTCAGCAGCGTGGTGTCCGGCCCGCTGGACCCGGACGCCTTCGCCGACGCCTGGCGCGCGATGCTGGCGCGCCATCCGCTGCTGCGTTCCGGTTTTCACTGGCGGGAGCTCGCGCAGCCGCTGCAGGCGGCGATGCGCTCGGCGCCGCTGCCGGTGGTCCGGCTGGACTGGTCAAGCCTGGCCGATCCGGACGCCGCGCTGGCCGCCTACCTGGCCGACGACGCCAAGAAGCCGTTCGAACTCGACGCGGCGCCGCTGATGCGGCTGGCGCTGATACGTCTCGGCGAACAACGCTGGCGCTGGGTCTGGAGCTACCACCACATTCTGCTGGACGGCTGGTCGCTGCCCCTGTTCTTCCGCGAACTGCTGACGCTGTACCGCACGCTGGCCGACGGCGAGGCGCCGGCGCTGCCGCCGGCCCGGCCGTTCTCGGCCTATATGGCCTGGCTGGACCGCGCCGGCCGCCGCGCCCGCGCCGACGAAGGCTTCTGGCGCGAACATCTGGCCGGCCTGGAACAGCCGACGCTGCTCGCCGGCGCCGCCCGCGGCCCGGCCGATTTCGTCGAGCTGGAAACCCGGCTGTCGCCGGAATGGGGCGCGCGCGCCGCCGCCGCGATGCAAGCTTGCGCGGCGACGATGAACACGCTGTTCCAGTCCGCCTGGGCGCTGACGCTGGCCCGCGGCGGCCATGGCGACGACATCGTCTTCGGCACCACGCTGTCCGGCCGCAACGGCGACCTGCCCGGCATAGCAGAGATGATAGGCCTGTTCATCAACACGCTGCCGCTGCGGGTGCGGCTGGCGCCGGGCACCCGCGTCTCGGCGCTGCTGGCCGAGGTCCAGCGCAATCAGGGGCAGATACAGGAATACGCGCACAACCGCCTGGTCGACGTCCAGCGCTGGGCCGGCGGCGATCACGCCCAGCTGTTCGACTCGCTGCTGGTCTTCGAGAACTACCCGGCCGACGCGATGTTGCAGACCGACGCCGCCGGCCTCGGCTTCGAGACCCCGCGCTTCAGCGAGCATACCAATTATCCGCTAACGCTGGCGGTGATTCCGGGTCGCGAGCTGACGGTCAAGCTGACCTTCGACCGCGCCCGCGTGTCCGACGAGCGGGCCGCCGCACTGCTGGAGCGGCTGCTGCGCGTGGCCGACGGCATCGTGAACGCGCCGGACGCGGCGCTGGCGGAGATAGATCCGCTGCCGGCCGGACAGCGGCAGGCCCGGATCGCCGTCGCCGGCTCCCGGCCGGCGCTGGCCGCGCCGCGGCTGGCCCACACGCTGTTCGAACAACAGGCCGTCGCTCATCCCGGCGCGCCGGCGCTGCTGTCCGACCACGGCGCGCTGGCCTACGGCGAGCTGGACGCCCGCGCCAACGCCTTGGCGCGCCGGCTGCAGGCGCTAGGCGCCGGGCCGGAAACCGTCGTCGGCACGCTGCTGCCGCGCGGCGTCGACGCCGTGGTCGCGATGCTGGCCACGCTGAAGGCCGGCGCCGTCTACCTGCCGCTGGACCCGGCCTACCCGCGCGAGCGGCTGGAATACATGCTGGGCGACAGCGGCGCCGCCATCGTGCTGTCCGACAGCCGCTGGCTGCCGACGCTGAGCCACCGCCCCGACGCCTGCCTGCTGCTGGACGAGGAGGCGCCGCAACAGGCGGACGGCGCTCCGCCCTGCGCCGCGAGCGTCGACAATCTGGCCTACCTCATCTACACCTCCGGCTCCACCGGCTGGCCCAAGGGCGTGGCCGTCAGCCACCGCGGCGTCGCCAATCTGTGCCTTGCGCAGCGCGAGGCCTTCCGGATAGACGGCGACAGCCGCGTCTACCAATTCGCGCCCATCAGCTTCGACGCGTCGATCTCGGAGATCTTCGTCGCGCTCGGCAGCGGCGCGGCGCTGTGCCTGCCGGACGCCGGCGCCGCCGAGGACCCGGCCGGCACCTTGCGCCGCGCGGCGCTGCGCCACGGCGTCAGTCACGTCACGCTGCCGCCGGCGCTGCTGGCGGAGCTGGAGCTGGACGCGCTGCCCGGCCTGAAGACATTGATCGCCGCCGGCGAGGCCGCCGCGCCGGGCCTGCTGGCGCGCTGGGCCGGCTCGCGCCATGTCGTCAACGCCTACGGCCCGACCGAGGCCACCGTCTGCGCCAGCATGCGGGTCTGCGGCCCCGACGACGCCGAACCATCGATAGGCGACGGCATGGCCGGGCTGCGACTCTATCTGCTGGACCGCTGGGGCGGCATCGTGCCGGCCGGCGTGCCCGGCGAGCTTTATATCGGCGGCGAGGCGCTGGCGCGCGGCTATGTCGGCCAGCCGGGCCGCAGCGCCGCCAGCTTCGTGCCCGACCACTTGTCCGGCCTCCCCGGCGCCCGGCTGTACCGCAGCGGCGACCTTGGCGAATACCTGCCGGACGGCGGCATCCGCTTCCTCGGCCGCGCTGGCGGCCACACCAAGCACCGGGGCTACCGCATCGAGCTGGACGGCGTCGCCGCCGCGCTGCGCGGCCACCCGGACGTCGCCGAGGCGCTGGCGCTGATACGCCAGGACGGCGAGCGCCGGCTACTGGTGGCCTACGCGCTGGCGCGGCCGGACGCCGAACCGACTCCGGCCGCACTGCGCGAACACGCCGCCGCCACGCTGCCGGCCCACGAGGTGCCGCAGGCGGTGGTGGTGCTGCCGCGCTGGCCGCTGACGCCGGCCGGCAAGATAGACCGCGCGGCGTTGCCGTCGCCGGCGGACGCGGCGACGCCGTCCGCCGCCGCCGTCGAGGCCGCGCCCGGCTCGGCCGAGGCGGCGCTGCTGGCCGTCTGGCGCGAGGTGCTGGGCCGTCCCGAGCTCGGCGTCGACGACAACTACTTCGCCGCCGGCGGCGACTCCATCGTCGCGCTGCGCATCGTCTCCCGCGCCAAGCAGGCCGGCTTAGCCATCGAGCCGCGCGCGCTGTTCGCCCATCCGACGGTGGCCGGGCTGGCCGCCGTCGCCGGCGCCGCCGCCAAAACCGTCCACGCCGACGAGCCGGAACAGGCCGAGGTGGCGCTGGCGCCTATCCAGCGCTGGTTCCTAGAGCGCGACCTGCCGGCCCCGCATCACTGGAACCTCAGCCTCAGGCTGCGGCTGGACGCCGCCGTCGATCCGGCGGCGTTGCGCACGGCGCTGGCCGCGATGGCGGCGCGGCACGACGCCTTGCGGCTGCGGCTGAGCCGCGATGCCGACGGTGCCTGGCGCCAGCACTACGGCCCGCGCGCCGAACCGCCGCTGGAGCGGCTGGCGCTGAAGGCCGGCTCGCCGGCGGCCCGCGAAGCCGAGCTGCAGGCGCACGGCGCGCGGCTGCAGGCCTCGCTGGACCTGTCGGCCGGCCCGCTGCTGCGCGCCGTGCTGGTCGACGACGGTCCGGACGACAAGCCCGAGCTGCTGCTGATCGCCCACCACCTGGCGCTGGACGTCGTGTCCTGGCGCGTCCTGCTCGACGATCTGGACAGCGCCTACGGCCAGGCCGTCGCCGGCACCGACATCGCGCTGCCGCCGGTGCCGTTCAGCTACCGCGCCTGGACGCGGGCCCAGGCCGACGGCGCCGCCGCGCGCGCCGGCGAGCTGGACTACTGGCGCCGCGCCGTCGCGCCTCTGCCCGTCCCGCCGGGCCTGGCCGCCGTCGGCCGCGTCGCCGACCGCCGCCGCGTCGCGGTGGAGCTGGACGCCGACATCAGCGACGCGCTGCTGACGGCCGGCGCCGAGCGCTACCGCGCCCAGCCGCAGGAGTTGCTGCTGGCGGCGCTGACGCTGGCCTGGCGGCGCCAGAGCGGCCTATCGGCGCTGGCGCTGGACTTGGAGGGCCACGGCCGCGACGCGGCGATGGCCCCGGCGCCGGACCTGTCGCGCACCGTGGGCTGGTTCACCTGCCTGTATCCGCTGCGGATAGAGGCGGCCGGCGACGGCTGGGACGATGTCGTCGGCGCGGCCAAGGCGGCGCTGCGCGGCGTCCCCGGCGGTGGAACCGGCTTCGGCGCGCTGCGCTATCTGAGCGGGATCGCCGGCGAGCTCGATCGCGCGCCGCCGCGGCCGCTGAGCTTCAACTACCTGGGCCGGATCGACGACGCCGACGGCGGCGCGCTGCCGAATCTGCGGGCGACGCTGTCCGAACGCGAAGGCGGCCCCGGACAGGACGCGCGCCAGCCGCTGCCGCACGCGGTGGCCGTCAACGCCCGCATCGAAGGCGGACGCCTGCGGCTGGACTTCGACTACGCCGACGCCCAGGACGCGCCGGCGCTGGCCGAACAATGCCGGCTCGCGCTCGCGGACCTGGCCGCGCATTGCCGCGGCGGCGCCGCCGTCTCCTACCACACCTCGGACTTCGCCGGCGTCGCGCTGGACAAGACCGAATTGGCAGCCCTGCTCGACGACCTCAACGACATCGAATGACCATGACACTGAAAAACCAGATCCAAGACATCCTGCCGTTGACCCCGCTGCAACGCGGCGTGCTGTTCCACACGCTGTTCGCGCCCGGCTCCCCGGTCTATTTCGAGCAACTGATCTGCCGGCTGGACGGCGAGGTCGATCCGGCGGCGATGGCCGACGCGCTGGACAGGCTGGCCCAGCGCCATCCGATACTGCGCACCGCCTTCGTCACCAAGGGCCAGACCGAGCCGCGCCAGGTGGTGTTCAACGCCAGCAAGGTGCCGCTGGCCGTGCACGACTGGCGCGACGCCGGCGAGGCCGAGCGCGAACAGCGGCTGGAGGCGCTGCTGGACGAGGACCGCCGCCGCGGCTTCCAGCTGAACCGGCCGCCGCTGATGCGGCTGACGCTGCTGCGCTACGGCCCCGCCGAGTGGCGGCTGATCTGGAGCCACCACCACATCCTGCTGGACGGCTGGTCGTTGCCGATACTGATGCGCGACTATTTCGCGCTGCTGTCCGGCGCGGCGCTGCCGCCGCCGCCGGCGCCGTTTTCCGACTACGTGTCCTGGCTGGGCCGCCAGGACGCGGCCGCCGCCGAGACCTACTGGCGCGCCGCCGTCGGCGATCTGGAGGCGCCGACGCCGCTGGGCCTGGACCGCCCGGCCCTGCCCGGCGCGCTGGCCGGCGACGACGTCGGCCAGATAGAGGCGCGGCTGGACTACGGCGCGGACGGCGACCTCGCCGCCGCCGCCGAGCGCTGCCGGGTATCGCTGGGCAGCCTGCTGCTGGGCGCCTGGGCGATACTGCTGGGCCGCTACGGCCGCCAGGACGACGTCGCCTTCGGCGTCACGCTGTCCGGGCGGGCGATAGACCTGCCCGGCGCCGACGGCATGGTGGGCCTGCTGATCAATTCGCTGCCGCTGCGGCTGCCGCTGCCGGCCGACGCCGCGCTGCCGCAATGGCTGGCCGAGGTGCAGCGGCGCCAGCTGGAGCTGCAGTCGCTGTCGCACTGCGACCTGGCCGAGATACAGCGCTGCAGCGCCGTGCCGCGCGGCCAGCCGCTGTTCGAGACGCTGGTGGCGATAGACAATTTCCCGATAGGCGAGGCCCTGCCGTCCGACGGCCTGGGCTTTAGCATCTCCGAAGTCCGCCAAGACGAGCGCACCCACTACCCGCTGACGCTGACGCTGGTGCCCGGCGGCGACGGCCTGACGCTGAAGCTGGGCTTCGACCGCGCCCGCGTCGACGAGGCGCCGGCGGCGGCGCTGGCCGACGCCTATCTGGAACTGCTGCGGCAGATCGCCGCGCGGCCAAACGCGGCGCTGCGCGAGCTGGGCCTGGTCCGCCCGGACGCGGCCGCCGCGCCGCCTGTCGTCGCCTGGCGCGACGCGCCGGACACGCTGGCCTCGGCCTTCCTGGCCGCCGCCGACCGCTTCCCGGAACGCGTCGCCGTCAGCGACGGCCCGCTCTCGCTGAGCTACCGCCAGTTGCTGGCGCGGGCCGCCGCCATCGCCGCCCGCCTGCGCCAGGCCGGCGTCGAACCCGGCGTCCGCGTCGGCATCTGCCTGCCGCGCTCGGCCGGCCAGATCGCCGCGATGCTGGGCGTCACGCTGGCCGGCGGCGTCTATGTGCCGCTGGACCCGGACTATCCGCCGGAACGGCTGGCCTACCAGCTGGCCGACAGCCAGGCGCTGGCGACGCTGACCGACGCCGAATGCCGCTCGCGGCTGCCGGCCGACGCCGAATGCCTGCTGATTGAGCGGATAGCCGACGACGGCGCCGCGCCGCTGCCGCCGGCCGGCCTGACGCCGGATGACGGCGCCTACGTCATCTACACCTCCGGCTCCACCGGCCAGCCCAAGGGCGTGCTGGTCTCGCAGCGCAATGTGCTGCGGCTGTTCGCGTCCAGCGAGCGCCATTTCCATTTCGACGAAAACGACGTCTGGAGCTATTTCCACTCCTTCGCCTTCGACTTCTCGGTATGGGAGCTGTGGGGCGCGCTGCTGCACGGCGGCCGCAGCGTCGTCGTGCCGCACGCCGTCAGCCGCGATCCGGCCGCCTTCGTCGCGCTGCTGGGCCGCGAGGGCGTCACCGTGCTGAACCAGACGCCGTCGGCGTTCAAGCTGGCCATCGCCGCCGAAGCGGCGGCGCCGCTGCCGCGCCCGTCGGCGCTGCGCTGGGTGGTGTTCGGCGGCGAGGCGCTGCGGCTGGCCGATCTGGAACCGTGGCTGCGGCGGCATGGCGACGACGCGCCGCGGTTGGCCAATATGTACGGCATCACCGAAACCACCGTCCACGTCACCTTCCGCCGCATCGTCGCCGCCGACCTGGCCGCCGCCGGCGAGCTCAGCCCGATAGGCGAGCCGCTGGACGATCTGTCGCTGGAACTGCTGGACGCCTTCGGCCACCCGGTGCCGCCGGGCGCGCCCGGCGAGATCCACGTCGGCGGCCTCGGCGTCAGCCTAGGCTATCTGAACCGCCCCGAGCTGAACGCCGAGCGCTTTCCCGGCGCCGGCCCGGCCCGGCGCTACCGCTCCGGCGACCTGGCGCGCCGGAGCGCCGACGGCGAGCTGCTGTACTGCGGCCGCATCGACCACCAGGTGAAGATACGCGGCTTCCGCATCGAGCTCGGCGAAGTCCGCGCGGCGCTGCAGAGCCACCCTGCGGTGCGCGACGTCCATGTCGCCGCCGTCGGCGCCGGCGACGCGGCGCGGCTCATCGCCTATCTCAAGGCCGACGAACCGGCCGCCGTCGGCGCCGAGGCGATGCGCCGCCACCTGGCCCAGCGGCTGCCGGCCCATATGACGCCGGCCGCCTTCATCGCGCTGGCCGACTTCCCGCTGACCGTCAACGGCAAGCTGGACGTCAAGGCGCTGCCGGCGCCGGACGGCGCGCGCTCGGCGCTGGAAACGCCGTATGTCGAGCCGGCCAACCAGCGGCAGCGGCTGCTGGCCGGCATCTGGCAGCAGGTGCTGGGCCTGCCGCGCGTCGGCGTCCACGACAACTACTTCTCGCTCGGCGGCGACTCGATACGCAGCGTGCGCATCGCCGGCCTGGCCAAGGAGAACGGCTGCCCGCTGACGATACAGGACATCTTCCGCCACGGCACGATAGCGGCATTGGACGCGGCGCTGGACGGCGGCGAGGCCGCGCCGGCCCCGATCGCCAGCGCGCCGTTCTCGCTGATCTCCGACGCCGACCGCGCCTTGCTGCCGCCCGGCGTCGAGGACGCGATGCCGCTGGCCCGGCTGCAGGCCGGCATGCTGTTCCACAACGAGTACGACGACGGCCGCAATCTGTACCACGATGTGTTCTCGCACCGGCTGCGGGCGGCAATCGATCCCGAACGGCTGGCCGAGGCGCTGGCGGAACTGGGCCGCGAGCACGCGCCGCTGCGCACCGGCTTCGCCTTGGCCGGCTATTCCCAGCCGCTGCAACTGGTGTGGCGCGACGCGGCGCCGACGCTGGAATACGCCGATCTGCGCGGCCTGGACGAGCCCGCGCGCGCGGACGCCGTCGCCGAGCAGCTGCGGCGCCTGTCCGAACAGCGCTTCGACACCGAGCGGCCGTCGCTGCTGCGCGTCGCCTGCCTCAGGCTGGCCGACGACGTCTGGCAGCTGACGCTGGCGGTGCACCACGCCATTCTGGACGGCTGGAGCGTCGCCACGCTGTCAACCCGCTTGTTCGAACGGCTGCGGGGCTCTGCGGCCGCCGTCCGCCGTCCGCTGGGCCATGTCTGGCGCGACTTCATCGCCGCCGAGCAGGCGGCGCTGGCCGATCCGGCCCAGCGCGAATACTGGCGCGGCCAGCTGGTCGGCCTGCCTGCCGCCGCCGTGCCGCGCTGGCCGCAACGCATCGCGCCGACCGGCAAGGCGCGGGTCGGCAAGCGGGAAGTCCGGCTGCCGGCCGCGAACGCCGCCGCGCTGGTACGCCTGGCCGCCGACGGCGGCATGCCGCTGAAGACGGTGCTGCTGGCGCTGCACGCCCGCGCGCTGGCCTGCCTGTGCGGCCGGGACGAGATCGTCACCGGCCTGGTCAGCAACGGCCGGCCGGCCATTGCCGACGGCGCCGAGGCGCTGGGCCTGTTCCTGAACACGCTGCCGCTGCGCATCCGCCTGGACGGCGGCAGCTGGCGCCGCCTGCTGCAAGCGACGATGGACAGCGAGGGCGCCAGCCTGCCCCACCGCCATTTCCCGATGGCGGAAATCCGCAAGCTGGCCGGCGGCGAATTGTTCGAAACCTCGTTCAACTACGTCGACTTCCATATCTACCAGGGCCTCGCCGGCGACGGCGGCCTGGAAATGCTGGACACCGACAGCGAAGAGTCGGTCGACATCCCGCTGGCCGTCACCTTCAGCGTCAGCCAGGCCGACGGCGCGATAGGACTGGGTTTCTCCTACGACCGCGCCGCCTTCCCCGATGAACAGGTGGAGTCCATCGCCGGCCTGTACCTGGCCTTCGCCGACGCGCTCGCGCGCGATCCGGACGCCGCCTGCCTGGACATGCCGGCCGGCGGCGCCGCCCCCGAGGCGCTCAGCGGAGCCTCGGCCGACCTCGATGCCCCATCGGTGCCGCAGGCGGTGGCCGCGATGGCCCGCCTGCGCCCCGACGCCGTCGCCGTCTCCGGTGAAGGCGCGCCGTTGAGCTACGCCGAACTGGACGACCGCGCCGACGGTCTGGCGCGCCGCTTGTTGGCTATGGGCGCCGGAGCGGATGTCGTCGTCGCGCTGGACCTGCCGCGCTCGCCGGAGCTGGTGGTGTCTATGCTGGCGACGCTGAAGGCCGGCGCCGCCTATCTGCCGCTGGACCGCGGCCAGCCGGAGGCGCGCCGCCGCGAAATCCTGCGGGACGCCGCGCCCTCCTTGTTGATCAGCCGCGGCGAGCCGGCCTTCCTGCCGCCCGGCTGCGCGGCGCTGGACCTGGACGCGCCGCCGCCGGAACCCGCCGGCGACATGCCGGCCGCCGCGGCGCACGGCGACGCGCTGGCCTATCTGCTGTTCACCTCCGGCTCCAGCGGCCGGCCCAAGGGCGTCGCCGTCGGCCGCGCGGCGCTCGACAACCACATGGCGTGGATGAACGGCCGCTATCCGCTGGCCGGGAACGACGTGGTGCTGCAGAAGACGCCGGTCGGTTTCGACGCCTCGGTCTGGGAATTCTGGGCGCCGCTGATGCAGGGCGCGCGGCTGCAGCTGGCCGCCGACGGCGGCTACCGCGATCCGGACTATCTGATCGGCGCGGTGCGCGAACACGGCGTCACCGTGCTGCAGCTGGTGCCCAGCCTGCTGACGGTGCTGCTGGCGACGCCGGGCTTCGCCGACTGCCACTCGCTGCGCCGGGTGTTCGCCGGCGGCGAGGCGCTGCCGGCCGCCGCCGTCCAGCGCTTCCACCAGGCGCTGGACATCCCGCTGGTCAATCTGTACGGCCCGACCGAGACGACGATAGACGCCTCCAGCGCCGAATACCTCCGCGGCGCGGCGCCGACGCCGGCCGTCGGCCTGGGCCGGCCGATAGACGGCATGGCCTTCCGCGTGCTGGACGCCCGCCTCAACCCGGTGCCGGAAGGCGTCTGCGGCGAGCTCTACATCGCCGGCCCCGGCCTGGCGCGCGGCTATCTGCACCAGCCGGCGCTGACCGCGGCCCGCTTCGTGCCCGATCCGCTGTCCACGCTGCCCGGCGGCCGTCTGTACCGCAGCGGCGACATCGTGCGCCTGCTGCCCGGCGGCGTGCTGGAATACCTCGGTCGCGCCGACGGCCAGATCAAGCTGCGCGGCCAACGGGTCGAAATCGGCGAGATCGAGGCCAGGCTGGCCGCCTGCCCCGGCGTGCTGCAGGCCGCCGTCGCCGGCTACCGCGACCCGTCCGGCGCCGAAAAGCTGGCCGGCTACATCAGGCTGGAAGCCGGCCGCGAGACCGGCGACTGGCGCGGCGCGCTGCTGGACGAGCTGAGACCGCGGCTGCCCGACTACATGCTGCCGACCCAGCTGATCGCGCTGGAGTCGTGGCCGCTGAACGCCAGCGGCAAGACCGACCGCGCCGCGCTGCCGGCGCCGCGAACCGACGAGGCGGCCGCCCGGCGGCCGCGCCGCGCGCCGGACACGCCGCAGCAAAAGACATTGGCGGCGATCTGGAGCCAGGTGCTGCAACGCGACGACATCGGCCTGGACGACAACTTCTTCCAACTGGGCGGCGACTCGATACTCGGCCTGCAAATCGTCGCCCAGGCCCGCCAGGCCGGCCTGGCGCTGGCCGCGCGCGACATCTTCGGTCATCCGACCGTGGCCGAGCTGGCGGCCCATGCCGACGAAGCCGCGCCGGCCGCCGCGCTGCCCGACATCGCGCCGGGGCAGCCGCTGCCGCTGACGCCGGCCCAGCGCTGGTTCTTCGACAGGCTGGACACGCTGCCGCGGCCCGGCCACTGGAACCAGGCGCTGTTGCTGACGGTGGCCGCCGGCATAGACGCGGCCGCGCTGCGGAAAGCCCTGCAAGACCTCGTCGGCGCCCATGACGCGTTCCGGTTGCGCTTCGCGCGCGGCGACGACGGCTGGTTCCAGCGCTACGCGCCGGCCGAGGCGCTTCAGGACGCTGGCTGGCTGCGATATTTCGACCTGTCGACGACGGCTGCCGGCGCGCGCGCCGAGGCGATAGCGACCGCGGCCGAGGCCGCCCAGCGCGGCCTGGACCTGGAAAACGGCCCGCTGCTGCGCGCCGTCCACTTCGACCTGGGTGCCGGCGAGGCTGGCCGGTTGCTGCTGGTCATCCACCATCTGATCGTCGACGGCGTGTCCTGGCGCGTGCTGCTGCAGGACCTGGCCCGGCTGCTGGCCGGCGGCCGTCCATCCGCCCCGCGCGCCGGCTTCGGCCACTGGGCGCTGGCTCGGCGGGACGCGCTGCCGGACGCCGGTGAGCGCGCCTACTGGCTGGACCAGGCCCAGCTGGCCGCCGCCGCCGCCCGCGTCCCGCTGTCGGCCGAGGCCGAGGACCGCAATCTCTATGGCGCGACCGACACCGTCGAGGCCGTGCTGGAAGCCGGCCCGACCGCGGCGCTGCTGCGCCAGGGCCGGCCGCTGCGCGCCAGCGCCGAGGAAACGCTGCTGGCGGCGGCGCTGGGCGCGCTGCGCGACTGGCTGGACGCCGACACGCTGGCGCTGACGATGGAAGGCCACGGCCGCGACGGCGACGCGCTGGACGTGTCCGACACCGTCGGCTGGTTCACCGCGATGTATCCGCTGGCGGTGGCCGGCCTGGCCGGCGCCTCGCCGCAACGGCTGCTGCGGCTGGCCAAGCGGACGCTGCGCGCGGTGCCCGCCGGCGGCGCCGGCTACGGCGCGCTGCGCCACCTGGCCGGCGACGCCGACGCCCGCGCGCTGGCCGCGCTGCCGGAACCGCAGATCGCCTTCAACTATCTGGGCCAGTTCGACGGCAGCCTGCCGGCCGGCGGCCCGCTGGCGCCGGCCGCCGAATCCGCCGGCGCGATGGAGGACCCGGACGGCCTGCGCCCGCGGCTGATCGACATCGTCGCGCTGGTCAGCGACGGACGGCTGTCGATGCGCTGGAACTACGGCCGCGACGCGCTGCCGCGCGCGACGGTGGAGACGCTGGCGCAAGGCATGCGGCAAAACCTGCTGGCGCTGCTGCGACTGGACGCCGACGCGGCGGTCGACGCGCTGGCGGCCGACGACTTCCCGCTGGCGACGCTGGACGAGGACGCGCTGCCGACGGCGCTGGGCGGCCACGGCGACATCGTCGACCTGTGGGACCCGACCCCGGTGCAGGAAGGCATGCTGTTCCACAGCAGGCTGGAGGACGACAACGGCCCGGCCGGCGTCTACATCGAACAGGTGGTGGCCGAACTGGACGGCGCCGTCGACGCGGTCCTGCTGGAGCAGGCCTGGGGCCAGGCGCTGACGCGCCACGACGCGCTGCGCGTCAGCTTCGCCTGGGAAGGCCTGGCCTCGCCGCTGCAACGGGTGCACGCCGCGCCCAGACTGCCGTTCTCCATCGTCGAACTGGCCGGCGAAGCCGAACTTGAGCGTTTCCTCGCCGACGACCGCGCCGCCGGCTTCGATCCGGTCTCGCCGCCGCTGCTGCGCGTCGCGCTGCTGACCCGAGGCGGCGCGCCGTGGCGCATGGTGTGGACCCATCATCACGCGCTGCTGGACGGCTGGTCGATGGCGGTGATCTTCGAGGAAGTGCTGGCGCTGTACAGCGGCCTGCGCGCCGGCCGCCCGGCCGCGCTGCCGCCGGCGCCGTCGTTCGGCCGCTTTATCAAGTGGCAGCGCGAGCAGCGCGACCGCGCGGCGCAGGAAGCCTTCTGGCGCGGCTATTTCGCCGGCTACGCCGCCGACGCCGACCTGGGGCTGATCCCGGCAGGCAAGGCGCCCGAACCGCGCAATCTGACGCTGACGCTGGCGCCGGAACTGGCCGACGCGCTGCGGCGGACCGCGCGCGCGCGGCGGATCACGCTGAACACGCTGTTCCAGGGCGCGCTGGCGGTGGCGCTGTCGCGCATCGGCCGCGCCGACGACGTGGTCTTCGGCGTCACCGTCGCCGGCCGCCCCGACGCGCTGCCGGCCATCGAGACCACCGTCGGCCTGTTCATCGCCACCGTGCCGCTGCGCGCCGACTGCGACGCCGCCTTGCCGCTGGACGATTTCCTGCGCCGGCTGCAGGACAGCCAGGGCCGGCTGGCGCCGTTCGAGACCAGCCGCCTGGTCGACATCCACGGCTGGAGCGGCCTGCCGGCCCGCCAGCCGCTGTTCGACGCGGTGCTGATCTACGAAAACTACCCGATCAACGCCGCCGTCGGCGGCTACGCCCAAGAGTTGCGAGTCGGCGCCGCCTCGGCCCGCGAGCAGTCCAACTACCCGCTGACGCTGTACGTCAAACCGGGCCCGAACGGCATAGAACTGGACTGCGCCTTCGACGCCGCCCGCCTTGAGCCTGCCCGTGCCGAGGCCCTGCTGCAGGCGCTGCCGCGGCTGTTGTCGCAGATCGCCGCCGGCGCCGCCCGCGTCGGCGAGCTCGCGCTGGCCGCGCCGCAAGCCCCGGCCGCCTTCGCGCCGGCATCCGGCGACACCGCGCTGGGCATGCTGGCCGAGGCCGCGCGGCGCCATCCGGACAAGACCGCGGTGACGGCGGCCGACGGCAGCCTCAGCTACCGCGAGCTCGTCGCGCAGTCGCGCGCGCTGGCGCGCCGGCTGGCCGGCCTCGGCATCGGCCCCGGCAGCACGGTGGCGCTGGCGCTGGCGCCGGACGCCCGCGCGCTGACGGCGCTGCTGGCGACCTTGTGGTCCGGCGCGCAATACCTGCCGCTGGACCCGGCGCTGCCGCCCTTGCGGCTGGCCGCCATCCTGGAGGATGCCCGCCCCGAGCTGATCGTCGTCGACGACGGCGTCGGCCCGGACTGGCCGGCCGGCGCCGCGCGGCTGACGCTGCCGGCGCCGCTGCCGCCGCTGGAGGACGGCCTCGTCGACGGCCCGCTGCCCGGCGACGCGCCGCATCCGGAGGCGCCGGCCTACACGCTATTCACCTCGGGCAGCACCGGGCGTCCGAAAGGCGTGCAGGTGGCCCACCGCTCGCTGGCCAACATCCTGCGGCATTTCGCCGTCGAACCGGGTCTGGCGCCGGACGACGTGCTGCTGTCGGTCACCACCTGGTCCTTCGACATCGCCACGCTGGAGCTGCTGTTGCCGCTGAGCCGAGGCGCCCGCCTCGCCATCGCGCCGGCCTCGGTCGGCGGCGACGGCGTGGCGCTGGCCGCCGAGGCGGCGCGCTGCGGCGCCACCGTGATCCAGGCGACGCCGGCCAGCTGGCGCATGCTGCTGGAGGCTGGCTGGAAGCCGGCGCCGGGCCTCAGGGCCTGGTGCGGCGGCGAGGCGCTGCCGGCCGACCTGGCCCGCGCGCTGCTGGACGCCGGCCTGACGCTGTGGAACGTCTACGGCCCGACCGAGACGACGATCTGGTCGGCGGTCCACCGCGTCGACGGCGGCGAGCTGCCGCCGCCGGCCGGCCACGCGATACGCCACACAACGCTGTGGGTGGCCGACCATCACGGCCAGCCATTGCCGCCGCATCTGGCCGGCGAGCTGCAGATAGGCGGCGACGGCCTGGCGCTGGGCTATCTGGGCCAGCCGGCGCAGACCGCCGCCCGCTTCCGCCCCGACCCGCTGGCCGGCCGGCCCGGCGCCCGCGTCTACCAGAGCGGCGATCTGGCCTGCCTGCTCAGCGACGGCGGCGTGCGGGTGCTGGGACGGATGGACGGCCAGGCCAAACTGAACGGCTTCCGGCTGGAGTTGGAGGAAGTGGAGGCCAGGCTGAGGCTGCTGCCCGGCGTGCGCCAGGCCGCCGCGGCGATACGCCGCGACCGCCAGGGCAACGCCCGCCTGATCGGCTATCTGCTGCCGGACGACGGCGGCGCCTGGCGCGCCGGCGACGAGGCTGATCCGGCCGCGCTGCGCCGCGTCCGCGCCGAACTGGCCGCCGCGCTGCCCAGCTATATGGTGCCCAGCCTGTTCGTCACGCTGGACGCGCTGCCGCTGACGCCCAACCGCAAGCTGGACCGCAAGGCGCTGCCGGACCCGGCCGAAGCCGCCTCGCCGGCCGCCGGCGCGGCGCCGCAAGGACCGCTGGAGCACGCGGTGTGCGCGATTTGGGAGGAGGTGTTCGAACGCGGCGGCATCGCCGTCGACGACGACTTCTTCGATCTCGGCGGCCATTCGCTGCTGGCCACCCGCATCCACGTCCGCGTCAACAAGATCTTCCGGCTGGAATTGCCGCTGCGGGCGGTGTTCCACGCCCAGACGCCGCGCGCGCTGGCCGCGCTGCTAGGCGAGCGCGAAGCCTCGCCCGGCCTGGCCGCCAAGATCGCCGCCGTCTATTTGAAACTGCGCGGCATGTCCGACGCCGAGCGCGAAGCGCTGCGCCGGGCCGCCGCCCAACGCCCCACCACCACGGAAACCGCAGAATGAAACTGGAACACATCAACGCCATCGTCAGCGGCGCCGCCAGCGGCATAGGCCGCGCCTTCTCGCTGGAGCTGGCCCGCGCCGGGGCGCGGGTCCACGCCGTGGACCTGGACGCCGCCGGCCTGCGCCAGCTGGAACAGGACGCCGCCGGCCTGCCCGGCGCCATCGAGGCCGCCGTGCTCGACATCAGCCAGGAGGCGGCGGTGCGCGCGCTGCTGAAAACGGTGTCGGATGGCCCGGCGCCGGCCAATCTGCTGGTCAACAACGCCGGCATCCTGCGCGACGGCTGGCTGGTCCGGCTGGACGTCGAGGGCTTCGCCCGCAAGCTGCCGACGGCGCAGTGGCGGGCGGTGCTGGAAACCAATCTGACCGCCCCCTATCTGCTGAGCCGCGAATTCGCCGCCGCCCGCGTCGAGGCCGGCCGCGACGACCCGGCGCTGATCGTCAACGTCTCCTCGGTCACCAGCGCCGGCAACCCCGGCCAGTCCAACTACGCCGCGTCCAAGGCCGGCCTGGACGCGCTGACCCGCACCTGGGCGCTGGAGCTGGCGCCGTTCGGCATCCGCGTCGCCGGCCTGGCGCCCGGACTGACCGACACGCCGATGGCGGCCGGCCTGGCCCAGGCCACCCGCGACGAGCTGGTCGCCCAGGTGCCGCTGAAGCGCATGGCCGAGCCTCATGAAATCTGGCAGGGGCTGCGCTTCATCGTCGAATGCGATTACTTCAACGGCCGCATCATCGCGATAGACGGCGGGGCGACCTTCTCATGAACGACATCATCATCGAACAAAGCGCCGGGATACCGCGCCGCGTCCACCAGATCTGGTATCAGGGCGCGGCGGCGCTGCCGGACAAATACCGCCGCTACCGCGACGGCTGGATGCGCAACCATCCGGACTGGGAATTCACGCTGTGGGACGCGGCCATGCTGCAGGCGCTGGTCGACGAGCACTACCCGTGGTTCGCCGCCCGCTACGCCGCCTTCGAGCGCGACATCCAGCGCATAGACGCGTCGCGCTACCTGTTCCTGGCCCTGCACGGCGGCTTCTACATCGACATGGACATCGAGAGCCTGCGCCCGATAGACCCGCTGCTGCCGGAACGCAGCCTGATCCTGTCGCGCACCCACGGTTTCAACAACGCGCTGATAGGCAGCGCGCCCGGCCATCCGCTGTGGGCGACGGTGCACGCCAATCTGGCCGCCGGCCGCTCGGCGCCGCTGGATCCGACGCTGCCGGCCAGGCTGCGCGATTCACCGGCGATGCGCACCGCCGTCACCGTCGGGCCGCGCTTCTTCACCATGTGCGTCGAGGAAAGCGGCTGCCTGGCGCTGCCGTCCACGCTGCCGTGCCCGGGCTATTACTTCGAACCCGGCTCGCCGACGCCGGACGGCCGCTCGCAGCCGCCGCGCGGCGACCGCTCCTATGCCCGCCACGACATGGACCTGAACTGGCTGGACGCGCGCCACCGGATCTTGTCCCGAATCAACCGGCTGTTATTGCCCCTGGTATCGCGTCTGTTGCCGCAACGATGAAATAAAAAAGTCGCCGCTGTGCGGCGACTTTAAAACACCTGAAACAATCATTCAGTCAAAGGGGACGCAGTTTGATTTTCCTGCATGAATTTTCTCAGGCTAAGCGGCCGCATGTCCGTCCAGGTTTTTTCAATATGGTCCAGGCATTCCTTTTCGCTGCCACTGACGCCTGCAGAGCGCCAACCAACGGGAATCTCGCGATAATCCGGCCATATCGAGTATTGTTCCTCGTGATTCACCACAACGAGGTATTTCGCTTCGCTGATCGCATCCTGCGCCATATCCATCTCCATGCTGTGACTAGAAACTACGGCGGTAGCCGAGTATTTATCAAATCAATAAAACATTACTAATAGGTATTGTTCACAAAGAGAATACCGACTAGTAAAGCCTGACAAAGAATATACCGCACAAATTAATCTTTTTCAGCACAGACAAAAATATTCAAAATCGGCAACACGGCCACGCCAATATGGCCGACGCGTCAAATCACCATTGAAAGCCACAGAAAATGAGCGCTAGCGACTGGAACGACAACGATTTGGATCTACTCGATCATCTGCTGGAGCAGGAACTGGACGCCCCGCCTCCCGCCGCCGACGGCGGGCGCATCGCCAACAGCGGCGCCGTCTCCGGCCCGCTGTCCTTCCAGCAGCAGCGGCTGTGGTTCCTGCACGAATTCACCGCCGGCGCCGCCGCCTACAATATCTGCTCCGCCTTCCGCCTGAGCGGCGACATGCAGCTGGCGGCGCTGGGCCGGGCTTTCGACTGCGTGGTCGCGCGCCACGCCTCGCTGCGCACCGCCATCCGCAATGTGAACGGCGAGCCGGAGCAGACCGCGCTGCCGCCCGGCCCGGCGGCCATCGAACACCTGGACTGGTCGGACCTGGCGCCGGACGACGCCGCCGCGCGGCTGGAAGCGTTGGCCCGCCGCGAAAGCGCCCACTGCTTCGATCTGTCCGCCGGCCGGCCACTGCGCATCGCGCTGGCGCGGCTCTCGGCCGACGAGCACGCCGTGGTGCTGACGCTGCACCACATCGTCGGCGACGCCTGGTCGCTGGCGGTGCTGATGGGCGAAGTCGCCCATGCCTACGCCGAACTGAGCCGCGGCCGCGAACCGGCGCTGCCCGAGCTGCCGATACAGTATCTGGACTACGCGCGCTGGCAACGCGAATCGGGCCAGCAGCTGCGCTGGGACGCCGACCTCGCCTATTGGAAAAACCAGCTCGCCGGCCTGCCGGTGCTGGAGCTGCCAACCGACAAGCCGCGTCCGCCGGTGCAGACCTTCGACGGCGCCACCGTCGGCTTCGAGATAGACGCCGCCAGCGCCGACAGGCTGCGCCGGCTGGCCTCGGCCGAGCGCACCACGCTGTTCTGCCTGCTGCTGTCGGCCTTCCAGGCGCTGCTGGCCCGCCACGCCCGCCAGGACGACCTGGCCATCGGCACCTCGCTGGCCGGCCGCGAACAGGTGGAGACCGAGCCGCTGATCGGCTTCTTCGCCAATATGCTGGTGATCCGCGCCGAGATCGGCGCCGACGACAGTTTCCGCGACCTCGTCCGCCGGCAGTCGGAAACGATACGCGACGCCGTCGAGCACGCGTCGCTGCCGTACGACCGCCTGGTCAACGCGCTGGAGCTGGAGGCGCGCGATCCTAGCCGCAACCCGCTGTTCCAGGTGGCCTTCACCTTGCTGAACATCCCGGCCGCGCCGCCGTCTCTCGACGGGCTGCGGCTGACGCCGGTGCTGAGCCAGGAAGCCGCCCGCTTCGACCTCGAACTGTTCATGCGCGAAACCGACGACGGCCTGTCCGGCGCCTTCAGCTACAACACCGCCTTGTTCGAGCGCGCGTCGGTGGAGCGGATGGCCGAACAACTGGCGATATTACTGGACGGCGCCGGCCGCGCGCCCAACGCGCCGCTGGCCGCGCTGCCGCTGATGACGGCCGAACAGACCGCCGCCTTGCTGGCGCTGCCCAGGCAGCCGGCCCCCGCCGACTGCGAGCCGGTGCACCGCGCCTTCGCGCGGCTGGCCGCCGAGCAGCCCGACGCCGTCGCGCTGCGCTGCGAAGGCCTGACCCTGTCTTACGGCGAGCTGGACCGCCTGGCCGACCATGCCGCGCGGCGGCTGGTCGCCGCCGGCGTCCGGCCCGGCGAGCCGGTGGGCCTGTGGCTGACGCCGTCGTTCGAGATGCTGGTCGGCGTGCTGGCCGTGCTGAAGGCCGGCGCCGGCTATGTGCCGATGGATCCGGCCTATCCGGCCGACCGCATACGCTACATCCTGGACGACAGCGGCGCGCGGGCGGTGCTCTCCACCGCGGCGCTGGCGCCGACGCTGCCGCCGTTCTCCGGCGCGACGCTGACGCTGGACGGCGGCGACGCGGCGCCGGCGGCCGAGCTGCCGGCGCATGACGCGCCGGACGGCCTGGCTTACATCATCTACACCTCCGGCTCCACCGGCCGCCCTAAGGGCGTCGCCGTCAGCCACCGCAACGCCGCGCGGCTGTTCGCCGCCAGCGCCGGCCTGTTCGACTTCGGACCGCGCGACGTGTGGACGCTGTTCCACTCCTACGCCTTCGACTTCTCGGTCTGGGAAATCTGGGGCGCGCTGGCCCACGGCGGCGCGCTGCTGATCGTGCCGCCGCTGCTGGCCCGCTCGTCCGACGCCTTCTACCAGCTCTTGTGCGACGAAAAGGTGACGGTGCTGAACCAGACGCCGTCGGCCTTCCGCCAGCTGATGGCGGCCGAGGAGCTGAATCCGCGCGAAGGCGACCTGGCGCTGCGCTATGTGGTGTTCGGCGGCGAGGCGCTGGACCTGAGCAGCCTGGAGACCTGGCTGGACCGCCATGGCGACGACTACCCGCGATTGATCAATATGTACGGCATCACCGAAACCACCGTCCACGTCACCTTCCGCCGCATCGGCCTGGCCGAGGTCAAGCGCAAGCTGGGCAGCGTGATAGGCGCGGCGCTGCCCGATCTGTGCATACGGCTGCTGGACCCGCTGCGACAGCCGGTGCCGCCCGGCATGGTCGGCGAAATCTACGTCGGCGGCGCCGGCGTCGCACTGGGCTATGTCAATCAGCCCGAACTGACGGCGCAGCGCTTCATCGCCGACCCGCATCTGGATAGCGGCCTCGGCTTCTACCGCAGCGGCGACCTGGCCCGCGTCACCCCGCGCGGCGACCTGGAATACCGCGGCCGGGCCGACCAGCAGGTCAAGCTGCGCGGCTTCCGCATCGAGACCGCCGAGATACAGGCGCTGCTCAGCGAACATCCCGCCGTCGCCGAGGCCGCCGTCGTGGTGCGCGGCGAAGGCGAGCAGGCGCGGCTGGTCGCCTATGTCGCCAAGCGCCCCGGCCTCGACGGGGCCGATCAGGCCGGCGGCTGGCTGCCGGCCTTCGACATGATCTACGAGGACGCGGCGGCCGACGACGCCGAGCTCGACCTGGTCGGCTGGACCGATTCCTACGACAACGCGCCGATTCCGGCCGCCCACATGCGGCGCTGGCGCGACGAGATCCTGGCCCGCATCCGCGCGCTGCGGCCGCGGCGCGTGCTGGAGATCGGCAGCGGCAGCGGCATGCTGCTGCTGGCCATCGCGCCCGAGACCGAGCATTACCACGGCCTGGACTTCTCCGAGCGCGCGCTGGAACGGCTGGGGCGCACCGTCGCGGCCCGCGGCCTGGAACGCGTTTCGCTGGAGCGGCGCGAGGCCCGCGATCTCGACGGTCTGCCGACCGACTTCGACACCGTGATCGTCAACTCTGTCGCGCAATACTTCCCGGACGCCGACTATTTCCTGGCCGTGGTCGAGCAGGCGCTGGCGCGGCTCGCCCCCGGCGGCCGGCTGCTGCTGGGCGATCTGCGCCACCTCGGCCTGTTGCGCCACTTCCAGGCCAGCCGCCTGCTGCACCGGCTGCCCGGCGTCGCCGAGCCCACGCGCGCCGGGCTGCGCCGCGAGCTGGACGCGCTGATCGCCGAGGAAAAGGAGCTGCTGGTCAACCCGGCGCTGTTCCGCCGGCTGGCGCTGCGCCGCGGCGACATCGGCGCCGTCGACATCCGCCTGAAGGAGGACGGCGGCGACTGCGAGCTGACCACCTACCGCTACGACGTGGTGCTGACCAAGGGCCAGGCCCGCGCCGCCGCCGCCGTCCCGCCGGACACCGCGCCCCCGCCGCGTCCGCTGGCGGCGCCCGGCCTGTGGACCGGGCTGGCCAACCGCCGCGCCGCCGCGGTCGAGCGCTTCCTCGCCTGGCTGGACCGCGACGAGGCCGGCGACGCCAGCGCCGCCGCCCAACCGTGGCTCGCCGGCGCGACGCACGATGCCGCCGAGCCGGCCGAGCTGCTGGCCGAGGCCCGCGCCGCAAGCCTCGCGGCCCGGATCAGCTGGAGCGAGAACGCCGCCGACGGCCGCTTCGACCTGGCGCTGGCCGACGCCGAGACGGCGCTGCCGACGCTGACTCTGGAACGGCTGGCCGACGACGGCGGCGAGCTCGCCGATTGCTTCAACACGCCGGCGCAGAGCCAGCCCCGCGACACGCTGGGGCCCGAGCTGCGCCGCCACCTGGCGACCAGGCTGCCGGAATACATGCTGCCGGCCGCCTTCGTGCTGCTGGACAAACTGCCGCTGAACAACAGCGGCAAGCTGGACGCGCGCGCGCTGCCCGAACCCAGCCAGGCCGAACGGCGCGGCGGCGGCGCCGGCTCCCCGCCGCAGACCCGCGCCGAGCGCGAAGTGGCCCGGATCTGGGGCGAGGTGCTCGGCGCCGCCGCTCTCGCCCGCGAACAGAACTTCTTCGAGGCCGGCGGCCACTCGCTGCTGGCCACCCAGGTGATGTCGCGGCTGCGCGCCGACTTCGGCGTCGAGCTGCCGCTGCGCACGCTGTTCGAGCACCCGACGGTGGCCGAATTCGCCGCCGCGCTGGCCGAACGGGCCGATCTGGAAGACCAGCCGGCGGCGGCGCCGGAACGCCGCATCCCGCTGGCCGACCGCGGCCAGCCGCTGCCGTCGTCGTTCGCCCAACAGCGCTTCTGGTTCCTGGAGCGGCTGGACCAGAGCGGCGTCGGCGTCTACAACATCGCCCAGGGCCTGCGGCTGCGCGGCCGCCTGGACCGGCATGCGCTGCGCGCCGCGCTGGCCGGCGTGGTGCGCCGCCACGAATCGCTGCGCACCCGTTTCGCGCTGCGCGGCGGCGAGCTGCGGCAGATCGTCGAGGCCGGCGACGGCCCGGGGCTGCCGGAGATGACGTTGAACGTCGAGGCCGGCGACAGCGTGGACGCGGCGCTGGCCCGCGCCGCGGAGGCCTTCGCCCGGCCGAAGTTCGATCTGGAGGCCGCCCCGCCGCTGCGCTTCGCGCTGCTGGACATCGGCCCGGACGACGCCGCGCTGCTGATCGCGATGCACCACTCGCTGTCCGACGGCTGGTCCTTCGGCGTGCTGGTGCGGGAGTTCGGCGAGCTGTACGCCGCCGCCGTCGAAGGCCGGCAAGCCAGCCTGCCGGCGCTGGCGATACAGTACGGCGACTTCGCCCAGTGGCAGCGGCAGACGCTGGCCGGCGAGCGCTTCGACACGCTGCTGCGGCGCTGGCAGACGCGCCTGGCCGGCGCCCCGGCCGCGCTGGACCTGCTGGGCGACAAGCCGCGCCGCGGCGGCGCCGGTCCGCGCCGCGGGCGCATCATGCGCTTCAGCCTGGACCGCGGCGAAACCGCCAGCCTGCGCCGGCTGGCCGATCGCGCCGGCGGCACGCTGTTCATGGTGCTGCTGGCCGGCTACGCCGCGCTGCTGTCGCGCTACAGCGGCCAGCGGGAGCTGGTAGTCGGCAGCCCGATCGCCAACCGCAACCACGTCGACCTGGAAGGCCTGATAGGCTGCTTCGTCAACACGCTGGCGCTGCGCGTCTGCGTTGACGGCGAACCGAACGCGCTGCAACTGCTGGCACGGGTGCGCGATACGGTGCTGGAAGCCTACGAATTGCAGGACATGCCGTTCGAAACCGTAGTCGACTCGCTGAAGCTCGAACGCTCTCTGTCGCGCAATCCGCTGTTCCAGACCATGCTGGTGCTGCAGAACGCGCCGCTGGACGCGCTGCGGCTGCCGGAACTGGCGCTGGAAGCGCTGTCCAGCGACGACACCTCGCCGCGCTTCGACCTGACGCTGACGCTGCACGAGCGCGACGGCGGCCTGCAGGCGATGCTGGAATACGATCTGGACCTGTTCGAGCCGGCCGGCGCCGAACGGCTGGCCGCTCGGTTGAAGCGGCTGCTGCTGGGCATGGCTGCCCGGCCGGAATCGCCGCTGCCGCGGCTGGACCTGCTGGACGCAGAAGAACGCCGCCTGCTGGTCGACGGCTGGAACGACGCCGGCGAAGCGCCGGCGCCGGCGACGCTGCTGCCCTTGATCGAAAGCCGCGCCGCGGCGACGCCGGACGCGGCGGCCGTCGGCGACGACGGACAAAGCCTGAGCTACGCCGAGCTGAACCGCCGCGCCAACCGGCTGGCGCGCCGATTGGTCGCGCTGGGTGTCGGCCCCGAGGACATCGTCGCCGTCGCGCTACCGCGCTTGGCCGAGACGGTGGTGGCCCTACTGGCGGCGCTGAAGGCCGGCGCCGCCTATCTGCCGCTGGACCTGGACTACCCGCCGGCCCGCCTCGCCTACATGCTGGCCGACGCCGAGCCGCGCTGCGTGCTCAGCCATGCCGGCGTCGAATTGCCGCCGGGCGTCGTCAGACTGGATCTGGACGACGCGGCGCTGCGCGAGGAACTGGCCGCGCTGCCGGACGGCGACCTCGCCGACGCCGAACGCGTCTGCCCGCTGCGGCCGAACCATCCCGCCTATGTGATCTACACCTCGGGCTCCACCGGCCAGCCCAAGGGCGTGCTGATCCAGCACGACAATCTTCACGCGTCGACCACCGCCCGGCTGGCCTTCTACCCGGCCGAGCTGTCGCGGCCGGGCACAGCCTTCCTGCTGCTGCCGTCGTTCGCCTTCGACAGCTCGGTGGCGCTGCTGTTCTGGTCGCTGGCCTGCGGCGGGCGGCTGATCGTCAGCCGCGCCGGCGGCCAGCTGGAGCCGGGCTATCTGGCCGGCCTTGTCGAGCGCGAGCGGGCCGAGGTCTGGCTCAGCGTGCCGTCGCTGTACCGCGCGGTGGCCCAGTCCCAGCCTGCCGGCTGGGGCGCGTCGCTGCGCGCCGTGCTGTTCGGCGGCGAGGCGGTGTCGCCGCGCGACCTGGTCGCCGGCACGCCGCGGCGCTTCTTCAACGAATACGGCCCGACCGAGGCCGCGGTCTGGAGCACGGCGACCGAGCTCGCCGTCGGCGACGGCCGGAACATAGACATAGGCCGCGCCATCCCCGGCTACCGGGTCTACATCGTCGACGAAGCGGGCCAGCCGGCTCCGATCGGCCTCGCCGGCGAGCTCTGCATCGCCGGCCCCGGCGTCGCGCGCGGCTATCTGCGCCGGCCGCGGCTCAGCGCCGAACGCTTCGTCGGCAGCCCCTTCCGCGACGGCGAGCGGATGTACCGCAGCGGCGACCGCGCGCGCCGGCTACCGGACGGCCGCATCGAATACCTGGGCCGCGACGACGGCCAGCTGAAGCTGCGCGGCTTCCGCATCGAGCTCGGCGAGATCGAGGCGGCGCTGGCCGAACAGCCCGGCGTCGCCGCGGCCGCGGTGGCGCTGCGCGAGGACGCGCCCGGCGCGGCGCGGCTGGTCGGCTATCTGGTGCCGTCGGCCGGCGAGCCGGCCGTGGCCGAGCTGCGCCGCGCGCTGGCCGAGCGGCTGCCGGAATACATGGTGCCGACCGCCTGGGTGACGCTGAGCGCGCTGCCGTCGACGCCGAACGGCAAGCTGGACCGCGGCGCATTGCCGGCGCCCGAGCCGGCCGCCCGCGCCTACCGCGCGCCGCGCGACGCGCTGGAGGAAAAGCTGGCGGCGCTGCTCGCCGAGACGCTGGGCCTCGCGCGCATCGGCCTGGACGACGGCTTCTTCGACATGGGCGGCCACTCGCTGCTGACGCTGCAACTGCTGTCCCGCATCCAGACCGAGCTGGGCGCGACGCTGCCGCTGGCCGCGCTGTTCACCGCCGGCACCGTCGCCGGACTGGCGCCCTTGGTGGCCGCCGGCCAGACCGACGCCGCGCCGGCGGTGCTGGTGCCGCTCCGGCCGGACGGCGCCGACCTGACGCTGCTGCTGGTTCACGACGGTTCCGGCCAGATCATCGGCTACCGGCAACTGGCGGAGACGCTGCCGGCGCGCTGGCGCGTCTATGGCCTGCAGGCGGCCGGGCTTGACCCGTCGGTCGCGGCCGACGAGACGGTGGCGGCGATGGCGGAACGCTACGCCGACGCGGTGCTGGCGGCCGGCCTGCCGGGCCCGCTGGTCGTCGCCGGCCACTCCTTCGGCGCCGCCGTCGCCGCCGAATTGGCGCGCCGGCTGCACCAGGCCGGCGCCGACGTCAGGCTGCTGGCCGCGCTGGACGGCGCCCCGGCCCCCGACGCCGCCTTCCTGCAAAACCTGCCCAGGGACGAGGCCGGGCTGATGCGCTATATGGCGCGCACCGTCGAAATCGCCACCGGCAAGCCCATCGCCGTCGCCGAGGCCGAATTGGCGTCCCTCGACCGCGCCGGCCGCTTCGCGCTGCTGGCCGAACGGGTGCTGGCCTCCGGCCTGTTCCCGCAGGGGCTGAGTCCGCGCCGGATCGAGGCGATGTTCGACGTCTACCGCGCCAATCTCACCAGCCTGCGCAGCCATGCGCCGCGGCCGGTGCCGTGCCCGGTCGGCGTCTGGACCGCCTCGGCCCAGACCGGACGTGAAGACCTCGCGGCCGACCTCGGCTGGTCCGGCTACGCCGCCGGCCCGGTGCGGGTGTTCCAGGCCGCCGGCGGGCACAGCGACATGCTGCGCGAACCGCATGTCGCCAGCCTGGCCGACAGCCTGGCGCGCGCCGTGTCCGCCGTGTGACGAGCCCGCCGTTCCGCGGCCCGACGGCCGCGGAACGGCGCCTTGCGATCCAACCATTGAATCGATACCGATGCAGACTACCGAATCCGCCCTCCCGCCCAAGCGGCCCGCGCTATGGCGCGACCGCCGCTTCCTCTGGCTCTGCGCCGCCTGGTTCTGCTCGATACTGGGGCAGCAGACGGCGCTGATCGCGCTGCCCTGGCTGGTGCTGCAACTGGGCGGCGACGGCCTGGCCCTGGGCCTGATCGTCACCGCGATGGAGCTGCCGCGCGCCGTCTTCATCATCGTCGGCGGCGCCGTCGCCGACCGCCACTCGCCGCGCCGGGTATTCCAGTGCTCGCTGCTGTGCTGCGCCGCGCTGCTCGCGGCTCTCGGCCTCGCCACCCATGGCGGCGGCCTGCCGCTGGCGCTGCTGTATCCGTTCGCCGCGGCCATGGGCGTCATCGCCGCCTTCACCGGTCCGTCCGCCGCCGCGCTGCTGCCCAACACCGTGCCGGAGGCGCAGCTGCAGCAGGCCAACTCCTGCTTCATGGCCGTCAACCAGCTGACGCTGCTGGCCGGGCCGGCGCTGGCCGGCGCGCTGATCGCGATGCCCGGCGTCCGCGCCGGCGACGGCCTCGGCCTGGCCTTCCTGCTCGGCGCCGCCTGCTTCCTGGCCGGCAGCCTGCTGTTGACCCGGCTGCCGGTCAGCCGGCCCGCCGACGCCCCGCCCCGCCAGTCCGCCGCCGGCATCCTGCGCGCGATAGGCCGCGGCGCCGCCTGGACCTGGGGCGACGCCACGCTGCGCGCGCTGTTCTTCTACTGGGCGGTGATCGCCTTCCTGACCGCCGGCCCGATCCAGATCGGGCTGCCGCTACTGGTCAGGGACGCGTTGCGGCTGGACGCCGGCCATTTCGGCACGCTGCTGTCGTCCCAGGCCGCCGGCAGCCTGCTGGGCATGGCCCTGCTCGCCGCGCTGCCGGCCAGGGCGCTGGGCAGGCTGGGCTGGATGGTGTTCTGCGTCGACGGCCTGATGGGCGCGTTGATCATAGGCCTGGGACTGTCCGGCGACTTCGTCGCCAGCTCGGCGATGATGTGCCTGATCGGCCTGCTGGGCGGCCTGGTCCAGGTCAGGCTGATGGCCTGGATACAGTCGCGCATCCCGTCGGACATGCGCGGCCGCGTGATGAGCTTCCTGATGTTCATGATGGCGGCGGTGACGCCGCTGTCGACCACCCTGGCCGGGCTGATCCTGGCGTCGGCGCCGGTGCGCGGCCTGTACGCCGGCGCCGGCCTGGCGTTGATGGCCATCGCCGTGCTCGCGCTGTCCAGCGCGCGGCTGCGCGGCATAGGCGCGCCGGAGAAGACCGGCGACGTCCGCCCCGTCCATTCCCTTCAAACCGGAGATTGAAGCGATGCACCACCCCTCCCCCTGGATTCTGCGCCACGGCGGCGGCCCCCGTCCCCGGCTGCGGCTGTACTGCTTCCCGTATGCCGGCGGCCACGCCGGGATCTACACCCCCTGGCAGGGCAAGCTGCATCCGGACGTCGAAATCTGCGCGGTGCAGCTGCCGGGCCGCGGCGCCCGCTTCCGCGACCCCGGCTTCAAATCGCTGCCGCCGCTGATCGAGGAGCTGGCCCGCGAGTTGCCGCTGGACGGCGCCGTCCCCTTCGCCTTCTTCGGCCACAGCATGGGCAGCCTGATCGCCTTCGAGCTGGCGCGCCGGCTGCAGACGCTGGGACGGCCGCTGCCCCGGCGGCTGTTCGTGTCCGGCTGCGACGCCCCCCAGCACCGCCAAGCGCCGCGCGGCCTGCACCAACTGGACGACGCCGGCTTCATCGAGGCGCTGCGCGACTACCAGGGCACGCCGGCGGAAATTCTGGCCAATCGGGAATTGATGGAATTGCTGCTGCCGTCGCTGCGCGACGACTTCCAGCTGGTCGAAAGCTATCGCTACCATCCCGGCGCGCCGCTGACGATGCCGACCACCGTGCTGGCCGGGCGCGACGACCGCCAGCGGCTGCCGGAACAGACCGAGGGCTGGCAGCGGGAAACGACGGGCCCGTCCCGCGTCCACTGGTTCGACGGCGGCCATTTCTTCATCGCCAGCGCCCGCGAAGCGGTGCTGGCCCGCGTCAACGCCGAGCTGGCCGAGCTGCTGCCGGCCGCCCCCCGCCCGGTCGCGCTGCTCTGAGTTCGCGAAAAAGCCCGCCGGCGAAACCGGCGGGCCCTGTCCGACGATGGCAAAAGCCGCTCAGGAGCGGATGGTGCTGACCAGCTTGTCGCACACCGGCTTCTGGGCGTCGCCGGACGGCAGCTTGCCGCAGACGCCGTCCAGCTGGCCGGCCAGCCGGCCGATGGCGGCGGCATGCGCGCCGTCCTGGTTCCAGGCTTTCAGACGGGCGGCCACCTTCTCCAGCGAGCGGCGGCTGCGCTCGTAGAAGGCGCTGTCCGACTTGGCCGCGTCGGCGAACACCGCGCTGGCGGCCGCCTCGACGCGGGCCGCGTCCTGCGGCGCCAATTCCACCGCGCCGCCGACGTAGCTGGCGCCCCATTGCAAGCGCGTCGCCTGCCCTTCGGCCGCCTGGTAGGCCTTCTGGTACCAGTCCAGCGCCGCCGCCTTGTCGCCGCGCGCCTTGGCGTTGGAGGCCAGGATCAACATGTGATAGTACGGCGCGTGCGAAGTCTTCAGCTCGCCCTGCAACAGCTTGTCCGACTCGTCCAGCAGGCCGGCGTCGGCCAGCAGCTCGCCGGCGGCGGTGATCACCGCCTGGCGCTGGTAGGGATTGACGCTGGCCTGATCCGCCGCCGCCGCCTTCGCGCGGATGTCGGCCAGCAGCGGGACCGGCAGCGGCTGGTCGGCGTGGCGCTGCTTGTACAGATCGAGCGCGGCCGACTCGGCGCCCAGGCGGTCGCTCCAGGCCAGCGTGTCGTCGTTGGCCAGCTTCGCCAGCTGACGGTCGAAGGCCGCCGACAGCCCGCCGCCGTCGCCGAGCAGCTTCAGGATGTCGCCGGCGGCGTAGATCACGATGTCGGCGTTGGCGCGGCTCAAGCCGTCGTCGGCCAGCAGCTGCAGCAGGCGCGCGCGCGCCGGGTCGCGGTCGAAGGCCGGCGGCTGCTTCTCGCCGGCCAGCGCGGCCAGCGCCTTCAATTGCAGCCGGGTCGCGGTCGCCTGCTGCTCGGCCGGCACCCGCTGCGCCAGGCGGACCAGCGTCGCCGTCACCTGGTCGGCTTCGATGATCTGACCCTGATCCACGTCCCAGGCGTAGTCGGCCAGCAGCTGCCAGTCGCCGGCCGCCAGAGGCTTGCCGGCCAGCGCGTCGGCCAGCAAGGCCTTCACCGGCTTCACCGCGGCCAGGCCCAGCTGCAGCGTGCGCAGATAACGCTGCGGATCGACCTCGCCCGGCAGGCGGGTGATCTCGGCCCCGTCCGGACGGAACAATATCATCGTCGGGTAGCCGCGCACCTTGAACTTCTCGCCCAGCTGCTGGGCGTTGTCGCTGTCGCCGTCCAGATACACCGGCACGAACTGGCGGGTCGCGGCGATGAAGTCCGGGCGGTTGAAGATGGTCGCCTTGACCTGATTGCACGGCGGGCACCACACCGCGCCCCAGTACAGGAAGACCGGCTTGTTCTCGGCGCGGGCGCGGGCGAAGGCGGCCGGCACGTCGCCCTGCTGCCAGGCGATACCGGGCGGCAGCGCGTGGCCGCCGACGGCGTCGGCATGCGCCAGCGGCATCAGGCCGGCCAGCGCCAGGGTCAGTGCCAATAAGGTTTGTTTCATGTCTGGGCCTCTCTCTCCAATGGCTATGCCGACATGCTAACCCACCCAAGCCAAGTGCATAAAGCTGGATTGGCGATTAGCTTATCGACCGCCTGCGCAAGCGCGCGCGGCCGGTCTGCGCGGCGCCGGGTGTGGCATGCGCGGCACCTGTTCTAAAGATCAGGATTTGCTGCATTGCAATATGCGAAATGCCTATCAACTCGGCTCGGCAGTTGCCAATCCCGGCCGCGCCACGCATGGAATCATGATATAAGCATTTTTACTTATTATTTATTTTGCTGCGCAATATGTAAATGAAGTTCGCTGCATATTTACAACTGCGGCCTGGGACCATATTGCGATCCGACTGTGCCGATCATTAGGATTCTTCATGCGAAGCAAAGTTTTAATCTGCTTGGCGACAACGTAAAAACCGGCCTATCCGATTGGCAGATCGGATAACCGGCACTTGCATCGATTGATCTTAATTACGCAGGGAATAAAGCATGAAGTTTATAAAAACCACGCTTTCCACCTCGGTACTTTTCCTTGCTTGCCAAACGCAAGCATGGGCCGCGGATACCGTCCCGCAATTCAGTGATGTGGTGTACACGGAGATGTCCGCCGACAATGAGGCCACCATCCGGAAAATCCTCACCTCGGATGCTTTTTTCAAACCATGGGCCTCGCTGGCCCATTATCTCGGCTATGGCTGGGTCGGCGGCAATACCAATAACAATACCGCCGTGGGCAGCGAATTCGAATACCGGCGCATCGACACCATGCTCGATAACCTGTCCATGCCCGACAACAAATACCGCTACATGATGAACGCCAAATACGATCCCAAGGGGCCGGGCGGTTATTGGGCCGACAAGCGTTTCCGCATGGCCTTTTCCAATATCCAGTGGATGATGGAACCGGACGACATGAAGCTGGGCGCGCCGGAGCTGTACAACAAGAAGCCGCTGAAAGTGGTGACCGTGGTGCTGGAAAATCACAGCGACCAGTCCGACACCGGCGTGGCCAATCTGAAATACGACTCCACGGTCAGCTGGTCCAAGGCCGACAAGATCGCCGTCAGCGGCAAGGTGACGATGACCAATAAGTGGACCGGCGGCCTGCCCTTGATCGGCGGGGCCGAAACGTCGGTGGCCGTCGAAATCGCCTCCGGCGCCGACTGGACGACGACCAACGGCACCAGCAACACGACCTCGCAGACGGCGGAATACCGGGCGGTGCTGCCGGCCAAGAGCAAGCGGCTGATCACGCTGACGCTGTTCGAGCAGAAGGCCAACATCCCCTACTCCTCTAAGATGTTCCTGACTTACGAGGCGGAGCTGTACAACTTCCTGCGCTACAGCGACAACGCGCTGAACGGCCATCCGTCCGATCGGCCGTTCTACCTGTCCAAGTTCGGCGGCAAGGACGGCCTGAACGGCGCGCAGGATCTGCTGTCGCAATACCTGAATCCGGCGACGTCGAAATGGGACTGGCCGTGGGCGACCAACCAATACCCGCGCAGCACCATCGAGTACCACATCGGCTCCATCGCCAAACGGAAGTTCAAGCAGCAATTCACCGGCGTGTTCAGCGCGGTGGATTCCACCGCCTACGCGATCAACGCCGGACCGGTGGAGCCGCTGGGCTCGCAGGCGCAGGCAGCCCGCTCGGCCAGCCTGGGCGCGGCGGCCTCCGGCGGCATCCAGTACCGCGTGGTCGGCGGGGATCTGCAGGACGTGCCGGGCAAGTTGAAGAACCTGCGCTTCAGCGTCGGCAAGCCGCAGGCCGCGCCGTCCTCCGCGTCGCCGCTCCGGTGACATCCTGTCTTAGCCGGCCATCGCCCGGCCATTGACGTGCCGCGCCCGGATAGCCGTCCGGGCGCGACGTCCTCAGTCCTCGCGCAGTTCGAAATCGTGCATGATGTCTGCGGTCTTGCCCAGCATGATGGACGCCGAACAGTATTTCTCAGCCGACAGCTTGATCGCCCGCTCCACCGCGTCCGGCTTCAAATCGCGCCCGGTCACGACGAAATGGAAATGGATGCGGGTGAACACCTTGGGATCGACGTCGGCGCGGTCGGCCTCGATTTCCACCCAACAGTCGCGCACGTCCTGGCGGGACTTTTTCAGGATGTTGATCACGTCGTAGCTGGTGCAGCCGGCGGTGCCCAGCAGCACCAGTTCCATCGGCCGCGGCCCCAGATTGCGGCCGCCGCCCTCGGGCGCGCCGTCCATCACCACCGCGTGGCCGCTGCCGGTCTCGCCGATGAAACACACGCCGTCCACCCATTTCAGCCTCGCCTGCATCGTTCCGTCCCCTCGTTTTGATCAAAAAACTTCATCAGCCTAACACTGCCGATTTGGGCGGACAAAGATTCACCGGTAGAATAGAAAGATTGTCCCGTTATATTCCGAGCTGCACCCATGCTGGTACTTGGCATTGAATCCTCCTGCGACGAAACCGGCGTCGCTTTGTACGACACCGAACGCGGCCTGCTGGCCCATCAGCTGCATACTCAGATGGCGATGCACGCCGAGTACGGCGGCGTGGTCCCCGAGCTGGCCAGCCGCGACCACATCCGCCGCGCCATCCCGCTGACCGAGGCCTGCCTGCGCGAGGCCGGCAAGCGCCTGGCCGATCTGGACGCCATCGCCTACACCCAGGGCCCCGGCCTCGGCGGCGCGCTGATGGTAGGCGCCAGCATGGCCAACGCGCTGGCCTTCGGCCTCGGCATCCCGGTCATCCCGGTCCATCACCTGGAAGGCCATCTGCTGTCTCCGCTGCTGGCCGATCCGAAACCTGAATTCCCCTTCCTGGCGCTGCTGGTTTCCGGCGGCCACACCCAGTTGATGGCGGTGCGCGGCGTCGGCGACTACCAGATCCTCGGCGAGACGGTCGACGACGCCGCCGGCGAGGCCTTCGACAAGACCGCCAAATTGCTGGGCCTGCCCTATCCCGGCGGCCCGCTGCTGTCCCGTCTGGCCGAATCCGGCAGTCCGGACCGCTTCACGCTGCCGCGCCCGATGCTGCACTCCGGCAATCTGGACATGAGCTTCTCCGGCCTGAAAACCGCGGTGCTGACGCTGGTGCGCCAGCAGGAGTCCGCCCAGGGCGAGCTGGACGAAGAGACGCGGATGGACATCTGCCGCGCCTTCCAGGAGGCCATCGTCGAGGTGCTGGTCAGAAAATCGCTGGCGGCGATGAAGCAGGCCGGCATGAAGCGGCTGGTGGTAGCCGGCGGCGTCGGCGCCAACAAGCAGCTGCGCGCCGCGCTCGACGAGGCAGCCGCCCGCAAGCGTTTCGAGGTGTTCTATCCGCCGTTGGCGCTGTGCACCGACAACGGCGCGATGATCGCCTTCGCCGGCGCGATGCGCCTCAAATACGCCGAGCCGGCCGGCGGCTTCACCATCAAGCCGCGCTGGGACCTGTCCAGCCTACCGGCGGTATAAACGAATCCACGCCGCCGGCCCCGGGCCGCGCGGCTGAAAAACGACATGATCCAACTGAAGAACCTGAACCTGCGCCGCGGCCTGAAAGAACTGCTGGTCGGCGCCAATCTGACGCTGAACCCCGGTTACAAGGCCGGCCTGACCGGCGCCAACGGCGTCGGCAAGTCCAGCCTGTTCGCGATGCTGCTCGGCGAATTGCACGCCGACGGCGGCGACATGCTGCTGCCGCCGAACTGGACCGTCGCCCACGTCGCGCAGGAGACGCCGGCGCTGGAGCGCAGCGCGCTCGACTACGTGCTGGACGGCGACAAGGAATTGCGCGCGCTGGAAGCCCGGCTAGCCGACGCCGAAGACAAGCACGACGGCAACGCCATCGGCCATCTGCACGGCGAGCTGGCCCATATCGACGCCTACTCCGCCCCGGCCCGCGCCGGCAAGCTGTTGACCGGCCTGGGCTTCGACGAGGCCGGCCAACGCCGTCCGGTGGCCAGCTTCTCCGGCGGCTGGCGGATGCGGCTGAACCTGGCGCAGGCGCTGATGTGCCGCTCCGACCTGCTGCTGCTGGACGAGCCGACCAACCACCTGGACCTGGAAACGGTGCTGTGGCTGGAGGACTGGCTGAAGGCCTATCCGGGCACGCTGCTGGTGATTTCGCACGACCGCGACTTCCTGGACGCCATCTGCAGCCACACCGTCGAGGTCGCCAGTCAGACGCTGACGCTGTACACCGGCAACTACAGCCAGTTCGAAGTGATGCGCGCCGAGAAGCTGGCGCGCCAACAGGGCGAATTCGAGAAGCAGCAACGCCAGATCGCCCACCTGGAATCGTTCATCACCCGCTTCAAGGCCAAGGCCAGCAAGGCGCGCCAGGCGCAGAGCCGGGTCAAGGCGCTGGAGAAGCTGGAGCGCATCGCCCCGGCCCACTCCGCCTCGCCGTTCGACTTCCATTTCGACAGCCCCGAACACCTGCCCAATCCGCTGTTGAAGCTGGACAAGGCCGACGCCGGCTATGGCGACAAGACCATATTGTCCGGCATCAGCCTGTCGGTGGAGGCCGGCGCGCGCATCGGCCTGTTGGGCGTCAACGGCGCCGGCAAGTCGACGCTGGTCAAACTGCTGTCCGGCGACCTCGCGCCGCTGACCGGCGAGCGCGTCAACGCGCAGATGCTGAAGATAGGCTATTTCGCCCAGCACACGCTGGAAACGCTGCGGCCGGACGAATCGCCGATGCAGCACATGCAAAGGCTGGCGCCGACGACACGCGAGCTGGAGCTCAGGAGCTTTCTCGGCGGCTTCAACTTCCGCGGCGACGCCGCCACCGATCCGGTCGGCCCGATGTCCGGCGGCGAGAAAGCGCGCCTCGCGCTGGCGATGATAGTCTGGCAAAAGCCCAACCTCCTGCTGCTGGACGAGCCGACCAACCACCTGGACCTGGAAATGCGCCACGCGCTGACGCTGGCGCTGCAAGACTTCAGCGGCGCGCTGATCGTGGTCTCGCACGACCGCAGCCTGCTGGAATCCACCACCGACGTGTTCTGGCTGGTCAGCGGCGGCAAGGTGCAACCGTTCGACGGCGATCTGGAAGACTACCGCCAGTGGCGCCTGGCCCAGCTGGCCGAAGCCGGCAAGCCGTCCGACGGCGACGCCCAGGGCGTCAACCGCAAGGAGCAGAAACGCCAGGAAGCCGAGGCCCGCCAGCAACTGGCCAAGCAACGCAAGCCGCTGCAGAACCGCCTGTCCAAGCTGGAACAGGAAATGGACAAGTTGAACGAGGAGAAGGCGCGGCTGGACACCTTCCTGTCCTCGTCCGAGGCCTACGACGACGCCAACCGCCAGAAGCTGGCCGACAGCGTCAGGCGCCAGGGCGAGGTGGCCGGCCGGCTGGGCCTCGTCGAAGAAGAATGGATGGACGTGCAGGAGCAGCTGGAGGCGCTGGAGTAGGCCCGGCAGCGGACGGATCGGGCCGCTCATCATTTCAATCCCGGCGGCACCCCGGTGTCTCCCATTTCCAGACGCCCCAGCCTGGAGGCGAGCTGCAGCTTCGCGTCATGCCAGTCGGCAAGCGTCTGCACCCGCCTCTGCCTGGCCGTCGCAAGCGCCGTCTGCGTATTGAGCAGCTCCAGGATATTGCCGACGCCGGCCTGGTATCTGCGCTCGGCGGCATCGAACGAGCGGCGCGCGATCTGCAGCATCGTCGCGCTATGGGCCGCGTTCTGCGTGGCCGAGCGCAGGGCCTGATAGCTGGTCCAGACATCGAGCGCGACCTGCTGCCCCACCCTGTCCACCTCGGCCCGCTGGCGCTCCACCTCGGCCTCGGCTTGCAGTATCTGATAATGCCGGCCCCACCCCTCGAAGATCGGAATCGTCACCTGTATGCCGATATAGGCGTCGTGCCCCGTCGCGGGATAGGTCGGAATGCCCAGCCCCAGGCTGGCAGGCTGGTTGTTCCGGCTGTATTTCCCGACCAGGCTCACGCTAGGCAGACCCTCCGCCCTGGTTTGCTCCGCCTTGGCCAGTGCGGCCTCCAACTGGGCCTGCGCCGCCAGCACGCTGGGATGGGCGCGTTTGACATCGTCGATCAACTGCGCGATCGACTCGTTGAAGGCCTTGTCCGGCGCGTCGCCATCGCCTGCCGCCGGGACGGACACGGCCAGATCGGGATCGAAGCCGATCTCGGACGCCAGCGTCCCCAGCGCCGCCTGCGCATCGCCTTCCGCCTTCGTCAGATTGAAAACGGCCTGCTCATGCTGGGTTTCGGCCTGCAAGGCGTCGGTGATGGGAGCGGCCCCCTGATCGACTCTAGCCTGGGCCGCCGCCATGCTATCGCCCGCCACCCGCTCGATGTCGCGCGCAGCCTCCAGCGCGCCCCTGGCCGCCTGCGCCGCGTAATAGTCCTTTGAGACCGCCGAAAACTCCGCCTGCAGCGTCGCATCCTGAGTCGCGCGGGCCGCCGCGAACAAGGCCGAAGCGTTTTTGAGCGCTGCCGCGCGACTGCCGAAATCGAACAGCACCCAGCTCAATGACAGGCTCTCCGAACGCACGGAGGCCGCCGTATTCGAACTCAGCGCCGGATGGTCGGTGACATTGCTGACGGAATTGTCGCGCACATCCTGCCAACTGCCGGAAAGCGTCGGCAGATATGCCGCGCGCGCCGCGCCAAGCGCCGCAGCCTGCGCTTTGACATCCGCCCATGCCTCCCGCGTCTTAGGATTGTGGCATAGCGCCCGTTCAACGGCCTCGCCCAGCGTCAGCGGGCCGCGCAAGGCGCCGAAGGCGCATGATTGCCCGTCGGGAATGAGATTGCCGCCCGGACCGGCGGAGACGCCCTGCTGCGAAAACAAGGGATCAAAAGCGAGAGCGGGAGGCGCGTAGCAAAACATCGCCAACAAGCCCGCGCGCGCGGCCGCCTGCTTAGCGTTCACGCATACTCTCCTGAGCGCCCTCGATCAGCGGTCCCAGTATGTATTGCGCGACGCTCTGCCTGCCGGTCTTGATTTCGGCGCTAACCGCCATGCCCGGAGTCAGCGCGATCCATTGACGGTCTATCCGCATCCGATTGGTTTTCAGGCGTATGGTGGCGACGAATGCCAAGCCCATCTTCCTGTCCTGAACCGCGTCATTGGCGAGGCTGACCACCTCCCCCTCCAGCATGCCGTATCTCGAGAATGGAAACGCCTCTAGCTTGACGGCGGCCCGCTGGCCGACTTTGACGAAGCCGACATCCTTGTTTTCCACGGTGGCCTCGACTTCCAGCGCATCGTCCGGCACGATCTCCATCAATGACTGCGCCGTCGTGACCACGCCGCCAAGCGTGTGCACCGACAGCTGCTGCACGGTCCCGGCGACAGGCGCGGTCAGGCTCAGCAGCGACTCCCGGGTTTTCGCCTTGGC
The DNA here is from genome assembly GCF_002848345.1 of Chromobacterium sp. ATCC 53434. Taxonomy (NCBI): domain Bacteria; kingdom Pseudomonadati; phylum Pseudomonadota; class Betaproteobacteria; order Neisseriales; family Chromobacteriaceae; genus Chromobacterium; species Chromobacterium sp. ATCC 53434. Next base: position 1,709,267 of record NZ_CP025429.1, on the reverse strand, counting down.
CTCGTCGTTGCGGCTCTGAGCCAACTGCTCGCTGGCCCTCTCCAATTCGTCCAATTGCTGGCGGTCAAACTGCGAGGCCGCCGCTCCGATCTCGGCGCGCTGCTCGGCAATACCCGCCGCCAGCTCCCTGGCATGGCTGCGTTGCGCGCCGAGTTCGTGCTCCTTGTCCAATGCCGCCTGCTCCTTGTCCAGATAATCGTTCTGCGCGACGTATTTTCCCGCCGCCAGCGATTTGAAGGCATTCGCCTGCGCGCGGGCCAGCGGTGCGATAGCCGTCAACTTGGCGATTTCCTGCCGCGTGCTGCCAAGCTCGGCCTCCCTCTTGGCAAGCTCAGCTCGGGCCGCCGCGAGCTTGTCCTGGAATTCGCGATACGCGCCTTCGGCTAGCCGCTGCGCCTCCTGCTGCCGCCCCTGCGGCGCGCCGTCGACAAGCGCCACCCTGGGCTGCCCATTGGCGCGTTGTGCATTGATCAGCGCCTGCGCGCGCGCAGCCGCCAGCGCCGCATCCAAGCGAGCGGATTTCGCCTTGTCCGAGTCGGCCTCGGCTTGGGCCGTATCCAGCTTCATCAGCAATGCGCCGGCGGAAACGCGCTGCCCGTCGCGCACGGCAATGGCCCGCACCACGCCGCTCATCGCAGGCTGGATGACCTTGACCCTGGCATCCGGCACCAGCTTGCCCTTGGCCGTCGCCACGATATCGAGCTGGGCAAACAACGCCACAGCCAGCGCGATGGCCGCGAGCGCGACAATCATCCTGGCGGTCCAGCGCGGCGCCGGGTGGATCGGCGTCTCAAGCAATTCGAGGTGGGCGGCCTGGAACGCCAATTCGTATTCGAGCTTCTCCGGCGCGTCCAACTGGGCGCGGACGGCCCAGCCGGCACGCCACACGGCCGCATAGCGGCGAACCAAATCGCCGAGGGCCTGAAAGCGGAGTGATTTCATGGCTCAACCATTCTGCAAGGACACGAGATGCGCATAATAGCCGCCTCGTGCGAGCAATTCGTCATGCAGGCCGCGCTCCACTATCCTGCCCTTGTCCATCGCGACGATCTGGTCGGCATGGCGCACGGCGGTCAGGCGGTGCGCGATGATGATGACCGTGCGGCTGGCGCAAATCGCGCGCATATTGTTTTGGATGATCCGCTCGGTTTCAAAATCGAGCGCGCTGGTGGCTTCGTCGAAAATCAGAATGCGGGGATTGGTCAGCAATGCCCGCGCGATGGCCAGCCGCTGCCGCTGCCCGCCGGACAAGTTGCCGCCGTGCTCTTCGACCGCGGTGTCGTAGGCCTGCGGCAATTCGCAAATGAAATCATGCGCGCCGGCCAACTTGGCCGCCTGCATCACGGTCTCAAACGGCGCGCCGGGATCGGTCAGGGCGATGTTCTCGCGTATCGACCGGTTGAACAGCAGATTTTCCTGCAGCACCACGCCGACCTGCCGGCGCAGCCATGAAGGATCGGCAAGCAAGAGATCGATGCCGTCTATGCGCACCGTACCCTGTTCGGGCAGATAAAGCCGCTGCAGCAGCTTGGTCAGCGTGCTCTTGCCCGAGCCAGAGCGGCCGACGATGCCTATGACCTGGCCCGCGCGGATATCCAGCGATATCCCATCGAGAATCGCCGGACCGTCCGGCCGATAGCGGAAGCGGATGTCCTCGAAGCGGATATTGCCTTCCAGTTGCGGCAGGGCCTGCCTGCTCGACGGCAGCTCGCTGCGGGCGTTGAGAATATCGCCCAGGCGGTTCATCGAAATGCCGATCTGCTGAAAGTCCTGCCATAGCTGCGCCAGACGCAGCACTGGCGCGGCAACGCGCTGGGACATCATATTGAAGGCGATCAGCTCCCCCACCGTCAGCCGGCCGTCCATCACCAGCTTGGCCCCCAGCATCAGCGTCGCCAGCGTGACCAGCTTGCCGACATACTGGATCAGCTGTTGGCCGACATTGCCAAGCTGCGTCACGCGAAAGCTCGCCGCGACATACGCGGCCAGTTGCGATTGCCACTTCTGCACGAAATACGGCTCGACGGCCATGGACTTCACGGTTTCGATGCCAGACACGGCCTCGACCAGGAACGATTGATTGTCGGCCCCACGAGCGAATTTCTCATTCAGCCGCTGCCGCAGCGTCGGAACCAGCAAGGCGGAAATTCCGGCATAAACCGGCAGCGACATCGCGACGATCAGGGTCAGCCACACGCTGTAGATGCACATCACGGCGAGGAAGACAAAGGAGAACAATAGATCGATGACGGCGGTCAGCGCCTGGCCCGTCAGAAAGTTGCGGATATTCTCCAGCTCCCGCACCCTGGCCACGGTATCGCCAACCCGCCGCGGCGCAAAATACGCAAGCGGCAAGGCCACCAGATGCCGAAACAAGCGCGCCCCGAGTTCGACGTCGATCCGGTTGGTCGTATGCGAAAAGATGTAATTGCGCAGACCGGTCAGCAAAACTTCGAAGGTCGAGCCGATGAAAAGAGCCATCCCGACGGCGACCAGCGTATTGTAGGTATGGTTGACCAGCACCTTGTCCATGACCACCTGGAACATCAACGGCGAAACCAGGCCGAAAATCTGCAGCACCAGGGAAATGGCCAGCACCTCCAGCAGCAACCGCCGGTACTTGATGATGGCCGGAATGAACCAGGAGAAATCGAAGCGCGCCAGCTCTCCGGCCAGCGATGCCCGCGAGGCGAACAGCATCATCCGCCCGCTTGACCGTTCCGCCACCTCCTCTAGCGACAGCACGCTGGGAGCATCCTTGTTCGCCTCAAGCACAAGCGCGGTCTTGCCGTCGCAACGGGCGATGACGAAATGCATGCCCCCCCTATCCAATGCCAGGACCGGCAGCGGCGCCAAGCTCAAGCGCTCCGTTCTCAGCGGAACCACCCTCGCCTTCAAGCCGATGGAACGCGCGCTCAATACCAAGGCATCGCTATCGAACGCCAAGCCGCCCAGCGCGGCGGCATGCTGCAATTGCCCGGCATCGACGGCGATGCCGTGAAAACGAGCGATCGCCACCAAGGCAGCCAGGCCCGGATCCCGGCGGTTTTGCGCTCCGGCAGCCTCCTGCATGACTTCCATCACGCATCCCTTCATTCTTTCATTTCCAGCCAAGCCCCGGGATACGCGCAGCCGTCGCAGGCGCGCTTCGCCGGCCGGCGGCCATCGCGCGCGGGTCTTTCCGACGACAGGGCCAGTTAAGTAATAACAGTTAGAATCGCGCGGGCAAACCGGCAGGCGGGCTCCCGCCAGCCAAGCCCGATGGCCACGGTGGAGCCCGACGGGCGAATTCGCCGTGACCGCAAGGCCGGCCCGCCGGCTTAATGCGCCGCAGCCATCTGCAGCTCAATACCAGCGCTGCCGCCCTGGGACAAAACGCTGGATGCGGCAGTAGGCACATCGTAAGCCGCCATCGCCTGAACCAGCTGGCCGATGCGGATCTGATCGGCGGATGTCGGCGCCGCCGCCGCGTCCTGCCCATACAGCAATTGCGCCCCGGCGGCGTCCGTGCCGTCCAGCGTCCGGTTATTGGCCGTCAGCTCGTAATACATGATGGAACTGGGATCGGAACTATCGGCAAAACCAAGCGCATGGCCGATTTCATGCAGCAGGACCTGCTCCAGCGTGGCATCGGTCCCCGAATAGCCCAGTTGCCCATCCGCGCCCTGCACCAGCGCATTCTGGCTCGGATCCTCCAACTCGATGGTTGCGCCGGCGCTCATCTGGCCATTCCGTGATTGGGCGCTGGTAAAACCGACGACGCCGCTGCTGGCGGTATTGAAATCCGCCCATCCCAAACGGATATCCGACTGCGAGGAGTCCGAGACTTCGTCGAAGGTGATGCCGGCGACGGAAGACCAGGTGCCCATTGCCTGCTGGACGGCAGCCTCGTACTCGCCGCTCATATAGCTGCTGAACGGCATGCCGCCTGCGGCGACGCTGTCGGCGAGGCTCCAGGTGACGACATCGCCGCCCCACTTTGCCCCGGCCAGCACCGCGGTCCCGCCGCCTGCGGCCGTGGAGGCGCCGGCGGCCGCCGCGGCCTGTCGAAGCGCCGCCTCGGCGGCCGCCGCGTCAACCACGTCCCCCTGGCTCAGATCATATTGGGCGACATATCCGACGCCGCCAGCCAATGCGGCGGCGATCGTCGACTGCGAGCCGGCAAAACCATCACCGTCGTCGGCACCCATATCCTCATCCGAATACTCATCAGAATTGCCACCATCATCTCCGCCAGGATCCCCGCCGTAACCCTCCACAACCGGACTACCATTTGGTTGAAAATCCCCTGATGAAAGTACCGAGCCATTACCGCCATACAGGGTTTCCTGATAAGACGTTTCAGCTCCGGCCGCGTTGTAGGAATAGGCATAATCGACAGTATCGCCGTTGGTCTCGCGGATAGACTCGGCCGACACCAGCCCGGTGCCATTGCTGCCGGTAAAGCTTTGCGTAATCGAAGCGTCTTCGTTTGGCAAACCGCTCAAGGTCTGTACTTGTGAATTGCCGGACACATAATCGATGATCTGAGACGTCTCGGCACCACTAGCGTTGACCCCAGTATAATTCTGGAACTCCTCGGCGATGCCGCTGCCAAGACCGGATGTGATCACCGCTTGCGAGCCGCCCGCGGTGAAGTCGGTAATGGTTTCGCTCACCTGCCCCGCCCCGTTATACATCAGGGTCTCGGCAGCCTGGGAGGGGCCCGGCACGCTCGCGCCATTCAGTGTTGCCGCAGCGCCCGCGTCCAGGGTCAGCGATCCGGAATAGTCCCCGCTGACCGAGTAGTTGGAACCGCTCAGCAGACCCAGCGAGTCGCCTCCGCCGGACAAGGCCACCGCATCGTTGCCGCCAGACAGATTAAGAGACGTGCCGGCCAAGGTATTGATCGTATCGCCGCTGCCGGTGACCAAATAGTTGGAGCCGCCCAGCAGGCCCAGCGAATCGCCGCTGCCGCCCAGGGTCACCGAATCGCCGCCGCCGGACAGATTGAATGCCGTGCCGCCGACCGTGCTGATCGTGTCGCCGGTCCCGCTGACGGCGTAATTACTGCCGCCGACCAGGCCCAGCGTATCGCCAGCGCCGCTCATATTGACGGTATCGCTGCCGCCGGACAGGTTCAGGCCCGCGCCCGCCGACAGATCGACGGTATCGTTGGAAGCCGTCACGCCGACGCCGGCGCCGTTCACCTGCAGCGTATCGCCGCTGCCGGCAATGCTCGCCTGCGTGTTCGCCGCCAGATTGATCTGATCGCCGGCCGCGCTATTGGTAGTCACCGCGATATTGGCGCCGCCCTGCAGGCCCAGCGTGTCGGCGCCGCCGCCCAGTCCCACCGCATCGTTGCTGCCAGACAGATTCAGCCCGGTGCCGCCCCAGGTATTGATCGTGTCGCCGCTGCCGGTGACCGAGTAATTGGAGCCGCCCAGCAGGCCCAGCGAATCGCCGCTGCCGCCCAGGGTCACCGAATCGCCACCGCCGGACAGATTGAATGCCGTGCCGCCGACCGTGCTGATCGTGTCGCCGGTCCCGCTGACGGTGTAATTACTGCCGCCGACCAGGCCCAGCATATCGCCGGCGCCGCTCATATTGACGGTATCGCTGCCGCCAGACAGATTCAGACCCGCGCCCGCCGACAGATCGACGGTATCATTAGCAGCCGTCACGCTGACGCCGGGGCCGTTCACTTGCAGCGTATCGCCGCTGCCAGTAATGCTCGCCTGCGTGTTCGCCGCCAGATTGATTTGGTCGCCGGCCGCGCTATTGGTGGTCACCGCGATATTGGCGCCGCCCTGCAGGCCCAGCGTGTCGGCGCCGCCGCCCAGGCCCACCGCATCATTGCTGCCCGACAGGCTCAGCCCGGTGCCGCCCCAGGTATTGATCGTGTCGCCGCTGCCGGTGACCGAGTAGTTGGAGCCGCCCAGCAGGCCCAGCGAATCACCAGTGCCACTCATATTGACGACATCGCTGCCGCCGGACAGGTTCAGGCCGGCACCCGCGGACAGATCGACGGTATCATTATTAATCCGGCAGTCAAATACCGTACAGAAAGCTCATGCCGCGTAGCGGATTTTTTCATGCCGGAAGTACGACCGGATTCTGGCCGGCTGCTTCTGCAATGAGCGTAAATGGGACAGCACTTTCCCTTGAAGTTGACCGTCTGATCGAACCGGCTCACCTGCGCTCATTCTGGCCTTCAGGTCGCCGTTCAAGTATTCATCCGGGTTCAGTTCCGGTGAGTAGCTGGGCAGGAAGAACAACTCAATCGCCTTCTTGTTCTCTTCCTCCTCCAACCATGCTTGCACCAGCTTGCTGTGATGCACGCGCAAGTTGTCGAGGATCAAGAACACCTTCTTGCCGCCAGCATCACGGATCAGCCGCATCAGAAACTTGATCAGCACCCGGGCCGTCAAGGTCTCCCGGTACAGCATGAAGCGCATCTTGCCTTGGTTGGTAATGGCCGAAATCAAGTTGATGCGCGCTCTTTTCGATTGGGATAACACCAGAACTGGGGTTTGGCCTTTTGGGGCGTAGCCACGCGGAAAGTGCTCAACACTCGACACCGCCGATTCGTCGCCCCAGCTGATTTCAGCCATTTCCGCTTTGGCACGCGCGACGATAGCCGGGTATTCCTCCTTGAGCCATTTCTCGACTGCTGCCGGTCGCTGCTCATAAGCGCGTTTGAGCGGGCGCTGCGGCGTAAAGCCCCAGCGGGCCAAGTACAGACGGACAGTACGGATCGGCAGATCGATCAGAAACATCTGCTTGATTACAGCCTTGACCGCCTGAGCACTCCACAGGGCAAACCTCAGCTTCATCTGGTCTGGCGTGCGATCCACGATGTCCTGCTTGATCCGGGCTTCCTGCGCCTCGGTCAGCCGACGGCCGGTGCCTTCGGCGCGACCGCGCTTCTGTTCTTTGAATCCCTGCGCACCTAGTGCTGCCTCACGCACCACCCAGGCGGAAATGGTGGGGCGGCGCAGCCCGAGTTCTTCGGCAATACTGGCTTGAGACCGGCCTCGCTTGTACATCCGGATAGCGGTACGCCTCAGCTGCTCACGGGCGGCCAGTTCAAGCTTGCGCACATCGATTTTTTCCATGCCGGAAGTATACAATCTGTACGGATTATTACTGCCGGATTAATAGCAGCCGTCACGCTGACGCCGGCACCGTTCACTTGCAGCGTATCGCCGCTGCCGGCAATGCTCGCCTGCGTATTCGCCGCCAGATTGATCTGGTCGCCGGCCGCGCTATTGGTGGTCACCGCGATATTGGTGCCGCCTTGTAGCCCCAGCGTATCGGCACCGCCGCCCAGACCCACCGCATCGTTGCTGCCCGACAGGCTCAGCCCGGTACCGCCCCAGGTATTGATCGTGTCGCCGCTGCCGGTGACCGAGTAGTTGGAGCCGCCCAGCAGGCCCAGCGAATCGCCAGTGCCGCTCATATTGACGGCATCGCTGCCGCCGGACAGGTTCAGGCCCGCGCCCGCCGACAGATCGACGGTATCGTTGGAAGCCGCCACGCCGACGCCGGCGCCGTTCACCTGCAGCGTATCGCCGCTACCGGCAATGCTCGCCTGCGTTTTCGCCGCCAGATTGATCTGATCGCCGGCGGCGCTATTGGTGGTCACTGAAATATTGGCGCCGCCCTGCAGGGCCAGCGTGTCGGCGCCGCCTCCCAAACCCACCGCATCGTTGCTGCCCGACAGGCTCAGCCCGGTGCCGCCCCAGGTATTGATCGTGTCGCCGCTGCCGGTGACCGTGTAATTGGAGCCGCCCAGCAGGCCCAGCGAATCGCCGCTGCCGCTCATATTGACGGCATCGCTGCCGCCGGACAGATTCAGGCCGGCGCCCGCCGACAGATTGACCGTGGCATTCATCGCCGTCACGCTGACACCGCTGCCGTCGACATCTATCGTGTCAGCGCTACTGCCTATCATTGCGCTCGCATTGGAGGAAAGCGTAATGACCGCGCCATCGACGTCGACATTATTGTTTGTACCGGAAACATTGACTGCCTGCGTGCCATTGCTGGCGGTCTCAATTGTTACCTGGCCAGTAGCCACGCCATCAGCGTAGCTGGCAACCGCTTCCGTGCTGCTGCCATCCGAGGACTTGCCGATAGAGTCTGTCGAGGATATCGCTCCGGATGGCGAGTAAAGCGTATCAGTGGCTGAAGTGACACTCCCTGCCGCCATTTGGACATCGCCGCTTTCCACCAAAGCGCCATTCTGGGTATCCGACTGGGTCAACTCACCCGTTTCCGAATTCACGCTTTCGGTGACTACCGTGCCATCGCTACCTTGCGTGACGATGCTGGTAAGGCTTCCGGATGCATCTCGGCTATAAGTATAAACCGTGCCGTCCGCAGAATTCAGCGTTTCGACGGAAGATCCATTCGCGGCGATGACAACCTTCACCGCCGAGCCATCGGCAAATGTGTCGGTATTGGTTTGCCCGCCATTCTGCGCAATCGCCGGATTGCGATTTCCGCTCTTATCAAAGCCATAAATATCATAACCGCTCTGATCATACCCATTTTGATCATAGCCAGCCGTGTCATAAACCGGCGTGGCAGGATTGGGGGGGGCGGCATTGGTCAAAGAAGCCTGCTGAACCGGCGTCAAGGCCTGGTATTGATCCTGACTCGTCGAGAATAGATTCTGCATCTGATTTGCCGATAACGACGCGCTATTCAGCTGGCTGATAGGAATATTGCCCAAAGCCGTGTTCGAAATCGAATTGGACAGAATCAAACTGGAATGCGCAGACAAGGCGTTGTCCAAGCCGGCAGTAATGAGCGCGCCGCTGAACAACGTGCCTACGCCGCTTGACGCCGCCACGGTCCCCAGGCCGACGAGGCCGCCGGTAGACCACATAGAGGGGCCGACCGGCAGCGATACTTCCGTTGTACCCGCGAGATCACTCCCTCCAGAAAAATGAACCAAGTCACCCTGAGCAGAGAAATTATAGCTAGTGTAGTTGCTGCCAGTGCCTGAATTAGTCAGATTGGCAATCCCGGGAGAATCAAGGGACACGTTCGTGATATGGACACCGGCGGGGAAATTTGACGTACCATCCGGGCTAGCGCCAAGATTACTTAACAAAGCAGCCTGCCCCTGAGCATCAGCGCCACCCAGAGAGTGTCCTGTAGTGTAAATCGCGCTTACTGCGACTCCATTCAAAGCTAAGTCCTGCATCGCAGCAGCCAAACCAGCCAGTGCAAAGGCATCAGCTACAGGCTGCGCATCACGCGATACATCAAGAGCAACCTCTGTATCTGTAACTAAGTTCTGCGCATTAGTTGTACCACGATCCGCAATTATAACCTCCCCTGTTTCCCGATTCACGCTTACTTCGCCATAAAACCCGACTTTCGCCATAGAGTCAGCCAATGTAGGATTATTAGTCAGAATATCCTCCATTGAAATACTCATCCACTGACTGCCTAAAACAGGGCCTTTAGGATCATGATAAGTAGCCGCCGCAGCGACAAATAGATCACTAAGCGTTGCAGACGGTGCAGACGGTTCAGACGGTGCAGACGGTGCAGACGGTGCAGACGGTGCAGACGGTGCAGACGGTGCAGACGGTGCAGACGGTGCAGATTGTGGCATCCAATGACTCCGTAATTTTCAAATTATTATTAAATATCAAACAGAATGACGGAATAGCCATCACCTAAAGCCAAAATGTCACCATTTGGACTAACGGCCAAATCACCCATATGATCCAGCCCACCACCAAACTGAACCAATGGTTTTCCTGACACCACATCCACAATGCTATTATTAATTAACACTCGTCCACTTCCACTCGGAAAAGAAGATCCTTTCAAATATAGAAATTTACCACTCCGGCTAAAGCCCATACCAAAAGCCCCAGGAGTGGCATTTCCCTCATCAAAAGAGTGGTAGCGGCGAACTGACAAGGTAGCGCCATCAATCACCCTACCAGTATTTAGGAAAATCTGATTAGTAACGAAGTTAGTTTTCCCTGCTGCCCCCACTGCAAATCCATAAGTCAAAGGCGAAATAGGATTACCTGTCGGTTCCGCAGAAAACCATACGGTCTTAGTCTTTTCCTTACCCAGTGGATCTAGCAATCTGATTGCAGCATCTTTAAACTGAACAATATGTCCATCAATAGCCTTACCATATGTCTCCCTCGTGCCAGTGGCACTAGAAACTATCTTATCATCGGTAGTCCAAGCAGCCATAACAACTGCCAGGCCATCAACATATATTCGATGCAGCGCCCAGGTTTTCGTATCATAAACATGAATGTAGGATGGCTCACCAATAATGCCGACAATAGTCAGCATTTTGCTTCCATCCTTATTTAGCCTTGCACCACGTCCAATTGCTGGATTATCCGGCAGAGCATCGCCACTCAGAGGATCCCACTGCTTTTTAGCTCCAAAGGAAATTACTTTCCCATCAGCACTCCACAGCAAATCATGATCGGGCATATCACCATAATCAAAGGGGCAATGAATTCTAGACTGCAGCCCATTACTCTTCAGATCCCACACTAAAATATCAGTCCTTATCCGGTCAGTGCTCACTGCAATTCCAAGATACCGGCCATCTGGACTAAAACTAATTTTCCGGATCTGAGGTGATTTCATCTCAGAGTTCCTCAAATCAATGATTCTTTTCGGCCTTGGAACTGAAACATCTTTGACATTATCAAAATGAGGGATTTCGCCCGCCGGCACTCCACCAGCACTCTCTGCCATAGCAATAGATCTTAATGTGAACGATGTTATTACGATTAACAAGAAACTCAATGAAGATTTCATTCCTGGCTTTATCATTTTGGCCCTCTCCATATTCACATACGCATAGATTTTTACTACTTAACAACATCAAAAGCCGATATCATGCGAACTTATATGCTCTGGAAAATTTTCAAGCATCGCTCTCGCTAGCCGTGGCACTGATAGCGCGGCAGCGCGTTAGGGCAGCATCTCGATATAAATTACAAATGAGTATATTTGAGACAAAACAAACTCAAATGCTATATTTGTGCATTTGTCGCCAACAATCCACTGGGCGTGTGAAAATTACCAGACAAGGCCAATGAAAAGTTCCGTCGAATATGAATAATTGTTGCGCCGACGGGGAATGAAAATAAAAAGAAACAAATACATTAACTTTTACAAAAAGAGCATGTACGCAGGAGCGCAGGGATGACAGGCGCCACAACGCCATAAAATGCCCTCGATATCAATGCAATCCCTCCATGTCGGCCGCCGATCAACCGACATGCCCGCCGGGACAAGATCCCATGGACGGCAATCACATGACCAAAGCACAGCCTTGCTCTCAACCGCTCTTCCAGAGGCCTTCTGTTCAACCGGCGACGCCAAGAGGCTGAAGCTGGTCGACAGCATCAAACGACAGAGAGGGACGGCCTCCCGATTGGAAGCCGTCGAGGAGGAATGGATGGAGGTGCAGGAGCAGCTGGAGGCGCTGGCCCAGGCGGACTGAGCGCGCCGGAAGCGCGTCACGGGGCGGCGAGAAATTACTTGTAATATCCGCCGCCGTCCTCTTTCGTTAAAAAGAAGCCGGGCTCCCCCGCCAACCGGAACGCACCATGCCGCACGCGCTCACGCACAAGCTCCTGCTGGCCAGCCTGCTGCTGGCCGCGCCCTGCGTTTTCGCCGCGGACGCCATCCGGCTCGCCACCCACCAGCAGCCCCCGCTATCGTTCACCCGCAGCGACAACGGCCATGCCGACGGCCTGGTCGTGCAGATCGTCGCCTGCGCGCTGAACAAGATGCAGCGCCCCTACACCGTCGACGTCCTGCCCTGGGCCCGCGCGCAACTACTGGTCCAGCTGCAGCAGGCCGACGGCTTTTTCGCCGCCACGCCATCGGCGGAGCGGGACGACTACGCCGTCCTGTCCGACGCCCTGATACCGTACGAGCGCCGCTGGTACCTGCTGAAAAGCAGCCCGCTGTCCCCGTCCAGCCCGGACTTCAAGCGCCAGGCCCGCATCGGCGCCTTCAACGGTTCCAATATGGACGGCTGGCTGCGGGACCGCGGCTACCACCTGACCGCCACCCCGGCCAATAGCGAATTGTTGCTGCGCATGCTGCAATCACGGCGGGTGGACGCCGTGCTCGGCAACGGCTACGCGATAGACGCGCTGATCGCCCGGCTCGGCATGCAGGCGGAACTCCGCAGCGAACGGGCCGAAACGCTGCCGATGGGCGTCTATTTCGGCAAGGCTTTCCTCGCCCGCGAAGGCCCGCAATTCCTGCCGCAGTTCAACGGCGCGCTGCAAGGCTGCCGACCCAAATGAAAACGCCGCCCGAAGGCGGCGTTTCTAACAATGCGGGGACGGTGCCGTTCAGACGACGGCCGGCTCCCGCATCAGCAGCGTGACCAGGTCGGCGATCTTGCGCTTCAGCTCGCGCCGGTCGACCACCATGTCCACCGCGCCCTTTTCCAACAGGAACTCGGCGCGCTGGAAGCCTTCCGGCAAGGTCTCGCGCACGGTCTGCTCGATCACGCGGGCGCCGGCGAAGCCGATGCGCGCCTTCGGCTCGGCCATCACCACGTCGCCGAGGAAGGCGAAGGAGGCCGACACGCCGCCCATCGTCGGATCGGTCAGCAAGGAAATGAACGGCAGCTTGTGCTCGCTCAGCAACTGCAGCGCGGCGCTGGTCTTGGCCATCTGCATCAGCGAGTTCAGGCCCTCCTGCATCCGCGCGCCGCCGGAGGCCGACACGCAGACGAACGGCGCCTTGGCCTCGACGGCGGCCTGCACGCCCCGCACGAAGCGCTCTCCGACCACCGAACCCATCGAACCGCCGATGAACTTGAACTCGAACGCCGCGACCACCGCCGGCAGCGAATGGATGCTGCCCTGCATCACCACCAGCGCGTCGTCCTCGCCGGTGTCGCTCTTGGCGGCGGACAGCCGGTCGGGGTACTTCTTGCTGTCCTTGAACTTGAGTATGTCAACCGGCCTGACCTCCTCGCCCACCTCGCGCCGGCCTTCTTCGTCCAGCAGCAGGTTCAGGCGCTCGCGCGCCGACAAGGGATGGTGGTGGCTGCACTTGGGACATACCTGCAGATTGCTCTCCAAGTCGGTGTAATACAACACCGCTTCGCACTCCGGGCATTTGCTCCAAAGCCCCTCGGGTACCGCGGAAGGTTTGTCGGCGCGATTCTCGCGCTTGATCTTCGGCGGAAGGAGCTTGTTCAACCAGCTCATGCTGACTCCTTGAATCTGGGTGTCCGGGAATGTTTCCCGACACATTGCAACGGGGGCGCTGCGCCCCCGTCGATGTTCTAGCGGATGGCGGCCTTCAATTCGGCCACCAGATGAGTTAACTGCTCTCTGGCAGTTTCGGGTGTCGCCGCCTCGATTTCCTGTACCAGCCGGCTGCCGACCACCACCGCGTCCGCGGTGACCGCGATGGCCTTGGCGGTCGCGGCGTCGCGAATGCCAAAACCGACGCCTATCGGCAACGGCAATTGTTGTCTGAGGGCAGTAATTCTACGCGCTACGTCATCAATGTCCAGATGTCCGGCGCCGGTCACGCCCTTCAGCGACACATAATAAACGTAACCGCGCGCCAGGCGGGCAATTTCCGCCACCCGCTCCGGCGGCGTCGTCGGCGCCACCAGGAACACGGTATCCAAACCCTCGGCGTCCAGCGCGGCCTGCAACTCCGCGGCCTCTTCCGGCGGGCAGTCGACGGTCAGCGCGCCGTCCACGCCGGCGGCCTTGGCCCGCTTGGCGAATTCGACATAGCCCATCGCGCACAGCGGATTCAGGTAGCCCATCAGCACCACCGGCGTCTTCGCGTTGTCGCGACGGAACTCGGCCACCATCTCCAGCACGTGGCGCAGACCCACCTTGTGGATCAGCGCGCGCTCGGAAGCGCGCTGGATCACCGGGCCGTCGGCCATCGGATCGGAGAACGGTACGCCCAGCTCGATGATGTCGGCGCCGCCGTCCACCAGACCGTGCATCAGCGACACGGTCATGCCGGGATTCGGATCGCCGGCGGTGATGAACGGAATCAGGGCCTTCTTGCCCGCAAGTTCGGCAAAACAGTTGGCAATGCGTGACATTCTCGCCCCCTTACAGCGTGATGCCGGACAGGCCGGCCACGGTATTGATGTCCTTGTCGCCGCGGCCCGACAGATTGACCAGTATCACCTGGTCCTTGCCCATCGTCGGCGCGGTCTTGGCGGCCCAGGCCAGCGCGTGGCTGGACTCCAGCGCCGGAATGATGCCTTCCAGGTGACAGCAGTCGTGGAAGGCGCGCAGGGCCTCGTCGTCGTCTATCGCCGCGTACTCGGCGCGGCCGATGTCCTTCAGGAAGCTGTGCTCCGGACCGACGCCCGGATAGTCGAGGCCGGCGGAGATCGAGTGGGTCTCAACGATCTGGCCGTCCTCGTCCTGCATCAGATAGCTCTTGGAGCCGTGCAGCACGCCGACCTTGGCGCCGGCGGTGATCGGCGCGGCGTGACGGCCGCTGGCGAGGCCGTGGCCGCCGGCCTCGACGCCGACCATGCGCACGCCGGGCACGTCGATATACGGATGGAACAGGCCGATGGCGTTGGAGCCGCCACCGACGCAGGCGACGATCACATCGGGCTGGCGGCCTATCACTTCCGGCATCTGCAGCTTAGCCTCGCTGCCTATCACCGACACGAAATCGCGTACCAGCATCGGATACGGATGCGGACCGGCGGCGGTGCCCAGGATGTAGAAGGTGGAATCGACATTGGTCACCCAGTCGCGCATCGCCTCGTTCAGCGCGTCCTTCAGCGTCTTGGAGCCGGACTCCACCGGCACCACGGTGGCACCCAACAGCTTCATGCGGAACACGTTGGGCGACTGGCGCTTGACGTCCTCGGCACCCATGTAGACGACGCACTCCATGCCGTAGCGGGCGGCGACGGTGGCCGTGGCCACGCCGTGCTGGCCGGCGCCGGTCTCGGCGATCACCCGCTTCTTGCCCATGCGGCGGGCCAGCAGCGCCTGGCCGATCGCGTTGTTGATCTTGTGGGCGCCGGTATGGTTCAGGTCTTCGCGCTTGAACCAGATCTGCGCGCCGCCCAGCTGCTCGGACCAGCGCTTGGCGTGGTAGACCGGGCTCGGACGACCGACATAGTGCTTGAGCTCGTGATGGAACTCCTGCCAGAACGTCGGATCGGCCTTCACGCGAGCGTATTCCTGCTTCAACTGGTCCAGCGCCACCATCAAGGTTTCAGCGACGTAGACACCGCCATAGGGGCCGAAATGCCCCTGCGCATCCGGAAAATCATACCGATCCATGTCTTGCTCCTGATATGAAGGCCGCCATTCTGGCGGCATTTTTGATACCCTTGCCCGCCTCCACTCCGCTGGAGACGTCCACCGCCGCCGGCTTCACCCGGCGCACGGCTTCGATGATGTTGTTTTCGTCCAGCCCCCCGGACAGGATCAGCGGCAGCGGCAGATCGTCCGGCAACAGCGTCCAGTCGAAGGTGGTGCCGGTGCCGCCGTGCGCGCCGTCGACGAAGGCGTCGGTCAGCAGCCCGCGCGCGTCCGGGTAGCGGCGCGCCCACTCCATCAGGTCCACGCCCGGCTTCACCCGCACCGCCTTCAGATAGGGCCGGCGGAAGGAGCGGCAGAACTCGGCCGTCTCCTCGCCGTGGAACTGCAGCACGTCTATCGCGCAGCCGGCCAGCACTTCGTCCACCCATTCGCGCTCGGGATTGACGAACAGGGCCACCACGCTGACGAAGGGCGGCAGCGCGGCGATCACCGCGCGCGCGCCGGCTATCGACACATTGCGCGGGCTTTTTTCGTAAAATACCAGGCCGATGGCGTCGGCGCCCAGCCGGGCCGCCTCGACGCCGTCCTCGGGCCGGGTGATGCCGCAAATCTTGATTCTGACCACAATTCCTCGCATCCGCTTGATAACGATTAAAACATCAGCGCCATCTCAGAGCCTGCTCCACCCACTCATTGCGCGGGCTTTTGCCGTCGAACGCCGGGCCGGTGGTCTCGGCGTCCGGCAGGCCGCCTCGGCGCGGTCTTCGCGCCGGATGATGCCGCAAATCGTGATTCTGGCCACAACTCATCGCATACGCTTAATCACGATCAAAACATCAGCGTAATCTTAAGCGCGCCGCCTCGCAGCGCGACGGCAGCGCGAACGTCTCCGGATAGCCT
This sequence comes from Chromobacterium sp. ATCC 53434, assembly GCF_002848345.1. NCBI lineage: Bacteria > Pseudomonadati > Pseudomonadota > Betaproteobacteria > Neisseriales > Chromobacteriaceae > Chromobacterium > Chromobacterium sp. ATCC 53434. The sequence goes on along the minus strand of NZ_CP025429.1, from coordinate 1,693,080 downwards.
ACGCCGGTCAGGTACAGCCCGTCCGGCATGAAGGTCGGCGGCGCGCTGGTGCGGTCGCGCGCGGCCAGCAGCGCCTGCATGTCGGCCGGGCTCAGCGCGCCCTTGCCGACATACAACAGCGCGCCGACGAGATTCCGCACCATGTGGTGCAGGAAGGCGTCGGCGTTCAGATCGAAGCGCAGCAAACCGTCCGCCTCGACGATGTCCAGCTGCTGCAAATCCTTGACCGGCGACTTCGCCTGGCACTCCGACGCGCGGAAGCTGGAAAAATCGTGCCGGCCCAGCAGGCGCGCCGCCGCGTCGCGCATCGCGTCCACGTCCAGCGCCTGATGATACCAGCCGACCTTGCCCGCCAGCAGGCAGGACCGCACCGGGTGGGTCAGCAAAAAATAGCTGTAGCTGCGGGAAAAGGCGGAAAAACGGGCGTGGAACGCGTCGTCCACCTGGCGCGCCCACACCACCGCCACTTCCGGGGGCAATAGCGCGTTGACGCCGCGGACCCAGGCGTTCAGCGGCCGGGACGCGTCGGTATCGAAATGGACCACCTGCATCGCCGCGTGCACGCCGGCGTCGGTGCGGCCGGCCGCGGTGGTGACGATGTCCTTGTCGCCGGCGATCCGGCTCAGCGCCTGGTTCAAGCGGTCCTGAACCGTGTTGCCGTGCGGCTGGCTCTGCCAGCCGGCGAAGACGCGGCCATCGTACTCCAGACCCAGCGCGATTCGAATAGTGTTACTGCTCAATGTGAAGGCTTTGCGATCTCGGACTGCGATTCGACGGGCCGCCCGCTCGGGGCGGCGGGGAATCGCCCTATTATGGCAGCAACGCCGGCTAGCGTATACAGAGGGGAAGCGGGGCCGAAACGGCCCCGCGGACATGCCGGATCAGCGGCCCTGCTGCGCCTCGCGGATCAGGGTGTCCGCGGTTTCCTTGTCGCCCATCTCCAGATAGAGCTTGGCCAGCTCCATCTTCTCGCTGTCCGGCTCGACGGCGGCGGCCGGCTGGACCGCCGGGGCCGGCGGTTTCGCGGCCGGCGCCGGAGTCGGCGCGGGTGGAACCGGCGTCGGCGCGGGCGCCGCTTCGAGCGCCGGCTCGGCCTCCGGCATGGCGGGACGCGCCGCCGGCACCGGCTCCAGCACGCCGACGCCCGGCATCGCCGTCGTCTCCGGCGCCGCCTCGGCCTGGAACAACGGATGGCCCGGCACCTTGTCGCGCCCCAGCTCGCACACCCTCATCCACAGCGTGCCGTTCGGATCGAACAGGCCCTTGGTGACGGTCGCCTCGCGGACGAAGGGCTCCTTGTCCGGCTGGGACGCCAGCACCTCCAGCAGCTTGTAGCGCAGATCCTGCCGCATTGGCTCCTTTTCCAGCGCCTCGCGCAGAATGGCGATCACCTGATCGTCGCGGCCGTAGGCCAGGTAGACCTCGGCCTCGGCCATCACGTCGACCGAGCCCAGATCGATGCCGTCGCCCTTCTTCAGCGAGCCCATCAGCGACGTCAGCGGCCCCAGCGTCAACAGCGCGGACGCCCCCTTCTCGGGATCCCCGGCGGGCTGCTCGGCCTCGTCGACCGGACCGCTGCGCTTGCGGCGCATCAGCAGCAAGGCCACCAGCGCCAGCGCGGCCGCGGCGCCGCCCAACTTGATCTGCACATCGCGGTCGTTCAATGCCGTCAGCGTCTGGTCGACCATGCCGACCGGCCTGGCCGCCGGCTTCGGCGGCGATTTCTCTCCCGGCGCCACCGCCCGCGCGACCGGGACGGTTTCCACGCGGATCACCGCGGGCGGTCCGGCATGCTCGTCGCGCCGGGAAGGCCTGGACGGCGCCTTCGGCGGCTCGGCCATCGCGACCGGCTCCGGCTTCGTCGTTTCGGCCGGCTTCTTGTCCACCGGCGGCGCCGCCGCCGCGGGCGCGGCCGGATGGGCGGACGCGGACTTGGTCTTGTCGTGCTGGATCTCGCGAAGCTTCTGTTCCAGCTCCCGGGTCCGCTGCTCGGTGGCTTTCAGCGCCTGGTCCTGGGCCAGCAGCGTGCTGCGCATCCGGTGCTCCGCCGCCAGTTCCGTCGCCGACGCGGCCGGCTTCGCCTGCGGCTTGGCGGCGGGCTTCGCGACCGCCTTGGCTTCGGGCTTGGCCTCGGGCTTGCTTGCCGGTTTGACCGGCGGCTTGGCCGTCGCCGGCTGGGCATGATCCGCCTGCCGGCCGTCGGCGAGCAGCTTGGCCATCGAGCCGGGCTTGGACTCGGCCTGCGCCGGCTTGGCGGCCTCGCGGGACTCGCCGTCCCGCAGCTGCCACTTGGCCGGATAACGCAGCTCGGCGCCGGCCAACAGCTTGTTGGCGTCGCCGCGGATGAAGGCGTCGGGATTGTCCTTCAACAACCGGGCGGCGACATCCTCGCCGCGGGCGTGGCCGTGCATGCGCGCGGCGATGCCGGACAAGGTGTCGCCCTTGCGCACACCATAATGGCTGGACGCTTCGGCCGCGGCCGGCGCCGGCTCCGCATGGGCCGACGCCGCGGCCTTGTCGAAGGCCAGCGCGTAGACTTTCTGCGCCTTGACGTTGCCGGCGGCGACCTCCAGCCGGAACGACAGGCGCGGCATGGTGATGGGCAAGGCCGACGACAACTGCAGCACGCGGCGGCCGTCGGCCGAGCGTTCCAGCCGGTAGGCGATGGACGCGACCTGCTGCAGGTGCTCCCTGGCCGCCGCGCTCTGCACGACATCGGCCGATATCGCCACCTGCACCTGCTCGGCCTTGTCGAACACGCCGCCCAACAACGGCAACTCCGCCAGCAGCGGTTCGCCCAGCCGGGAGCTGACGCGCAGATCGCCGAGGCCTGCGCCGTCCAGCCTTGAACCCTGGTCCGGCGTCGCCGCGTGATGCTTGCCGTCGTCGCCGCCCGCCGGGACGGGCGCCTTGCGGCGCGGTCCGTCGCGTTTGTAATCGACCTCGAATTCGCGCACCAGGCTGCCGGCCGGCCAATGCACCTCGACCGCGAAACGCAGCAATGGCTCATTGAAACTGGCCGGACCCTTCACCAGGACTTTCTGGATATGTCCGTCGCCGCCGCGCACCAGATTGAACTGCAATACCGAGGCCGAGGTGCTGTATGGCGACAGCAGCGGGTAATGATTGCGGTCGGCCAGATTGGCCTGGGCGAAATCCTCGACGTCCTCGTTCACCACCGGTATTTCGGCGGCAAACGCTTCGCCATCGGCCGACAGCACATGAATGGGGCCCAGCCCCGCATGCGCTGCGGAAATGCCGCCCAAACCAGCCAACAGCAGAGCCAGGCTCGCCTTGCGAAAATTTGCAGACATCATTGAGGTTCCCAATCTTACCGCGTACACGATTCCGTCCGGATTCGACGGAACAAACCGTCATTTCGCCCTAAAAGCCGGAACAGGCGCTAATGCCCGGCATTCTACAGATTCATATAATTAAACCTTATAGCACTTTCGATTGGCAATCCCATATCAATTGCGATTGCCCGTGCCAATATTCCCGCCGTCGTGCCGGCGACGATTATACCGACGCCGATGCCGATACGGTTTGCAAACTGAAATCGCCGGACCGCGGCATAAAAAAACCGGGCGTCGCCTAATCCGACACCCGGTTTTTCGCGAGGTCCGCGATCAGCTGCTGATCTTGTCCAGCAAAGCCTGGGCCTCGTCCCGCAACGGCCCCTGCGCCTCACTCAGCAGATCCTGCAAGACTTCGCGGGCGCCCTCCCGGTCGCCCATGTCGAGGTAGACCTTGGCCAGATCCAGCTTGGTCGCCAGCGGGTCGTCGAGCACCGACAGGCCCTCGGCCTCGACCTTGGCCTCCGGCTCGGCGGCGGCCTGGGCGGGTTCCGCCGGCTCGGCCAGCATGTCCGCGTACAGCGACTCCAGCCCCTCGGCTTGCTCCGCCTCCGGCTTGGCCGCCTCCGCCGGCGCCCCGTCGAGATTGAAATCGAAGTCGAGCAGATTGGCCTCCGGCGCCGCCGCCGGTTCCGTCGCGGCTTCCTCGGCCGCCGCGGCACCCTCCTCCGGCAGCATCGCCTCCAGGTCGAAATCCAGCGCGTTGGCTTCGGGCGCCGCCGCTTCGGCGCCGCCGGCCGGCGTGTCGAACAGCGCCGCCAGCGGGTCCTCCTCTTCCGGCGCGCCGGCGGCCGCTTCCGGCGCCTCGGCCGGCTGAGCAGCTGCCGGCTGGTCGCCGCCGAACAATTCCTGATCGAGGTCTATCATCACCCCCGGCGTCGCCGGCGCCAGTTCCTGCTCGGACTCCGGCTCGGTCTGATACAGCGGGTTCTCCGGATCGATCGCGCGGCCCAGCGTCACCGTGCGGCCCCACATCACGCCCTTGCCGTCGAAGGCGACATGCATCTCCTTGGCCAGGCGTTCGAAACTGGCGGGGTCCGGCCGGGCCGCGTACACCTCCATCAGCTTCATTCTGACCTCGTGCCGCGACGGATCCTTCAGCAAGGCGTCCTTGAGGATTTCCTCGGCCTGCTGGTCGCGGCCATAGGCGATGTAAACCTCGGCCTCGGCCACCGGATCGACTTCGCCGGCGTCGATAGCACCGGCGGCCTGGGTGAAGTTGCTCATGAAGGAATTGCCGGCGCCGGCGGTGTTCGGTCCCGGCGCCGCGGGCGAGCGGCCAAGCGTGGCGCTGCCGCTGCCGGCCATCAGCGAGGACGCCGCGGCGCGGCGACGAACAATCATCACAGCCAGCAAGGCCAACAGGCCTATGGCGGCGATGCCGCCGCCGACCAGCGGCAGATAAGCCAGCACCCGGTCAAGCAGCGAGGGCTTGGCCACCGGCGGCGGCAAGGCCACGTGCGCCGGCTTGTGGTGGGGCTTTTCCGCCGGTTTGGCCTGCGGTTTCGGCGCGCTGGCGGCCTGGACCGGCGCGCTGGCCGGCGCCGCCACCGCCGCCGAAGCCGGCGCGGCGACGACCGCGGCTGCCGATGACGCGGCCGGCGGCAAGGGCTTGCCGGTCTGCATGGCCCGCAACTGCTGCTCCAGCGCCGCGATGCGGGTGGTCGCGTCCTGCAGCGCCTTCTCGCGCGCGTTGATCTGCTGCTGCAGATCGTTGAGCCTGGCATTGTCGGGCGAATCCCCCGGCGCCAGCTTCAGCACATCCTTGCCGGTCGGCGCGGCGCCGGCCTGGCTGCCGGCTGAGGCGCCCGGCTGCGCCGCCGGGACGGCGTCGCCGAGAATGCCGGCCACTTGCTCGGCCGACAAGGACTTGATCTTGCGCGCCGACGGCACTTTCAGCACCGCGCCCGGCTGCGGATGGTTGACGTCGCCGGAGAAAGCGTCAGGATTGGCCTGGGCCAGCGCGGCCATCGTCTGACGCAGCGAAGCGCCTTTCGGCCTGACCCGCTGCGCCAGAGAACGCAGCGTGGCGCCCTGGCGCACGCGCAGCTCGGCCGGCGCCGCCGCGCGGACGGGCCTGGCCGCCGGCGCCGCCTGATAGCGGCTGGCCTGGTCGCTGTCTGCATAGCTGGGCGCATCCTGCACGATGTTCTGGCCGGCCGCGTAGTTGGCCGGATCGAGCAGAACCGTGTATTCGCGCACCGAGCGGCCCGACGGCGCCTTGGCCTCGACGACGAAGCGCAGATAGGGATCGTTGATCGGCTGGGTGGAGCTGACGCGGATGATCGCGCCGCGGGCGCTGGCGTTGAGCGCGAAGCGCAGCGACGACAGCGAAGTGGCGTAATCGACGTTCAGCGCCTGGAAGGTTTCAATGCTGGCCAGCCCCACCCGGACCGCATCCATTTCGCCGGGCGGCACCCCGGTCATTTCGATGTCGGCCCGCAGCGTCTCCCCAAGATTCGAACGGACGTAGATTTTCCCCAGCCCGGCCCAGGCGGCGGCAGAGCACGCCAGACCGACCAACAGCACGCCAAGTTTGAGTTTTCCCTGATTTCTCACTGTCTACCTTCCGGTACTGTCTTTATCTGAAATCTTATCGACGGGCACCCGACAAGAGCTTGTTCAAAGCCCTTGGGTAACTGCTGCAATCTTAGGCCCTGGCAAGGCGTTTAGCCAGACTTCATGACAATGAGCGGCCATGAAGTCCGACCGGGTACTCACATCAGCGCGCTCTGCCCCGCAAGCAGTTCGGCGATGCGCACGCAATGAATGGCCGCGCCGGCCCTGACATTGTCGGCCGACAGCCACAGGCTCAGCACCTTGCCATGCTGGCGCAGGCGGCTGATCCAGACGCCCTCGTTGCCGGTGGCTTCCATAGGCGTGACGTAGCCGCCATGCTTATCGCGGCCCACCAGCTGCAATCCTGCGGCCTTCAGCCGCGTCTGAACTTGCTCGAGGTCAAAGGCTTCATGCAATTCGACTTGAATCGCCCAACTATGGCCAAAGAACACCGGCACCCGCGCGCAAGTGACTTCCAGCTGTTCCGGCTTCAACTTCAGCAGCCGCGCGGTCTCGTCGCGCACCGAGCGCTCCTCTTCCGAATCGCCGTTGTCGTCGACGTCGCCGATCTGCGGCAGCACGTTGAAGGCGATGCGCTTGGCGTAGACATGGTTTTCCGCTTCGCGCTGCGAGAACAGCGCGGTGGTCTGATCGGCCATCTCCTCCATCGCCTTCTGGCCGCTGCCGGACACCGCCTGGTAAGTGGCCACGGTCACGCGGGCGATGCCCAGCGGCGCGAGCGGCGCCAATGCCAGCGCCAGCGGCGTCACCGTGCAATTGGGCACGGACACCAGCGGCGCGCGGCCCAACTCCTCCAGCTCGGCGGCATTCAGCGCCGGCACCACCAGCGGCACGCCGGCGTCGCCGCGGAAGGCGGAACTGAAATCCACCACCGCCGCGCCGGCATCGCGCGCCTGCGGCACGTACTGCCGGGACATATCGCCGCCGGCGGCGAAAATGGCCAGGCCGACGTTCTCGAAGTTGAACGTGTCGACCGAATGAACATCCAGCTCCAGATTGCCCAGAGACACGGTGGCGCCGTCGTGCTCGGCGCCGTCCACCGCGAACACGCGGGCGGCCGGGAAGTTGCGCTCGGCCAACAGTTCCAGCACGGCCTGGCCCACCAGGCCGGCTGCGCCCACCACGGCGATCTGCAGAGAAGTCGACATATCTTGTTCCTATCGTTACCGCCGGCGTCGTCCACGCCGGCATTGCAATGCGAAAAGGGCACCGAAGTGCCCTTGAGTTTTTTGGCCCCGGCATGACCGGAGCGAGGCTTGGCGCTATTCTACCCGTCAGCGCTCGATCAGGATACGCAGCATGCGGCGCAGCGGCTCGGCGGCGCCCCACAGCAACTGGTCGCCGATGACGAAGGCCGACAGGTACTCGCCGCCCATGTTCAGCTTGCGCACGCGGCCGACGCCCACTTCCAGCCCGCCGGTGACGGCGGCCGGGGTCAGTTCCCGCACCGAGATCTCGCGCTCGTTCGGCACCCATTTCACCCAGTCGTTGCCGGACTTGATGATGGATTCGATCTCGGACAGCGGCAGATCCTTGTTCAGTTTCACCGTCAGCGCCAGGCTGTGGCAGCGCATCGCGCCGATGCGGACGCACAAGCCGTCGACCGGCACCACGCTGGACGTGCCGAGAATCTTGTTGACCTCGGCCTGGCCCTTCCACTCTTCCTTGGACTGGCCGTTATCCAGCTGCTTGTCTATCCACGGAATCAGGCCGCCGGCCAGCGGCGCGCCGAAATACTCGGTCGGCACGTCCTCGCGTATGGCCTGGGCGACCTTGCGGTCGATGTCGAGGATGGCCGACGACGGCGTGGCCAGCTCGTCCGCCACCGAGGCGTGGATCGCGCCCATGCCCTTCAGCAGTTCGCGCATGTGATTGGCGCCGCCGCCGGAGGCCGCCTGGTAGGTCATCGACGACACCCAGTCGACCAGGCCTTCGCGGAACAGGCCGTTGATGCCCATCAGCATGATGGAGTTGGTGCAGTTGCCGCCGATGTAGTCCTTGACGCCGTTGGCCAGGCCCTGGTCTATCAGGCTGCGGTTGACCGGGTCCAGCACGATGATGGCGTCGTCCTGCATCCGCAGCGTCGACGCCGCGTCTATCCAGTAGCCTTTCCAGCCGGCGGCGCGCAAGCGAGGATAAATCTCCCCGGTATATTCGCCGCCCTGGCAGGTGACGACCACGTCCATCGCCTTCAGCGCGTCGATGTCGCCGGCGTCTTTCAACGGCGGCACGTCGCGGCCGATGTCCGGCGCCTTGCCGCCGACATTGGAGGTGGTGAAGAACACCGGTTCCGCGATGACCGCGAAATCGTTTTCCTCGCGCATCCGCTGCATCAGCACGGAACCCACCATGCCGCGCCAGCCTACAAAGCCTACTCTCACTGGAAATCTCCCGAGTCTGTCCTAAGTCCGAATTGCGATCGCCGCCCCGGCCCAGGCCGACGCGGCGTTTGAATTTTTCTTAGCCCATTGTGCAGCGCGCCACCACGGCAGGCAATGGGGTAAATCGTTTTTATTGTGAAGGTTAGCGGAACAATGGATTTAGCGGGAATGAACGGGCGGCGCGGCCGCTTCAAACAGCGCGGACATACCTGAAGTCTAGCCGTCGCGGATGGGGAGCCAGTAGATGCCTTGCCCTAAACCGGGCCATGCGGATGAAGGGCCTCGGGAGAGTCGGCCTTGGCTGAACGTTGCGCCTTGCCGATGGCAGCGGCAGCTTCTGTGGACACTTGCGCGACATGCTCGGACAGTCGACGCGCCTCTTCGGATATGGCCACCAATCCCTCGCTCAGCCCCCCGCCCTGCTCGCCGGCTCGCGCCGCTTCGATGGCCGCATTGAGCGCCAGCAGATTAGCCTGCGCTGCAAGACTTCTGGTCATGCCGACAATCAAGCCGGCCTCATCGTCGGACATCGTGGCCGGCATCGACAATGCCACATCTGCCGCAGCCGGTCGGTCGGCCTCCCGCCTCGCGTCTTCGCCCGCCAAACGCGAGCGGGCGCGAAAAGCGCAGACCACCGCCACGACGGCAAAAAAGACTGCCAGCCCGGCAACGCCAAAAACCACAAGCCAGTATGCGCTCATCGCCGTCATCACCCACCTCCGCTAGTCTTGCGCGGGAAATCAATGAAATTATATAGCAGCCAGAGGTTTAGAACCTGCATAAGCAGATAAAACAGAAATGCGCACACAAGCGAAACTATCCAATAGGCAGGCACCGGATTGCCTTCGATCACGCTTTTCACCGCAGGCGCAATCGCACCTGTCAGCACTGCCAGCGTCAGATTGTCGATTATCTTGACGAGGTGCTTGAGAAATTCCATGAGACGCGCCCCATAGATTTCAACCAGTACAGCATGCCACATAAAACCGATGGCGGCATGATCGATGCCATCGCCTTCGCCGCCGACAAAACGGCACAGCCTCTTTCAAAGCCGTGCCGCTTCATCATCAATACCTCAAGCAGACGATACGGCCTACATCGCCGCCACCACCGCGTCGCCCATGCCGGAGCAGCTGACCTTCTCGCAGCCGGCCTCGTGGATGTCGCCAGTGCGGTAGCCCTGGGCCAGCACTTTCTTGACCGCGTCCTCGACGCGGCGCGCCGCGTCTTCCTGGCCGAAGCTGTAGCGCAGCATCATCGCGGCGGACAGGATGGTGGCCAGCGGATTGGCCAGGTTCTGACCGGCGATGTCCGGCGCCGAGCCGTGGCTGGGTTCGTACAAGCCCTTGTTGTTGGCGTCCAGCGAGGCCGACGGCAGCATGCCTATCGAACCGGTCAGCATCGAGGCCTCGTCGGACAGGATGTCGCCGAAGATATTGCCGGTGACCATTACGTCGAATTGCTTCGGATTGCGCACCAGCTGCATCGCCGCGTTGTCGACGTACATGTGGCTGAGCGTCACTTCCGGGTACTCGCGCGCCACGTCTATCATGATTTCCTTCCAGAACTCGGTGGTCTCCAGCACATTGGCCTTGTCCACCGAGCACAGCTTGCGGCCCCGCTTCATCGCGATGCCGAAGGCGACGTGGGCGATGCGGCGCACCTCGCTCTCGCTGTAACGCATGGTGTTGTAGGCCTCGCGCTCGCCCAGCTCGTTGACGGCGATGCCGCGCGGCTGGCCGAAATAGATGTCGCCGGTCAGTTCGCGCACGATCATGATGTCCAGTCCGGCCACCACCTCGGGCTTCAGCGTCGACGCGTTGGCCAGCTCCGGATACAGGATGGCCGGGCGCAGATTGGCGAACAGGCCCAGGTCCTTGCGGATCGCCAGCAGGCCGCGCTCCGGCCGCAACGGCCGCTCCAGCTTGTCGTATTGCGGACCGCCGACGGCGCCCAGCAACACCGCGTCGGCGTCGCCGCACAGTTTGCGGGTGAAGTCCGGATACGGCTGGCCGAAGGCGTCGTAGGCCGCGCCGCCCAGCGGCGCGTGTTCGGTCTCGATCGGCAGGCCGTCGCGGCGCAGCACCTCCAGCACCCGCTCGGCCTGGGCGATGATTTCCGGACCGATGCCGTCTCCCGGCAAGATGGCGATCTTCATGATTTTTTTTCCTTATTTCCGTTTATCTTCGTCGCGCCGGGTCAAACGCTCCACCAGCGCCTTTTCGCAACACTTGAACACGATGTAGGCCGCCATCGCGGCATAGCCGGACAGCAGCAGCTCGCCCAGCTGGCGCAGCGCGCCGTCCATCGCCGCCTGCCAACCCACGTCCAGCCACAGCTTGAGGTTCAGCTGCAGTAATAGAGCCAGATTGACCGTGGAGGCGCCGAACAGCAGAAAACTCAAGCCCAGCAGCAGAAAAGCCACCAGCGGATGGCCATGCAGCCACGCCATCCAGCCGCGCCGCGCCACGGAGCCCTGCTCGCCGTCGTCGTCACTGCGGACTGGTTTCATCGGCGCTTACCAGGCCGCTTTTTTCAATAATGCCGGTCGGCAGGCCATCCAGGCTCACGCCATTCTTGCTTCGCCAGTACGCCTGCACACCCGACTCGCCCTTGGCGCGGGCCCAGTCGTTCAATTGTTCCCGCTCGCCCACATACTGATAGTAAGGGACGGACATGCCGCAAGAGACTTGGACCAGATCCACGTCCAGCAGAAAGACTTGGCGGGAGCCCGGCAAAGGCTCGAACAAATCGTAATAGTCGCCCCACTCCGAATCGCCGCGATGAATCGCTCTCGCCTGTCCATAAAGGCGCAGAATCAGCGGCTTGCCCTCAAACGCGCAAAACATCAAGGTCATGCGGGGATGGTGTTCGATATGGCTGGCGGTCTCGTTGCCGCTGCCCGTGACGTTCAGCCAAACGACCCGGCTCGACCCCAACACCCTCAGCGAGTCCATCCCCTTGGGCGACAAGTTGACATGCCCGTCCTGCATGGCGGTTGCGACGAAAAACAGTTTCTGTCCAGCAATAAACTCGCGGTGCGAATCCTTAAGCTCCAGATAACGCTGTCCCATCTCGCTACCCCCATGCGTTGACTGATCGTATCAGCCGAACAACCACGGCTGCGCGGCGCGGCGCCTGGCCTCGAAGGCCTTGATCTCGTCGGCGTGGCGCAAAGTCAGGCCGATTTCGTCCAGGCCGCCCAGCAGGCAATGCTTGCGATGCTCGGTGATGTCGAAGGGAAAGGCCTGGCCGGACGGCGTGGCCACCGTCTGCGCCGCCAGGTCCACCTTCAGACTGTAGCCCGGCGCCGCCTCGCACTCGCGGAACAGCTGGTCGACGATGTCGGCCGCCAGCACGATGGGCAGCAGGCCGTTCTTGTAGCAGTTATTGAAGAAGATGTCGGCGAAGCTGGGAGCGATCACCGCGCGGAAGCCCTGGTCGTCCAGCGCCCACGGCGCGTGTTCGCGGCTGGAACCGCAACCGAAGTTCTCCCGCGCCAGCAGAACCTGCGCGCCCTGATAACGCGGCTGGTTCAACACGAAGTCCGGGTTCAGCGGGCGCTTGGCGTTGTCCATGCCGGGTTCGCCGTGGTCGAGATAGCGCCACGCGTCGAACAGATTGGGGCCGAAGCCGGATCGTTTGACCGACTTCAGGAACTGCTTCGGAATGATGGCGTCGGTATCGACATTGGCGCGGTCCAGCGGGCAGACCAGGCCTTCCAAAGTGGTGAATGCTTTCATATTGCGCTCCCGTCAAGGATGGCGCGGCGTTTAGTGGGAGGCGTGCTCTATCGCCTCGCCACCTCTTTCCACCGCGTTGCCGACCGCCTGTCCCGCCCTCTGCAAACCGTGACCGACCGCCTGGCCGCCTTCCTTGGCATCGGCCTTGACGCCCTGCACGGTATTGCAGCCGGCCAGCAACAGGGCCAGGCTCAAACAAACAATCGCTTTATTCATGGTATTTTCGCTCCAGTGAGTGACAGCCGGGCTGTCTGACAATGATGAACAGGCATTCTAGCGAACTGCCGGATGCCTTCCCATTGCTGTCTGACATATCGCGCCGGATTTTGCTCCCCACCGTCGCGATCTAGCCGTCCGCCAGCCGGCGCACGTCGACGAAATGGCCGGCCACCGCCGCCGCCGCCGCCATCGCCGGGCTCACCAGATGGGTGCGTCCGCCCTGGCCCTGGCGACCTTCGAAATTGCGGTTGGAGGTGGATGCGCAGCGCTCGCCCGGCAACAGCCGGTCGGCGTTCATCGCCAGACACATCGAACAGCCCGGCTCGCGCCATTCGAAGCCGGCGGCGACGAAAATCCTGTCCAGCCCCTCGTCCTCGGCCTGCGCCTTGACAAGGCCGGAGCCCGGCACCACCAGCACCTGCTTGACGTTGTCGGCCTTGCGGCGGCCGCGGGCCACCGCGGCGGCCTCGCGCAGGTCCTCGATGCGGCTGTTGGTACAGGAGCCGATGAAGACCACGTCCACCGGAATCTCGGCTATCGGCGTATCGGCCTCCAGACCCATATAGGCCAGCGCGCGCTCGATGCCGGCCTTTTTGACAGGGTCGCTCTCGGCGGCGGGATTCGGCACCTTGCCGCCGACGGCCGTCACCATCTCCGGCGACGTGCCCCAGGTGACCTGCGGCTGGATGTCGGCGGCGTCCAGCGCCACCACCGCGTCGAAATGCGCGCCGTCGTCGGAATGCAGCGTGTTCCAGTAGGCGACGGCTTGTTGCCATTGCTCGGCCTTGGGCGCGAACGGACGTCCTTCGACATAGGCGATGGTCTTGTCGTCCACCGCCACCAGGCCGGAGCGGGCGCCGCCCTCGATCGCCATATTGCACAGCGTCATCCGGCCTTCCATCGACAGGTTCCGTATCGCCTCGCCGCCGAACTCCATCGCGTAGCCGGTGCCGCCGGCCGTGCCTATCTTGCCGATGACGGCCAAGGCCACGTCCTTGGCGGTGACGCCCGCGCCCAGCCGCCCGTCCACCCGGACCAACATGTTTTTGGACTTCTTGGCCACCAGGCACTGGGTGGCCATCACATGCTCGACCTCGGAGGTGCCGATGCCGTGCGCCAGCGCGCCGAAGGCGCCGTGCGTCGAGGTATGGCTGTCGCCGCAGACCACGGTCATGCCCGGCAACGTGGCGCCCTGCTCCGGCCCCATCACATGGACGATGCCATGACCCTTGTCCTTGAACGGGAAATAGGCCAGCGCGCCGAATTCGCGGATATTGGCGTCCAGCGTCTCCACCTGCTGTCGCGAGATCGGGTCCTGGATGCCCCGGTCCCAGTGGTCGGTCGGCGTGTTGTGGTCGGCGGTGGACACCACCGAGTCGACGCGCCACAGCGGGCGGCCAGCCAGTTTCAGGCCCTCGAAGGCCTGCGGGCTGGTCACCTCGTGCACCAGGTGGCGGTCGATGTACAACAGCGCGGTGCCGTCGGCCTCCTGGCGCACCACGTGGCTGTCCCACAGTTTGTCGTACAAGGTTTTCGCGGTCATGTTGCGTTTCCTCCGGTCGTCGTTGAACACATATTCGACCAGCTTCGATCCTGTTACAAGATAAGACGTTATACTGGTATAAAAACCAACAGGATCAGACCATGGACAGCACATCGACCCCGCTGGGCGCCTTTCTGCGCGCCCACCGCGAACGGCTGACGCCGCAGCAGGCCGGCCTGCCTAGCGGCCTGCGCCGCCGCGCCAAGGGCCTGCGCCGCGAGGAAGTGGCGCAACTGGCCGGCATCAGCCCCACCTGGCTGACCTGGCTGGAACAGGGCCGCAGCGAATCGGTGTCGGCGCACACGCTGACCCGGCTGGCCGCGGCCCTGCAATTGTCCGGCGCGGAAACCGACTACCTGTTCGACCTGGCCGGCCTGAAAAACCCGCAGGAGAAGCGCGCCGACGCGAATCCGCAGGCGCGCGAGATACTGGAGAGGATGTTGCCGCGCATGGACATGCCGGCCTATGTGCTGGACCGCCACTGGCAGGCGGTCGCCTGGAACCTGGCGGCGGCGGAACTGTTCTGCGACTGGCTGGGCAAGCCCGACGCCAGCCGCAACCAGCTGGATTTCGTGTTCCTGATGCCGGAGGCGCGGACCTTCATAGACAACTGGCCCGAGCGCGCGCGCCGCATCGTCGCCGAATTGCGCGCCGACCTGGGCCAGCAACTGGACGACGCCGCCACCGCGCCGATGTTGGAGCGCCTGCGCCGGCTAAGCCCGGAGTTCGACCGCCTGTGGCGGCAGCAGGACGTGCTGGAGCGCGAAGGCGGCGAGCGCGGCTTCCGCCACCCCCGCCTCGGCCCGCTTCAGAAGCAGCAGATCACGCTCAGGCCGGCCAACGCGCCGGAATTCAAACTGGTGATGCTGCTCTGAGCTTGCCGGCGGGCCGCAGCCAGCGCAAGCACACCAGCGCGCCGATCAGCGCCGCGACGGCCGACATCGCGAAGGTCGGCAGCACGCCGCCGTGCGGCCACACCAGCCCGCCTATCAGGCCGCCGCCGCTGCCTCCGACGCCGAAGGACGCGACGATGTACAGGCCCTGCGCGCGGCCGTGGTGCTGTTCGGCGAACATTCGGTTGATCAGGCCTATCGCCGACGCGTGGTGCAGCGCGTAGGTCAGCGCATGCAGCGCCTGGGCGAAGCCGGCGACCAGCGGCGACGCGAGGCAGGTGGCGATCAGGCCGAAGCGCAGCACCGCCGCCAGCAAGGACGCCAGCATCAGCGCCTCCAGCCCGAAGCGGCGCATGATGCGGGGCATCAACATGAAGACGCCCACCTCGAACACCACGCCCAGCGCCCACAACACGCCGACGGCCGCCTTGTCGTAGCCGAAAGCCTTCAGGCCCAGCGAATAGAAGGTGTAGTACGGGCCATGGGCGAGGGCCTGCAGGAAACAGCAGGCGAACAGCGCGATCACCGCCGGCTTGCGCAAGGTTTCCCAGATCGGCCCGGCCGGCCTGGGCTTGCCGGTCGGCACCACTTCCGGCACCTTGAACGCCGACAGCGCCACACCGATCAGCAAGGCCGAGACGATCCACGGCGTCGCCGCGATGCCCAGCCAGTCCAGCATATAACCGCCGCTCATCGCCAGGCAGACGAAGCCTATCGACCCCCACACCCGCACCCGGCTGTAGCGCCCCGGATTGTCGCGCGTCAGATAGGCGGTGCTGGCCTCGACCAGCGGCAAGGCCGCCGCCCAGAAGAAATGCGAGACCGCCAGACTGAGGAATATCCACCAGAAACCGTTGTCCAGCCCCACCAGGCAGAAACTGGCGGCGGACAGAATGGAGGTGCTGACGATGATGTTGCGCCGGCGGCCGCTCCTGTCGGCCAGCCAGCCCCAGAAGCCCGGGGCGATGATGCGGGCCAGCGTGGACAACGCCATCAGCACCGAGATCTGCCAGGCGCTGAACGACAGCGACTGCAGATACAGGCCCCAGAACGGGCTGAACATGCCCTGGAAAGTGAAATAGGTGAAGTAGAACGAGGCGAACGGCAACAGCGACTGCATTGTCATCTTTCTGGAGGTTCGATGCCGGGCGAAGTCCGGCACCGCGGACACGGCTAAAACGACGACTTGAAACGGGATATCTCGCGCCGGGCCTTCTTGGTGGGACGGCCGTCGCCATGGGGAAAGCTGGCATGCTCGGCCTTCAACAGCAGCGACTTCTCCTCGCGGGCGACGATGGAAGCCTCGTCTTCGCGGTACATCAGCACCGCCTCCTTGGCCGGCCGGCGCTGGGTGGAAAGCTGCAGCACCTCGACGTTGTACTCCAGCTGATTCAGCCGCAGGAACAGCTTGTCGCCTTCCTTGACCACGCGCGAGGCCTTGACCCGCTCGCCGCCCACCAGCACCCGGCCCAGCTCCAGCGCCTCGTGCGCCAGCTGGCGCGTCTTGAAGAAACGCGCCGCCCACAACCATTTGTCCAGACGCACCTTGTCGTCGTCCCGCTCTTCCTGCCTTGCCATCACGCCACCTTCCAGTGCGCCGACACCTGGCCATGCAGGCTGAGTTCTAGCTCGTCGCCGGACACGATGCGCGCCACGCCCTCCGGCGTGCCGGTGAAGATCAGGTCGCCGTCGGACAGGCCGTACAGCCGCGACAAATGGCTGATCTGCCGCGCCACCGTGAACAGCATCAGGCCGGCGTCGCCGTTTTGCCGCAGCTGGCCGTTCACTCTGAGGTCGAAACGCAGCTGCTGCGGATCGGCCACCCGCGCCGCCGGCACCAGCGCCGACACGCAGGCCGCGCCGCGAAAGCCCTTGGCCTTGGTCCACGGCTGGCCCTTGCGCTTGGCCTCGCCCTGCACGTCGCGGGCGGTCAGATCCAGGCCGATGCCGTAGCCGGCGACGTGGCCCAGCGCCTGTTCCGGCGCGATATCGTCGCCGCCCTTGCCTATCAACACCACCAGCTCGCATTCATGATGGACATCGCTGGAATAGTCCGGCAGCCGGATCGGCTCCGATTCGTCCAGCAGCGCCGAAGTCGGCTTGAGAAACACCAGCGGCTCGTCCTCTACCGGATTGCCCAATTCCGCAGCGTGCGCGGCGTAATTGCGACCGATGCAGAATATATTCCCGATTCGGACAGTATGTAATCCCAGTTTTACACTTGCCATTGCAATTCCTCATAAGCGTATCGGTCAATTATCCCACAAGCGATGCGAAATCCATACCGCGGTTCCGCCCTGTCCGGCGCATTTTTGCGCATTGCAGCAACAAATGCCGGTATTTGAGCGCCATCAACGGTTTCCAATGGCAGGATGGCGTGAAAATGTCATGCAAGCCATGTTACAGTTTGCAGGTACATTCGCTTGACCATGCATTCAATACAGATTCAGACAGGCTTCGATAACGCTTCAGGCACGTATCAGGAGATTCATCTTGTCCCAGAATAGTACCGCTTCGCTGGAAGATTTTTTCACCGGACTTTCCACCGCCAATCAGCAATGGATGCAGCAGCTCGTCAATTCGCTGTCGCTGGGCGGCTGCCCCGACGGCAACGCCAATCCGCTGTCCGGCGCATGGTCGCAGTTGATGAATCACACCAACCAGCTGCTCAGCCTGCAATCCAGCCTGTACCAGCAGCAACTGAATCTGTGGTCGCAATTCATCGGCCAGACCGCCGGCGAGACCCCGGCCGCCGAAGCCGCCCCGCGCGCGGCGCCGGCCGATCGCCGCTTCGCCTCGCCCGAGTGGAGCGAGCATCCGTTCTACAACTTTCTGCGCCAAAGCTATCTGCTGACCTCCAAGTGGATGACCGAGCTGGTGGACCAGACCCAGATCGACGAAAACGCCAAGGACAAGCTGGCCTTCGCCACCCGCCAGTACCTTGACGCGATGTCGCCGAGCAACTTCATGCTGACCAATCCGGACGTGGTCAAACGCGCGATAGAGACCCAGGGCGAAAGCCTGGTCGAAGGCATGAAGAACATGATGGAGGACATCCAGAAGGGCCATATCTCGATGTCCGACGAGAGCAAGTTCGAGATCGGCGAGAACCTGGTGGTGACGCCGGGCCAGGTGGTGTTCCGCAATGAGCTGATCGAGCTGATCCAGTACACGCCGACCACCGGCAAGGTGTACGAGAAACCGCTGCTGCTGGTGCCGCCCTGCATCAACAAGTACTACCTGATGGACCTGCAGCAGGACAATTCCATGGTGCGCCACTTCGTCGCCCAGGGTTACCGCGTCTTCTTGATCAGCTGGCGCTCGGCGGTGGCCGAGATGAAGCACTTCACCTGGGAAAACTATATCGAGGACGGCGTGTTCGCCGCCGCCGAGGCGATAAAGAAGGTCAGCAAGCAGCCGACGATGAACGTACTGGGCTTCTGCGTCGGTGGCGTCATCCTCAGCACCGCCCTGTGCGTGGCCCAGGCCAGGGGCCTGAAATACTTCGACTCCGCCACCTTCATGACTTCGCTGATCGACCATTCCGAACCCGGCGAGATCTCCTTCTTCATCGACGAGGCGCTGGTGGCCAGCCGCGAGGCCAAGATGGCCGCCGGCGGCATCATCAGCGGCAAGGAGATAGGCCGCACCTTCGCCAGCCTGCGCGCCAACGACCTAGTGTGGAACTACGTGGTCAACAACTACCTGCTGGGCAAGACCCCGACGCCGTTCGACCTCCTGTTCTGGAACAACGACGCCGTCGACCTGCCGCTGCCGATGCACACCTTCATGCTGCGCCAGTTCTATCTGAACAACTCGCTGGTCAAGCCGGGCGTGATCACGCTGTGCGGCGTGCCCATCGACATTTCCCGGATAGACATCCCGCTGTACATGTTCGCCGCCCGCGACGACCACATCGTGCTGTGGGACTCCGCCTATTCCGGCCTGAAATACCTGAGCGGCGCGCCCAACCGCCGCTTCGTGCTGGGCGCGTCCGGCCACATCGCCGGCTCGATCAATCCGGTCACCAAGGACAAGCGCAACTATTGGGTCAACGACAAGCTGCCGCTGAGCGCCGACGAGTGGCTGGAAGGCGCCGAAAGCCGCCCCGGCAGCTGGTGGAAGGACTGGGACGCCTGGCTGGCGCCGCAATCCGGCAAGCAGGTGGCCGCGCCGAAAACGCTGGGCAGCAAGGAATTGCCGCCGTTGCTGGCGGCGCCGGGCAGCTATGTGCTGGCCAAGGCGATGCCGTCGGTCGCCGCCAGCCTTCAATAATCGGATTCAAACGCCCTTGAGGGCGGCATGGCCCGCCCCGCGCGGGCCGCAAGCTAAAGGAGAAAAACATGGAAGTAGCAATCGTAGCCGCGCAGCGCACCGCCATCGGCAGCTTCGGCGGCGGACTGGCCAAGATATCGGTGCCGGAACTGGGCGCCGTCGTGATCAAGGCGCTGCTGGAGAAGACCGGCGTCAAGCCGGAAGACGTCAGTGAAGTCATCCTGGGCCAGGTGCTGACCGCCGGCAGCGGCCAGAACCCGGCGCGCCAGGCGCTGATCAAGGCCGGCCTGCCGGTCACCACGCCGGCCACCACGCTGAACGTGGTGTGCGGCTCCGGCCTGCGCGCCGTGCATCTGGCGGCCCAGGCCATCCTGGCCGGCGACGCCGACATCGTCATCGCCGGCGGCCAGGAAAACATGTCGCTGTCCCCGCACATCCTGCCGGGCTCGCGCGACGGCTTCCGCATGGGCAATGCCCAGCTGATAGACACCATGGTCAACGACGGCCTGACCGACGCCTACAACGCCTACCACATGGGCATCACCGCCGAGAACGTGGCCGCCAAGTACGGCATCGGCCGCGAGGAGCAGGACGCCTTCTCGCTGCAGTCCCAGCAGCGCGCCGCCGCCGCCCAGAAGGCCGGCAAGTTCAGCGACGAGATCGTGCCGGTGCTGGTGCCGCAGCGAAAAGGCGATCCGCTGGCCTTCGACCAGGACGAATTCATCAAGCACGACGCCAGCGCCGACGGCCTGGCCAAGCTGCGCGCCGCCTTCAAGAAGGACGGCACCGTCACCGCCGGCAACGCCTCCGGCATCAACGACGGCGCCGCCGCCGTGCTGCTGATGTCCACCCAGAAGGCCGACCAGCTCGGCCTGAAGCCGCTGGCCATCATCAAGGGCTACGCGCTGACCGGTTGCGAGCCGGAAATCATGGGCATAGGCCCGGTGTCCGCCACCCGCAAGGCGCTCTCCAAGGCCGGCTGGAAGGTGGAGGATCTGGAGCTGGTCGAGGCCAACGAGGCTTTCGCCGCCCAGGCGCTGGGCGTGGCCAAGGAGCTGGGCTGGGGATCGGACAAGGTCAACGTCAACGGCGGCGCGATCGCGCTGGGCCACCCGATTGGCGCGTCCGGCTGCCGCGTGCTGGTGACGCTGCTGCACGAAATGCAGCGCCGCGGCAGCAAAAAGGGCCTGGCCACGCTGTGCATAGGCGGCGGCATGGGCGTGGCGCTGGCGGTAGAGCGCCCGTAAGCGCCGCCCGCCCGCCAGATGCGAAAACCGCCGGCATGCCGGCGGTTTTGTTTTGCCTGGGCCTGCAGGACGGGCGCCCCGCCCGGACCTTCACGGTTTCCGCCTCTCCCCCAGCAGATAGCGCGGCCCGCTGCCCTTCTCCCCCGCCTCGTCGTCCGGGTTGTACAGCTTGCAATGCTCCAACGACAGGCAGCCGCAACCTATGCAGCTGTCCAACTGATCCCTCAGCCGGCACAGCTCGTCGATACGCGCCTGCAGCAGCGGACGCCAGGCCTGCGAAATCCCGGCCCAGTCGCCGGCCGTCGGCGTGCGCTGCGACGGCAAATCGGCCAGCGCCGCGCCAATGTCCTGCAGACTCATGCCCATCGCCTGGGCCACGCGGATGAAGGACACGCGGCGTATCGCGTCGCGGCGGTAGCGCCGGGTCTTGCCGGCCTCGCCGACGCTGTGGATCAGCCCCCTCGCCTCGTAAAAACGCAAGGCGCTGGCCGCCACGCCGGTGCGCTTGGCCAGCCGGCCTATCGTGATGGCGCTGTCTTCCATATTCGCATTGACTTGAAGTTAACTTTAACTTTGATACTAGCATGGCCACCCTCCACCACGCGAACGACATGAGCCATATCCAGATCGTCTATTACTCCAGCGGCGAGAGCACCCATTCCCTGGCCGAAGCGATACGGGACGGCGCGTCCGAATACGGCCGCGCCCGCCTGCTGCGCATCCTGCCGCAACACATCCGGCATGGCCGCTACCCGATCCAGGCCTTCACCGACGAGCTGCAGGACGCCAGCGCCATCATCTTCGGCAGCCCCACCTTCATGGGCGGCCCGGCCGCGCAGTTCAAGGCCTTCGCCGACGCCAGCAGCGCCGGCTGGTGCCGCCAGGCCTGGGCCGACAAGATCGCCGCCGGCTTCACCATCGGCGGGAACCTGAACGGCGACCAGCAATGCACGCTGGCCTATTTCGCCACGCTGGCCGCGCAACACGGCATGCTGTGGTGCGGGCTGGACATTGCCGCCGGCTACAGTCCGGCAGGGCTCAACCGTCTGGGTTGCCAGTTGGGCGCCACCGCCCACAGTCCCGATGGCAAACTGCATCCGTCCGATCTGGCCACCGCCCGCTACCTGGGACAACGCGTCGCCAGGCTGGCCGAACGCATGCGCGCCGTCGCGCGCCTAGAGGAGCAACACACATGACACCCGACATCCATCGCATAGACCACATCCACGTCTACGCGCGCGACCGCGCCGCCGCCGAAACCTGGTACCGACGCGTGCTGGGCCTGTCCCGCGTGCCGGAGCTGGAGGTCTGGAGCCCGGGACGCGGCCCGCTGACCGTCGCCAACGCCGCCGGCACGCTGAAGCTGGCGCTGTTCGAGCGCGCCGACGTCGTTCCCGGCGCCGTGATCGCCCTGGGCGTCGACGCGGACGGCTTCCTGCAGTGGCGCGCCCATCTGCGGCAAGAACTGGGCGAACTGCCGGAGGTGGTGGACCATGACCTTTCTTGGTCGATGTATTTCGTCGATCCCGACGGCAACGGCTACGAGATCACCAGCTACGATTACGCGGCCCTGGCGAAGCGCCTGTCCGGCGAAACCTCCCGGGCATGAAAAAACCTCCTGTCGCGGAAGGCAGGAGGTTTATTCGTGTCACCGGCCCGACGGCCGGTCTTTTTGGCCGCGCGGTCCGCGGCATGGCGTCGATCGACAGAACGCCTAGTGAGGAACGATGACGGGGGCTTCCGGCGCATGCTTCTTCTGATGCTTGGCGGCCCGTTTCTCCTTCGGCGTCATCAACGGTTGTTTCTTGGCTTCTTTGCTGCTGTGTCTGGATTTGCTCATGATTCGCTCCTGATTTAGTCGAGCGTCGGCATGACCGACACCGGTCTCAGTATAGTAAGAATCGCTAGGGATACCGGAAACGCAACAAAAATGCGCACAACATCTTGTCTTGCCTCAAATGTCTTGCCAAATCAACAAATGCCATTATCATTTCATTTCCAGTGAAATTCCGCTCCGGCAAGATCATGGCAAGCGACAAAACGACCAAGGAGACGATGATGAAGCATTTTCTGTCCACATTCATCCAGCTGTGCAACCTCGCAGGCCGCCCCGGCCATCGCCGCGTCAAGCACCGCTGAGCGCCGCCCCTTCCGGAAGCGCCGCGCCGGCGGACCAGCATGCCAGCCATGAGCTGCGCTCATCCACTTGCGCGGCGTGACCATTGCTTACAGAATGCATGCAACCACCTTCCCGGAGCCGGCATGAACACTGTAGCAACCCCGCAATTGGACACCATTCCGCAACGCATCGCCTCGCTGCGCGCCGCGATGAAGAACGCCGGCGTCGACGCCTGTCTGGTGCCCTCGTCCGATCCGCATCTTTCCGAATACCTGCCCAAGCGCTGGCAGGCGCGCCGCTGGCTGTCCGGTTTCACTGGCTCGATGGGCACGCTGATCGTCAGCGCCGACTTCGCCGGCGTATGGGCCGACAGCCGCTACTGGGTTCAGGCCGAGCAGGAACTGGCCGGCACCGGCATCCAGCTGATGAAGATCGACACCGCCGCCAGCAGCCTGCACCTGCAATGGCTGGCCGACACGCTGAAATCCGGCCAGACGCTGGCGGTGGACGGCGACTCGCTGGGCCTGGCCGCGGCCAAGGCGCTGCAGGCCGCGCTGGAACCGCGCGGCATCGCCCTGCGCGCCGATCTCGACCTGATAGACGCGATCTACGCCGACCGTCCGGCGCTGCCCGCCGCCGCCGTCTACCAGCATGACGCCGCCCATGCGCCGGAAAGCCGGGCCGCCAAGCTGGCCCGCGTGCGCGAAGCGATGCGCGCCGCCGGCGCCGAGCGCCACTTCGTGTCCACGCTGGACGACATCGCCTGGCTGTTCAATCTGCGCGGCGCAGACGTCAATTACAACCCAGTGTTCATCGCCCACGCGCTGATCGAGGCCGACAGCGCCACATTGTTCGTCGCGCCGGGCAAGATCGACGCCGCCCTCGCCGCCCAGCTGGCCGCCGACGGCGTCCGGCAGGCCGATTACGCCCAGACCAAGCCCACGCTCGCGGCGCTGTCCGGCACACTGCTGATCGATCCGCGCCGCGTGACGCTGGGCCTGCGCCGGGCGGTGGCCGACGCGGTGACGGTGATCGAGGCGATCAACCCCAGCACGCTGATGAAATCGCGCAAAAGCGCGGCCGAAGCCGAACACGTTCGCCGCGCGATGGAACAGGATGGCGCCGCGCTGGCCGAGTTCTTCGCCTGGTTCGAGTCCAAGGTCAATCGCGCCCGCATCACCGAGCTGACGATAGACGAAGAGATCACCGCCGCTCGCGCGCGCCGCCCCGGCTTCGTCTCGCCCAGCTTCGGCACCATCGCCGGCTTCAACGCCAACGGCGCGCTGCCGCACTACCACGCCACCCCGGTAGCGCACAGCGAGATCGGCGGCGACGGCCTGCTGCTGATCGACTCCGGCGGCCAATACCTCGGCGGCACCACCGACATCACCCGCGTGGTGGCCGTCGGCACGCCGTCCGCCGAACAGAAACGCGACTTCACGCTGGTGCTGAAAGGCACGATGGCGCTGTCGATGGCGCATTTCCCGCGCGGCACGCTGTCGCCGATGCTGGACGCGCTGGCGCGCGCGCCGCTGTGGCAGCACGACATCGACTTCGGCCACGGCACCGGCCACGGCGTCGGCTACTTCCTGAATGTGCACGAGGGCCCGCAAAGCATCTCGCGCGCGATGCCGGAGGCGCATATGGCGATGCAGGAAGGCATGATCACCTCGATCGAGCCGGGCGTGTACCGCGCAGGCCAGTGGGGCGTCCGCATCGAGAACCTGGTGCTGAACGTGGCATCGGAACAGAACCAGTTCGGCGACTTCCTGAAGTTCGAGACACTGACGCTGTGTCCGATAGACCGCCGCTGCATCGAACCGTCGCTGCTGACCCGGCCGGAAATCACCTGGCTGAACGGCTACCACGCCGAAGTGCGCGCGCGCTTGCTGCCGCTGGTGGACGGCGCCGCGCGCGACTGGCTGCTGGCCAACACCGAAGCGCTGTAAACTGCGACGACACCGTCGACAGGCCATGCCACGCGGCATGGCCTGTTTCATTTACCGAGGAATGATCGATGCCCTTAGAGCCTGTTCATGATCTTTTTCCGGCATCGGCCGTTTTCTGCCGGCGCAGGGCGCGGAAAACGGCTCGCCGCAGTGTCGCTCACTGCAAGAGACGTTTGACAAAGCCATGCGCCGGCAGAAAGCGGCCCCGAAGGGCAGCCCAAACAGGAGGTCATCTGCCGTGTTGTCAGGCTGGGCCTTGGAATGACCAAGGCCTACGCCTTCCGCCTTGCATCCGGCCTCCTGTTTGGGCTGCGCTGCTCGCAAAAAGATCATGAGCAGGCTCTTAGACCGCCTGGGCGACCTGCGCCTGTTCCTGGACGCCGCCCAACTGGGCAGCTTTTCCGCCGCCGGCCGCAAACACGGCCTGTCTCCGGCCGCGGCCAGCGCCTGCATCCTGCGCATCGAGGCCGCGCTCGAAGCCCGGCTGTTCCAGCGCACCACCCGCCGTCTGCGGCTGACCGAGGCCGGAGAAACCTATCTGAGCTATTGCCGGCAGGCGCTGGAACTGCTGGAGGAAGGCGAGCACAGCTTGCAGCGGGAGCAGCGGGAGCTCAGCGGCCTGATCCGCCTGTCGGCGCCGTCGGACCTGGGCCGCAACGCGTTGCTGGACTGCCTGGACCGCTTCGGCGCCGAACATCCCGGCGTGCACTTCTCGCTGTCGCTGAACGACACGCTGGCCGACCTGATAGGCGACGACATCGATCTGGCGATCCGCTATGGCCAGCCGGCCGACAGCAGTCTGGTGGCCCGGCAGCTGGCCGCCAGCCGCCGCGTCGTCTGCGCCGCGCCATCGCTGCTGCGACGGCTGGGAACGCCGACGCACCCGCGCGAACTGGCCGGCCTGCCGACGCTGACCCTGCTCGCCGGCCACGGAGCGGCGATCGATTGGCGCTACCGCGAGAACGGCGAGGCCAAGACCCTGCGGCTGGAGCGCGCCCGGCAAAGCAACGACGGCGAAGTGCTGCGCCGCTGGGCGCTGCAGGGCCACGGCTTCGCCTACAAGTCGGAGCTGGATATCGCCGCCGACCTGCGCGCCGGCCGGCTGCTCACGGTGCTGGACGACTACTTCGTCGAGCCGGCCCCGCTGCACCTGCTCTACCCCGGCCACCGGCTGCAGCCGGCGCGGATACGGCGCCTGATAGATTTTCTGCTGACCGAGATGGCAGAAGCGGGATGAGCGTCACCCGAAATGCAAGCAGAAAACACCGCATTCATCGCAAACGATTGTTTTAAAAAAGATATACTGGCCGGCTGCGCGCAAGCCGGCCCAGGCTGCGCGATTTTTGACCGATTCAGAAAACCTTACTCGATGCGCTCCCTGATCTTCATCGCCATTCTCGCCGCCTTCCCGACGCTGGCCGGCGCCGCCGTCTATCGATGCGCCAACGCCGGCGGCGTCTCCTACCAGGACGCGCCCTGCGGCGGCGCCCAGCACGGCTATGTTCCGGCCGGACCAGGCGCCGGCGGCGCGCAGCCCGGCCCCGGCCATCAGCCCTACACCGGCGTGATCAAGGAATCCATCATCAACGGCTACAAGAACATCTGCGGCCAGAAGTACCGGCAGCACGGCGCCAGCGGCAATATGGCGGAATCGATCTGCGCCTGCCAGGCCGACGTGCTGGACCGCAATTACACCACCCGCGAATTCGCCGACATCGTCGAGCGCGGCCCGCAAGCGATGTCGTCCTCGCCCAAGTTCAAGGGCGTCGGCGTCCAACTGATGCGCTGCGAGCCGTAAGCGCTGGTCCAGAATCTGTTTTCATGCCGCGCGGTCCAGCCGCGCAGGCCGGATTTTGGCCGTCTACACATTTCCTGACGCATAAACAGGATGCGAAACCGCTCCAGGCTGAATAAAATGCATGCCAGCCTGTGACTTCGGGCAAATTGCTTCCCAGAGCTTGTTGATGATCGTTTCCGCGCGCAGCCGATACGGCGGAAACCGCCGTTGCCGGAAACGATCGTGGACAGGCTCTCAATATCGTCAGGACAGAACAAGAGTGAAAAAAGCGTTTTTGCTGGGGTTGAGCCTTGTCGCCGCCCCTACCGTCAGCCTTGCCGCGGCTAAGGCGGCGCCAGCGGAACCCCAGACCGCAGAGCAGAAAATCGACCATTACGCCAGCCAGATCTTCCGCAATTCCCGAGCCGTCGGCATGACGATGGTGGTGGTGAACAAGCAACAGGCGCTGCAGCGCTTCTACGGCCAGACCCGCCCCGGCAGCCGCCAGCTGCCGGACACCGACTCCGTGCTGCGGATCGCCAGCATCAGCAAGACGATGACCGGCGAAGTGCTGGCATCGCTGGCGCAGGACAAGCGCGTCAAGCTGGACGATCCGCTGCAGAAATACGCGCCGCGCGGCCTGGCGCTGCCGTCGACCGAACAGCCGATCACCCTGCTGAATCTGGCCAGCCACACCAGCGGCTTCCCGCGTGAAATGCCCGGCGTCAAACCCGAGGACACGCCGGTCTTCGTCTGGCCGGACCAGCAGCAGCGCTGGCAGTGGCTGTCCGCCAGCAAGGCCCGGTTCGCGCCCGGCCTGCGCGCCCAGTACTCCAATCTGGCCTTCGACTTCCTGGCCGACGCGCTGGCCGCCGCGACCGGCCGGCCGTATGCCGCCTTGCTGCGCGAGAAGGTCACCGTGCCGCTGGGCATGCGGGACACCACCTTCAGTCCCAATCCCGGACAATGCGCGCGGCTGATGGAAGGCTACGGCGCCAGCCCCTGCGTCGATACCAGCGCCGCCAGCGGCAGCGGCGGCATCTACTCCACCCCGCGCGACATGCAGCGCTGGCTGCAGGACCTGGTCCATCCGCAAAACGAGGCCCGCCGCCAGCTGCGCGACCAGACCTTCCACATGTATTTCAAGCGCGACGATCTGCGCAGCCTGCGCGGCATGGACGTGGCCGGCAAGGCCGACGAACTGGGCCTGGGCTGGATACGGATGCTGCCGACGCCGAACTCGCCGGAAATCATCCAGAAGACCGCCGGCGGCGGCGGCTTCATCGGCTATGTCGCGATCGCGCCGAAGAACGACGTCGCGGTCTGGGTGGGCCTGACCCGCAGCGGCGGCACCCACTACCAGAACATGAGCGACGGCGTGAACAAGCTGGTGGCCGAACTGAGCGGCTACCATCCGGAAACGCGGCCCAAACCGCCGCTGCACCTGAAACCGACGCTGGCGCGCGCCAAGCCGATCAAGGCCAAGATCAGAGCCAAGGCGAAGGCCAAGCCGACCGCCGCCAAGGCGGCCGGCAAACACACCAAGAAGCGGAAGCAGACCTAGAAGGTCGGCACGTTCGGCGCCGTCAGCGCGAAGCGGGCGATTTCGTCCTTGCGCATGAAGCGCACGCCGGCGTGCCCCTGCGCGTAGCGGATGAACTGTTCCAGCGCCCACACCCGCGCCGGCGTGCCGGAGATGCGGTCGTGGGTGCTGATCGACATCATCCGCCGGCGCCCTGCGGCCTCCTGGTACAGCAGGTCGAACTCGGCCTTCAGGTCGGCCAGGTAGCCGTCCACGCTCAGCGCCGGCGAATCGTAGCGGACGATGTCGTTGTTGCGCAGCGTGTACGGCACGACGACGAAGGGCTTGCCGTCTACCGGCACCGTGAACGGCTCGTCGCGGCTGACGTTGTCGATGTGGTAGACGAAGCCCAGCTCCCGCAGGATGCCCAGCGTGTTCGGCGTGCCGCGCAGCCAGAAGGCGTTGAAGCCCGTCGGCCGCGTGCCGGTGGCGCGCTCTATGCTGGCGATGCTGGCGCGATAGGCCGCCCGCTCCTCGTCCGGCGTCATCGAAAACTGCGGCTCCCAGGTCTGGCCGTGGCCGGCCGCCTCGTGGCCGCGCTCGACGATCTCGCGCGCCAGTTGCGGATGGCGGTCCACCGCCTGGCCCACCATGTGCGAGGTCACCTTGACGCCGGTGCGCTCCCACAGGTCCAGCATCCGCGGGATGCCCTCCTTCACGCCGTAGTCGTACCAGCTTTGCATCGGCAGATCCGGGTATTTCGGGTCCAGCGGCGGAAACGGCCCGCTGGCGCCACGCTCCGGCTGGGCGCCGGCCTCGAACTGCATCGAAATGGAAATCACCAGCCGGGCATCGTCCGGCCAGAACCCGCTATTGTTGCCTTGTGTCATGTTTTCCTGCCCTCCTGTCGCCGCCCAGACCCTTCCCTGCCCCAGGACCAGACTCGCTCCGCCGGCCGTGGCGCCGGCCAGGAACTGGCGGCGGTTGATCGGAATCGTTTTCTTCATCGCATCGTCGGCTACAGCAGACCGCCGCCGTCCACATCGATCACCGCGCCGGTGACGAAGGCGTTGCCCATCGCGAACAGATAGGCCTCGGCCAGCTCCTGCGGCCGCCCCACCCGGCCCAGCGGCAGACCGGCCGCGATGCGCGCCAGCGCCGCCGTGCGGCCATCCGAGCCCGCCTCGCCCCACAATTCGGTATCGACCACGCCGGGGCTGATCGCGTTGACCCGGCGCGGCGCCAGCTCCTTGGCCAGATTCCTCGTCGCCGCCTCCAGCGCGGCGTTGACCGTGCTCTTCAGCAGACCGCCCGCGCCGTACTTGCGCGCCAGCAAGCCGGAGGTGAAGGTAATGGAGGCGTCGGCCGCCAGATAGGGCAAGGCCTGTTGCACAGCCAGCAGGCTGCCGAACAACTTGACCTCGAAGGTGCGACGGAAATCGTCGACGGTGGCGTCCTCCAGTCTCGGCGAGCCGACGCGCGCGCCGGCGGTCAGCACCAGGTGGTCGATGCGGCCGATGCCGGCGAAGGCCTCGCGCAGACTGTGCGGATCGGTGACGTCGGCGCGCAGCTGCTGCCAGGGGCCGTCTGGCGCCGCCGAGCGCCCCAGCGCATAGACCCGGGCGCCCGCCTCCGCCGCCGCCCGGACCACCTCGCGGCCTATGCCCGAGGTGCCGCCGAGCACCACCACCGTCTTCTGCTGAAGAAAATCCCGGTTCGCGCTCATGGCTTCAACGCTCCCAGTTGCTTCAGCAACGTCAGATTGTCTTCAAGATGCCAGTTCTCGGCGATGCGCCCGTCCTTCACCCGGTACAGGTCGAAGGCCTGGAAGTCGACCGCCTGGCCCCGGCCGTCGACATCGCCGAAGCGGCCGCTGAAATGGCCAGTGAAGTGCAACCGCAGCGCGACGCGGTCGGCGGCCAGCACCATGTCGGTGACTTCCACCTTCAGATCCGGCACCGCGGCGCGAAAAGTCCGCGACGCCTGCAGCGGGCCGGCCGTGCCCTGCTGGCGGCCCTCCGGCAATGTGCGGTCGATGAAATCGGGGGCCAGCGCCAGCTCGGCATAGCGCGGATCGCCGGTGTTCCAAAAGGCGGCGTAGCGCAGCGCGGCCAGCTTCACAGCGGCGGCGGCGCCGGCATTGCGCTCGGAAAACACCCGCGCCGGCTGCGGCAGCGCGTCGGCGGCCAGGACGGCGCCGGAGGACAGCGCCAGCAGGCCGGCGCCGATCAGAATGGAAAAACGGAACATGTCGACTCCTCGTATTGACGGCGGCCGGCCACATGCCGGCTGCCTGGAATCGATTATCGTCCCGGCTTTTTCAATTGATAATTAGGCTGTAAATTGCAAGATATTATTGTCTGATTTGAATATTCGCATCTGGCGCGCAAAACAAAAGGCGACCCTGGGGTCGCCTTCGATGGCCATCGCCGGCGGATGCCGGCCGGCGCCGCTCAGGCGCGCACGTCCAGATTCTGCCCCAGATGGGCCGGATTCTGAGCCTGGATCTGCTGGGAAGACTGCTCAGCCCCCTGCAGCAGCGTCATCGCCGCCTGCGACTGCGACTGCATCGCCTTCTTCAGCACCAGCGCCTGCGCATTGGTGCTGACGTTGCCGCTCACTTGACTTACTAAGTCCATACCCCAACCTCCTGATCTGACATGCTGCCGTTGATTGCAGTTTAGCGGGCCGTCGGCCTGCTGTCACAACAAAACTGCTAGAATGTCAGCCGATCCACCCCTTTTGACGACAGGAAAACACACATGAGCGCAACCCGTCACAGCCCCCTGCTGATTCTCGGCTCCGGCCCGGCAGGCTACACCGCCGCCGTCTACGCCGCCCGCGCCAACCTGAAACCGGTTGTGATCACCGGCATGGCCCAGGGCGGCCAGCTGATGACCACCACCGACGTGGACAATTGGCCGGCCGACGCAGAGGGCGTGCAGGGTCCGGAACTGATGCAGCGCTTCCAGCAGCACGCCGAGCGCTTCGGCACTGAAATCCTGTTCGACCACATCCACACCACCCATCTGCGCGAGAAGCCGATCCGTCTGGTCGGCGATTCCGGCGAATACACCTGCGACGCGCTGATCATCGCCACCGGCGCCTCCGCCCAATACCTGGGCCTGCCGTCCGAGGAAGCGTTCTCCGGCAAGGGCGTGTCCGCCTGCGCCACCTGCGACGGCTTCTTCTACCGCAACCAGGACGTCGCGGTCGTCGGCGGCGGCAACACCGCGGTCGAGGAAGCGCTGTACCTGGCCAATATCGCCAAGCACGTCACGCTGATCCACCGCCGCGACACCTTCCGCGCCGAGAAGATCCTGGTCGACAAGCTGATGAGCCGCGTCGCCGAAGGCAAGATCAGCCTGAAGCTGAACGCCACGCTGGACGAAGTGCTGGGCGACAACACCGGCGTGACCGGCGTGCGCGTCAAGCTGAACGACGGCGGCAGCGAGAATCTGGCGCTGACCGGCGTGTTCATCGCCATCGGCCACAAGCCCAACACCGACATCTTCAAGGGCCAGCTGGAAATGGACGCCACCGGCTACCTGATCACCAAGGGCGGCCGCGAAGGCAACGCCACGCTGACCAGCATAGACGGCGTCTTCGCCGCCGGCGACGTGCAGGACCACATCTACCGCCAGGCCGTCACCAGCGCCGCTTCCGGCTGCCAGGCCGCTCTGGACGCTGAGCGCCACCTCGACAACCTGAAGTAAGCCGCGAAGCCCAGCATCATGAAGACCTTCAAAGACACACTGAAGGGACTTCGCCAGACGCTGCGCCAGGCCGCCCCGC
Source organism: Chromobacterium sp. ATCC 53434 (assembly GCF_002848345.1). Taxonomy (NCBI): domain Bacteria; kingdom Pseudomonadati; phylum Pseudomonadota; class Betaproteobacteria; order Neisseriales; family Chromobacteriaceae; genus Chromobacterium; species Chromobacterium sp. ATCC 53434. Next base: position 1,661,681 of record NZ_CP025429.1, on the reverse strand, counting down.
CACGGGCGGCCGCCCCGCCGCCCGCCACGCCCGAGGAAGCGGACTTCCGCCAGCTGTTCCGCGACGCCAAGCCGCTGAAGCCGGACGGCCGCCACCATCCCCAGCCTCCGAAGCCCAGTCCCAGACCGCGCAAGCCCAGCCAGGGCCCGGCGCTGCACGCGGCCGCCTGCCAGGAAATCCTGCAGCACCAGATAGGCTGGTTCGAGCCCATGGCGCAGTTGCAGCAATACGCCCGCGCCGGCATGCCGGCGGCCACGCTGAAACGGCTGCGCCAGGGCAACTGGCCGGTCTGCGCCCAGCTGGACCTGCACGGCTACACCCGCCACCAGGCGCAGGACGCGCTGGCGCTGTTCATCCACCGCGCGCAAAAGCGCGGCCAGTGCGTCAAGGTGATACACGGCAAGGGCTTCGGCTCGCCGCAAGGCGAGCCGGTGCTGAAGAAGCTGGTGCGCAGCTGGCTGCAACACCACCCCGACGTGCTGGCCTTCTGCGAGGCCGAGGCCGGCGGCGGCAGCGGTTCGCTGCTGGTGCTGTTGCGCCGACCCGCGGCCGGCGAAATTCGCGACGAATGATACGTGACAACCTCACCGGGAATCCGCTAAGCTCAAAACAAGGCGGACCCCTGCACCCCACCAGGAGTTATGCATGACAGGCACCCCCTGCCCCGACTTCACCGTGCCCGGCACCGCCGGCGCCGACTTCCAGCTCTCCTCCAGCCGCAAACCGCTGGTGATCTACTTCTACCCCAAAGACAACACGCCCGGCTGCACCAATGAAAGCATGGATTTCCGCGATCTCCATGCCGAATTCGCCGCGCTGGGCGCCGAAATCGTCGGCGTCTCCCGCGACAGCCTGAAGTCCCACCAGAACTTCAAGGCCAAGCTGGAGCTGCCGTTCGAGCTGCTGTCCGACAAAGAAGAAACCGTCTGCGGCCTGTTTGGCGTCATCAAGATGAAAAACATGTACGGCAAGCAGGTCAGGGGCATCGAGCGCAGCACCTTTGTCATCGATGCCGCAGGAAACGTGTCGCGCGAATGGCGCGGCGTCAAAGTGCCCGGTCACGCGCAGGAGGTGCTGGCGTACGTCAAGACGCTGAAATAAAGGCAGTATCCGCCCGGCCAGCCGGCCGGGCCGCACAACACGAACTAGGGGACCACACCATGGCCGGCCGCAAAAAGACCACCGCGTGCAAGCTGTTTGTTCTGGACACCAATGTACTGTTGCACGACCCCACCTGTCTGTACCGCTTTGAAGAACACGATGTGTTCATCCCCATCATCACCCTGGAAGAACTGGACACCCACAAGAAGGGCATGTCCGAAGTGGCTCGCAACGCCCGCCAGGCCAGCCGCTTCCTCGACGACATCATCAGCGGCAACGAGCTGAACATCACCGACGGCATTCCGCTGAAGCACGCCAGCCGCGACGCCGCCAGCGGCAGGCTGATCCTGCAGACCCAGGCCATCAACGGCACGCTGCCGTCGTCGCTGCCCATGGGCAAGGCCGACAACCAGATACTCGGCATCGTGATGGCGCTGAAAGGCCATTACCAAGGCCGCTCCGTCATCCTGGTGTCGAAAGACATCAATATGCGCATCAAGGCCCGCGCGCTGGGCCTGGAAGCCGAGGACTACTTCAACGACAAGGTGTTGGAAGACACCGACGTGCTGTACACCGGCACGCGCGAGATCGACCAGACCTTCTGGGAACGCAACAGCAAGGACATGAAGTCGTGGCAGGAGCACGGCCGCAGCTACTACCAGCTGGCCGGCCCCGACTGCGGCGCGCTCTACGTCAACCAGCTGCTGTGGCACGAGGGCGAGAAGCCGTTCCAGGCACGGGTGATCCGCCAGGAAGGCAAGAGCGCGGTGCTGGAGACGCTGAAGGACTATAGCCACAACAAGAACAACGTCTGGGGCATCACCGCGCGCAACCGCGAACAGAACTTCGCGCTGAACATGCTGATGGACCCGAACGTCGACTTCATCACGCTGCTGGGTCAGGCCGGCACCGGCAAGACGCTGCTGACGCTGGCGGCGGGGCTGGCGATGACGCTGGAGCAGAAGCTGTACTCCGAAATCATCATGACCCGCGTCACCGTGCCGGTCGGCGAAGACATCGGCTTCCTGCCCGGCACCGAGGAGGAAAAGATGGCGCCGTGGATGGGCGCGCTGGAAGACAACCTCGACGTGCTGAACAAGAGCGACGACGACGGCGGCGACTGGGGCCGCGCCGCCACCCGCGACCTGATACGCAGCCGGATCAAGGTCAAGAGCCTGAACTTCATGCGCGGCCGCACCTTCCTCAACAAATACCTGATCATAGACGAGGCGCAGAACCTGACGCCCAAGCAGATGAAGACGCTGATCACCCGCGCCGGCCCCGGCACCAAGGTGGTCTGCCTGGGCAACGTCAGCCAGATCGACACCCCTTATCTGACCGAAGGCAGTTCCGGCCTGACCTATGTGGTGGACCGCTTCAAGGGCTGGAACCATTCAGCCCACATCACGTTGCAGCGCGGCGAGCGCTCGCGGCTGGCCGACTACGCCGGCGAAGTGCTTTAGTCGCCCTCCCCTCAGACAAAACGGCGCCATCCCTCGGGATGGCGCCGTTTGACCATGCGGCGATCGCTAACGGTAACGCCCGGTGATCGCGTCCGGCCCGTACAAACTCCATTCGCTGATCAGCAGCATGCCGTCGGCGGTTGCCACCAGCAGTTGCTCGGCCTGCGAATAGATCAGGGCGCCGGGCGCGAAGTTGTGGGTTTCGGCCCAGCCCTCGGCGCGATGGATGAAGATGGTGATGTTGTTGATCGTCGCCGCGCACTCGAAATCGCCGAAGGCTCGCAGCTGGCGCAGCAGGTCGGCTGTGCCGCGCGTGAAGTCCAGCATCCGGTCCTGGTCCGTCCACAGCGGCCAGTAGCTGCCGCCGTCGCCCTGCGGCCGCGCCTCGCTCCACAGCTGCTCGAACTGATTGGCCACCTGGTGACTGAGCCGGTGCAGCGCCAATTGCAGCTTGATGTCCAGCATCTGATGGCTGTCGGTTTCGCCCAGTTCGAAACGCTGCTGCGCCAGGATGTCCCCGGTGTCGAACTCCGGCCCCACCTTGTGGCAGCTGCAGCCCCACTCGCGATGCCCGTCCAGCAAGGCGCGCACCTGCGGATACGGCCCGCGCCCCAGCGGCAGCGGCGACGGATGGAAGTTGACCGCGTATTTCAGATACGGCGTCCAGTCCGGGATGCGCCAGTTGTAGCTGCCCACCAGCAACGCCTCGCAGCCGAGATCGGCCAGCTCCTCCAGGTCCCGCTGCCGCATCGGCGACAGCTGCAGCGGCAGCTTGCGCTGCTCGGCGAAGGTCACCGAGGCCTTGTGGTGGTGCATCCGGTGGTCCACCGGCGTGCAGAATACCTTTACCGGCTGCCAGCCGGCCTGCAGAAAGACATCCAGCACCGGCTTGAAACGATCGGACAGGGTAATCGCGAAACGCATGGCATCCACTCTTGGCTGGACGGGGCCGGACGGCCCCGCATTGCCTTGGTTATACCATCGAGCCGCCGCGCCGCCCGGCCGCTGACAAGCAAATTAACAGAAGCCCCCGCCCGGCCGGAAATCAGCCGCGCACCGCCTCCAGCCAGTCGGCGAAAGCCGCCAGCAGCCGTTCCACCTTGGCCGCCGATTGGCGCCGGCATGCCAAACCAGCCCGCGCGACAAAAAGCCCGGAGAGGCCAAAGCCGCTCCGGGCCAATCGCTGCAATGAACGGCAATCTCAGTGCAGGGGCAAATGCCCCGCCAACTCGTTCACCTGCCTGATGGCGCGCCGGAAGCGCGCGTGGGCGCGGGAGACGGTGGATTCGCTGATGTCCATCTGCTGGGCGGCGGAATAGCCGGTCATGCCCTCCACCTCCATCAGCCACACCGCCTCGCGCGAGCGCTTCTTCATGCCGATCAGGTCGGCCACCACGTTGAAATCGTCCAGTTTCATCTACGCCTCCCCATGTAGTCTCGACTCCCGCCCCGACCGGGGAGCCGAACATGTCCTAGCCATTCCAGCATAGATGCTTGTCAAAAAAATGCAGGCATCCGGATGGGTGAAGCACTGATGCAATGTGCAGGGGCCTCGCTTATTGATACGTCTATCTATAGAAAGTGAATCATCACAAATTGAATCGCCCCTCCTTTCCCAAACACCTCAAGAACCTCACACCAGGCCCTACAAGGAGGCGTCATGAGCAGGCAGCGGTTCCCCGAAGAGTCCACAATTGAAGCCGTCACACAGCTTACCGAATGCGGCAACCCCATTGCCAGAGTTACCAATCATCTCGGCGCATCTGCCCACAGCCTGTATCAATGGCGGAAACGTTACAGCCCCAAGCATGCCAAGTCAGCCAAATCGGTAGACCAACAAAACGAAAGCCGCCGTCTCAAAGCAGAACTAAAACGGGACCTGGCTCTGCTGCTCGACCTGCGCTCTCGACAAGTCATTGGCTGGTCGATGCAGTCACGAATCGATGGAGAGCGGGTGCAGAATGCCTTGTTGATGGCGCTATGGCGGCGTCAGCCAAAGCAGGAGGTGTTGGTGCACTCCAAGCAGGGAAGGAGGTTCAGTAGTTCTGACTGGCAGGACTTCTTGAAGGCCCATCGCTTGATGCCCAGCATGAGTCTGCGCGGGAACTGACACGACAATGCCGCGGCGGAGAGTTTCTTCCAGTTGCTGAAGCGGGAGCGTATCAAGCAAAAACCTGCCACGACCGGGAGGAAGCTCTGCGAGACATCCTCGATTACATCGCAATGTTCTACAATCCGCAGCGCCGGCACGGTTCCCAAAACGGGCTATCGCAGGTAGCGTTTGAAAAGCAATACTTCCGTCTAGAGGCGCCATGGCGATTCAAATGGCGGTGTAAGCCGCGCGACCGGGTATTGGTTCATTCGGTTCAAGGCTGCCTGATCGCAGCGATGACTGATGCCATCTCTGTCGGCCCCATAACCTAAGACTTATCACCTGGCTGTTGGTACGACAGACCATTTAAACTATTAATCCGGCAGTCAAATACCGTACAGAAAGCTCATGCCGCGTAGCGGATTTTTTCATGCCGGAAGTACGACCGGATTCTGGCCGGCTGCTTCTGCAATGAGCGTAAATGGGACAGCACTTTCCCTTGAAGTTGACCGTCTGATCGAACCGGCTCACCTGCGCTCATTCTGGCCTTCAGGTCGCCGTTCAAGTATTCATCCGGGTTCAGTTCCGGTGAGTAGCTGGGCAGGAAGAACAACTCAATCGCCTTCTTGTTCTCTTCCTCCTCCAACCATGCTTGCACCAGCTTGCTGTGATGCACGCGCAAGTTGTCGAGGATCAAGAACACCTTCTTGCCGCCAGCATCACGGATCAGCCGCATCAGAAACTTGATCAGCACCCGGGCCGTCAAGGTCTCCCGGTACAGCATGAAGCGCATCTTGCCTTGGTTGGTAATGGCCGAAATCAAGTTGATGCGCGCTCTTTTCGATTGGGATAACACCAGAACTGGGGTTTGGCCTTTTGGGGCGTAGCCACGCGGAAAGTGCTCAACACTCGACACCGCCGATTCGTCGCCCCAGCTGATTTCAGCCATTTCCGCTTTGGCACGCGCGACGATAGCCGGGTATTCCTCCTTGAGCCATTTCTCGACTGCTGCCGGTCGCTGCTCATAAGCGCGTTTGAGCGGGCGCTGCGGCGTAAAGCCCCAGCGGGCCAAGTACAGACGGACAGTACGGATCGGCAGATCGATCAGAAACATCTGCTTGATTACAGCCTTGACCGCCTGAGCACTCCACAGGGCAAACCTCAGCTTCATCTGGTCTGGCGTGCGATCCACGATGTCCTGCTTGATCCGGGCTTCCTGCGCCTCGGTCAGCCGACGGCCGGTGCCTTCGGCGCGACCGCGCTTCTGTTCTTTGAATCCCTGCGCACCTAGTGCTGCCTCACGCACCACCCAGGCGGAAATGGTGGGGCGGCGCAGCCCGAGTTCTTCGGCAATACTGGCTTGAGACCGGCCTCGCTTGTACATCCGGATAGCGGTACGCCTCAGCTGCTCACGGGCGGCCAGTTCAAGCTTGCGCACATCGATTTTTTCCATGCCGGAAGTATACAATCTGTACGGATTATTACTGCCGGATTAATAACTCTGGCTACCTACAAATACAGGAAGGCCTGTCGGCTTTCTTGAATGAAGCTGCCAACGAACATCGCGGACAACTCCTGTCGCCCCCGCCGCCATGCCGCCAGCGCAGTTCCAAGCCCATTCGGCAATCAATGAAAAAGAAGCCGGCCCCCAATCAATGGGGCCGGCCCGAAGGCGGAGGAGTACGCCGGGGGAAATGTCGTCTTGCCTGGCCGCGCTCAGCGGACCACCGTCTCCACGGTCCAGCCGTTGTTCTTCACCACCGACAGCGTCACCGGCGCTTTCAACAGATTGCCGTTGGGAGCGAAGGCGAAGTCCGCCGTCACGCCGCTGTAGCGGATGGCGGCCAACTTGGGCAGGTATTTGGCCGGCTCCACCGAGCCCGCCTGTTTCATCGCCGCGGCCACCAGCATCACGCCGTCGTAGAACTGCGGCCCCAGCAGCACCACGTCTTGATGGAAGCGTTCCTTGTAGCGGCGCTCGAACGCCTTGCCCGCTGGGCGGGCGCCGAGCACGCCGCCGGCCACCGCCGAGTAATGGCCGGCCGCGTCCGCGCCGGCCAGCTGGATGAAGGTGGGCGTGTTGAGCATGTCCCCGCCCATCAGCCTGGCCTTCAGCCCCAGCCGTTTCATCTGCTTGACCATAGGCGCGGCCTGGGCGTCGGCGCCGCCGTAAAACACCACGTCCGGATTGACGGCCTTCAGCGAGGTCAGGATGGCGGTGAAGTCGGTGGCTTTGTCGGTGGTGAATTCGCGGCGCGTCACCTTGCCGCCGTTGGCGGCCACCGCCTTGACGAACTCGTCGGCGATGCCCTGACCGTAGGCGGTGCGGTCGTCGATGGCGACGATGCTCTTGGCCTTCAGCGTCTTGACGGCGAACTGCCCCAGCGCGCCGCCCACCTGGCTGTCGCTGCCCACCAGGCGGAAGGTGGTTTTATAGCCTTGCTGGGTATAGGCCGGGTTGGTGGCCACCGACAGCTGCGGAATGCCGGCGTCGGAATACAGGCGCGAGGCCGGGATGGACACGCCGGAGTTGAAGTGGCCGATGACGGCCTTGACGCCGGCATCCACCAGCCGCTGCGCCGCCTGGGTGCCGATGCGCGGGTCGGCCTGGTCGTCCTCGGACACCAGTTCGAACTTGATCTTCTGTCCGCCCACCACCAGGCCCTTGGCGTTGACATCGTCCACCGCCATTTTGGCGGCGTTTTCATTGTCCTTGCCATAGTGGGCCTGCGGACCGGACAACGGCGAGGCGAAGCCTATCTTGACCACGGTATCGGCATGGGCCGCCGCCATGGCGAACGGCGCCATCATGCCGCCCAGCGCCAGCACCCAGTTCCACTCCGCAAACAGTTTGTTCCAAGCCATCAGATGTCTCCTTTATTGCTGCATTGATCAGGGCAAGCCACCCGGCCCGCCCTGCTACCGCTCCCCCGCCGCGGCCGGTCTCTGCCGACCTGCGGCGGGGTCAAAAACGAGATAGCCGATACGGCCGCATGTCCAGCGCCGGAGTCCGCCCTTGCAGCATGTCGCGCAGCAGCGCGCCGGTGGTGGCCGCCAGCGTCAGGCCCAGATGGCCGTGGCCGGTGGCGAACCACAGCCCCGGCTGCGGCGCCGGGCCGATGATGGGCAGGGTGTCCGGCAGCGACGGACGGTTGCCCATCCACACCGCCATGTCTTCGGTGGAGAAGTCGCCGACGATGCGCCTGGCCTTGTCCAGCAGGATGTGGGCGCGGCGCCAGTCCGGCGGCGCGTCGCGGTGCGCCAGCTCCACCGTGCCGGCCAGACGCAGGCCGCCGTTGGTCATCGGCAGGATGACGAAGCTCTCGCTGGCGCACTGGATGAAGTGGCGCAGCGCCACGCCGGCCTTGGGCAGATTGACGTGGTAGCCGCGCTCGCTTTCCAGCGGCACGCGGTAGTTGTGCTGTTTGACGAAGCGGTCGCTCCACACGCCGCAGGCGATCACCACCGCGTCGGCGCGCAGGCGGTCGCCGTCGGCCGTGTCCACGCCAACCACGCGGCCGGCCTCCATCGCCGTGGCCAGCGCCTCGTCCCGGACAAAGCGGCCGCCCTCGCGGATAAAGGCGTCGAACAGGCCGCGGCTGAAGACATAGGGGTCGTCCACGTGGGACCACGCCGGTACCTGGACCGCGTAGCGCCATTCCTCGCCCACAATCCCCTCCTCTCCCACCAGCGCCTCGCGGTCCAGCGCCTGCCATCGCACGCCATGGCGGCGCTTGGCGTCCCAGTCCGCCGCGGCGGCGTCGAACTCCTCCCGGCTGCGATACAGCGTCAGGTTGCCGTGCCGCCGCCACAGATGGCCGAGACCGGCCCGCGCTATCAGCGCGGCGTAGTCGTCGTTGACCCGGCCCAGCAAGGCGGCCAGCGCCTGCGTCAGCTCGGCCACGCGGCGCGGCCGGCTGGCGGCCAGAAAGCGCAGCAGCCAGGGCGCCAGCGTGGGCAGGTACCGCCAGCGCAGGGCCAGCGGGCCCAGCGGGTTCAGCATCCAGCCGGGCACCTTGCGCAGCACGCCCGGCTCGGCCAGCGGAATCACGTCGCTGACGGCGAAGGCGCCGGCGTTGCCGTAGCTGGTTTCCATCGCCGGCTCGCCGCGGTCCAGCAGCGTCACCTCGAAACCGGCCAGACGCAGTTGCAGGGCGACGGCGATGCCGACAATGCCGGCGCCCACCACGATGACGGCGGCGCCGGGCGCGAGAGCGGACGTCATCGCTCAGCCCTCCCGACCGCCGTCCAGCAGGCGGCGCAGCGCCAGCGGATTGGCCTGTTGCAATGCCGGCGGCAGCAGCGCATCCGGAAAATCCTGGTAGCAGACCGGCCGCAGGAAGCGCTGGATGGCTGCCGTGCCCACCGAGGTGGCCCGCGCGTCCGAGGTGGCCGGAAACGGCCCGCCGTGCACGATGGCGTCGCACACCTCCACGCCGGTGGGCCAGCCGTTCACCAGGATGCGGCCGGCCTTGCGCTCCAGCGTGGGCAGCAGCGCGTGGGCCAGGTCCAGATCGGCCTCGTCCAGCTGCAGCGTGGCGGTCAGCTGGCCTTCCAGTTGCTCGGCGAACTGGCGGAACGCCCCCGCGTCCCGGCATCGCACGATCAGGGCGGCGGCGCCGAACACTTCGGCCCGCAATGCCGGCTTGGCCAGGTAGTCCTCCGCGTCGGCCAGCCACAGCTGGGCCTGGCACTGGTTCGGCCCGGTGGCCGGCAGGCCGGCGGCCGCCAGCCGGGCATGGCCGGACCAAGCGTCGACGCCGGCCTGGTAGGCGCGGAAGATGCCGGGCGTCAGCATGGTCTGCGCCGGGCTGCCACCAAGGATGGCGGCCGCGGCGGCGATGAAGCCGTCCAGCGCCGGGCCTTCCTCGGCGACGATCAGGCCGGGATTGGTGCAGAACTGCCCCGCGCCCTGCGTCAGCGAGCCGACGAAACCCTGCGCCAGCGCCTCGCCGCGCGCCCGCAGCGCCGTCGGCAGCAGGAACACCGGATTGGTGGCGCTCATTTCCGCGTAAACCGGAATCGGCTCCGGCCGGCTTTGCGCCAGCCGGCACAAGGCCAGGCCGCCGCCGCGCGAGCCAGTGAAGCCCACCGCCTTGACGCGCGGATCGGCCACCAGCGCCTGCCCCGCTTCGCGGCCTTCGCCGAACAGCAGCGCGAACACGCCGGCCGGCAGCCCGCATTTCGCCACCGCCCGCGCGATGGCCCGCCCCGCCAGCTCGCTGGCGCCGGGATGGGCGCTGTGGGCCTTGACGATGACCGGGCAACCGGCCGCCAGCGCGGAGGCGGTGTCGCCGCCGGCCACCGAGAAGGCCAGCGGGAAATTGCTGGCGCCGAACACCGCCACCGGCCCCAGCGCCACCTGGCGCTGGCGCAGGTCGGCGCGCGGCAGCGGCTGGCGCTGCGGCATGGCCGGGTCCACCCGCGCGTCCAGCCACTCGCCGGCCCGCAGCGCGCGGGCGAACAGCCGCAGCTGGCCGCAGGCGCGGCCGCGCTCGCCCTGCAGGCGCGCGCGCGGCAGGCCGGTCTCGGCCATCGCGCGCGTGATCAACTCGTCGCCCAGCGCCTCGATCTCGTCGGCGATGGTTTCGAGCAAGCGCGCCCGCGTTTCCGGCGCGGTGTCGCGGTAGCCGTCGAACGCGTCCCAGGCCAGCAGGCAGGCCTGCTCCACCTGTTCGCGGTCCGCGCCGGGATAGCCCGGCTCCAGCGGCTGATCGGTGGACGGGTCTATGGCCCGGATCACACCGCGGCGGCCGGCGACGGCCTGCCCGCCGATCAACATCTTCCCTGTCAGATTCATCATGTTTCCTGCGTGAATAAGGGACCGGCCGCGCCGCCAAGGGCGCGGCGGGGATGGGGTATCAGGCGACGTTTTGCTCGGCCGACCAGTGGCGGTACCACTCGCGGAACAGCGCGTACTGGGTTTCGGCATAGCGGCGCTGGGCGGCGCTCAGCGCGTCGGTCTCGTTGAAATGCAGCGCGTATTCCTTGTCGCCGTTCAGCACCATCAGGTGCTTGTAATACAGCACCAGGTCGCAGCCCTCGTCGAAGGAGGACAGCACGGCCAGCGCCGACTCCAGTTCGTGCGCGCGGCGGCGGGCGACGGCGTCCCCCCTGGCCGCGGCCTGGCTCAAGGCCACCAGGTGCAGCACTTCGCGCGGCAGCGCGTTGCCGATGCCGGTGATGGCGCCGGTGGCGTTGCAATTGACGAAGCCGTGCACCACCTGGGTGTCCACCCCCACCATCAGCGTGACTTCGCCGTCCTGCGAGGTGATGTGCTCGGCGGCGTAGCGCATGTCGGCGGCGCCGCCGAACTCCTTGAAACCGATCAGATTGGGATGGGCGCGGCGCAGCTCGAAGAACAGGTCGGCGCGGGTGGCGAAGCCGTAGTAAGGGCTGTTGTAGATCACGGCCGGCAGCTTGGACGCGGCGGCCAGGATGGCCGAGAAATGCGCTTTTTGCGCGGCCGGCGACGCGCCGCGCGACAGCACGCGCGGGATCACCATCAAGCCATGCGCCCCCACGCTGGCGGCGTGGGCGGCGTGGGAAACCGCCTCGCGGGTGTTGACGGCGCCAGTGCCCACGATGGTCGGCACGCCGGCGGCCACCAGCCGCGCCACGCCCTCCTGGCGCTGGGCCTCGCTCAGCAGCGGCCAGTCGCCCATCGAGCCGCAGTACACCACCGCGCTCATGCCCAGGGATACCAGTTCGCGGCCCTTGGCCGCCAGCGCGTCGAAATCCGGCTGGCGATCGGCGGTGCACGGGGTCATCAGGGCCGGGATGCAGCCGGTGAAAATGTTGTCGCTCATTGTCTTGCTCCTTGCGGCATTCATTCAGGTGGTAGAGGCGGATTGGGACGCGCGGGGATTCAGATGCCCCACGCGAACGGGTCTTCTTCGTCGATCAGCAATGTGGCGCGCGCCGTGATGTGGGCGCGGCCGGTGATGTAGGGGCGGATGCAGTCGCCTTCGCGCTGGTAATAGCCGATGAAGCGGCTGCCGGTGATGCCGGCCTGCACCCACTCGTCGCCTTCGGCCAGCTTGCCGTCGGCCGCCAGGCAGGCCAGCTTGGCGCTGGTGCCGGTGCCGCAGGGGGAACGGTCGTAGGCCTTGCCCGGGCACATGACGAAGTTGCGGCTGTCGGCGTCTTCGTCGTCGGCGAACAGCTCGACATGATCGATGCCCGCGCCGTCGGCGCCGGTGACGCCCTGCGCTTCCAGCGCCTGCAACACGGCCCAGGAAAACGCGCTCAGCGCCTCGACATTGTCCAGCCGCACGCTCAGGCCGTGCTCGGCCACCAGAAAGAACCAGTTGCCGCCCCAGGCGATGTCGCCGGTCACCGTTCCATGGCCGGCCACCTCCACCGCCGCCTGCCGGCGGTAGCGGTAGGCCGGCACATTGCGCAGCGTCACCGAGCCGTCTTCATGCAGGACGGCGCCGACCGGCCCCACCGGGGTGTCGATCTTGTGCGTGCCGGGCGCGATGCGTCCCAGGTAATGCAAGGAGGCGATCAGGCCTATGGTGCCGTGGCCGCACATGCCCAGATAACCGGTGTTGTTGAAGAAGATCACCCCGCAGGCGGCGTCGGGCGAAACCGGCTCGCAATACAGCGCGCCCACCAGCACATCGCTGCCGCGCGGCTCCAGCAGGCAGGCGCGGCGCCACCCGTCGTGCCGCTCGCGCAACGCGTCGCGTTTGTCGGCCATGGTGGACCCCGCCAACGCGGGGAATCCGCTCAGCACCAGCCGGGTGGGCTCGCCCCCGGTGTGCGAGTCGATGATCTCGATCTGCTTCATTCGCTTGTCCATTCCCCCACCCCATCCAGTCCGGCCGTCCGCGCCGTCGTCTCTCAGGCCGTTGATTCCATTGAACCTCCGCGCCGCATCGGTATTCGATTCCACCCCGCTAGCATGGCTGCGTTGTCGCCGCCGATCTTGATGGTTATCATCAATTGCGATGACGAAATCGGCATAGTTTGCGTTTAGACCCGCTAACAAAACCCCTGATCCTGCGTTGCGCCTCCTTGTCGTACTCTCTGTACTGCCTGCGTCGGCGCGCCTTGGCTCAAGGACTCTGCGAGGTTTTGTTAGCGGCTCTTAAAGGGGCTTGGCCGCGGGCCGCGGGCTGGATGGAGCAAAAGAACATTCGGAATGACGACGCGGCAATGGACGTCGCGGCGCCTGGCGCATCTGGAAAGGCGGGAAAGATGACGAGCTTGACCGTGGAAAACCTCGCCCGCTGGCGGGACGAGATCCGCCCGGCGACGATAGACGCGCTGCTGGCGGGCATCGCCCCGTTATTGCCGGTGCTGAACCTGATCCCCAATGCGGCCATCTTCATCAAGGACAGGCAGGCGCGCTATCTCTGCGCCAATCGGACGCTGGTGCAACGCTGCGGACAGAAGGAGCTGCGGCCGCTGCTGGGCAAGACCAGCGCGGAGGTATTCCCGGCCCAGCTGGGGCCGGCGTATACGGCGCAGGATCTGAAGGTGCTGCAAGACGGCCTGGTGCTGGAAAGCCAGCTGGAACTGCATCTGTTCAAGAACCGGGAGCCGGGCTGGTGCCTGACCTACAAATGGCCGTTGCGCGACCGGCAAGACGAGATCATCGGCCTGATAGGCATCTCGCTGGACCTGCAATCGGCCAGCAAGACCCACCCGGCCTACAAACGCCTGGTGGCGGTGGACGAGTTCATCCGCCGCAACTTCAGCCAGCCGGTCACCATGGCGGAGCTCACCGGCATCGCCGGCATGTCCGCCGCCCAGCTGGAGCGCTACTGCAAAAAGGTGTTCCACCTGTCGCCGCGGCAAATGATACACAAGGCCAGGCTTGAGCACGCGCACCGGCTGCTGCATCAGGACATGGCCATCACCGAAGTGGCCCTGCGCTGCGGCTATGCCGACCACAGCGCCTTCAGCCGGCAGTTCAAGGCCTTGACGGGCCTGACGCCGCGCCAGTACCGCCAACAGCTGGGCGACATCGGCCTGGCCTCGGGAGCCGAATAGCCGGGCGCGGCGGCATTGAAACCGATAATGGCGACGAATCCGGAGCAAGACGCCTCATCGCTTGCGACAGTTGCCAAGAGCCTGTTCACAATCATTTCTCCCGCATCGGCCATTTTCTGCCACCAGATGGCGCGCCGGTGCCAAAAACTAAGCAAATCGCTCGTAATAAAACCACACTCGCCTGATGACATTTATATTTTGAGTTGTTATGCTATTCATATAAACATTGGACAATTACCAGGCAAACATCATTAGTAAGTTATAAGGAGACGTACCATGGCGAATCCGTTCGACAACAAGGAAGGCGTTTTTTTCTCCCTGATCAACGATGAGGGCCAGTACTCGCTCTGGCCCGAATTCGCGCCGATTCCGGACGGTTGGCAAACGAGTTTCGGCCCCGCCGACCGCCAGACCTGTCTCGACCACATCGAGCAAAACTGGATGGACATGCGCCCCGCCAGCCTGGTCCGCGCTCAGGACGAGCTGCTCTCCACAGGCTGATTTCCGCCCCGATCCAGGGGGCTAAGCCGGGGCGCGCCCGCTTTCCAGGCAAAGCATGGCGCTTCCTCTTCCCATTCCACGGCGGGCCCCGCTCCGCCAGACCCAGCCATATCGCAGAATCGCCGATCGGCCGCGCGCTCGCGGCAGGTCGCGGCATCACGCCCAGCACCGCATTCGAGGTTCGACATGAACGACAACGCCGTCTTTCCCTCCCAGCATCCGCACACCGACGCCGCGCCAGCCGCAACCTTCGCCGCCCTGTTCGCGCGAAGCGCAGCGGACCATCCCGACGCCATCGCCCTGCAACACGGCCCGCGAACGCTCAGCTACCGCGAACTGGACAGCCAGGCCAACCGTCTGGCCCATTATCTGCGCGAACTGGGCATAGACCGCGAAACGCCGGTGGCGCTGTGCCTGGACCGCTCGCCCGAGCAGATCATCGCCACGCTGGCGATTTTCAAGGCCGGCGGCGCCTATCTGCCGCTGGACCCCGACTATCCGCGGGAAAGACTGGCTTACATCCTCAACGACGCCATGCCGGCCGCCCTGCTGACGCGCGCCGCGCTGACCGACCAGCTGCCGGTCCACTGGGCGCGGGTGGTGGAGCTGGATACCGAAGAGGCGGCATGGCAGGGGCAACCGGAACACGCGCCCGAGCTTCACGACTCGCCGGACCAGCTGGCCTATGTGATCTACACCTCCGGCTCCACCGGCCAGCCTAAGGGCGTGGCGGTCAGCCACCGCGGCATAGCCGGGCTGGCTCATGCCCAGAGCCGGCGCTTCGGCATCGGCCCCGGCGATCGCGTGCTGCAGTTCGCGTCGTCAAGTTTCGACGCGGCTTTTTCCGAAACCGCCATGGCGCTGCTCTCCGGCGCCTGCCTGGTCACCGCGCCCGCGGCGGAGTTGACGCCGGGCGCGGCGCTGGCCGACCTGCTGGTCCGCCAGAAGATCAGCCATCTGACGCTGCCGCCCAGCGCGCTGGCCATCATGCCGGATGGCGGCATTCCCCGGGACTGCGGCCTGATCGTCGCCGGCGAGGCCTGTCCGCCATCGCAGATACGGCGCTGGTCGGCCGGCCGGACCATGCTGAACGCCTACGGCCCCACCGAGACCACCGTCTGCGCGACGATGAGCGGACAGATGCGGGACGACGAACCGTTCGATATCGGCGCGCCTATCGCCGACGCCCGGGCTTATGTGCTGGACGACTGCCTGCGGCCGCTGCCGCCGGGCGTCGAGGGAGAACTGTATCTGGCCGGCGACGGGCTGGCCCGCGGTTATCTGGGCCGGCCGGCGCTCAGCGCCGAGCGCTTCGTCGCCAACCCCTTCGGCCCCGCCGGCAGCCGCCTGTATCGCAGCGGCGACCTGGCGCGGCTGCGCGAGGACGGCGCGCTGGACTACCTGGGCCGAACCGATGAACAGCTGAAGCTGCGCGGCTACCGCATCGAGCCCGGCGAGATCGAACACCTGCTGACGCAGCAACCGGGCGTGGCCCAGGCCGTGGTCCGCCTGCGCGAGGACTTGCCCGGCATCAAGCAGCTGATCGCCTACATCGTCCCCCGCGCCGGCCAGCAGGCCGACGGCGCCGTCCTGCGCGCGGCGCTGGCGGAGCAGCTGCCCGACTATATGGTGCCGGCCGCGGTGGTCGCGCTGGAGCGCCTGCCGCTGACGCCGAACGGCAAGGTGGACAAGCAGGCGCTGCCGGCGCCGGACTTTGTCGACGCCGATGCCGGGGAGGCGCGCGACTGGCTGGAAAAAACGCTGGCCAAGCTGTACGCGGAAGTGCTGGGGCTGCCCCGGGTGGGGCTGGGCCAGGGCTTCTTCGACTTGGGCGGCGACAGCATCAGCGCCATCCTGCTGGTCAGCCGCGCCCGCGCCCATGGCTTGCAATTCAGCCCTCAGGACGTTTTCGACCATCCCAGCATCGAGCGCCTGGCGCCACGGGTCCGGCCGATAGCGCCCGACGCGGCGGCAAACGAGCTGCCGCCGCCGAGCGACGCCGACCTCGAACGCATCCGCGCCAGCCATCCGGATGTCGCCGCGGTGCTGCCGCTGTCGCCGCTGCAGCAGGGCCTGCTGTTCCACCTGCTGTACGACGGCGGCCAAAGCGACGTCTACCTGATACAGATGGGCTTCGAACTGGACGGCCCGCTGGACGCCGGCAGGCTGCGCGCCGCCGCCGAGGCCTTGCTGCGGCGCCACGACCATCTGCGCGCGGCGTTCGCCGCGGACGGACTGGAGCGGGCGGCCCAAATCGTGCTGGCCTCGGTGACGCTGCCGTGGCGCGAGCTCGATCTGTCGGCGGATGACGCCGATGAGCAGCGGCGCATGCTGGAGCGGCTGCGGCAGGACGACTACGCCGCCGGCGTCGATCCGGCGCGCGCGCCGCTGCTGCGCTTCGCCCTGGTCAAGCTGGACGCGCAGCGCCACCAACTGCTGTGGAGCTTCCACCACCTGCTGTTCGACGGCTGGTCGGTGCCGGTGTTGCTGCGCGAACTATTCGCGCTGTACCGCGGCGACGAGCTGCCGCCGGCCATCCCTTACCGCGACTACCTGGCCTGGCTGCATGTCCGCGACCGGGACGCGGCGAGGCGGCAATGGGCGAACCATCTGGCGGGCCTGGAACAGGCGACGCGGCTGGCGCCGGACGCGCAGAACAGCCGGCAGCTGCCGCGCAACCACAATGTGGCGGCCGACCCCGAGGTCTACGCGATGCTGGCGCGACTGGCCCGCGGCCAGGGCGTCACGCTCAACACCGTGCTGCAGGCCGCCTGGGCCATCCTGCTGGCCCGCCTCACCGCCACCGACGACGTCGTCTTCGGCGTCACCGTCTCCGGACGGCCGCCCGAGCTCGCCGGCGTAGAACGGATGGTCGGCCTGCTGATCAACACCGTGCCGCTGCGGCTGCGCCTGCTGCCCGGCGAAACCATCGCCGCGCTGCTGCAGCGGCTGCAGGCCCAACAGGCCGCGCTGATCGAGCATCAGCACCTCAGCCTGGCCGAGATCCAGCAGACGGCCGGCCTCGGGGACTTGTTCGACACCTTGCTGGTGTTCGAGAACTATCCCATCGCCGACGACGACCACCGCGTCGACGAGGCGCTGTCCATCGATTATCTGGGCGGCCAGGGCGTGGACACCTCGCACTACCCGCTGAACCTGTGCGCCATACCCGGCCCCGAGCTCGAACTGCGCTTCGGCTACCGCCCCGACGTCTTCTCCGCCGACGCCGTCGGCGACATCGCCGACCAGCTGCTCGAACTGCTGCGCCTGATCGCCGAAGAACCGGAGCGGCCGCTCGCCCGCATCGATCCGGCCACCCCGGCCCAGCGTCTGGCGCTGGACGGCTGGAACCGCACCGACGCCCCGCTGCCCGCCGCCACGCTGACCCGGCTGCTGGAACAACAGGCCGAACGCACCCCCGACGCCGAGGCGCTGCGCTTCGACGACGACGCCCTCAGCTACCGCCAGCTGCACGGCCGCGCCAACCGGCTCGCCCGCCGCCTCAAGGCCGACGGCGTCGGCCCCGAGACCCTGGTCGCCGTCGCGCTGCCCCGCTCCATCGACCTGGTCGTCTCCCTGCTCGCCGTGCTGAAGGCCGGCGCCGCCTATCTGCCGCTCGATCTCGACTATCCGGCCGAGCGCATCGCCTTCATGCTGGACGACGCCCGGCCGGCCGCGCTGATTTCCCGCGCCGATCTGCTGGACCGGCTGCCCGCCGCAAGCGCGCTGTGCCTGGACCGGCTGGACGACGAACTGGCCGCGCTGGACGACGCGCCGCTGGCCGTCCCCTGCGACGACCGGCACCCGGCCTACGTCATCTACACCTCCGGCTCCACCGGCCGCCCCAAGGGCGCCGTCAACAGCCATCGCGCCATCGTCAACCGCCTGCTGTGGATGCAGCGCGCCTACCCGCTGGCCGCCGACGACGTCGTGCTGCAGAAGACGCCGTCCAGCTTCGACGTCTCGGTCTGGGAATTCTTCTGGCCGCTGCTGGCCGGCGCCTCGCTGCTGCTGGCCCGCCCCGACGGCCATCGCGACCCCGCCTACCTGGCCAAGCTGATCCGCCACCGCGGCGTCACCACCCTGCACTTCGTCCCGTCGATGCTGGACGCCTTCCTGCAGGAGCCCGCCAGCGCCGGCTGCCAGAGCCTGCGCCGCGTGCTGTGCAGCGGCGAGGCGCTGTCCGCGCCGCTGCTGGCCCGCGCCGCCCAGACGCTGCCATGCCCGCTGCACAATCTGTACGGCCCCACCGAGGCCGCCGTCGACGTCACTGCCTGGACCTGCGATCCCGCCGCCGACACCCGCACGGTGCCGATCGGCCAGCCGATCTGGAACACCCAGCTCTACGTGCTCGACTCCATGCTGCGCCCGCTTCCGCCCGGCATTCCCGGCGAGCTCTATCTCGGCGGCGTCGGCCTGGCCCGCGGCTATCTGCGCCGCCCCGGGCTGACCGCCGAGCGCTTCGTCGCCAACCCCTTCGGCCCCGCCGGCCAGCGGCTGTACCGCACCGGCGACCGCGTCGTCCGCCGCGACGACGGCGCGCTCGAATACCTCGGCCGTCTCGACCATCAGGTCAAGCTGCGCGGCCTGCGCATCGAGCTCGGCGAAATCGAGGCCGCGTTGCTGGCGCAGCCCGGCGTCGCCCAGGCCGTGGTCCTGATCCGCGAGGACGCGCCCGGCCAACGCCGGCTGGTCGCCTACGCCGTGCCCGCCGCCGGCGCCGAGGCCGATGTCGCCCGCTGGCGCGACGCCTTGGCCGGCCGCTTGCCGGACTATATGGTCCCGGCCGCCTGGGTGGCGCTGGACACGCTGCCGCTGACACCGAACGGCAAGCTGGACCGCCGCGCGCTGCCGGCGCCGGAGCGCGAGCTGGCCGAGCACCGCGAGCCGGTCACCGAGAAGGAGAAGCTGCTGGCCGAAGCCTTCGCCCAGACGCTGGGCCTGGAGCGCGTCGGGCTCGACGACAGCTTCTTCGGCCTTGGCGGCGACAGCATCAGCTCGATCCAGCTGGTGAGCCTGGCGCGCAAAAGCGGCTTGAGCCTGACCCCGCGTCAGGTGTTCGAGCACCCCAGCGTCCGCGACCTCGCCCGGATCGCGTCCGACGCGTCACCCCTTGCCATCGAAACGCGCGCCGACGCGCCACTGCTGCCGCTGGAGCCGGCCGAAGTCCAGCGCCTGGCCCGCCGCCATCCCGGCCTGACCGAGCTGCTGCCGCTGACGCCGTTGCAACACGGCCTGCTGTTCCACGCGCTGTACGACGACTCCGCCGCCAATCCCTACGTGGTGCAGCTGCGCGTCGAACTGGACGGCGCGCTGGACGGCGGCGCGCTGCGCCGCGCGAGCGAGCGCCTGCTGCGCCGGCACCCGCACCTGCTGGCCTCCTTCATTCACGACGACACCGTGCAACCGATGCAGGCGCTGGTCTCCGACAGCGCCGCGCGATGGCGGGAAGCCGATTTGTCGGCGCTGGACGGCGAGACCGCGCGCGCGCGGCTGGAAGCGGCGCAGGCGGCCGAGCACGGCGAAAGCATGCCGCCGGCGCAAGGGCCGCTGCAGCGCTTCACGCTGATCCGGCTCGCCCCGGACCGCCACCTGTTGCTATGGACCTTCCATCATCTGCTGCTCGACGGCTGGTCGATTCCCATCCTGCTTGAAGAGCTGTTCGCGCTCTACCACCGGGACGATGCCGCCGAGCTGCCGCCGGCGCCGGCCTACCGCAACTACCTGGCCTGGCTCGCCGGCCGGGACCAGGCCGCCGCCCGCCAGGCTTGGGGCGAATACTTGCGCGGCGTCGACGAGCCCACCCTCATCGCGCCCGGCCTCCCCGCCGCGGACCGGCTGCCGGATACCCGCTCGGTCCTGCTGACGACCGAGCTCACCGGCGCGCTGACCGCCCAGGCGCGGCGACATGGGCTGACCGTCAACACGCTGGCCCAGGGCGCGTGGGGCCTGCTGCTGGCCCGCCTGACCGGCCGCGACGACCTGGTCTTCGGCATCACCGTATCGGGACGGACCGCGCCGCTGGAAAACATCGCGCGGCTGCCCGGCCTGCTGATCAATACCGTGCCGCTGCGCCTGAAGCTGGAGCCGTCGGCCACGCTGGCCGATTGCCTGCAAGCCCTGCAGTCGCGCCAGGCCGCTATGATGGAGCACCAGCATCTCGGACTCGGCGAAATCCAACAGCTGGCGGACGTCGAGGAACTGTTCGACACGCTGATGGTGTTCGAAAACTATCCGCAGCTCGACACGCTGCGCCAGAGCCGCGCCAGCGACGGCCTGACCGTGCGCCCCGTCGACGGACTGGGCGGCGACGTGTCGCATTACCCGCTTGGCCTGTGCGTGGTGCCCGGGGAAAGGCTGGAGCTTCGCCTGGGCTGCCGCGCCGACGTCTTCCCGCCGGCCGAGGCCCAGCGCATCCTCGCCAGCCTGTCGCGGCTGTTCCAGGCGATGGCCGGCGATCTGGACCAACCGCTGGCCCGCCTGCAATGGCTGGACGCCGACGAGCGCCGCCTGCTGGACGACTGGAACGCCACGGCCCGCCCGACCCCGCCGGCGACGCTGCCCGAACTGTTCCGCCGCCAGGCCGGGCTGACGCCGGACGCCATCGCGGTCCGCGCGGCAAACGCCGAACTGAGCTACCGCCAGCTGGAGCGGCAATCGAACGCGCTGGCGCACCGGCTGCGGGCGGCCGGCGTCGACGTGGAAACGCCGGTGGCGCTGTGGCTGCAACGCGGCCCGCTGCTGCCGGTGGCGATGCTGGGCGTGCTCAAGGCCGGCGGCTGCTACATCCCGCTGCACACCGCCCAGCCGGAAGAGCGGCGTGCCTGGACGCTGGCCCAGTCGCGCGCGGCGCTGCTGCTGGCCGACGAGGCGCCGGCGCCGGGCATGCTGCCGCCGGGCTTGCCGGTGATGCGGATAGACGGCGCGGCTGAAAGCGCCGAACACCCGCCCCGCCTGGCCTTGTCTCCGGACGCGCTGGCCTATGTGATGTACACCTCCGGCTCCACCGGCACGCCGAAGGGCATAGGCGTCAGCCACGCCAACGTCAGGGATCTGGCGCTGGACCGCCGCTGGGAAGGCGCGTCCCAAAGCAAGGTGCTGGCGCACTCCCCGCACGCCTTCGACGCCTCCACCTACGAATTGTGGGCGCCCCTGCTGCACGGCGGCCAGGCGACGATGGCGCCGCCGGGCGACAACGACATCGATACGCTGGCGGGCGTTCTGCAGCGTGAAAGCGTCACGGCGGCCTTCCTGACCACCGCCCTGTTCAATCTGCTGGCCGAGGAGCGCCCGGAATGCTTCGCCAGCCTGCGCACGCTGTGGACCGGCGGCGAGGCCGCCTCGCCGCGCGCCTTCGAGCGCGTGCTGGAACGCCATCCGCAATTGGAGCTGGTCCACGTCTACGGCCCCACCGAGACGACGACCTTCGCCACCTGCCATCCGCTGCCGCGCGGGCTGGCGCTCGACCCCGTCGTGCCGATAGGCGCGCCGATGGACAATACCCGCGCCTATGTGCTCGACTCGGCGCTGCGGCCCGTTCCCGCCGGCGTGCCCGGCGAGCTTTATCTGGCAGGCAGCGGCCTGGCGCGCGGCTATCTGGACCAGCCGGCGCTGACCGCCGAGCGCTTCGTCGCCAACCCCTTCGGTCCGGCCGGCAGCCGGCTGTACCGCAGCGGCGACCGGGCGCGCTGGCGCGCCGACGGCCAGCTGGAGTTTCTCGGCCGCGCCGATCACCAGATCAAGCTGCGCGGTTTCCGCATCGAGCTCGGAGAAATCGAGGCCAGGCTGCGCGAGCACCCGGCCGTGTCCCAGGCGCGGGCGGTGCTGCACCAGCCGGACGGCGCGCCGCGCCAGCTGGTCGCCTATATCGCGCTCCACCCCGGTACCGACGCCGCCCCGTCCGCGCTAAAGCAGGCGCTGGCGGCACAGCTGCCGGACTATATGGTGCCGGCCGCCATCGTCGCGCTGGACGCGCTGCCGCTGACGCCGAACGGCAAGCTCGACCACCGCGCGCTGCCGGCGCCCGACTTCCAGGCCGGCAATCGGCGGCCGCCCCGGACCGACGCCGAACGCGTGCTGGCCGGCCTGTACGCCGAGCTGCTGGGCCAGGACGCCGTCGGCCTGGACGACGGTTTCTTCGATCTCGGCGGCGACAGCATCGCCTCCATCCTGCTGGTCAGCCGCGCGCGGCGGCAAGGCCTGCTGCTCAGTCCCCGCGACGTCTTCCTCCATCCCAAGGTGGAGGCGCTGGCCGCCGTCGCGCGGCCGGTCGCCGCCACCGTCGCGACCGACGCGGCCGAAGGCGCGTTGCCGGCGACGCCCATCATCCGCTGGTGGCTGGAGCGCGGCGGACCGCGGAACGGCTTCTACCAGTCTATGCTGCTGCAGACTCCGACCGGGCTGGAGCAAGAGCATTTGCTGCAAGCGCTGCAAGCGCTGCTGGACAGACACGACGCGCTGCGGATGCGGCTGGACGCGGACGGCGGCCTGACCGTGCCGCCCGTCGGCTCGACGCCGGCGCAGGACTGCCTGCGCCGCGTCGCGGGCCCGGCCATCGCGCCGGCCGACATCGCCGAGGCGGCGCGGCAGCTCGACCCCGCCGCCGGCGCCATGCTGCGGGCGCTGTGGCTGGACGCCGGCCCGGACGCGCCGGGCAGGCTGTGGCTGGGCATCCATCACCTGGCGGTGGACGGCGTCTCCTGGCGCATCCTGCTGCCCGACCTGGCCTCCGCCTGGCGCGACGCCGTCGCCGCCCGGCCCATCCGGCTAGACCCGGTCGCGACCTCGTTCCGCCGCTGGTCGCTGCTGCTGAGCGACGACGCCGTCGGCGCCGCCCGCGCCGCCGAATGGCCGATGTGGGCCGACATCCAGAGCCGCCCCGACCCGCTGCTGTCTCCCGTCTCGCTGGACCCGGCGCTGGACAAGGCCGGCAGCGGCCGGCGCCTTAGCGTCACGCTGCCGGCCGCCGTCACCGCCGAGCTGCTGACCCGCGTGCCGGCGCTGTTCCACGCCGGCATCAACGACGTGCTGCTGACCGGCTTCGCGCTGGCGGTGGCGCGCTGGCGGGAACGCCAGGGCCTGGACGGCGGCTCGGCGGTGCGCCTGGAGCTGGAAGGCCACGGCCGCGAGGAACTCGGCGAGCACTGCGATCTGTCCCGGACCGTCGGCTGGTTCACCAGCCTGTTCCCGGTCTGCCTCGACCCCGGCGCGCCGGCCGCGGCCGCGCTGGACGACGACGCGGTCCTCGGCGAGGCGCTGAAACGGATCAAGGAACAGCTGCGCGCGCTGCCGGACCGGGGCCTGGGGTACGGCCTGCTGCGCTACCTGAATCCGGAAACCGCCTCCCGGCTTGGCGACGCGTCGCCGGCGCAGCTCGGCTTCAACTACCTGGGACGCTTCTCCACGCCGGCGCGCGGCGACTGGATGCCGGCCCCGGAGGCCGCCGGGCTGGACGGCGACAGCGACGCCTCCGTGCCGCTGTCCCACGCCATCGCGCTGAACGCCGCCACCCACGACGGGCCGGCCGGACCGGAACTGGTCGCCACCTGGCTATGGGCCGGCCGCCTGTTCGACCAGCAGGAAATCGAGCGGCTGGCGGAGGATTGGTTCGACGCGCTGCGCGCGCTGGTCAGGCTGGGACACGCGCCGGACGTCGGCGGCACCACGCCGTCCGACCATCCGCTGGCCGGCGGGCTGTCGCAGGCGGAAATCGATCTGATCGAGGCCGACTTCTAACTCTTTCCGACGGCCGCCGACGGCGGCCGTCCATAGCGAGACTCATCATGTCGAAAATCGCCGAAATCCTGCCGCTGTCGCCGCTGCAGCAGGGCTTGCTATTCCACGCGCTGTACGACGAGCGCGAAGTGGACGCCTACCATGTCCGCAACCGCTTCGAGCTGCGCGGCGTCCTGGACGCCGGCCGGCTCAAGCGCGCGGCCGAAGCGTTGCTGCGGCGCCATCCCAATCTGCGGGCCGCCTTCGTGTACAAGGGCTTGGCGCAACCGCGCCAGGTGGTGCCGCGCGAGTTCGAGCTGGACTGGCGCGAGGAGGACCTGTCCGGCCAGCCGGACGCCGCGCTGGACGCGCTGCTGGCAGCCGACCTGCGCCGCCGCTTCGACCCGACCAGGCCGCCGCTGCTGCGCTTCATCCTGGTCAGGCTGGACGAGCGTCGCCACCAACTGCTGTGGAGCTTCCACCACCTGCTGTTCGACGGCTGGTCGATGCCCATCCTGATGGACGAATTGTTCGCGCTGTACCGCGGCGACGCGCTGCCGCCCGCCGCGCCGTACCGCGACTACCTGGCCTGGCTGCAACAACAGGACAAGACCGCGGCCGCCGGCGCCTGGGCCGCCAGCCTGGACGCGCTGGACGAGCCGACCAAGCTGGGTGCCTCCGGCGCCGGAGAACGCCAGCGGACGCTGTCGCTGCGAACCGCGACCGCCCCGCTGCAAGCGCTGGCCCGCGGCCAGGGCGTCACGCTCAATACCGTGCTGCAGGCCGCCTGGACCATCCTGCTGGCCCGCCTCACCGCCGCCGACGACGTCGTCTTCGGCGTCACCGTCTCCGGGCGTCCGCCCGAACTCGCCGGCGTCGAACGGATGGTCGGCCTGCTGATCAACACCGTGCCGCTGCGGCTGCGGCTGCAGGCCGACGAAACCGTCTCTTCGCTGCTGCGGCGGCTGCAGGCCCAGCAAGCCGCGCTGATCGAACACCAGCACCTCAGCCTCGCCGAGATCCAGCAGGCGGCCGGCAGACAGGAGCTGTTCGACACCCTGCTGGTTTTCGAAAGCTACCCGGCGCTGCCCGGCGCGGCCGACGGCAAGGTGGCCGACGGTCTGGCGCTGATTCCGCTGGGCGGCGACGGCGCCGACACCTCGCACTACCCGCTGAGCCTGTGCGTCCTCCCCGGCCCCGAGCTCGAGCTGCGCTTCGGCTACCGCCCCGACGTCTTCTCCGCCGACGCCGTCGGCGACATCGCCGACCAGCTGCTCGAACTGCTGCGCCTGATCGCCGAAGAACCGGAGCGGCCGCTCGCCGGCATCGACCCGACCACCCCGGCCCAGCGCCTGGCGCTGGACGGCTGGAACCGCACCGACGCCCTGCTGCCCGCCGCCACGCTGACCCGGCTGCTGGAACAACAGGCCGAACGCACCCCCGACGCCGAGGCGCTGCGCTTCGACGACGACGCCGTCAGCTACCGCCAGCTGCACGGCCGCGCCAACCGGCTCGCCCGCCGCCTCAAGGCCGACGGCGTCGGCCCCGAGACCCTGGTCGCCGTCGCGCTGCCCCGCTCCATCGACCTGGTCGTCTCCCTGCTCGCCGTGCTGAAGGCCGGCGCCGCCTATCTGCCGCTCGATCTCGACTATCCGGCCGAGCGCATCGCCTTCATGCTGGACGATGCCCGGCCGGCCGCGCTGATTTCCCGCGCCGATCTGCTGGGCCGGCTGCCCGCGGCAGGCGCGCTGTGCCTGGACCGGCTGGACGACGAACTGGCCGCGCTGCCCGACGCGCCGCTGGCCATAGACTTCGACGACCAGCACCCGGCCTACGTCATCTACACCTCCGGCTCCACCGGCCGCCCCAAGGGCGCCGTCAACAGCCACCGCGCCATCGTCAACCGCCTGCTGTGGATGCAGCACGCCTACCCGCTGGCCGCCGACGACGTCGTGCTGCAGAAGACGCCGTCCAGCTTCGACGTCTCGGTCTGGGAATTCTTCTGGCCGCTGCTGACCGGCGCCTCGCTGCTGCTGGCCCGCCCCGACGGCCATCGCGACCCGGCCTACCTGGCCGGCCTGATCCGCCGCCGCGGCGTCACCACCCTGCATTTCGTCCCGTCTATGCTGGACGCCTTCCTGCTGGAGCCCGCCAGCGCCAGCTGCCGGAGCCTGCGCCGCGTGCTGTGCAGCGGCGAGGCGCTGCCCGCCCCGCTGCTGGCCCGCGCCGCCCAGACGCTGCCGTGCCCGCTGCACAATCTGTACGGCCCCACCGAGGCCGCCGTCGACGTCACCGCCTGGACCTGCGATCCCGCCGCCGACACCCGCACGGTGCCGATCGGCCAGCCGATCTGGAACACCCAGCTCTACGTGCTCGATTCCATGCTGCGCCCGCTGCCGCCCGGCATTCCCGGCGAGCTCTATCTCGGCGGCGTCGGCCTGGCCCGCGGCTATCTGCGCCGCCCGGGGCTGACCGCCGAGCGCTTCGTCGCCAACCCATTCGGCCCCGCCGGCCAGCGGCTGTACCGCACCGGCGACCGCGTCGTCCGCCGCGACGACGGCGCGCTCGAATACCTCGGCCGCCTCGACCACCAGGTCAAGCTGCGCGGCCTGCGCATCGAGCTCGGCGAAATCGAGGCCGCGTTGCTGGCGCAGCCCGGCGTCGCCCAGGCCGTGGTCCTGATCCGCGAAGACGCGCCCGGCCAGCGCCGGCTGGTCGCCTACGCCGTGCCCGCCGCCGGCGCCGAGGCCGACGTCGCCCGCTGGCGCGACGCCTTGGCCAGCCGCCTGCCGGACTATATGGTCCCGGCCGCCTGGGTGGCGCTGGACGCGCTGCCGCTGACGCCGAACGGCAAGCTGGACCGCCGCGCGCTGCCGGCGCCGGAACGCGAGCTGGCCGAACACCGCGAACCGGTCACCGAGAAGGAGAAGCTGCTGGCCGACGCCTTCGCCCAGACGCTGGGCCTGGAGCGCGTCGGGCTCGACGACAGTTTCTTCAACCTCGGCGGCGATTCGCTGCTGGCCTTGCGGCTGAAAGGCCTGGCGCTGAAAGCCGGCATATCGTTCGAGCTGGCCAGCCTGTTCGAACACCACACCGTGGGCCTGCTGGCCGCCCACGCCGAACAGGCCGGCGCCAGCGCCGCTTCCCACGAGCCGTTCGCGCTGCTGGACGCCGCCGACCGCGAGCGGCTGCCGCCGGGTCTGGCGGACGCCTACCCGCTCAGCCAGCTGCAGCAGGGCATGCTGTTCCACAGCGCCTTCCGCGACGGCACCACGCTGTACCACAACATCGTCGGGCTGTCGGTGACCCTGCCCTACGACGCGGCCGCGCTGCGCCGCGCGCTGGACGCGCTCTGCCGGCGGCACGAGTTGCTGCGCACCCGCTTCGCGCTGGACGGCTATCTCGAGCCGTTGCAACTGGTGTTGCCGGAGGCCTCCATCCCGCTGACGGACGGCGATCTCGGCGGCCTGTCGCCGGCCGAGCAACACGCCACGCTGGCCGGCTTCATCGCCGCCTGGTCCAAGCAAGCCTTCGACCCCGGCGAAGCGCCGCTGCTGCATGCCCACGCCCACCACCTGGGCGACCAGCGCTTCCATCTGACGCTGCGCATCCATCACGCCATCCTCGACGGCTGGAGCGACTCGGTCTTCATCGTCGAACTGGCGCAGCTGTACCGGGCCGAACTGGCCGGCCTGCCATGCAGCCTGCCGGCGCTGTCCAGCCGCTACCGCGACTACATCGCGCTGGAACGCCAGGCGATGGCGTCCCCGGCCAGCCGGGATTTCTGGCTCGAGCAACTGCGGGGCCACGAAGCCGCGCCCGCGCTGCTGGCCCGAGAGGACGAAGCGGCTGCCGGCGACGGTCCGCTGCAGATCCACGCCGACATCGCCATCGACGACCGGGTATCCGCGGCGCTGACCGCGCTGGCCCGCCGGCTGAGCGCGCCGCTGAAATCCGTTCTGCTGGCCGCGCACATGGCGGCGCTGTCCATGCTGACCGGCAGGACCGAGGCCTGCACCACGCTGGTCACCAACGGACGGCCGGAAACCGCCGACGCCGAACACATGGTGGGGCTGTTCCTGAACTCGGTGCCGCTGCGGATGGATATCCGGCGCGAATCGTGGACCGGGCTGATCAGCCGCGTGATAGACGCGGAGCGGACACTGCTGCCGCACCGGCGCTATCCGCTGGCAGCCATGCTGCGCGACGCAGGCCTGCGCGACGCCGGCGAGGCCATCTTCAACTACACGCACTTCCAGGCGCTGGAAGCGCTGGCCGAATGGCGCCAGCAGGACAGCGTGATGGACAACAACTTCGCGCTGCAGGTCAATTTCCGCCCCGACGGCGCGCGCATCGTCGGCAGCCTGACTGCCCACCGCGGCACCCACGACGCCGAGGCGCTGCGGCGCTACGCCCGCTGCTACGCCGCCGTTCTCGCGCAGCTGGCCGGCGAGCCCGACGGTCCGGTGCGCCGCCGGGACCTGCTGGACGACGACGAGCGCCGCCGCCTGCTGCTGGACGACAACGCCAGCGCCCGCGACATCGCGCCGCTGCCGCTGCACCAGCTGTTCGAGCGGCAAGTCCGCCTCGCCCCGGACGCGCCGGCGCTGGACAGCGACGGCGCCAGCCTGAGCTACGCCGAGCTAAACCGCCGGGCCAACCGGCTGGCCCGCCGGCTGATCGCCGAAGGCATGGGGCCGGACCGGCTGGTGGCGATCGCGCTGCCCAAGTCGGCGGCGCTGGTCGTTTCGCAGCTGGCCGTGCTGAAAGCCGGCGCCGCCTATCTGCCGCTGGACCTGAATTATCCGGCGGAGCGGTTGGCGCTGATGCTGGACGACGCCCGCCCCGCCCTGGTGCTCGGCAACGCCGACACCGTCGCCCGCCTGCCCCAGGGCGCCGGGCCGACGCTCGCGCTGGAAGCCGCCGACGCCGACCGCTTCCCGGACGGCGACATCGGCCAGCCGGAAAGGCTGCGGCCGCTGGCGGTGAATGATCTGGCCTACGTAATCTATACCTCCGGCTCGACCGGCCGGCCGAAAGGCGTCGCCGTCGGCCACACCGGGCTGGCCAGCCTGGCGCAAGACCTGAAGGCGCGCTGCGCGCTGGACGCGTCGGCGCGCGTGCTGCAATTCTCGTCGCCGGGCTTCGACGCCTCTGTGCTGGAAATGCTGATGGCCTTCGCCAGCGGCGCCTGCCTGGTGCCCGCCAGCGCCAGGCAGCTGGACGCCGACAGCCTGATTGACACGCTGCGCGCCGGACGCATCAGCCACGCGCTGCTGCCGCCGGCCTTGCTGGCGCTGCTGGAGCCGGCGCCGGACCTGCTGCCCGGCGCGCTGCTGGTCGGCGCCGACGCCTGCCCCGCCGACGTGGTGGCCAAATGGGCGCGCGACCGGCGGATGATCAACGCCTACGGCCCCACCGAATCCACCATCTGCGCCACCCTCAGCGACCGCCTGGTCGACGGCGCGCCGCCCATCGGCCGGCCAGTGCTGAACAGCCAGGTCTATGTGCTGGACGAGGCCTTGCAGCCGGTCCCGGCCGGCGTCGCCGGCGAGCTGTACGTGGCTGGCGCCGGCCTCGCGCGCGGCTATCTGGGCCGCCCCGCGCTCAGCGCCGAACGCTTTGTCGCCAATCCCTTCGGCGCGCCCGGCAGCCGCCTGTACCGCAGCGGCGACAAGGTGCGCCGCCTGGCCGACGGCCAGCTCGAATTCCTCGGCCGTCTCGATCACCAGATCAAGCTGCGCGGCTATCGGATCGAGCCCGGCGAGATCGAGGCCACGCTGCGCTCGCAAGCCGGCGTCGCCCAGGCCGTGGTGCTGGCCATAGACGACGGCGGCCGCAAACGCCTGGTCGCCTACGCCGTCCCGCGGGCCGGCGCCGACCTGGACGGCGCGCGGCTGCGCGCCGAGCTGGCCGCGAGCCTGCCCGACTATATGCTGCCCGCCGCGGTGATGGTGCTGCCCGCGCTGCCGCTGAACGCCCACGGCAAGCTGGACCGCAAGGCGCTGCCGGCGCCGACGTTCGCGGCCGCGCCGCGGCGCCTGCCAGCCACCCCGGTGGAGCAGGCGCTGGCCGAGTTGTTCGCCGAGACGCTGCGGCTGCCGGCCGTCGACATCGATGCCGACTTCTTCGAGCTCGGCGGCGATTCGCTGCTGGCGATGCGGCTGACCGCCCGCATCCGCGGCAAGCTGGGCGTCAAGCTGTCGATCGAAAGCCTGTTCCTCGCCCCCAGCGTCGCCGAGTTGGCGCGGCAACTGGCGCCTGAGCGCTCAGGCGAGTTAACGCCTGCGGCCGACGGCCGGCCAGGCCGCCACCGGTTCTGGCTGGCCGGCCGGCCGCAAGACGGCGCCCCGGCCGACGACATGCCCATCACGCTGCGCTACGCCGGAGACTTGAACCTGCCCGCCTTGCGGCAGGCGCTGCGCGACATCGGCCGCCGACACGCGGCCCCGCGCGCGCCGATCGCGCGGCAAGACGGCGAAGCGGCCAGCGGCTCGGAGACGCTGCCGGCCGCGCTGCGCCGGGCCGCCGCCGACGACGACGCGATCGCGCCGCTGCTGGACCAGTTGGCCCGGGCCTATGCCGTCCACGACGACGGCGAGAAGCCGGACTGGACGCCGCTGCCGCGGCAATACGCCGATTACGCCTCATGGCGGCAGCGGCAGGAAACCGACCCCGCCAGCCTGGCCGCCACCGGCCGGCACAACGACGACATGCCGGCCTCGCGCCTTCCCTCTTTACTATCCACAACATTGGAGCAAGCATGAGCACTCCCCATTCCGACGCGGCCGTCTACCTGAAAAGCGGCGTGAAACTGGAACCGCTGTTCCATCGCTGGTACGCCTGGAGCCATCTGGTGTCGCCGGTCCAGCAGGCGATCAATCTGGCCTTCCGCCAGATTCCGCTGATGCGCTCCTTCGTCGCCAATCCCGGCGTGCATATCGCCGCCTCGAAGAATCCCCAGATGCTGGGCGGCCCCTTTCTGGAACTGGCGGCAAGCGACCTGCCCGCGGTGCGCCGCCTGCTGCAGGACACGCTGCGCGACGCCGAGCCGCTGCTCCGCTTCGCCGAGGACCTGCAAAAACTCAATCGCCAATTGCAACAAACCGCCAGCGGCCACAGCCTGGACGCGGTCTACGCCGAGCTGCCGCCGACGCTGGCCGGCCTGGTCGAAGTCAGCTACGACCTCAATCACCACCCGGGCATCCGCGTGCTGGACCAACTGCTGAGCTACCCGGCCGCCGCCAACGAGGACAAGCAGTCGCTCGCCTTCGGCACCGAGCGCGACGAACAGCGCCATTTCTTCCTGAACACGCCCCGGCTGGACGGAGACGCCAGGCTGGTCCTGCCGCTGCCCTTCGCCGATCCCAATCACGAAGCGCTCGCCGCCAGCCGGATACGCGCCGTCCCTTACGCGGAGCTGAAGCAGGCGCTGAAGGTGCCGGCGGAACAGGAGGCGCGCTTCCGCGGCTTCTTCGACGCCGAGCCGCCGCGGCGCGACCAGCCGGACTACCATGGAGGCGACGTGCGCATCCGCTATTTCGGCCATGCCTGTGTCCTGCTGCAGACGGCGTCGACCTCGGTCCTGATCGACCCCTTCGTCACCTGGGACCGCGACGGCGAGACGCAGCGGCTGACCTTCGACGATCTGCCCGACCATATCGACTACGTCTTCATCACCCACAACCACCAGGACCATTTCAGCCCGGAATTGCTGCTGCAGCTGCGCGGCCGCATCGGCCGCATCCTGGTCCCGCGCCACAACAGCCGCAGCCTGGCCGATCCATCGATGAAGCTGACGCTGCGCGCGCTCGGCTTCCGCAATGTATCGGAGCTGGAGCCGATGGAAAGCGTGCGCTTCGACGACG
Organism: Chromobacterium sp. ATCC 53434; assembly: GCF_002848345.1. Lineage (NCBI taxonomy): Bacteria > Pseudomonadati > Pseudomonadota > Betaproteobacteria > Neisseriales > Chromobacteriaceae > Chromobacterium > Chromobacterium sp. ATCC 53434. The sequence goes on along the minus strand of NZ_CP025429.1, from coordinate 1,629,939 downwards.
GCGAGATCGTCAGCCTGCCGTTTTACGGCGAACACGCCGACCTGGACATCGAAAGCAAGCACGGCATGTTCCTGCGGCTGAAAAACCGCAGCTTCCTGTTCCTGGCCGACTCCGACTGCAAGGACCGCGCGCTGTACCGCCGCATCGTCGAGCGGCTGGGCAAGGCGGACACGCTGTTCATCGGCATGGAGTGCGACGGCGCGCCGCTCAGCTGGCTGTACGGCCCCTACACTGGCAGTCCGCTCAGCCGGCGCGACGACGAGTCCCGCACCTTGTCGGGCTCGGACTGCGAGCATGCCTGGAGCATCGTCGAGGAGTTCGACTGCCGGAAAATATTCATCTACGCGATGGGCCAGGAGCCGTGGATGCGCTTCGTCACCGGCCTGGAGTACTCGGCCGACAGCAAGCAGATCGTCGAGTCGAACAAACTCCTCGAGCGCTGCCGCGCCGCCGGCTTGAGCGCCGAACGACTGTACGGCTGCAGCAGCTTCACCTGCTGAGTCCGATGCGGGCGCGGCCGGCGCGCGTTGCCCGCATCGTGCCAACGCCCCGCCGGCGCAGCGACACGCGCCGGCGGGCGGAACAGAGGCTTTCCATTGCCGACTGACTGCTGATTCAAGGTATTCGCTTATGAAATTTTTACTCGATGCCGCCTATGGCTGGCCTGCGTCATTTTCCCAAGAACGGCTTTTCTACCTTGATCAGCTGGCGCCGGACACGCCCTCATGCTCGATTCCCGTCGCGCTGCAGCTGAGCGGCGCGATCGACGCCGCGGCGCTGGAGGCGGCCTTTGCCGCGGTCGTGGCCAGGCATGAGGCATTGCGCACGACGATGGCCTTCGATGGCGACGATGTCTATTGCACGACGCGGCATGCGTTGCCCGGCCCGTTTCTCGAGCTAGCGCGCCTGGATTCGGCAAACCGGGACGCCGCCAGCCTGGCCGAATTGACGCAGGAAATCCTGAGCCGTCCGTTCGGCTTGGCGGCGGGGCCGCTGTTTCGTTTCGTTCTCGTCCAGCAAGACGCGCAAGAGGCGCGCCTGCTGATGGTGTTCCACCATGCCGTTTTCGATGCCTGGTCGATGGAGATCCTGGCGGCGGACCTCGAGACGGCGTATGCGGCCGCATTGCGCGGCGGCGACGGCGAACTCGCGTCTGGCGCGTTCGACTATGCCGATTTCGCCGGCTGGCAGCGCGAGCAATGGCACGCCGCTGGCGGCCAGGCGCGGCTGAACGCGCTGGCGGCTTCGTTCGCCGGCGCGCCCGAGCAGCAGCCGCTGCCGGCGGACAGACCGCGTCCGGCAACGATGCCGATGGGCGGAGACCAGCTGGCGCTGAAGCTTCCCGCGGGGCTGGAGCGACAACTGGGCCGCTTCCTGCAGGCGGAGGGAGATTCGCTACCCGTCGTCTTCTCGTCCCTGGTCGGCCTGTTCCTGGCCGCGGGGAGCGGCCGCGACGAAATCGTCATCGGCATGCCCGCCACCGGACGGACAAGCGCCGACAGCCATGAGATCGTCGGCCCGTTCGCCAATATGCTCGCGCTGCGGCTGCCGGTCGGCGACAAGCCCGGTCTGCGGGAAATGATGCGCCGAGTCCGCGACGCGGCCTCGCGGGGATGCGAAAACCAGGACATTCCGTTTGGAAAACTCGTCGACGCGGTGGCGCCGCACCGTGCGTCGCCGGCGCACCCCTTGCTCCAAGTCGCCGCGCGGGTTGAAAAACGACCGCGCTGGCGTCTCGCCGGACTGCGGCTGGACGAACAGGCCGCGCATGCCGGAACGGCCAGGCTGGACCTGAGCTTTATCCTCGACCAACGCGACGACGGCCTATGGCTCGCGCTCGAATACGCCACCGCCTTGTTCGACGCCTCGACCGTCCGGCGGCTCTGGAGCGAGCTGGTCGATCTGGCCGAGGCATGCCTGGCGAATCCGTCCGCCCGGCTCGACGCCTTTGCGGAACAGATGGCCCGGATCGGCCGATGGCCGGACGCCGGCGCGGTGCAAGCCACGGCCCGCCAGGCGGCGTTTCAGCCCATCGCCGGCGGCGACGCCGGCCGCGACGCGCTGATCGGCATCCTTTCCGCCGCCCTCGGCGGCAAGCTGCCCGATGGCGCCGTCGGCTTCATCCGGCAGGGTGGAACGTCGCTGGCGGCCTTGCGCGTGATCGCGGCATGCCGGCAGCGGCTGTCGCTGACCATCCCCTTGCGGGAGCTGATCGAAAGCGCGACGCTGGGCGACTTCGTCGATGCGGCGTGCGCCAGGCTCGGCGACGCGGCGGTGCCGGATCGCGCGCATGTCGACGCCAGGCTTGGCCAGCTGTCAAGCAATCAGCAAAGCCTGTATTTCTTCGAAAAACTGGCCCCGAACCGCGCGCTGTACAACGTCCCGCTGCATCTGGAGATGCGCGGCGAGCTGGACCCGGCCCGCCTGGAGGCGGCGCTGGGCCGGCTGCTGAATCGCCACGAGGCCCTGCGCACGCGCTTCGTGGAAACGCCGTCGGGCCTGCGCCAGGAAGTCGGCGCGCCGCCGTCCAGCGTTCTCGAAACCGCCGACCTCGGCCAACAGGCGCCGGACAGCCGCGACGCCGGCTTCGCCATCTTGGAACAGGCATTCAGCTCGACGACGTTCGATCTTGCCGCCGGCCGGCTGTTCCGGTTTTGCCTGGTGCGTCGCGCCCCTGAGCACTGGGTCTTGCTGATGGTGTTCCATCACATGGTGTTCGACGGCCATTCCGCCCAGATATGGCTGCGCGATCTGCAAACCCTGCTGCGAGGCGACGAGTTGCCCGATGCCGGACCGGCGCTGACGGTTCGCGAGGCCGCCGCCCGGGAACGGGCGTGGCAGGACAGCCGCGATTATCAAATCGAGCTGGAGCGCTGGCACGGCCGCTTCGACGGCAAGCCGACGCCGCTCAATCTCAGGCCGGACCGGCCGCGGCCGATGCGGCGGGACTACGCCGGCGCCTTCCTGGAGTGCGCGCTGCCTCAGGCGCAGCTTGGCGAGCACATCCGGCAAGCCGCCCAGCTTGGCGCCTCGCCGTTCATGGCCGTCGCCGCCCTGCTCGCGGGCTACCTCTCGTCGCGCGGCAATCAGGCCGACGTCTGCCTGGGCTTCCCGCATGGCGGGCGCGGCGACGATGCGATCGAGGAAACGATAGGCAACTTCGTCAATCTGCTCGCGATGCCGGTGCGCGTCGAGCCATCCGACACCCCGCGCCGCCTGATCGAAAAGATACGGCAAGTCGCCCGGGCCAGTTACGCCGGATACCGGGTGCCGTTCTCCGCCATCGTCGAACGGCTTGGCATCGAGCGCGTTCCCGGCCTGCACCCGGTCTTCCAGGCGGTCGTCACCGCCGATGAGGACTTTGCCGGCTGGACGCAGGACGGTCTGGTCGTCACGCCGGCGCCGGGGTCCAGCCCTATCGCCAAGTTCGACCTGGCGTTCGGCTTCAATCTGGCGAGAAGCTGCGTTCGCATCGAATACGCGACCGATATGTTCGATCCGGCTTCGATCGAGCGAATGGGCGCCGAACTGTCGGCCTGGCTGTCCCGATTCGCGCTCGACTTCGATTCGCCGCTACGGCAGCCATCGAACGCGCCGGCCGCAGCGGAAGTGCCGCGCGCCGGCCCTAAGCTGTTGAGAAAGCCGAAGCGCGCCCAGACCGGCGATGCCGGCCTCTCGACCGACGCGACTTGATCCGGCGCGCCCGTACTCGGGGCGCGAAGCGCCAGACATCAGCGACAAACGATCAATCAACGGGGCTTGATCCCCGATGCAGGCCGGACATGAAAAACCAAATGACGCATCCGCAAGACCTAGCCGCATGCCGCACGATTGCCGAGGCCTTCTCGCTGTCGGCCCAGCGGTTTCCCGATCGAATCGCCGTGCAGTGCGCGGCGACATCGCTTAGCTACCAAGAACTGGATAGACGGGCGAATGCCCTGGCCGGCCGGCTCCGGACAGACGGCGTGGCAGCCGAAACCCTGGTTGGCCTGTCCGTCCGCAGATCGTCCGATCTGATCGTCGCCATGCTGGCCATCCTGAAAGCCGGCGGCGCCTACGTTCCGCTTGACCCGGAATATCCGGCCGACCGGCTGAACTACCTGATAGCCGACGCCCGGCCCGGGATCATCATCGTCGACGACGAGTCGCGGGAACGGATAAGCGCCGCCGCCGCGGCCCAAGACATCGCGCTGCTCGATCTGGACGCCTTGGCGCCATCGCATGCCGACAGCCCCGAGATGCCCGCGCCGAGCCGCGACGGCCTGGCCTATGTCATCTATACCTCGGGTTCGACCGGCGGCCCGAAAGGCAATCTGATCTCGCACCGCAACGTGCTGCGGCTTTTTTCCGAATCCCAGCCGTATTACGATTTCGGACCGGACGACATCTGGCCGCTATTGCATTCCTACGCCTTCGATTTCTCGGTCTGGGAGATTTTCGGCGCGCTATTGCATGGCGGGAAACTGCTGATCCCCGATCTGGCCACCATTCGCGACCCGTCGGCGCTGCTGGCTTATCTGCGAGAGCATCGGGTGACGGTGCTCAATCAAACGCCGTCCTTCTTCTATCAGCTGTCGCGGTATCTGAGCGAACATCCGCAAAAGCGCGAGGCGCTGGAGTCGCTGGCCTTCGTGATATTCGGCGGCGAGCGCCTGGACCTGGCGCAGCTGAAGCCGTGGTTCAAGACGATGGGAGACGACGGCCCGGTGCTGGTCAATATGTACGGCATCACCGAGACCACCGTGCATGTCACGCTGCATGTCGTCACCGCCGACGAGTCCGGCAAGCGGCAGTCCGCCGGTATTGGCGAGGCCTTGCCGGATCTGTCGTTGTTCCTGCTCGACGACCGCTTGAACCCGGTGGCGGCCGGCGAAGTCGGCGAATTGTACGTCGCCGGCCCGGGACTGGCGCGCGGCTACCATGGCAGGCCGGGCCTGACGGCCGAGGCCTTCATCCCCTGCCCGTTTCCGGGCCACGAAGGCGCCCGGATGTACAAGACGAACGACCTGGCGAAGATCGATCAGCACGGCGAGCTGGTTTACGAGTCGCGCAAGGGCGGCTACGTCAAGATCCGCGGCTTCCGGGTGTCGCTGGCCGAGATCGAATCCGCGCTGTGCGAGCTGGACGGCGTCGCCAACGCCGTCGTTCAAGCCGCCGTCGAAGACGGACGCGATCTGGTGCTGGCCTATGTCCGCTTCGCGGCCGCGCCGATGAGCTTGCGCGAGCTCCGCCAATCGCTGGCGGAAAAGATACCGGGCTTCATGATGCCGCACCATTTTCATCGCATCGACAGCTTGCCGTTGACCACGCACGGCAAGCTCGATCGCGGCCGGCTGCCGCAAGTGGCGCGCGCGCTGAGCGACGAGCGCCCGGCGGATGCGCCGGCCTCGGCCGACGAGGCGGAGATGATGGCGATCTGGCGCCGGGTGCTCGGCGTCGACAGCCTCGGCCCGCGCGACGATTTCTTCGCCCTGGGCGGCGACTCGATCCGCGCCGTCGAGTTGATCATGGCGCTGAATCGCGCAGGCTGGCCGGCGGCGGTGGAGGACATCTTCCACTCGCCCACTGTCCGGGACCTGAACGATCGCAGCTTGCGGGGCGCGGCCGGCCTGACGCCGGCGCCGGCGACGGTTGCCGATACCGCGTCCGACATGCAGCGCATCATGCTGGAGCAGTATCAGGCCGCGCCCGCCGGGCTGGGCGTCTATCACGTGCAGCAGTGGTTCACCTGCGACGACGCGTCGCTTGACGTCGACCGCTTGCTGGAGGCTTTCCGCGCGGCGTTTTCCGCGCATCCGATATTCCGCACCCTCTTCGTCCGCGACGGCGACGCGATTCGCCGCGTCGAGACGGACGCGGCGCGGGTACGCCTGGACGCCGTCGACATCCGGCGCGACGCGCCGCGACAACAGCAATCGCTTGTCGCCGAATACGCGCGCGCCGACCTCCACACGCCGTTCACGCCGTTCGAGGCGGGCACCGAAATGGCGCGATTGCGCTTCTTCCAGACGACGGACAGCCGTTGCGTCGTTTTCCTGAGCATCCACCACGCGATCGACGATGGCTGGGGGCAGCAACGCTTTTTCGACGCGGTATTCCAGCAATACCATCGCCACGCCCCCATTCCGATGCCGACACGCGCCGATGTGTTTTCCGAATATGTCGCCCTGCAGCAGCGTATGGCGCGGGACGCGGAAGCGATGGAATACTGGCGGCTCGCGCCGTTTGCCGGCAAGCAGGCGCTTGAGCGGCGGAGCGATCAGCCGGCCACGATCATCGAGCAAAAAAGGCGCGTCGCATCCAGGCTGGTGGCCGGCGTCGGCCGATGCGCGCGCGCGCGGCGGATCCAGACTCGGTCCTTGTATCTGGCCGCCGTCGGGCACGCCATCGCCCAGGCGAGCCGGGATCCCCATGTCTTGATCGGGATCGTGGTGAACGGCCGCGTGCCGGAGCTGAGCGATCCGCTGGAGGCGGTCGGCCTGTTCTGGAACTTGCAGCCGCTGTCGTTCGACGCGTCGGAGTGTTCGTGGGAAACCGCCAGCGAGATTCACCGGCGGCTGCTGCGGCAGGAGAAATACGCCTTGTATCCGCACAGCGCGATTTTCGAGGCGCGCAGCCCCGGCCGGGAGTTTTTCCACACCTTCAATTTCACGAATTTCCGGGCGCGCGATTCGCAAGAAAGCGATTTGCGGGATTGGGACGGCGTCGATCGATTCCACTATCCGGTCAATATCGCCGTCCATCTGGACGAGGACGCGGAAATCGCCGAATTCCGGCTGAGCCGCGATCCCGCCCATTGCCCCGACGCCGCGGCGGAGGCGCTGTTCCAGGCTTTCGAGCACGCGCTGGACGCGATCGCCGCCGCGCCAAGCGCCATCGAGGCATAAGGCGCGTCGCCAGGCATGCCGCGCCGTGATTCGCGGCGGCAAGACGGCATGCCCGTCAGGCTCAGACCGTCCCGGAATGGACCAGACGCCGCAGATCCATCGACAGCCCGGCCAATTGCGAGGCGGTCTGCAGCGTCTGGGTCGAGCTGGTCTCGGTCTCTTGCGTCGCCTGCGCCACTTCGGACACGGCGGTGCGCACCTGATCGGCGGCGGTGGCCTGCTGCTTGGTCGACAGCTCGATCTCGCGCACCGCCTCGGTGGTGGTGGTGACCAGATCGGCGATCTGCTTGAACGCCGCGGCCACTTCGGCGAACTGGCGCGCGCCCTGGTCTACCGCCTTGGCGCCGCTCTCGGTGGCCATCACCGTGGTGTTGACGGCGCCGCGCACATCGTCGATCTGGGTGCGTATGCCCTTGGTCGACGCCGCGACCCGGTCGGCCAACTTGCGGATCTCCTCCGCCACCACGGCGAAACGGCGTCCGGCCTCGCCGGCGCCGCTGGCCTCGATGGTGGCGTTGATGGCCAGGATATTGGTCTGCTCCGCCAGCTCGGACACGATGTCCAGCACCGCGCCTATCTCCTGCGATTTGCGGCCGAGATCGAGCATGTGGCTGACCACCAGATCGGTCTGGCGACGGATGCCGCCAATCGCCTCCTGCCCTCTTTCCACCGTGCCCTCGCCGCTGCGCGCCGCCGTCGCGGTCTGCTCGGCGATCTGCGCCACCCGGCGGGCGCTCTCGGCGATCTGGCGCGAGGTCACGCCCAATTCGCTGATAGTGGTGCTGATCTCGCTCATCGCGCTGGCCTGCTCCTTGGCCCCGGACGCCTGCTGGGTGGCGGCGGCCTGCAGTTCCGCCGACGAGCTCTGCACATGGCCGACGGCCATCCCCAGCCGCTCCGTCAGCGAGCGCGTGATGGTGAAGCCGGCGCCGACCACGAACAGCAGACACAGGATGGTGCCGACGACGATGGTCGCCTTGGCGTTGCTGGAGGTGGCGTCGGTGTCCGCCTCGCGCTTGCTCAGCAACACGCGCTCCTGGCGGTTGATCTGCCCGCACAGGACGCGCAAGGCGTCCATGTATTTCTTGCCCTCCCCGGTCAGGACGATCTTCAACGCCTCGTTGGCATGGCCGGCCTTGCGCAAGTCGATGGTGCGCTTCAACTCGTTGAACTTGCTGTTCACCAGCGTTTCCGCCTGGCTTATCCGGGCTTGCTGGTCGGCATTGTCCACGCTCAGGGCGCGCAGCTCGGACAGCACCGCCGGCATGCCGGCGACGGCTGTCTGGAACGGCTCCAGATAGGCCGGGTCGCCGGTCAGCAGATAGCCGCGCTGGCCGGTTTCGGCATCCTTTACCAGGCTGATCAGGCCGGACACGCGCTCCACCACTTTTTGCGTATGGGTGACCGAGCCGGCGGTGGCGATCAGCACGCTGATGCTCCAGTATGCCGCGATGCCGATCGCGATCAGGAAAGTCGACGATACCGCGAAGCCGAACGCCAACTTCCGGCCAAAGGTCCAGTTCTGGTTCATGCTTGATCGCTCCCTCTACAAATGGATGGGCCCGCCTATCGCCGGATCATTTCCGCTCCGGCGCCTGCCGCAAACCGACCAGGCGCCCGATCTCGGCCACGAAACTGACGAAATCGATCGGCTTTTCGATATAACTGTCGAAACCGGCCGCCAGCATGCGCTCGCGGTCTCCCCTCATCGCGCAGGCGGTCAGCGCGGCCACCGGTATCGCCCGCGTCAACGGGTCGTCCTTGAGGATGGCGACCGCCGTAATGCCGTCCATTTCCGGCATCTGGACATCCATCAGCACCAGATCCGGCAGCTCCCGCCGGGCGATGTCGATGCCGTCGCGCGCCCGCTCGGCGCAAAACAGCGTGTGGCCTTCGCTTTCCAGGATGGTGCGGGTCAACAGCATATTGCCCGGCGTGTCATCGACTATCAGTATCCGTGCCATCGTCCACCTCGCCTATCCGATCGGCCGGCGTCTCCGCGACAGTCCGGCGGCGCGCGGCCTGCTGCAGCGCGCGGCCGACCTCGAACAAGAATTGCCGTCGATCGAAGCTGTCTTCCTTCATGATGCCCAGCACCTGCCCGCCCAGCCGCCGCCTGTCGTCGAGGCTGACGCTGTCGTCGCTCAGCACCAGGATGGGAACCGAGGAGGCGGTATGCTTGCGCAGCGCCGCCAGCACTTCGAAGCTGCTGATATCGGACAACACCAGGCCGACGATCAACACGTCCGGCCGGGCATCCCGCAAAGCCGCCAGGGCGCCGGCGCCGTCGGTGCAGCACCGCAGCTGGCAGTCGAGATCGGCGAGATCGGCGCTCAGCCGCGCAACGGAGGCCGCGTCGTCGACAATCATCACGGTCGGCGCCGACATCGGTTCATTGCCCAGTCCCAGCGCCTGCAACGCGTCGATCAGGTCCTGGCGCGGCACCGGCTTTGGCAGCAGCTGCGCGGCGCCCATCACGCAGGCCTTCATCTTGTCGGCCTCGATGGCGACGATCACCGCCGGCACGTTCTTCAGCCGGGGATCGCGCTTGACCTCGTCCAGCGCCGCCCAGCCGCAGGCCTCGGGCCGCAGCAAATCCAGCGTGATCAGATCGGGGACCTCGCCGCGGAGCAGGGACAGCGCCGTTCCGGCGTCGCTCGCGGTAGAGACCGCGAAGCCTATCCTCTCCAGATGGGCCTGGAGCAGCTCGGCGGCGCGCGCGTCGTCCTCCATCACCAGCGCCCGGCGCGGCGAAGCCGTCGCCGCGTCGCTCCGCAGCGGCAGCCAGATCGAGAACTGCGACCCGAGATCCGGCGCGCTGCTGACGCCGACCGTGCCTCCATGCAATTGCGCCAGCCGGCTGACCAGCGCCAGCCCCAGGCCGCTGCCCTCGTGCCGGCGCGAACTGGAAGCGTCGAGCTGGCTGAAGGTTTCGAACAGCGCCGGCAAGTCGGCGGCGGCGATCCCGGCGCCGCTGTCCCGCACCCGCACTTCCAGGAACGCTTGCTCGGAACCGTCGGGCAGCGGCAGCAGACGGCTGGCCCAGACAGCGTCCTCGACATATGCCACGTCGCAGCGCTGCGCGCGATGCAGCGACAGCGTCACGCGGCCGTCGTCGCGACAGAACTTGACGGCATTCGACAGCAGGTTGTAGACTATCTGCCGGAATTGGCGCAAATCGACCTGCACCGGCTCCAGCGGCGTGCAGGGCAGGAACTCCAGGGCGATGCCGCGCCGCGCCGCGCCGTCCTGCACGATGGACAGGCTGGCGCGCAGCACGGCGTTGGCGTCGATGGGCTCCAGCCTCAGCTCCATCTTGCCCGCCTCCACCTTGGACAGGTCCAGGATGTCGTTGATCAGGCTCAGCAGATGGCGGCCGCTGGCCAGCACGTGGCCGACATAAGTGTTCTGCTGCGGACTGAGCACGCCGGTGACGCCGCGCGTCAGCAGTTCGGAAAAACCGATGATGGCGTTGAGCGGGGTGCGCAGCTCGTGCGACATATTGGACAGGAACTCGGACTTGAGCCGGTTGGCATGCTCCAGGTCGCGGTTCTTGCGCTCCAGTTCGGCCAGCAGGATGGCGCGGCTCTCCGCCAGCGCGCGCGCCGCGCGTATCTCCGCCGCCTCCAGCTGCCGGTCCATCTGCTCGGCGCGGATGCGGCGGCTCTCGTCCTCGAACTGCTTGCGCCGCAACTGGGCCCGCACGCGGGCCTTGAGCACGTCGAACTCGCTAGACTTCAGCACATAGTCGTCGGCCCCGATCGCCAGGCCTTCTATCATCGCCGCCCGGTCTTCCATCGCGGTCAGCATGATCAGCGGAATGTCGCGCGTGGCGGCGTCGCCCTTCAGGCGGGCGCAGGTCTCGCTGCCCGACAGCCCAGGCATCTGACGGTCCAGCAGCACGCAATCGACGGTTTGCACCTTCAGCAGCTCCAGCGCCTGCTCGCCCGACTCGGCCAGGATCACGTCGTAGCCCTCGTCGCCGAGCACGTCGGCCAGCTGGTGCAAATAGCTGGGACTGTCGTCCACCGCCAGAATGCGCCGGCCGGCCTGCTGCGACGCCATGCGGCCGACGTCGTCGACATTGCGCAGCACCGCGGCCAGCCGCGCCAGCAACACGCCGGCGTCGCCATCCTTGCGCACGAAGGCGTCGGCGCCGGCGTCCAGCGCATGCAGCTCGGCGCCGTCCTCGTCGGCGCCGGTCAGCAGGATGCAGGGAACGGTGTGCAAAGCCGGGTCGAGGCGCAGCTTGCGCACCACGGCGGCGCCATCGATGCCGGGCAGCACGCTGTCCACCACCAGCGCCGCCGGCCGGCGCGACGCCATCGCGCGCAACCCCTCTTCGCCGCTATGGGCCAGCGCCACCTGATAGCCCTGCTCGCGCAACAAGGCCCCCAGCTGCTCGCGGTAGGTCAGGCTGTCGTCTATCACCTGCACCAGCGGCGCGGCGTCGACCGGCATTCCGGCCACCGCCAGCAACTGCACCGCGCGCGCCACCAGGCGGTCCCGGTCATAGGGCTTGCCCACATAGTCATTGGATCCGGTCAGCATGCCGCGTATGCGGTCGCTGACCTGGGCCTCGCTGGACAGCACCAGCACCGGCAGGCTGGCGCCGCCGGCGGTGGCGCGCACTTCGCGCAGCAAGTCGATGCCGTCGCCGTCGGGCAGCATGACGTCCAACACCATCAGGCCTATGGGCTGCCGCGCCATCGCGGCGCGCGCCTCGGCCAACGAGGCGCAGGCGATGGTCGCTATCCCGCGCTCCACGAACGCCTCCTCGAGGTCCGCCCGCACGGTCAGGCTGTCGTCGACGATCAGCACCGGGGCCATCATGGCATTCGCCCCGCGCCCAGCGCGGCCAGGGCCGGGCCGATATCGCTCAGCGGCAGGATGCGCTGCGCCGCGTTCAGCAACGCCGCCTCGCGCGGCATGCCGTACACCACGCAACTGGCTTCGTCCTGCGCGATCGTCAATCCGCCCGCGTCGCGCACGGCCAACATGCCGCGCGCGCCGTCCTGGCCCATGCCGGTCAGCAGCACGGCGGCGGCGGCCGCGCCGTATTCCTGCGCCACCGATTCAAACAGCACGTCGACCGACGGCCGGCACGACAGCCTTTCCGGTCCCGCTTCGCACACCTGCATGCCGCCGCGCAGTTGCAAGTGCAGCCCAGGGGCCGCCATCACCACGCCGCGCGCCGGCAGCGCCTGGCCGTGGCGCGCCAGCCTCACATCCAGCAGGCAATGGTCGTCCAGCCAGTCGACGAAGGCATGGCCGAACGGCTCGGCCAGATGGATGACCACCACCAGCGGCAGCGGGAAATCGACGGGCAATCCGCCCAGCACCTCGACCAGGGCGCTGGCCCCTCCGGTCGACGCCCCCAGCGCCACCAGCCGCATCGACTGGCGCGGCGATGCCGGCGCGCAAGGCGCGATCGGCTGCGCATGGGCGGCGCGGCGGCCGCGCAAATGCGTCACCACCTTGACCTTGGCCACCAGCTTGAGCATGGCCAGGTAGTTTTCGTCCCAACGGTCCTGTCCGGGCTGCGGCTTCTCGATCACGTCCAGCGCCCCGGCGGCCAGCGCCTCGTAGGTGCGGAACAGTTCGCCGCGGTTGATCGACGACGAGACCACCAGGATGGGGGTCGGGCAGTAGGCCATGATGTATTCGGTGGCGGCCAAGCCGGTCATCACCGGCATCATCATGTCCAGCGAAATGACATCCGGGCGCAAGGCCAGGCACAGCTCGATGGCCTGCTTGCCGTCCTCGGCCTGGCCGACCAGCTCGAAGGCCGGGTCGGCCTCCAGCAGCTCGCACAGGTGCATGCGCACCGTCAGCGAATCTTCCACCACCAGCACCCGCAACTTCGTCATCGCAGCACCAGTTCCCCGATCTGCGCCAGAAACGCAGCCTGATCGAATTCGTTTTTGACAATATAACCGTTGGCGCCGACATCGATGCCGCGCCGCTTGTGCTCGGCCGTGTCGAGCGAGGTCACCAACAGCGCCGGGATATCGCGCAGTTGCGGGTCGGCGCGCAGTTGCGTGATGAAGCCGAAGCCATCCATGCCGGGCATCTCGACATCGACCAGGAACAGCGCGTAGCGATTCTGCCGCGCCAACTCCAGCCCTTCCTCGGCGGACGTCGCCTGCGCCACCTGGTAGCCGGCCGACTCCAGGATGCTGCTCTCCAGCATCCGGGTCGTCAGCGAATCGTCGACGATCAGGATGGGCGGGCACGGCGTCGCCGTCTCCTTGCCGCCGCCGCGGCGACCGCTCAGCGCGCCGCCCAGCGCCTCGGGATTGAGCACCATGCGCGGCTCGCCCTCGATGTCCAGATACAGTCCCAGCACCATCGGGTCGGCCGTCATCAGCGGGGGAAGCCCGCGCAGCACGACGCTGTCGACCCCGCCCAGGCGGCTGGTCGCCAGCGCCAGGCGCTCGCCCTGGCTGCGGATGACCACCGCCGTCATCGCGCGCGGCGACCGCGGGCGGGCGCTCCGCCCCGCGGCGTCGATGGCCAGCGGCAGCAAAGACAGCAACTGGCCTTCATACACGATGGCGTCGCCGTCCGCCGAGCGCACCACCTGCTCCTGCGACACCCGCAGCGCGCCTTGCACGACATCCAGCGGCAGCGCCGCGACCTGGCCGTCGGCCTCCACCAGCAACACGTCCAGTCCCGCCAGCGACAGCGGCACGCACAACTCGAAGGTGGTGCCGCCGGCGTCGCTGCTGGCGCGGGCCCGGCCACCCAGCTTGGCCATCGCGGCGCGCACCACATCCATGCCGATGCCGCGCCCGGACAACTCGGTCACCGCGCTGCTGGTGCTGACGCCGCCTTCCAGCAGCCTGGCCAGCAGCGCGGCGTCGTCGACCGGCGCGGGCTGGCCGCGCGCCGCCAGAACGGCCCGCAACGCGGCCATATCGATGCCGCGGCCATCGTCGCGCAAGCGGAACCAGGCCATATAGCCGCGCCGCGAGACATCCAGCGCGATGCGGCCGGACGCGTCCTTGCCCGCGCCGGCGCGCTGCTCCGGCGTCTCGATGCCATGCGCCATCGCATTGCGCACCAGTTGCAGCAAGGCGCCCAGCACCGCATCGAGCACCTCGCCGTCTATGCGCAACTGGCCGCCGCTGGCATCGAACACGACTTGCTTGCCGCAGCTGTGGGCGGCGTCGCGCGCGCAGCGCTCCAGCGTGGTGAAAATGCCGCCGACCGGGATCAGCCGCAGTCGCTCGGCGGCGTCGCGGGTCTGGCGCAGCTCGCGGTCTATCCTTTCCGCCCCGCCCGCCATCCTGCGCTCAAGCGCGTCGAGTTGCGCCACCAGCGCCCGGCCGCCCTGAGGCGCCGCCTCGCCCGCCGTCAGCGCCAGTTCGCGCAAGGCCTCCAGCGTGTCGATGGCGCGCCTGATGCCCGTCAGCTCGGTGCCGATCTCGCCCAGGCCCTCCAGCAATGCGTCCACTTCCAGCACGTCGGCGCGGACGATGCGCTGCGGCGGGTCCGCCGCCGCCGGCAGCGCCTCGCTCCCGGCGCTGACGCGATCGCCGCCGGCGCCGGCGCCATCGGCTTCGGCCGACGGCAATTGGCCCAGCAAGGTGTTCACCTGGTCGAAAACGGCCAACAACTGGTCGACCGTACTGCGCGGCAAAGCCGCGTCGGACGACCTCAGCGGCGCCAGCAGCGTTTCCACGCCATGGATCAGATCGGCGATCTGCGCCTGCCTCACCACCCGCGCCGCGCCTTTCAAGGTGTGTGCCCAGCGCAGCAGCAGCGACACCTGCTCCTCGTCCCGACCGCCCTGCTCGAGCGCCAGCACGCCCTTGCTCAGCTGTTCGATGAGTTCGCGCGCCTCGATTCTGAAATAACGATAGGGATCTTTAGCCACGGCCCCCCCCAGAACGGCGCCGAACAGCGATTCGGCGCGCGTTCACGGCTGTTGTCCCGGCGACGGATGGGCGGCGCGCGCCTCGATCTGCGCCGCCAGCGCGCCGATGTCCAGCACCGGCACCACGCCGCTCGCGATACGCACGCCCTCGCGCGACCGCCCTCGGCCGGCGGCGTCGGCCGCCGCGATCCACTCCCCGGCGCCGACGCGGACATGCGATTCAAAGGCCTCGAAGGCGAGCGCCAGCGGCGCGCTGCCCTGCACCAGCACCATCCAGCGCGGCGTGCCGCCGGCGCCCGAGGCCTTGCCCAGCAAGGCGGCCAGCTGATACACCGGCACGATCTGGCCACGGAAATTGGTCACGCCCAGCAATTCCGGCATCGGACTGGGCAGCGCCAGAATGCGCCGATCGACATGCAGGCCGCGGATATCCGCCAGGCGGATGGCGTACGGCTCGGCCCCTATCCGTATCGTCAGCAGATTGACGCCGCCGGCGGCCGGCAAGACAGGCGCCAGCGCAAACGAGCGGTCGAACGCCTCCCGCAGGCTGGCCGCGCTGTCCGCCGGCGTCAGGCCGCGGCTCATGGCGAGACGCCCAGCGCGGCCAGCTCGGCGCGGCAAAGATCGATCAGGGCGCTGCGCGGGAAGCCGCCGCCAAACAGCAACAGCCGCGACGGCTCCTCGTGCTGCAACAGGATCAGGGCCTGGGCCAAGTCGCGCCGCGCCGCTTCGAGTTCGGCCATGCGCCGCTCCAACACGCCGATGTGCAGGCGCGCCAGCGCAAAGCTCGAATCCAGGTAGACGGCGCTGCGGTAGTGCGCCAGCGCCGCCGAATTGTCGCCATCTTCTTCGTGGCACAAGGCCAGCACATAGTGGGCGCCGGCATTCAGCTCGTCGCGCGCCAGCAAGGCGTGGCAGATGTGCCCCGCCGCCGACAGCGCGCCGCTCTGGCTGAGCGAGACGGCCTTCAGCAGCAATACGTCCGGGTCATCGGCATATTGCTGGGGCAGCTTCTCGATCAGCGCCAGGCTTTGCTCGAATTGCTCCTTGTGCAAGCAAGACAAGGCGTGGTGCAAATCGGGCTGCGCCTCCGCCGGGTCGCCAGCCGCCTGGGGCACCTTCACCGCCAGCGTATCGATGCGCTGGGCCGCGCGCGCGATCGCATCGACCCATGCCGGATCATTCGGCAACAATGGTCGGAATGGCTCCTCCGTCCATGCCGGTGGGCCGGCTTGCATCGCCGGGGCCGGCTCGTCGGCTTGCAGCTTGCGCCGATAATAGAAGGTGGCATGGGTATGGCAGAGATGGAAATCGTTAGACAGGCCGCGCAGTGTTTCCGCGTGGCCCAGGAACAGATAGCCGCCGGGCGCCATCGCGCCCACGATCCGCGCCACGGCGGCCTGGGCCTGCTCCGGACTGAAGTACATCAGCACATTGCGGCAAAATACGATGTCGTAGCTGTCGGGCGCCCATAATTCCGCGTCCTCCTGCGCCAGATTGCGCTGCTCGAACCGCACCGACCGACGCACGCCATCGTTCAGCGCGTAGAGCTCGCCGTCGCGCGCGAACCAGCGCTCCCGCATCGCGGGGTTCACTTCGCGCAGCGACCAGGCCGAGTAGCGCGCCGATCCGGCCTTGGCCAGCATGGCGGGATTGGCGTCGATCGCGCGTATCCACACGCTGCCCGGGCCCAGGCCCGCGGCCTCGCGAGCGGCGATCGCCAGCGTGTACGGTTCCTCCCCCGAGGCGCAGCCGGCCGACAGCACGCGCACGGGCAGGCCGCCGCGCGCCAGCAGGCAAGCCGGCATCGCCACCTCGGCGAAGGCCTGAATCTGCTCGAAATTCCGGTAGAAATAGGTTTCGGTGACGGTCAGATCGACGGCGAGCCTATGCAGGACCTCGGAGCGCTCGGGCTCCGCCGCCAACATCGCCAGGTAGGCCGGCATGTCCTTGCCGCCATGCCGGCTCAGCACCCGCGCCAGATTGCCCAGCTTGGTTTCGTCGAATTGCAAGCCAAGACGGTCGGCGATCAGATCGCGGAATTGCGCCACCAGCGGGGACGACGGTTCGATATTCATATCGCGCCATCCCCGGCCGCCAGGGCGTCCCACATGTCCTCCGGAACCATGCGGCCGGCGCGCAGCACCAGCAGCAACTCGGCGTCGAGCGTCGCGATCGACTGCACCAGGCCGTCATCGCTGCCGTCCAGCAACGGAGCGATGTCGGCCAGCGTGGCGGCCGGCAGTTGCCGCACGCCGACGACGCCGTCCACCGCCAGCGCCAACTGGCGTTCGCCCAGCGTCAGCGTGACGAAGCGCGATATCCGCGTCGACAGCGCCGAACCCACCAGACGCGCGCAATCGAGCACCGGCACCGGGGCGCCGCGTATCAGCGCCAGTCCCAGCAGGAAGTCGGACATCGCCGGTACCGGGTCGACCGGCAAGGCGCGCATGATTTCGCGCACATGCGTCAACGGCAGCGCGCACAGACGATGGCCACTGCGGCACAACAGTACGGAAAGCAATGATTTGCTATCGAATGCCATGGATATCCATTTCACTGACAAGCAGAACAATCACCCGCATCATGCAATGCCGGCACCGGCCCCCTGCGATCAGGAAACAACCGATGCCCTTATGAAGATTACACAAGATTCGTGCCGAGGATTAGCTTTATCGCATAAATCCGCGGCAACTCAGGCGCCCTCCATCCCCGGAGCGCCGGACCCCGCAAGCGCCGCGCGCGGGCGTTCCGACATGCAAAGACGGTTCAGAATGGCGGCGCCCGCCCGCCGCCCGCTATGCCGAATGGGCCAACCCTGTCTCATAAACCAGCCATTGCTCGCCATCGATATCGCGCCACTCGGCGCCTTGCGCCTCCAAGACCTTGGATAGTCTCGCCCTGACCTGATTCAGCTCCGGCTGAAGCATGTTTTCCAGAAACAGGCCCCGCACCAGCCTCACCTGGGAAACCGACTGCTCGATCTTGCGGATCAGGTGAATGAAAGCCGACACCGCGCTGGCGGAGCCTTGCACCGGCTGTCGGGCGACGAAATCGCAAATGATCAGCTCCGCATCCTCCAGGCGGTAAACCAGCTCACAATCCAGCAATTTCACTCGCTGCCCAATCACAACATGGCTGTTTCCAAAATACTCCGCCTCCGGAACCAGTCCCTGCGCCAGCAGGAATTGGGTAACGGCATCCGGTTTGATAGTCGTTTCTTGCATTGCGGCTCTCCATTCGGCGGATACGGGCAAGCCCGCATCCGGCCCCGGTTCATCAACAGGCTTAGATCTTGACGGCCGACATGATGCGCTCTTGCATGCTCATCAGTTCGCGGGTCAAATCATGCATTCGGCGCGACGCCTCGGCCGCCCTGTCCGCCGCGGCGCCCAGCGCTTTATATCGCTCACCGGCATGATCCGCCTGGAAGTCGCCCAGAATCTTCTTCTGCTCGGCTTCGCGCGTCAGGCCAGCGCTGCCCCAGTTGATGCCGCCCTCCATTCCTTTGCCCACCCCCGACAGTCCCGTGGAAATCAGGTCTCCCCCCTTGCCCGCGTACCCGCCGATGGCCGCGCCGCCCGCGCTCAAAAATCCAGACAGAACCTTGGCGCCGGCATTCTTCCAGGCCGCCTTGTAATTGAGCTCGATGCTTTCCATCTTGGTCTCGATCGACTTCAACTCGACCGCCGCCGCTCGCTGCTGGCCAGCGGCGTGAAACTCGCGCTCCATGTCGCGGATATCGATATTCATTTTCTGCAGCATCGCGATCAGGCTGTCCATGGTGGCGTACACCCCAGCGCTGCCCTTGTCCACGCCCCGTTCCGAAGCCTGCGGCGGGACGGTTTGCGCCGTGTTCGCGGTGCCGACGTTGTTGATATTCGTCATGATCATTCTCCTAAACTAATGGTTGCGTGCCACCCTGCGGCGTCACGGTGATTGATTTCAATGCTTGCGTTGGCCCCAGTCTTGGGCGTCCTTGGCCAGCACCGCGAGCAGTCCCGTCATCAATGAGACGGACTCCTGCCGATTCGCGGTCTCCTGCCGGGCGTCCTTGGCCAGGTGTTGGCCCATGCTGTTTGCCAACTTCTGAGCCGATTCGCCCGACGCGTCCTCCTGCGCGCCTTGCACCTCATGGCCCGCAGCGTGAACGGAGATGGCTTGGTTGATTTGCTCCGCGCCGTCTTTCGCTACCCCTCGCGCCGTTTCCCCCCCAACCGCGGAGAGTACTTGGCCGGCGCCGCCAACCACCTCGCTCGCCGCGTTTTCCTGTTGCGCCCTGGCCTTGAGTTCCGCCGCCTCGCTGCGCTGCTGGACGGCGACCGCCACGACGGCAGCGACCAAGGGCAGCAACTCGGCCTGCATCGCCCAAAAACCTTCGCGCTGCCGCTCGTACAGACTTTGCAGCTTGACCATCAAATCGCCGATGCTGAACGTGCCATGCAAATCCAGCGATCCGAAACCTTCGTTGCCGGCCAGCAATTGAATCGTGTAGTCCAGACCATCCGGAATCGGCGCGGCCAAACCGCAGGACTCGAGATCAAGCGCCTTCAGCTCATCGAGAACCTCGTGCAAGTGATCGGCGTTGATTCGCCACTCAGGCAATTCGGGCAAGCCGGCGGCGGCTTTCGAGTTGACGGCATTCTCCCCGACGGCTCCATATCCAGTCGTATCTTTCCTCTGGCTAAACCCAGTCACCGAAAAAGCCGTCATCTCTCCCCCTACACCATGGCCGACGCGATCTGCGCCTGGGTGGAAGCGGCCTGGCTCATCGCCTGGACGCCGTCGTCGAACACCTGACCCTTGTCATTCAACAGCTCGCGCGTCTTCTTGATGACTTCCTTCTTCTCCTGCTCATAAAACTCGAAGAAGTTTTGCAGCCATTGCTGATCCAGAATCAACAAATCGATTTCCTTTTGCAGTTTGGCTCGCTGTTTCTCGATCTCGCCGATCATGATGTCCCGCGCGCCTGTCGCCACGCCGCGGACCGTGCTGGACACGACAAGCGCCGGCGCTTTCAAAGTCGCCTTGATCGTTGCCTTGACCACGTCGGCGAAAACCTGGCTGACGACTCGCTTGGTGACTTCCTCGGCAGTCAGCTCCACGCCCTCCTCGACGGCTTTCTTGATGACTTTCTGCACCGACTTGCTGACCATCTTCTCGATCGCTTCGTGGGTGAACCTTTCCATCATCTGATTGGTGAACTTCTGCGCGAACTTCTCCATCGTCTTCTTGGTCGTGGCTTTGGCGGCATCGACCGCGGCCTTGCCCAACGCTTGCGCGACCTGGGTCGCGACTTGATCCGCCACTTGCTTGCCCACCGCGTTTGCCGCGTTCTTGGCCGCGCTTGCCGTGCCTTTCTTGATGGCGGTGCTGACCATTTGCTCCGCGCCTTCCTGCAGCACCTTGCCGGCGACTTTCGGGATCATCTTGGTCACCAGCAGATTGCGCGCCGCGCTGGTGATGTCCACCACCGCCCCGGCGATCTCGAACGACAACTGGACCTTCCCGGCAATATCGGCCACCTTGCGGTACTTCTCCGCGTTTTCCGGGTCGACAAGCGCCATCGTGTTGGCCATGGCCTTGACCAGCCCCGCCATGCCGGCCACCAAGTCCATCGCGCCGCCGGCCGCCTGCATCGCGTTCCCGCTCAGCACGCCGCCTATCATCTTGGCCACGCCGGTCACCACCTCCACCGCGGCGACCACCCAGTCGAAGACCACGCTGAGAATGCCGGCCTTCTTGGCCTTGTCCTGCTGTTCGATGGCC
This sequence comes from Chromobacterium sp. ATCC 53434, assembly GCF_002848345.1. NCBI lineage: Bacteria > Pseudomonadati > Pseudomonadota > Betaproteobacteria > Neisseriales > Chromobacteriaceae > Chromobacterium > Chromobacterium sp. ATCC 53434. The sequence goes on along the minus strand of NZ_CP025429.1, from coordinate 1,609,401 downwards.
TTGTTCATCTGCTCTCGAATGTTCTCAACTTCCTGCTTGCGAAGCGCCTCCTGCTTCGTGCTCATGATGTCGAGAGCCTTGCTCTTGGTCGCCGCGGTATCGCCCAGCATCTGCGAGGTCAGCAGCGTGGAGGCCATGATCATCGAATCCATCGGGATCTTTTCGATCGCCGACAGACTGAGTGCCGGCCCCTTGGCCGCGCCTTCGCCGCCGGAAGCTTGATCGATGGTCCGCGAAATCCGGCCCAGCGCATCCGCCGCCTGTTGCCGGGATACCGGCTCTTGCGCGGCGCGAGGCGCGGCCAGCTGCGCCAGTTGCTGCGTTTGCGCTTCCGCCAGCATCCTGGGCGCGGCATGCGAAACCTGGCCAGCCTTGCCTGCGGAACCGCTTTTTCCTTCCTCCTTCTCCGCCCAGTCAGCCGGCAGACCGGCGCCAGGCATGAAACGATCCAGAGTAATCAGCATGCTACGTCCTCCTGTTGCTGAGCCAGCATGCTGACGGCGCTGGCCTTGATTTGCTGATAGTCGATTTGATCGCCGCACCAGTTGATGGCGGCGTTGAAAGCCTTGTCCGCATACTCCGCATTACCGTCCAGCCGATAGCTGATGCCGGCGAAGAACGCGGCGCGCGGGTCGTCCACCTTGATCATGCCTGCGCGGCCGAAGCAGACGACGGCCTCGTTGTGCTCGCCGAGTCGCTGATGGCACAGGCCCAGCGCCAGCAGGTAATCGAAATTCCAGTGATCCAGCGTGCTCAGCAACTGGTAGACATTCCGGGCGGCGGCGATGTCGCCGCCATCGAACAATTGCCTGGCATAGCCGTACAGCGACTCCAGATCCTCGCCCTGAATGTCGGCCAGCAAGCGCAGCGAGCCGCCACGCGCGAAGAAATGCCGGAACACCTCGTCGTCTGTCTGTTGAAGCTGATGATGAGTATCAGGCATAAAACATGCTCCTTATCCTGACATACGCCGGTCGGAACCGAAGCCAGCCGGCGGCACGTCGTGGCTTAACGAATGGCCTGGGCGATGGACTTGGTCGATTCGGCGTTCATGCTCTGAACGCTGTTGGCCATCGTCACCGCGGTGTTGAAGTTCTGCATCAGCTGCTGCAGTTTCAGCTGGCTCTGCTGCACGAAATCCGAGGCGCGGCCGGAGAAGGACTCCAGCGCGGACTTCACCGCCGTCAGCGCATCCTTTTTGAGATCGCCGCCGAGGTTTTCCACCGAATCCACACTGATGCCGTTCGCCTTCATATAATCCAGCACATCCTGGGGCAGCTTCTTGGTCGCCTTGGGGTCGGTGATGTCAGCCAACAGCGCCTCCACCTTATTGGCCATGTCCTGCGCATCGCGCGACACTTCCATTTTTTTCGACATCTGGTCGAACTTGGCATTGGCCAGCTCGGTGAACAGCAGCATGATGTCTTCCATCGTCGCGATGGCCTGGCCCATGATCGAGTAATTCCGCGCCGCGCGCAGATAGTCGATATTGTCTCCGTCGGCAGCCTTGCCGACCGAGTCCACCTGACCGTTGCTGAAGGAAGAAACCGGAGAGATTGCAGCAGTGCTCATGAATAAAACTCCTGACTAAATTAACGTGGTCTAAACAAAGGAACGACGATGCTTTTTGGCAAGAACCGGGGCCGCCTTGACCGGCTCGGCCGTGACGCCAGCCTTGGCCTCGCCGTCAGGCGCCAGTTGCTTCAATTGCTTGCCTAATTGGGAAAAGGTTTTTTCCACCTTGGCAACCTTGGAGACGATTTGCTGATGCAGCTGCTCTCCGCCGGACTTCATCATCGCCTCCAGCTTTTTCAGCTTGCCACGCGCCACCGGATCCGATTCTGCGCGCACCTCCAGGCTGGCGATCTCGCCTTGCAAGGCCTTGAATTCGTCCAGCTGTTTCTTGAAACCAACTCGGCGTTTTTTCAAACCGTCGATCATGGATTTCAATTGCGTCATTTCATTCATTGGAATGCTTCCTGATCATTGCCAATTCGTGGGCTGGCTGCCGGAGCGCGGCAGCCAGCTTCTCAGCCATTAGCGGATAGCTTGGGCGATCGATTTGGTCGATTCCGCGTTCATGCTCTGCACGCTGTTGGCCATCGTCACCGCGGTATTGAAGTTCTGCATCAGCTGTTGCAGCTTCAGCTGGCTCTGCTGCACAAAGTCCGACGCGCGGCCGGAGAAGGACTCCAGCGCGGACTTGACCGCAGTCAAGTCGGCTTTGCCCATCTGCCGCCCAGAATTGAGCAGCGTGCTCATCGCCTCTTTGTTATAAGAGCCATCGGCATTTTTTTGATTTTTCAGCCAGTCGCTGGCCTTTTGACCATCGATCTTGACGCCAGCGGCATCCAAGTCTTTGGCTATCTGTTCAATCGACGCGTCAGGACATCCGATTCGACCTTTGATATAGGAATCAAGATTATTCAGCGCCCACAGCGAATCCAGCGTGGCACCGCCGTCATGGCCTTCATTGCCTCGAAGGAAGTCATCGATGCTCATTCCATTAATGGCAATCCCGTTTTTACGCATGTACTCGATTACATCTTCCGGCAGCGAAACTTTGCCATTGGGGTCCGTGATGCCGGCTAGCACGGCCTCCACTTTATTGGCCATATCCTGCGCATCGCGCGATACTTCCATTTTCTTCGACATCTGGTCGAATTTGGCATTTGCCAATTCCGTGAACAGCAGCATGATGTCTTCCATCGTGGCGATGGCCTGACCCATGATCGAATAGTTCCGCGCTGCGCGCAGATAATCGATGTTGTCGCTGGAATCTGCGGTAGCAGCGGTGGGCACGGCAACGTTGGAAGGCGCTTGGTTTACGGTGGCGTTCATCGATATTTCCTTTTAATAGTGGTGTTGGTGGGCAGGCGCCCTTGATCGGCCCGCCCGCCCTTATTCATTAACGGATAGCTTGAGCGATGGACTTGGTCGATTCAGCGTTCATGCTCTGGACGCTGTTGGCCATCGTCACCGCGGTGTTGAAGTTCTGCATCAGCTGCTGCAGTTTCAGCTGGCTCTGCTGCACGAAATCCGAGGCGCGGCCGGAGAAGGACTCCAGCGCGGACTTCACCGCCGTCAGCGCATCCTTTTTGAGATCGCCGCCGAGGTTTTCCACCGAATCCACGCTGATGCCGTTCGCCTTCATATAATCCAGCACATCCTGAGGCAGCTTCTTGGTCGCCTTGGGATCGGTGATGTCAGCCAACAGCGCCTCCACCTTATTGGCCATGTCCTGCGCATCGCGCGACACTTCCATTTTTTTCGACATCTGATCGAACTTGGCATTGGCCAGCTCGGTGAACAGCAGCATGATGTCTTCCATCGTCGCGATGGCCTGGCCCATGATCGAGTAGTTCCGCGCCGCACGCAGATAATCGTTATTATCGTCTGCCGGCAGTTCGCTGGTGTTTACCGATACGGAGTTAACGCCGGCTTGAGTGTTGATTTCGGACATGTGGTCACCTCTGATATTTAAATGGTTGAATTTGACACCTTGCACCATCAAAGTCACTGCTGCTTGCCTGCCGCCTCAACTTCGATAGCTGCATGATATAAACTCGCCAGGAAAATATTTTCTGAAACCTGCCGCAATATTCTGTTTTCCTGCACACTCTCCTCATCGCCCCGCCAACCGCCCCGGACAGGCGGTCTACTGGATATCAGGTGATCACCCGATGCCGCTTTACATGCGGCTGGGAGATCATTCACCACGTCATAACAGTGTGTACAGGACCGGGATGCCAGCGATCCGACTCATCATCAGCAGAAGCAGCGGTGAAGTGACCATCCGCGGAGATACATTTCCCTTTCCGGAAAACTGTCTCATCGTCACCGACAATGAGGCCCGAATATCCGCGAACAGCCATTTAGATTCCGTGCTATCGCAAGATTTTTTTGCTTCCGAATTACAGCAGCTTCATCCGGAAATCATCGAGCTATTGGAAGCCGACACGCAGACGGTTTTCAATAAGGAAGCCGTGCGTCTGGTCAGAACTGAACGGGATGTGACCGAGGTACTGGCGTCGCTTTCTCGTTTGGCGCCGGCCTCGTTTCTGCATTTCGCCTACGTTTACTGCCTGAGTTTGGACAGGACTTATTTTTCGGCATTACTGCGCTCTTGCATCGCTGGAAATAAGGATTTCTGCAAATTCATTGAAGAGAATGCCTTGCAGCAATGGTCCGTTGCCGAACTGGCCAATCAATTTGAAATGCCGCTGCGGAAATTCAATCAATTATTTCAGGAGACTTACGGCAAGCCCGCCAAGCGTTGGATACTGGAACATCGGATGTCGCATGCCAAAAAATTGCTGCTTACCACCACCATGCGAGTGCTGGATATCGCGTTGGAGTGCGGTTTTTCCAACCACGCGCACTTCACCGACAGCTTTCGGCGCCATTTCCAATGCAATCCAAAGCAGTTTCGGCAACAGGCGCTGGGCAAACCAATCGACGTCTCGCCATAAAGGATAGATAAATGGATATCGAAGCCATCACCAATCAGCTATCGCAGCTGGTTGAACAAGCTGGCAACGACGTGCAGTCAAAAGTCACTGCCGCCGATTTGAACGACCCCGCCCGGATGCTGCAAGCGCAATTCGCCATTCAGCAATACTCGGTATTCGTCAGTTACGAAAGCGCCATCATGCGGGCCGTGAAAGACATGCTGTCAGGAATTATTCAGAAAATATGAAATCGCTGGAAACCAATATTTGCAAGCTGGTGGTGGAAACCGGCCTGGCCGCGGTCAACCACGGCTTATACGATGAGGCGGACTCCATTCGCCTGGCCATGCCGCATCTAACCGAAAACCCGCACGCGCAGAAAATCGTGGAAGCCACTCTGCTGCTGGGAATGGGGCATGCGCGAGCGGCCTCCTCCTTGCTGCATGGCGATCGTTCGGAAGAAGCCGAGATGCTGCGCAGCCTGATCAAGCGCATCGATGAGCCGCAATCGCGGCGTCTCTGTTAATCCTCGTCAAGGAGCCATTGCAATGGAAATCGACGCAGTCAAATTGAATGTCGTGCAAACCAATATGGAAGCGCAGCCCGCCGCGCCGTCCGCCGCCGATGTCGACGCGTTCACTCGCGCCATGTTCGGCCATGCGGCGCAATCGCCGGAAGAAGTCGCCGCCGCCGGCCTGCAAACGAAATCCCAGGCCATAGGCGAGGCGATAGACGGCGCCCGCGCCACCTCGGGCGTGCTGAACAATCCGGCGGAAATGCTGGCGGCCCAATCCACGCTGCTGCACTCCATCGTTGAAGTGGACTTGATGGCCAAAACGGCGGGCGCCTTGTCGCAGGGCGTGAACAAGCTGGTGAGCATGCAGTGATGAATATCTGCCGCCGTTTATGGCCGCTGCTGATTCTGCTGTGCCTGGTGGGTTGCAAAGTCGATCTGTACAGCGGACTGAGCGAGGATGAGGCCAACCAGATGCTGGCCCTGCTGATGCTGCGCGATGTCGATGCCGAGAAGAAAATCATCAAGGAAGGCAACGTCGCCATCAGAGTGGAGAAGGAACAGTTCACCGACGCGGTGGAAGTGCTGCGCCAGCATGGCCTGCCCGGCAAGCGCACCGAAACCATGGCGGACCTGTTTCCTTCCGGCCAACTGGTCACCTCGCCCGCCCAGGAGCAGGCCAAGATCAGCTATCTGAAGGAACAGCTGCTGGAAAAGATGTTGCGCGGCATGGACGGCGTGGTCAGCGCCCAAGTCTCCATCGCGGAAAGCGCCAGCCAGAACCGGAGGGAGCCGCCCGCGCCATCCGCCTCGGTCTTCATCAAATACAGTCCCGGCATCAATATGCAGAGCCGCGAAACCGACATCAGGCGGCTGATCCACAACGGCGTGCCCAATCTGCGGTCGGAGAACATCAGCGTGGTGCTGCAGGCGGCCGATTATCGCTATCGGCCAGCCGCCGCAGCCCAGGCGGCGCAAGCTCCGCAAAGCTGGTGGCGCGCGTATGCCATCTGGCTGGCCGGCGGCTTGACCCTGCTGGGCTGCGCCGCCGCCATCGGCGTGCTGGCCTGGCGTCGGCGTGCGGCCGCGTCATGAAACCCGAGATACCTGCCGACTTGCAGCGTTTGCATCAGCTGGCCTGGCGCGCCGGCGCCTGGATGGATGACGGCTGGTGGCATGAGCTGGGCCTGTCGCCGTGGCGGCAAAGCTACCTGCAGCACCCGGCCTGCCGTCCTGCCCTGGACCGGCTGATCGCCCAGCGACGCGGTTTTCCTCAAACACCGCTGCCGGCGACGCTGACCGCTCAACAGCAGGCCATGCTGGCGCTGGAACCACGCCTGCCCCGCCTGCTTGCCGCGCTGGGGCTTCTGGCCATGGCCTGTCCGGACTACCTGTTGTTGGGCCGCTATCGGCGGCCGCTCGCCGCCAGTCTGGGCGAACGCGCTTGCGATCAACTGCTGGCGCTCGGCGTCTTCGCCGCGCCCCGCCCGCCGGATCTGGCGCCGGAGCAAGTGGCGGCCGCGGCGCTGGACCTCGGCACGCGCTGGTGGCGAAGCGGCAATGCGGCTTGCCCGGCGCGGACTGCCTTGTCGATCCTGCAGCCGCCCGGCCCCGCCGAAGCCATGTCCGCCATGGGCGACGCCATCCCTTGGCTGATGCGGATCGGGCGTTTCTTATGACCGTCCCCGCACCCCCGCCGGCGGGCAGACTCCCGCCTCCCGCTCAAACCGATGCCCCGACGACTGCCACCGCTCAAGGACACTTTTAATGATCAATAAAATCGAACCCGCGACGTCCCGCCCCCAGGCGGCGGTCCAGTCCCCCGCCCCGCCCCAGGCCAAAGCCAGACCGCTGGCCGCCACTCAGATTATGCCGGCCCAATCCGCCCTGGACTTGGCGCAAAGCGAGTTGGGCACCGATGCCCTGGCGTTCGACGGCATCTTTCCCGCAGAGGAAGGCTACGCGGAAACCCTGGAAAACATCGGTTTCGCGCTGGGCTCTCAGGCCAGGGACCGAATGCGCGGCCAGTCCGCCAGCGCCGACCGCGCGCGTCCGCGATCCATGTTGCAGCGTCTCGCCAAGCAAGTCTCGACCGTGGCCTCCGGCCAGTTGGAAGAGCTGCGCCAGCGGATACCCGGCATCGAGGCCGTGGAGGAAGTGGACGACTTGCTCAACAGCCTGCGCCAGCATCAGTTCGACGCCGGCGAGATGGCCCTGCTGCTGGCCGCCATGCTCGGCGAGGATGGCCTTCCCGCCGTTCGTCGTCGGCGCCTGGAGGCCGCGCTGGACCAGGTGATGGACGATGAGGATTGGGCCTTGCAGTTGTTCAGCCATCTGGAGTTTGGCGCCGTCGGCAAGAGCGGCCTGGCCGAACTGAGGCGGCTCTACCAGCGCGCGGCCAGCCGCCAATCCGGACTGGTGTACTGGTTCGGTCAATTCCGCCGGATGAACGACCGCCAACGCAAATTGAAGACCTTGATCCGGGCCCTGGCTTTCGAGCTCTCAGCCGAAGGCGGCGCCACCGACATCCGTCTGGCCACGGTCATCACGGACTTGAAGCGGGTGCTGCAATTTCTGGGCATGGAAGACCATTGCCAGCGCGTAGCCCAGGCGCTGGCCATTCCGGAGCTGGACGGCAATCGTGTTATCGAGGAGCTGCTGGAGATCATCCAGCAGTCCTGGGTCTATCCGGACTGGCTGTCCAGCCGCGCCGACGATCTGGTGCCGGAAGCGTACAGCCGGCACGGCTACGCCCGGCGGATGGGAGAACTGGTCAAGCTGCTGCCCGACGACTGCTTCGAGGATATCGACCAACGTGAAACCATATTGACGGCGTTTCTAGAATACCAGGAACGGTTGGCGGACGAAGAGTAAGCCGGCCAAGCCGGTCGGGAAACAGACAACAGGCGCTTGGGTAGCCCACAGCGCCTGTTGATCCGTCTATCCGGCAAATCGCCGTGTCACCGTTCGTGTCGATGATGACGATGGTGATGCCCGCCATGCGGGCCGCGATGGTGTTCCCGGTAACGGGGCGCGTAAACCTGACGGTACCAGTCATCCCTGACAAACAGCACCCGCTCCCCGCAAGCGCCATAACGGCGGCAGTAGCGTTTCCAGTGCTTGGCATGACCCGGGGGGACCCTCAGGTAAATCGGCTCGCGCCTGCCGTAACCTGGCTGCACGATGACGGGCTGCGCGGAAATCACTTGCGGCGGCGGATAGTTGCCGATGTCCAGGCGCCCATAGAAGCCCGGCTGTCCGATATCGATTGAGACGCCGGCGCTTGCCGTTGCAACGCCCAGGCTTGAAATCAGCAGCGTGGCCGCTGCAATCGCCTTCCTCATTATTTGCATTCCTTTATTCAGAAACATTGCGCGTCATGCCCCATCGGCAACGCGTGGCCTTTGATCGCCCATCGCAACAGAGCACCGAGAAAATCCATTCGGCCGATAAGGCTCTCCGGCGCCATCGCCTGAACGCAAGCGGTTGACAACGCGGGGAACGGCTCTCGCCGCCTACCCCGCGTCATGCGTTCACCCGCTTAGATCGGCGCCCACAGCGCAGGCTGAGTGGACGGAGTCCAACCGGCGCCCGCCCAGGCGGTATGGGGCTGCAGACAACGATAGCGGCGGCCCTGGTAGCTGATCACCTGCCCGGCGGTATAGGCCACGCCTTCGCGCCACTCATCGCCCGGCACCGGCGGAGTCACGCCGCCGCCCTTCTTGATGTCGATCTGATACTGGTAGCCGCTGTAGCGCTCGTTGATCCAGACGCGGTTGGCGGTGGCGCTGCGCACCGGGGCGATGGTCACCGTGCGCTGCTTGTTGCTGATCACGCCGATGCGGCCGATCTGCGAAGCGGCATTGACCTTGACGCCCAGCTCGTACGGCCAGTTGGCGGCTTGGCCGGTGGCGGCGGTCAGGTCCACCTTGTAGCTTTCCACGTCGCGGCCGTGGCTGTCGAAGATGCGCAGCGTCACCGAGCTCTTGTCCGGCAGGTTTTCATGGGCGATCACGCTGCCCACTTCCTTCCACGGGTTGGCCACCGGCGGGGGCGGCGGCGTGCCGTCGTCGCTGAATTTCACGTCGGAGCACGAGTAGAACGCTTCCTCGCTGTCCGCGCGCTTCCAGACATTGAAGATGATGTGCTGGCCGGTCTTGCCGGTCGGCAGCTTCATCGTCATGTGATAACGCTTGTTGGCGTCCAGCGGCGGCGTGCCGTTATAAGTGGCGAACGGCGCCGGCTCCAGATCCGACCACTTCAGCGGCTGGCTCGGATTCCAGCCATTCTTGGTCACGTAGAACTTGAAGTACTTGGTGGCGTGCGGCGCGGAGGCGTTGTAGATGAATTCGAAATTGCCGTTGGCGTCCGGAACGATATTGGTGGCCGGCCAGTCGGCGCGGGCCAGGTTGAAGCCCTTGAACTTATCCTGGCCGCCGGCGCACAACGTGCCATCGGGGACCACTGACTGGTGATTGTCGCCCGGCGGATTCTGATTGATGCCGTTCCAGTCGTACATCGCCTGCACGCCGCCGGCCTGTTTGGCTGCCTGGCAGGCAGCTGTCTTCGGCGACTCCGCTCCTTCCTTGAAGCAGCTGTAGGTACGGTTGATCGGCACCTCCATGGTGCCGTGCGCCCATGACGCGCCGCTCAGGCCAAGCAAGGCAATACTTATGCTCGCGGGTAAAAAAGCTAACTTCATCTTGAAACCCCTTAATCCGGTATCCGGATACCAAAATTGCAAAAGTCATTCACGGCAAGGCACTGGAGGCGATACGCAAGCACGCGATATCTCCTTATTGACGGGCTTATGCCTACTGCAAAACAGGCATTTCAAATACCTTGCGCGCTCAAGACCTTATCCGATTCCAGGCCGGGCTTCTTCTGAAATCATTCAAGTTCTTCTATATTTAGGGTCATCAAAGCAATAAAATAAAAGCGGCCATACGCTCCGAGGCGCATGACCGCTGTCTAAACAATACCAAATCGATTTGCTCTAAAATAAAGATGGAAAATATTGAAATTGCAACCGCATAAAAACTGCCACTCCGTATAGGTGATCTGCTACTTCAATAAATTCTAGCCATTAAACTACCTTGCATCCTCTTCTCGCGGCAAGGCGCGTACGTTAGGAATGTGAAACTCTGTTCCAGCTTGAAGTTTTTGTTTATTAGGATTCACTACATCTTTCGGTATATTCTGATTATTTAAATTATAAAACTCCCGAAAATCCCCTGGGCGATGATGAGGAAATGCTCTCTGGAACAAATCCAAAACATCATAATAGGATTGACCTTCCTCACTGAAATAGCTCCCACCAGCCTCCATAGGATTTACCCAAGGCAGGTTAAACACTGTCCCCACTGGAAGGGGTTTATTTTCGTCATCAACTCCAGTTTCAAGAAAAATTTTCTGACGATTCACAGTGTCAAATGTACTAAGTTGCCTTGGCTCATATTTGGGAAACTGCCTTTTGAACATTTCTTTAACATCATGATAAGTTTGGCCTTCTTTACTTGAATAATTCTGACCATTCTTCATCACTTCGAACTCGGATACTGAAACATCTCTCCCCATAATCGTATCGGCGAAAACATCTATAGCCTCCACATCGCCTTGGTCAGTTTTAATTTCTACAATAGCCTCCACTGGAATTTCTTCCGGAAGAGGATTGCCTGATTGGTAACCTGGTATTTTAGATGCATCAATTACTACAACAACAGGTGTTTTTACAGCATCAGGGTCAACATTATGTCCGATGGTGTTTCTGAAGCTTAATGCCTGGACTGTCAGCGCGGAACTTCTCTCAGGCGATTTGAAGTTTAAATTACGATGAACCTGTCGTGCCTGATTCACGGCTTCTCTTTCATCATTTTTTCTAAAAGAAGGAACAGATTCACCATTCGAGCTGATCACTTTTACCATCACCTTGCCATCAGACCCTCTACGTGTTGACATAAGTGTTATGTCTGTGCCGATGTAGCGTTCGTTCTCATGGCCGGCTGCTGGTTGCGCTCCTGCTGAATTAGCTTCCGGTCCATTTACTTCAGATGCTACGGACTCATTTTTACCAAAAATAGACTCAACAATAGAAACTAAAGTTGGCGTGTACTCAACAGCAATATATCCTCCCGGCGCGCCTAACGTAGTATCTGGATCAAAAGCAGGCTGTGGTTTTATGCCAAGAAGCTTGATGAGGCGATCCCTGAGCTGTTCTACGGTCTTAGGCTTTGCCTGCGCACCGCCCTCAGAAACACTAACTTTATTGGCATCCGTGGCTGCGTCACTCTCAGTTGATGTCACTCCATTTCGACTCGGGCTCTCGCCCGATGCAATTTCTTTCACACGCGTACGTCTTAATTCTATTGCCGTCTCAATCCGCTGTGACTTATACCAAGCGGGGGTATTAATTGCCGATGCGTCATCTCCAAACTTATGATTGTCCCCAAAATAACCGCTCTTCTGTGCTGCATAAAAACCATTCTGCCAATCAACAGTTACCAGATCATTAGCAAAATTTTTATCCGATACATACTTCGCATTGAACTCTTGCTTATTATAGATTTTAATGGAATCAGCGCCAGGCGAACCAGATTGAATGTGAATGTAAGCATCTTCCTGTCCAAACTTCGATGCTTTCATAACAAGCGCTCGGCTCTTAGCACCCGTTTCGTTTGTTACGGTCACAAACCCCATTTGTACTTGATAACCTTCTTTTCTGAGCTTGTAAAAGACCGCACGATTTTTCAACTCGCCAGGCACGCTATCGAAATTGCGACTCGTAGAGAAAGTTCTACTATAAGCTGTTACACTGTCATCCACATTCCCGACAGCATTTCTTATAGCTGCCTTATTGAGAGGAGGGCTTCTAAGCTGAGAACCGTATGAGTAATCAGGCCGACTTACAGAACCAGGTCTTGCACCATTAGATGAGGAGCCCGGGACATCCCTAGCATTAGACCCAGAAATGGAATCGTCCAGTGTGGACTGACTCAGTCCTCCGCCTTTATTCTTAATACCAAATCCTTGTTTAACCTTCCCCTTCGCCCATATAGCCCACTCTTTAAACGATGCACCCTTAGGGGCATCTTTTATCAGGTTTTTTATTTTTTTAGCCACCGCTGGCATGGCCTCTCCCAGCTTTTGTCCGAGCCCTTCCGCGACCACAGATATCCAGGCATTTTTTAAATGCTCATCGGCCGCATCATTCCTGTCGGCACCAAAGGCCATAGCGAGTTCCGTTGTAGTGCCTGTCGATAAGGTAAGAAGCCAGCTCGCAGTCGCTGAAATTGGCGCTCCGCCCACCGCCAAAACTGGAAAATAAATTATGCCAGCCCGAGTCCCCCACTTGTTAATATTATTCATCCAGTAGTTAAGCCTCATCTCACCGGTTGAATATATCTGGTAGTCGACATCGGAAATCGCCGTCTCCTTATGCACATCGTACAGTGCTGCCGCGTAATCTCCACGCTGCGCCCCTACCAAGTTATTTGGTGATGCTAAAAGCGGTGCTGGCTTTAATAAGCTGCCTGTTCGGTTAACAACTTGCCCACCCCTGTCAACACTAGCACCAATCGCGTTGCCTCCAAAAACATTCTTAGCTTTTCTCTCATCAAATAATTCAAGCGTTCCGTCATCCTTCACGGTGCCAAAATTAGTTTTTGGATCCATGGCAGTTCTTAATGTTGAACAACCCCTTAGCGTATTAGAAAATTCTTGCGCAAGCTCCTTGTTCGCAAACTTAAAACTACGCCCTTCATCAACAACGCTTGCCTCATATACTGCGTTGTCAGTTAACGACACAAACAGGGCATTGCCATTGGATAATGGTATGCGAACCAGGTTGTTAAGACGTTTCCCATCTAGCTCAACTAGGTCAACTTCGCCATTTTTTATTTTTTGAAATACTTCATCGCCAATGTCATCATGATCCCTAGCATATTCCTCTACCGCCGAGAGCAAATTGCGACGATACGATGACAAAAGTTCCGACTTTACGTCTGGCCTGTCATAAAATGATTTAATTTCCTCGAAATAGGCTGCTTGCGGGTTTTCTCTATTTAGCACATCAACAATAATCTTATCATCCGTATTGTCCGACTCCGCATAATACTCATCCCAGTCGTCACTACCAATATCGCGAGCCCATTCTCTTGTCGCATATTGCAGCAGTGTGTACTCTCCCTTCTTTGTGGGAGCGTGTGCACCGTCGTCGGCTATCCACCCAGCTTGACTACTAGGCTCTACCCCCTTTTTCCATACGGTTACCTTTGCATTCCAATCGATTGTCCCCGTATATCCTGCCTCCCGTATTTTAGGCTCCATATAATCTTTGACCCATTGTTCAAGATTCCCCAGCCTACTCCTTTCGTCGTTGATATTTTCTATCTGGCTGGAGGCTGAATCAATGGCATTTTCGGGTTCGCTTGCTAAAGATAACGCGTTCCATAAAGGCCGACAACTGTCAGGAAGTTCTCCACTTCTTATTAAATCATCCAAAGCAGATACACTCCCTCTGCTACTCTCGTGGGCTGACACCATCCGCTGATAATAAATCACTGCAACTCTTTGCTTTTCTTCATCACTCTCAGGAACATGGTCTCGACGTCCCATGTATATATTTAAATCATCAACCAATCCAGCTGGAGTAGGTTTTCCACTTATTTTAATATCATCACTGCTGAAATCCGGAATTCTTGCCCCATTTTGATACCTAAAATCTAATGCAGCATCTAGGGGAAAGTCATAATAATGAGATGGATTGTTTACTGATTGCAATTTAGTATTTACATTGGACAGACTTACGTCATGCTTAAATTCAAGATACTCCACCCACTGCCTTGCCGTCATTTGCTTCGCCATTAGGCGCATTTTTTCCGGCCGGCTATTTCGCTCACGATAGGATTCAAGCCCCGCCTTTGCCGCATCATTACATTCTTTAGGATATTTTATATGTAAAACATTGCCGTTTTGGTTTTCCAACGCAGCTTTAAGGCTAATTTTTTTTGCCCCATACATGGGACTCGTCTGATAAACCTCAACCTCTGTATTCGGCAAGAGCTGTAGGTTATACTGGGAATTTATGCTCGCAATTATCTGTTCAGGGCTCTTTTGATCTATATTTTCCCGCTTTACAATTTTGCGTTTTGCTTGAGGAGAGCTATTTTCTTCAGGCGGCAGATCTTTGAGCTGTTCCACTCTGTCGCTCATTCGACGCTTTACGTCTTTCAGGGTAGCCTGCTCATCCACCGTAAGCTTCACAGAGGTCAACAATTTGTGGTCCGCATCACGGATAATCTGCGCCGCCTTGAGTATTTCTCTTTGTCGGGCCTGTATAGTGACACCCTTTGGCAGGATGCGTCCTTCTTCTTGGTCCGCCCGAAATTTTAGGTCATCAACAGGGGAGAGAGCGCTGGAATCCGGGCCTACTTCCGCAACTTCTTTATAATATTCCACCAGCGCCCGCAAAAATAATTCCGGCTCGGAATCATATTTATCCTGAACACGCTCAAAACCGACAGAGGAACTTGGATCACAATCATGCAGCGCAGCCTTTATTTCTGCCACTTTGCTGTCCGCCCTGGCGTTCAGAATATCGCGGTACATTTCCCGGCCTGCGTAGCCTACACTTTGAAACGCAACCGCACTAATGACCTCTTCCACCGGACTTTTTACCACGGTTCCCCAGCCGTCGCGCGCGCCCTTCACCGCCGCCAACCCCACATCAATAGCCAGCTTTGCCTCCGACGGCAGCAAAGGCTTCGCCGCCGCCAATAGCGTGTTCCTCCAGAATGCCGTTCTGATCGCCTTTGTCACATTATCCGGCAAGATCTCTCCCGGCTTGAGCGTGGCCCGCACCTGCTTGCCATACTCATGGTGCTCCATCCCGGTCGTCACGCCTTTGTATAGGCTTTTCACCACCGAAATAGGAAACGAGTAAAACTGCGACACCACGCTGCCCCCCAGCAACACCTTGGCGGTACGGGAGGCAACCTGTCCTGTCACGGAGCCGCCAGCCTTTTTCAGTGCGCGATCAACAAAGTTCGGATCCGCGCTCAACGCATCTTCCAGCGATTGCGCTTCCAGCATCTCGTTTGCGCAGGCCAGCAGATACTCGTTTTTCAGCCGTTCTGCAAAATAGCTGCCGCCCTCATCCCCCGTTTTGCCAAAGCGTCCGGACAGCCATGTGATATGCCGCTCAATGTCCGCGTCGAATTGCGCTATCATTTCCGGCGACGCCTCCTTAACCTGAGCGCGCAGTTCGGCAAATTTTGTCGCGATGTCCTTTATCACATGACTCTGGTGGGAAAACAGATCCAGACGCCTTTCGGTCAATTTTGCGGCGAGGAGCTCTGTTTTTCCCATCTCATCTCTGATTGTGTTCAGCGCTTGTTGGACAACATTCACCTCATGCTTGCGGTCTGTCTTATTGCCAAGGAGCTCCGGGCGCAGCTTCTGCTGTGGCTTCTCTGCGGACTTTGCATCGTGCAAAACGGTATCCAGCTCCGACGTTATCTTTGCGAGCGAGCCCTTCATTCTCTCGGCATCTTTTTCACTCAGTTTGGTGCCGACTACCCCGTCCTTCAGGTCCACCAGTTTGCGCTGTGCCTGGCTCAATAGAATCACCAGCTTCGGCAGGTTCTCATCCGCCGCGGCCAGCAAATCGCTCGCTTTTTTGAAATCATCACGCAGCGCCTTCGTCACATCGCGGCCGCCGCCTGCCTTCTGGAGCACTGCCTCCTGTGCGGCTTCAGACAGTTCATTCCAGCTGCCCAGGAGGCCCGCTAGCGCTGCCTGCACCTTGGGCATCCCGGCGACCACTGCTCCGAGAGGGGGATTTTCCGCCTTTGCCCATTCCGCCATCCCTCGATCGACATCCGCCAGCGCCTGTTGCATCTTTTCGAGCGGGAGACGTTGAGGCACGACCCCGCCAAGGGACGCCAGCGCGGTCCGCAAACCGCTCAAGTCAGCTTTCAGCTTCTGACGGTCGACTGCTTTCAGCTTGTCGGATGCGCTCAGGATGAGACGGTTGATTTCAGCAAGAGCATTGTTTGCCGCTTCACGCTCTTGTGACGGCACGCTCCCCTGTATCTTCCCCCAGGCTTTATTGATATGGCTGTGCGTATCCTTTACCGCCTGTATGTTTGAATGCAGCGCCTTGAACCTGTTGTTGAAAGCTGCCGGCACAGCGGAGCCTGCCGTTCCCGGCGGCGTTGCCAGACGGGATACCGAATCAGATATCTTCCGATGTGCCTGCTTGCACGCTTTCGCTACGTCTGCCAGCTGCTGGTTTAACGAATTGAGTTCCTTACTTTTCTTGCTGTTCGCCGGCCCAGTTAAAAGGAGCGCTTCGGCTAGCAGCTTTTCCCCCACGTCCTTCTGAGTCTTTTCGAGTTTGCTCAGCGCCTTATCCAGCTCCTTGCGCTGCGCTTGTAGATCAGCCAGCTTTTCATCCCGCAGCCCAGCTTTCGTTTTCGTCAGCTGTTCGTTCTTTAGGCTCAAATCCAGGAGGCGGTCATCGTGTTGCCGCGGTTTTGGTTTGCCCGGATCCAGCACCTCTCCGGTCGCCATCACCAGCTTCGCGGCCTGTCGTTTTACCAATTCCATATCCGCCCGCACCGCGCGCACAGCCTCCCGTACCCGCTCTTGATGCGCCTTCTTGTCCGGGGATGCCGGAGTAATTTTCCGCAGGACCTTATTTCCACCATGCACAAGACCGGAGGCTGTAGCCCGCAAGACTTGTTTCCCTCGAAAACCCATGGCTGAAAGCATTGCGGTTATCTTGTCATCTGCTGATCCCAGATGCTTACCCACCCACTTTTCTAACGGCTCAAAGACGGAAGGATTGCCCACCAGCAGCGCCTTGGTATTCTTTAACAGGATGATCTGCTGGCGGATGTCCGTTTCCATCTGAAGGTAGAGCTCGTGACCGAAAGATTTGTGTTCGAGACTGACTTCCATAGACTCTCTCAGGCTCTTCGCCTTTCCCTTCAGCTTTTCCTGCGCTTTGGTGAGAGCGCTGAGGTTATCCTCCAACATCTTCGCCATGATGGCCTTGTCTTGCTGCAATGGAATACTCGTTGTCCTGACTCCCTCCGACATAGAAGAAAGCCCCTCCAGCACCCCGCCAGCCTGAGAAAGGAGTATGTCCCCTTGCTTTAGCGAATTGGTCAACTCAACCAGCCTCTCGGCTATCTTTTTCATCGGTTCCCGTTCGTGCTCCAAGGACCGAGGGAGCAGCTCTCTGGCCTTCCCGCAGATTTCCTCCAGAGCGGCAGCGATATCCCTCGTCTGCGGAATGTTCGCCTCGTCCACCAGATGGTCCAGCGCCTTCTGGGCCTCCTGCAGCTTGCTTTGATTAGGCTGCGTATCTTTTTCGTATACGAACCGCTCTGCTTTCATGTCTTCCAACGCCGACCTGCACGTTTTTTCAAGCTCATCGTAGTGGCTCGACAGGCCTTTGTGTAACGCCTCAGTCTCCTTGGTCCACTTTCCGGTATCGATTTCTGCCAGGCTCAGGAAGAGCTCAGTAAAGTCAATACACCTTAGGGCTTTTGACAACTCTTTGATCGTGGCTTCCGGGGCTTCAGGCAGGGGAACATCGTGGTTCATCTTATGAGCGACAATGCCTTTCAGCTGGGCATCCGCATTCTTCAGCGCGATAGACAATCTCTCCAACGCCGGAATGACATTCAAGGTCCACTTCTTCTGCTCGTCAGTCCGCCCGCCTGTCTTCTTCGCCAGCATCCCGGTGAGCGCATTCAGGGCTCCTTTGGCTTTTTTCGTCACGGACATCTCGTAGCCGCCGGCAGCCGTGGCCCTTTCCATCTGAACGAGACGGTCAGTCATGCTCTTGTCACTTATGTTCAGATACTGGCGATTCTTGCCCTTGTTAGCGAACTCCTCCCACACCGGCAGATGCTCCTGGACGGCAAGAAAGGTGGCGGACAGCTGCTCGATCCGCGCAAAGTCGGCACTTGCAATCCGGTCGTCACAAGGCTTGCCCGTCTCCAGTAAACGGAACATGGCTTTCGCCAGAACGGTGATTTGTTCCTGCGCCATTGGCGGTTTCGCCATCGAGGCCAGCGTGGCCGCCTGATCCCCTGTCGCCTTATCATCCGGCAAGGTGAAGCTTATGCCGGTTTCGGCCTTTATCCATCCCGCCACATCCGGTGACTGACGACAGATGCGGCTGAACAGCATGCCGCTGGCTTCAGACTGGGTCCAGTCACCTCCTTCCGCCTTCTCAATGAAGTCACACAGCCGGGCGAGAGACCACTGCGGAAAATCCGGCATGACTGTAGCGCTGTTGTGGCGGTTATTTACCGGAGCAGTAGAGGAAGCACTGGCAGCAGAAAGGTGTTGGGAGTCAGAATTGCGTAGGGAATTGATGGCCATGACAGTGCCTTTATCGACGATACAGAAATATCGATAAATATATCCCTGAAGCTATAGGCGTTTTGTCGGAAACGTCCGTCAGCTTTCGAAAAAAGCCTGTCCGAATTTTTGTGTAAACGGGGTTTGGGTTACGCCTGTGGAATGCGTTCCTCGAACTGAATGGTAAAGCGAGTCAGCGCTGCCTTCCAATCCCGAATCGGCATGGTCCACTTCTGACTGATGTTCCTCAGCGCCAGATAGAACAGTTTCAGCAACGCCTCATCACTCGGGAACGAGCCCCGATTCTTGGTCAGCTTTCGCAGACTCATATTCACCGACTCGATGGCATTGGTGGTGTAGATCACTTTCCTGATCTCCGGCGGGTAGTCGAAGAATGGCGTTAACCGAGCCCAGTTGCGCCGCCAGGACTGACCAATCGGCAAATACTCATCATCCCACTTGGCCTCAAACTCACCTAGCCGCTGCTCAGCTTCGTCGAGGGTGGCCGATTGGTAGATTCGTTTCAGGTCGGCGGCTACTTCAGCACGCCGCTTCCACGACACGTAGTTCAGGCTGTGTCGCACCATGTGTACGATGCACAACTGCACGGCTGCTTTCGGGAAGACCGCCTCGATAGCCTCCGGGAAGCCCTTCAGGCCATCGACGCAGGCGATAAAGATGTCCTGTACGCCCCGGTTACGCAGTTCGGTCACGACCTGAAGCCAGAACTTGGCTCCCTCCGTCTGCGCCAGCCACATCCCCAGCACCTCCTTCTCTCCAGCCAGGGTAACGCCGATGGCGAGATAGACGGCTTTTACGCGTACAGCCCCCTCACGTACCTTCACGTGGATGCAGTCGAGGTAGATGATTGGATAAACCGAATCGAGAGGGCGAGCCTGCCAAGCTTTGACCTCTTCGGTGACGGAATCCGTGATGGAGGAGATCAGGCTGGGTGAGACCTCTGTGCCATACATTTCTTCCAGATGGGCCTGAATTTCCCGAACAGTCATCCCCCGGGCGTAAAGCGAGATGACTTTGTCGTCGAATCCGGTCCAGCGGGTCTGGTGCTTGGGAATGAGTTGCGGCTCAAAGGTACCCTGGCGGTCGCGTGGTACCTCGATAGGCAATTCACCGAACTCGCCCTTCGAAAACGGGCAAGCGTCATTGTTCTCGCCGCAGATTCTCTCTCGTTGACGAGAGTAAAGGACATACAAACACATTCAGATCAAGGAATCCTTGCCATACTTCACTGCTGTACGATAGCCAACAACCCATAACTCAATCGAATTGCTCACTTACATTCAGAGAAAAAATTACCAATGGCGTTTTCAACAGTACTTTTCCGAGTTCAATACTGGCGTCAACTTCAACACGTAACTCTGAGTAAGCAATAAACCCCTGCTTAATCTCCTGATATTGTTCCGGACATACATACAACGTCCACTTTCCGCTACCAGACAATTTACTGATCCGCTCTCGCAAAAGATTAGCAAGCAGCTGAGGTGCATTTTGTTACCCATACAATTCCTCAAAGACCTGAATTAAAATACTACGCAACTGCTCCTCTAGCCGCTCGATAATCTTGCACTCTAAATCCTGCTCGTTAATTAACCACTCAATCGCACCGGCTATTAATCCGGCAGTCAAATACCGTACAGAAAGCTCATGCCGCGTAGCGGATTTTTTCATGCCGGAAGTACGACCGGATTCTGGCCGGCTGCTTCTGCAATGAGCGTAAATGGGACAGCACTTTCCCTTGAAGTTGACCGTCTGATCGAACCGGCTCACCTGCGCTCATTCTGGCCTTCAGGTCGCCGTTCAAGTATTCATCCGGGTTCAGTTCCGGTGAGTAGCTGGGCAGGAAGAACAACTCAATCGCCTTCTTGTTCTCTTCCTCCTCCAACCATGCTTGCACCAGCTTGCTGTGATGCACGCGCAAGTTGTCGAGGATCAAGAACACCTTCTTGCCGCCAGCATCACGGATCAGCCGCATCAGAAACTTGATCAGCACCCGGGCCGTCAAGGTCTCCCGGTACAGCATGAAGCGCATCTTGCCTTGGTTGGTAATGGCCGAAATCAAGTTGATGCGCGCTCTTTTCGATTGGGATAACACCAGAACTGGGGTTTGGCCTTTTGGGGCGTAGCCACGCGGAAAGTGCTCAACACTCGACACCGCCGATTCGTCGCCCCAGCTGATTTCAGCCATTTCCGCTTTGGCACGCGCGACGATAGCCGGGTATTCCTCCTTGAGCCATTTCTCGACTGCTGCCGGTCGCTGCTCATAAGCGCGTTTGAGCGGGCGCTGCGGCGTAAAGCCCCAGCGGGCCAAGTACAGACGGACAGTACGGATCGGCAGATCGATCAGAAACATCTGCTTGATTACAGCCTTGACCGCCTGAGCACTCCACAGGGCAAACCTCAGCTTCATCTGGTCTGGCGTGCGATCCACGATGTCCTGCTTGATCCGGGCTTCCTGCGCCTCGGTCAGCCGACGGCCGGTGCCTTCGGCGCGACCGCGCTTCTGTTCTTTGAATCCCTGCGCACCTAGTGCTGCCTCACGCACCACCCAGGCGGAAATGGTGGGGCGGCGCAGCCCGAGTTCTTCGGCAATACTGGCTTGAGACCGGCCTCGCTTGTACATCCGGATAGCGGTACGCCTCAGCTGCTCACGGGCGGCCAGTTCAAGCTTGCGCACATCGATTTTTTCCATGCCGGAAGTATACAATCTGTACGGATTATTACTGCCGGATTAATACCGTCTGCTGCGTAAGGTTGGAGCCTGCCGCTCAACGCCTTCCAGCCCTGTCAGCCATGCAGCTTCGCTTATTTCGTCTACATTTCGTACCGCCGATCGATCTCGCTCTTGGCTGCCTCCCGGATTTGCTCCACCTGCGCCTGAGCTTGCGCAACAATCTCACCCGCCTGGATGTAATCGACCAAGTCATTGGCAAGAATGATTGGATGCCGAAATTGCGAATGCCATTCACAGCAAGGCATTGGAGGCCGCACGCAAACACGCGATATCTCTTCACTGACTGGTTTATGCCTATTGGGAAATCGAAATTTAAAATACCTTGCACGTTCAAGAACTTACCCAATCTTCGACTTGGTCCTTTCTGAAACCAGCCTAATTCTTCGATATTTACGGCCATCCAAACGAAAAATAACAGCGACCATGCACCTTATAGAGCATGACCGCTGTCCAGGTGATTCCAAGATCAAGTAGAATTTCGGTTAATTCTCATTCACCATTCTTAGAACAATACAATTAACCAAGTAAAAACATAATCTGGCCCAGCTTACCCAACTCAGACTGCTGCCTGGCTTGTGCTCATTTGCGATGAGCTTTCTGCTTGAGTTGATTGAGACCTATTTCGAAGAACCAAGGAAATGGTAAAGACGGTATTATTTTTCTCAGACCCAGCTTCTCTCTTATTCCTCGGGCGAAGTGGAAGAGATATCTGCACCTTACCTTGGATACGAATCTCTTCGACTATCTTTCCTAAACCATGATCACCTAACATACGTATAGGAGCCTGTAAGTTTGGTGTACTTAGCATTGCAAAAAATGCATCTTTAGTTGGACCTGATGGCTTAAGTATTATTGGATTTTTAATACTATTCAGTATCGTTGCCTTCCCAAAAGTGCGCGCCATGGTTTCAGATGTAGCATCATTAGCTATGCCTGATATAGTTATATAGTTCAACTTGCTGAACGCATCATCGCCACGCTTTTTTATGAATGCTTCCATAACTTCATTTACCTGGAGAGGAAATCCTCCTGTTTTATCAGCCTTATCGCTTAGAATTTTCTTTATTTTCGCTGCGTCGGTGATATCCGCTTTTGTCGTATCACGCGCCTTGTACGTTTCGTCAACAACAAAAACTTGCCCATCATCCGAGTATCTGAACTGATAAACAGTTTCCTTTACCTCACTTCCAATCACCTCCAGATCCCAGCCCTTACCTGGAAGCATATTTTCCTGCCCATCCTTTATGAAGGGTGCCTTAGCATTTGGATTAATTACTTCCTCTTTATACCTTTGGCCATACCACGTCCCCACCCTTTCATCCAATTTCTCACGAGAACTTTCAAAAAACTGCCGATATTTCTCCCCACCCTTTTTTACATCACTCTCCCACAGCCTATAATTTTTAAATTGCTCGCAATATTTCTCCTCATTGAACTTATTGGACTCATCAAATATTGGTCCACTCTTCCTGGGATCTACCATTTTCTCATCGATCGCTCTTTCTAATTCTTTTACTTTTTCAGATGAAATCCCGTTAGCTATGGGCTTTTTATATCTATAATTAATTTCTCCTCCTTTGTTACTTGTGCTTGGAACCACTGGTTTGGGCATTAATCTCCCTGGTTGCGGTGGTTGCGGTGGTTGCGGTGGTTGCGGTGGTTGCGGTGGTTGCGGTGGTTGCGGCGGTTGCGGCGGTTGCGGCGGCGGCGGCGGTGGCGGCGGTGGCGGTAAGCAGTTGCTACCGGTCTCTCGCTTGCTTCGATTTCCGCCTGGCGCGCAGAAATCAACGTGTTTATAGGGCGCCCGCTTGCCTGCGCGCATCACAACCGGCTGTTTTCGTCCTAGAGGCTGATACAACGCTTGGGTTTCTTCTATGACCTCACCCGGCACGAGCTGGCTACTACGCAAGTTCATAGACTTGCGACCAGCCACCGTCAGCGAGGTGGTTTTGCCCAGATTATCAAGTTCAGTCTGCGCGAGTCGTCTAGCTTGCTCCACATAATTTGCCGGATTATTCGTCGGCGTTCTCTGTAAATTCGTTTGCAGTAAATCCCGGAATTTTTTTACACTGTGCGCGATAGGTGCTGCCAAGAGCTTAGGATCAATAGGAGAAATAGCATCCGCGCCAGCGTAAACTACATAGCCGAGCCCCTTCAAACCAAGTTTTCCAAACTCTTGGTTTTGCATCAATGTCTTCAGCACCCCGATGGTCAAGGCTTTTCCGGTAAGTTTTTGTCTTAAATTCTCCAAAATCGCCTGTTTGAGAATGGCCTGCCCCGACTTTCCTAGCTTGCCGATGCTGCCAATCGCCGGCAAGACACTGGTGACAATGCCTACCGCATCCCAGACTATGCTACTGACATCCAGCTTGTGTTCTTTATCATTAATGGAATCCCTGATCTCAGTATAAAACGGCACCAAATCCAAAATGAAGGTCCAGAAATTTCGATCTTTATACGCCTCTTTGATCACCCCCACCCACGTAGTCAAATTAGATTTTACAACTTCGTCCGCAACTCCAAGCATCTCTTTTCCATCACGAGGATAATCCCGGTAGATGGTCGTTTTCCCATTACTCAAACTAACCGGCGTAACCTCTGGCTTAGGGCCAAGCAGTATAGGGTAGCCTTTTTTATTTTCAGAGTTGATAAGCACCTTATCGGCCTTTTCTCCCAAAATCGGACGCAAAACTGAATCAATCAGAGCCTTGCCCTCTAGTTCGGCCGGTACATTGCGCTCAGGCAACACTTTTTTGATATTACCTCTTGAATCTCTTACTCTTGAATCTCTTATTTCCTGCAAAGTGCGGCTTTCATTCACTTCGTCCGTACTGAAAACTTTTGCACTTAGATCAAAATCCAAGCCAGAAATTGCCACAATTCGGCCATCTGTCAATGGGATAAATCCAATTGTGCCGGTGGAGCTAGTTGGTGAATTAAGCATGGTTTCAAATTTATTTGACTTATCTCTCTTTTCTCCATTCTCTAACTTTTTAAGAATTGTAGAGTCGGCCTTAAAAAAGACATGCAATTCACCGTAAACAATATGCTTCGGCCTCATCTGACTGATATCATAATCCGTCAAGCCAGCGCTAATTAATGCACTGTAAGAAAGCTGCCTAGCATCATAATCAATTGAATCGCTTTTATAATCCGTAAATTGATTGTAATAACTCGCCCACGTCTCCGAATCCCCACTTCTCTTGAAAGAATGCATTGCTTTATAATTAGCAGGCTTAACTTCAGCAAATCGTTTAAAGTAATCCGTATCTTTCGAACCCAAATCAACAGACATTCTGGCTAACCAGCGCGTGTAATTCGATGATGCAGCAAGGCTATTCATTTTTTCATTGGCTATGGCAGCAGCCTTCAGCAAATAAGACTTCGCCTCACTGGAAACAGCAGCATCATTGAGAACTTGAGAAAAGGCAATGATTTTTTCGTCGTCATCCAGGCTTTCATCTCCATCGCCATATTCCTGAATGAGCAATTCAATCGCTACCTTTTTTGCTTCAAAAACAATCTGATCACCCTTATACTTTCCTCGCAAATCACCATAGGAAGTCAGTCTTTTATTGATTCCATAATTTTGCATCTCCTCAACAAATAAGTTAGTTAGATGAAGCTTTTTCATCTGCAAAAGCTCAATATTAGCTTCGTTCTCCTGCTTTCCCTCACTAGCCAATCGATAAATCTCCTGCCCCAACTCTCGTACTCGCTGTTTGAATGCATCTTCAAATACGGTGGGCAGGTTATTGAATCCTTGGCTCAAAGAATGACTATCAATCAAACCCCAAAACTGGCGCTCCTCTTCCACAATAGCTTTACGCCAACCCTGCGTTTTTTTATCAGAATTAATTCCATTTAAAAAACCAACCTCGGATTGATCTCCTTTCAACCAGGCTTGACGTTGCGCCAAGTAGATATCGTCGGCAATATCCGGAACTTCGAAAGCTAATTTCAAGTTAGCATGAGCCGTCTGGATTCCAGCTACACGATTCAGATAAGCAGCATCTGAACTCCGCGACAATCGCTCCAATACTTGCTCTGCCGCCGATATCACTCCGAGAATTATGGCAATACTAGCTTCACTATCGCTCCCTACCGAATAAATCGATGTTCCCTGCTTTTCTATTTCCGAGTTAATAAACGCTTGCAAGCGCTGGTGAAAATTTATCAAATACTGATTTTTAGTCACTGCCGATGGAGTTTCTTCCCCTGCCGACGGGGCATTGGCATCCCACAGCTCTGCAAGCTTGATTGCCACGTCATCATTGTACTTTGTGAAATCCAGCTCTTTCAAAGCGGCAAGCTCAGCTTGACTGGCAACAACCTGCCCCGCAACAGGCTCAGCCTTCTTATACTGCCAAACATGGAATTTACTAAGCGAGTCCTGCAGCCCATCAGCCAACTGCCACAAACTTTGCAGCGCGGCCTGAGCGGCCTGAGAAGATTCGTTTTTTATTTGCTGACGTTCATTTTCCGCCACGAAAGCGCGAAAAAGCTGAATACTCTTGACCAGCAGAACAATATTCATCTCTGACTGATTAAATGCATTCATGACCTCTGGTGTAGCAAGAGCCTTTTGAATAATTCCATTAAACTCATCACGAATGCGAGGGTCAAATTCCTTTCTATTTAATGCGACCGACATCAGATAGGGAAGGGTTCGATTCTCCACGGGTGGATTTTCATCTGACTGATCTTCCACTTGTGACAAGCTTCTTTTAGATATGACATGATTTTTAATTCCGAATTGACCCTCTCCCGTCACCGCATCAGCAAAAAACCTACGAAGCTCACCTACCGCCAATTCATTGCCAGCCTGATTCTCTTCCGTTACTCCAGCGTTAAAAATATCAATGGGGCTATCCACTTTCAATTTATTAATGATGGCAGTTTCCTGATTAAATTCCTCATCGCTGATTTTTGATGGTGGGCTAATTTTTGATGGTGGCTGCTGATCTTGTCTCGCCCAACTATAGATAAACACCCCGCCTGCGGCCATAGCAGCGATACCTAGAAAGAGCGGCGCTTTCTGCTGCCACGCTCCGGGCTCGATAACCGATGTAGTCGCGTGCGATATGAACGAACTAGTTTCATCATTAACAATATTCACCGGGGACTTCACAAGCATTTCTTGCGAATCATTCGGCGAATCCTGCGTTCCTTGTCGGGTGCTCCATAGCCCGTAACCAATAGCCGCCATGCCCAGAGCTTCCAGGCTGATGCCGCCAGCCAATTTCCAATTGGAGGCTAACTTAGATGGCTGGGTGGCTTGAGTGGAAACCCGCGATGCCGTACTTGCTGCCTCCGTAACGGGCAAAAAACTCCACGACTGCTGTGCCAATGAATCGAAAGCGGACATGGCGGCATCAGCCAACCAGTTCGCCATGTGCTGGGATAGTTGCTCGTATGCCCTTCGAGAACTGTCGCTATTGATTTCTCCCAGCGCAGTCAACCACCGATCCCCCAAAGTCAGCCAGGAGTCGGTCGCCGGCTGCACGCCAACGCGATCAGCCGCCTCTTTCAGATCCGGCAACAAAGGAATCAAATCGATCAGTTTTTCCAACTGAGGGTAATTCCGTACTACCTGATAATCCTTAAGTTGGCGCGCCAATAGTTGCAACTTTTCCTCGGCCTCTACACGGCTCCCACTATTGAAAGCTTGATAGACCTGCCAAATCACCCTCGAATTCAGGTATTGGCTGTAAACGGACTGCAAGGCTTTGTTCTGGGTTTGATCGTGGGCGACGAACCATTCCAACGTCTGTTCCCAACTAGTGTGGTTTTGCAAGGCCTCCGCATACTGTACAGTGGCGGCCGCCAACGGATCTTCCATCAACATACCAACCAGATAAGGCTTGGCCGCTGCGACAAGACTACTAGCTATGCGCTGAAGCTTGCTGATGCTGGCCCAGCTTTCGGAAGCAGAGCTTTCACGATAGAAATTTTTAAACTCCTGAGCGACATGGTCAGGCAAATAGCGACCCGCGACCTGATTGATCGCCCACTCCCCCAAGCCGGGCGCGGCGGCTTTGCCAAGGTCCAGCATCAATGATGCCCAGGATTCTGGATTCCGGTTCAGCGTCAACAGGTGATTCAATAAGGTGATCGTTCCCGAATCCGCCCCCAGCGCGCCCTGGAAATCCCGAATCCAGGGCAGCGCCGGACTCTCGCCCAAGACACTCAGCAGCCACAACGCCTGCCCTCCGAGACCACTGTCCGGCGGACATCGGCTCAATTGATCGGCAAGCTGGAAGGCGGCAAGCAATTGCTCCGAGTGGGCTGAACTACCCAGCAGCATATCCAGGTGCGGTCGCAATGACTCCCTCAACTCCGGCTGCCCCAGAGTTTTGGCAAACCAACCCAAGCGCTCCACAAGCGTGCCATCTGCAGGATAAGGGGTAACCTGCTGTACGCGCGCCAGCGCTTGCCCCAAATGAAGCAAGGACGGATCGAGCCATTCCTTCAGCAGCGGGTTGTCTGCCAAAATGCCAAGATAAGCATCCAAACCAGATGTTGAAGGTAATGATTGCCAAACCAATACCTGACCTAGGGTATGTCTCATTGAGCCCAACCCCCGAGCCATCCCATCCAACCAATCTTTATCCAACACTCGCGTTAACTGTCGATCAGCCAATAGATGCTCCACCGTCGTCATCAGCTCAAGCGCCTTGCCCAGCACGGAGGGCTGATCCTTCACTGTCGACAGGCTATGCTCCAATGACGCCCACTGCGTACTTACGCTTTTCAACCAAGGACTCACTGCATCCAGATAAGCTTTCAACTGCCGGCGCGCCCCAGCTCCCACACCTTTGCTGCCCTCCAACCGCTTGCCGAGCCGGTCCAATGCCTCGCCAAGCTCTTCCAGTTTTCGTTGCGGAGTGTAATTTCCTTGGTAAGTGTGGCACAGCTCATCGTAACTCTCCTTGAGCTCAGGGAGATTCGGTATGGGAATCGCCTCTATAAAAAGCTTTTCAACAACCTTTTCCAATACCTTCCAAGCCATGTCTGACAACATGCTTGCAGCGGTCAGCCCATTTTGAGGAGCAGGAGACATCTCCACCTTTTTCTCGGAGCAAGAAAAAGCAGAAAGGTAAGCCTCTGGATTCTGCTCCACCTCCTGAATCACCCTTTGGGCAAATTCCTGCAAATATGCAGGCGCATCTTGCCCTTTGCTCCGCCAGTCATAGATCTCCAGCGCCTCCAGCATGTCATCGTTGTTATCATAATGCCGGGATAGCGATTGCTGTTCAGAATGCAGTTTCCCTGCCACCATCTTTATTAGTGCTGCGCTGCCTTGATCCCACAGGCCTTCTTGCAACTTGTCAGTTTCACGCTTGAGTTCTGGATAGTAAGCCAGAGAGGTTTTGGGGGTTTCAGTCTGACTGTGGCTCGAAATATATTGAGGCACGCGCGATGCCAGCTTGGAAGAAATGATCATACTGATGACCTCTAAATTTCGGTTTGGATAGTGTTCGTCAAGATGGTGTAAGTTTTCACCCCCTCAATTCACTCTCCAGGGCTTCTTAGGCAAATATCACTCTCTGCCGATAGCCTACCCTGACGAACTCACACCACCATCGTGAACTCTAGCGAAAGGCTAACAAATAATCTTCTTGAAAAATGCTACGCCTTACACATCTATGCGATCATTTTTAAAAACACTGTGCAAGAGTAATATTATAATTTGGCGTCTTTTACTCATGAATTGCCTCAGCCGCAGAAATAACAACAGTTTCCAAAACAACACCTGCGCTCATGAAATCCCCACCACGTGCCTCTATAAAATCCTCAGGAACAAGAGGGAGCACGCCTTGCTGCGGATCATTGCTATCAGATAACTGTCTTCGCCATGCCTCACGACTGTGAGATAACAAACGACTCATAACCCAATCGAATTGCTCATCTAAATTTAGAGATAAAATTGCCAATGGTGTCTGCAGCAACACTTTTCCTGATCCAAGGCTTGCATCAGGCTCAATTCGCAATCTGGGGTATGAAATCAATGCCTGCCTAAGCTCATCATATTGCTCGGAAGAAACATACAGCATCCACTCTTCATCGCCTGATAATTTCTTAATGCGCTCTCGCAAAATATTAGCAAGCAGTTGCGGTTCACTTTGTTTCCCATACCATTCTTCGAACACCTGGACTAAAACTCCACTCAACTGCCCTTCCAAGCGTTCAATGATTTTATTTTCCAACTCCTGCTCGGCAATCAACCATTCAACAGCCTCCGCCACGGCAAATTGCCGCAACCCAGGAGCCTCTTCTTCGATTCTGTCCATTCCCGTTTGCCATGCGGCTTCGCTTATTTGTTCATACATTCCGTAC
The DNA here is from genome assembly GCF_002848345.1 of Chromobacterium sp. ATCC 53434. Lineage (NCBI taxonomy): Bacteria > Pseudomonadati > Pseudomonadota > Betaproteobacteria > Neisseriales > Chromobacteriaceae > Chromobacterium > Chromobacterium sp. ATCC 53434. Next base: position 1,579,967 of record NZ_CP025429.1, on the reverse strand, counting down.
AACTGCTCTATCTCTCTCTCTGCAGCCTCGAGTATCTGCCTCGCCTGCACTTCCGCTTGCGCAACAATCTCGCTCGCTTTGACATAGCCGGCCATATCCTCGGCAGGAATGATGGTCCCAAGCGGCGCATTGCCCGGCAGTTTCGTGATGGGGAGGGAAAGCGGAGTCATGAGGCATCCAATTCTGGGTAAGCGGGTAGTCGCCGTCGTTTCGGCAGGCATCGTTAGGGGTGATATCTGCGCCACAGGATGGCGATGACTCGGCCAGCCTGCGCGCAGGCGGCTTGCAGCAGGGCGAGCTCCTGTTGCCGTTGCTGGCTGTTAGGCTGACGCAGTTGCCGTTGCAATTGGACCTCGCCGGCCTCCAGCCGGGCGAGCAGCGCATCGCGCACCGCGCCATGCGCGTCGCGTCGCAGCGCGTCTTCCAGGTGGGTGATACGGGCCATCGGTTTTTCCTTATCGATAAGCTAGAGATGAAGCGGAATGGAGACCAGCCGCTGTTCCTGCATCAGGGTCAGCGCGGTGTGGCTCAAGGCGTAAATCCGGTAGCCGCTGGGCAGAGTGCCGCCTTGTTGCAGGCGCATGCCGTTGGCCAGTTCCAGGTAGATGGAATTCGCGTTGCCGCCGACACTGACGATGGCGGCCGGCAGGATGTTCGCCGCCGGCGCCGCGGCCGGGATGTTCTGGAAACGAGCTTTCAGCCGCGGGCCATCGGCATTGAAGGCCGCCGCAGCCGCCGCGACCGCGCGGGTGCGTTCCGGCGCCAGCTGACCGCTGATCAGTAATTCATGGCCGGATACGGCGATGCTCAATCCTTCCAGCAAACGCTGGCGGTGCAATGTGTCCACCAGCCGGCCGAACAGCTCGGCGCGGTCGTTGACCACGCGCCAGCCATTCAGCGCCGGCATCGCGCGCAACTGCGCGCTGGCGCGCAACCAGGCGGCGTTGGCCTGGATGGCGCCATGGATGACGACTTGATCTGGCGCGGGGCCGGCGCTGACTTCCACTTCTCGGTAACCGTTCAGTTCCAACACTTGGCGCACTTGCCGGCGCAGGGTATCGGCGCCCAGGCTCTCGTCTCGGAAAGTCAGGCCTTGCTCGCGCAACCGTCCGCGCAGCCGCTCTATGGCTTGCGATGAGGCGCACAAGCCGCTCAGCCGGACCACGCCACGCTCGTCGAGTTCGGCCTTCAAGCCGGCCAGGCTCGAATCCGCCATCTCCCGCGCCAACCAGGCCTGCGCATTGAACGGCGGCGGATCGACCGGCTTGGGCCACAGCAACAAAGTTGCCGCCAGGGCGACGCAGATCAGCACGATGCCGCCTGCCAGCCGCCATGGACGCGCATCAGGCGGCTGGGCCGCAACGACCTCCTCCGACCTTCGCGGCGGCAGTTGCAACATCGCCAGCGCGCCCTCGGCCTCGGACAGCGCCAGCCCTTGCCCGGCCAGGTCTATCGCCCGGCCGATAGGCAACGGCTGGCTGGCGTCCCATGGCAGGCCATCGACCCAGACCGGGACCGGTGGCGCCATCGTCACGCCTTCCTCCGTCACGCTCAGCACGGTCGCGGCGCCCTGCTCCAGCGCCAGCGCGATATCCGGATCATCGCCGCCCAGACGGACCTCTCCCGCCGGCAGTTCCAGTTCCCGGCCCGCCAGCGGGCCGTTGAGCCATTTCAATCTGAACAAGCATTCCATATCGTCTCCGCCTCAGGGCTGGGCCGCCGGTTCGGCCTTGAGCAGGAACAGGCGAACGGTGCTGCGGCTATTTTTCTGGGTGGAGCGGAACAGTTTGCCGATCAGCGGGATGTCGCCCAGCAGCGGAATCTTGCGCTCGCCCTCGCTATGCTCGTCCTGGACAAAGCCGCCCAACAGCAGGCTCTGACCGGCCTTCAACAAGGTCTGGGTGGACACTTCCGAGTTCAGCGTCTGCGGCAACGGCTCATGCTCGCTGACCGAGCCGGCCTGCCGTCCATCCTGGATCACCAGGGTCAGCATCACATTGCGCTGGCCGCCCTCGTCTACCAATCGCGGCGTGACCCGCAGCAAAGAGCCGGTGGAGATGGCCTCAAGCTTGGCCACCTTTTCCGCCAGCAACTTGGTGTAAAACGTGATGTTGCGGTCCAGCACCGCCTGGGTGTTGTCCAGCGTCACCACCGATGGGCGGGACAATATCTGCGCCTTGGCGTTCTGCTGCAGCGCGTTGAGCCGGACCATGAAACCGCCGGTGTTGGAAATCACGGTGGAGAAATTGTCTGAGCTTTGCTGGCCGGCGCTGTTGAAGCTGATGCCATTGCCGCCGATGCTGGCCGACGCGGACCAGTCGATGCCCAGCGCGCTCAAATCTTCCGAATTGACATCGATGATCATCACCGACACCTCGATCAGCGTCGGCTTGCGGTCGAACTGCTCGATCAGACTGGCATAGAGCGGCATATTGATCTTGCGGTCGCGCACGATGACCGCGTTCTGACGCGGGTCCGCCGAAAACATCGGCAGGCTGCGGTCGGTGGGCGGTTGCTGGCCCTGGTTTTCCTTCAGCGGCAGCGTGCGGCCCTGGGCCATGTCCTTCAGCGCGGTCACCACGCCGGGCACCGCCACCTGTTGTCCCCGGTAGCTGTAACTGCCGTCGGCGGCGGTGGCGTACTTCAGCGGAAACAGCTGGATGACTTCCTGGTTCTGTTCGTGGTTGAGCTTCTGCTCGTCGATGCGCTTGGCCAGCTGCTCCACCCGACTGAGGCAGACCGGCACGCCATGCACCTCCATCGCATTGGAGGCCGGCACCGCTCGCACCCGGCAATAACGCCTATCCAGGATGCCGCTGCCCTGCAACTGACTGATCAGGGTGTGCACCTGCAGATAGGCCGGGGTGATCAGCTGGCTGCCGACCTCCTGCGCCTTGTAAACATGGATGGCCTGTCCGTCGTAATACCATGCCAGCTTGTGCAGGCGCGCCAGCTGGTCCAGCGCCTTTTCCGGCGGCATGCTGCGAATCGCGCCGATAAAGGGTTCGTCCACCTGCTTGCTCACCACCACCGGCACGCTGTAATTGGCGCCCAGATCGCGCAACACGTCCGCCAGCTTGCTGCCGCGGGTGGACAGAAAAAACGGCGCGCCACCCTGCCATGGGATGGCCGCCAACGCCTGCGTGCAAACCGTTACGGCCAAACCGGCGCCAAGCCATTTCGAGACCCTCATGCCCGCCTCCCTGCCGCGTAAGCGGTTGACGACGCTTCGGCTGCATGCTTGGTCAGCCAGGCGGCCACGGCCAGTTGCTGATTCAGTGACGCCTCCCACTCGACCGTACCGAGGACGTGCTCATGACGTCGGACCAGGTAAAGCTTGCCTCGCTCGGACAGCAGGCTGTCATCCAGATTGGCGCGTATCGACGCCAGCCACAGGCAGACGCGCTGCAGCCAGACATCGTCCAACGCCGCCAATTCGATTTCGACAGCCAGGGATATGCCTTGCGGATAGGACCATGCCCAGGCGGAAGCTCCCGCCAGATCCAGCAGCCAGCGATCGCTGCGGGACTGGCGCACCAGCACCCATTCCAAAGCGGTCAAAGAGTCGGGAAGTTTCATCAAGCCTCGATCACATTCAGGGAGGCTGACATTGTGCAAAAAAGGCTGGCGAAGATTTATCAGGTGATGACCTGAATCCTGTCCGGATATGGCGAAAAGGACGCCGGCCACGCCATTTCGCGTCACTGCGCTTTTGGTGACGGGCCCCATGCCCGCTTGACTGCCGCGATAAAAGGCCAATACTCTAAAAATAAGAAAATTCCTATAAATCAAGCATGTCATACAGGTAGACATTGATGTTTTCAGCTGGGCAAGACTCCCAAGCCGCTTCACGGCGGGTGCTGTTGATTGAAGACCATTCGCTGCTGAGCAATGGCATCAAAACCTTGTTGTCGGCCACATCGGCCTATCATGTGGTCGGCGAAATAGGCGATGGCCTGCAAGCCTACGCGGCCTGTCAGCAATTGAGCCCGGATATGGTGTTATTGGATCTGGGCTTGCCGGGGATGGATGGCATCGACGTCATTCGCCAGTTGACGCAGCGCTGGCCGGAACTGGTCATCATCGTGATCACCGCGGACAGCGCCGAGCACAGGGCGCGAGCGGCGCTGGAAGCGGGGGCGCTCGCCTACGTGCTGAAGAAAAGTCCGCAGCAAACCTTGCTGGCGGCATTGCAGGTCGCCACCCATGGACGCACCTTCGTCGACCCCGCCCTCAATCTGGAGCAGGTCACAGAGACCCGCAACGTGGAAGGACCCACCCGGCTGACCACGCGGGAAAATCAGGTGCTGAAGCTGATCGCGGAGGGAATGCGCAACCGGGACATCGCGGAGAACCTGAAAATCACCATCAAGACGGTGGAAACCCACAGGCTGAACCTGATGCGCAAGCTGGACGCCCATAACGCGGTGGAGTTGACCAACTGGGCCATTCGTCTGGGCATACACTGATTTGGCCGCATCTTGTGGACGTTATCGCCCCATTGAGCGATACCCTTCGGACTTCAGCAATGCCTGCAAGCTGGCCATATCCTGCCGACTGGGCCAAATCCCCTGCAAGACACGCGTTTCCAACTGCTCGCAGCACTGATAGACCTCTTGCACACCAGCCAAACCCACGCATCCCTTCAATGCATGCAGCGCGCTCAATAGCTCCTGGGTCTGTCTTGCCGTCCATGCCTTGTCGATCGATTCGCCAAACGACCGCAAGGTGACGCTCAGCTTGTCTTGAAGATCGTCGTCGTCCAGATCGAGCATCGGCTTTTGCAACTGCGCATTCGGCATCAACTCGGCGCCACGGGCCAGTTGCAAGGACACCGCCAGCTCAATCGCCCTCATCAGTTGATCCAAACTCAGCGGCTTGGCCAAATAGCCATTCATTCCCGCCGCCTTCACCCTCTCCCCCTCGCCGGACATGGCATTGGCGGTCAACGCGATAATGGGGACCTCGACATCCAGCACATCGGCATCCGAATCGCGCCAGCGCCGCGTCGTCTCATATCCATCCATCTCCGGCATCCGCACATCCATCAACACCAGATCGTAGACGGCCTGCCCCCCATACTCCAACGCCTCCCGCCCGGAAGCCGCCGTCTCCACCTGATGGCCCAACTCCAGCAACATCCGGCTGACGATATCGCGATTGATGCTGACATCGTCAACCAGCAATACCTTCAGCGACCAAGGACACAGGGAAAGCGGCGCGGCGGCATCTTCAATCAGTTCCTCATTGCGGGTGATGGCCCTCAGGCTTCGCCACAAGCGTTCCGGCAAATACGCCAAGGCCGGAGATTCCAGGCGCGAATGCTCCCCTTCTTGCGGATCCATTCCCCAGATGCGCAACTGCGGATGCAAGACCGCCGGCGCGATGATGGGGCCCGAGAATTTCTCCAGCTTGGCAAGCGGATTGTTCAACGGCAGCATCAAGGTAAAACGGGACCCCTTCCCGACTTCGCTCCGCAACAGGATTTCCCCGCCCATCAAATTGGATAGCCGGGAGGCGATGGTCAGCCCCAGGCCATTGCCGCCATCGTGGGTACGGATCTGGATGAACGGGCGGAAAATATCCAGCTGCTTGTCTTCCGCTATGCCGGGACCGGTATCCTCTATCTCAATCGCCAACATGCCGCCGCGTCGCGCGGCCGACAATCGAATATGTCCACGCTCGGTGAACTTGACCGCGTTTCCCAGCAAATTGATCAGAATCTGCTGCACCCGCATGCGGTCCAGCGATATTTCCGCCGGGACTTCATCCGTTACCAGGGCACTCAATGCCAAGCCCTTTTCCTGGGCTCGCAAATGGATGGTCAACATGACCTGGTCCAGTATTTGCAAAACGGATGCGGATTCATATGTCAGCTCCAGCTGGCCTGCCTCGATATGCGAAAAATCCAGCAAGTCATTGATGATGACCAATAGATAATCTGTTGAAAAACGAGCGGTATCGACCAACTCTCTTTGCTGCGACGTCATCGTGCCGCGCTGCAACAAGCTCAATGCGCCCACCACGCCGTTCAACGGCGTGCGTATTTCATGGCTGATGCTGGCGATATGCTCGCTCTTGCGCCGGCTCATCAGCTCCGCGATCTTCCTGGCTTCGTCCAGCTCTTGCGTGCGCTTGTGCACGCGGGCCTCCAGCGTCCGATAATGGGAACGGATCGTGGCCAGCAGCTTGTTGTAGGCCTTGGCGATGCGGCCCAGCTCATCCTCGCGGTTGTCCGGCAGCCGGTAATCCAGATCCAGCAACTTGAAATGGTCTATGACCCCGATGATGCGTTGTAAGGGACTGCCCACCTGCAGCTTGAGCACCAGAAACATGATGACCAGCAGCATCGACAACATCACGGCGGTTGACGGCAGGGTGCCCAGCAGCAAGTCCAGCGATTTGCTTGCCACCGCGCGTTGCGGATACCTGGCGATCACGCTCCATGGCGGCCCCCTCAAGGGCTTGCATACATAGTAGAAATCATCGATCCGGACCGAGGCGTCGTCATTGCAGGGGGGAAAGCGGGTGGCGGGAAATTCTTCGAAAGGAATCGCCTTGTCCGTCGTCGCCACCGGCAACCACTCTCCATCATGAGCCAACATCGCGAAAGTGATGTCGTCGCTCAGTTCATGATTGGGCATCGGCATCCGCCAGACTTCAACATTCTTGCCTATCATCACGCCGGTATCAGGCTGTATCTCAGCGACGGAAACATATAACTTCTTGTTAATGTCCCAAAAAGGCCGCCCCCAATGAAAACCATGTACACCAGGCGTATCGACCAGCTGACTGAGTATGCGCATCCGGCTTTTCAAATAAGCATCGGATAAAGAGTTGGGATTGAAGAAAACAAATCCTTGCTTCGGCAACATGATGAAGGTCGCTTCATTGCTGCTCTCATTGGCGTCGCCGAATATCTCCACCATCTGCATCGCTTTTTTCAGCTGCCGCGGATCAGGCTTCGCCCCGGGAAAGGGCACAAATACAACCCGTCCCACCATGACATCAAGGTCCGCGCCCTCCCTCATCGAGCTCCATAAATTAGATAGCGTATGAATACGCCGCTCAGCCTGTTGATAATGGCTGCTTTCCTCATTCACAGAGGCGCTGAGTTCCAATGAAAGCTCATTGCGGATAATGCTTTGCGTGCTGGTATAACGCGAATAAAAAACAATGCACTCGGAAGACAGCCAAAAAATGATGATGGCGCAGCCAAGCGTGATGACCAAACGCCAAGTCAGAGCGGTTTCCCATAATTTCTTCATAATCCCAATAACCCTAAAACCGGTGCAGGGGGGCAATAGCCCCCTCTTAGTGAAGTTAAGTCACTCGGCACGCTGATTCCTTCAGGTGTTCACCTGATAGTGCCGAGCCGGGCATTTTTAGATCATAGCCCGAGGCTGGCGCCTCCGCCGCCAGGCGCCCGTGGCTGGACATCCCGGCCAGACCTCTCACCCACCACCTCAGAGAAACCGGATGGAATTACAAATCGCACGGCGGCTGGAGCAGTTTCTGCAACTATCCGAACTGCCCGCGCCTCGAGTCGAACCCCGGATGGAATTTTCCATGCCGCCATTCCGGCTATATATCGAATACTTGGACGGCCGGGTCCTGCTGTCGCTGGGCCGGCTCGTCGAACCCGTGCATCAGGGCGAAGCCTTGAAACGCTTGCTGGCCTCCTGCCAGCCTGCCAGAACGCAGGGCACGCCATTGCGGGCCTATATTCTGCGCGAACAACTGGTATTGAGCTGCGCCCCCGCGTCCGGCAGTGAGACCAACCATTGGCTCGCCTGCGTGCAAACCATGCGGCGCCTGCTCGAAGCCACGGCGGGAGAAGCCTGATGAACCGGATCAAATCCTTCCTGCTGATGGCGGCCGGACGGCAGGACATCGTCCTGGCGGTCATGTTGCTGGTGGCCGTGTTCATGATGATCATTCCGCTGCCTACCGGCCTGGTGGACTTCATGATCGCGCTCAATCTGATGATCGCCGTCATCCTGCTGATGATGTCGCTGTACATCCGGGAGCCGCTGGAATTTTCCGCCTTTCCCTCGGTATTGCTGATCACCACGCTGTACCGTCTGGCGCTAACCATCAGCACCACCCGGCTGATCCTGCTGCAAGCCGATGCCGGGGAGATCGTCTACACCTTCGGCAGTTTCGCGGTGGGCGGCAACCTCGGGGTGGGCCTGATCGTGTTCGTGATCATCACCGTGGTGCAATTCATCGTCATCACCAAGGGGTCGGAACGGGTGGCGGAAGTCAGCGCCCGCTTCTCGCTGGACGCCATGCCCGGCAAGCAGATGAGCATAGACGGCGACATGCGCGCCGGGGTCATCGACGCCGGCGAGGCGCGCCGCCTGCGCGGCCTGGTGCAGAAGGAAAGCCAGTTGTACGGCGCGATGGACGGCGCGATGAAATTCGTCAAGGGCGATGCCATTGCCGGCATCATCATCATCCTGGTGAACATCCTGGGCGGCACCGCCATCGGCGTGATGATGCACGGCATGAGCGCCAGCGCGGCCCTGTCCACCTACGCCATCCTGTCGATCGGCGACGGCCTGATCGGCCAGATTCCGGCGTTGCTGATCTCCATCACCGCCGGCACCATCGTCACCCGGGTGCCGGGCGAGCAACGGCTGAACCTGGCCAGCGACTTGACGGACCAGATCGGCAAACAACCGCAGGCCCTGATGCTGGCCGCGTCGGTGTTGCTGGTTTTCGCGCTGATTCCCGGCTTTCCGGCCATCTACTTCATCATTCTCGCGGCGATGACAAGCGCCGCCGCATGGTGGGTGAAGAAGCGCAAGCGCGCCCCCGGAGGAGACATGGCAGGCTCGATCGCATCGGAATCGGGAGGCGACGCCGGCAGCGACGCGGCCAATATGTCGCCCGGCGCCACGCCGCTGATGATGCGCCTGTCGTCCGATCTCATCCGCTCCGGCCGTCTGCCGACGTTGCTGGATGCCTTCCGCCACGGCAAATTCGAGCAACTGGGCATCCCCTTGCCGGAAATCCAGCTGCAAAAGGACGCTACGCTGGCCGCCGGTACCCTGCGAATCATGCTGTACCAGGAGCCCGTGTTGACGGTCTCGCTTCCGGAGAAATGGCTTCTGGCCGATATCGGCTCCCCCGCCTTGCCGCAATCCGAGCAAGTCGACAAGCTGCCCTTCGGCAATCTGACCCTGCAATGGCAAAGCCCAGCGCAAAAAGAAGCCTTGTCCGCCATCGGCATCCAGCTGCATCAGGATGAAGACCGCATCGTCCACTGCCTGTCGGTCGTCGTCGACCGCTACGCCGCCGAATTCGTCGGCGTGCAGGAAACCCGCTTCCTGATGGATGCGATGGAGTCCAAATACGCCGAACTGATCAAGGAAGTGCAACGCCAACTGCCCATCGGCCGCATCGCCGACGTGTTGCAGCGCCTGGTGGCGGAAGGCGTGTCCATCCGCGATCTGCGCAGCGTGTTCGAGGCTTTGATCGAGTGGGCGCCCAGGGAAAAAGACCCGGTCATGCTGTTGGAGTATGTCCGCATGGGCCTGCGCCGGCACATCGTCACCCGTTACCGCGCAGGCCAACCCTGGATCAGCGGCTGGATGATAGGCGACACCATCGAGGGCATGGTGCGCGAAGCGATACGACAGACTTCGGCCGGCTCGTACTCGGCGCTGGATCCGGAACATAACAAGGCCATCATGAACTGCATTCGCGAGGCCGTCGGCGACGTGGAAAAACGCAATCAGGTGCTGATCACGGCGATCGACGTGCGGCGCTTCCTGCGCAAGGTGATCGAACGGGAATTCTTCGGCCTGCATGTGCTGTCATTTCAGGAAATCGGCGAAGAGGCGGAATTGCGGGTGGTCGGCAATATCGACCTGATCGGGGAGTATTAGGATGCGGCTTCCAGACATCCGTCTCATCGAAGACACGCTGCGGCAACGGCTGGCGCTGGCTCCGGCCCCGCCAGGACAACGCCCCGGCATGGAGCTGTTCGGCCGGGTCACGGAAATCGGCCCCACCCTGCTGAAAGCCTCGCTGCCCGGCGCCAGCCTGGCGGAGTTATGCCGGCTGGAGCCTTCCGGCATCGAAGCCGAGGTGGTCGCCGTCACCGGAGACCACGCGCTGCTGTCCCCGCTCAAGGAACCGCTGGGCGTCACCATCGGCAGCCGGGTCAGGCCCTCCGGCAGCCCACACCAGCTGCGTCTGGGCGACTTCCTGCTGGGACGGGTGGTCGACGGACTCGGCCGGCCGCTGGATGGCGACGAATTTCCCGCCGACAGCGCGCTGCGCAGCCTGGACGGCCCCGCGCCCAATCCGCTGACCCGGCAATTGATAGACACGCCGCTGCCGCTGGGCGTCAGGGCCATCGACGGCTTGCTGACCTGCGGCATGGGGCAGCGCGTCGGCATCTTCGCCGCGGCGGGCGGCGGCAAGAGCACGCTGCTGGGCATGATTTGCGACGGCAGCCTGGCCGACGTCATCGTGCTGGCGCTGATCGGCGAGCGCGGACGCGAGGTGCGCGAGTTCCTCGAACACACCTTGTCTGACGAGGCGCGCGCCCGCTCGGTGGTGGTGGTGTCGACATCGGACCGTCCGGCGCTGGAAAGGCTGAAGGCCGCCTATACCGCCACCGCCATCGCCGAGCATTTCCGCGATCAGGGCCAAAATGTATTGCTGATGATGGACTCCTTGACCCGCTTCGCCCGCGCCTCGCGCGAGATCGGCCTGGCCGCCGGGGAGCCCGCCGCCGCCGGCGGTTACCCGCCAAGCTTCTTCGCTCGCCTGCCCCGCCTGCTGGAGAGGGCCGGGCCGGCCGAAACAGGCAGCATCACCGGCATCTACACCGTCCTGGTCGAAGGCGACAATCTGAACGAACCGGTGGCCGACGAGGTCCGCTCCATCCTGGACGGCCACATCGTGTTGTCGCGCAAGCTGGCCGAGGCCAACCACTACCCGGCCATCGACATCGGCGCCAGCGTCAGCCGGATCATGGGGCAGATCACCAGCGACGAACATCGCCGGCAAGCCGGAAAATTGCGCCGCCTGATGGCGGCGTACAAGGAGATCGAGCTATTGGTCCGGGTTGGCGAATATCAGCCGGGCCAGGATGCGGAAGCCGACGAGGCGCTGGAGCGCAAAGACGCGATCCGGCAGTTTCTCTGCCAATCCGTCACCGAAAAGAACGACTACGAAGAAACACTGGAACAGCTATGGCAGACAGTCGACTGACCTTGAGCACCCTGCTGTCCCTCAAGCAAAGGCGAGAACGCGGCATCCGGGCCGCCATCGCCAAGCTTGAACAACACGAAGCCGATCTGCATCGCCATAAGCAGCAACTGCTGCAAGAACGGCAGCAGCTCTGGCGCCAATGGCGCAACTGCGGCGCCGCCGAGCAAGTCCTCGATCAGGTCGAGTGGCAATCGTTCAAATCTCAGCTGGCCGACTACTACCACCTGGATCAATGCCTGCTCGAGCAAGTGGCGACGACGGACAGGCAGCGCGCCGACCTGCAAAGGAGCAAGGCGGAGCAGCGGCAACGGCTGCGCCAGGCTTTGCTGGATCAAGAAAAACTCAAGCTATTGATGGAATCGACATGAACATTCTCCCCCCGCATCTGCGACGCTACACCGATCAAGCGGATGGCGACGCGCGCCACGACCCATCCGACGAACATGAAGAGACGCGTTTCGCCGCGCTATTCGCCGCCTCGCAAGCCCAGCCCGACCCCAGGCATCAACGCCCAACGGCCGATGCCTGGACAAGCTTCGCGCACGCCGCCAAGGGCGCGCGCCCGATGGCGAGCCAGCCGGCATCCTGCCAGACACGGCCATTGCGACCTTCGACAAATCAATGGGACAGTTTGCGGCTGCGGCTGACCAATGGTCCGCTGGCCGGTCTGGAGCTGGAAGCCGAGTGCCATGGCGTCGAGCTGCTGATCAAGCTGCGCTCGCACGAATTGCAGGCATGCCGACACGCCTTCGGCAGCGCTTCCGAGCTGGAGTCGATGCTGAGCCAGCAGTTCGATCGTCCCGTCCTGATAGAGGTGATCGATGCCAATTCCCCAGCTAAGTAAGGAAACCGGCCTGTTGTTGAGCAAGGTCGGCCCTGGCCGGCGGCTGGACTCGACAGACGGCAGCTTGCTGCTGTCGTTCAATCGCCGCGCGGCCGGCGCCGGATTGATCCTGTCCGCCCGCTGGGAGGACCAAGCGGTCAGGCTATGGCTGGATGAGGCCCAGTGGCTGCAATGGGTGGAGCCGATGCTGGCGCTTCCGTCCTGGGAGATGGCCCCGGCGGATTTGCGTGAACTGCTGGCCGCCTGGACGCTGGCCGATGCGGGCTCCTGCCCGGCCGAGCTAGGCCTGCATTGGCCGCAGGCCGCGCACCTGGCGCCTGGCCAGGCCGATGCCGGCCTGGGCTGGCGCCTGAGAATCCAGAGCGGCCAACGACAACTTGACCTGTTGGCGCTGGAGGCGCCCGACGCCTGGCTGGACAGCCTTGCCGATCACGCGTACCCGATGGAGGAGGACGAAGCGGCAACGATCATGACGGGCATCTCCCTGATCGCGGGCTGGAGCATGGCAGAGGCGGCCGCCATTCGCAAACTGGCCGTCGGCGATGCGCTCTTGCTGCGCCACAGCTTCCGCATCGCCGATGGGCAATTTGGATTATTCGACAAACAACCGATCGCCAGCCTGATCCAGGATGGCGAAACCGGCGCTTTCACCGTGGAGACCCTGATGAACGATTTTGAAGACTGGCTGGATATCACGCCCCCTCGCAACCCGATCGAAGAAGAAGCCTTGGGCGACACCATGATCGCCGTCACGGTGGAGGTCGCCAGAATGGAAGTCCCCCTGCACCAGCTGGGCAATCTCCAGCCCGGAGTCTTGCTCTCCAGCGCGGTCAGCAGCGATGGCCTGGTCACCTTGAAAGCCGGCGGCTATCCCATCGCTCGCGGCACACTGCTAGACATCGATTCGCGCCTGGCGGTGCGGATCGAGCAGCTGTGCTGAGACGGTTCAGGTCTCCACCCGATGGGAGACCGGCCGTCACAAATGAATAATGCGGATAATCAATGTTAAGCCGGTTTTCCCCATGTCCTTGCTAGACCAACCCCTGCAGTTGATCGTCCTGCTGTTCGCGCTGTCCATCCTGCCGCTCCTCGTCGTGCTGGGCACCTCGTTTCTCAAGCTGGCCGTAGTGTTCGCGCTGTTGCGCAACGCGCTGGGCATCCAGCAGATTCCGCCCAATATCGCCCTGTACGGGCTGGCCTTGATCCTGACCCTGTTCATCATGGCGCCTATCGGCCTGGAAATTCAGGACAACCTGATCGCCCGTCCGATCAAGATCGAATCCCCGGCCTTCATCCAGCAGGTCGAGTCCGGGGTATTCACGCCATACCGCGCGTTCCTGGAGCGCAATACCACGCCGGAGCAGGTGCATTTCTTCGCCGACATCGGCCATCAGATCTGGCCGGAGAAATACCAGAAGCGGATTCCGGACAACTCCCTGCTGGTGCTGATGCCGGCCTTCACCGTCAGCCAGCTGATCGAGGCGTTCAAGATCGGCCTGCTGCTGTTCCTGCCCTTCGTCGCGATAGACCTGGTGGTGTCCAATGTGCTGCTGGCCATGGGCATGATGATGGTGTCGCCGATGACCATTTCCATGCCGTTGAAGCTATTGGTGTTCGTGCTGATGAACGGCTGGGAAAAGCTGCTGGGTCAGCTGGTTCTTTCCTTTTCCTGAGCGGGGAGATCAAGATGAGCGAAGCCATGATCGCCCAACTCGCCACGCAGATGATGTGGCTGGTGCTGCTGCTGTCCCTGCCGGTCGTCGTCGTCGCCTCCTTCGTCGGCGTGCTGGTCAGCCTGGTGCAGGCGCTGACCCAGGTACAGGATCAGACCATCCAGTTCCTGGTCAAGCTGCTCGCCGTGTCGGTCACGCTGGCCATGACCTATCACTGGATGGGCGATGTGCTGCTCAACTACGCCGGACTCGCGTTCGAGCAAATCACGCAAATGCGGGACTGACGTGGCTTACTGGACGCAATGGCTGCCGGTGCTCGGCCTGTGCATGCTGCGCCCGCTGGGCGTCTTTCTGCTGATGCCGCTGTTCAGCACCGCCAATCTGGGCGGCGCGCTGATCCGCAACGCCCTGGTGCTGATGATCGCCTTGCCGCTGCTGCCGGTTTACCCGCAGTGGCCGCTGCCCGCCGCCGGCGCCTGGGGCTACATCCTGCTTGCCGCCGGCGAGTTGTGCATCGGACTGATGATAGGCTTCTGCGCGGCCATCCCGTTCTGGGTGCTGGACATGGCCGGATTCCTGATAGACACCATGCGCGGCTCGTCGATGGCCAGCGTGCTGAACCCCTTGCTGGGCCAGCAGTCTTCGCTGTTCGGCCTGCTGTTCACCCAGATATTCGGCGTGCTGTTTCTGATCAGCGGCGGCTTCAATGAATTGCTTGAGGCGATTTACCAGTCCTACGTCACCCTGCCGCCCGGCGCCGCCATCCGCTACTCGCCCGAGGCCCTGTCGTTTTTCTATCGGCAATGGCAGCTGATGTACGAGCTATGCCTGCGTTTTTCCATGCCCGCCATCGTGGTCATCCTGCTGGTGGACATGGCGCTGGGTCTGGTGAACCGTTCGGCCCAGCAATTGAACGTGTTTTTCCTGTCCATGCCGATCAAGAGCGCGTTCGCGCTGCTGATGCTGATCGTCAGCCTGAGCTTCGCCTTCAATGGCCTGCTGGATTACAGCGCGCACTTCACCCGACTGGCCGACGACTTGCTGAGGCAGTTGCGATGAGCGAGAAAACCGAAAAACCCACCCCCAAGAAAATACGCGACGCCCGCAACAAGGGGCAGGTGGCCAAGAGCGTCGAGATTACCAGCGGGGTGCAATTGGCCGTATTGCTGGCGTATTTCTGCTTCGAAGGCCCTCATCTGCTGCAAGCGCTGCAGTCGATGGTCGAAGTCGCCATCAGCGTCGTCAACCAGAACCTCGTCTTCGGCATCAATCAATTGACCGGCGCCTTCCTCGAACTGGCCATCCGTTTTCTCGGCGGCATCGCCGTGCTGGTCATTGTCATGACCATTGCGGCGGTCATCGCGCAGATCGGCCCCTTGCTGGCGACGGAAGCGCTGAAGCCGTCGCTGGAGAAGCTGAACCCGGTCGCCAACCTCAAGCAGATGTTCTCGATGCGCAGCCTGTTCGAGTTCATGAAATCCGTGTTCAAAGTGACGATATTGTCGCTGATCTTCTTCTACCTGCTGCGGCAATACAGCCCGTCCATTCAATTCCTGCCGCTGAGCGACGTCGCGACCGGCATGCGCGTCAGCACCCAGTTGCTGTTCTGGATGTGGGCTTCGCTGATCGGCTTCTACATCATCTTCGGCATCGCCGACTTCGCCTTCCAGCGTTACAACACGACCAAGCAACTGATGATGTCGCTTGAAGACATCAAGCAGGAATTCAAAAACTCGGAAGGCAACCCCGAAATCAAGCAAAAGCGCAAGGAAGCGCATCGCGAGATTCAAAGCGGCAGCCTGGCCGGCAATGTGGCCAAATCCACCGCGGTGGTCCGCAATCCCACCCATATCGCGGTTTGTCTGCGATATGAACCCGGCGAAACGCCGCTGCCGCAAGTGACCGCGATCGGCCACGACGCCATGGCCCTGCATATCGTCAAGCTCGCCGAGAAAGCCGGCATCCCGGTGGTGGAAAACATCGGAGTCGCGCGCGCGCTGGCCGCCAAAACCAAGATCGGCGGCTATATCTCCGCCGAGCTGTTCGAGCCCGTGGCGCAGATCCTGCGCATGGCCATGAATCTGAACTATGACGATGACGAAGATGATTGATACAAAGCATATCCTCCGCGCCGGATCATGCTGCCTGCTGGCCTGTCTTGCGCCGCATGCCTGGGCATCCCCAGCTGCCGAAGCGCCCTCCTCCCCATCCGCGCCCCTGGTCTGGACCCGCAATCCCGAATCGGCGCCGCCCCCCGACGCCGCGCCGGCGGCCTCCGGCCCGACGGCAAAGGCCATGCCTCAAGACAGCGCGACTGCGCATTTTCCGCTGGCCCACAGGATATCCAATGAGTTCGACCTGGATCCCAAGCTTCTGCATGCGATCATCAAGGTTGAATCCGGCTATCGGCCGCAAGCCGTCTCGTCGAAGGGCGCCCGGGGCCTGATGCAAGTGATGCCGGAAACCGGAAAGCGCTTTGGATATACCGACTTGATGGACCCGGAGAATAATTTGCGCGCCGGCGCCAGTTATTTGAAATGGCTGCTGAACCACTTCGAAAATGACCTGGAGCTTGCCATCGCCGGGTATAACGCGGGCGAAGGCGCGGTGCGAAAACATGGCAGAAAAATCCCGCCTTACCCGGAAACACAAAACTATGTAAAAAAAGTCATGGCATCGTATTCGGAGCAACAATCCAACCCGTCGATGCCGATTCGCAACGCCGGCCCCGGCAAGATTCAGACAGGGAAGCCCGCCAACGCGGCCGCGAAACTGTTCGGCTTGTTATTTTCCTCTCCGCCACCTGAAGCCAATGACAATAGGCGAGCGGAATCGAAATAAGGCGCGCCCTCCGCCTTGTCACCGCATCATCGGGCATGGCGAAAGCCCTGCCAGACTGTTCCAAACCCGCCATCAAGGCCGGCGCTCGCGGCGGCCGGAACCTCGCTCAACGCTCGCCCACCGGCAGCCGGCCCGACATCTTCACTTCGCGCAGCGACAGGCTGGAACGGATGGACGACACCCCGGGCAACTCGCGCAACACGTCGCGGACGAAGACGCCGAACGACTCCAGGTCCTCGGCGACCACCTGCAGCAGGTAGTCGCACTCGCCGGTCAGATTGTGGCAGGACAGCACCTCGGGAATCGCCCGCACCATCTCCTCGAAGCGCAGCGGCGCCTCGCCGATATGGCTGCCGAAACCAATCTGCACGAAGGCGAGCACCCCGTAGCCCAGCTTCTTGCGGCTCAACACCGCCTGGTAGCCCTCGATATAGCCATCGGCCTCCAGCCGCTTCAGCCGGCGCCAGCACGGCGTCTCGCTCAACGCAACCTGCTCGGCCAGCTTCGCATTGGACAGCCTGCCATCCTTCTGCAGCAGGGCCATCAAGGCAAGATCTACATCATCGATAGCTGATTTTGGAAGATTCATTTATTACCCGCGCGCAAATGGAAATAGTCTTTCCAAATCTAGCGCAGCAACGCAAGAGAAAGCAAAGCAATTTCACCTGGCCGGGCGCACACTAGCCGCATCGCTCATCCCGCGCAGGAGTCCGCCATGCTGTCCTTGTCCGTGCTGTCGCTATATCTCGCCGCCCTGGTCGCCGTCTATATCCTGCCCGGTCCCGACATGGCGCTGGTGATGGCCACCTCGGCCAGCCGCGGCGTCGGCACCGGCCTGTTGACCGCGCTGGGCATCGCCGCTTCCCGGTTCCTGCACGTGATGATGTCCGGCCTGGGCCTCGCCGCCCTGATGGCCACGCACCCGGTGCTGTTCGACGCGGTGCGCTGGATAGGCGCCGGCTATCTGCTGTGGCTGGCATGGAAGGTGGTGCGCGCCAAGCCTGCGCCGGAAAACGCGCCCGAGGTGAGCGAGTCCGGCCGCGCGGCGGTCGCGCGCGGCTTCCTGACCAATCTGCTCAATCCGAAGGCGCTGATGTTCTGCGCCCTCTTCCTGCCGCAATTCGTGTCGCCGGCACACGGCGCGGTGCTGCCGCAGTTCGCGCTGCTCGCGGTCATCCTGGTCGCCGTCGGGCTGTGCTTCGACACCGCCTATGCCTTCGCCGCCTGCGGCATCGCCCGCCGCCTGAAGGGCCGCCGCCAGATGGCGGGGCTGCAGAAAGGCCTGCTCGGCGGCGTGTTCGTGCTGATGGCCGGCCGGCTGATCTTCGGCTGACGGGCCGTCGCCCCGGCCGGCGCGCCGGGAGCCGCAAAAAAAGAGCCATCCGACGATGGCTCTTTCCCGTTCAGGCCGAAGCGTCGGCCAAGGCCGGATAGTCGGTCAGCCCGCGCGCGCCGCCGCCAAACAAGGTGGCGCGGTCGTGCTGCGCCAACGGCGCTCCGGTGCGCAAGCGTTCCGGCAGGTCCGGATTGGCGACGAAGGGCCGGCCGAAGGCGATCAGATCGGCCCAGCCGGCGGCGATCGCGTCGCGCGCCCGCTCCACCGTGTACTTGCCGGCGTAGATCAGCACGCCGGGGAAGACCTCGCGCAGCCGCTGCTTGAAGGCCATCGGCATCAGCGGCGCATCGTCCCAATCGGCCTCGGCGATGTGCAGATAGCCGACGCCGAGCTCGCCCAGCAGCCTGGCCGCCGCCAGGTAGGTGGTTTCCGGATCGTCGTCGACGCAGCCGTTCAGCGTGGTCAGCGGCGCCAGGCGGATGCCGACGCGCGACGCGTCGCCGCAACCGTCTATCAAGGCCTGTGCGACTTCGCCGAGGAAGCGCAGCCGCTTCTCCAGCGAACCGCCGTACTCGTCGGTGCGGGCATTGGCGTTCGAATCGATGAACTGGTTCACCAGATAGCCGTTGGCGCCGTGCAATTCGACGCCGTCGAAGCCGGCGGCCATCGCGTTGCGGGCGGCGGCGCGGTATTGCTCCACCACCTCGCCGATCTCGGCGACGCTCAGCGCGCGCGGCGCCGAAGCCTCGACGAATCCCGGCGTGCTGCCATCCTCGCCGGCGATGAACACATTGACGCCGACGGCCCGAATGGCCGACGACGACACCGGTTGCTCGCCGCCCAGCAGGCTGCTGTGGCTGAGCCGGCCGACATGCCAGAGCTGGGCGAAGATGCGGCCGCCGGCCGCGTGCACGGCGTCGGTCGTCTTGCGCCACCCGGCCACCTGCACCGGCGTGTGGATGCCCGGCGTCCACGCATAGCCCTTGGCCAGCGGCGAGATATAAGTGCCTTCGCCGACGATCAGGCCGGCGCCGGCGCGTTGCGCGTAATACGCCGCCATCAGCTCGTTGGCCTCGTCGCCGGGCTGGCTGGCGCGCGAACGCGTCATCGGCGGCATCACGATGCGGTTGGGCAGCGTCAGCGCGCCGAGCCGCAGTACTTGGAACAGAGGGTCTTTCATCATCGTGCTTGTCCTGTCTTCGCCGCGGCCTGCCGGCCGCGGACGGGTCCATTCAAATCGAGGCGCGGCGCGCTCAATCCCATTGCGGCGCCAGGCCGGCAGGGTTCACTTCGCGGCCGTCGCGCTCCAGCGCGGCGATCTGGGCCATGTCCTCGCCGCTCAGGCGCAGGCTCTGCGCCAGCAGGTTGCCGGCCAGATTCTCCCGCTTGGTCGACGACGGGATTACCGAATAGCCCAGCCGCAACGCCCATGCCAGCGCCACCTGGGCCGGCGTCGCCCGATGCCGTCGCGCGATCTCGGCTATCGCCGGATCGTCCAGCACCTTGCCGTAAGCCAGCGTCATGTAGGAGGTGACGTGTATGCCTTCGCCCCGCAGGAAGTCGACCAGCTTGCGGTTCTGCAGATAAGGGCTCAACTCGATCTGGTTGGTCGCGATCGCGTCCCGGCCCACCGCGGCGATCGCCTGCCGGGTCAGCTCGATATTGAAATTGGAGATGCCGATCCGGCGCGTCAGGCCCTGCTCCCTGGCGCTGGCCAGCGCCGTCATCAAGGCCTCGACGGACACGCCCTTGCCGGGGGCCGGCCAGTGGATAAGCGTCAGGTCGACATAGTCGGTGCGCAGCTTGGCCAGACTTTCCTCCAGACTGGGCGCCAGCTTTTCGGGCGCATGGTTGTCGACCCAGATCTTCGTCGTCAGGAACAGCTCTTCGCGGCGCACGCCGGACGCGGCGATCGCCTCGCCCACCTCGGCCTCGTTGCCGTAGATCTGGGCGGTGTCTATCGCGCGGTAGCCGAGTTCGAGGCCGTTGCGGACCGAATCGATGACGGTCTGGCCTTGCAGGCGGAAAGTGCCGAGGCCGAAAGCGGGGATGGTGCTCATATGGGTTCTCCGTGGGAAAGATGGGAAGTCGATGGCGGCCGTGCGGCGCCACCGCCGGAAACAGACCGTGGACAGGCGCTCAATGCGCCAGCTCGACGGGCCCGGCCGTGCGCGCCGGCAGGCCGTCGCGCCGGTCCAGCGCGCCGCTCAGCGCCGTCAGCGCGAAGGCGCCCAGCGTCACCGCCGCGGCGATCCACGGCGTATGGACCAGGCCGACGCGCTCGACGATCAGCCCGCCCAGCGAAGCGCCGCCGGCGACGCCGAGATTGAAGGCGGCGATATTGAAGCCGGACGCGACGTCGGCGGCCTCCGGCGCGAAATGCCCCGCCTGCTTGACGACATAGACCTGCAGGCCCGGCACGTTGCCGAAGGCCACCGCGCCCCAGGCCAGCATCGTCAACGCCGCCAGCCAGGCGATGTGGACGGTGAAGGTCAGCGCCAGCAGCACCAGCGCCAGCAACAGGAAGATCCGCTTCAACGCCTTGACCGGGCCGGCGCGGTCCGCCAGCCTGCCGCCCCAGACATTGCCGAAGGCGACCGACACGCCGTAGCCGACCAGCACCAGGCTGATCTGGGCCGGCGTGAAACCGGCGATGCGCTCCAGCAGCGGCGCCATATAGGTGAAGGCGATCAGCGAGCCGCCGTAGCCGACCGCCGTCATCGCGTAGACCAGCAGCAGGCGCGGTTGCGTCAGCACGCTAAATTGCCGGGCCAGCGGCGCGGGCGCGGCCTGCGCCAGGCGGCGCGGCACGAAGGCCAGCGCGCCGACGAAAGCGACGAGGCCGAACAGCGCGACGACCAGGAAGGTGGCGCGCCAGCCGAAATGCTGGCCGATGAAGGTGCCGAGCGGAATGCCGGCGACGAAGGCCACCGTCATCCCGCTGAACATCGTCGCGATCGCGCTGGCGGCCTTGTCCTTCGGCACCAGCGTCGTGGCGATGACCGTGCCGACCGAGAAGAATACGCCGTGGGCGAGGCCGGTGAGCACGCGCGCGACGATCAGCGATTCATAACCGGGCGAGCGCCAGGCGACGAGATTGCCGACAGTGAACAGCGCCATCAGCGCGGCCAGCAGCGTCTTGCGCGGCACGCGGCCGGTCAGCGCAGTCAGCAGCGGCGCGCCGACGGCGACGCTGAGCGCGTAGAGGCTGACCAGCAGGCCGGCCGAAGGCAGGCCCACCCGGAGATCGGCCGCGATCGTCGGAATCAGGCCGACGATGACGAACTCGGTCGTCCCGATGGCGAAGGCGCTGATCGTCAGCGCGAGTAAAGCGAGTGGCATGATGGGCATCCATGGGTCCGTGAGGAATGGACGCAGTGTGCCCGCTTTACTTTTGCGAAAAAACTAGCTTATAAACGAAACTCTTTTGAATAAAATTCAATAATGAAAATCACGCTGGACGAACTGCAGGCCTTCGCCACTGTGGTGGACACCGGTTCCATCACCGCCGCGGCCCAGCAGCTGGACCTCACCGTATCGGCGACCAGCCGCTCGCTGGCCCGGCTGGAGGAGAAGCTGAAAACCACGCTGCTGCGCCGGACCACGCGCCGGCTGGAGCTGACCGAGGAAGGCCGGACCTTCCTGCACAGCGCGCGGGCCATCATCGATTCGGTCGACAGCGCGGAAGAACAAATGCTGGCGCGGCGCGAACAGCCGTCCGGACGACTGCGGGTGGACGCCGCCACGCCGTTCATGCTGCACGTAATCGTGCCGCTGGTGCGCGGCTATCGCGAACGCTATCCGCAGGTGGAGCTGGAGCTGAACAGCAACGAGGGCATCATCGACCTGCTGGAGCGGCGCACCGACGTGGCGATCCGCATCGGCCAGCTGAAGGATTCGACGCTGCACAGCCGCCTGATCGGCCACAGCCGGCTGCGCGTCCTGGCCAGCCCGGCCTATCTGGCATCCCACGGCCAGCCGGCAAATGTCGAAGCATTGGCCAAACACGCGCTTCTGGGCTTCAACCAGCCCGAGACGCTGAACGTCTGGCCGCTGCTGGGCACAGACGGCGAGGCTTACCGGATAGAACCGGCGGTGCGCACCTCCAGCGGCGAAACGCTGAGACAGCTGGCGCTGGACGGCGCCGGTATCGTCTGCCTGTCGGACTTTATGACCGAGCAGGATCGCGAATCCGGCCGCCTGGTGCAAATCCTCGCGCCCGACACCCTGGACATGCGCCAGCCGGTCCAGGCCGTCTATTACCGCAACACGGCGGTGTCGTCGCGAATCGCGTCCTTCATCGACCACCTGATCGAGGCGCTGGGCGGCAAACATCCCGAGCGAGCCGCGGCGGGGTGGGCCGCCGCCGCGAAATGAACAAAGCCTTCCTCGCTTGGGAAGGCTTTTCACTTGAGCGAGTCAGCGACGTTGCCATCGCCGCTGGAGCCAAAGCCCTGACGTCTTTCGCTCTGGTCTGTCCCCTATTTCCTATTTAAATTAACCAAAATCGCTATAAACTTCATTTTACTTCCTGATAAAAAACCTCATACTCACCTCCTAGCTCTGAACGTAAACGCACAGCTAACCTCTCTCCATCCACCGAAAAACGTTCCTCTTCCTCTTTACTGTCAAACCCAGACAAAACAGGATCATCCCTATTTAATGTAGCATCAAATCTAGCTGCCCACTTGCAAATATCTTCTTTAAGACCTTTGGATATTGGCAAATCACCCGGAGATATGTCCCCCCCCCCTTCTGGCGAAAGATCCCAAAGGGGATAGCATTCATAATCCGCCATAAGCTTTATATGCATCACTTAACCTTCCCTCTTAAGTTAGCCCCTACTATGTAGCCATTATTACCAACTGTAACAGCCAAATTATATTTCACCCCATTTATTGTAGTTTCATAAACCGGCCTTCCCAAGCCGGCCCCTTGATAACCAACCAACTTTCCTTCAGAAACCGCTTTTATTACAACGCTTGGAATTTGCTTCTCTGAAACACCAACTTGAGCAAACTGACTTCCATGTGCTTCTATAATATGTTGCAGCCCTGCCTTCGAGTTCCCCTTCTCCAGAAAAACTATCCTTCCACTGGAGTCTCTAGCTATTTTCACAACATCACTCGGGGTATGCTTAATGCCTTGCAATGACAACTCTTTGAGTAAAAATTTATTATTTGACAACACACCTTTTAATACATAGGGCCCTGCAAGCCCAATAGCAGCGACCACCCCATCAGCCAAGTCTAGTTTTGGCTGCTCATATGTATTCCAGCTTTGCTGATTTTTGTAATTGCTAAGCTGAACATCAAGCTCATTAATGCTGGCACGAACGTCTTGACGACATTGGCCAGTACAAGTTGGGTCGGACAGCATTTGTTTGAGACCATCTCGTATCTGCTCTGCCCGAGTTGGCGTCATGACACCCAATTCATTACCCATCAATTCAGCAACCAACTCCCTACGTTGCTGTTGATCTATTTTATCAAAGCGGGCCTCAATTGCCGCTTTTTGCTCTGGAGTCTTGGCCTGAGCCAGTTCATCGGCCTTTTGCTTGATCTGAGCAGGTTTAAGGTAGTTATTCTCCACCTCATTCTTAGCGGCCTGCGCACCCGTCAACGCCCCGGCGCTGTCACCGCCCGCCAGCGAACCGGCCAGGCTGCCCGCCATCGTGGTCAGCGCGGAGAGGGTCTGCTTCTGATCTTCGCTCAAACTGTCCACGCCAGGGTACAAAGTCTTTTGCAAGTACTCGGCCACCAATGGCGCCGCGCCGGCCCCCACCGCTCCCGCCGCCGCGCTCTCGCCCTTCAACTGCGCCAGCGTCGCCCCCAGCAGCGCGTGCGCCATCACATTGGCTTCCTTGTTGCCGTCGGTCATGTTCTTGACCACGCCGGCCAGGTAGGGCGCGGCGGCGCCGCTGAGGGCGGCCTGCACATTGCCGCCGGCCAGGCCTTGCAGCGCCGCGGTGGCGGCTTGCGCCGCTTTCTGGAAGTCGCTACCTGTGCCCCACTTGTCTTGCTGCTCCTTGTACTTTTCGCTGTTGGCGTATTCGGGGTTGCGCCGTACCTTCTCGTTTTCCTCCATCATCATCTGGGTGGCGACGATCTGGGTGGCCTGGGCGCCGATCTGGCCGATCAGCTGCGCCTCCTGCAAGCGGTTGAGTTCCTTCTCCTTGTCGAAGATCGGACTCAGGCCGTTGGCGGCGTGCTCGGCGTCGCGGCTCAGGTCCTTCAGGTCCTGCTGTTGCTTGTCCTGATCGCGAATCTGGATCGTGCCGTCGCTGATCGCGGCGTAGGTGGTGGATTCGGCGTGGCCACTGCTGTTGCCGCCGCCCAGCACGCTGCTGGCGGCCTGACCCATCAGCGTGCCCTTGGCCGAGTCGGTGATGTTGCCGCCGCTGCTGAAGCCGAAGCTCTGGCTTTCCACCTTGTAGTCGGCCTGGTTGTGCTGGTTGCTGAAGCCCAGCGTGCCGGTGTCCAGCCGGTTCTTGTCCGCCTTGGCGGTGCTGGCGATTACCGCGCCGTCCAGCTGGGTGTGGCTGCCCACCTGGATGTCGAAGCCCCCCTGGCCGGCGTAGAGGCCGGTCTGCTCCTGCACGCTCTGGAAGTCGCTGTCCGCCTTCTGGCGGCTGCCGCTGATGGAGGCGCTGCCGCTCATGCTGCCGAAGGTGAAGCTGCCGCCGGCGGATACGCTGCTTTGCTGGCTGTGGTAGTGGTCTTGGTCCTGCAGGCTTTGCAGCGTCAGGTTGCGGCCGATGTCGGCCACCACGGTCTTGCCGCTGGCCTGCGCGCCGATCAAGCTCGCGTCGCGTCCGCTTTGCAGATTCAGCGTGTCGCCGGCGCTGAGCACGGTTTCGTTCCAGCGGCTGCCCTGGCCCTCCTCCTTGCCCTTGCCCCTATTGGCGTTGGCGAAGATGGACAAGCCTACGCCGCTGCTGCCGAAGCCAAAGCTGACCCCGGCGTTCCAGCCGCCGCTGCTGTTGCTGCCGCTCTGGCGGTCTTCATTGTGGCCGGCCTGCAACAGCAGGTCGCGCGCGGCGTCCAGCGTCAGGTCCTTGCCGGCCTTCAGGCGGCCGCCGGTAATGCCGATGTCGCCGTCCAGCGCCTGACCCTGGGCGTCCTTGGCGCCGCTGCCGGTGGCGGTCAGGCTGAGGCTGCCGCCGGCGGTCAGCTGGCTGCCCTGGCTCTGGCTTTGCTGGCGCTGGCTGTGGGCTTCGCTCTTCTGGCTGCCCACCGACAGGCTGATGCCGACGAAGCTTTGCTCTTCGCCTGGCTTCTGCGCTTCCTGCTGGTAGGCCTGGTAAGCCTGATAGCCGGAGAGGCCGGCCTGGATGCCTTGCAGCGCGGCGAGACGGCCGGTGGAGGCCTTGCCGGCGTCCTGCGCCTGCTGCACCGCGGTATTGGCCGCGGCGCCCACCACGCCGGACAGGGCGACGGTGAGGCCGCTCTTGCTGGCTTCATGCTTTTCGTCGCGCTGATAACGATTGGCCACGTCCTCGATGAGGATGTTCTGCGCCAGCACATCGATGTCGCCGCCGGCGACCAGATCCGAACCCTTGATCAGCGTATTGCGCCCGGCGTCGATGTTGACGTTGCCCAGCACGCTGCCTACCGTGCTACCGGTATGGCTGACGCCGGTTTCCGCCACCTGGTCGCGTTGCCGCTGACTGCCGATGCTGAAGCCTATGCCGCCGCTGCTCATCAGACCGGATGTCTTGACGCTCTCGTCGCGGTGGCTGTACTGGGTGTTTTCCGCGGCGACGATATTGACGTCGCGGCCTGCCGTCAGATCGACGTCGCCGGTGGCGGCCACGCTGCTGCCCGTCACATTCAGATCGCGTCCGGCCTGCAGGCTGACGCTGTCGCCGGACAGGCTACTGCCCTTGGCGGTGACGCTGTCCGATTCGGCGCGGGTCTGCTTTTGCGTGCTGCTGAGTACGCCTTTGCGGGTGCTGCTGCTTTGCAACAGCTCGGTCTCGCGCTCATTGGCGGCGCCGATGTCGATGTCGCGGCGTGCGCTGAGTGTCAGCGCGCCCTTGTCGCTTTCGACGGCACTGCCGCGCACGGTCAGGTCGCTGTCGCGCGCCTGGATGGTCACGCCCCGCTCTCCGCCTACCCTGCTGCCCAGCGCCAGATCGCTGCTGCTCTGAATGCGCTGGCTGCTGCGCTTCCCGTTCTCTCTGTCGTCGTCCTCTGCGTGGCGCATCGTTTCCACGATATCGACCTTTTCGCCGGACAACAGCGTCTGCCCTTGCCGGCTGTCGATAACGCCCCCCTGGACGGTCAGGTCCTTGCCGGCGATGGCGACCACGCCGGCGCCGCCGCTCAACTGACCGGCATGCAAGGTATCGGCGCGATGGGTGGAGTTGACGCTGGAGCTTGAGCTGTTGGCGGTGAGATTGCCGCTGTTTGTGGTTTTGTCCGCCTTCACCGTCAGATTGCCGCCGGCGCTGGCCAGCAGTTGCCCGCTCGCCTCGGCGCGGGAGCCTGTCAGTTCCAGATCCTTGCCCGCGCTCAAGGTGAGCTTGCCGTCCGACTGGATGCTGGAGCCCAGCGCCTGCTCCCAGTGGCCGCTGTAATGCGCGACGCCGCTGCCGCCGACCGCGCCACCCAGCTTGCTGTCGCGGTTGCCCATTCGTCCGGCCATCAAGTCCACGCCGCCATCCCGGCTGCTGCGGGCGGTGGTGATGGTCAGATTATTGGCCGCGGACAGGCTGGCCGTTTCGCTGGCGCTGACTTTCGCGCCACTCAACGTAATGTCCTGCCCGCTCAGGCTGATGTCGCGTCCGCTGACGGCAGCCTGGCGGCCGGCGTTCTGCAGATCGGTACCCAGGGTCAGGCTGTCGGCCAGCAACTTGACGGTATCGGCCTGGATCAGGCCGCCGGTGTTATGGATGACGTCGGCTTTGGCGATCAGGCTCTGATCGGCCCGCAGCTTGCCGCTGTTGCTCAGGCTGGAGGCGGAAAGATTGAGGTCCTTGCCGGCGATGACCGCGCCGTCGCCGCTGAGGCCGACGGTGTTGTGCGCCAGATAGACCGTGGGCACCAGCACGGTTTGCGGGCCGCTGGCGGTGTTGACGGTTTCGCTGACCATCCAGACGATGTCTTGTTGCAGGGCGGCAATCTGCGCCGGCGTCAACGCCACGCCGGTGGTGAGGCTGAAGTCCTTGGCCACAGAGACGCCCTGGTTCATCAGCGCCTTGAACTGCTCGGTGGCGTCGTCACCGCGCAGCGAGGGGCGGCCTGTCAGCGCCAGAATCTGGTCGCGCACCAGCTTTTGCTCGTAATAGCCGTCGCCCAGCCGCTTGTGCACGCCGGCCGGGTCGTAATTCAGCTGCTTCAGCATGTAATCGCTGCTGACGAAGTTGCCGTACTCGGTAAAGCGGCTGTCGGTTTCGATCAGATACGGCGCCTGGGGGCTGGGATTCTGCTGGAACAGCTGGTTATTGGGCAAACGGTCCAGCAGGCCCGGCCGGGCGGCGCTGCCCCTGAGCGGATGCGCTTGCGCATCGTGCTGCGCGATGACCACCGGCTCAAGCACAGCCTGTCCGCTGTTCCCGCTGGCCCGCTCCGCTTGCGCGGCGGCCTGAGCCGCCTCGGCCACGCTGACCTGGGCCGGTGCGACCGTGATGTTCTCGATATTGGGCGCGCTGACGCTGACGCCTTGATGGCCGGCGATGGTGGCATCCAGCGTCTCCAGCGCCGTGGTCTTGTCCAAGGTATAGGAACGATACCAGTGATGGCCGACGTGGCGATCATAGTGGTCCACCCCGGTTTCCTGCCGGCGCTCGTTGATGGAGTAAGCGCGGTTGACCACGCGGGCGTCGCCGCCGCCGTTATCCAGGCCATTGATGGCCAGATTGCCGTTGGCGGCGATTCGGCTGGCGTCATTGAGTAACTGCCCGCTGACGGAAATGCGCATCTGTCCGCCGGCGCTGAGCGTGGCCGCCGCGCCGGCGGAGATCAGCCGGTCCACCGTGCGGGTGCCATTGGCCGAACGCTCGCGAAAATTGTACAAGTCCTCGATATCGTTCAATTCCAGCGGATTGACGTAACGGTTGGGATCCCATTGGTCGATCCCCCATCCGGCGTTGGTAAACTCCCGATATACCACTTGCTGATAAGGGCAAACCTCGCCGCGTCCTTCGCACGCGCGGCCTTCGTAGAAGCTCATGTCGTAGCTGCCGTTGGCGTTTTGCTTGATCGCGTTGTAATTGACCCACAGCTGCTTGTCGCCCTGGAAACGCACCAGGGCCTTCTTGTTGGCGGCATCCACCTGCAGGACGGTGCCGTACCGGCTGTTGGCCGCCGCGGCGTCGTTGAACGGCAAGTTCTGGGTGGTGGCGCTCAGATCGCCGGTGCCGTAAGCGCCCCAGGACCGCCAGTAAAAGTTGGACTTGTTCCAGCTGTAAGCGCTGGATTCCGCCGCGCGCTGGATGTCGACATGGCTTCGCTGGTTGTTGAGCCTGGCGGCGCGGATTGAAACATCGCCCTCCGCCTCTATCGTGGTGGAAATGTTTTCGATCAGATCGCCGCTGCTCAACGTCAGCGCGCCGCCGCTGTAGATGTAGCCGCTATCGCGGTTGCTGAGGCGGGAGCCGGCGTTCAGCGCCAGGCTGTGGGTGGCCGCCAGCACGGCCTGGCCGCCGTGATTGTCGATGACGCCGCCGCCCACGGCGACGTCGCGGCCGCTGATCATGCCGGTGTTGTCCAGCGCGCCCGCATTCAAGGTCAACTGGTCCGCATCCAGCCTGCCCTGGTTTACCGCCTGGCCCGCGCTGTTGATCTCCAGACGATCTCGCGCGGCCAGCTTGGCGCCGCCGGCATTGCTGAAGCCGGCCGCTTGCAGGCTGACGCTGCCGGCATTGGTCCACTGGCCTTCATTGCGCAGCGTGCCGGTGGTGCGCAAGCTCAGCGAGCCCTGGCTGGCCAGCGTGTCCCCGTCGCGGAAGATGTAATCTTGCTGCAGATCCAAGCTGAGGCCGCCCTGTCCCACCATCCTGCCGCCCTGGTTGCCCAACTGGCCTGCGCTCAGGCTCAAGGCCTGGCCGCTGCTGACCGCGCCGCCCTGATTGTTCAGCAGGCTGGCGCGCAAACGCTGGTCGCGGTCGGCGATCAACTTGCCCTGGCGGTTGTCGATCTGGCCGCTCAGCTTCGCGTCCAGCGCCCCCGCAGTCTGGATCTGGCCATACTGGTTGTCGAAGCTGGACAGGCCCAAGCTGACATCGCCCAGACTCAGCAGACTGCCGTGGCGGTTGTTCAGCTCGCCGGCCGTCAACGCCAACGTGTCGCGGCTGCTGAGCAGACCACTCGCGTTGTTGACCGAGGCCGCCTGCAGCTTCAGGCCTTGGTCGGCGACGATCTTGCCCTGGCCATTGTCCAGCGCGCCGGTCATGCCCAGCTGGATGGCGCCGCCGCTCTGCAGCTCGCCGTCCTGGTTGGACAGCTGCGTCAGTTGGTAGCTCGCGTTGCCGCGGCTGAGCAGCCTGCCTTGCTGGTTATGCAAGGCGCCGCCGTCCATGCTCAAGGCCTGGCCGCTGCTGACCAGGCCGCGCTGATTGTTCAATTCGCCTGCGCGCAGCCGCTGACCCTGGTCCGCCACCAGCTTGCCGCCCCGGTTATCAAGCAGGCCGCCGGCATCGAGCGTCAGTTGGCCCACCGTCTGAATTTGGCCGTCGCGGTTATCGAGTGTGTCGAGATTCAGGGTCAGCCCCTGCTGGCTGAGCACGGCGCCGTTCCGGTTGTCCATCTGGCCGGCACGGACTGTGATGCGCTCTCCCGCCGTCAGCGTCCCTTGCTGATTATCCAGCGTGTCGCCATCCAGCCGCATGCCACGCTGGGCGCTGATGCGGCCTTGCTGATTGTCGACACTGCCCTGCGCCTGCAAGGACAAAGCGCCACCGCTCTGCAATTTGCCGTTGGCGTTGTTCAACGTGTCCAACTGGATGTCACCGTCACCCAGGCTGACGATGCGACCGCGCTGATTGCTGGCCGCGCCGGCTTGCAACTCAAGCGCCGCGCGACTGCCGATCTCACCTTCGTCGTTGTCCAGCTTGCCGGCCTTGACCGCCTGCGCCTGCTCGCTCAGCAATTTGCCATGACGGTTGTCCAGCCCGCCTTGGACGCTGAGAACCAAGCCGGCCCGACTCTCTATCACACCGTTGGCATTGTCCATGTCCCCGGCTTGCAGCTCGATGCCGGCGCCGGTCATCTGTCCCGCCCGATTGTCCAACGAACCGCTTGTCGTCAGCACCAGTCCTTGACCCGCGTCAATCCGTCCGCCAGCGCCGTTGTCCACGCTGCCGGCCACCAGCTTCAACGCATCCGCCGCCAATAGCTTGCCGCCGTGATTGCGGGCGGCATCCTTCACTTGCAACGCTAGCATGCCGGCGCTTTGCACGGCGCCATCGCCATTATCCAGACTGCCGGCCTGCAGACTCAGATTGCCATTGCTTCCCAGCTGGCCACCCTGATTATTAAACGCGTCCTGCACGGTCCAGGCTTGCGCCGCCCGGCCCAAGGCCAGCAACTTGCCGCCGCCGTTATCAAGCTGGCCCAGCGTCAATTCCAGGCTGTCGGCCTCGATGCGGCCTTCGCGATTATCCAGCCGCCGGCCGATGAGGAAGGCGCCACTGCCGTGGCCGATCTGCTCCCAGACACCTCCCCGGTTGTTGAGCGCGCCGGCCTGGACCTGCCATTGGGACGCCTGCACGGTGGCGCCGTCGCTGTCCAGTCCGCCACCGGCCCGCACGGTCAAACGACCGGTGTTCAAGACAGCCCGGCTGAGACGCACCCCGTCGTCGGCTCTCAAATCGATGCGATCGCCTGCGCGCAACTTGGCATCGGCGGCATCGATGGCGGCGGCGCCAAGCGTCAGCGCGGAACCGGCCAACGCGTGGCCACTCAGCTGCAAGCGCTGATCGGCTTTCAGGCTCAGCGTACCGAATGCGCCTACACGGCCATCCATGTCGCTGCCGGCGGCAAAATCTCCGCCAGCCTCTAGCCGCTGGGCCTGGACCTGCATGTCCCCGGCGGCCGCCAAGGTGCCGCCATGCCTCAACGCACCCTCGCCGTTCACACTGAGCCGGCTCTGGCTGTAGCTGGCGCCGTCATGGTCGATGTCCCCGGCTGCACGGTATTGGATCTCTCCGCCGTTTTGCCGGCCGCTCAGGCTCAAGCGGCCGGCACTGTCCAACACCAGCTGCTCGCGGCCGTTCATTTGGCCGCTGCTGCGCACGCCGACGCCGGCTTCGGTAGCCAGCAAGCGAATCTTGCCGGCGTACATGCCCCCCAGCTGGGCTACGTCTATCGCGAAGCCCGGCTTGTCCACGGCGTCCGCCGCGGCAAGCGGCTGGATGCTTTGGTGATCCGCGCTGACGCGGTTGCGCCCGGCGCTGACTGCCAGGTTTTGCGCCCAGATACCGGCCTGCACCTCCACCGCGCGCGCCATCAGGTCCGCGTATTCGGTACTGCCGGCCTGCATGCCGGAACCTTCGATGCGGATGGTGCCGCGTTCCACTCGATAACCGGCCAGACTGCCGTCCGGGTTCAGCTCCGGCCGCCCGGTGGTCAAGGTCATCCGGCCGGCATTGATGGTGCCGCAGCCATCGCAGACAATGCCCGCAGGGTTGGCGACAATGACCTGGGCCCGCCCGCCGGCCACCTCCAGAAAGCCGCGCAATTGGCTTGGATTGGCGCTATTGACCTCATTGAGAATGACCCGCGCCGGCGCTGCCGCGCCGTTGAGGTTGGGGTTGCCCTGGATCCAGCCGCCCAGCTGGGTCTGCACGCTGGTGGCGCTGTTGTTCAGAATCGCCCCGCCCCGGTTGACGTCAAACTGACTGTACTGATTGCGCGAGACGCCGGCGGCGCCAGGCGCCTGGATATTCACCTGCGGCAAGCCATTGGCGGTATTGATCACGCCTGGACGCTGGGCCGCCGCCGCATTGGGATCCGCGACGATGCCCTCGGCCATCGAAACCGGTCCGGCCAGCGCGCACCAACTGGCCCAGACGATGCCACGCAGCGTGACACCGAGCCTGCCGGACGATGCCGCCGCCGCCCCTGCCGCCCTACATTTCCCCGTCCCCATCGGCTTGACGATCTCGGCCACAGCCATGATCAGGCCGCGTGCTCGGTTGAAAATCAGACGATAACAAAGACGGTTCATATGCCACTCTCAAATGGGGTGAGACCGACGGAGCCAATCCGCCCCGTCGGTCTCGGATTCTCAAAGATCAAAACTGGAGATTCAGATTGAAGCCCGCCGTGGCGGCGGCGGTGTCAAAACCGGCGGGTTTCACAATCGGCCAGCCGGTGAACAGCTCATAGGAAACGTTCTGCATCAGGACGCCCCGCAAACCCAGCGCGCACCCGGCCAGTTGCCGTCCTCGCAGATAAGTTGCGCCTTGACCGTAAACGCGGCCGGCATCCAGGCCCAGATACCCTTCCTGGCCGCTGTGTCCCAGCGCCCAAGCCAACTCATTGCGCCACAACCAACCGCGCTCGCTCGACAAGCTCAGCTCCCCGTCGAACCCCCGCACGGTATAGCGTCCACCAATCGCGAATCGATCCTGGGCGGCGAGCGGTCCCTTGCTCCACTGACCACGCACCAGCGCGCTGTAGCGGCCGTTCTGGCTGCCCAGCTTGAATGGCACGGTCAGGTTGATATCCGACAGCACAATGCTTGGCCGGGAACTCCCGTCTCCCGAGGCTTCTTCCGGGGCGGGCAATGCGCCGAGCGCGCCGGTGCCATGCCGCCAGGTGAGGCTGGCATCCAGCGTATTGCGGCCAAGATAGGCCCGATGGTTTAAACCCAGCTCCCAACCCGCCGTCTGGCGGTGCTGGATCTGGATTTCAGTGTCGTCGACAAAATTGCGCGATTTGCGCTGATAGCCCCGCAAGCTCAGGGTGGTCTTATGCGCATTGTCGCGATACAACACCCGCGACAGAAACAGCTGGCTGTTCTCGCTATCACCGCGATAGATATAGGTTTCATTAGCGCCGGCGATCTGCTGAAAATAACGGTAGTGGCTATAGGCGCCGCCCAACTGCCAGTAGCCGAAGGGAATGGAGTAATTGACGGCCCGGCTGCGGGAGCCCAGCGGCTGATCCTGGAACAGATCCTTGCCCAGGCTCAGGCTGAATAGATCGTCCAGCGTCAGTAAATTGTCGAGGGAAACCGAAACATTTCCCTGATACCGGCCAGTGGCCTTGGAACCGCCATCGTCCAGGCTCAATCCCAAACGCACCGGCCTGCTTTCCTTCCAGGCGATCACCAGATCGCTTTGTCCCTCCTCCGTCGCGGGCTCGATCTGAATATCGGCATCCAACGCAGGCACGCGCTTGAAGTTCTCCAGCGCCTGCTCAATATCGCGCAGATTCAACACATCCCCAGGTCGCGCCGGCATCGCATTGAACCAGCGCGCGCGCGCAGGCACCGGATCCGCGAAGCGGATCGAATGAATGCGCCCCGGAACCATGGTCAAGGTCAGGGTGCCGGATGCGAGATCTTGCGGCCGCACAAATACTCTGGAAGTGACAAAACCCCGGCTGATCAGGCTGTTCTGCACCTTTTGCATGACCAGATTGACGCCCTTCGCCCCAAGGCAGCGCTGCTTGGCGTTTTGCGCGGCTTCCAGCGCCCACTGAAATCTGGCGGACAACTCACCTTCCAAAACCAATTGTCGGATCGGAAAGCAAGGCCGCTCATCGGAAGGGTAATCAGGAAGGACAGACACATCGCGCGGCAGACGGACATCAGGGGCCGCCTGCTGTTGCTCTTGCCGAAGCCGGTCACGCTCCTGCTGACGAAGCAATTCCTGATCAGCCAGAGACGCGTCGAATGGAACGGCGGAGACTGAAATGGAAAAGCTGCATCCTGCCAGCAAGCAGGCCGCGCGATATACAGAAAAGGTGTGCAAAATGTATCAACATACTGATGAATGAATATTTTGAGCATTTTCAACTCAAACAAACATCTTATCAATGTGTTAATTGCCAATATTTCAGTAATAAATGAATTTTCAGACCATTCCCATGCCAACTACCAGGTGATGGCTCAAACGCCACAAACAAAAACTGAATCCCTGGCTGCGATCTGTACTGGACCGTGGCTCCAGAAAATCTCTGACCACATACATTCATCAGGAACATCGATTAGAAACCCAGGCGGGCCGCAATAGCGGCCAACCTTCAGGGCATCCGCCATCTCAAAGAGAAAACAGCCACCAAAGCCGAGACTACTGCCAACTCGACGACACAATCGTCTCCTGCACGGCGTCAAACTCGGCCGGCATGGTTTCCGACGCGCTACTTGACGGAGAAAATCCCGCCATCGCATCGACCAGCGACTGCACTTGGCTGGACATCAGAGTTTTTCCGTCGGAAGTTTTAAACCACTCAATCTGATAAGCCTTGTCCAGGAACCAGTTTTCCACCGTCACCTTGTCTTCGGTACCGATGACGCTGATCTCGAGATGATCATCAGACTGACGGAAGAACAGCCGGTCGGCGTCAACCTCCATCAGCAGCTCGTCGCGGAAGTTCTCGTCCCAGTCGCCATGGTTGCGATAGTCGCCGCAGTTGTCGACGATCCGGTCCTGGCCGTCGCCCAGGGCGAACAGATAGCGGTCCTTCTCGACGCTGCCGTTGATGGTGTCGTTGCCGGTTCCGCCTTCAAAGGTGTTGTGATGCCCGCCCCAGTTGTTGTTCAACTCGTCGTCGCCGGCCCCGCCGCGCAGCGTGTTGACGCCGGAGCCTGCGTTCAGCACATCGTCGCCATCCCCGCCGTCCAGCAAGTCATCGCCGTTGCCGCCGTTCAGCGTGTCCTCATCCGCGCCGCCGAACAGGCTGTCGTCGCCGTCCCAGCCATTCAACAGATCCTGCCCCGCATCGCCGTGCAGCGAGTCGGCCAGCCCGTTGCCGTTCAATGTGTCATTGCCGTTCTGACCATGCACGTCGCGCCCCGCCGCGCCGCGAACCACGGCATAGGCATCGTCGCCATCGCCAGGACGCTGCGTCTGATCTGTCAGGCTCTGAGCCTCCCACTCCGAGCCATCGGCGAAACGAACCCGCTCAAGCCAGAACGCCTTGTCGGCGAACCAGTTTTTCACCCGTACGCTGTCGCCATCGTTGCCAACCTGGAACAACATGTCGTCGCCGTCTCGACCCGCCCTGACGTCTTCCGAACCGATCCCGGCGCCGAATACCAGCTCGTCGCGGAAATTCTCGTCCCAGTCGCCATGACTGCGATAATCGCCGCAGTTGTCGACGATCAGGTCTTGGCCATCGCCCAGATTGAACAGGTAGCGGTCTTTCTCGACACTGCCGTTGGCGGTGTCGTTGCCAGCGCCGCCTTCGAAGGTATTGTGGTGACCACCCCAGTTATTGTTCAACTCATCGTCGCCGGCTCCGCCGCGCAAGGTGTTGACGCCGGAGCCGGCGTTCAGCACGTCGTCGCCGTCGCCGCCATCCAGCAGGTCATCGCCGTTGTCGCCATTAAGCGTGTCCTTGCCCGCGCCGCCGAACAGGCTGTCATTGCCATCCCCGCCATGCAGCAGGTCCAGTCCCACGTCGCCGTACAGCGAATCAGCCAGACGTCCTCCCGTCAATGTGTCATTGCCGTCCTGGCCATACACATCGCGCCCCGCCGCACCGGAAACCACGGCGTAGGCATCGTCGCCATCGCCCGGACGCAGCACCTGATCGGTCAGGCGCTGCGCATCCCGCTCCGAGCCATCGGCGAAGATCAGCCGTTCGATCCAGAATGCCTTGTCGGCAAACCAGTCCCTCACTCGCACGCTGTCGCCGCCGCTATCAAGCTGGAACAGCATGTCGTTGCCGTCTCGGCTGGCCTTGACGTCTTCCGGACCGATGCCAGCGCCGAACACCAGTTCGTCGCGGAAGTTCTCGTCCCAATCACCATGGTTGCGATAGTCGCCGCAGTTGTCGACGATCAGGTCCTGACCATCGCCCAAATTGAACAAGTAGCGGTCCATCTCGACGCTGCCGTTGACGGTGTCGTTGCCAGTGCCGCCTTCGAAGCTGTTGTGATGCCCGCCCCAGTTATTGTTCAACTCATCATCGCCGGCCCCGCCGCGCAAGGTGTTGACGCCGGAACCGGCGTTCAGCACGTCGTCGCCATCGCCACCGTCCAGCAGATCATCCCCGTTGCCGCCAGTGAGCGTGTCCTTGCCAGCGCCGCCGAACAGACTATCGTTGCCGTCGCCGCCACTCAACACGTCCTGTCCCGCGTCGCCATACAGCGAGTCGGCCAGGCCGCCGCCGCTCAGCGTATCGTCGCCATCCAAGCCATGCACATCCCGCGCGACATCGCCCGGTGTCGCCGCATAGTCATCATCGCCATCGGTGCACGCGGAAACCCGCTCCGTCAGCGTTTTCGCATCCCATTCAATCCCATCTGCGAAGGCCACCCTTTCGATCCAGAACGCCTTGTCGGCGAACCAGTCCCTCACCCTCACGCTGTCGCCGCCTCCGACCCGAAACACCATGTCATTGCCGTCACAAACGGTCTCGACATCGTCCGGACGAATGCCCGTGCCGAACACCAGCTCGTCGCGGAAGTTCTCATCCTCATCGCCATGGTGGCGATAATCGCCGCAGTTGTCGACGATCAAGTCCTGGCCGTCGCCCAGAGAGAACAGGTAGCGATCCTTCTCGACGCTACCGTTGAGCGTGTCGTTGCCGGCGCCGCCTTCGAAGGTGTTATGATGGCCGCCCCGGTTGTTGTTCAACTGATCGTCCCCGGCGCCGCCTCGCAAGGTATTGGTGCCAGAACCTGCATTCAGCACATCGTCGTCATCCCCACCGTCCAGCAGGTCGTCGCCATCACCGCCGTTGAGGGTATCCATTCCCACGCCGCCAAACAGACTGTCGCCCCCATCCCCGCCATTCAACAGGTCCTCCCCCGCGTCGCCATGCAGGGAGTCGGCCAAATGATTGCCCGTCATCGTGTCATCGCCGGCCAAGCCATGCACATCGGTGCCGGCCGCGCCGTAAACCACGGCGTACGCATCGTCGTCATCGCCAGGGCGCTGCGCCTGATTGGTCACGCTCTGCGCACGCCACTCGGTGCCGTCGGCAAAGATCAGTCGCTCGATCCAGAACGCCTTGTCGACGAACCAGTCCCGCACACGCACACTGTCGCCGCCGCTGCCGACCTGGAACAGCATGTCGTTGCCGTCTCGACCAGCCTTGACATCTTCCGGCCCGATGCCGGCGCCGAACACCAGTTCATCACGGAAGCTTGCATCCCAGTCGGCATGGTGCCGGTAATGCCGCACATTATCGGTAATCAGGTCCTGCCCATCGCCAGGATTGAACACATACGCATCCTTGGCATGACTGCCAACCATCGTGTCCTCGCCGGCACCTCCCTCAAAGACATTGCCCCCCTCCCACCAGTCCGCCAGCAACGCGTCGTTGCCGATGCCGCCGCGCAAAGTATCGGCCCCCGAACCGCCATTGAGCACATCGTCGCCATCCCCTCCCTCCAAGAAATCATTTCCAGCGCCGCCATTGAGAACATCATTACCGCCGACGCCCAGAATCCTGTCGTCGCCTCCCCCACCGTCAAGCGTGTCATCAGCGCCATCGCCAAGCAGCACCTTGTACTGCAGCACTTCCTTCGCCTCGTTGGACAAACTGGGCATCAGTGCCGTCAAACTTTCCCGATAGGAATCCCGAAAGGAGCGGTTGTAATTTCCCAGATGATTGAGCATCTCGTTGAAGCGATCCAATTGCCTCAACTCCCCTTGAGCGGCCCGCTCCACGATGAATGCATTCACCGCCGACCAATCCATGCAGATTTTTTTCCGCTCCGTATCGTATCGGATGGATGTCTTGTCCATCACCGACTTGAACTCGGTCTGCGCCAGCAATTGGGCTTCGACATAACCGGCAAACTTGTCAAACTCGGCCTTCAACAGCGGGGCCGCCACGCCATGCGGGTTGGCGTCACGCTCTCCCCAGCACCAGATGCCGACATATCCTTCTCCGACCAGCTTCTCCAAGGTCACCAGCTGACGCGCGTCCATCACATGCCCGTACCCTTTTCCGGGGTCCCTGCTGCCTGGGTCGATACCCTCCACACCCGCCCATCGATAGATCAGCGGCAACAGCGCGGCTTTAGCAGCCTCCGGCGTTTCCGCCGTGACATATTGCTCAACCAAGCCGCGCAACGTCTCGTCATCCCGCATCGCCTGACGCAGATCCGGCAGCTCGCCAAACCCGCGCGCGGTCGGCAATCTCAATAAATCCTCCGACAAGGCTTTGGCGTCCATATTTCTGGAATCCGCGCGATTCACGGCAAACCATACGTCAACGGCGTCCGTGCTACGGCCATCCTGCCACTGCGTCTGGCTCGCCTGCCTGTGCTGATTGCCGGCATCATCGGTCTTGTCTTGCTCGGCATACTGCAGATCGATCGAAACCAGCCCGGACTCGGATAGTGTTTTCAACTCATCCGCGCGGCTGATGCCATCGCCATCCTTGTCTTGCCACAGTTTCAAGTTGGACCAGGCCTCGTCCCGGCTATCCAGCCTTCCATCCTGGTTGCCGTCCAGCTCTATCAGCGCGCCGAAGCCGTTATCCGCCTTCTCTCCACTGGCCAGCAGCGTTTCGCTTCCAAACAGCTCGCCGCCATCGTCGATCAGGCCATTGCCATTGCGATCCAGCACCAGCAAGGCATCACCGGCCCCGACCCAGCCTGTTCTCTCGGCAAACCGGTTGCCATCCAAATCGAAATAAGCGCCCTCTGCACGGGAAACCGTCTCCACACCATCTCCGTCGAGATCGATGATGATGGGCGAGATAGTCTGAGCCGGCTTGCTGAAATCAGGAAACTCATTGGCACGTATCAACTTTGAAAGATTTTTCCATGCGGATGAGACGATGCCATCGGCCTCGTCGTCCGCCCCGCCGGGCAAATTGTTTCCAGAACCGGGCGCCCAATCCTCGCCGATATTGTCATTTGTCGGCTCTGGAAGGCCGGAGCGCCGCAATGCTTCGTCTACGGCCGTATTCGAGTTCTGATCCAACGGCCGGTACTGATGGCCCTCCTTGCCGATATCCCGCATCGCATCTTTAATTTTCTGCCAATCAGATGAAAGATCCTTTCCCTCCTTGACAATTTCCTTTGAATCTATCCCATACTCATCATAATCAACGAAACCCTTTTGATAAATCCCAACCACTGTTTCTATATTTCCATAAGGTGATCCAGACGACCTGCTTTGCGCCTCTGAAAAATCACCAGAACCGTGATTGCCATTATGATCTGCAGGAGGCCCCCCTCGCGCAGCATACTGCCTGCCACTCGAATCTGTATATACAATATACTTGTGGTAGTAGCCAAGACCTAGCAAAACATATCTTACCTCTATCCTTTCCATATCACCCTCCGGCTAGTCCGCCTAAAAATCATGATGTACGGTAAATTAATCTTCCATCGACGCTGCTAACCACATCATTCTCAAAATTAACAGTGACTCGAATCTCATCATGAAACCCAATAATATTCATCGAACTCCTAACAATATAAACGGCACCAATAGATTGCTTTTCATTAGCTGAAATCGGCAAATAATATAGTTTAAAGTTACGGTCCGTTAAGTATTTTTCAACAGCTTCTTTTCTTCCACCAATCACTATATGCCTTCTTGCTATATCCGAAATGTCGACATAGGCACGCCTATTCACCTTTCTCAGCTGCTTGACATCGCCAATAATTCCGTCATCCACCCCACAGCCATGAAAGAGAAGAAAAACACTCAAAACCATCGCAGTCAGCACCTTCCTCACTCCCCACCTCCTTTCGTCTCATACTCATCACCACTGTCGCATCACCAGCCTCCACACAGCCGCTCCGATATTCAAGCGCCCCGAATACCTCTCCAAAAAATCACAGGGCATGATAAAATACCCATCCCTCAACGCCACTCACAGCACCATTCTCAAATTCAACAACAATTCGAATCTCATCATGAAATCCCAAAAAATTTACTGAGCCTCTCACAATGTGAGCCACCATAATTTCTTGCTTCTTATCAGCCAAAATCGGCTGCGGGTATAGCTCAAACTTGCACGCCTTCAAATATTGCTCCACCTGCTCCTGCCTCGCGCCAATCGATATGTATTTTTTTACAATATTTTCAATATTCATCTTCGTACTTCCATCCACCTTCCGAACCTGCTTCGCATCGCCAACCATCTCGCAGGCCACCACACCCTGCCGAAAGTAAATAAGGAGGCCAAGAACCATTGCGCTCATCAAAAGCATTGCAATCATTGCTTTCTTCACTTCAATCTCCTTCATTGGCCAAATCTGGAAAGCGTTCCGCGCTGCCTCATATTTCTGATAACAAAATCAAACACTGCCTCTTACTCAACCATCGCCAATTCCGGAACACCCAATAAGCTCCGATACGTCGCTTGTGCGCCAAGCACGCTGAAACGCTCAGCCGTCAGCCTTGCCTGCTTTCGCATAGCCAGGCGGTCGTCCCGCAACGCGCCCCTGACCCGCTCCACCCAAGCCTCCCCATCAAAGAAACTCACCAGATGCCCATTTACCCCATCGCGCATCACCTCCCGAACCGGCGCCGTGTCCGACGCCACGATCCGGCAGCCGCTGGCCAGCGCCTCCAGCAAGCTCCACGACAACACAAAGGGATAGCTCAGGTAGACGTGCGCCGCCGACACCTGCAGCACCTTGCGATAGACCTCGTACGGCACCTTGCCCAGGAAGTGCACCCGATTCAGGTCCATCGGGTTCTCGCACAGCAATTTCTCCCGCCAGTTGGCGGCATCCGTCGGCGCATTGCCGTAGCTGACGCCATCTCCGCCGACGATCACCACCTGGCAGTCCGGCTCGGCCCGCAGCAGCGCGGGCAACGCCCGCATCAAGACGTGGAAGCCACGGTAAGGCTCCAGATTGCGCGCGACGTAGGTGACGATCTTCTGCCCAGCCCTCACAGTGCGACCATTCGGCAGCGTCAACGCGGCCTTCGGGTCCGGGCCCAACAGTTCGGTGCGGATGCCCTCATGCGCGACATGCAGCTTGTCGCGATAGGCCGCCGGATGCAGGCTGTGCTGCCAATGGGTCGGGCAGATGCCGGCGTCGGCGTTTTCCAGGTTCAGCAGGTGCAGCGCGTTGCGCGCCCGCAACCGCGCCGCGCCATCCAGGCTCAGCAGGAATTCCGGGTCGAAGTCGGCATCGGCGCCGCGGCCGTGGTAGAAGTATTCGCAGTAGTGAATCAACCGCGCGCCGGGGAACAGGTCTTTCAGGAACAGCGTTTCTCCCCAGCCTGGATGCGCCAGGATCACGTCGGGTCGGTAGCCGCGGCCGGCCAGCGGCTGCAACGCCCTCAGTACCGCCTGGCCGTGCAGCACCGCATCTTCGTAGCTGATCAGATACGGATGCGTGGTCGGATGCGGGCCGCGATGTGGCCGATAGCGCAACAGCCTTACCCCCGGCAGGCCCGGCGCGGTATCGCGCCCCACCGCCAGCAGCTCGACGCCAGGCCGGGCTTTCAGATCATTGGCGATGTGGCACAGCTGGCCGGGGAAGTTCTGGTGGATCAGCAGCACTCTCATCTCAGCGCTCCCGCAGGCCTTCGCCGACATGTGCCTGCAAGGGACTGAGGAAGTAGTCGATCACCCGGCGCCGGCCAGTCTTGATCTCGGCGCTGACCGCCATGCCGGCGCTCAGATTGACCCGGGCGCCGTCTATCATCAGGTGGTTTTGCTTCAGCCGGATCCGCGCCGGGAACAGCAGACCGCGCTTCTCGTCCTGCTGCGCGTCGTGGCTGACCGTTTCCACCACGCCGTCCAGATAGCCGTAGCGGGTGTAAGGGAAGCTTTCCACCTTGACCGTCACCACCTGGCCCGGCCGGACGAAGCCGATGTCCTTGTTCTCGATCTGCGCTTCCACTTCCAACGTCTCGTTGGCCGGCACCACCGCCAGCAGCGGCTGGGCCTCGGTGACCACGCCGCCGACAGTGTGGATGGCCAGTTGCTGCACGCTGCCGGACACCGGCGCGGCGAGCCGGGTCAAGGCCTGGCGCCGGTCAGTCTTCTTCACGTCCTCGCCGGACTGGGTGGCCTGTTCGCGCGCTTCGCGCAGCTTGTCCAGCGCGTCGCGGCGGAAGTCGGCGCTCAACGCTTGCAGCTCTTCGCGCTGGCTGGCGATGGCGGCGGCCAATTCCCGAATGCGGCTTTGCTGGCTGGCCAGATCACCCTGCTGCTCGATGCGCGCCTGTTGCTTGTCCAGATAGGCGTGCCTGGAGATGAAGTTCTTGCCCAGCAATTCCTGGTAGTCGTGCTCGCGCGCCTCCGCCAGCCGCACCGTGCCCTGCAGTTTGATCACCTGCTGGCGGGTGGTGGACAGTTCGGCCTCGCGCTGCCGCAACGTGGCCTGCAATGCCTCGCGCTTGGCCTGGTAGGCGCGCCACTGGCCGACGGCCAGCGTCTCCTCGCTCAGTTGCCTGGCTTCATCGATCCCCTCCAGCGTCTCCAGCTGCGGCAGCCTGCCGCCATCCAGCGCGGTCAGCAGCGCCTGGTAGCGGGCGGCGGCCAACCGGGCGGTGGCCCACGCGTCGCCGGCCTTGCGCTGGTCGGCGCCGGCGGCGGTGGCGTCCAGTTCGATCAACAGCTGGCCGGCCCTGACCTGCTGGCCGTCGCGCACGTGGATGGCCTTGATCACGCCCGGCTCCAGCGGCTGGATGATCTTGGTGCGGCCGCCGCTGACGGTCTTGCCGCCGGCGACGGCGACGATGTCCAGCTGGCCGATCAGCGCCCACATCAGCGCGCAGCCGAACAGCGCGACGATGACCCGCATGCTCCAACGCGGCAGCGGCGACACCGGACTGTCGGTCAATTCCAGGTGGGCCGGCAGGAAGGCCAGCTCGTCCTCGCGACGCGGCTTGGGGTCCAGCCGATGGCGGATGGCCCAGTGCGCGGCGAAGGCCTGGCGGTAGCGTTGCAGGCAGGCGTTCCATGCCTCGATCCGATGTTTCATCGCGGCTTATCCTTGCTGCAGACTGTGGAGGTGGGCGTAGTAGCCGCCCGTTTTTTGCAGCAGC
The DNA here is from genome assembly GCF_002848345.1 of Chromobacterium sp. ATCC 53434. NCBI lineage: Bacteria > Pseudomonadati > Pseudomonadota > Betaproteobacteria > Neisseriales > Chromobacteriaceae > Chromobacterium > Chromobacterium sp. ATCC 53434. The sequence goes on along the minus strand of NZ_CP025429.1, from coordinate 1,536,939 downwards.
TCGGCATGGCTGCCGGCCTCGACGATGACGCCCTTGTCCATCGCGATGATGCGATGGGCGCCGCGCACGGTGGACAGCCGGTGGGCGATGATCAACACGGTGCGGCCCTGGCAGATGGCGCGCATATTGCGCATCACCGCGCGCTCGGATTCGTAGTCCAGCGCGCTGGTGGCCTCGTCCAGGATCAGGATGCGCGGGTTGCCGACCAGCGCGCGGGCAATCGCGAGGCGCTGGCGCTGGCCGCCGGACAGGCTGGCGCCATGCTCGCCAACCACGGTGTCGTAGCCCTCGGCCAACTCCATGATGAAGTCGTGGGCGCCGGCCTGCCGCGCGGCGTGAATCACCGCCTCCAGCGGCATGCCCGGGTCGGACAGCGCGATGTTCTCGCGCACGCTGCGGTTGAACAGCAGGTTTTCCTGCAACACCACGCCGATCTGGAGCCTGAGCCAGGCTGGATCGGCCAGCGCCAGGTCGTGGCCGTCGACCAGCACCCGTCCCGCTTCCGGCACGTACAGTCGCTGCACCAGCTTGCTCAGCGTGCTCTTGCCGGAACCGGAGCGGCCAACGATGCCCACCACCTCGCCGGCGCCAATCTCCAGGCTCAGCGTGCGCAGGATCTCCGGGCCGTCCGGACGGTAGCGGAACCGCACTTGGTCGAACTCGATTTTGCCCTGGATGGCCGGCAGCGCCGCGCGGCTGGCCGGCAGCTCGGTGCGGGTGTTGAGGATGTCGCCCAGCCGCTCCACCGAGATGCCCACTTGCTGGAAGTCCTGCCACAGCTGGGCCAGCCGCACCACAGGCGCCGCCACCTGGCCGGCCAGCATATTGAAGGCGATCAGCTGGCCGACCGACAACTCGCCGCCGATCGCCAGCTTGGCGCCCAGCCACAGCGTGGCCACCGTCACCAGCTTCTGGATCAGCTGCACGCCGTTCTGGCCGAGATTGGCCAGCCGCGTCACGCGGAAGCCTGCGGCCACATAGGCGGCCAGCTGGGTGTCCCAGCGCCGCGTCATCTGCGGCTCCACCGCCATCGCCTTGATGGTGCCGATGCCGCCGACCGCCTCGACCAGGAAGGACTGGTTGTCGGCGCCGCGGGCGAACTTCTCGTCCAGCCGCTGCCGCAGCAGCGGCGTCAGCAGCGCCGACCAGATGGCGTAGCACGGCAGCGAGATCACCACGATCAGCGTCAGCCAGCCGCTGTAATAGAACATCACCGCCAGGAACACGAAGGAGAACAGCAGATCCAGCACCGTGGTCAGCGCCTGGCCGGTGAGGAAATTGCGGATGCTATTAATCCGGCAGTCAAATACCGTACAGAAAGCTCATGCCGCGTAGCGGATTTTTTCATGCCGGAAGTACGACCGGATTCTGGCCGGCTGCTTCTGCAATGAGCGTAAATGGGACAGCACTTTCCCTTGAAGTTGACCGTCTGATCGAACCGGCTCACCTGCGCTCATTCTGGCCTTCAGGTCGCCGTTCAAGTATTCATCCGGGTTCAGTTCCGGTGAGTAGCTGGGCAGGAAGAACAACTCAATCGCCTTCTTGTTCTCTTCCTCCTCCAACCATGCTTGCACCAGCTTGCTGTGATGCACGCGCAAGTTGTCGAGGATCAAGAACACCTTCTTGCCGCCAGCATCACGGATCAGCCGCATCAGAAACTTGATCAGCACCCGGGCCGTCAAGGTCTCCCGGTACAGCATGAAGCGCATCTTGCCTTGGTTGGTAATGGCCGAAATCAAGTTGATGCGCGCTCTTTTCGATTGGGATAACACCAGAACTGGGGTTTGGCCTTTTGGGGCGTAGCCACGCGGAAAGTGCTCAACACTCGACACCGCCGATTCGTCGCCCCAGCTGATTTCAGCCATTTCCGCTTTGGCACGCGCGACGATAGCCGGGTATTCCTCCTTGAGCCATTTCTCGACTGCTGCCGGTCGCTGCTCATAAGCGCGTTTGAGCGGGCGCTGCGGCGTAAAGCCCCAGCGGGCCAAGTACAGACGGACAGTACGGATCGGCAGATCGATCAGAAACATCTGCTTGATTACAGCCTTGACCGCCTGAGCACTCCACAGGGCAAACCTCAGCTTCATCTGGTCTGGCGTGCGATCCACGATGTCCTGCTTGATCCGGGCTTCCTGCGCCTCGGTCAGCCGACGGCCGGTGCCTTCGGCGCGACCGCGCTTCTGTTCTTTGAATCCCTGCGCACCTAGTGCTGCCTCACGCACCACCCAGGCGGAAATGGTGGGGCGGCGCAGCCCGAGTTCTTCGGCAATACTGGCTTGAGACCGGCCTCGCTTGTACATCCGGATAGCGGTACGCCTCAGCTGCTCACGGGCGGCCAGTTCAAGCTTGCGCACATCGATTTTTTCCATGCCGGAAGTATACAATCTGTACGGATTATTACTGCCGGATTAATATCCAGCTCGCGCACCCGCGCCACCGTGTCGCCAACCCGCCGCGCCTCGTAATAGGCCAGCGGCAGCGCCAGCAGGTGACGGAACAGCCTCGCGCCCAGCTCCACGTCGATGCGGCTGGTGGTGTGGGCGAACACGTGACCGCGCAGCGCCGACAGAATCACGTTGAACACCGACAAGCCCAGCAGGCCGACGGCGATCACGTCCAGCGTGTTGAAGGCGCGGTTTACCAGCACCTTGTCCATCACCACCTGGAAGAATAGCGGCGTCACCAGCGCGAACAGCTGCAGCGCGAAGGACACGCCCAGCACCTCCAGCAGCAGCTTGCGGTACTTGACGACGGCCGGCACGAACCAGGTGAAATCGAACTTGGCCAACGCCCCGGCCGCCGACGCGCGCGAAGCCACCGCCAACAGCCGGCCGTCGTAGCGCGCCGCCAACTCGTCCAGGCTCAGCACCATCGGCCGGCCCTGTTTCAGATCGTGGATCAAGACCTTGTCGCCATCGCAGCGGGCGACGATGAAGTGTTCGCCGTTCGATGCCAATGCCAGCGCCGGCAGCGCCATCAGACCGAGGCGATCCAGCGGCTGGAGGACGATTCTGGCCTTCAGTTCCAGCTGCCTGGCGGCGAGGAGGAGATCGGTTTCGGAAAACGATGCGGCGGAATAGCCAAACTGGTGGGAGAGTTGCTCGGGATCCGCGGCGATGCCGTGAAACTGGGCCAACAGCACCAAACCTAACAGACCATGGTCTTGTTGGCTGTTTACGGCCCCAGTCGGTATGGCGGTTTTCATAAAACACACCACGAGCAAGATGTGAATGCTCACATCCTTTAATAAAATGACTTACCGGTCAAAATTCATCATTCAACATTGATGGCATTTGTTGCAAAACCATCAATGACTGACCAGACATACAACCACTACCAATTACCCAATCTCTAGAATTAATTATAATGCTCCGAATATTGCGCTTACTGCCAAACCTCCTCAAAGCGCGAGAGACCTTGAATTTCCTGATCGCACAAGAGCCATCGCTTTACCGAGACAGTAAAAATTGGCTCTTACATGTTCATCCAGACTCCATGATCAAACTGCCTCCAAAATTGGCTTATGTCATTATTTCCTTTAATGAATAAAGCCAACAGATCCGCCTTTGCAATTAAATTAAGAATCGTCCCAAATTATTTCATAACCCGGATGGCAAAACACCATGGACCCGATTTTGACCAAACACTACCGGAAAATAAAAAAAGCCTTCCCGAATCGGGAAGGCTTTTTACACGCGCTGCCGCTCTACGACAGGCGTCGGGGGTCGTCAAACCTCCCAGTACTCCTTCTCCCTGCCCTGCGAGCCGGGATTGAGCTGCTCGCGCAGGCTGCGCAGCTTTTCCGGTTCGCCGCGGACGCGGAAGCGGCTGCCTTCTTCGTCGGCATGCTCTTCCAACACCTGGCAGTGGCTGTAGATTTCGCCGCGCAGCTGTTGCGCCGACCACGGCAGCAGCAGCTCGTCCTCCACCAGATCCTGCTGGAAGAAAGAGACGATGGCCGCGTGCAGGCTGGACACATCATCCGGCCGAAGCGCGCTCATCACCACGCAGCCCGGGTAGCGTTGTTGTAATTCCGCCGTCCAGACGGCCTGCGCGGCTTCGTCGCCGACATGGTCGATCTTGTTGAACACGCGAATGCGCGGCAGCTCGTCGGCGCCGATTTCCTTCAGCACCTCGTCGGTCACTTCCAGCTGGCGCAGGAAACCCGGATCGCTGGCATCGATGGCATGCAGCAGCAACGAGGCGTCCAGCGCCTCTTCCAGCGTGGACTTGAACGAGGCCACCAGGCCGTGGGGCAGGTTCTTGATGAAGCCTACGGTGTCGCTGACCAGCACGCGCGGCACGCTTTCCGGGTACAGCACCCGCACCGTGGTGTCCAGCGTGGCGAACAATTTGTTGGCCACCAGCACCTCGCTGCCGGTCAGCGCGCGCATCAGCGTGGACTTGCCGGCGTTGGTGTAGCCCACCAGCGATACCCCACCCAGGCCCATGCCCTGCCGCTCCAGGCGGCGCGCGCGCTGCGTCTTGCGCTCCAGCTCCATCGCGACGATTTCGCGCTGCAGCTCGGCGATGCGGTCGCGCACCTTGCGACGGTCCAGCTCGGTATGCGATTCGCCGGCGCCGCGGCCGCCCATGCCGCTGCGCTGCCGGCCTTGCGGGCCGGCCAGCTTGGCCGCCTCACGCAGGCGCGGCGCCATATAGCCGAGACGGGCGATTTCCACCTGGGCGCGCGCCGCGCGCGAGCGGGCGTTGCGATGGAAGATCTCCAGGATGACCATGGTGCGGTCCATCACCTCGCAGCCGACGGCCAGCTCCAGATTGCGCGCCTGCGACGGCGAGATTTCGTGGTCCACCAGCAACGCGTCGATTTCCACGGCGCTGGCGTCCATCTGCTGCGGGTCGTCTTCCAGCTCGTCGCCGCGGATGCCGCGTTTGACGAACATGCTGATTTCTTCCAGCTTGCCCACGCCCATATAGGCGGTGCGGTCGAAGCTGTTGCGCTTTTGCACAAAGGTCTGCACCACCTGGAAACCCAGGGTCTTGGCCAGCTCGCTCAGCTCGGTGAGCGAGGCCTCGAACTCGACATCGCTGACTTCCGGCAACTGCACCGAGGCCACAATGGCGTAGCGGGGCTTCTCTTTGACTTCAGTTTGCATCTACGGATGGCTTTACTTGTTGGATGACAGAGCCCAGATAGTACTCGCAAACGCCGTTTCCCGCTGGCAAGTTGCGCGTCTTCCTTGACCGGACGGCCGCCGCCGCCGATACTCGTGCCGCTTCTGGCCGTCAGGCCCCTACTTTTTATTCAATAGTTGTCGTCATTCATGCCATTTACTTCGCTGGGCCTTCAGCCCGACCTGGTCCAGTCCGCCCTGGAGCAGGGCTATATCCAGCCCACCGCCATTCAGAACGCCGCCATCCCCGCCATCCTGCAAGGCGGCGACGTGCTGGCCACCGCGCAGACCGGCTCCGGCAAGACCGCGGCCTTCTGCCTGCCGTTGCTGCAGCAATGGCTGGCCAGCCCGCGCGCGATGCTGCGCCAGCCGCGGGCGCTGGTCCTGCTGCCCACCCGCGAGCTGGCGGCCCAGGTTGGCGATATCCTGCGCGATCTGTCCCAGGCGCTGCCGCGCAAGCTGAAAGTGGCCGTGGTATTCGGCGGCGTATCGATCAATCCGCAGATGATGGCGCTGCGCGGCGGCGCGGACATCGTGGTGGCCACGCCGGGACGCCTGCTCGATCTGCTGGACCACAACGCGCTGCGCCTGTCGTCGATCAAGACCCTGGTGCTGGACGAGGCCGACCGCCTGCTGGACCTGGGCTTCGCCGACGAGCTGGGCAGCGTGATGGCCCGTCTGCCGCCGTCGCGGCAGAACCTGCTGTTTTCCGCCACTTTCCCGCCGGCGGTGCGGGCGCTGGCGGAGACGCTGCTGAGCGAGCCGGCGCGGATAGACATCGAACAGACCGCCGACACCGCACCGGACATCCTGCAGCGCGCCATCGAAGTGGATGTCGACAAGCGCACCCTGCTGCTGCGCCACTTGCTGCAAACCCGCGACTGGGACCGAGCGCTGGTCTTCGTCGCCAGCCGGCAAGCGGCCGACCGGGTGGCGGACAAGTTGCAGCGCAACGGCGTGGCGGCCGCAGCGCTGCACGGCGATTGCAGCCAAAGCCAGCGCGGTCAGGTGCTGGCCGATCTGAAATCGGGCCGCTTGCGGGTGCTGGTGGCCACCGACGTGGCGGCTCGCGGCATCGACATCGCCCGGCTGCCGGTGGTGGTGAACTACGACCTGCCGCGCTCGCCGGTGGACTACACCCACCGCATCGGCCGAACCGGCCGCGCCGGCGCCAGCGGCGAGGCCATCAGCTTCGTCAGCGCCGACTGCGCCGCCCATTTCCGCCTGATAGAGAAACGCCAGCGGCTGGAACTGCCGCGCGAGCGCATCGCCGGCTTCGAACCGACCGAGGCCACCATCCCGGCGGCCTCGCTGGTGGACCCGGATGGCAACGGCGGCATCAAGGGCAAACGCAAGAGCAAGAAGGACAAGCTGCGCGAAGCCGCGGCCCGCCAGCAGGCCGACGAAAACTAGAACCGGCGATGGCCTGCATCACGGTCCACCTGAAATTCGACAAAGCGGTCTCAACAATGGGCAAGGCAAGCGATGCGGTCAGCGCTCCCCTACCGGCAAACACGCTTGCATCGCTGCTCCCAGGCAAGCCGATGGCTGGCGCATGCCTGGCATCCTGAACCGGGGGAAAATCCCCCGCGAGCCCGGGCTTTGAACCATCAGCCAGCACGATGCCGGCTGATGGTTTGTTCAGACCTTGCTTAAAATGCCCCCCGCTCGCCTTTCTCCCGATACCGCCCTGATACCTTGAAAACCTGTATATCCCACTGGCGGGACGGCGATGAATGACTGCGGGCTGGGTTTCAATGGCGAACGGCTAGACCCGTTGAGCGGCGCCATGCATTTGGGCAATGGCTATAGAGCGTACAGCCCGGCGCTGCAGCGCTTTCACTGTCCGGACACGATGAGTCCGTTCGGCGCCGGCGGCATCAATGCCTATGCCTATTGCGCTGGCGACCCGATAAACCGGGCCGATCCGTCGGGACATATAAGCAGCCATGGCATCATCAGCATCGTCGCCGGCGCGATCGGACTGGCGCTGGCACCATTGACGCTGAGCCAGTCGCTGAGCGTGGCAAGCTGCATCCTCGCCGCCCTAGAAACCGCCTCCGGCGTGATGGCGATATTGTCCGGCACGCTTGAAGATACGGATCCGAAGCTCTCGTCGACACTGGCTTGGGCATCTCTCGCCACCGGCTTGCCATCGCTGGGCATCGGCATGGCCACAAGCGGGTATCAGTTGCTGAGCAAAGGGATAAGCTCGCTGGCAGGGATGAGCCAAAGGCTGGCGAAGATCCGGTCAGTGGGACTCAGCGGACGTGGGACCCAAGGCGCCGCGGTCGCGATGGCCAGGGTCGTTCCGCTGGGCGAGCATGGGGAGGCGATGCAATCGATCATCACCTCCCATGATATCGCCTATCTGGGCTTCAGCAGCCGGGAACTCAGGGACTCGGTCGTCGCCTATAACGGCGTCCCGAACCGACCATGGTATCTGGACGTATTAACGCACTCCGGGCCAGACGCCAACGCGGCCGGCCAGACTCGCGTGCCCATCAACGACTACAACCTCGACGCCTTGCAGCTACACCATACCCTTCTGGCAAATTACAGGGATTACGACACCATAACGAGCGTCCGGATCATCGGCTGCCATATCGGTAATGAAATCGACGGCGAAGCGTCTTTCGCTGCGCAGCTCAGCGCTCATTCAGGACGTCAGGTTGTCGGCTATCTCGGCACGGTAAGGACTCATACGCCGCCGAAACTGTTCGACTATCTTGGAAACACCGCCTATCAGCAGTTCGTCATGTCCAGGTATAACTATCCGCAAATGAACGGGCTTCTTCGCGCCCGGCTGGCCACGTTCAACCAAGCAGATCGAACCATTCGCATCGACAATGCCATTCCCATCACTTACGCCCCGCAGTCTGACACATAGTGGAGACCGCCGTCCCGCAGCAAGACGGCAGCGGCCAGGCCGGCGGCTGACGGCCCCGGTCAAACGCGAAAGCGTCCCACCACTTCCTTGAGCCTGAGGGCGTGCTGGTTCAGATCGTCCAGTGTCGAGCTGGCGGCCTGGGCCACTTCCGACGTGGAACGGGTCATGCCGTTGATGTTCTCGGTGGTGTGAGCGATATTACCGACGGCGGTGGACTGCTCCCGCGTGGCGTGGGTGATCTGCGTGAACGTCGCCACCACCTGCTGCATCAAGCCGCCGATGTTTTCGATCTCGCTGGCCGTGCTCTGGGCCAGGTTGACGCTTTGATCGACGGTGCTGCGGGCCTGCTGCATGCTGTTGACGGTGCCGGCGGTCTGCTGCTGCATGCCCTGGGTCATCGTGGTGATCTCGGTCGTGGCCTGGGCCGTGCGCTCGGCCAGCTTGCGCACCTCGTCGGCCACCACGGCGAAGCCGCGGCCCTGCTCGCCCGCCCGCGCGGCCTCTATCGCGGCGTTCAGCGCCAGCAGATTCGTCTGGTCGGCGATGTCCTTGATCACGCCGACAATCGAGCTGATCTCCTCCGAATGCTTGCCAAGGGAGTGCAGCGTCTCGCCCAGCGTTCCCATCGCCTGGGACAGCTTGCCCACCTCGGCCGATACCTGCTGCATCGCCTGGCGGCTGCGCTCGGCGCTGTCATTGGCCTGGGAGATGATGGCGTTGGCGTCGGAGGTGGTGTCGGCGACATGGGTCACGCTGACGGTGATCTGTTCGATGGTCGCGGCATTGGAACTGATCGCCTGGTTGACCTGCTCGGCATCCGAACTGATGCGGTTGGTGGTCTGATGCAATGAACCCATCGCGCTGACCAGCTCGCCCGCGTTGTTGTTGACCTCGCCGATCAGCCGGCGCAGCCGCTGGTTCATCACGCCGATCTGGCCCAGCGCGCTGTGTTCCGGCGCGCTCGGCACCGCCACCGTCAGATTGCCGGAGGCGATTTCCTGCAGCACCTGCTCGATCTCGTTCACCGAACCACCCAGCTGGGTATGCAGTTGGCGCCGGCCCAGCAGGATCAGGAACAGGATTTCACCAACCAACAGGATGATGGTGACCAGGAACATCAGCTGCGCATTGGACAACCTGTCCCGCGCCTGCTGCAGCGCCGCATTGGTGCGCTGGTCCAGCAGGACGAAGAAGTCGTCGATCGGCTTCATGATCTTGGCCTTGTACTGGTGGTATTCCTTGCTGTGCACCAGTTTGCGGGCCAACTCCATGTCCGGCTGTCCGCTGGCGGTGTAATTGCCCTGGGCGTCGGCGAACTTGCCCTTCACCGCGTTCATCGCCTTCACCTCCAGATTGACCAGGCCATCGGAATTGGCCTGCGCCTCCTTCAGTTTGGCGAACTCGTCATCGGTGAAGCCGGCCTGCTTCATCAGACTCTGCAGCGGCACCGTCTCGCCATCGGGCCGCGGCTTGTCCTGGCCCGCCGCGACGAAATCCCAGTAGATGCGGTTGTACTCCTGGGGCCGCGGCGCCTTGCCGTTGCGGATGTCCAGCACGCGGTTGTACTGCTGCTCGTAGGATGGATCGCCGGTGACGACATAGGTGCGCCCCAGCCGGGTCAGATCGTCCGAGCTCTGGCGCAATTCCGAGGCCAGCAGATAGGAGCGATAGCGGTTGTCGCTGGCGTCGCTCATCGCGTCAACCGCCTGCCGCATCGACATGAAGGTGTACACCACGCCGATGAAGGTCAGCGCGATCAGGACCAACAGGCCGTTGATCGCGAGATTGCTGCGAAAGTTGTTCATCGAGGAGTCTCCTTGCGATGCGGTCCGCCGCCAGGCTTGCGGCGGGATCAAAAATGGGATGCCGGCCCGGCCGCCGTTAGATGAGGCTGGCCGGCAAGCGGACGTGGGGGGAAGGCGTCATCGGCGCGAGTCGGGGAAACGCGCCTTGGCCGCCGCATCGATTCCGCGCAGCCATCGCCTTTCCCGGCGATGGACACCGGGGCCTTGATGGAACGCGTCTTGCGTTGTGTGGAAACTTTAGACAAATAGATCGAGAGACAGGTCCGCCTCGCCATACCGGCGAGGCAGGCATGAAGCGCCGGCGCCCGGCGCGATTTGAAGCCATTGATGCGCAATGCGCGCCGCGACAGCGCGGCCATCAGGCCCGCATCCGCGGCCAAGCAAAATTTGATGCCAGATATCATGCCCCGCCCACCTCATGCCCAATCGTGGGATACGCCCTCCAGGGGCTGGTTTGATACTGTTATAGGTATTAATACGAGTATTACAAACCATGCCACTCACATGGCCATCGGCGTGATCCCGCCTCCCGGCGGGGCATTCGGGACGGACCGCCGCCGAGCCTTTGCCGAACAAGACAGCCTCCTTGTCTCGGACGTCGGCACTCCCCAGCCGTGACCGGGCCTGCGCTCTGATCAAGCCTGGCCGGTTTTCGCCCGCTTCGGCCTTGCCTTGCCAGCTGACAGATTCAGCGCGATCGCGGCGCGGACCAGGGCCTGGAACGCCTCCGCGTCCACCTCCTCGCCGTCGCGGATATCGATCGCGCGCCTGGCGTTGCCGTCCAGGCTGGCGTTGAACAGCCCGGCCGGATCGTCCAGCGAGGCCCCCTTCAGAAAGGTCAGCTTCACCACCGACTGGTACGATTCGCCGGTGCAGACAATGCCGCCATGCGACCAGACCGGCGTGCCCATCCACTTCCACTCCTCAACGATGTCCGGGTCCGCCTCCCGAATCAGCCGGCGCATCCTGCCCAGCACCTCGCCGCGCCAGTCCCCCAGCTCGGCGATTCTCGCGTCTATCCGCGCCGACGCGGGCGCTGTCGAATCAGGCTGTTGCATCGTCCCTCCCGTGGAGAACCCAAACGGCGGCATGATGACCTGTGTCGCACCCATGCCTCTGCATCATTGGATAATGGACGTCGCCAATCGATGATGCCAGTCATCGCCATTGATGCCGGGGGTCTCGGACGCCGGTGTCCGCCACTACCCCTGCGAATTCAAACCGAAAAAGTATTCAGCAGCAGGCGCCGCCATCGGCCCAGCGAAAGGAAACGCGGAAGCTGGCGCAGCACGCTCCACAGGATTGGCGGTGTTTCACCGATGGCAAGCAAGAAAAACCGCTTGCGAATCGCATCCGGAATGGGCCAGAAACACCATCCGGATTTTCCGTCACCTCCGATCGCCGTCCTCCGGCGAAACTATCTGGATTCGCCCCGCGCCAGCCAGTCGGCGATGCCCTGCCCCGCCGCGCGGCCGCTGGCGAAACAGGCGGTCAGCAGGTAGCCGCCGGTCGGCGCCTCCCAGTCCAGCATCTCGCCGGCGCAGAACACGCCGGGCAGCGCGGTGAGCATCTGCCGCGCATCCAGCGCGGCGAAACCGACGCCGCCGGCGGTGCTGATCGCTTCGTCGATGGGCCCCGGCGCGGTCAGCGTCAGCGGCAGCCGCTTGATCGCGGCGGCCAGCGCCGCCGGATTCTGGAACGACTCCTTGTCCAGGCACTCACGAAGGATGCCGGCGCGCGCGCCCTTCAGGTTCAGCCGGCTTTGCAGATGGCTGGACAGCGAGCGCGAACCGCGCGGGTGCGCCACTTCGGCCAACACCCGGGCCTCGTCCCAGGCCGGGATCAGGTCCAGATAGCAGGTGGCGGCGCCGGCGCGGGCGATCTCGTCGCGCAGCAGCGCCGAGCAGGCGTAGATCAGACTGCCCTCGATGCCGTTTTTGGTGATCACGCATTCGCCGACGCGCTTGAATTCGCGACCGTCGCCGCCCAGGAAGGACAGCCCGACCGATTTCAGCGGCTCGCCGGCGAACTTGTCGGCGAAGAAGTCGCTCCAGTCGGCGTCGAAGCCGCAATTGGACGGCGACAGCGGCGCGGTGGCGACGCCGCGCTCGGCCAGCCACGGCAGCCAGCGGCCGTCCGATCCCAGCTTCTTCCAGCTGCCGCCGCCCAGCGCCAGCAGCGTCGCGTCGGCGCGCACCGCCAGCTCGCCGTCCGGCGTGTCGAAACGCAGGGCGCCGTCGGCATTCCAGCCCTGCCAGCGATGGCGCACGTGGATGCGCACGCCGGCCGCGCGCAGCCGGCCCAGCCAGGCGCGCAGCAACGGCGCCGCCTTCATCTCGCGCGGGAAGACCCGGCCGGAGCTGCCGACGAAGGTCTCCACGCCCAGGTCGTGCACCCAGGCGCGCAGCGCGTCGGCGTCGAAACCGTTCAGCAGCGCGTCGATCTGCTCCGCGCGCCCGCCGTAGCGGCCGACGAAGGCCGGATAAGCTTCGGAATGGGTGATGTTGAGCCCGCCTATGCCTGCCAGCAGGAATTTGCGGCCGACGGACGGCATCGCGTCGTACACGTCCACCGCGTAGCCGCGCTGCGACAAGACCTCGGCCGCCATCAGGCCCGCCGGTCCGCCGCCTATGATGGCGACGCCGCGCCCCATTCCGTCATTCATGCCCATTCCTTGTATTTCCTGTCCCGATTCCGCCATCGCCGTGGCGGCAAGGGCGCGATTGTTGCAGAAATCGGCGCCGAACCCAAGCACAGCATAGCCCGCCGCTGGCAAGGCCAATCCGCCGATTGTTTGATCTGCGCCAATGGCGCGTCCGCGCGCGCCACTAGAATCCCCATGGCATGCCGGCGCGGCGCCTCTCCGGCGTCCGCGCGGCGCGGACACACGACAACAAAGGAGACGGGGCCGCCGCCCCGGCAGCGATGATGAGAAAATTTTCCGACTGGCCGATCTGGCTGCGGCTGACCGGCGCGATCTGGACCTGTCTGGTGCTGGCCTGGGGCGGACTGATAGCCTGGGAGACCCAGGCCAGCCGCGACATCGCCGTGGAGCAGGCCAAGGACCTGGCGCACAGCATGAACGAAATGACGCTGGCCGGCCTGACCGGCATGATGATCACCGGCACCGTCGGCCAGCGCGACGTGTTCCTGGACCAGATCCGCGAGCTGGCCGCGGTACGCGATCTGCGCGTGATACGCGGCGACGCGGTCAGCAGACAGTTCGGCCCCGGCAACGCCGGCGACAAGGCGGGCCCCGCCGACGAGACCGAGCGCGCCGCGCTGCGCGACGGCAAGCCGCGCATCGCGATCGAGTCCACGCCGCAGCTGGGCGAGCATCTGCGCGTGGTCTACCCGGCGCTGGCGTCCACCAAATACCTGGGCAAGAACTGCCTGGCCTGCCACCAGGTGGCGGACAAGACGCCGCTGGGCGCGGTCAGCATGAGAATTTCTCTGGAGAAGCCCTACGCGGCGGTCGAGGCCTTCCGCACCCGCAGCATCCTGTTCGCGATGTTCGCCTCGCTGCCGATGCTGGCGGTGGTCTATCTGTTCATCCGCCGCTTCGTCACGCGGCCGCTGCAGGACATGGCGCGGGGCCTGGCCGAGCTGGCCGGCGGCGAAGGCGACCTGACGCGCCGGCTGCCGGAACGCAGCCGCGACGAGATCGGCACCACCGCCCACTTGTTCAACCGGATGCTGGGCACGGTGGCCGGTCTGGTGCGCCAGGTGGGCGCCAGCGCCGACGCGGTGGCGCAGGCCTCGCGCCGCCTGTCCGACGGCGCCGGGCAACTGGCCGCCAGCTCGCACCGGCAGAACAGCCAGTCGCAGGCGGCGGCCGAGGCGGTGGACCAGCTGGCCGCCCATATCGGCGAAATCGCCGGCCAGGCCGAGCACGTCAGCAGCGGCGCCGAGGAAAGCCTGCAGCGCTCGGAACAGGGACGACAGAGCCTGCACCGGCTGCAGCGCGAGGTGGGCCAGGCGGAAAGCGCGGTGCAGCTGATGGCGCAGGCGGAAAACGAGCTGGCCAGTTCCACCGCGGTGATCACCCACATGACCAAGCAGGTGCGCGAAATCGCCGAGCAGACCAATCTATTGGCGTTGAACGCCGCGATAGAGGCGGCGCGCGCCGGCGAGCAGGGCCGCGGCTTCGCCGTGGTGGCCGACGAGGTGCGCAAGCTGGCCGAGAAGTCGGCCAAGTCCGCCAGCGAGATCGACGCCGTCACCGGCGCGCTGAACGGCAAGACCGACGCGGTGCGCCAGGCGGTCAGCGCCGGCCTGCAGTCGCTGGAGGCCAGCCGACATTCCACCGACAGCGTGGCCGGCGTGCTGGACGCGGCCAACCGCTCGGTGGCGGCGGTGCGCAGCGGCCTCAGGCAGATCGTCGAGGTGACCGAGCAGCAAAAGCTGAGCAGCCAGACCGTCAACGAAAACATAGACGCCATCGCCGAGATGGCGCGCACCAACGACCAGGACATCCAGCAGACCGTCGGCGCCGCCGGCGAGCTGGAGGCGCTGGCCAGGCGGCTGACCGACTCGGTGTCTCGCTTCAGGGTATGAGCGGGCGGGCCGGCAAAAACGGCGGCATCTGTTAAAACTAGAGAGGAAGACCACAGCGCCCGGCTCCACCGGGCTTTTTTCACGCGAAATGCGCCGGGCATTTGGCCGCGAGCCTCACTGCTGTTACACTGCCCAGCCTTTAGCCAACCGCGCCAAGTCATTGTGAAACCAGCCGCTTTTTCCACCCTGCCCCTGCCCGCCCCGCTGCTGTCCAACCTGGACAGCCTGGGCTACCACCAGATGACCGCCATCCAGGCCGCCAGCCTGCCCGCCATTCTGGAAGGCCGCGACCTGATCGCCCAGGCCAAGACCGGCAGCGGCAAGACGGCTGCGTTCGGACTGGGCCTGTTGGCCAGCCTCAACCCGCGCTGGTTCGGCGTGCAGGCGCTGGTGATGTGCCCGACGCGCGAGCTGGCCGACCAGGTGGCGCAGGAAATCCGCCGCCTGGCGCGCGCCATCGACAATATCAAGGTGGTGACGCTGACCGGCGGCACGCCGATGGGTCCGCAGATCGGCTCGCTGGAGCACGGCGCCCACATCGTCGTCGGCACGCCGGGCCGGCTGCAAGACCACCTGTTCCGCGAGACGCTGAACCTGACCGGCGTGAAGACGCTGGTGCTGGACGAGGCGGACCGGATGATAGACATGGGCTTCATCGAGGAGATCGTCGGCATCGTCCGCGCCTGCCCGAAAAACCGCCAGACGCTGCTGTTCTCCGCCACCTATCCGGAAGACATCCGCAAGGCCAGCGGGCAGTTCCTGAAAAACCCGGTCGAAGTGAAGGTGGAGTCGCTGCACACCGCCGACCACATCGAGCAGTGGTTCTACAAGGTGAAGCCGGAAACCAGGCTGGAGACGGTCACCCGCATCCTGCGCCACCTGCGCCCCACCTCGGCGCTGGCCTTCTGCAACACCCGCGAGCGCTGCAAGGAACTGGTGCGCGAATTGCAGGAACAGGGCTTCAACGCGCTGACGCTGCACGGCGATCTGGAACAGCGCGAGCGCGACCAGATCCTGCTGCGCTTCGCCAACAAGAGCGCCACCGTGCTGGTGGCCACCGACGTGGCGGCGCGCGGCCTGGACATCAAGGAACTGGATCTGGTGATCAATGTCGACGTCACCCACGATCCGGAGGTGCACATCCACCGCATCGGCCGCACCGGCCGCGGCGAGCAGCACGGCCTGGCGCTGACGCTGGCCACCGACAGCGAGGCCAAGCGCCTGGTGCAGATCGAAAACTACCAGCAGGCGGACCTGACCTGGGCCGACGTGGAAGAACTGACTCCGGCGCCGGGCGGCCCGCTGCTGCCGCCGATGGTGACGTTGGAGATCGCCGGCGGCAAGCGCGAGAAGCTGCGCCCGGGCGACCTGCTGGGCGCGCTGACCGGCGAAGCCGGCTTCGTCGGCAGCCAGATCGGCAAGATCAACATCTTCGAATTCGCCAGCTTCGTCGCGCTGGACCGCGCCATCGCCGAACAAGCGCTGGCCAAGCTGTCCCAGGGCAAGATCAAGGGCAAGCAGTTCAAGATGCGCTTGATCGGCTGATCCGCGCCGCCGTCGAAGAAAAAGGCCATCCCCGGGGATGGCCTTTTTGCTTGCCGCGCGGGCGAGCCTAGAACGGCCGGTCGCCCAGTATCGTCGCCCGGTGCATCACCCGCCGCGCCGGCCGGTAGTCGTCCACCGCGTAGTGTATCGTGCAGCGGTTGTCCCAGAACGCCACGTCGCCGGCCTGCCAGCGCCAGCGCACCGAAAACTCCGGCCGCGACTGGTGAGCAAACAGGAACTGCAGCAGCGCGTTGCCCTCGCCGTCCGGCAGTTCGTTGATGGCGATGGTGAAGCCCTCGTTGACGAACAGCGCGCGGCGGCCGCTTTCCGGGTGGATGCGCACCAGCGGGTGGCTGACAGGCGGATGCTTGCGCCGCGTCTCGTCCCAGCGGCGGCGGTCGTCGTCGGTCAGGCCGTAACGCGCCAGCGGAAAGGACTTGGCGAAATCATGGACCGCGCTCAAGCCTTCCAGCCTGGCCTTCAGGCTGGCCGACAGCGCCTCGTAGGCGGCGATGCCGCTGGCCCACAGCGTGTCGCCGCCCAGCTCCGGCAACTGCCGCGCCGCCAGCACCGCGCCCAGCGGCGGGGTTTCGATGAAGGTGACGTCGGTGTGCCAGATGGCGTTGTCCCGCAGGTCCACCGCGTCGGTGTCCAGCACCACGATCTCGCGCGCGTCCGGATGCTGCGGATAAATCGGGTGGGTGTGCAGATCGCCGAAGCGCACCGCGAAATTGCGCTGCTGCAGCGGCGTGATGTCCTGGCCGCGGAAAAACAGCACCTGGTGGCGCAGCAAGGCCTCGTTCAGCGCGCGCCGCTCGGCGTCCTCCAGCGGCCGCGCCAGGTCCATCCCCTCTACCACCGCGCCCAGCGCCGGGCTCAGGCGGGTCAATTGCAAACTCATCAGAGTCTTCTCCTTATTATTTAGTCTTCTTGTCCGTACCAAGGCGCCAGCCGGCGCTGCAACGCGCGCAGGCCCAACTCCAGCGCGAAGGCCACCGCGGCGATGACCAGGATGCCCAGCACCACCACGTCGGTGGCCAGGAACTGCGCCGCCGACTGCACCATGAAGCCCAGGCCCCGGGTGGCGGCCACCAGCTCCGCCGCCACCAGCGTGGACCAGCCGGCCCCCAAGCCGATGCGGATGCCGGTCAGGATTTGCGGCAGCGCCTCCGGCAACACCACCAGCCACAACAACTGTCCGCGGCCGGCGCCCAGGCTTTGGGCCGCGCGCAGCCGGCTGCGACTGACGCCGGCCACGCCGTGACGGGCGGCGATCGCCACCGGCGCCAGGATGGCCAGGAAGATCAGCAGCACCTTGGACAACTCGCCGATGCCGAACCAGATCACGATCAGCGGCAGATAGGCGAGCGGCGGCACCGGACGGTATGCCTCCAGCATTGGATCAAGCAAGCCTCGTGCCAGCGCGCTGCGCCCCATCAACGCGCCCAGCGGCACGCCCACCGCCACCGCGGCGGCCAGCGCCAGCGCGATGCGTTGCAGGCTGGCCGCCAGGTGCTGCCACAGCGTGGCGTCCATGAAGCCCTGGCCGGCCACCGTCAGCAGCTTGGCCCACACCGCTTCCGGCGTCGGCAGGAATAGCGGCTGCACCCAGCCGCTGTGCGCCAGCAGCCACCAGCCGGCCAGCATCGCCGCCAAACTGGCCGCGCCGGCGCCCGGCCGGGGCAGCTTGCGCGGCGCCCCGTCCTCCCGGCTGGAGACGGACAGCAGCTCCTGCTCCGCCGTGGTTTCGACGCCGCTCATGACCAGGCCTCCGTCTGGCGCTGGGCGAACACCTCGGCCAGCACTTGCTCTCTCAGCGCGATGAAGGCCGGATCGGACTTGATCGCCCGCGCGCTTTCGCCGGCGCGCCAGCGGCGGCTGAACGGCGGCCGCAGCGTCTTGACGACGCGGCCCGGCCCCGGCGACATCAACACCAGCTCGGTGGCGAGGAACAACGCCTCCTCGATGTCGTGGGTGATCAGGAAGACGCTGCTGCCCGACTCGGCCCACACCTTCAGCAGCAGCTGCTGCATCTGCTCGCGGCTGAAGGCGTCCAGCGCGCCGAACGGCTCGTCCAGCAACAACGCGCCGGCACGGACCGCCAGCGCCCGGGCGATGCCGACGCGCTGCCGCTGCCCGCCGGACAGCTGCCACGGATAGCGCGCGCCGGCGTCGGCCAGGTCCACCCGCCGCAGCGCCTCGTCGGCGGCCTCGCGGCGCGCCGCGCGCGCCACGCCTCGCAAACGCAGGCCGAAGGCGACGTTGTCGCGGGCGCTCAGCCACGGCAGCAGCGCATGCTGCTGGAACACCACCGCGCGCTCCGCACCAGGGCCGGCCACCGGCGCACCGCCAAAGCGCACGCTGCCGGAATCGGGAAACTGGAAACCGGCGAACAGATTGAGCAAGGTGGTCTTGCCGCAACCGGACGGCCCCAGCGCCACCGTCAGCTCGCCCGGCCCCACCTCCAGCGACACCTCGGCCAGCGCCGGCCGCGCCTGGCCCGGATAACGCACCGACACCCGGTCGGCAATCAGGGCGGCCATCGCTACCTCGCCGTCTTGACGAAGCGATTGGTCACGTACGGGCCGTAGTCCGGCTGCAGCGCCTCCACCTTGCCCTGCGCCTTCAGAAAGGCGGCGGTCCTGCCCACCGCCGCCACGAACGGCGACTGCAACAGCGCCGTCTGCTCGTCGCGGCTCAGGAAGCGGTTGCCGTTCAGGCCGGCCACCACGTCCGGCGCGGCGGCGCCGGTCAGCCGGCTGATCTTGGCGATATGGCCGGCATTGGCGGCGAAGGCCCGCGGATCGGCCAGATAGCCGGCGATGGCGTCCAGCGACACCTTGGCGAAGCGGGCGACGAATTCCGGGTGGGCGGCGGCGAAGTCCTTGCGCACCACCCAGATGTCGTAGGTGGGCGCGCCCCACTTGGCCACCTCGGCCGAGCTTGTCAGCACCTTGCCGCCCCCTTTGATCCGGCCCAGCGCCGGGTCCCACACATAGGCGGCGTCGATGTCGCCGCGCTGCCAGGCCGCCGCGATCTCGCCGGGCCGCAGATTGAGGATCTTCACACGGGCCGGATCCACGCCCCAATGGCGCAGCGCCGCCAGCAGGCTGTAATGGGTGGTGGAGACGAAGGGCACGGCCACCTTCTTGCCCACCAGGTCCCGCGGCGTGGCGATGCCGCTGCCGTTTCGCGCCACCAGCGCCTCGGCGGCGCCGATCTCGTCGGCCACCAGGAAGGTCTCTATCGGCAGGCCGCGGCTGGCGGCCGCCGCCAGCGGGCTGGAGCCGATATTGCCGATGGCCACGTCGCCGGAAGCCAGCGCGGCGATCAGGTCGGCGCCGCTGTCGAACTTGCGCCAGTTGATGCGGCTGCCGGTGGCCTTCTCGTAGACGCCGTCGGCCTGCGGAATCTTGGTGGGGTCGATGCCGGTCTGGTAGCCGACGGTGACGGCGTCGGCCGCGGCGGCGAAGCCGGCCGCCAGCGACAAGGCGGCGGCGACAAGCAGGCTGAACGAGGGGAACGGTTTTGCCATGGCGGTATCCTACGGGGGTCAACAGGTTGCAAACGCCAAGCCAATCTAGCAAGCCACCCCGGCTCCGCTAAGCAATTAATCATGGTTTGCTTATCCGTTTTTACGCAAACCAATGAAAACAGGGCCTCGCGGCCCTGTCGAACTTCCCCGAACTTCCTTGTTATATGGTTCAGACCTGGTACTGCGCCACCGTCTGCTGAATATGGCCGGCCTGCTCGCGCAGCTGGCGCGCGGAGCTGGCGGAGTCGGACGAGGTTTTGGAATTGGCCTCGGCCATCTGCGCGATCTGCTCCACCTTCTGCGCGATGATGTTGCTGGCGCTGCCCTGCTCGACGATGCTGTCGGAAATCTCGCCTATCAGCATCACGCCGTGCTCGGAACTGGTCTTGATCTGCTGGATGGCCTCGCTGGCGCCGCGCGCCCGCTCCGCCTCCTGATTGACGCGGTCCACCACCTGCTGCATGCCGCTGACGGCCGCCTGCGTGCCCTGCTGCATCTTGTCTATCACCGCGGAAATCTCGGTGGTGGAGCTGGCGGTGCGCTCGGCCAGCTTGCGCACCTCGTCGGCCACCACCGCGAAGCCGCGGCCCGTCTCGCCGGCCCGCGCCGCCTCTATCGCCGCGTTCAAGGCCAAGAGATTGGTCTGGTCGGCGATGTCCTTGATCACGCTCAGCACGGTGGCGATGGTGACGCTGTCGTCGCGCAGTTTGCCGATGCGGTCGGCCGCGTCGCCGACCGACGCCGCCACCGCGCTGATGCCGTCCACCGTGCCCATCACCACGCCGCTGCCGCGGTCGGCGACCTCGCCGGCGTCGCGCGCCTGCAGATTGGCCTCGCGGGCGCGGTCGGCCACATGGTTGATGCTGACCGTCATCTGCTCCACCGCCGCCGCCATCGCCGACGCCGATTCGCTCTGCGTCACCGAGCTGTCGGCGATGCTGCCGGACGAGTCCGCCATGCTGACGATGGCGCCTTCCATCGCGCCGACGCTGTGGCGGATTTCCTGAAAGCTCTGCTGCAGCCGCCCCATCAGCTCGTTGAAGGCGGAGGCCGTCTTGCCTATCTCGTCCATCCGTCTCACCGGCGCGCGCAGGCGAAAGTCCAGCGAGGTGCGCACCGACTGCATCGTGTTCAGCATCTGCGACAGGCTGCTGCGGATGTTCAGGAACAGCTGGCCGCTGAGCCAGCCGCACACCGCCACCACTAGCGTGATCAGCAAGATGGACTGCCACAGCGCCGCGTCGTAGGCGGCGGCGTTTTCCACGCTCAGCGTATCGGCCAGCTTGTAGTTGAACTCGATATGGTCGATCAAGGCCTGGTTCAGCGTCTTGGCCTCGGCCGCCATGTCGCCGGTCATCAGCTTGTCGGCCGCGGCCACGCTGCCGGCGGCGGACAGTTGCATGTATTTTTCGCGTTGCTGGCGGTACAGCTTCATGCCGTCGCGGTCCACGCCCAGCAGCTTGCGGTCGTCGTCGTTGGAAATCAGCTCTTTCTCGTACCTGTCCAGCGCGGCGTCGAAGCGCTTGTCCAGATCGCCCAGCGACGCCAGCTGGGCCGCCTTGGCCGCCGGATCGGACAAGGCCACGCTGCGCGCCAGCGTCAGCCGCATGTCGGCCAGCGCCTCCTTGGCGTCGTCCAGCGTATGGATGCTGGGGAAGGTATTGATCTTCAGATAATCGAAACGCCCGTCCGCCTGCTTCTGCTGCCACACGCCCTGGATGCCGATCAGCAGCATGGCGATCAAGGCCAATGCGGTCGTCAGCAGCAATCTCTTGGTAATGCTCATGTCCGACTCCTCGATAAATCATCACGCGGCCGATTCATCATCATTCGCGCTTACGAGAATTTACTTAGGATATTTATAGACCGCATTCGCATACAAACAACCAATCTGTTTGCATAAACGCGCAACGCCTTGCCGCCATTGGCTTGCCGCGCTTTTGCGCCATCCCTTGTTTTTTAAACCGCGATCGCCGATCCAGCCAGACGATTCGCGCCGCCTTGACTCCCGTTAATGCCCACTTAGTATTTGAAATGCATCTTCAACCACTGATGCCATATGAAAAGTGTGTCGATGCCTGGATGCTTGTTCACCAACACAGGGAGAATATTCGATGCAATTGCGCATATTGCTTTGCGCCGCGGCGCTGGCCGCGGCCCTTCCCCCGGCGCAGGCCGCCTCGCCGGCGCCGGCCACCGGCGGCACGCTGCCGAACGGCCAGAATTCCGACCAACTGGTATGGGATCACTTCGCCGACGTCGTCTCCGCCACCGGCAACGGCGCGGTCAGGTTTGAAACCTGGGCCTCGGACGAAGACATCTACGAAACCAACCCGCCCGTCTGGCCGGACGGCTCCAAACCGGTGGTCAAGCGCCTGCACCCCGGCCTGCTGCAACGGCTGCTGACCCCGCACGCGCTGCGCGTCGACGCCATCGCCCCCGGCACCAGCTGCGACAAGGTGAACAATCCGGCCGCCGGCAACTTCCCCACCTCCCCCAGCGACGGCCAGGCCCCCTGTTACGCCGAGGAGGTGCGGCGCAACCGGCCGTCCTTCGACTACATCGTGCAGAACAATCTCTACACCACCTCCGGCCTGCAAGCCGCCTGGAAGCGGACCCAGCAGGGCCAGCCGGTATCGCTGCCGACCAGCGCCATCGAGGTCAAGGCCGACTGGGTGCCGATCAAGACACTGGTGGCCTGGCTGGGACAGAACGGCCGCAAGCTGAGCGAGAAGCAGGCGATGACCGCCTACTACACCACCCGCTCCCAGGGCGTGGTCTACGGCCTGGCCGGCCTGCACATCAGCTCCAAGGAAATCCCGAACTGGGTCTGGGCCACTTTCGAGCATCAATACAACCCCGGCCGCTGCGACACGATGGGCTGCCATGACAGCTACGGGGCCGCCACCGCCAACCTGTCGCCGGCCAAGACCGCCAACACCCAGTACCCGGCCTGTGCGAAGACCCCGGCGCTGAAAGCCGTGTTCAAGCTGCACGGCCTGGCCAAGGTGTGGGACAACTATTGCCTGAAGGCCTCGCAGATCAGCTACACCAGCGCCAGCGGCGCGCCGCTGATCAACGGCAACTCA
This sequence comes from Chromobacterium sp. ATCC 53434, assembly GCF_002848345.1. Classification (NCBI taxonomy): domain Bacteria; kingdom Pseudomonadati; phylum Pseudomonadota; class Betaproteobacteria; order Neisseriales; family Chromobacteriaceae; genus Chromobacterium; species Chromobacterium sp. ATCC 53434. The sequence goes on along the minus strand of NZ_CP025429.1, from coordinate 1,514,383 downwards.
TTCACCGAACGCGTCGCCGCCGGCGTGCCGATCAACCAGGCCTCGTGCGTCGCCTGCCACGCCGCCGCCGGCTTCAACCAGGCGGGCAAGGTCTATACCGACCTACTCGCCGCCAAGCCCTCGCCGACAGGCAATGTCCAGCTGCCGGCCGACATCGCGCCCAACGACTTCATCTGGGGCATCCTGTTCATCAAACCATAGCCGCCGTCCGGCCCGCCCTCGCCGGGCGGGCCGTTGCGACAAGGAATTCAAGGCCTTGCGCGCGCCGCGGCCTTCCCTCGCCGCCCAAAAAACGGTATCATGCGGCCGCTTCGAGACCGGTCCGCCACGCGGCGGACCGGTCGTTTTCCTGGGTTCCCTCACCCCATCCAGCAAAAAGGATTCAACCGGATGTTCGCCTTTACCGACCGGCAGCGCCTGTCCGCGCTGCTGTGGCTGTCCTTGTTCCACATCGCCATCATCGCCTCCAGCAACTACCTGGTGCAGCTGCCCATCACCGTGTTCGGCTTCCACACCACCTGGGGCGCGTTCACCTTCCCGTTCATTTTCCTGGCCACCGACCTGACCGTGCGCATCTTCGGCGCGCCGCTGGCCCGCCGCATCATCCTGGCGGCCATGGTCCCGGCGCTGCTGATCTCCTACCTGGTGTCCACGCTGTTCTACCAGGGCGCCTGGCAAGGCGCGCAGTCGCTGCAGCACTTCAACCTCTTCGTCGCCCGCATCGCCGCCGCCAGCTTCGCCGCCTATGCGCTGGGACAGATTCTGGACGTGCAGGTGTTCAACCGGCTGCGCCGGCTCAAGGCCTGGTGGGTCGCCCCGGCGGCCGCGATGTTCTTCGGCAATATCAGCGACACGCTGTCCTTCTTCTTCATCGCCTTCTACAAGAGCAGCGACGCCTTCATGGCCGCCAACTGGGTGGAGATCGCGCTGGTCGACTACAGCTTCAAGGTGCTGATCTGCATGCTGTTCTTCCTGCCGATGTACGGCGTGGTGCTGAAGATGATCGTGCAGAAGCTGCTGCAGGCCGGCGCCGTCGAACAGCCGCAGACGGCGTGATACGCCGCCAGACGTAAAAAACGGCCGCTTCCCGACGGAAGCGGCCGTTTTGTCTTGCGCGCCGGCGATTCAGGGACGCATCGCCTCCCACACCTTGGCGCTGTCGACGATCTGTTCGAACTTGACGATCTTGCCGTCCCGCAGCGTGTAGACATGCGCGAACGAGGCGGTGAAGCCCTTGCCGGTGGCCCGGTAGGTGCCGTGATAGAAACCCTGGGCCACCACATGGTCGCCGTCGACGAAATAGCGGTCCACCGCCGCGCGGTAGCCGTCCCATTCGCCGCCCAGGCGCTTGAACACATTGTCGACGATGGCCTGCGGGCCGATATAGGTGCCAGCGTACGGGAAACCGGCCGCCTCCGTCCACTCCGCGTCCGGCGCCAGCGCCGCCAGCAGATTGCGGCCGTTGTCCTCGGATTTTCCTTCGTAAGTGGCGCGGATGATGTCCAGATTGCTAGCCATGCTGCGTGACCTCTCAAATAACAATCGTTCTCAAGTGATGGCGCATCGCGCAATTGCAAGCCCCTGCCCGCATCATAGCGGCCGCGCCGGCCATAGGCACCTCGAGGCAACTATCCCACCTGCCGGTGCCTACTTCAGGCCAGCCCCGCCCGGCCGTATACTGGCTGCATTCCGCTTACGGACCATCAGCATGACGCCCTCCGCCTCTCCCCGCCTCTCCATTCTGGACCTGGCCCCCATCGTCGCCGGCGGCGACGCCGCCCAGGCGCTGCGCAACAGCGCCGCGCTGGCCCGCCACGCCGAACAGCTGGGCTACACCCGCTTCTGGGTGGCCGAGCACCACAATATGCAGGGCGTGGCCAGCTCCGCCACCGCGGTGCTGATCGCCCACGTGGCCGCCCACACCGAAAGCATACGCGTCGGCTCCGGCGGCATCATGCTGCCCAACCACCCGCCGCTGGTGGTGGCCGAACAGTTCGGCACGCTGGCCACGCTGTTTCCCGGCCGCATAGACCTGGGCCTGGGCCGCGCCCCCGGCACCGATCCGCTGACCTCCCGCGCGCTGCGCCGCGACCGCTTCGCCGCCGAGGACTTCCCGCAGCAAGTGGCCGAACTGCGCGGCTATCTGGGACCGGAACAGCCCGGCCAGCAGGTCCGCGCCATTCCCGGCATAGACACACGGGTGCCGGTGTGGCTGCTGGGCTCCAGCCTGTACGGCGCGCAGCTGGCGGCGCAACTGGGCCTGCCCTTCGCCTTCGCCGCCCATTTCGCCCCGGCCCAGCTGGACGAGGCGCTGCAACTGTACCGCCGCCTGTTCCAGCCGTCCGCCGAACTGTCCGAACCGTACGCGATGGCCTGCATCCCGGTGCTGGCCGCCGACAGCGACGACGAGGCGCGGCGGCTGGCCACCACGCCATACCAGAAATTCCTCAACCTGATCCGCGGCGACCGCCGCCCGCTGCCGCCGCCGGTGGACAGCATGGACGGCCTGTGGAACCCGCGCGAGGAATTCTCCGTCCGCAACGACTGGCTGGGCGCGGCGGTGTTCGGCGGCCCGGAAACGGTCAAGGCCGGCCTGCAGACGCTGCTGGACCGCACCGGCGTGGACGAGATCATGCTGTCGATAGACTGCCACGACTTCGCCGACCGGCTGCGCGTCTGCGACATCGTCGCCGGCATCCTGCCGCAATTGAAAAAATACCGGTCGGCCGCCGCCTCCGCCGGTTGACGCCACCGGCATCGCCGGCAAAGAAAAAGCCGCGGCACGCGCCGCGGCTTTTTCTCTGTAGACCGACTTATTCCGATTCGCCGGCGATCAGGCGATACGCCCGCGCGCCCAGCACCGCGCCGACGATCGGCGCCAGCCAGAACAGCCACAGCTGCCGCACCGCCCAGTCGCCGACAAACAAGGCCACCCCGGTGCTGCGCGCCGGATTGACCGAGGTATTGGTGACCGGAATGCTGATCAGGTGAATCAGCGTCAGCGCCAGGCCTATCGCCAGCGGCGCGAAGCCCGCCGGCGCCCGCTTGTCGGTGGCGCCCATGATGACCAGCAGGAAGAACATCGTCATCACCACCTCGCACACCAGGGCCGCCAACAGCGAATAGCCGCCCGGCGAATGCTCGGCATAACCGTTGGAAGCGAAACCCTTGGCCACATCGAAGCCGATCGCGCCGCTGGCGATCACATACAGCACCGCCGCCGCCGCGATGGCGCCCAGCACCTGCGCCGCGATATACGGTCCCAGCTGCGTGGCAGGAAACCGCCCGCCGGCCCACAGGCCGATAGACACCGCCGGATTCAGGTGGCAGCCGGAGATATGGCCGATCGCGTAGGCCATCGTCACCACCGTCAGGCCGAAAGCCAGCGCCACGCCGGCGAAGCCGATGCCCAGATTGGGAAACCCCGCCGCCAGCACCGCGCTGCCGCAGCCGCCCAACACCAGCCAGAAAGTGCCCAGAAACTCCGCGCCATAGGATTTCATCGCCGCCCCTCTTCAAGGTTTCAAAAAACCAGGTCCGCCGCGTCCCGGCATGCCAGCCATGCCCGATGCGCATCGGATACCCGATCGATAGCCTTTTAACCATAGCAAGTGAACTCGATCATGCCGGCGGGCCTGGAACCGTCCCTTCGGGCCGTGGCGGAACAAGCCGCCGGAGCCGGTCGATGGCTGGTCCAGGCTGCTCCGGCCAGGCGGCGGGCTGCGTGTGCTCGGATTGGTCTGATAGTGCGGCATCGGCAAAATGGCGCACCGTCCCGACCTGACAGGATGTCCATCCACACGGCACCTAGCAAGCAGAGAACCATGAGCACCACCGGCATGAAACCCATCTGGATAGGAGAAACCCGCATCATGGCCGAAGGCAAGACGCGGGAACTCAACACGGAAACCGTCCTGGCCATCCACTGGGGCGTGCCCGGTTTTTGCGCGACGGGCGTCTACGCCGACGTATGGCTGGAACAGAAGCAAGGCCATGCCTGGATGCCGGTCTCGCAATGGATCAACGGCTATCCAATGGCGGAGACCTCGATCAAGGAAGCCACCTACGGCCTGATCAACTACGTGGGCACATGGGTTTCCCCTGTCTTGCCCGACGAACCCGGCTATTACCGGATCAAGGTGAAGACAAGCAGCGCATGCGGCGGCGGCGTGATCGAACTGCCGTACTACATCAACCTGTTCCGCGCCGCCTGCCTGCCGGCGCCCGAGCTTCAGCACACCGAGGGTGTCTACGAAAAAATCGACTGCGTCTTCAAATGGGAAGTGAGCCTGCGCTCGATATCGGACCAGGACCTGAGCGCCTCGATACCGGATGGCGCGGTTGAAGCGGGCGCGCCCGTCAGGCTGCTGCTATCCGGCTACGACGAATTCGGCAACCATACGCTGATGCTGCAGGGGCAGACAGACATGCCGGAATCCGGCCCGCTGGCGCTTTCCATCCCCAATATCTGGCTGAAACAACTGGGTCCGGGCGGCGTGGCATATCTGCGGTATTTCGTGCATTACGACGATATCGTGCGGCGGCTGCTATCGCACAGCACGGCGCTGTGCCTGGTCAGGTAAGAGCCCTGCCTCACACGACAAGCTCCGCCTATCGTCGCCCCCATGGCAAACGAAGCCACTGGACTTCGCCTGTTGAACACCAGGCGGCACCGCAGCAAAGCCCCTCTCCCCTCGCGGGAGAGGGGTTGGGGAGAGGGGGCGCCCTGCGCCGGCGACCGGCGCTAACCGGCAATCCGCCCCATCCGCTCGGCCAGCCGCAAATGACAGGCCGCCGCCAGCTTGACCAGATCGGCGTTGTTGACCGGCATCCGGCCCGGCTCTGCGATCAGTTCGGCAAGGCCCTCCAGCGTGGCAACGGTGCTGGACAGGCCGATCAGCTTGCCGTGCGGCCAGCGCTGCCGATTGCGGCGCTCGTAATCCAGCGCCACCACCCAGCGCGAATGCTGCCACGGCCCGGGACCGCGCAGCACCGCCTCCATCACCGCCCGGCTGACCTGCTGCGCCGCCTCCGCCGCCAGGGCCAGCGCCAGATGCAGGCTCTCCGCCGTGGTGGCCGGGCCGCCGGCGTGCAGCAGCACCGGCCGCGTCTCCTCCCGCCACCAGCGCCGCAGCCGCCGCGCGCCGGGTGTCTTCACCCGCCGCACCAACTCGTCCAGCTCGCCCTCGGACAGGCACAGCGCCGGCTCGGTTTCGCCGGCCAGCAGCAACAAACGCCCGGCCGGCGCCTCCTGCGTTGGCAGCAGCGCGTCGACATCCTGTTTCAGCGCGGCGGCCAGCTCGGCGGCGACAAACCAGAAACCCTCCTGGCGGCGGATCACGCGCAGCGGCAGGTCCTTGGCGTATTCAAGGCGCAACGGCGCGTTGACGTCCAGATCGATGTGATGGTTCATCGCCGGACCTTCCAGCACGGTCTGGCCGCCTGCGCGCCGATGGCGGGGGAAACGGGATGCGGCAGCGCGCGGCGATGTCGCATGCCTGGCAATGGCTCCGGGCACGTTTCGGGAAAGGGGAAATGATGGGAAGCGGGACGCGCTTCGACAATACGATCGACGATGGCCATGGCGGCCTCCTCAAAGTCACATGGACACCCGGGCTCCTGCGGATACCCGACGCCTCCTGGACCACAATGACGCGAACACGCGCCTCGTGATGATGAAGGCGTAAACCTGCCGCCTAAACTGGGCGGACGCAGCTGTGCTTTGAGAGTGCCTCCAAATTACCCCTCAGCCCCGACCCTGTCAATCCATTAGACATTTCAGCGTAATCAACGGCTTGCGTAATACGCCACAGCTGATTTCCCGTAATGCGAACACGCCGCTTTGAATAACCAAGGGCCTCTTCGACACGGGTCGGCGCAACGCGGCGGGCTGGCCTTCGTCCGCCGCGAACAGGCGATGCCGGGCCGTGACGATGCTATCATCGGCGGCCATCGACACCATCGGGCTCAATACCATGGAAGGAATGCTGGACTGGCTGCTCGCGACGCTGGCCTTGCCGAAAGTGGGGCTGTCGGCCATTTTCATGATCAGCCTGGTATCGGCCACGCTGCTGCCGCTGGGATCCGAACCGGCCGTGTTCGCCTACATCAAGCTGAAGCCGGACATGTTCTGGCAGGTACTGGCCGTCGCCACGCTGGGCAACACCCTGGGCGGCATGATCAACTGGTGGATGGGCTACGGCGCCAAACTGGCGCTGCTGCGCTACCGTCGCCACCGCCACGCGCACGGCCATCGGCACGCCCAGCCAGCCAGCCGCCCTCCCCGCCCGGGCAAACCATCGCTGAACGCGCGCTACGTCCACTGGATGCGCCGGCGCGGCGCGCCGTTGCTGCTGCTCTCCTGGCTGCCTGTCATCGGCGATCCGCTGTGCGCGCTGGCAGGCTGGCTACGCATCCCGCCGTGGCCCAGCGCCTGCTACATGGCGGTCGGCAAATTCCTGCGCTACCTCGCGATCACCTCGGCCTTGCTGTGGGTGCCGGATGATTTTTGGCGGAGCTTGGGGCAGTGGTTTTGAGAAGGCAGCTCCCTGCTGGTATTGCCCCCCATCTGCCCCCCTGCCCGGATATGAACCAGACGGTTCATAAGAGCAGTATTCGCCGTCAGTCCCAGCCAAAAAGATAGGTCGGCTCGCTCAACTCGGCCAGCATCTGGCGGATGGTGGGATAGGCGTTGCCTTCTTCGTCCACCACGGGCACATCCAACTCATCCTCCGCAATCAGAGCAACGTTCCCGATAGTCAGATCTGTCTGGCCTGCCAGCCCCTCCAGCACGGCCAAAGCCTCTTCCTGGGAACCGGCGGCGACGATATCGTTGTCGCCAACCTGATAAGCCTTCAATGGCTGCTCCATCCCTGCTTCCTTCATTAATGGTTTACTCATCCGACCAACCCCTGCACGAGGCTAGAGCCTCCCTGCCACGACGTTTTCATGCGCATTCGAATTCCAGAACATGATATTCCTTTCAACTACAGCGCCGCGTCATGCCTGGCAAGCCTGGCCGACCATGTAAATACAAGTCTTCCAAGAATATCGATCTGTTCGACTAAAAAATATTTAATCGTGATCTGCCCCCTATTTCCTCACCCCCTATTTCGGCTCCTACCCCCCTATTTCGCTATTTCGCGGCCCCCATTTCGTGCCATTTCGTATTCATATCCTGGGAAATTTATCTCAGGGATTCTTTAAAAGAATTCTTTCAACCCCAGCACTCAACTCTACCACTGGAACCACTTGCACAGAATCACATACAAATCCATTATCAACATACTCAAAAATCATACTCAATCCATTTGCAAAAACGAATTCAATCCCAAAATTTACCCCCCCCTCAGAGCCATTACCCACAAAATACCATAATGCAAGATCAGATATTGACACACCTAGTCTATCTTTCCAAAAACTACTATTTGGAATAATTTTTTCATAACTAGGCCCAAAGATTTTCATTTCCTCAAAAGCTGCAATTACTCCTTGAGACTCAGTATCTCCATATATTGATAAAATTTGGCCATCACTGAAAATTATTTGAGTAGGTCCATCAGCAAGACAGTCAGCATCTTCCATATCAATATCGGCCTGCAAAATTTGCCGCTCAACCTCTACAATTGACTTACCAGTCAAGCTTAGCAAGCTCAATTCAAATTTCTTACTTTGCATATCAATCCTTATTAACAAATGTATCAAATTTACCATCGACCAACCGGACCCCTCTTCCTGTCGATGGATTAATAATATCCCGATAAGACTGCCCCGCTCGATTCACACCGTCTTTTACTAATGGATTTGGATAATTATAAATTTCATTTAGCAGGCCAATGCCTTGGTCTACCCCAGCCCCCATTCCAGAGAAATACTTTGACTTTTCTGGATTGTCAATTTTTTTCTGCAATGCTTGCTGCAATCTGGTTTGCTTGGAGCCAGGCCTAGATGGCTGCATTGCACTATCCAATATATCAGATATATCTTTACCATCAAATGCGTCTTTTTTACTCAAAACCGAATACACACCTACAGACTCTTGTGGAGGTAAATCAACTTTAGAACCACTCTTGGCAGTGCCAATTGACTTAACTCCATCCACCACCAACTTCACACCACTCTTAGCCAGTTGCGCAGCAGCTGTACCGCTTTCCGAGGTAGCCAAAATAAGGAATGATGCCTTTTCCGCCATAGAAGGTACGTGTCCAAAATAGGCTTGTGCTGCACCATCGGACCATGACGTATCTGCATTCCACTTATCTAAGCTTTTCTTCTCCTCGGGCGTTAACCATCCATTTGCCACAATCTTGGCAAATGCCAGATCCTTATCTTGTATAAAAAGACCAGTAGCTAGCTTATCTGCAGGATTATAACTCGGCCCAACCACCACATCAGGATTACCAATCGCTATCCCAGTCAAATCAACCTGCGTCAATTTTGACTTTTCCAGACCACCAAGCCCCTGCATCACCTGCTTATCAATTGCATTGATCTCGGCCATCTTCTGATCCACACAGGCCCGATCCTTACAAGCCAAGATAGCATTCGAATTGGCTGCAGAGACCTTCCTGTATTGATCTATCAGCTTCTTATAGGCCTTCTCATCACAATGATTGATTTGGCACTGCTTCAAATCTGTCAGGAACTGCTTTGCTTGGGATGGTTTCAGATGGTTGTTTTCCATCTCAATTTTAGCGGCATTTACCATTGTCGCGGCAGAACTATCACCTCCAGTCCCTGCAGCGATACCAGTCAGCAACCCGCTCACCAAGTTCTCGCGCTGCAGTTTCTGCTCCGCAGTCATCTCATCCGCACTAGTATTTTGCAGCGTATCCAGTGCATTGTTCAGCGCTACACTAGCCGCAGCACCGGCCGCACCTGCCCCGCAACTCTGGCCGCTGGCTTCCGCGCCGGCGCAAGCCACAGCCGCGTGCAGTACCGCGCGGACGGTTTCGCTTTCCGCCGTCGGCTTGTTGTCTTTCTCCAGCTGATCCGACAACTCCTTGACCTTCTGCGCCCCCAGCCCTTGCAGATAGGCGATGCCCGCGTTCTGCGCCATGCCGGACAGGCCGTTGGCCACATTGCCGCCTATGCCGGCGGTGGCCGCGGTGAGGATCTGGCTGTATTCGCCGCCCGGCGCCCATTTGGCGGCCTCCGTGGCCTGCACCTGCAATTGGTCCTTCTGCGCCTGCGTCAACGAGGGATCGGCATTGGCCTTGTCCGCCAGGTCTTTCGCCGCCTTGGCTTCCGCCGCCTTGTTGGCGGTGAAGGTGCCCACCTGGTCCGTCAGTGTCTGCACCACGGCGAAGGCGGTTTGCAGTTGCTGCTTGTCGAACTTGTCCTTCAGCGCATTGGCGCCGTCCTTGTCGCTGCTGACGTTGCGGTTGACCGCCGCCGCGGCCTGTTCCGCGTTCTGGCCGGTCAGCGCTTGCTGGGCCGCGCCGTCGGCGATGGTCAGCTTGCCGCCGCTGATGCCGGCGCCGGTGGTGCTGTCCGCGCTTTCGTGCGCGGCCATCACGCCGGCCGGCATGACGCTGCCGCCATTATCGTACTTCTGCATCTGCACGCTGCCGGGACCGGTCGGGGCGGCGTTCTGCTCTTTCGCGGCGGACTTGTCACCGGACTTGTCGCCGGAACCGCTGCCCCAGCTGCCGCTGACGCCCAGGCCTATGCTGCTGCCTGAGGAATTGGCGTGGTTCCGCACATCGCTGACGGTGAGCGTGCCGGTGCCCAAGCTGTTCTTGTCGTCCGCCACCGCCTTGTCGCTGCTGGCGATGACGCCACCTGCCAGATTGGTGTTGCCCTTGACCGTCACCTGGTAGCCGCCGTCGCCGGCTTTCAGGCCGGACTGGCGCTGCACGCTGGCATAGTCGTTGTCCATCTTCTGCTGGCTGTAGTTGGCGCTGGCGCTGAAGCCATAGCCGACGGTGACGCTGCCGCCCATGCTCTGATTGCGGCTGTGGTACTGGTGCTGGTCTTGCAGGCTTTCGATATCCAGCTTGCCGCCGATGTCCGCGACGATGGCCTGGCCGCGCGCTTCTGCGCCCTTCAGCGTGGTGTCGCCGCCGGACTTCAGGCTCAGCGTCTGGCCGGCGTTGACGGTGGTGTCGCGCTGATCCACCGTATTGCCGTCCTCATGGCCAGCGTTGCGGCTGGCGTTGGCGGTGATGCCGAAGCTGAAGCCGTTTTGCCCGAAGGAGCCGCCGATGCCGACGCCCCAGCTGCTGCCGCTGCTTTCGCCATGCAGGCTGCTGCTGTCCTGCGCAGACAGCAGATTGACTTGGTTGTCGGCCTGCAGCGTGACGTTGCGGCCTGCTTGCAGCTGGCTGCCCAGCACATCGATATTGGAATCCTTGCCGCCGCCGCTGGCCTGCACCGCCAGATCGCGGCCGGCGCTCAGGCTGGTGCCGGCATGCGTCTGCGACTGGGTTTCCTGCTTGCTGTCGCTATGGCTGGCGCCTATGGTGACGCTGCCGGACACCAGCTGGCCGTTGGCCGCCGACTGCACCGCCTTGTAGCCGTTGTAGGCCGCCAGCGCTGCGGTGCCGGCCGCCAGCGCGCGGGTGCGGGAGTCGGCGTTTTGGCCGCCGGCGGCGACCTGGCCCATATTGCTCACCGCGTCCACCGCCGTCAGGATGGGGCTGCTGACCGTGGCGGTAATGCCCCATTGATCCATGTGATGGGTTTCGACGCGGCTGTCTTGGTCGACGCCCGGCAGAATATGCACCGCCTTGCCGCTCAGCGCCAGGTCCTGCCCGGCCTGCAACTGGGCGCCGGCGACATTGATCGCGTCGGCGGCGCTCAGCGTGACATTGCCCTGTTGGCTGGCAATCTGGCTGAGCGCGCTGCTTTGCGTGCTGCCATGGCCGGCGGCCGTGTCTTCGGTATGCTGCACGCCTATGGTGGCGCTGTGATTGCCGCCGCCGACATTGCCCAGCGTGAAGCCTTTGCTGTCCTGGTTGAACTGGTAGTTGGCGGTGGCCGCGCCGATGTTGACGCTGCCCTGGCTGGCGGCCACGGCGACGTCGTGCACCGCCTGCAGCGCGGAGCCGGAAACGTTGACGTCCCCGCCCAGGCTCACCACGCGGATCTGGTCGCCCTGAATCTGGCTGCCGTTCAACTGCTGGCCGTTCTGGGCGGACTGGCTGTCCTGGCGCGACTGGTTGTAAGGCGTCAGCGAGGTGCCGCTGTGGTTGGGTCCGCCTTCCATCGCCCGGATCCCGTCGCCGATTTGCGGCGTGTACAACGACAGACGCGTGGTATGGCTGTAGCTGCTACTGTCGCTCTGCTGTTCGTTGACGCCGGCCAGGATGTCGACCTTGCCATTGGCGAACAGGTCCACCTTGCTGCCGGCCTTCAGCTGGGAGCCGACCACGGTGATGTCGCCGGCCTGCTCGACCGGCTTGCCGCTGGCCTGCAGCGAGATGTCGCCGCCGGCGAGGATGGCGCTGCCCACGCTGTTGACGGTGCGGGTGTGTTGCTGATAGCCCTGCTCCGATTTGGTGTAGGAAATATCGACCGTGCTACCGGACATCGAAGTGGCGGCCAGTTCGGTGCCTATGCCCTTCAGCAGGCCGAAACCGTGTTGGGTGTTGGCGATGTCCTTCAAGTTGTCGAAGGTGTCCTTCAACGTATTGACCGCGTTGACGGAGAAGCCGCTCTGCTTTTCCACATGGCTGTGGTCCACCACCGTCAGGTCGCGCCCGTCCTGCACCATCACCGACTTCGCGCCGATGTCGACATTGCCGGTCAAGGCGCTCAAGCCGCTGCCCTGCAGCAACACATTGCCGCCGGCCTGCGCCGACAGATCGCCGTTCAGGCTGCCCACCAGGCTCTTGCTCTGGCTCTGGATGGCGCCCTGGGTGTTCAGCGCGTCGGTCAGCTCCTTGCTGCCCACCATGAAGCCGCCCCAGCCGGTGCCGAAGACGCCGGAGGTTTTTTCGTGGTGGTACTGGAAGCTCTGGCTGGTATTGGTGCCCGCCAGGATGTTGATGTTGTTGCCGGCCGCGAGACGCACCGCGTCGCTGCCCGCCACCTGGCTGCCCACGATGCCGAGATCGTGGCCGGCGCTGACGGTCAGCTTGTCCGCCGACAGACTGGTGCCCACCTGGGTCACGCTCTGGTGGGCGCTGATGTCCACCGTGGTCTTGTGCTTCAGGAAGCCGCCGGACGAGGTCACCGTCTTGCTGTAGTCGCTGTGCTGGTTGGCCGCGGTGCCCAGATTGATGTCGCGGCCGGCGGCCAGCATGGCCTCGCCGTCGCTGCGCAGGCCGGCGGCGTGGGTTTCGATGTCGCGCCCCGCCTGCAGGATCAGCCCGCCCTCGCCCTGCACCGAGGTGCCGTGCTGCGTCAGGTCGTAGTTGTTGCGGACGCGCTCGCCCCAGGTATTGTCGTTGCGGCTTTCCGTCGCCACCGCGCCCAGCTTGATGTCGTTGCCTGCGGACAGGGCCAGCTTGCCGCCGCTGGCCAGACCGGCACCGTTCAGCAAGGCGTCGCCGCCGGCACTCAGCTGCAGGCCGTCCTTGCCGGACAAGCCGGCCATGGTCAGGCCATCGGTCTGCCAGTTGTAGCTGTTGCTCCAGCCATAGCCGCTGTCATGCTTGGTATCGACCTGGCTCTGCACCGTCAGCTGCTTGCCGGCCAGCGCGGCCAGACTGCCGCCTGTCGATTGCGCCGACGAGCCAGTCAGGCTCAGATCGCCGCCGGATTTCAACAGCACGTCGCCGCCGCCCTGCAGCAGCGAGGCGTTGTGGTTCTGGCTCAGTGTGTCGTAACCGCCGCCCCACCAGTTGCCGGCGCCGTGCCTGCTGTCCAGCGTCGATTCCAGCGTCAGGTTGTTGCCGGCCAGGGCCAGCACGCTGCCGCCGGCCTTGGCACCGCTGCCGGACAGGGTCAGGTCGTTGCCGGCGCTCAGCGTCAGGCTGCCGCCGATATTCAGCTGGCTGCCGACATGGTCCGCCTGCTGGTACTGGAAGCTGCCGTAGCGATTGTCGCCGCCCAGCGCATAACGGGTTTCGCGGCTGACGATGTCCAGATCGCGGCCGGCCTGCAGGCTGGCGCTGCCGCCCGCATCCAGGGCCACCGCCTGCAGCTTCAGGTCGTTGCCGGCCTGCAGTTGCATGTCGCCGCCAGCCTTGACGCTGCTGCCGGACTGGCTGTGCTGCGCGTCGTCGGTGATGGTCAGATCCTGCCTAGCGGACAGGCCCAGATCGCCGCCGGCCTGCACCTTGCCGCCCTCGATGCGGATGTTGTTGGCCTGCGCCAGCAAGGCGGTGTCCGACTTCAGCGTGCCGCTGTTGATTAAGTCGCCGCTGGCCAGCAGGCTCATGCTGTTGCCGGCCAACACCGCGCCCTGGCCGCGCAGGGACTTCTGATCGGCATTGGCCAGATAGACCATGGGCACCAGCACATCCTGGCCGCCGACGTTCTGCTTCACCAGCCACACCATGTCGGACGTCAGCTTGGCCATCTGCTCGGCCGACAGCGCCATGCCCGGCGTCAGCTGGAATTGCTTGGCGTACTGCGCGCCGTTGCTCATCAGCTGCTGGTACTGCTGCATCGCGTCGCCGTAGCCGGACAGGAAGCGCTTGCCGGTCATGTCGGTGACGGCGCGGCTGACCAGCTGCTGCTCGTAGAAGCCGTCGCCCAGCCGCTTCTCCACCTTGCTCGGGTCGTAGTTCAGCTGCTTCAGCAGGTAATCGGACGAAACGAAATTGCTGTACTGGGTGAACTGCGGATTGGTCTCCACCAGATACGGCTGCTGCGGCGCAGGCTTGGCGTGGAACATGCCGTTGTCCGGCACGGCGTAGCCGCCGGCCACCGGATTGCCGGCCTTGGCGCCGCCGGCCGCCAGCGTCAGCTGCTGATTGGCCGGCGCCGGCCGGTAGACGCTGCCGAGCCCCCCCTGCCCCGGGATAAAGAGCGGCACGCGATTAGCCAGCTCCGCCTCGGCATTGCGGCCAATATGGCCTTGCAAGGTCTGGCCACTCGCACTGTCAACGGTCTTGCCGCCCAACGCCTGACCAGTGACGCTCGCTGCCGACTGGCCGGCAGTGGTGACCGCCTGCCCCATCGCCTGGTCGAACATCACCGAGACTTGCGATACGGCATTCGCTACCGGCCCCATGTCCAACTGCTTCGCAGCTTTGCCATTGACAATGGTTGGCGCCTGCAGACTCAAATGCTGATTAGTGGCGACGGTGGCGTCGAGCGAACCAATCACTTGGCTATTATTAATCCGGCAGTAATAATCCGTACAGATTGTATACTTCCGGCATGGAAAAAATCGATGTGCGCAAGCTTGAACTGGCCGCCCGTGAGCAGCTGAGGCGTACCGCTATCCGGATGTACAAGCGAGGCCGGTCTCAAGCCAGTATTGCCGAAGAACTCGGGCTGCGCCGCCCCACCATTTCCGCCTGGGTGGTGCGTGAGGCAGCACTAGGTGCGCAGGGATTCAAAGAACAGAAGCGCGGTCGCGCCGAAGGCACCGGCCGTCGGCTGACCGAGGCGCAGGAAGCCCGGATCAAGCAGGACATCGTGGATCGCACGCCAGACCAGATGAAGCTGAGGTTTGCCCTGTGGAGTGCTCAGGCGGTCAAGGCTGTAATCAAGCAGATGTTTCTGATCGATCTGCCGATCCGTACTGTCCGTCTGTACTTGGCCCGCTGGGGCTTTACGCCGCAGCGCCCGCTCAAACGCGCTTATGAGCAGCGACCGGCAGCAGTCGAGAAATGGCTCAAGGAGGAATACCCGGCTATCGTCGCGCGTGCCAAAGCGGAAATGGCTGAAATCAGCTGGGGCGACGAATCGGCGGTGTCGAGTGTTGAGCACTTTCCGCGTGGCTACGCCCCAAAAGGCCAAACCCCAGTTCTGGTGTTATCCCAATCGAAAAGAGCGCGCATCAACTTGATTTCGGCCATTACCAACCAAGGCAAGATGCGCTTCATGCTGTACCGGGAGACCTTGACGGCCCGGGTGCTGATCAAGTTTCTGATGCGGCTGATCCGTGATGCTGGCGGCAAGAAGGTGTTCTTGATCCTCGACAACTTGCGCGTGCATCACAGCAAGCTGGTGCAAGCATGGTTGGAGGAGGAAGAGAACAAGAAGGCGATTGAGTTGTTCTTCCTGCCCAGCTACTCACCGGAACTGAACCCGGATGAATACTTGAACGGCGACCTGAAGGCCAGAATGAGCGCAGGTGAGCCGGTTCGATCAGACGGTCAACTTCAAGGGAAAGTGCTGTCCCATTTACGCTCATTGCAGAAGCAGCCGGCCAGAATCCGGTCGTACTTCCGGCATGAAAAAATCCGCTACGCGGCATGAGCTTTCTGTACGGTATTTGACTGCCGGATTAATAGTTAAATAAAGTTAACAAAAAACCGCTGAATTTTAACAAATTACAACGCTCAATCATTCTAAGTAAAAATACCTATCCAACTGAATTGGCAGTAAAAACCAAATTCCCCACCACCAACTGATATTTAATTTCGATATTTACAATTTATTAACAAACAACCCCAAGGCGCTCGCAACACCACGGCCGGCCACCTGCGGCAAGGCTTCCGGCGCGGCCGCCGCCGTCAAGCCGGAAACGCGCCGCCCGCCTGGCATATGCCATCCAAAACCCCTTTCCTGACAGGGTGGCACGGGCTTTCGCGCTGGGTTAACCTACCTTCCGGCTGTGTGTCCGCCACGACGCCCGCCCGGCCCCGGAACCGTTTCCGCGCGGCCTCGCCCGGCAGCCGATACAATCTAAAAAGAGATAGCGACACCGCAGCGTTGCGGTGCCCGACAACAACCCGGCTCAAGCCGGGACTTTCCCTTACGAGAAGCATTACCATGGCAATCAGTGTTTTCGACCTGTTCAAGATCGGCATAGGCCCGTCCAGCTCCCATACCGTGGGTCCGATGCGCGCCGCCCGCCAATTCATCGCCCGCCTGGAGAAGGACGGCCTGCTGGACGCCGCCGTCCGCGTCCACGCCGAGATGTTCGGCTCGCTCGGCGCCACCGGCAAAGGCCACGGCACCGATGTGGCGGTGCTGCTGGGCCTGCAGGGCGAACAGCCGGATCTGGTCGACACCGATGCCGTGGACGGCATGCTGGCGGCGATACGCGAGCAGCGCAAACTGAAGCTGCTGGGCAAGCGCGAGATCGACTTCGTCGAGGGCGAGCACCTGGTGCTGCACAAGAAGAAGACCCTGCCCTACCACCCCAACGGCATGATCTTCGAGGTCTTCGACGCCGCCGGCGAGAGCCTGTCCAAGCGCGCCTATTACTCGGTTGGCGGCGGCTTCGTCGTCGACGAGGCGGCGATAGACGCCGGCTTCGTGCCGCCGGGCGTCACCGAGCTGAAGCACCCGTTCAAGTCGGCCGCCGAGCTGTTGGCGCTGTGCCAGCGCCACGGCAAGAGCATCAGCCAGATCATGCTGGAGAACGAGTTGTCCTGGCGCAGCGAGGAAGAGGTGCGCGCCGGCCTGCTGAACATCTGGAACGTGATGCAGGCCTGTGTGAAGCGCGGCTGCGAACGCGAGGGCATCCTGCCCGGCGGCATGAAGGTCAAGCGCCGCGCCGCCGACATGCACCGCAAGCTGCTGGCCTCGCCGGAGGCCGCGATGCGCGACCCGCTGACGGTGATGGACTGGGTCAATCTGTACGCGCTGGCCGTCAACGAGGAAAACGCCGCCGGCGGCCGCGTGGTGACCGCGCCGACCAACGGCGCCGCCGGCATCATCCCGGCGGTGATGCACTATTACGCCCGCTTCGTGCCCGGCGCCAGCGAGGACGGCATCGTCCGCTTCCTGCTGACCGCCGGCGCCATCGGCATCCTGTTCAAGCTGAACGCGTCGATCTCCGGCGCCGAAGTCGGCTGTCAGGGCGAGGTCGGCTCGGCCTGCTCGATGGCCGCCGGCGCGCTGTGCGAAGTGATGGGCGGCACGCCGGAACAGGTGGAGAACGCCGCCGAGATCGGCATGGAGCACAATCTGGGCCTGACCTGCGACCCGGTCGGCGGCCTGGTCCAGGTGCCGTGCATCGAGCGCAACGCGATGGCTTCGGTCAAGGCGATCAACGCGGTGCGGATGGCGCTGCGCGGCGACGGCCAGCACTTCGTCTCGCTGGACCGCGTGATCAAGACCATGCGCGACACCGGCATGGACATGAGCACCAAGTACAAGGAAACCGCGCGCGGCGGCCTGGCGATCAATGTGATCGAAGTGCCGGTCAACATCGTCGAATGCTGATCCCGCAAAGCTGAAAACGGCGGCCGCGCCTTGCCCGGCCGCCGTTTTTTTACGCTGGCATCCGGACCGCGCCGCTGGCACACTGGAGGTGGCCCCACCAACCGAGTCCACAACCCGTGCAATCGTTAGAAATAGAAACGCCCCGACTGCGGCTGCGTCCGCTGGACGGCGGCGACGCCGCCTTCATCTTCGAACTGCTGAACGAACCGGCCTTCATCGCCAATATCGGCGACAAGGAGGTCCGCGACCTGGCCGGCGCCCTCAACTACATCGAAAAAGGCCCGCAGGCCAGTTATCTGCAACACGGCCACGGCCTGCTGCGGGTGGCGCTGCGCGACGACGACACGCCGGTCGGCATCTGCGGCCTGGTCAAGCGCGACAGCCTGCCTCATCCCGACATCGGCTACGCCTTCCTCGAGCGCCACTGGGGCCGCGGCTACGCCTGCGAGGCCGGCGCCGCCTGCCTGGAGCACGGCCGGGACCGGCTGGAGCTGGGGTATGTGGTCGGCATCACCGCGCCCGACAACCACGGCTCGATCCGGGTGCTGGAAAAATTGGGCCTGCGCTACGACCGCACGCTGGACCTGCCCGGCATAGACGGCCCCAGCCTCTACTTCGTCCCAGCGGACGACAGCCAATAAAAAAACCGGGCGCATGGCCCGGTTTTCTCATTCCGACGCGGACGGCGATCAGACGGCCAGATAGGACGACTGCTTCAGGCCGCGGCAGAACTCGGCGAAGAACTGGCTGCGCTCATCGGCCGACAGATCGCATTCGCGGGTCTTGGCCTCGTAGCGGTTGATCAGATCCTCCGGAGACAGGTGCACGTAGCGCAGCATGTCCTCGATGGTGTCGTGCTCCTCGATGCCGGAGATTTCCAGCTCGCCGCCCTCGCGGACATAGACATTGACCGAGTCGGTGTCGCCGAACAGATTGTGCATGTCACCGAGGATTTCCTGATAGGCGCCCACCAGGAACACCGCGATCAGGTACTCGTCGCCCTGCTTCACCTCGTGCACCGACATGCTGGACTCGATGCTCTGCTGGTCGACGTACTGCTTCAGCTTGCCGTCAGAGTCGCAGGTCAAATCCTGCAGCACCGCGCGGCGGGTCGGCTGCTCGGCCAGACGGTGCGCCGGCATGATGGGCAGCACCTGGTCGATGGCCCAGGTGTCCGGCAGGCTCTGGAACACCGAGAAGTTGCAGAAGTACTTGTCGGCCAAGCGGTCGGTCAGCTCGTCGTAGACCTGGCGCTGCGAGCGCTGGCTGGCCTGCAGCTGATTGTGCAGGCGGCGGCACAGCGTCGCGTGCAGATCCTCGGCCAGCGCCTTTTCCTTCAGCGACAGCCGGCCTTCGGCGTACATCTCGCTGACTTCGGACACGCAGTGGCTGGCGCGGTAATAGATTTCGGTGACCAGTTCCTCGTCATTGAGGTTGGCCAGCTCCACCAGCTTGCGCAGCGGCAACGACAGCGCTTCCACGTCGTCGACCTGGGCCACGGAGTCCGGCAGCCGCTCGACGTCGGTGACGTTCATCAGCAGCACCGCGTGGTGGGCGGTCATCGCGCGGCCGGATTCGGACAGGATGCGCGGATGCGGGATGCCGTTCTCGGCGCAGAACTCGGACAGCATCGACACGATCACGTGGGCGTATTCGCCCATATCGTAGTTGATCGAGCTGTCGTTGCGCGAGTGAGTGCCGTCGTAGTCGACGCCCAGACCGCCGCCGACGTCGACGTGGTCGACCGGCAGGCCCAGCGCACGCAGTTCGGCGAAGTAGCGGATCGCCTCGCGGAAGCCCAGCCGGTAGTCGGCGATATTGGCGATCTGCGAGCCCATGTGGAAGTGCATCAGCCGCACGCAATCGGCCAGGCCGGCCGCGGTCAGCTTGTCGACGGCCGAAATCAGCTGGCCGGCGGACAGGCCGAACTTGCCCTTCTCGCCGCCGGTGTCGGACCACTTGCTGGAAGCCAGCGACGACAGCCGCACGCGCAGGCCGATATTCGGACGCACGCCCAGCTTGCCGGACTCCTCGATCACCAGCTCGACCTCGGATTCCTTCTCGATGACGATGAAGACCTGGTGGCCCAGACGCTCGCCCATCAGCGCGAGGCGGATGAATTCGCGGTCCTTGTAACCGTTGCAGACGATGGTGCAGCCCTTGGGCGCCAGCGCCAGCACCGCCATCAATTCCGGCTTGGAGCCGGCTTCCAGACCGATGGACACATCGGGCGTGGCGATGATGCTCTTGACCACCGCCTCCTGCTGGTTGACCTTGATCGGGTAGATGGCGGTGTAGCGGTTGCCGTAGCCCTGCTCGGCGATCGCCTTGTCGAAGGCGCCGCACAGGCGGGCGACGCGGTCCTGCAGAATGTCCGGGAAACGGACCAGCAGCGGCAGGTCCAGGCCCTTGCCGCCAAGATCGTGCACCAGGCGGTACAGATCGATATCCTTGCGTTGACGCACATTCGGGCGCACGACGATATTGCCGTTGTCGCCGACGTCGAAATAACCAGCCCCCCAATGCCGGATGCCGTACAGGCTCCGGCTATCAGCCACAGACCAAGCCATGAGTTTTCCTCTCAGAACTTATGATGGATAACCCCGCTCCTTAGTGCACGGCTTTCGGGCTCTACAGCTTTTATGTGGGCCTGGGATGTCGGAGCGAAACAGAGTGAATTGTAGTTTGTTGCACAGCGCAAACGAGCGCGGATTGTAACAACATCTCGCTGATTGACAAGTAAAAAAATGTAGTCGTTCCATGGCGCTCGATGACGGCGGCGCCTCGCCGCGTCGGTCGTCGTCCGCATCGCGAAAATTCCAGGCAGTCAAAACAATGGATTGCATACCGTACAAGCCATCATCGATGACAAGCGACAACATTCCGCCACCTCATCCGGCCGGCGAATTTTCGCCACCGGACCGCCATTTTCGCCATATACGCAACACCCGGCCGCCGTCGCGCGGCATGACTGCGGCGGCGGCCTGAGTTTACAATCAGGCATCGCGCAACCCGACCGCACACGCCATGACGCCACACAGCCGCTTCCTGCAACACGCCCTCTCCGCCGACGACGCCTCCGCCTGCTGGACGCTGCCCGGCGGCCTCTCCGCCCGCTGGCTGGCCCCCGGCTGCGTGCAGATCGCCCCGCCCGGCGGCGAGGCCGACTCGGTGTTGCTGTCCTGCGGCGTGCATGGCAACGAGACGGCGCCGATCGAGGTCGTCGACGCGATACTCGGCGACATCGACGCCGGCCGGCTGACGCCGCGCTGCCGGCTGCTGGTGATGTTCGCCAATCCTGACGCCATCCGCGCCGGCGTGCGCTACCAGCACTACGACATGAACCGCCTGTTCAACGGCGCGCACGCCAGAGAACCGCAACTACCGGAAGCCAGGCGCGCCGCCGAGCTGGAGACGCTGGCCGCCGCCTTCTTCGCCGAGGCCGCCGGCCGCCGGCTGCACTACGACCTGCACACCGCCATCCGCGGCTCGGCCTTCGAAAAGTTCGCCATCTACCCGTATCTGCACCAGCGCGCCCACAACCGCGAGCAACTGGCCTGGCTGCAGCAGTGCGGCATAGAGGCGGTGCTGCTGCACAGCCAGCCGGCCAATACCTTCAGCTACCACACCAGCCGCCACTGCGAAGCGGATGCTTTCACGCTGGAACTGGGCAAGGCGCGGCCGTTCGGCGAAAACGAGCTGCCCCGCTTCGCCGGCATAGACCGGGCGCTGCGCCGGCTGCTGGCCGAACCGCGGGCCGAGATCGCCCCGCTGCGGGAGGACGGCCTGCCGCTGTTCCGCGCCAAATACGATCTGCTCAAACACAGCGAGGCGTTCCGCTTGCATCTGGCCGACGATGTGCAGAACTTCACCCTGCTGGCCGACGGCATGCTGATCGCCGACGACGGCGACGTCCGCTACGTGGCCAGCGGCGGCGACGAGCGCATCCTGTTCCCTAACCCGACGGTCAAGCCAGGCCTGCGCGCCGGCATCGTGGTGGAGCCGGCGCGGCTGGATTGACGCCCTCTCCGTCCGGAAAACGAAACGGGCCGCGTCAGCGGCCCGTTGCTCATGCGCCGGCGGCGCTCAACTGGAGATGTAGTTGAACAGCGACAGCTGCGACACCTGGGCGTAGGTCTTCTGCGTGTATTGCAGCGAAGTCTGCGTCATCGTGAAATCCGAGATCGCCTTGGCCATGTCCAGGTTCTGCAAGTCGCCGATACTGGTGCTGTACTGCAGATTGAGGCTGCTGCTCATGCCCTGCAGATTGGCGTTCTCCTGCTCGCGCGCGCCGACCGAGGCCTGGCTGACCGACATCTGCTGAGTGGCCGAGGTGATCTGGTTGATGACGGTGTTCAGCTGGGTGGAATAATTGGCCGGCACCGGGTTCTGCCCCAGCAGATTGTACAGATTGACCAGCGAGTCGAAGGCGCCGGTCGCGCTGCCGCCCGGCGTGCCGAACACCGCGTTGCCCGGATCGGAGATCGTCATCGTGCGCGCAGAGCTGACCTGGACGCTGCGCTGGCCGTTGTCGCCGTTGTAAGTCACCGCCGGCGAGCCCGCCAGATTGACGGTGAACGGCGCCGTGGTCACCGCGTTGCCGCTGAACAGATAGTTGCCGTTGCCATCGGTGGAGTTGGCGTAGCCGGCCAACTCGTTGATGCCTTCCTGGACCGTCTTCTGGATCTGCTGCAACTGCACCGGGGACAGGCTGCCGTCGCCGGCCTGGATCGCCTGGCTCTTCATCGCGTTCATCAGATTGACGGAGCTGCTGAGCGTGGAGTCCGACAAGGACAGCCAGGACGACACCGCCTGGGTATTCTTCTGGTACTGGTTGTTCTGCCCGCTCGAGGTGTTCAACAACTCGATGCGCGCGGCGGCCACCGGATCGTCGGCCGGCGTGACCACCCGCTTCTGGTTGTCGATCTGCATGTTGACCTGCAGCAGCTGGGCCTGCAGATTCGACATATTGTTTACGCCGGACTGGTACAGAGTTGACGAACTGATGCGCATCGCCGCTCTCCTTCAAAATGACTATCCACGTCAGGACATGATGTTGAGAATGTTGGAAAAGGTGGACTGCGCGATCTGTATCACCTTGCTGCAGGCCTGATAGGACTGCTGATACTTGATCAGGTTCGCCGCCTCCAGGTCCAGGTTCACGGCGGACGCGTTGGAGTTGGCCGTGCTCGCCTGCTGCAAGGTGCTCGCCGCCGCCGTGTTCTGCAGGCTGGAAGTATTGGTCTGGTTGCCCACCGACGCCACCGTAGTCGAATAATAGGTCTGATACGACTGATTATTGACCAGGGCGATGTTCTGCTGGGCAGTCAGCTGGCGCAGATTGTTGCCGTCGCCCAGCGATTTCGTGCCGACCGTCGCCGGGCCGACGGTGAAGGTCTGACTGGCGCCCGGCGCGCCGGACAGCTGAAAGCCGATGCCGACATCCACCGGCGGCGTCGCCGTGGTCTGCAGCTTGTAGCTGTTCGGCAGCGACGGGTCCACCACCACATTGTACGGCCCGCCGCCGTTGGTGCCGGCGATGGTCGCGGTCATCGTCACCGGCGTCGTCGCCGACGCGGTGATGGTCATGCCGGTCAAGCCGGTGGATGGATGCTGGGCGACGGAATCCAGCACCGGCGGGGTCTTGTTGATATCGGTCTGGAACGTGCCGGGCAACGACGACCAGACGCCGCTCATCGTCACGCCGGTGCCGCCGGTGCCGCCGGTCGGCACCAGATTGGACGCCGTGGCGAGCTTGGTCGGATCCGACATCACCATCGCGAACTGGCCGGCGGCGTACTGCGGATTGCTGGCGTACGACGACAGATCCTGGAAGATCGGCGCGCCGGGCTGGCCGTTGTAATCCATGCCCAGCTGGTTCTGGTAATTCATCGCCGCCGAGAAATTGATCGCCAGCGTGCCCAACTGGTTCTGCGTCTGCACCAGCGCGTTGTCGCGGAAATTCAGCAGCGCGCCCAATTGGCCGCTGCCGAGCAGCGAGTCCGGCAGGACGGTCAGCGTATTGTTCGGATTGGTGAAGCCCACCTGCAGATTCGCCGGATTGCTCGGGTCGCTCTGCGTGGCCAGCTGGTTGACGGTGTTGCCGGTCACCAGGGTCTGGCCGCTGCCGATATAGACCGTGTACGAGCCGTCGCTCTGCTTGCTGACCGAGGTGCCGACCAACTGGTTCAGCTGCAGCACCGCCTGGTCGCGCTGGTCGAGCAGGCCGTTCGGCTGCTGCGTGTTCGGATTGCCGCCGGTCAGCGCGCCGATCTGCTGGTTCAGCGAGGCGATCTGGCTGGCCAGCGCGTTGATGCTCTTCACCGAAGTGGCGATCTGGCCGTTGGCGCCCTGCTGCATCTGCACCAGCTGCGAGTTCATCGACGTGATCTTGCTGGCCAGCGCCTGCCCCATGCTCAACACGTTCTGCCGGCTGGGCAGCGAGCCAGGCTGCTGCGTCAGCGTCTGCATCGCGCTGAAGAAATCCTGGATGGCCGGACTCGGACTCTGGGTGGAGTCGGCGATCATATTGTTGATCTGATTCAGCTGCTGGAACTGGGTGGTGTAATAGCTGCTATTGGTCTGCGCGTTCTGCAGCTGCCCCACCAGGAACTGGTTGTAGTTGCGCAGCACATTGGTCGCGTCGACCCCCTGGCCGAGGAAGCCGAAGCCGGCGTTCTGCGGCTGGCGGTCGGCCTGGGTGACGTACTGGGCGCTGTAGCCCGGCGTGTTGGAGTTGGCGATGTTGTTGCTGGTCACCGACAACGCATTCTGGGCGACGTTCAGACCGCTCAGGCCGATACCGAATATGTCCGCTCCGACGATTGACATGATTTGCCCTCTCTCACTCCGTTATCGGCCGCTGGCGCCCAAACTTGATCAGGACCTGGCCACTTGCTGCGCCAGGCTGGCCGCGACGTCCACCAGCTTGCGCGCGTAGCGCGGATCGGTGGCATAGCCGCCGCTCTGCAACCCCTGGGCGAAGCCGTACATGTTCTGCCCCTGGTTCAGCACATTGCGATAGCGCGACGAACCCTTGAGCACCTTGGCGTAATCGGAAAAGGCGTCGGCGTAGGAGTCGTAGGAACGGAAGGTTTCCATCCGCTTCTGCGCCACGCCGCCGCTGTATTCTGTCGTCATCACGGTGGCGGTCTTGCCCTGCCAGTCGGCGCCGGCCTTGATGCCGAACAGATTGTGGCTGTCCGAACCGTCGGCGTTGCGTATCGTGCGCTTGCCCCAGCCGCTCTCCAGCGCCGCGTGCGCCACCACGCATTCCGGCGCCACGCCCAGCGCCTGGGCCGCGCCGCGCGCGTGCGGCATCAGCCCGTTGACAAACGATTTGCCGCCGCCGGTCGACGCGACGGCGCCCGACGCCTGCGCGGCCGCGCCGGAAGCCGCCGCCTGCGCTTCCTGGTAGGCCTGCAGCACGCGGTGGCCGCCCATCGGCTGCGCCGACAACGCCGGACCATGGCTTTGCAGCGGCGCGCGCAGCTGGCTGTCGTCCGGCGTGAAACCGGACTGGCGCGCGATCTGGCGATAAATCATGTCGCCCAACCCGACGCCGCCTCGGGCGCACAGGCCCTGAACCAGCTGCTGGTCGGCCATGCCCTGGAAAGTGTCCATGCTGTTGGACTGTTCCGAATCGTCGAAATGGGTCGCCCGCATGCCCTTCAGCATGGTGTTCATCAGCAAGGCCTCGAACTGCGAGGCCGCCTCGCGCGCGGCGGACTGCGGATCCTTGTTGGCCTTGGCCTTCAATTTCTGCATGCTGACGGGGTCGATCGCCAGCTGATGGCTCATTGCATCCTGCGGCGCGACACCCTGAAACTTTGCGATCATATCTTGCTCCTCGGCGCTCTTAAAGCAATAAGCATGCCAAGAATCAGATAATTTGCAGGTCCGCCTTCAGCGAACCGGCCGACTTCATCGCCTGCAGAATCGAGATCAGATCCTGCGGCGTCGCGCCCAACGCGTTCAGCGCGTTGACCACCTGGGCCAGATTGGCGCCGCCCTTCAGCCCCACCACCTTGCCGCTGGTGCTGTTGATGGTGATGTCCGCCTGATTGGTGACCGTGGTCTTGCCGCCGGACAGCGCATTGGGCTGACTGACCTGCGGCGTGTTGTTGATCGTCACCGACAGATTGCCGTGCGACACCGCGCAGGCGCCCAGCGTAACCGCTTGATTCATCACGATGGAGCCGGTACGGGCGTTGATGATGACCAGCGGGGAAAGATCTGCCGGATCGACGGCAATATTTTCCATCCGCGACAGGAATTGCACCCGTTGATTGCTGTCGAACGGCGCCCTCACCTCGATCAGGCGGCCGTCGACCGCGCGCGCGGTGTCGGCGCCGAATACCCGGTTGATCGCCTGCACCGCGCGATTGGCGGTGGTGAAGTCGGCTTCCTGCAACTCCAGATGGATGAACTCGCCGTCGCCGAGCGCGGTCTGCACCTCGCGCTCGACGGTGGCGCCGGCCGGAATGCGGCCGACGCTCAGCTGGTTGATCTGGGTCGAGCTGCCGCCAGCCGAGGCGCCGGCGCCGCCGACCACCACATTGCCCTGCGCCATCGCGTAGATCTGGCCGTCGGCGCCCTTCAGCGGCGACAGCAGCAGCGTGCCGCCGCGCAGGCTCTTGGCGTCGCCGAACGACGAGGTGGTCACATCCAGCATCTGGCCGCGCTTCGCGAACGGCGGCAGCGTCGCGGTCAGCGTCACAGCCGCCACGTTCTTCGGGTCGATCTTGGTGCCCGGCGGCACCTGCACGCCAAGCTGATTCAACATATTGATCATCGCCTGGCCGGTGAACGGCGACGAGGTGACCTTGTCGCCACTGCCGTCCAGGCCGACCACCAGGCCGTAGCCTATCAACTGGTTGGGACGGACGCCGCCGATATTGGCGATGTCCTTCAAGCGCTGCGCCGACCATGCCGGCCATGCCGCGGCCAGCATCAGGCTGGCCAGCACAATCCATTTTTTCATCAAACGGCTCCCGCCGCCGCCATCAGATCGGCAGCAGCGACATAAAGAATTTCGACAGCCAGCCCGGCTCGTTGTAGAGCCGGTTGTTGCCCTTGGTCTGCTGCTCGACCCGCGCGTCCGCCAGCTTCAGCGAGGACACGCTGCGATCGGGCGCCACGTCGCGCGGATTGACCACGCCGGACAGCCGTATCGATTCGGTATCGCTGTTGATGCGCACCATCTTCTCGCCGCTGACCACCAGATTGCCATTGGCCAGCACGTCGATCACGGTGACGGTGATCGAGCTGATGAAGCTGGTCGCCACCTGGTTGTTGCCCTTGCCGGTGTTGTTGGCCGAGCCCGAGCTGTTGAAGTTGGTGCCGCCGAGGCCGCCGGCCAGCCCGCTGGGCAGGAACGGTATCTTGACGCCGGCGGTGATGTTGGACGTCAGCGCCGAGGTGCGGGTGTCGGTGGTCTGCTCCGACTGCGAGGTCGAAGAGTTCTCCTGGATGGTGATCTGCAGCGTGTCGCCGACCTGCACCGGCATCGCATCCTGGAACATCGGCCGGTAGCTGGCCGCCTGGAAGATCGAGCCGTTGGCGGCCAGGCCCACCGGCTTGGGCTGCGGTCGCGCCGTGGTCGGCCCCTGCACCAGCTGCGGCTCCTGCACCGCGCAGCCGGCCAGCAGCGCCGCCGCCATCGCCATCATCGCCAATCGGATCTTCATTGCCATGCTCCCGTCAAAACAGCCGCGCGGTCGTCGACCGCGCCATCTTGCCATCTTACATATTGCTCAGTTTTTGCAGCATCTGGTCCGCGGTGGTCACCGCGCGCGAGTTCATCTCGAACGAACGCTGGGCGGTGATCATATTGACCAGCTCCTCGGTGACGTTGACGTTGGACGTTTCCAGAAAGCCGGACTGGATGGAGCCGCGGCTGTCGGTCTGCGCGTTGCCGTCCTGCGGGTCGCCGGAGGCGGCGGTCTGCAGGTACAGATTGCTGCCCAGACTCTGCAGGCCCTGCGGATTGATGAAGGTGGTCAGCAGAATCGTGCCGGCGGTCTGCGGCGCCGTGGCGCCGGCCAGCGTGTACTGCACCACCCCGGCGGCGGAAACGGTGATCTGTTGCGCGGTGGCCGGGATGTTGATGTTCGGGTTCAGCGGCAGGCCGTCGGCGTTGACGACGTCGCCGTTGGCGTTGCGCTGGAATTCGCCGTTGCGGGTATAGGCGGTGGTGCCGTCCGGCTGCAGCACGCGGAAGAAGCCTTCGCCGTTGACTTCCAGGTCCAGCGGCTGCCCGGTCTGCTGCGGCACGCCCTGGGCGAAGATCCGCGTCGTCGCCACCGCGGCGGCGCCGGTGCCCAGCTGCAGGCCGGTCGGGTTGGCGTTGCCGTTGGCCAGCTGGCCGCCCGGCTGACGCAGCGTCTGGTAATACAGGTCCTCGAAGATGCCCCGGCCCCGCTTGAAGCCTACGGTGTTGACGTTGGCCAAGTTATTGGACACCACATCCAGTTGGAACTGGCTGGCATCCATGCCGGTCTTGGCGATATACAGTGCGCGCATCATGGCGGTTCTACCTTGTCTGTTCTTTCAGCGATGCCGTCAGTTCATCGACAGCAACTGCGCAGCCTGCTGGTCGTTCTGCTGCGAGGTCTGCATCATCTTGATATTCATTTCGTACTGGCGGCCGTGCGAAATCATCTGCACCAGCGCGTCCACCGA
This sequence comes from Chromobacterium sp. ATCC 53434, assembly GCF_002848345.1. Lineage (NCBI taxonomy): Bacteria > Pseudomonadati > Pseudomonadota > Betaproteobacteria > Neisseriales > Chromobacteriaceae > Chromobacterium > Chromobacterium sp. ATCC 53434. The sequence goes on along the minus strand of NZ_CP025429.1, from coordinate 1,486,462 downwards.
GTTGACGTTGGACGACTCCAGCGTCTCCGGCACCAGCTTGACGTCGGCGCTGGCCGGCAGCGTGCCGCCGCCGTTGACGTGGAACAACCGGTCCTCGCCCTTGTACACATCCTTGGGGCCGGGGTTGACCATCTTGATCTGCCCCACCAGCTGCGGCGCGCGATCGTTGCCGTTCTGCGGCACCGCCATCACCGAGCCGTCGTTGCCCAACTGCACCGCGGAGCCGGCCGGTACCGTGATCGGACCGCCATCGCCGAGAATCACCAGGCCGGTGCGGGTGCGCATCATGCCGTTGGCGTCCAGCACATAGCCGCCGTCGCGGGTGTAACCTTCCTGGCCGTCGGCGCCCTGCACCGCGAAGAAGCCCGGCGAGCCCAGCGCGAAGTCGGCCGGGTTGCCGGTGTGCTGCAGGCTGCCCTGGCTGGCGTCGAAGCCTATGGTGTTGTCCACCACATAGGTGCGCGTCGGCGCGCCGTCGCCCACCACCGGCAAGGCGCGGAACGCGGCCAGGTCGGCCTTGAAGCCGTTGGTGTTGACGTTGGCCAGATTGTTGGCGGTGGTGGCTTGCTGCCACATTTCATGCTTGGCGCCGGTCATCGCCAGAAACAGCACTCGATCCATGCTTCAGTCTCTATGTCGCAGATCAGATGTTGAGCAGGGTCTGGATCAACGTGTCCTGGGTCTTCACGGTCTGCGCGTTCGCCTGATAGTAGCGCTGCGCGGTGATCATGTTCACCAGTTCGTTGGTCAGGTTGACGTTGGAGTCCTCCACCTGGCCCGACGACAGCGTGCCGGTATTGCCGGCGCCCGGCGGGTTGATCGTGGGGCCACCGGAATTGCCGGTCTGCATCCACAGATTGCCGCCGATGTCCTGCAGGCCCTGCGGATTGACGAAGTTGGCCAACGCCACCTGGCCTATGGTCTTGGTCTGGCTGTTGGAGAAGCTGGCCTGGATCAGGCCGTTGCTCGAAATATTGATGCCCTGCAGCGTGCCGGGCGCCGAACCGTCCTGCGTGGTGGTCAGCGTGGCCGAGGTCTGGGCGATCTGCGTCGAGTTGGCGAAATTGACGTTGATCGTCTGCGGCACCGCGCCGCCGGTCAGCGGGGACGGCGTGAAGGTGATCGGCACCGGCGCAGTCGGGCTGGTCATCACACCGCTGGTATTGAAGCTCATCGTGAAACTGTTCGGATTCGGCGACGACACCGCGTTGCCGTCGACATAGGCGCTGACCGTCCAGGTGTTGCCGGTGGAGCTGGTGGCGCCGGCCGAATAGTAGAAGGTCAGCTGGTGCGAATTGCCGAGGCTGTCGTACACCGTCTGGTTATTGCTCCAGGTGTAGGAGTTGACGTCGGCCGGATTGTTGATCGGCGTGTCGACCGGCGGCTTCGAGGTCGAGTTCAGCTGCACCGCCAGACCCATCTTGCTGGTGGCCACCGGCGGCACCGAGGTGTTGGTCAGCTGCAGATTGCCGACCGGCCCCTGCGAGATATTGCCGGACGAGTTGGCGGTCCAGCCTTGCAGGTAGTTGCCGGAGGTGCTGACGATATAGCCCTGATTGTTGACCTGGAACTGGCCGTTGCGGCTGTAGGCCTGGGTGCCGTTGGGCAGGCCCATCATGAAGAAGCCGCTGTTGTTGATCGCCAAGTCAAGGCTGCGTCCAGTGGTCTCCAGATTGCCGCCGCCCATGTTCTGCGTCACGCCCTGCACCTGCACGCCGATGCCCGGCGTCGTGGCGGTGATGCCGTACAGGCTGTTGCCGTAGATGTCGGCGAACTCGGTGCGCGAGCTCTTGAAGCCGACCGTGTTGGCGTTGGCGATGTTGTTGCCTATGGTGTCCAGCTGCGTGGACGCGGCGTTCAGACCGCTCAAACCCTGTTGAAAACCCATGTTGCTACTCCTTGACTCAAGCTAGATTCACGACAGGGCGAATCAGGACATCTGCGCTACGCTGGACAACGGCACCGAACCGTTCGGCAAGACCAGCATCGGCACGCCGCTGGCCCAGCTCACCGCCTTCACCTGCTGCGTGTTGTAGGCGGTGGCGGTGGTGTTGCCGCCGGCGCTGGCCTGGGTCACCTTGACCTGGAAAGTGTAGTTGCCGGACGGCAGCGTCTTGCCATTGCCGTCGGTTCCATCCCAGTTGAAGGTGTTCAGGCCGGCGCCGGGGTTCGGCAGACTGATGGAGTCCACCACATTATTGTTCTTGTCCAGCACATTGATCTGCATCGAGGCGGCCGGACCGCTCAGCACGACGCCGGCCTGGGTGGTCTGGTTCGCGGCCGGGGACGGCAGCGAATTGCCGGCCACCATCACGTTCTTGCCTATCATCGACGACGCCATCAGCGACTGGGTGGAGTTCTGCGCGCTGACCAGTTGCTGCATGGTCTGGTTCAGCGTCTGCAGGCCGGACACCTGGCTGATCTGCGCCATCTGGCTGGTCATCTGGCTGTTGTCCATCGGATTCAGCGGATCCTGCGCGTTCAGCTGCGCGGTCAACAGCGTCAGAAAGTTGTTCTGCAGCGTCTGGGCGCTGGTGGCCGACGTGGAGCTGGAGGACGAGCCGTTGGGGGCCTGGACGCTGGACGCGCCGGGCACGGGCTGATTGTTCAGATTGCCGTAATTGAAAGCGGTAGCAGATGCCATGACCGTCGTCCTCCACTAGTTTGGTTTACTGGCCGAGCTGCAGCGTTTTTTGCAGCAGGCTCTTGGCGGTGTTCATCATTTCAACGTTGTTCTGGTAGGCGCGGGAGGCGGCGATCATGTCGGCCATCTCTTCCACCACGTTGACATTGGGCATAGTCACATAGCCACGCTCGTCGGCCAGCGGATTGCCCGGTTCGTACTTCAGCCGCGGCGGCGTCTGGTCTTCCACCACCGCGGTGACGCGCACGCCGGCCACCTGCGGCTGCGAGTTGTCCACCGGCGTCGCGGTGAACACCACGTGGCGGCCCTTGTACGGCTGGCCGGTGGAGCTGGTGGCGCTCTCGGCGTTGGCGATATTGCTGGCCACCACGTTGAGCCGCATCGACTGGGCCGACAGCGCCGAGCCGGAAATATTGAACAGATTCGACAGAGACACTTATTAGCTCCCGGAACCTTGAATCGCCGAATTCAGACTGCTGATGCGCTTGCCCAAGAAGGTCAGCGTGGTCTGGTATTGCAGGGCGTTGTCGGCGAAAGCGCCGCGCTCCACATCCATGTCCACCGTGTTGCCGTCCAGGCTGGGCTGCACCGCGCCACGATACTGCAACGGCGTCGCGCCCAAAGCGCCGCCGGCGTCCTTGTCCATGTGGCGCGGATCGGTCACCGTCATCGCCAGACGGCCCTGCTTGTCCTGCTGCGCCTGCAAGGCTGCCTTGAAATCGAAATCCACCGCCTTGTAATAAGGCGTTTCAGCGTTGGCGATATTGCTGCCGATCACTTCGGCCCGATAGGCCTGAAGATTCAGCGCGCGCTGCTGGAAATCGAAGTAGTGGGCAATCTTGTCTAACATGGGCATCTCCTTGGCGGACAACATAAGCACAAAGCGTGCCAGCTCGAAAAACCCTCGCAAATCGTTGTTTTTCAAGCACAGCGGAAAAAACTTCGCCAATGGCCGCGAACGCCGCCGCGCGCGGGCGGCAAAACTTGCCGCTCGCGGCCAAACATCGCGTCCGATGCCGTTCTCGCGCTTTTTCCTTGCCGCGGCGGCCATTTCGTGAAAAAAACGTCAATAATGCAATGAGGTCAAGAAGACGGGAGTGGAGCAATGCTGGCCCTGGACCAATTACTGATTGCACTGGCCGAGCCGTCGCCGGTGCAGGCGCAGATCATCACCAAGGCGCTGCAGGACCTGGGCGCGGCCCAGATAGAAGTCCATCCCGGCGGCGGAGAGCTGATAGAGCAGGCGCGGGAACGCCGCCCGAACTTGATCATCAGCGCCTACCACCTGCCCGACATGACCGGCAGCGAACTGGTGCGGGCGCTGCGCGACAGCGAGGATCTGTACGACCTGCCCTTCATCCTGATTTCCAGCGAAACCAATCCAGAACGGCTGGAAGCCATCCGCCAGGCGGGCAGCCTGGCCATCCTGCCCAAGCCATTCGACACGCCCCAGCTGGAACAGGCGCTGCAATCGGCGATGAGCCTGATCAACGGCGCCAGCCTGGGCGCGGAAGTGGACGCCGACATGTCGCTGATGAGCGTGCTCATCGTCGACGACAGCAGCACCTCGCGCCACCACATCCGCCAGGTGCTGGAACGGCTGGGCTTCGAGCATTTCTGCGAGGCGGCCAGCGGCGAGGCGGCGCTGCCTTATCTGGAGCAGGAGCCGTTCAAGCTGATCATCACCGACTACCACATGCCGGGCATGGACGGGCTGGACCTGGCGCGCCACATCCGCGCCAGCGGACTGCAGCCGGACACGCCGGTGCTGATGATCACCAGCGACAGCGAGCACGCCAACCAGGACGAGCTGGAGGACGCCGGCGTCGCCGCCTGCTGCCGCAAGCCTTTCGACGTCGACCAGATACGCCAGCTGATCCGGCAGCTGCTCAACGAATACTAGCGCGCCGCTGGTTCGCGACTCAGCGCGGCGCCACCCACACCAGGCGCGAGTGCCCGCCGCCGCCCGCCTGACGGCGCCAATAGCCCTGGCTCTCGTAGGCCGCGCCGGCGGCCAACTCGTCCACCCGGCAGAAGGTGATCTCGCCGAAACCGCCCTTCAGCAGCTGACTGCGCGCCTTCTGCCGCGTCTTGGCGCAGCTCGGATGCGCGGCGGCGGCCACCCACTCGGCCGGCGCCGACGCCTCCCACCCCCTGCTCAGCAACAACTTGGGCTGGGTCATCATCGCCAGGCCGTTGAGCACCGCAGCCAGCAAGCCGTGCCAATCGCCTCCGACCGCCGCCAGCTGCGGCGCCAATTCGCCCGGATACTCGACCCGCGCCAACTCCACCTGGTCGGCCGCCTGCAGCCAGTTGACGCCGTCGGGCGCGAAGCCCATGCGCACCAGCGTCAGCAACAGCGCGCGCCGCTCCGGCTGATGGACGACGAAGGCGCCGCCCTCGCCGGGCACATGCAGGAAAAAGGCGTCGGCCGGCAAGCTCAGCGCATCCGGCAGATTGGCCGGCTGCCGGGTATGCGCCAAGGCCTGCGCCAGCGCGTCGTCCAAGTGCGACACCACCCGCCCCCGGCACACGAAATGCCCCCAGGCCTCGGCCAGCGCCAATTCGCAGACGATGGTCGATTGCGGAATCTCGAACACCTGCGCCGCCCGCTCCAGCTCGCGCTTGATCGCGTCCTTCATCTGCGCCCTGGCCTCGGCCGGCTGAACCGCCTGGACGTAAAGTTGACCGATCCGCTTGGCCCACGGTCGGGTGGCGGCGTAGCGCTGCACGGCGTACTGCATTCCTGTGATCCTTTGGAAAACGAAAAAGGGCCGCATTGTAACAGCCTCGGCCCCGGGCGGCTCAATCGCCGGTTCGGCTGCCGCGCGCGCGTGGTCGCTGGGCGGCGTTGCGCCGCTCCTCGATGATCCCGGAGTACAGCCACTGGCGGAAATGATTGAGCGTCATCGGCTTGCCGAAATAAAAGCCCTGCAGCAGCTCGAAGCCCCTGGCGTTCAGATAGTTCTGCTGCCCCTGGGTCTCCACCCCCTTGACGATCACCCGGACGCCGATCTGGCCGGACGACAGCAGCAGGCCGTCCAGCACGTTGCCGCGCAGCGTCTCCCGCCCCAGCGCCGACACGAAGCCCTTTTCCACCTTCAGATAGTCGAAGCCCCAGCGCTGCAGATAGGCCTTGTCGGCGTGTCCGGCGCCGAAATCGTCCAACGCCAGCCTGACGCCCCGCGCGCGCAGGCGGCGCGCCCTATCCAGCGCGCCGGGCGTCTCCTGCAACGGGGTTCGTTCGGACAATTCCAGCACCAGCACCGCCCGCTTCTCGCCCAGCACCTCCAGCAGTTCGCAGCAATCGCCCTCCAGCTCGGGCCGCTCCAGATGCTCGCCGGCGATATTGATGCCGACCATGAAACCGGGCGGCAGCACCAATTGCCTGAGTTCGTCTGCCACACGTCGAAGCAGATAGCGCGTCAACGGCATGATCAGGCCGGCGTCCACCGCGATTGGAATGAACAGATCGGCCCGGACATTGCCCTGGACCGGATGGCGCCAGCGCGCCAGCACCTCGACGCCGACGCACTCGCCGCCGCCGGCGGTGACGATGGGCTGATAATGGGCGAAGAACTCCTGCAGGCGTATGCCCTCCAGAATCTCCCATTCGCTGGCATTGCGGACGCCGGCGCCGCGCAGCAGCCAGCCGGCCAGCATCGCGCCGAGCAGCAGGGCCAGCAACAGCGCCTCGACGCTCGGCAGCCCCTCGCGCCAGCTCCTTGGCCACCACGACGCGCCATCCGACAGCCACCAGCATTGCAACAGCAGCATCGCGGCGGCCGGCAGGCCGGTCGCGGCCATCATCGCCGCATACACCGCGGCGGGCCTGCGCCGCAATGCATGCAGCGACAAGCGCCGCGTCAGTTTGCTTGTCATCGAACGCCCGCTTCGTCCATTGCCACACCGCGCGGCCCCGCCGGCGCGGCTCATCATGCTCCAGTGTAGCGGCCGGCGATAGCCGGCGCAGCCCGCCCTGGGCGGGCTCGTGTTATTTTGCAAACCACCGCTGTCCAAGCTACAAACAATCAAATACTTATGCGTCCAGATTGTATAAAACTGTTGTCACGGGCCGGAAATTAACGTATAGTGCGGCCTCTTGTATTTTCACCGGGCAAATTCAAACCACGCCTCGCCCGAGTGAGTTCTTCATCGTCCCTGACCATTTTCAGGCTTCGTCCATGCAATGTCGTCGTTTTCATTCGACTGGACCGCTGTTCGCCGCTTGCCAGGTTAGTGCCGATGAGTTACGGCCAAAAGGCGCCGTATAACCGCCACGAAACCTGGCTTTAAGAGTGACGCCGGCCACAGCCGGCCTGAAAGGACATCATGACGTTCTCCGATCTGGGCATCGCCCCGACCATCCTGCGCGCGCTGGAAGCCGCCGGCTACCAAAACCCGACCTCGGTGCAAGCCGAAGCCGTGCCTGCCGCCATCGCCGGCCGCGACCTGCTGGTTTCCGCCCAGACCGGCAGCGGCAAGACCGCAGCCTTCCTGCTGCCGGCGCTGACCAAGCTGTCCGAGCGCTCCACCTTGCGCGGCAACGGTCCTCGCGTGCTGGTACTGTGCCCGACCCGCGAGCTGGCGCAGCAAGTTGAGAAAAACGCGCTGGAATACGGCAAGGACCTGCGCTGGATGAAGACCGCCTGCCTGGTCGGCGGTTCCTCCTTCGGCTACCAGATCCGCGCGCTGTCGCGCCCGATCGATCTGGTCGTGGCCACCCCGGGCCGCCTGATGGACCACATGCGCTCCGGCCGCATCGACTTCTCCCGCCTGGAAATGCTGGTGCTGGACGAAGCCGACCGCATGCTGGACATGGGCTTCATCGACGATATCGAAGCCATCGTCAAGGCTACCCCGGAAACCCGTCAGACCGTGCTGTTCTCCGCGACGCTGGACGGCATCGTCGGCCGCATGGCTGAAAAGATGACCCGCGATCCGCAGCGCATCGAGATCGCCCGCAGCGAAAGCTCCGGCGGCACCATCGAAGAGCACCTGCTGTACGCCGACGACCTGAACCACAAGCATCGCCTGCTGGACCACATCCTGAAGGAGTCCGGCTTCGACCAGTGCGTGATCTTCTCCGCGACCAAGGCTTACTCGGAAGAACTGGCCGACAAGCTGTCCGACCAGGGCTACTCCGCCGCCTGCCTGCACGGCGACATGCCGCAAAGCTGGCGCAACCGCACGCTGAACGATCTGCGCCGCGGCCGCATCAAGGTTCTGGTGGCCACCGACGTCGCCGCCCGCGGCATCGACGTGCCGACCATCACCCACGTGGTCAACTTCGACCTGCCGAAGCAGGCTGAAGATTACGTACACCGCATCGGCCGTACCGGCCGCGCCGGCCGCGATGGCACCGCCATCACGCTGGCCGAAGCCAAGGAATTCCACAAGGTACGCCGCATCGAGCAATACCTGAAGCGCCAGATCACCGAAGGCGTGATCGAAGGCATGGAACCGACCCGTCGCCCGCCGAAGGGCCCGCGCCGCACCGGCGGCAAGAGCGGTGGCTACGGCGACCGTCGCCACGGCAGCGGCAATGGCAACGGCAATAGTCGCGGCGGCTACGGCAACAACCGTCGCGAAGGCGGCTATCAAGGCCAACGCCGCGAAGGCGGCGGCTACCAGGGCAACCGCGGCCCGCGCAACAGCGCGCAATAATCGCAGTCGTTCCAAACAAAAAAACGGCGGGATATCCCCGCCGTTTTTTTTCGTCCCCGCCTAAGCCTGTTTACGCCCCTCGCCGACACTGAGCCCTCCCTCCCATTCGGCAATGCCCAGGCCCCGCCAACCGGGCACGGCGATAAACCATTCACAATGCAGTCCAGCATCCGCCGGCCCTCGCAATAGGCTCAGCAGCCTCTGTGGCATGCCGGTCCACGCCCAGCTGCGCCTTTCTCCGCTTACGCAAGCTCCGCCTGCCGCCATCCACCTCGCCGGATCAATCCATAGGCGGAGATGTCCGCAGGCCACCCGGCGGCAATTGGCCGGCCGCGGCTGGTGAACGCCAGTCACAACGTCTGCCCCCGCCCGCGGGGAGACGCCATCGCGCCTCCAAGCCATGCGCAACTAATCCATCACAGCATGGCCAGCAAAAGCACGCGCGACAGGTCGTCATTGCGCCGACCCTGTCGATGAGCATAAGAAATTCCCGAATTTCCATTGCGATGCCAGTTAAGTTTTTATTAAGAAATTAGTATCAATTTGCACTAAACACGGCGAGCACGATGTTGCACTCGAGGCAGCATGCCGGCATGGCCGGCACCACAAAAAATCAGCGAGAAGCCACATCAGGGTTTTGTTAGCCGCTCCAAATCGCAAGGAGAACACTATGCCTAATGTCCAAGCCCCATGGCCTGTTGAAAATGCATCCGCGGCGACTCTGAAAATTCTTGATGCCTCATCCCCGTCCTCCTCGGCTGGCAATGAAGAAGAGGATGATGAGTCGCTGTATCAAGCAAAAAACTTGCAATATCTAGAAACACGAAGCAACTTTGCGTTAAAGCCGAACACAAACGAAACACTCAATATCGATTATGAAGCGGAGAAAGACTGGGATCTTATCTTTGCTCAGCAAGCCGATCTGTTTCCTGTCGCAGTAAAGGAACTGGACTTCAACACAGAAACCGGAAAATACGAAAAGTCCACCATACCCAAAGATGCGCTCGAACAGACCATGTTGGCGCTCAAATATCTGAAGCAAGTCTGGGCGGATCCCACCACCAAAATATCCACCACCTTCAATCAAGTTTTGTTAAAAACCATGCCCATTCTGAAGTGGGACAAGGTAAACAATCTCATCATCAGCTACATCAACAACACACTCGGAATTGATGAGAAGGATCAAACAGGTAACAAAGCCGCACAAACGCTGAAAAGCCTTGTCTCGTTTGCTGTGGTAGCCAGTTATATCAATCGCTTCCCCAATGCGCTCTTGCAAGGCGCCGATCAAACATACTACGTATACGACGCCGGCGACAGCGAACTCAAGCAAGCCATCAAGCCTCCACTTCAAGTCGTGGCAAAAATTAAAATTACTCCGCCGAAAACTGGAGAAATTCCGCAAGGGGAGACCGAAAATGGCGGATACAAAGTTCAATTCGTTCAGACTGGACATGATCCTATAGACTTGCTTTATAAAGATGGAATATTCACCAATAGCTCCGGCAAGATAAAACTGAAGCCGGCATGGCTAAAACGTAAAATCATTTATAAAGACTTGAACACATTGACGAAAAATGATGCCAGCCCGGAAAGCGTCATCACCATTTTTATTGGAGAATATCTCAATCGAGGCGCGCTAGGCATTCCGGATCAAATAAAAACCGCCGAAAATAGTGAAAAGCCAGACCCTAATAATCCTATTATCACCACAAAAGAAAAAATAGCAACGCCAGACGACGCTCAATGGAAAACCAAGGTAGGTTTTGCATTTATAGGCGTGTTGGTAACAGCGGCAAGCGTAATGGGATGGTGCCTCATCCGCAGATATTCATGCTGCAAAAAATTAAACAGGCAATTCCCCAGACTAAGGGGATCATTCTTCAACAACAATGATGCCGAGCGAGTCCCTTTAGATGATGAATCTATCGAAATCGATCTGGATACCGAGATCAACACCGCTGACAGCGATGCCACAAGACTGATAACAGCAGAAGCCAAAAAAGAAGCAGGGCTGAGCAGCTTCATTGACACTCTAAAAATAAAAACTGGATATAACTTCATAAAAAGACTGATCACACCAACCAGTCAACTGCTGCCAGAGATAGAAATATTTCAAGAACCCACCTCGCTAGAAAATCATGTAGATGTTCTGAAGAATTATATAGGCTCAGAGGCTGCCAAAGCTTTCAAGGTGAATTACATCTTGTATAGCACTGGTAAGAAAATAGAACTATCGGTAAAAAAATCAAATACGCTTATTTTAAAAGCAAATCAACAAATAATAAGCTTGGAAGGCATGCTGGCAGGGACAGGATCAAGCTCAGAAATCGGCAACATCATTACAAAATACCATGATGATATAGCCGAGATATCAAACACAAATGCAGAAGGTTTTTCAATAAAAGAAGAACTCATAAAAATAGTCAGCAATTTCAACAATTCTGGGCAGTCTTCAAATATTTTCCTAGCTGAAAATAAAAGAATATTTTCCCAGCTGATTGATCGTGCCAGCAATTACATCGTCAGTTCTCAAACACACATCAAGGAATTCAACCGCAGCTTTCAAGCCTTGAATGATGCCGCCATCGCATCCAGCTCTTCAAGCTCGGACTATCCTGACTACAAAGTCTTAACACTCAATATCTCGGAAGAGATCATTGAATTGGAAAAGCGCATTGGCGACGCACAAGAAAATCTGAAGGAAATGGCCGAAGACTCAATCAAAGACTGAGCAACAACCATCTGTCCAATGTAACCTGCCCCGCTTCGCTAGAGAAAGCATACCATCATGAAAGCAGATCCTGATTTTGATATTGTGGCAAAACAGGTTCAAACCGATTTCAATAAAATTATTGACAATATTGCTGACACCGCCAAAAAGCAAGGCGTCCCCTCTTCAACAGTAGAGACATCGTTGCCTCAGATAAAAGCCTCATTTGCCCAAAAAATAAGCATGCTGCCTAAAAATAAATATTTCACAGGGAAATTAAAGGGGATAGGCCATACCTTCGCCACCCTGCTGAGCTTTGGCGGCATAGCCGGCAGTCAAGTCATCAATTCGAAAGGAGAATTTGACAGCATTGGCTTGCTAAAAAACATGGGGGAAACCCTGGCTATAGCAATCGCATCAGAGGTCCCCTTTATTGGCCCGGTAGCCGGTGGCGTGTTATCGATAATATTTCAGGTAATGAATACTAGCGATCAAAAAAGTCAGCTTGAAGGAATCACTAAACTCATTGACGCAAAAATATCAAAAAATGATCTAGAGCTCATAATTTCAAAAAGAAATGATCTGGCAGACAAATACAATTCCTTTATTAACAAAGGGTTAACAATTGAAAAAGAGCTGGCCGATGTGCCAGGAATCAAAAACCACATATTGCTAACTCAAGAATACATATCACTATTCACCGAAATTGGAACGTATGATTTTAGTTTCTGCATTATTGGCGACAATTGTGGATGGATGGCACTGGCCATTTATGCAGACATGTGTCATTACAGGCTAAGCGCCTATCATTCGATGCTGACGACGAAAGCACTGGTAGAAAATCACTCAGCCTTTATAAAAACAAATGAAGATGATGCCGATAAGTTCATCAAGTCCACGCATCAAAAGCTCTTGGAGAGAGTCAAGGCGCTTATCAAAAAAGATGGTGGCAGCTGGGATAGTTATCATCAGGCCATTCAAACGCTATTAATCCGGCAGTCAAATACCGTACAGAAAGCTCATGCCGCGTAGCGGATTTTTTCATGCCGGAAGTACGACCGGATTCTGGCCGGCTGCTTCTGCAATGAGCGTAAATGGGACAGCACTTTCCCTTGAAGTTGACCGTCTGATCGAACCGGCTCACCTGCGCTCATTCTGGCCTTCAGGTCGCCGTTCAAGTATTCATCCGGGTTCAGTTCCGGTGAGTAGCTGGGCAGGAAGAACAACTCAATCGCCTTCTTGTTCTCTTCCTCCTCCAACCATGCTTGCACCAGCTTGCTGTGATGCACGCGCAAGTTGTCGAGGATCAAGAACACCTTCTTGCCGCCAGCATCACGGATCAGCCGCATCAGAAACTTGATCAGCACCCGGGCCGTCAAGGTCTCCCGGTACAGCATGAAGCGCATCTTGCCTTGGTTGGTAATGGCCGAAATCAAGTTGATGCGCGCTCTTTTCGATTGGGATAACACCAGAACTGGGGTTTGGCCTTTTGGGGCGTAGCCACGCGGAAAGTGCTCAACACTCGACACCGCCGATTCGTCGCCCCAGCTGATTTCAGCCATTTCCGCTTTGGCACGCGCGACGATAGCCGGGTATTCCTCCTTGAGCCATTTCTCGACTGCTGCCGGTCGCTGCTCATAAGCGCGTTTGAGCGGGCGCTGCGGCGTAAAGCCCCAGCGGGCCAAGTACAGACGGACAGTACGGATCGGCAGATCGATCAGAAACATCTGCTTGATTACAGCCTTGACCGCCTGAGCACTCCACAGGGCAAACCTCAGCTTCATCTGGTCTGGCGTGCGATCCACGATGTCCTGCTTGATCCGGGCTTCCTGCGCCTCGGTCAGCCGACGGCCGGTGCCTTCGGCGCGACCGCGCTTCTGTTCTTTGAATCCCTGCGCACCTAGTGCTGCCTCACGCACCACCCAGGCGGAAATGGTGGGGCGGCGCAGCCCGAGTTCTTCGGCAATACTGGCTTGAGACCGGCCTCGCTTGTACATCCGGATAGCGGTACGCCTCAGCTGCTCACGGGCGGCCAGTTCAAGCTTGCGCACATCGATTTTTTCCATGCCGGAAGTATACAATCTGTACGGATTATTACTGCCGAATTAATAGTAGCTATGCATTACTGGACTATATTCTTCAGTTCAGCATTGAATATCAAAATGGATTCGGTTCACGTCATGTTTTGGAATATAAAAAAGCCGACAAATTAAAAACATCGATTTATTGCTATGTACTCAGCACAGAAAATGTGCATGCTCCTTTTAAAAACCCAAACAAAAGAACTTTTTATTTAGATCCGAAAATAAATGATTCATATCAGCAAAACTACACATTCCCAAGCAACGGGGTAACTTGTGCAAGCGCGATCAGCTTTCAGCATGGCATAGGCTCGATTGATCTGGGATTTGAAGCCATCAAGGTGGGAAGCAATGAAGATGAAGATACATACGAAAAAAGAAAGACCAGTTATAGAGCAGGTGCGTATCGGCACTACAAAACCTTTTATCTGGATGATGAGTTAAAAGCAGAAACTGATAATTGGGCCGATAGAACCAGTATCAGCCTACATGGAAATGATAACAATGGCTTAAGCAATTTCTTTTTTCCCGGGCTATTCGATTTCAATGGTGATGCAGGGAAAACATATAACGACGCAGCCGATGCCCTGAAAAACAAAGATAGCCTGAAAATTGGCGGCCTGGTCATGCGGGATCGGTCCTCCTACGCCCATCAAATTATCAATAGCACAGACGCCACTTTCACATTGGACGCCTTCTGCGGCCTGGTGGAAGAAGCATTGCAAGTCGACCCACACCAGATCCCCCACCACAGCGACCCTCTCCTCGGCCTGAAGATTATCTCCACCGGTAAGCGCATCGATCTCACATTCAAGCAACAATCGACCAAGCGCACGCTTTGGACAGCCAAACTGATTGCCAGCGCCATTGACCAGATATCATCGACTCAGGGCTATTTCGCCCTTTGCGATGGTGGCAATACTGTGTCTATCGGTGGTCAGTCCATGGTGACCGGCTTACTATCACTCAGCACACATCCAGACAAACAAACAAGTTTCAGCTTCAAGGGTTTGTACGGCGATGAAAAAGTCGCCAACTTTTATATATATTATCTTGATCAGCCATTCAGCTTTCTTCCATTTGATGGAACTCAAGACGTAGTGCTTTCCATCTTCCATTTTCCTAGTGATGGCAGTGCCGAAGCACCATTTTTATTTGGCAACTTGACGATAGCGCCTTTAGAAAATGTCGCGTCCAAAACTTGCATTCGCTCAGTCTATTCAAATCCGAGCAAATCAGTTCAAAAGGGAAAGATGGCTATATTCACCCCAAATCAGAGTTTTATCATGGAAGATGTATTAAAAGGGGAAAAAGCCAATGTCCGCGCCATCTCCAGCAACCCATTCGACTTGTTTTTACCTGAGAATAATAATGTGCCCATACCGGTGCCGTAGACGCGATCTGCTCTGTTTTCGGTACCAGAGAAGATGGCAATGAAGATGGTATGCTCTTCGTATTCAGCGGCGGTGCTTATTTCAACTCCCCAGCGAAGGACAATCCGGACTTCCCCGGCATTCGAAGCACGCCTATCGCAGCAGGACAACCAATGAGCAATTGGTACGCTTGGGTCAATCAGTCACTCCGGCAATTTAAAATGCTTGGATTTGATTATATTGACGCGTCTTGCACGGTAGCCAGTAGCACACTGCTGATATCCGGATTGGAATGCTGCGTGATGGATTTACAAGAAGAAGTCATGATTCAGAAAAAACAGCAGACTCTATCACTATTTCCTCAGCTGAAAATCCAAGGATTTGACAAGACTATTGATGCCGTAGCCAATTTGGGTAGCTATCAATTTGGCTCAGATAAGAGCATAGATGCCTTGGTGGCAAGCAACTCACTTGACAGTGCTGACACTTATAACGGTTTTGAATTTTTGCTTTTTTTCTCAGATGAAGACATCACTCTGCTCTTACAAGACACCATTGGATTTAAAAATGGAATTACGATCTGGCCTACGCAGATAATTACAAAAAAATTTCCACAGATCAAAAAACTTATTCCAGAAACGAATAAACAGTAAGATGATACATATACATTATGGAGCATCAGAATGAATCGTTTTTTCACACCGATGAATCAAATCAACTGGCAAGCAAATGGGGTTGACCCGAGAACTCGTTTTTTTGCATACAATGTCTTAATTGGATCGGTAAACGCCAATCGCCTGCAAGGGCCTTTATTTGATATTGGAATACGATTCAATCAATTGAGCAATAAGGACTACGGCTTCGGCATAGGCTGGGAATTGACGTTAACTCAAATTGATGTCGAAGCCAAATGTTTGATCATGGCAGATGGTAAGCGCTATACCATGATTATACCCACCAGTGCGACATCAGACTCCCCAATTAGCAATATTGGCCTTAGCAACTACGCGGCCATGGAATTTTCTCTTGACCGCCTTTCCGACCGTAGCTATCGCTTATTATATAAAAATGGGATCGAAGAATACCTGGACAGTAAAGGCCGGCTAGAGCGAGTACAAATGCCAACCGGGCGAATGGTTAATTTAACCTGGGTAAACAATACCAACCCGGGCCTGTTAAGTTATATTGAGGATGCGACTGTACGTCTAGTTTCTTTTGATTATAGCGATCCTAAATCAATAAAAATCACAAGAAAAAACTCAGCAGGCGTACAATTCATCGACGAATGCACAATTAATGAAGAAAATCAATTAAGCAGTATTAGTCTTACGGAAGAAAAAACGGAATTTCAACGATACCGGTTCGAATATCTGAAAGACAGTAATGAATACTGCCGTATCAGCTTGGTATCGTCACCGGAACGATATAATGAAGAACTCCGGATCACCTACCAAACGCAAAACAGTCTGGGTACAAACCTGTACTTGGTTCAATCAGTTGACCAAAGAATAGACAGCGAGACCGTCAGAACCACCGGATACTCCAGCCCTAGCGGAAGTTTTTTCAGCCCATCGAATATTACGCTGCACGACACCGGCAGAACACGGATTACCGGCTATGAAACCGAAACCAAGCTAAATGACGTAAAAATCGTCAAACGGCAATACAATTTAGCACATCAGTTACTGATCGAGGTGGAAGGTGAAGATAATGCCGACAAACCACTGAGCAGTCTTTGCCGTGTGATCATCTATCAGTACGATAATACTTGGCTTCCCTTTAACCCCACCAGCATTTCAAGATTCGAGTATGTAAATGGTTCGATCTATACGGGATCCAGCACCACAACGCACTACGACAGATACGGTAATATCACTTACAGTATCGATGAAAAAGGTTTGAAAAAATCCAGCACCTTTGAACAGCCAAGCATGAATGGTGATGATATTTTTTCCAAACACCTGGTAGAAGAGCGTATTTCCAGCGTCAATACCCCTCAAAACACATTAGCCGAATATTATTTCAATCGCGTGCAAGTACAGCGCTACACCTATCATGAACTTAGCGTGCCCAATAGTAATAAAAAAATCAAACTGGTCAAAGACATCAGTAATAAAGTTTACACTGACAATACACTGAAGACGATTGACAACGATCAGAAATTTTCTAAAACAGTCTTCTCCTATCATAGCAGTGGTGATTTCTTTGCCTGCCTTGCTAGCTGCATTGAATACATGGATGTTAAATCAGAAAATGGACCACCTGAAAATGGCAAAGTCATAAATTATAGCTATCGTATAAATGAAGCAACTACGTCAGTAATCTGCCAAGAATTCAATAGCGATGGTAATATTTTAAAAGTCACGGCCAACAATATTTTCACCGGCGCGCTGGACTATGAAGTGGATGAGAATAGCGCCAAAACTAACTATCAGTATGACTCCTTAGGCCGTTTGATAAGCAAAGAGCTTAGAGCCGGCACCCCTCACTCAGCCACTGAAACTTATTCTTATGCTTTAGACGCCGTGACTAGCCGGCAATGGAATGGCATTGCTCTCCGAAGAAAATTTAATCAGCTTGGTCTGATGATTGAAGAATATGTCACAACACCCGGCTCTTCCTCTCAAACCAGGTTGCTATCCAAAATAGAGTATAACGCTTTGTGCCAAGTCGCTAGCGAGGAGAAGTTCGACTATCCGGCGACAGTCGCATCGACCAGCCTGCCACTCCTCCATAGCAAGACCGAATACCATTATGATGTTTATGGTGAATTACTATCCATAACGATCAAGAACGATGACTTTCTACACAGTAAAACTCTGATCACCAGAGAAATTCCCTATAAAGTAACACGTATTGAAAATCAGCCTGAAAACACGGTGATGCGAGAAGAGATAGATATTGAAAATGCCGTAACTCGCAAGATACTCTGCATGAAAGACAACAACAATACTCCACTATGGTCCGAATATATCTATTATGACAGCTTGAACAGACCGGCTCATGTAAAGGACTCTATCGGCAATATTAAGAAAATCAGATATGATAATTATGGCAGGATTATAGAAAAGGATGGCGGCCCGACTTGGGGAATAGAAAAAATAAGATATGCACCAACTGGTGGCGAGCTAATAGAAGAAACGACAATTAATGATAAGACGGTTCTCATCAACAAGTTTGATAGCATTTTCAGGAAAAAATATGACTATCGCCTAGGCGTTTTAACCAAATACACCTATGACTCCTCGGTCTCAGCGCTGCAGCCTGCCAGCCAAAAAACATTCGAATACCTTGGCAGTGATTTAAATCAAGCCAGAGCAGATGACACCACCCCACAAACAGCCTACACCTATTATTCCCACCTAAACAAACTACATACCAAATCGATATACACTCAAGAAAAAGGAGAAGCTGAAACCTATACCTATGCTTACAACCAAGATGGCAACCTGCTTTTAGCAACGACCAACACCAGTTTAGCTTCTAGCTATGATTACGACTTCTTTGGTCATGTGAAAACAGAAAAAACGGCCACACCCTTTCATGACTCCAACATCAGCCACTCTTGGTCTATCGATGGCAGAATATTGACAACCATCTTCCAGACCCAGCTTTCCAAAGTTAGCAATAAAGATTCCCAATACCTGGAATCATATGACTATAAGCAAGGTAATTTAGCCAAAGCCACGGCGACGATTGAGGGAATTGAACGAGCCTCCCTACAATATACAAGAAGTGGCGGAAAGGAAGATAATACCTATTCTAAGCTGGACGAGATTACCTATCAAGTCATGCTGGACAATCAAACCAGACATGAAATAAAGAAAACTATAAGCTACGATGCACAGTCTAGACAAAATGGTTGCGTCTATACCTTAACTCGTCCAAGCAAAACCAATGCCCAGCTTGCAGCCCTGCGCTGGGAATGGGATGAAGCGAATAGAATCAAGAGCTTTTCTTATCAGCTATCGGACCAGCCCGAGCACAGCGAAATATTCCATTACGATGGGAAAAGTCAGCTGAGAAAATGGGTTTGCTCAGGCGAAGACCATCTGGGAAGAGATGAATATAACAATGAGTTGAGAGAAATTAGCTATGACTACGATGCACTTGGCAATTTGCGAAGCATCACTTCGAAATTTCGTCACGCTCCCTTGGTTTGCACCGCCAGCTATGCATATAGCAAAAAAAGCGGCCGCTTGGAAATCATTCATCGCAGTTCGGTGCCAAACGGTGCCCCCAAAGCCACAACTTACACATACGACAAATATTCTGGAAATATAAAACAGATCTTGATGCACAGCCTGCAAGGTGGCTTCAAATGCGTTTTGTATGAGTACAAGAACAATGTCGCCATCAATGATATCAGTGTTTCCCTTCCCAACACTAGCGAGTCCCCGGTTTCCTTAAGCAAGGAGGCGAAATTTTATTCCTATGACGCGGAGGAGCGCTTGATTCAAACCAAAGATGGCTCGGGCTTCGCCGCATCAATCAACAGAATATTCGATCAACCGAATACGCGTACAATCAATCGCTTTTCCTGCAGTGAAACTATTTCAACCACTTATTACTCATCAACAGATGATAAATCTCTCGATGGCGAAATGATATTTTTCAAAGTGGATGACAGGCTGGAACTCGCATTTACGCTTGCCGCCGATCACTCGGTAAGCTCGAAACTCTACCTCAACATGCCGGATGGAACACCAGTGGCCACCATCGGCCAATTGGATGCCAGCAATTTTAGCATTGAGCGCTACACCCGCAATCCCAGCGGTCAGATTCTGGTCGAAGGCATGCTGACTCTGGCTCTTTGATTAACTTTTCACTCCTAGAGGTTCATATGTCGAATACGATCAAAAGATCCTTCCCTCCGATTATCGGCATGCAGGGCGAAACTATTTATTCGCCGCCGGGCATGTTCAACATGATCTTATACATCTCTTCAGTCGATGGGAAAATATTCGATGGCGGAAACTCTCAGTATCTTATGCTGCGCGCCACCGAAACCAATAAAGACGATGTGAAGCGTTCTGATTACGGTTTCAACAGGAGCTGGTTTGACCACTATGTGGCAGGCTCGCGCGGCAGCTTAAGTCCTGCAGCTGGCGTCAGCATAGGTTTGGGCATCGTCGCCGTCGTGATCGGCATACTCACGCTAGGCGCGGGGGTTGTCGCCTTCATGACGGCAGCGACAGTAATGACCGCGGCGGCCACCTCGCTGACCCTGGTCAGCGGTTTCTTCGGGATTGTCAGCGGCGCTTTCGGCATACTTTCCGGCGCAATATCGAGAACTCTCCCCAGGGCATCAAAGCAGCTGGCCGCCATCGCGGCGGTGGCGGGCATTATTTCCGCTCTTGCCGGCTTGTTCAGCACAGTGCTTACCATCGCGGTCAAGGGAGTTTCCGGAATTGCACGCACCAGCTTCGCCCTTCCTGTCGTCACCACCACCACCCGCACCGTCACCGCAGGCAAACCGCTGACGCCCCAGCTAGCCTCCATGCTCACTCGGCAAGAACTGGTGCTGACCATAGGGCAAGGCATGACCTCGCATATCGGTTATTTGCCGATCAGGGTATTCGGCCCCGGCCGCGCCGCCTATTCAAGCGCCATGCTGTACCGCACCACGCCCACTTATAGACGCACGCTAGCCGGCATACTAGGCTTTGATTGAACCATCAGGCTTCGCTAGCGCCCGGCCGCCGTCGTCCTCAACACCAGCGCCAGCATCAGCCAGGCGCCGTGCGGCAGCCATTGCTCGCTCCAGCGCCACGACTGGCTGATGTCGGTCTCTTCCGGCCCCAGCATGGCGATGCCGTCGTCGCGGCCGGGCGCGGCGGTGACGCCATTGCAGACACCGCCGGGCGCGTTGTAATAGCCGGGCTCGTACTGCGGATGGTTGCGGCCTCGTCCCTGCCACATGCAGGTGTCGAACGGATTGCGTCCCAGTATCCAGTCCAGCGCCGACTGCGCGTAGTCGCCCAGTTCGGCCGCCTGTTCGGGCCAGCGCGCGGCGCCGGTCCAGGCCGCGGCGGCCAGCGAGGCCAGGCGCGCGTTTTCGCCCTGCCACCAATAGCCGCTGGCGTTGCGCTGAGGCATGAAGAAGCGCGCCCCGGCCTCCTCGCCCGGCCGTTGCACCCATTGCCGCGGATAATCGAAGGGATTGCCCGGCCGCGCGGTACGCGCCAGCTCGCCGCTCAGGCCGCGAAGCCAGCCGCGCTCCACCGCCGCCGCGTACGGACCGTCCGGCAGCGTATCCAGGTAGCGCGCCAGCGCGAGGTAGGGCAGACCGGCGTCGGACGCGTGGCAGTAGCTGTGGCCGCGCTCGCTGTCCAGCCAGAACCAGCCGTCCTCGTGCTGGCGGTCCAGCAGGCAGGCGACGCGCTCCGCCGCCGCGTCGGCGTAATGGCTGTCGCCGCTGGCGGCGTACAGTTCGCAAGCGGCCAATAGCGCGCAATAATCGTCGATCAGGTTTTCCCGGCCATCGGGGAGATAGTCCTGGCCATGTTCCTGCAGGTGGGCGAAGCCCTGCCGCGCCGCCGCCAGATACAGTCCGCGCTCATGCTCGCCGTCGCGCGGCAGGCCGGACGCCGCCGCCAGCGCCGCCACCGCCATGCCGCCGCCCTGGCGCCAGCCGGCCTGGAACGCCGCCGAGCGCAGGCCCTGCTGGGTCGAATAGGCGCACAGGCTGCGGCGGGTTTCGTCCTTGCTCCAGCCGTCGAACAGCGTCTGGTAGAAGAAACCGGATTCGTGCTGCATCCGCAGCAGGAAATCGGCGCCGACCAGCGCCTCGTCCACCAGCCGCTCGTCGAACCACTTTTGCTGCGGCGCCAGCGTCTGGCGCGCGCGGACCAGGCCCCAGGCCAGCAGCGGCGTCTGCTGCGGGTTCAGATGATTGGCGTAGGACAGGTGGCTCAGGTATTTGGAGCAGTCGCCGGAGGCGTCGTACCAGCCGCCGCGGACGTCGCGCCGCGCGCCGCCGCCCTCCTCCTCGGCTTGCCGGTCGGCCAGGTCGTACAGGCCGCTGCAGCGCTGCGATTTGAAATAGAACAGCAGGTCCGACAACAGCGCCGGGCCGTACAGGCCGTCGGCCACCGGGAACGGCGCCGACACCAGCGGCGGCGCGCTGCCCTCCAGCCACAGCTGATAGACGCCGGGCCGGCTCAAGGCGCCGATATCGGCTAGCCAGTAGTGGCTGTCGCCCCAGCCTTCGGCCGGTCCCTGCGCGCGCAGCGGGCTTCTCAGCGCCACCCGTCCGTCGGCGTCCAGCACCGCCACTCCATCCACCATCGCGCCGGCCGGTCCCTGCAACAGCGCGCGCTTGGCGGCGCCGGTTTCGAACCCCAGGTGATTGAACAGAAATCGCAACGCCATCCCGCCCTCCTTGCCGCCAGGTTTTGAAACCGGTGCCCCGTCAGCTCCGGCCGTTTTTCAGCAATACCTCGTACTGCGGATTGAACTCGTCGAAAATCGGCAGCGCCGCCGCGCCCAGGGCCATCACGTCGCGTCCGGCGCTGCCCATCCGCAGCCGCACGCCGTCTCCGCGCCGGGTCGACGCCGGCAACGGATGCAGCCGCGCCACCAGCGCGTCCAGCCAGTGCGACGGCAACAGGCCGCCTATCACCACCGCCTCGATGTCCAGCAGGCATTCCAGGATGTTGACCGCCTGCGCCAGCGGCGCGGCGGCCCGCTCGAGCCAGCGTTCGCCGTCCGGCCCGATAGCCAGTCCGGCCAGCGGATCCGGACTGGCTAGCGCGCCGTCGGCCAGCCCCAATTCTTCATGCAGGGCCCGCAGCGACACGTAGCGCTCCAGGCAGCCGCGGTTGCCGCATTCGCAGGCGCGGCCGCCGGGCACCACGATCATGTGGCCGATCTCGCCGGCATTGTGGCGGCCGCCGGCATAGAGGCGGCCATCGAGGAACAGCCCGGCCCCCAGGCCGGTGCCGATGAACAGGTAGGCGAAGTTGCGCAGCGAGCTGGCCATGCCGTACAGGCGCTCGCCTATGGCCGCGGCGGTGGCGTCCTTTTCCAGCAATACCGGCAGGCCGAGCTGGCGGCTCAGCCAGGCGCCGTCGACATCCTCCCAGCCCGGCAGCGTGGTCGGCCCGACCGAGGTCATGCCCTCGACGCCGAACGGTCCCGGCATCACCAGCCCCACGCCCAGCAAGCGCCGCCAGTCCAGCTCGGCGGCCCCGCGCATCTCGGCCAGCATTGCCGCGATCAATGGCAGCGCCTGCTCCGGCGTCGGCCGCCGCACCGCCCGCTCGGTCCGCGCCCGCACCCGGCCGGCCAGGTCCACCACGACGGCGCTCAACGACTGATGGCCCAGCTGCACGCCTATCGAATAGGCGCCGTCCGGATTGATGCTGAGCGGAACCGCCGGCTGACCGCGCCCGCCCTCGCGCAACGGCGGGCCGGCCAGCAACATGCCGGCGTCCAGCAGCTCGGCGGCGATATTGGACACGGTCTGCGGCGTCAACGCCGTCAGCCTGGCCAGTTCGGCGCGGGTCAGCTGGCGATTGAGCCGGATGGTCTCCAGCACCGCGCGGCGATTGTGCGAGCGCGCGTGTTCGAGATTGGTGCCGGATACCGTCAGCGGCTCCGGCCTGTCGGCGAACAGTTTCATGGCCGGCAGTATGGCGTCATCGGCCTCGACAAACAACAGGATATTGTCATTTTTACACGATTAAATAAATCAACTTGACGAAATAAATGACGAATGCTTTACTGCGAATAATTCAAATGTCATTATTTGTCGATTCGACACCCTGCACACCATGGATGCATCGATACAGTATTTGATCGGCGTAGATGGCGGCGGCAGCGGCACCCGCGTTCGCGTCGTCGCCGCCGACGGCCGCCCGCTGGCCGCGGCGGAGGGGCCGGGATCGGCGCTGTCGCTGGGCATAGCGCATGCCTGGCGCGTCGTGCTGGCCACCGTCGCCCAGGCTTTCGACGCCGCCGGCCTGGCCCAGCCCGAGCTCCGCGCCTGCGCGCTCGGCCTCGGCCTGTCCGGAGTGCACAATCGGCAGTGGGCCACGCAATTCGAGGCGCAAGCGCCCGGCTTCGCCATGCTGCGGCTGGCCACCGACGGCTACGCCACGCTGTTGGGCGCCCATGGCGGCCGCCCCGGCGTCATCGTCGCGCTAGGCACCGGCAGCATAGGCG
This sequence comes from Chromobacterium sp. ATCC 53434, assembly GCF_002848345.1. NCBI lineage: Bacteria > Pseudomonadati > Pseudomonadota > Betaproteobacteria > Neisseriales > Chromobacteriaceae > Chromobacterium > Chromobacterium sp. ATCC 53434. Next base: position 1,462,816 of record NZ_CP025429.1, on the reverse strand, counting down.
AGGCGCTGTATCCGGACGGCGGCCGCCGCGAAGTCGGCGGCTGGGGCTATCCCAGCGGCGACGAGGCCAGCGGCGCCTGGCTGGGCCAGCGCGCCGCCCAGTTGGCCCAGATGGCGCTGGACGGGCGCGGCCCGCACGGCCCGCTGACGCGGGCGGTGCTGGAATTCGTCGGCGGCGGCTGGCAGGCGATGATGCACTGGAACGGCAATGCGGATCCGGCTGGCTTCGCCCGGCTGGCGCCGCTGGTGATCGCCGCCGCGCGCACCGATCCGGAGGCCGACGCGCTGCTGCGCCGGGCCGGCGACGACGCCTGGGCCATCGCCCGCGCGCTCGATCCGCACGGCGACTTGCCGGTGGCGCTGTGCGGCGGCCTGGGACGCGCGCTGAACGACTGGCTGCCGCCGGGCTTCCGCCGCTGCCTGACGCCGCCGCAGGGCGACGCCGCCGCCGGCGCGCTGCTGTTGCTGCAACGTTGACGACCCGATAAAGAGCAAGAGGAGACGAACATGAAACCATCCCGTCGCGCCGCGCTGGCAGGACTCGCGCTACTGGCCTGCGGCCTGGCCGCGCCGGCCAGCGCCGACAAGATACGGCTGGAATTCTGGACCGATTCGCTGAGGCCGACCTTCGACGGCTATTTCGCCGGCGTCAAGAAACACTACGAGGCCCTGCATCCGAATGTGGAAGTGCAATGGGTCGATGTGTTCAACGACAATTTCGAGACCAAGCTGAACGCCGCCATCGCCGCCGGGCGGCCGCCGGCCCTGGTCAACCACGACGTGCCCCGGCTGTTCAAGTACACGCAGAAGGGCACGCTGGAGCCGCTGGACGCCACGCTCGGCGCCGACAAGGCCGGCTACCTGCCCAACGCGCTGGCCGATCTCAGCTTCGGCGGCAAGCTGTACGGCCTGCCCTGGTACAACAACATCAATGTGCTGGTGATCAACGGCGGGCTGTTCCGCAAAGCCGGGTTGGACCCGAAGCAGCCGATAGCCAGCCTGGACCGCGAGCTCGAGCTGGCCAAGATCATCAAGGCCAAGACCGGCGTCGCCGGCCTGTTGCCGCAATTGGGCCAGATAGACGGCATCATGCTGGGCCAGGGCCTGCCGCTGGTCCAGAACGGCAAGGCGGTGTTCAACGGCCCGCGCCATGTCGCCCTGATCCGCAAGTTCGCCGACGCCTACAAGGCCGGCGCGCTGGCCCGCGACAATCTGTTCGCCGACGACAACTACCAGGCCTGCATCCGGCTGTACAACAGCGGCCGGCTGGCGATGATGGAAACGGCGCCGACATCGGCGCAGAAGACGCAGAGCGACGCGCGCGCCATCTATGCCGCCACCGTCGTGCAGCCGGCGCCGCTGGGCCCGACCGGCATCGCCCCGGGCGGCTATCTGTTCAGCTGGGCGATATCGCGCGGCCTGCCGGCCGCGACCCGGCAGGAGGCGGTGAAATTCGCCAAGTTCCTGACCAGCGACAGCCAGCAGCTGGCCTTCGCCAAGGTCACCGGCGCCACCTTCCCGTCGACGCGCCAGGCGCTGGGCGACAGCTATTTCGTCAAGACCTCGGCCGGCGGCGCCATCGAAAGCTCGCGCGTCGAGGGCGCCAAGGTGGCCACCCATATCCGCACCCTGGTGCTGACCGACGTGCCCAATGTCGCCGATCTGAAGAAGAATCTGGTCGACAACGTCGAGGCGGCCGTCACCGGCCGCAAGGACGCGCAAAAGGCGCTGGACGACGCCGTCGCCTTCTGGAACCGGCAGCTGAAATAGTCCGGCCCGCGCGCCCGCCGCGGCGGGCGCGGCTTCCCATCGCGCCGCCCGCAGGATATCCATGATGAAATCGTCGGCCCGCAATGCCTGGCTCTTCCTCTCCCCCGCGCTGCTGCTGATGGGGGTCTTCACCTTCTGGCCGCTGTTGTTCGGCGGCTATGTCGCCTTCACCCGCTACGATCTGGTGTCGCCGCCGCGCTGGGTGGGCCTGGACAATTTCCGCTACCTGCTGGACGACCCGGTCTTCCCGCAAGCGCTGCTGAACTCGCTGCGCTACCTGCTGGTGGTGCCGGCCATCCAGCTGTCCGGCATCGCGCTGGCGGCGCTGGTGGACCGACAGCGTCCCGGCATCCGGCTGTTCCGCGCCGCCTTCTACCTGCCGGTGGTCACCACGGTGTCGGTGGTCGGCATCATGTGGAGCTGGATGTACGCCGACTACGGCGTGATCAACGGCGCGCTGCGCTGGCTGCGGCTGCTGGGACCGGAACGCGACATCGGCTTTCTCAGCGACGAAGACCTGGCGCTGTACTCGGTGATGTTCGTCACCTACTGGCGCGGCGTCGGCTACTACATGGTGCTCTACCTGGCCGGCCTGCAGGCGATACCGGCCGAGGTCCAGGAGGCGGCGCGGCTGGACGGCGCCGGCGGCTGGCAGCGTTTCTGGCGCGTCACGCTGCCGCTGCTGAAGCCCACCATATTGTTCTGCAGCCTGATCTCGACGCTGGACGCGCTCAAGTCGTTCGAGGAGGTGCTGGTGATGACCCGCGGCGCGCCGATGAATTCCACCTACACCGTGCTCTACTACGCCTTCCACCAGGGCTTCAACCAGTTGGACTTCGGCCGCGGCAGCGCCGCCGGCCTGGTTTTGAACGCCGCCTGCCTGCTGCTGGCCTGGCTGAATTTCCGGCTGCTGCGCGCCGACCACCGCTGAGGATCGCCATGACCGCCATCGCCCTGAAACGCGCCGCGCCGCGCCGGCTGCTGCGGCAGCTGCCGAACTACCTGCTGCTGTCCATCCTGTCCTTCGCCTGTTGCTATCCCTTTCTGTGGACGCTGGGCATCGCCGTCGGCGACGGCGAGCAGGTGTTCGACTTTCCGCCGCCGCTGTGGCCGCGCGATGCCGGCTGGCGGCACTTCATCGCGGTATGGGACGCCATTCCCGTCGGCCGCTTCCTGTGGAATTCGCTGTGGATTTCCGGCCTGACCACGGTGGGCACGCTGGCGGTGTCGGCGCTGGCGGCCTTCCCGCTGGCCAAGCTGCGCTTTCCCGGCCGCCAGGCGGTGTTCTACGCCGTCATCGCCACGCTGCTCTTGCCCAGCGAGATCAACTTCATCAGCAATTACGCCACCATCGCCGCGCTGGGGCTGGACGACAACCGGCTGGGCGTGGTGCTGCCGTCGCTGGCCGGCGCCTTCGGCATCTTTTTGATGAAGCACGCCTTCGAGGAGATTCCGGACGAAATCGTCGCCGCGGCGCGGATGGACGGCGCCGGCGACTGGCAGCTGTTCTGGCGGGTCTGCCTACCGCTGTCGCGCCCCTACCTTGCCACGCTGGGCGTGTTCACGCTGGTATGGTCGTGGAACGTCTATGTCTGGCCCAGCGTGGTGCTGAAGACGCCGGAGCTCTATCCGCTGTCGGTCGGGGTGCTGTACCTGAAGGGCGCGTTCGCCACCTCGACCCGCATGGTGGCGGCCGGCGCGGTGCTGACGATACTGCCGGTGCTGGCGGTGTTCGCCTTGTGCCAGCGCTTCTTCATGCGCGGCATGGAGGGGGCGGTCAAGTAGACGGGAACCAGTCGTATTGTCAGACACCGGGCGGCTCATTTAATCTGGCTGGCGCGGGCCGCGGCAACGATGCGGCCCGACGATAACCATAAGCACAAAACAAGCACAAATAGAGGAAAGCCCCCCGCCATGAACCACCGCCCCCTCTCGCCGCACGCCACGCGCCCGCTCGACCGCCAGGATTGCAAGACCCTGCTGCTGGCCGCGCTGGGCGGCGCGCTGGAATTCTACGACTTCATCATCTTCGTCTTCTTCGCCGTAGCCCTGGGCAAGCTGTTCTTTCCGCCGACCATGCCGGACTGGCTGAGCCAGCTGCAGACTTTCGGCATTTTCGCCGCCGGCTATCTGGCGCGGCCGCTGGGCGGCGTCGTGATGGCCCACTTCGGCGACCTGATGGGCCGCAAGCGCATGTTCACGCTGAGCATCGTGCTGATGGCGCTGCCGACGCTGGCGATGGGCATGCTGCCGACCTACGCCGACATCGGCATGGCCGCGCCGCTGCTGTTGCTGGCGCTGCGCATCCTGCAGGGTGCGGCGATAGGCGGCGAGGTGCCGGGCGCCTGGGTCTTCGTCGCCGAGCACGCGCCGGCGCGCCATACCGGCCTCGCCTGCAGCGCGATCACCTCCGGCCTGACCGCCGGCATCCTGCTCGGCTCGCTGATCGCCACCGCCATCAATCTGGCCTTCAGCGCGCAGCAGATCGCCGACTGGGCCTGGCGGCTGCCCTTCCTGATCGGCGGCGTGTTCGGCCTGGTGGCGATGCAGTTGCGGCAATGGCTGCACGAAACGCCGGTATTCGCCGAATTGAAGGCGCGCAAGGCGCTGGCCGACGAAATGCCGCTGAAGACGGTGTTGAAAAAACACAAGACCGGCGTGGCGCTGTCGATGTTCGCCACCTGGTTCCTGGCCATCGCCATCGTCGTGACCATCCTGATGGCGCCGGCCTATCTGCAAAAGCAATTCAACATCCTGCCGGTGGACTCGCTGCGCGCCAACAGCCTGGCCATCGTCGCGCTGACCGGCGGCTGCCTGGTAGCCGGCGTGCTGTCCGACCGCATCGGCAGCGGCCTGACCTTCCTCGGCGGCAGCCTGCTGCTCGGCGCCGCCAGCTACACCTTCTACACCACGATGGCGGTGGACAGCAGCCAGCTCTATCCGCTGTACACGCTGCTGGGCTTTTGCGTCGGCATCGTCGGCGCGGTGCCGCTGGTGATGGTGCGCGCCTTTCCGGCGGCGGTGCGCTTCTCCGGCCTGTCGTTCTCCTACAATGTCGCCTACGCCTTCGCCGGCGGCCTGACGCCGGTGCTGCTGTCCTGGTGGCTGAAGTACGACGCGCTGGCGCCGGCCTACTATCTGCTGCTGCAATGCCTGATCGGCATCGGCGTCGGCAGCTGGCTGCTGCTGCAGGACAGAAGGGAAAAGGCGCTGCTGGCTCAGGGCTGAGGCGCCGGCGGGGGCGGCAACAGGCCGTCCTCCGCCACCGGCGGCAGCCTGAGCGCCGGGTCCTGCCGATAGAACAGCGTCAGTTGGCGGTACAATTCCGGATAATCCCGCGTCATCTGGTGCGGGATTTCAAAAAAGGCCTCGCTGAGCACCGCGAAGAACTCGGCCGGACTCTCGCTGGCATACGGGTCCAGCCACCCCTCCACGCCGCGATCCACCTCGCGGCAGAACTGCCGGTAGGCCTGGCTCCAGGCCCGGCTCCACACCTTGCGGTCCATGCCCTTGTGCAACGGCGGCGCGCCATTGGCCGGCCCGTCCAGCATGTCGAACTGGTGGGCGATCTCGTGCAGCACCACGTTCCAGCCGTCCAACAGCGGCGACTCCTCGACATCCGGCCACGACAAGACCAGCGGCCCCTGGTAATGCGCCTGGCCTATCAGCACCTGCTCGCCCTCATGGGTCAGGCCCATGCCGTCCTGCCAGCGGCTGCGCACGACGAACGGCGCCGGGTACAGCACCGCCTCGCGCCAGTTGCCGTAGGCCGCCAGGCCCAGATTCATGCCCGGCAGCGCCAGTTGCAGGGCCAGCCGGCAGCGCATGGCGTCGTCCACCGCCATGCCCTCCAGGCCGGTGACGGCCTTGTCCAGCAACAGCCGTCCGGCCAGTTGAACCAGGCGGCCGCTTTCGTCGGCGGACAGCCCTTGCAACAATGGCATGACGGCGGCCTCGCGCCGCAGTTTTTCCAGCAGCGCGGGCGGCGCGCGCTTGCCGCCCAGGCGGCGCATCCAGTCTAGCAGCATGAACTCTTGGCCTTGAATCGCGTCAGTCATAGATACCTTTGGGCGCCACGGCGCAATTCAATGCCCACCGCGCCCGAACCTTCAGGAGAAACGCATGACCGTTCCAATCTGGCACGAGCTGATGCTGAACCCGCTCGCGGCGTTCGGCATTCTGCTGGCCCTGGGCGTGATAGGCGGCCAGATCGCGGTGCGCGTCGCCCGCCTGCCCGCCATCACCGGCTACATCGTCACCGGCCTGATCATCGGCCCCTACAGCCTCAATCTGCTGAACCAGCAATTGCTGAACGAGGCCTCGATCTTCGTGCAGCTGGCGCTGGGCATCGCGCTGTTCGAGGCAGGCCGCCGCGTCGACCTGCGCTGGCTGCGGGTGGAGAAGACACTGCTGGCCACCGCCCTGCTCTACTGCCTGCTGGTGTTCGCCGCGCTGTACGCGCTGCTGAACGGCAGCGGCTTCGGCGCGCCGGCCAGCCTGATGCTGGCGGCGCTCGGCATGGCCACCTCGCCCATCGTGGTGTTGGAGATCGTCCGCGAATCGCGCGCCGACGGCCAGGTCAGCGAACGGCTGCTGACCGCCACCGCGCTGTCCAGCGTGCTGGCGATGATAGGTTTCGCGCTGGCGCTGTCCTACAGCCATCTGTCGGCCAATCACACGGTTGAGGAAGGCATTCTGCTGCCGGGCTGGCTGATCCTGGGCTCGGTGGCCCTGGGTCTGGCCGCCGGCCTCGTCACCACCCTGCTGAACCGCTGGCTGGGCGGCCACCAGCGCGAGGCGCAGCGCGTGCTGCTGTTCGGCCTGATCGCCCTCGTCGTCGGCCTGGCCGACATGCTGGCGCTGTTGGCGCTGCTGGCCTTGCTGGTCGCCGGCATGAGCACCCGCACGCTGCGCCACGGCTATACCGTCAGCGAACCGGGCATCCTGTCGCTGAACCATGTGTTCACCGTCGCCTTCTTCGTCGCCGCCGGCGCCTATCTGTCGCCGCAGGCGCTGGCCTCGCACTGGCAGCTGGCGCTGCTGTGCCTGCTGCTGCGCGGCGGCATCGGCATGCTGGTCTGGTGGCTGGCGGCGCGCGCCAACGGCCTGTCGCGCAAGCAGGGGGCCTTGCTCGGGCTGGCGCTCAGCCCGCTGAACAGCGGCTCGGCGCTGTTGCTGGGCCTGGGCATGGTGTCGCTGGGCACGGCGGCCACCAGCTTCAGCGCGGCGCTGATGGCCGCGCTTATGATCAACGAGATCGCCGCCCCCTTCCTCACCCGGCTGGCGCTGCGCCTGGCCGGCGAAACCGCAGGAGCCAGCCATGCTTGAATTCAGCCAAAGCCAGCCGCTCACCCTGGGCGTGGAGCTGGAACTGATGATATTGAACCGCCGCGACTACAATCTGACGCGCGGCTCCGACGACCTGCTGCTGCAGATCAACCGCAAGCCGCACGGCTTCGACATCAAGCCGGAAATCACCCAGGGCATGATAGAGATAGGCACCGCTGTCCACAGCGACGTCAACGCGATGCTGGAAGAGCTGCTGGCGATACGCAAGCTGCTGGTGGACGGCGCGCACAAGCTGAATCTGGGTCTGGCCGGCGGCGGCGCCCACCCGTTTCAGCACTGGGACGACCAGCGCATCTATCCGAAGGAGCGCTACCAGCTGGTATCGGAGCTGTACGGCTATCTGGCCAAGCAGTTCACCGTCTACGGCCAGCACATCCACATCGGCTGTCCGGACGGCGACGCCGCCGTGCGGCTCACCCACTACCTGGCGCGCTACATTCCCCACTTCATCGCGCTGTCGGCGTCGTCGCCGTTCTACCAGGGCGTGGACACCTCGTTCCAGACTTCGCGGCTGACCAGCGTCAACGCCTTCCCGCTGTCCGGCTGCATGCCGCTGGTGGACAGCTGGCAGGCGTTCAACGGTTATTTCGAGCGGATGGAGTCGCTGCGCATCGTCGCCAGCATGAAGGACTTCTACTGGGACATCCGTCCGAAGCCGGAATACGGCACCGTGGAAATCCGCATCTGCGACACCCCGCTGTCGATAGAGACGCCGGTGCTGCTGGCCGCCTACGCCCAGATGCTGGCGCGGCGCTGCTTCGCCGAGGAATGGTCCGACATCAGCGCCGAACCGTATCTGACCTACAGCTACAACCGCTTCCAGGCCTGCCGCTTCGGCTTCGACGGCGTGCTGGTCGACGCCCGCTCGAATCAGCAGCAGGGCCTGCAGGAAGACTTGCTGGAGACGCTGCGCGCGCTGGAGCCGCACGCCGAGGCGCTGAACAGCCAGAGCCAGCTGGCCGCGCTGCGGCAGCGGGCGCTCAAATGCCACAGCGACAGCCGCTGGCTGCGCCAGATCCACGAGCAGAGCGGCTCGCTCAACGAGGTGGTGCGGCGCCAGAGCGAACACTGGATGTACGCGCCGGCGGGAGTCGGCGTAAACTGAGCGCTTCCCACCATGCCTGTCGCATCATGCCTTTTGAACTTCCGCAACAAGCAGCGCCGGAACTGCCCGCGCGCTGGTGCGTTTTCGACGGCAGCCGGCTGTGGCTGCTGGACGGCGAGTTGCCGTCCTTGCCGCCGGCCGGCTGCGCGCTGACCGGCCAGCGCTTTCTCGGCATCCACGAAGAACGCAATCTGTTTCTCGCCGAACTGGTCGGCGAGCCCCCGCGGGACGGCGAATGGCTGGCGCTGCGACCGGCGCTGGCGACGCTGCCGGCCGGGCAGATTCCGGCCGCGGCGCGCGCCGCCCAGCTGCGCCAGTTTCTGCGCAGCCACCGCTTCTGCGGCCATTGCGCCACCCCGCTGATCGTCGGCGGCGACCAGCTGGGCCGGCACTGTCCCAGTTGCGGCCAGGTCTACTACCCGCGCATCTCGCCGGCGATGATGGTGCTGGTTAGCCGCGGCCGCCAACTGCTGCTGGCGCGCAGCCCGCATTTCACCCCCGGCATGTACAGCGCGCTGGCCGGTTTCGTCGAGCCCGGCGAGACGCTGGAGGAGTGCGTGCATCGCGAGACCTGGGAAGAGGTGGGCATCAAGGTGAAAAACCTGCGCTACGCCTTCTCGCAGTCCTGGCCCTTCCCCCACTCGCTGATGCTGGCCTTCACCGCCGAATACGACGGCGGCGAGATCACGCCGCAGGCCGGCGAAATCGAGGATGCCGGCTGGTTCGATATCGACGCGCTGCCGCAACTGCCGTCGGGCATCTCCATCGCCCATCACTTGATCCGGCATGTATGCGACAGGATGCGCAAGCAAGAAATCTGAGCCTGTCGGCGCCGCTGTCGCGCGCAGTCCATCGCCCGCGCCGCCAATAATTCAAATAGAATATTCAGGCGCGCAAAAGCATTGCAAGATGCTGCTCGCCCTGTCTATTTCCGGATGAAAGAGCCGACGATGAAACCGAAGACCCTGCTGCGCCTCACCCTGATGCTGAGCCTGCCCCTCGCCTGCGCCAACGCGCAGGCGGCCGCGATGACCGTGGACAGCCTGGACGGACCGGTCACCCGAAACGAAATCCAGTCCTTCGTCGATTTCGCGCAGGGGCTGCAGCCGGGCGCCTCCAACGTCGACAACGAATGGGCGCAAGGCCGCAGCGGCGAAAACCTGAAAGCGATGGCCCTGGTCTACGACATCGCGCCGAGCCAGCCGCTGCTGGACAAGATGGTGTCCTTCTGCGACGCGCTGCTGTCGGAGCGCAATGACATCCAGCCGGCCCCGAATGGCCAACGCGTGATCTGGACCGGCCGCGTCGACCCGGTATGGCCGAACAAGCCGGACGTCAGCCCGATCCAGACCGGTGGCGAACAGGGCGACCCGGTGGGCCATCTGGGCAGCTGCGCCCGCCAGATCTTGAAAACCACGGCGGTTTACAATCAGAAAGTGGCCGGCGGCGACCCCTTCCGCTTCGGCGCCACCTATCTGCAACGCGCCAAGACCTATCTCTCCGAAGCCGACAAGACGGTTGACCAGCACATCCTGAAATCGCTGATCAAGCTGACCGACGGCAACCGCCTGTACTTCGCCGCCAACGCGCCGTACAAAGCCGGCCAACCGGTGCCGTGGAACCAGCAGATGATGTTCGGCTACGGCTTCCTCAACCTGGCCCAGGCGCACGAGCTGCTGAAGGACGATCCGGCCCGCGTCAAACGCTACGACCAGATCCTGCAGGCCAACCTCGACTGGTTCCTCCAGTCCGGCTTCACCCGCTACACCGACAAGGCCGGCCGCCCGGCCTATGACTGGGGCTACACCCTGCCCGACACCTCCGGCGAGGACAACAGCCACGGCAGCCTGGACAGCGCCGGCCTGTACCGCCTGTATCAAAGCGGACGCTACGGCCTGAAAGCCGCGCAGCTGGCGCCGATCGCCAACACCGTTCTCGACGTGATGCGCCTGGGCGACCGCCACTATGCCGGCCGCCTGAACGGCACCACCGGCGCCGGCAACAGCAAGGACACCAATTACCTGCGCAGCGGCTATTTGTTCACCGCCCTGTTCCAGCCCGGCGCCTACTACACCATGATGAGCGACGCCGGCATCCAGGATGGCAGCAACGCCTCCCGCATCGACGCCTTCTCGCGCTTCCTGCTGGTGAAGTCGCAACGCGCCGCCGCGGCCAAGCGCTGATCCGAAACCGGGGCCCAAACAGACCCCGCGTGCGAAAAGCCGGGCATTCCCGGCTTTTTTCCTGCCTGCCGACCCGTTCCCTAGGAATGATCCGATTATGCCAAGTCGATGACTACGGCAGCCGTCGCCGCATGGCACGCTTGACGGCCGATTAGGAAGCCGGGCGGAACGACGGGATGGCGACCCCGTGTCGACATGCCGTCGGGCAGCCCGTAAAGGAGTCGCGATGAATACGATGGATTTTGTCGATACGGGATCCGGTTTTCCGGTCCTGCTCGGCCACAGCTATTTATTCGACAGGCGGATGTGGCAGCCTCAGGTCCAGGCCCTGGCGCAACGGTACCGCGTCATCATTCCGGATCTGTGGGGGCACGGCCGGTCGCCGCAGCTCGCCGACGGCCATGCCGATCTGGAGCGGCTGGCCGACGATCATATGGCGCTGATGGACAGGCTGGGCATCAAGCGCTTCGCGGTGGCCGGCCTGTCCGTCGGCGGCATGTGGGGCGCGGAACTGGCGGCGAAATATCCGGAACGCGTGGCCGCGCTGGTCCTGCTCGACACCTTCGTCGGCGCGGAAACGCCCGAGACCCGCGACGGGTACTTTCAGATGCTGGACATCGTCGAGGAGGCCGGCGCGATACCGCCGCCGCTGCAGGAACGCATCGCCGCCCTGTTCTACTCGCCCCGAGTGCCCCGGCTGACGCTGCAGCGGCTGATCGACCGCCTGGCCGCCCTTTCCGCCGGCACGCTGCGGCAGAGCGTGCTGCCGCTTGGCCGGCTGATCTTCGGCCGGCCGGACAGGCTGGAGCGATTGCGGCGCATCCAGTGCCCGTCGCTGGTGATGACCGGCGAGCAGGACCGGCCGCGGCCGCCGTCCGAAGGCAGGCTGATGGCCGACATCCTCGGCTGCCGGTTTGTCGAAGTGCCCGATGCCGGGCATATCAGCAACGAGGAGAATCCCGCCTTCGTCACCGATACCCTGCTGGAATTCCTGAATCGAAACCTGCGCGGCTGAACCGGGACAACGGCGCGCTCCGCGCTCAGGCGATCTCGAGCAGCTGGTCCAGCCGGGTCGTGTAGCATGGCGAACGCACGTCCTGCCGCATCTCCCAGTCCGGCGTCAGCGCCTCCGAAGCCAGCTTGACGCAGCCGCGGCCGAAAGTCTGGTTGATGGCGTCCATCGTCCGCATCAGGCGCTGCCGGCGCGGGTCGGGCGCCGGGCCGAACAGATCGGCCTGCAGGCGTTCCCGCGGCGAGATCTCCATCAACACCACCCCGGCCTTCTGATAGCGGGGACCGCGCCGGTAGATCGCGCGCAGGCCGGCCAGCGCCGCGCGGGTCAGCGTCATCGCGTCGTCGCTGGGCTGGGGCAGCGGCACCACGGTATAGCCGTTGTAGCCGTCGTAGCCGAACGGGCTGGTGCGGATGCCGACGCCGATCAGCCGCGCCACGCCGCGCTGCGCGCGCAGCTTCTCCCCTGCCGTGGCGATATGGTGGCTGACCGCGGCGGCGAGCACATTGAAGTCGCACGCCTTCTCGCCGAAGGAGCGGCTGGAAATGATTTGCTGCCGCTCCGGCGCCGCCTCGTCCAGTTCCAGGCAGCTGACGCCGTTCAACTCGGCCACGGTGCGCTCCAGCGTCACGCCAAAACCCTGCCGTATCCGTCGCGGATCGGCCTCTTTCAGTTGCAGCGCCGTGTCTATCCGCCATTCCCGCAAGCGGTCGGCCAGCTTACGCCCGACGCCCCAGACCTTGCCCACCGGCAGGCCGGCCATCAGCGCGTCCCGGTCCGCCTCGGCCAGCCGACGCCAGTCGAACACGCCGTCGTCCCAGCCCGGCACCCGCTTGGCGACGTGGTTGGCCAGCTTGGCCAGCGTCTTGCTGGACCCGATGCCGACGCAGGTCGGGATGCCGATGCGGCGCTGCACGCTGTCCCGCATCCGCCGCGCCAGCGCCTCCGGCTCCGCCACGCCGGACAGATCGAGAAAGCACTCGTCTATCGAATAGACCTCCTGGCCCGGCGCGTGCTCGGCCAGAATGGCCATCATCCGCCGGCTCATGTCGCCGTACAGCGCGTAATTGCTGGAAAACACCGTGACGCCGTGCCGGCGGCACAGCCCGGCGATCTCGAAGAAGGGGCCGAACATCTGGATGCCGGGCAGCGCCTTGGCCTCGGCGCTGGCCGCCACCACGCAGCCGTCGTTGTTGCTCAGCACCACGATGGGCTTGTCGGCCAGGTCGGGCCGGAACACGCGCTCGCAGCTGGCGTAGAAATTATTGCCGTCGACCAGCGCGAAGGTCTTCATCGGAATTTCTTCACGCAGGCGGTCACCACGCCCCAGACCTGCAATTCCTGCCCCTCCTCCATCACGATGGGCAGATAGGCCGGATTTTCAGGCATCAGCGCGCAGCAGCCGCGCTTCTGATGCAGGCGCTTGACGGTGAATTCTCCGTCCACCACCGCCACCACGATGTCGCCGTGATGCGCGGTCAGGCCCTTGTCGACCACCAGCAGATCGCCGTCGTCGATGCCCGCCCCCTCCATCGAATCGCCCTTGACCCTCACCATGAAGGTCGCCAGCGGATCGCCGACCAGGTAGTCGTGCAGGTCGATGGCGCTTTCCATGTGGTCGCTGGCCGGCGACGGAAAGCCGGCGCGGACGGTGCCGCCCGCCAGCGGCAGGACGCCGCCTCGCGGCGGAATCGATAAGGGATGGTATGCGCTCATGCCGGCACCTTGAATATGTACACATTCAAGATACAGCAGAGCCGCGCCGCGCGCCACCACCATCCGACAGCCGGCGATGGCTACAGGCGGAACCGCGACACCGAATCCTTCAGTTGCTGCGCCAGTTTGGCCAGCGCGGCCACGTCGCCGTTCGCCACCGACACCGAGGCCTGCGATTCGTCGACCATGCGCGTGATCGACGCCACATTGGCCGCCACGCTGTGGCTGGCCTGCGCCTGCTCGGTGGCCACCTTCGCCATCGCGCGAATCTGATCCAGCGAGTGTTCCGCGCCCTGGTTGATCTCGCGCAGCGCCAGCGCCGCCTCGCGCGCGCGATCCACTCCGCGCGCCACCAGCGGCTTCACCTCGCTCATGCTGTCCACCACCGAGTCGGTATCCACCTGTATCCGCTGCACCATGTCGGTGATGCGCTGCGTCGCGCTCGAGCTGCGCTCGGCCAGCTTGCGCACCTCGTCGGCCACCACCGCGAAGCCGCGCCCGGTTTCGCCGGCCCGCGCCGCCTCTATCGCCGCGTTCAGCGCCAGCAGATTGGTCTGCTCGGCGATCTCCTTGATTTCCGAGGCGATGCCGTCGATCTCGCGCGAGCGCCCCGCCAGGCTGCCGATCAGCGACGACGCGTCGGCGATCTGGCCCGAAACCAGCTGGATTTCCTCGGCGGCCTGCGTCACCAGCTTCTCGCCCTCGCTGGCCAGCTTGCAGGAGCGCAGCGAATTGTTCTCGGTTTCGTCGGCGCAGGCCGTCACCTGGCTGCTGCTGGCCGCCATAGACTCGATCTCGTGCGATGTGCCGCGCGTCACCTGCAGCGACTCCTTCGCGACATGGTCGATCCGCTCGATCTGGCCGCTCAGGCCGCCGACGGCCCGGCCCAGATCGTCGGCCCCGCCCTGCAGCCGCTGTATCATGTCGCGCAGGCTGCCCTGCATCGCCGCGATCGCGCCCATCAGGCTGTCGTCGCGCTCGCTGACCACCCGCAGCGACAGATCGCCGGCGGCGATGCCGCGCGCCGTTCGCGAAGCCTGGTTGGGCTCGCCGCCTATCACCGTGTAGATCGAGCGCGCGACCAGCCAGGCCAGCACCACCACCAGCGCCAGCACCGCGCCGCCTATGCACAGCAGCCTCAGCGCCAGCTGATTGAACACCCGGTCCACATCGTCCAGGAACACGCCGGTGCCTATGGTCCAGTCCCAGCCGTGGATGCGCATCACCGCGTTCAGTTTCGGCAACGGCACGTCGCCGTCCGGACGGCGGGTGCGGATCTGCACGAAGCCGATGTCGGCGTCGCGCAGCGCGTCGTGGTAGGCCTGCACCAGCGTGCGGCCGTCGGGCAGCTTCTCGCCCGGATCGGCCTTGCCCAGCTTGCGCTTGTCCGGATGCACCAGCACCAGCTCCTTGCCGTCCCGGGCGAATACATACGTGCCCTTGTCGCGCAGGCTGCTCAGCGCCTCCACCACCCGTCGCTGGGCTTCCCCGCGGGTCAGCTTGCCGTCCTGCTCAAGCTGCTGAAAATGCGCCACCTGCTTGCCCGCCAGCGTCAGCAATGTGTGAATCTGCGTTCGGTGGCTGTCCAGCAGCGAATCATGCAGGCCGTACAAGGCCACCGCTGCCAGAACCGTCAATCCCAGGCCGGCGTTCAGCACCAGAATGCCCAGGCGGGTGGAAAGCTTCATCGCCGTCACTCCTGATCCAGTACATCCTCGTCACACTCGCGCATGCCGCCCGTCGCTGGCCGCATGCCGCACTCATGCTAATATAGGCAGATACCTGCGCGATCCCAATCGCCGGTCCCATTTATCCGAACAAGTCGAACATGAAACTGATCAAGCTCATCGCTCCCCTAGTCGCCGTCGGCCTCGCGCTGGCCAGCCCGCTGAGCCGCGCCGAGCCGGAAGACCAGCCTCTGCCCGGAGACTTCCAGCCGGCGCCCGCCGCCAAACCGCTGCACCAGCCGCACGCCGCCGCCAAATCCGCCCAGCCCAAGCGCCACGCCAAGGCCGGCCACCGGCAGGCGAAGTCGGCCCACGGCAAGCACAAGGCGGGCAAGGCCCGCGCGCACGCCGCCAAACACGCCCATGTGAAAAAGCACGGCAAGAAAGCCCACGCCCATGCCGGCAAGAAACCGCACAAGCCGGCCAAGGCCCACAAGGGCAAGCATCACAAAAAGCCGGCGAAGAAACATCGCGCTCATCACCATAAAAAACGCTAGGGCTCTTGCCAAGCCGGATTGAGCGCGGCATAATTCGCACCTCTTCGCCGGTGTAGCTCAGTTGGTAGAGCACCTGACTTGTAATCAGGGGGTCGCGAGTTCGATTCCTGCCGCCGGCACCAGATTCCACGGGCCTTTCAGCGCTGCTGAAAGGCCCGTTTCGCTTTTGCCGATGATTCCGCAACACGCCGTGCCGGCGTGACTCTCACTTCGCTGTTTCGCCATGCCCGCCGTCAGCAGCGCGACGCTGCTCATCCGGGCTTCTCCCCGCGCGGCCGCCGCAACCTGCGAGTCGTAAGCGATTTTCAAAAGTTTTCGCTCCCCCCTCCCCCTACTATCCCCGTTGTGTCTCGCAGCAGACCGCACATGCCGGACACATATCGGGAAGCCACAATAGCGCATCGTCATTGACCGTCCGGAACAAAGGCGAGATGGAGCCGCGCGCCTTCCCAAGGTGGGTTTTACTAAGAGTCGGCCTAACATCTGTCATGCCGTGAAAATATCAAGACTCTGGGCCTCGCCGTCACTCCGGCATTACCAGAATCTTTTGTTGAGAATGATTACATTCAATTAAAAACAATGACAGCAGTGACGTCATCCACACTGGGCACGCCAAGGTAATATTGATAAAAATGGCTTCCTCCTTTGAAAATTCAACAATAGCATAATCAAAATGGGCACCTTTAAATCTTTGAATTAAAAATCATGGAAAGTAAAAACTAAATTTAAGCAAGCATTATTGTATGAGTAGAACCACGCGTCCATCAGATCCATATCGCATTGAGTTCGATATCACTTCAATTTTTAATTGAATAATTTAATATTTAAAGAGTGCATCATGCCGATTACAAATGAATTTTCACAACAGAATTTTACGCTTCTCCAGCAGCTTTATGAAAAATCTGATAAAGAAAAGGCAAAAGATGGCCAGGCTATGGTTATCGATGATCGCAAGCAGCTAAGAGCCAGTGTGGAGAAAGCATTCATTGAGGCTTTTTTTAAGCGGGATGGCGCTTCCTCCTGGACTGAACTGGATGGCAAGATTGCAAAATTCAAGGCGGATGCGGGTTCACTGCTTGCCAAAATTGAATCCGGCGAGCAAGCCTTAAGTCGAAGCACACTACAAGACATCCATCGCATAGCGCTAAAAGATATGCTTGGGGCCGGCATGATGCGCAAGCCGTATGAAACGGTGGAAATCAACTCCACAGCCAATGCCATATCCCGGTATGGTAATAAACCAATTCGTCCCGGCTATGGCCTGGTGCATATCGCCAATAAACAGGGAGCCCAACATGCTGACCTGTTTATCGAAACCGCTAGCAAAGAGAATAGCGGTTGGAAAAGACACAGTCTGATCCATGCTACTTTTGGTGTTGTTTTTCCATCTGGGCGGCCCGCTGATTTCAATCCAAGCAGGGAAGCCATTTTCAATAACCGACATACGGCGAACTTGGGCATCAAAGAAACTGTCTTTAATGCAAATGATGGAAAATTCTGTAGCGATGGCAATTACTCGATGGATGCTGTCTCTTATGCAGACAAACAGCTTCTGGGCACGAATGAGTTTTTGACCTTAGAGTTGCCAATTGATCAGATAAAAAAAATGACGGATTATATTTTCGCTGCCAAACATATGGATGGCACCAAATCTGGCTTACCTATTTATCAAATACGGGAGGGGATAAATAGCAAGACAGAGCTGGAAACAATGAAGCGCTCCGCACAAACTGAGTTAGATAAAATAAAAACATTCCAAATGAATAATTTCTCAAAAAGATTTGAGGAAATTACCGCCGAGGCAGAGGACACAGACAAGCATGAGCTCATCAAAAATAAACTTTCCGAATTCAAAAAAGAGATAGAGACTTTCAAGGAAGGAAATTCTCTTCTTTTCAAATTCAAGACATTACTATCAGGCTTAATTGAGAAATTAAGCTCCCCCACCAAGCCAACCCCCCTGGACATTAAAAAGCTTACGGCAGAATGCCTGCAGCAAATACAGCTCATCGACAAAGAGCAAGATGCAAGACTTTATTATTATTCCGCGATGAAAGAACAGGCGCAGAATAAAATTGATAAGATTGATTTTAAAACGGCATTGGATACTTATATAAAGCAAACTCTATCCCTTTCATCATACTTATCGAATTTAGATGACGCAATTGACTCTACCGAGGATGAGGATGGCTTTAACATCTTGACACCCAAAGTCCAGATGGAAAGGTTGTTTAGAGAAGGGACAACATGCATACCGGATCACATGAAGGACTCCACTGGCTATAAAGAAAAAGAAAAAGCATTTTTAGCTGCAAGAAATGCATTTATAGCCTTGAAAGGACCAGGAGAAAGTCACTCAGGTAAAAAGATCGATGCTTATTTGAATAATCAATCCGAACATTATGCCAAAAAACGCCAGCAAGCTTTTTCACATGCCGATGGTGCCAATATTATAGGCATCTCTACTGATAGAATAGCAGGAGAATGGAAAGCTTCATCAGTCAATTGCGCAGGTTTATGCCTGCGCATGCTGAGAAAATTCTCCAATATTGACATGAATGGCGCAAAAGTCATGTGGCCGATAGGGGCATCATCCCCTCAGAAACTTGCCCAAACCGCAAGCCCTCAAGGTTTCATCAGGGCGGAAAACAATGCTTCCGATCCCGCGCAATCGATGCTGAAAGTAAACGAGGCAAAATCCCGTCACTTTATCCGTAACATCAATTAACGATTCAGGGGATCCATCATGAGTGACAAGATTGCTATGGAAGCAAATTCGAGCTTGCTGAAGCAGGCTTTAGGTGAAAACATCGATCTGGATGGCAATATTGGAAGTGCACTAATTGGCAATGAAATTTACAGCTTTCTCATAAGAGATAATGGGCTTGTTCTGGTTTCCGCATTGGATGAAATTCAAATCAATAACACCATGATGGAACATGCTCTTCACATGAACACGACTCTTGCTTTTGAAGGGAGAGGATCTATTTGCTACGATGCCGAATTCGAAATGCTTTATTATATAAGCCATGTTCACACCTCTGGAAATGATATGTCGAGCGATAATTTGCGTAGCCGATTAGAATTATACGCAGAAACACGTCGCTGGATAAATGACCGCTTATTGCTTGCCGATGTCAACGTGGAAAAAAAGACTGACTTGTTAAGTAGTGCCGGGGGAAGAAATTTTTCTGGAATGAGAAATTTTTCTAGTCTATCCAGATAATGATTTGAAGGCTTGGCATTTGCTTGGCACTCCTCGCTTTCAAGTCGAACGAGCGATAAACCAGACATCCGTGATAAGCTTACGAAAGGCACTCAGCGAAGCAAGCGTGCAATATCGATCCTGGCAAGAAAAGGTGGATGGTCGGAGCAATCCGACCATCCAAGCAATGAGGTTTGTTCATTAAAAATGAGGGTAGCGCCATTCCATCCCAGAAAGATCATACGCTCAACCTCTCCAAAGCAACGATGGCACACTTCTCGCTACGCCTATCCAATATCGCTCATTTTATCCTTAATTTTCCATTTACAAATTCATACCCATATTTTAACTCAAACCGTCCATTCTTATTCAATTTACAATATTGCAAATCACCATTTTTCACAAATTAATTATTAGTGATTGGCTTATTTTTTAGTGCGCCCCCTCTCGTTCCCATCCACTTTTTAATACTATCGCCTTCATACACTGTAGCTTGCCTTGGATTATCTAGATTTACTCCACGTGCTAATAAATCGCTGCTCAGACCTTCAAATATTCATTCAACATTCCCATTATCGTCATTCACTTTGCTTTCGATGCGCCAACGAGCAGGTCGCACGACTCGCCTCACCCCAGCTTGCCAGGCCGCAATACCCACCGATGCCGCCATTCGATTAACATATTCCGGACACCACGCCTAAAAGGCCATTGGAATTCCCGAAGATATTGCTTGAAACAATCCAATCAGGTCTGAGCCCAATTCCACAGCTCACTTGGACAATTAGCTTCGACTTTCCCGCACCGAAACAAGCTTGTGCCTGAATTCTTCTATCCAATGACTTGGAGCAACAATGAATAAGCGAACCATTCACGTTGGCGCAGGAGCTCATTCATTATCCCAGCCCTCATTTGCAAGGGACTCACGTCAGCAAAAACTATCGGCCTAGCCTGGCGATGATTGACAGAAAAATGGCAAAACGAATCAGATCGATCTTAATTTCAACTGCCGCCACAAATAGATCAAGACACGCAAGTAGTCTGACTTTACCAGTCAGCTTTTAACGAGGTAGCCGCATGTCTTTCTTCCAGAAAAACCAAACCCTCCCGCGATTTAAAATCTATCTGGCCGCCCTGCTGCTGCTCGGCAGCCTTCCCGCCTACGCCGGCGGAGCCTTCGGCGGGGCGGAGCTGGCCAAGCGGCTCAGCGGCCTGTATCAGAGGGCCCCCAGCGCCTGCGACGGCGCGAACGGCCTGCTGCTCCGGGAAGCCGGCGCGCTTCCCGTCGATGGCAAGACCTGGTATCTGAACCAGGCCTCGGCCAATCCGTTTACCGACAAGCCGGGCCTGGTCGGACTGGTTTTGCCGATGGACGCAAATCAGCACGCGACGCTGCCCGATTGCGCGCTGGCCGGCGATCCCGCCGATGGACAACGCGCGGCCGGCGGATGCTGGCCGGCCGCCGAGGCGGGCCAGGCCATAGATTCCGATCCGTCGTCCTGCGGCAAACTGATGGTGAAGTACGGATGCGACGTGACGATGGACAACTGGCTGAAGCGGCGCGCCGATGGGCAGCCGGCATGCTCGTTCAGTACCCGAGATCAGGCGGAATTCAAGCAGGCCTTGCTGACCGGCGCCAAGCTGTCCGTTCCGCTGGTGCTGCCGATGCAGGAATGGCGGGCCACCGACTTGAAAGGCATGACCACCCGGGCCGTCGTCTACGCGGCGGGCTCCGAATCTGGCCGCAGCGCAGCCCGGTCGACCAGGCTGGCCTTGTACAACGACTGGAAACTGGATATTCCCGTGCTGGCTTTCGACGCGCCGGGCCACGGCTTCAAGTACCTGGACGACGACAATCCGACGCCGCGCCGGAGCGGGCAGACCGTCGTAGCCGAATTGAACCGGCGCTTCAACAACACGGTGACGGACTGCGGCGGCAAGCCGGCGCATCACTGCTCCGGCCTGCTGGTGCACATGGCGGCGGCCGGCCAATACCCGGTGTGGGACTATAAGCCGCACCGGGACAAGGCCGGCATTTCCTTCGTCTACCTGCGCAGGGACACGAATTCGCTGCTGCAGAACCTGGGGGGGCTTGTCGGCCAGCAGGGCGTGGTGTTCAAATCGACAGACGATCAACAACAGGACGGACAAAACGCCGATTTCGCCTGCCTGTATCCGTCCGATGTCGATTCGAACTACGCCATCGATCAGCCCGAACAGCTGTTCGATCCGCACACGGCATTCTGCACGATGAATCCCCGCTCGCCCCTCAAGGCGACCATCAGCGCGTATTTCAACGATCACGCCAATCCGACTGACCCGTCATCCTGCCAGGACTCGAAACCGTTAAAGACCTATCTGGACCAGCATGGACTGACGCTGGACAACGCTACGGGACCACAGCTTTTCGACGCCTGGAAGGAAAGCCAGAGGATGGACGGGCATTACCGGTGCTCGTTCAGCACCCGGAAAGCCAATCAATTCCACGCCGCGATTCTCGCCTCGCCGTTGTACTACTACTTGAACTGGAACGAGGGCATGGTCCGGAGCTATCCGAAGGCGGCCGCCGATGTCGCGCACTTGCCGATCGAAGCCTTCTTCTTCATGGCGGGCCAGTCGAATGCCGGGGCCTTCACCTACCAGACCCAGTATATGAAGGCCACCGGCGTGACTCAGCAGCTTGCCCCACCGGTGGTCAAGTACGATCCGACGAAAGCCGACCCCTTCTCTTTGCAAGAGAAACCCTGATCGCCAGTCAAGGCGGCAAGCGTTCGGATGCCGGCGGGTCGAATGGCGATGGCGCCCGCCGCCATTCGACTCGCCGCTCCGGCATGGATAAAATCTGCAAGGCTGGACGCCCGCGCGCCGCTAGCATACTGCGCATCCCTCTTCTCGCCGGCCACCGACATGCAGATACAAGGACTTCGCCCCATCACGCCCCAGACCGCCGCCCCGGCAGCCGACGCTCCCGTCGCCGGCAAACTGGCGACGCAATTGCGCCAGACCGAGAATCGCCCGGCCGCCTCCGGCCAGGCCCAGGCAAGCAACCCGCTGGACGGCCTGTGCGTGCGCCAGACGCTGGAATGTTTCGATCATCCGCAGGCCCGGCGGCAGCTGGGCGACAGCGCCCTGCTGGCCAACTTCCCCTATAGCCGGGACCTGGACAGCCTGAAACACACCCAGTGGCGGCCGGACACCGAACTGGCAAGACTGCTGGCCAAGGGCGGCAAGCTGGAATACCAGCCGCAGCAAGGCCGCCTGCTGGACCCGGACAGCGGCCTGGTGGCCTATGTGTTCCGCAACAAGGCCGAGGGCGAAATCCGGCTGGTGTTCGGCGGCACCACCAGCGGTCGCGGCGTCGGCGATCTGGCGCCGCGCAATCTGAAGAATATCGGCAGCGTCACCCGGCAATGGCGCGCCAATATCAGCAACGCCGTTTTCGGCGGCCGCCCGGCCTGCTACCGCCAGGCCGCCCAGCTGACCCACAAGCTGCAGCAGCTCGCCGCGGGCCTGCCGCTGATGCGCGCCGGGGAGCCGGCCTACACCGTCTCCACCGGCGGCCATTCGCTGGGCGGCGGCATGGCGGCCTACGCCGCGATGAAACTGTCCACGCCGCAATCTCCCATCCGCGCCGAGTGCTTCAGCAGCGCCCAGTTCGGCCGCGGCCTGCAGCGCGAACTGCTCGCCCAACACGGCGGCGATCAGGAACAGGCCCGCGCGGCCTCGGCCGATATCCGCCACTACTGCGTCAAAGGCGATATCGTGCCGGCGCTGGACGGCCTGCTGTCGGTCCGCCACGTCGGCCAGCTGTACCAGCTTCCGGCCGACCACGGCTCGGACGACAGCCGCCTGGGGCGCCACGACAAGTTTCTCGATCATGTGCGGGACTTTGTCGCCAGCACCCGCGAGGGGAAATCGAAGTTCTACGCCTGATCGGGCTGGAGAGCGGAGAACGACAAACGCCCCGCGCGAGGCGGTGCGTTCCCTGGCGATCAAAACCTAACGCCGCTCAGCGCTTCCGGCCGGCCCGCCACAACACGTCCGGCACGCCGCCTTCGCGATTGAGATAGCGCGCCAGCACGAACAGGAAGTCGGACAGGCGGTTCAGATAGCGGCGCAGCGGCTGGGACACCGCCTCCTCGCGCGCCAGCGCCACCACCGCCCGCTCGGCGCGGCGGCAGACGGCGCGCGCCTGATGCGCCAAGGCCGCGCTGCGCAGGCCGCCTGGCAGGATGAACTCCTTCAGCGGCCCCAGCTCCTCGTTCATGAACGCGACCAGCCCCTCCAGCGCCTGCACATGGCCGTCGGTGATGGCCGCGTAGCCGGGCACCGCCAGTTCCGAGCCGAGATCGAACAGATCGTGCTGGATCTCGGCCAGCCATTCCGCCATCGGCTGCGGCGGCGGCTCGGCCAGCAGCACGCCTATCGACGAGTTCAGCTCGTCGACATCGCCCAGGGCCTCGATGCGAGCGCCGTCCTTGGCTACCCGGCTGCCGTCGCCGAGACCGGTCGTGCCGTCGTCACCGGTGCGGGTGATGATGCTGGACAATCTGTCGCTCATCGCTCGCCGTCCCTGCCGCTGGCGCCGGCGTCGTTCAATGCCTGGCGCAGGCTTTCCTTCAAGGCGTCGCCGAACAGCATTTCATAGTCCTCCTTCAGCTGGTGCATCATGCCGGACAACATCTGCTTGGCCTGCACGTCGATCGCGTCCTGCAGCCACAGCGACAGCTCCACCTTCATCCGCGGCAGCATCTGCTCGTACAGCGAATCGAACAGCGCCTGCTCGTCCAGTTGCGGCCCCGCCGGCAACTGGCGGCCCACCGCCGCCGCGCCCGAACTCATCGCGGCGATCTTCACCACGGCGACGGCCTCGGCCTCCTGAGGGACCTCCGGCGACTGGGCAGCCGCCTCGACCGGCTCGGGATCGGCGCGCCTGCCCAACAGGCCGGACAGGGCCGGCAGGTCCTCGTCGTCGGCCTGCGGCTCTGCCCCGGGCGCTTCCGCCGGCGCAAGCTCGGAAACCGCAGTCTCGTCGGTCGCCTCCGGCTCGACAAGCCGCTCTGGCATTTCCGGCGACGGCCCGGATTCGACCGCATCAACTTCCGGCACAGGCTCGGCAAGCTCGGCCTCGTCGACCGGCAAGGTCTCCGCCTCCGGCGCGAACGCGGCGGCCTCGACGCTCAATTCCGGGATTTCCGGCAGCGCCTCGACCTGCGGCTGCACGGCTTCCGTCGTCTCCGGCTCGACCGCGGGAACGGCTAGTTCCTCTACCGGCGACGGCGTTTCCGGCTCGACTGTCGGCGCTTCGGCGAGCAACTCCGGAATCTCCGACAGCGCCTCGGCCTGCGGCTGCGCGGCTTCCGCCGCTGCCGGTTCGGCGGCCGAAACGGCAAGTTCCTCTACCGGCGACGGCGCTTCCGGCTCGACCACCGGCGCTTCGGCGACCAGCCCCGGAATCTCCGGCAACGTCTCGGCCTGCGGCTGCGCGGCTTCCGCCGCTTCCGGTTCGGCGGCCGGCACGGCAAGCTCCTCTACCGGCGACGGCGCTTCCGGCTCGACTGCCGGCGCTTCGGCAAGCAGCTCCGGAATCTCCGACGGCGCCTCGGCCTGCGGCTGCGCGGCTTCCGCCGCTTCCGGCTCGGCGGACGAAACGGCAAGTTCCGCTACCAGCGACGGCGTTTCCGGCTCAACTGTCGGCGCTTCGGCGAGCAGCTCCGGAATCTCCGACAGCGCCTCGGCCTGCGGCTGCGCGGCTTCCGCCGCTTCCGACTCGGCGGCCGGAACGGCAAGCTCCTCTACCGGCGACGGCGCTTCCGGCTCGACTGCCGGCGCTTCGGCAAGCAGCTCCGGAATCTCCGACGGCGCCTCGGCCTGCGGCTGCGCGGCTTCCGCCGCTGCCGGTTCGGCGGCCGAAACGGCAAGCTCCTCTACCGGCGACGGCACTTCCGGCTCGACTGCCGGCGCCTCGGCGACCAGCTCCGGAATCTCCGGCAGCGTCTCGGCCGACGGCTGCGCGGCTTCGAGCGCTTCCGGCTCGGCGGCCGGCACGGCAAGTTCCTCGACCGCCGACTCCGGCTCCAATATCGCTTCCTCGACACCTGGTTCAGGCATCCCTGCTTCAAGCATCTCCGGCTGCGGCTCTGCCGGTTCGATCGCCGCCGGCGCACGCTCGGGCGCGACGCCCGCTTCGACCGGCGGCGGGGACGCCCGCTTCGCGGCCTCGGTCGCCGCTTGTTTGGCGCGCTCCTCGGCCAGTATCCGTTCGGCCTGCTCCAGCCGTTCCTTCATCGTCAACGCCGGCGGCGCCGTCGAATCCACCGATGCCGGCGCAACATCGGGCTCTGGCAGCGGCTGCGCGGCCACGGCGGCAGCCTGTCTCTCGGCCTCTGCCGCCGCCTGCCTGGCGCGCTCCTCTGCCAGCGTGCGTTCGGCCTGCTCCAGTTGTTCCTGGATCGTCAACGCCGGCGGCGCCGTCGATTCCGCCGATGCCGGCGCGACGTCGGGCTCCGGAAGCGGCTGCGCGGCCGCGGCGGCAGCCTGCTTCTCGGCCTCGGCCGCCGCCTGCTTGGCGCGTTCCTCGGCCAGCGTGCGTTCGGCCTGCTGCAGCTTTTCCTGCATCGTCATTTCCGCCGGCGGCTGCGGCGCCGGCAGCGTCGACAGCCATTCCAGCCCTGTCGGCGTCTGCTCGCGCCCGACGCCGCCGCCCAATACGCCGCTGGGCAGGCTGTCCAGCGAAATCGAGGTGAAGGCCGGCGGTTCGGGTTCGGGTTCGGGTTCGGGTTCGGGTTCGGGTTCGGGTTCGGGTTCGGGTTCGGGTTCGGGCGCAGCAGCCTCGTCGGTGGCCGCAAGCGACGCAAGCGGCTCTGGCTGCGATGTCGCCGCCACGACATCGGCCCAGCTCAAGTCCTCGCCGCCGACGCCCTCGACCACCGCCTCGGGCTGCGTGTCCCCGGCCGATGCCGGCTCCGTCGACGCCGCGGCCTGATCCGGACTGGCCCGCGCCATCAGCGCGGCCAGGCCGCTGGCCTCGGCTTCCGCTTCCGCCGCGCGCGGCTGCAATACGAAATCCAGGCCGGTATCCGCCTCCGGCTGGCCATCGCCGTCGGCAAGCTCCAGCGACGGCAGCGAGCTGAAGTCCAGCGGCGACGGCTCCTCCACCGGCGTCGCGTCGGCCGCCAGCAGATCCTCCAGCGTCAGTTCCGGTATTTCCAGCTGCGGCGAATCGGGCGGGCTTGCGCCGTCCAGTTCGGAGGCCAGCAGATCCAGCTCGGAAGAGAAATCGAATTCCGGGACGTCTCCGCCTTCGGGCGGCGTCTCTTCGGCCAGCGTAGGCACCGCCGCATCGTCGACCACGTCGGTCAACACCGGCAGATTCAGGGCATTCCAGTCGGCTTCATTCGGTTTCTGCGACTCGGTCATGTTGGCGTTTGACTCATGTCGTGATGTTCGATCGCGCAACCGTGCTCACGGTAGGCACGGAAGCGCTCGCGGGCGGTCGCCAGCGAGGCCGGATCCCGCCCAACTATCTCAAGAATGCGCTCAAACCTGTCTATTTCATAGGGCAATTGCGAACCCAGATTCAACAATACCGGGTGCGACAGCTCGTCCGGAAGCCGGGCGGCGAGCCACACCGGCGTCTCCTGGGCCTGCGGCGCCTCCAGCCGGCAATGCGGCACGAAGCGGGTATCGCCGAAACTCCACAAGCGGTTGCTGAACACTTCGACATCGCGTTCGCTGTCCAGCCAGATCAGCAACCGTTCCTTCTTGCGCTGCACGGTGTCCGCCAATCTGCAGGCGAATTCCTGCGGATCGGCGACATTGGTGTAGAAATCAATCTTGGTCATCTTCTGCCACTTCGGGCGCCTCGCGGCGCGGACGGCCGCGACGGACCACATTGCCCAGCGCGATATCGGCGCGATCCTGCAGGAACTGCACCAACAACGGCACCGGACGCGCGGTGGCGCCCTTGTCCTTGCCGCCCTTCCAGGCGGTGCCGGCGATGTCCAGATGCGCCCAGTCGTAGGCCTTGGCGAAACGCGACAGGAAGCAGGCGGCGGTGATACTGCCGCCGGCCCGGCCGCCGATATTGGCCATGTCAGCGAACGGACTCTTCAGCAGTTCCTGATATTCGTCCCACAGCGGCATGTGCCAGGCGCGGTCGGCGACTTCCTCGCCGGCGGCCAGCATCTCGCGCGCCAGGCTGTCCTGGTTGCTGTACAAGGCGGTGGCGATATGGCCCAGCGCGACCACGCAGGCACCGGTCAGCGTGGCGACGTCGATCACGGTGGACGGCTGGAAGCGCTCGGCATAGGTCAGCGCGTCGCACAGGATCAGCCGGCCCTCGGCGTCGGTATTGAGAACCTCGATGGTCTGGCCGGCCATCGACGTGACGATGTCGCCCGGCTTGACCGCGTTGCCGTTCGGCATGTTTTCGCAGCTGGGCACCACGGCGATGACGTTCAGCGGCAGCTTCATCTCCGCCGCGGCGCGGAAGGCGCCCAGCACGGTGGCGGCGCCACACATGTCGTACTTCATTTCGTCCATGCCTTCGCCCGGCTTCAACGAAATGCCGCCGGAATCAAAGGTGATGCCCTTGCCCACCAGCACAATGGGTTTGTCGTTCTTGTCTTTGGCGCCATGGTGCTTCAGCACGATCAGCCGCGCCTCCTCGCTGCTGCCCTTGGCCACGGCCAGGAAGGAGTGCATGCCCAGTTCGGCGATTTCGCGCGGACCCAGCACCTCGACTTCGGCGCCGAAGGCCTCGGCCAGCTTGCGCGCCTCGTCGCCCAGATAGGACGGCGTGCACACATTGCCCGGCAGATTGCCCAGATCCTTGGCCAGCTTCATGCCATTGCCGATGGCCAGGCCGCGCTGCAGGCCCTTCTCGCCGTCGGCCAGATCGCTGCGACGCGGCACCGCCAGCGTCAGCTTGCGCGGCTCGCGCACGGACTCGTCCAGCTTGCTCTTGAAGCGGTCGAAGCGATACAGCGCGTCCAGCGTCACCACAGCGGCCTGCTCTATCATCCATTCGACGTCGTGTTTTTTGACAGTCAATTCGGACAGGTAGCTGACGGCCTCGCCGGCAGAAGTCTGCGTCAGCGCGCGGATGGAGGCGCGCACCGCCTCGCGGTATTCCTTGGCGCGGAAATCGCGCTCCTTGCCCAGACCGACCAGCATCACCCGGTCGCACAAGGTATGCGGCACCGAATGCAGCACCAGCGTGCTGCCCAGTTTGCCCTCCATGTCGCCGTGACGAATCACGTCGCTGATGAAGCCGTTGGAGATGCGATCGAGCAGGTCGGCGGCGAATGTCAGCTTGCGCGACTCGTATACGCCGACGATCACGCAGGCGACGCGCTGCTTCTCCGGGCTGCCGCTTTTTATGTTAAATTCCATAAGTACTCCGCTGTAGAACGAGTGTCGTTGCTCCACCTCATGACGGCCGTCTAAGCTCGGGGCAGACGGACGGCTTCGCCGCCGGTGAACGCAGGATTGTTGTATTGGTCCAAATTTGCCGGAAATGGCGCTTCAGAATTGTCTCATCGAATTATCACAATGCTTTTCACAAAAAGTCAAAAAGGCACTGAATAAATGGTTTTTCAAAAAAGCCTGACACGCGAATTGACTTTCACCGCCTTGGGTGTATTCGTCGTGCTGCTGGCCATCATCATCTCCACTCAGGCGATCAACCTGCTCGGGCGCGCGGCGGAGGGTCAGATCGCCAACGAGGCCGTCACCGCGCTGATCGGCTTCTGGACGCTGGGCTTCTTCCCGGTCTTGATGATATTGACGGTTTTCGTCAGCGTGCTGGTGGTCCTGACCCGCACCTGGCGCGACCATGAGATGGTGGTGTGGCTGTCCTCCGGCCTGTCGCTGCGCGACTGGATCTGGCCCATCATGCGCTTTACCGTGCCGCTGGCGATGCTGATCGCCGGCGTCACGCTGTTCGTCGGCCCCTGGGCCGACCAGCGCAGCCAGGATTACGCCGAGATCATCAAACGTCGCGAAGAGATATCGGCGATCTCCCCCGGCGTGTTCAAGGAATCGGCCTCGTCGACCAAGGTTTACTTCATCGAGAATTATTCCGGCCTGCACAGCGCCGCTTCCAATATTTTCATGCAGGACATGACCGACGGCAAAGTCAGCACCATTTTCGCCAAGCACGGCTATATCGCCATCAAGCCGGACGGCGAGCGCCTGCTGGTGCTGGAGGACGGCCAACGCTACATCGGCGAGCCGGGCAAGGCCGATTACCAGATCGGCTCGTTCAAGCGCTACAGCGCCAGCATAGGCGAGAGCCAGGTCTCCGTCGGTCCGGCCAGCAACCGCCAATCGATTCCCACCGGCCAGCTGCTGGGCAGCGCCAACCCCGAATACCGGGCAGAACTGGCCTGGCGCCTGTCGATGCCGATCAGCTGCGTCATCCTGGCGCTGCTGGCGCTGCCGCTGTCGTATTACAACCCGCGCAGCGGCCACACCTACAATCTGCTGTTCGCCCTGCTGGCCTTCTTCGTCTACCAGAACGGCCTGACCATCGCCCGCAACTGGATCGCCCAGGACAAGACCGGCGTCTGGACCATCGCGCTGGTGCACGCGGCGATGCTGCTGATCGCGCTGCTGTTGCTCAAGCACCGCGACAAGCCGCAGATTCCGTTCGGACAATCGCTGTCCCAGATGTTCGGCAAAAACTGACAGAATCCCGATGAAACTGATACACCGCTACATCATCAGCACCCTGACCCAGTCCACGCTGTTCACCCTGCTGGCGCTGCTGGGCCTGTACGGCTTCTTCGACCTGCTGGCCGAGGTGCCCAATCTCGGCACCGGCAATTACACCGTCGGCGTGATGGCCGGCTACGTTGCGCTGCTGGCGCCCGGCCACGCCTACGAGCTGATGCCGCTGGCCGTGCTGATAGGCGGCATGGTGGCGATGACGCAGCTGGCCAGCTCCAGCGAATACACGGTGATCCGCACCTCCGGCGTCACGCTGCGGCAGATCGCCGCCACGCTGCTGAAATTCGGCCTGGGCTTCGCCGTGCTGACCATCCTGCTCGGCGAGTTCGTCGCGCCGTGGGCGATGCAGGAAGCCGAGCGCAACAAGCTGTCGGCCACCCACTCGATGGTGGCCCAGGAGTTCCGCTCCGGCATCTGGGTCAAGGACAACCAGAACTTCATCAACGTCCACGAGATGCTGCCGGACAACACCCTGCTGGGCATACGCATCTACACCTACAACCAGGACTTCAAGCTGGAGCGCACCCGGCTGGCCGAGCGCGGCACCTTCGACAAGGGCGAACACAGCTGGCTGCTGGAAAACGTCAAGGAAACCGAGCTGGCCGGCGACCACACCGTCAGCCGCGGCTATCCGTCGCTGAAATGGAAGTCCATCGTCGAGCCGGAAATCCTGTCGGTGCTGCTGGTGGTGCCGGAACAGATGTCGGCGCTGAACCTGCTGACCTATATCGAACACCTGGAAAAGAACAAGCAGCAGACCCAGCGCTACGAGATCGCGCTGTGGAGCAAGCTGTTCTACCCGCTGGCCTGCATTTCGATGGCGCTGGTGGCGCTGGCCTTCACGCCGCAGCAACGCCGCCACGGCCAGCTCGGCATCAAGCTGTTCGCCGGCATCTGCCTCGGCGTCAGCTTCCACTTCGTCAACCGCCTGTTCGGCCATCTGGGCCTGTTGTACGACTGGAACGCCATCCTGTCGGCCACGCTGCCGACCCTGCTCTTCCTCGTCGGCGGCATCGCCATCATCGCCAAGCAGGAAAGGCGCTGACATGACGGCCGGCGCCGCCGCTCCGCTGCATTGGCGGCAGACGCTGGCCGATGCCAGGCGGCAGCTGGCCGAACGCTACCGCGTCGACCGCGAGCCGCAAGCCTATCTGAAATCGTACAGCCGCGTCGTCGACCAGGCGCTGGAGGCGCTGTGGCGCGAACAGGGCCTGGACGGACAGGCCAGCCTGTCGGCGGTCGGCGGCTACGGC
This sequence comes from Chromobacterium sp. ATCC 53434, assembly GCF_002848345.1. Classification (NCBI taxonomy): domain Bacteria; kingdom Pseudomonadati; phylum Pseudomonadota; class Betaproteobacteria; order Neisseriales; family Chromobacteriaceae; genus Chromobacterium; species Chromobacterium sp. ATCC 53434. The sequence continues at coordinate 1,432,269 of NZ_CP025429.1, read as the reverse complement.
CGCGGCCAGCTGTTTCCCGGCTCCGACATCGACATCCTGATCCTGCTGCCCGACCCGACGCCGGCCGAGGTCAACGACAAGGTCAGCCACTTCATCGGCCTGATGTGGGACATCGGCCTGGAGATAGGCCACAGCGTGCGCACGCTGAGCGAGTGCCTGCGCGAGGCGGCCGGCGACATCACCATAGAGACCAATCTGCTGGAAAACCGGCTGGTGGCCGGCCCGGAGCAGCCCTGGCGCGAGCTGATGGCGCGGCTGGAGGCGCAACGCGATCCGCTGGCCTTCTTCGAGGGCAAGACGCGGGAGCAGCAGCAGCGCCATACCCGCCAGTTCGGCGTCAGCAACAATCTGGAACCGAACCTGAAGGAGAGCCCGGGCGGCCTGCGCGATCTGCACACCATACTGTGGATCAGCAAGGCGGCCGGCCTGGGCGACAACTGGGATTCGCTGGTGCGCCGCGGCATCCTGACGCTGGCCGAGGCGCGGCTGATCAAGCACAGCGAGGAACAGCTGCAGAAGCTGCGCATCGATCTGCACCTGCTGGCGCGCCGCCGCGAGGACAGGCTGATCTTCGACCTGCAGCAGCAGGTGGCGCAGGCCTGGGGCCTGGCCGACACGCCGGCCAAGCGCGCCAGCGAACAGCTGATGCAGCTGTATTTCCGCGCCGCCAAGACGGTCAATCAGCTGAACGGCATCCTGCTGCCCAATCTGCGCGGCCGCATCTACTCGCAGGTGCCGCGCGTCACCCAGCACATCAACGAATACTTCCACGCCGTCAACGGCATGCTGGGCATACGCGACGTCAACGCCTTCGACAAGCACCCGCCGGCGATACTGGAAGCCTTTCTGACGCTGCAGCGCCACCCCGAATTGTCCGGCTTCGCGCCGCGGATGCTGCGCGCGCTGTGGCATGGGCGCAGCCTGATCAACGACCGCTTCCGCCAGGATGCGCGCAATCGCGAGACCTTTCTGCAGATCTTTCGCGAGCCGTCCGGCCTGACCCGCACGCTCAGGCGGATGAATCTGTACGGCATCCTGGGCCAGTACCTGCCCAATTTCGGCCAGATCGTCGGCCAGATGCAGCACGACCTGTTCCATGTCTACACCGTCGACGAACACATCCTGATGGTGGTGCGCAATCTGCGCCGTTTCGCCATCAGCGCCTACAACCACGAATACCCGTTCATGTCGCGGCTGATCAACGACTTCGAACGGCCGGAGACGCTGTATCTGGCCGGCCTGTTCCACGACATCGCCAAGGGCCGCGGCGGCGACCATTCGCAGCTCGGCATCGCCGACGCCGACGCCTTCTGCCGCGAACACGGCCTGGCGGAAGAAGATTGCCGGCTGGTCGCCTGGCTGGTGGGGCAGCACCTGACCATGTCCAGCATCGCGCAGAAACAGGACATCTACGACCCGGAAACGGTGCAGCGCTTCGCCGATCTGGTGGCTACGCCGCGCCGGCTGGCCGCGCTCTATCTGCTGACCGTGGCCGACATACGCGGCACCAGCCCCAAGGTGTGGAACACCTGGAAGGCCAAGCTGCTGGAAGATCTGTACCACGCGACGCTGCGGGTGCTGTCGCGCGGCGGCGAGACCGACCTCGCCTCGGAACTGGAGGCGCGCAAGAACCAGGCGCGCGCGCTGCTCAGGCTGCACGCGATACCGGATGGCGTCGAAGCCGGCCTGTGGGCCCAGCTGGACACCGTCTACTTCCTGCGCCACGAGGCCAAAGAGATCGCCTGGCACGCCCGCGTGCTGAACCGCCAGCTGGCGCCGCAGGCGCCGCTGGTGCGCGCGCGGCTGGCCGACGACCACGACGGCATCCAGGTGCTGGTCTATTCGCCCGACCGGCCCGAGCTGTTCGCCCGCGCCTGCGCCTTCTTCGGCCGCACCAACTACAGCATCGCCGACGCCAGGGTCTACACCACCCGCCACGGCTACGCGCTGGACACCTTCCACGTGTTCGTCCCCGAACACCACGAGGGCGACTACCGCGACATGATCAACTTCATCGAGTTCGAGCTGGCCGCGGCCCTGGCCGCCGACCAGCCGCTGGCGCTGCCGCCGCCCGGCCGCATCAGCCGCCATCTGAAACACTTCCCGATCACGCCGCAGGTGTCGATCCGCCCGGACGACAAGGACAACTACTATGTGCTGTCCATCGTCGCCGGCGACCGCCCCGGCCTGCTGGCGCGCATCGCCAAGGTGCTGGCCGATTACCGCCTCGACGTGCAGTCGGCCAAGATCATGACGCTGGGCAGCCGCGCCGAGGACTCCTTCCTGGTCTCCGGCGGCGCCTTGAAGGACGACAAGACCGCGCTGGCGCTGGAAGCGGCGCTGATCGCCGCGCTGCGCGTCTGACGCCTGAACGCCTGCGGACCAAACCATCCGGACTTTGACCATTGCCGTCGCCGGCGCTATGCTGCATGACCCGACATGACGTTAACGTAAGCCCAGCCATGCTCTACTTCGAAGATCTGCAAGTCGGACAGCGCTTCCTCAGCCCCAGCCACACGCTGAGCGAGGACGAGATCGTCCGCTACGCCCGCCAGTTCGACCCCCAGCCCTTCCATACCGATCCGCAGGCGGCCGAGCACAGCTTCTTCAACGGCCTGGCCGCCAGCGGCTGGCACACCAGCAGCCTGTCGATGCGGCTGGTGACCGAGTCCGAGCTGGGTCAGGCCGCCAACGGCCTGATCGGCATGCAGGTCGAGCACATGCGCTGGCCGCGGCCGACCCGGCCCGGCGACACGCTGCAGGTGGAAGTGGAAATCCTGGACATGCGCCGCTCCGGCAGCCAGCCCGGCTTCGGCGTGGTCAAGGTGCGCTGGACCACCCGCAACCAGCGCGGCGAAACCGCGATGCAGCTGGAATCGGCGCTCTGGCTGCAATGCCGGCCGGCGGCGGACTGAGAACGCGCGGACATCAAACGGCCGCCGGCACGGCCGGGCATCCGTCGCTCAGCGGTAGACCTGAATCATCTCCACGCCGCGCAGCGCGGCCAGATCGGCACCGCCGGCGTAGCTGACCGACGATTGCAGGTCTTCCTGCAATTCGCGCAGCAGCTTGCCTATGCTGCCCTTGTACTCGACCAGGATCTTCTTGCCCTCGACGTTGACGTAAGCGCCCTTGTTGAACTGCGACGCGCTGCCGAAGTATTCCTTGTAGTGCTTGCCGCTGATCTCGACGATGTCGCCGGCCGACTCGTCGTAGCCGGCGAACAGCGAGCCGGCCATCACCATCGCCGCGCCGCAGACCAGCGCCTTGGCGATGTCGCCGTGTTCGACGATGCCGCCGTCGGCGATCACCGGTACCTTGACCGCCGCGACGCAGTCCCGCACGGTGGAAATCATCGGGCGGTGGAAGCCGGTCTTGTTCTTGGTGATGCAGACGCGGCCGCCGGCGATGCCGGCCTTGATCGCGTCGCAGCCCCAGGATTCCAGGTCGAGCGCGGCCTCGGCGGTGGCGACGTTGCCGCCGATCAGGAAGGTGTTCGGGAAATGCTGCTTGATGTGTTTGATCATGCGCTCAGCCTTGACGCACCAGGCGTTGGCGACGTCGAGCGTCATGTATTCGGGAGTGAGGCCGGCGGCCTTCAGCGCGTCCAGTTGCTCATAGGTATCGTCGTTGACGCCGACGCTGATCGACGCGAACAGGCCCTTGTCCTGCATGTCGCGGGTGAAGGCCACCGCGTCGACGTTGAAGCGGTGCATGGTGTAGAACCAGCCCTGGCGGGCGAAGAATTCGCAGCCTTCGGCCGACACCACCGACTTCATATTGGACGGATAGACCGGCATCGCAAAGCGGCGCGGGCCGAACTGCACCGAGGTGTCGCACGCCTTGCGGCTGTCCACGACGGTTTTCTTCGGCACCAGATATACGTCGCCGTAGTTGAGTTCGGTCTTGATCATGCGTGTGCTCCCACAGAACGGGTTGGAATAAAAAAACAGGGGCCCCAAACAAAGACGGGAGCCCTGTCGGCTCCCATTTGCAGCTATCCCTGCGATGCCTGTGGTCGGCTCGCACGCAGTTACAAGACAAAGCTACGCCTGTTGTTTCTCGACGTCAATAGTCTTCAGGTAAAAATTTTATTTGTCGCACCAGGCCCGCGGGTCGTCGCCCAGCCAGCGCAGAATCGGCTGCCAGGCCTCGCGGTCGCGCGCGGTGCGCGAATCGGGCAGATCGAACAGCGACATGCCGGCCGCCGCGGCCTGCACATACAGCTGGGTGTCGCGCAGCCAGCCCAGCACCGGCACGTCATGCCGCGCCAGAAACTGCTCCAACTCCCGCGCCGAGCGCGTGCGCGGGTCCACCCGCATCCCCACCACCGCCATGAAGGCCTTCTGCTTGCGTATCGCCTTTTCCTCCAGCATCTGCTCGAAGAAGGCCTCGCCGGCCCAGCTGTCGAACGGCGACGGCTGTATCGGCACGATCACATGGCCGACCTGGGACAGCAGCGCGGACAGTTTCTTGCCGCGCAGGCCGGCCGGACTGTCCAGCACCACCACCTCGGTGCCGCGCGGCGGGCGCTTCGGCTGGTCCGGCTCCACTTCCCAGCCGGCGATGCCGGGCAAGGCGGCATCGCGTCGAGCCAGCCAGTTCAACGCGGTCTGCTGACGATCGACGTCGCCCAGCATCACCTTGCTGCCGCCGGCGGCGAAATAGGCCGCCAGATTGGTGGCCAGCGTCGATTTGCCGCTGCCGCCCTTGGGATTCGCTATCAGTACCGACCGCACCTCATCCTCCCCCATTGCCGTGACCTGTCCACTATACCAGAGCCATACCGAGCCGCGGCGGCCGATGACGGCCGCGACTCGACAGCGGGCCGCCGCGACCGCACAATCGAATGCAATCGGCCACGCGCCATGAACCAGGAGAAGCAATGCCCCGCAGTTTCGACGCGCTGTTGTTCGATATGGACGGCCTGATGCTGGACACCGAACGCATTTCCAACGAGACCTGGCGCCGCGCCGGCGTCGAGCTGGGAATCGAAATCAAGGAGGAGATGCTGCTGGCGATGGTCGGCATGTCGATGGCCCGCTGCGTGCGCTTCGTCGCCGACTATCTCGGCGACTCGCGCCAGGCGGATCTGCTGCAACAGGGCTCGCACCGCCATTACTCGCACATGCTGCAGCACGAGGACATTCCGCTGAAGGCCGGCATCGTCGAATTGCTGGAGTGGGCGCGCGCCGAAGGCATCCCGCGCGCGGTGGCCACGTCGACCCGGCGCCAGATCGCCGATTTGAAGCTCGCCCGCAGCGGGCTGGGCGCCTTTTTCGAGATCAGCACCGCCGGCGACGAGGTCGAGCACACCAAGCCGGCGCCGGACGTCTACCTGGACGTCGCGGCCAAGCTGGGCGTCGCCCCCGGCCGCTGCCTGGTGCTGGAGGATTCCAGCGTCGGCCTGCAGGCCGGCGCGGCCGCCGGCGCCCGGGTCATCATGGTGCCGGACCTGCTCTCCCCCAGCGCCGAGGACCGCGCCGCCGCGCTGGCGGTATGCGGCGACCTGCACCAGGCGCTGGCGCTGATACGCTCGCTGTAGCTCACCCCAGGCCGCGGATGCGGGCGATCAACTCGTCCAGCACGTCCTCGGCCTGATCGTGCCCCACCTGGCAGGTGCCGGCCCCGTCGTGCCCGCCGCCGCCGTATTGCAGCATCAGCGCGCCGATATTGCAGTGCGAGCTGCGGTTGACGATGGACTTGCCGACCGCCAGCACGGTGTTCTGCCGGTTCAGGCCCCACATCACGTGGATGGACACGCTGCAGTCCGGGAACAGCGCGTAGACCATGAAGCGGTTGGTTGGGTGTATCGTTTCCTCGCGCAGCAGGTTCAGCACCACCACATTGCCGTGCGCGCGCGCGCAGCGCAGGATCTGCGCCTTCGCCTCGGTCTCGTGCTCGCGATACAGCGCCACCCTCTCCTGCACGTCAGGCAGTTGCAGGATCTCCTCTATCGAGTGGTTGCGGCAGTAGCCGATCAAATCCATCATCAGCTGGAAATTGCTGACGCTGAACTCGCGGAAGCGCCCCAGGCCGGTGCGCGCGTCCATCAGGTAGTTCAGCAGCACCCAGCCCTTGGGATTGAGGATTTCCTCGATGCTGAATTGCGCCGAGTCGGCCTTGTCGACCGCCTCCATCATCTCGTCGCTGATGCCGGGGAAGGCCTTCTTGCCGCCATAATGGTTGTACACCACCCGCGCCGCCGACGGCGCGCGCGGATCGATGACGTAGTTGTCGGCATCGGTGGCGTTGCGCAGCGTCTCCGACAGGTGGTGGTCGAACACCAGATGGGCCTTGGCCACATACGGCAGATTGGTGGTGATGTCGCCGCCGCCGATGTCCACCTTGCCGTCCTGCATGTCCTTCGGGTGGGCGAACTTCACCTCGTCGATCAGGTTCAGCTCGTTCAGCAGCACCGCGCACACCAGGCCGTCGAAATCGCTGCGCGTCACCAAACGATACTTTTTCTGCGTCATCTGCTTGCCTCCGGTTACACCCGCGTTGTCTCAGTCGTCCGGCTTCGCCTCCAGCGCGCCGGCCATCCTGTCGGCCAGCTCCGCCAGCCTGGCCTGCCATTCGTCGTCCGGCAGCTCGACGCCGAGCCAGACCCGTTCGGCGTAGCGCTGTCCGCTCACCGCCAGCCCCATTTCGCGGCAGGCGTGCCGCAGCCGGGCCTCGTCGGCGAAATCCACCGCCAGCTGCATCCGGCGCATCCGCCGCAGCGGCAGCAGCCTCGCTTCGGCCAGCGCGGCGTTGACAGCTTGAGTGTAGGCCCTGACCAGGCCGCCCGCACCCAGTTTGATGCCGCCGAAATAACGCACCACCACCGCCAGCACATTGACGATGTCCTTGTGCCGCAACACGTTGTACATCGGCTTCGCGGCGGTGCCCGACGGCTCGCCGTCGTCGTCCAGCATCGAATCGCCGTCGCACAGCAACACCGCGCAGTAATGGCGCGCGTCCGGCCAGCGCTGGCGGATGGCGGCCAGCTCGCGCAGCGCCTGCTCGCGGCTTTCCACCGGCAGCAGCACCGCGATGAAGCGGCTCTTGCGGATTTCCACCTCGGCGACGGTCCTGGCTTGCAACTGGAACATTTCTTGCGCCTTGCTGTCTGAAACGGGCCGGCATTGTAACGCCGGGCCGGCCTGCTGTCCGCGCGTTTACCGTCTAGACTGGAAACGGATATCCGCGTGGAAGGATGGTCGCCATGAAAACCCTGCTGCTGATCGCGGCGCTGGCCGTGGCCGCCCTGTGGCTGTACATCCGCAAATTCTGGCTGGACAGCGAGGACGCCATCCACCTGTCCCGCCACCTGCCGGACCGCGACCACGTCTGACGTTGTCATCGACGGCGATTGGCCGGACAATGCCCGTCATGGCCATTGAACGGAAACTCGCATGTCGCAAGCCCTGATCTTCTGGTTCGGCTGCGCGCTGGTCGCGCTGATCGCCGAATTCATGTCCGGCACCTTCTACCTGCTGATGATCGCCGTGGCGATGGCCTGCGGCGGCGCCTCCGCCTGGCTGGGCGCGCCGCCGCCGCTGCAATGGCTGATCGCCAGCGTCTGCGGCGTGGCCGGCGTGCTGCTGATCCGTCAGCGGCGCCGGCGCAATCCGCCTGCGGCCCAGCGGCCGCAGGACGATCCCGACTGGGGACGTCCGGTCGCCGTCGTCGCGCTGACCTCGCCCGGCCGCGCCCGCATCCACTACCGCGGCGCCGAATGGGACGCGCTGCTGCTGGACCCGGCGCTGGATGCCGGCGCCACCGGCTATATCGCCGGCCGCGAAGGCAATCTGTTCAAGATCTCGTCTCAACAACCGGAATAAATCCATGGAAATCGCCCTGATCCTGTTCGTGGCCGTCGTCGTCTTCATCTTCAAGTCGCTGGCGGTGGTGCCGCAGCAGAACGCCTACATCGTCGAGCGCCTGGGCCGCTACCACGCGACGCTGACGCCCGGCCTCAACATCATCACGCCGTTCATCGACCGCATTGCCTACAAGCACAGCCTGAAGGAAATCCCGCTCGACGTGCCGAGCCAGATCTGCATCACCCGCGACAACACCCAGCTGAAGGTGGACGGCATCCTCTACTTCCAGGTGACCGACGCCAAGCTGGCCTCCTACGGCACCAGCAACTTCATCATCGCCATCACCCAGTTGTCGCAGACCACGCTGCGCTCGGTCATCGGCAAGCTGGAACTGGACAAGACCTTCGAGGAGCGCGACGACATCAACCGCAGCGTGGTGGCCTCGCTGGACGAGGCGGCGATCAACTGGGGCGTCAAGGTGCTGCGCTACGAGATCAAGGACCTGGTGCCGCCGCAGGACATCCTGCACGCGATGCAGGCGCAGATCACCGCCGAGCGGGAGAAGCGCGCCCGCATCGCCCAGTCCGAGGGCCTGAAGGTTGAGCAGATCAACCTGGCCACCGGCGCGCGCGAGGCGGCGATCCAGAAGTCCCAGGGCGAGATGCAGGCGACGATCAACAACTCCGAGGGCAGCAAGCAGGCCGCGATCAACCAGGCGATGGGCGAGGCCGAGGCGATACGTTTGGTGGCCGACGCAACAGCCGACGCGATCAACCGCGTCGCCGGCGCCGTCCGCGCCGACGGCGGCGTCGAGGCCGTCAACCTGAAAGTGGCCGAGCAATACATCGACGCCTTCGGCAAATTGGCCAAGGAAAACAATACCATCATCATGCCGAGCAATGTCGCCGACGTCGGCGGACTGGTCGCCAGCGCGCTCAGCGTCATCAAACAAACTAACCGTTAATCCCGCCATAAGGCCCGGCGTGGCTTGAATCTGGCCACGCCTGCCCCCATAATCACCCGCATGAAATTTTTTACCGACCTCCTCCCCGTCCTGCTGTTCTTCGGCGCCTACTGGCTGACGCGCAATATGTTCGTCGCCACCGGCGTCGCCATCGCCGCCACCGTGCTGATGGTCGGCTGGGCCTGGTTCAAACACCGCAAGGTGGACACGATGCAATGGATCAGCCTCGGGCTGATCGTGGTGCTCGGCGGCGCGACGCTGCTGCTGCACGACAAGCACTTCATCATGTGGAAACCGACCGTGCTGTACTGGGTGATGGGCGTCGGCCTGTTGATCAGCGAGTTCGCCGGCAAGAACGGCCTGCGGATGATGATGGGCCAGCAGATCAGCATGCCGGACCCGGTATGGCGCAAGCTGACCTGGATCTGGACCGGTTTCTTCGCCTTCATGGGCGCGCTGAACCTGTTCGTCGCCTACCGCTTCAGCGAAGACGTCTGGGTCAACTTCAAGCTGTTCGGCGGCATGGGGCTGATGCTGGTCTTCGTGATCGCGCAAAGCCTGTTCCTGGGCAAGTACATCGAGGAAAAGAAATGATGCTGTACGCCGTCATGGCCCAGGACGCGCCCGGCACGCTGGCCCAGCGCCTGGCCGCCCGCCCCGATCACCTGGCCCGCCTGCAGGCGCTGCAGGATGCCGGCCGCCTGAAGCTGGCCGGTCCGTTTCCGGCGATAGACAGCGTCGATCCCGGCCCGGCCGGTTTCTCCGGCAGCCTGATCGTCGCCGAGTTCGCCTCGCTGGACGACGCCCGCGCCTGGGCCGACGCCGACCCCTACCGCGCCGCCGGCGTCTACGCCTCGGTCGAGGTCAAGCCTTTCCGCCAGGTGTTCCCGGCATGAGCGATACCGTGCAACTGCTGGAGGCGGCGCTGCGACAGCTCGCGCCGGAACACCTAGACATTCAGGACGACAGCGCCCTGCACGCCGGACACGCCGGCGCCAAGGGCGGTGGCGGCCACTACACGCTGACGATAGTCAGCAGCCGTTTCGCCGGTATGGGCCGCGTGCAGCGCCACCGGCTGATCTATCAAACGCTGGGCGAACTGATGGCCGGTCGCGTACACGCGCTCGCCATCCGCGCGCTCACCCCAGAAGAACTGTGAATTCTGCAAAGGGCTAACATGAAACATTCCCGCATCGCCGCACTGTTGCTGGCCGCCTCGATCAGCCTGCCGGCCGCCGCCGAATCGGTGGCCGTCGTCAACGGCGTCGCCATCGAAAAATCCGAACTCGACGCCGCCGTCGCCAATGTGGTGCAAAGCAGCGGCGGCAAGCAGCAGGACACGCCCGAGCTGCGCGAACAGCTGAAGACTTCGCTGATCAACCGCCAGGTGATCCTGCAGGAAGCCACGCGCCGCGGCCTCGACAAGCAGCCGGCCTTCGTCAAGCGCATGGACGAGGTTCGCGCCGAATTGCTGCGCGACGCGCTGTTCGCCGACATCGCCGACAAGGCCGCCATCGGCGACGCCCAGATCAAGGCCCGCTACGACCAGCTCGCCGCCCAGTTCGCCGGCACCAAGGACATCCACGCCTATCAGATCACGCTGGCCAACGAAGCCGATGCCCAGAAGGTCATCGCCCAGCTGAAGAAGGGCGGCAAGTTCGAAGAACTGGCCAAGACCCGCTCGGTGGACCCGAACGCCAAGCAGACCGGCGGCGACATGGGCTGGGGCAATATGGCCCGCATGGACCCGGCGCTGGCCACGGCGCTGAAGGCCATCCCGAAAGGCCAGATCAGCAGCAAGCCCTACCAGTCGTCGTATGGCTGGCACGTGTTCAAGGTTGCCGACGTGCGCGACGCCCAGGTGCCGCCGCTCGAGCAGCTGAAGCCGCAGCTCGGCCGCCAGTTGCAGGAAGAGTCGATTGCCAAGGCCGTCGAAGATCTGCGCGCCAAGAGCAAGATCCAGTAATCCACCCCATCCCGATCCAGGAATAAAACATAATGCGTAAAATCCTGCTGCAAACCGCCCTCGTCGCCGCCTTCGCCGGCAGCGCCATCGCCGTCGCCGGCCCGACCATCAACGGCCAGCAGATCACCGACGCCCGCATCGACGCGGTCGCCAAGATGATGGAAGCCCAGGGCCAGAACGTCACGCCGCAGGCCCGCGACCAGATCAAGGACCAGCTGGTAACCGCCGAAGTGCTGCGCCAGGAAGCCGTGAAGAAGGGTCTGGACAAGTCGCCGGAATTCACCGCCGAGCTGCAGAACATGCAGGCGATGGCGCTGGCCAACCGCCTGGTCAAGGACTTCGAGAAGGCCAACCCGATCAGCGACGCCGATCTGAAGGCCGAATACGACAAGCTGGTCGCCTCGGTGCCGGAAACCAAGCAATACCACGCCCGCCACATCCTGGTGAAGAGCGAATCCGAAGCCAAGTCGGTGATCGACGCGCTGAAGAAGGGCAAGTCCTTCGACAAGCTGGCCAAGGAAAAATCGCAGGATCCGGGCAGCAAGGCCAATGGCGGCGACCTGGGCTGGCAGGAAGCCGGCACCTTCGTCGCGCCGTTCTCCGAGGCGATGAGCAAGCTGGCCAAGGGTGAAGTGACCGTCAAGCCGGTGAAGACCGAGTACGGCTGGCACGTGATCAAGCTGGACGACGTGCGCACCCAGCGCAACGTGCCGCAACTCGATGAAATCCGTCCGCAGCTGACCCAGCGCGTGATGGGTTCCCGCATCGAGAAGTACGTCGCCGATCTGAAGGCCAAGGCCCAGATCCAGCAGTAAACGCGCCCGACAGCGCGACGGGGACGGCTTGCCGTCCCCGTTTTGCTTGACAGCGCCCCCCGCCGCGCTTACCTTCGCGCACATCCGCAGGCAGGCCCGCCCTGCCCTTGTCAGCGCTGCCGCCGGCAGCCCCATACGGAAACGCCAGGACTGGCCGCTCCCTCACAGGAAACTCACATGACCATCACCGTCAACGGCGTTGAAATCAGCGAAGACATGATCGCCTCCCAACTGGACCACTACGCGGACACGCCCAGCCCGCGCGACACCGCGGTCCAGCAACTGATCCTGCACACGCTGCTGGTTCAGCAGGCCAAGGCCGAAGGCATCGAAGCCGCCGACGAGCAACAAGCCATTCAGACGCTGCTGGACAGCAAGCTGCAAGTGGAGCCGATCGACGAAGCCGGCTGCCGCGACTTCTACGAGCGCTATCCGGACCGCTTCGCCGGCGGCGACAGCGCCGTCGCCAGCCACATCCTGCTGCCCAAGGGCGAAGGCCTGGAAGCCAGCCTGATCAAGGCCAAGGCCGAAGGCATCCTGGCTGAAGTCCAGGCCAACCCGTCGCGCTTCTCCGCGCTGGCGCAGGAACACTCGACCTGCCCGTCCGGCAAGCAGGGCGGCAGCCTCGGCCAGTTCGGCCGCGGCCAGATGGTGCCGGAATTCGAACAGGCCGTATTCGGCACCGAAGCCGGCCAGATCACCCCGCACCTGGTGGAAACCCAGTTCGGCTACCACATCATCCAGGTGGACCAGCGCGTCGAAGGCGGCAAGATCGGCTTCGACGAGGTCAAGGACCGTCTGCAGCAGTACCTGACCGACTTGGCGTTCAACCAGGCGATGCACGAGTACCTGAACAGCCTGGTGTCGGCCGCCCAGATCACCGGCTACCAGATGACCGCCGCCTAAGCGACGGCCATCCGGCTCAAGCTCACCAAGCCGTCCGCGCCGCGCGGACGGCTTTTTTCTTGGCCGCCGCATTGCCGAGCGGCAGCTGGTGCAGGCTGGCCGCCACCGGCTTGGAGAAGTTGTAGCCGTCGTGGCGGTCCCAGTTGACCGACCAGGTCATCACGCCGCGGAAGCTCGGGTAGGCCTGCGCCGGTTTGACGGCGCCGCAGCCCTGCAGCGCAGTCAGGCAGCTCAGCGCCTTGGCCACGGTGTCGGTGGTGACGAAGCCGGAATTGGCCGAGCTGCGGCCGGACGGCACGCCGAAGGCCACCTGGTCCGGCCTGAGGCCCTTGAAGCTGCCGGAGGCGCCGTTGGCGATCGGGAAGCCCTCGATCAGCATCTTGCTGCCGCCGACCAGCATATCGGTCGACCCCTCGGCCAGCGCGCCGTTGGAGTAAGGCGTGTACAGGCCGCCGTTGTTATAGTACTGGACGTGTATCACCGAAAGGTCGTCGCGCAGGCCGTCGATGATGGGCAGGTAGGCGCCCCAGTTGCCGCCGTAGGCGACGAAGCCGCCCTGGACGTATGGATGTTCCGGCGCCATCGACAGGTAGAAGTTCGGCCCGACCTTGGCCTTCAGCTGCTTGACCGCGCTGACCAGATTGCCGACCACCGGCGCGCCGACGACGATGCCGCTGCCGCTCTCCAGGTCCAGGTCTATGCCGTCGAAGCCGTACTGGACGATGATGCCGTACAGGCTGTTGACGAAGTTCTGCACCTGGGTGGCGTTGTTCAGCGTCACCGAGCCGTTCTGCCCGCCCAGCGACAACACCACCTTCTTGCCCTTGGCCTGCTGGGCGCGGATGTCCTGGATGAACTGCGCGGCGCTGCCGGCGCCGGGATCGAGCGTGAAGCTGACATTGCCGTTGCCGGCGTCGTCGGCGAAGGCCACGACGATCACGTCCCAGTCGGCGCTGACCTGCGCCAACGGAAAGGCGCTGCCGCTCGGATTGGCGAAATTGTGCCAGTAGCCGACCAGCGCGTGCTTGGCGAACGGCACGGTGTTTCCCGGCGGGCCGGGCGGCGTCGGGGGATCCGGCGGGGTCGGCGGCGTCGGGTCGCCGCCGGAGCAGCTGCCGCCCGGCGTCCACAGCGTCGGCGAGGCCGCCGGATTCCAGTTGGCGCCGACATAGGCGGTATGCGCCACCAGCGCGGTGTAGTTGGCATTGTTGTAGCTGACCACGTCGCCGGCCTTGTAGCTCGTGCCTTCGGTCCAGTTCGGGCAGGCGGCCCACACATGCTGGCCGAGGGCCAGCAACACAGCCATCGCCATCGCCCTGCCTGTCGTTCTGCGCATCTCCATCTCCTCATCGTGAGCAATTGGTATCATATTGGTATTTAATGGTATGTCGTAGACAATATCTTTCAAGTCAAAAATCCCAAATAAATATCAATGACATTCTGGAAATGCATTAGAACTGGCTATGTATCGACAAAACGCCATTGGCATTACAGAAAGCCACGCGTACGATGGGCCGCTCCATCTCGCACACAATCGCGCCATGCCGCAGAATTCCGCCGTCAGACTCGCCCGCATCCTGCTATTGGCAGCCCTGTCCTGCTCCTCGTCCGTTGCAGACGCGGCCGCCGCCTTCGACCGGAGCGCCTGGCGGCAAGACTACCGCTTGCTCAAACGGGAACTGGAAAAACGTTATTCCCACCTGGCCTGGATGGCCTCTCCCGGCAGCGGCGTCGATCTCCCCCGCCTGGACCGGCGGGCGCGGGCCGCGCTGGCACGGGCTCGCGACGACGCCGAGGCCAGGCAGGCCATCCTGGATTTCCAGAGCGGCTTTCACGACGGCCATTTCGCCCCGCTCAAACCGGTGATCGAGCCGTCATCGCCGGGAGCGGAGCCGCCGGCACGCGATCTGTCGCATGACAGCGCCCTCGACGGCTGCGCCGCGCTGGGCTATGTCAACAGCGGCGCCATCGCCTTTTCCTCGCCTTTCGAGTCCCTTCCCGGCGTGACGCTGACCGCCGACGGGCTGGCCCGCCCGATGCGAAGCGGCATCGCCGATCTGGGGCCGGCCGGCAAGCTGGCGCTGCTGCGCATTCCATCGTTCAACCCGCTCAACTATCCGCAGCTGTGCCAGCCGGCCTGGGACGCGATGCGCGCACGAGATGGCCGCATCGACGCCGGCAAGCTGTTTACCGACACCATGCGCGCCTGGTATCGCGAAACCGCAGAGCGCCTGCGCGAACTGCACACGGCGGGCGCCCGCGCGCTGATCGTCGATGTCGGCGACAATTCCGGCGGCAACGACAGCGGCGACGCGATGTCCCGTCTGCTGGGCAACGGCCCGGTCCGCTCCGCGCCCTTATGGCTGGCGCGCTCAGCCCAGGGGGAGGCCTACTTGCAAGAATGGGTGGAGACCTTGAGTACCGGCTTGCCGCCGGAGGCCACGGCGGCGGACAGGGCCGCCCTGCAGCCGTTTCTCGATGCGTTCCGCGCCCAGGCGGCGCGACTGCGCCAGGCGCCGCCGGTCGACATGAGCTGGGTCTGGCGCGAGCAACGCGTCTTCGATCCCGGCGCGGCGCACAGCCGTCTGGTCCAGGTAGGCTACGCGTCCGGCGCGGTGGACCATCTGGAGCCGGGCCGTTATTCGCGGATCGTGTCCGAGACGCTGTTCTGGCCCGCGCAATCGTTCGGCAGCCAGGGCGCCTGGCAAGGGCCGGTCTATCTGTTGACCAATGGACGGACTTACTCCGCCGCCGAAATGTTCACCGCCGTCAGCCGGGACAACCGATTGGCCAAGACGGCGGGACAAGGCACGGGCGGCGACGGCTGCGGCTTCATGGGGAAAATCCAGCCTTTGATCCTGCCCCACTCTGGCCTGCGCTTCCGCATCCCCGACTGCGTGCGGCTGCGTGCGGACGGCAGCGACGAAGTCCCCGGCATTTCGCCGGACCTGCCGCTCAGCGCCGCGCCCGGGGAAAGCATGCGCGCGCTGGCGCGAAGAACGCTGACGGCCATCGCCGCCGATCTCGCCCCCCGCGATTAGAGCCTTTGCAAACCGCGGCGTCAGCCTGTCCGCGCGCATGAAAAAACCGCCGCTCCGAATGGAACGGCGGTTGGACGGGATGCAGCGCGCTCAGCGGCAGTTTTCCGGCGTGCAGAACAGCGCGTCGTCGCCGGAAGCGGCCGGCTGCGGCAGGCGCGCCGCCAGCGCGGCGGCCAGTTCGACCGGCCTGCCCAGCCAGCCGGACAGCTCCAGCCGTTCCAGCTTGCCGTCCTGCTCCAGCACCGCCGACGGAAAACCGCGCAAGCCCAGCTTGGCCATCTGCCGGCGCGTGTCGTCGATATGGCGCTCCGCCTCGGTCCGGGCTTCGCGCCAGGCCGGCGCGAAGCGCTCGGCGGCGATGCCCAGCTCGGCGGCCAGTTCCGACAGCACGGCGAATTCGGCGATGCGCCGGCCCTCCAGATAATGGGCGCGCTGTATCCGGGCCAGCATCGCCAGCGGATCGGCTCCGAGCCGGGCGGCGGCCAGCACGGCGGCGATGGGCGGATCGGACGCCAGCGGCGCGCCGACGTCGTTCAGCAGACCATCGTAATAGGCGTCGCCGAAAGGCTGGCCGCTCATCTGGGCGATGCACTTGTCGTGCGGCATCACATAGGACCGCCATTCCGGCGTGATGGTGCGGCCCTCCGCCTCGTCCAGCATGCCGCCGGCGTGCATCTCCACCACCAGGCCCGGCAACGCGGCCGCCGCCTGCAACAGCGGGGAGGCGCCGTAGCACCAGCCGCACAGCGGGTCGTAGAAATAATGCAGTTTCATGCCCGTTACCACTTCATCTCGCCCTTGCGCACCTTGGCGCCCAGCTCCAACGTGGAGACTTCGGCCGCGTTCGGGTAAGCCTGCTTCATCGCGTCGATCAGCGCGGCGCTGTCGCGGGTTTCGGCGTTCTTGGCCTCGAAGGTCTTCAGATAGTCGCGGGTGAAGCGGATGGTGGACACATCCATCTTGTCGCCGGCGATCATATGGCCCGGCACCACCGTTTCCGGCTTCAGCGCCTCCATGTCGTCCAGCTGCTTGAACCAGGCCTTGCGCTCGGCGTCGGTCTGGGTGTCGGCGGTCCACACGTGCATGCCGGAGTAGACGCCGACATTGCCGACGATGGCGCGGATCGACGGAATCCACATATAGCTGCGATGGCCCAGGATGCCGTGGCTATCCTTGATTTCCAGCTTCTTGCCTTCCAGCGTGATGGTGTCGGCCTTCAGCGCGGTCGGCAGCAGCGGCTTGGCCTGCGGCGCGTTGGCGCCCATCTTCGGCCCCCAGAACGCCACCTTGCCCTTCACATTGCCCTTGATGTGGGCCAGGGTCTCGGGCGCGGCCACCAGTTCGGCCTTCGGGAAGATTTGCTTCAGCACCGAGGCGCCGAAGTAGTAGTCCGGATCGGCCTGGCTGACGTAGATGGTCTTCAGGTTCTTGCCGCTGTCCAGCACCTTGGCGGCGATGCGGTAGGCGTCGGCGCGGGTGAAGCCGGTGTCGATCAGCACGGCGTCCTTGTCGCCGGTGACCAGCACGGAGGAAACGTTGAAGCTGTTGCCGTCGGCGTTGTAGACCGACAGTTTCAGGTCGCCGGCGTGGGCGAAACCGGCGGCGGCGAGAGCGGCGGCGATCAGGGTTTGACGGATCATGGTTGACTCCTTGGGTCTAATGCCGGCGCCCGCCGGCGGTTTGCACTGTGTTTCAGTGGATGCGCACACTATAAGCTCACGAATCGAACCAATAAATACGCTAAACTGCACATTATTGTTTCAAAAATCGAGCAAATAAATGGACAGGCTGACCGCGATGCAGGTATTCGCCGAAGTGGCGCAGCTGGGCAGCTTCACCGCCGCCGGCGACAAGCTGGACATGTCGCGCCCGATGGTCACCCGCTACGTCGACGAACTGGAGCAATGGCTGGGCGCGCGGCTGCTGCAGCGCTCCACCCGCAAGGTCACGCTGACCGACGCCGGCCTGACCTGTCTGGCGCGCTGCCAGCAGATGCTGGAGCTGGCGGCCGAGGTGCGCGCCGACGCCAGCCAGCGCGACGGACAGGTGCGCGGCCTGCTCAGGGTGGCGGCCAGCACCTCCTTCGGCCTCGCGGTGCTGGGCGGCGTCATCGCCGAATTCGGCGAACTGCACCCCCAGTTGCGGGTGGACCTGCAGTTGGGCGACCGCACCGTCAACCTGATTGAAGAAAGAATAGACCTCGCCATCCGAATCACCAACGAACCCGATCCCGGCCTGGTGGGCAGACGGCTGTGCGACTGCCTGTCGCTGCTGGTGGCCTCGCCGTCCTACCTGGCGCGCCACGGCACGCCGCGGGAGCCGCAGGAACTGGAGCGCCACCGCTGCCTCAGCTACAGCAACTTCGGCCGCAGCGAGTGGCGGCTGCGCCGCGGGGGGCAGGAGTCGCGGGTGCGGGTGGCCGGCAATATCAGCGCCAACGAGGCCAGCGCGCTGCTCAGCGCCGCGCTGGCCGGCGCCGGCGTCAGCCTGCAGCCCAGCTATCTGGCCGCGCCGCACGTGCGACGCGGCGAGCTGGTGGCGCTGCTGCCCGAATGGCAGCCGGCCGTGCTCGGCATCCATGCGCTCTACCCGTCGCGGCGGCTGCTGCCGCTGGCCTTGCGCAGCCTGCTGGATTTCCTGGTGGAGAAGTTCGGCGGCCCGCAAGCGCCGTGGGACCGGACCTAGGCCCAGTCCCGGGCCTCGCCTGCCGCCGCCCTTTCGCGCGGGCAGTCCTCGCTAGGATCGATCCGATTTGAATTGACGCCGCCTCTTTCAGCGCCCCGGTGAAAATAGACTCCCGGAACAGTCCGCCGTGGACGGTCGGATAAAACCATGCGGCCCGCCCGGAACCGCAGAATCGGGATATGGCCGCCGGCGACCCGACCGAGAGGCGGCCCGTTTTCTTTCACCGGAGGATTTCGATGGCAACGCTAGAAGAAACGATGGCGGCGTTCGACAAGGCGCTGAAGGACAGTAACGACAGGTATCTGGCCTGGAATGGCCTGGGATATTTCTTGTCTTTGGCGCTCAACGAGATCGAATCGGCGCAGGCGCACCCCGAAAAACGGACCGAATGGATGGAGAAGGCCCGTCTCGATTTTGAAAGCGCTCAAAAAGAGCGCAAGAACCTGCCCGCGGAGGCCCAGACCGTGAATCAGGCCATGCAGTCCGTCGCGACCGTGTTGCGGCAGGAATTCAGCGCCGCCGCCTTCGAGACCGCGTCGAAGGATTTGATGGCGATGGACCACGACAAGGAAAAGCTGGGCGAGCTCGAGCATTATCTCGTCAAATTCGAGCAAGGCGTCGCCAAGAAAGACAAGGCCTTGGCCGAAGGCCTGCTCGCACTGGCGAAAGTGCAATTCAGTCTGCTGTCGGAATCCGCGCGCACGCTGGCCACGCCGCTGCTCGGCCTGGCGGAACAGCTGCTCGCCGCGATATAGGCCGAGGCCATCCACACGATTGTCAGGGAAGCCGGCTCGCGCCGCTGGCGGACGAACCGGCGCGCCGGCGCCGGGTCTTGCCGCGCGGCGATTGCCCGCCGCCGCCAGATCGCCTAAGCTCAGCTACATGAATGCTTCGGTATCCGCCGAAGACGTGACAACCCTGACAAGACGTGGAATCAAGCCGATGTGCCAGCTGCTGGGCATGAATTGCAACACCCCTACCGACATCCTGTTTTCCTTCGAGGGCTTCCATCGCCGCGGCGGCCTGACCGACCATCATGCCGACGGCTGGGGCATCGCCTTCTTCGAGGGCAAGGGCTGCCGCGTGTTTCTCGACGACAAGCCGTCGGTGGAATCGCCGGTGGCCGATCTGGTCAGGCGCTATCCGATCAAGTCGGAAAACGTCATCGCCCATATCCGCAAGGCCACCCAGGGCGAGGTCAATCTGGCCAACACCCATCCGTTCATGCGGGAGATGTGGGGTCAGTACTGGATCTTCGCCCACAACGGCAATCTGGAGAAATTCGCGCCGGCGACCGGCCAATACTTCCATCCGGTGGGCAGCACCGACTCCGAGCTGGCCTTCTGCCATCTGATGGAAAGGCTGCGCGCCAAGTGGTCCGAACCGCCGGAGCTGGAGGCGCTGTTCGACGAAGTGGCGCGGCTGGCGGCCGAGATCAGCGCCAGCGGCGTGTTCAACTTCATGTTGAGCAACGGCGAGTCGCTGTTCACCCACTGCTCGACCCATCTCCACTACATCATCCGCCGCGCGCCGTTCAACACCGCCCATCTGGTCGATGACGACGTCAGCGTCGATTTCGCCACCGTCACCACGCCCCGCGACCAGGTGGCGATGGTGGCCACCCAGCCGCTGACCGACAACGAGAGCTGGACCGCGCTGGCGCCGGGCGAGCTGCTGCTGTTCCGCGACGGCGCGCCGCTGTTGAGCAAGCGGCCCGGCTGACCGGTTCCGACAGCCGCAACATCTGTAAACATCTCCTCGTCGCCAGCCTCGCCCGCTGGCACGCCTCTTGCTGATAGCTACGCATCCAAGCCATTGTTCTTGCTGGAAAAAAACGCCAAAACCGGCCACAAGGGCCGGAATGGCGGCAAGCACAAACGGCAAGGCGGCAACAATTGCCGGCAGATCGGCGCCAAGGTGGTCAACGCCTGCCGCTGCCAGGGACACGAGCTGATCCGTGCAAGCTCTGGCCTGAAAACCCGTTCTCAAGGAGAGGCAACATGTCTATCAGCAACACCAGCGATTCCAACAGCTATTGGCAGCAAATGCAGTCGCTGCACCAGCAGCGCCGCCAGGATTTCAGCAATCTGACCCAATCGGTCCAGCAAGGCGACCTGACCGGCGCGCAACAGGCGCTGGCCGCCCTGCAGCAGCTGAACGGCGCCAATTCCGGCAACGGCGGCCAGGACTTCGCCTCGGCGCTGAACAACGCCGTCAGCAGCGCCTCGGCCACCAGCTCCGCCAGCGCCAGCGACCCGTTCGCCGCCATAAACGCCAGCCAGACCGGTTCGACCGCCGGCAGCGGCAGCTCGGTGTCCTCGCTGCTGAACACGCTGGGCCAGGATCTGCAGGCCGGCAACCTCAGCCAGGCGCAACAGGCCTTCCAGCAGTTGCAGCAGGGCCTGCAACAGGCCGACGGCACCCAAGCGGGCCAGCAGGCCGGCGGCCACCATCACCACCACCATCACGGCGGCGGCGAGCAGCAAGGCCAGAACAACGGCCTGGACAGCCTGCTGAGCGCGAGCAATGGCAGCGCCGGCTCGTCGAGCGCGTCCAGCTCCGCCAGCAGCAGCGCCAGCCAGCAGCAGATGCAGGCCATGCTCAGCCTGTACCAGGCCAATGCCGGCACCAGCGACATCTCCAGCCTGCTGATGTCGATGTCGGCCTGAGCCGGCCAGACGCAAAACGGACGCCTGCCGGCGTCCGTTTTTCATCGTATCGTCAAACTAATGGTAAGGCGCCAGCAAGCGGCGTATTTCCTGACGGCCGGCATAGGAATCGCAGGCCAGCCGCAGTCGCAGCATCGCGGCGGCGTCCCGCGACAGCGCGCTCTCGCGCGACACATAGATCGCCAGCGGCTGCTCGCTGAACAGCCACTCGCCGACCTGAGCCTCGTCGACGCCGGCCTCGCCCAGCAGATTGCCGCATCCCGGCCGGACACAGATGGTGGCGTCCAGACGCCCGGCGCCCAGCATGCGCAGGCCCTGGGCCATGTCGCTGATCAGCACCCGGTTGTGCGGCACCGCGCGGTCGAGCTCGTCCAGCGTGCGGCTGCCGCGCAGCTCGCCGATATTCAGGCCGGAGAAGCTGGCCGCCGTCCTGTGTTCGCGCCCCGCCGCCTTCAGATAGGCCAGCGACACCTTGACCGAGCCTATCGTGCATATGGAGATGCCGTAGCGCTCGCGCTCGGCGGTGGGAATGCCTAGGTTGATCGCGTTCTCGCCGCTGCGCATGCCGTCGATCACGCGCAGATAGGGACGCGTCTCCGCGGTGACGGCGAAACCGGCCTGGGCGGCCAGAAAGCGGATGAAGTCCGGCCCGACGCCGCGATCGGTATCGGCCACGCCCCACGGTTCCACCGACAGCGTGTAGGACAGGTAATGGGCCGGCACCGCCAGCGCGGTGGCCGCCGCCAATGCCAGCGCGCCTCCTATCATTGCCCCTCGCATCGCCCCTCCCCGTCCGGTGCAAAATCGCGGCCGCCGGCGATGCTGGCGGCCACGCTAGCTGGAAATACGTATCCGTAGTGTAGACCAGTCCCGCCGCCGCGCGACGGCGCCCGGCGCGCGCCGTCCCATTGTTAATTCGCTTTCGAACAATCGACTATTCCATTTCGAAAAAATGTTGAAAGCATAGCCGGGAAGAGTAGAATGGCCGCAACATCAATTTTCCTTTACACAGGCCAACCCTCATGAAAGCCGACCCCGACGGCCCCAGTCCGCGCAATCTGCTGCAATACTGGCTGCACAAGCTGTCCGGCACGCGCCTGTCCGTCCAGGACAAGCATCATTTCGAGCCGCTGCAGGAGGAAGTCGCCCTCAATCTGATGGTCATTGTCTGCATCGTGCTGCTGGCGCTGTTCACCTATCTGCAACGCTGACGCCGCGACCTGACGGCTCGGCCGCGGTGAAAATCGGCGGCATTCCAGCCCGGAACCGGAAGAAA
Organism: Chromobacterium sp. ATCC 53434; assembly: GCF_002848345.1. Taxonomy (NCBI): domain Bacteria; kingdom Pseudomonadati; phylum Pseudomonadota; class Betaproteobacteria; order Neisseriales; family Chromobacteriaceae; genus Chromobacterium; species Chromobacterium sp. ATCC 53434. The sequence goes on along the minus strand of NZ_CP025429.1, from coordinate 1,410,136 downwards.
GCCATGAGGACAAGGGCTGGAATCAGCCGTCCTCGCCGTCCAGCCGGCCCCAGGTCGCATCCTCGCGCCAGCGGCGGCACCAGTCCGGCACCGCCGCGGCCTCCATCGGCCGGGCGATGCCGAAACCCTGGACATGGCGGCAGCCGAGGCGGAGCAGCAGCGCGCCGTGCTCCAGCGTCTCCACGCCCTCGGCGATCACCGCGCACTTGAACACCGCCGCCAGCTGGATCACGCCCTCGACGATGCGCCGGTCGTCCTCATTGACCAGCATGTCGCACACGAAGCTGTTGTCTATCTTCAGCGTGTTCACCGGCAGACGGCGCAGATAGGTCAGCGACGCATAGCCGGTGCCGAAATCGTCCAGCGCGAAACCGACGCCCAACTTGCGGCAACGCTGCAGCACCGCCACCGTCTGCTCGACGTCGGAGGCCGCGTTTTCCGGCAACTCCAGCTCCAGCCGGGCCGGATCGATGCCGGGATGGCGCGCCAGCGCCTCTTCCAGTTGCCGGCAGAAATCGGCGCGCAACAGATGATGGGCGCTGACGTTGACGCTGACGCCCAGGTCCAGGCCCTCCCGCCGCCAGCGCTCGGCCTGCTCCAGCGCGGCGTCCAGCACCCACAGGCCGAAGGCGGTCTCCAGCTCGTTGCCGTAGAGGTGCGGCAGGAACTCGGCCGGCTCCAGCAGGCCGCGTTGCGGATGCCGCCAGCGGATCAGCGCCTCCATGCCGATGATTTCGCCGCCCTGCAAATCGACCTTGGGCTGGTAGAGCAGCGCGAACTCGTCGCGCGCCAGCGCCTGCTGCAGCGACTCCAGGAACTGCCGGTGCTCCTGGGCCTTGCGGTCGTTTTCCGGATCGAACAGCTGGTAGCGGTTCTTGCCGGCCTCCTTGGCCAGATACATCGCCTGATCGGCATGGCGCAGCAGCGTGTCCGGATCGGCATTGTCCTGCGGATAAAGACTGACGCCTATGCTGGCGGTGACGCTGACCTCGCCCTCCCCGACCGGCACCGGCGTCGCCACCGCGGCCAGCACCCTGTCCAGCACCAGCATGCACTCCTCCGGCGAGCCGATATCGGACAGCAGCACGACGAATTCGTCGCCGCCGAGCCGGGCCAGCGTGTCATCGCCGCGCAGAATGGATTTCAGATGGCTGCTGACCGCCACCAGCAGCTTGTCTCCGACTTCGTGCCCGTGCTGATCGTTGACCGCCTTGAAGCCGTCTAGATCGAGAAAGCACACCGCGCAGGACTTGCCGCTGCGGGTGGCGCGGACGATGGTCTGCCGCAGCCGGTCGGACAACAGGCGGCGGTTGGGCACGCCGGTCAGCGGATCGAAATTGGCGACCCGGTCCAGTTCCGCCTCGTGCTGCTTCAGCTGGGTGATGTCGGAGAAGATGCCGATATAGTGCTGGATCTGGCCCTGCTGATCCCGCACCACCGAGATCGACAGCAGTTCGGCGTACAGTTCGCCGCTCTTGCGGCGGTTCCACAATTCGCCGCGCCAGAAGTCGTGTCCCCGGACCTCGCTCCACAGCTCCTCGTAGAAACTGGCCGCCTGCTGCCCCGAAGACAGCATGCTGGGGCGCTGCCCCACCGCCTCGCCGGCTTCGTAGCCGGTGATGCGGGTGAAGGCCTGGTTGACCTTGGTGATCACGCCGTCGGGGCTCACCACCAGTATGCCTTCGTAGCTGCTGTCGAATACCGCCGCCGCCTCCTTCTGCGCCAGCTCGAACACCTTGCGCTCGGTGATGTCGGTATGAGTGCCCGACATCATCAGCGGCACGCCGTCGTCGTCGCGCTCGACCACCCGCCCGCGCGACAGTATCCAGCGCCAGTCGCCCAGCCGGGTGCGGCAGCGTATCTCCACCTCATGGCTGGCCAGTCCGCCTTCCAGATTGCGCCGGATCGAGTCGCGCGCCCGCGCCACGTCGTCGGCGTGGACATGCTCGTACCAGTTTTCCGCGTTGACGCGCATTTCGCCCGGCCCATAGCCCAGCATGCTTTCCCAGCGCGGACTGACCTGGAAATCGCCGGATTTCAGGTTCCAGTCCCAATACCCCTGGTCGGAGCCGTCTATCACCCGCGCCAGTTGCTGTTCGCGGTTGCGCAGCGCCTGCTCGGCGCGGTGCTGGTCGGTCAGATCGCGGCCGAAGGCCATGTATCGGCCGTCCTTCAGCCGCCCGGTCGTCAGATCGACGCAGATGCTGCCGCCCTTCTTCAGCCGCAGCAGCCATTCCGAGCGCTGGAACGGCGCGTTGTTCAGCTTGGCCAGATGGGCCGGCAGGATGGGCAGGCACTCGGGCGCCACCAGGTCGCGGATATGCATGCCGCGCAACTCGTCGATGCCATGGCCCGTCAGCCGGCAGGCGGCCGGATTGGCGAAGATGTAGTAGCCCTCGGCGTCGGTGACCCAGATCGCGTCGCCGGCCTCGTTCAACACCAGTCTCAGATCCTCGTCCACCCGCTTGCGCTCGGTGACGTCGGACAGATTGCCGACCAGCCGCACCGCCGCGCCGCTCTCGTCCCACTCCACCGCGCGGCCGCGCACCTGCAGCCAGCGCACGCCGTCGTCCTGGTTAGCCAGCCGGAACTCCAGCTCGACCCGCGGCGTCTTGTTGCGGCGGTGCGCCTCGATGGCCTGCAGCACGAACGGCAGATCGGCCGGGTGCACCAGTTGGCGGAAGAAGCGGAAATCGCCGCTGTCGTCCTCGGCCCGCGTGCCCGTCACCTCGTAATAGCGCGGCGAACGGTAGACGCGGCCGCTGCGCAGGTCCCAGTCCCAGAAGCCGTCGCTGGTCGCCTCGGCCACCAGTTGCAGCCGGGACTCGCTGGCCTTCAGCTGCAGGGCCATCTGCTTGCGCGCGGTGATGTCCTGCACCGTGCCGTACACGCCGGTCACCTGGCCGCTGTCGTCGCGCCGCGCCTCGCCGCGCGCGGTCATCCAGCTGAAGGAGCCGTCCGGCCGCGGCAGTTCCAGATCGCATTCGTAGCCAAGGCCGATGGAACGGCAGCGCTCCACCGCCTCATCCAGCTCGGCCCAGCTCTGGGCGGTGAAAAAGCGTCTCAGGGCCAGGTAGTCGGGCGGCGGATCGCGGCCGTCCAGCCCGAACAGCCGGTAGGTTTCCACCGACCATTTCTGGCCGCCGCCGTTCAGGTCCCAGCTCCAGCTGCCGATGCCGGCCAACTGCTGGGCCAGCCGCAAGGCGGCCTCGCTTTCACGCAGCGCGTCCTCGGCCTGCTTGTGCTCGGTGATGTCGCGCGAAATGCCGAACAGGCCGCCCAGCCGTCCATCCGGCGAATAGAACGGTCCCTTGGTCACCAAGAACACCAGCTGGTCGCCGTTGAACAGCGTCAGGAACTCCTCCCGCGTCTGCACCCGCCCCGACTGCATGATGGCGCGGTCGTTGGAAATCAGGTCGCGCGCGGTGATCTCGTCGAACAGCATGCGGTCGTCGCGGCCGAGCACGTCGCCGTCGCTCTTGCCGACGACGGCCAGCGCGGCGCGGTTGGCCATCAGATAGCGCCCCTGGACATCCTTGACGAAAATGGCGTCGGAGGTGCTGGACACCACCGCGTCCAACAGACGCCGATTGACTTCCACCCGGGACAAGGCCTTGCGCAGCGCGGCGCAGAGCAGGCTGGCCGTCAGGCCGTCCACCACCAGGAAGGCCAGTTGCAGCTTGCCGTACCACGACGCCTCGGCCGCGTGCAGATAGGGCTGCACGCCGTAATCGGCCGCCAGCGCCGCCAGCGCCGTGGCCAGCAGGCCGGGTCCCAATCCGCCCAGCGTCGAACTGAGGATGACCGGCAGCAGGAACAACGCCAGCATCGGATGCTCGCCCGCCTCCGGCCCCAGCAACAGTTGCCGCAAGCCGACCGCGCCGGCGGTCAGCGCCGGCGCCAGCAGATAAGCGCACCAGGCCGGCCAGCGCCCGGGCAGCATGCCGCCGGGCAAGGCGCTCAGCCAATCCGGCGGCGCCGAACTCTGCGCCGCCGGCACCGCCCGCAGGGCGGCCAGCAACAAGGCGGTGGTGGCTAGCACGAACAGCACGCCCCGTGCGGTGGTGAAATCGCCGGTCCGGCCCGGCGCGACGCCGGCCAGCAACTGATCGGAGAAGAAAACCCAGCCCAGCGCGAACAGCACGTAGCTGGCGGCGGCGAGCAGCGAGAAGCGGGTGCGCGGACTCATCTGCATGGCGTTGTCGTCTCCGGGCCGGGCGGACGGGTCCGGCGATTGCCGCCGCCAAGGCGCGCGCGGGCATGTCCACTACCGGTATAGCATTCCGCGCCGGCCAAGCCGGTCAGGGCGCCGAATCGACCGCCGACCGGTTCGCATCTGAACTATGCTTGAGCGGTAACGACCGTTCGCGCGAGGAGCCGGGGATGGAGTTTCTGTTCGATCTGGATGATCCCCTGCAGTGCCTGGAGCAGATCTACCAGCGGCTGAATCCGATGGTGGTGTCGCTGCACCCGAAGAAAACCGGTGGCAAGACCGGGCCCTGCCTGGGCAGCGGCCTGTTGCTGGAATATCGCGGCGAGACCTTCATCGTCACCGCCGAGGCGGCATTGTCCGAAATCTGCGTGACGCACCGGCAAAAGGCGGTCGCCTGCGCCGACGGCCGCCAATGGCCGCTGCAGGATCTGGCCTGCGCCAGCCCGCAGCACCTGGACATCGCCGCCATCCATCTGCCGGAAGCCTGGCTGGCGCGCCACCCGGTGGCGCACCGCTTCGAGCTGGGCCGGGCCGGGCCGCCGGACCCGTTGTCCAGCGCCTTCACCTTGCTGTTGGGCTATCCGGCGCTTGGCCCGCGGCCGGCGCCGCCGCTGCCGGCCGGCATCGGCATCGTGTCGCGCGCCTACCGCGGCGACAGCCGCCGCAGCCAGGCCATGCAACCGCTGTTCGTCGAATTCGACAGCCGCGACATCCTCAGCCGCGCCAGGCTGGACAAGCCCGGCCTACTGGACTACTACCATCTGCGCGGCGCGCCGGCCATCAGCCTGTATCATTCCTTCCAACAGGACAGCAACCGCCTGACCGCCTATCTGCAGGGCCTGGTATGCGAATGGGACCATGCCGGCGTCGGCGCGGTCGCCTCGTCCGCCGCGCAACTGCCGGGCTTCCTGGACGGCTTTTTGCAGCAGCTGCGGCAGGGACAGCGCCACGTTCAGGGCGATGTGGCGACGCTGCTGGCGCGGTTCCGGCGCTAGCGCCTGTCCTCGGCCTCCTTCATCGCCGCGGCGACGCCGCCGGCCCGCGCGTCGCCCAGCGCGGACAGCCCGTCGCTGACCTGCCGCCGCGTGGCCCGGTCCTGGTTCTGGCTGAGCTTGTACGCGCCCTGCAGGCTGTCCACCGTCAGCTCGATGCCGACGATGGCGCGCCGCAGCTGGTCCAGATAGTCCGCCGGCGCGTCGTCGACGCGCCAAGGCGCGGCGAAGCCGGCCTCCCGCGTGTCGGTCAACCGCCGCAGCAGGCCGTGCAGCCAGGCCGGATCGTCGATGGCGCGCAGCCGGCCGCGGACGTGCGCGACCGCGTAGTTCCAGGTCGGCACCACCTTGCCGTGCTCGGCCTTGGCCGGATACCAGGACGGCGTCACATAGGCGTCGTCGCCGTGGAAGACCGCCAGCGCCGGCATCCCGCCGTCCAACAGCCGCCACAAGGGATTGGCCCGCGCCACATGGCCGCGCAGCGTCAAGGTCTCGCCGTCCCGCTCGGCCAGCAGCGGGATATGGTTGGCCAGCGGGCCGTCGGCGCCGTTGACCACCAGCGTCGCCAGCGGCCGCGCCGCGATCAGGCGCAGCAGCGCGTCGGCGTCGTCCTGTTGAAAATGTCTGGGCAGATACATCGCGTCGCTCCGGAAAAGTTCGACATTTCAGACATTACAAGCGAGCGTCATGCGATGGCAAGCCGGCGCGCCGCCGGCTGCGCTACAATGGCGGCGGTCCACATCCTCCATGCGGGAAAAACATGTCGAGAAAGCCGCGCATCCGCTCCGGCAGCGGCGCCACCATGCACGATGTGGCCCGCGCCGCCGGCGTCAGCGCCATCACCGTGTCGCGCGCGCTGAACCAGCCGCAGCAGGTGTCCGAGCAGCTGAGGGAACAGGTGATGCGGGCCGTCGACGCGCTGGGCTACGTGCCCAGCCGCTCGGCGCGCACGCTGGCGTCTGCGCGCTCGCGCACGGTGCTGGTGCTGATCCCGTCGCTCGGCAACACCGTGTTTCTCGACACGCTGGCCGGCATCGAGACGGTGCTGGACACCGCCGGCTATCAGATGCTGATAGGCGACAGCCGCTACGACGAGGCGCGCGAGCTGAAGCTGCTGCGCGCCTATCTGCAACACCGGCCGGACGGCGTGCTGCTGACCGGGCTGTCCCATGCCGAACCGGTGGAGGCGCTGCTGCGCCGGCACGCGCTGCCGGCGGTCTACATGATGGACCTGGCCGACGACGGCCGCTGCTGCGTCGGCTTCTCGCAGGAGGACGCCGGCGCCGCCATCACCCGCCACCTGCTGTCGCGCGGCAAGCGCCGCATCGGCTTTCTCGGCGCGCAATTGGACGAGCGGGTGCTGAAGCGGCTGGCCGGCTACCGCGCGGCGCTGGCCGAGGCCGGCCTGGCCGACGCCGGGCTGGAATGGCTGGATCCGGCGCCGTCCAGCATGCGGATGGGCGCCGACATGCTGGATGCCGCGCTGGCGGCGCGGCCCGACTGCGACGCGCTGTTCTGCTGCAACGACGACCTGGCCATAGGCGCGCTGGCGCGCTGCCAGCAATTGGGCGTCGCGGTGCCGGAGCGGCTGGCGATCGCCGGCTTCAACGATCTGCAGTCGGCGGCCTGGTGCACGCCGTCGCTGACCACGGTGGCGACGCCGCGGCGCGAGATCGGCGTCCGCGCCGCGCACGCGCTGCTGGCGCGGCTGGACGGCGGCGAGCCGGAGACGCTGCGCGCCGACCTCGGCTTTAAGCTGATGCTGCGCCGCAGCAGCTAAAACCTCTCCCCTCCGGCCGCGGCGGGCGCTGTGGTGCGCCGACTACATTGTCTTGTCCGACAATGCGAAACTTGATCCGACTGCTTGTTCCCCGCGTTTTGTTAGCGCTAACATCATTGACGAGTCGCCGGCCCCGCGCCGGCTTTGTCTTACATTCTGATGTTAGCGCTAACATGAATATCCGCAACATTGTGGTGATGGGCGTGGCCGGCTGCGGCAAGAGCAGCGTCGGCCGCCTGCTGGCCGACGCGCTCGGCGCCGGCTTCATCGAGGGCGACGCCTACCATCCGCTGGCCAATATCGAAAAAATGCGCGCCGGCATCCCGCTGGACGACGCGGCCCGCGCCGGCTGGCTGGCCAATCTGGCCGATCAGCTGCGCCGGGGCCGCGCCGCAGGCGCGCCGCTGGTGCTGAGCTGTTCGGCCTTGAAGCGGCGTTACCGCGACCTGTTGCGCGGCGCCGATCCGGAGTTGCTCTTCGTCCATCTCGCCGGAGACCGGGCGCTGATCGCCAGCCGCATGCGCGAGCGCAGCGGCCATTTCATGCCGGAAAGCCTGCTCGACAGCCAGTTTCGCGACCTGGAAGCCCCGACGGCCGACGAGCGGGCCATCCAGCTGGACATCGCCCAGCCGCCCGAGGCGATGCTGGCGCAGCTCTTGGCGGCGCTGGGCCGCCCCTGACCGTTTCAACGCAAAGGCAGTATCTAGGAGGAGAACAACAATGAACGCCCCGTCCCCGCACCACTTCAAGATTCCGACCCGGCGCTGGCGCATAGGCTGGCTGCTGGGCATAGGCATCCTGGTCAATTATTTCGACCGCATCAGCCTGTCGGTGGCCGCGCCGCAGCTGCAGCACGAGTTCGGCCTGAGCAACGCCGAGCTGGGCCTGCTGTTCAGCGCCTTCTTCTGGAGCTATGCGCTGCTGCAGATTCCCACCGGCCTGGTGCTGGACCGCTTCGGCACCACCCGCGTCGGCCGCATCGGCGCGCTGCTGTGGGGCGTGGCCGCCACGCTGACGGCCTGCGCCGGCGGTTTCGCCGGCATCTTCGCCGCCCGCGTGCTGCTGGGCGTCGCCGAGGCGCCGGGCTTCCCGGTCAGCTCCAAGGCCACCGGCTACTGGTTTCCGCGCCGCGAGCGGGCGATGGCCACCGCCATCTTCGACGCCGCCGCCAAATTCTCCAATGTGATAGGCGTGCCGCTGGTGGCGCTGGCCGTCGTGCACCTGGGCTGGCGCTGGGGCTTCGGCGTGTCGGCGGTACTCAGCGTGCTGTACTTCCTCGCCTTCTGCCTGATCTACCGCGACCCCAGCGCCGACGGCAAGCTGAGCGAGACCGAGCGCCGCTACATCGTCGACGGCGGCGCGGCCGAGGAAGGCGTCAGCGGGCAGAATTCGCTGGCGATGCTCGGTTATCTGCTGCGCCAGCGCAAGGTATGGGGGCTGTCGATAGGCTTCGCCGCCTACGGCTATGTGTTCTACCTGTTCCTGACCTGGCTGCCCGGCTACCTGGTGCAGGCCATGCACATGGATATCCTGAAATCGGCGTGGTTCTCCGCCATCCCCTGGCTGTTCGCCACCGCGTCCGACCTGTTCGTCGGCGGCTGGCTGATAGACCGGCTGATCGCGCGCGGATGCGACGAGACCCGGGTCCGCAAGACGGTGCTGCTGTGCGGCATGACCATGGGCATGGCGGTGTTCGGCGCGACGACGACGACCGATCCCTATGTCGCCATCGTCTGGATCACCATCGCGCTCAGCGGCCTGGCCGCCGCCGCGCCGGTGGGCTGGTCGCTGCCGTCGCTGATCGCGCCGCGCGGCGGCACCGGCACCGTCGGCGGCATCATGAACTTCGCCAACAATATGATGGGCGCCGTCGCCCCCATCGTCACCGGCCTGATCGTCGGCGCCACCCACTCCTTCGCCAATGCCTTCCTGGTCGCCGGCTGCATGCTGGTCATCGGCATTCTGGCCTTCGTCTTCCTCTTGGGCCGCATCGAGCCGCTGCCCGAACCCGGCGCCAGCCCGGATTAGCGCGCGCCCAGGCCCCGGCTCAAGCCGGGGCCCTCATTCGCGCAGCGGCCCCGCCACGCTCAGCACCAGCCGCGCGATCGCCTCGCATCCGGCATTCGGCTTCAAAGCCAGTTCAAACGCCCGCCGGCTGTCCTCGTCATGCAGCGCCAACCAGCGCAGCGCCTTCTTCGGCCCCTCGAACCACAGGCCGCGCAGCGCGAAGTAATCCTCCAGCAAGGCCATCAGCAACCACGCCCGGCGATAGTCGCCCTCGACGTCTCCGCGCTGGATCCGCGCCGCCATCTTGTGCGCCCAATCCCGTCGCGCCTGCAATTCGTCGTCGGGCAGCCGCTGCGGTCCCGCGGCGTGTAGCGCCTCCAGCCCATCGAGGAAACGGCTCGCCTCCTCGCCGCGCTGGCGGAGGATTTTCGCGCCGCGCAAGGACAGGTGCTCTTCGGTCGGCGCGTCCAGCACGCTGTCCGGGTACAGGAACAAGTCCAGATACTCGCCATCGATGCGGCGGGTGTCCCGCGCCACCTGCTCTAGCGCGCCGAACGCCGCGATATCGTAATCGCTGCCCTGATTGGCGCTGCCGTCGGCGCGCGAACCGTAGAGCAAGACCGTGTGCAGCCGCGGATCGCGTTCAAGTTCGGCGACGATGCGCGGCAACAGATCACTAGACGTCATGCGCCCTCTCCTGACAGTGTCCAGTCGGCAAGCATACCATCAATGCCAAAACCATAAAGAGCGCAAGTTCCGGAGTGCGGCCCTGGGCCGGCGGAATGCGGGAAACCGGTTCCCGCACTCCGCGGCTAGGACGACATCACAGCGGCCACAGCGGACTGATGCCGGAATGGCCGGCCGTGCCGTGCGCGATGGGCCACGCGGCGTCGGCGCTGGCCAGCTGCTGATGCGCGCGCAGCGCCAGCGCGCACGAATTGAAGGTCATGCCCTCGGACTTGCTCTTGTCGTCGCGCGCCAGCACGATGCCGACATAGACCGTGCCGTCCTGCGCCAGTATCGGCGAGGTCAGGAAGGGATTGATATTGCCGAAGTCATGGGCGATGCCTTCTATCGTCGTCGACCAGATCGGCGCGCCGGTGGCCGCGTTGCGCGCCTCGATCTCGCCCTTGTGCACAAAGCGGGCCTTCTCCGCACTGGAAGGGGTCTTGACGACGCTGAAGTACAGGGTCCCCTCCTCGGTCAGCACCGGCGATCCCGACACCGTTCCGTCGACGTGCTGCATCCACAGCAGCGAACCATCCTCCCGGATCGCGTAGATCTGTGCCTCGCCGACATTGGACTTGACCCGGTTCAACGCGAGATAGACGGTTTTCTTCGGCCCCAGAATCAGGCTGGGATGATACTCGGTGGTCGTGAAATCCTCCGGGAAGGTGAACAGGACTTTCTTGACGTAGGTCTTGTTGTCCGGGACGAAGCTGGACAGCGCGAGATGGCTCCACACGCCCATGCCCTCGTCGTAGGTACCGGTCAGTCCATACATGCTGCCGCCCGCATTCAAGCCTATGCAGCAGCAGCCGCTGCCCTTGACTACGGTTTCGATCAGGCCGTCGCTGGGCGAGACCTTCAGAATCTCCCCCGCGCCGCCCTGGTCCTCGCACAGCGGCACGTAAAGCGCATGATCCTCGCCGAAGCGCAATTGCGCGATCTTGTCGAAACCGCGCTCGGCGCGGGTCTTCTCCCACAGGACCTTGCCGTCCGTCAGCGAGAGCCGATGAAAATACGTCCCCTGCCCGCCGCCATCGGTGAACTGCACGTTTGAAAAATAAATGCTGTCATTCGTGATGGTCGGCCACGACATGTTCTGGCTGACCACCGTGCCGTTCGAAATCCGGTTCGACACATCGTGATGCCAATGCATCGCCACTGACGACGGCTTGTCGTGATCCTCGCGCACCAGATTGATCCGGCATCCGAAGCCGAGGAAGATATTCGCGTGCTCGATCGTGTATAGCGAATTGACTAGGATATCCCCGTTCGAACCCACGCAAAGGCGTTGCAGCTTTTGATCGTCTGACGGAATCGCGAGCGTCCATTTCGTGCGCAGCCCTTCCGACGCATGCGGCGACAGCGCGTGAATGTTCTGATCCCAGGTCGCCTTGGCCAGAATGGTGCCGTTGGGGTGCATCGCGATCTGCATGCCTGCGTTTCTCAGTTCGCTGACATGCTCCAGCGAGGAGTAATTGAGCAGAGCCAGCGGTTCGCCCAGCTTTTCCTCGACTTTTTCCGCGCGCTTAACGGTGTATTTCAGATCGGATAGCGTGAAAGACATGATCAAACTCCTGTAAGTGCCGGCCTCGCCGTCTGGCTGAACAGACGGCGGCCGTATTTGACTTGCTGTTCGGCGGGCTATCGACAACGATCGCCTGCGCCACAGCGCCACCCTTCAAGAATTGCGGCGCAAGCTTAGGCTCGAGACCGGCCCGGATTCAGCGGAGTTTGATTTTTCAGATTCGTCCCACCCTTGCGGCGGGCATCGGCTTGCGCGCCCTCAGGCCGATGACGCAGCCATTGTACGTCTGCCCGCCCAGCGTCTTCTTCGCCAGCATCGCCGCGACATACACGATGCCGTCGGCGGTGATCAGCGGCGAAGTCAGCAAGGGGTCGCCGTTGCCGACGTCGGCGACGACGTCCCCGATCACGGTATGCCACTCTTCCTCTCCGCTCTCGGCGCAGACCGCCCGGATCTCGCCCTGCGTCACCTGCTGCCGGCATTCGTCGGCCGATGGGTTCAGCCTCAGGCTGAAATACAGCGTGCCATCCACGGCCAGCGCCGGCACGCCGCAGATGTCCCCGTCGGCGAAATGCCGCCATGACACCGTCCCGTCGTCCTTGAAGGCATAAACCTCCGACGCCCGGGCCGTCCGGCGCCCTGCTCCGGACACGACGCGGCTGCCGGCGAAATATATTCGTCTCCCGCTCCCGATGATCAACGCCGGATGGTAGCCGGCGCTTTCAAAATCGGCCGGGAAGGTGAAAAGCGTCTGCTGCTCATAGCCTGTGCCGACCGGTATCAGCTTATGCAGCGCCAACGCGCGCCAATGCCCCGACGACGCCAGCTTTTTTCCGGTCAACGCATAGACCGTTCCGTCGTCCGCCGCCGCCATGCCGATATAAGGCGCGCCCCGCGCCAGAATCCGCCGCTCTCCGCCGTCCCGCATCGACAGCTCGACCACCCCGCCGTCCCGCACCGTCGACGGCGCGGCGCGAAACGACGCGTACAGCGCGCGATCGCCGAGCAGGCGCAGTTGTCCGATATATTTTCCCGGGTATTCGCGCGCCCATTTCAAGCGCCCGTCGGCCAGCGAAATCGCGGTGACGGTGGACGCCTGTTCGCCGCCGTCCCCGCTCAGCTGGACATGAGAGAGGTAGACGGCATCGTCGGCGATGACCGGACTGCCCATATTGGCCTCGACGATCCCGTGGCCGATGCGGCGGTTCGGCAGCCGGTACTGCCAGCGCAGCTCAGGCGACGCGGCGCCGGACGGCGGCTCGCGCCAGACCGATATCGCATAGCCGGCGCCGACGAACTCGTCGTCGGCGTCGACCATCGGATACCGCGCATTCAGCAGGATGTCGCCGGCGGCGCCGACGGCGAGCACCGCGTGCCCGACCCTGTCCGCCCCCTGCAGCGTCACCGCCCACCTGCGCTCCGCGCCGGCAGGCCCGCCCAGCCGCATCGCCCGCGCGCCGGGCACCGCGTTCGATCGTTCCAGCAAATCGCCATTCGGATGCATGGCGATATGGAGGCCGGAGGTTTTCATCTCCGCCAGACAATACTCCATCGACGTGGTGTGCAGATGCACCGGCACGCCCAAGGCGCCGTCTATGCCCGGACGATGCACGACGGCGTATTTCAGATCCTGCAAGACAAATTCAAAGGAGTCATAGGACATCGCACCCTCCCGGCCGCCTCGGCCATGCATGAAAACGCCGTCGCCATGCGGCGCCTGGCACCGAACATCCGGGAATCATTGCAGCAATTGGGCGCCCCACCCGGCCTACTCAGGCAGCGAGCGGTGCTTTTCAGACTTTTCCCATGAAGCCGGACGAAAAAACACCCGCTGTGACAGCGGGTGTTTCGAAGTGGAAATCCAGACGAGACGAGCCTCAGACCCTCAGACCCAGCCTTTCGGGCAACAGCCGCAGCGCCTCGGCGTTGGATGGCGAAAACGCCAGTTGGGCCGCCTCGTCCCACGGCAACCAACGATAGCCGAGGTGCTCGCGCGGCGCCAGCGCCACCTCGCACGGCTCGGGCAGCAGCAGGCCGAACACGTGCTCGTCGTTGTGGGTGACGCCTTCCGGATAGCGGTGGCGCCAATGCGGGTAGATTTCGTAGCGGTTGGCGAGATGCCAGTCGCTGAGTTCGAAGCGGGAGGCGTCCAGACCGGTCTCCTCCGCCACTTCGCGGCGCGCGGTGGCCATCAGCTCCTCGCCGCCCTCGCGGCTGCCGGTCACCGACTGCCAGTAGCCGGGTTTGTCCGCCCGCTCCAGCATCAACGCCCTGCCGTCCGCGCTGTGTATCACCACCAGTACCGATACCGGCTGCTTGCTGCCCATCTAGATCTCGCTTCCCGCCGCCAGCATGCCGGCCAGCTCCACCGCCGACTTGACGCCCATTTTCTCGAACACCCGGGAACGGTGGACTTCCACCGTCTTCATGCTGATGCTGAGCTCCTCGGCGATCTGCTTGTTCAGCTTGCCGGCCAGGATCAGCCCCATCACCTCGCGCTCGCGCTCGGTCAGCAGCGCTAGCGCCGCCGACACCTTGCGCTGGCGGCCGTGCAGCCGGCGGTTGCGCTCGTCCAGCTCCACCGCGGCGGCGGCCCGCTGCAGCAGATGGACGTCGTCGAACGGTTTTTCGATGAAATCGAGCGCGCCCAGCTTCAGCGCCGCCACCGCGTGCGGCACGTCGCCGTGCGCGGTCAGCATGATCACCGGCGGACAGTAGGGGCGATCGGCCAGCTTTTCCAGCAGCACGATGCCGCTGATGCCGGACAGCCTGAGGTCCAGGATGATGCCATTGTATTCATCGCCGCTGCCGGCGGCCAGGAAGGCCTCGCCGCTGTCGAAGCCGTCGGCCAGATAACCCTGGCCGTCCAGCAGCCACAACAACGCCTGCCGCACCGCCTCGTCGTCGTCGATGATGGCCAGCCGTTTCGCGCTCATGATGCCTCCGCGTCCGCCCTGCCGGCCGGCTTGTCGCCGACGATGCGCACTTCGCGCTGCGGGAACGGGATGTCGATGCCATGCTGCTTGAACAAGCGCCAGATCGCCAGATTGATGTCCGACTTCAGGCCCATGAAGCCGTTCTCCGGATCGGCCACCCAGAAACCCAGCTCCAGATTGATGCCGCTGTCGGCGAACAGCGTGACGAAGGCGTTGGCCGCCGGGGTCTTCAGCACCCGCGGCTGCTCGGCCGCCTGTTTCAGCAGCTCCAGCGCCAGGTCCAGATCGGTGCCGTAGGCCACCTGCACCGGCAGGCTGGTCCACATATTCTTGTCGGAATACGACTGGTTGATCACGGTATTGGACATCAGCGCGTCGTTCGGGATCAGCGCCTCGGTGCCGTCGCCCCCTTTCAGCACCACGTAGCGCGAGGTCATCTTGGTGACGTAGCCGACGCGGTTGTCGACCATCAGCCGGTCGCCGATGCGGATCGAGTGGTCGAGCAGAATGATGAAGCCGGACACGAAATTGCTGGCGATCTTCTGCAGGCCCAGGCCCAGGCCGATGCCGACCGCGCCGCCGAACACCGACAGCACCGTCAGGTCTATGCCCATCACCGGCAAGGCCACCAGCACCGAGGCCACCACCAGGCCGGTGCGGGTCAGCTTGGCGAACACGATGCGCAGATTGGGATCGAGGTGCCTGAGCTTCATGATGCGCGCCTCGATCAGGCGGCTGGCCCACAGCGCCACCACGACGATCACCGTCACCCACAGCAGGCCGTTGATGATGGTCAGCAAATCAAGCCGGGTCTTGCCGATATGGAAGGAGATGGACTCCAGCCAGTCCATCACCGCCACGTCGAAGCCTATCGCCCAGCTGACGAAGCCCAGCCACAGCACCGTGGCCAGGAAGTGCTCGGAGGTGCGCTCGAGGCGCCCCTTCGGAAAGGCCTGCCGCACCACCGCCGTGCACAGCCGTATCACCGCCAGCCAGAACAGCAGCGCGCTGAAGATGTGCAACACCAGCATCGGCGCGTGTTCGTAATGGCTCCAGGCCAGGCCGGCGGCGATCACCAGCAGCTGCGCCGACAGCGGCAGCACCAGGCGGAAACCCACATAGGGCAGGAAGCGCTCGTAACGCTGGGGCCTGTGGGCGAACCAGCGCAGGAACAGATGGCGCGCGATCAGGAAGGCGGCCACCACGCACAAGGCGCCGATGCAAAGCTCGATCAGGCCGTTGCGGGTCTGCAGCGCGTCGAGCAGCGCGAAGAAATCCATTTCCTTGCGGATGAACAACAGCAATTCCGACTCCTTGTCAAAACGCCGGGCCGCCTAGCATGGCGGCCCGGTCAGCGTCATACCGTCTCCGACACCGACAGCCGGCCTTCGTTCAGCCTCAGCACCCGCTGCGTGCACGCGGCGAGTTCCAGATCGTGGGTGACGATGATCAGGCTGGTGCCCAGCGTGCGGTTCAATTCCAGCATCAGCTCGAAGACCTGGCGCGCGGTATGGACGTCCAGATTGCCGGTGGGCTCGTCGGCCAGCAGGCAGGTCGGCTCGGTGACCAGCGCCCGCGCGATCGCCGCGCGCTGGCGCTCGCCGCCGGACAGCTCGCCCGGCTTGTGCGCCAGGCGCTTGCCGAGACCGACCCGCTCCAGCATGGCCTCGGCGCGTGCGGCGGCCTCGCCCTTGTTCATCCGCCGGATCAGCAGCGGCATCATCACATTTTCCAGCGCCGAAAATTCCGGCAGCAAGTGGTGGAACTGGTAGACGAAGCCCATAGCCTCGTTGCGCAGCTTGCCGCGCTCGGTTTCCGACAGCGTGGACAGATCGCGGCCCAACACCTCCACCGCGCCGGAGGTCGGCGTATCCAGCCCGCCCAGCAGATGCAGCAGCGTGCTCTTGCCTGAGCCGGAGGCGCCGACGATGGCCAGATGCTCGCCCTTGCCCACTTCCAGATTCACATCGGACAGCACGTCCAGCGCCAGCTTGCCTTCCTCGTAGCGTTTGCCGAGTTGACGGCAGCTCAATACCTTATTCATAGCGCAGCGCCTCCGCCGGTTGGGTGCGCGCGGCGCGCCAGCTGGGATACAGCGTGGCGAACAGCGCCAGCAGCAAGGAGATGACGGTGATGGTGGACACATCGCCCCACTGCACGTCGGACGGCAGATAATCGATCATGTAGACGTCGCTGGACAGGATCTTGGCGCCGATGATGCGTTCGATCACCGGCACGATCACGTCCAGATTCAACGCGATGACGACGCCGCTGACGGCGCCGGCCAGCGTGCCCAGCACGCCGGCCACCGCGCCCTGGATCATGAAGATCTTCATGATGCTGGCGGGCGAGGCCCCCAGCGTGCGCAGGATGGCGATGTCGGCCTGCTTGTCGGTCACCACCATCACCAGCGTCGACACCAGATTGAACGCGGCCACCGCGACGATCAGCGTCAGGATGATGGTCATCATCCGCTTCTCGATCTGCACCGCGCGGAAATAATTGGCGTTGGTGTCGGTCCAGTCGGTCACCATCAGCTGCGGCAAGCGCGGCCGCAGATCAGCCTTCAGTTGCGGCGCCAGCAGCGGATCGTCCAGCTTCAGCCGCACGCCGCTGACGGCGTCGCCCATCCGCTCCATCACCTGGGCGTCGCGCAGATTGACCATCGCCAGCGAGGCGTCGAACTCGTACATGTCGACCTTGAACAGGCCGACTACGGTGAACTGCTTGGAACGCGGGATCATGCCGGCCGGCGTGACGCTGCCCTGCGGCGTCATCAGCGTCACCTTGTCGCCGACGCCGACGCCGAGCTGGCGCGCCAGCTCGACGCCCAGCGCCATGCCGAAACTGCCCGGCTTCAGATTCTCCAGCTTGCCGGCCACCATGTGGCGGCCGACGTCGACCACCTGGTCCTCCTGCTTAGGCTCTATCCCGCGCAAGAGGCCGCCCCGCACATTGCCGTAGGCGACGAACAGGCCCTGGCTGCTGACGAAGGGCGCGGCGGCGAGCACATGCGGCTGCTTGACCAGCATGTCGCGCGTGCCCTGCCAGTTGGCGAGCCGGCCATCATAGCCGCTGACTTCCAGGTGGGACGCCACGCTGAGGATACGGCCGCGGATTTCCTTCTGGAAACCGTTCATCACCGACAGCACGATGATCAACGCCGCCACCCCCAGGCCGATGCCGGCGATGGAGATCAGCGAAATGAAGGAGATGAATCCGTTGCGACGCTTGGCGCGCAGATAACGCAGACCGATAAAGGCTTCGAATGGCATCGTGTTCCTATTTTTCCGATCGGTAGGGATTTTCCAGGCTCTGCATCAAGGCCGACAGGAAGTCGCGCACCTGCGCCTCGTCGCAGCCCATCAGCACCGCGTCCTCGAACGCGTCCTGCGCCAGCTGGGCGATTTCCTCGAGGTTCTCGCGCATCACCTTCAGTTTTTCGACGCAGGCCACCACGTTGCCGTCGGGATCGCGCCACACCGGTATCTCGATTTTCAATGCCATCTTCCTGATTCCTGAAAACACGATGCCCGCGGACAGCGGGCATCGTCGTTCGACCGGCGGCTCAGTGCCGGCCTTTTTTCTTCTTGCCGCTCTTGGCGCTCTTGCCGCCCTTCTTGCCGCCCGACGCGGCCTCCGCCTTGCACTTCTTGTGGCCCTTGCGGCACTTGGCCGCCTCCGGCTTTTTGGCGGCGCCTTTCACGCTGACGTCATCCGAGGTATCGGCCGCCTGGTAGGCGGTGCTACGATTGACCCTGCGCGCGCCATTGTATCGCGCGACCCAGTAGCTCTGCGACAGGTTGGCGACCTCGATGTTCTTGCCGGTGCGCGGCGCGTGTATGAATTTGTTATTGCCCATATAGATGCCGACATGGGAATAATTGCGTCCGAGGGTGTTGAAGAACACCAGGTCGCCCGGCATCAGTTCGCCGCGGCCGACCGACTTGCCGACCCGCGACATCTCGGCGGCGGTGCGCGGCAGATTGACGCGCAGCGACTTCTGGAACACATAGCGGATGAAGCCGCTGCAGTCCAGGCCGTCGTCCGGCGTGTTGCCGCCGAAACGGTAGGCGACGCCCAGCAGGCTCATCGCTTGCAAAAGCAGGTCGCCCACCGCATCCTCGGGAGGCGCGGCGTATTTGGAGATGGGGTCGTCCGGTTTGTCAGGCGCCGCGCTTTCGGTGGCGGCCTTCCCTTCGGCGGGGGGCTTGTCCGGTGTTGCCTTGTCTGGCGCGGCCTGGGCGAAAACCATGAAGCCCGCCAGCGCCAGCGCTGATAAGCGGAGTTGCAATTTCATAGGCCGCACTCTATCGGACGGGGCCAACAGTGTAAAGCCAAGCGGGGCAGCGAAAAGCACATGATTAGGGAAACCTTGATTGCAATGCGGGACTTACCGCGACTAAGAGAAATCAGCGGAATTTTGATCCGTCATGGCCTCGGAGAGTTCGCGCAGCGGCTCAAGTTGCCGCGCGCGATGGAGAAGGCCGGCGAGTGGCTCAATCTGTCGCTGCCGGCCGGCGAGTCGGCGCAGCCGACCGCGGTGCGGGTCAGGCTGGCCTTCGAGGAGCTCGGCCCCACCTTCATCAAGCTCGGCCAGATCCTGTCGACCCGCGTCGACGTGTTCCCGCCGGACTGGATAGACGAGTTCGAAAAGCTGCAAAACCGGGTGCCGCCGCTGCCGCCCGCGCTGGTGCGCAGGCTGATCGTCGAGGCGCTGGGCGCCGAGGCCGACGAGCTGTTCGCCGAATTCGACCTGCAGCCGATAGGCTCGGCGTCGATCGCCCAGGTCCATCGCGCGCGGCTCAAGGACGGCGACGAAGTGGCGGTCAAGCTGCGCCGGCCCGGCATCGTCGAGAAAGTGGAAGCCGACTTGCGCATCCTGGCCCATCTGGCCCATCTGCTGGAGATGGAATTCCCCGAGCTGCGCCGCTACCAGCCGGTCGGCATCGCCGCCCAGTTCTCGCGCTCGCTGCGCCGCGAGCTGGACCTGGCGATAGAGGCGCGCAATATGGAGCGCTTCGGCCGCGACTTCGCCGACGATCCCTGCGTGGTGGTGCCCAGCGTGCACTGGGAATACACCAACGCCGCCGTCAATGTGCAGAGCTTCGTCGACGGCGTCTCGGCCGGCGAGCTGGCCCGACTGGAGGACGGCGGGCTGGACCCGGTGCTGCTGGCGCAGCGCGGCGCCGACGCGGTGCTGAAGATGATCCTGGTCCACGGCTTCTTCCACGCCGATCCGCACCCGGGCAATGTGTTCTTCCTGCCCGACCACCGCATCGCCTTCATAGACTTCGGCATGGTCGGCCGCATCAGCCACGTGCGGCGCGACGAAATCGTCGATCTGCTGTCGGCGGTGGCCGAACGCAACGAGCACGGCATCATAGACGTGCTGGTCGAGTGGACCGGCAACACGCCGGTGGACATGCCGAAGTTCGCCGACGAGGTCGGCGAATTCATGTTCCAGTACGAGCACGTGCCGCTGAAGGGGCTGAACATCAGCCAGCTGATCGTCGACATCATGACGCTGATCCGCAACCACGGCATCGTGCTGCCGCCGGACATGGCGCTGTTGTTCAAGGCGCTGATCACGCTGGAGGGCCTGGGACGGCAGTTGAATCCCGAGTTCCAGCTGGTGGCCCACATCACGCCCTTCGTCAAGGAGCTGATCGTCGCCCGCTACCATCCGGCGGCGCTGCTCAAACGCGGCAAGCAATCGCTGTCCGAGGGGCTGGAAATGATAGCCGGCCTGCCGCGCGACCTGGTCCGCATCGGCCGCGACATGCGCCACGGCAAGTTCCGCGTCAATCTGGACCTGCAGCGGCTGGACAGCTTCGGCAAACAGCTGGACCGCAGCAGCAACCGGCTGACGATGGGCATCGTCACCGGCTGCCTGATCATAGGCTCGTCCATCGTGATGACGGTCAACGCCGGCCCCAAGCTGTTCGGCCTGCCGTTCTTCGGCTTCTTCGGCTTCATGCTGGCGCTGTTCAACAGCGTGTGGCTGGTCTGGGCCATCTGGCGCTCCGGCAAGGACTTATAGCCCAGGCTCAGCGGAACTACGGCATCAAGTTGCCAGGCGGCGGGCCGATAGCCGGGCTATCGTCCCTCCCGCCGGATCGCCGCCATGAAAATCGCCTCCGTGACCGCCAATCTCGCCAGCAACTTCAGCCAGAGCCAGACGCTGGACATCCGCCAGAGCGTCGCCGCCAGCCAGACGCCGGCCCCATACCAGGCCCAGCCCACCGCCAGCGACAGCGTCGCGCTCAGCAGCCAGGGGCTGAGCAGCCTGCTCTCGTCCAGCCTGATGCTGGACGACGACGCGGTGTTCAGCCTGCTGAAGGCGGTGCTGGAGCGGGCCTTCGGCATCCAGATCTGGCTGCGGGCCGGCCAGCGGCGTGACGGCGGCCCGGGCACGACGGCGCCGCCGGTCACAACCACGCAGCAGAGCGTCGATTACCAGCAAACCCAGCAGCTGCAATTCTCCGCCACGGGCCAGGTCACCACCGAGAGCGGCCAGCAATTCCAGTTTTCGCTGAACCTGTCGATGCAGAGCCATTACGAATACCATTCCAGCTCCGCCAGCCAGAGCGGCGGCCAGGCCCGCGATCCGTTGATGATCACGCTGGGCAGCGACGCCGGCGGCTTCAGCGGCGCGACGGTGAGCCTCGATCTGGGCAATGACGGCCAGATGGAGAAGCTGCCCTTCCCCACCGACGGCGGCTGGCTGGTACTGGACAAGAACGGCAGCGGCAAGATCGACGACGGCGGCGAACTGTTCGGCCCGCAATCCGGAAACGGCTTCGCCGACCTGGCGCGCTACGACGCCAACCACGACGGCGTGATAGACGAATCGGACCCGGTGTATTCGCAGTTGAAGATCTGGACCGGGCGCAACGCCGATGGCAGTGACCAGCTGGAGACGCTGCAGCAGGCGCATGTCGGCGCCATCCTGCTGCCCAGCGTCTCCGCGCCGCTGACGATACGAGACGACAGCGGCAGCGCGACGCCGACCGCCCAGATGCAGAGCGCCGGCGTCTATCTTCGCGACGACGGCCAGGCCGGCATGGTCAGCCAGGTGGACGTATACGGCTGAAACTACTGCGGCCGGCTGACGATGTCGGCCTTGAACCATTTGCGCGACAGCGCCTGCAGCGTGCCGTCGCGCTGCAGATGCCCGATCGCGCGGTTGACCTCGGCCAGCAATTGCGGACTGCCCCGGCGCAACACCACGCAGGCGTCCTCGCGCGCCAGCATGCGCCCGGCCGGCACCAGTTCGCCGTGGGTCTTCAGCGTCAGATTGAAGGCCGCCAGCCGGTTGATCACGATGGCGTCGATCTCGCCGCGACGCAGGCCGTCGTATTTGACCAGATCGTCCTGATACAGGTGGATGTGGGCGCCCGGCGCGTTGGCGCGCAGCCACTGCTCGTAATTGGTGCCGGCGCTGACGCCGACGTGGGCGCCGGCCAGATCGGCCGCGCCGCGAAAACGTTCCAGGTCGGCCTTGCGCACCACCAGCTGCAGGCCGGAATAGGTATACGGTATCGAAAAATCGAAGTACGCCCGCCGCTCCGGCGTCGCCACCACCTGATTGATCACCGCGTCGACCCGTCCGGCCCGCAGGCTGTCCAGCATCTGCCCCCAGACTATCGTTCGGAAGTCCGCCCCGACGCCGAGCTGCCGCGCCAGCGCCCGGCCGAAATCCACCTCGAAGCCCTGCAGCTCGCCGCTGCCGGACGCGCGCAGGCTGTACGGCGGAAACGTGCCCTCCAGGCCAATCACCAGCGCGTTGCGCTGCCGGACGCGCGCCAGCGCCTCGCCGCCGGCGTCCGCGCTCAGCGCCGCCAGCAAGCCGACCGCCGCCAGCAGCCCTATCGCCACCCTGCCTATCTTCATTCCCTCGTCTCCCGCCAGGCGCGATGCCGCGCATGGTTCAAGATAGGTCATTTGCCGACGGACGACGGCGACGAACGGCCGCCGGCAATGGATGGGGAAACGGCCGCGGCCTGCCCCAAGGAACAGTCGGGCGCGCATTGAGATAAATTCTCATTGACTCCATTAATGAGAACGATTATCGTTTACTAAACCACTCACCGGAGAAGTCCCATGAATGCAATGCTGGTCGGAGCCGACACCCTGGGCAACATCCCGGATGTGCTGCAGAACTACGGCATCACCATTCACCGCCATCTGAGCGGACGCAACAGCTCGCATCAACGCAAGGTGGACCGCCTGCCGGCCGGCACCGATCTGTTGATCCTGTTCACCGATTTCCTCGGCCACAATGTGATGCGCCACTTCCGCGAACTGGCGGCCGAGCAGCAGATCCGCTTCATCGCCTGTCGCCGTTCGGTCTGCGCGTTGAAGCAATCGTTGACCGGCGCCGGCATGTGCGAACAGCCGTGCGCCGCCTGCCCGCAACGCGGAGGCGACAAGGTCGTCAGGCGCAAGCGCTGACGCAGACTGTTTCGGTAAAGCTTTTCTCTACTTCTACCTTTGTAGATTGACGAGCCGGCGCGAAGCCGGCTCTTTTTTTGCCGGCCGTGCCTGCCGCCTCAATCGGCCCCGTCGCCGGCGCGGCGCGCCGCCTGGCGCAGCAGGTCCAGCTGCCGCGAGAACTGCCGGCAATTGCCGCACAACAACAAATGCATCCTGAGCTTCAGATGCTCGGCCACGGTCAGCGGCCGGTCCATGCCGGCCGATATCAGCCGGCTGGCCGCGCGGCAATTCAGCTTCATCGCTCGTCCCCCCGACTCCAGCGTATCGAAAAACATTCGCGCAGACTCATCCGCGCCCGGTACAGCAGCACCGAACAGTTGGTCGCGCTGATCTCCAGATTGTTACAGATGTCGGCGATCTCCATGCCCATCACCTCGCGCATCGCGAACACCATCGCGGTGCGGCGCGGCATCACCTTGGAACATTCTTCGAACACCTGCCAGAACTGCTTGGAGACCAGTTCCGACTCCGGCCCGCCCCAGCCGCGCACCGTCTCGCGCCAATGGCCGTCCTCGGTGAACAGGCCGTCGAAATCGCCATCGCCCGCCTCGTCGTCCAGCGATTCGAACAGCTTCTCCCTGCCCTTGCGGCGCAAGGCGTCTATCAACTTGAAGCGCAGTATCGACGTCAGCCAGGTGCGCAGCGTCGATTTGCCGGAAAAACTGTCCCGCGACTCCAGCGCCGCCAGCAGCGTCTCCTGCACCGCCTCCTCGGCGGCGTCGCGCTCGCGCAGCTGGGCCAGCGCGTAGCGCAACAGATACGGGCGCTCCTGCTCTATCGCCTGCGGATCGACCATGCCGCTACTCCCTGCAGAATTCCACCGCCTGATCGAGGCGGTCGACGGCCAGCACCTTCAAACCCTCGATCTCCTGGCGCGGCTTGTTGGCGGAGGGCACGATGGCGCGGGTGAAGCCGAGCTTGGCGGCTTCCTTCAGCCGCTCCTGCCCGCGCGTCACCGGCCTGACCTCGCCGGCCAGGCCCACTTCGCCGAACACCACCAGCTTCTCCGGCAGCGCCTTGTTCCGCAGCGACGACACCATCGCCAGGATGATGGCCAGATCGGCCGCCGGCTCGTTGATCTTGACGCCGCCGACGGCGTTCAGGAACACGTCCTGGTCGAAACAGGCGACGCCGCCGTGGCGGTGCAGCACCGCCAGCAGCATCGCCAGCCGGTTCTGCTCCAGGCCGACGGTCAGCCGCTTCGGCTGGAAACCGTGGCAGTCGTCGACCAGCGCCTG
Organism: Chromobacterium sp. ATCC 53434; assembly: GCF_002848345.1. NCBI lineage: Bacteria > Pseudomonadati > Pseudomonadota > Betaproteobacteria > Neisseriales > Chromobacteriaceae > Chromobacterium > Chromobacterium sp. ATCC 53434. The sequence continues at coordinate 1,386,217 of NZ_CP025429.1, read as the reverse complement.
GATCTCCACCAGCAGCGGCCGCGTGCCCTCCTGCGTCACCAGCACGCAGGAGCCGGCGACATCGTCGCGGTAGGAGGACAGGAAGATCGCCGACGGATTGGACACGCCCTTCAGGCCGCGGTCGGTCATCGCGAACACGCCCAGCTCGTTGACGGCGCCGAAACGGTTCTTGATCGCGCGTATCATCCGGTAGTTGGAGTGGGAATCGCCCTCGAAATACAGCACGGTGTCCACCATGTGCTCGAGCACGCGCGGGCCGGCCAGCGAGCCCTCCTTGGTGACGTGGCCGACCAAGAGCACGGTGATGCCGCTCTGCTTGGCCATCCGCGTCAGCTGCGCCGCGCACTCGCGCACCTGCGACACCGAGCCGGGCGCCGAGGTCACCTGCTCGGTGTACAGCGTCTGGATCGAGTCGATCACCACCACCTCGGGCAGCTCGCGCTTCAGCGTCTCCAGGATGTTCTCGATGCAGATCTCGGCCAGCAGATCGACGCTGCTGGTATCGAGCGCCAGCCTGGAGGCGCGCAGCGCGATCTGCTGCGCCGACTCCTCGCCGGACACGTAGAGCACCTTGCGGCTTTGGCCGATCTGCGACAAGGCCTGCAGCAGCAGCGTGGATTTGCCGATGCCGGGATCGCCGCCGATCAGCACCACGGCGCCGCGGACGATGCCGCCGCCGAGCACGCGGTCCAGCTCGTCGATGCCGGACGGGTCTCGCGGCGTTTCCGCGGTCTGCACCTCGGACAGCTTCTGCACCTTGGTGACGTTGGCCGCCCAGGACTGGAAGCGCGGACCGGCGGCGGCCGGCGCGGCCACCGCCTCGACCAGGGTGTTCCAGGCGTTGCAATGCGGGCACTGGCCCTGCCACTTCGGCGATTGTCCGCCGCACTCGGTGCAGCTGAATACGGTTTTGTTCTTGGCCATCTGCGAATGGGAAGCTGGGATCTAAAGGCGCAAGGATAACAGGACGGCGCGCGCCGGGCAGCCGGGAAGATCGCGGCCGCCGCCGAAAAAGATCGTGAGCAGGTTCTCAGCCGGGCGGGCGGCTGGCGTCGGTCTTGTTCAACTGATTGATGATGTTCAGCAGCCGGTTCTGATCCGGCTCGCCCTTATTGCCCTGCGCGTGCTTGCCGCCGCTGGCGTCCTTGCCGTCCTTGCCGCCGTTGCGCATCGCCGCCAGCACCGCCGCCACCTGCGGGTCGTTCTTCGCGGCCTGGTCGGCTTCGTCGCTGCTCAGCGGCTTGGGCTGGCCGTCGTCGCCCGCCGGCGACGCCATCGCCGAGCTGGCCGGCCGGGCGCCGGCGCCCGGCGCCGCGCTGGCGGCCTGCTTCTCCGGCGGCGGCTCCATCGTCTCCAGCTTGTTCTTGGCCATGTACTCGTTCATCTCGCGCCAGCCGGAATAGATGGAGGCCTTGTCGGCGTCCGGATTGCGCAGATAGCACGCCTCCAGCGAGCGGCCGGTCTGGCGGCAGGCCGCGCCTATCGCCTTGTCCGACTCCTTGGTCAGGCCGGTGACGCTGTTCACCCAGTTGCAACCGCCCAGCGCCAGCATCGTCGCCAGCAACAGCAGTCTTCTCATGCTCGTCCCGCCTTTCTCGTCAGCTGCGCGGCTTGCGCAGGTCCAGCTCCACCACTTCGCCGCTGCGGCCGCGGCTGTCCGCGCCCAGCCAGTACAGCATGTGCGGCATCAGATCGGCCAGATCGCCGCGCTCGCTCTTGTCCTCGCCCGGATGGGTGCGGTTGCGCTGCGGCGAATTGACCGGCCCCGGCAACAGCAGGTTGACGCGCAGATTCGGATGCATCTCCCATTCGCTGGCCGCCACCTCGGTCAGATACGGCAGCCCGGCGTTGGAGGCGCCGAAACCGCCCCAATAGGCCTTGGGATGCAGCGCGTGATGCTCGCCGACGAACAGCACCGACGCGTCCGGCGCCTCCTTCAGCAACGGCAGGCAGGCCCGGGTCAGCGCGAACGGCGCCACCGTGTTGATCCGGTACTGGTTCATCCATTCTTCTATGGTCTGGTTGGAGAGCGGCGACAACGCGTAGAAATGCGAGGCGCAGTGGACGATGCCGTCCAGCCGGCCGAATTCGCGCTTGATGGTCATCGCCAGCGTGCCGAATTCGTTCTCTCCGGCGTTCAGCAGGTCCAGGGGCACCGCCGCCGGCTCCGGCGCGCCGGTGGCCGCTACTTCATCGTAGACCTTCTCCAAACCCTTGACGCTGCGCGCCAGCAACACCACCGCCGCGCCATGACGGGCCAAGGCCAGCGCCGTCTCGCGCCCTATCCCCTGCGTGGCGCCCGTCACCAGGATCACGCGTCCGGCCAGCGCGTCGCCGGCAAATTCTGTCTTTATCGTCATTGTCGTTCTATCCGCAAGTCCCGCATCACGGCCGCCGCCGCGGCCACGCCGCTGCGCACCGCCCCCTCCAGTGTCGCCGGGTAGTCGGGGCAAGCCCAATCCCCGGCGAGGTAAACATGCCGCCACGGGCTCAGCGGTCCCGGCCTGTCCAGGCCGACCGCGCTGGCAAACGTGGCGCGCTTCTCGATTATCGTCTTGCTTTGCAGCGGCTCGCCCAGATGGGGCGCCAGCCGCCGCACGTCGTCCAGCACCCGCCGCGCCAGCTCCGCCGGCTCCGGCAGCTCGGCCGGCGCGCTGAGCACCGCCGCCACCAGCCCGGCCTCGCCGACCAGCGCCTCGCGGTCGAACAGCCAGTCGGCCACGCCGCCGCTGACGCCCATCATCGCCGCCGGCAGCCGCGGCGACGCGTCGAAGCGCAGATAGACGGTGGCGATGGGCCAGTAGCGGTAGGCCGCCAGCCTCTGCCGCAGCCCGGCGTCGTCCAGCAGGTCGGCCGCGTGGTAAGGCGCCGTCGCCAGCACCACCGCGTCGTACTCGGCGCCGTCCACCCGCGGCCGCCCGTCTCCGGGTTCGAGGCGGCGCACCCGGCGGCCGCCATGCAGCGCCGCGCCGCGTTCGCCCAGCCAGCGCCAGGCCGGGTCGGGAAACAGCGCCGACAAGTCCGCCGCCGGCAACAGCAGATCGCTGTCGGCGCGTCCGGCGCCCAGGCTGTCCCGCAACACCGTCGCCAGCACCTGCATCGACGCCTCTTCCGGCGGCGTGTTAAGCGCAGACAACACCAGCGGCCGCCAGAAATCGCGGCTCACGACGCCGCCCTGCCCCCGTTCGGCCAGCCAGTCGGCGACGCTGCAATCGCGCGGCAACCGGTAGCCGGCGGCCTTCAGGCCGCCCAGCGCGCGCAGCAGGCCCAGCTTGTCGGACCAGGCCAGGCCGTCGGCGCGCAGCAGACCGACCAGCAGATGCAGCGGCGCCGGCAGCCGCGGGCAGCTCAGCTTGACGCCGCCTTCGCGCCACCATTGCAACGGACGCCGCAGCAGCAGGCGGTCCGGATCGGCGCCGACCATCCGCATCAGGCGCAGGCATTCTGCATAAGCGCCGAGCAAAATGTGCTGACCATTGTCAAACCTGTCGTCGCCGCGGCCGCTGCAGCGCGCGCGGCCGCCCGGTTCGCGGCCGGCCTCGTAGACGGAGACCTCGGCGCGCCCGGCCAGCTCCACCGCCGCGGCCAGGCCGGCCCAGCCGGCCCCGACCACGGCCACGCGGGGCTTCACGGCTTGTAGCCGAAGGTCCAGGTTTTCCAGGCCAGCCACAGCTTGCGCACCGGCGTCAGCGACAAGCGCTGGTTCAAGACCTTGGCCGGTCCGTCCAGGCTGATTTCCTCCAGCGTGGCGCGATAGATCGCCGCCATCAACAGGCCGGGCCGCTGCGCCTTGCGATCAGCGGCCGGCAGCAGATCCCAGGCCTTGCGGTAATGCTCGTGGGCGCGCTCGATCTGGAAGGCCATCAGCGCCTTGAAGGCTTCGCTTTCCTCGTAATGCAGGATGTCCATCGCCGGGCAGTTGAAGCGCTGCAACTCCTCCATCGGCAGGTAGATGCGGTCGCGGCGCGCGTCCTCGCCGACGTCGCGGATGATATTGGTCAGCTGGAAGGCCACGCCCAGTTCGTGCGCGTACTCCAGCGTCTTCTCGTCGCTGTAGCCGAAGACGCGCGCCGCCAGCGTGCCGACCACGCCGGCCGCCCGGTGGCAGTACAGCAGCAGGTCCTGGAAGCGCTGGTAGCGGACCATGCCCAGGTCCATCTCCATGCCGTCGACGATTTCCTCCAATTCGGACTGCGGCAGGCCGAAAGCCGCCAGATGCGGCAGCAGCGCCCGCATCACCGGATGATCGGCCTCGCCGCGGTAGGCGCGCTGCACCTGGCCGCGCCACCAGGCCAGCTTGGCGTGGGCCACGCCCGGGTCCTGGCATTCGTCGACCGCGTCGTCCACCTCTCGGCAGAAGGCGTACAGCGCGGTGATCGCCCGACGCCGTTCCTCCGGCAGAAAACGGAAGCTGTAATAAAAACTGGAACCGCTGGCCGCGGCCTTGTCCTCGCAATACTGATCCGGCGTCACGCGCCCCTCCCCCAACTTGTCGTCGGCCCGCGGTTCGAGCCGACCGCATTCACGGCGTCGCGCCGGCTCACCTGGCCCGGCACGCCCGCCACATCATATAGATCCAATCGCCGGCACCCAGCCTGGGCCGCTCTGCGAACACATCGCCGCCGGACGCGTGCAGCTTGTGCAGCACGCGCTCTCCGCCCATCACGATCAGCCGCAACTCCAGCCCCAGTCGTCCGCGCAGCGTCCTGCCCAGCGGCGCGCCGGCCTGCAGCATCTTGCGGGCGCGCTCCACCTGGTACAGCATCAGCGCGCGCCACTTGGCGTCGGCGCGGCCGTCGGCGATCTGTCCCTCCGACACGCCGAAGCGGGCCAGGTCCTCCTGCGGCAGGTAGACCCTGCCCTTGCCCCAGTCCACCGCCACATCCTGCCAGAAATTGATCAGCTGCAAGGCGGTGCAGATGCCGTCGGCCTGCGCCAGGCTGCGCGCGTCGGTTTCGCCGTACAACGCCAGCATCAGCCGGCCGACCGGGTTCGCCGAGCGCCGGCAGTAGTCGACCAGCTCGCCGAAGCTGTCGTAGCGCGTCTTGACTACATCCTGGCGGAAAGCCGACAGCAGGTCGCGCATCGGCTGCAACGGCAAGCCGTGCGCGGCGACGGCCGCCGCCAGCGGCGCCATCAGCGCGATGCGCGGCGGCTCGCCGGCGGCGATGCGGTCCAGGTCGGTCTCCAGCCGGTCCAGTTCCGCCAGCCGGCTCGCGGTGTCGGCGTCGCCCTCGTCGGCGACATCGTCGGCGTAACGGGCGAAATGATAGATGGCATGCACCGCGCGCCGCATCTTGCGCGGCAACAGCAGCGATCCCACCGGGAAGTTTTCGTAATGGCCAACCGACATCGGCGCCTTCCTGCGTATCCGGACCGCCGATTATAACCGAGGCCCAGGTCCGCCACAGCGTCCTGTCCATCGACATCGAGATGCCCGCACGTCATCAGCGCCCGCTCGAGATCCTTTTCGCACGGAGCAGCCACGCGCCCGGCCGTTCCGGCGCTTCCCCTTTATTTTTTACGTCGCCGGGTATTTACAAGAAAAATCGCTGGCCTTATACTGCGCCTCACTGTGAACGCAGCGTCGAGCGGGGGTATAGCTCAGCTGGGAGAGCGCTTGCATGGCATGCAAGAGGTCAGCGGTTCGATCCCGCTTATCTCCACCAAACGACCACGTCGCAGTATTGGAAACAGCCCGCTGATGCGGGCTTTTTTCGTTTCCAAACCATCCGTCATCGCCCCATCGTCGCCAAATCGCAACTATGATCAAACAACCGGGCGCCAAGCGACCCGGAGCCCGCGCCAACCGCTGCGACGAAACGAGCCATGACGAGAAAGCTTTCCCCCTCTTCCGCCATCCGGTGGGCGGCGGGCACGCTGATCCTGGGCCTGCTCCTCACCACGCTCGCCTGCCAGCTGATCGAGAGCCGCAATGCCGATACCCTGCGCCAGGCCGCCAGCCAGGCCGCGCAACGCGCGCTGACCGGCATCACCGAACGGCTCAACCGCTACCAGTACGGCTTGCGCGGCACCCGCGGCGTGGTCGTCGCCGCCGGCGAGCGCGGCCCGTCCCGCGCGGCCTTCCATCGCTACGGCCTGAGCCGCGACATCGAACGCGAATTCCCCGGCACCCGCGGCTTCGGCTTCATCCGCCGCGTGCCGGCCGACGAGCTGGCCGGCTTCGTCGCCGACATGCGCGTCGGCGACGCAACCGACTTTTCCATCCAGCAATTCCAGCCCTACAGCGGCGAGCACGCCATCGTCCAGCTGGTCGAGCCCCCGTCCAACGCCTCCGCCATCGGCCTGGACATCGCCTCCGACCCGACCCGCCGCCGCGCCGCGCAAGAGGCGGTGGACAGCGGCGAGGCGCGGCTGTCAGAGCCGGTCACGCTGAAACAGACCTCGGCCCGGCCCGGACAAGGCTTCCTGATCCTGCTGCCCATCTATCGCGGCGTCGCCACTCCGGACACGCTGGAGGCCCGCCGCCGGCTGGCGCTGGGCTGGAGCTACGCGCCGTTGCAGATAGACGAGGCCTTGAGAAAAATCCCCTTCGACCCGAACAGCGGCTGGCTGGAGCTCAGCGACACCACCAATGCCGCCAGCCCCATCGTTTTCTTCCGCACCCAGGCCGCGGCGCCGCACCCTTCCGCCATCGCCGTCCAGGCCGCCCCGATCTTCGGCCGCGTCTGGCAGCTGACCTTCCACGCCAGCCCGGCCTTCGCCGCCGACCTGAACCTGCCGTCGACCGACCTGGCCGCGCTGATAGGCGGAGTGTTCAGCCTGATCGGCGCGGCGCTGGCCTATGCCTGGCGCAGCAATGTGCTGTCCCGCCGCCGCCTGCAAAGCACCCAGGAGGATCTGGCCGCCATCGTCGAAAGCTCGATAGACGCCATCATAGGCATGACGCTGGACGGCACCATCGTCAGCTGGAACAAGGGCGCGCAGGATATGTTCGGCCACCGTGCCGCCGAAGCGGTCGGCCGCTCGCTGCCCCGGCTGATCGTGCCGGAACAGAAACAACCGGAAGAGCAGGCGCTGCTCGCCCGCATCGGCCGCGGTGAACGCGTCGCCCACTTCCAGACGCTGCGCCGCCGCAAGGACGGCGCGCTGATGGATGCGGCGGTATCGGTCTCGCCGATCTACGACAATGACGGCGCCGTGGTCGGCGTCTCGGCCACGGTGCGCGACATCACCCAGCAGAAGGAAATGGAAGCGCAACTGCTGGCGCTGAACACCAAGCTGGAAGAACAGGTGGAGGAGCGCACCCACCAGCTGGAAAGCATGCGCCGCGACCTGCGCACCATGCTGGACGCCGTGCCGTCGATGATAGGCTATTGGGACCGCAATCTGGTCAACCAGCTGGCCAACCGCGCCTACCACAACTGGTTCCAGCGCGCGCCGGACAGCCTGCCGGGCACGCCGCTGTCCAAGCTGATGGACCCGGTCCTGCTGGCGACCAGCCTCCCCCGCATCGAGGCCGCGCTGCGCGGCGAAACGGTGCAGTTCGAACGGACCCAGCCCGCCCCCGACGGCAGCATGCGCCACACGCTGGTCGACTATATGCCCGACGTAGTGGACGGCGTGGTGCGCGGCTTCTACTCGGTGGTGCACGACGTCACCGAGCTGGTGGAAGGCCGCACCCGGCTGGCCGCCGCGCTGCGCGAGAACGAGGCGCTGCTGCGCACCATCAACCAGCAGCTGCAATACTCGGTCACCGACGCCGACGGCCGCATCCTGGAAGTCAACGACCGCTTCTGCGAGGTCAGCGGCTACGCCCGCGAGCAACTGATCGGCCAGGACCACCGCCTGCTCGCCTCCGGCCAGCACGATCCGGCCTTCTGGCAGGCCCTGCGCGAAACCCTGCTGCGCGGCGAAGCCTGGCATGGGGAAATCTGCAACCGCGCCGGCGACGGCGGCCTGCGCTGGTCCGATACCGTGATCGCGCCGCTGACCGACGAACGCGGCGGCATCGAGCGCATCATCGCGCTGCGGATCGACACCACCCGCCGCAAGCTGGCCGACGCCGAAATCCAGCGCCTGAGCCTGCTGCTGTCCAATGTGCTGGCGGCCGCGTCGGAAGTGTCCATCATCGCCACCGACAGCGAAGGCCTGATCACCGTGTTCAACGCCGGCGCCGAGCGCATGCTGGGCTATGCCCAGCAGGAGATGGTGGGCCTCTGCACGCCGGCCCGCTTCCACCTGGAGCGGGAAGTGGTCGCCCGCGGCCGCGAATTGAGCGCGCAATACGGCGAGGACGTCGCCGGCTTCAGGGCCTTCGTCCACCTGCCCGAAATCGCCGGCGCCGAAATCCGCGAATGGACCTATGTGCGCAAGGACGGCAGCCACGTCGCGGTATCGCTGGCTGTGACTGCGATACGCGACGACGCCGGCGCCATAGACGGCTATGTCGGCATCGCCGTCGACATCACAGAACGACGCCGCTCCGAGGCGCAGCTGATACAGGCCAAGCAGCTGGCCGAGCAGGCCAGCATGGCCAAGAGCCAGTTCCTGGCCAATATGAGCCACGAGATCCGCACCCCGCTGAACGCGGTGCTGGGTCTGCTGCAACTGCTGCTGCACACCACGCTGGACCCGCGCCAGCTCGACTACGTCGCCAAGACCCAGACCGCCGCCAAATCGCTGCTGGGCCTGCTGAACGACATCCTGGATTTCTCCAAGATAGAGGCTGGCAAGCTGCAGCTGGAATTGCACCCCTTCCTGCTGGACGGCCTGCTGCGCGACCTGGGCGTGATCTTGTCCGGCAGCCATGGCGAGAAGGATGTCGAGGCGGTGTTCGAGATCGATCCGGCCTTGCCCGCCGCGGTGGCCGGCGACCGCCTGCGGCTGCAGCAGATCCTGATCAATCTGGCCGGCAACGCGATGAAATTCACCGAGCGCGGCCAGGTGGTCGTCAGCGTGGAGCGCTTGCGGCTGCGGGACCAGCGCGCCCTGCTGCGCTTCGCGGTTCGCGACACCGGCATAGGCATCAGCCCGGAGCAGCAGCGCCACATCTTCGAGGGCTTCACCCAGGCCGAGGCCTCCACCGCCCGGCGCTTCGGCGGCACCGGCCTCGGCCTGGCGATCAGCCAACGGCTGGCCGGCCTGATGGGCGGCCGGCTGCAAGTGGAAAGCGAGCCGGGCCGCGGCAGCCGCTTCTGGTTCGACATCGAGCTTGACGTCGCCGACGCCGCGCCGCTGACCGCGCAGTCGCTGCCCGGCCCGGAGCGGCTGCGCATCCTGGTGGTGGACGACAATCCGCTGATGGGCGAGGTGCTGGGTGGCACGATACGCACGGCCGGCTGGCATGCCGATTACGCCGCCAACGGTGCCGCCGCGATCCGCGCGGTGGCCGACGCCGCCAACGCCGGCCAGCGCTACGACGTGGTGCTGATGGACTGGTGCATGCCGGACATGGACGGCGTCGGCGCCGCGCACCGTCTGCGCGAAACCTGCGCCCCGGCGGAAGCGCCGGTGGTCATCATGATCACCGCCTTCGGCCGCGAAGTGCTGTCGGAACTGGTCGACCGCGACGACAGCCCGTTCGCCGACTTTCTGACCAAGCCGATCACGCCGCAGCAATTGCTGGAAACCGTGACCCGCTGCCTGCACGGCGCGGCGGCGGCGACGACGGCCGCGGCCGGACAGCGGCTGGCCGGCATGCGGCTGCTGCTGGTCGAGGACAACGCGCTGAACCGCCAGGTGGCGTCGGAGCTGCTCGCCATCGAGGGCGCGCGGGTGGAGATGGCCGAAGGCGGCTTGCAGGGCGTGGCGATGGCCACTTCGCCCGACGCCCGCTTCGACGCGGTGATCATGGACATGCAGATGCCGGACATCGACGGCCTGGAGGCCACCCGCCGCATTCGCGGCCACGGCGTCGAGCTGCCTATACTGGCGATGACGGCCAACGCCAGCCCGGCCGACCGCGACGCGTGCCTGGCCTCCGGCATGAACGACCACATCGGCAAGCCGATAGACATCAACCAGCTGGTGCCGAGACTGCTCGCGCTGACCGGCCGCGCGGCCGCCGCGCCCGCCGCCGCAGACATTGAGGAAACCCAGGCGCCGGACATCGAGCCGGAGCAGCGGGTGTTGCAGCGCTTCGGCCTCAGGCGCGAAGCGATGCACAACGCGCTGCGCCGCTTCGGCCCGGAAGCCGAGCGGCTGCTGGAACAACTGGACCGTCAGCTGGACGACGGCACGACGACCGGCCTGGCCGCCACCTTTCATTCGCTGAAAGGCACCGCCGCCACCGTGGGCGCCGCCGCGCTGGCGCGCCGCGCCGCCGAGCTGGAAACGCGCGCCAAAACCGGCGCCGACACCGATATCGACGCCTGGCGCCGGGCCGCGACCGAGCTGCGGCAGCTGGCGCGCGACGGCATCGGACAACTGGCGGAGCGGCTGCCGCCGCCGGCCGAGGACTCCCCCGTCGAACCGCTGTCGCCGCAACAATGGCTGGAGCGGCTGCATGCGCTGCTGCCATTGCTGGAAAGCGGCAATCTGGCGGCGATAGACCTGGTGATGTCGCTGCCGCCGCAAACGGCGGAACGCGTCCGGCCGCAGGTCGAGGATTTGGTCGAGCAGGTGCAATTGCTGCAATTCGCGCCGGCCGCCAGCATCGTCAAGCATCTGATCGAAAGCGAAGCGTAAATGGACCCACTCCCGTCCGAGCCGCCCGACGCCGCGGCGCGGCCCAAGATTCTGGTAGTCGACGACCAGACCGCCAACATCCTGCTGGTGCGCGATCTGTTCAAGGACGATTACGAGATTTTCATGGCCCTGAGCGGCGAGCAGGCGATAGAACAATGCCAGGCGGTGATGCCTGACCTGATCCTGCTGGACCTGGTGATGCCCGGCATAGATGGTTTCGAGGTGTGCCGGCTGCTGAAGGCCGACGTCCGCACCCGCGCCGTGCCCATCATCTTCGTGTCCGCCCAGCGCGAGGAGGCAGACGAGGCGCGCGGCTTCGAACTCGGCGGCGTCGACTACATCGTCAAGCCGGTCAACCACACGATACTGCGCGCCCGGGTGCGCACCCATCTGGCGCTGAAGTTCCAGACCGACCTGCTCAGCGCCATCGCGCTGGTCGACGGCCTGACCGGCGTGGCCAACCGCCGCCGCTTCGACGAAGTGCTGCAGGCCGACTGGCTGCAATGCGCGCGGCTGCAACAACCGATCTCGTTGCTGATGATCGATGTCGACCATTTCAAGCGCTTCAACGACCGCTACGGCCACCAGGCCGGCGACGACTGCCTGCGCCGGGTCGCGCAGGCGATCAAGCAATCGGCGCGCCGTCCGCACGATCTGACCGCGCGCTACGGCGGCGAGGAGTTCGCCTGCATCCTCCCCGACACCGACGGCGCCGCCGGCGTCGCCCACGCCGTCCTGACCGCAATCCGGGAGCTGGCGATCCCCCATGCCGCCTCCGACGTGGCCGAGGTGGTGACCGCCAGTCTCGGCGTCGCCACCGTCGTCGCCAGCCACGAGTCGACGCCGCAGGCGCTGATCGAGGAGGCCGACCGCCAGCTATACCAGGCCAAGCGCCAGGGACGGGCCCGCGCCTGCGCCTCCGCGCCGGCGGAGGGCCGGGACTAGAGCGAGACCGCGCGCGCGCCCGCCGTCAAGGTCGACACATACTCCGCGGTGCGGCGTTCGCGCGGCGCGCCGAATATCTGCGCGGCCGGTCCCGCCTCCACCACCCTGCCGTGCTCCAGCAGCACCACGTCGCGCGCGACGCTGGCCGCCAGCCGCAGATCATGCGTCGCCATCAGCATGGTGACGCCGTCGGCCGCCAGCTGGCGCAGCACCGCCACCACCTCGGCCGCCAGTTCCGGGTCCAGCGCCGACGTCGGCTCGTCGCACAACAACAAGCGCGGCGACGGCGCCAGCGCGCGGGCGATCGCCACCCGCTGCTGCTGGCCGCCGGACAGCGTGGCCGGCCAGGCGTCGGCCTTGTGCGCCATGCCCACCTTGTCCAGCAACTCGCGCGCCCTCGCCTCGGCCTTGTCGCGCGGCCAGCGCTGCACGGTCAGCAGGCCCTCCATCACATTCTGCAAAACGGTCTGGTGCGGAAACAACTGGAAGCTCTGGAACACCATGCCGGTGGCGCGGCGCACGCGCAGAATGGCCTCGCGCGGCAGACGGCGGCCGGGCGCGAAGCGCAGCGTCTCGCCGGCCAGCGACAGCTCGCCGGCATCCGGCGTCTCCAGCAGGTTGGCGCAACGCAGCAGCGTGCTCTTGCCGCCGCCGGACGGACCGATCAGCGCGGTGACGCCGCCCTCGGCCAGCTCCAGGCCGACCCGGTCCAGCACCGTGTGGCCGCCGAAGGATTTGACGATGTCGTTCAGCTTGATCATGCCGCTGCCCCCACCGGCGCCACATGGCGGTCGAAACGTTTTTCCAGCCGCTCCTGCAGCCAGCTCAGCACGGTGCTCAACAATAGATAGATGAAGGCGGTCTCCAGATACAGCAACAACGGTTCGTAAGTGGTCGCGGCGATGCGCTGCGCGGCCTGGAACATTTCCGGCACCGTCAGCACCGCCGCCAGCGAGGTGTCCTTGACCAGCGAGATGAAGGAATTGGCCAGCGGCGGCACCGCCACCCTGCCCGCCTGCGGCAATATCGTGCGGCGCATCGCCTGCGACCAGCTCATGCCCAAGGAATACGCCGCCTCCCACTGCGCCTTCGGCACCGACGAGATCGCCGCGCGGATGACTTCCGAGGTGTAGGCGCCGACGCTGAGCACAAAACCGAGCAAGGCCGCCGGGAACGGATCGAACACGATGCCGACGCGCGGCAGGCCGTAGAAGATCACGAACAGTTGCACCAATAGCGGCGTGCCGCGCACCAGCCAGGAATAGCCGCGCACCAGCAGGACCAGCGGGCGCGGCCCGAACAGCCGGATCAGCGCCACGGCCAGGCCCAGCGCCAGGCCGCCGGCGAAGGACAGCAGCGTCAGCGGCACGGTGAACACCATGCCGGCGTACAGCAGCGACGGCAGCGAATCCGCCATCAATTGCAACCACGGGGGCATCGCCACTCCTCAACTCAACGCGACACGTCGGCGCCGAAATACTTGTACGAGATCTTCTGGTAGCTGCCGTCGGCCTTGATCGCCGCCAGCGCCTTGTCGATGGCCGCCTTCAACTCCGGACTGCCCTTGCGCAGCAGCACCGCCGACGCCTCGCCGCTGGCCTCGGTGGCAGCCACCTTCAGCTTGCTGCCCGGCTGCTTCTTCTTGAAGTCGAGGAAGGACAGGCTGTCGTTGATCGTGGTTTCCACCCGGCCGGACTCCAGCAGCGCGACCGATTCGTTGAAACCCTGGGTCGGCACGATCTCGGCGCCGTAGCGCTGCGCCAGCTTGCCGAAGTTGCTGGTCAGGGTATTGGCCGACTTGCGGCCCTTCAAGTCTTCGAAACGCTTGATGTCGCGGTTGTCGTCGCGGACGATCAGCACCGCCTTGGACACGATGTAGGGCGTCGAGAAATCATACTTCTGCCTGCGGGCGTCGGTGACGGCCACCTCGTTGATCACCACGTCGTAGCGCTTGACGTCCAGACCGGCGATCAGCCCGTCCCACTTGCCTTCGACGAATTGCGGCTTGACGCCCAGCCGCTTGGCGATGGCCTGGCCGATCTCGACGTCGAAGCCAGTCAGCTCGCCGGAGGCGTTATGGTAGGTGAACGGCGCATAAGTGCCCTCGGTGCCGATCTTCAGCACGCCGGCCTTGCGGATATCGGCCAGATCGTCGGCCTGGGCCGCCGCGGCGGCCAGCGACAGTCCCAACAGCAGCGCGGCATTCCATTTTTTCATCGTCGAATCTCCATCGGTATGCGGTGTCTCCCGGCCCCGACGGCCGGACATGGCGCTACCTTATCAGCGGTTAGTTAGAACGTTAAGTGATATTATTTTTCAATCTTATTCCATAATTAAATATCAATACCCATAGCGGGCCGTCATGTCGCGCCGGATACCTCATTCGCCAGTCAAAATGGGTAATTTCTGCAATTTTTCAAAATATTTTCACGAAGCGCTTGCACGGTAAAATTGGTCAAGGTATAGTTCGCCTCCTGTCGAGACCCAACGGTCATCGCGAAAGCGAAATCGACGGATATGTGGGGGTATAGCTCAGCTGGGAGAGCGCTTGCATGGCATGCAAGAGGTCAGCGGTTCGATCCCGCTTACCTCCACCAACAATTCAGTCCCTATCGTCTAGAGGCCTAGGACACTGCCCTTTCACGGCGGCGACCGGGGTTCGAATCCCCGTGGGGACGCCATGGTTTTATGTGGGGGTATAGCTCAGCTGGGAGAGCGCTTGCATGGCATGCAAGAGGTCAGCGGTTCGATCCCGCTTATCTCCACCAGTCAAAAGCCGAAATCTTACGATTTCGGCTTTTTCCTTTTTATTTTCCAAAAACCAGCAAAAATAAAAATTGGCGCCAGCGGCGCCAATTTGTCGTCGATACCGCTTAACGGCCGCGCTTGCGAAACTGCTCCGCCAGGCCGGCCAGCTTGTCGGCATAAGCGGGGTCGGTCGCATAGCCGCCGCGCGCCAGGGCGCCGGCGAAGGCCCTGGCATCCGAACCGACGCCCAGCGCCGCGCGGTAGCGCGGATTCGACGCCAGCAGGTCGGCGTAATCGTCGAAGGCCGCGCGATAATCCGGATAGGCGCGAAACGACTCCACCCTGCTCTGCCTGTGGCCGCCGACGAATTCCGTCGTCAACGCCGCCGCCGCCTCGCCGCGCCAGCGCGCGTCGGCCTTGATGCCGAACAGATTGTGGCCGTTGCTGCCATCGGCGCGCGTCAGCGGCTTGCGCCCCCAGCCGGACTCCAGCGCCGCGTGCGCCAGCACCAGGTCCGGCGTCACGCCCAATCGCGCCGCCGCCGCCTGCGCATGCGGCAACATTTCGTCGACAAAGGCCTGCCTGTCTTGCGGCGCGCCGGAAAAATCGGCGCCGCCGGCGCCCAGTTGCTGACGGACGCTCCAGGCCTCCGGCGACAAAGCCTGCGCCGAAGCCGGCTCGCCGCCGGCGATGAAGCGCTCCACTTCGGCGCGCACGCCGGCGAACTGCTCGGAAAAACCGCCGCCGCCGGACGGCAGCGCCAATGGCAAGGCCACCGCGTCGGCCGACTGGGCGGGACCGGCCGTCGACCAGCCCTCACTGCGCTGCGTAAACATCGCTCTCGCCCTCCAGCACGCGCTGCAGCAGCTGCCTGCGCTCTTGCAACAGCCGGCCGTTGCGCAGATTGCGCTCGCGGCAATCGGCGATCAGCGCGCGCAGTCGCCGCCAATGCGCGTCGCCCTGCTCGCGCAGGGCCGTCGGCAAGGCCTTCAACACCTCTGCCATCGAACGCTCGGCAGCCAGAGGCAGCAAGGCGTCCACCACCGCCAGGCGCTCGCGGCGACTGCCCTCCAACCTGTCGCACAGCGCGGCGATCTCGCCGGCGCAGCGCTCCAGCGCCGCGGCGTCATGCTCCAGCGCCGCGCGAAACTGGCTCTCCAGCCATTCGAGCAGCCGCGGGTAGTCGGCCAGGTCGGCGCCTATCGTGGCGAACAAGCGGCGGTAAGCCTGTCCAGCCTCCATCAGCGCCCGCCGTGGTACTGCTCGACCAGCTCGGCCAGCCGGCGCGGGTCGAAACGCACTTCGCCGCGCGCCAGCGCGGCGCGCACTTCGTCCACCCTGGCCTGATCGATTTTCGGCATCGCCTGCAAGGCGACGGCCGGCGCCGGCGCGGCCGGCTCGGCGGCGACTCTCGCGATAGGCGCAGCCGCGGCGGACTCGGTCTTGCCGGAGGACGTCGGCTCGCTGCCGCGGGAAAAAATGGGAGATATCTGCATCTGTCTGCCTGTGGACTGTAGCGGTCTGATACCGATACAAGGCGACGCCTGCGCGTCAAACTTAAGACCCGCCAACAAAACCCTCGATCCTGCGTCAGGCACTCTGCGAGGTTTTGTCAGCGGCTCTAAATGAAAAACGGCGGCCCGGGGCCGCCGCTTACGGCGTCAGAAATTTTCCGGCAGCATCTTCAGCACGACGATGCGGCGGTTTTCCATCTTGATGTAATGGCCATAGATCAACTCCTTCAGAATCCGCGCGACCATCTCGCGCGAGGAGCCGATCTGATCGGCGATCTCCTGCTGAGTCAACTGCTTGCGCAGGATCAGCACGCCGTCCTGCTCGATCAGCATCTGGTTGATCAGGATGCGGACCCTGCCGTAGACGTCCAGCAGCGCCAGATTGCGCGCCAGCGTCGTCATGTGGCGCACCAGCGAGACCAGATAGCACATGATGCTGCCTCGCACCTTGTCGCAGCCGGGCAGGCCGTCCTCGCTGTCGAACAATTCCCGCAGCGCCGCGCGGGAGAACGCCAGCAGCGCGCTCTCCTCGTCGGCCACCGCGCCGCTGCTGCGCTCGCCGGCGTCGACGAAGGACTCCATGCCCAGCATCGCGCCCGGCATCGCCATCTGCAAAACGTATTTCTTGCCGCCCGGATCGGCGACGAAGACCTGCATGCAACCGGCCAGCAGCAAATAAACCGCGTCCGAATCTCCCCCCTCGACGTACAAGGCCTCCCCCTTCGCCAGGCGCACGGTCTCGCAACATTCCAGCGCCCGCTCCAGGGTGTCATCTGCCAAATGACCAAACAGCGGCGTCTGCCGCAACATCTGCCTAACTTGTTCTTGATTCATCTCGGTAACACGTCCCCGACTATCCGACACCACCACCGCAGGACGGCGGAAGATGCCTGAGTCATTATTTATTGTTCGCGATATGAGATTTGGCTCATACTGGCGACATTGTTATCAACACCGGGGAAATTGTAAATAATTTGGTTAAAATTTATGTGAAAATCGCACAAAAAAAAGCCTTGCAACGCAAAGGCTTTTGTGGTCAAACAATCTTAACAGCAAATCAACGAATACCGATGGTATTTTCCCTAAGTTTTTGCAAGTCATTCGCATTTGGTAGCGCCGACGCAACACCGGCCATCCCGGTTTTGCCATCGGCCGCCGAGCCATACATCGCCACCACCGCCTGAGCCTGGCCCGAGGTGAGGACCAGCAACTCGATGCGCCGATTCATCGCCGCCAGCGGATGGCCGGCATCCAGCGGCGCCCGGTCCGCCATGCCCACCACCTGCAGCACCGCGTCGCCGGCCAGGCCGCCCTGCATCAGATGCATGCGCGCCGCCATCGCCCGATTGCTGGACAAGGACCAGTTGGACATCGCGTTGAAACTGCCCGCCCGGTGGTATTGCGCGGCATCGGTGTGGCCGACCAGCAGCAGGCGGTTGTCGATCTCGCCCAGCATCGCGCCCATCTGCTGCAGCAGGCCGCGGAAACGCGTCTCGACGATGGCGCTGCCGCGCTCGAACATGCCCTGCTGATCGGTGTCGTGCAGCGTGACGCGCAGGCCGTACGGCGTGATCACCGTCTGCAGATTGCTGGACAGGCCGGCCTGCTTGCTCATCGTGGCCAGCTGGGTCGCCAGCTTGCGCAAATCGGCCTCGCTGTCGTAGCTGCGGCGCGGCAGTTCCGGCTGCTCGCTGGCGCGCTTGTCGCTGTCGCGCACCGCCGACTTGCTGGCCACCTGGCTGCCGCTCTGGCCGGGAATCGGATCGCGCGGGATCAGCGTGCCGGGCGGATTGCCCATATGATCGATCTGCCGGCCGTTGCCCTGCAGCAGCGGACTGCCGCCCGAGGTGGTCAGCAACTGCTGCAGATTCTCCTGGTCGCGCGCCGCCAGCACCCACAGCACCAGGAACAAGCACATCAGCGCTAGCACGAAATCGGCGAACGCCACTTTCCAGGCGCCGCCGTGCCCTTCCTCGTCGTGGCGGCGCGACACCCGCTTGATCACCGCGCCGTCGTGGCCGTCCTTGTTCTTGATCGGCGCCATCGCTTACACGCCTTCCAGCGCGTTGATCCACGACTCCAGCTGCGAGAAGCTGGGCTTGGTGTTCAGCTGCACCAGGCGGCGGCCGGCGTCGATCGCCAGCAGCGGCGGCTTGCCGGAAACATGGGTGGTCAGCACCACCTTGACCGACTCGAAGTTGGACAACTCCTCCTTGACCTGCTGGCCCATCACGTTGGACAGCGGGTCCAGCACGCCGTAGCAGAAGAAGATGCCGATGAAGGTGCCGACCATGGCCGCGGCGACGTCGGCGGCGATCTCGCCGGCGCCGGCGCCCTGGCCGACGGTGTTCATCGCCATCACGATGCCCAGCACCGCCGCCAGGATGCCGAAGCCCGGCATCGCCTCGGCGATCTTGTGCAGCGATTTGGACGGCTGGTTCAGCTGCTCGTGGATGGCGTCCAGTTCCTGGTCCAGCACGCCCTCCAGCTCATGGGCGTTGATCTTGCCCATCGCCATCAGCCGGAAGTTGTCTACGATGAAGGCCAGCAGCTTGGGGCTTTGCAGCACCAGCGGGTAGCGGTTGAACAGCGGACTCTGCCGCGGCGCCTCCACGTGCTGGTCCAGCGCCTTCAGACCGCCGCTGGCGGTGATCAGCAGCTCATACATCAGCAAGAGCTGCTGGCGCTGGAATTCGGCGCCCTGCCTCTTGCGCACCACCACCCGCTTGATCTGGCCGCCCATCTCCTTGAGCACATGCGGCGGATTGCCAAGCACGATGGCGCCCAGCGCCGCGCCGCAGATGATCAACAGCTCGGTCGGCTGCCAGATGATGGACAGCACGCCGCCATGCAGCATGAAGCCGCCGAAGACGCAAACCAGCACGATCACAATGCCAAACAATTGCTGCATCGGGTATTTCCTTGTTCAAGCCGCCGTCAGGCAGGCCTGCATCTTTTTCAGGGCGCTCTTGTTGATCTGGCAGATTCGGGCCTCGGTCAGGTCCAGCACCGCCGCGATCTCCTTGAGACTCAGTTCGAATTCGTAATACATCTGGATGACTTGCTGCTCGCGCTCGTTCAGCGCGGTCAGCGCGCGCGCCAACTCGCTCTGCCGCTCCAGGCGCGCCTCCGGCGAACCCTCGGCGGCCATCTCCATGCCGGAGGCCACCAGTTCGTCGAAGCTGGCCATCGCCTCGGCGTTCTCGGCCAGCAGCGCCTCGCGATAGCCATCGGCGTCCAGCCCCAGCAAGGACATCGCCTCGGCCTCGCTCGGCTCGCGCCTGAGCTTGCGCCTCAACTCGCGCAGCCCGTCGCGCACCCGGTGCGCCTCCTGCCTCACTGCGCGCGGCCGCCAGTCCAGCCGCCGCAACTCGTCGAGAATGGCGCCGCGGATGCGCAGCATCGCGAAGCCGGCGAAACGCTCGTCCGGCTCGCCGCCGTAGCGGCGCAGGCAGTCCAGCAAGGCCATCAGGCCGATCTGCTCCATGTCCTCGCGGTCGAACACGCCGCCGGCCTGACTGGCCAGCTGGCGCGCCGCGCGCTTGACCAGCGGCGCGTAGGTCGCCAGGTGCCGGCCCTCGTCGGCCGCGCGGGACGGCAGCGCGTAGCTCTCGGCGTACATCGCGCCTACTCGATGATCAGCTTGCTGACCATCACTTCGCTGAACGGCCGCTCGCGCGCCTCTCGGGCGAAATTGGCGCGATAGGCGCGGTCCAGCAGCTGCTGGTAGTCGTCTATGCCCAGCGCGTTGGCGCGCTCGCGCGTCAGCTGCGACAACGCCCGCACCGCCACGCTCTTCAGCAGCGGCAGTTGCTCCTTCACCTTGGCCTCGCCCTCCGGCGTGCTGCGGAACACCAGGTCGACCGCCATATAGCGCGGGTCGCCGCCGGCCTCGCTCCTGAGCATCACGATGATCTTGTCCAGCGTGATGAAGCGGTAATCCACCGGCTTGGGCCGGGCCGGCGCGGCCTGCGTCGATTGCTGGTAATACCACCAGCCGCCGCCGCCGGCGCCGGCCACTACGCTGGCCACCAGCGCGGCCGTGATCAGGGTTCTGCTGTTCATACGTCTATACCTTCCTAGCCCTGATCCAATTCAAATTCGCCGGCCAGCTGCCCGCCCAGCGCGCGGCCCGGCTGTTGCTGGGCCTGCTGCTCCCGGCCCTGGCGGCCGCCCTGGCCGTGGCCGGTCGGCAGGCCTTCCCTGACGTCCACCGCCACCTGGGTGTATTGGCGGCTGCCCAGATCCTGGCGCAGCGCCTCGCCTATGCCCTGCAACTGGCGCACCACTTCGCCGTGCGAGGCGGTCAACTCCACCGTCAGCGCGCCGGCCTGGTGGCGGATGGCGATTTCCAGCGTGCCCAGCGCCGGCGGGTCCAGCCTCAGCGTCGCGCGGTCCATGTTCTGGCCGACCCACTGCGGCAGCCGCTCGCCGAGCGCCGTCTGCAACTTGCCGCTCCAGCTGTCCGGCTGCGTCGGCGGCAGGGCCAGGGTGAAGCTTTCCGCCGGCCGGGACGGTTGCTCCGCCACCGGCGCGGCCGGCGGCGGCAAGATCGCGGCCACCGGCGCCGGCTGCTCGAGCGGCGCGGCCAGCTCGGCCAGTTGCGACGCCAGCGCCTTGGCGGCAAGCGGCGTCGGCGCGGGCGCCGCGGCCGGACTTGCCGGCGCGGCGTCGACGGCGATGTTCTCCCGCGGCCGGACGGCGGCCGGCTGCTGCTGCGGCAACAAGGCCGCCAACAGCGGCGACGGCAGCATCGCCGGACTCAGCGCCACCGGGTCGGGCCGGCGCGGCGCATCGTCGTCCTTGTCGCCGTCGTCCGTCTCGCCCGGCTGCTTCGGCAGCGGCATCCTCGTGCCGGCGGCATCGGCCGGCAAGGTCGGCAAGGCGACGGCGTCCGGCAAGGCGGCCGCCGTGTCGTCCGGCCGGCCCGCCGCCTGCATCGCGCCGGCGAAATCAAGATCCGGCGCGGCGTCCAGGCTAGCCAGGTCGTCCTGCGCGGCGGCGACGGCGTCGCCGCCGGCCTGCAACGGCGAAGTTGGAATCTGCGGCGGTGCCACTCTGCTCATGCTTGTTCCCATTCGCTGAATTGCGCGTAGGCCAGCTGGCCTTCGCGCTGCCGGCCGAGTCCGGCCAGCCTGTGCTGCAATTCGTCCAGCTCGCCCCGGCTCTGCGCCAGCGCGCCGCGATAGGCGGCGCCCAGCGCCGCCCTGTCCTCCGGCGTCAGATCGCAGTCCGGCGCCGCCAGCCGGACGCGCAGGCCAGCGTCCAGCGCCGCCAGCGCCGTCCAGTCCCGCCGTTCGGTGGCGGCGGCGATCTCGCGGCACCAGCGCGCCGTGTCAGGCCTCGGCATGCTGGTCCCGCACGCCGACCCAGCCGCCCTTGAGCTTGACGATCAGCGACTCGGCCTCGGCCAGCGCCTCGGCGTCCAGCTCGATGCTGGCCTGGTACAGCTTGTGCGCGCAGTAGTCGTACAGGCGGGCCAGATTGGTGACCACATCGCCGCCGGCCTCGAAGTCCAGCGCGCTGGACAGGCCGTTGAGGATGTTGATGCACTTGCTGATGCTGTCGCCCTTCTGTTCGTAACGCCGCTGTTCGATATGGCCGCGGGCGCGGGCGATCTCCTCCAGCAGGCCGTCGAACAGCACCAGCACCAGCTCGACCTGACTGGCGGAGTGGGTCTGCGACTCCAGGTTTACCGCGTGGTAGCTGCGGTAGGCTTCGTAATCCACCATCTAGGTCCCGCTTGTCTCGAATCAGTTGAAATTGAACATGCCCATGGTCTGGGTCATCTGGTCCTGCATGCCCTGCAGCTGAGTGAACTGCGCCAGATAGCGCTGGTACAGCTGCTGGTACTGCTGCTGCAGCGCGTCCTGGCGGCGGCTCAGATCCTTCGAGGTGCGATCCTCGCTGTCCTTGCGCATCTTCAGCATGCCGCTGCTGTAGTTCAGCCATTTGTCCAGGTAGTCGCTGCTCTGCTTCAGCGAGCCGTTCTGGGCCGTACCGTTGAAATAGCGGTCCAGCGCGTCCGGCGTGTTCTTCAGCGTGTCGCCGAGCTTCTTGCTGTCCAGCGTCAGCGTGCCGTCGCGGCTGGCGCTGATGCCGAGCTGGCCCAGCGTGACGCCGTCGAAGGACTGGCGCAGGATGGCGTTCAGCTGGTTTTTCAGGCCGCGGACGCTGGAGTCGTCGGCGAAGGGGCCGGCGGCGTTGCCGCTGGTGCCCGCTTGCGACAGGTCGGAAATCGCCTTGTAGATCTTGTTGTACGCGTCGACGAAGGACTGCACGTTGGCGGTGGTGTCGCTGTCGCTGCGCGCCACGGTCACTTGCAGCGGCGCGTCGCCGTCCTTCATCGTCTTGTTGACGGTGATGCTGACGCCGTCGATATTGCTCAGCGTGTTGGACGCCTGCTGCATGCGCACGCCGCTGCCCTTGCCGCCCAGCCACACCACGGCGTCCTGCGCCTGGGTCAGCGCTTTCGACGTCGACAGGCCGCTCTTCAGGCCGGCGTCGGACACCTGGCTCAGGTCCAGCGAGATCGCGCCGGACTGGCCGGTCTTGCCGGACGTCAGCACCAGCTGGCTCGCGCCGTTATTGTTCAGCACGATGGCGTTGACCTTGCCGGCGTTGCCGCTGGTGCGGTTGATCGCCAATGCCAGCTCGCTGACCGACAGCTTGCCGTCGCCGTCGCGGTCGGCGCCGGTCATCGACACGTCGAAGCTGTCGCCGCCGGCGAGCTTGACGGTGAACTTGTCGCCGGCCTGCGCGGTGGCGGCGGACAGATCGCCCATCGCCAGCTGTTGCGCGGTGGCCAGCTGCTCGACGAACAGGCTGTAGCTGCCCGGCTGGGCGTTGCCCTTGGCGCTGACGGTGGCCACGCCGTCCGGGCTGGCGCTGGCGTTCATCGCCACCAGGCTCTTCTTGCCGGTCAGCGTGGTCAGGCTGCCGCGGTAATCCTGCAGCGCCTTCTGCAACTGGCCCAGCGCGTCGCTGCGGGCCTTGGAGGCCTTGGTCTGGGTGTCCAGCGCGCTCTGCATCTTGCCCAGGCTGTTCTTGGCCAGGTTGTCCGCCCAGGTGCTGGGCGGCATTGCGTTGAAATCTATCGCCATCGCTATCCCTTTCGTCCGCTAATCAATGGTCTGCACCATTACAGGGCGACCGTCGCGCGCGCCAACTGAAACGCCGTGAATATTCACCATCGACCGCCACCCCTGAGCCAGGCCTGGCCGGCGGCCTCGTCGCTGCCCTTCTGCTCGCCGCGCGCCTGCAGCAGCCGCCATTGCTCGGCCGCCTCGTCGCGCAACAGCTTGACCTGCTCCTCGCGCCGCTGCGCCGCCTGCAGCCGCTGCCGGCTGACTTCGGCGTCGGCCTCGGCCAGCCGCAGATCCTGCTGCTGCGACTGCCTGAGTCCGGCCAGATGGCTCTTGTAGCCGGCGCAATTGAGCGCCAGTGCCGGATGGCCGGCGGCGGCGCTGGCCCCGCTGGCGGCGCTGAGCTGGTCCAGCCGCTCGATATTGCGGCGGTAGCGGTCCTGCAGGCGGCGCTTGGCGGCCAGCTCGGCCTCCAGCTTCTCGCCGTCGCGCCGGCGCAGGCCGAGCAGCAGGTCCAGTTGTCTCAGCGGCTGATTCATGAGGCGGCGAGCTCCTGCAGGCGGCGCAGGCTGTCGGCGTAAGGCGCGGCCTCGTCTGCGGCCTGGCACAGCAGCGCCTCGATCTGCGGCCGCAGCCGCAATGCGCGGTCGGTGGCGGCGTCGGCGCCGGGCACATAGGCGCCCAGCGGCAACAGGCCGCGCACTTCCTGATACCGGCTCCAGGCGCCGCGCACGTCGCGCGCGGCGGCCCCGTGGCCGGCGTCCGCCAGCTGGCCCATGCAGCGGCTGACCGAACGGGAGATGTCTATCGCCGGATAGTGGCCGCGCTCGGCCAGCTCGCGGCTCAATACGATGTGGCCGTCGAGGATGGCGCGCGCGGTGTCGGCAACCGGGTCCTGCTGATCGTCGCCCTCGGCCAGCACGGTGTAGATCGCGCTCATGCTGCCCGCGCCCTCGCCGTTGCCGGCGCTTTCGGCCAGGCTGGGCAAGAGGCCGAACACCGACGGCGGATAGCCGCGCGTCGCCGGCGGTTCGCCCAGCGCCAGCGCCACTTCGCGCTGCGCCATCGCGTAGCGGGTCAGCGAATCGACCAGCAGCAGCACATTGCGGCCGCGGTCGCGGTAGTGGGCGGCCAGCGTGTGGCACAGCTCGGTGGCCTTCAGCCGCATCAGCGGCGACTCGTCGGCCGGCGCGACGACCAGCACCGCCTTGGCCAGGCCCTGCGGCCCGAGCGCGTGCTCGACGAATTCGCGCACTTCGCGGCCGCGCTCGCCTATCAGGCCGACGACGACGACGTCGGCCTCGGTATGCCGGGTAATCATGCCGAGCAGCACGCTCTTGCCGACGCCGGAACCGGCGAACAGGCCGACGCGCTGGCCGCGGCCCATCGTCAGCAGGCCGTTGATCGCGCGCACGCCGACGTCCAGCGGCGCGTCGACCGGTTTTTTCCGCAATGGATTGATCTGCGGCGGATGGGCCGGCAGCGGCGTGTCGCCGGACAGTCTGCCCTTGTCGTCCAGCGGCTCGCCGAGGCCGTTGACGATGCGGCCGAGCCAGCCGTCGCCGACCATCAGGCCGCCGTTGTCCGGCGCCGGCAGCACCCGCGCGCCGGTGGACAGGCCGACCGGCTTCTTGAACGGCATCAGGAAGGACACCTCGCGGCGGAAGCCGACCACCTGCGCCTGCAGCCAGCCGCCGTTGCCGGTCTCGACCAGGCAGCGCTGGCCGGTTTGCAGCGGGCAGCCGACGCTCTCCAGCAGCAAGCCGCTGACGCCGACCAGCTTGCCGCTGACGGTGGCGACCGGCGCGTCCGGCACCGAGAGCTGACTGAGAGCCTGGCGCAGCATGGGCTAGCCTTCCTCGGTCCGCAGCTGCTCGCGCAGGCTGTCGACGCAGTGCTGCAGCCGCTGCTGGCAGCCGGCGTCGGCCTCGAACTCGGCGCCGCGCACCCGGCACTCACCCGGCGCCAGCGCCGGATCGGCCTCAAGCTTCCATTCGGCGGCGCGTTCCGGCGCCAGTTCGCGTATGCGCTGGCATTCCTCGGGATTCAGCAGCACCGTCACCTCGCCTCGGGCGTGCGCGCCCTGCGGCAGCGCCGCCAGCGTCTCCTCGACCAGGTCCAGGATCTGCACCGGCTTCAACGCCAGCTCGCAGCGGATCACCTGGCGCGCCACCTTGGCCACCAGGTCCACCACTTCGTCGCGCTGCGCCGCCTGGTAGTCGCGGCACAATTTATTCAGTTGCTCGATGGCGGCCTGCAGCGGCGCGCCCAACGAGGCCAGGCCGGCCAGCGTCTCGGCGCGCGCGGCGGCGACGCCCTCGGCGCGGCCCAACTCCAGGCCGGCCTGGTAGCCGGCGTCGCGGCCGGCGGCTTCGCCGCTGTCATGGCCTTCACGATAGCCGGCGTCCATGCCCTGGCGGAAACCGTCGGCGGCCGAGGCCTGCACTTCGGCGGCGGCCTCGGGCGCCAGCGGCGCGCCGTCTATCAACGGCGGAAAACGGAAGGGGCGCCAGGATTTCACTCGACCACTTCCTCCGGGAACAGCTGCAGATCGATCTCGCCGGCGGCGGCCAGCTGGCGTACCTGCGCCATGATGTCGCGGCGCGCCTCCTCGACGCGGCTCCTGGGCACCGGGCCGGAGCGGCGCATCGTCGCCTCGAAGCTCTGCGCCTGACGGCGCGGCATGGTCTGGACGATGGCGTCGCGCACGGCAGGCTCGGCGCCTTTCAGCGCGATCGCCCACTGCTCCAGCGGAATGTCCTCGCAGATACGCATCAGCACCGCCTCGGTCTGACGCGACAGGATGAAGAAGTCGTACATCCTGACCTCGATCTCGTCGACGATGTCCGGATCGTGCGCGCGCAACAGCTCCATCATCCGGCCGCGGTCGCCCGGCAGCCGGTTGATGATGTCGGCGGTCTGCTGCATGCCCTCGACCGCGGTGCTTTGCGTGTGCAGGCTCTCCAGGCAGCGGTCCACCAATTCCTCCAGCTCGTGCAGCAGCTCGCGGTCGACGTCGGTCAGCCGCGCCACATTGACCAGCACGCTGTCGCGGCTGGCGGCCGGCAAGGCCTCCACCACCTGGCCGGCCAGCGCCGGCGGCAAGAAGGCGAGAAAGACGGCTTGCATCCGCACGTGTTCGGCGGCGATGCGCTCGGCCAGCCACTGCGGCGACACCCATTGCAGCCTGGCCATCTTCGGCCGTATCGCGTCGCCGTAGATGGTGTCCAGCACGCTGCCGGCGATGTCGCCGCCCAGCGCCAGCTCCAGCGAGCGCTTCAAAAAGCTGCGGCTGGCGCCGTGCACGCCGCTCTGCTCGCGGTATTCGTCGAAGAAGCGCTGCATCGTCGCCTTCACCGCGTCCACCTTGATGCCGCTCATGCCGGACATCGCCTGCGTCACCTGCAACAGCTCCTCGCGGCTGAGGCAGCGCAGCACGGCCGCGGCCGGCTCCTCGCCCATGCACAGCAGCAGCACGGCCGCCTGCTCGATCGCGCTCATCTGACCGTTGCCGGCCGGCGGCGCCGGGGGCGCGTAGGCCGGGGACTCCGGCGCCGGATTATTGTTTGCGTCCATTGTTCTGCACCCATTGCTTGACCACTTCGGCCACCCGCTCCGGCTCCTTGGCCGCCAGCGCCTTCAGGTGGTCCACCAGCACGTCGACCGGGGAACCGGCCGGCGGCAGATCGTAATTTTCCAGCAGCGGCACCACCGGACTGTTGGTCGCGGCAGCGGCCGACGCCAGCGCCGCCTGCCGCAGGCCGGCGGCTTCGCGCGGCGAGCGGTTGTCCAGCAGCGGATCGTCCGGCGTCACGTCCAGTTCGTCCGGCGCGTAGTCGCCTAGCTTGCGCTCGGCCAGCTGGCGGGCGATCTTCAACAACGGACGCGCCAACAGCAGATAGGCCAGCAGCAGCGCCAGCGCGTAGCCTGCCCAGCGCGCGCCCTCGTACCAGGTGTCCGGCTGCTGCCAGAACGGCTCCGCCTGCGCCTGGGCGGCGAACGGCAGCGTAGACACCGCCAGCACGTCGCCCCGCGCGGCGTTGATGCCCAGCCCGTTGCGCAGCAGTTTGTCGATATTCGCCAGTTCGGCCGGCTGCCAGCCCTTGCGGCCCGGCGCGGCGGCCTGGTTCAGCGCCACCGCGACGCTGAGGCGGCGCAGCGTGCCGCGGGCATGCTTGATATTGGTGATATTGCGGTCGTAGGCGTATTGGCGGGTGACGGCGTTCTTGCTGTTGCCGGCCTTCTCCCCGGCGCCGCCGGACGCGTCGGTGTTGACCGGACGGTTGCTCAGCGAGCCGGGCACGCCCAGCGCCATCTTCTCGGTGCTGGTCTCCTCGCGCGAGGCCTCGTTGGTGACCTTGGGCGCCTCGCCGTACTTCTCTCGGGTTTCCTCGACCCGGTCGTTGTCGACGTCGGCGGTGACGCTGACCTTGTAGTTGTCGGCGCCCAGCGCCGGCGTCAACAGGTCGCGAACGTTCTGCAGCGCCTCCTGGCGGAAACGCTTCGCCGCCTCGCTGTCGTTGCCGGCGACGCCGCCGTCGGACAGGTCGACGTGGGCGGACAGCAGATTGCCGGCCTGATCGACCAGCGTCACTTGCGACGGCTCCAGCGTGGACACGCTGCCGGCCACCAGCTTGATCACGGCGGCGATCTGCTCGTTGGACAGCTGCTGCCCCGGCTTCAAGGTCACCACCACCGAGGCCGAGCCCTTCTCGTTGCCTGCGGTGACGAAGGAGGTGCTGCGCGGCAACGACAGGTGCACGCGCGCCGAGCGCACCGGATCCAGCGCCTGTATGCTCTGCGTCAGCTCGCCCTCCAGGCCGCGGCGGAAGCGCACGTCCTGGACGAACTGGCTGACGCCTAGCGGATCGTTCTTGTCCAACAACTCCAGGCCGGCCGGCAACTGCGCGACCACGCCCTTGGCCGCCAGCTGCATGCGGGCGCGGGCCAGATCGGCGTCCGGCACCAGCACCTGGCCGGTCTGCGGATGGATGCGGTAGGGAATCTTGTCGGCGTCCAGCGCCGCCATCATGTCGGCGCCGTTGACCTTCTCTTGGGCGCCGAACACCGGCTTGTAGCTGGCGTCGTCGCGCCACAGCCACAGCGTCGCCACCACGCTGAGGCCGACGGCCAGCAGCACGATGGGCAGCAGATAACGCCAGGCCGCGGCCGGCGGCAACGACCGCCCGGCCATTCTCTGTTGAAACGCGGCCAGGCCGCTGCGCAATTGTTTGACCACGTCCGCTCCCGTTACAGCTGCATCTTGATCAGATCGTCGACGGCGCCGACAACCTTGTTACGCACCTGCATCAGCATCGAGAACGACAGGCCGGCCTCCTGGCTCATCAGCATCGCGCCGACCAGATCGTCGCTCTGGCCGCTGTCGACCTCGGTCATCTTTTCCGAGGCCAGGCGGTTCTGCTGGTCGACATCCTTCACTGCCGACACCATGGCCTGGCTGAAGCTGTGGCCGGCCGGAACCTCGTCGCCGGCCGGGCGCGGCAGCGCGGCGGCGCCCTGGCCGAGCGCGCCCATGTCGGAGAGCAGCTGCTTGCGGTCGGCATGAATCATCAAGCCCAGATTGGTGGCCATCACACATCCTTAATCAACGGTATCGAAACGCTGCGGCGCCGCCCCGGGCGCGCAGGCGTCGCCTAATTTAGACAGGCTGGCGGATTTTAAACTTAATGGTTTATCAATCAGCCGGTACTTTTCACAATGTAAACCGTGAATTTTCCCCCTTCACCGTTGGCGGACAGCCAGTAAGATGCACACTCCCAGCAATCGTCGGAGGCTGCCGCGCAGTCGCCGCCCGTAAACGAATACCGCCATGCCCAAAGCCAAAATCGTTGCGCCCGAGGAAGGCGCCCGCCTGCAGGCCTTGGATCTGCGCACCCTGGGCCGTCCGATACACTTGCTGCCGCTGTTCGACCGCGCCTTGCAGCAGGAACTCGGCGACTTCCTCGACCGCGAGTTGAACCGCCGCTACCGCGCCTCCTTCCACATCGCCGCGCTGCGCCAACTGCCGCCGGCCGCAGACGAGCGACGCTGGCGCTGGCATGCGCTCGGCGACTGGCGGCTGGGCAGCCATTTCGACCGCAGCCTGCTGCTGGGCATACTCGACTACCGCTTCGGCGCCCCTTCCCACTCGGACGAGACGCCGGACGAAACCGAAACCGAACGCCGGCTGGGCCGCAATCTGGCCGAGCGGCTGCTGCCGCGACTGACGGGCGCGATCCGCCGGCTCGGCGCCGTCGCGCCCGACGCCGCGCCGCGCGAGCTGCCGTTCGCGCCGCAAGCGGCCTGGCAGCTGGAGCTGGACCTGTGCGACGGCGACAAGACGCTGGGCACGCTGAGGCTGCGGCTGGACGCCGTCGCCTTCGAGGCGCTGCTGCAAAGCCTGTCCGGCCAGCGGCCCCGCCTGCCCGGTCCGGCCGAACACGCCCGCTTCAGCGAACAACTGAGGCTGAAGCTGAGCGCGCGCCTGCTGGAGCAGACGCTGCCGCTCGGCGCCATCCTAGATCTCAAACCCGGCAGTGTGCTGCCGGTCAAGCTGCCGCCGCGCGCGCTGGCCTGCGTGGCCGGCTCGCCGCTGTTCGGCGCCCAGGTCGCCGAACGCCAGGGCAAGCTGTGTCTCAGCGGCTTCGCCGACATCGAATAAGGAACCCGAATGGAACTGAATCAAGACTTCGACCTGGACGGCATCCTCGACGGCCTGGATGCCACGGCCGACATGCCCGCGGCGCCGGAGCCGCCCCCCCGCGACATGACGCCCTTCCTGCGCAAGATCCCGGTCAAACTGACGCTGGAAGTCGGCAGCGCCGACATCAGCCTGGCCGACCTGTGCCAGATCGGCGCCGGCTCGGTGGTGGAGCTGGACAAGATCGCCGGCGAGCCGCTGGACATCAAGGTCAACGGCACCGTGATCGGCCGCGCCGAAGTGGTGGTGTCCGGCGACAACTACGGCCTGCGCGTGCTGGAATTGAACGACCTGCAATTGGACAGCCTGGCCTGATGCGGCGCGTCGCTACGCTGCCGCTGGCCGCGGCCGCCCTGCTCGCGGCAGCGCCCAGCTGGGCCGAACCGCTGAAGCTGCTGTCGGCCAATGCCGGCGGCGCCTCCGTCGACTTCACGATCAAGACCCAGATCCTGATCCTGATGACGGCGCTGGGCCTGCTGCCGGTGCTGGCGCTGATGATGACCAGCTTCACCCGCTTCGTCATCGTGCTGTCGCTGCTCAGGCAGGCGCTGGGCCTGCAGCAGGGCCTGCCCAACCGGCTGATCACCGGCGTGGCGCTGATCCTGACGCTGCTGGTGATGCGACCGGTCGGCCTGCAGGTGTGGAACGAGGCGCTGACGCCGTTCGATCAGGACAAGATCACGATGCAGCAGGCGCTGGAAATCGCCGCCAAGCCGATCAGCCGCTTCATGCTGGCCCAGACCGGCAAGACCGCGCTGGCCCAGGTGGCCAAGCTGTCCGGCGAGGAAAACGTCGCCCGGCCGGAAGACCACGCCTTCACCGTCAAGCTGGCGGCCTTCGTGCTGTCCGAACTGAAAACCGCCTTCCAGATCGGCTGCATGCTGTTCATCCCCTTCCTAGTGATAGATCTGGTGGTGTCCAGCGTGCTGATGGCGATGGGCATGATGATGCTGTCGCCGCTGGTGATCTCGCTGCCGCTGAAACTGCTGCTGTTCGTGCTGGTGGACGGCTGGTCGCTGACCGTCAACACGCTGGTCACGTCGATTCAGGCCTATTAGGAGGGATGAAGCCGTGCTGACGCCCGATATCGCCGTCGACATCGTCAACGACAGCCTGCGCGTGGTGGTGACGCTGGTGGTGCTGCTGGTGCTGCCCAGCCTGATCGTCGGCGTGGTGGTCAGCCTGATCCAGGCAGCCACCCAGATCAACGAACAGACGCTGTCCTTCCTGCCCAGGCTGCTGATCGTGCTGCTGACGATAGCGCTGGCCGGCCACTGGATCACCGGCTACCTGATGGACTTCTGCGTCGCGATGTTCCAGCGCGCCGCCAGTCAGGTCGGATGACGATGCAGGGCCTGTACGCCCAGTTGCTGGACCTGATTCCGGCGGTCTGGTGGCCGTTCTGCCGGCTGATGGCCGCCTTCAGCGTCGCCCCCTTCATCGGCGACGCGATGGTGCCGATGCGCGCCCGCATCGGCCTGGCGCTGCTATTGGCCGTCGCCTGCCTGCCGGCGATGCCGGCCCACTCCCCCATCGATCCGTTCACCCTCGCCGGCGTCGCCGCCAGCGTCGAGCAGGCCGTCATCGGCCTCTTGTTCGGCCTCGCCTTCCAACTGACGATGTCGGTGCTGGCGCTGCTGGGCTTCCTGTTGTCGTCGCAAATGGGCCTGTCGATGGCGGTGATGAACGATCCGGGCAACGGCAACAGCTCCGACGTGGTCTCCGGCCTGCTCTACCTGCTGGCCGCGCTGCTGTTCTTCGCGCTGGACGGCCATCTGGTGCTGGTCCAGGTGGTGTACGCCAGCTTCCGCGCCTGGCCGCTGGGCGGCGGCATTCCGCAGGCCTCGCTGCCGGTGCTGGCCGCCAGCGTCGGCTGGGTGATGTCGGCGGCGATGGTGCTGGCGCTGCCGGCGGTCTTCGCCACCTTCGTCGTGCAGGCCGGCTTCGGCATGATCAACCGCGTGGCGCCGGCGCTGAACCTGTTCTCCCTGGGTTTTCCGGTGGTGACCTTGTTTGGCCTCGGCACGTTGAGCCTGCTGATGCAGGTGCTGCCGCCGCAATATTTGAGCCTGAGCGGACAGACGCTGCGCCTGCTCGACCAACTGCTGGCGGCCGGCCATGGCTGAGACGCGCCAGGGCGACAAGACCGAAAAGGCCACGCCGCAGCGGCTGCGCAAGGCGCGCGAGCAGGGCCAGGTGCCCCGCTCCAAGGACCTGGCCGCGGCGCTGGGCTTGGTGCTGTCGCTGAAACTGATGTTCTGGCTGGCGCCGGACTGGCTGGACGATTTCCGCCGGCTGTTCGCGCTGGCCTTCGCCTCACTGGCCGGCGAGGGCGCGCTGGAGAACAGCTGGTCCAAGCTGTTCGCCGGCACGCTGCTGCTGACGCTGAAGATGCTGGCGCCGCTGGCCGTCATCCCGACGACCATGCTGCTGATCAGCCTGTTTCCCGGCGGCTGGGTCTTCGTGCTGTCCCAGATCAGCCCCAAGTTCGAGCGGATGAACCCGCTGGCCCACCTGTCGCGGCTGGCCTCGCCGAAACACGCCAGCGAAATCGGCAAATCCATCGCCAAGGCGCTGCTGCTGGGCTGGCTGCTGTACCGCATCGCCTCCTCCGCGCTCGGCGATTTCTTCGCCCTCGCCGGCATGCCGCTGCTGCCGACGCTGACCGGCGCCGCCGATCTCTTGCTGTCCTGCCTGCTGAAGCTCGCCGCGGTGTTCCTGCTGTTCGCGCTGGCCGACCTGCCGCTGCAGGTCTTCCTGTTCCTGAAGCAGCAGCGGATGAGCAAGCAGGAAATCAAGGAAGAATACAAGAACACCGAGGGCCGCCCCGAGGTGCGCCAGCGCATACGCCAGCTGCAACGCCAGCTGGCCCAGCGCGGCGTGCGCAAGGCGCTGCCCGACGCCGACGTGATCCTGGTCAACCCCAGCCATTACGCGGTGGCGCTGAAATACGACGAGGATCGCGCCGAGGCGCCGTTCATCGTCGCCAAGGGCGTCGACGAGATGGCGCTGTACATCCGCCAGCTGGCCGACGAAATGAAACTGACGGTGCTGCCGCTGCCGCCGCTGGCGCGCGCCGTCTACCACACCACCCAGGTCAACCAGCAGATTCCCGCGCCGCTGTACCGCGCGGTGGCGCAGGTCCTGACCTATGTTTTGCAACTGAAGGCGTTCCAGGCGGGTAGCCGCCGCAACAATCCGGTGCTGCCGGAGTTGTCGGTCCCGCGCGAATTGTCCGATCCCGAGCCCGCATCATGAACTCGCTGACCAAACTGCTTGCCGACATCGGCCGCCACAAGCTGGCCGCCCCGCTGTTCCTCCTCGCCATCCTGGCGATGGTGATGCTGCCCCTGCCGCCATTGGCGCTGGACATGCTGTTCACCTTCAACATCGTGCTGGCCATCATCGTGATCCTGGTCAGCGTGTCGGCGCGGCGGCCGCTGGACTTCTCGGTCTTCCCCACCATCATCCTGGCCACCACGCTGCTCAGGCTGTCGCTGAACGTGGCGTCCACCCGGGTGGTGCTGCTGCACGGCCACCAGGGAACGCATGCCGCCGGCCGGGTGATCGAGGCCTTCGGCAATGTGGTGATAGGCGGCAACTTCGTCGTTGGCATGGTGGTGTTCGTCATCCTGATGATCATCAACTTCATGGTGGTGACCAAGGGCGCCGAGCGGATTTCCGAGGTGTCGGCCCGCTTCACGCTGGACGCGTTGCCGGGCAAGCAGATGGCGATAGACGCCGACCTGAACGCCGGCCTGATCAATCAGGAGCAGGCGCAACAGCGCCGCCGCGACATCGCCACCGAGGCCGATTTCTACGGCGCGATGGACGGCGCGTCCAAATTCGTCCGCGGCGACGCCATCGCCGGCATCCTGATCCTGATCATCAACCTGTTCGGCGGCGTCGCCATCGGCGCGCTGATGCACGATCTGTCGATGGGCGACGCCTTCCGCCAGTACGCGCTGCTGACGATAGGCGACGGCCTGGTCGCGCAGATTCCGGCGCTGCTGTTGTCGTCGGCCGCCGCCATCATCGTCACCCGCATCAACGACGAGGCCGACATGCCGGCCCAGGTCGGCAGCCAGATGCTGGCGTCGCCGACGGTGCTGATGAGCGCCGCCGGCATGATGCTGGTGCTGGCCATCATCCCCGGCATGCCGTGGCCGACTTTCCTCGGCTTCGCCGCGCTGCTCGGCTATGTCGCCTGGCGCATGCACGCGCGGCGGCCGCCGGCCGCCGCCGCGCCCAGCCAGGCGGCGGTCAAGGCCGCGCTGCAGGGCGAATCCGAGATCGAACTGGAATGGAGCACGCTGCCGCACGCCGACACGCTGGGCATCGCGCTCGGCTACCGGCTGGTGGCGCTGCTGGACGCCGGCCAGGGCGCGCCGCTGACCAAGAGGGTCAAGGGCGTGCGCCAGAGCCTGTCCGAGCAGATGGGCCTGTTGCTGCCGACGGTCAATCTGCGCGACGACCTGAGGCTCAGGCCGTCGCAATACGCGATCCAGCTGTCCGGCGGCACCATCGCCGAGGCCGAGGTCTACGCCGACCGGCTGATGGCGATTCCGTCGCCCGACGTCTACGGCGACATCGACGGCGTTCCCGGCATAGACCCGGCCTACGGCATGCCGGTGACCTGGATCGCGCAGGCCGACAAGGGCAAAGCGCTGGGCCTGGGCTACCAGGTGGTGGACTGCGCCAGCGTGATGGCCACCCACTTGAACAAGGTGATGCGCGAGCACCTGGCCGAGCTGTTCCGCCACGACGACGTGACCGCGCTGTCCGAGCGGCTGGCGACGCTGGCGCCGAAGCTGGCGACGGCGCTGGGCCAGGCGCTGACGCCGGTGCAGCAGTTGCGCGCCTTCCGCCAGCTGCTGCAGGACAATGTGTCGCTGAAGGACATCGTGCCGATCGCCACCGCCCTCCTGGAAGCCAGCGACAGCACCAAGGACGCCATCATGCTGGCGGCCGAGGTGCGCTGCGCGCTGCGACGGCAGATCGTGCAGTCCATCGCCGGTCCGCGCGACGA
This sequence comes from Chromobacterium sp. ATCC 53434, assembly GCF_002848345.1. Lineage (NCBI taxonomy): Bacteria > Pseudomonadati > Pseudomonadota > Betaproteobacteria > Neisseriales > Chromobacteriaceae > Chromobacterium > Chromobacterium sp. ATCC 53434. The sequence goes on along the minus strand of NZ_CP025429.1, from coordinate 1,351,546 downwards.
GATCCGCGCCTTCAATCTGTCGGCCGATCTGGAAAACCTGCTGTTGGGCGCGCTGTCGCAGGCGCAGCAGACCGGCAAGCCGCAGCTGGACAGCTTCCCGGTCGATCCCAATGTGCTGCAGCAGTTGCAAACCGGCATGCCGGCGGTGCGCGACCAGATGAAGCAGCTCGGCCAGCCGCCGGTGCTGCTGGTGATGCCGCAGATCCGGCCGTTGCTGGCGCGCTACGGCAGGCTGTTCGCGCCCGGCCTCAACGTGCTGTCGTACAACGAGGTGCCGGAGAACCGCCAGGTCAGCCTGACCGGCACGCTGGGCTGAGTCGGGCGCGTTTCGGACGGGTTTAGTCAGTTCTTGCAATTACTATTGTAATTTTTCGCATGTTGTGAAAATGCAAATGCATGTTTCGCAAATTAGGGAAATTTGCCATTTTGCGCGGATTGACCAGCCATGCCGGCCGCATGAGTGATAGCATCACGAATATGAATTTCTTGTGACGGTATATGCCCATGTCGACGCCCAAGTCCGCCAATCAGATCATCTGCGACAATATCCGCAGCCAGCTGGAACAATTCCGCTGGCCCGAGGCCCAGCAGGCCGGCCTGATCGAACAGATCCTCGGCCTCAGCACCTCGCAGGCCTACCGCAAGTTGAACGGCAGCAGCCCGTGGCAGCTGGCCCAGGTGGAAAGACTAGCCCACTACCTAAACATCCCCACGTCCAATCTGCTGATCGATCCGGCGCAGCAGGACAGCCAGATTCCGGCCGGCAACGAGCTAACGCCGGCCATCCTGCACCTGAACAGCCACAGCGGCGAGGCGCACTGCTGGATACAGCTGGGCGAGCAGCTGGCCGACGACTCCTGCTCCCCGCTGCTGCTGGCCAAACGCCTGCACGACTGTTGGCACGTCTTCCCCGGCACCCAGTTCGACGGCGAGGACGGCTACGAGGTCACCTACCTGACGATACGCCCGCCGACCCGCGCCAACACCAAGCGGCTGCTGGTCGCGGTACTGGATGACAAGGATTCCGACCTGCTGTCGGCCATCCTGGTGCAACAGGGCCTGTTCGCGCTGCCGTACAGCCACCCGCAGACGCTGCTGCAGGCGCTGCCGCACGAGGACTTCGACGCCTTCGTGCTGGACTGGGTGCTCGGCGAGCCGACCAGTTGCATGGACGTGATCGAGACCATACGCCGCCAGTCGGCGAACGTGCCCATCGTCGTGCTGACCGGCTACGCGCTGGAGCACGAGAGCGAGCTGTCCAAGGCGCTGCAGATGCCCGGGGTCTACTACATCGGCAAGCCGACGCCGGGTTCCATCCTGGCGCTGCAGATCAAGAACATGGTCACCAACGCGCTGGAACACGCCTGAGGCGACGGACGGCTCCAAGGATTTTAAGCGGCCGCTCCGCTCCTGACTTCAACCATGAAAAGCACCGCTCCCACACTTTGGGAGTGGTGCTTTTGCATAACAGGACTTTTCCACTAACGTCCAACCAGCCGTCAACCATCACGATGGCCATACCATGTGAACGAACCGGACAAAAACAAGTAGTTACAAGCTCCAGCTTGTAGGCCATACGTCAATGACGTACCATTCAAGCATGTACACTATCGCCGAGTCCCCTGTCTTCAGGCGGTTTGTCGAAGATTACTGGACGGAAGAGCAAAGAGGGACTTGCTGTGCTTGGCTCGCTAACAACCCAAGCGCGGGGGCCGTCGTCCGCGGGTCCGGCGGCTGCCGAAAGGTTCGCTGGAGCCTTGAAGGACACGGGAAAAGCGGCGGAGTGAGAGTGATTTATTACAATATGCTAGATGACGGCACGATTTGGTTGCTTACCATCTACAGCAAGCATGCGACGGACAACCTGCCCACACATGTATTGAAAGCGATTAAGGAAACGATCGATGCTGACTGAAAAACAAATCGCGGAACGGGATGCCCAGAGAAATCTTGGCGAGGAGTTACTGGAATCCGTGCTCGCAATGAAGTCTGGGCACGCCGCTCGCGTGACTAAAGTCACGCCAACGCTTGCCGCTCGAGCTCGCGCTCAAGCCGGCGTCTCACAAGCTGTCTTTGCAGATCAACTGGGCGTCAGCAAACGTACATTGCAAGAATGGGAACAGGGCCGCCGCAGCCCCACCGGCGCGGCACAGACTTTATTGCGCATTGCCATTGACCACCCCGATGCCTTGAAGAATCTCGAGACTGCATAAAACGTATCAGCTCATAAAAGACTAAAAGCCCCACGGGGCTTTTGCCTTGCATCCGGCTGACACTCAACGATACTACTCGTTCCGGGAGTATCCGCGCCGGCCTACGGCAATTAAACGACGTCACTGCCGATGACTCTCATTGGCGCGACGCCGTCACAACGGCAGCGTTGCCAGCGCCTCGCGCAAGCGCGGGCCGTCGAACGGTTTGTCCAGCCTGGCGGCGAACCAGGCGGCGCGCGTGTCGGAAAACTCCGTCGGATCGGCGCTCATCGCCAGCATCAACGGCCGCTGCGGCTGCTTGCGCGCCAGCTCCGCCAGCAGATAGCCGCTGTCCTCGCCCAGCTGCATGTCCAGCAACAGGATGTCGAAGCGCTGCTGCGCCAGGCAGGCGGCGGCCTGGCTCAGCGTGGCGGCGCAGGCGACCTGGAAACCGTCCTGCGCCAGCCAGTCGGCCACCGAGCCGCGTATCACCTCGTCGTCGTCGACCAGCAACAGGCTGCGGCCGACGTCGCGGTCCTGCACCTCGCGCAGCGGCAGCCGCACGCTGAAGGTGGAGCCGGCGCCGACCCGGCTTTCCATCTCGATATGGCCGCCGAACAGCCTGACCAGCTCCTTGACGATGGACAGCCCCAGCCCGCTGCTGCCCGGCCGACGGTTGCGTCCCTGGCTGAACGGCTGGAAGATGCGCTGGCGATCCTCGTCGGCGATGCCTATGCCGGTGTCGCTGACCTGCAGCAGCAACTCCATGTACTCGTTGCAGGTCTGGCCGCAGGCGGTCAGCGTCACCGCGCCCTGATCGGTGTAGCGTATCGCGTTGGAAACCAGATTGCCTATGATCTGCCGCAGCCGGATCTCGTCCATCAGCACCCTCTCCGGCAGATTGTCGACGCGGCAGTTCAGCGTCAGCCCCTTGGCGTCGGCCAGCGGCTGCATCACATCCTGCACCGCGCGCAGCACCGCCGCCAGCCGGACCCGGCCGGGGTTCAGCCGCAGCTGCATGTTCTTGATCGCCGAGATGTCCATGATGTCGTGCACCTGGCTGGCCAGCTGCCCCATGCCCGCCTTCAGCCGCTTCAGCGCCATCTGCGCGCCCGGCTGCGGCGCCACCGCCGGCTCCACCAGCTCCATGCACATCTGCATAGACTGCAACGGCGAGCGGATTTCGTGCCCCAGCGTGCCGAGGAAGGTGGTGCGGTCCAACTCCAGCGCCACCGTCGCCTGATGCGCGGCGCGCTCTTGCTCCAGCAACGACTGGCGCGCCTCGGCCAGCTCCTTCAGCTCGCGGTAGCGCATCAGCATCAACAGGATGCCGCCTATGCCGCCGCACAAGACCAGCTGCAGCACCATCATCTGCGAACGCTGGCTGGACAGCGCGCTGGTGCGCGCCACCCGCGCCGACACTTCGGCCTCGCGGCTCTGCACCGCGAAATTGGCCAGCACCGGCCGCAGCGCGTCTATCCGCACCACCATCTTGCGCGCCAGCGGCGGCGTCAGACGCTGCCATTCCCGATCGCGCAGCAAGGGCCGCAGCGCACCGACCAGCGCCTCGAAGCCGCTGACCTTGCTGAGCTGCCGGTGCACCAAGACGCTGTCGGGCGCCTCGAACACCTGGTAGCGGCTTTGCAGCAACTGGAACTGCTGGAGCAGATCGGCCTGCGATTCGGGATCGGCGGCGAAGCCTATCAGCTCGGCGCGGGTCTTCTCCAGCTCGATATGCAGCTGGGCCACGGTCCAGTACAGCTGCTCGCTCTTGCCGCCGTCTATCAGTCCCTGGCTGGCGCGGTCTATCCGGTAGAAATTCCAACCGGCGGCCAGCAGCAACAACAACAGCGACAGCATCAGCCACCACGGGGCCTGCAGATAGCGCTTCACGCGGGACAAGCTCACATCACCTCCATCGCCTCGACCTGCCATACCAGCTTGGCGTCAAGCGGCGGCCCCTTTTCGGAGTCCGTCATCTCCGGCAGCGGATACATCAGCCACAGCGGGCCGTAGTGCGCGACATCGAACGGCTTGTTGTCGATGCGGCGCGCCAGCACCACGCTGCGCCGCACCAGCTCGACGGTGGAAATATCGTAGCGGTAATAGTTGATCGCCAGCACCCGCACCGTCGTGCCCTTGGCATCCACCTTGGCCAGAATGTCGCGCACCAGCGGACCGCTGAAGGTCACCGACGGCGTCCAGCTGGTGGTGGTGGTGAAACTCATCTGCCGCATGCGAGCCAGATCGCTGTCGCGAAACTGGTAGATGCCGCGCTTGGCATCGGTGAAACGGCCGATGCGGCCGGACACGGTCAACACCACCGGGTCGGCATCCGCCAGGACACAAGCGCTCAAGCACAGGCCTATCAACGCACACAAGGCCTTTCGCATAGCCATCCTCTTTCCGTCACGCATCAAAAACGGCCAATTATATTCACCCCCGCCTGGCGCAACCAGCCCTGCGCCGATAAATGGCGCGCGGCCGCCACAGATGGCGCGCGCCGCAAAGCAAAAAGCCAGCGGCTCGCGCCACTGGCTTGCGGTGCGACGGCGAAAAACGCCGCCGGCAACGATATTACTGCAACAGGGACATGGCCAGGCTGTTCATGCTGCCGCTTTGCTTCAGCATCGAGGTGCTGGCTTGCATCAGCATTTGCTTGGCGGTCATCGTGGCGCTTTCGCTGGCGTAGTCGGTATCCATGATACGACCCTTGGCCGCCAGGGTGTTGTTGTTCACGTTGTTCAGGTTGTTGACCACGTGATCCAGGCGGTTGGAGTTCGCGCCCAGGGCGGAACGCACGGCGCCGACGCTGTCCAGGGCGGTGTTCAGCAGGTCGATGGTGGCGGCCGGGCCGATTTCGGTGCCGGCGGTGGCGCCCGGAGTCTTGTACTGGGCGGAAGCGCCTTGCAGCGCGGTGTCCAGCGCGGTGATCTGAGCGGACACGTCAGCGGACATCACTTCGGAGGAGCTGGCGCCGATCTGGAAGTTCACCGCCGCGGCCAGCTTGCCGCCGGACTTGGCCAGCAGCTTCTCGCCGCCGAAAGTGGTGTTGCTGACGATGTTGTTCAGTTCCTTGCCCAGCGCGTCGAACTCGGACTGCATCGCGGTCTTGTCGTTGGCGGTGGCGGTGCCGTTGGCGCCTTCGGTGGACAGGTCCTTCATCCGTTGCAGGATGTTGGTCACTTCGTTCAGCGCGCCTTCGGCGGTCTGCATCATCGAGATGCCGTTCTGGGCGTTCTTCATCGCAACGGTCATGCCGCGGCTTTGCGCGTCCAGACGGGTGGCGATCTGCAGGCCGGCGGCGTCGTCCATTGCGGAGTTGATGCGCTGGCCGGTACCCAGGCGCGTCATCGAGGTCGACAGCGCGTTCTGGGTGGAATTCATGTTGGACTTGGTGTTCAGTGCCGCGATATTGGTGTACAGGCTCAGCATGGGATGCTCCGTCTCTGGTTGGTCGTAAAGCGGCATTTCTGCCGTTACCGTGACAAGGCGGCAGACCGCGGACGGAACTTAACTGCAAGAAGATGTAAATAATCACAGCTTTTTTATAAACGGTTATTCCGCGCCGCGGCAGCTATAACGGATCAATACCCACAAGCCGTCGGCATAAACCGGCCATGAACGTCCAAGCCAACCCCTTCCTGTTCGAAAGCGCGGCGCTGAGCCATCTGCCCAATTACGGCCCGGTGCGCTCGACTCAGCTGTGCGGCTATCTGTCCATAGGAGACTCGGCCGGCGGCTGGCTGTATTTCTGGTTCAGCGAAGCGGTCGGCAGCCCCGAGCGGGCGCCGCTGCTGGTATGGATCAACAGCGCCCCCGGCATCGGCGCGCTGGCCAGCCTGTTCGACGAGCACGGCCCCTATCTGCTGGACAGCGGCGGCCGGGTCTACTCCAATCCGTTCAGCTGGCACCACCACGCCAACTATCTGCTGCTGGACCAGCCGCTGGGCCATGGCCTGTCGTTCTCCACCCATCCGCGCTACCTGCCGGAAAGCCACGACGAGGCCTGCCAGCAGCTCTACCACGCGCTGCAGGAATTCCTGTTGCGCTGGCCGCGCTATCGCGAAGCGGATTGCTATCTGTTCGGCGCCGGTCAGACCGGCCATACGCTGGCCCGGCTCGCCAACTGCATTCTGGACGGCAATGGCTGCGGCCAGCCGCAGATCAATCTGAGAGGGATCGGGCTGGGCAACGGCCAGGTGGCGTCGGAAATCCAGCTCCCCAGCCATATCGACTACGCCAGTCAGCATCGGCTGATCAATCAGGAGGAAAGGCAGCGGCTGGAGACGATGCTGCGGGACTACGCCAGGGCCAGGGCCGCCGCCACCCCGCTGCAGCGCAAGGAGGCCAGCCGCATCGCGCTCGACATGAATGCCTACATCCAGCAATGCAGCGGCCGCGATCTAGACGACGTTCGGCATCCGCCGTCGACGCGGCATCGCCAGATCGAAGAGTACCTGGCCCGACCGGCGGTGCAGCAGGCGCTGCACATCGACCCGCGCTCGCTGAACGAGCTGAAGCCGACGCCGCAGTCGCTGCAGGAGGCGTCGTGGCTGGAGTCGTCGGCGCCGCTGTTTCCGCGGCTGCTGGACAAGCTGAAAGTGCTGCTTTATCACGGCGAATACTGCATGGAAGGCAATTACCTTGGCGCCGACGCCTGGCTGGACGCGCTGCCCTGGAGCGGCGCGGCCGAATTCCGCCAGTGCAAGCGCCAGACCTGGCGTCCCTACGGCCTGGCCGCCGGCCTGATCCGCCGCCACCGCCAGCTGTCGCACATCATCATCCAGAACGCCGGCTTGCGGGCGGCTCGCGATCAGCCGGCCATCGTCCAGGCGATGCTGAAGCACTTCTTGCACGATGGCGCCGCCTAGCGGCCGCCATGCAAAATAAATGACAAATAAATTGACCACCCGCCGTGCTTGCCGCTTAAATGGCTGATCCACCTCCAGGAGAGCCCGTATGAGCGCCATCGTCCGCGACGCCGTCCGTCAACTATGGCTGCACTGCGGCCTGTCCCCCGAATGGCTGGACAGGCTCAGCCTGTCCGGCGACGAGCCGGCGCTGCCGTCCTCGTTCGCGCTGGGCCGCGCCGCCCAGGCCTGCATCGCCGCCAGCGGCCTGGCCGCCGCCTCCTTCCGGCAACTGCGCGGCGGCGACGCGCAGACGGTCGATGTCGACATGGGCCACGCCGCCGCCGAGTTCCGCAGCGAGCTGTATCTGCGGGTGGACGGCGAGGCGCCGGCCGACCCATGGGACAAGATAGCCGGCGTCTACCGCTGCGGCGACGGCCGCTGGTTGCGCATACACACCAATTTCCCCCACCACCGCGACGGCGTGCTGCGGCTGTTGCGCTGCGACTACGACAAGGCCGCCGTCGCCGCCGCGCTGCGGGACTGGCGCGCCTTCGATTTCGAGGACGCCGCCGCCGAGCACGGCCTGGTGGCGACGGCGCTGCGCAGCTTCGAGGAATGGGACGCCCATCCCCAGGGCCAGGCGGTGGCCGGCCTGCCGACGCTGAGCATCCGCCGCATCGCCGACGCGCCGCCATTGCCGCTGCCGGACGCCGAGCGGCCGCTGGCGGGCGTGCGCGCGCTGGATCTGACCCGCATCATCGCCGGCCCGGTGGCCGGACGCGTGCTGGCCGCCCATGGCGCCGACGTGCTGCACATCACCTCGCCCAAGCTGCCGACCATCCCGACGCTGGACATCGACATGGGCCGCGGCAAGCGCAATGCCCGGCTGGACCTGACCATCGAGGCGGACAAGGCGCGCTTGCGCGGCCTGCTGGCCGGCGCCCACGTCTTCATCCAGGGCTACCGTCCCGGCGGCCTGGCCGAGCTCGGCTTCTCCCCGCAGGACGCGGCCGGTTTGCGCCCCGGCATCGTCTACGTGACGCTCAGCGCCTACGGCAACGCCGGCCCCTGGGCCGGCCGGCACGGCTTCGATTCGCTGACGCAGACCGCCTCCGGCTTCAACGCCGCCGAGGCCGAAGCCTTCGGCGCCGACGCGCCGCGCGCCTTCCCGGGCCAGATACTGGATCACAGCGCCGGCTGCCTGGCCGCGCTCGGGGCCATCGCCGCGCTGCACCGCCAACAGCAAGAAGGCGGCAGCTGGCATGTCGAAGTATCGCTGGCCCAGGCCGGCTACTGGCTGCGCGGCCTCGGCCGCGTCGCCACGACCGCGGCGCTGCCCGCGCCGGAGCAAGTCCACCCGTGGCTGGAAGAGGGAGAGTCGGGCTTCGGCCGCCTGCTGAGCGTGCGCCACGCCGCCCGCTTGTCCGCGACGCCGGCGCGCTGGGCGCTGCCGGCGATGCCGCTGGACACGCACCAACCGGTCTGGGCCGATTGAAGGCGATGAGCGGAAACTAAACCGACAAGCGGCGCAGATTCAGGCTGGCCGGCACCCGCGCGTCGCGCTCGGCCAGCGCCTCGCCGCGCAGCAGCGCCATCACCTGCTCCAGGCTGGCCTCGGCCAGGCGGTCGCTGTCCTGCCGGATCGCGTCTATCGGCAGCGGCAGGCAGTCCAGCAAGGGATGGTCGTCGAAGGTCAGCAGGTATTGCGGCGCCTCGCGCAAGCGGTGCCGCTCGCGGATGAAGGACAATACGCCCTCCAGCAGGGTGATCGCCGTGGTGAACAGCGCGCGCGGGTAGCGGCCTCGCCGCTGATACCAGTCGCGCATCAGCGCATAGCCGGATTCGCGCTGGAAATCGCGCTCGGCCACCCAGTCGCCGCCGGGCGCGATGCCATGCGCCGCCAGGGCCTGCCGGTAGCCGGCCAGCCGCTCGCGGCCGGACGACAGCGTCGGCTGGCCGCCGAAATACACCAGCTCGTCGACGCCGGACGCCAGCACCGGCGCCAGCAAGGCCTCGACGCTGGCGGCGGCGGCCGTCACCGCCGCCGGAATGCCGCTGCCGGGAATGTGACGGTCGGCGAAGACCAAGGGCAGCCTGCCGGTCCACGGCAGATAGCGCTCGGCGTCGGCGCTGCACGGCACGACGATCATGCCGTCCACCTGGCGGGCGGCCAGCTGGCTGATACCGGCGCTCTCGCGCTCGACGTCCTCGTCGCTGGTCACCATCAACAACTGGTAGCCCTGGGCGCGGCAGCCGTTCTCCAGCGCCTGCGCCAGCGCGGCGTGGCTGGAGTTGGTCAGATCGGGGATCACCAGGCCTATGCTGCTGCTGCGCCGGCTGCGCAGGCTGCGCGCCTGTTGCGACGGCCGGAAATGGTGCTCGCGCGCCACGGTCTGCACTTTTTCCACGGTGGCGGACGAGATGCGGTAGCGCTCGGCATGGCCGTTGAGCACCATGCTGGCGGTGGTGCGCGACACGCCGGCCAACTCGGCGATATCGTCTATGGTCAGGCGTTTGAAATGGCTCATTGACGGTGCGAACGATGGAAACTGACGAAATAGATGATATCGGCAAAAACGGGGCCGACGCGCTGCCCCGGCCCCGTCCGCCCTCGATCGCTTACTGCTTGATCAGGTTCAGCGGCACCGGGATGAAGCGCTCCACCTTCTGCCCCTCGGCCAGCTTCTTCGCGGTCTGCACGCCATAGACACCGATCAGCGCCGGCTGCTGCTGCACGGTGGCGGACAGCGTGCCGGATTTCACCGCGGCCACCGCGTCCGGCGTCGCGTCGAAACCGACCACCACGACGTTCTTCAATCCGGCGGCCTGGATCGCCTTGACCGCGCCCAGCGCCATCTCGTCGTTGTGGGCGAACACGCCCTGGATGTCCTTGTTGCCCTGGATGATGTTCTCCATCACCGCCAGCCCCTTGGCGCGGTCGAAATCGGCCGGCTGCCTGGCCAGCAGCTTGACTCCGCCCTTGTTGTCGACCACCTGGTGGAAGCCCTCGCCGCGCTCGCGGGCGGCGGAGGAGCCGGCGATGCCTTCCAGCTCGACGATGCGGCCCTTGCCGCCCAGCTTGCCCAGCAGATACTGGCCGGCCATCACGCCGCCGGCGGTGTTGTCGGACGCGATGTGGGCGCTGACCGCGGCGCCGTTGACGCTGCGATCCAGCGACACCACCTTGATGCCCTTGTCGGTCGCTTCCTTCACCACATTGGCGACGGCGGAGGAGTCGGTCGGATTGATCAGAATCACGCCCACCTTCTTCTGGATCAGGTCCTCGACGCTGGCCTGTTGCTTGGCCGGATCGTCCTGCGCGTCGACGGTGATCAGATTGACGCCCTGCTTCTTGGCCTCGGCCGCCGCGCCGTCGCGCAATTCGACGAAGAACGGGTTGTTGAGCGTGGACACCGCCAGGCCGACGGTGATCTTGCCGTCCGCCGCCGCGGCGCTGGCGTCGCCGGCGGCCGAGCCTGGTCCCTGCTTGGAGCAGGCGGCCACGCCGAGGGCCAGAACGCCAACCATCAGCGGGGTGAGAATGCGTTTCATGCTGAGACTCCCTGAAGAATGGACAGATGCACTGTATTGGGCGGCCAAGCCGCCGGAATCACTTGTTGCCGCGGCGGTCCAGCAGCACCGCCAGCAGAATCACCGCGCCCTTGATCACTTGTTGGTAGAACGAGGACACGCCTAAGAGATTGAGGCCGTTGTTCAGCACGCCGATCAGCAGCGCGCCGACCAGGGTGCCGAAGATCCAGCCGCGGCCGCCGGTCAGGCTGGTGCCGCCGAGCACCACGGCGGCGATGGCGTCCAGCTCGTAGCCGGTGCCGGCCGTCGGCTGCGCCGAGTTCAGCCGCGAGGTCAGCACCACGCCGGCCAGCGCCGACATCGCGCCGGAAATGGAGTAGACCCACAGCTTGATGCGGTCCACCTTGACGCCGGACAGCCGCGCCGCCTCCTCGTTGCCGCCGGCGGCGTACAGATGACGGCCGAACACCGTCTTCTTCAGCACGAACCAGAAAGCGACGAACAGGACCAGCATCGACACCACCGGCACCGGCACCAGGCCGGCGACATAGCCGCCGCCCAGCATCGAGAACAGCTCGCTGTCGAAACCGGTGATCGGGCTGCCGTTGGAAAACACCAGCGCCAGGCCGCGCAGGATGGTCATCGTCGCCAGCGTCGCGATGAACGGCGCCACCCTGCCCTTGCTGATCACCAGGCCGTTGAACAGGCCCATCGCGGCGCCGGCGGCGATGCCGGCCAGCGTCGCCAGCATCGGATCGGCGCCGGCGCGCAGCAGCGTCGCGGCGATCACCGACGACAAGGCCAATATCGAACCGACCGACAGATCGATGCCGCCCAGCAGGATCACCAGCGTCATGCCGAAGGCGATCAGCGCGTTGATCGACACCTGGCGCATCACGTTCAGCAGATTGTTGACGGTCAGGAAATCCGGACTCATCACCGACAGGCCGACGACCACCAGCGCCAGCGCGATGAAGGGACCGAGACGTTGCAGATTGGCTTTTTGTTGCGGGGTCATGCTTGCTTCCTGGATGCGGTGGGAACGGCCGTGCCGGTGGCGGCGGCCATCAGGGTTTCCTGGCTGCAGCCGGCGGCGTCGAACACGCCGGCCTGGCGGCCCTCGTGCAACACCAGGATGCGGTCGCTCAGCGCCAGCACTTCCGGCAATTCGGACGACACCATCACGATGGCGGCGCCGGCGGCGGCCAGCTGGTTGACGATGTGGTAGATCTCGGCCTTGCCGCCGACGTCGACGCCGCGCGTCGGCTCGTCCAGCAGCAGCACCTTCGGCGGACGCGCCAACCATTTGGCGAACACCACCTTCTGCTGATTGCCGCCGGACAGCGACTTGACGTCCAGCTCGGCGTCGCGGGTGCGTATGCGCAGCTGGGCGATCAGGTCGTCGACGGCGCGCGCCTCGTCGGCGCCGCGCACCACGCCCAGCCGGGCGTAGCGATCCAGATGGACCAGCGTCGCGTTCTCGCGCAGCGACATGCCCAGCACCAGGCCCCTGCCCTTGCGGTCCTCCGGCACGAAGCCCAGGCCGGCGGCGATGGCGTCGCCGGGCGCGGCCACCTTCAATTCCTCACCGTCCAGCGCGACGCGTCCCGCCGCGCGGCGCTTCGCGCCGAACAGCGTCTTCAGGATGTCGCTGCGGCCGGAGCCCATCAGCCCGGCGATGCCCAGCACCTCGCCGGCGCGGACGTCGAAGGTGATACCTTCTATCATGTCACCGTCGGAGAGGTTCTCCACTGTCAGCCTGACCGCGCCGGGCGCGGCCTGGCGCTTCGGATAGCGCTCGCCGATCTCGCGCCCGACCATCATCCGCACCACTTCGTCGAAGTCGGTGGCGGCGACGTCGCGCTCGCCGACGAAACAGCCGTCGCGCAAGACGCTGATCCGGTCGCAGACGCGGAAGATCTCCTCCATCCGGTGCGAAACGTAGACGATGGCGACGCCGCCGGCCTTCAGGCCGGCCATCAGGTCGAACAGCCGGTCTATCTCGCGTTCGGTCAGCGCCGCCGTCGGCTCGTCCATGATCAGCACGCGGGCGTCCAGCGCCAGCGCCTTGGCGATCTCCACCATCTGCTGCTGGCCGATGGACAGGCTGCCGGCCTCGGCGTCCGGGTCTATGCCGTCGGCGCCCAGCGCCGCCAGCTGCGCCCGCGTCCGGCTACGCATCGCGGCGAAGTCTATGACGCCGAAGCGCGACGGCTCGCGGCCGAGAAACAGGTTCTCCATCACCGACAACTGCGGGATCAGATTCAGTTCCTGGTGGATGATGGCGATGCCGGCGGCCTCGGCCGCCGCGGTGTCGCGCAGGTCCAGCCGGCGGCCGTCCAGCAGGACTTCGCCGGCGTCGGCGCGGTGCACGCCGCTGAGTATCTTCATCAGCGTCGACTTGCCGGCGCCGTTCTCGCCCATCAGCGCGTGGATTTCGCCGCCGCGCAGCGTGAATTCGACGTTCTGCAGCACCTTGACCGGCCCGAAGGCCTTGTCGATGCCGCGCATGGTCACTTGCATGTCCGGCCCCTTAGAAAATCACGCCGGAATGCAGGATGGCGTTGGCGTAAGGCGTGCACTCGCCGGTGCGTATCACCGCGCGCGCCGAATGGCTGCGCCGTTTCAGCTCCTCGTGGCTGACGAACTCCAGCGCCACGCCGGCGCGGGCCAGCGCCTCGGCCTTGTCCCGCGCCGCCTCGTTATGCATTTGGCATTCTACGGCAAATACCGCCCGCTCGCACTGAAAGTCGGCGAGTATGCTGTCCAGCGTCTCGTCGAAACCGGGCCGGCCCAGCTGCAACGCCAGGTCTATGCATTCGACGCCCGGCGGGATGGGCAGGCCGCAGTCGGCGATCACCAGGCTGTCGCCATGGCCCATCAAGGCCAGAATGCGGGCGATGTCTCGATTCAGATGGCCGTGCTTCTTCATGCGCCGCGCTCCAGGAACGCCTCCAGCTCGGCCAGCGTCGGCATGCCGCCCTGGGCGCCGGGGCGGGTCACCGCCAAGGCGCCCGCCGCGTTGGCGCGGCGCACCGCCTCCTCCAGCCCCAGCGGCAGAAAGGCCGCCAAGGCGCCATTGAAGGTGTCGCCGGCGCCGGTGCTGTCCACCGCCTCGACCTGGATGCCCGGCTGGTGGCGCAGCTGGCCGCGCGCCAACGCGAAATAGGCGCCGTGCTTGCCGTGCGTCATCACCAATTTGCCGGGTCGATCGGCCAGCAGCGCGCGCCAATCGGCGTCCGGCTGGGCCAGCATGGTCAGGAATTCGTGTTCGTTCGGCGTCAACAGCGCCACCCGCTCCAGCAACTCCTCCGGCAGCGGCACCGCCGGCGCCGGGTTCAGCAATAACGGTTTCTTGTGGCGCGCCGCCAGCTCGGCCGCGCGGCGCACCGTCGCCAGCGGAATCTCCAGCTGGGTCAACACCACGTCGGCGGCGATGAAGGCCTGCTCGGCGGCGTCCAGGTGCTCGGGCAGCAACTGGTGGTTGGCGCCGGGCACGACCATGATGGCGTTGTCGCCGCCGCTGACGGTGATGGCGGCGATGCCAGTGGGCGCGGCCGCCGTCAGCACGCCGCCGATATCCACGCCCTCGCTCGCCAGATGCGCGCGCAGATCGCGGCCGAAGACGTCGTCGCCGACGCAGCCGAGCAAGGCCACCTCGGCGCCGAGACGGGCGGCGGCCACCGCCTGGTTGGCTCCCTTGCCGCCCGGATAGGTGGCGAAGCCATCGCCCAGCAAGGTTTCGCCCAGCTGCGGCAAGCGCCTGGCGGACACCACCAGATCCATATTGATACTGCCAACCACCAGCACCCGAGTCATGCCATCCCCTTGTGTATCTTTGCTACATCACGGTTCATAAACTGGAATTCACAAGCTAAAACGTAATCAGCATGAGTTTATAACAGATATTTTCCGCTTCCCGAAAGAGGCACGCACAAAAATGTAGCAAGCAGACTACATTGCTTCACATGGAGAAATACTGACCAGTTCATTCATTGCCGCGATGCGTCCGCTCACGCCATGCTGGGGAAAAACCGCAGGATATGCAATCATCGTGGCATCGACGACAACGCCGCAAGCGCCTGCGAACAGGCACTGAAAACGGGGAGAAAAACATGGATCTAAGCTGGCAGCAACTGACCGAGCTGTACTGGAGCGGAACGAAGTGCGAGGTCAATCTGCTGCTGATCGCCAATCTGCTCGGCGGCCTGCTGCTGGGCAGCCTGCTCGGTTACGAACGCTGGTACAACGGCCGCGCCGCCGGCATGCGCACCTACGGCCTGGTCTGCATGGCCTCGGCCGCGGCGATCAGCATCATCGGCTATTCCGGCTTCTGGTACGGCGGCCACAACCCCGACACGGTGCACGGCGACATGACCCGCGTGGCGCAGGGCGTGCTGACCGGCATCGGTTTTCTCGGCGCCGGCATGATCATGAAGGAGGGCTTGAGCATCAGCGGCCTGACCTCGGCCGCCTCGGTGTGGATGTCGTCGGTGATCGGCATCCTGGTCGGCGTCGGCTTCTACGGCGCGGCCATCGCGATGACCTTGCTGTGCATGGCCTTCGTCGTCGTGGTCAACCGCATCGAGCACATCCTGCCGCGCCGGGTCAGCCTGTTCATCACCATCCGGCTCGATCCGACGCACAACTGGTCGGTGGAGAAGCTGGCGGCGCGGCTGGAACGCTTCGGCCTGTTGCTGCACGACGAGAGCGTCAGCATACAGGCCGACCAGGTCGGCACCCGCTGGACCTTCATGATCTCGGCGCGCAACCGCCGCACCTTCATCAGCGTGGTGGACCTGTCGCGCGACATCATGGCGGCCGACCACATCCAGGAACTGGACATCCAGCCGGCGCGCAACTGAGCGCGCCGCCGGCTACGACACCACGCCCGGCGGCGGCTGGTCGTGGCTTTGCGCCATAGACTGGTGCGGCAGCTCCAGATAGCTCTTCGACTGCATCTCGGTCAGCCGGCTGGCGGTGCGGAAGAATTCGCCGGCCTGCAGACCCTCGGTGTAGATTTCCTCGGGCGCGGCGGCGGCCGAGGCGATCAGCTTGACGCGGTTGTCGTAGAACACGTCGACCAGCCAGGTGAAGCGCCGCGCGACCGACGCCTGCTTCGACGAAAGCCTGGGAATGCCGGACACGAACACCGTGTGGAATTCACTGGCGATCTCCAGATAGTCGGTCTGCGCGCGCGGGCCGTCGCACAGCGCGGCGAAATCGAACCAGGCCACGCCCGGCGACAGCCGCCTGACCGGAATCTCGCGGCCCAGCACCGCGATGGACTTCTGCGGCAGCTCGGCGCCGGTGCCGACCTTGCGGAACAGCTGCTCCATCCGCCGCTCGCTGTCCTCGTCGGCCGGCACCATGAACAGCGGCTCGCGCGTCAGCTCGCGCAAGCGGTAGTCATTGCCGCCGTCGACGTTCAGCACGTCCATCTCGCGCTTGATCAGCGCTATCGTCGGCAGGAAATTCTGCCGTTGCAGGCCGTTGGGATACAGATCGTCCGGCGCGTAGTTCGATGTGGTCACCACGACCACACCGCGCTCCAGCAGCGCCGACAGCAGCCGGCCCAGTATCATCGCGTCGGCGATGTCGGAAACGTGGAATTCGTCGAAACACAGCAGCCGCGTCGTCTTGGCGATCTGGTCGGCGTAGGCCAGCAGCGGATCCTTGCCGCCGGCCAGCTTCTTCAGCTCGCGGTGCGTTTCCGCCATGAAATTGTGGAAATGGATGCGGCGCTTCCTGCGGTACGGCACGCAGGCGTAGAAGGCGTCCATCAGGAAGCTCTTGCCCCGCCCGACGCCGCCCCAGAAGTACAGGCCGCGCGGCACGTCCGGGCTGCGCAGGCTGCGGCCGAGAAAGCGGTTGCGCTTGGCCTTGAAGTCCACCAGCGCGTGCCACAGCCGGTCCAGCTGCTCGATCGCCGCGGCCTGCGCCTCGTCGTGGATGAAGCCGGGCTTCTCGCTGGCCATCCGATACCAGCCCTTGGGGCTGCAGTGGACGTTCTCGTCCGGGGAGAATGTGTGTTGCGACATGTCTATGCTTGTTCTGCGCTGCGTTGAGCGCCGCTCGCGCGGCGCGGCGTGAATCCCAGATGATAACCGCTTTGCCCGCTCAGCGGCAGGATGCCAGCCGTATGCCGGACGGCGCCGCCAGTCGTTTCAGGCTGCCGTCGCGGCACATGTCGTCGAGCGCGCGGTTGAAGGTCTCCAGCATGCCGGTCCGCACCCGGCTGCGGGTGAAGCCGTACAGATAGGTCAGCTGCCTGACCTCGGCCAGCTTGTTCAGATTGGCCAGACCGTCCCGCCGCATCCAGTAGCGCGCGACGTCGTCGTTGGAAAACGCCACCGCCTCGCCGCCGTAACGGCCGGCCGCCATCTTGCGCAGTACCGTCTCTGGATCCGGCTCCACCGCCAGCCTCGCGCCGGGCACGCCCTGTATCAGCCGCTCGCTATTGGCCTGCGACAGCGACGGGCCGTACACCGCTACGGTCCGGCCGGCGAGATCGCTCGGTCCGCGGTAGCGCAGAGCGCTGCCGTTTTTCGCATACAGGCCGTAGCTACTGGCCAGCACCGGTTTGGACAGCTCCATCACCGCGCGCCGTTCCGGCGCGTCCTGCGCCAGCACCAGGCCGTCGGCGCCACCTTGACTGATGGTCAGCAAAGCCCGTTTCCATACCATGGCCTGGACGGTGCAGTTCCAGTCGGCCCGCCGGCAGGCCTCGCGCAGAATGACGATCATCGCGCCATCCAGCTTGCCGCCGGCGCCTTCGGTGATGAACGGGGGAAACAGCTGGGTGACGAAATACAGATCGCGCGCCGCCGCGTCCGCCGGCGCGCCGGCGCAAGCCAGCAACAGGGCGGCCCACAATCTGAAGCCCATTCTCCTGACACTCATCGTCCCCGTCCCCTGCCTTCTTTCCCGCAGTATAGAGCGGGCGAAACCGGCTCAGCGAATCTGTCTGGCGCGCCAGTCGGCCAGCGACGGCCGCCGCCACTGCCGCTCGGCGTAAGCGGCCAGCCGCGGCGGCAGTTCGTCCGCCGTCAGGCGCTTCAGCAGCAGCGCCAGCTCGGCGTCCACCACGCACCAGTCGCCGAACAGCTCGCCGCCATCGGCCGGCACCACCGCCTCGGCCACCGCGATCAGCTTGTCCGCCGCCGCGCGCGCCGCCTCGCCCAAGGGCGCGGCCGCTTGGCGGCCGAACACCGTCTCGGTGCTGCGCTCGTTGCGCAGCGCCAGCAGGTCACTGCGCAACCAGGCCTGCAGCTGACGGGCGCGGGCGCGGGCCTTCAGCGCCGCCGGCAACGCGCGGACCGTGGCGGGATAGGCCTCGTCCAGATATTCGATGATGGCCGACGATTCGCTGAGCGAGAAGGCACCGTCCAGCAGCGTCGGCACGCGGGAGGTCAGCGACTGCTCGCGGTAGGCCGGTTCGAACTGTTCGCCGTGGCCCAGGTCGCGAGTCCGCACGTCGAAGGGCAACCCCTTCTCGCTCAGCGCGACGAAGACGGCCATCGCATACGGACTGAGAAAACCCTGATCGACATAAAGTTGCAGCATATCGGCGTATCTTTCAACAAAATGCCATGCTAATCGTCAAACCGCCCGCTGCCAAGCAGGCGGCGGACGACACGGCGTCAAGCCTGGTCGAACAATCCGGTGGACAGATAGCGGTCGCCGCGGTCGCAAACCACGGACACGATGACCGCGCCCCTCAGCTGGGCGTCCAGCCGCAAGGCCACCGCCAGCGCGCCGCCTGACGACGGCCCGGCCAGTATGCCCTCGTGTCGCGCCAGCAGCCGCGCGGTGTCCTCGGCCTCCCGCTGGCCCACCTGCTGGATTTCGTCTATCCGCGAGAAATCGCAGATTTTCGGCACATATGGGTCTTCCCACTTGCGGATGCCGGCGATCTGGCTGCCCGGCTCCGGATGGACGCCGATGACGCGGATTTCCGCATTTCTTTCCTTCAGAAAGCGGCCTGTGCCCATGATGGTGCCGGTCGTGCCCATGCTGGAGACGAAATGGGTGATGCCGCCTCCGGTGTCGGCCCAGATTTCCGGACCAGTGGTCTCGTAATGCGCCTGCGGATTGTCCGGATTGGCGAACTGGTCCAGGATGCGGCCCTGGCCGGCCGCCTCCATGCTGCGCGCCAGGTCTATCGCCGCCGGCATCGAACCGGCGGCCGGCGTCAGAATCACCTCGGCGCCGTAGGCGCGCATCGCCTGCACCCGCTCGGCGCTGGAGTTTTCCGGCATGATCAGCACCATTCGGTAGCCCATCATCGCCGCCGCCATCGCCAGCGCGATGCCGGTGTTGCCGCTGGTGGGCTCGATCAGCGTGTCGCCGGGCCGGATGTCGCCGCGCCGCTCGGCGCGCCGTATCATCGACAGCGCCGGCCTGTCCTTGACCGAGCCGGCCGGATTGTTGCCCTCCAGCTTCAGCAACACCACATTGCCATTGCCGGCCGGCAGACGCTTCAGCCTGACCAGCGGCGTGCCGCCGACGAAATCTTCCAGATATTTGTACACAGAGGCTCTCCCAGAACTGGCCCCATTATAACGATTGGCTATCAGCAGATACGAAATCGTTCTGTCTAATCTAATAACCATCGGTAAGCAGACGATTCCGACTCCTCGCCGCTGCAGGCGTCCAGCAACGCCTCGATGCCGCGGTAGGCGATGCCGCCGTGCTCGCTCAGGCCGATCTGGCAGCTGCGGCTCATCGACACGCCGTGCCGGCAGGCCGCCGGCAAGGCCGGCGCCAGCCGCCTCAGGCTATGCGCGTTCAATTCCGGCGCCGTGAAGCCTTTGACGCCGGCAAAGCCGCAGCAGGCGATGTCCGGCACCGTCAGCCGCTCGCAGCAGCTGGCGGCCAGCCGCCGCAGATGGCCGGCCGCGCCGATAGCGGTGACGCTGCAGGGGATGTGCAGCGCCAATTCCGGCCGCCGCCGCCGTATCGTCAGCCTGGGCAGGACACGTTCGGCGAGAAAGCCGGCGGCCTCGCCCAGCTGAAGCCGGGCGTCGAGCAGGCCGTCGCGCTGCGCCTGCAGGACCCGCGCCGCGCACGGGCCATTGTCCAGATAGACCGGATGACGGCCGTCGTCGCTGGCCCGCAACAGCGCGGCGTTCAGCGCGCGCCCGCTGACGGCCAGCGCCTCGGCGGCATTGGCCGAGGCGAACGGCTGGCCGCAGCACAGACCGTCGTGGCCCGGAGGATAAACCGGGGCGAAACCGGCTCGGCGCAGCAGATTGACCGTGTGGAACGCCGAGGACTGTCCGTCGTCGCCATCGGCCAGCGCGCGGTTGACGCAGCTGACCAGCAACACCACCGGCTCGCCGTCGCCGCCCGGCGCCGGCAACGGCGCGGCGGCGCGGGGCAAGGCGACCGGGATCAGCGGGATGGTCCCGCGCCCGCCGGCCAGATGCGCCAGCCTCAAACCGGTCCGGACCGCCGCCGTCATCGACGCCATATGCCGGGCGGCGAAGCGGGCCAGGCCGGGATGCCGGGATGGCCCCCGCAGCCGCTGCATCAGCTGGCCGGTATCGACGCCGACCGGGCAACGCGTCGCGCACATGCCGGTGGCGGCGCAGGTGGCTATCGCGCGGTAGCGGTAGCCGGATTGCAGCGCCGCCAGCTCCGCCTCGCCGCCGCCGTCCCGCTCCAGCTGGCGGATGCGGCGCCAGACCGCGATGCGCTGGCGCGGGCTCAGCGTCAGGCCGTGCGACGGACAGGCCGACTCGCAGAAGCCGCACTCGGTGCAGCGGTCGACGATGTCGTCGGCGGCCGGCATGAGCTTCAGGTTCTCCAGGTGCAGCCTGTCGTTGTCGGTGATGATGACGTCGGGGTTCAGCAGGCCGTCCGGATCGAACAGCGCCTTGATGCGGCGCATGATGTTCCACGCCGCGTCGCCCCACTCCTGGCGGACGAAGGGCGCGACATTGCGGCCGGTGCCGTGCTCGGCCTTCAGCGAGCCGTCGTACTCGCCGGCCACCAGGTCGCTGACGTCCTGCATGAAGGCGGCGTAACGCGCCACCTCGGCCGGACTGTCGAAGCCGGGCGCGAACACGAAGTGCAGATTGCCGTCCAGCGCGTGGCCGAACAGCAGCGCCTCGTCGTAGCCATGCCGATCGAACAGCGCGGTCAGCCCGGCGACGCCGTCGGCCAGCCGCGGGACCGGGAAGGCCACGTCCTCGATGACCACCGTCGTCCCGGTCCGCCGCGCGGCGCCCACCGCCGGGAACAGGCCCTTGCGCAGCGCCCAATAGCCGGCGCACACGCCCGCGTCGCGGCTGAAGCCGCTGGACAGCTGCGGCTCGAAGCCGGCCAACAGGCCCGATATCGCCTCGACATGCTCGTCCAGCTGCGCCGCGCCGCCGGCGCGCAGCTCGATCAGCAGACAGGCGCTGTTCGGCCCCACCGGCCGGCGCAGGAAGTCCGGCAGTTCCGGCTTGCCCTGCACCGCGCGCAGGCTGCGGCTGTCTATCAGCTCCACCGCCGACACGCCGTGGCGCGCCCTCGCCTCGCCCAGCGCCGACACCGCGCGGCAGCAGTGCCGCAGATCGTCGAAGCAAACCAGCGCCGACGCCTTGTGCGGATGCTCGACCACCGCGTGGAAGGTGATTTCGGCGATGAAGCCCAGCGTGCCCTCGGAGCCGATCAGCAGATGAGTCAGCATCTCCAGCGGATCGGCGAAATCCAGCAAGGCGTTGATGCCGTAGCCGGTGGTGTTCTTCAAGCGGTACTTGCGCCTGACCCTGGCGGCCAGCTCGACGTCGCCGGCCAGCTCGCCCGACAGTTGCGCCAGCGCGCCCAGCAGGCCGGCGTGCGAGTGGCGAAACGCCGCCACGCTGGCCGGATCGGCGCTGTCCAGCACCGTGCCGTCGACCAGCATCAGCCGTATCGCCTGCATTGTGTGATAGCTGTTGTCGCGGGTGCCGCAGCACATGCCGCTGGAGTTGTTGGCGGCGATGCCGCCTATCTTGGCGGTGTCTATCGACGCCGGATCGGGTCCGAGCTTGCGTCCGTACGGCGCCAGCATCGCATTGGCGTGCGCGCCTATCATGCCGGGCCCCAGCCGGATGCGCGCGCCGCCGTCCAGCACCTCGCCCCGGTTGAAGCCGTCGCCGAGCAGCGCCAGCACCGAGTCCGACACCGCCTGGCCCGACAGGCTGGTGCCGGCCGCGCGGAAAGTGACGGCGACGCGGTGCCGCCGGGCCAGCCGCAGCAGATCGCCCACCTCGGTCTCGCTGTCTACCCGGGCGACGATCTGCGGTTGCAGGCGGTAGCAACTGGCGTCGGTGCCGTAGGCCAGCGTCGACAGCGGGTCGGTGAAAATGCGCGATGCCGGCATCGCCCGGCGCAGATCGTCGAGGAAGGCGGCGTGGGCGGGCGTCATGCCGGCCTCCCCTTTTCAGCCTCGCGCTCGCGCACCAGCTCGTGCAGCGTCTTCGGCGCCGGCGTCAGCGGCAGATGGTTCTGCGTCCAACCCGGCTGCTTCGCCGGCGTCAGCCTGCGCAGCCGCGTCGCCGTCCAGCCGAACAAGCGGTACAGCGCCGGCGAGGCGTTGACCAGGCGCCAGCCCGTCCACGCGGCGCGTTCCGCCGCGCTGGCCGCCGCGCCCTGGCCGGCGAGCGGATGCGCCACCGGCTCGCCGGCCGGCCGCTGGCTCTCCTCGCGCAGCCGCATCAGCATCTCCGGAATCGGAATGCGCACCGGGCACACCTCGGCGCAGGCGCCGCACAGGCTGGACGCCGTCGGCAGATCGCGCGTGTCGGCCAGGCCCAGCAGATGCGGCGAGATGATCTCGCCTATCGGCCCCGGATAGGTGGTGCCGTAGGCGTGGCCGCCGATGCGGGTATAGACCGGGCAGTGGTTCATGCAGGCGCCGCAGCGTATGCATTGCAAGGTCTTGCGCAACTGCTCGTCGGCGTAGGCCTGGCTGCGGCCGTTGTCCAGCAGCACCAGGTGCACCTCGCGCGGACCGTCCTTCTCGCCGGGCTTTCGCGGCCCGCTGATCATGTTGAAGTAGGTGGTGATGAGCTGGCCTATCGCGGAGCGGGTCAGCAGGCTGTACAGCGGGACCACGTCCTCCAGCTTCTCCACCACCTTCTCGATGCCGGTGACGGCGACGTGCACATCCGGCACCGTGGTGCACATGCGGCCGTTGCCCTCGTTTTCCACCAGGCACAGCGTGCCGGTCTCGGCGACGGCGAAGTTGACGCCGGACAAGCCGACGTCGGCGTCCAGATACTTTCGCCGCAGCACGCGGCGGCCGATCTGGATCAGCTCGTCCACGTCCTCGGTGTACGGCGTGTCCGGCAACCGCTCATGGAACAGCAGGGCGATGTCCTGCTTGGTCTTGTGGATGGCCGGCATGATGATATGGGTGGGCTTCTCGCCGGCAAGCTGAACGATGTATTCGCCCATATCGCTCTCCACCGCCTCGACGCCGCGTGCTTCCAGGTAGTGGTTCAGCTCGATCTCCTCGCTGACCATGGACTTGCCCTTCACCACCAGTTTGCCGCGCCGGGCTTCGACGATGTCGTGGATGATGCGGTTGGCGTCGGCCGGCGTCTCGGCCCAATGCACCCGGACGCCGTTGGCGGCGAGCTGCTGCTCCAGCTGCTCCAGCAGCTCCGGCAACCTGGACAGGCAGCGCCGGCGTATGCCTTCGCCCAGCGCGCGCAGCGCCGCGAGCTCCTCCTCGTCCGGAAAGGCGGCCAGACGCTTGTCCATCAGGAAATCCATCGCGCCGCGCAGACTGGCCCGCAGCTTGTCGTCGGCCAGCGCGGCGCGGGCATTGTCCTTGAACGCGCGGGACCGGTGGATGGTGACGGTCTGCGCCCTCATCGCGCCTCCCCTTCCAGCTCGGCCATGTCGACATGCGGCGGGAGCAGCGCCACCACCAGCAGCTCGCGCGGCCCGTGCGCGCCGTAGGCCAGCGTCTGCTGGATGTCGGCGGTCTTGGACGGGCCGGAGATCAGCAAGGCGTTGGTGGGCATGCCGTCGGCCCAGCGCTCGCCCCGCATCGCCGAATAAAAATCCGGGTACAGCGCGGCGGCGTCGAACAGGGCGATGTGCAAGGGCGGCACTAGACTCATCGTGCGCGGCTGGGCCTCGTCCGGCCACAACACCAGCGTGCCGGTGGCGGCGATGCCGCAGCGGACGGTGGTGAAACCGGCGGCGATGTCGAACAGCTCGGCCTTCCAGCCATCCAGTTCGCGGTCGAAGCAGACGAGGCGCGGCGCGTTCTCAGCGCCCTCCAGGCGACGCGCCAGCCTGCGGCCAGGCGGCGCGTCCGGCAGCAGCAAGGACGGTTGCGGATGCGCGGCCAGCCAGCCGGCCAGCGCCGCGTCCCAATCCGCCTCGCGCGTCCACAGGATCTCGGTCTTCGCCGCGCGCATCGCCGCCGCCCAGCGGCGCAGCCGGGCGATCTCGCCGTCGCGGTCGGCGAAGCGCTGGAAATGGCCGGCCAGATCCGGCCGGACAAGCGCCTGGCGCGGCGCGGCGCTCAGCTTGGCCAGAATGGCGTCGCGCGCGCTCATCGCCGCCCCCCGGTTCTCTCCAGCAGGAAACTGGCCAGATGGCGGCCATGGAAGGCGTCGCCGCACTGCCCCAGCTTGCCGTTAATGTTCAGCAGGCAGCCGGCGTCGGCGGTGACGAACGCCACCGCGCCGCTGTCCCGCAACGAGCGCGCCTTGTCCGTGACCATCGCGCCGGCGATGTCGGGATGCTTGATCGAAAACGTGCCGCCGAAGCCGCAGCACTCGGACTCGTGATCGTGGACCACCCGCTCGACGTTACGCAGCCGGTCCAGCAAGGTCCAACAGGACTGGTGGACATCCATCTCGCGCCGCGCCGAACAGGAGGTATGGACCGCCACCGTCACCGGCGGACCCACATCGTCGGGCCGCCAGTCGAGACGGTTCAGCAGGAAATCGGAAAGCTCCGCCACCCGCGCCGCGACAGCGCGGGCCGCCGCCTCGTCCGCCTCTCCGGCGAACAGCCGCGGCCAATGGTGCTTGATCATGCCGCCGCAGGAACCGGACGGCACCACGATGGGCCAGTCCTCGGGGAAACAGGCCAGCTGCGCGCGCGCCACCGCCAGGGCCTGCCCGGGATGACCGCTGGTGTAAGCCGGCTGGCCGCAGCAACTCTGGGCCTGGGGATAATGCACCCGCATGCCCAGCCGTTCCAGCAGCGCGATGGCGTCGAGACCGGCCTCGGGCAGGAACAGATCAAGCAGGCAGGTGCCGAACAAATAAACATCGGTAGGCCTTGTCATGGTTTTCCTGAAAATTGGTCAGACCAATTAACATCATGAAAACCACTGTAGAGCCAATGACTTGCGCTCGTCAATATGACGTCGAGCTGTCCGGATGGCGCTCAGCCGGACGGCGCCGCTTCCAGCGGCCATCGTTGCCGGCCTGCCGCAGGGCCTTGCCAGCCGCGTCCGACAGCCTCACCCATTGCGTCCGGGCGACACCACCGGACGCTCTCCAGTCTGCGAGGCGTCGCTCGACCGCAACCAGCGGTCGCCGCGCTCAAGCGCGAAAGTCCGGCAGACATAGCGCCAGGGCAGCGCCAACGGCACGAGCACGATGCCTATCATGCAGGCGAACAAGGTGCCGGAGGCATAGGCGTCCATATGTCCGGCGCGCCATGCGGGCCAACCGTAAGCGATCACCCAGACCAGCTTCCAGATCAGCTCGAAAATCAATAGCGGCAACAGACGCACCGGGTAGCGCACGCCCAGCGCGGCCAGCAAGGCCAGCGTCCCCAGCAGCGCCTGCACCACCGTGCCCGGTCCGGACGCCGTCGGCGGCGGGTAGATCAGGCCGGGCCAGAAATTGATGCCCAGACCCACCGCGATGAACAGATACATCGCGCGCAACAGATACAGACGCGTCAGACCGAGTTCGTGCATCTCATCCCCTTGAAGCCTGTTCAAAGTCTTTTGCGACAGCGGACCGACCTCTCTACTCGGCGAACAGCATCTCCCTGAGCTTGCTGGCCAGCTTCTGCGGCTCGTCCTTGGACACATAGGCGTCGACGCCCACCGACTCGCCCAGTTTCTTGTTGGCCATGCCGGACAGCGACGAGTGCATCAAAACCGGGATGCCGGCGAAACGCGCGTCGTCCTTGATCATCTTGGTCAGCATGTAACCGTCCATCTCCGGCATCTCCACATCGGTCAGGATCAGATGCAGGTCTTCGGAAAGCTTGCGTCCGGCCGCCTCCGCCTGCTGCGCCATCTTCTGCAGCGTTTCCCAACCGCGCATGCCGTTCATTTCCGACGAATAACGGATATGCATCGCCTCCAGCGTGCGTTCGATCTGCTTGCGCGCCACCGCGCTGTCGTCGGCGAAGAAGATGTGGCGATCCTCTTTCACCGGCTCGATCGAGATATAGTTCTGGACCTCGTCCGCCAGGCAGGTTTCGGCCAGCACCTTCTCGACGTCCATCATCATCACCAGCGTGCCGTTGTCGAGCTCGGTGACCGCGGTGACCAGGCCCGCCATCCGATTGGTGATCATGTCGGGGGGCACCCGCATCGCCGACCAGTCCAGCCGCAGAATCGTGTCCACCGCCTCCACCAGAAAGCCCTGGGTATGGCCGTTGTATTCGGTGACGATCATGATCTCGGGCCGGTTGCTGGTCACGATGCCGGTATATTTTCCCAGATCGATCACCGGCACCAGCGCGCCGCGCAAGCTGACCATGCCCTCGACCGAGGCCGGCATTTCCGGCGCCGTGGTGATTTCCGGCGTGCGCATCACCTCGCGCACCTTGAACACATTGATGCCGAATACCTCCTTGCGGCCGGTGCGCTGGTCGTTGCCCAGCGAGAACAGCAGGATTTCCAGCTTGTTGGTGCCGGCCAGCTTGGTGCGGGCATCGATCTTCTTCAGCAGGTCCGACATCACGGTGCTCCGGGCAAAGGACAGTACGTCTTTATAGCAAATATCCCAAATCGGCGAGCCTTGGCTACTCGATGATCGCCGCCCGCGCATTCTGCTATGCTTGGCCATCCGGTCAGACCCATGCGCCCATTGCCGACACCCCAGATGGCCTACCCCAAAGTCGCCCTGCCCAAACTGTCCGATGTCATCGTGCAGCAGCTGGAAAAACGCATCCTGGACGGCGTATTGAAGCCGGGCGACCGCCTGCCGCCCGAACGGCGCCTGGCCGAAGAATTGGGCGTGTCGCGGCCGTCGCTGCGCGAGGCGATCCAGCAACTGGCTTCGCGCGGCCTGCTCGCCAGCCGCCAGGGCGGCGGCACCTGGGTCACCGACAGGCTGGAAGCCTCCTTCTCCGACCCATGGGAGACGCTATTGCGCCAGCACCAGGCGCTGCATGGCGATCTGCTGGAATTCCGCCGCGTGCTGGAAGGCGCGGCGGCCCACCACGCCGCCAGCCGCGCCACCGCGGCGGACCTGCAGCAGCTGCAACGCTGCATCGAACGCTTGCAGCAGGCCTACCGCGGCGGCGATCTGGCCGCGCAGGCGCAGTCCGACGCCGAATTCCACCGGACGGTGGCCGAAGCCTCGCACAATGCGCTCTTCGTCCAACTGTCCGCCAGCCTGCTGACGGTGCTGCGCCGCCACATCCACGACAATGTCGCCAAGCTGTTCGCCGCCGGCGAAGTCGCCGAGGCCTTGCGCGGCCAGCATCTGGCGATCTGGCAGGCGATCCGCGATCGCCAGCCCGACGCCGCCCGGCAGGCCGCCGAGCAGCATATCGACTTCGTCGCCGACACGCTGCGGGCCCAAGGCCGGCAGGACGAACGCGACGCCCGGACCCGGCTGCGGCAATCCGAGGCCTGAAAAAAAAACCGCGCCATCTATCGATGGCGCGGCCTGTTTTTCCGCGAATCCGGCTGGACTCAGCGGCCGATCATCCAATCGACATAACGATTGACGCCCTCGTCGACCGACAGCATCGCGGTCTCGTAACCAGCCTCGCGCAGCTTGCCGATGTCGGCCTGGGTAAAGCTCTGGTACTTGCCCTTCAAGGCGTCCGGGAACGGAACGTATTCGACGATGCCCTGCTGCACCATCTCGTCCAGCGTCAGCGCCGGCTTGCCCTCATGGCGGCGGCAGGCGTTGACGGTGGCTTGCGCGACGTCGTTGAACGGCTGCGAACGGCCGCTGCCCAGATTGTAGATGCCGCTCTTGCCCGGATTGTCGAGGAAATGCAGATTGACCTTGACCACGTCCTCCACCGAGACGAAATCGCGGCTCTGCATGCCGTCGCCCCAACCGTCCCAGCCGCCGAACAGCTTGACCTTGCCATGCTCGCGATACTGGTTGAAATGGTGGAAGGCCACCGACGCCATCCGGCCCTTGTGCTGCTCGCGCGGACCATAGACGTTGAAATAGCGGAAACCGGCCGCCTGCGCGGTCAGGCCTTCCTTCATCCGCTGGCGCAGCACCTGGTCGAACAGGAACTTGGAATAGCCGTAGACATTCAACGGACCCTCGTACTGGCGCTCTTCCTTGAACACCGTGCCCTTGCCGTAAGTGGCGGCGCTGGAGGCGAACAGGAACTGGATTTCCTGATGCTGACAGTAGTCGAACAAGGCCAGCGTGTACTGATAGTTGTTGTCCATCATGTACTTGCCGTCGTGGTTCATCGTGTCCGAGCACGCGCCCTGGTGCAGGATGGCGGACAGCTCGCCCTCGTACTCCCCGTCCAGCAGCAGGTGCAGAAACTCATGCTTGTCCAGATAGTGCGATATCTCGCAATCGACCAGATTGTGGAATTTGTCGCCGCTGCTGAGATTGTCGACGGCGATGATGTCGGTGATGCCGCGCTGGTTAAGACCCTTGACCAGGTTGGAACCGATGAAGCCGGCGGCGCCGGTGACGACGATAGTCATGTGTTGATCCTTGCTCTGTGACGGGCTTTCGACGCCCGGCAATTTAAGTTGTTCAAAAACCCGCGCCCGGCGTGGCCAGATAAGCGAGCTCGGCGGCGGTGCTGGTTCGGCCCAGCGCCGCGTTGCGGTGCGGGAAACGGCCGAATTCGGCGATCACCTGCTGATGCCGCCTGGCGTAATCAAGATAGCTGGAGCCGGGCAAAACGGCGTCCAGCGCGGAAAACAGCTGGACCGAACGCCGCTGGTCGTCCTGGTCCTCGCTATGCTCGAACGGCAGATAGACGAATATCCTGGCCACAGGCGGCAATAGCTGATCCAGTCCATGCTCCAGCGCCAGCGTCGCGCCGACGCGCGCCTTTTCGTCGCAGGCAAACGCCATCGCCTCGCCGCGAAACAGATTGCGCGAAAACTGGTCGGCCACGATCAGCCAGGCCAGCGCCTCGCCGGCATCACCGGCGTCGATGGACCACTCTTCCCGCTCCAGTCGCGACCAAAGCGGCAGAAAGCGCTGTCGGATGGCGGCGTCGAACGCATCGTCGCGACGGAACCAGATCTCGCGCGGCGTGCCGAGCCTGGCGGCGTCCACGCCGCCAAACCAGAACGCCAGAACCTCCCGCGCCGGATTCGCGCTCAAAATCGACATCGCCGCTCCTCGACAACTGAACGCGTCCGGCATGCCGGACGCCTCTTTACAAAGCGAACAACTCGCGCTGCGTGCAGACCGCGGTGCCCAGCTTGCCCACCACCACGCCGGCCGCGGCGTTGGCCAGGCTCATCGCCTCCGGCAACGCCAGACCAGCCGCCATCGCCAGGCCCAGGGTGCCGATCACGGTATCGCCGGCGCCGGACACATCGTAGACCTCGCGCGCGAAAGTCGCCTGATGCAACGCGCCGTCGGCGCGGAACAAGGTCATGCCCTCCTCGCTGCGGGTCACCAGCAGCGCATCGAGATTCAATTCCGCGCGCAAGGCCTGGGCCTTGTCCGTCAAAGCCTGCTCGCCCTGCCAGCTGCCCGCCACTTGACGGAACTCGCTGCGGTTCGGCGTCAACAGCGTGGCGCCGGCATACTTGCTGTAATCGTCGCCCTTCGGGTCGATCAGCACCGGCTTGCCGGCCGCGCGCGCCATGTCGATCATTTCCGCCACATGGGTCAGCCCGCCCTTGCCGTAGTCGGACAGGATCACCACATCATGCTCGGCGACCACCGCGGCGAACTCCTGCAGCTTGTCGGTCAAAATCTCGCGGCTGGGCGCGTCCTCGAAATCGAGACGTATCAGTTGCTGCTGACGCGCCACCACCCGCAGCTTGACCGTGGTGGCGATATTGGCGTCGCGCTTGAACGAGGTGGCGATGCCATCGTCCACCAGCAGGCGCTCCAACGCGTCGGCCGCCTCGTCGCACCCCACCACCGACAGGATGGTGGCCTTGCCGCCGAGGCCGGCGATATTGCGCGCCACATTGGCGGCGCCGCCTGCCCGCTCCTCGCAGCGGCTGATCCGGGCTACCGGCACAGGCGCTTCCGGCGAGATGCGGGAGACGTCGCCGAACCAGTAGCGGTCCAGCATCACGTCGCCTACCACCAACACCCGGGCTTTCGACAGATCGCCCGCCAAGCTCGCGCTTTCCAGCCCAAGATCTTGCATCAAACTCATAACACAGTCCTCTAGCGGCCAATGGCCAAATAATCAAAACCCTGCTCGCGCAGCCAGATCGGGTCGTACATATTGCGCCCGTCTATGATCAGCGGCTGTTTCAGGCTGCTGCGGATAAGATCGAAATCCGGCGCGCGGAACATCTTCCATTCGGTGACGATCAGCAAGGCGTCGGCGCCGTCCAGCGCCGCCATCATGTCGTCGGCGAAGGAAAGCCGGGCATTGTCGCCCATCACCCGCCGCGCCTCGCGCACCGCCACCGGATCGTAGGCGACGATTTCAGCGCCGCGGCGCGACAGCTCGTCCACCAGCACCCGGCTCGGCGCCTCGCGCATATCGTCGGTATTCGGCTTGAACGCCAGGCCCCACATCGCGAAGCGGCGGCCGGACAGGTCTTCGCCGAAGCGCGCCGTCACTTTTTCGACCAGGCGCAGCTTCTGCGCGTCGTTGGCCTCCTCCACCGCGGCGAGCACCCGCAGCGTGTGGCCGTTTTCCTTGGCGGTCTGCACCAGCGCCTTGACGTCCTTGGGGAAGCAGGAACCGCCGTAGCCGACGCCCGGGTACAGGAAATGGTAGCCGATGCGCGGATCGGAACCGATGCCCAGCCGCACCTGCTCGATATCGGCGCCCATGGTCTCGGCCAGATTGGCCAGCTCGTTCATGAAGGAGATGCGGGTGGCCAGCATCGCGTTGGCGGCGTACTTGGTCAATTCGGCCGAACGCACGTCCATCAGCAGCACGCGCTCGTGGTTGCGCTGGAACGGCTTGTACAAGCGGCGCATGATGTCGGCGCCGCGCTCGTCGTCGACGCCTATCACCACGCGGTCCGGCCGCATGAAGTCGTCTATCGCCGCACCTTCCTTCAAAAACTCCGGATTCGACACCACGCTGAACGGGATGTCGGCGCCGCGCAAGGCCAGTTCGTCCTCGATCGCGGCGCGCACCTTGTCGGCGGTGCCGACCGGAACCGTGGACTTGTCGACCACCACGCGGTAGTCCGTCATGTGGCGCGCGATATTGCGCGCGGCGGCCAGCACGTATTGCAGATCAGCCGAGCCGTCCTCGTCCGGCGGCGTGCCCACCGCGATGAACTGGACTTCGCCGAAGGCGACCGATTCGGCCACATCGGTGGTGAAGTGCAAGCGGCCGGCGGCGACATTGCGCTTGACCATGTCCTCCAGGCCCGGCTCGAAAATGGGGATGCCGCCGTTCTGCAGGATTTCGATCTTGCGCGGGTCCACGTCCAGGCAGCAGACGTGGTAGCCGGTCTCCGCCAGGCAGGTGCCGGTCACCAGACCGACGTAGCCGGAACCAATCACGGTGACTTTCATGCCTGCCCCGCCCGGAAACGGACGATGTCCTGGTTGATGGCGCGCAGCGTGGCCAGCGGGTCGGCGGCGCCGGTGATCGCGCGACCGATCACCAGATAGTCGGAGCCGGCCTCCAGCGCGGCCAGCGGCGTCATCACGCGGCGCTGATCGTCGGTGGCGCCGTCCACCAGGCGTATGCCCGGCGTCACCAGCTGGAAGTCCCCGCCGAGCTCCCGCTTCAACATCACGGCTTCCTGCGCCGAGCACACCACGCCGTCCAGTCCGCAATCGCGGGTCAGCGTGGCCAGCCGCAACACATGCTGCTGCGGCGAGACGTCGATGCCGATCTCGGCCAGATCCGACGACTCCATGCTGGTCAGCACCGTCACCGCGATCAGCAGCGGACGCTGGCTATAGCCGGCCAGCGCCTCGCGCGCGGCCTCCATCATCCGGCGGCCGCCGGACGCGTGCACATTGACCATCCACACGCCGGCCTCGGCCGCGGCCTTGCAGGCCTGGGCCACGGTATTGGGAATATCGTGGAACTTCATGTCCAGGAAAACCTGGAAACCGCGCGCGACCAGCGACTCCACCAGGCTGCGCCCGCTGGCGGTAAACAGCTCCTTGCCCACCTTCAGGCGGCACTCCGACGGATCCAGCCGGCTGGCGAAGGCCAGCGCGCCGGCGGCGTCGGCGAAGTCCAGCGCCACCACCACCGGCGAAACCACCGGCGCGTCACCGCTTGCAATCAGAGGATTCATTGATGCTCCATCATTCTCATTATTAACGCGCGGCCCCTCGGCTCGCGCGGTATTCAAACAGGATCAGGCTTCCGAGCGGTTGGCGGTGAAGCTTTCCCACTCGCCGCAGGCCGGGCAGTGCCAGAAAAAGGCGCGCGAACGGAAATTGCAGCACTTGCACCGATGCACGCTCAGACGCTGCGAGTGCTTGAGGATCAGCGCCCGCGCCACTTCGGCGTCCATGCGGCCCTCCGGGGACAGCTCGTCCATCTGCGCCTCTATCATCCGGTACACGCCGGCCAGGCTCGGGCGCGCGTACACCGCCTCGCGGACGCCTTCCAGCGCCCTGGCCTCGCCTTCATAGGTAGCGATCTTCTGGTACAGAAGATCGGTCAACTCCAGTTGCGGGAAGGTGCGCTGGTAGCCGCGCAGCAGCGCGATGCCCTCCAGCGGCCTGCCCTGCCTCTCGTAAGCGTCGAACAGCCGCTCCGCGGCCATCGCCAGGTATTCGTAATTCTGTTTCTCTATGCTTTGCCAGGCGGCGATCGCCGCATCGAAAGCGCCTTCGGCGAACTCGATGTCGCCGAGAATCAGGCTGGCGCGCACGCACTTGCGGTTGGCCGCGATGGCTTCGGCCACATATTGCCGCGCCTGGGAATGATCTGATTTGTACAATTCGCCCTGCGCAAGTTCACAATAGAACTGCGCAACCTCGTGCTGGAACGAGTGCGCGTCGCTGCGCAGCTCCCTGGCGGTTTCGATAGCCTTCTGCCAATCGCGGTCCTGCTGATAGATGTCCAGCAGCTGACGGCGCGCCGCCAACGCCATATTGCTGTTCAGCAGCTTCAGCAGGATTTCCTCGGCGCGATCGACCAGACCGGCCTTGCGGAAATCCTGCGCCAACTCGTTGCGGACCAGATCCCGGTGTTCGCCCGGCAGGTCGGACGAATCCAGCATCTGCTGGTGCAAGCGGATGGCGCGGTCGTTCTCGCCGCGCCGGCGGTACAGCTTGCCCAGCACATGCTGCAACTCCAGCGCCGCGCCTTGCTGGCGCGCCACTTCGGCCAGCGCCTGCGCCGCGACGTCGGTCTTGTCGTCGACCAGCGCGTCCAGGCCGCGGTAATACGAGCTCGGCACCGACTTCGCCTGTTTCAGCACCGTGCGCATATCCACCCGGGCCGCGAACCAACCCAGGCCGAAAAAGGCCGGAAACAGCAACAGCCACCACAAATCGAGTTCCAACTGCAATCCTTTCGGGACGGTAAGACAGGCCGCGGACGCGGCCCGGGGGAAAGACATCAATCGGCGATGGCGTCGCTGGGATCGTTGAGCACCTTGCTGGCGGGCGGACGGTTGCGCAACTCTTTCTTCAGCTGCGACAGCTCACGGCGGGTCTTCAGATAGAAACTGAACGTGGCCAACAGGCCGACCACGGCGCCCACCACGAAAAACAGCAGCAGGAATACGATGAACGGCGCCGACCAGGACTGGCCGAAGAACAGCTTGAATTCGACCGAATGGCTGTTCTGCACGGAAACCGCGATCAATAACAGCAGCAGGGCCAGTTCGACGATACGCAACAAATATCGCATGAGTTCGCTCGGTGAGTTTGCCGGAGTGCAATTTTAAACGATAGCCGGCGACAACCCAAGCCGCGACACGCGGCAAAAACGAAAAAAGCGCCGCATCAAGCGGCGCTTTCGACAATCAAGCTGCGCGGAAACTGCGATCAGACCGGAGCCTGTTCGGCGAGGGACAGGTCCACTCGCTCTCGCAATTCCTTGCCGGCCTTGAAATGAGGCACGTATTTCTCAGGAACCGAGACGCTGGTGCCCGACTTCGGGTTGCGGCCGACGCGCGGCGGACGGTAGTTCAAATCAAAACTACCGAAGCCGCGGATTTCGATCCGGCTTCCCTGAGCCAGGTTGTTGGCCATCGCGTCCAAAATGGTCTTGACGGCCAACTCAGCATCTTTGTAGACCAACTGAGAATTGCGCTCGGCCAGTCGCTCCGACAGCCGCGCGATCAGCTCAGATTTGGTCATGACGCGATTACTCGTTGGAACCGGACAGCTTAGCCTTCAGCAGGGCACCCAGATTGGTGGTACCGGCGGAAGCGCTGTCAACGGACAGGCTCTTCAGAGCAGCGTTGTCGTCCTGAGCATCCTTGGCCTTGATCGACAGGCTGATATTGCGGGACTTGCGGTCCACTGCGACGATCACGGCTTCAACGGCATCGCCATCCTTCAGGACGGAGCGAGCGTCTTCCACGCGGTCACGGGACAGTTCGGAAGCGCGCAGGTAGCCTTCAACATCGGCGTCCAGAGCGACAACCGCGCCCTTGGCGTCAACGGACTTGACCACGCCCTTGACCAGGGCGCCCTTGTCGTTCATCGCAACGTAGTTGTTGAACGGATCGCCTTCCAGTTGCTTGATGCCCAGGGAGATGCGTTCTTTTTCCACGTCGATGGACAGAACAACGGCTTCAACCTCGTCACCCTTCTTGAACTTGCGGACGGCTTCTTCGCCGGCTTCGTTCCAAGACAGGTCGGACAGGTGAACCAGGCCGTCGATGCCGCCCGGCAGACCAACGAACACGCCGAAGTCGGTGATGGACTTGATCGCGCCCTTCAGCTTGTCGCCCTTGTGGAAGTTGTCGGCAAACTCGTTCCACGGGTTGGCCAGGCACTGCTTCATGCCCAGGGAGATACGACGACGGTCTTCGTCGATTTCCAGGATCATGACTTCCACTTCGTCGCCAACCTGAACCACCTTGGACGGGTGTACGTTCTTGTTGGTCCAGTCCATTTCGGACACGTGCACCAGGCCTTCGATGCCTTGTTCGATTTCCACGAACGCGCCGTAGTCGGTCAGGTTGGTCACCTTGCCGAACAGACGGGTGCCGGACGGGTAGCGGCGGGACAGGCCCACCCACGGATCTTCGCCCAGTTGCTTCAGACCCAGCGATACGCGGTTCTTCTCTTGGTCGAACTTCAGTACCTTGGCTTCGACTTCGTCGCCCACGGCCAGAACTTCGGACGGGTGCTTCACGCGGCGCCATGCCAGGTCGGTGATGTGCAGCAGGCCATCGATACCGCCCAGGTCAACGAACGCACCGTAGTCGGTGATGTTCTTGACGATACCCTTGATGACTGCGCCCTCTTTCAGGGTTTCCAGCAGTGCCTTGCGCTCTTCGCCCAGGGTTTCTTCCAGCACCGAGCGGCGGGAAACCACGACGTTGTTGCGCTTGCGATCCAGCTTGATAACCTTGAACTCGATCTGCTTGTTTTCGTACGGGGTGGTGTCTTTCACCGGACGCACGTCGACCAGGGAACCCGGCAGGAAGGCGCGGATGCCGTTGACCATGACGGTCAGGCCGCCCTTGACCTTGCCGCTGATCAGGCCGGACAGGATGGTGCCGGCTTCCAGAGCTTCTTCCAGCTCAACCCAGGCAGCCATGCGCTTGGCTTTTTCGCGGGACAGCTTGGTCTCGCCGAAGCCGTTTTCCAGCGCGTCGATGGCGACGGTGACGAAGTCGCCGATGGCAACTTCAACAACGCCTTGGTCATTCTTGAATTCTTCAGCCGGAATCAGGGACTCGGACTTGAGGCCTGCGTTCACGGTTACAAAGTTGGAATCGACTGCCACGACTTCGGCAGTGATCACTTCGCCCACGCGCATATCGTGCAGGGTGAGGCTTTCCTCGAACAGTTGAGCGAAGTTTTCCATGGAGAGGGTAGTCATCAAGCGTACTCTCGGTTGCAGGCCTTGCGGCTTGCGGGGTTAGGGTTGAACACGCGGTCGCTATTGCAATGCAACAAAAACGACCGTTAAAAAATCAATGGCCGGAAACCTGTCTTTCCTCGAACCACATGAGGACCTTGTCGACCGCCTGGTCTATGGTCAGCTCCGTGGTATCGAGCAAAAAGGCGTCCGGCTCCTGGCGCAGCGGCGCTACCGAACGGGCGGCGTCGCGCTCGTCCCGTTCAATAATGTCCTGCTTGATCTGTGCGAGGTTAGCAGATTCCCCCTTGCCGATCAACTGCTTATACCGACGCAGCGCCCTCTCGTCGGCGCTGGCGGTCAAAAATATCTTCAAGGTGGCGTCAGGAAACACCACCGAGCCCATGTCTCGGCCGTCGGTCACCAGGCCCGGCGCCAGCCGGAAATCGCGCTGGCGCTGCAATAGCGCGGCCCGCACCGCCGGCAGCGCGCCGACCTTGGACGCGCCGATGCCGATTTCCTCGGCGCGGATGTCCAGGCTGGCATCGTTGCCGTCCAGCCACACCGCGCCGTCGGCGAATTCCACCGGCAGGCCGGCGGCGGCTTCGGCCAGCGCGGCCTCGTCGTCCCAGGCGATGCCGCGACGGCGGGCATGGAGCGCCAGCAGCCGATACAGCGAACCCGAATCGAGATAATGGAAGGCCAGCCGCGCGGCGACCAGGGCCGCCACCGTACCCTTGCCGGAGGCGGACGGGCCGTCGATGGTAATTACCGGAACTGTCATGGAAATCCTGATCCTGTTGCAATCGCCAAACCGCTCCGCCGCTGCGGAACGGGCCGGCCAAACCGCGCATTGTAACCCAAGTGGTGTGGCGTGGTGCCGCGCAAGGCAATTGCAAGCGCCCGCCGCTGGCGGGTACAGTGTCCCTTACTCATCGAACCGCATTCTGAAAACGCGACCCCATGGAACAACTGCACCTGTCCCCCTGCGCCCGCCTCGGCGGCGCCATCAAGCTTCCCGGCTCCAAGAGCATCTCCAATCGCACGCTGTTGCTGGCGGCGCTGTCCGGCGGCAGCACCCTGGTCCGCGATCTGCTGGACTCCGACGACATCCGCCACATGCTGAGCGCGTTGAAACTGTTGGGCGTCAAGATCGAGCAGCAGGGCGACAGCCGCGATTTTCGCGTCTACGGCTGCGGCGGCGACTTCCCGGTGAAAAACGCCGAACTGTTCCTCGGCAACGCCGGCACCGCCTTCCGCCCGCTGACCGCGGCGCTGGCGCTGATGGGCGGCGACTACCAGCTGTCCGGCGTGCCGCGCATGCACGAGCGCCCGATCGGCGACCTGGTCGACGCGCTGAACGCCGCCGGCGCCAGCATCCAGTACCTGGGCCAGCCCGGTTTCCCGCCGCTGGCCATCGCGCCGGCCGACGTGCGCTGCGCCCGGCCGATACAGGTGAAGGGCGATGTCTCCAGCCAGTTCCTCACCGCGCTGTTGATGGCGCTGCCGCTGACCGGCGGCCAGGCCGAAATCGAAGTGGTCGGCGAGCTGATCTCCAAGCCCTATATCGAAATCACGCTGAACCTGATGGCGCGCTTCGGCGTCCGCGTCGAGCGCGACGGCTGGCAGCGCTTCATCATCCCGGGCGGCCAACATTATATTTCGCCGGGCGAAGTCTACGTCGAGGGCGACGCGTCCAGCGCCTCCTACTTCCTGGCGGCCGGCGCGCTGGCCGGCGGTCCGATTCGGGTAGAGGGCGTTGGCGAGGCCAGCATCCAGGGTGATGTGCGTTTCGCCGAGGCGCTGGAATTGATGGGCGCGTCGGTGCGCCGCGGCGACAACTGGATCGAAGCCCGCGCCGAAGGCCGGCTGAAGGCGATAGACCTGGACTGCAACCACATCCCGGACGCGGCGATGACGCTGGCGGTGGCCGCGCTGGCCGCCGACGGCACCACCACGCTGCGCAATATCGCCAGCTGGCGGGTCAAGGAAACCGACCGCCTGTCGGCGATGGCGACCGAATTGCGCAAGGTGGGCGCGACAGTGGAGGAAGGCCCGGACTACATCCGCGTCACGCCGCCGGCCGCGCTGACGCCGAACGCCGAGATCGACACCTACGACGATCACCGGATGGCGATGTGCTTCTCGCTGGTTTCGCTGTTGGGCGCGCCGGTCGTCATCAACGATCCCAAATGCGTGGCCAAGACCTTCCCCGACTATTTCGAGGCGCTGGCGGCGCTTCAGACACAGTAATCACAATATATTGATGAATTAATCGATAGACTCCACAATATATCGATTACAAAGGAGTCTATCGATGAGCGATCTGTTCCGGATGCGCCGCGATTTCATGCGGCGCTTCGACATCCCCTCCCCCTCCCGTCCCGAATTCCAGCCCGAGCAGCTGGCGATGTGGCAGACCATGCTGGACGAAGAGCTCGACGAGCTCAAGCAGGCGCTGACCGACTACCGCGCGCTGCCGGCGCAATCGCCGCAGCAACAGCTGCAAAGCCGCGCCGAACTGACCGCCGAGGCCGTCGACGTGCTGAATGTGGTGTGCGGCCTCCTGCTGTCGCAGGGCCTGCCGCTGGAAGCGATGTGCAAGGCGATACACGACGCCAATCTGCGCAAGTGCGTCAACGGCCAGGTGGTGCGCCGCGCCGACGGCAAAGTCTTGAAGCCGGAGGGCTGGCAGCCGGCCGACAAGCTGGGCGTGATACGCGACGCCGAGGCTCGCGGCGTCCTTCCCTTTTCTTGAAGTGGATTAAAACCCACCCAGGCTTGAGCGGCTAAGCTTGCAATATGTTCGAATCAAAACAACAGGAGCCGACATGTTGCGCAACACCCCACACAGCTATGGCAAAATCGCCCGCGCGCTGCACTGGCTGTGCGCGCTGGCCGTGATCGCCGCGCTGGTCTTCATCGAGCTGAAAGGCAACTTCCCCAAGGGCGATCCGGTCCGCGGCGCGCTGAGCTACGCCCACATTCAGGCGGGGCTGATCATCCTGCTGCTGGTGCTGCCCCGGCTGGCCTGGCGGCTGGGCAATCCGCCGCCGGGCATCTCTCCCTCTCCCAGCCCGCTGATGACGCTGCTGGCCCACGCCGGACACTGGGCGCTGTACGCGCTGATGCTGGCGCTGCCCATCCTGGGCATCGCCTTCATCCAGGCCAAGGGCGGCGAAGTGGCGCTGTTCGGCCTGCCGCTGCCGACGCTGCTTGCCGTCAATCCGCTCCAGGGCAAGGAACTGAAGGAAATCCATGAACTGCTGGGCAATGCGCTGCTGTGGCTCAGCGTGCTGCACGCCGCCGCAGCGGCATGGCATCACTTCATCGTCAAGGACGACACCGTCACCCGGCTGACCGGCACCATGCGCTGACTCACCCCTTCTCCCGGCTGGAGCCCCGCGCCAACAACCGGCCCGACAGCACCACCTTGCGCAGCGGCCGCTCCGGCTGCCGCAGCCGTTCCAGCAGCATTTCCATCGCGACGCGGCCGATCTCGTCGACCGGCTGCGCGATCACCGTCATGCCCGGATCGGCCAGCTCGGTCCAGCTGTCGTTGTCGAAACCGGCCAACGCCAGTTGGCCCGGCACCACGACGCCCGCCGCCCGCACCGCCTTCACCGCGCCCAGCAGCAACAGGCCATTGCTGGCGACCAGGGCCTCCGGCGCGTCCGCCTCCGCCAGCCATGTCGCCACCGCCGCCTGCGCGGCCTCGGCGCTGGGCGCGGCGAAGCGCGCCGCCGCCGGCAACCCCGCCCTTTCCATCGCCTCGGCGAAACCGGCGTGGCGCTCCGCCCCGGTGCTGCTGGTATTGCCGAACAAGCCGCCGATGCGGCGATAGCCGCGCTCCAGCAGATGCTCGACCAACTGCGCGGCGGCTGTCCTGTTGTCCAGCAGCACCGCGTCGCAGCGGGCGGCGGCGCCCGCGCGGTCTATCATCACCACAGGAAAACCCAGGCCGGCGACATCCAGCGCGTCGACGCCCGCCCGGGTGGCGGAGAAGA
Organism: Chromobacterium sp. ATCC 53434; assembly: GCF_002848345.1. Lineage (NCBI taxonomy): Bacteria > Pseudomonadati > Pseudomonadota > Betaproteobacteria > Neisseriales > Chromobacteriaceae > Chromobacterium > Chromobacterium sp. ATCC 53434. The sequence goes on along the minus strand of NZ_CP025429.1, from coordinate 1,311,649 downwards.
TCACCCCGCTGACCCTCTCCTCCTGCATCAGTCTGAGGTACATCGCCTCCTTGTCGGGATTCTCGTCGGTATTGCACAGGATCACCCGCATGCCGGCGCGGTAGGCCACGTCCTCCACCGCCCGGCTCACCGCAGTGAAGAACGGATTGCGGATATCGGACACGATCAGGCCGATGGTGCCGGAATGCTGGGAGCGCAGCCGGCGCGCCGACAGATTGGGCCGATAGCCGCTGGCGGCGATGGCCGCCTCCACCCTGGCTTTCAGCGCCGCGCTGACCGGACCGTTGCCGAGCGCGCGCGACACCGTGGCGACCGACACTCCAGCCAGACGGGCGACATCCTTGATGCTGGTAGTCATGAGGAAAACGTTTTCAGTTAACAACGGCGATGCTGCGCCAATCATCGCCGGCTGGCAAGCGCCAGCCCCGCCTTGCGGCGCCAAGAGCAGCAGAAATGCTGGATATCGTCCGCCATACCGGATTGACAGCAGAAATGTAATCGTTTTCAATCGAACCATCGCGCAGCCGCCAAAACGAGGTCCACCGTGTCCGACTCCCCGCTCACCCCGCAATTGATACGCCTGGGCTGCCGCCCGGCCGGCAAGGAGGCCGCGATCCGCGAGGCCGGCGCCATGCTGGCCGACGCCGGCCGCATCGCCCCCGACTATATCGACAGCCTGCTCAGACGCGAGGCGGTGGCCAACACCTATCTCGGCCACAGCATCGCCATCCCGCACGGCATGGTCGAGGACCGTTCGCTGGTGCTGCGCACCGGCGTCGCCGTGCTGCAGATCCCCGACGGGCTGGAATGGAATCCGGGCCAGCGCATCCATCTGCTGTTCGCCATCGCCGCCCGCTCCGACGACCACTTGGTGATGCTGCGCCAACTGACTCGGCTGCTGCAGGACGAGGCGCGGCTGCTGCCGCTGTTTCACACAGCCGACCCCGCCGAGCTGATCGCCGCGCTGGAGCCATCGGTCGCCGACCCGCTGCCAGATGGAGAGGCCCAGGATCTGGACCACGGCCAGGAATGGCGGCTGGACTACCCCAACGGCCTGCACGCCCGGCCGGCCTCGCTGTGGTCGGAGGCGGCCAGACGCAGTCCGGCGCGGCTGCAAGTACGCCACGGCGGCCGGACGGCCGACGCCAAGAACCTGCTCTCGCTGCTGCAACTGGGGCTGCGCCATGGCGATCTGGTCTCGGTGTCGGCCCGCGGTCCGCAGGCCGAGGCCGGCGTGGACCTGCTGCTGAAGGCGATGCGCGAAGCCAGCCTGGCCGAGCAGACCGCCGCCGCCATCGCCGCCCAGCGCGCCGGCGCCCGCAAGACCGTCGGCTGGCAGCCAGCGGGCGCTCCGCTGTCGCTGCCCGGCGTCGCCGCCAGTCCCGGCCTCGCCATCGGCACCGTGCGCGTGCTGGCCGGCGAACAACTGCAAGTGCCGGACCGGCCGATCAGCCTGGCCGAAGGCGGCGACCGCCTGCATCAGGCGCTGGCCGACACCCGGCGGCAATTGTCGCAACTGGCCGACGCCACCCAGGCCACGCTGGGCGCCGCCGAGGCCGGCATCTTCCGCGCCCAGGCCGAACTGTTGAACGATACCGATCTGATCACCTTGAGCTGCCAGCTGATGGTGGCCGGCCACGGCGTCGAATGGTCCTGGCACCAGGCGGTGGAAAGACTGGCGGAAAAAATATCGGCGCTGGGCAATCCGATGCTGGCCGCCCGCGCCGCCGACCTGCGCGACGTCGGCCGTCGGGTGCTGCTGCAACTGGACCCCTCATTGCAAACCCGCGCGTCGACCGACTTCGGCCCCGACACCCTATTGCTGGCGGCCGACCTCGCGCCATCGGACACCGCCGCCCTGGACCTGTCGCGGATCAAGGGCCTGGCCACCGCCCACGGCGGCCCGACCGCCCATACCGCCATACTCGCCCGCACGCTGGGCCTGCCGGCGCTGGTGGCCGCCGGCTCGGCGCTGCTGGACGTCGCCGACGGCAGCCCGGCGATACTCGACGGCGACGCCGGCCGGCTCTATTTGAACCCGAGCGACGCGGATCTCGACTCAGCGCGCGACTGGCAACGGCGACAGCGCGACGAGCGGGACAAACAACAGGCGCAGCGGCAACAGGCGGGCCAGACCGCGGACGGCCGCCGGATCGAGATCGCCGCCAACATCAACCGGCCGGACCAGGCCGCCGCCGCGCTGGACGCCGGCGCCGAGGGCGTGGGCCTGATGCGCACCGAATTCCTGTTCCTGGAACGCGAGGCCGCGCCGGACGAAGAGGAACAACTGGCCACCTATCTGGCGATGCAGCAGGCGCTGCAGGGGCGGCCGCTGATCGTCCGCGCGCTGGACATCGGCGGCGACAAGCAGGTGCCCTATCTGAACCTGCCGCGCGAGGACAACCCCTTCCTCGGCATGCGCGGCGCGCGGCTTCTGCTGTCCCGCCGCGAGCTGCTGGAACCGCAGCTGCGCGCGCTATATCGCGCCGCCAAGGCCGGCAAACCGTTGTCCATCATGTTTCCGATGATCAGCTCGCTGAAGGAGATCACTCGGCTGAAGGGCCTGTGCGAAGGCGTGCGCAAGGAACTGGACGCGCCGCAGCTGCCGATAGGCATCATGGTCGAGGTGCCGGCCGCCGCGCTGCTGGCCGACCAGTTCGCCCCCTATGTCGACTTCTTCTCCATCGGCACCAACGATCTGACGCAGTACGCGCTGGCGATGGACCGCCAGCACCCGGAGCTGGCCGCCGAGGCCGACAGCCTGCACCCGGCCGTGCTCAGGTTGATCCGCCAGACCGTCGAGGGCGCGGCGGCGCACAAGCGCTGGGTCGGCGTCTGCGGCGGCCTCGCCGGCGATCCGCACGGCGCGGCCGTACTGGCCGGCCTCGGCGTGGACGAGCTGTCGATGAGCCCGAACGACATCGCCGCGGTCAAGGCGATGTTGCGCCGCCACGATCACGCCAGGCTGCGGGAGCTGGCCGAACAGGCGCTGGCCTGCGACAGCGCCGAGGAAGTGCGGCAATTGCTGGAGGGGCTGGCATGAGCGGCGCCATCCACACCGTCACCGCCAATCCGGCGCTGGACCAGACCGTGACGCTGGACGCGCTCGCGCCAGGCCGCGTCAACCTGGCGCGCGACGTCCGCCTCAATGCCGGCGGCAAGGGCGTCAATGTCGCCGCCTGCCTCGCCGACTGGGGGCTGCCGGCCGATGTCCACGGCCTGCTCGGCCGCGACAACGCCGCGCCGTTCGAGCGGCTGTTCGCCGACAAGGGCATCGTCGACCGCATGCTGCGGCTGGACGGCTCGACGCGCACCAATATCAAGCTGGCTGAACTCGGCAACGGCGACACCACCGACATCAATCTGCCCGGCATCGCCGCCGGCGAGACCGAACTGGCCGCGTTGTCCGCCGGGCTCGCCGGCATCGCCGCCGGCGACATCGCGGTGCTGGCCGGCAGCCTGCCCCCCGGCCTGCCCGTCGACGCCTGGGCGCGGCTGTGCGTTCGGCTGAAACGGCAAGGCGTCTGGGTGCTGCTGGACAGCAGCGGTCCGCCGCTGGCCGCGGCGCTGGCCAACCCGCCGGCCGCCCTGCCCGACTGCGTCAAACCCAATCGCGACGAGCTGGCGCAATGGGCCGGACAGGAGCTGGCCGGCCTGCCCGACGTCGTCGACTGCGCCCGGCAACTGCAGCGGCGCGGCGTCGCCCGGGTGGTGGTGTCGCTGGGCGAGCAAGGCGCGCTGCTGGTCGACGCCAACGCCGCGCTGCTGGCCAGCCTGCCGCCGCAGCGGCCGCTGAGCACCGTCGGCGCCGGCGACGCGCTGGTGGCCGGCCTGGCCGCCGCCCGTCGCCAGGGCCTGGACGCGGCCGACAGCCTGAGACTGGCGGTAGCCTTCGCCGCCGCCAAGCTGCAGCGCGTCGGCCCGCAACTGCCGCCACCCGATGACGTCCGCGAGCTGGCCGCCGCCGTCAGCCTCAGCACACTCTAAAAATAAGGAGAAAGACATGGACATCGCCGCCATCATCCGCGCCGGCGCGCGCAGCACCCAGGCCTTGCTCGCCGCCGAGGCGCTGCGTCAGGCGGCGCGACGGCAAGGACGAAGCATCGAGATCGAGATCGACAAACAGCCGGCGCTGGACGAGGCGGCGCTGTCCAAGGCTGGCCTGATCCTGCTGGTGGATTGCGCCGACGATACGCGCGGCGCCGGCCGGCCTGCGCGCCGGACCACGCTGGACGCGGTGCTGGCCGACCCGGCGGCACAGCTGGAAGCAGCCTTGGACACGCTCAGCATCGTCGCCGTCACCGGCTGCCCGACCGGCATCGCCCACACCTTCATGGCAGCCGAGGGCCTGGTCCAGGGCGCGAAGGCGCTGGGCCACGCGATTCGGGTGGAAACCCAGGGCTCGGTCGGCGCGCAGGACGCGCTGACGGCGACCGAAATCGCCGCCGCCGACCTGGTGCTGATCGCCGCCGACACCCAGGTGGCGCTGGAGCGCTTCGCCGGCAAGCGGCTGTTCGCCAGCGGCACCAAGGCCGCCATCGGCGACGGACAGGCGCTGATCCGCCGCGCGATCGACGAGGCCCGGCCCTGTGCCGGCGCCGCCCAGGCGGCCGAACCCTCCCGGGAAAAGTCCAAGGACGGACCATACAAACACCTGATGACCGGCGTGTCCTTCATGCTGCCCTTCGTCACCGCCGGCGGCATCCTGATCGCGCTGGCGTTCGCGCTGGGCGGCATCTACGCCTTCGACGACGCCCACAAGGGCACGCTGGCGTGGTCGCTGTTCCAGATCGGCGCCAAATCGGCCTTCGCGCTGATGGTGCCGATACTGGCCGGCTACATCGCCTACTCCATCGCCGATCGGCCCGGCATCGCGCCCGGCATGGTCGGCGGCATGCTGGCCGCCGGCCTCGGCGCCGGTTTTCTCGGCGGCATCGTCGCCGGCTTCATCGCCGGCTACCTCACCCGCGAACTGAACCGCCGCATCCGCCTGGGCCCTCAGCTGGACGGACTGAAGCCGGTACTGATCCTGCCGGTGCTCGGCACGCTGCTGACCGGCTTGCTGATGCTTTACGTCGTCGGTCAGCCGGTGGCCTCGCTGCTGGCCGCGCTGACCTCGGCGCTGAAGGGCATGCAGGGCGGCAGCGCCCTGCTGCTGGGCGCGATCCTCGGCGCGATGATGGCCTTCGACATGGGTGGGCCGGTCAACAAGGCAGCCTACGCCTTCGCCACCGGCCTGATCGCCAGCCAGGTGTACACGCCGATGGCGGCGGTGATGGCGGCCGGCATGACGCCGCCGCTAGGCATCGCGCTGGCCACCCGGCTGTTCGCCGACCGCTTCAGCGCCGACGAGCGCGAGGCCGGCAAGGCCGCCGGCGTGCTGGGCCTGGCCTTCATCAGCGAAGGCGCGATTCCGTTCGCCGCCCGCGATCCGCTGCGGGTGATCCCGGCGCTGATGGCCGGTTCGGCGCTGGCCGGCGCGATCTCGATGAGCGTCGGAGCCGAACTCAAAGTGCCTCACGGCGGCGTGTTCGTACTGCCGATCCCGAACGCGGTGGAACACCTGGGCGGCTACCTCGCCGCGCTGGCGGCCGGCACCGCGCTCACCGCCGTCATGCTGCGGCTGCTGAAGCAAGCGGCAACAAACCGCTAGCCCACGCATCCGCGCTGCCTCAAAAACCAAGGACCCGACAGCCATGCTGTCGGGTCCTTTCGTATCTACGTCGCCATCCAACCGGGTTCGTCGACTCTTACCCGGCCATCGGCAAATCGGGCAGGCCATCGGCCCTGGCGGCCCTCCAGCGCGGTTGCCTATCCAGCAGGACCGCCACCTTGTCGACCAGGGTTTGCGGCATGATCCCGCTCATGCAGATAGGCACTTCGAACCCGCGCGGACAGGCATCGCTCCATGAGTCGACGCTCCACCAGCAGTTGCGGCATTCCTGAGCGCCGACATTCATATTCTCCGGATAGCTGAAATACTCGATGTTGGTGGGACCAAACAGCACTACCGCAGGTATGCCGATTGCCGCGGCCAGATGCACCAGTCCCGACTCGGAATCGATATGCAACAGCGCCTTCTTCATCACCGCAACCGACTCCGGCAACTTGGTTTTCCCACGCAGACAAACATCGACGCCCTCGATGATCTCCCCGGTCTCCCCTCCTAGCTGCACGATCTTCAACTGCGGGAAACGCAGCTTCAACAAGCGGACCAGCAGATTCCAGGAGTCGATCGGATATGCCTTGGTCGGCCGAGACGAAGCCAAAGTCATCGAGTTATCCCAGCCGTCATGGACTGTGATATACAAATCGCCAGACCGAATCTCATTGCTTGGCCAGTTTTTCGGAATTTTGACCGGCAGTTGTGCGCCGGAATAGGCAATACCGGCCAATTGATGCAAGCCCTTTTCCCTGGTCAAGCCTCTCTCAATCGCATAGTCGGAAAACGCGCCATCCAGCGACGGCTGATGGTGTATGAATGCACCGAGATTGGCCTGATTGCTTTCAATCCGCCGCAATACGCTCGCCAGCTTGGGCGCAATGGACTCAATCCTGGCCAGATTTCTGCTGTAATCATCAAGCTGGAAATAGTGCGTCAGGATCCCTGCCACATCATAAGTGCTTTTCAAACGATTAAAATGCGCATCGTCCAGCACCTTCCTGACACCGGTCAGATTGGCAAAAATAAACTTCAATACTTGCGGGCCATTGAAATAAACATCGACCTGCACGGACGAGCCACACCCCATGACCAAGTCTCTTAACAGGCGAGCATGAATCACGGCGTCACCCACGCCGCCTGCCAAGCGGAAAGCCAAAACCACCTTGCCGTGTTGTCGCAGAGATTCGACCTGCTTTTTGACATCCAGACGAAGTTCGCGAGAGCGCAAAGAAAGCACACGCTTTCTGATGCGCTTGATCACTTCCGACACAAAATAATTTGACACTGAAGCCACGCCGATATTCGAGCGCATCAGATTCTTGAATTTGCGCCCACCTCGAACCAGAAAGCTGGACTTACGCCTAGCCCTCAATCGTTCAACTCGATGCAACTTCAACTTCTTCAACTCATGATTCGAGTATCGCTTTTCCATATTCAGCACAAAAACTTTCACTTTCATACTGCAAAAACAAGCAACCCGCCAACACGGCCATCCAGTACAAATCGTGTCAACTCAAAACAGAAGAAAGGCCTCACTCAATGATAAGGCCTCCAACATCAATTCTGATCAAAGCTACCCTGATCAATCACCTTACCGTGATCAAGCTGAATAAAACGGTCACAGAACTTTGCCGCCTGCTCCTTCGCATGCGTCACAAGAATCAATGCCATTCCATCCTTTTGAAGCTCGCGGATGCGGTCATAACATTTCTGCTGAAAATCTGCATCACCCACAGCCAATATTTCATCAGCTAACAACACATCCGGCTCAATATGAACGGCAATTGAAAAGCCCAGCCTCATAAACATGCCTGAGGAATAGTTTTTGATCGGAGTATCGATAAAACTACCGAGGCCAGAAAATTCAACAATATCTTGAAACTTGGATCTGGTTTGTTCATTACTGAGGCCGAACAAACTTGCATTCAAGTAGATATTTTCCTCACCCGTCAGCTCAGGATTGAAACCAACGCCCAATTCGATCAGTGGTGCGATCCGACCTGAGGTAACCACTTTCCCGCTTGTTGGTTCCAAAATACCTGCAATAATTTGCATCAAAGTACTCTTGCCGGAACCATTATGTCCCAGCAGAGCCAACGACTCTCCTGGATGCAACTGAAAAGATACATCATGAAGAGCTTGGAAAGGTTCCTTGTGAGAACGCCAACGTTTCTTGAACAAGCCTACAAATTTTTGCTTCAAGCTTGCGCCTGCATTATGGTGCAGAATAAATTGCTTACTGACATTCTCAATACTAATAATTGCCTTACCCATCGCCATCACAGAATCTCCACCAACTTATTTACTTTCGAGCGGAAAAGATAACCACCGACAGCAAGAGAAGCAAAAGCAATCACATAAATTTTCACCCACATATGCAATGCCGGAATTTCCCCATAAACGAATATCTGAGAAAAACTTTGAATGAAAGGCAAGAGCGGGTTGAAGTTCAACAAAAACATCTTATCAGAATGAATCAAATCAACATGCCATACAATCGGAGTCAACCAAAAAAGCAATGGCAAAACAACATCAACAATATGCTTTAAATCACGGAACAGCACATGCCCAATCGACAAAAACATGGCGACACCGCAAATAAAAATCAGATATGGCAGCAAAACCAATGGATAAGTCCACCACGCCATACTAAATGTTCCACCCAACAATGGGTACAGCACCATATAGATAGCAAATGCGGACAACCAGAACGTGAATGTCGTCAACAAGCCGGATGCAATAATAAGCACTCTAGGGAAACGTATTTTTTTTATCAAGCCCCCCGCACCCGTCAATAATTCACAGCTATTTGATGAAATTTGGGTAAACAACATCCAGTGTAAATTTCCGGTCACCAGATACAGTGCAAAATTCGGATTTTTATTGGGGAATATCCAGGTAAAAACCACCCAATAAGTCAATGTATTTATCAAAGGGGAGCCAAGAGACCAAGCAAATCCCAATGCTGCACCAAAATAACGTGTCCTAATTTCTTTGTGAACCAGATTAAAAACCAAGTCCACATAAGGAATTTCACGAAGAGATTTCAAATGCATAACCCAAGCAGTGCTCTTTATTAAGATTTAACAAAAACACGAATTCGCTTTGCCAACCTTCGACACAACGACTCCGCCAACGGAGTGCGCACCCAGTGGAGGGTGCAAGGACTTTATTTTGAAAAAAAGTGGCAAAAGTCTCTATAAAAGCAGGTAGTGAAAGCCTTTGCTTCTTGCCTGACGAAACACGGGACATGCTCTCTATCTTCCACCTCAACGCGGATGCAAGCTCAAGGCATTCATAACAGAGCACAGCTCATCCATGTCCCGTACTCGAGAGACGTTCCAGCAAGCGTCGATCCGTCAAGTATGTGCAGCTTCGGATTAAGCAGGCACACGGCGTGAAGTCGCACCGCAAAAAACCATGCTGCCATCCCGCCCGGACGGAATGGTAACCTTAATGTCAATGTTTTTTCAATCCCTCCCGCTCCTGCGGAATCGTTCAGCATGACAGCGCCGAGTCGATTTAAACCTTCTGCGACAAGCAATATGCTGCTGGCAATTGGACAATCACAGTTGCAACAAATTCCATTGTAGTCCCAGATGAAATGGCGATCATCACCATGACCCAAAGCAATCACAACGAACGCGCGGCTCTTCCTCCGACACACCGAGCGGGCCTGCCGCAGGCCATCAGCCCCATCGCCGGCCTCCCGCTCAAATCTCGCATCCAACACGTTCAACCTGAACGAAACGCAAAAGGCGGATATGACCTGTTGCATGCCATATCCACCCACGATCACATGGCAATCCTCCAAGGCTCAAACCCACGTCACGTTCACCACCGCGAGCTCCCTGCCCATCGCAGAACGGCACCAGGCGCCATTCCGTTCTCGCCCGCGATCCCCCGCGGGTGACCGTCAGACCTGATGACCCGCGCCATCTCCATGACCTCCGGCATGCAACTGAAGGTGCCCACCGCGGCGTGTTCGTGTCGCCCGTCCCCAACGCGGTGGAACACTTGCCCAGCTATCTGCCGGCGCTATCGTCTCCATGCTGACATCAAACCTGCTGAAGAAGAAAATCGCCCAGGCCTGATGCCGCCCGGCACTTGCAGATGGCATGTAAGACAGGCCCGACTCAGCCGGGCCTGTCCGCATCCTCCCTATCGCTTCGCCGATGCATTGCAGACCCATTCATTCCCGCAGCATAAAAATTAACAATTTTCACAATTTGTTATAATGGAACACCAGACAGCACGCAGAGGCTGCTGGTTTATTCCAACAACAACACAGGAAAAGCCATGTCCATTACCCGACGAGATTTCCTCAACGGTTTTGCGCTGACGGTGGCTGCCGGGCTCACTCCGCTGGAAATCCTCCGTGCCGCCCCCCGACAGATCAGCGCCAGCTACTACCCGCCTTCGCTCACCGGACTGCGCGGCAACCATGACGGCTCCTTCGAGAACGCCCACAAGCTGGGCCGCGCCCACCACGCGTTCAACCTGGGCGGCGCCAAGGTGGAAGAGCATTACGACCTGGTGGTGGTCGGCGGCGGCATCAGCGGCCTAGCGGCCGCGCATTACTACCGCAAGAAGCATCCTCAGGCCAAGGTGCTGATCCTGGACAACCACGACGACTTCGGCGGCCACGCCAAGCGCAACGAGTTCAAGGTCGGCGATCGCCTGATGCTGGGCTACGGCGGCACCGAGTCGCTGCAATCGCCCAAACACGTGTTCAGCAAGGAAGCGCTGGCGCTGATGAAGGAACTGACCATCGACATCGATGGCCTGGCCAGCCACTTCCACCGCAATTTCTACCCCGATCTCAAGCTGTCGCGCGGCGTGTTCTTCAACAAGGAAGACTTCGGCGTCGACAAGACCGTGGGCGGCGACCCCTATCTGCAGGTGGCGGACGACATCGATCCCAAGCGTCTGAACGCGCGCCCGATCCGCGACTTCATCAACGACTTCCCGATGTCGAAAAAGGACCGCGACGCGCTGATCGCCCTGCACACCAGCACCCGCGACTATCTGGGCGACATGCCCAAGAACAAGCGCGAAGCCTATCTGGCCAAGATCAGCTACAGCACCTATCTGTCGCGCCACGTCGGCCTCAGCGCCACCGCGATCCGCTTCTTCCAGTCGCGCAGCAACGACTTCCAGGCGGTGGGCATCGACGGCCTGCCGGCGCTGGACGCGCGCAACCTGGACCTGCCGGGCTTCCACGGCGTGGCCGGCCTGGGCAAGATCAGCGCCGAGGCGGAAGCCGAACTGCGCGACCCGTACATCTACCACTTCCCGGACGGCAACGCGTCCATCGCCCGCCTCCTGGTGCGCAAGATGATCCCACAGGTGGCGCCGGGCAAGGACATGAACGACATCGTGCTGGCCCGCTTCGACTACAGCAAGCTGGACCTGGCGGAAAACCCGGTTCGGCTGCGGCTGAACAGCACCGTGGTGCGCGTGGAAAACGCCAAGGGACCGGTGGACGTCGGCTACCTGGACAAGGGCGGCAGGCTGCACCGCGTGCAGGGCCGCCACGTGGTGATGGCCTGTTACAACATGATGATCCCGCACATCATGCCGGAGCTGGAAAACGACCAAAAACAGGCGCTGGCGATGAACGTCAAGGCGCCGCTGGTCTACACCAAGGTGGTGTTGAAGAACTGGGACAGCTTCATGAAGCTGGGCGTGCACGAGCTGTACTGTCCGTCGATGCCGTACAGCCGCATCAAGATGGACTACCCGGTGGACATCGGCGGCTACCAGCATCCGCGCAAACCGTCCGAGCCGATGTGCCTGCACATGGTCTACGTGCCCACCATCGCCGGCTCCAATCTGGATCCGCGCACCCAATGGAAGATGGGTCGCGCCAAGCTGCTGGCCATGCCGTTCTCCGAACACGAGAGCATGATCCGCGACCAGCTGCAGCGCATCCTCGGCCCCGTCGGCTTCGATCACAAGCGCGACATCGCGGCCATCACGGTCAACCGCTGGTCGCATGGCTATTCCTACTTCCTCAACTCGATGTACGACGACGAAGAAGAGTCCAAACGCATCATCGCCACCGCCCGCCGTCCGGCCGGCAAGGTGGCGATCGCCAATTCCGACTCCGACTGGAACCCGTACACCCACGCCGCCATCGACCAGGCATGGCGCGCCGTCAATGAGTTGAGCTAACAGGGACACCGTGATGAAACTGATGAAAACCCTGGGTCTCGCGGCCCTGCTGGCCAGCGCGGCGAACGTCGCGCTGGCGCATGCCGACACCGACAGCGTGCGCCGCGGCGCCTACCTCGCCCGCGTGTCGGACTGCATCGCCTGTCACAGCGCGCCCGGCGGCAAGGAAAACGCCGGCGGGCTGCCGATGGACACCCCGGTGGGCAAGATCTACTCCACCAACATCACGCCGGACAAGGAAACCGGCATCGGCGACTACAGCTACGAGGACTTCGCCCGCGCGCTGCGCAGCGGTGTGGCCAAGGAAGGCCATTCGCTGTATCCGGCCATGCCCTACACCTCGTTCGCCCGCGTCAACGACAACGACATGCGCGATCTGTACGCCTACTTCATGTACGGCGTAGCGCCGGTGAAGCAGGCCAACCGCGACAGCGACATTCCCTGGCCGCTGTCGATGCGCTGGCCGCTGACGCTGTGGCGCTGGATGTTCCATGACGACAGCCGCTACCAGCCGGACGCCGGCAAGAGCGCCGAATGGAACCGCGGCGCCTATCTGGTGCAAGGCATGGCCCACTGCGGCACCTGCCACACCCCGCGCGGCGTCGCCTTCCAGGAAGTGGCGTTGAGCGAGAAGAAGCCCGGCTATCTGAGCGGCGCGCAGCTGGCCGGCTGGTACGCCGGCAACCTGACCGGCGACGCGCGCGAAGGCCTGGGCGGCTGGTCGGCCGATGAGCTGGTGCAATACCTGCAAACCGGCCGCAACCGCTACACCGCGGCCTTTGGCCCGATGGCGGAAGTGGTGCACTACAGCAGCCAGCACATCAACGCCGCCGACCTGTCGGCGATCGCCGTCTATCTGAAGAGCCTGCCCGGCGCGGGAGCGGCCGATATCGCCCCGGTGCGCACCGGCGCCACGCTGTTCTTCGAGAACTGCGCCACCTGCCACCAGGCCAACGGCCAGGGGCATGACAAGGTGGTGCCGGCGCTGGCCGGCAGCTCGGCGGTGATGGCGCGCGACGCCACCTCGCTGATCCGCGTGGTGCTGGAAGGCGGCGTCAACGCCCGCACCCGCCACCTGGCCTGGGAATACAGCATGCCGGGCTACGCCCAGCAGATGAGCGACCAGGAAGTGGCCGACGTGCTCACCTATATGCGCCAGAGCTGGGGCAACGCCGCCAGCCCGGTGGCCGCCGGCGACGTGGCCAAGGTGCGCGGCATCGTGGCCGACGGCGCGCATCCGAAGTAAACCCGCCCAAGCGCAACGACAACGCCGCCGCATCCGAGAGAATGCGGCGGCGTTTTTTTGTTCCCGCTCCCGGCTGGCTTCAGCGGGCAGCTCGCCACATGCCATCGCCGAACGGCGCCGAACGGAACGCCGCCAAGGCCTCGGCCCGGGCGGACAAGGCGGCCAGCGCCGGATATCTGTCCTCCGGCACGATGTCCGCCGCCATCCTCCGGCTGAAATGCCAGGCGACGGCGGTGCTCAGCGCGGCCTGATCGATGGCGCCGCCATCGATGTCCGGCCAGCTAGACGCGAACTCATGCTCCAATTCGTCGTAGGCGGACAGCAGCTGGCCGCCTATCCGCTCCAGCCAGGGCTGGTAACGCGCGTCTTCAGGACGCAGCTTGCGCTCGTAGACGATCTGCACGCTCTTCTCGCAGGCTGCCAACGCCAACCCCGTCACCCGCAGGCTCCGCAGCAAACACCGCGGTTTCGATGGCAACAGGCTGCGCCCCGGCGCGACGGCTTCGGCGTACTGCAGGATCAACGTGGAATCCATCAGCACCGTCCCGTCATCGCAAACCAGCGTCGGCGCCTTCACCACCGGATTGATCTCGCGGAAACGGTCGAATGCGCTGAACACCGACAAGGGCTGGTGCTCGAATGGAAGGTCCAGCAATTGCAGGGAAATCGCGACGCGACGGACGTAGGGGGAGTCCAGCATGCCTATCAGTTTCATGGCGCTTCTCCATCATTGGGAAAACCGGTTGCCGATGGCGGCCCCTGCGGGCGGACCTCGGCCGGGAAATCAGACGAAACCGACGTCGGCGATCCAGTTGCGGCCGCGCCGCGCCAGCCTGTCGGCTTCGCTCTCGCCGTCGAACGACACGTCGGCCGTCTCGCCCAACGGCAGATCCGGCGTATCGAAAGCGTTGACGCTGACCACGGCGTGCAGCCGGCCGCCGATCTCGCTGGTGACCAACGGCGCGACGCCGCAATCGGAACAGATGTGGAAGTCGGCGGTGCCGGTGCCGAAGCGATAATGTGACACCCGTTGCGGATCGCGCAGCGCCACCGTCAGCCGGGCCGCGGGAGAGGCGGTCCAGACGCCGCCGTGCTTGCGGCAGAAGCCGCAATCGCAACGGCGGGCGGGAATGACGGCGCCGTCAGGCCAATAGAGGTCGAAGGAAATATTGCCGCAATGGCAGGCGCCGCGGATTTGCATGGCACGCGTTCCGTTCATGACCGCGACACGGTCGATGCGGACAGCATACCATGCGCGACGCCTGTGAATGCGCCGCAAACCGGCTAGGACTGTTGCAGTACCCGCCTCACATCGCGGGTGGCCTTCAGCGGAATGCCGGAAAAATTGGTGGCGGCGAAATGTCCCGCCTGCCGCGACGCCTTGGACAGCGCCGCGCCGGAGGCGCAACCCACTTCCAGCGCCTGGCGCACCGCGGCGATCGGCGCCGAGCCGTCATCGGGCCACTGCCGCGCGATACAGCGCCCCATCTCGGTCCACAGCTTCTCCGTCGCCAGCATCAGTTCCCGTTGGGTGTCGGCCTGGGCCTGCCACAGCGCCGCCCCCACCAGCAGGCCGCCGTCTATCCGCTTTTCCATCTCGCCTTCCGACAACGGAAATTTCGGCGCCAGCGAAGCCAGCCACGCGATACAGGCATCCTGCTGCGCCTCCAGCCAGCGCCGCTGCCCGCTTTCCACCACTCCGCAATAATTTTCCACCGCACCCACGATCCAACTGGCCATATGGCCTCCTCAACAGGCGGCGCGCTCGCGCCTCAGGCGACGACAGGCTGCGGACAGGACGGAGCCCATACCGCAAGCAACTCCCGCAACAAGGTTTCCAGCACCGGGTCGCCCGCCCGGTCAGCCGGATAGACAAACTGCAGATCGGCGCTGCGGCGCAATTCCGGCACCAGCCAGATGCGGCCGTCGGCCTGCCAGGCCAAGGCCTCTTCCTCGCGCACCAGCGCCACGCCGACGCCGGCGGCGACCAGCTCCAGCATCACCGACAAGTGGTCGCTCTCCGCCACCTTTTTAGGCGAGATATTCAGTTCCCGCCACAGCTCGGACGTGATTTTGGACAAGCTGGAAAACTGCGACACCCCTACCCACGGCAGCTTGCCCAGCTCCTTCAGCCTGCCGCCGTCCAGCTGCCCGGCCCAGGCCGCCGGCAAGGCGACGCGAAAATCCAGCGTCCGCAGCGGCACGGTGCTGACATTCATATAGGGGTTCTTGCCCAGATAAAAACCGGCGTCCAGCTCCTTCTTGCGCACCAGGTTCAGCACATCGACGGATACGCCATGGGTCAGCTGCACCTCCAGCAGCGGATAGGCGTCGACCAGCGCCGCCACCCACGGTCCCAGCCTCAGGATGTCCGGCATCAGGCTGACGCCTATCCGGGCCTGGCCGGCGAGCTGGCCCTTGAGCCGCTTGGCGTGGTTGATGATGTCCCGCGCGGCGCCCAAGACGCCCTGGGCCTCCGGCAACAGCTCCTGTCCGGCCCGGGTCAGCCGGACGCCGCCGGCGCTGCGCTCGAACAACTGCATGCCCACTTCTTCCTCCAGCGCCTTGATCTGCGCCGTCACCGCCGGCTGCGACAAGTGCAACAGTTCGGCCGCCTGCGTCAGGTGGCCCTGCTGCGCCACGGTGACAAAGGTCCGCAACTGATAGATTTCCATGTCTTCCCCTGCTGTGCGACCGCCGGGTCCTCGGCCGGCCCGAATATGCCAAATGTTCCGTAGGCTAGCATGTTCGTCCGTTCAAAAACAAACCGCCTGCCGCATCGATGCGGACAGGCGGTCGGTTCGCGGCTCGCACCCGGCGAACCGCATCAATCGTCATCCTCTTGCGCCCAGCCCGGCGTGCGCTTGGCCAGAAAAGCGGACACGCCCTCCAGCTGCTCGTCGCCGCCGATCAGGCCCAGCGTGGCGGCGCGCTCGCGCTTCAGATGCTCGTCGAAACTGAGGTTGGGGCTGTCTTCGATCAGCTTGCGCGCCACCGCCACCGCACAAGCGCCCTGGGTCGCCACCTTGTTGGCCAGGCTGACCGCGACGATCTTGGCGAAGCCCTGATCGACGACTTCCTCGATCAGGCCTATGCTCAGCGCCTTTTCGGCGCTGACCAGCTCGCCGCCGAGAATGATGCGCTTGGCCCAGGAGACGCCCACCTTGTCGGCCAGCGTCTTGGTGCCGCCGGCCGCCGGAATCAGGCCGACCTTGGCCTCCGGCAGACCCAGCTTGGCGCCGCGTTCGGCGATGATGTAGTCGCACACCAGCGCGCACTCCAGGCCCCCGCCCAGCGCGTAGCCGTTGACCGCCGCCACGGTGACGCCGCGGTAACCGCGTATCGCCTGCAAGGCTCCAGCGAACGCCTGCAGCACGACATCGGCCGCGCCCTTGTCGCCGGCGGCAAACTGTTTCAGGTCCGCGCCGGCGGAAAAGAACGAGTCGCCCGCGCCGGTAATCACCACCGAACGCACGGCCTCATCGGCATTCAACGCCTGCAGCGTAGCCGTCAGCTCGTTCAGGCTGTCGGTCGTCAGCAAATTGGCAGGCAGGTTGGAAAGCGTGATGATGGCCGATCTTCCCAGCCGTTCAAGTGTCAGATACCTGGCCATATTGTGTTCCTCACTGTATCCCCATCTATCTTTACGTTTAGCCCCCGATCCGGATCGATCCAGCCGAAAAGGCATGGCTCGCTCCCAATTCCGGGCCGGGTCCGACGCGCATCGCCGCACTCAATCGGGCGTGCGTTTTCGCGTCCAGTCAGCCATTCTCTTTGCAAACTGTACTTTTAGCCAGTAGGCAAAACAATTATATCCAACCTTTTTTGTAGAATGCTTGCGTCAACAATGCCAAAAATAATCAGACCCGGCCATTGTCATTACCACGTCAAGTCCAAGCACCCCGCAATGCAACTTCGTCATGGCTCTCTGTTACCATAGAGCTTTGATGGGCAATTTGCGGCATGATCGAAACCAATTTCTGGCTGCTGCTGGTGGCAGGCCTGCTGGGCGGCGGCCACTGTGTCGGCATGTGCGGCGGCATCGTCGCCGCGCTGACGCTGCATCACCCTGCCGGCGCCGCCCGCTGGCGCGTGCTGGCCGGCTACAATCTGGGCCGCATCGCCAGCTACACGATGATCGGCGCCTTGCTCGGCGGGCTGGCCGCCACCGGCCTCAGCCTGGCCTCCACCCATTCCTGGCAGCTGATGCTGGCGGCGCTGGCCGACCTGATGCTGGTGGCGATGGGACTGTATCTCGCCGGCCTGGGTCAGGCCGTGGTGGCGCTGGAAAAACTGGGCAGGCCGCTATGGCGGCGGCTGCAGCCGCTGCTGGGCCGCTTGCTGCCGGTTCGCTCGATAGCCGGCGCGGCGGCGGTCGGCGCGGTATGGGGCTGGCTGCCCTGCGGCCTGGTCTACAGCGCGTCGATCTCGGCGCTGGCCAGCGGTTCGGCCTGGCACGGCGCCGGCATGATGCTGGCCTTCGGCCTGGGCACGCTGCCCAATCTGTTGCTGATGGGCGTGTTCGCCGACGGCCTGCGCCGCTGGATACAACAACGCCCAGTGCGGCTGGTTGCCGGACTGGGCGTGGCGGGAATCGGCGCCTGGAAGCTGGTTCAGCTCGTCAGCGGAACGATTTGACGATGGTGTCGACGTTGTAGCGCATCAGTTGCAGATAGCTGGCCGCCGGGCCGTTCGGACCGGACAGCGCGTCGGCGTACAGCTTGCCGCCTATCGTCACCTTGGCCTCGGCGGACAGCTGTTTCAGCAGCCGGGCGTCGCTCATATTCTCCATGAAGATCGCCTTCACCCCTTCTTTCCTCACCTGCCGCGTCAGCTGGGCGACGCCCTTGGCCGAGGCCTCGGACTCGGTGCTGACGCCCTGGATCGCCAGCACCTTCAGCTGATAGTGCTCGCCCAGGTAGCCGAAAGCGTCATGGGAAGTCAGCATCTTGCGCTTGGCCGCCGGCACCGCGGCGAATTGCTGCTTCGCCCAGTCGTCCAGCGATTTCACCCTGGCCGCGTAGTCGGCCGCGCGGCGCTGGTACTCCGCCTTGCCCGCCGGGTCGGCCTGGATCAGGCCGGCGCTGATGTTCTTGATATAGGTCTGCACCCGCGCCGGGTCGTGCCAGGCGTGCGGATCGACATCGCCGTGATCATGGTCGTGATCGCCTTCGGCATGCTCCTCTTCCGGCGCCTGCCGGGTCTTGATGCCCTTGGACGCCACCACGGTCGCGCCGCGGAAATTGGCCGCCTTGTCCAGACGCGACATCCAGCCTTCCAGGCCCAGGCCGTTGGTCACCAGCACCTTGGCGGCGGACACCTTCTTTATATCGGCCGGCGACGGCTGGAACACGTGCGCGTCCTGGTCCGGCCCCACCAGCGACACCACCTCGACGCGATCGCCGCCGATTTCGCGCGTCATGTCGGCGATGATGCTGAAACTGGCCACCACCGGCACCTTGGCCAAGGCCAGCGCCGGCATGCCCAGCAGCAGCAAGGCGGCTAAAGTCTTCTTCATGCGTTTTTCCTCACTCTTACGATTCAAGATGGCGCGCGCGGATGTAGCGCGGCAAAGCCCCACCCACCGGCGCGAACAGCAGGGACAACAGATAGACGGTGCCGGCCAGCAGAATGATGGCGGGGCCGGACGGCAGTTCGAAGTGATAGGACAGCAACAGGCCGCCCAGGCCGCTGAGGAAGGCGATGGCCACGGACAGCGCCAGCATGGCCTCGATGCGCTCGGTCCACAGCCGCGAGGTGATCGCCGGCAGCATCATCAGACCGACCGCCATCAGCGTGCCCAGCGACTGGAAGCCGGCCACCAGGTTCAGCACCACCAGCATCAGGAACAGCAGATGCCACCAGGCGCCGCGGGCGCCGACCGCTCGCAGGTAGACCGGGTCCAGACTCTCCAGCAGCAGCGGCCGATAGATGACGGCCAGCGTCAGCAGCGTCACCGTCGCCACGCCGGACACCAGGTACAGCGCGGCGTCGTCCACCGCCAGCACCGAGCCGAACAGAATGTGCATCAAGTCGACATTGCTGCCGCCCTTGGACACCAAGAGCACGCCCAGCGACAGCGACAACAGGTAGAAGGCCGCGAAGCTGGCGTCCTCCTTGATGCTGGTGAAGCGGGTGGCCAGACCGGCCAACAGCGCCACCAGCACGCCGGCGACGAAGCCGCCCAGGCTCATCGCCGGCAGGCTGAGGCCGGCGAACATGAAGCCGACGGCGGCGCCGGGCAGCACCGCGTGGCTCATCGCGTCGCCCATCAGACTCATGCGCCGCATCACCAGAAAGAGGCCGATGGGGCCGGAGCCCAGCGCCAGCGCCAGGCAGCCGGCCAGGGCGCGGCGCATGAAGGCGAATTCGACGAAGGGAGAAACCAGTAGATCGTACAAATGTTGCATCAGGCTCTCGCTCCATCCAGGCCGCAAACCGGCGCCTGGGCCTGCCAGTGGGCGGCGGTGTCCACCGCGCGCCGCAGATTGTCGTCGTTCAATACCGAGACGCTGTCGCCCCAGGCGATCACCTCGCGCGCCATCAGCAGCGTGTGCGGGAAATGAGACCGGACCTGCAGCGCGTCGTGCAGCACCGCGATCACGGTGCGTTGCTCGCGCCGCCACTGCGCCACCAGGCCCAGCAGGTCCTCGGTGGTCTTGGCGTCCACCGCGTTGAACGGCTCGTCCAGCAGGATCAGCCTGGCGTCCTGCACCAGGATGCGGGCGAACAGCACGCGCTGGAACTGGCCGCTGGACAGCGCGGCGATCGGCCGCAGCGCGAAGTCGGCCAGGCCCACCTGCTCCAGCGCCTCGATCGCGCGGGCCATGCCGTCGCGCCCCACCCGGCCGAACGGGCCGCTCTTGTGCCACAGGCCGGTGCCGACCAACTCCAGCACGCTGACCGGCATGCTGCGGTCTATCTCCGCCTGCTGCGGCAGGTAGGCGATGTCGGATCGGCGGTGGCCGTTCAGATCCACATGGCCGGAATCCGGCGTCAACGCGCCTATCATCGCCTTCAGCAAGGTGCTCTTGCCGGCGCCGTTGGGCCCGAAGATCGCGGTGGCGTCGCCGTCGGCGAAGCGGCCGCTGATGTGGTGCACCGCCGGGTGGCGCTGGTAGGACACCGTCAGATTGTTCACGATGATGCTCATGCCAGCTCCCGCAATGCCCACCACACCAACAGCCATAGCCCGGCCAACGGCAGCAGCGTCAGCGCGACGCGCTGGCCGACCGACATCGCCAGCAGGCTCAGCGGCGCGCGCAACGTGGCGGCGGTGACATGGCGGTGGTGCGGCGCATGGCCGTGTCCGTGATCGTGCGAATGCGCTTCGCTCATTCCAGGCACTCCTTCAGCCAGGCTTCCACCGCGGCGGCGTCGAACTCGGGCGCGATCAGCTCAAAGCGGCTGTCGCGGCGCCAGGACACCTGGGCGGCGCCCCACTGCCCGGCCGCCCAGTTCAGCCACACCCAGTTGTCCAGCACGCGGAACACGCCCTTGGCGCGCACCAGGCCCGGCACCTTGGCCGGCAAGTCGTCGAACAGCCGCGTCAGCCGCTCGCCGTCGAAATTCAATTCCGGCTCGAAGGTCCAGCCGGCCGACTGCCACGCGCTGCTATTGTCCGGCAGCGCCGCCGGGCGGTAGCGCGGCTTGGCCGCCAGTTCGGCGTCCAGCCAGGCGACGTCCAGTTGGCCGTCCCTCACCTCGCCGACCAGCGACTTCGGCGGGAACAACGCCGCCGCCTGCGCGCGGAAGGCGTCCATCGTCGGGATGTCGGCGGTGTCTATCTTGTTGGCCACCAGCACGTCGGCGATCGAGATCTGATCCCGGTACAGCGGCTGGCGGTGGTAATCGGGCTGGATGAACTGGCGCGGGTCCACCAGCGTCAGCACCGCGGCCACTTCCAGCGCCTCGCCCAGCGGCTTGGCGCGCAACTCGTCGATGACGCCGGCGGCGTGGGCGAGACCGCTGGCCTCGATCAGCAGGCGGTCCGGCTTCTCGCGGCGCAGCAAGGTCGCCACGGTGGCGGTCATCTGCGGGCCGGCGACGCAGCACAGGCAGCCGCCGGCGATCTCCGCCACCGCCAGCTCGTCGTTCAGCAGCGCGGCGCCGTCGATGCCCACTTCGCCGAATTCATTGACGATCACCGCCCACTTCTCATGCTGCGGACGGTTGGCGATCAGGTGGCGCAGCGCGGTGGTCTTGCCCACGCCCAGAAAGCCGGTAAACAGGTTGACTTTGGTCTTGTTCATGATTTTTTCAGGTTCAGGCGGCACAGGACTGGCAGCGGCCGGCCAGCACCAGGTTTTGCGGGCTGAGCGCGAAGCCGGCGGCTTGCGCCATCTCGCGCAGCCGGGCCAAGCCGCTGGCGGCGTCCACCTCGTTGACGCGGCCGCATTGCTCGCACACCAGGATCAGGCTCTCGTGCTGGCAGTCGAAATGCTCGCAGACGATGAAGCCGTTCAGCGCGTCCACCTTGTGCAACAGGCCATGCTCCACCAGGAAATCCAGCGCGCGGTAGACGGTGGGCGGCGCGGCCGCCGAGCCGCGCTGCTGTTGCAGATCGGCCAGCACCTGGTAGGCCTTGACCACGCCGCTGCGATTCAGCACCAGTTCCAGCACCTGACGGCGCAGATCGGTGAGTTTGCTGCCGCGCGCGGCGCAATGGCGCTCGGCGGCGGCGAGATAGACGGTGGGGTCCATAGTGTCGGTATCGGCTAAACAATGAATCAATGTTACTTTATAACATCACAATCCTTCAACCATTTACATAATGCGGGTTTTGACGGTCCACCCGCTGTGATAGGCTGCGGGCGTCGTTTTGATGCGAAAAAAGAGGATTTTCGATGAAAAAGATGTTGATGGCGTCGCTGGCCCTGCTGTTGGCTGGCCAGGCGCTCGCCGCCGATCCGGTCAGCCAGCGCAAGGACGCGTTCAAGCAGTACAAGCCGGTGGTCGGCGAGATGGGCAAGATGGTGAAGGGAGAGACCCCTTACAACAAAGACGAGTTCGCCAAGCAGGCCGCCAAGCTGGAACAGCTGTCGCAGCAGCCCTGGCAATACTTCCCGGCCGGCAGCGGCACAGGCAAGACCGACGCCAAGCCGGAAATCTGGAGCAAGCCCGCCGACTGGCAAAAGGCCATCGACAACCACAAGGCCGCCACCGCCAAGCTGAAGCAAGTGGCGCTGAGCGGCGATCTGGCCGCGATCAAGGCCCAGTTCGGCGCCACTCAGCAGACCTGTAAGGCCTGCCACAAGGATTTCCGCAAGGATTGACCCTAGCGGGCCGCCCACCCGGCCCCATTTCCCGCCGTCATCGATATAATCGGCTTTCGGCGCCGCGCGCGCTTCCACCCGACAAGTCCCGCCACCGATTCGAGACGCCATGAACAAAACACTGACCGCGCTGCTGTTGGCAGCGATCGCCATCCCCGCCGCCCATGCCGACAGCACGCCGGCCGAAATCCGCAGCCAGGCCTTCAAGAAGATGCTGTTGCAATCGTTCGAGCCGATGGGCATGGCGGTGCGCGAGCGCGCGCCTTACGAAAAAGCGAAATTCGAGCAGCAGGCGGAGGCGATGAGAATGCTGGCCGCGGAACCGTTCAAGCACTTCCCTGCCAACAGCATCACCGGCAAGAGCCGCGCCAAGCCGGAAATCTGGAGCCAAGCGGCCAAGTTCCAGGCCGACCGCGACGCCTTCCTGAAGTCGGTCGACAATCTGGCCGTCGTCGCCAAGGCCGGCGATCTGGCCGCCGTCAAGAAGGCCTACGGTCAGGTGGCGCAGAACTGCAAGACCTGTCACGACGCCTTCCGCGGTCCGGAAAAATAAGCGCCCCACGCGATGGAAATCAAAAAGCCGGCTACATGCCGGCTTTGTCGTCTGGATCGTTTTAGCGTCTGCTCAAAGTTTTGGAGCGGGCAAACGCGCGCAACACCGCCACTCCGCCAACATCAATCCCGCGCCGGCAAAGCCAAGATGGCATGCAAGCCGCCCGCCTCTCCGGCGCGCAGCGCCAGCTGCCCGCCAAAGCGTTCGGCGATGGCCGCCACAATCGCCAGCCCCAAGCCGCTGCCGCCCGCCGCCGACTGATCCGCGCGCCAGAACCGCTGCGTGGCCTGCGCCATGGCCTCGGCGGACAAACCCGGCCCTT
The DNA here is from genome assembly GCF_002848345.1 of Chromobacterium sp. ATCC 53434. Lineage (NCBI taxonomy): Bacteria > Pseudomonadati > Pseudomonadota > Betaproteobacteria > Neisseriales > Chromobacteriaceae > Chromobacterium > Chromobacterium sp. ATCC 53434. The sequence continues at coordinate 1,288,411 of NZ_CP025429.1, read as the reverse complement.
GATCGGCCACGTCGAAATACAGGCAGGCCCCTTCCCGCCAGACGCTCAAGCGCACCAGCGAGCCTGGCGGCGAATAACGCAAGGCATTGTCCAGCAGATTGCGCAGCGCCGTCACCGCCAGCGCCTGCGGCAGCGCCAACTGCGCCTGCGGCAAAGGACCGATGGCGATACGCTCCGGCTGGCGCGGCGCGGCGTCGCGCGCGGCCAGACCCACCACCTCGCCCGCCAGGGCCCGGCGGCCATCCTCCCAATCAAACGCCCCCTCCACTCGCGCCAGGGTCAGCAACTGGCCGAGGGTGTTCTGCAATCTGTCCGCCCCCTCCTCCGCGTGTTCCAGGGCAGTCCGCGCGTCCCGCCCTTCGGTGATGCGGGCCACTTGCAGATGGGTTTTGATCGCCGTCAGCGGCGTGCGCAGTTCATGCGCCGCATCGCTGGTCAAACGCCGCTCGCGCGAAAGCGCCAAGCCCATTTTCTCCAGCAAGGCGTTGAGGCTGGCGGCCAAGGGCTGCAAATCGCCGGGCAAGCGACGGCCGTCCACCGGCTCCAAGGCATCCGGCGCGCGGCGCGACAACGCTTGACGCAGGCGTTCGAGCGGCAGCAAACCCTGGCGCACGCCAAACCACAAGGCGATCAAGCTGCCGGCCAGCGCGGCGATGAAGGGCACGGCGGCGGCCCATCGCACATTGGCCAGCAGCGCGTCGCGCTCAGTCAGCCTGTCTGCGGTGGTCACCAGCAAACCATTGGCCTCCACCGTGTAACTGCGCCACTGCACGCCGCCTATCGACTGATCGGCGTAACCCAGCGGCGGGCGGGACGCCGCCACCTTGGGCGCGCCGGGCGTGCGCAGCAAAACCTCGCCGCGCACCGAAACGATCTGGCAGGCGATGCCGGCGTGGATGTCGGGAAAGCTTGGCAACGCCCCCGCCCGCGGCGACGGCAGCTGCGCCATCAAGCCGGCCACCATCTGCGCCGACATCGCCAGACGCTGGTCCAGCGTGCGGCTCAGCTGGCGGTTCAGATCATGCAGGGTCCAGGCCGCCACTCCGCCCCACAACAGGCTAAGCGAGACGCCGATCAAAAGCAGCAAGCGCAAGCGCAAAGTCATGTTTCGGCCCGCCCGTAGCGATAACCGAAGCCGCGCACCGTCTCCACGATGTCCGGCCCCAGCTTGCGCCGCAAGTGGTGGATGTGGACGTTGAGCGCATTGCTTTCGATTTCCTCGCTGTAGTCGTACAACCGGTCTTTCAGCTGTTCCGCGCTGAGAATACGGTCGCGCGCCTGCATCAACGCCGCCAGCAGCGCCAGCTCGCGCCGCGCCAGCGGCACCACCTGGCCATTGAGCCGGACCTCGCCTCTCAGCGAGTCCAGCCGCAAGGGGCCGTCTTCCATCACATCCACGCTGCGACCGCCGGCGCGGCGCTGCAAGGCGTGCAAGCGCGCCACCAGCTCCTCCAGGTCAAACGGCTTGAGCAGATAATCATCCGCGCCGGCGCGCAAGCCGGCCACCCGGTCCGCCACGCCGTCGCGCGCGCTGAGCACCAAAATGGGCAAAGCGACGCCTTTGGCGCGCAATCGCGCCAACAAGCGCATGCCGTCCTCGTCCGGCAGGCCCAGATCCAAAATCATGGCGTCGGCGTCCAGCGTGGCCAGCGCCGCTTCCGCCTGCGCCGCCGTGCCCACGCCATCGACCACCAAGCCATGGGCGCGCAAACCGGCGATGATGCCCAGCGCGATCAGTTCATTGTCCTCCACCAGCAATACCCGCATGTCGCCTCCCTGCCGCCAAGCTTGCACGCAACGGATTATCCCATAGTTAACGCCGCCTTAATCCCGCGCCAGCAGGCTTCCCGACATCCCAAACCATGAGGAGATGCCAATGCTGCGCTTCATCTGGAGCCTGCTCCTGCTCGCATTGCCGTGGGCAGCGCCCGCCGGCGCGCAAACCGATTTTCTGCCGCCGGAGCAAGCGTTCCGCCTTAGCGTGGCCGAGCTGGGCGATGGCCAGGTCAAGCTGAGCTGGGACATCAGCGACGGCTACTATCTGTACCGCAAGAACATCAAAGTGGAAGCCGTGCCGGCAGGCGACGCGCCATCGCTGACCATGCCGGCGGGCCAGATCATTTCCGACGAATTCTTCGGAGAATCGGAAGTGTACTTCAAGCACCTGGAAGTGCTGACGCAAGCCGATCAGGCGCGCCAGCTGCGCATAGGCTGGCAAGGCTGCGCCAAGGCCGGCTTATGCTATCCGCCACAAAGCAGTGTGATCACGCTGCAAAACCACGTGCCGCCGGCCGGGAGCGCAGCGGACATCGTCGCGCCGGACTCCGCCGAGAGCGACGGCGGCGCGCAAGGCGAGGACCAGGCGATGGCCGGCCGGCTGGCGCAAGAAGCGGGCATCGCCTGGGTGCTGCTGGCCTTCTTCGGCCTGGGCCTGCTGATGACCTTCACTCCCTGCGTGCTGCCCATGGTGCCGATACTCAGCAGCCTGATCGTCGGCAGCGGCGCCGGCGCCAGGCGCGGCTTCGTGCTGGCACTGGCCTTCGTGTTGCCGATGGCGCTGACTTACGCCGCCCTGGGCGCGGCCGCGGCCGCCATGGGTGCCAATCTGCAAGCTGCCTTGCAGACGCCTTGGGCGCTGGGCCTGTTCGCCGCCTTGTTCGTGCTGTTGGCGCTGGCGATGTTCGGCGTCTACGAATTGCAGCTGCCCGCCTTCCTGCGCGACCGCCTGAACCAGGCCGGCCGGCGCCAGCAAGGCGGCACGCTTGGCGGCGCTGCCGGCATGGGCGTGTTGTCGGCCTTGCTGGTGGGCCCGTGCATGACCGCGCCGCTGGCCGGCGCGCTGCTGTATATCAGCGAAAGCGGCGATGTGCTCAAAGGCAGCCTGGCGCTGCTGGCCATGGGCCTGGGCATGGGCGTTCCGCTGCTGGCGGTGGGCGCGCTGGGCGCCAGGCTGCTGCCGCGTCCCGGCTTGTGGATGAATCGGGTCAAGGCTGTTTTCGGCTTTGTGCTGCTGGCGATGGCCATCTGGTTCCTGGCGCGGGTGCTGCCCGCCGCCGCCGTGCTGGCCTTGTGTGGCGCGTGGCTGTTCGCCGTGGCGGTGGGGCTGTTCAGCATCAGCCATCCCTGGCAAGCCAGCAGCCGGCAATGGCTACTGCGCGGCAGCGCCATCTTGCTGGGGCTGTGGTCTGCCGCCATGCTGCTGGGCGCCGCCGCCGGCCAAGGCAACCCGTTGCAACCGCTGGCCTTCTCGCGGTCCGCCAGCGCCGGCGCGCCGGCCTCGGCGATGGATGCCTTCACCACGCTGCGCACTCCCGCCGCCTTGCAGCGGGAACTGGATGCCGCCCGCGCCGACGGTAAATGGACGCTGGTGGACTACTACGCAGACTGGTGCGTGGCGTGCAAGGAGATCGAGCATGAAGTGTTTGGCGACAGCCGCGTGCGGCAGGCCCTGGCCGACATGCGCCTGCTGCGCCCCGACGTCACCACCGCCGACGACGACAGCAGCCGGTTGATGGCCTCGCGCCAGGTGCTGGGTCCGCCCACCCTGATATTCATCGGCCCGGACGGCAAGGAGCACCGCGCGCAGCGCATCATCGGCAAGTTGAGCGCCGATGAATTCCTCGTCCGCCTGAGACAGGCCAGGGAACGGGGATGACCATGCTGAGCTTCCATCTAGGCCCGCTGGCCATTCCCGTTGCCGCCGCGCTGCCGGGCGGCGCGCTGCTGGCCGCCCACGGTGCGGGCTGGCTGGCCGGTCGCCGCCGGGGCGTCAGCGTGGCCCGCCATCTCAACGATATGCTGCTGTGGGGCGCGCTGGCCGCGCGGCTGGGCTTCATCGCCATCTGGTTCGAAGCATACCGGGCGCAGCCCTGGAGCATGCTGGACCTCCGCGACGGCGGCTTTTCGCTGTGGACCGGCGCGCTGGGCGCCTTGGCCCTGGCGCTGTGGCGCGGCTGGAGGCAAGCCGCCCTGCGCCTGCCGCTGACGGCGGCGCTGCTGGCCGGCGCGCTGGCCTGGGCCTCCGCCCAGGCCTGGCTTGCGCGGGAGGAGGCCCCGCCGCTCTCCGGCCAGACCCTGCGCAGCCTGTCCGGCGCTCCCGCGACACTGCCCGCCCTGGCGCAAGGGCACCCCGCGGTGGTGAACCTGTGGGCCAGCTGGTGCCCGCCGTGCCGCCGCGAAATGCCGCTCCTGCAGGCCGCCCAGCAAAACGAGCCGGGCATCCGCTTCGTCTTCGCCAATCAGGGCGAAGACAAGGCTGCGGTAAGCCGGTACCTGCAAGCGGAAGGGCTGCGGCTGGAACATGTGCTGCTGGACCCAGGCGGCGCGCTGGGCGCGGAATACGGCTCCGTCGCGCTGCCGACCACCCTGTTTTTCAATGCGCAAGGCCGTCTGGCCGCCACCCACTTGGGCGAACTCTCCGCCGCCACGCTTGCCAGCAAGCTGGCCGCGCTGCGCGACGCCCCTCATGCCGCAAAGGACACACGATGACCACTCCATGCCGAAAGCTGCTGCCGCTATTGGCCCTGCCATTCAGCCTGACCGCGCTGGCCGCCCCGGCCAAACCGTTGCCAGCGCCGCTCCAGGCGCTGGAGCAGCAAGGCTATGAAATCCTGGACCGCTTCCCCGCCCCCGGCGGTATGACCGGCTACGCCGCGCTCTATCTGAGCCGGCCGCAAACCATCTACCTCACCGCCGACGGCAAGCAGGTCATTGTCGGCACCATGCTGGATGGCAAAGGGCAAGCCTGGAATCAGGCCGGCTTGGACAAGCAGTTCAGCCAAACGCTGTGGCGGCAGTTGGAGAACAGTTTCTGGATCGCCGATGGAGACGGCAAAGCGCCGCGCGTGCTCTACGCCTTCACCGATCCCAACTGCCCTTACTGCAACAAGTTCTGGAACGACGCCCGCCCCTGGGTCAGGGCCGGAAAAGTGCAAATCCGCCATATCATGGTGGGCATCATCAAGCCGGACAGTCCCGGCAAGGCGGCGACCATTCTGGGCGACAGCAAGCCGGAAGCCGCCTTCGACCGCCACGAGCGCCAACACGCCAGCGGCGGCGTCAAGCCGTTGTCCAGCATTCCGCCCGCCATCCAGGCCAAGCTGGACAGCAATCATAGGCTGATGGAGCGCTTCGGCGCGTTCGCCACGCCCGTGATTTTCTTCAAGGACGAGCAGGGAAAAATGCAGAAGGTGCAAGGCGCGCCGCCAGTCAACAGCCTGCCGAAAATTCTGGGGCCGCGCTGACACGCTGGAATATCACAGCGGCGCACCGCAGCACCGACGCGCCGCCGCCATGCCAGCCTCGTAGCCCGCATGAAAAAAGATCGCGAACAGACTCTTATCGCAACAGCGCCAAATACAAGCCGCCCGCCGACAACAGCAACGCCGCCAAGGCCAGCGCGCCGTGGGCGAAACGCAGCCGCGGCGCTTCGCCCACCATCGTCTTGTAGCCGGTCAGCATCGGCCCCACCAGATTCTTTTTCTTCACCACCCGGTAGACGACGATGGCGGCGATGTGCAGCGCCACCAGGCCCAACAGGCCGTTGAACAGCAGCTTGTGCACGCCGGTGGCCGTCTCGGCCAGGTCGCCGTCCACATGCCTGGCCAGCGGACCGTCGTACAGATAGCTGTCGACGTCGGCGGCGAACAGCCCAGTCAGCACCTGGGCGGCCAGCGCCAGCAGCATCGCCACCACCATCCAGCCGCCCAGCGGGTTGTGGCCCGGCGCCTCGCGCTCCGGCAGCTCGCCCCTCAGATAGCGCAAGATGGCGCGCGGCCCGCGCACAAAGCTGGAAAAACGGGCGGTCTGGCTGCCTATCAGCCCCCAGATCAGCCGGAACACCAGTAAGGACGCCAGCGCGACGCCGCAATAGATATGGTATTGCAGCCATTCGCCGCCTTGCTCGGCGCAGTACCACATGGCGCAAAACAATCCCACCAGCGTCCAGTGAAACAAACGGGTGGGCGCATCCCATACCTTGACCTGCTGCGACATCGACTCTTCCTTATCTTGATTTTCCGCCCGATATTCTGCCGCAATGCGGCGTCCGGGCAAACCCGTCCCTGCTCCTAGCAGGGATATTCTACGCTTGGAGACGCAATTGGGACCATTTTCGGTTAAGATGGATGTTTTTCCCGGCATCGCGACGCGGCGCCGGCACTGCATCCCCTGACGGCCCGCACGGGCCGTTGTTTTCTACCGTGTTGGAGACCCAGTCAAATGACGCAAACCGCCCTTCTTCAGGATCTGGAGGCCCGCGGCCTCATCGCGCAAACCACCGATATGGCCGCGCTGCAAGAACTGCTGAACAAGGAATCGGTTACGCTTTATTGCGGCTTCGACCCGACCGCGGACAGCCTGCACATCGGCAGCCTGGTGCCCATCCTGATGCTGAAACGCTTCCAGCAGGCCGGCCATCGCCCGGTCGCGCTGGTCGGCGGCGCCACCGGCATGATAGGCGACCCGAGCTTCAAGGCCACCGAGCGCAAGCTGAACACCCCGGACGTGATCGAAAGCTGGGTGGAAAAAATCCGCAAGCAGGTGGAGCCCTTCCTGTCCTTCGAAGGCGGCAACGCCGCGCTGATGGCCAACAATTACGACTGGTTCGGCAAGATGAACGCGCTCGAGTTCCTGCGCGACATCGGCAAGCACTTCTCGGTCAACGCGATGATCAAGAAGGAGTCGGTGCAGCAGCGGATCAGCCGCGACGACCAGGGCATCTCCTACACCGAGTTCTCCTACAGCCTGCTGCAGGGCTACGACTTCGCCGAATTGAACCAGCGCCTGGGCTGCAAGCTGCAGATCGGCGGCTCCGACCAGTGGGGCAACATCACCGCCGGCACCGACCTGACCCGCCGCCTGAACCAGACCCAGGTATTCGGCCTGACCATGCCGCTGGTGACCAAGGCCGACGGCACCAAATTCGGCAAGACCGAGTCCGGCACCATCTGGCTGGACGCGAAGAAGACCTCGCCGTACGCCTTCTACCAGTTCTGGCTCGGCACCGCCGACGCCGACGTGTACAAGTTCCTGCGCTACTTCAGCTTCCTGTCGGTGGACGAGATCGCCGCGATCGAGGAGGCCGACAAGACCCGCGAAGGCAGGCCGGAGGGCCAACGCATCCTGGCCGAACAGGTGACCGCGCTGGTGCACGGCCAGGCCGCGCTGGAAGCGGCGCAACGCATCACCCAGAGCTTGTTCAGCAACGACCTGTCCAGCCTGACCGCCGACGACTTCGCCCAACTGGCGCAGGACGGCCTGCCGACCATCAAGCTGGACAGCAGCGCCAGCGGCCTGATCGACGCGCTGGCCGCCGGCGGCCTGGCCAAGTCCAAGAGCGAGGCGCGCACCTTCATCCAGAGCGGCGCGGTCAGCGTCAATGGCGCCAAGGCCGACAGTCTGGAGCACGCGATCGGCGACGGCGAACGCCTGTTCGGCCAGTACACGCTGCTGAAGCGCGGCAAGAAGCTGTACGCGCTGGTCGACTGGCAGTAAGCGCCAGCCCGGCAAACGAAAAGCCCGTCTTCGAAGACGGGCTTTTTCATTACGTCCGGGCCGGGATCAGGCGACGCTGAACGCCTCGCCGGTGGCGAAGAAGGCGCCGCCAGCGATGTAGTGCAGGCTGCGTCTGGCCGGGTCGTCGTCGAAGTGCCAACGGCCATCGCTGAACAGCGCGTCGTCGGCCTGGGCCGCGACGACTTCGCCGATGAACAGATCGTACTGCTGCTGATTGTGCGGCTCTTGCACCACCTTGCACTCCAGATAGGCGATGCAGCCGGCCACCAACGGCGCGCCCACCTTCCGCGCCGGCAACGGCTCCAGCCCGCTGACGGCGAACTTGTCCAGGCCATGGCCGCTCTCGCTGCCCACCTGCACCACTTGCGCCGCCTGGGCGCGGCACGGGATGCTGAGCACGAATTCGCCGCTGGCCTCGATCAACTCCCGGCTATAAGTTGACTTGTCTATCACCACCAGCACCTTGGGCGGGTCGAAGTCCAGCGGCATCGCCCAGGCGGCCGCCATCACATTGCGCCGTCCACCGGACGCGCTGCTGACCAGCACGGTCGGACCATGGTTCAGCAGACGGTAAGATTTAGGCAGTTCCACATCGGCCAGCATGCCGGTCTCCATTGCGCAAATGGCCCATTCTAACCGAAACCGTCAACCCGCCTCCGCCCTAAGCCGACACAGACGGCCTTGCAGCCGCCGGTCGCGCGCCAGGATATCGTCGAACAGGCGGCTGCGCTCGGCGATATGGTAGCCGAAGCGCCAGTCGCGCATCAGCGCGAGGCCCAGCTCGAAATACTCGGCCTCCAGCCGGAACAGCCGCCTCAGGTCGAAAACCTGCCCCAATTGCAGATCGGCCGCCAATTCGGACAGCACTTCCGCCTGCTCCCTATCCTCTCCCCGCTCCAGCAGTTGCCGGATTTTCTTTGCCGCGTTCACGCCGCTTCCAGAAATAAAATCGACATGAAAAATTAACATGGAATAAATCGTTTGATAACTGACTTTTCGTGCTGCCCTTATGCAAAAAAAGAGGCCCGGCTACGCCGGGCCTGCTTGCCATTATCCTCAAGCACAAAGACAGAGGAGATGTCATCGTGATGACGCTTGTGTTATAGGCCAGCGATTGCTGCGCCGCAAGATAAAGCGCCGATCAGAAGATGTACGCCGCGTTGCTATTGCTCCGATCACCGGTGGTATTGAAGCGGGTGAACACGCTGCGACCGTAGAAGAACGGCAAACCCCAGTCGAAAGAGCCGGCGAACAGACCGGTCACCGGCGCGCCGATGGCGGGAATCGCCGCATAGTTGGAGCTGTTCAGATACGTCGCGCTGATCAGGCTGAAACTGACCACGCTGCTGCTGCCGCCGCTGGACAGCGTCGCGCTCAGGTTCAGCTGCGAGGCCGGGCAGTACCAGCTTGAGCCACCCACCGTGCAGGTGGTGATGGCGCTATCGTTGAAATACAGGATGTTGGAACCGCTATCGATGAAGCTAGGATAGGTCTGGCCCTTGTAGACGGTGTTGATCGTGTAGCCGTCGCTGGCGACCTGGAAGGTCTTGGCCGTGCTCGGTATCGCGTTATTGGACTGCGTGCCGATGCCGAAGATCAGCGAACCCTGCGCCGTCGCCGCGCCGGTCGCCGCCAGCGCCGGCAGTTGCAGCAAGACGCCGTTGTTGTCGCTGGAGAAGGCCGACACCGGATTGGTCACCTGCTGCGCCAACGGCACCGTTCCGGGCAGGCAGCTCGAGGCGCTGGCGCACAGATAGTAAAAACCGTTGCCGGTGCCGGTGACGCAATCGGCACCGCAATCCTGCTTGTCGAGTCCGACGCCTATGATGCCGTTGGCGCCGAGGCCGGTCAGATTGCCCTCATTGGTGCCGGTGGAGGCGCAGCTTGCCGGCACCGTGGTATAGACCGGATCGGAAATCACCTGGATCGGCACCGAGCTCGCCACCTCTCCGGCCATCCGCACATCGGCCACATTGACCGCGCCCCAGGTGTAGCCGTCGGCGAACTGCGCGCACTCGACCACCTGCCGGCTGTTGACCTGCTGCCCCCCCAGCCCGGCCAGCACCGAGCTGCCCAGCGCCGACGCCAGCACCCGCAGGCCGCTGGAGCCGGTATCGACCAGCACATGGTCTATGGTCTGGCAATTGCTGGTACTGCCCGGCGCGCAAACCTTCACCGACACGTAGGGAATGTTCAGCTGGTTCTGCCCGCTGACCGGACCGGCATCCACCACCATCGCGACGCTGTTGGCCGTCGTGCTGCTGTTGTTGTTGCCGCTGGAAAACGAACCCGCGCCCCCGCCTCCACCGCCGCAACCGGCCAGCAGGAAGGCCAGCGCCAGACATGCCCCCAATATTCTTTTCATGTCGCGCCCCCCTTAGTTCAGTTGATCCGGCGTCACACCAGCCGGCATCAGCGCGGTGTCGTAAGCGGCGCCGCTGAACGCCCCCATTCGGCCGAGCGAGTGGACCACGAAGCTGCCGACCTGACCGCGCATCACGTTCAAACCGGCGCGGTTCGCCTGCTGCGCCTGGCGATATGCCGGAAAGTAGGTGCCCAGCAACTGCTGCAGATCCGGCAGGCTCTTGCCGCTCCACGCCACCGCGAAAACCGTGCCGTTGCCGTCGGCGTACTGCCGGATCAGGCGGCCGCCGGCATCGACGCTTTGCTGCACGCGAAAGTCGGTGGAGACCGGCGCCGCCATCATCGACTGCCCGGCGGCGGCGGCGGTCGACGCCGCGTCCAGACGCTGCCCCAGCGTCGCGCCGGCGAGCCCCGGCACGAGCAACAGCAGCCACATCCAATTCGAGGCTGGCTTGATCATTCTGTTTTCCCCCTTGCATTGAGCATGATTGCCGGCGCGCACCGCCATCACATCGGCATACTGCGCCTGTCTAGCCATTTCAGCATACTAGATTGCCGACAGCCAGACCCACGTCGTCTTGTTAATAAAAAAACGGGAGGCTCTCGCCTCCCGCATCTCCTCGTCCGGCCGCCCGCTGCCATTCGGCGCGGCCGGGCATGTCAAACACGCTACAAATCAATAGCTCAATTCGTCATGCCGGGTCTCCACCCGGCGTCCGGCGCCCAGCGACAGCATCAGCAAGGCCACCCGCTCATGGACGATCACCGTGTGGGCATTGCCGGAAAACTGCATATAGCGCCGCAAGTCCTCGCGCACCTTGCGCGAGCCGGTGACGTCGATGATGATGTCCACCCGTTCGCCCTGCTCGGCAATCTCGATGAAATTGTCGGTCACCGCCACGCCGCGCTCCCGGGCCAACCCGATGCCGGGCAAATCCAGATTCAAGTCCGCCACGCCCACCAGCTCCACGAATGGCGCGTCCAGCAATTGCTTCAGCAAAGGCGTGCCCGTTTCCCCTACTCCCACCATGCCTATCCTGAATTTTTGCATGCCGACCCCGCTCGTATGACCTCCAGATAACGCTGCCACTCTAGAGCATCGCCCGCTTGCCGGACTTGAGGCAGGTCAAACCGGCGCGGCGAAAATGCGACGGCCCGGCAAAAGCCGGGCCGTCATAAACCGCCTGCGGGGCGATTCAATGCAGATTCTGCTGCGACAGAAAGCGCAGATATCCGAGTCCTTCCAACCAGAAGCCGCCATCGGCCAACGGTGTGGCGTCGGTCAGATCGGCCACCGTCAATACCAATTCCTGGCCGTCCAGCGTGGCTTCCAGCACCACATCGTCGTCGTCGGAAAACTCTTCGGAAACCGTATGGAAGTCCGGCTTGACGAACTGGTTGTTGACCTGAATGTAGTCCGACTCATTCAGCAAACGCAGGATGTTCATGACGACCTCCTTGTGATGCGGTGGGGGAACTCAAGGCCAAACAGACAGTTATGCTTCACAAGCCCCATATACCATGGCGACACTGTCGGACCGCCATTTCACCGAAACCTGCATCCACTATAGCCAGCCGCGCTCGGCAAACGATTCGGCGCGCCCCCCGGTCACGACGAAATGATCCAGTAACTTGATATCGACCAGCGCCAGCGCGTCCTTTAAGGTTCGGGTCAATATCCTGTCGGCGGAGGAAGGCTCGCTGACGCCTGACGGATGATTGTGCGCCACGATAACCGCCGCCGCGTTGTACCGCAGCGCCCTCCGCAACACTTCCCGCGGATAGACCCGGGTTTCGGTCAGCGTGCCCTCGAACACCTCTTCGACTTCTATCAGCCGGTTTTGTGCCGACAGAAATATCACCACAAATATTTCGACATCGCGCCGGCCTATGCTCAACCGCAGATAATCCCGCACCTGCTGCGGACTGGACAAGGCGTCGCCAAGCCGCATCTGCTCGGACAGGGCGCGGCGGACCAGTTCGGTGCAGGCCATCAGCTGCGCGTACTTGGCCTTGCCCAAGCCCGGCTGCGAACTGAAATCCTCCGGCGCCGCCGTCAACAAGCTGGACAGCGAACCGAAATCCCGCAACATCCTTCTGGCCAGCTCCACCGCGCTGGCGCCCTTGACGCCGGTGCGCAGAAAAATGGCCAGCAGCTCAGAATCGTTGAGGGCGGCCGCCCCCTGCTGCAGCAACTTCTCGCGTGGACGCTCGGACTCCGGCCACTTGGCGATAGACATTGCGGAACCTCCTTCTGGCTATAGCATTGTTTGTGTCTTCAGGCCAACAAGATAGCAACAGGCAATGACATTAACATGCGACAAAGCGCCCAGCCCAAGACCACCGGGCACGCCAAATCCGCTAGAATGGTCGGTTTCCGGTTCGAAGAGCGAACGATGAGCGCCAAACGCATCCTGCTCGGTATCGGCGGCGGCATTGCCGCCTACAAGTCGGCCGAGCTGACCCGCCAGCTGATCAAGGCTGGCCATCAGGTGGAAGTGGTGATGACCGAAGCCGCCACCCGCTTCGTCACGCCGGCCACGTTCCAGGCCCTGACCGGCCACACCGTGTACACCGATCTGTGGGACCCCCGTCCCAGCAACGCGATGGCCCACATCGAGCTGTCGCGCCGCGCCGACGTCTTCCTGATCGCGCCGGCCACCGCCGATCTGCTGTTCAAGCTGGCCCACGGCGCCTGCGACGATCTGGTCTCCACGCTGGCCGCCGCCCGCGCCTGCCCGCTGGCCGTCGCGCCGGCGATGAATCTGCAGATGTGGCAGAATCCGCCGAACCAGCGCAACATCGCCCAGCTCGAGGCGGACGGCGTGGCCGTGCTCGGTCCCGGCAACGGCTTCCAGGCCTGCGGCGAGACCGGCGACGGCCGGATGCTGGAACCACAGCAGATCGTCGAGCTGCTGCAAGGCCTGTTCGCCGCCAAGCTGCTGGCCGGCAAGCAAGTGCTGTTGACCGCCGGCCCCACCTACGAGGCGATAGACGCGGTGCGCGGCATCACCAATATCAGCTCCGGCAAGATGGGCTACGCGCTGGCGCGCGCCTGCCGCGACGCCGGCGCCGAAGTGACGCTGGTCTCCGGCCCCACCGGCTTCGAGGCGCCGTTGAACGTGCGCCGCATAGCCGTGCAAAGCGCGGCCGAGATGCAGCAGGCGGTGCTGGCCGAGGTCGGCCGCAGCGATGTGTTCATCTCGGTGGCGGCGGTGGCCGACTACCGGGTGAAGAACCGCAGCGAACACAAGATCAAGAAAGGCGCCGCCGCCCCGGTCATCGAGCTGGAGGAAAACCCCGACATCCTGGCCACCGTCGCCAACCTGCCGGCCGCGCCGTTCTGCGTCGGCTTCGCCGCGGAAAGCCAGAACCTGCTGGAGTTCGCCGAGGCCAAGCGCCGCCGCAAGAAGCTGCCGCTGCTGGTGGCCAATCTGGCCCAGCAGGCGATGGGCGCCGACGACAACCAGGTACTGCTGCTGGACGACGCCGGCCAACATCCGCTGCCCTCCATGCCCAAGGACGAGGTGGCCGCGGCCATCGTCCGCCACCTGGCCGCCCTGCTGGCCAAACGCTGAATCACTTTACTCCGGCGGCCTGCTGGCCGCCGCCGCATCACAAGGAAACACCATGCAAGCCGTTATCGACATCAAGATTATCGACGCGCGTCTGCGCGACAACCTGCCCGCCTACGCCACCTCCGGCTCGGCCGGACTGGACCTGCGCGCCGCCACCGATGACACGATGACCATAGAACCCGGCGAGACCAAGCTGATCCCGACCGGCATCGCCATCCACCTCGACGATCCCAGCCTGGCCGCGATGCTGCTGCCCCGCTCCGGCCTCGGCCACAAGCACGGCATCGTGCTCGGCAATCTGGTGGGCCTGATCGACTCCGACTACCAGGGCCAGATGTTCGTCTCGGTCTGGAACCGCGGTCAGCAGCCGTTCAGCCTGGAGCCGATGGAGCGCATCGCCCAGATGGTCATCGTGCCGGTGGTGCAAGTGGGCTTCAACATCGTCGACGATTTCTCCGCCTCCGACCGCGGAGCCGGCGGCTTCGGCAGCACCGGCCGCGGCTGAACCCCGCTTTCGCCGCGCCGCGGCGTGGCTATAATTCGGTGAAGATCACGGCGCCCGGCCCCGTCCGGCGCCGGCAAGGCCCATGCCAGGAGCTTCCCGACGATGCAGACGCCGCTGCCGGAACACAATGAAAGCAAGCTGATCCTGGACAGCCTGGTCGAGCTGACTTCGCAGCGAGAACAGGACATGCTGGAATCCAGCCTGCTGTCGACGCTGGTGGAGGCGATGCATGTCGACAGGGTCGAGCTGTTCGCCTGCCGCTGGGTCGACAACGCCCCCTATCTGCACCGCCGACTGGAGGCGCTGTCCGGCCCCGGCAAGCCGGAGGTCCGCGAAACGTCGGACGACAACTGGCTGCCGCCGCCCAGCTTCCTCTACGAGCTGCTGAACCGGCCGGATCACGACGACTGCATCCAGCACACGCCGACCGGCCTGTGCCTGCCGCTGCGCTGCATGGGCAGCATCACTTCGCTGGTGATCATCCACATCCCCGGCGAGGCACGCGTCAACCGCGCGATGCTGCAGGCGATGGCGCGCATACACGAAAATTTCCTGAGGCTATTGTTCGAAGCCGACCGGGACATGCTAACGGCGCTGCACAACCGTCGCAAGTTCGATCTGCGCTTCTACAACCTGCTCGCCTCGTTGCAACACCCGCCAACGCCTCAGCCGCCGCACATCCTGGCCCTGCTCGACGTCGACCTGTTCAAACGGGTCAACGATCAGTTCGGCCACATGGTCGGCGACGAGGTGCTGCTGCTGCTCTCGCAGCTGATGCAGCAAAACTTCCGCGAGGACGACGGCCTGTTCCGCTATGGCGGCGAGGAGTTCGCGCTGCTGCTGAAGAGCTCGGCCGAGGAAGAGGCCGAGCAAGCGCTGGACCGCTTCCGCCAGACCGTCGAGCGCCACGCGTTTCCGCAGGTCCGCAACATCACCATCAGCGTCGGCCACACCCGGATCGATCCGCTGCTGCTTCCCGCGCAGCTGATCGAACAGGCCGACCGCGCCCTCTATTATGCCAAGGGCCACGGCCGGAACCAGGTGCAGAGCTACGAGAAGCTGATCGCCGACGGTCGGCTGGCCCGACAGACGCACGACAGTCCGGTCGACTACTTCTGAACAGGCTCAGGGCAAGTTGACGATACGGTTCAGCGTCGGCACCGCCACCGGCGACCGCTGGCTGAAGTACTGTACCAACACATCGGTGTCGACATCGCCGCCGACGCGGTTGACGCCGCGAGTCAGCACGGTGAAGCCGTCGCCGCCGCCGGCCAGGAAGTTGTTGACCTGCACCCGGTAGCTGGCCGCGGGATCGACCTGGACGCCGTTGATGCGGATGCTGGCGATGTCGACCTTGCTGCCGACCGGCGCCGATGCGCTCCAGCTATAGCTGAAGCCGGCCGACACCTGCAGCATCTTCGGCTGGGCCGACGCGCTCCACTGTTGCTCCAACAACTGGTCGATCTGCGCGCCGGTCAGATCCATCGTCATCATCGTATTGCCGAACGGCTGAACGGTGTAGACCTGCTTGTAATTGACGTTGCCGCTCGCGTCCGGCGCCAGGTCGGCGCGGATGCCGCCCGGATTCATGAAAGCCGCCACCGCGTGCTGGCCGGCTCCGGCCAGCAGCTGCGCGTCGGCGATGACATCGCCGAGCGCCGATTCGCCGGCGGCGTTGGCGCTGCGGCTCAGCGGCCCCGCAGCCTGCCCGACCACCTGGTTGGCGACCCGCGCCGCCTGGCCTTGATAACGCCGGATCAGGTCCGTGATGTCGGCGCGCGGCGCGATGTCCTGCGTCACCGGACGGTTCAAGGCCTGGATCGAACCCGGCACGAAACCGTGGCTGACCGGATCGAGCTTGAAATCGATCTCGGTGAACAGCTGGCCGTAATTCTTGGCGCTGGTGACGACGCGGCCGTCTATCACGCAGTTGTAAGCCTGATGGGTATGTCCGCTGACCACCAGGCCAACCGACTTGTCCAGCTTCTTGACGATGTCGGCGATCGGCCCGGAAATGCCGTTGCAGTCGTTGTAGCTGCCGGCCTGGTAGCCGCCTTCATGTATCAGCACCACCACCGCGCCGACTCCCTGCGCCTTCAATTGCGGAATCAGGCCGTTGACGGTGGCGGCCTCGTCCCGGAAGCTCAGCCCGGCGACGCCGGTCGGCGACACGATTTCCGGCGTGCCTTTCAGCGTCATGCCGATGAAGGCCACCGGAATGCCGCCGTAGCGCTTGATCGCATAGCCGGGGAACAGCGTGCTGCCGTCGGCCTTGGTGACATTAGCCGCCAGGAACTTGAAACTGGCGCCGGCGAAGCGGCCCATCAGGCAGCTATTGGCCGAACCGGGCTTGCAGCCGCCGTTCTGCATCCGCAACAGCTCGTCCTGGCCGTCGTCGAATTCGTGGTTGCCGACCGCGTTCAGGTCCAGCCCCAGCATATTCATCGCCTCGACGGTCGGCTCGTCATGAAACAGGCCGGACACCAGCGGGCTGGCGCCTATCAGATCGCCGGCCGACACCACCACGGTGTTCGGCGACTGCTGGCGCAGGCGCTGCACCCAGGCCGCCAGGTAGTCGGCGCCGCCGGCCGTCACCTTGACGGTCTGCCCCGGATGCGCCGCGTCCGGCACCGCAAGCTGTCCTGGCGCCTCCAGATTGCCGTGGAAATCGTTGAAGGCGATCATCTTGACGGCCACAGCCCCGCCCGGTCGCTGCTGATCGTCGCGGGGCGTCGCCACCGACGAGGAATTGGACAGGCAGGCGCTCAGTGTCAGCGCGACGCCCAGGCTCAGGCTCAACGGAACCAGTTTCATCGACATGCTCCTTGTTATATGGACTTGCCGGCGCGCGCCGCTGCCACGGCCACGCGCCGGAGTGCGCACCATACACAATCGGCATGACATTTAAACTGTAAAAAATATCACTCCCGGAAATTTAATTGCGCGCCCGCGCGAGAGCCCGCACAAAAAAAACGCCGCGAGAATGCTCTCGCGGCGTCGTTTTCATCTCCGCGCCCGCGCGCGGAATCGTTGACGGATCAGGCCAGCAGGTGGTTGTTCAGCTCGCGCATGCCGGCGGACAGCATCGCCAGGTCCAGCGCGCTGAACGACTGCAGTTCGGCGAACATCTGGCCGCAGATTTCCACCGCGCCCTGACGATTCTCCAGCCACTGGGCGGCGAAATCCGCCGCCGACACGCCTTCCAGCGCCTGGCGCGCCAGATTGCGATGCACGCTGTACAGATCGTCGCGCAGCGCCGAGCGGGCCAGCGACTGCCAGCGGTTGTCGCGCGGCAGGCCGGTGATCGCGTCGCGCAGCCAATCCAGTTGCAGTGTGCTGCCCAGCTGGAAGTAGTTGGCGGCGACCTGCTCCAGCTTCAGCTTGCTGCCGTCGCCGATCTCGATGATGTCCATCAGCGGCACCGCGTACTCCAGACGGGCCAGCACCTGCTGCAGCGGCTGCGGCAGATTGGCGTGGGCGATGCGCTGCTCCAGCGCGGTCACCGCAGGGTAGTCGGCGGCCGGGATCAGCTTCGGCAGTTGGGCCAGCAGACTCTGCACCTTGGCGGCGTACTGCTCGATCGCCGCGTTTACCGAACCGAACGGACGCTTGTTGCGCAGCACCCAGCGGGTCACGCGCTCCACCAGCGTGCGCACCAGCACCATCAGCTGCATCTGCTCATCGGCCGGCACCTTGTTGTCCAGCGCCTCGATCCGGCCCCACAGGTTTTCCGCGTCGAACACCCGGCTGGCGATCCACCAGGCGCGGGCGATGTCGGCCGCGGAGAACGGCGACTCCTCCTGCAGGCGGAACACGAAGGTGGTGCCCATGCGGTTGATGATCTGGTTGGCCAGCTGGTTGGCGATGATCTCGCGGCGCAGCTGATGCTGTTCCATCTGCTTGCCGAAGCGCTGCTGCAGCGGTTTCGGGAAGTAGTTCACCAACACCGGCAGGAAGTCCTTGTCGTCCGGCACGTCGGTGGCCAGGATGGCCTGATCCAGCGAGATCTTGCTATAGGCCAGCAGCACCGAGATCTCCGGCACCGTCAGGCCCTGACGGGCCAGGCGGCGCTCGTTGATCTGCGTTTCGGACGGCAGATATTCGATCTCGCGGTTCAGTTCGCCGGTCTTCTCCATATGGGCGATCATCCGCGCATGGGTGGACAGCATCGACGCCGCCTCCAGCCGCTTGATCGCCAGCACCTGGGTCTGCAGCACGTTGTTGCGCAGCACCAGATGGCCGACCTCGTCGGTCATCTCGGCCAACAGCTCGTTGCGCTGCTTCAACGTCATGTCGCCGGCCTGCATCACCGCGCCCAGCAGAATCTTGATGTTGACCTCGTGGTCGGAGCAATCGACGCCGGCCGAGTTGTCGATGGCGTCGGTGGCGATGCGGCCGCCGGCCAGCGCGAACTCGACGCGGCCCAGCTGGGTGCAAGTCAGGTTGCCGCCTTCGGCCACCACGCGGGCTTGCAGCTCGTTGCCGTTGACGCGCACCGGATCGCAGGCGCGGTCGCGGGCGTCGGCGTGGCTCTGCGTCGATGCCTTGACGTAGGTGCCGATGCCGCCGTTGTACAGCAGGTCGATCTT
Organism: Chromobacterium sp. ATCC 53434; assembly: GCF_002848345.1. Lineage (NCBI taxonomy): Bacteria > Pseudomonadati > Pseudomonadota > Betaproteobacteria > Neisseriales > Chromobacteriaceae > Chromobacterium > Chromobacterium sp. ATCC 53434. The sequence continues at coordinate 1,269,860 of NZ_CP025429.1, read as the reverse complement.
GGCCTTCAGGATCTCATGGATCAGCTCGTTCGGCGCCATGTGGTCCTTGTCGGTCTCCAGCCACGCCTTCACTTCCGGCGACAGCGGGATGGACTTGGCGCTGCGCTCGAAGATGCCGCCGCCCTTGGAGATCAGCTCGCGGTTGTAGTCGGTCCAGCTGGAGCGCGGCAGATTGAACAGGCGCGCGCGCTCGGCGAAGCCCTTCTTCGCGTTCGGCGTCGGGTCCAGGAAGATGTGCAGGTGATTGAACGCCGCCTTCAGGCAGATGTGCTCGGACAGCAGCATGCCGTTGCCGAACACGTCGCCGGCCATGTCGCCGATGCCGATCACGCTGAAGTCCTGCTCCTGGGTGTTGACGCCCAGGTGGCGGAAGTGGCGCTTGACCGATTCCCAGGCGCCGCGGGCGGTGATGCCCATGCCCTTGTGATCGTAGCCGGCCGAACCGCCGGAGGCGAAGGCGTCGCCCAGCCAGAAGCCGTAGGACTCGGAAATGCCGTTGGCGATGTCGGAGAAGGTCGCCGTGCCCTTGTCTGCCGCCACCACCAGGTACGGATCGTCCGGATCCAGGCGGCGCACGTCCTTAGGCGGGATGATCTGGCCGGTCACCAGATTGTCGGTGACGTCCAGCAGCGCCGAGATGAAGATCTTGTAGCAGGCGATGCCCTCGGCCAGGAAGGCCTCGCGCTCGGACGGCGCCGGCAGCTGCTTGCCGACGAAGCCGCCCTTGGAGCCCATCGGCACGATCACCGAGTTCTTCACCATCTGCGCCTTCACCAGGCCCAGCACCTCGGTGCGGAAGTCTTCCATCCGGTCGGACCAGCGCAGGCCGCCGCGGGCCACCTTGGAGCCGCGCAGGTGCACGCCTTCGACGCGCGGGCTGTACACCCAGATTTCGAACATCGGCCGCGGCTGCGGCAGGAACGGAACCTGGCTGGATTCCAGCTTGAACGAGATATAGGACTTGAACTGGCCGTCGGCGTCCGGCTGCCAGAAGTTGGTGCGGCGGGTCGCCAGGATCACGGCCAGGAAGCCGTTCAGGATGCGGTCCTCGTCGAGGTTGGCCACGCCGTCCAGCATGCCGCGCACCGCGGCCAGCAGCAACTCGGCCTTTTCATCGTCGAAGCCAACCGGGTCCAGACGGGCATAGAACAGCTCGACCAGGCCGCGGGTGATGGCCGGGTAGTTGGCCACGCACTGCTCGATATAAGCCTGGCTGAAGGTCAGGCCGCCCTGGCGCAGATACTTGGCCAGCGCGCGCACCAGCGAGATTTCGCGCCAGTCCAGGCCGGCCACCAGCGCCAGACGGTTGAAACCGTCGTTTTCGCAACGCTTGGCGAAGACCTGGGACAGCAGCTCCTGGAAGTCCTGTTGCACCTGGTCCTGGGCCATCTGCTCGCCGAAGCCGCCGACATCGAGGCCGAAGTCGCTGATCCACACTTGCGAGTCGTCGCTGCGCTTGACGCAGTACGGGTGCTCGTCGCGCACCTTGACGCCCATGTTCTCCAGAATCGGCAGGCTGGCCGACAGGCCCAGCGGCTCGCTCTCGCGGAACAGCTTCAGATTGAACGAGGCGCCGCCGCGATGGAACGGGCGGTACAGCTTCATCGCCAGCGGCTCGTTGGCGTCGATGGCCTCCAGGTGCTGCACGTCCAGCACCGCGTTGCGCACCGCGAACTCTTCGCGATAAGCCAGCGGGAAGCCGTCCTTGTAGCGGTTGAACAGGCCGTTGCCGCGCTCCTCGCCATGGGCTTCCACCAGCTGCTGGTGCAACTCCTCGCTCCAGCCGCGCACCAGGCGGGCGATCTCGGCCTCGATGTCGGCGGCGTTGAACTCCGGCAACTTGGCGGCCGCGGTACGGATGATGTAATGCACGCGAGCCAGCATGCCGTCGCCGATCTGCACGCTGAATTCGGCGCTGTTGCCGTTGAAGGCGTTCATCAGCACTTTCTCAATCTTCAGCCGCACTTCGGTGCTGAAGCTGTCGCGCGGCACATAGACCAGGCAGCTGACATAGCGGTGGTAGCGGTCGGCGCGGACGAAGAAGCGCACGCGCGGGCGTTCCTGCAGGCTGACGATGCCTTCGACGATGGGGCCCAGCACTTCGGCCGGGATCTCGAACAACTCGTCGCGCGGGTAGCTTTCCAGCACGAAGCCCAGCGTCTTGGACTTGTAGCTGTCGTCGACGAAGTCGCAGCCCTTGACCACGCTGGCCACTTTCTGGCGCAGGATGGGCACGTCCTTCGGCGAGGTCTGGTAGGCGCTGGCGGTGTACAGGCCGAGGAAGCGGCGCTCGCCTATCACTTCGCCCTTGTCGTTGAAGCGCTTGATGCCGACGAAATCGACATAGGCCGGGCGGTGGATGATGGAGCGGGTCTGGGACTTGTTCAGGATGATCAGCTGCGGCAGGTGGGCCAGTTCGCGCAATTCCTGCGGCAGCTGCTCGAAGCTGGCGGAATACTCCTTGTCGCCCTGGTCCTGCAGGATGCCGAGGCCGGCGTCCTTGACGATCTTCAGGCTGTCCTTGCCGTCGCGCTTGACCAGGTCATAGTCGCAATAGCCCATGAACAGGAAGTTGCGGCCGGCCATCCAGTCGAGGAAGGCCACCGCCTCCTTCGCCTCGGCGGCGCGCTCGCCCTTCAGCTTGGCCAGGTCCTTGCTGATGCCGGCCAGCACTTCGCGCATCTTCGGTTCGTCGCGCACGACCAGGCGGATGTCGGCCAGCACGCGCTTCAGTTCGGTTTCCAGTTGCTGCAGCAGAGCGGCGTCGCTGATGCGGTCGATCTGCACGTGGATCAGCGACTCCAACGGCAGGCTGCGGTCCTCGGTGCGCTTCACGGCGTTGAGGACGCCGCCCTTGTCGCGGCCCACCGACAGCACCGGGTGCACCAACAAGTGCAGGTTCAGGTTGTAGCGCGACAGCAGCATGGTGATCGAATCGATCAGGAACGGCATGTCGTCGTTCACCACCTCGATCACCGTGTGGGTGCTTTGCCAGCCATCGCGTTCGAAATCGGGATTGTAGATGCGGCACTTGACCTGGCCGGCGGAGCGCTTCCCGGCAAACTCGTAATGCGCCATCGCGGCACCGAACAGGTCGAGCGACGAGAACTGCCTGAGATCGGCGTGCTCGGTCTCCTCGAAGTAGATCGGGAAGAAGGCGGCGAGTTGTTGGGTCTCCTTGGAAGAAAGCTTGCTCTCGGCGACAGCCTGGATATCTGCGATCAGGCTGGCCAGTTCGGTCTTGTTGGTAAGCGACATTTAGCTTCTCTTGTTGTGAGCAGGGAGGTTGTCGGGGGCATTGTAGATAGCGCCACCCGAGCCGGATTTCCTTAATGCGACACGGACTTACACAAAACGCACAAGGCCGTTTTCCCGGGACGCACCCCATGGGCATAAGCAGTCCGAAAACCCAGCCGACACCTTACAGCAAAGCGACAGTCAATTATACAAAGACTGTAGTCCGAAATATTGTAGACAATTGCACAAACATCGCATAAACCAATGATTTATATGATGTTTCCATTTAATGGAAAAAGTAAGGTAGAATGTGCGCACTTGCTTATGGGGATTGACCAAAGCCGCCACTTGCTGTTCAAACTTGTGGCGCAAGATGGCCAGCCTGCAATACAAAATGGCCCGGATCGGAACATTAACGTCGCCTCCGGTGCGGGGTTTACAAGCCGGTCGCGCGCGGTCTTCGCGACGCAGACCAACGAGAGACAAGTAGAGAAGCAACGTCATGAAAAAAGCATTGATCGCAAGCGCCGGTTTCGCCCTGATCGCCTCGCTGTCCGCCCAGGCGGAAACCCTCCGTTTCGGCGTGGACCTCAACTACCCTCCGTTCTCCAAGCAAGGCGCCGACGGCAAGCCGCAGGGCTTCGACATCGACATGGCCTACGCGCTGTGCAAGGAAATGAAAGTCACCTGCCAGATCGTGCCGCAGGACTGGGACGGCCTGATTCCGGCGCTGAACGCCAACAAGTTCGACGCCATCATCTCGTCGATGCAGATCACGCCGGAACGCCAGAAGGCGGTGGACTTCACCCGCAAGTACTACAATATCGCCAGCCGCATGGTGGCCAAGGACGGCACCAAGGTCGACGCCGCCAGCTTCAAGGGCAAGAAGATCGGCGTATTGCGCGCCTCCACCCAGGAAAAATTCGCCAAGGATCTCTGGGGCAAGAACGGCGCCACCATCGTACCGTACGCCAAGTCGCCGGAATCCTTCCTCGACCTGAAATCCGGCCGTGTTGACGGCGTCTTCGTCGACAGCGCCGTCGGCGAGCAGGAATTCCTGAAAACCGCCCAGGGCAAGGGCTACAGCTTCGTCGGCGCCAGCTACTCCGACGTCAAGTACTTCGGCCCCGGCTGCGGCATCGCCGTCAAGAAGAGCAACAAAGCCCTGCTCGACCGCCTGAACAAGGCCATAGACGAAGTCCGCAAGGACGGCAGCTACAAGAAGGTGCAGGACAAATACTTCAGCTTCGACATCTACGGCGGCTGATTCCGACCCAAGCCTCGGGCAGGCGCGCCATCCCGCGCGCCTGCGCCCGCAATCCCCTTTCCGAGACGGCTCCATGTTTCTGCAAGGCTACCTCCCCAGCATCCTCGAAGGAGCGGTGCTGACCCTGAAGCTCGCCGGCGCCGCGCTGGTGGTTTCCGTCGCGCTCGGCCTCGTCGGCGCGCTGTTCAAATCCACCCAGTCCCGCGCGCTGACGCTGCTGGCGGAACTGTATTCCACCGTGGTGCGCGGCATCCCCGACCTGGTGTGGATGTTCCTGCTGTTTTTCGGCGCCCAGATGGCGCTGAACGACATCTGCGGCTACCTCGGCTGGCAGAGTCCGGACATCGACCCCTTCGTCGCCGGCGTCTCCACGCTGGGCTTCATCTTCGGCGCCTATATGACCGAAACCTTTCGCGGCGCGATGATGGCCGTGCACAAGGGGCAGATGGAAGCCGGCCTCGCCTACGGCATGTCGCCGCTGCGGGTCTTCTTCCGCATCCAGTTGCCGCAGATGGTGCGTTACGCGCTGCCCAGCTTTTCCAACAACTGGCTGGTGCTGGTAAAGTCCACCGCCCTGGTGTCGGTGATCGGCCTCAATGACGTGATGTACCGCGCCGACGCCGCCAAATCGGCCACCCAGCAACCGTTCGACGTCTACGTCGTCGTCGGCCTGTTGTTCCTGCTGGTGACCGGCGCGTCCAATCTGCTGCTGCACTGGGCCGAGAAGCGTTATTCGATCGGCGTCAAGGAGAGCGGACTGTGATCGATCCGAAACTGATTATCGAGCGGCTGCCGGAATTCTTCGGCGCGCATGACGGCGGCCCGATGCTGGCCAGCAGCGACGGTCTGATCCTGACGCTGGAACTGCTCGGCCTGTCGCTGCTGTTCGGCCTGCTGATGGCCATTCCGCTGGCGGTCGCCCGCACCTCGAAAAACCGGCCGCTGTCCGGCGCCGTGTGGCTGTTCGGCTACGTGTTCCGAGGCACGCCGCTGCTGGTTCAGCTGTTCATCATCTACTACGGCCTGGCGCAGTTCGACTAGGTACGCGACAGTTGGGCCTGGCAGTATCTGCAAAACGCCTATGCCTGCGCGATCCTGGCCTTCACGCTGAACACCGCCGCCTACACCACCGAAATCATCGCCGGCCAGATCCGCAACACCCACTGGGGCGAGATCGAAGCGGCGCGCTCGGTCGGCATGGGCCAGTGGCTGATGCTGAGGCGGATCGTTCTGCCGTCGGCGCTGCGCCGCGCGCTGCCGGCCTACAGCAACGAGGTGATCATGATGCTGCAAAGCACCGCGATCGCCGGCCTGGTGACGCTGGCCGACCTGACCGGCGTCGCCCGCCGCATCTACAGCGAGAGCTATATGCCGTTCGAACCGTTCCTGACCGCCGCGGCCATCTACCTGGCGCTGACCTTTGCGCTGGTCTGGCTGATGAAACGGGCCGAACGCCGCTACCTGGCCTTCCTGGGTCCGCGCAAGCAATAAGATCGCGACGCTCGGCCGGCGGCAATTCTTTAGCCGACGCGGCGAAATAAATCGTACAATGCTGGCTGAGAGCCTGTTCAAAGTCTTTTTGTGGCAGTGGCCATTCTCTGCAAGACTGTGAACGGGCTCCAAGATCAAGCCGCCATGCCAGGCCTCCTGACATGGCGGTGTTTTTGCCAACCGTTACCGATACGCGAACCATGGGCCACACGTCCCAAGCCTCCAAGCCGCTGCGCTTCGGCTTCCTGCTGCTCCCGCATGCCTCGATGGCCGACTTCGCCAGCGCCTCCGAGGTGCTCACCCACGCCAATCTGCTGGCGGAAAAGAAACTGTACGAGACGCTGTTGCTGTCGCTGGACGGCGCGCCGGTACTGCTGTCCAACGGCGTCCGGCTCGCGGTGGACCTGCCGCTGTCCTACGCGCCCAAGCTGGATTACCTGATGCTGCTGGCCGACGAGATCGTCAGCGACTTCGCGCTGGAAGATTTGAGCAAGGCCCTCGCGGGAGGAAACGCGGACAAGATGACGCTGGCCGGCATCGGCTGCGGCAGCTACTGGCTGGCCCGTGCCGGATTGCTGGCCGGGCAGCGCGCGACGATACACTGGCGCGAGATCGCGCGACTGACCGAGGAGTTTTCGGACGTCATCGTCACATCCAATCTGTACGAGAGCGAGGGCCGCTGCCTGAGCTGCGCCGGCGGCGCCGCCACCTTCGACTTCATGCTGGACCTGGTCGGCCGGCAGCAGGGCCACGAATTCATCGCCCAGCTGTCGGAGCTGTTCAGCATGGAACGCGTCCGCCCCGGCAACGAGCGTCAGCGCATCCCGCTGGCCACCCGCATAGGCGGCAGCCAGCCCAAGCTGACCGAGGCGGTCAGCCTGATGGAAGCCAATATCGAGGAACCGCTGTCCACCGACGATATCGCCTACTATGTCGGCGTGTCGCGGCGCCAGCTGGAGCGGCTGTTCAAGCAATACCTGGGCACGGTGCCGTCGAAATACTATCTGGAGCTGCGCCTGGGCCGCGCCCGCCAGTTGCTGCAACAGACCAGCAAGTCCATCGTCCAGATCGGCCTGGCCTGCGGCTTCTCCAGCGGTCCCCACTTTTCCAGCACCTACCGCAACCACTTCAACATCACGCCGCGCGAAGAGCGCGCCCAGCGTACCCAGATCAGCACCCTGCAGCGCTAGCTCAGCTGCCGCTCGGCCTGCAGCGCCAGCGGCAGCTCGATGCGGAAGCAGGCGCCGCTGGCCGGTATGTTCTCGGCCGAGATCAGGCCGCCGTACTGCTCGACTATGGTCTGGCAGATCGACAGGCCCAGGCCCATGCCGTGCGGCTTGGTCGAGAAGAACGGGTGGAACAGCACCTCCAGCAGGTCCGGCGTGATGCCGCGGCCGGTGTCGCGCACCTCCAGTATCCCCTTCCGCCCCTCGCGCCGGGTGTGCACGATCACGTGACGCTTCAGCGCCGGCTCGTCCTTCAGCGCGTCCATCGCGTTGGACAGCAGGTTCAGCACCACCTGCTCCAACTGAATACTGTCGGCCATCACCGGAATCGAATAGCCGGACAGCAGCTGCACCACCTCGACACCGCGCTCGCGCAGATCGTACTCCACCAGAAACATGCAGTTGCCGACCACCTGATTGATATCGATCAGCCGGGTTTCGATCGCCCGCTTGCTGACCAGCGCGCGCAGGCGCTTGATGATCTCTCCGGCCCTTCCCGCCTGGGCCACCGCCAGCTTCAATGCCGAATTGACCTGCGGCGGCGCCTCGTCGACGCCGTCCAGCAACTGGATCGCCGCCTGGCAATAATTGGAAATAGCGGTCAGCGGCTGATTCAGCTCATGGGCGATGCCCGAAGCCATCTCGCCCATCGTGTGCAAGCGGGCGACATGCGACAGCTTCTCCAAGTGCTCCTTGACCCGCGTCTCGCTCGCCTCCAGCGCCTCGGCCGTGCGCTGGCGCAACGGCCCCATATCGCGCAAGGCGCACACCACGCCTATCAGCACGCCGTCGCGCGACAGCAGCGGCGCGATGCCGCCCTCGACGAAATGCACCTTGCCTCGCGCCGTGGTCAGCTGCATCCGCTCCGCCAGCTCAACCGGGCGGCCGGTACGGAAGCATTCGCCTATCGGATCCTCGGCGAACTCGGCCGCCAGCTCTCCCAGCAAGCGGAACACCTCGTGGCAAGGTTGCCCCAGCACCTCCTCGGCCGGCATGTCCACCAGTTGAAGAGCCATCGGATTCGCCATTTCGATACTGCGATCCTGCCGCAGAATCACCACGCCGTCGTGAATGGCGTTCAGCGTCACCGACGCCCGCTCGCTCTGCAGGAACAACTCCTCGTCGGCCAGGCTGCGTTGGCGCCGCAAAGCCATCCGCTGCGAATAGATCAGGCCGGCCGCGGCCAGCAACAAGGTGATGAAAAGCTGGCGCAACAACAAGGGCAGCAGCGCCAGATCGTTCAATCTGACATCCTGGGCCACACCCAGCACAAAGGGCTGCGCCTCGCTGCTCAGCGGCAGTCGCGCCTCCAGGCGGGTCACCACCGGCCACCAGTCATGCTCGGCGAAGCGATGCGGCCGCTCATACAGCGGCTCCCCGCTGCCGGCCCCCTCCTTCGGCAGCAAGGACAAGTCGAGACTGGCCGGCAAACCCTGCTCCAGCGGCAACTGCAGCAGCCGGTCGCAAAACACCACCAGCGCCATCACGCCGGCCAGCTCGCGCCGGCTGCCTGACGCATCGCGGAACAAGGGCTGCATCAACAGATAAGCCCGTCCGCCGCCGTCATACAACTCGAATGGCCTGGACGACACCTTCTGTCCGTTTGCCAGCGCGCGGCGCAACTCCGGCGCGAAATGCGGATCGCCCAACACGTCGTAACCGAACACCGCGCTGGCCGCCGGCAAGTCCGGCTCGATCTGCGACACCACCAGCGACTGCTCCCGCGGCGGCGCGGGCTGCCAACTGCGTCGGCCGGTCACATCGAAATCGCGGATATAGAAGGTCTCGCCAAAGCGGCTTTCCATCTCTCGCAGAAAGGCGGGCCGGTTGGCGGCGGTGACATTGCGCAGGAACTCTATCGCGTACAACTGCTGGTAGCGCGGCAGCATCTCGCGGGCGAACTCGCTCAAAGCAGGCGCGTCGAACGTCGCGCGGGAGATCAGCAAGGCGTTGATCGCCGACAGCACCGACTCGTTCTGATCCAGCCGCCGCGCCACGCCGGCATAGGCCTGATGCGCAGCCTGCTCGAAACCGTCCTGTAGCCTGCGATACTCCCCCACGCCCCACTGCGCCGCCGCCAACAAGCTGCAAATCAGCCAGATTGCACTGAATAGAAGCCACTCGCGGCCTTTGAATTTGCTCAAGAGTCCCGCCTCAGGAATTCATCTGACATTTCAAATAATATGCATTGCATAAAACATCTGCCGCGCATTTTTGCAAAAATGTCTGATCCAGGCAATGACTGTCGCCAGTTCCGGCTCGCGAGCGGCCCGCCAGCCATCAGCCGCGACGGAAGGTCTCGCCCCGTCGCCACGGCCCAGGCTGGGTCGGAGGGTCACATGAACGACAAAGCCCCGCCGGAGGAATCCGGCGGGGCTGTTTTTCGGGGTCGTGCGTTTCGGCCGCACAACGCAAAAACCCCAGCTCGTCTGAGCTGGGGTTTCGCTTATGGGGCGTCTGGCGGTGTCCTACTTTCACATGGCGAATGCCACACTATCATCGGCGCTAAGGCGTTTCACGATCCTGTTCGGGATGGGAAGGCGTGGGACCACCTCGCTATGGCCACCAGACATAAACTGGTACAAACTCAAGAAGCCCGGGCCGGTTTCAAACCAACCCTCGAATATTCGGTATTTAATTGTGTCGCACAACACTCCATCATCGTCACTTAGCTTATCGCTGAGCGAATCACAGATTCGCACGCAGTTAAGTCACTCAAATGATAGGATCAAGCCTCACGAGCAATTAGTATCGGTTAGCTTCACGCCTCACAGCGCTTCCACACCCGACCTATCAACGTCCTGGTCTCGAACGACTCTTCAGGGAGGTCAAGCCTCCAGGGAAGTCTCATCTTCAGGCAAGTTTCCCGCTTAGATGCTTTCAGCGGTTATCTCTTCCGAACTTAGCTACCCGGCGATGCCACTGGCGTGACAACCGGTACACCAGAGGTTCGTCCACTCCGGTCCTCTCGTACTAGGAGCAGCCCCCGTCAAACTTCCAACGCCCACTGCAGATAGGGACCAAACTGTCTCACGACGTTTTGAACCCAGCTCACGTACCACTTTAAATGGCGAACAGCCATACCCTTGGGACCGGCTACAGCCCCAGGATGTGATGAGCCGACATCGAGGTGCCAAACACCGCCGTCGATGTGAACTCTTGGGCGGTATCAGCCTGTTATCCCCGGAGTACCTTTTATCCGTTGAGCGATGGCCCTTCCATACAGAACCACCGGATCACTATGTCCTGCTTTCGCACCTGCTCGACTTGTCGGTCTCGCAGTTAAGCTACCTTTTGCCATTGCACTATCAGCACGATTTCCGACCGTACCTAGGTAACCTTCGAACTCCTCCGTTACACTTTGGGAGGAGACCGCCCCAGTCAAACTGCCTACCATGCACTGTCCCCAATCCGGATCACGGACCAAGGTTAGAACCTCAAACACACCAGGGTGGTATTTCAAGGTCGGCTCCACCAGAACTAGCGTCCTGGCTTCAAAGCCTCCCACCTATCCTACACAAGTCTGTTCAAAGTCCAATGCAAAGCTACAGTAAAGGTTCACGGGGTCTTTCCGTCTAGCAGCGGGGAGATTGCATCTTCACAAACACTTCAACTTCGCTGAGTCTCAGGAGGAGACAGTGTGGCCATCGTTACGCCATTCGTGCGGGTCGGAACTTACCCGACAAGGAATTTCGCTACCTTAGGACCGTTATAGTTACGGCCGCCGTTTACCGGGGCTTCGATCAAGAGCTTGCACCCCATCACTTAACCTTCCGGCACCGGGCAGGCGTCACACCGTATACGTCCACTTTCGTGTTGGCACAGTGCTGTGTTTTTGTTAAACAGTCGCAGCCACCGATTCTCTGCGACCTGTCAGAGCTTCGTGAGTAAATCACTACACCCCAACAGGCATACCTTCTCCCGAAGTTACGGTATCAATTTGCCGAGTTCCTTCTCCTGAGTTCTCTCAAGCGCCTTAGAATTCTCATCCTGCCCACCTGTGTCGGTTTGCGGTACGGTTCTTATGTAGCTGAAGCTTAGTGGCTTTTCCTGGAAGCGTGGTATCAGTCACTTCAGGTCCGTAGACCCTCGTTATCACGTCTCGGCCTTAAGGGGCGGCGGATTTGCCTACCACCCCAGCCTACCGGCTTGAACAGACTATTCCAACAGTCTGCTGACCTAACCTTCTCCGTCCCCACATCGCACTACATAAAAGTACGGGAATTTTAACCCGTTTCCCATCGACTACGCTTTTCAGCCTCGCCTTAGGGGCCGACTCACCCTACGCCGATGAACGTTGCGTAGGAAACCTTGGGCTTTCGGCGAGCGGGCTTTTCACCCGCTTTATCGCTACTCATGTCAGCATTCGCACTTCTGATATCTCCAGCATCCCTTACGAGACACCTTCACAGACCTACAGAACGCTCCCCTACCACGCACAGTAAACTGTGCATCCGCAGCTTCGGTTATCAGTTTGAGCCCCGTTACATCTTCCGCGCAGGACGACTCGACCAGTGAGCTATTACGCTTTCTTTAAATGATGGCTGCTTCTAAGCCAACATCCTGGCTGTCTGGGCCTTCCCACTTCGTTTACCACTTAACTGATCATTTGGGACCTTAGCTGGCGGTCTGGGTTGTTTCCCTCTTGACGATGGACGTTAGCACCCACCGTCTGTCTCCCATGATTGCACTTTCCGGTATTCAGAGTTTGCCATGGTTTGGTAAATCGCAATGACCCCCTAGCCATAACAGTGCTTTACCCCCGGAAGTGATACATGAGGCACTACCTAAATAGTTTTCGGGGAGAACCAGCTATCTCCGAGTTTGTTTAGCCTTTCACCCCTATCCACAGCTCATCCCCTAGTTTTGCAACACTAGTGGGTTCGGACCTCCAGTGCGTGTTACCGCACCTTCATCCTGGCCATGGATAGATCACTCGGTTTCGGGTCTACGCCCAGCAACTAAATCGCCCTATTCGGACTCGGTTTCCCTACGCCTCCCCTATTCGGTTAAGCTTGCTACTGAACGTAAGTCGCTGACCCATTATACAAAAGGTACGCAGTCACGGAACAAGTCCGCTCCCACTGTTTGTATGCATCCGGTTTCAGGTTCTATTTCACTCCCCTCCCGGGGTTCTTTTCGCCTTTCCCTCACGGTACTGGTTCACTATCGGTCGATCACGAGTATTTAGCCTTGGAGGATGGTCCCCCCATCTTCAGACAGGATTTCGCGTGTCCCGCCCTACTTCTCGTACGCCTAGTCCCTGGAATGTGTTTTCGTGTACGGGGCTATCACCCACTACGGCGGTCCTTTCCATGAACCTTCCACTAACACAATCCATAACACGTACAGGCTGTTCCGCGTTCGCTCGCCACTACTTACGGAATCTCGGTTGATTTCTATTCCTCGAGTTACTTAGATGTTTCAGTTCACTCGGTTCGCTTCCACTGACCTATGTATTCAGTCAGGGATACCGCCTAAGCGGTGGGTTTCCCCATTCGGATATCGCGGGATCAAAGCTCTATTGCCAGCTCCCCCGCGCTTTTCGCAGGCTTACACGTCCTTCATCGCCTGTGATCGCCAAGGCATCCACCAGATGCACTTAGTCGCTTGACCCTATCATTTCAGTAACCTAAATCACTAAAACAACAGAGAGTGTTTGTGCGACGACCGCACCGCCCCTTTTGATATGGCGACGCAGCCTTAGATACAATCAAATACCCAAGATGACGATTCATTCAACAGAAGAGTTAACTCCTATCGTTTGTTTCGCCGTCTTATATATTCGGCTTCTTCAGTTTGTTAAAGATCGGGCGTTTCTACAACGCAAACAGAATCAAACTTCTCAATTTGATTTTGTTTGCGGCGTAAGTGGTGGAGGATGACGGGATCGAACCGACGACCCCCTGCTTGCAAAGCAGGTGCTCTCCCAACTGAGCTAATCCCCCTCTTTTTGTCCCATGCCGCGTTGCTCAGTCGCTCATGTGCATTCGCACACTTCGCTTCTTCGCGCCTTGCCTGGAACAAAAATGGTTCTCCGTAGTGCTCATCAGAACACCCAGAGTGTAACTGGTGGGTCTGGTAGGACTCGAACCTACGACCCCTGCGTTATCAACACAGTGCTCTAACCAGCTGAGCTACAAACCCAGTTGACTTATGAGATCGTGGCATCCACAACCTCAATGCCCTTCAAATCAAATAACCGATAGGTTGTAAGTACTTGGCAATCGCCAGTCTCTAGAAAGGAGGTGATCCAGCCGCAGGTTCCCCTACGGCTACCTTGTTACGACTTCACCCCAGTCATGAATCCCACCGTGGTAAGCGGCCTCCTTACGGTTAGCCTACCCACTTCTGGTGAAACTCACTCCCATGGTGTGACGGGCGGTGTGTACAAGACCCGGGAACGTATTCACCGCAGCATGCTGATCTGCGATTACTAGCGATTCCGACTTCACGCACTCGAGTTGCAGAGTGCGATCCGGACTACGATCGGTTTTCTGAGATTAGCTCCACCTCGCGGCTTGGCAACCCTCTGTACCGACCATTGTATGACGTGTGAAGCCCTGCTCATAAGGGCCATGAGGACTTGACGTCATCCCCACCTTCCTCCGGTTTGTCACCGGCAGTCTCATTAGAGTGCCCAACTTAATGATGGCAACTAATGACAAGGGTTGCGCTCGTTGCGGGACTTAACCCAACATCTCACGACACGAGCTGACGACAGCCATGCAGCACCTGTGTTACGGCTCCCTTTCGGGCACCAAGCCATCTCTGGCAAGTTCCGTACATGTCAAGAGCAGGTAAGGTTTTTCGCGTTGCATCGAATTAATCCACATCATCCACCGCTTGTGCGGGTCCCCGTCAATTCCTTTGAGTTTTAACCTTGCGGCCGTACTCCCCAGGCGGTCAATTTCACGCGTTAGCTACGCTACCAAGGATTCAAACCCCCAACAGCTAATTGACATCGTTTAGGGCGTGGACTACCAGGGTATCTAATCCTGTTTGCTCCCCACGCTTTCGTGCATGAGCGTCAGTGTCATCCCAGGGGGCTGCCTTCGCCATCGGTATTCCTCCACATCTCTACGCATTTCACTGCTACACGTGGAATTCTACCCCCCTCTGACGCACTCTAGTCGTGCAGTCTCCAATGCCGTTCCCAGGTTGAGCCCGGGGCTTTCACATCAGACTTACACAACCGCCTGCGCACGCTTTACGCCCAGTAATTCCGATTAACGCTTGCACCCTACGTATTACCGCGGCTGCTGGCACGTAGTTAGCCGGTGCTTATTCTTCAGGTACTGTCATCCCCGCCAGGTATTAACCAGCGGGATTTCCTCCCTGACAAAAGTCCTTTACAACCCGAAGGCCTTCTTCAGACACGCGGCATGGCTGGATCAGGCTTGCGCCCATTGTCCAAAATTCCCCACTGCTGCCTCCCGTAGGAGTCTGGGCCGTGTCTCAGTCCCAGTGTGGCGGATCATCCTCTCAGACCCGCTACTGATCGTCGCCTTGGTGAGCTCTTACCTCCCCAACTAGCTAATCAGACATCGGCTGCTCGTATAACGTGAGGCCTTACGGTCCCCCACTTTCCCCCTCAGGGCGTATGCGGTATTAATCCGGCTTTCGCCGAGCTATCCCCCATTACACGGTACATTCCGATGCATTACTCACCCGTTCGCCACTCGTCAGCGGTGCAAGCACCCTGTTACCGTTCGACTTGCATGTGTAAAGCATGCCGCCAGCGTTCAATCTGAGCCAGGATCAAACTCTTCAGTTCAATCTCATAGCAATTTTCTGGCACGCAAGTTCAAAGAAATAAACAAGTATCTCTTGTCTCTTGCAGTGCAAGTGTCGGCTTTCGCCAAGCACTTACACCTATCGGTTATTCGTTCTGTTAAAGAGCAGTGCCGATCGCTGCGTCGTCTTCACCGGAACCGTTTCGTTTCCGCTGTTTCGTTCGCCGCGTCAGCTGAGGAGGTGAACTATACGCCCCGCCCCTAGGTCCGTCAACACTTTCTGCAAGAAAAAACCGGGAAATTCGCCCTCCCCGCGCCGACCACGCGCCAAGCCCATGATTCGCCTGAAGATATGAGGAAAGGGTATCCGCGAACGGCCGCGAAAAGCCGATATCCGTCCGCCCCGCCCGGTCGAAACCGCCAAAAACAGACAGGCCGGCGTTGCCGCCGGCCTGTCACTCCCACCGCATCACACCTTATAGATGGTCGAGCAACTGCAGCGGGTGATCGATATCAACATCGGCGCCCCATTGCTCCGGCTTATCCTGGGCCGAGAAATAGCCCCAGTTGACCAGCACGGTTTTCATGCCGACATTGCGGCCCGCCTGGATGTCCCGCTCGGCGTCGCCGACATAGATGCAGTGCTCGGGCTCGACGCCGATCTGGCCGGTCGCGTGCAGCATCGGACGCGGATCGGGCTTGGCGACACCGACGGTATCTCCGCTGACGGTGACCGCCGGCGGGACGGCGAAAGGCAGCCATGGCACCAGACGGTCGGTGAAGCGCATCGACTTGTTGGTGATGATGCCCCAGGCCAGGCCGCGCTTGTCCAGCTCGGCGATCAGCTCGTTGACGCCGTCGAACAACGTCGTTTCCTCGGCGAGATTGGCATCGTAGAGATCCATGAAGCGCACGCGCAGCGCCTCCATCCGCACGGCGTCGAGATCGGCGCCGAAGCCGAGCTGGACCAGGCCGCGCGCGCCATGGCTGGCAACCGGCCGTATCGCTTCGTACGGCTGCGGCGGCAGCCCCTCCTCCGCCAGCAGGCGGTTCAGCGCCGCGCCCAGGTCGCGGGCGGTATCGGCCAGCGTGCCGTCCAAATCGAACAATACTGCCTTGATCATGATTCCTGCTTTACCGGATTGGATGAGACCGACATTGCACCATCAAGGGATGGTCTTGCCAAGAAACAGTCGATACGCCGGATTTTCGGTTTCCTCTATATAAGGATATCCGAGCGTGTCGAGGAATTGCTGGAAGGCCTGCGCGTCGCCGGACGGCACCTGGATGCCGACCAGCACCCGGCCGTAGTCGGCGCCGTGATTGCGGTAATGGAACAGACTGATGTTCCAGTCGGTGCGCATCGCCTCGAGGAAGCGCATCAGCGCGCCGGGCCGGTCCGGAAATTCGAAGCGCAGCACCCTCTCGTCTTTCAACTGCGGCGCATGGCCGCCGACCAGATGGCGGATGTGCAGCTTGGCCAGCTCGTTGTCGGTCAGGTCGATGCCGTCCAGATCCGCCGCGCGCAGGTCGCCAAGCAGCCTCTCCACATCGTCGCGGCCGGATATCTGCACGCCGACGAAGACATGGGCGACGCCGGAGTCGGCGAAGCGGTAGTTGAACTCGGTGATGTTGCGTCCGCCTATCACCGAACAGAAACGCTTGAAGCTGCCGGGCTGCTCCGGGATCGAGACGGCGATGATGGCCTCACGCCGCTCGCCGAGCTCGGAACGCTCCGATACGTGGCGCAAGCGGTCGAAATTCATGTTGGCGCCGCAGGAAATCGCCACCAGCGATTGCCCCTCGCAGCCCTCGCGCTCGACATAGGCCTTGGCGCCGGCCACCGCCAACGCGCCGGCCGGCTCGACGATGGAGCGGGTATCCTCGAAGATGTCCTTGATCGCCGCGCAGATCGCGTCGGAATCGACCAGGATGATCTCGTCCAGCAGCTCACGGCAGATGCGGAAGGTCTCCTCGCCGACCAGCTTGACCGCCACGCCGTCGGCGAACAGGCCGACATCCTTCAATTCGACCCGCTCGCCCTTCTCTATCGACTGGCGCATCGCGTCGGAATCCACCGGCTGCACGCCGATGATCTTGATCTCCGGCTTCAGCCGCTTGATGAAGCTGGCCACGCCGGCCGCCAGCCCGCCGCCGCCGATGGCGACGAAGACCGCGTCCAGATCGTCCGGATGCTGGCGCAGGATTTCCATGCCCACCGTCCCCTGCCCGGCGATCACATCCGGATCGTCGAACGGCGGAATATAGGCGCGGCCGCTCTCCTCGGCCAGCTTCACCGCGTGTTGAAACGCCTCGTTGAACGAGTCGCCCGACAACACCACCTGGCCGCCGCGCTGTTTCACCGCGTCTATCTTGATCTGCGGCGTGGTGACCGGCATCACGATCACCGCCTCACAACCGAGCTTGCTGGCCGCCAGCGCCACGCCCTGGGCGTGGTTGCCGGCACTGGCGGTGATCACGCCGCGCGCGCGCTGCTCGGGCGACAGCTTGGCCATCTTGTTGTAGGCGCCGCGCAGCTTGAACGAGAACACCGGCTGCAGATCCTCCCGCTTCAGCAGGATGCGGTTGCGATAGCGGCGCGACAGATTGGGCGCCAGCTCCAGCGGCGTCTCGATGGCGACGTCGTATACCCGCGAAGTGAGAATGCGTTCCAGATAGTCTTGCTTGTTGCTCATGGCGATGCCTTAAGTCCCTGATAGTTTCTTGTATTTGAACTGCCAGAGTAGCAGGAACTCCAAGCCTGCGGGAGGCCCGGCGCGCAATCGTTGCTGCATTGCAATATGCTGGATGTCGGACAGGTCATTTCCGGCAACGGCGCTGGCCACTGTGTGTATAATCAACCGCTACTGTTTGCGACCTCTTTGAAGCAAGTCCCGCCAAAATGAAAAAACTCACCACCGCCCTGCTGGCCGCCGCCCTGGCGTTGCCTGCCGTCAGTTTCGCCAATACCGCCTTCACGCCGCCGGCGCCGGAAATCGCCGGCAAGGCCTATTACCTGCTCGACTACAACAGCCAGCAGGTGCTGGCCGCCCGCGACCCGGACGCCCGCGTCGAACCGGCTTCGCTGACCAAACTGATGACCGCCTACCTGACCTTCAAGGCGCTGAAGGAAAAGCGCCTGTCGCTGGATCAGACGCTGACCGTCTCGCAGCGCGGCTGGAAGACCGAAGGCTCGCGGATGTTCCTCGATCCCAAGGTCCCGGCCAAGGTCGATGATCTGATCAAGGGCATGATCGTGCAGTCGGGCAACGACGCCTGCGTGACGCTGGCCGAGGCCATCGCCGGCAGCGAAGACGTGTACGCGCAGATGATGACGCAGCAGGCGCAGAAACTGGGCATGAAGAACACCCAGTTCAAGAACGTCACCGGCCTGCCGCACGAAGGCCACTACACCACGGTGCACGATCTGGGCATTCTGGCCGCCGCGCTGATCCGCGATTACCCGGAGTACTACCCGATCTACTCGATCAAGTCGTTCACCTACAACAATATCAAGCAGCCCAACCGCAATCTGCTGCTGTACCGCGACCCCAACGTCGACGGCATGAAGACCGGCTACACCGACAGCGCCGGCTACAATATGGTGACGTCCAGCCACCGCGACGGCCGCCGCGTGATTTCCGTCGTCGTCGGCACCGCCAGTCCGGAAGCCCGCGCGGTGGAAAGCTCGAAGCTGCTGAACTACGGCTTGCAATTCTTCGATACGCCCAAACTTTATGCAGCCAATACCCGCGTATCGGACGTTTCCGTGTACAAGGGCGACAGCAAGACCGTGTCGGTGGGTTTCGGCAGCGACGTGTTCGCCACCGTGGCCAAGGGCCAGGCCGCCAGGCTGAAGGCCGACATGACCACGATGCAGCCGCTGATCGCGCCGATCAAGGCCGGCCAGGTGGTCGGCAAGCTGACCGTGTCTCTCGATGGAAAGCCACTGCTGGAGCGTCCGGTGGTAGCATTGAAAGCCGTGGACGAGGGCAACTTCTTCAGTCGCCTGTGGGACAGCCTGAAGCTGATGCTGGGCTGGAAGTAAGCGCCCACTCCCGGGATAGACCATGCGGCGCCGCGGCTTGTCCGCGGCCCGCTGTTTTGTAATTGCGTTAGAGTAGCTAGACATGTCCGACGAAAAACAGGAACTGCTGGAATTCCCCTGTCGCTTCCCGATCAAGATCATGGGCGAGCGGCACGACGAATTCGTCGCCACCATCACCGCCGTGGTGCGCACCAACGCCCCCGATCTCGCCGAGATCGATGTGGTGTTGCGCGAAAGCTCCGGCGGCCGCTTCTATGCGCTGACCGTCACCGTCACCGCCACCTCGCGCCGGCAGCTGGACGATATTTATCTGTCGCTGACCGGCCATCCGATGGTCAAGATGGTTCTTTAAAACGCCGGGGATTCAGGTGCCACGCATCATCAAACATCTGGGCCGGGTCGATTACGAGCCGACCTGGCGGGCCATGCAAGCTTTCACCGACAGCCGCGGAGCCGACACGCCCGACGAGCTGTGGGTGGTCGAGCACCCGCCGGTATTCACCCAGGGGCTGGCTGGCAAGCCGGAACACCTGTTGCAGCAGAACGATGTGCCGGTGGTGAAGACCGATCGCGGCGGCCAGATCACTTATCACGGCCCCGGCCAGCTGGTGGTCTATCTGCTGGTGGACTTCAAGCGCATGCGCGTCGCGGTGCGCGAGCTGGTGCGCCACATCGAGCTGGCCATCATAGACATGCTGGCCGAACAGGGCATCGCCGCCTACGGCGACGTGAACGCCCCCGGCGTCTATGTCGACGGCGCCAAGATCGCCTCGCTGGGGCTGCGCATCAAGAACGGCGCCACCTACCACGGCCTGAGCCTGAACGTGGACATGGACCTGACTCCGTTTAGCTGGATCAATCCTTGCGGCTACGCCAACCTCAAGGTGACCCAAATAAAGAATCTGGGCGTGAACCTCACGGTCGCCGAAGCCGCCGACAAGCTGCTGCCGCACCTGGAACGCCACCTGAGCACAAGCAAGGAGACCGCATGAAGCCGGACAACCAGGCCGGGGTGAAGCACAAGGGCGCGGCCAAGACCGCCCGCATCCCGATCAAGATCGTGCCGCTGGAAGAAAAACTGAAGAAGCCGGAGTGGATACGCGCCAAGCTGCCCAATGGCCAGCGCTTCCACGAGATCAAACAGATCCTGCGCGAGCAGAAGCTGCACACCGTGTGCGAAGAAGCCACCTGCCCGAATATCGGCGAATGCTTCAGCAAGGGCACGGCCACCTTCATGATCATGGGCGACATCTGCACCCGCCGCTGCCCGTTCTGCGATGTCGGCCACGGCCGCCCGAATCCGCTGGATCCGAACGAGCCCAAGCATCTGGCCGAAAGCGTGGCGGCGATGCGGCTGAAATACGTGGTGGTCACCTCGGTGGACCGCGACGACCTGCGCGACGGCGGCGCCCAGCACTTCGCCGACTGCATCCGCGCGGTGCGCGAAATGTCGCCGAGCACCCAGATCGAAACGCTGGTGCCGGACTTCCGCGGCCGGCTGGACATCGCCGTCGACATCCTGACGTCCACCGCGCCGGACGTGATGAACCACAATCTGGAAACGGTGCCCCGTCTGTACAAGCAGGCCAGGCCCGGCGCCGACTACGCCCATTCGCTACAGTTGCTGAAGGACTACAAGGCGAAGAATCCCGAGGTGCGCACCAAGTCCGGCCTGATGGTCGGCCTGGGCGAAACCGACGAGGAAATCCTCGAAGTGATGCGCGATCTGCGCGCGCACGATGTGGACATGCTGACCATAGGCCAGTACCTGCAACCGTCCAACGGCCACCTGCCGGTGCTGCGCTATGTCCACCCGGACGTATTCAAGATGTTCGAGGAAAAAGCCTACGAGATGGGCTTCGTCCACGCGGCGGTCGGCGCGATGGTGCGCTCCAGCTACCACGCCGACGTGCAGGCTCACGAAGCCGGCGTATAAACCTGCTCGGTTCCGGAACGGCGCCCGCGGCCCACGCCCCGGCGCCGTTTTTTAATTTCCCCCAATTTTAAAATGAATGGCTTTCGCATAAATGATGGCGAATTCGCCACGCTCTTCCAACAAAATAACATTCTGGTTTGCTTTAATAGCCGGTTTCGCTTATAGTCGGATTGTTATTAATTTTGCAAAGGCAAACCGTGGACAACGACGGTTCCAGTCGATCTTCGATCGCAGTATAGCCTTGCAGGATTTAAGCAGACCGAGACTCCTCCCTCTGCCATATCCTGCAAAGCCAGGATGTGGTGTCTTATCGCCAGCCCCGCGCTGGCACGCACGCACAGCAACGACCTCGTCATAGCACCAGCGCCGCTTGGCATTCGCCGCGCGCCGCCGCGTCAGACGCTGGCCGCCCGTCGCGTGGATGCCCCCACACAGATCGACATATCACCGATTGTTTGCGCAAGCTTCGTTTCGCACAGGAGGTTCCGATGCCGGAAGAACCAGAACCGCGAGCGGATGCGACGCACGTTTCGCAGACCGGCTGATTTCCCCTATCGGGAATAGCCGGAAACAGCTGTGGCGTCTTATCGCTCATTCAATCTGCGCTGTATCCCGATTACGGTTGATTCAAACCGGAGCGGGATGGTTATTACCTGTTGAAATCAATAATGGGGGGGGATTCAATATGCAAGCCCTGAAATTGTCCCAACTGCTGAAATATTTCCAACGCCGCGACCGCACCGATGAATCGGCCGCCTTTCGCCTGAATATCGTCTGCGACAAGGACGTGATTACCACGCTGCGCAAGCGGCTGTTTTGGGAAATGCACGATCTGGGCCTGCGCGCCCTGCAGGTCACCATCGGCCCCGAAGGCGACAGCGATCAATGCAAGTTGTCGGTGCTGCTGAACTGCCCGCTGGCGCAGCGCCAGGAACTGGACGACATGGCGCTGCGCCTGAGCCAGCTCCCGGAAATCCGCCGCGTGCACTGGGGCCGCCGCCTGCATGGCGCGCCGACCGGCCATCGCGCGATGTTCCATCCCGGCCGCGCCCATATCGCCTGAGCCGGCAACCGCCACTCGACACCATACCGAAAGTCCGAACCATGCCCGAAGACCCCGAGCCGAAACCGCAGGATCTTCGCCGCCACCACGCATCGCCCCGCTGATCGCAATCGTCGGGACATGCCGCCGGCGGCATGAACCGACACGCCCCGCCCCGGCACGTCCGGGCGGGCCGCCTGTCGCCACGCGAATCCCGCCGGCGCCAGCCGGCGCCTTCCTTCACCGGAGGAGCCCGCGATGCAAAACCCGTTTACCCGTCAACGCCCGCAGCAAATCTATCAGCTGTCCATTCAGTGCCCATCGATGTCGCTGGGCATGGCCAGACGCGAAATCCGCACGCTGGCGCAGAAGCACGGCCTGCGCATCCTTCAGTGGCTGGAGCAACCGCAAGAGGCCGAAGCCGGCACCAGCCACACGCTGGCGCCCTGGCTGATCTGCGCCGACTTCCGCTGCAACACCGAAACCTGCATGCACTTCCTGCAGGGCGTCGCTCAGCGCCTGGCCACGCTGCCGCTGATCCGCGTCAAGCTGGACTGCCTGTCCCTGCCGCCCACCGCCAACCGGGCGCTGACCGGCTGAACCGCCCTTCCATCGAGGGGCGGAGCAAAACCGCCCTCCCCACACGCGACACAGGAGCCGGCATGACCTAGACCCGCCACACACCATCCGAGATGCCACCCGCTGGGGCGTTCGCGCAGAGCACCCCAACGGGCGGCAAGGTTCTCTCGATTTTCGAGCTGACACGTTGTCGGCGCTGATGCACGAGAGCCCGCCCACGACGCCTTCCGGCACCGCTGCTTTCCGCCGAAAAATCGTGGACAGGCTCCAGGCAGGGCTGGTCGCGCCCGCAGCGCCAGGAGAGTTGCACCATGACCAAGAATCTCACCCCCCGCAAACCGAACCGGGGTTTCATCGCCACCCCGGGCAAGACCGGCGACAAGGTCGCCTTCCGGCTGGCCCACGAAGCGCTGCAACCTCAGGAAGAGACCTTCAAGCGCTTGCGCAGCCAACCGGAAGGCCTGACCGCCGTCGAGGCCGCCCAGCGACTGCAGCAGTACGGCGCCAACGAGGTGGCGCACGACAAGCCGCCGCACGCGCTGCTCCAGCTGATGCTGGCCTTCAAGAACCCGTTCGTGATGGTCTTGATCGTGCTCGGCGCGATCAGCTACGTGATGGACATCGCGATGGCGCCGCCCGACGATCAGGACTGGACCAAGGTCATCATCCTGTCGGCGATGATCGCCGTCAGCGGCCTGCTGCGCTTCTGGCAGGAATTCCGCTCCGCCAAGGCCGCGGAGAAACTGAAATCGCTGGTGCGCAACACCGCCACCGTGCAACGCCGCCCGGCGGGTCCCAGCGCGCCGATTCGACTGGAAGTGCCGATGACCGAGCTGGTCGTCGGCGACATCGTCCATCTGCAGGCCGGCGACATGATTCCGGCCGATGTGCGGCTATTGGAATCGCGCGACCTGTTCATCAGCCAGGCGGTGCTGACCGGCGAGGCGCTGCCGGTCGAGAAATACGACACGCTGGGCGCGGTGGCCGCCAAATCGGCCGACGGCCGGACCGACGGCGACGCCGGCCTGCTCGACCTGTCCAACGCCTGCTTCATGGGCACCAATGTGGTGTCCGGCACCGCCCGCGCGGTGGTGGTGGCGACCGGCGCCGACACTTACTTCGGCTCGCTGGCACGCAATGTGGTCAGCCACAAGCGCATCGAGACCAGCTTCGACAAGGGCGTCAACAGCGTGTCCTGGCTGTTGATCCGCTTCATGCTGGTGATGGTGCCCATCGTGTTCATGATCAACGGCGTCACCAAGGGCGACTGGATGTCGGCGCTGACCTTCGCGTTGGCGGTCGCGGTGGGCCTGACGCCGGAAATGCTGCCGATGATAGTCTCCGCCAACCTGGCCAAGGGCGCGGTGGCGATGGCGCGGCGCAAGGTGGTGGTGAAGCGGCTGAACTCGGTGCAGAACTTCGGCGCGATGGACGTGCTGTGCACCGACAAGACCGGCACGCTGACCCAGGACAAGATCATTCTGGAGCACCACTACGACATCCATGGCCGCAAGGACGAGACCACGCTGCAGCTGGCCTGGCTCAACAGCTTCCACCAGAGCGGCATGAAGAATCTGATGGACATCGCCATCGTCGAGCATGCCGACGCGCTCGGCGAGCGCGTCAAGCTGCGGCATTACGCCAAGGTGGACGAGCTGCCGTTCGACTTCGAGCGCCGCCGGCTATCGGTCATCGTCCAGGACGACAACGGCCAGCAGCTGATGGTGTCCAAGGGCGCGGTGGAAGAGATGCTGGCCGTCTGCAGCCACATCCAGGACGGCGGCGAGGTCCGCGCGCTGAACGCCGAGGAACGCGCCCGTCTGCTGAGCCTGAGCCAGGAATTCAACACCGACGGCTACCGCGTGCTGCTAGTGGCCACCCGCCACATCCCGCAGGACGCGCGCAAGGCCGCCTACCAGACAGCCGACGAGCATGGCCTGGTGGCGCGCGGCTTCCTGACCTTCCTCGATCCGCCGAAAGAGTCGGCCGCGCCGGCGATCAAGGCGCTGAACGAGTACGGCGTCTCGGTCAAGGTATTGACCGGCGACAATCCCATCGTCACCGCCAAGGTCTGCCGCGACGTCGGCCTCAATCCGGGCAAGCCGCTGCTGGGCCCGGACATCGAGGCGATGGACGACGTGGCGCTGTGCGCGGCGGTCAAGCGCACCACCATCTTCGCCAAGCTGACCCCGCTGCAAAAATCTCGGGTGGTCAAAGCCTTGCAGGCCAATGGCCACACGGTGGGCTTCCTCGGCGACGGCATCAACGACGCGCCGGCGCTGCGCGACGCCGACGTCGGCATCTCGGTGGACAGCGGCGCCGACATCGCCAAGGAGACCGCCGACATCATCCTGTTGGAAAAGAGCCTGATGGTGCTGGAAGAAGGCGTGATCAAGGGCCGCGAGACCTTCGGCAACATCCTGAAGTACCTGAACATGACCGCCAGCTCCAACTTCGGCAATGTGTTCTCGGTGCTGGTGGCTTCGGCCTGGCTGCCGTGGGAGCCGATGCTGGCGATGCAGTTGTTGCTGCAGAACCTGATCTACGATCTGTCTCAGATGTTCCTACCCTGGGACAAGATGGATCCGGACTTCCTGAAGAAGCCGCGCAAATGGGAAGCCGGCAACATCAAGCGCTTCATGCTGTGGCTGGGGCCGACCTCGTCGGTGTTCGACATCACGACCTATATCCTGCTGTGGACGGTATTCGGCGCCGGCGCGGCCTACCATCTGCACGGCGGAGACGGCGGCCAGCTGATCATGAACACCGGCTGGTTCATGGAAGGCCTGATCTCGCAGACG
Organism: Chromobacterium sp. ATCC 53434; assembly: GCF_002848345.1. Taxonomy (NCBI): domain Bacteria; kingdom Pseudomonadati; phylum Pseudomonadota; class Betaproteobacteria; order Neisseriales; family Chromobacteriaceae; genus Chromobacterium; species Chromobacterium sp. ATCC 53434. The sequence continues at coordinate 1,244,497 of NZ_CP025429.1, read as the reverse complement.
CTGGTCGTGCACATGCTGCGCACCCGCAAGATCCCGTTCCTGCAGAGCACGGCGTCCTTGCCGGTGCTGCTGTCGACCAGCATCGCCATCGCCATCGCCTGCTACCTGCCGTTCTCGCCGCTCGCCTCTTCGCTGGGCTTCATCCGACTGGATGCCAGCTACTTCTGGTGGCTGCTGCTGACGATGGCCGGCTATCTGGCGCTGACGCAGACGGTGAAGACGATCTACATCAAGCGCTACGGCCAGTGGTTCTAAGCCACAGCCAGGCACCCGCCCGAAAAGCCGGCCCCGATGGGCCGGCTTTTTTCATTGCCTGTCCTGCTCCACCAGCCCCAGCCTGGGCACCACCGCGCCGGCCGCCAGCACCGTGCCCGGCGACAACACCGCGTTGGCGCCGACCCGTACGCCATCGCCGAGCAGCGCGCCCAGCTTGTCCACGCCCGGCAGCAGCGTCTCGCCATCGACATGCAGCCGTATACGCTTGTCGGCCCGCTCGTTCCAATGGTTGGCCAGAATGGCGCCGGCCTCCAGATTGACATCGGCGCCCAGCACCGAATCGCCGACGAAGTTGAAATGCGCCAAACGGCTGCCTGGTCCAATGATGGAGGACTTGATCTCGCAACCCGGTCCCACCGTCGCGCCGGCGCACAAGACGACGCCGCCGCGCAGATAGGCATGGGCGGCGACGCGGCAACCCGGTCCGATCCAGACCGGCCCCTTGACGATAACGCCCGCCTCCAGCGTCGCGCTGCGATGGATCAAGGCCTCGCCATCGACGATCCAGTCGTCGGCGGCGGCGCCGTCGCGCGCCGCCTCTATCGAACGGGGCAGATCCCGCAGCCAGAACCATGGGGCGGCCTCGGCGTCCAGCCAGGGCCAGGCCGCGCCGACCGAGGCCAACAAGCGCTGCAATCCGGACATCGCGTTTCCTTCGCGCAAAGAAACGATTGAACACCGACGATGGCCCGCCGGCAAGCCGGCGGCGCAAAACAAAACCGCCGCCCTCCTTTCGGAGAGCGGCGGTTTCGCGAACCGGCCGCCGATGTCAGCCCATCGGCACCGGCGCGTCCTTCAACCGTAGCCTGGCTTAGAACGAGTGAACCATGTTCAGGCCAACGCCACGCAGCTTGCTGCCGGCATTGGAGCCATCGGCGGCGTTGCTGAAGATGGCCTGATCGGCCTTCACTTCACCGTACTGCAGACCAACGACGGTGCGCTTGGACATCTGATAGTCCACGCCCAGCAGGTATTGCTTGTAGCCGGTGTCGGAAGCGGTGTTGCCGTCAACCTTGACGTTGGCGCCTTGGGCGTAGGTGAACTTCGGCGTGAAGGCGCCGATGGTGTAGGCGGCGGTCAGCGCGTATTCCTGCGACTTGTACTTGCTGCCGTCGACCGGCACGTTGACGCCTGCCAGGAAGCTCAGCGGGGTGACGGTGTTGTCGCCGCGGTCGTTGCGGTAGCCGACGGCCACCAGCAGGTTGTTGGCGTTGTAGCCGGCTTCCAGACGGTGGCTGTCGTTGGCCTGGGTCTGAACGCCGCTCACCAGCGCCATCGGGGTCTGGTGGATGTACTGGTACTTGCCGAAGAAGCCGCTGTTCTCGTACGACAGACCCAGGTTGTAGGTTTCGCGTTGAGCTTCGTTCAGGGCGGCATCAGCGCGCACTACATCGTTCTTGTCTTCCTTGGTGCCGTACAGGAAGGCAGCCTGGAAGCCGTTGTAGTTGGCGGTGTCGAAGCGGATGGCGTTCTTCACGCGCACGTCGTCACGGGTGAAGGCGTTCAACTGCAGCGCGTTGCTGGCGCTTTCCCACGGGTTCACGACGCTCATGTTGGAGTCGCTGAAGGTGGACAGGTTACCGATGCGCACCTTGCCGAAACCGGTATCCAGGCCGACGAAGGATTCGCGGCTGGCGAAGGAGCCGTAGCCCTGACGGTTGGAGCCGTCGATGTCGAAGCCGCTTTCAACCTGCCAGATGGCCTTCAGGCCGTTGCCCAGGTCTTCGCTGCCCTTGAAGCCGATGCGGGAGCCCAGGTCGTCGACATTGGTCTTGTTCATGCCGCCGGCATCAACGTTCTCGATGCCGCCCTTCAGTTGGCCGTAGATGGTCACATCGGCAAAAGCCGCAGCCGGCAGAGTCGCTACTGCCAGAGCAATCAGAGTCTTTTTCATTTCGCACATCCTGTTGAGGTTGTCTTAGAAAGCGATCACATACTAATTTCCAACATCGATATACGCAAGTGTACGCTACTGTTCATGTAGTAAAAAAGAGACACTATGTGCGTAAATACAACAGCGGCTATTTATGTATAAGTTAACAACTTCTCGTTATTTTGTTGCTTAACTTACATTAACAAAGTTGTTAATTTTCTTTTTCGAAAAAAATCGAAAAAAAAGGCCCGCTGAGCGGACCTTATTAAGGATAGACTTGACCAGAATCCTCTGAACCCGGCAGCAGCTGGGAACAACAGAATTCGTTATTAGATTGTATTTGCTTTTAATTTTGATGGCAAGCCGCCCCCGACCTGCGATTGTCAATCATTGTTAAGCGCCGCCGCTGCGGCGCTCGGCCGGAAAACGCAGTTCGGCGCACAAGCCGCCTTGCGGATGATTGAACAAGGCGATGTCTCCGCGATGCTCGCGGGCGATGGCGCGGGCGATCGCCAGACCCAGCCCGCTGCCGCCGGTATGCTTGGCGCGCGAATCCTCCAGCCTTACGTAGGGCTCGAACACCCGTTCCAGATCCGCTTCGGCGATGCCCGGACCATGGTCGCGCACCTGGATGACCACCCCGCCCTCGCGCTCGCGCAACCGGACCTCGATCGCGCCGGCTCCGCCGTAGCGGCGGGCATTCTCCAGCAGGTTGGCGATGCAGCGGCGCAAGGCCTGCGGCCGGGCATGCAACGGTTTGACCGGCTCGGCGCTGCATACGACTTCGGCGCCCAGCGCCTCGACATCCTCGATCACGCCCTCCAGCAAGGCGCCGACGTTCAGCAACACGCAGTTCTCGTTGCCCTGCCCCATGCGCAGATAGGCCAGCGTGTCGGCAATCAGCTGATCCATCTCCAGCAGATCCCGCTCTATCGCCTGCCGGGCCGTCCCCTCCTGCAACTGCTCCAGCCGCAGGCGGATCCGGGTGATGGGCAGCCTAAGATCGTGCGATACGCCGGCCAGCATCTGGCTGCGGGTTTTCAGGTAGCGCTGCAGCTCCTTCTGCATCCGATTGAAGGCGCGCGTCGCGTTCACCACCTCCTGGGTGCCGGTCTCCGGCAACGGCGGCTGGTCCAGATCGGCAGCCAGACCGGTGGCCGCCTGCGAAAACAGGGCCAGCGGCCGGGTCAGCCGGCGCACCGCCCAGGTCGATACCGCCGCCACCACCAGCGCCACCAGCAACAGCCAGGCCGTCACCCGCCACGGCGTCTCTTCCGGCGACGCGATCTGGCCGACGCGGAAGGTCGCCACCATGCCATCGCGCAGCCTGACCTGCAGCGTGGCCATCTCGATCTTGAACTCGGCCTCGCCGTCGCCGAGCTTGCTCGGCAGCGCCTGCACCCAGAATTTATTGCCGGGCGTGAACACATGCTGGCCCGGCGCCAGAAACGGCCGCAGCAAGTCCTCCGCCGCGTCCGGCGTATCCTCGCTGAACGACAGGACCTGCATTTGATAGGGGAAATTCAGATCCGAGCGGATCAGCTGGCACAGCTTGCCGGCCTCCGGCAAACTGGTCTTGCGGTCCTCGACCCAACGATGGTCGAGCAGGACCTGGACCGACGGCGAAGTCAGCGCGGCGGCCAGTTTCGGACGGTTGCCGGCGGCGGTTTCGTCCAGCAGATTGATCATGTCCGCCAGATGCTGGGCGACATACTCGGCGCGCAGCGTGCGGCTGAGCCGCTCGCGATCGGTCAGCACCAGCGCGATGCCGACCACATTGGCCAGCAGCACGCTGGTCAGCAGCGTCAGCAGCAACTGGCCGTAAAGCGTGCGCGGCAAGCGCCTCATCGCACCGACACCACCTCGCATGCCAGCATATAGCCGCCACTGCGTATGGTTTTGATCAGCAACGGTTCGCGCGCGTCGTCGCCGAGGCGGCGGCGCAGCCGGCCTATCATCACGTCGACGGTGCGGTCGAACGGGCCAGCCTCCTTGCCGTTCATCGCCTCCATCAGCTGATCGCGCGACATCACCCGCTGCGAATTCTCCGCCAGCGCCTGCATCAGCTTGAACTCGCCGCCGGACAGCGGCGTCACCACGCCCTCGCGGTCCACCAGATGCTGGGCGCCCAATTCCAGCCGCCAGTCGGAGAATTGCAGCGCCCGCAAGGCGCTGCCGTCGCGCCGCTCCTCGACCCGGCGCAGGATGCTGCGCACCCGGGCCAGCAGCTCGCGCGGATTGAACGGCTTGGGCAGATAGTCGTCGGCCCCCATCTCCAGGCCGATGATGCGGTCCAGCTCGTCGCCGCGGGCGGTCAGCATCAGGATGGGGATGCCGGAGCGCGAGCGCAAGTCGCGGCACAAGGTCAGGCCGTCGGTGCCCGGCAACATCAGATCGAGGATCAGGATGTCGAAGCTCTGCTCGGCCAGAATGCGGTTCATCGCCTCGCCGTCGCCCACCGCGACCACCGTCATGCCTTGCCGGCTCAGGTAGTCGCTCAGCAGTTCGCGCAAATCCGGATCGTCGTCAACGATAAGCAGTCGGGAAGGTTGGGACATCAAGCTATTCCTAAACAATTCGGTTGGGGGTCAGAGGCTGTCAACGCTGCCGGGCGCGGCGCGACCGCGAACGATCGCGCGATGCAAAACGGAGGATGCGGCGCAGGGTGTGCAAGCGCAAGGCCGGCAACGGGGCGGTGTACGGCTTGGCTTGGCGTCAACAGACTCTAATCGGCGCCCGCGCCGCGCAGGCGGCGAACAGGCGGAGCGCATCGAAAAATCGACGGACGCTCCGCCTGTTTGAGCGGTGGAAAAACCGATTGGTTCCTCGCGCTAGCCAACCGCCTCGTCGCCGCGGGTGCGGTACAGCGAATAGAATACGCCGCCGCCCAGCAAGCCCACCGTCGCCAGCAGCGACCAGGCGGTGGGCAGCTTGAACGCCACCAGGCCGACGTCATGCAGATAGACCAGCCCCACCTTGACGCCTATCAACACCAGCACCAGCGCCAGCGCGTACTTCAGATAATGGAAGCGGTGCACCATCGCCGCCAGCGCGAAATACAGCGCGCGCAGGCCCAGGATGGCGAAGATGTTCGAGGTATAGACCAGGAACGGGTCCTGGGTCACCGCGAAGATCGCCGGAATGCTGTCCACGGCGAACACCAGGTCGGCCGACTCCACCAGGATCAAGGTCAGCAACAGCGGCGTCGCCCACCAGCCCTTGCCCAGACCGTGGCGCTCGCCGCGCACCAGGAAGGCGCTGCCGTGCAAGTCGGGCGTCAACCGCATCCGGCGGCGCAGCCACTGGTAGAACTTCTGCTCGGACAGCGGCTTGGCCTCGTCGTCGGCGGCGAACAGCATCTTCAGGCCGGCAAACAGCAGGAAGGCGCCGAACACCAGCAGGATCCACTGGAACTGGGCCACCAGCGCGGCACCGGCGCCTATCATCAGCGCCCGCATCACGATGGCGCCCAGAATGCCCCAGAACAGCACCCGGTGCTGGTAGGCGCGCGGCACCGCCATGCTGCCGAAGATCAACGAGATCACAAACACATTGTCCAGCGACAGCGATTTCTCCAGCAGATAGCCGGTCAGATACTGCACGCCGGCGTCGGCGCCGCGATACCACCACACCCAGCCGCCGAAGGCCAGGCCGACGCCGATGTAGAACGCCGACAGCTTCAAGCTGTCGCGCACGCCGATCTCGCGGCCGTCCCGCTGCAGGACACCGAGGTCGAAGGCCAGCAGCGCCAGCACGCCGGCAAGAAAGGCCAGCCAGATCCACAGCGGATAACCCAGGGCCGGCGCGGTCAGAAAGTCGATCAACTCAATACTCCATTCAATCCGTCAATGCGCGGCGGCCGCAGCCGCCGGCTCCGTCAAGCGCGGCCTTCCAGCGCCGCAATGCGTTCTTCCATGCTCGGGTGGGTGGCGAACAGACCCAAGAGGCCGCGGCCGCCGGCGATGCCGGAGGCGGCCATGCCCTGCGGCAGGCCGTCGGCCTCGATGCCGCCCAGGCGACGCAGCGCGTCGGCCATCGGTCGCGGCGAACCCAGCAGTTCGGCGGCGCCGGCGTCGGCGCGGAATTCGCGTTGGCGCGAGAAATACATCACCACCAGCGACGCCAGGATGCCGAACGCGATCTCACAGACGATCACCGTGACGAAGTAAGCGATGCCGGTGCCGGCGGAACTGTTTTCCTCGTCGCGCTTCAGCCAGCTGTCCACCAGGTAGCCGACGACGCGCGCCAAGAAGAACACGAAGGTGTTGACCACGCCCTGAATCAGCGTCAGCGTCACCATGTCGCCGTTGCGGATGTGGGCGATCTCGTGCGCCAGCACCGCCTCCACTTCCTGCTCCGTCATATTGGCCAGCAGGCCGGTGGACACCGCCACCAGCGAATTGGATCGGCTGGGGCCGGTGGCGAAGGCGTTCGGCTCGCCGTCGTACACCGCCACCTCGGGCATGGCCAGGCCGGCGCGGTCGGCCAATTTGCGCACGGTATTCAGCAGCCAGACCTCGGTCTGGCCGGACGGCTGGGTGATCACCCGCGCGCCGGTGCTCCACTTGGCCATGGTTTTCGACAGGGCCAGCGAAATGAAGGCGCCGCCGAAGCCCAGCACCGCCGAGAACATCAGCAACATGCCCAGGTTCAGCCCGCCGGCGGTGACGAAGCGGTCCAGGCCCAAAAGCCGCACGCTCAGGCTTAGCACCAGCATCACCGCGATGTTGGTCACAATCAGCAAAATCACCCGTTTCATTATTCAATCTCCCGAAATGCATCCAGTCATCGGCCACGGCTCCACCATGGCCACACTGCAGTGTATGCCACGTAAAGCATCGAAAAAATAAAGTAAAATCTGATAATCGATACGATTTTTTCGAATAATAAAATGGACAATCTCAACTACAAGCATCTGCATTATTTCTGGGCCGTCGCCCGTACCGGCAGCGTCACCCGCGCCGCCGAACAGCTGGGCGTCAGCATGCAGACCGTCAGCGGCCAGATCTCCCGGCTGGAGCAGCAACTGGGCCGATCGCTGTTCCGCCAGCACGGCCGCGGACTGGAGCTGACCGAGGCCGGCCGCGTGGCGCAGGGCTACGCCGACCGCATCTTCCTGCTGGGCGAGGAATTGGCCGAAGCGCTGGCCGATCCGCGGTTGGACCAGGTGCTGCGGCTGGCGGCCGGCGTATCCGACGTGCTGCCGAAACGCATCGCCAGCCGCCTGCTGCAGCCGGCGCTGGAACTGGATGCCGGTTTGCGGCTCAGCTGCAGCGAGGGCGATTTCGACGAGTTGATAGGCGAGCTGGGCCGCCACAGGCTGGACCTGGTGCTGGCGGACCGGCCGGTCGCCAGCAGCGAGCAACAGCAATTCCAGTCCTGGCAGCTCTTGCGCTGCCCGGTGCTGCTGCTGGCCAGCCCGGCGCTGAGCGAACGCCACCGGGCGGGTTTTCCCTCCAGTCTGGAACAGGCGCCGCTGCTGCTGCCCAGCCGCGACAACGTGCTGCGCCGCCAGTTGGAGCACTGGTTCGAAGCGCAGGGGCTGCGGCCGCGCGTGATAGGCGAATTCGACGACTACGCGCTGATGGAGACCTTCGCCCGCCAGGGGCTGGGCCTGTGTCCGACGCCGGCCTTGCCCGACGACACCGCCGGCCTGCCCGGCCTGGAACAGGTCGGCGTGCTGGACGGCGTCTGGGAGCATTACTACCTCAGCGCCAGCCGCCGCAAACTGCAGCACCCGGCGCTGCAGGCCATCCTGCAAGCCTGGTCCTACAATTAGGATTGTTTTGACGACGAAAGGCCGTCGCTGCCGGACTAGCGGCCGCTGATCCGCTATCGTCTTGATCGATAATGGGAAAACGTCTGCGGCGGACTGGGCATCATGTCATGGATGAAGAACGCGGTTTCACCCTGCTAGAGTTGTTGATCGTCATGGCGCTGCTGGGCCTGGTGCTGGCCTTCGCCGTTCCCGCCTATCAACGCACCGTCGCCACCAACGCGCTGCTGTCGGAAAGCGGCAATCTGTACGGCGACGTGCTGTTCGCCCGCAGCGAGGCGATCAAGCGCGGGCAGGTGGTACTGGTCTGCCCGTCCAGCAACGGCGCCAGCTGCAACGGCTCGGGCGGCAACACCAACTGGGCGACCGGCTGGATCGTGCTGGCGGCCGCCAACAACAGCTGCGGCGACACCGGCGGCACCGTGCTGCGGTTGCAGAAGGCCTTCAGCAGCGGCGACTCCGCCACTTACAGCAACGGGACCAACCCGGCGCTGTGCTTCAATCGCATGGGCTACGCGCCGGCCGCCAATGTCGGCATGCTGACGTTCAATACCGCCGATAATCTGGCCGCCAACCGCCGCTGCCTGGCGCTGGCCGCGGCCGGCCATCCGCAGCTGCTGAGCAGCGGACAGACCGACGCCACCGGACAATTCTCATGTCCATGACCCGCCCCCCGCCGCAGGCCGGCTTCAGCATGCTGGAAGTGCTGGTGGCGCTGATCGTCATCTCGCTGGGCCTGCTCGGCATCGCCGCGATGCAGGCGGCCGCCATCAACAGCACCGCCATCGCCCGCACGCGCAGCCTGGGCTCGATCGCCGCCGAAAGCATGGCGGCGGCGATGCACGCCAACACCTCGTACTGGGGCACTCTGTCGGTCGCCGCCAGCAATAGCTGGAGCGTCAGCGCCAGCGGCGTCAGCGGCTCGCCGGCGCTGAGCCAGAGCGTGGACTGCTCGGCGTCCGGCACCAATTGCAGCGCGGGCGCGATGGCCGGCTACGACGTCGTCCAATGGGGCAGCGGCACGCTGGCGGCCCTGCCCGGCGGCAGCGGCCAGATCGTCTGCACGGCCGGCAGCGGCTCCTCCCCGACCGCCTGCACCATCACCGTGTACTGGCTGGAGAAGAAAAGCGCGGTGAACGCGGCCTCGACGGCATCCGGCACCGCCACCCAGAACTACCAGATGGTGGTGGAGCCATGAGACGGCAGCGCGGCAGCGGCCTGATCGAGGTGCTGGTGGCGATAGGCATAGGCCTGTTCCTGCTCAGCGTGCTGATCATGATCTTCGCCTCCACCGAGCTGACCGAGACCAACCAGAACGGCCTGGCCCAGTTGCAGGACAACCAGCGCACCGCGATGACCATCATCAACACCATCGTCCAGTCCGCCGGCTACTACCCGTCCCCGCAGACGCAGACCGTCGCCACCGCGCTGCCGGCGGCAGGTGCCTTCGCCGCCGGCCAGTCCATCGCCGGCAGCTATGGCCCGCCGGACACGCTGAGCGTGCGCTTCGCCACCGCGCCCGGCGACAACATCCTCAATTGCAACGGCGCCGGCAACGGAGGCAGCGCCAACCAGGTCTACGTCAATCAGTTCGCCGTCAGCGCCGGCAAGCAGCTGACCTGCTCGGTCAACGGCGGAGCCGCCCAGGTGCTGGTCGACGGCGTCAGCAATATGAGCGTGCTGTACGGCGTCGACACCGGCAACAGCGGATCGGTCAATCATTACTACAACGCCGCCAGCCTGCCGGCGGGCCAGACGGTGCGCTCGATCCGGGTGACGCTGACGATGGCCAATCCGCTGGCCGGCAAGCCGGGGCAGCCGGCCAGCGTCACGCTGTCCTGGCTGATAGGACTGATGAACCAGTTATGAGCCGCCGCGCCCCTCCCCCTTCCCCCGACCGACCGCGCGGTTTCACGCTGATAGCGGCGCTGATGATGCTGATCGTGATCACCATCATCGGCCTGGCGATGATGCGCAGCGTCGGCCTGCAGGGCCGGATGGCCGGCAATATGCGCGAGAAGGGCCGCGCCTTCGAGGCGGCGCAGGCGGCGCTGCAGTACGCCGAGTGGTGGCTGGCCCAGGGCAACAACGCCAATGCCGTCGCCGCCAGCTGCAGCGGCGCCCAGAGCACGCCGCAGATCTGCGGCAACGCGCTGTCCAATCCCTCGGCGCTGCCGTGGGCAAGCAGCTATGCCTATTCGCCGCCGTATATGAACATCGCCGCCAACGGCGGCAGCCAGACCTTCTATCAGGCGCCCCAGCTCTACATCCAGTATCTGGGGCTCAATGCCGGCGGCAACGGCGTCCTCTACCAGCTGACCACGCTGGGCTACGGCGGCAACGCCAACTCGGTCGTGGTATTGCAGAGTACCTACACGCTGTATTCCGGCGTGTCCAACCTGGGGAAATGACGATGACACCGCGCCCGTCGCTAAGCCTCGCCGCCGCCTGCCTCGCCGCCGCCTGCTGGTCCGACGCCGGCCGCGCGGTGACGATAGCCGACAACTTCACCGGCGCCGCCGCCCAGCTGAACTGGCTGGTCTTCGGCGGCGCCTGCATGACCGCCGGCGGCGGCAGCGACTCGGTTCCGGCCTGCGGCAACAAGGACCCCAGCGGCAACGCCCAGATCGGCGGCTACGCCGGCACGCTGCCCGATCCGGTCGGCAACGGCGCGCTGCGGCTGACCAACAGCGCCGGCAGCCAGTCCGGCGCCATCGTCTACAACAATCTGTTTCCGTCCAACAGCGGCCTGCAGGCGACGTTCACGACCTATACCTACAACGGCGATTCCGGCGGCACCGCGCGCGACGGCGCCGACGGCATGAGCTTCTTTCTGCTGTCCGCCATTCCCGGCGCCGTCGGCTCCTTCGGCGGCAGCCTCGGCTACAGCTGCTCCAACGTCAACTCGCCGTACAACGGCATCATAGGCGGCTACCTCGGCCTGGGCATGGACGAGTACGGCAACTTCCCCAACGGCGGCGCCAGCAACGACAACACCGCCACCGGTCCCGGCGCCAAGCCGCAAAACATCTCGCTGCGTGGCGCCGGCTCGGTCGCCGCCGGCGCGCTGACCAGCCAGTTCGGCGGCAGCTTCAGCGCGTCCATGGTGCAGAGCGTATGCAAAACCGGCCGCTACGGCCTGCAGAGCGTGATGAACTACCAGTTCATCAACATCCCCGGCACCAGCGGCGGCGTCTATCAGCTGCCGTCCAGCCAGCCGATGGCCAACGAGTCGGCCGTCAAGCGCGGCCAGGCGGTGCCGATCAGCTACAAGCTGAAGATCACCACCGGCAATCTGCTCAGCCTCTGGTACAGCTACAACAACGGCGCCTACGTGCCGGTGATCTCCAATTACGACATCAACAACACCTCGGTCAGCGGGCCGCTGCCCAGCCAGATCACCTTCGGCTTCGCCGGCTCCACCGGCGGCAGCCGCAACGTCCACGAACTGGCCTGCTTCCAGGTTCAGCCATCGACCCAGACCGCCAGTTCCAGCGGCCTGAACAGCCAGCAGACCGCGTTGGTCAAGACCGGCACCCAGCAATACGTGGCCAGTTATCACGCCGACAACTGGTGGGGCGAGCTGGCGTCCTACGCGCTGATGGGCAACAGCGCCACCGGCCAGGTGACGGTAGCCACCACCGCCAGCTGGGACGCCTCCTGCGTGCTGACCGGCGGCAATTGCAGCGCCACCGGCGTCAACAATATGAGCGCGCAGTCCAGCCGGGCGATACTCAGCTGGAACGGCAGCCAGGGCATTCCGTTCCAGTGGGCCAATCTGTCGACCGCCCAGCAGGCCGCGCTGAACGGCGACGGCAATGGCTCGGCGCGGCTATCGTATCTGCGCGGCGCGCGCGGCAACGAGATCAGCACGCTGGGCGTCGGCCTGTTCCGCGACCGCGACAGCGTCTTGGGCGACATCGTCAACAGCAGTCCGATCTGGGTCGGTCCGCCGCAGAACGGCTATGCCGACAGCTGGAGCGACAGGCTGTATCCGTCCGCCTCGCCGGCCGAGAACGCCAGCGGCGCGCAAAGCTACAGCGGCTTCAAGTCCGCCAATCTGACGCGCGCCAACGTCATCTACGGCGGCGGCAACGACGGCATGCTGCACGGTTTCCGCAGCGGCGCCGAGGACAGCAGCGGCAACTACGCGACCAGCACGGTGCCGAACGACGGCCAGGAGGTGATCGCCTATCTGCCGGCGGCGGGCCAGGCCAATACCGTCCAGTTCAGCAGCCCCACTTATGCCCACCAGTATTTCGTCGACGCGACGCCGGCCGCCGACGACCTGTTCTTCAACAACGCCTGGCATACCTGGCTGATCGGTGGCATGGGCGCCGGCGGCCAGGCCTTGTATCTGCTGGACGTGACCAATCCGGCCAACTTCTCCGAGGCCAACGCCGCCAGCCTGGTGCTGAGCGAGATCGGCAGCGGCACGCTGAGCTGCGTCAACAAGAGCAATTGCGGCAACGATCTCGGCTACACCTTCGGCACGCCGGTGATCGCCCGCTTCCACAACGGCCAGTGGGGGGCGATATTCGGCAACGGCTACAACAGCGCCAACGGCCACGCCGCCATCTTCATCATGCTGGTGTCCGGCAGCGGCGCCCTCAGCTTCTACGAGCTGGACACCGGCAGCGGCCCCGGCAACGATCCGTCCGGCGGCGGCAACAACAACGGCATCTACTACGCGACCGCCGCCGACCTGGACGGCGACGGCACCACCGACTACATCTACACCGGCGATCTGTTCGGCAATGTCTGGCGCTTCGACGTCACCGGCAGCAGCCCGTCCACCTGGAGCGTGTCGCAATACGGCAAGGGCGCCGCCGCGCCGCTGTTCACCAGCCAGTACACCTACTGCACCAACGCCCAGGTCAGCGGCGGCAGTTGCAGCCGCAGCCTGCAGCCGATCACCAGCAAGCTGCTGGTGTCCGCCATCCCGGTCGGCGACGCCATTCCGCGCGTGCTGATCGGCTTCGGCACCGGCCAGAAGATCCCGTTCACCACCACCTCGCCCGACGTCTACGCCGGCGGCACCCAGAGCCTGTACGGCGTATGGGACTGGGACATGTCGGGCTGGAATACGCTGAGCGGCTCGTCAACCTACTACGGCCAGAGCGCGCCGGTCGGCGGCCTGACGCTGCGTCCCGGCAATCTGAGCGCGCAGACCGTCACCGCCTCCTACAGCTCGACGCTGGGCTCGGTACAGGGCTATCGCGCGCTGTCGAGCAATACCGTGTGCTGGCAGGGCGGCAGCGGCTGCAGCACGAACAACAGCTACGGCTGGCTGCTGAACCTGCCGGGCAGCGGCGAACAGGTGGTGTACAACCCGGTCAACGAGCTGGGGACCTTCACCGTCAACACCACCATTCCGCCCAGCACCGCCGCCTCGTCCTGCACCGTCTCCTCCGCCACCGGTTTCACCATGTCGCTGAACATGAAGACCGGCGGCGCGACCGCACGCTCCTTCTATGCCAACGACTCAGGCAATTTCAACGGCATCAGCGGCAACGCGATCAACGGCATCGCCATCAATATGGCCGGCAGCCCCAGCGTGGTAAGCTACCAGAACAACTATTTCGCCATCGGCAGCAGCATCAACGGCGGCCCGATCGCCACGCCGCCGCAGATCAACCCGGCCGCCTTCGATCTGCACGCCCGGCTGAACTGGATAGAACTGCGATGAAGGCCGCCAACGGAGGCACCGTGACGAACAAGCGCGCGTCCAGCGGATTCTCGCTGCTGGAACTGGTCATCGCGATGGCGGTGCTGGCCATCGTGGCGGCCATCGCCATCCCGTCCTACCGGACCTTCATCCTGCAGTCCAACCGCACGGCGGCCAAGACCGCGCTGCAAGACCTGGCCACCCGCCAGGAGAGCTACTATTCGCTGAACAACGGCTACGCCAGCCAGCTGGCGACGCTGGGCTACGCCAGCGGGACGGTCTATGTGCCGGGCAACGGCAACAACTACTACGCGCTGGCGATTTCCAGCGCCAGCGCCACCGCCTTCGTGCTGACGGCGACGCCGCAGGGCGCGCAGGCGCAGGACAGCTGCCAGACCTATCAGCTCGACAATCTTGGCAATCAGAGCAATATGGCCGCCGGCGGCGGCGCGCTGAGCGTCAGCGGCTGCTGGTGAGCGCCAAAAGCAAAACGGCGCCTCGAAGGCGCCGTTTTGCTTGGCTTGGGTCCAGCCTGGCTTAGTCGGCCAGCAGCTTGTTGACCACGTCCACGTATTCCTGCATGGCCGCCGCGGCATCCTTGCCCTTCAGCTTTTCCCAGGCGTCGAACTTGGCGCGGTTGATGAAATCCATCATGCCCGGGCGCTCGCCGCTGGCGTCGCCGTCGGTGGCCTGCTTGAACAGCGCGTACAGCTGCAGCAGGGTCTGGTTGTCCGGGCGCTCGGACAGGGTCTTGACGTCGGCCTGGGCCTGGGTGAACAGCGTCTGCAGATCAGACATGGCATATCCTTTGTGTCGTGGACCGGAACGGTGCATCCGCTCCTGGAAGTGTTAGCCCTCCGGCATGCGCCGGAACGGTGGACAATTTAGCATGAAGCGGGACTCAATGCGACAGCGCCGGCGGCGGCGCCAGCTGCGGTTCGATGCGGATGCGCTTGTAGCTTTTGACCGCGAGGCCGTCCTTGCGCGCCGGCAGATAGCGGGTGGCACGGAAGACAGGGGCGATGGCGGCCGTCAGCACCGGCGGCGGACTGCCTTCGAAGCGCACCGCGTCGACCTGGCCGTCGGCGTCGATAAACACCAGCGCGACGATGGGGGCCGTCGGCGCGACCAGATCGACGTCCGGCAGCGTGATCGGCCCCAGTTGCTGCGCCAGCTGGTCGAGTTCGCGCGCCGAGTAATAGAGATAGGCGCCCAGCCTCAGCCGGTCGCCGTCCTCCCGCAGCGGCGCCGGCGCGGAGGCCGGACCGGCGGCGGAGGCCTCGACAAGCGGCGCCGGCTGCGTCCGCGACGGCGCCGGCCGTGGAACCGGCTCGGCCGCGGCCGTCAGCCTGACCCGCAAACCGTCATGGCGGCCGCCGTCCCACTGGCCGGGCCGCAACGGCAGCCACAGCAAGGCGGCATGGGCCAACAGCGACAGGCACAGCATCAACAGCAAGCGTCCCGTCCTGTCCCCGCGCCGCGTCCTCATGCCCGCTCCCATTCAAACCGCCAGAAAAAAACGGGACCGAGGTCCCGTTTTGGTCCGACTTACTTGGCGCTCAGCAGCTGCTCGATGTCGCTGCCGTCTATCGCGCCCGGCACCACGCGGCCATTGGCGAACACCAGCGCCGGCGTGCCGGTGACGCCCAGCTTCTCGCCCAGCGCCTGGATCTTGTCCAGCGGCGTGTCGCAATTGTCCGGGCCGGTCAGCGGCTTGCCGTCGCGCATGAAGGCGGTCCAGGTGGCCGCCTTGTCCGGCGAGCACCAGATCTGCTTGGCCTTGCGCATCGCGTCCGGATGCAGTTGGGTCAGCGGATACAGGAAGGTGTAGATGGTGACGTTGTCGATGTCCTTCAGGCTCTCGCGCTCCAGCTTCTTGCAGTACGGGCAATCCGGATCGGTGAACACCGCCATCTTGCGCTCGCCCTTGCCGCGCACGTCCTTGAACGCGTATTGCAGCGGCAGCGAGTTGAAGTCCACCTTGGACAGCTCGGCCATCTTCTTCTCGGTCAGGCTTTCCTTGCTCTTGGTGTCGATCAGGTCGCCGACGAACAGATAGCTGGCGTCGCTGTTGACGTAGACCACCTGCTTGCCGTCCACCACCAACTCGTAGATGCCCTTGACCGGCGAGGCGCTGACGCTCTTCACCTGCTTGCTCGGGAAGTGGCTGAGGAAGGCCTTCTTCACGTCTTCCAGATTGCTGCCGGCGGCTTGCGAGCAGGCGGCCAGCGACATCAGCATGGAGCTGGCCAGCGCCAGCGATTTCAATCTCGTTTTCATCAGGTAGTGTGTCCGTGTGGGATTATCATCCAATCGCCTGCCGCGCGAACTGCCGCTTCAGCGGTGCCAGGCAGTTGGTCAGCGACAGGCCGGTATTGCGCAGCCATGGCAGTCCGGGCAGTTTGGCATGAAACAGCCGGTACAGGCCATCGCAACCCATTTGCATCGCGGCCACCGCTTCGCGGCGCTGCCGCTGATGGCGGCGCAGCAACATCCAGTCGCCGCAATCGGGCGCGTCCGTCAGCAGCGCCGCCAGTTGCGCCGCGTCCTGGAAGCCCAGGTTGACGCCCTGGCCGGCCAACGGGTGCACCGTGTGGGCGGCGTCGCCGACCAGCGCCACCCGCTCGGCCACCACCGCCTCCGGCTGGATCAGCCGCAGCGGAAAAGCCGCGGCCGGCGTGATGGTCTCGAAGGCGCCCAGCTGGCGGCCGCCGGCCTCGGCCACGCGCGCCGCCAGCGCCTGCGGCGGCAGTTGCAGCAAAGCCTGCGGATCAGAGGTGGACCAGACCATCGAGATTCGGTTCCCCGCCATCGGCAGCCAGGCCAGCACGCTGTCGCCGGTGAACCATTGCCGCGCGATGTCGCCATGCGGCCGCTCGCAGATGAAATTGGCCACCACGCCGCTCTGGCCGTACGGCTTGACGCTGGCTTGCAGGCCCAGCTGGCCGCGCACCCAGGAGTTGGCGCCGTCGGCGCCGACCAGCAGCTCGGCCCGCAGTTCGCGGCCGTCGGCCAGCGTCAGCCGCGCCTCGCCGGGCGTCGTCGACATCGCCGCCGCCGGCGCGCCGGTCAACACCTCGACCCCGTCGTCGCGCAGGCGCCGCCATATCGCGGCCAGCAGCCAGCGGTTCTCGACGATCCAGGCCAGCGCGTCGGCGTCGCCGCCTGCGTCGCTGGCGGAGAAGGCGATCCGTCCGCCGGCGTCGCCGCGCACGTCCATCGTCGCTATCGTGCCGACCCGCCCCATGTCCGGCCAGGCGCCGATGCCGTCGAGAAAACGGCGGTTGGCCGGACTGACCGCGTAAACGCGGGCATCCCAGCCCTGTTCCAGCTCGGCGAAGTCCGGCTCGCGCGCCTCCAGCAAGGCCACCCGCCTGCCGGCGCGGCCCAAGGCCAGCGCCAGGCTGGCGCCGACCAGGCCGCCGCCGACGACGATGACGTGATATTTGTCGTTCCGCATCAACTTATCCCCGCACGCCAAACACCAGATGGCCGGCGAACCTGCGCCGCAACGGCGGCAGCACATCCAGCGCCGTCATGCCGATGCCGCGCAGCGCGTTCTGCCACGGCCGGTGGCCGTCGAACAGCTTGATCAATCCATGGGTGAAACCGACCACCGCGTGGCTGTCCAGCTTGCGCGAGCCGGCATAGCGCCTGAGCGCGGTGGCGTCGCCCGGATCGGCAGCCCCCTCCAGCGCCTCGGCCAGGCCGACGGCGTCGCGCAACCCCAGGTTAAGCCCCTGCGCCGCCACCGGATGCATGGTCTGGGCGGCGTTGCCTATCAAGGCCACCCGGCCGCTCGCCACCCGGCTCGCCTGGCGCAGCGCCAGCGGGAAGCTAGCGCGCGGGCCGATGGACAGGATGCGGCCCTGGCGCTCGCCGAAAGCCTGCTGCAACTCGGCGCGCAACACCGCCTCGTCAGCCTCGGTCAGCCGTTCCGCGTCGGCGCGGCTGCGGGTCCAGACCAGCATATAGCGCTGGCCGTGCGGCAGCAGCGCCAGCGGGCCGTCGTGGGCGAAGCGTTCATAGGCGACGCCGGCCGGCGGCCGCTCGGTCTCCACCTCGGCCAACACCGCGCACTGGCGGTAATCGTGCGTCAGGCGGCTGACGCCCGGCAGCGAATCGGCCAGCGCCCCGCCCTCGGCCAGCGCCAACAGCCGCGCGGTCAGCAGGCGCCGGCCGTCCGGCGTGTCGACCTCGGCGCAGGCGTACTGGCTCAGGCTTTTCACCGACAACACCCGGCTTTGCCACAGCACCCGCACGCCGGCCCGCTCCAGCGCGCCGGCCAGACCGGCGACCAGCGCCGGATAATCGACCACCGCGCCCAGATGCGTCAGGCCCAGGTCGGCGCTGTCCAGCCGGGTGCGGCCGCAGCTGCCCTGCTGCGACACGTGGACGGTGTCTATCGCCGTGGCCGGCAGATCGTCCGGCCAGGCGCCTGCCTCGGCCAGCAGCTCGCGGCTGTGCCAGGACAGGGCCAACGCCCGGGCGTCGCGGACTTCGGCGCCGCGCACCCTGGCCTCCACCAGCAGCACGCTGCGGCCCTGCCTCGCCAGCCGCAGCGCCGCCAGCGCGCCTACCGGGCCGCCGCCGACCACCAGCACGTCGGCGTGTTCGCCATTGATCGCGTTCATCTCTGTTCTCCGCGCATCAGCGCCTCGATCTCGTCTATCGTCTTCGGCGCCGCCGCGGTATACACCTCGTTGCCGTCGGCCGTCACCAACACGTCGTCCTCGATGCGCACGCCGATGTCGTGGAAGGCCTCCGGCACGTCGGCCGCCGCCCGGATATACAGGCCGGGCTCGACCGTGGTGCACATGCCGGGCCGATAGCGCCGCCATTCGCCGTCCAGCTTGCGCAGGCCGACGTCATGCACATCCAGCCCTATCATGTGGCCGACGCCGTGCATGTAGAAGCGGCGGTAGGCGCCGGACTCGATCACGCCGTCGACGGTGCCGGACAGCAGCCCCAGGTCCAGCAGGCCGCGCGCCAGCACCGCCAGCGCGGCGTCGCCGGGGGCGTTCCACGCCGCGCCCGGCCTGACCGCGGCGATGCCGGCCAGCTCGGCCGCCAGCACGATCTCGTACACGTCGCGCTGCGGGCCGCTGAAGCGGCCGTTCGCCGGGAAGGTCCGGGTGATGTCGCCGGCGTAGCCCTGCCATTCGCAGCCGGCGTCGATCAGCACCAGCTCGCCGTCGGCGATCAGCGCGTCATTGGCCACATAGTGCAGCGTACAGGCGTTGGCACCGGCGGCGACGATGCTCTCGTAGGCCGGCTGGCGCGCGCCGCGCCGCACGAAGGCATGCAACAGCTCCGCTTCCAGCTGGTATTCGTACTGGCCCGGCCGCGCGGCGCGCATCGCCTGAACGTGGCCGGCGACGGAAATCTCGCCGGCGCGGCGCAGCAGCTCGATCTCGGCCTCGTCCTTGATCATGCGCATCTCGTCCAGCAGCGAGCACAGATCGCCGTAATGCGCCGGCGGCCGGCGGCCGGCGTGCGCGCGCCGGCGCACGGCGTCGAGCCAGCCGTTGACGCGGCGGTCGAAGGCGCCATGGCGGCCCAGCGGCCACCACAGCCGCTCGCAGCCGTCCAAGAGCGCCGGCACCCGCTCGTCCATCTCCGACAGCGGGTAGGCTTCGTCGAAACCGAAGATCTCGCGCGCGCCGTCAGGGCCGTGGCGGAAACCGTCCCAGATTTCCATTTCCGGATTGCGTTCGCGGCAGAACAGGATGGACTTGCCGCTGCGACCGTCCAGCAGCAGCACCGCCTCCGGCTCGGCGAAACCGGACAGGTGCAGGAAATAGCTGTCGGGACGGTAGGGGTAGTTGCAATCGGCGTTGCGCACCGCTTCCGGCGCGGTGGGCAGCAGGGCGATTCCTGCGCCGATCTGGTTCAGCAGTTGCTGGCGGCGTGCGGCGTGCGGTCGATGCATGTGCGTTTGGATTCCTGGCGCGGAGCGGCTGGCGCAAAACGCCAGTTTACACCGGCTGCGCCCCCGGCCCAAGCCTGTGGCGGCTCTCGCCGCTCCTGGCATGAAAAAACCCGGCCCAGGCCGGGTTCCTTGCTGCGGTCTGGACCGGTTTATTCGGCCAGCACCGCGGACGTGTACACGTCCTGCACGTCGTCCAGGTCTTCCAGCGCGTCCAGCAGCTTCTGCATGCGAACGGAGTCGTCGCTGCTCAGCTCGGTCTCGTTGTCGGCGCGCATCGTCACTTCGCCGACCTCGGACTTGAAGCCCTTGGCTTCCAGCGCGTCCTTGATGTCGGAGAATTCGTACGGGCCGGTGATCACCTCGATCGAGCCGTCCTCGTTGGTCAGCACGTCCTCGGCGCCGGCCTCCAGCGCCGCTTCCATCAGCGCGTCCTCGTCGACGCCCGGGGCGAACACCAGATAGCCGCAATGCTTGAACTGGTAGGACACGCAGCCGTCGGTGCCCATATTGCCGCCGTACTTGGAGAAGGCGTGGCGCACGTCGGCGACGGTGCGGGTCTTGTTGTCGGTCAGGCAGTCCACCATCACCGCCGCGCCGGCGATGCCGTAGCCTTCATAGCGGCATTCGACGTAGTCGACGCCATCCAGCTGGCCGGTGCCGCGCTTGATCGCGTTCTCGATATTGTCCTTAGGCATCGACTCGGCCTTGGCCTTGTCCACCGCCAGGCGCAGGCGCGGGTTCATGTTGACGTCGCCTCCGCCCATCTTGGCGGCGACGGTGATTTCCTTGATCAGGCGGGTGAAGATCTTGCCACGTTTGGCATCCTGGCGACCTTTGCGGTGCTGGATGTTAGCCCATTTGCTGTGACCTGCCATATTTGCCTCTGTCTGTTGTCTCGGTTCGGGCGAACCCGGTCCACTCTGAAGATCGGAACATTTTAACAGAAAGCGGCCTCGATCCACGAGAGGCGGCGTCACTTGGCCTGCAACATCCTCAGCATCATCTCGAAGCCGGCGCGGTACATCTGCTCGATCACCGGGATCATCATCGGCAGCGTCAGGTAGAGCGCGCCGAAGCCGACCATGATGGTCAGCGGAAAGCCGAAGGTGAAGATGTTGAACTGCGGCGCCGCGCGGGTCATCACGCCGATGGCCAGGTTGGTGATCAGCAGCGCGCCTATCACCGGCATCGCCAGCCAGACGCCCCACTCGACCAGATGGCTTCCCCACAGCACCAGCGCCTTCAGCCCCTGCGCCGGCATCGGCATGCCTATCGGCAGCACCTGGAAGCTTTCCGCCAAGGCCTGCAACACCATGTGGTGGCCGTCGAAGGCGAGAAAGATGAAGAAGGTGAACAGCGACAGCATCTGCGACAGCACCGGCACCTGGGCCGCGTGTATCGGGTCGAAGAACATCGCGAAACCGAGGCCGGTCTGCGCGCCGACGATGAAGCCGGTCAATTCCACCGCGCTGATGACGATGCGCATGACGAAGCCCATCGCCAGGCCGATCAGCAATTGCTGCAGCAGGATGGCGATGCCCTCGGCCGAAACCAGCGGCACCACCGGCAATGGCGGCAGCAGCGGCGTCAGCAGCACGGTCAGCACCAGGGCGAAAGCCGCCTTGAAACTGCGCGGCACGCCGCGGTAGGCGAAGATGGGTTCGGCCAGGAACAGGCCTATGATGCGCGCGAACGGCCAGGCGAAGGCGCCGACCAGCGCGTTGATCTGCACATCGGTGATAGGAACCGCCATCAGCCGATCACATTGGGTATGCTCTGGAACAGCCGGGTGGTGTACTCGATCAGCGTATTGAGCATCCACGGTCCAGCCAGCACCAGCACCAGGAACATCGCCAGCAGTTTCGGAATGAAGGTCAGCGTCATTTCGTTGATCTGGGTGGCGGCCTGCAGGATGCTGACCAAGAGGCCGACCAGCAGCGAGGTCAGCAAGACCGGCGCCGACACGATGATCAGGATGTATAGCGCGTTCTGCACGATGCTGATGATCAGTTCCGGACTCATGCCCCCTCCTCCCGCCAGCCGCCCTTGGCCAGCAAGCCATTGTCGATCGCCACGCCGCCCTTGTCCACGCGGTTGGCGCGCAGCAGGACGTAGCCGGCGCGCTCGAACACCGGCCGCGCCGCATGGCTGGCCCAGGCATGGAGCGCGCTGACGCCGTCCCGCGCCGCCTGCGCCTCCAGCTCGGCTATCATCCGGCCGGCCAGGCCTTGCCGGCCCGCCCACGGCGCGACGAACAGCATGTCGAACTCGCCGTCGCGCCTCAGCCAGGCGAAACCGGCCAGACGGCCGTCCGCGGCCACCGCCTTGCACGCCCACGCGCCGGCCAGCCGCTTGCGCCAGGCGCTGTCGATCTCTGCGTCCCACGGCCGCGCCGGCGCCCACGCCTGGCACTGCTCGGCGGAATACACGCCGCCGGCCAGCGCCAGCACGCTTTCGCGGAACAGGCCGAAACAGGCCGGCAAATCGGCCTCTTCCAATGTCTGCAAGCGCGCGTTCATCCGGTGTAGAAGCTCTGCACCAGCGAACCCATCAGCAAGGTCCAGCCATCCACCAGCACGAACAGCATCATCTTGAACGGCAGCGAGATGGTCACCGGCGACACCATCATCATGCCCATCGCCATCAAGATGCTGGCGACGACCAGGTCTATGATCATGAACGGGATGAAGATCATGAAGCCGATCTGGAACGCGGTCTTCAATTCGCTGATGGCGAAGGCCGGCACCAGCGTCTTCATCGACACGTCTTCCTTGGTCTGCGGCTTTTCCGACTGCGAAATCTCGATGAAGAAGGCCAGATCCTTTTCGCGCGTCTGGCGCAGCATGAAGGCCTTCATCGGCTTGGAACCCTCGTCCAGCGCCTGGTTGAAGCTGATCTTGTCGTCGGAGAACGGCACCCAGGCCTTGTTGTACACCTGGTCGAAGGTCGGCCCCATCACGAACAGCGTCAAAAACAGCGCCAGGCCGACGATGACCTGGTTCGGCGGCGACTGCGTCGTGCCCAGCGCCTGCCTCAGCAGCGACAGCACGATCACGATGCGGGTGAAGGCCGTCATCATCAGCAGCATCGCCGGGATGAAGGTCAGCGCCGTCATGAACAGCAGCATCTGCAGGCTGAGCGAGTAGTTCTGGCCGCCGCCCGCCGCCGGCGTGCTGGTCATCAGCGGCAGCCCGGCCGCCGCGTCCGCCAGCAAAGGCAGCATCAACGCCCCGCCGCTGAGCAGGGCGATCGCCATCTTCTTTTTCATCATTTGTCCTGCCGCCCCTGCGGCGCGCGGCTTTTGTCGAGCGCGGCCTTCAGCCAGCGCGCGAACGGCTCCGCCGGCAGCTCCGGCCCCGCCTCCGCGCCTTCCGGCCGCGGCATCTTGCTCAGCAGATTGACCTGCTGCGGCGTCACGCCCAGCACCAGCCACTCGCCCTCCAGCTCGACGATCACCACCCGCTCCTTCTGGCCGACCATGGTGCCGCCGACGACGCGGATGCGGCCCGCGGCGCCCATCACGCCGCCGGACAGGCGCTTGAACAGCCAGGCGACGCCGACGATGGCGCCCAGCACCACCGCCAGGCCGAAGATCACCTGCAGCAGGCTGACGAACGGCGACGGCGCCGCGACCGGCGCCTGGACCGGCGCGGCCAGCAACGGGGCCGACGCGAGAAGACATAGCGCGCCCAGCCACGCCAGGCGCGTTTTTCGAACTCGGCTCATGATCATTATTTCTGCAGGCGGCGGATACGCTCGGCCGGGGTGATGATATCGGTCAGGCGGATGCCGAACTTGTCGTTGACCACCACCACCTCGCCCTGGGCGATCAGGCAGCCGTTGACCAGCACGTCCATCGGTTCGCCGGCCATGCCGTCCAGCTCCACCACCGAGCCCTGCGCCAGTTGCAGCAGGTTGCGGATGGCGATCTTGGTGCGGCCGAGCTCCACCGTCAGTTGCACCGGGATGTCCAGAATCATGTCGAGATTCGGCGGACCGCCGGTGATGACGCCGGCGCCTATCTCCTGGAACAGCCCCTGGGCCGGCACCGGCTCAGACTCCGCCGGTTGATCCTCCGCGACCTCCTGTTCCGCCATCGCGGCGGCCCAGTCGTCCATCGACACTTCCTCTTCGGCGCCGGCTGCGCCCGCCTGCTGCTCTTCTTCGCTCATTGCTCTTGCTCTCCAGGCGGCTCCATGAACTCATGGGCCCCCGCCAGTATCTTTTCCACCTTCAACGCGTAACGGCCCTGCACGGTGCCGTAACTGGCCTCGAACACCGGGATGCCGGACACGTCGGCCTCCACCCGCTCGGGAATTTCTATCATCACCACATCGCCGTTCTTCAGATTCAGTATCTGCCCCAGCGTCACCTTGGCGTGGGCCAGACTGGCCACCAGCTCCACTTCGGCCGCCTGCACCTGGTGAGTCATCAGATTGACCCAGCGGTTGTCGACCTCGGTGCGGTCGGCCTGCATCGTGCTGGACAGCAGGTCGCGGATCGGTTCCACCATCGAATACGGCAGGCAGATGTGGAAGTCGCCGCCGCCGGCGCCCAGCTCGATGTGGAAAGTCATCGCCACCACCACCTCGGTCGGCGTGGCGATATTGGCGAACTGGGTGTTCATTTCCGAGCGCAGGTAGACGAACTCGATCGGATAGACCGGCTCCCACGCCTTCTGGCATTCGGTGAACACCACCTCCAGCAGCCGGTGGATGATGCGCTGCTCGGTCGGCGTGAAGTCGCGGCCCTCGACCCGCACGTGGTAGCGGCCGTCGCTGCCGAACAGATTGTCGACGATCAGGAACACCAGGTCCGGATCGAAGATCAACAGGCCGGTGCCGCGCATCGGCTTGACATGCACCAGGTTCAGGTTGGTCGGCACCACCAGGTTGCGGATGAATTCGCTGTACTTCTGCACCCGCACCGGACCGACGGAGATTTCGGCGTTGCGGCGCAGGAAGTTGAACAAACCTATGCGCAGATTGCGGGCGAAACGCTCGTTGATGATTTCCAGCGTCGGCATCCGCCCGCGGACGATGCGTTCCTGCCGGCCGATGTCGTAGCCGCGGACCCCCTGGCCATCCTGCCCGCCGTCGTCGTCCTCGTCCTCCCCGGAGACGCCTCGTAATAGCGCGTCTACCTCTTCCTGGGAAAGGATATCGTCGCCCATGGCGCCTATTGCTTCTGAATGATGAAGGAAGTGAAGAGAACGCTGTCGACCACGGGCTCGTCGCCCGCGTCCATCGCTTCATTGATGATCTGCTTGACCTGGGCCTTCAGCTTCACCTTGCCGTCGGCGGAGCTGATTTCAGCGGCGGTCTTCGACGACAGCAGCAGAATCACCGCGCTGCGGATCTTCGGCGCGTAGTCGGTGAATTTCTTCTTGGCCTCCTCGTCGCCGAGCTCGGCCTGCATGTCGATCTGCAGCAGACTGCCGTCGTTGCCGGCCAGATTGACGACGAAGGTGTCCATCTTCTCGAAAATCGGCGGGCCTTCGTGTTTTTTCTTCGGTTTTTCCTTGACCTGCTCGGCTTGCGCCCCTGCCTGAGGCTTGTTCATATTGGTGAACATATAGGCAGCGAGGCCGCCGACCGCGGCCAGCACCAGAATCAGCAGAATGATGACGATCAGCATCAACTTGTTGCCGCCACCGCCCGCCTTTTTTTCCGCCTTTTTATCATCAGACATAAGTTATGACCTGTTCTTTTATCGAGTGCCTAGTGAAATCTTAAACGATTTCCCAAGCTTATTTTCCAGTTTTCTCGGGTCAATGAACAGTGTCAATATCAAAATCGGGTCAGGCGAAGATGCTGAGTATGCCGCGCGCAGCCTTGATCGCGGTCAGCGCGTCGTTGCCGTCGGTTTCGCCAAGGCCTTGTTCCTGACGGCCTTTTCTTTGTTGCTGGGCCTGTTGCTGCTGGCCGGACTGGCCGCTGGACACCTGAGAATCGGTCAGCTGTATGCCGTTGGCCGACATCATGGAACTGAGCCGATGCATATTGTTTTCCAGCGCTTCGCGCGTCGCCGGCACCGCCGCGGTGAACAATACCTGGGCCTGATCGGTGCCGTTCATCTTCAACGTGACCTCGATCGGCCCCAGTTGCGGCGGATTCAACTGGATCTGGGCCTTGTCCATCTTCAGATTGACCATGGACAGCACCTGCTCGCCCAACGCCTTGCCCCAGCTGGGGTCGTTCAGCGTCTGCGGCAGCGTCAGCTGCTGCATGCCGACGCCGGCCGCCTGCTGCTGTTGCGGCTGATTCTGCTGCGGCTGCAACTGCTGCAGCGGCAAGAATTGCGCGACGGTCTGATCCGGGTCCGGCAATTTTTGCTGCTTCTCGCCCTGCCAGTTGAACACTTGCTTGGCCTGCAGCAAGGCGCCGGGATCGATGGCGACGGCGGTCGTCTGCTGGGCCAGCAGATCCTGGCCGAGGGCCTTGACGTCGGTCTGCGGCGTCGTTTGCGTCGGCTGCGGCTGCAG
The DNA here is from genome assembly GCF_002848345.1 of Chromobacterium sp. ATCC 53434. Lineage (NCBI taxonomy): Bacteria > Pseudomonadati > Pseudomonadota > Betaproteobacteria > Neisseriales > Chromobacteriaceae > Chromobacterium > Chromobacterium sp. ATCC 53434. The sequence goes on along the minus strand of NZ_CP025429.1, from coordinate 1,218,488 downwards.
GCTGGCCTGCAGCGCCGCCACCAGCGGCATCGCCAGCGCGGCCTGGACGTCGCCGCCGATCTCGGTCGATTCCGTCTTGCTGGCGGGCTTGTCGTCGGCCGGCTTGCCGTCGCCGCCATCGCCGAGGCCCGGCAACATCGCCCCTACCGCGCTCATCTGCATGCCGAGCAGGCTGGCGAACAGATCGCCGGACGCGCCGCCGCCCGCGCCGGTGGCGGCTCCCGTCGCGGGGCCTGCGGCGCCGGTCGCCGGACTCGCCTTCGCGCTGGGCGTATTGACGATGATGGTCATGATGAAGCCTCGACTGAGTGTGACGCCGTCAATCAAAGCAAGGAGCGTGCCAAGTCAGGCATCGTCGCCGTGGGTCTGGTCCCAGAAACGGCGGGTGGCGAATTCGTCGGTCTGCTTCTGCAGCAGCTTGGCCTCGCGCAGCGCCTCGCGTTCGCATTCCCGCTGCCACAGTTTCTCGTAGGCCTTCAGCTTCTTGTACTCCATCTGCCAGGCCTGGCGCTCCAGCACGAAGCGCTGGGCGCAGCGCTCGAGATCCTGCTGCTGCTGCTCCATCGCGTCGTCCAGCCTGGCGAGGAAACGGCGGAAATCCTGGTACTGGACCACCGACATGCCCTGGCCGCCGCCGGCGACCAGGCGCTGGCGGTATTCGTCGCGAAAGTTTTCCAGCTGCTCCAGCCGCATCCTCGACTGGTTCAGGCTGTTCTGCGCCAGCCCCATCCGCTCGGCGGCCGCCTGCTGGCGTTCGTCGGCCAGCCGGATCAACAGCTGGTATTTGCCGTCGGCCATCGCCTAACCTCAGGCCAGCACGCCGGCCAGCTGCTCGCAGCAGGAGGCGTAGTCGTGCGATTCGTGCATGGGCTGGGTCAGGAAGCCGACCATGGGCAGCTGGCGCCGCATCGCGTCGTCGAGCACCGGATCGGAACCGGCGACGTAGGCGCCGACGCTGATCAGGTCGCGGTTGCGGCGATAGCGCGAATACAGCTGCTTGAAATGGCGTGCCAGGTCGATCTGCGCCTGCGGCACCACGTCCACCATCACCCGGCTGATCGACTGCTCGATGTCTATCGCCGGATAGTGGCCGGACTCGGCCAGATCGCGCGACAAGACGAAGTGGCCGTCCAGGATCGCGCGCGCCGAGTCGGCGATCGGATCCTGCTGATCGTCGCCCTCGGACAGCACGGTGTAGAAGCCGGTGATCGAGCCGCCGCCGGCGCCGCCGTTACCGGCGCGCTCGATCAGCTGCGGCAGCCGGGCGAACACCGACGGCGGATAGCCCTTGGTGACCGGCGGCTCGCCGATGGCCAGCGCGATCTCGCGCTGCGCCATCGCGTAGCGGGTGACCGAATCCATCAGCAGCAGCACGTCCTTGCCCTGGTCGCGGAAATATTCGGCCAGCGCGGTGGCGTAGGCGGCGCCGTGCAGCCGCATCAGCGGCGGCACGTCGGCCGGGGCCGCCACCACCACCGAGCGGGTCCGCCCTTCCTCGCCGAGGATGTTGTCGATGAAGTCCTTCACCTCGCGGCCCCGCTCGCCTATCAGCCCGACCACGACGACGTCGGCGCGAGTGAAGCGGGCCATCATGCCCAACAGCACCGATTTGCCGACGCCGGAGCCGGCGAACAGGCCCAGGCGCTGGCCGCGGCCAACGGTCAGCAGACCGTTGATCGCGCGCACGCCGACATCCAGCACATCGTGCACCGGCGTGCGCTCCAGCGGATTGATCGGTTGGCTGTACAAGGGAAACCAGGCGTCGACATCGATAGGTCCGAGACCGTCCAGCGGACGGCCCAACGCGTCCAGCACGCGGCCCAGCAGGCCGATGCCGACCGGCACCCGGCGGCCGTCCGAACCGGAGGCCGCCGTCGGGCCGCCGACCCTGCCGTACTCCGGCGACGACTGCGACGACATCGGCAGCACCGGCGTTCCCGGCAGCAGGCCGTGCACATTGCTCAGCGGCATCAGGAACACCTTGTCGCCGGAAAAGCCCACCACCTCGGCCTCCACTTCGCGGCCCTCGGGCAAGGCCACGCGACAGGCGCTGCCGACCGGCAACTTGATGCCCACCGCCTCCATCACCATGCCGGTGACGCGCACCAGGCGGCCGCAAGGCTGCCATGGCGCGGCCGCCTCGGCCGCCGCGCCGCAGGCGTCCAGCCAGCGCCGCTGGCGCTCAATCAGATTGTTCATCGCCACTCTCGGCCGCCAGGCCCAGCGCCTTCTCCAAGGCCGCCATCCGGGTATCCAGCGTGATGTCCAGCCGTATCGAGGCGGTGTCGATGATGCAGCCGCCGCGGCGGATCGCCGCGTCCTCTATCCATTGCCACGCCGTCTCCGGCGTCTCCTGCTGCAGGAATTCGCGCGCCGCGGCCAAATCGGCCGGATTGACGCGCAATCGGGCGTTGGCCAGCGTGGCCGGCAGCTCGGCCAAGGCGGCCCGCAGCAGCGGCAACAGGGCCTGCGCATCGCGCTCCAGCTGCTGCTGCGCCAGCTTCTGCGCCAGCCGCCAGGCCAGCTTCAGCACATCGTCGGCCAGCTCCCGCTCGACCCGCGACAACTCGGCGGAAAATTCCGCCGCCATGCCGTCCAGCGCCTGCCACGCCTGCTCCAGCCGGGGCTGCAGTTCGGCGCGCGCATCGACCGAACCCTGCTCGCGCCCGGCCTGCATGCCCTGCTCGAAGCCTTCGGCCCGCCCGGCCTCCAGGCCGGCGTCGTGCCCGGTCTGCCAGGCGTCCTGATGAATGGCCTCGAGTTCGGCCGCGGTCGGATAGCCCAGCGCCGCGCCTTCGTCGGCCGGCGCCTCTTCTTCGGCCTGCTCCGCCAGCGCCTCGGCCTCGGACAGCGGCATCGCGCTCGCCGGCACCGCGTCGGACTCGACGGCGGCGATGCGCTCGGCCAGGCTGACACCGGGACGGCGCATCTGCGTCATCGCGACCAGCTGCGCCGGCGTCAGCGCCTGAGTGAAACCGTCGAGCGAAGCCGGACTCCAGCTGGACCAGCTTTCCAGTTGCTCGCCGGGAATGATGGGATCGTTATTCGATGAGGCCTTCATCGCCACCCTTGCTGCCTAGCACGATCTGTCCGTCGTCGGCGAGCTTGCGCACCACCTTGAGGATTTCCTTCTGCTCGGCTTCCACCTCGGACAGCTTGACCGGCCCCTTGGATTCGAGATCGTCGCGCAGCATTTCCGCCGCGCGTTGCGACATATTGCGGAAGATCTTTTCCTTCAGGTCGGTGCTGGTGCCCTTCAGGGCGATCACCAGCGAATCCGACTGGACTTCGCGCAGGATGGTCTGGATCGAGCGGTCGTCGATGTCCAGCAGGTTCTCGAATACGAACATCTTGTCCTGGATGCGTTGCGCCAGCTCCGGATCGTATTCGCGGATGAAGCCCAGCGCCGACGCCTCGACGTTGCCGCCCATGAAGTTGAGTATCTCGGCGGTCAGGCCGACGCCGCCGGACGCGCTCTTCTTGATCCGGTCCGAACCGGACAGCAGCTGGGTCAGCACATCGTTCAACTCGCGCAACGCCTGCGGCTGCACGCCTTCCAGCGTCGCCGTGCGGATCAGCACCTCGTTGCGCATCCGCTCCGGGAAGAAGGCCAGAATGGAACTGGACAGGTCCGGCTCCAGGTGAACCAGGATGGTGGCGATGATCTGCGGGTGCTCGTGGCGGATCAAGTCCGCCGCCGACGACGGGTCCATCCACTTCAGGCTCTCGATGCCGCTGTGGTCGTTGCCCTGCATGATCTTGTCCAGCAGGTTGGCGGCCTTGTCCGGCCCCAGCGCCTCGATCAGCACATTGCGCAGATACTCGTCGGACGCGCCGATGCTGGCGCGGGCGTCGCACTCCTTGCGGAAGTCGGCCACCACCTCGTCGATCTGCTCGTAGCTGAGGTTGTTGATCGCCGCCATCGCCAGCGAGATCTTCTGCACTTCCTTCGGCCCCAGGTACTTGAACACTTCGACCGCTTCGTTCTGACCAAGGCTGAACAGCAGCACCGCGCTCTTGCGTACTCCGTTGTCACTCATCGGCACTTATCCATTCCTTGATGATCTGGGCCGCCATGCGCGGATCGGATTTCACCAACTCGCGGACGGCTTCCAGATTGCTGCTGTACTGACGCCGCTGCGCTTCACGCGGATCCTCGCCAGCTCCGCCGCCCGGGCCGCCGGCACCACCAGCCCCCCCGCCGGCTCCGGCCATTCCGGCCTCGCCCTCTTCCCCGGCCACGCCCAGCAGCCGGCCTCCCGGACCGATCGCGCCGCCAATGCCGGCCGCGCCCGCGGCGCCGGGGGCCGGAGTCGGCTTGACCAGGTCGCGCATGATGGGGCGCACCACGCCGAACAGCAGATACAGCACCGCGATCGCCAGCAGGCCGTACTTGACCAGGCTGGTCCCGTTGTCGGTGACGTAGTCCATCACCCGTTCCTGCACGGTGACCGGCTGGGCGTTGTCGGCGAAGGCGGCGTTGACCACGTTCAGCGTGTCGCCGCGGCCGTTGTTGTAGCCCATCGCCTCTTTGACGAGATTATTGATCTGCTGCACTTCCTGCGCGGTCAGCGGCGTCGGCTTCATTTCGCCGCTCTTGTCCGGCATGCGGCGATAGTTGACCACCACGGCCGCCGACAGGCGCTTGACCACGCCGACCGGCACCTTGGTGTGCTGTATGGTCTTGTCCACCTCGTAATTGGTGGTGATGTCGCGCTGCAAGGTTCCGTTCGGGCTGACCGCCTGACCGGACAGATTGGCGGTGCCCGGCGCCGCGCCTGGCGGCAGCGTGATCGGCGCCGACGCCGCCGACGGCGGCTGGTTGGACAAGGCGCCCGGCACGCCGCTGGGATTGGCCGCGCCGTTGACCAGCTTCTCGCTGATCTGCTGGCTGCGGGTGGCCGACGGATTCGGACTGGAATTGGGGCGGTAGGTCTCCGCGGTCTGCTCGATCTCGGAGAAATCGACATTGGCCGTCACCTGGGCGCGGGCGTTGCCGTGGCCGAAGATGGGCTCCAGAATGTCTTCGATGCGCTTGACGTAGCCTTCCTCGATCTGGCGCACGAAACCCAGCTGGCGCTGGTCCAGCCCGGAGTTGTCGTCCGGCCCGGTCTGCTTGGACAGCAGATTGCCGTCCTGATCGACGATGGTGACGTTCTTCACCGGCAGGTTCGGCACCGAGCTGGACACCAGGTGCAGGATGCCGGCCACCTGGCCGGCGTCGAGGATGCGGCCCGGATACAGCTGCAGCATCACCGAGGCTGTCGGCGACTGCTGCTCGCGCACGAACACGCTCTGCTTCGGCGTCGCGATGTGGACGCGGGCGCTCTGCACCGACGAAACCGCCTCTATGGTGCGCGCCAGCTCGCCCTCGATCGAACGCTGGTAGTTGACCTGCTCGTTGAACTGGCTGATGCCGAACTTCTGATTGTCCATCAGTTCGAAACCGACGCCGCTGGCCTTGGGCAGGCCCTGGGCCGCCAGCTTCAGACGCACGTCGTACACCTTGTCGGCCGGCACCGAGATCACGCCGCCCTCGCCCAGCAGGTACGGGATGTTCATCTGCTGCAGCGCGGCGGTCACCTGGCCACCGTCACGATCGGCCAGATTGGAGAACAGTATCTTATAGGAAGGGGTGCGATTGAGGACGACGGCGCCGACGACGACGGCGAAAATCGCCGCCAAAGCCGCGAGGAATAGAACTTTTCTGTTGTTTGGCAGCGCCTTGAAGCGGTCACCCGCCTCATTCATTCGCGCGCGCCAGACAGGGGTTGCGTTTTCTTCTGCCAGATCAGCCATACGGTGGTTTTGGATTTAGGTCCGCCGCTGTCTGGTTTCGGAATCCGACAGCGCTAGACTTGGGTATTCATGATTTCCTGATAAGCGCTGACCAGCTTGTTTCGCGCCTGAACCATCGTCTGGAACGACAGGCTGGCCTTTTGCAGCGACACCATCACGTCCTGCAGGTTGACCTCCTTGTTGTCGCCCAGCTGGAACTGCTTCTGCATCTCCTCCGAAGTCTGCTGCGCCGAATTGACCTGCTCGATCGTCGATTTGAGCACGTCGGAAAAGTCGACCTGCGGCGCCTGCTGGGCCGTCGCCTGCGGCTGCTTGCCCGACGCCAGCGCCGCCGCGCTTCTCAGCTCGCCCAGCAATTGGTCGATATTGTTGACTGCCATGGCTACTCCGTGCCATTTCCCTCCGGAACATCCTGGCCAGCCGCTGCAGCGTCTTCATCACGGTATCGCTGCAACTTGTAGCGCAATGTGCGCTCGCTGATGCCCAGTTTCTCGGCCGCCAGCTTCTTCACGCCGCCGACGGTTGCCAATGTTTCCAGAATATGGCGTTTCTCAAGGGTTTTCATGTCGGTTTCATCCGACACCGAACTGTCCGAATCGGACACCGTTCGGGTAAGCTGCCCCACGCCTGAAATATCGCCCAACAATAGGTCGGCGGCAAGAATTTCCGCCCCGGCGGCAAGAATCACCGCCCGCTGCACGACATTATCCAGTTCGCGGATGTTACCCTCCCAACTATAGGCCGTCAAATGACGTTCCGCATCCCTGGAAAACACCAGAGACGCCCGTCCTGCGGCCTCCGCATGTTTTTTAAGCAGGAATCGTGCCAGGGGCAGGATATCATCGGGGCGATCGGCCAGCGCCGGGATGCGCAAGGGGAAAACGTTCAGCCGGAAGTACAGGTCTTCGCGGAACCTGCCGGCCTCGACTTCCGCCTGCAAGGCGCGGTTGGACGTCGCCAGCACCCGGATGTCCAGCCGGATGGTCCGCGTGCTGCCGATGCGCTCGACCTCGCGCTCCTGCAGCACCCGCAGCAGCTTGGCCTGCAGCGGCAGCGGCATCTCGGTCACCTCGTCCAACAGTATCGTGCCGCCCTGCGCCTGCTCGAACTTGCCGGGCAGCGCCTGCGCCGCGCCGGTGAAGGCGCCGCGCTCGTGGCCGAACAGCGTCGACTCCAGCAGATTGTCCGGTATCGCCGCGCAGTTGACCGCGACGAAGGGCCCGGCATGGCGCCGGGAGTGGCGATGGATATAACGCGCCAGCACTTCCTTGCCGGTGCCGCTGGGCCCGCTGATCATCACGCTGGCGTCGCTTTGCGCCACCCGGCCCGCCAGCGCGAACAGCTGCCGCATCGCGGCCGACTCCGCCACCACTTCGCCGCCGTCGTCGCCCGGCATCGCCAGCAGATGCTTTTCCACCTCCGCCAACAGGCTGGGCGGCTCGAACGGCTTCAGCAGATAGTGGGTGGCGCCGGCGCGCAGCAGCGCTATCGCCCGCTCTATCACGCCGTAAGCCGTCATCAGGATGAAGGGCACGCCCGGATAATGCTTCTTCACTTCCTCGAACAGCGCGTAGCCGTCCATCGGCGCCATCTGGGCGTCGGAAATGATCAGGCCGACCGGCTCCTGCTTCAGGCGTTGCAGCGCCTGGGTGCCATCGGCGGCCTCCAGCGTCGGATAGCCCGACAGGGAAAGGGTGTCGACGATGGCCTCGCGCAGATCGGCATCATCCTCGACCACCAGAATCGGTAGAAACTTCATGAGATCCAGGGTTTCAGGTTCTAAACGGACGGCTGGCGCTGATGCGCCAGCGTCACCAGTCGCTGGGCGATGCTGGTCAACGCCAGCACCTCGTGGGCGGCGCCCAGCGCGATCGCCTCCTTGGGCATGCCGAACACCACGCAGCTGGCCTCGTCCTGGGCGATGTTCCAGGCGCCGGCCTGCTTCAACTCCAGCATGCCATTGGCGCCGTCCCGCCCCATGCCGGTCAGGATGAGGCCTATGCTGTTCTTGCCGACCAGATTGGCCGCCGAGCGGAACAGCACGTCCACCGAAGGCCGGTGCCGGTTCACCGCCGGCCCGGCGTTCAAGGAGGTGCTGTAGCCTATCGTCGGCGCGCTCTTGATCAATAGATGGGAATGGCCGGGCGCGATATAGACGGTGCCGGCCTGCAGCCTTTCGTTGTCTTCCGCCTCCTTCACCCGCAAGCGGCACAGCGAGTCCAGCCGCTGCGCGAACGAATGGGTGAACATTTCCGGCATGTGCTGCGCCACCAGGATAGGCGGCATCGACGCCGGCAACGCCGTCAACAGGGTCCGCAGCGCCTCGGTGCCGCCGGTGGACGAGCCGATGACGATCACGGTCTGGCTGGCCAGCGGCGTCTTGCCCGGCTGGCGCGGCAATATCACGTCCGCGCTGAGACTGGGAACGATCTCCAGCGGGGCTTTGTTCGCTCGCTCGCGCGAAGTCAGGGCCATCTATTTACCTTGCAGCAGGGTCCGCCCGTGCCGGCGACAGCCCATTTCGCGGCGCCGGCCTTGTCCAGGCTTGACGGGGTTGTTTCAGGTAGCTTAGCAGGAGAAGTCGGGCCCGGTCAGCCCAGCCGCGCCGCGATGCGTTTCAGCCAGCCGTCGCAGCCGGCCTCCAGCAGGTCGAGCACGGTTTCGAAACCCCGCCCGCCGCCGTAATACGGATCCGGCACCTCCCGCCCCTCGCCTAGCGGCTCCAACATCAGGTGCAACCGCTCGATCAATTTATCGGGACAGCGCTGGCGCAAGTCGGACAGATTGCGGGCGTCTGCCGCCAGGATCAGATCGAAGCCGGCGAAATCGGCGTCGGCCACCATGCGCGCGCGCAGCGGCGCCAGATCGTAGCCGCGCCGGGCGGCCGCCTGCTCGCTGCGCTCGTCGGGCGCCTCGCCGACATGGTAACCATGGGTGCCGGCCGAATCGACACGGACCCTGTCCCCCAGGCCGGCATGCGCCAGCTTGGCCCGCATCACGCCCTCGGCGGTGGGAGAACGGCAGATATTGCCGTGGCAGACGAACAAAACTGATAGTTCATTCATAATAATCAATGCCTTATGAGTTATTTCTCCAGGTTTTTAGACTCAAAAAAGCTTAAACCTGCACAAAGCATTACAAATAGATCAATAACTTACGTGCGAATATTGACATGAAATTCATTTCAAAACCACTCTTTCAGAGTGCGACGAGATGGGAAAAATTTCCATTACCCCACTCTTCTACTTTGAAAAATAGAGGCCTAGAACGGCTACATCCGAATATTGCTTACACCCACCTTCGCCAATTTCAAAAACATTTTTTACCACTCTTCTCTGCCGGCCGCCGCCTGAACCGAACACCTCCGGCATGATCAGCATGCCCCCGCGAGAAACTAGCATCAATATCAATGAGCGACCGCTCCGCAGTTCCTTTCGGATGGCTGTGCCAGATGCCGACAGCGTGGCCCAGCGACTCGGCCGCCGCCCAGCCGGCCGGATCGGTCTGGAAGAAGTGGGCCGGCTCGACCGCGACATTGCGGCAGCGATAGACACGGCCCGACTCCAGCACCAGGCCGCAGGCTTCATGCTCGCCGGCCTGCTCGGCATCGCGGCGATTTGTTCCGATGTTACAGCCATTGTGTTTGCCCATAAAAAAAAGACCGCAATTGCGGTCTTTATATCTATTTAGCTGACAATTCACTCCTGCCTCCGACAAAACAAGTCAATTTCATTCCCAAACAACGCCCCACTCAATCTGATAACTACTTACCCATCAAAGGCTTTAATGCCTCTCCCCTTAGCTTATAGCTTTGCATAAGCTGGTCATGTCCAAATCTCAGCATTTTATCCATATGCTCATCATAGTTAGAGCTTTTCTCTTCCGAAACAAATTTGCACTCAAGTAGCCGCATATTCAACCATTGCTGCAGTGCCATTCCACCCATGGTATTAAGGCTTGTCACCTGCTGAGCTACCGAGTTAGCAACATTGACACAAGCACTATATTTACTTAATGCAGCGGCATCCATTCCTGAAGCTCTCGAAGAAGTCGAAACCACTAGCAAAACCACTCCAAACAACACACACCTCATTACAAATCCTTTTCACAGCATCTAAAACAAAGCCCCCCTATGGGGGGCCAAAGCATCAGAACTTGTAGCTATTAATCCGGCAGTCAAATACCGTACAGAAAGCTCATGCCGCGTAGCGGATTTTTTCATGCCGGAAGTACGACCGGATTCTGGCCGGCTGCTTCTGCAATGAGCGTAAATGGGACAGCACTTTCCCTTGAAGTTGACCGTCTGATCGAACCGGCTCACCTGCGCTCATTCTGGCCTTCAGGTCGCCGTTCAAGTATTCATCCGGGTTCAGTTCCGGTGAGTAGCTGGGCAGGAAGAACAACTCAATCGCCTTCTTGTTCTCTTCCTCCTCCAACCATGCTTGCACCAGCTTGCTGTGATGCACGCGCAAGTTGTCGAGGATCAAGAACACCTTCTTGCCGCCAGCATCACGGATCAGCCGCATCAGAAACTTGATCAGCACCCGGGCCGTCAAGGTCTCCCGGTACAGCATGAAGCGCATCTTGCCTTGGTTGGTAATGGCCGAAATCAAGTTGATGCGCGCTCTTTTCGATTGGGATAACACCAGAACTGGGGTTTGGCCTTTTGGGGCGTAGCCACGCGGAAAGTGCTCAACACTCGACACCGCCGATTCGTCGCCCCAGCTGATTTCAGCCATTTCCGCTTTGGCACGCGCGACGATAGCCGGGTATTCCTCCTTGAGCCATTTCTCGACTGCTGCCGGTCGCTGCTCATAAGCGCGTTTGAGCGGGCGCTGCGGCGTAAAGCCCCAGCGGGCCAAGTACAGACGGACAGTACGGATCGGCAGATCGATCAGAAACATCTGCTTGATTACAGCCTTGACCGCCTGAGCACTCCACAGGGCAAACCTCAGCTTCATCTGGTCTGGCGTGCGATCCACGATGTCCTGCTTGATCCGGGCTTCCTGCGCCTCGGTCAGCCGACGGCCGGTGCCTTCGGCGCGACCGCGCTTCTGTTCTTTGAATCCCTGCGCACCTAGTGCTGCCTCACGCACCACCCAGGCGGAAATGGTGGGGCGGCGCAGCCCGAGTTCTTCGGCAATACTGGCTTGAGACCGGCCTCGCTTGTACATCCGGATAGCGGTACGCCTCAGCTGCTCACGGGCGGCCAGTTCAAGCTTGCGCACATCGATTTTTTCCATGCCGGAAGTATACAATCTGTACGGATTATTACTGCCGGATTAATAACACCAACCTTGAATAGGTTAGTGCCAGAAGTCAGCTTATTGCCGTCATCACCTTTAACCGCATTTGCGATGTGCTCATACTCACCGCGCAAAGCCAAATTTTTGGTAATGGCATAGCTAGCCCCAATGCCCAAGCCAGGCTTTACTTCGCTATCTTTTTCGCCGTTACCCTTGGCGTGCACATTGTTAAGACTTACCTTACCAAAGACCTCCACAGCATCTGACACCGGCAGGATGCCAACAAAAGCCAGACGCTCAGCTTGCAGCTTAACCGATTCGTTGGTCGTGCCGCCGTTCTCGTCGCCAACTGTCGCTTGCATCTTACCGAGGTTGATATATGACAATTCCGTCGCAAAGTACGAGCCGAAACGGTAGCCGGCACCGACTTCCCATCCTCCACCGGCTGCCTTGCCCTCTTTGACGTTCTCAGAGTCTTTTATCTTATCGGTGTTGTACCCCAAATTGCCAAAGACATATGCACCACTTTCGGCCGCGTGTGCGGTAACTGCAGACATAGCCAATACGGATGCAATGATTAGTTTTTTCATTTTTAAATCAATTAATTGTTAGTGGGGAGGTCATTTTCCACAAAACAATTCAAACGTATGTTTTCCTTCCGTAGGCCGGCAGAGCAAGTTCCGTAACAGTATGTAAACACATACTTACATAGATACTTTAACATTAAGGAAATATTAAAAATTTCAATTTCATATGGAAATTCAAGGAATTAGAGCAATTCACCCATATCGCCGCATACCAGCCCCCCCATAGTTCGCCAGCTTGCCCCGGACACGGCAGGAGGCCAGCCGCTTACCGCATTTGTCCAAACGCGGGTCCGTCACCGATTATTCCCGCGCGTCGAACATCGCCGCGCCTTGATGGACACAATGCGCGCCCCGATAGACGACATGCGCCGGACAACACCGGGTCACCAGCACGCCTGGCGCGCGCTTGCCTGCCAGGTCCAGCCGGCTCCTAAGCTCGAACGTGATTGCATCGCCATTGTCGGCCTCGCGGCGGTCGATCAGCCACGTTTCCTCCGGGTACCTCTCCGCGAAGCCGGCCAGTTCGCCACCTTGGCAAAACTTGGCATGCGTCACCCGCCGCCGCAGCGACCAGCCAACTAGGCCCTGATACTGCATCACCAGCGCGGTGAAGACCCCCCGCACCTCCCGCCGGCCACAGAAACCCCAGCGCCCTGACGCCTTGCCAAACGCAGGCTTCGCGATCCGCGGAATCATCCGCGCGGCGCTATCGCTCAAACAATGAGGCCAAATTACCAGGCCGTAGCCACCGCGACCAAGCTCTCCGCCGCTGCCAACGATATCAGATGGCAAACCGGTTCACCTCGACAGACCGTCGAAACAGGCAAGTCAATTTACGCTAACGGGCTTAAGAGCCTCTAACAAAACCTCGCAGAGAACCTGAGCCAAGGCGCGCCGACGCAGGCAGTACCAGTCGTACGACAAGGAGGCGCAACGCAGGATCAGGGGTTTTGTTAGCTGGCCTAAGTAATTCTACAGAAAGCCCATTGACTTAATACCTCCGCCATCATTGCCGACCAAATTAAATCGCTTCACATTCGCGAATGCATAGGCGCACTATTCTCACCCAGTATCTCTGAAAGCCAATCATAAACATGTTTACGTAACCTCGAATTATCCGACATCAAAATTGACATTCAACCCAACCTGTCCTTTCGCACAGCGTTGTTTGATTTTTTTAATCTAAGCTTAGCTGGCGTCTAGGCGGTCATTATCGCTGGACGATGCATTAAGCAATGCCGATCCTAACTTCCATATCCATTTATTCAGGAGAATTTCATGGCCCCGAACCCGCAACCGGTCACTCAAGTCCGTATTTTCCCCTACATTCCGGATTCGCATATCATCGTGCCTCCGGTATTTGTCAGCGGCGCCGGCACTTACGCTGTCGGCACGCTGGGCATGAATGTTTTTTACAATCTGGATATGAATTCGGGCGAAGCGCAAAATGGCGGCCCGCAAGCCGGCAGCAAATACTACGCCATCGGCAAGACCTCGGAGGGCAAGGAGTTCACCACCACTTGGCTGACTTGCCTCAAGGGCGGCCCTACCCCTCAGTTCGGCCGTACCATCACCCACGGACGTCGCGCCTCCACGGCCGCCCCGACCGCCTCGGACCACGCCGTCTCGACCGCCTCGGGCTTTAACGAGGACATCGCGATCTCCCACCAGGTCCATATGGAAGATGTCGTCATCAACGCCTACATCCATCCGACCGAACCGCTGATGCTTCCGCTGATCGCCGATGGCAAGGGCATTGCCTCCTACGTCCCGCACGGATCGTGGTCGATCACCGTCACCGGCGGCGAACGCGTGAATCCGCTGCAGGTCGGCATGCGCGTTACCGCCCACGGCACCAATGTCGCCACCGGGAAACCGTTCTTCATCCCGGCCGTCCTCGTCACCGAAAGCACCACGGAGCCCGCCGTGTTTATCGAGGGCTACAGGCCGCCGCGCGAACTGTAATCGATGACGGCTGACGATGGCCGATTCGAGGCGGACCGGACATCGCCGATTCAAAAACATGGCCCTGGCAACAGGGCCATTTTTATTCCGGAGACGATGATCCCGCTGCGACAAGCCACCCCAGCCCATGCAAAACCAGGCAGCCTCTCAAAATATCCCCCGCCGGCCTCCCCTTGCTCAAGCGCGGCACCCGCGACGGCGGCGCCTTGCCGCCAGTTTTCATTAAAAACAAGCAGGCAAAAACATCAAGCATTGACAATCCCTCTCGACAGCGACAACTCAAAAGCGAAATATTCCCAACGCATTCCACAGCGTTTAAGCCAATATCAAGCGCACTAAAATCCTCGCCCTTCTCAATATTGCCGCCACATCCTCAAACAAACAGGACGGGAGTCATCCATTCACAGATAAGTGAAGAAGATAAATTCCAAACCATTCATTGATTACGCAAACCATCCATGCAAATTCAATCGGTGAATATTACAGCCATCCTTTCGACCATAAACAGGGCATTTATTCGAAAATCGGGAAAGCATATCTTGACCGTGGCAAAGCGGGAAAATATCATCGCTCTGCCATGTATCTCGCCATCGCATCGAAACGCGTATTCGAATAAATAGCGAATTACATTGCATCAATGCCGTAGCTGTTCTCGTCAATCCATTTCGAAGGAGTAGCAATATGGCAAATACCCTCCTCCCCAATCAATTCCTCGGCATCAACCAATTTCTGATGTCGACCAACGGCGCCTACCAGATGATTCTGCAGAGCGACGGCAATCTGGTGCTGTACCGGATGGCCAATCACCATGCGCTGTGGGCGTCGAACACCAATGGCAAGGACGCGATGCGCGCCATCATGCAAACCGACGGCAATTTCGTGCTGTACGACTTCCATGGCAAGCCGCTGTGGGCCAGCGGCACCAATGGCAAACCGCGTTCCTTCATCACGATGCAGGATGACGGCAATCTGGTGATGTACGAACCCAAGGTTCCGGTCTGGGCGTCCAACACCGCGCAATAAGCGCGAACGCGGCCGCGGCGCCCGCCGCGGCCTCGAGCACCTGCCCGTCAAAAACCCAACCAAGCTAAGCCCGACTCGCCGCCTCGGCCACCCGCTGCAGTTCTCCCCTCATGTCCAACACTAGCCGCCACAGACTTTCCGCCGCCGGCGACAGCGTGCGGTTTCGGCGCCGTATCAGCACGATGCGGCGGCTGGCGCGCGGCGACAGCGGCTTCGCCAGCAACCCGCAATCGGCCGGCAACGGCATCGCCAGCCCGGGCGTCACGCTGACGCCTATGCCGGCCGCCACCATGCGGAACACCGAGTTAGAATGACCGAGCTGCTGCGCCACCGGACAGTCCAGGCCGTGCCGCCGCAGCAGCTGGTCTATCAGCGGCCGGCTACCGGAGCTGCCGTCCAGCAAGACCAGCGGCTCGCCGTCCAGTTGCCGCCACGCCACCTCCGGCGGCGCGGCCAACCGGTGATCGGCGCGGCACACCAGCCAAAAATCGTCGATCAGCACCGTTTCCTGCTCCAGATCCTCGCCCGGCTCCGGCTCCACCACCAGGCCGAAGTCGACGGCGCCATCGCGGACCGCCTCGACATTGAGGCGCTGCACCTGGTCCTGCAGATGCAGGCTCAGCTGCGGATAGCGGGCGCGGCTGGCGGCGATGATTGCCGGCATCAGGCTGGCCGACAGCGTCGGGCTGCTGGCGACGTGCACGCTGCCCATCGCCTGCCCGCCCTCCTTGCGCGCCGTCGCCAGTACCTCGTCCAGTTCGTCCAGCGCGCGTGCCAGCTTGGGCAGCAGCCGGCGCCCGGCGGCGGTCGGTACCACCTCGCGGGTGGTGCGGTCCAGCAGCCTCAGCGCCAGCGCCTCTTCCAGCTCCCGCACCGCGCGGCTGACCGCCGGCTGCGTCAATCCCAGTTCGTCGCCGGCCCGGCTGAAACCGCCGTGCTCGGCGACCTTGCGGAACACCCGCAATTGCCGCAGCGTGTAATTCATAAATTTAACTCATCAATTGATCATATAAATGCATTTGTATTCTTAATTGAGCTACGCTTCAATATGGGCATCGATATATTCGCCCCACCGGACCACCGATGCCCAAACTGCTGGATTCGTTCACCCTCGCGCTGATCGCCACCGTCGCGCTGGCCAGCCTGCTGCCCTGCTCCGGCGAGGCCGCGCAGATTTTCAACCTGGCCACCAATCTGGCGATCGGCCTGCTGTTCTTCCTGCACGGCGCCAAGCTGTCGCGCGAGGCGGTGCTGGCCGGCATCGGCCACTGGCGGCTGCATCTGACGGTGCTGGCCTGCACCTTCGGACTGTTCCCGCTGCTGGGCCTGCTGCTCAGGCCGGCGCTGACGCCGCTGGTGACGCCGGAGCTGTATCTGGGCGTGCTCTACCTGTGCATGCTGCCGTCCACCGTCCAGTCGTCGATCGCCTTCACCTCGATGGCGCAAGGCAATGTGCCGGCCGCCATCTGCAGCGCCACCGCGTCCAATCTGCTGGGCATCTTCATCACGCCGCTGCTGGTCGGCTGGCTGGTAATCGACCACGGCAGCGCGGCGCAACAGATGGGCTCGGCGCTGGACATCGTCTACCAGCTGCTGCTGCCCTTCGTCGCCGGCCAGATCGCCCGACGCTGGATAGGCGGCTGGGTCGACAAACACAAGGGCTTGCTGAAATACGTCGACCAGGGCTCCATCCTGATGGTGGTGTACACCGCATTCAGCGCGGCGGTGATCAGCGGGCTGTGGCGGCAGACGCCGCCGGCGGCGCTGGCCGGCCTGCTGGCCGTGGACGGCATCCTGCTGGCGCTGCTGCTGGCGCTGACCTCGCTGGCCGGCCGCAGACTGGGTTTCACGCGCGAGGACCGGATCACCATATTGTTCTGCGGCTCGAAGAAAAGCCTGGCCAGCGGCGTGCCGATGGCCAAGGTGCTGTTCGCCGGCCATGCGATCGGCGCCATCGTGCTGCCGCTGATGTTGTTCCACCAGATCCAGCTGATGGTGTGCGCGATGCTGGCGCAACGCTATCGCCGCCGGCTGCCGCGCCCGGCGCAAGCCTGATCGGCGCCGGCCGACCCGCGCCTCCCGCTGTTTATACGCCGCCCCTCGATGGCCGAGCGCCAGGCCGCCCGGGGCGCGCGTCCACATCAAGCCGCTTGCGATCCCCACGTTTCCCGCCAGGAACGATCAGCCGGCGCATAGTCGATATGCGTACCGTCCGCGAACTTGCCGCGCTCACGCCGCTCAAACGGCGAACACCGGCCGCGTCGCGCGCGGACCGCGCGTGAAACGCCAGGGACGCCGCCTTCGCCGGCAAACGCCCCGCCCCGCAACTTCCGTCATATCGAAATCGATGAGCCAGCCCCACCGTTCCATCTGCCTCGAACTCAGTCCGCCCTATCTCGTCGACGGCGCGCCCGCGCGCTTTCAATCGCTGTGGCTGCTGGCCCGGCTTTACTACGCCGGCCAGTATGAGGACGGCGTTCTGCCCGCCGCCGCGCTGCGGCTGCGGTTTCCTGGTAACCACGCCATCCGCATGCTGGTCTCGCGCGCCTTCGCCGACTTCGCCCGCTGGGGCGTCGAGGCCGGATGGGGGCCGCCGGAACCGACGCCGGTCGCGCTGCTGAACCCAGCCGGACGCAGCCGCGGCCCGTTCTGGCTGCCGGCGGCCAGCCACCAGCGGCTGAGCCTGCTGGTCAACGGCCGGCCGGCGGAACGCGGCGAGCTGGAGAGATTTCTCGGCCTTCGGCCCGAGGCGCCCGCCGCCGACGGCAGCCCGCTGGATGAATTGATGCAGGATCTGGACTACTGGAGCCAGCTGACCCAGGCGATGCGCGACGAGCGCGACGGCCGGGGCCGGCTGGCCGGACGCCAGGCCGCCGCCGCTTTCCACGCCGCCAGCGAGACCGCCCACAACGATTTCCAGCACGCGCTGGCGCTGGTGAAGGAAAGCCTGGCCTGGCGGCGCAGCGCCCAACTGGACGACAGCAGAATGGCGCTGAAAAAACTGGGGCGGGCCCTGGCCGGCAGCCGCTTCGACAGCGCGCAGCCGACCTTCGCCGCGATGGCCCGAATCGCGGAGGCCTGGGACTGCTACGCCCGCGGCGAGGCCCCGGCCGCCGAAGCCTGCCTCGCCCAGCTGCATGCTTCGCCGGAACTGCAGCCGGTATTCCGCTACAACCCCCGCGTGCGTTTCGAATGCCTGAACCTGAGCGCGCTGCTGCACAAGCAGGCGGCGCTCGGCGACGGCAGCCCGAAACGGGCGCAGGCGGCACTGCAGGCGCTGGCCGGCGCGCTGGAGGCGGCCTACGAGGCCGATTCGATAGACTCGGCCCAACATGTCGCGGCCAATATCGGCTGGTGCCTGTGGCTGTTCTGGCAACAGCGGCTGATAGACGGCGAACGCGCGCAGGCGACGGAAACCATGCAGCGTCAGGCAATACGCTGGCTGGGCTTGTCGGAATGGATTTGCGACCGTTTCGGCGGCGGCAACGGCTCGGCCTGGAACACCGTCTTCCTGCTGCGCATCGCCCGCGGAAACTGCTCGACGGCCCTGCATCCGACGCTGCGCGGCTTCCGCGCCCAACGCCCGCTGCCGCCCGCGCAACTGGAGCGCATTCTCCGGCTCAGTCCGCCGCCGTTTTCCGCCGCCAAGGGCGATAGCGGCTGGGCCATGCTGGCGGCGTTGACGCTGGAGGAGCACGACCAGGCCCGGCTGCCGTTGACGCCGCTGCAGCTGGCCAATCTGCTGCTGGAGACGCTGTGGTTCCAGGCCTGGGAGCAGGGCGTCAGCCACGAGGCCTGCGGCAGCGCCGCGCGACTGCTGCAATTGCTGCCGCAGCTGCGGCGCAACGAGCGCAGCTTCTTCCGCGCCGAGCTGGCCGCGCTGCCGCAGGAATTGCTGGAGATTTGAAAAGGCGCTGAAACCGGTGATTTGAAACCGGCAAACAAAAACCCCGCGGCGTCGCTGCGGGGTTGACGGACAGAACGGCCTTGCCGGCTTAGAGCCGCTAACAAAACCTCGCAGAGAACCTGAGCCAAGGCGCGCCGACGCAGGCAGTACAGAAAGTACGACAAGGAGGCGCAACGCAGGATCAGGGGTTTTGTCAGCGGGTCTTAGAACTTGTTCACGATCTTTTTGCGGCAGCGGCCACCTCTGCCGGATGCCGGGCGCGGAAAGCGGCTCGCCGCAGTGTCATTCACTGCAAGGGGCGTTCGACAAAGCCATGCGCCGGCAGAAAACGGCCCCGAGACGCTCGAAAAAAGATCGTGAACAGGTTTTTACAAATCGCCGAGCCAGGCTTGCTCCTTCAATTGCTTCAACTCGTCGCGTATGCCGGCCGCCCGCTCGAACTCCAGATTGCGGGCCGCCTCCAGCATCTCCTTCTCCAGCCGCTTGATTTCCTTGGCCAGCGACTTCTCGTCCATCATCGCCACCTTGGCCTGGTCCACCAGCTTCTTGCGCTCGGCCTCCACGCTGTAGACGCCGTCTATGATGTCCTTGACCTTCTTCTCGACGCCCCTGGGGGTAATGCCGTGTTCAGCGTTGAACGCCATCTGCTTGGCGCGGCGGCGCTCGGTCTCGTCCATCGCCCGCTTCATCGAATCGGTGATGCGGTCGGCGTACAGCAACGCCTTGCCGTTCAGGTTGCGCGCGGCGCGGCCTATGGTCTGGATCAGGCTGCGCTCGGAACGCAGGAAGCCTTCCTTGTCGGCGTCCAGTATCGCCACCAGGCTGACTTCCGGAATGTCCAGGCCCTCGCGCAGCAGGTTGATGCCTATCAGCACGTCGAACATGCCGAGGCGCAGGTCGCGGATGATCTCCACCCGTTCGACGGTGTCGATGTCGCTGTGCAGATAGCGCACCTTGATGCCGTGCTCGGTGTAGTAGTCGGCCAGCTGCTCGGCCATCCGCTTGGTCAGCGTGGTGACCAGCACCCGCTCGCCGCGCTCCATCCGGTCGCGGATCTCGGACAGCAGATCGTCCACCTGGGTCGCCACCGGACGGATCTCGATCAGCGGATCGACCAGGCCGGTCGGCCGCACCACCTGCTCGACCACCTGGCCCGCGTGCTCCTTCTCGTACACCGCCGGCGTCGCCGAGACGAAGACGGTCTGCGGCATCAGTTGCTCGAATTCGTGGAATTTCAGCGGCCGGTTGTCGGCGGCCGACGGCAGGCGGAAGCCGTACTCGACCAGATTGGCCTTGCGCGCGGCGTCGCCCTTGTACATCGCGCCGACCTGCGGCACGGTGACGTGGCTCTCGTCGATGAACATCAGCGCGTTTTTCGGCAGGTAGTCGATCAGCGTCGGCGGGGGATCGCCGGGCCCGCGGCCGGAGAAGTGGCGCGAGTAGTTTTCGATGCCCTTGCAAAAACCCATCTCGTACAGCATTTCCAGGTCGAAGCGGGTGCGCTGCTCGATGCGCTGCGCCTCCACCAGCTTGCCTTCCTTCTGATACCACTCGATGCGGTAGCGCAGCTCGTCCTTGATCTGCTCGCAGGCCCGGATCACGGTGTCGCGCGGCGTCACGTAATGACTGGACGGAAAGACGGTGTAGCGGCCGACGCGTTGCTTGGTGGTGCCGGTCAACGGATCGAACAGCGTCAGCGTTTCTACCTCGTCGTCGAACAAGCTGACGCGCAGGGCGGTATCGCTGCTTTCCGCCGGGTAGATGTCGATCACGTCGCCGCGGACGCGGAAAGTGCCGCGGCCGAAATCCAGGTCGTTGCGGCTGTACTGCATCGTCGTCAGCCGGCTGATCATCTCGCGCTGCGGCGTTCGCTCGCCCTCCTTCAGATGCAGGATCATCTGGTGGTAGTCGGACGGATCGCCGATACCGTAGATCGCCGACACCGTCGCCACGATGATGCAGTCCGGCCGCTCCAGGATGGACTTGGTCGCCGACAGCCGCATCTGCTCGATATGTTCGTTGATGCTGGAATCTTTCTCGATGAACAGATCGCGGCTGGGAACGTAGGCCTCCGGCTGATAGTAGTCGTAGTAGGAGACGAAGTACTCGACCGCGTTGTGCGGGAAAAACTCGCGCATCTCGCTGTACAGCTGCGCGGCCAGCGTCTTGTTGTGCGCCATGATGATGGCCGGCCTGCCGGTCCGGGCGATGACGTTGGCCATCGTGTAGGTCTTGCCGGAACCGGTCACGCCCAGCAGCGTCTGGTAGGACAGGCCGTCGGACAGGCCCTCCACCAGTTGTTCGATGGCGGCCGGCTGGTCGCCGGCCGGCGGGAAAGGCTGGTTCAGCTGAAACGGGCTGTCGGAAAAGGTGAGCAGCATGGCGGGCACGGGAGGTGGCGAAACCGCTGATTTTACGCCTGTCCGCCGCCAATCTCACCCCCTGTCGACGACCGTCGCCGCGAACCCCGCCAGTCAAGGCTCGCGGCAAGCCTCCGCGTCCGTTTTTTTGCACTACACAGACGCGGAACATTGTTTAAAATGCAATCAGGACGCCAATGGCGGATGCTGCGAATGATGCCGACATCTTGTCGGCATTTAGCGACAAATGCCCACGGAATGGCGTCCGCATTCCTCCAAATAAGCGCACATGATGGAGTGACGCATGATCAAGAAAATCGCAAGCCTGCTGGTATCGGCGGCCCTGGCCATGCCGGTGCTGGCGGCTTCGCCGAAGGGCGTGATGGTGGCCAGCGAAATGTCCGGCTACACCGCCCCCAGGCTCAATTCCCACTCGGTGCTGGTGCTCAACGGCGTCACCGGCGAAACCCTGTACGAGAAGAACTCGCACCAGCGGATGCCGATCGCGTCGATCAGCAAGCTGATGACGGCGATGGTGCTGCTCGATTCCGGCGTGTCGCTCGACCAGCTGGTCACGGTGTCCGACGCCGAGATCGACCGCCTGAAGCACACCACCTCGCGGCTGGCGGTCGGCACCACCCTCAGCCGACAGGAAATGCTGCTGCTGGCGCTGATGTCGTCGGAGAACCGCGCCGCCGCGACGCTGGCGCGCACCACCTATCCCGGCGGCACCTCGGCCTTCGTCGAACGGATGAATATGAAGGCCCGCAGCCTGGGCATGTTCGAGACGGTATTTCACGACCCGACCGGCCTGGACGTGCGCAATACCTCGACCGCAGCCGACCTGGCCAGGATGGTGCGCGCCGCGCAGCAGTATCCGCTGATCCGCGAATTCACCACCACCGAGCGGCACCAGATCCTGTCGGTGCGCAACCGCGTGCTGCAGTACAAGAACAGCAACGCGCTGGTGCGCGAGGGCGATTGGGACATCGCGGTGCAGAAGACCGGCTACATCCAGGAAGCCGGCCGCTGCATGGTGCTGCAGGCCGTGGTCGGCTCGCAGCCGCTGGTCATCGTGCTGCTGGACGCCGGCGCCAGCTCCGCCCGCGTCAACGACGCCAAGAACATCAAGGTCTGGCTGGAGGCCCACCCGGGCAGCTGGCTGGCCGGCTGATCGTCCCCCAAGCCGAACAGGCCGCCCTCCCGCGTGGGACGGGCGGCTTTTTCATGCGATACTGGTCCACCATCTGATTGTCGGAGCCACTGTTGAACATCCGCATCTCCCCCGCCGAGCCGCAGGACGCGGCCGACATCCACCGCTTCATCACCGAACTGGCCGTCTACGAACGCGCCGAACACGAAGTGAAGGCCGGCGTCGCCGACATCGAATCCACCTTGTTCGGCTCCGACGCCACGGCGCAGGCCCTGCTGTGCCGCGTCGATGGCGAGCTGGCCGGCTTCGCCGTCTATTTCTTCAGCTATTCCACCTGGCTGGGCAAGAACGGCCTGTATCTGGAAGACCTGTACGTCACGCCGGAAATGCGCGGTTCCGGCGCCGGCAAGGCGCTGCTGCGCCACCTGGCGCGGCTGGCCTGCGAACAGGACTGCGGCCGCTTCGAGTGGAGCGTGCTGGACTGGAACCAGCCGGCGATAGATTTTTATCAGTCGATAGGCGCGGCGCCGCAGTCGGAATGGGTGCGCTACCGCCTGGCCGGCCAGGCCTTGCGCGATTTCGCCTACGGCCCGGCGCAAGCGGCCGGCTAGCCGGCCGCCTCCCCGGCTCGCCTCAATCGCCCGGCGACTGCCTCAACTCCAGCAGATTGCCGGCCGGATCGCGGACGAAGAGCTGGCTCAACTCGGCCGCGGCGACATTGCGCTGGCCGAAAAACGCTATCCCCCGCCGCCTCAGTTCCTCGGCCGCCAGCGCCAGGCTGGCCACCGTCAGCGCCAGATGGTTGCTGACCGGGTCCAAGCCCTCTCCTTGCGCGTACGGCGACACGCCGTCGCTGCCCAGGATGTGCAGCTGGGTGGCGTCGGGCATGTCCAGAAAATAGCCGGGCACGCCCGGAATGTGCCACCGGCCGGGATCGGCCGACAAACCGAATACCTGCCGGTAAAAATCGTGCATCGGCTCCACCAGCTGCGTGGGCACGCTGAAACCGACATGGTGCAATTCCCTGACTTGAATCGACATATGCTTCTCCCTCTCCAGGTGATTGGCGCGTTAGCCGATCCAATAATACGCCAGACATATAATTAGTCAAGCTAATTAAATGGCCGACATTGGCGCGCCCCGTCTTTTACGCTAGCATTCCCGGCTATCCAGTCTCCACGCCGCAGCAGCCATGCCGACCCCAGCCGATCCGACCTCCTTCGCCGACACCGACGCCGGCCGCCTGATGACGCCGCACCTGCGCCTGCTGGCGGCCACTGCCGCGCCGGACACGCCGGCCGACGCCGCCGCCGCCGGCCTGTTGCTGCTCTGGCTTGGCGACGACGTGCTGCAGCAACTGAACGGCAAGCTGGCCGGCTCCGGCCTGTCGGAAAACAAATTGCAGGTCTTGCTGCAGTTCCGCCTGTTCGAGGACGGCCTGCTGGGAGACGAACCGCCGACGCCGTCCAGCATCGCCGACTACTTCGGCATCACCCGCGCGTCGGCGACCGGCCTGCTGGACTGGCTGGAGAAGCGCGGCCTGATCGCCCGGCTGCCGCACCCGACGGACCGGCGCAGCCTGCGGCTGCGAATGACCGATCCGGCGCGCGCGCTGCTGGCCGACACCCTGCCCGGCTTCTGGCGCGCCTGCGCCGAACTGAGCGACGGCCTGGACATCGAAGAGCGGCGCCAGCTGCTGCGCCTGCTCGGCAAGGTCTGGAGCCGGGTCAAGCCCTAGCGAGCGGCAGCAAGCCGGCCGGGTCGACCCCGACGCCTATCTCGCCGCCGACGCGCAGGGCGCCGCCCAGCGCCGCCGCCTCGCGCGCCGACAGCGTCAGCGTCAGGCTCCCGGCCCGGGCGTCCACCCGCAAGCGCGCGCCGTCGGCCAGCCGCGCCAGCTCGACGATGCGCGCCGGCGGCTGATCCGGCCCCAGCAACACCGCCTGCGGCGGCACGACGGCGCCGTCCAGCACATTGTCGTAGCCGATGAAGCGCGCCAGCCAGCCATCGGCCGGCGCGGCCAGC
The DNA here is from genome assembly GCF_002848345.1 of Chromobacterium sp. ATCC 53434. NCBI lineage: Bacteria > Pseudomonadati > Pseudomonadota > Betaproteobacteria > Neisseriales > Chromobacteriaceae > Chromobacterium > Chromobacterium sp. ATCC 53434. The sequence continues at coordinate 1,194,423 of NZ_CP025429.1, read as the reverse complement.
ATCTCCTCCGGCGTCGCGCATTGCAGCAGCCTGCCTTCCTTCAGCACCGCCACCTTGTCCGCCAGCGCGAAAGCCTCGTCGCGGTCGTGGGTGACGATGACGGCCGGCACGCCGGCCGCGCGCAGCAACTCGCGGAATTCACGCTGCAGCTGGCGGCGCAGATCGGCGTCCAGGCTGGAGAACGGCTCGTCCAGCAGCAACAGCCGCGGCCGCGTCGCCAGCGCGCGCGCCAGCGCCACCCGCTGCTGCTCGCCGCCGGACAGCGTCCACACCCTGCGGCCGCCATGCTCGGCCAGCCCCACCCGCGCCAGCATCGTCCGCGCCTGGGCGGCGGCGGCGCGCCGGGCCACCCCCTGCTCGATCAAGCCGAACATCACATTGCCCAGCGCGTCCAGATGCGGGAACAGCGCGAAATCCTGGAACATCAGCGCGAAGCCGCGCCGCTCCGGCGGCACCCGCGCCAGATCCTCGCCGTCGAAGGCCAGCGCGCCGGCATCCGGCCGCTCCAGCCCGGCTATCATCTTCAACAGCGTGCTCTTGCCGCAACCGGACGGCCCCAGCAGCGCCAGCGTCTCGCCGGCGGCCACCGTCAACGAGATATCGTCGGCCACCACGCGCGCGCCGAAGCACTTATTCAGATTTCTCAGCGTCAGCACCGCCATCCTCCCAGCTGCCGGCGCCGCCGGCGGTTTCTATGATCCGGAACGCGACGAGCGCCAGCAGCATCAGCAGGCAGGCAAGCTGCATCGCCGCGTCGGCGTTGGCGGCGCCCGGGCGTCCCAGCCGCTGGTAGATCAGCGTGGTCAGCGTCAGCCATTCCGGCCGCGCCAGGAACAGCGTGACGGCGAACTCGCCGACCGCGGTCGCGGCGGCGAAGGCCAGACCGCGGCGCAAGGCCGGCCGCAGCAGCGGCCATTGCACGCGACGGAACAGCCGCCAGCGGTTGGCGCCCAGGCTGCGCGCGGCGTCGCCCCAGTGCGGCGGCTGGCCGTCCAGCGCCGTCAGCAGCGCCTTGGCGACGAAGGGATAGGCCAGCAGCGCGTAGGCCGCCAGCAACAGGGCCAACGCCGCGCTCCATTGCGGATACAGCAGCAGCAGGCCGAAGGCCACGCACACCGGCGAGGCGACGAAGGGCAGGAAGATCGCGGCGCGCAAGGCCAGGCTGCGGCCGCAGGCCAGCGCGTGGGCCAGGCCCAGCGCGCCGGCCGCCAGCACGGTCAGGCCGGTGAAGCGGGCGCTGTTCCACAGTGCCAGCCGGACGTCGTCGTCCCATAGCGCCACCCAGCTGGACGCCGCCGTCAGGCCGCGCCACAGCACCGCCAGCAGCGGCAGGCCGGCGAACAGCAGCAGCGCGGCCAGCGCGGCGGCCAGCGCCAGCTTCTCCGCCGGACTCTCCACCGGCCGCCGCGGCAGCGGCTCGACCTTGGCCGCCGTCGCCAGCCGCCGCGCCAGCCAGGCGTGGCAGGCGGCGATGCCGCCGCATACCGCCAACACCAGCAGCGCCAGCGCGCCGGCGTCGGCCAGGTTCAATTCGTAGGCCACCAGCGTGTAGATCTCCACTTCCAGCGTCGCGTAGCGCTGACCGCCGAGGATCAGCGCCAGACCGAAACCTGAGAAGCAGTACAGGAAGACCAGGCACAGGCTGGACAGCAGCCACGGCAGCGCCGCCGGCCACTCCACCCGCCAGAACGCCCGCCACGGCGACGCCCCCAGCGTGCGCGCGGCGGCCAAGCGGCTGGCCGGCACCTGGGCGAAACCGTCGCAGCCGGCTCGCACCACCAGCGGCAGATTGAAGAACAGATTGCCGTACAACAGCAGCCAAGGCGTATCCTGCAGATCGACGCCCAGCAGGCCCTGCGGGCCGAACAGCGCCAGCACGCCCATCGCCGCCACCAGCGTCGGCATCACGAAAGGCAGCAGCAGCAACCGCAACAGCGCCGCGCGGCCGGGAAAGCGATAACGCGCCAGCAGCCAGGCCAGCGGCACGCCGAGCGCCAGGCAGGCCAGGCAGCTGGCCGCGGCCTGGCCCAGCGACCACAGCAGCCGCCAGCGCAGATAAGGATCGGCCAGCAGGCCGGGACTGAATTGCAGGCCGCCTTCGGCCAGCAGCCGGAGCAGCGGCGCGACGGCCAGCGCCAGCAGAAACAACAAGGGCAGCCCGGCCAGCAACAGCCGGGGAACGGCGGACTGCTTCAAACAGCGGCTCCCGGCAACGGCCAGATCGCCGTCAGCACATCTTCGCAGCCGTCGTCGTCGCGCACCTGGCCCGCCTTGGCGAAGCCCAGCTGCGCGGCCAGCGCCTGAGACGGCAGATTGTCGGGCGCGATCGACAGCACCAGCCGCGACACGCCGCCCTGCGCCGCCGCCCAGCCGGCCATCGCCAGCAGGGCCTCGCGCGCGAAGCCCTGGCGGCGGAAGGCCGGGTAGACCGTATAGCCGAGCTCCACGTCGCCGTAGCCGTTCAGATACGGATGGCCGGGCAAGGTGTGGAAGTTGATGTGGCCGACCATGGCCAGATCGTCGCGGCGCAGCAGCGCCCGCGCCGACCACGGCGCGTAGTCCGGCTCCGCCGCCATGTCGGCCAGCCGCACCGCCATCAGCGCCGTCTCCTCCAGCCAGCCATCGGCCGGCCGGGCGCCCAGGCTCTCGATGGCGGCGTCGATGTCGCCGCTCAGGCAGGACTCAAGAAAATCCGCGTCCAGGTGACGCAGGATCAGCCGGGAACTGACGATGTCCGTTATCTTCATCGAAACTCCGCAATAGTCGCCAAAGGAGGAGCCGCTCAGGCGCCCGACTTCAGCACCACCCGCGTCCAGCGGGCGATCCAGCCGCGCTGCTTGGCGGCCAGCGTCGCGTTGTCCGGCGTGTCGTGCGCCGACGGCTGCGGCGCGTGCTTGAACGCCGGGTCCAGCGCGACGCGCTCCGACACCGGATACATCCACATCCGCGTCGGGATGTCCTTCTGCACCGCGTCCGAACGCAGGAAGGCGATGAAGCGCTCGGCCAGCTTGGCCTCCTTGCCGCCGTTGACCAGCGCGGCGCCCTCGACCTGGCGGAACACCGTGCCCGGCAGCAACAGATTGCCGGTCGGCGCTTCGCTCAGTTTTTCCTTGCTGTAGAACACCTCGGCCGCCGGGCTGGTGGCGTAGCTGACCACGATGGGCCGGCCGCCGCCGTTCTTGGAGAAGTCGGTGTAATAGGCCTCGGTCCAGCCCTTGCTGACCTTGACGCCATTGTCGCGCAGCTTGCCCCACAACGCGAAGGCCTTGTCCTCGCCGAGCGCGTGCACGGTCGCGGCCAGGAAGGCCAGGCCGGGACTGGAGGTGGCCGGATTCTCGACCGCCAGCAGGTTCTTGTAGGCCGGCAGCGTCAAATCATTCAGGCTCTTCGGCAGCGGCAGCTTGTTCTTGGCGAACCAGGCCTTGTCGTAGTTCAGCGTCACATAGCCATAGTCGACGGCGGCGGCGCCCGGCAAGCCGACCTTGCCGCCCTTCGCCAGTTCCGCCGGCATCGGCGCGAGCGCGCCGGCCTGCTCGGCCTTGCCTATCAGGCTGTTGTCCAGGCCGAACACCACGTCGGCGATCGGATTTGACTTGGTCAGGATCAGCTTGTTGACCATCTCGCCGGCGTCGCCGGCCTTGATGATGGACACCTTGGCGCCGGTCTCCTTCTCGAAGGCGGCGAGCAGCGGCTTGTCGACGCTGAACGAGCTGTGCGCCAGCACGCGCAGTTCGGCGGCGTGGGCGGACAGGCCGGCCAGGCTCAGGGCGGCGACGACAAGTTTGGGGAACAGCTTCATGGACAATCTCCGTGCGGTACGGCCACGGAGCAAGCAGGCAAGGCGGACGACATTCCGCTTCATCACGCTCCCTCCGCTGGCATGATCCAGATCAGGTTCTCAGGGTGTATCTCAGCCCGCGTTGCAGGCACCCCCGGTGACAGGGCGCCAGTATAGCCGAGATCACGGCAAACAACTTAACACTCTGGCCCCCGCGCTTAATACCGCAGCGAAAACCGGCGGCTATGCTGAGGGTCGAATAGTCATTCCGCATGCCGTGGTGAACCTGGATGATCAAAACCATAGTGCTCGCCTCCGCGCTGCTCGGCCTGCCGTTGACGGCGTTGGCCGACATCGGCGTCGACGGCGCCCGCCACCTGCTGCTGCGCACCGGCTTCGGCGCCAATCCGGCGCAGATCGCCGCGCTGGCGCCGCTGAGCCGCGAGGCCGCCGTCGACAGGATACTGGCCGGCGTCCGCAACCAGCCGGTCACCGCGCCGCCGGGCTGGGCCAACGAGCCGTTCGAGCGGCCCGGACAGCCCGGCCTGAGCGAAGAACAGAAGAAGGCGCTGCAGCAGGAGCGCAATCAGCACGCGGTCGAGCTGCGCAGCTGGTGGCTGACCGAGATGCGCGACACGCCGTCGCCGCTGACCGAAAAAATGACGCTGTTCTGGCACAACCACTTCGTCTCGGCGCTGGACAAGGTGCGCTCTCCGCAGATGATGTACCAGCAGAACCTGCTGCTGCGCCACTACGCGCTGGGCGACTTCGGCCAGCTGCTGCACGCGGTGGCCCGCGACCCGGCGATGATGCGCTACCTCGACACCGCCAACAACCGCAAGGAACAGCCCAACGAGAACTTCGCCCGCGAGGTGATGGAGCTGTTCACGCTGGGCGAGGGCCATTACAGCGAGCAGGACATCCGCGAGGCGGCGCGCGCCTTCACCGGCTGGGGCCTGGACCGCGACGATCAGTTCATCGTCCGCCCGCGGCTGCGCGACACCGGCGAGAAGACCATCTTCGGCCAGCGCGGCAATTTCGACGGCGACGACGTGATCGAGCTGTTGCTGCAGCAGCCGAGCACCGCCGTCTTCGTCACCAACAAGCTGTGGCGCAACTTCGTGTCGCCGACGCCGGACGCCGCGACGGTGAACAAGCTGGCCGCCGACTTCCGCCGCGGCCACTATCAATTGAAACCATTGATGCGGGCCATGCTGCTGACGCCGCAGTTCTGGCGCAGCCAGGGCCTGTTGGTGAAGTCGCCGGTGGAGCTGACCGTCGGCACGCTGGTGACCTTCGATCTCAATCCGCCGGACTGGCGCGTCATCGCAGGCCTGAACCGCCAGCTGGGCCAGGACGTGTTCGCCCCGCCCAACGTCAAGGGCTGGCCCGGCGGCGAGGCCTGGATCAACAGCGCCACGCTGCTGAGCCGCAAGCAGTTCCTGGACCGCGTCGCCCGCGACGCGGCGCCGGCGCGCGACGCCTACGCCCAGGCCGACGGCAGCCTGAACGAGATGGCCGGCCGCGAGGCGCGCATCCGCCGCTTCGTCAGCAAGGGCCTGAGCTCGATGAAGCTTCAGCCGGACGAATGGGCCGCCATCTACGGCGTCAAAAACGGCGCCGACGCCGCGCGCCTGCTGCTGGCGGTGCCGCCGGCCAATCCGCTGCCGGCCAACGCCAGCGGCGCCAAGGCCGTCGCCGGCCTGCTGCTGGACCCGGCCTACCAGGTCGAATGAGGAGCCTGCCATGTTCCAACGACGCGAATTCCTGAAAGCGGCCGGCGCCGGCCTGATGATGTCGGTGCTGCCCAATCTCAGCTGGGCGCTGGCCCCCGCCGGCTACAAGCGCCTCTTGGTGCTGGTGGAACTGAAGGGCGGCAACGACGGACTCAACACCGCCGTGCCCTATGCCAGCGCCGACTACTACCGGCTGCGCCCCGGCATCGCCATCGCCCGCGAGCAGGTGCTGCAGCTGAACGGCGAGATCGGCCTGCATCCGTCGCTGGCGCCGCTGATGCCGCTGTGGCAGGACCGCCAGCTGGCGCTGCTGCAGGGCGTAGGCTATCCGGACCCAAATCTGTCGCACTTCCGCTCGATAGAAATCTGGGACACCGCCTCGGCCAGCCAGCAGTTTCTGACCGAGGGCTGGCTGACGCGGCTGTTCCGCGAGCAGCCGACGCCGAAGCACTTCGCCGCCGACGGCGTGGTGCTGTCCAGCCAGGTGCTGGGACCGCTGGACGGCGGCGCGCGCGCGGTAGTGCTGAGCAATCCGCAGGACTTCGCCCGCCAGGCCAAGCTGGTGGCCGATCAGCAGCCCGGCCGGGCCGGCTCGGCGCTGGAGCATATCTTGAAGGTGGAAGGCGACATCCGCCAGGCCGCCGCCAGCCTGGCGCCGCTGCCGCGCACCGCGCCAAGCGAGGCGCCGACGGCCGGCCCCAAGCCCAACGGCGGCTTCGGCGTGGCGGTGCGCACGCTGACCGACACGCTGGCGCGCGGCGTCGACATCGCGGTGGCGCGCATCACACTGACCGGCTTCGACACCCACGGCAACCAGCAGCCGGTGCAGGGTCGCCTGCTGACCGAATTGGCCGACGGCCTCGCCCAGCTGCGCGCCGAGATGACGCGGCTGGGCCGCTGGGACGACACCCTGGTGCTGAGCTATGCGGAATTCGGCCGCCGCCCGCGCGAGAACGGCAACCGCGGCACCGACCACGGCACCGCCAGCGTCCACTTCGCGCTAGGCGGCCGCGTCAACGGCGGCCTGTACGGCAAGACGCCGCAGCTGGCCGGCGTCAGCGACGGCAATCTGCCGCACGCGATAGACTTCCGCCAGCTGTACGCGACGGCGATAGACGGCTGGTGGGGCAAGGACAGCCATGATGTGCTGGGCGGCCGCTTCGCGCCGCTGCCGCTGCTGCGCGCCTGAACGGCCCGCTCACGGATCCGGATACGGCTCGCCGAACTGGCTGCGGTACAGACGCGCCACCGTGCCGTCCTGCCGCATCGCCTGCAGCGTCCGCGCGAAAGCCTGGCACAGCGGTTCCGGCACGCTGTTGCGGCTGAACACGTAATACCCCTCTCCGGCGCGCCAGGCCGGCGCCAGCGGCGCGATGGCGGGCTGCGGCGGCAGCCGCGCCAGTTCGCGCGGCGCGGTCGACATCGTCGCCAGCAGCAGGTCTATCCGACCCAGCTGCAGCTTGCGCATGCTGACCGCCAGCGTTTCGCCGACGTCGATCCGGATATTGGGCGGCGGCGCCAACAGCCAGCGGTCGACTTCGGCGCCATAGCTGTCGCCGCGGGTGACGCCCAGATGCAGCGGACCCTGCCGGCCCAGGTCGGCGATATCGCGTATCGTCCATTTCGCGCCCCGGTCCCGCCGCGCCCACAGCCGGACTATCGTCGGACTGTAGCCTGGCGCGAAGCAGGCGTAAGCCTCGCGCTCCGGTGTCCTCAGCGCCTGCATCGCCGCGTCCACCTGACCCAGCCTCAATTGCTGCAAGGTGCGCGGCCACGGCATCAGCCGGTAGACCAGCCGACAACCGAGCCTGTCCGCCGCCAGATTGAACAGCTGCACCGAATAGCCGTCGGGCTCGCCGTCGCGTCCCTGGTAGTGGAACGGCGGCCACTCGTCCCAGCCGACGCTGAGCGGCCTGTCGCAGATTCCCGCGGCAATGGCCGGCAAACTCCAGAACGCCAGCCAGACGCAACGACCGATCCCCTCCACCCTTTCCTCCCCCCCGACAACAAGCGCAAGCGCGCTCCCCTACCAATGTAGGACAGAACGCCGCGGCCGATGCGGCCCCGATCCCAACCGGCGACGCGCCCGATCAACGACCAGCGGCGATGGCTTCACACCCCGCCAAGCCCCTTGGCTTCCGGCAGAAAACGGCCGGCGCCACAAAAAGACTTTGGGCTCAGGGATCGGGATACGCGATGTTGAAGCGGCTGCGGTAGAGCCGGTCCACCACGCCGTCGCGCTTCATGTCGCGCAGCGCGCCGGCGAAAGCCTGGCACAGCTCGGGCGATACGCTGCGCTTGCTGAAAACGTAAAAGGCTCCCCCCGCGCGCCATGCCGGCGGCAGGGCCACGATCGCCGGCTGCGGCGGCAAACGGGCCAACTCATTCGGCAGCGTGTCCATGCTGGCCAGCAGCAGGTCTATCCGCCCCAACTGCAGCTTGCGCAAACTGCCGGCCAGCGTCTCCCCGACGTCCAGCTTCACCATGCCGGGAGGCGCTTTCAGCCAACGGTCCAATATATCGCCGTAACTGTCGCCATGCGTCACGCCCAGCTTGACCGCGCCCAGCTTGCCCAGGTCCTGCAGCTGGGAAACCGGCCAGTGCGCCGCGCGGTCGCCGCGCGCCCACAGCCGCACCAGCGAGGAGCTGTAGCCCGGCACGAAACAGGCGTACGTCTCCCTCTCCTGCGTTTTCAGCGCCTGCATCGCGACATCCACCGTGCCCAGCCGCAGCTGCTGCAAGGTGCGCGACCAGGGCATCTGGCGATACGCCAGGCGACAGCCGATGCGCGCGGCCGCCTGGTTCAGCAGCTCCACCGAGTAGCCCGCGGGCCGGCCGTCCCGTCCCTGATAATGATACGGCGGCCGCTCCTCCCAACCCACCTGGATAGTCTTGTCGCATAGCCCGCCCGCCATCGCCGGCAAAACCCAGCACGCCAGGAAAGCGAAATCCCCGATAAACCGCACCGCCACCTCCCCCCTCGGCAAGCGCAAGCGCGCTCCCCTACAATGTAGGATAGAATTCCGCAGCCCATGCGGGCCCCATCCCGACCCACGCGCCCAGTGAACGACCAGCGACAATGACTTCAAACCCTATCAAGACCCCTGGACCGACGCCGCAGACCGAAGAGGAAATTCCGCTGCCGCCGCCGGAAAACGAAGTCAACCTGGCCAATCTGGCCATCCCGCTGGGAGAGACCATACTGACGCTCAGCGCCGACGGCCGTCCGATCTACGGCATCCTGCAGCGCAGCCGGGCGATGACCGCCCAGTCCGACTACTTCCGCCTTCAGTTCCGCGGCTACGCCCGCTCCGACGGCGCGCACTGGCAGCCGCTGGAAGGCGACGACAGCCGCTTCCACGCCGTCTACAACCTGGCCTGGATACGGGTGGACCGTCCCAGCAAGAGCGTGACCTTCGGCCCGAAGAGCGGCGTGCAAACCAGCCCCGGCCTGGCCGGCAGCGGGCTCGACACCTATCTGTTCGCCTGCATCATCACCTGGGCCAAGGGCGTCTGTCCCGAGTTCACCATCAATCCAGGCATGGTCACCATGGGCCAGACCCACTCCGAGGAAGAACGGCTGAGCTGCCACGCCTTCTACGCCAGCCAGGGCTTCCAGTTCGAATGGCAGGACCCGGCCCAGCGCACCGCGCTGTACTTCAAGGACAAGGTCGGCAAGCTGTTGGGCGTATGGAACAAAGAGGCGGTCAAGGAGTTCGGCGGCGAGGAAATGCTGAAGACCTTGGCCGGCCAGGACGAGGCGCGCGCCGCGCTGCAACAGAAGCTGGAGCAGGTGGAGAGCGCGCACGACAGCCTGAAGCGCGCGCTGCAGAAGGAAAAAAGCACCTCGCAGATCCTGACCGGGGTGCTGATCGTGGCCGCCATGATCGCGATATGGGCGGTGATCTGAGAGCCTGGAAACAGGCGTCAAGCGTCCGAAAACCGGCTTTGACGCCCCAGCCGAATCAGAAAGAGGCGCCGGCGCGCGCCGCCTGGTCGTAGATGCCGGCCAGCATCCGCATCAGCTGGGCGATGCCGCCTATCTCCGGATTGGCGACGCCGCAGTCGTTCAACGTCGGCATCAGGCAGCGCTCGCGCACTTCGCGGTAGCGCTCGCACAGCTCCCGACCGCGGTCGGTGGTGGAGAACAGCACTTCCTTGCCGCTCTTCTCGCTCGCCACATAACCCATTTTCACCAGCTTCTTCAGCGCGTAGGCCACCACATGGGTGTCCTCCATATTCAACACGAAGCAGATATCCGCCAGCTTCTTCTGCCGACCGCGATGGTTGACATGATGGACCAGCAGCACTTCGGTCGGCGTCATGTCCTTTTCGCCGGCAGCGGCCATGCAGCGCACCATCCAGCGGTGGAAGGCGTTGTTGACCACCGTCAGGCTGAACTCGAATTCCGACAACTCCGGGCTGCGCTCCGATACCAGATGCTGCGAAGAAACGATCTTCGGCAAATCCTTGGTCATTGCAATCATTCTCCGATCTCGACGAACTTCGCCATCCCGTCGTTTACAACTACAAATTGACGAGAAATTATTAACATTGCAGTATTACATTCAACTAACCGTTTATCATAAACATATTCCCAAACCATTGGCCAGCCGAAATCCATGCTTTCCGCCACACCATCATCCCCCACCATCCACTGGCTGGGTAATCAAGCGCTGACCCTGGAGACGCCGCCGCCGGCGACGCTGGAATGCCAACGCCGCATCTGGTGGCTGGCGCAACGGCTGCGAGACAGCCCCGGCATACGCGAAATCATTCCCGGCATGAACAATCTGACGCTGGAACTGGCGGCCGGCGCCGACGCGAGCGCCCTGCCCGCGCGGCTGCGCAAACTGTGGCAGCAAGCCGGATGCGCGGAGGCTGCCGGCCGGGTGGTGGAAATCCCGGTTCGCTACGGCGGCCGCCACGGGCCGGACCTCGACGCGGTGGCCCGGCATTGCGGCCTGGACGCCGGCGAAGTCGTCGCCCGCCACGCCGCCGCCGACTACACGGTGTTCTTTCTCGGCTTCCAGCCCGGCTTCGCCTATCTGGGCGGACTGGACCCGGCGCTGGCCGTTCCCCGCCGCGCCACGCCCAGGCAACGGGTGCCGGCCGGCTCGGTCGCGATAGGCGGCGGCCAGACCGGCATCTATCCGGCCGCGTCCCCCGGCGGCTGGCAGATCATCGGCCATAGCGAGATCATGCTGTTCGACCCGGCGCGACAGCCGCCCTGCATCCTGCAACCGGGCGATACCGTGCGCTTCGTCGCCGCGAGGGAGGCATGATGCTGGAGGTGATCAAGGCCGGGCCGCAAACCACGGTGCAGGATCTCGGCCGCTTCGGCGCGCGCCATCTCGGCGTCTGCCGCGCCGGGGCGATGGACGCGCTGGCGCTGACCGTCGCCAACCGCCTGGTCGGCAATCCGGCCGACGCCGCGGCGCTGGAAATCACGCTGCCCCCGGCCGGCTTCCGCCTGCTGCGCGACGGCATGCTGGCGCTGGCCGGCGCCGACTGCCAAGCCCTGCTCGACGACACCCCGGTCTGGCCTGGCTGGCGCACCGCGTTCCGGGCCGGCCAGACGCTGCGGCTGCAGGCGCCGCGCTTCGGCATGCGCGCCTACCTGGCGCTGGACGGCGGCATCGCCGTGCCGCCGCTGCTGGGATCGGCCAGCACCGATCTGATGGCGGGCTTCGGCGGCCTCGGCGGCCGAGCGCTGCGCGACGGCGACCGATTGCCGCTGGGCGAGCCGCTGCCGCCGCGCCGGCGCCTCGGCGTGTGGCTGCCGCGTCCCGGCAGCCAGATCCGCGTCTGTCCGGGACCGGAATACCCGCTCCTGCCCAAGGCCGCCCGCGAGCGAATGTGGAATAGCCCCTGGCAATTGACGCCCAACAGCAACCGCATGGGCTACCGGCTGGCCGGACCCGGGCTGCAGATGGATGCCGCCGCCGACATGCCGTCGCACGCCGTGCTGCCCGGCCTGATCCAGCTGCCGCCGGACGGCCAGCCCATCGTGCTGATGGCCGACGCCCAGGCGACCGGCGGTTATCCGCGGCTGGGCATGGTGGTGGCGGCCGATCTGTGGCAGCTGGGCCAGGCCCGGCTGGGCGGCCAGCTGCACTTCGTCGAGTCCGGCCGCGACGACGCCCGCCAGGCCGAGCTGCAATTGCAACGCTATCTGGGACGCATAGAAAGGCTGTGCGATGAGAATTGATCTGAACGCCGACCTGGGCGAAGGCTGCGGCGACGACGCCGCGCTGCTGGACCTGGTCAGCTCCGCCAACATCGCCTGCGGCTGGCACGCCGGCGACGCCGCCACCATGCGCCGGGTCGCCGCGCTGGCGCTGGCCAAGGGCGTCGCCGTCGGCGCCCATCCCAGCTTTCCGGACCGCGACAATTTCGGCCGCAGCGAAATGCGGCTGCCGCCGGACGAGGTCCGCGCCGGCTTTCTGTACCAGCTGGGGGCGCTGGCCGCCATCGTCGGCGCCGAGGGCGGCAGGCTGCGCCACGTCAAACCGCACGGCGCGCTGTACAACCAGGCGGCCCGCGAACCGGAACTGGCCGCCGTGCTGGCCCGCGCGGTGCGCGATTTCGACCCGTCGCTGCGGGTGATCGGCCTGGCCGGCAGCGGCTTCGTCGCCGCCTGCCGCGCCGAGGGGCTGGAAGTGTGGGAAGAAGGCTTCGCAGACCGCGGCTACCGCGCCGACGGCAGCCTGGTGCCGCGCAGCACGCCCGGCGACCTGCTGCACGGCGAGGCGGCGATGCTGGACCAGGTGATGGAGATGGTCGAGCGGCGGCGCGTGATTGCCGTCGGCGGCGAAAGCGTGCCGCTTTGCGCCGACACCATCTGCCTGCACGGCGACGGCCCGCACGCGCTGCGCTTCGCCCGCCTGCTGCGCGAGCGGCTGCTGGCCGCCGGCGTCGACATCGCCGCCGGCTAGGACAGCGAGCGGGCATCCACCGGGCGCCAGCGCGGCGACAGACCGCGCGGCGCCGTCAAGACAAAGGAGAAAACATGGATCAGGCTGTCAATCTGTGGCCGCTGCTGGGCATCGCGGTCGTCGTCGCCGGCTTCGTATTGCGCGGCAACCCGCTGCTGGTGGTGTGCGGCGCCGGCGTCGCCGCCGGACTGGCTGCCGGCATGACGCCGCTGACCTTGCTGGCCGAATTCGGCCGCGGCTTCATGAAAACCCGCAATCTGACGCTGATCGTGCTGCTGGTGCTGCCGGTGGTCGGGCTGATGGAGCGCCACGGCCTGCGCGAACAGGCTCGCGAGCAGGTGCGGCGAATACGAAACGCCACCGCCGGCCGGCTGCTGGCGATCTACCTGCTGGTCCGCGAGCTGTCGGCGGCGCTCGGCCTGACCGGCCTCGGCGGCCATCCGCAGATGGTGCGCCCGATACTGGCGCCGATGGCCGAGGGCGCCTGGGAGCAGCGCCACGGCAAGCCGGACGCCGCGCTCAGGCAGAAACTGCGCGCGATGTGCGCCGCCACCGACAATATCGGCCTGTTTTTCGGCGAGGACATCTTCGTCGCCTTCGGCGCGGTGATCCTGATGCATACCTTTCTGCGCGAGAACGGCATCGCCGCCGAACCGCTGCACATCGCGCTGTGGGGCATTCCCACCGCGCTGTTCGCGCTGCTGATCCACGGCGCCCGGCTGCTCAGGCTGGAACGCGGCCTGCTGCGCGCCGGCGCGCCGGCCGCCCTGCCCAAGGAGAGCAAGGCATGATATTGCGCATCGACTACCTGTACTGGCTGGCCGGCGCCGCGCTGCTGGCGGTGGCGGCCTTCACGCTCGCCGACCGCGCCCATCCGCGCCGCCTGGGCAGCGCCGCGTTCTGGGGCCTGTTCGGTCTGCTGTTCCTGGCCGGCGACGCGCTGCCGGCCGCGTTGTCCGGCGCCATGGTGCTGGCGATGGTCGCCATCGCCGGCTTCGGCCGGCTAGCCGCCGGCCGGCACGCCGAACTTCCCGCCGAGCGATTGCGCCAGAGCCTGCGGCGGCTTGGCGGCCGGGTCTTCCTGCCGTCGCTGCTGGTGCCGCTGCTGACGGTACTGCTCAGCCTGGCGGCCAAGGACGTCCGCGTCGCCGGCGCGCCGCTGTTCGACCCGGCCAACGTCACGCTGCTGGCGCTGGGCCTGTCCTGCCTGTCCGCCCTCGGCGTCGCCTGCCTGCTGGCGCGCGAGACGCCGGCGCAAGGCGTGCGCGAGACGCGCCGCCTGCTGGACTGCATGGGTTGGGCGGTGCTGTTGCCGCAACTGCTGGCGCTGCTGGGCCTGCTGTTCGCCGACGCCGGCGTCGGCAAGGCGGTGGCCCACGTCGCCACCGCCTACCTGCCGCTAGACACGCGCTGGGTGGCGGTGCTGGCCTATGTGCTGGGCATGGCGCTGTTCACGATGGCGATGGGCAACGCCTTCGCCGCCTTTCCGGTGATGACGGCCGGCATCGGCATCCCCTTCCTGGTCGTCGCCCACCACGGCGATCCGGCCGTGATGGCGGCGATAGGCATGTTCTCCGGCTACTGCGGCACGCTGATGACGCCGATGGCGGCCAATTTCAACATCGTGCCGGCGGCGCTGCTGGAGCTGCCGGACAAGAACGCGGTGATCAAGGCGCAGACGCCGACCGCGCTGGCGCTGCTGGCGGTCAACGCGGGACTGCTGAACTGGCTGATGTTCCGCTGAAAGGAAGCGCAGAATGAAAACCGTATTGCTGACCGGCTTCGAACCGTTCGGCGGCGAAAGCGTCAATCCATCCTGGGAGGCGGTGCGCCGCCTCGACGGCGAACAGATCGCCGGCGCCCGCGTCGTCGCGCGCCGGCTGCCCTGCGTGTTCGGCGCCGCGCTGGACGAATTGCGCCGCCAGCTGGACGCGCTGCGTCCCGAACTGGCCATCGCCGTCGGCCAGGCCGGCGGCCGGCCCGACATCACACTGGAACGGGTGGCGATCAATGTCGACGACGCCCGCATCGCCGACAACGCCGGCCATCAGCCGGTCGACCGGCCGGTGGCGGCCGACGGCCCGGCGGCCTATTTCGCCACGCTGCCGATCAAGGCCATCGTCGCCGGCCTGCGCGAGAACGGCATCCCGGCCTCGGTGTCGCAAAGCGCCGGCACCTTCGTCTGCAACCACGTGATGTACGGCCTGCTGCACCACGGCGGCCCGCGCGCCGGCTTCATCCACATCCCCTTCCTGCCGGAGCAGGCGGCGCAGCATCCGGGCGCGCCCAGCATGCGGCTGGACGACTGCGTGGCGGCGCTGAGACTGGCGGTGGAAGTGGCGCTGACAAGGCCCGAGGACATCAGGCTCGCCGACGGCGCAACCCACTGACCCCGCGTCTCGCCGGTAGGGTGCGTCACCCCAAAGGGGCGACGCACCGTTGGGCGACGCACCATTGGAAAGCCCGCCTCGCTTGCGCGAGGCGGGCCTGTTATTTCGGAGCGACTCCGCTCAGACGTCGTCGCTGTCGCCCCAGCCCTGGCGGTCGCCGAGTTGGATCACCTCGTCATTCGGCGCGATGTCGCCGGCCCCCCACGGCGCCGCCTCCGACAATTGGCGGTACAGCGGCGCGAAATCGGGCGCGGTGGCCTCGAACAGCTGCTGGAAGCTGTCGATGACGAAATAGGTCTTCTGGAAGGTGTCGATCCGGTAGCGGGTGTTCATGATGCGCATCAGGTCGAAACCGACCCGGTTCGGGCTGGCGCTGTCCAGGCAGTAGATGGACTCCGACTTGCTGGACACGATGCCGGCGCCGTAGATGCGCATGCCGGCGGCGGTGCGGATCAGGCCGAACTCCACCGTGTACCAGTACAGCCGCGCCAGCATCGGCAGCGCGCCCAGCGCCTTGGCCTTCACCCCGCCCTTGCCGTAGGCCTCCAGATAGTCGGCGAACACCGGATCGATCAATAGCGGCACGTGACCGAACAGGTCGTGGAACACGTCCGGCTCCTGCAGATAGTCGAGCTGATGCGGCTCGCGCAGCCACCAGGTGACCGGGAAGCGGCGGTTGGCCAGGTGCTCGAAGAACACGTCGTCCGGGATCAGGCCCGGCACCGCCACGATGCGCCAGCCGGTGGCGGCCATCAGCTTCTCGTTCAGCCGCTCGAAGTCCGGCACCCGGTCGACATCGACCTCCAGCCGCGCCAGCCCCTGCAGGAACTCGTCGCAGGCCCGTCCCGGCAACAGCGCGCTCTGGCGGCGGTACAGCGTGGCCCAGGTGGCGTGATCTTCGGCGCTGTAGCGGTCCAGCGGCTGCGGCAGCGTGTAGTCGCGCGGGTCGTGGCTCAAGCCGGCATTCTTGCGCGTGGTGATGTCGGGCACCACGAAATCGGCGCGGTCGTTCATGTCTGGCTCCGGTATTGGATGTTTGCTCTAGTTTAGCCCCTTGCCGATGCGGAAAGTCCGCATAATTTGCCATTTTTCGATTTGTTTCGCACAATTACCGCATCAAATGTCATAAGGTGCATCAAATGCGCAAAATCGACTTGGACCGCTTCGATTTCCAGATCCTGCAGCAGCTGCAACAGGACGCCCGCGCCACCCACCAGAAGCTGGCGCAGAACATTCCGCTGTCCGCCTCGCAGATCGGACGCCGCATCCAGCGGATGGAACAGGACGAGGTGATCCAGGGCTACCAGGTGGCGCTGAATCCCGAGCACGTCGGCCTGACGGTGATGGCCTTCGCCAATGTCAGCCTGGAGCGGCACAACGAGGCCGCGCTGCTGGACTTCGCCCAATCCATCCACGCGCTGCCGGAAGTGCTGGAATGCTATGCCGCCGCCGGCGAGGCCGACTACCTGCTGCGCATCGTCGTGCCGGACCTGCCGTCGCTGTCCGCCTTCGTGATGAACAAGCTGATGCAACTGTCGCTGGTGCGCAGCGTCAAATCAACCATTGTGCTCAATGCGATCAAGCAGACAATGAAGCTGCCGCTGGCATCGCTGCCCTGACTGGCATTTCTGCCGTGCGGGGCCGCGCCGGCTGCGGCTATACCGCAATCGTGGCGTCGTCCGGCCGCGCCGCGAACGTTCCGGCAACGGCATCGTCGGCCAAGAAAAAAATCCGCCCCGCGCGGAACCCGATGGACGGCGCCGCCGCACCCGCCCAGTCCCGAAGGAGAAGCCGATGAAAGTGTCATCCCCGTATCCGCCGCCGCCCGCCCTCAGCCCCAGTCTGGCCGCCTCGATCGACCAACTGGCGCAATACCGGACCCCGCTGAATCTGGAACAGATCCGCCAGTTCTACCACTCGCTGCACCTCTGCCCCGCCGACCTGCTGCCGTTCCGGCAATTCGGCGCCGAGCAGTACCGGCGCAACCGCATCCATGCCGACGACTGCTGCGAGCTGCTGCTGCTGTGCTGGCGCGTCGGCCAGCGCAGCCCCATCCACAACCATCGCGGCAGCCTGTGCGGCGTGCGGATCATCGAGGGCGTGGCCACCGAGACGGTGTTCGAGCAGACGCCGGCCGGCCTGGTGGCCTCGCGCGAGACGCGCGAGCTGGCGGCCGGCAGCCTGGTGATCAACGGCCATGTCGACATCCACCAGGTGGCCAATCTGCACCCCGACGGCGCCGACCTGGTGACCCTGCACCTGTACTCGCCGCCGCTGGCCCGGATGGAGCTGTTCGGCATGGAGCCGCAACAACGGCGCTTCCGCCATTGCGACGACCGCCTGGAATACCAGATCTGATCCGGACAAACAAAAAGCACGGCCGAAGCCGTGCTTTTCCAGGACCGGCAAACGAATGTCAGAAGCGGTACTGCATCTGCAGGCCGAGCAGATGGCCGGTGATCGACGAATACTCGCCCTGCAGCCGGCTGCGGCTGCCGAACGGGCTTTGCGAGTTATTGTCTATCTTGGTGTCGCCGACGGCGCGCAAATAGGCGTAGCCGAGGTCGACGCGGGCCTGCTTGTTGATCTGGTAGCTGCCGCCCAGGCTCAGCCAGACGCGGTCGGCGTCCGGAATCAGCGCGTTGCGGTGCTGGGCGTTCGGCACCGGCGTGGTTTCATAGCCGAGACCGGCGCGCAGCGTCAGCGCGTCGTTGTAGAAGTAGTCGCCGCCCAGCGACAGCATCCAGCTGTTCTTCCAGTGGTTGTCGATGCGGGTGGTGGTGTCGATCGGGCCGAAGGCCGGGCTGCCCTTGATCACCAGTTGGTCGAAGCGGCTCCAGTGGGTCCAGCGCGCTGCGGCGCCGACGGCGAACTTGCCGTTCAGCTTGTGATAGCCGCTCAACAGCAGCGATTCCGGCGCGGTCACATCGGCCGAGCCGGCGAAGGTGCCGTTCAGCTTCAGGCCCAGCGGCGCCAGCGCGCCCTGGGTCGGGAAGCCGGAATTGATGTAGTCGCCCTCGGCCTGGTGATGAATCTTGGAACGGTAGGACAGGCCGACGCGGCTGTCCGGGCCATACGAATACATCACGCCCAGGTTGTAGCCGAAGCCCCAGCTGTCGGCCTTGATCTCGCCGGTAGCGCCTGGCAGGTAGGCGCCCTTCTTCAGATGCGCCTTCGCGTACTGGGCCGACACGCCGGCGCCGAAGCTCCAGCGCTCGTCCAGCTTGTAGGCCAGCGACGGATTGATGTCCAGCGTCTTGATGGAGCTGGAGATGCCGTTGTCGCGGCCGCCCCAGTTGTCGCTGTAGCGCGCGCCGAGGCCGAACGGCGTGGTCAGGCCGATGCCGGCGTACAGCTTGTCGCTGAGCTGGTGGGTCAGATAGGCGTGGGGAATGAATTCGCCCGGCGCGCGGCCGTTGTCGTTGGCCGCGCCGGCGCTGACGCCGACGACTTGGCGCGTCAGCGGATTCACCGTGGTGCTGGTATTGCTGCCGTGGAACGGCGCGTCGATTTCGGCGTAGGTGGCGCCACCCTGGACGCGGGTGCCGGACAGCAGGGTCATGCCGGCCGGATTGTAGAACACGGCGGACAGGTCGTCGCCGGCGACGCCGGCGCCGGCGTAGGCGCGGCCCAGTCCGGCGACGCTCTGCTCGGTCAGCTGAAAACCGGCGGCCTGGACGGCGGGAGCGGCGGTGAACAGCGCGGCGACGGCGCAAGGCAGCAAGCGGGGGCGGAGAAGCGGATGCATATTATTGTGTTTCCTGTTTGCGCGGGCGGAGCCGGCGCCCAATGGCGTCGGCGATGATAAGTAGATAGCGCCCGCATCTTTTTAGGCGCTGGAGTCTAAACTCGAACCATCCGCTTCGCAACAAAAACACACAAAGTCGTTAGCGTCCGTTAAGTTGGCGCGATCGACGCCGAAGACCCTGCCGAGCGCCGGCGCAATCGCCGCGGCGGCCTGTGCTAGAATTCCAGCCCCGACTTCCTCAGCGAGGCATCGCTCCCGATCATGAAGAAACTGATCTGCAGTCTGACCCTGGCCATGCTGCCGGCGCTGGCGCTGGCCGCTCCGGTGGTGGAAATGAGCACCAACAAGGGCAATATCGAAATCACGCTGGACCAGGCCCGCGCGCCGAAGAGCGTGGCCAATTTCGTCGCCTACGCCAAGGCCGGCCATTACAACGGCACGGTGTTCCATCGCGTGATCGACGGCTTCATGATTCAGGGCGGCGGCTTCGACACCAAGCTCAACCAGAAGCCGACGCGCGCGCCCATCGCCAACGAGGCCGGCAACGGGCTGAAGAACGATGTCGGCACCATCGCGATGGCGCGGACCGCCGATCCCAATTCCGCCACCGCCCAGTTCTTCATCAACGTCGCCGGCAACGACTTCCTGAACTACAAGTCGTCGACGCCGCAGGGCGCCGGCTACGCGGTGTTCGGCAAGGTCACCAAGGGGATGGATGTGGTCAACCGGATCGCCAAGACGCGCACCGGCAGCATGAACGGCATGGACGACGTGCCGTTCGAACCCATCGTCATCCAGAAAGTCACCGTCAAACCGTAAGGCCGCGCCTGCGGCTGCAGCACTAAGGAAAACACCATGATCAAACTGACGACCAACTTCGGCGAAATCACGCTGGAACTGAACCACGAGAAGGCGCCGCAAACCGCCGCCAACTTCGAGCAATACGTGAAGAGCGGCCATTACGACGGCACCGTCTTCCATCGCGTGATCAACGGCTTCATGATCCAGGGCGGCGGCTTCGACGCCGACATGAACCAGAAGCCGACTCAGGATCCGATCCAGAACGAGGCCAACAACGGCCTGTCCAACAAGACCTACACCGTCGCGATGGCCCGCACGATGGACCCGCACTCCGCGTCGGCGCAGTTCTTCATCA
This sequence comes from Chromobacterium sp. ATCC 53434, assembly GCF_002848345.1. Lineage (NCBI taxonomy): Bacteria > Pseudomonadati > Pseudomonadota > Betaproteobacteria > Neisseriales > Chromobacteriaceae > Chromobacterium > Chromobacterium sp. ATCC 53434. The sequence goes on along the minus strand of NZ_CP025429.1, from coordinate 1,174,677 downwards.
ACGTCTCCGACAACGACTTCCTCGACTTCAAGTCGGAAAGCAGCCAGGGCTGGGGTTACGCCGTGTTCGGCCAGGTCGTCGCCGGCCAGGAAGTCGTCGACCGCATCAAGACCGTCCGCACCGGCCGCAACGGCATGCACCAGGACGTGCCGGTCGATCCGGTCGTGCTGGAAAAGGCCGAAATCGTCTAAGCACGCCGCTCGCACGCAGCCGGAGCGCCCCGCTCCGGCTTTCGTTCATCCCAGTCAAACGCAGCCATGGCCATCCATTTCATTTCCGATCTGCACCTCGCCGACGACACGCCGGCGCTCACCCGGCTGTTCCTTGACACGCTCGCCGGCTGGCGCGGCCGGATAGCGGCGCTGTACATCCTGGGCGACCTGTTCGAATACTGGGTGGGCGACGACGACGATTCGCCGTATCTGGAGGAGGCGCTGGCGGCGCTGCGCGCCTTCGCCGCCGAGACGCCGCTGTTCGTGATGCGCGGCAACCGCGATTTCCTGTTCGGCACCGGCTTCGAGACCCGCAGCGGCGCCAGGCTGCTGGACGACCCGACGCTGATCGAGGCCCATGGCCGGCGCATCCTGCTCAGCCACGGCGACGCGCTGTGCGCCGACGATGCCGCCTACCAGCAGTTCCGCGCCGTCAGCCGCAGCCCCGAGTGGCAGCAAGCGATGCTGGCCAGACCGCTGGCCGAGCGCCACGCCATCGCCCGCCACGCGCGCGCGCAAAGCGAAATGAACAAGCAGGCCAACGGCCTGAGCGCCATTTCCGACGTCACCGAGACCACCGTGCGGGAACTGCTGGCCGCCCACGATTGGCCGACGCTGATCCACGGCCACACTCACCGCCCCGGCCACCACCGGCACCAGGCCGGCGACAACCATGCCGAACGCTGGGTGATCCGGGACTGGCACGGCGATGCCGGCGGCTATCTGCTGCTGGACGACGCCGGCATCCAGGCGCTGCCGCTGGGCGGCTGAGCCTCCCGTTCCCCTCCCACGATTCCGTCCCGTCTCCGGGGACGCCGCGCCGCAAGCCGGTGCCGGCGCCCCCGTTCCGCCATTCCCGCCTCTTCGGCCTGCCTGGCCGCAAATGCCTGAAGCATAAAAGAAAAGCATCTTTCCTTCATGCCCGCTCCCGGATCGAAAAGTCGACACGAGTCGACACACTTCACTCCCCAAAAGCATCAAATTTAATATAAAGACATATTTATTTATTATTTTTGCAATGATCATTTATTGAAAATGAAATGACGTTCAACTAGATTTGCCGCTTTCGAAATTACTTTCAAGGCAAAATATGTTCATCCCGCCAGAAGGGCCGGGAGCCGCCTCCGCTCCCCGTTTTCCATCGAGCCCGACATGAGCGCTGCCTGCTGCACAAGCCGAACGGCGACATAGCCGCTCTGGCCTGCGGACAGCTTGCTTTCAGCACGCCCAGGCCGCCCCACCCGACAAGACAAAAGCATTAAAACCACGTATCTGGCTCAAAACAGGAAAATAGAATGAAACAACCTCACTATCTGCGCCCCGTCGCGCTCGCGGTCCTGGCCGCGCTGAGCAGTCCGGCCGCGCTGGCGGACAGCACCCAGCTGGAAACCGTCACCATCACCGGCGCCGGCGACAAGCTGGGAGTCGGCTTGCTGCAGCAACAGGAAGGCGCGCGCGCGCGCAGCGACGTCAGCAAGGCCGCGCTGGAGAAACAAAGCCCGACCTCGAACATCTACCAGGGCATCAATATGTTGCCCGGCGTCAACGCGTCCAGCCAGGACAACACCGGCATGTTCGGCGGCGCGCTGACCATACGCGGCTTCAACTCCGACCAGATCGGCGTCACCATCAACGGCGTGCCGGTCAACGACTCCGGCAGCTACAATGTGTATCCGCAGGAATTCGTCGACCTGGAAAACCTGTGCCAGGGCTCGGTCACCCAGGGCTCCAGCGACACCGACGCGCCGCACATGGGCGCCAGCGGCGGCAATATGAGCTTCGTCACCTGCGATCCGGAAAAGGAGCGCCGCGTGCGCTTCGCCCAAAGCCTGGGCAGCAACAGCCTGCAGCGCACCTATATCCGCGGCGACACCGGCCTGTTCGCCGACGGCAAGGCCCGCGCCTTCGCCAGCTATTCGCACAGCGAAACCGACAAGTGGAAAGGCGCCGGCGGCATGAAGCGCGACCACGTCGACACCGGCATCCGCTATGACTTCAGCGGCGGCTACATCAACGCGTCCGTGCTGTACAACCGCCAGATCGGCAATGCCTTCGGCACCCCGACGCTGCAGCAGCTGCAGCAGACCGGTTACGGCTACGATTACGCCACCAGCTTCATTCCCGGCCATCTGACGCCGAAAAACGGCACCGCGCAGAAGGAAACCGGCCCGACCCCCGCCTACTACCAGCTGCAGCAAAACCCGTTCGAGAACGTGATCGCCAAGGTGGACGCCGTGTTGAAGCTCGGTCCAGACACCCGCGTCAAGATCCAGCCCTACTTCTGGTACGGCTACGGCGGCGCCACCAGCCAGCAGACCCAGTCCGAGAGCGCCTTCCTGAACAAGTCCACCCATACCGACACGGCCGCCAAGGACTTGAACGGCGACGGCGACACGCTGGACACCATCGTGGTCAACGGCAGCAGCATCACCCGCACCCGCCGCCCCGGCATCACCGTCACCATGGAGCAGAGCCTGGGCAACCACCTGCTGCAGGCCGGCGTATGGTACGAGCGGGCCCAGCACATCCAGACCGGTCCGGAGAGCCTGACCAACGCCGACGGCAGCCCGCAGGACCCGTGGATGCAGTCCAATCTGGTCACCCGTCCAGACGGCAGTCTGTACCAGTATCGCGACTGGGAAACCGTCAGCACCGCCACCCAGCTGTTCGCCATCGGCACGTTCAACTTCCTGGACGACCGCCTCGGCATCAACGCCGGCCTGCGCACGCCGCAGATCAAGCGCGAGTTCACCAACCACGCCAACGACGGCTGCGGCGCCTCCAGCAAGACCTGCGCGGCGGCCTACGACTACACGATCAACAAGACCTACCGCGAAACCCTGCCCAGCTTCGGCATGCGCTACTACCTGGCGCCCAAGCAGCAAGTGTTCTTCAACATCACCAAGAACTACCGCGCGGTGCCGAACTACGCCTACAGCAGCAGCAACGGCAATGTGCAGGTGGTCAACGGCCAAGTGGTGATGACCAACGACGTGGTGCCGGAAACCTCGGTCAATACCGACCTGGGCTACCGCTGGCAGGGCGACATCGTGACGCTCAGCGGCTCGCTGTTCAACGTGGACTTCCGCAACCGCCAGGCCAACTCCTATGACCCGGTGACGCTGAAATCGGTGAACATCAACGCCGGCGGCGTGCATACCTGGGGCGGCGAGATCGAACTGGGCACCGTGCCGGTCAAGGGCTGGAGCGCCTACGCCTCGTTCACCAGCAACCACAGCGAGATCCAGAACAATCTGAACTGGAAGGACCCGTCCGGCAACAACACCATGCTGCAGACCCAGGGCAACGACTTCCCGATGACGCCGCGCTGGATGGCCGCGCTGTCGCTGCAATACTCGCCGGGCGCCTGGTATGTCCGCACCGACGTCAAGCACACCGGCAAGCAGTTCGCCACCCTGGTCAACGACGAGGTGGTGCCGGAATACACGACGGTGGACCTGGATGCCGGCTACCGCTTCGGCAATATGGGCATGCTGAAGAATCCGACGCTGAAGCTGAACCTCAGCAATTTGTTCAGCACCAGCTACCGCATTCCGAGCTCGTACAAGGTCAACGCCGCCGACACCGTGCGCTACAACCTGGGCGCGCCGCGCAGCGTCGCCGTGACGCTGTCGGTCGACATGTAAGCGCTCCCGGCCGGCTCGCCGCCGCCCCTCCGCCGAAACCGGCCGCCGACGCGGCCGGTTTTATTTTTAACGCCATTGTCATCCATGGCGCTTTGCCGCATCATCGCCATTCGTTCGCAGTCCAAGCAATCCGGAGAATCGCCGTGGTACGCCGCATCCCGCTTCCGCTGTCGCCCTGTCTGTTCGCGCTGAGCCTGTTCGGCCAGGCGTCCGCCGCCCTGCCCTCCGCGCCCAGCGCCGTGGACGACGGCGCGCTCGGCTATTACCGCCAGGCCGCCGCCGGACCGGACGGCATCGTCTTCGCCGCCGAGGGCGAGTTGTGGAGCGTGTCCTACGACGGCGGCGTGGCGCGCCGGCTGACCGGCGGCCCGGTCGACGCCGCCATGCCGGCGATTTCCGCCGACGGCCGCTGGCTGGCCTTCGTCGCCAGTTACGACGGCGCGCCCGAGGTCTATCTGATACCGGCCGCCGGCGGCCCGACCCGACGCCTGACGGTGGACGGCGACCGAGGCGTGCGGGTCGAGGGCTGGAGCCGGGACGGCCGGGTGCTGGTCGCCAGCAGCCGCTACAGCGGCAAGCCCGACACCCGGCTCTACCTGCTGGACCCGGCCAGCGGCCGACGCGCGCCGCTGCCGCTGGCCCAGGCGGCCGAGGCCTGTCTCGACGCCGAGGGCCGGCCTACGCTGTTCGCCCGCCAGCCGCAACCGTCGGACAATGTGGTCGGCTATGTCGGCGGCCAGCGGCAGCAGCTGTGGAGCTGGCGGCCGGGCCGGGAGGCCAGGCCCGCCTTCCCGGGCCACCCCGGTACCAGCCGCCAGCCGATGTGCGACGGCGACCAGACCTATTTCATCAGCGACAAGGGCGGCCGGCTGAATCTGTGGCAGGCGCGGCTCTCCGCCGACGGCGTGCTCGCCGACAGCCGGCCGCTGACTTCTTACCGCGATTTCGAAGTGCGCGGCGCCAGCCTGGCCCGCACCGCCGCCGGCAACCGCATCGTCTATACCCGCGCCGGCGCCATCCACGTGCTCGATCCGCAGACCGGCGTCGACCGCGCGCCGGCGATACGGCTCAATTCCGACTTCGAGCAGCTGCGGCCGCGGATGATCGCCAGTCCGGCGCCTTATCTGTCGGCGCTGGCGGTATCGCCGAACGGCGACCGCATCGCCGTCGTCGCGCGCGGTTTCGTATCGGTGTTCCCGGTCGGCGCCGGGCGCCGCGCCGACGTGCTGGCCGACAGCGGCCAGCGCGCGCGCGAACTGCTTTTCTCCGCCGACGGCAAATCGCTGCTGATCACCAGCGACAGCAGCGGCGAACAGGAATTCTGGCGCGTCGACGCCCGCGGCGGCGGCCCCGCCCGTCAGCTGAGCCGCGGCGGCGACTCGCCGATCTACCGACCCAGCCTCTCCCCCGACGGCAAAAAGCTGGTCTACGCCGACGGCCAGCGACGCCTGTGGCGGCTGGATGCCGCCAGCGGCGCCAGGAAGCTGCTGCGCCAGCTGGACCAGGGCGAGTTCGCCGATTTCGCCTGGTCGCCGGACAGCCGCTACCTCGCCTACGCCGCCGACGCCGCCAACGATTTCAGCCGGCTGTGGCTATACGACGATGCCAGCGGCGCGCACCAGGCGCTGTCCAGCGACCGCTACCACGCCCGCAGCCCGGCCTTCTCGCCGGACGGCAAGGTGCTGTACTTCCTCAGCGACCGCAATCTCGACTCGGAAGTGTCCAGCCCCTGGGGCCAGCGCGATCCCGGCCCCTACTTCAACAAGCAGGCCAAGATCTACGGCCTGCTGCTGGACGCCGCCGCGCGCTGGCCGTTCCAGCCGCGCGACGAACTGGCGCGCCAGAACGCCGGCGACGAGAAAGGCGGCAAGGACGAACAGGACGAACAGGACGGCGAATCGGCCGGCGCCGACAAGGCCGCCAAGAAGGCCGCGCTGGTCAAACTGGACGCCGGCGCCAACCGCCGGCTGTACGAGGTGCCGCTGGAACCGGGCAATTACGACAATCTGCAGGTCGACGCCAAGCGCCTGTACTTCACCCGCGCCGACAAGCCGGAAGCGGAGCAGCGGCAGTTGCTGAGCCTGACGATAGAGGCGCCGGACCCGACCCCGGCCAAGCCCGCGGTCCTCAGCGACGGCGTCAAAGAGTACCGGTTGTCGGCCGACCGCAAGCACCTGCTGCTGCGGCGCGAAATCGCCGGCCAACCCGGCCTGCTGGTGGTGCCGGCCGCCGCCAAATTGCCGACCGAGCTGGACAAGCACACCGTCAGCCTGAGGGACTGGGCGCTGCCGCTGGATCCGCGCGCAGAATGGCGGCAGATCTTCGCCGACACCTGGCGCATGCATCGCGACACCGTGCATCTGGCCACGCTGCGCGCGGTCGACTGGAACGCGGCGCGGCGTCGTTTCGAGCCGCTGGTGGACAAGGTGACCAGCCGCCAGGAATTGAACGACGTGATCGCCCAGATGATCGCCGAAATCGGCATCCAGCACAGCCAGGTCGGCCTGCGCGACGGCGCGTCGGCCGGCGACGTCGGCCAATTGGCGGCCGACTTCAGCCCGGTCGCCGGCGGTCTGCGGATCGACGCGATCTGGAGCGGCGACGCCGAACTGCTGGAGGAGCGCTCGCCGCTGGCGCGCCCGGAGGCCGACCTCCGCGTCGGCGACGTCATCCGCGAAATCAACGGCCAGCCGCTCTCCAGCGAATACGCGCTGGCCAGCGCGCTGCGGGGCCAGACAGGCAAACAGGTTCTGCTGAAGGTCGGCCGCGGCGAAGCCGTCCGCCAGGTCATCGTCCAGCCGGTCAACCTGAGCCGCGACCGCCAGCTGCGCTATCTGGGCTGGGAAGGACAACGCCGACAGCGGGTGGAGAAGGCGGCGGCGGGACGCATCGGCTATCTGCACCTGCAGGCGATGGGCAAGACCGACGCCGCGCGCTGGGCGCGCGAATACTATCCGGTGTTCGAACGCGAAGGGCTGATCATAGACTTGCGCCGCAACAACGGCGGCAATATCGACCAGTGGCTGCTGGAAAAGCTGCTGCGCCGCGTCTGGGTATGGTGGCAGCCGGGCAACCAGCTGCCGGCCGTCTCCAATCCGCCGCACGCCTTCCGCGGCAAGGTGGTGGCGCTGATAGACGGCGACACCTATTCGGACGGCGAGACCTTCGCGCTGGGCCTGCAACGGCTGGGCATCGCCACGCTGATAGGCGAGCGCACCGCCGGCGCCGGCATGTGGCTCAGCGACAATAACGAGACGCGCGACAAGGGCATCGCCCGCGCCGCCAGCATGCCGCAATTCGTCGACGACGCCGGCAAGCGCAGCTGGGTGGTGGAGGGGCGCGGCGTGACGCCGGACATCGAGGTGGACAATCCGCCGTGGGCCAGCTTCCGCGGCGAGGACGCCCAGCTGGAGGCGGCCATCCGCTACCTGCGGCAAAACCTGCCGGCCCAGGCGCCGACCTCGCCGCCGGCGCCGGCCGGCGGCGCGCAAGGCAGCCGCTTCGGCGGCTTCTAGCGGCAGAACCGGCGGCTCACGGCCGCCGGGGCCGCCACAACGGCCACCAGCCCGGCTCGGCGGCGCGGGCCGCGGAAACGGCGATGCCCGGCAGCGCCAGCAGCTCGCCGCCGCCATCGCACAGCAAGGGCCAGCGCCGCCGCAGCAGCGGCGGCACGCCGGCCTCGCGCAGCAGGTCCTTGATTTCGCGCCGGCCGACCCGCGCCGGCAGCTTTTCTCCGCCCTGGCGCTGCCGCAGGCACAGGCCGCCGGCCAGCGCCGATTCCGGCAGGCCCAGGGGCCTGCGCTCCCACTCGAGGCTGCCGCCCCATTCCGGCAGTTCCTGCATTTCTCCGCCCCGCCAATCGAGCCGGCTGTCGCCAATATGACACTGTACTTTAGTCCAGGCCTGCACGACGTTGGCATAACGCAACAAATGACCCTGAACCAGCTCCAGCTGAGGACTGGCGCCGACGCCGGCCTCGTCGAGCTGACGCAGGAATTCCAGCAAGGCGGCCGGTTCCGGCGCGGCCCAGCCCAGCGTTTCCAGCCAGCGCAGCAGCGCCAGCCGCCGCCTCGGCGCCGACAAGGCGGCCAGCGCCGGCCAGGACAGTCCGTCGGCCACGGCGGCCGCGGCGGCGTCCGCCGAAGCCACCTCGTCCAGCACGGCGGCGGCGTCGGCCTGCAAGGCCGCCGCGCGCGCCAGATGGCTGCGGTAATGGGGAATGGCGCGCGCGATGCGCGGCAGGATGTCGTGCCGCAGCAGATTGCGGCGGTAGCGGGTATCGAGATTGCTTTCGTCGTCGATCCAGGCCAGTCCGCGGGCGCGGACGTAGTCGTGCAGCCGGTCCCGCGTGACATGCAGCAGCGGCCGCCACAACAGCTTGCCGGCCGCCAGCTCCCGCAGCGCCGGCATCGCCGCCAGCGCGCGGACGCCGCCGCCGCGCAGCAGCTGCAGCAGCACCGTCTCCGCCTGATCGTCCAGATGATGGGCCAGCGCGATCACGCCGGCGCTCGAGCCGCGGTAGACGGCATAACGCGCCTCGCGCGCCGCCGCCTCCAGGCTGTCCCCGCCTCCGGCCGCCACCGTCACCCGCTCGACGCGCAACGGCACGGCCAGCTCGGCGCACAGCCGTCGGCAATGCTCGGCCCAGGCGTCGGCGTTCGGGCTCAGGCCGTGATGGACATGGACGGCGGACAGCGCGAGACCGGGCCGCCGATCGCGCTCGGCGCACAACAGCGCCAACAGCGCCACCGAGTCCAGCCCGCCGGACAGACCGACCTCAAAAGCACATTGGCCGGACAGCTGGTCCGGCCAATGCAGGGTCAGGCGGCTTGCCGCCGGATCAGGCGGCGTCTTCCTTGAAACGGCCATAACTCATCAAGCGGTCGAAGCGCTGCTTCAGCAGCTCGTCCAGCGACTTGCTCTGGACTTCCTTCAATTGGTCCTGCAGCACGCGCTTCAGTGTCGTCATCATCTGCGCGTGATCGCGATGGGCGCCGCCGATCGGCTCGGTGACCACGCGATCGATCAGACCCAGCGTCTTCAGCCGCGGCGCGGTGATGCCCAGCGCCTCGGCGGCGTCGGACGCGCGCTCGGCGGTCTTCCACAGGATGGAGGCGCAGCCTTCCGGCGAAATCACCGAATAGGTCGCGTACTGCAGCATGTTGACGCTGTCGCCGACGGCGATGGCCAGCGCGCCGCCGGAACCGCCCTCGCCGATCACGGTGATGACGATGGGCACCCGCAAACGGGTCATCTCATACAGATTGCGCCCTATCGCCTCGGACTGGCCGCGTTCCTCCGCGCCGATGCCGGGCCAGGCGCCGGTGGTATCGACGAAGGTGAACACCGGGATGCCGAACTTCTCGGCCAGCTTCATCAAGCGCAGCGCCTTGCGATAGCCTTCCGGGTGCGGCATGCCGAAGTTGCGGCGAATCTTTTCCTTGGTGTCGCGGCCTTTCTGCTGGCCGATCACCATCACCGACTGGCCGTTGAAACGGGCCAGGCCGCCAACAATGGCGGCGTCGTCGGCGAATGCGCGATCACCGTGCAGTTCTTCAAAGTCGGTGAAAATAGCCTGGATATAGTCCAGCGTATAAGGACGCTGCGGATGCCGCGCCACCATCGCGATCTGCGACGGCGACAGCTTGGCGTACAGCGCCTTCGTCAATTCCAGGCTCTTCTTCTGCAGGCGTGCGATCTCCTCGGAGATATCCAACACCGAGTCGTCCTGCACGAAACGCAGCTCTTCAATTTTGTTCTCGAGCTCGGCAATCGGTTGCTCAAAATCGAGAAAGGTCGGCTTCATTCTTCACATCATCCGTCAAACCTTGATTCGCGGCATCATACATGAGGCGCAAACTCGCCGTCACCCGTTGAGCCGGCAAAACAACGGAAAATTGGAGCAAATATTCGAAATCCCGGGCTTTGGCAAAAAAACTTCTCCCCGCCACTTGCACAAGCTTAAGCCCTGTGCTTTAATTCGCCTCCTCGCTGAAACGCAAGCAGCGAAACGAATTCAGGGCGTTTAGCTCAGTTGGTAGAGCGTCTGCCTTACAAGCAGAATGTCGGCGGTTCGACTCCGTCAACGCCCACCAAGGTTTACGGTTGGAGTGGTAGTTCAGTTGGTTAGAATACCGGCCTGTCACGCCGGGGGTCGCGGGTTCGAGTCCCGTCCACTCCGCCAACAAGACACAGCAGTATCGAAGGGCGTTTAGCTCAGTTGGTAGAGCGTCTGCCTTACAAGCAGAATGTCGGCGGTTCGACTCCGTCAACGCCCACCAAAGGTTTACGGTTTGGAGTGGTAGTTCAGTTGGTTAGAATACCGGCCTGTCACGCCGGGGGTCGCGGGTTCGAGTCCCGTCCACTCCGCCAACAAGACACAGCAGTATCGAAGGGCGTTTAGCTCAGTTGGTAGAGCGTCTGCCTTACAAGCAGAATGTCGGCGGTTCGACTCCGTCAACGCCCACCAAGGTTTACGGTTTGGAGTGGTAGTTCAGTTGGTTAGAATACCGGCCTGTCACGCCGGGGGTCGCGGGTTCGAGTCCCGTCCACTCCGCCAACAAGACAAAGCAGCATCGTGGGCGTTTAGCTCAGTTGGTAGAGCGTCTGCCTTACAAGCAGAATGTCGGCGGTTCGACTCCGTCAACGCCCACCAGAAGATTTACGGTTTGGAGTGGTAGTTCAGTTGGTTAGAATACCGGCCTGTCACGCCGGGGGTCGCGGGTTCGAGTCCCGTCCACTCCGCCAACGCATAAAGCAGTACCCAGGTTTTCGGGCGGTTAGTCTCAGTTGGTAGAGCACTGCCTTCACACGGCAGGGGTCGCTGGTTCGAGTCCAGTACCGCCCACCAGAAAAACGGAGTGGTAGTTCAGTTGGTTAGAATACCGGCCTGTCACGCCGGGGGTCGCGGGTTCGAGTCCCGTCCACTCCGCCAACGTTATAAAGCAGTACCCAGGTTTTCGGGCGGTTAGTCTCAGTTGGTAGAGCACTGCCTTCACACGGCAGGGGTCGCTGGTTCGAGTCCAGTACCGCCCACCAGAAAAACGGAGTGGTAGTTCAGTTGGTTAGAATACCGGCCTGTCACGCCGGGGGTCGCGGGTTCGAGTCCCGTCCACTCCGCCAACGACAAAAAAGCAGCCTGCGGGCTGCTTTTTTGCATTCCGGCTTCGGCCAGACATGCATTCGGCTCATGTTGCACACCATCCGCAGTCATATGCGGTAAATTTGCCAAATTTGCCGATGGCATCGATACTGTCTGACTTTATACATTGCATATCAAGAGATTACACAATGAATAAGGCAATGCTGCTGGCGGTCTGTCTCGCCCCCCCGCTGGCACTGGCAGGCGCCGCGCCCGCCGCCGACTCCGCCATCTGGCAATATCGGGTACAGGCCGGCGACACGCTGTGGTCGGTCGCCTCGCAGCACCTGCTTTCCCCCGGCTACGTGCCTCAGCTGCAAGCGCAGAACCACATCGCCAATCCATACCGGCTATCGTCCGGCAGCGTGCTGAACATCCCCTACGCCTGGGTGAAGCAGGATACCGCCGACGCCACGCTGGACGAGATGTCCGGCCAGGTGGCGGCGCAGGGACGCAACGGCGCCGCGCTCGATCTGGTCCGCGGACAACGCTATGTCAGCGGCACCCGCTTCAGCACCGGCCGTGACTCCATGCTGCGCCTGCGCTTTCGCGACGGCTCGATGCTGGTGCTGAACGCCAATACCACGCTGACGCTGGAAAACCAGGCCTACTACCCCAGCACCGGCGCCATCCGCTCGCAAAGCCGGCTGGACCAGGGCAGCACCGGCAACTCGGTGATTCCCAATCTGCTGATGCCCAGCCGCTACAGCATCCAGACCCCATCCGCCGTCACCACCGTGCGCGGCACTGAGTTCCGCGTCCGCAGCGCCGCCGCCGACGATACCGCCGCCGAAGTGCTGCGCGGCAAGGTCAACGTGCGGGACGGACAACAGGAAGTCGACGTGCCGGCCGGCTTCGGCAGCCGCGGCAAGTCCGACGGCGGCCAGCCGGAAGCGCTGCCGGCGGCGCCGCGTCTGGCCGGCCTGGCGCCGCGCTACGATTTCAATCCGCCGCCGCTGCGCTGGCGCGCCGACGCCGGCGAAGCCGGCTACCACCTGGCCCTGAACCGGGCGAGCGACGGCGCCCTGGTTCAGGAACGGAGCGGCGCCGCGCCATCGTTCTATCCGCTCTTGCCCGACAACGGCGACTACCTGCTGACCATCCGCGCCGTCAATGCCGCCGGCCTGGAAGGCTTCGACAGCAGCCGCCCGCTGCAGCTGCACGCCTACCCGCCGCCGCCGCTGCTGCTCGCCTCCGGGCCGGAGCAACAGCAGCGCGGCGCCGTGCTGGCAGTACGGAGCACCGCCGACGCGGCGCATCCCGCCTGGTTGCAAGTAGCCCGCGACGCCGACTTCCGCCAGCCGCTGTACGACGGCCGGCTGGAGCGTCCGCAGTGGCAGCTGACGCTGCCGGATCAGGGCGTCTGGTACTGGCGCGCGGCGTCGATCGGCGCCGATGGCCGCCTCGGTCCCTACGGCGACGTCCAGCGGCTGGAGGTGACCGGCTGGCTGATGGTGCCGGACATTCGCCCCGCCACGCTCGCAGGCCGCCGCTATCCACTGTCCGGCCTGCGCTACACGCTGCAGCTGACGCCGCTGGAGCAGCTGGCCGCCACGCCGTTCCGCTTCGCCGCCGCGCAACCGCTGTGGCTGCTGCGCGACTTGCCGCGAGGCCGGTTTGCCGTCACCATCCACATCGACGACGACGATGGCTACCACGCCGAAGAACAATACCCATCGCTGACCTTGCCATGAACCCGGCCTCCGGCGCCGCCACCATCGGCGCGCGGGCGCAATCCGGATAACGTTGAATGCACGTCCCCCCACTGCCCAGAGCCGGCCGGCTCGCCTCGCTGCTGCTGGCCCTGCTGGGTTTGTTGCTGATCAGCAGCCAATTGCTGGGCCGGCTGGATTTCTGGCTGTACGACGGTCTCACCCGCAGCAGATTCGATCACGGCGACCAGATCGGCATCACCGTGATCGCCATCGACGAGAAAAGCCTGGCCGAGCTGGGCCGCTGGCCGTGGCCGCGCGCCTACCACGCCCAGCTGCTAGACAAGCTGCACCACGCCCGCGCCGTCGGCCTGAACATCGCCATCGCCGAGCCGTCGACGCAGCCGGAAGCCGACCAACACCTGGCGCAGGCCATCCGCCGCAACGGCCGGGTCGTAGGTCCGGTATTTCCGGAGCTGCAAGGCCGGCGGCTGGTGGAAACCCGGCCGCTGCCGCAGTTGGCCCGCAACATGGCGGCCCTGGGCCATACCGACTTCGAACAAGACGACGACGGCATCATCCGCCGCGTCTATCTGCAAGCCGGCCTGGGCGCGCCCCGCTATCCGAGCTTCGCCGGCGCCGTCGCCTCCGTCGCCGACGGCTGTCGACGCGTCATCCCGCCGCCGGCCGCGCCCGGCCAGCCCTGGGTGCGCGCCGAAGCGGCGATGGTGCCGTTCGCCGGTGGCGAGCGCCCCTACCAGTTGGTGTCGTATTCCGACGCGCTCAACCACCTGTCGTCCGACAGCTTCGCCGGCCGCGTCGTGCTGATCGGCGCGACGGCCACCGGCCTCGGCGACAACCACCCGACGCCGATCTCCGCCAACAACCGCGGCATGTCCGGCGTCGAGATCAACGCCTTCCTGCTGCACGGCCTGATGGAAGGCCTGCGCGTCACGCCGCTGGAACCGCTGTGGAGAGCGCTGCTGGGCGCGCTGCTGCTGTTGCTGGCCGACTGGCGCCTGTCGCGCCAGACCGCGCCGTACCGGCTGCTGGGCAGTTATGCCGCCGCCGCGCTGGCCATCCCCTGCGCCTCGGCGCTGGCGCTGTACCTCGGACATGTCTGGCTGGGCGGCAGCGTCGCAGCGCTGCTGCTGATGATGGCCGGCGCGCTGCGCTTCGCCGCCGGCCAGACGCGGCTGCACGCGCTGGCGATGACCGATGGCCTGACCGGCCTCGCCAACCGCCGCAGCTTCGACGACACCTTCGCCTCCTCGCTGGCCGCGCACCAGCGCCGCCGCCGGCCGCTGGCCCTGATGATCATCGACCTCGACAACTTCAAGGGCTACAACGACCGCTACGGCCACTACGCCGGCGACGACGTGCTGCGGCGCACCGCCGACGCCTTGCGCCACTGCTTCGATCGCAAGGGCGAAATGGTGGCCAGGCTGGGCGGCGAGGAGTTCGGCGTCTTGCTGGAGAATTGCACGCCGGAAATGGCCATGGCCGCCGCCGAACGATTCTGTCGCTACCTGGCCGGCCTGGAACTGCCGCACGTCGCCAGTCCCTACGGCAAGGTCAGCTGCAGCGTCGGCGTCGCGGCCCGGCCGCCGCTGGCCGATACGCCGCGCAGCCTGTTCGAGGACGCCGACCACGCGCTGTACCTGGCCAAGGACCAGGGCCGCAACCGGGTGTGCGCGGCGCGGGCGCGCGAACGCAGGACGTAAAAAAACCGCCGGCGAGCCGGCGGTTCGTTAAAGCGGACAAGCGGAGCTCAACGGCGGCGGCGCGACACCAACCACAGCGTCCAGACGATCACGCCGGCGAAGAAGGCCGCCACCCAGAACGGCATGGTCATGCCGAGGAAGCGCCCCTGGATCTCGGCGCACTCGCCGCTGCCCTTCAGCACCTTGGACAGCACGTCCCACAGCGGGAACGACTCCATCAGAAACTCCAGGCCGGGCCCGCACTGCGGCACCTGGTCGGCCGGCAGGCTCTGCAGCCACAGCTGGCGCAGCGACACGCCGCTGCCGGCCAGCGCCGCCAGCACCGTCAGACCGCCCCAGACGCGCGCGCCGGCGCGTCCCGGATTATGCAGCGCGGCCAGCAAGGCGATCGCGCCGACCGCCATCACGCCGATGCGCTGCAGTATGCATAGCGGGCAAGGCTCCTGCCCCAGCTGGTATTGCGCGTACAGCGCGAACGCGATGGCGGTGGCGCAGGCGGCCGCCACCAGGAAAAACCCCTGTCTGTTCGTCATACTAAAACCCATCCCCCTAGGCTTTCTGGTTGTGTGCTGCGTGAACGCAGTGTAAACGAAAAAGCTGAGATTTTAGTACGCCGGCAAAGTTCCAAAAATCCCGCCAGCCTGCTGATGATCTTTTCGCAAGCGTCGCGGGGCGGATGCCGCGAAAGATCGCCGACAGGCGGTCAAAGCTCCAGAAACGCCCGGATCGCGTCCTTCTGCTGCAAGGTGTCGCGATAACCGAGCGCGATCAGTTCGCGACAGTAGCCGGGTTCGAACAACAGATAGGTGGCCAGCGCGGTGCCGCGCTGACGGGTGGCGCCGGTGCCCTTCATGATGAAGCGCAGTATCGGCGGGAACAATCGGGTATGGCGGTAGACGATGCCCTCCAGCGACTTGCTGGGATTGAGCTGGAAGATCTCCACCTTTTTCAGCAGGGTCCGGCTGGCCAGCTCCTCGCTGCTCTGCAGCAGCGACACGGTGTGGTTGATGCGACTGAGCCGCTCCATGTCCACCGCCATGCTGTCGATGAACACGCTGTTGAGCAGATGGCCGAAAATCTGCGCCGGCATCGGATAGGCGCCGGTATTGCGCCGTTCTATCAGGTCCGGCCGCTGGCTGGCCAGCCCGACGACGAACAGCTTTTCCGCGCCCAGATGCAGCGCCGGCGACAACGGCGACAGCTGGCGCACCGCGCCGTCGCAATAGAACTTCTCGCCTATCCGTACCGACGGGAAGATCAACGGTATCGCCGCGGTGGCCATCAGATGGTCCAGGCCGATACGCTCGCGTATCCCCAGCCGCTGATAGCGCTCCCACTCGCCCAATTGCTCCTGCCCCTGGAAGAAAGTCACCGACATGCCGGTGGTGTAGCAGGACGCGGTCAGCGCCAGCGCCTGCAGCGCGCCGCTTTCTATCGCCGGCTCGATGGCGTCGAACGGCATCGAGCGGCCCAGCGTCTCGCGCAGCGGCGCGTTGTCGAGAAAGCTTTGCGGATTGGGCCAGGCATGGCCGGCGCTCAGCAGCGAAATGCCGAAGTGCAGGAAGGTCTTGGCGAAGTAGCCGAAGCTGACGTCGTAGACGTCGCGGATGTGCAGCTGCTTCCACACCCGCGCCAGCGTGTTGACCGCCAGCTCGTAGTTCTCGGCGCCGGAAGCCAGCGCCACCGCGTTGATCGCGCCGGCCGAGGTGCCGCAAATGATGGGAAAGGGATTGTGCCTGGGATCGGGCAACAATCGGGCGATGCCCAGCAACACCCCCACCTGGTAGGCGGCGCGGCCCCCCCCGCCCGACAACACCAAACCGATTCTGCTCGGTCTGCCCATGCTCGTCTCTTTCTTATCGCCTTGTCAGTTCTATTTAGGCATAGTCAAAAAGACGAAGCGACGGCAAGCGCCGACGCCGGTTTAGCGCGTTTTCGCGCGCGCCGGGCCGCTGCCGGGGCCGGTTCTCAGAATCCCCCCGCCTGCAACAGGGCCCACAAATGCGCGGCCACCAGCGCGCGCCACGGCGAGAACGCGCTCAACCAGGCCTCCGCCTGCCGCTGGTCGGGCTTGTCGGCCATGCCCAGCACCATGCCCAGCGCCTTGCGCACCGCCACGTCGCCGTGCAGCGAACCATCCAGCCAGCCGTAGCCGCGCAGCAGCGCGTAGCTTACCGTCCACGGTCCGATGCCGGGCACCGCCAGCAGGCGCTCGGAGATCTCGTCAGCCGGCGTGCCGTCCAGCCAGCCGTCCAGCGGCAGCGAGCCGTCGGCCGCGCCCTGGCTCAGCGCCAGCAGCGCCCGGCTCTTGGCGCGCGAGAAACCGGCCTCGCCCAGCTGATCCGCCGTCAACGCCGCCAGCCTCGCCGCGTCTGGGTGGCACAGCAGGCCGGAGGAATGGCGGCAATCGCATAGCGCCAGCATGCGCCGCCGTATCGTCACGGCCGCCGCCACGCTGATCTGCTGGCCGGTGATGGCCCAGGCCAGCGCCTCGAACGGCGTGGCCGTCTGCGGCACCCTGAGGCCGGCGCGCGCGGCGATCAAGCCGCCGAGCGCCGGATGGCCGCGATACCGGCTCTCGAACGCGTCCACCGGCTGGTTCAGGCCCAGCATGCGCCGGCCCATGTCCCGCAGTTCGCCGGCCTCCCCCGCCGCGCCGTCGACTTCCAGCCGCAGCGCGGCGAGGCCGGGCCGGAAACGCAGGTCGAGACTGGCCGGCAGGCCCCGCCACAACAGTCCCTTCTTCAGGCCGTCGTCGTCGACCCGCTCGGCCAGCCGCTCGCCGTCGCGGCGATGAAAGGCCAGGATGTCCTGCGGCCGGAAGCCCGCCGGCAGCGGAATGGTGCAATCAAGAACGGACATCGTCAGCGAGCCTTGCGAAAAGTGAGGTTGACGCGGCGTCCGCCCAGCAGCGGATGCTCGCCCGGCTTGACCGGCCGCACGCCGTGGAAGCGCATCCGGTCCGGACCGCCCCACACCAGCACGTCGCCATGCCGCAGCAGCATCGCGGCGGCCGGATCGGCGCGGCGCGTCCCGCCAAGCAGGAACACCGCCGGCAAGCCCAGCGACACCGACACGATGGGCGCGGAGAAGTCGCGCTCGTCCTTGTCCTGGTGCAGACCCATCCGGGCGCCGGGCAGATAGCAGTTGATCAGACAGGCGTCGGGATCGAAACCTGGAAAGCCGGCCGCCTCCGCCGCGCCCCGGGCCAGCGCCCTCAGCGCGGCCGGCATCGCCGGCCAGGCCTCGCCGCTGTCGGGATCGACGGCGGAATAGCGGTAGCCGCGGCGGTCGGACACCCAGCCCCAGTCGCCGCAGCTGGTGGTGGTCACCGACATCGCCTGCCCGCCCGGCGTGGCCATGGAACGCGGCGGCGAGCGCCGCGCCACCTCGTCCACCGCCGCGAGCAGGCGCGCGTCGTCGGCGCAGGCCCAGCCGTGCAACAGCACGGTGCCGGCCGCCAGCCGCTCGGCCCAGGGGCCGTCGTCCGGCGCGAACAGGCTGCCGCTCACTCGCCGCCGGCCACCATCATGGAACCGATCAGCACCGAGCCCATGCGGCGGCCGCCGCGGTCCAGCACATCGGTGCCGATGGCCTCGATATTGAGGAACATCTCGCGCAGATTGCCCGCGACGGTGATTTCCTCGACCGGATAGGCGATCACGCCGTTCTCGACCCAGAAGCCGGCCGCGCCGCGCGAGTAGTCGCCGGTGACGGTGTTGACGCCCTGGCCCAGCAGCTCGGTCACCAGCAGGCCGGTGCCCATCTGCGCCAACAGCTCGGCGAAGCTTTCTCCGGTGGAGTGGACCACCAGATTGTGCGCGCCGCCGGCGTTGCCGGTGGTCTGCATGCCCAGCTTGCGCGCCGAATAGCTGCCGAGCAGATAGCCCTGCAGCACGCCGCCGTCGACCAGCCGGCGCGACTGCGTCGCCACCCCCTCGTTGTCGAAGGCGCCGCTGGCCAGGCCGCGCAGCAGCAGCGGATCCTCGTCTATCGTCACCAGATCGGCCATCACCGGCTTGCCCAGCGAGTCGAGCAGGAAGGAAGACTTGCGGTACAGGCTGCCGCCGCTGACGGCGGCGGTCAGATGGCCCAGCAGCGACATCGCCACCGGCGCTTCGAACAACACCGGATACTGGCCGGTCTTGACGCGGCGCGAGCCCAGCCGCCTCACCGTCCGCTCGCCGGCCAGACGGCCGACCTCCTCCACCGCGACCAGATCGTCGCGGTGACGGGCGGCGGTATACCAGTAGTCGCGCTGCATCGCGCCGTCGGCCTCGGCCACCACCGCGGCCGACAGGCTGTGGCGGCTGCTGGCGAAACCGCCGCTGAAACCGTTGCTGTTGGCGTAGACGAACTGGTTGGCCTGCACCGACACGCTGGCGCCTTCGGAGTTGCGGATGCGGGCGTCGACCGCGCGCGCGGCGTCCTCGCAACGGCGCGCCAGCGCTATCGCCTCCTCCACCGGCAACTGCCACGGATGGAACAGGTCGAGGTCGGGCAGATCGTCGGCCAGCAGTTGCGGATCGGCCAGGCCGGCGCAGTCGTCCTCGGCGGTGTAGCGCGCGATGTCCAGCGCGGCGCGCACGGTGTCGGACAGCGCCTCGTCGGAGAAGTCGGAGGTATTGGCGTGGCCTTTGCGCTGTCCCAGATAGACGGTGACGCTGACGCCCTTGTCCTGGTTGTACTCTATGGTCTCCACCTCGGACAGACGCACGCTGACGGTCTGGCCTACGCCCTCGGAAACATCGGCCTCGGCGGCGCTGGCGCCATGCTGACGCGCCAGCTCAAGCACTCGGGCGGCGACGCCGTCCAGGGTGTCGGGACTGAAACTGAATGTCTTATCTGCCATAGTATCTTTCGGAACGTGGAAACGGCCGGCGGCCTTTTCCGGTATCATACCAGCCTTGAAAACCGAGTGAGACCTAGCAACAATGACCGACTACCAGAACGACGACGATGGTTTCGTCAGCAAGTCCCAGCGCAAGCGCGACATGGATGCGCTGCAGGATCTGGGTAGCGAACTGGTCGAGCTGTCCAAGGATACGCTGAAGAAAATGGCGCTGCCGGAGGATTTGCTGTCCGCGCTGCTGGAACACAAGCGCCTGACCGCCCACGGCGCCATCCGCCGCCAGCTGCAGTACATCGGCAAACTGATGCGCAATATCGATCCCGAGCCCATCCAGCAGTACCTGCAGATCCTCAAGGGCGAATCTTCCGAGCACATCGCCTGGCAGAAGCTGCTGGAGCGCTGGCGCGACAAGCTGATGGCCGACGACGCCAACCAGCCGCTGTTCCTGCAAAGCTTCCCCGAGACCGACCCCAAGCAGCTGCATTCGCTGGTGCGCCAGTCGCGCAAGGAAAAGCAGGACAACAAGCCGCCGAAGGCCTTCCGCCAGCTGTACCAGCTGATCAAGGAACAGATCCCCGAGCCGGGCAAGCCGCGCATCTGGCAAAAGGACGAGGAAGAGGACGGCGAGTGATGCTGAAGATAGGCCTGGTTTCCATTTCCGACCGCGCGAGCCAGGGCGTCTACGACGACAAGGGCCTGCCGGCGCTGCGCGACTGGCTGGCCCGCGCCGTCTCCACGCCGTTCGAGACGGTGGACAGGCTGATCCCGGACGAGCAGCCGGGCATAGAGGCGGCGCTCAGGGCGCTGGTCGACGACGAGGGCTGCCAGCTGGTGCTGACCACCGGCGGCACCGGCCCGGCGCCGCGCGACGTGACGCCGGACGCGACGCTGGCGGTGGCCGACCGGGTGATGCCCGGCTTCGGCGAGCAGATGCGCCAGATCAGCCTGCGCTTCGTCCCCACCGCCATCCTGTCCCGCCAGGTCGGCGTGATCCGCAAGCAGAGCCTGATCCTCAATCTGCCGGGCCAGCCCAAGGCGATACAGGAAACGCTGGAAGGCCTGCGCGGCGCCGACGGCAAGGTGGAGACGCCGGGCATCTTCGCCGCCGTGCCCTATTGCCTGGACCTGATAGGCGCGCCCTATATCGAAACCGACGAGGCGGTGGTCAAGGCCTTCCGCCCGAAGTCCGCCATCAAGCCGGCGCCATGAGCTACCGCGCCCCGCGCTGGCTGCGCGGCGGCCACGCCCAGACCATCTGGCCGGCGCTGGCCGTCAAGCAGGACGCCCCGCCCTACCGCCGCGAGCTGTGGGATACGCCGGACGGCGCCCGCATCGCGCTGGATTTCGTCGACGGCCAACCCGGCGCGCCGCTGGTGGTCTTGTTTCACGGCTTGGAAGGCAGCAGCGCCAGCCACTACGCCAAGGCGCTGATGCAAGCGGTGGCCGCGCGCGGCTGGCACGGCGCGGTATCGCATTTCCGCGGCTGCGGCGGCGTCGACAACCCGCTGCCGCGCGCCTACCACGCCGGCGACGCCGCCGAGGTGCGCTGGATACTGCAACGGCTGTCCGGCCGCTTCGCCGCCATCGCCACCGTCGGCGTGTCGCTGGGCGGCAGCATGCTGCTGAACTATCTGGCGGAAGAAGGCGCGACCGCCCTGCCCCGGGCCGCCGCCGCGGTGTCGGCGCCGCTGGACCTGGTGGCCGCCAGCACCCGGCTGGACCGCGGCCTCGGCAAACTGTTGTACACCCGCATGTTCATGGACACGCTGAAGCCGAAGGCGATGGCCTCGCTGCAACGACATCCGGACCTGTTCGACGCCGGCCGGCTGCGCCGCGCCCGCACCTTCATCGAGTTCGACGATCTGGTCACCGCGCCCATCCACGGCTTCGGCACCGCGCTCAACTACTGGACCCAGGCCAGCAGCAAACCCAAGCTCGCCCGCATCGTCCGTCCCACGCTGCTGCTGAACGCCCGCAACGATCCCTTCCTGCCGGAAAGCGCGCTGCCGGACGCCGCTCAGGTATCGGCGGCGGTAACGCTGGACTTCCCCAGCGACGGCGGCCACGTCGGCTTCGCCACCGGGCCGTTCCCGGGCCGCATAGACTGGCTGCCCCAGCGGCTGCTGGCCTTCCTCGCCCCCCATCTGGAATCCTGAATCGACGCGCGGGCGCCGCTCGCGGCGTACACTGATCGAAAACGACGACAAGGAAGCCCCATGCGCAATCTGCTGCTCGCCTGCTGTCTGACCCTGCTGGCCGGCTGCACCACGATGGCCAGCCGCCTCAACGGTTCGCTGACGCCTCCGCCGGGCCAGGCCTACGCCATCGTCTCGCTGGTCGGCAAGGCCTTCGACCCCGACCGCGCCACCATAGGCCTGGCCGTCAGCGACGCCGGCGGGCGGGTCGTCGCCCAGAACGCCGCCAGCCTGATCACCGACACCGTGTTCGGCGAGGAAGGCATGTCGCCGGTCGAGGGCAAACTGGTGTTGATGACGCTGCCGCCGGGCGACTACCGCGTCTCCGGCGCCTGGGGCCACTGGAGCGACGACGGCGTGTTCGGCCCCGATCTGCGGATGCGGCAATTCCCGCTGAACGCGCCCTTCCATCTGGACGCCGGGGAAACCGTCTATCTCGGCCAGGTGCTGGTGGAAATGTCCTTCCTGCCGGAAGTCAGGCTGGGCGACGAGCGGCGCCGCGATTTCGGCCATATGCGCCGGGTCTGGAAAGTAGAGGATCTGAGCCGGGTGAAGGTCCGCCCGCTGGCGGCGCCGGCCGCGACGGGCCATTGATCAGGGCTTGTACCACAGCTTGTACAGATAGGCGGGCTTGATCGCCGCCGTAGCCGCCGCCACCGCCTCCTGCACCTGGAAGGCCGACTGGCGACTGTCGCGCAGCAGCGGATCGACATAGGGCGGACCGTCCAGCTTGCGCAGCGCGGCCACCTTGGGCGTATTGGCCTTGTCTCCGCGGTGGGTGACCACCGCCACCTCGTTGCTGGCCAGCCGCACGAAGCTGCCCGGCGGATAGATGCCCATCTCCTTCACCAGCAGCGACACGTGCTGCGGCGGGAAATGCCCCAGCTCGCCGCGAAACAGGCTGCCCAACACCAGCGCCGGCAATTGGGGCTGCGGCTGATGCACGCAGCCGCACACCAGGTCCACCATCTGCAGCAGCAGCGCGTCGGCGTCGATCTCGTCGCCGGCCAGACCCAGCGGGTAGCCGCTGCCGTCCTGCTGCTCGTGCTGCTGCTGCACCAGCAGATGCCAGTGCTCGTCCAGCACGCCGGCCTCGCGCAGCATCGCCGAACCCAGCGCCGGATGCGCGAACATCGCCTCCTGCTGCGCCAGGTCCATCGGCGCGCTCTGGCCCACCAACTGGTTCAGCAAGCCGGTAACCGCCAGATTCATGCTCAGGGCCGCCCCCAACACCGGCCGCAGTTCGGCGTCGGCCAGCGCCAGCCGGCGCCCCAGCACCGCCAGCACCGCCGCCACGTGGACGCTCTGCGCGCTGCCTATGTCCTGATACGGCAACAGGAAGACGCTGGCCAGCACGCCGTCCGGATGGCGCCGGCTCAAGGCCAGCAAGGCTTCCACCATGTCCAGCAGGCTGGCCTGCAGATCGCGCACCGCCAGACCGTGCTGCAGCACGCCCTCGGCCCGGCGCAGCAAAAAGGCCATCTCCTGCAGCGGATTGGCGCTGTTGCGCTGCTGCGCCACCTCCTTTTCCCGCTGCGCCGCGCGCTCCAGCCGCTCGCGCTCCAGCCTGGCCTCCACCTCGCCGCTTTCGCCATGGCCCAGCCGCGCCAGACGGTCGCGCTGGTCCTCGGTCAGCACATAGTGGCCCTTGCGCAACAACAGCACGCCGTTCTTGGCATAGACGTCCACCGGCGTCCGCTGGCCCGGCCGTAGAAAATTGCGCGGCAGTTTTACCTTTGGAGACGAATCCGTCATATTTCACTAGCTGAGGTTGCGCCGGCGGAATACCGGCAAATCTTTCAATCCCGCTTATCGCGGCCTTCGCGATTCATTCAAGTATTGCACAGATGGCGCCCGCCACCAGGCCGCGCCCCACCCACTTGGAGATCCCCGACATGTCCGACAGCAGCCAAGCGATGAACCGCCGCCACTTCCTGGCAGGCGCCGGCAGCATCGGCTTCGCCCTGGCCGTGCAGCCCATCGCCGCCGGCACCATCATCACCGACAGCCAGTCGCTGGAGACCGGCGCGCCCGCGATCGACACCGGCAGCGGCGCGATGCCCGGCTACTACGCCAGGCCGGCCAAGGCCGAAGGCCCGTTGCCGCTGGTGATCGTGATCCAGGAAATCTTCGGCGTGCACGAGCACATCCGCGACCTGTGCCGCCGGCTGGCCAAGCAAGGCTATCTGGCGGTGGCGCCCGAGCTTTATTTCCGCCACGGCGACCCGGCCAAGATCGCCGACATCGACACCCTGGTTCGCGATCTGGTGTCCAAGGTGCCGGACAGCGAGGTGCAGAGCGATCTCGACGCCACCTGGCGCTGGGCCGGCGCCCACGGCGCCGATCTTGCGCGCGCCGCCGTCACCGGCTTCTGCTGGGGCGGCCGCCAGACCTGGCTGTACGCCGCCCGCAACCGGCAACTGAAGGCCGCCGCGGCCTGGTACGGCAAGGTGGAGGGCCCGGTCAACACCATCACGCCGCGCCACCCGCTGGACATCGCCGCCGAGCTGACGGTTCCGGTGCTGGGCCTGTATGGCGCGCAAGACCAGAGCATTCCGCTGGCCTCGCTGGAAAAGATGAAGGCGGCGCTGCACAAGGCCGGCGGCGACGACGACATCCTGATCTATCCGGACGCCGGCCACGGCTTCAACGCCGACTACCGTCCGAGCTACAACGCGCGTGACGCCGTAGACGCCTGGCAGAAGATGCTGGACTGGTTCGCCCGCCACGGCGCGCGCTGAGCGCGGGTGGCCGTTCAACGGCCGCCCACCATTTCCCTCACCTCCAGCCGGGCCCGCGCCACCTGATTGAACAACTGCAGCCACTCCGGATGGAACTGGCGCTCCGAGGCGTTCAGTTCCGCCACCGCGCGCAGCATCGAGCGGCGCTGGCCCTGTTGCGCGTGCTTCAGCGTCACCGCCTCGAAAGCGTCGACCAGCGCCAGCACGCAGGCGCCGTCGCAGATCGCCTCGCTGCGCAGGCCGTCCGGATAACCGCCGCCGTCCTGCGTCTCGTGGTGCTGCAACACCATGCGCGCTGCCTCCTCCCAACCCGGCATCCGCGCCAGCAATCCGCCGGCCCAACCCGGATGCGCGGCCATCTGGCGCCGCTCCTCGTCGCCCAGCCGGCCGGCGCGCAGCCACAGCGCCTCCGGCAGCAGCATCATGCCGATATCGTGCATATACACCGCGGCGGCCAGCTGATCGACGTTGACCGGCCGCTCCGCCAGCCGGTTGATGTCCAACGCCAGCGCCAGATTGCGCTCGGTGCGCCCGCCGAAGGCCGGCAGCCGGTATTCCAGCTGCATCGCCAGCGTACGGAAGAACTGCAGGTCGGCGAAACGATGCCCCCCCAGCCCCTGCGCCGAGCCGACTGGCGGCGCCGCCGGCGCCGCCGACGTGCCCATCATCCTCGCCACCAGCCGGGCACAGGCCGACGGCACTTCGTCGGCCGGCAAGTCCGGCAGTTTTTCCAGCGCCGTCCGCAACGAATCCAACTGCAGATCGTCCAGCGGTTCGCCATAGGCCAGCGCGTCCAGCACCAGCACCAGCCGGTCCAGCACCAGCAACAGCACATCGCCGATCACTTCCTGGTAGCTCAGCTCCTTCTTGCGGATTCGATCCAGCAAGGTTTCCAGCGCATGGGCGTAGGGTTCGACGAAAAACACCTGGCACAGGCTGGCGTCGCCCTTGATGCTGTGCAGGATGCGAAACAGCTGGGCGACCTTTTCGGTGTCGCCGCCGCCATCCCCCATATGGCATACCAACTGCTCCAGTTGCGGCGCATAATCAGACACCGCGTCGCGGAAATCCTGGAATCCCATCGGATCTATGATTTCCGGCACTATCGACTGCGTAAGCATGGTTGCGTTCTCCGTCGGCTTGCCATGCTCCCAGTATATGCAACCAGCAGTCGTCCGCACGCCGTTGAGGCGCCATCCCGCGCGTATTCGATCTCCAAGCCCTAAAATGTGAATGTCCTGTCCAAAGGTATTAAGGATTCGTAAAAACAGCCAATTCCTACAGAAAACGCTTGCCATGAGCCGAAACTAGAGGCACTATGCCTCCCGCAGGATGCTCAAGTTGTGGATGTGTAGTTGTCGTAGTGGCATAGGCCGTACCTCAGTCGCCATTTCCCTTGATCTTCGTGCCTTTTATTCAACTGCTCGTTTTGAGGATTTAACAAAATGGCAACCGGTACCGTTAAGTGGTTTAACGACTCCAAAGGTTTTGGCTTCATCACCCCGGACGAAGGCGGCGACGACGTATTTGCTCACTTCTCCCAGATCAACGCCAAAGGCTTCCGCACCCTGGCTGAAAACCAGCGCGTGAGCTTCGACATCGTCGATGGCCCGAAAGGCAAGCAAGCCTCCAACATCCAGCCGGTGTAATCTCCCAGCGAGACCATCGACAAGATGAAAACCCGGACTCGTCCGGGTTTTTTGCATTCCGCCCTCCGGGCCGCCGTCCCATCCCTCAGCGAAGCCGCCAATGTCCGACAACCATGAAACCGTGATCGCCGCCACCCGCGAATGGGTGGAGAAAGCCGTGATCGGCCTCAATCTGTGCCCGTTCGCCAAGTCGGTGTACGTGAAGAACCAGGTGCGCATCCAGGTCAGCGAGGCCGCCAGTCCGCAACAACTGGCCGAAGAACTGGCCATGGAGCTGAAGCTGCTGGCCGACACCGACCCGCAGGAGATCGACACCACGCTGCTGGTGCATCCGGGCACGCTGACCCGCTTCCTCGATTTCAACG
The DNA here is from genome assembly GCF_002848345.1 of Chromobacterium sp. ATCC 53434. Lineage (NCBI taxonomy): Bacteria > Pseudomonadati > Pseudomonadota > Betaproteobacteria > Neisseriales > Chromobacteriaceae > Chromobacterium > Chromobacterium sp. ATCC 53434. The sequence continues at coordinate 1,148,499 of NZ_CP025429.1, read as the reverse complement.
AATTCCTCGACATCGCCGACGCCATGGTCGACGAGCTGGAACTGGACGGCGTGATCCAGGTGGCGAGCTTCCATCCGAAGTTCCAGTTTGAAGGCACCGGCGTCAACGATATCGACAACTACACCAACCGTTCTCCGTACCCGACGCTGCACCTGATCCGCGAAGCCAGCATAGATCGCGCGGTGGAAGCGTTTCCGGAGGCCGAGGCCATCTACGAGCGCAATATCGAGACGCTGCAGAAGCTGGGCCTGGCCGGCTGGAAGGCGATGTTCGCGCCCAAGCCGGAGTGATTGCCCGCCGACACGCAAAAAAAAGCGCAGCTCTCGGCTGCGCTTTTTTCTTGCCGGCCAGTCCGGCTCAGCTCGGGTGTCGACCCCGCTTGTCCGCATAGAAGGCGCGTATCCTGGGCATGTCGGCCTCGATGTCGCCGGTGGGCTCGAACATCGGGCCGAAGCCGCCTTCCTTGCGGCCATAATCCAGATAAGCCAGCCCGATCGGCACGCCCGCCCCGCAGGCGATGTGGTAGAAGCCGGTCTTCCATTCCGTCACCGCCTTGCGCGTGCCCTCCGGCGGAATCGCCACCACCAGTCGTTCGCTATCCTGGAAGCGCGTCACCATCTGCTGCACCAGCGAATTGTTTTGGTGGCGCACCACCGGAATGCCGCCCAGCCAGCGCATCACCGGCCCCATCGGTCCCTTGAACAAGGTGTGCTTGCCCATCCAGTAGATTTTGGCCCGCGCGGCGAAGCACAGGCCCAGCGTGATCGGAAAATCCCAGTTGCTGGTATGCGGCGCGCCTATCATCACGTACTTGTCCAACGACGGGAATTCGCCCTTCAGCTTCCAGCCGCTCAATTTCAGCAGCACGATGGACAGACAGCGGAACAGGTCGCGGATGACGGGGGTGTCGAAAATGGTGAAATGCATGGCGGCCCTGGCAACTGCGCCGTCCCCACGCGCACGGACGCTCGGCGCGCCCCAGCGGTCGGGGCCAGCGCCAAACTCGTGGAAAGCGCTGAATGTACTAAATACATTATTAACAGTAAAGCTTATTCTCCCCGGCCGCGCTGAACATAACAATCGGTAACATAGCAAGCGGAACTGTCGCCGTGGATCTTTGCCCAATCCCTCATGTTCCACACATGCCCGTAGGACCGAACATGAATACGAATACCAGCAAGTCCAGCCGCAAGCTGGCCGTCGCCGGACTCGCCGCTCTCACCTTGTTGTCCGGTTGCGCCAATATGTCCCATCGTCAGCAGAACACCGCCATCGGCGCAGTCGGCGGCGCGGTGCTCGGCTCCGTCCTCACCGGCGGCAGCGCCATCGGCACCGTAGGCGGCGCGGCCGTCGGCGGCGTGATCGGTCATCAGACCGGCCATCGCTAAACGCAGCAGCGCATCGGAGCCAGCCCAGCGCTGGCTCTTTTGTTTTGCGGCGGCCGACCCTATCATCGTCGGCATCGTCCCCCACCAGGCCATGTCATGACCGCGTCCATGAATTGGGAGAGCCTGCTCTCCACCCGCCGCTTCAAGATCATCCAGGGCGAAGTCAAGGAAACCCGCACGCCGGCTACTCAGGAGGGCGGCTCCGGGCTACGCACCGATTTTCACATCGACCACGACCGCGTGGTGTTTTCCAGCGCCTTCCGCCGGCTGGGCCGCAAGACCCAGGTGCACCCGCTAGCGCGCCACGACCATACCCACAACCGGCTGACCCACAGTGTGGAAGTGGCCAGCGTCGGCCGCAGCCTGGGCAACCGCGTCGGCGTGATGCTGGAGCACGCCGAGCTGCTGCCTGCCGGCTATACCCCGCACGACATCGGCGCCGTGGTGCAGGTGGCCTGCCTGGCGCACGACATCGGCAACCCGCCGTTCGGCCATACCGGCGAGGACGCGCTGCGCGACTGGTTCCGCGACGAGCGCAACGCCCGTTGGCTGGCCGGGCTCAGCGACGCCGAGATCCGCGACGTGCAGACCTACGAGGGCAACGCCCACGGTCTCAGGATGCTGGCGACGCTGGAGATGTACAACGGCGAGGGCGGCATGCGCCTAACCTCCGCCACCCTGGGCACGCTGATCAAATACCCGTGGACAGCCGACGCCCCGCCGGCCTACGAGCGCGACAAGTTCAACCTCTACCGCACCGAGCTGCCCTACTTCGAGCGGGTGGCCGAAGAGCTGGGCCTGCTGCGCCAGGGACCGCTGCAATGGAGCCGCCATCCGCTGTCCTATCTGATGGAGGCCGCCGACGACATCTGCTACGCGATACTGGACCTGGAAGACGCGGTGGAGATCGGCATTCTCGATTTCAAGGAGTTCGAAACGCTGTTCTCCGGCTTCTCCGAACACGAACGCGTCTGGGGCGTGCACGACATCCGCCAGAAATGCGGCACGCTGCGCGGCGTGGCCATAGGCCGCTGCGTGACCGAGGTGGCCGAGAAATTCATGGTGCACCATCCGTCGCTGCTGCGCGGCGAATTCCCGGCCAAGGACCTGATCAATCTATGCGAACCGGCGGTGCAGAACGCGTTGCTGCAGGCGAAAGAGCTGGCCAGCACCAAGGTGTACCGCCACCGCACCAAGCTGGTCACCGAACTGGCCTCCTACCCCTGCATCGCCACGATACTGAACGCGCTGGTGCCGGCGGTGCACGCCTTCGTCACCCGGGAGAGCAAGGAGCTGACGCCGCGCGAGCACCTGGCGATGGGCCTGCTGGAAGGCCATATTCAAACCGGAGACAGCCTGTACCAGGCCTATATGAAGGTGCTGGACTTCGTCGGCGCCATGACCGACAACTACGCCGCCAATCTGGCGCGCGAGTTGTCCGGCGTCGGCATCCTGTAATGGATAGCGAAAGGCGACAATGACTCTGCCCGTCACCCGTTTCTGCCTGGTCCGCCACGGCGAAACCGACTGGAACCGCGAACACCGGCTACAAGGCCACACCGACATCCCGCTGAACCACACCGGCCTGGAACAGGCCAGCCAGCTGTCCCACGCCTTTCTGCCCGGGCGCGACCGTTTCGACGCGCTCTACGTCAGCGACCTGATCCGCACCCGCCAGACCGCGGCCCCGCTGCAGACCCGGCTGCAACTGGACGCTCACTACAGCGCCCAGCTGCGCGAGCGCCACATGGGCGCGCTGCAGGGCCTGAGCTACGCCGAGGCCGCCGACCGCATCCCCGAAGTCTACCGCCTGCATCAGACGCGCGACCCGGACTACGACCTGGACGGCGGCGAAAGCCTGCACCGCTTCCGCGCGCGCATCCTGGACGGCATGGCCAGCATCGCCGCGCTGCACCCGGGCCAGAACGTGCTGGTGGTCACCCATGGCGGCGTGCTGGACATCATGTACCGCGCCGCCACCGCCAAGCCGCTGGCCGACAAGCGCGACTTCCCCATCCCCAACGCCGCGCTGAACTGGCTGGATCATCAGGACGGCAACTGGACGCTGCGGCGCTGGGCGGACGAGTCGCACCTGTCCGGCGCGCTGGACGAAATCCAGTAGACGGCAACAGCAGGCGGGACGGCGTGTTAGTCTCCGGTAAGCGAACCGCCCGCGCGGCGACCAACGATCAAGCAGCCGGCCCGCCGGACCGGACGACACAAGGAAAACCGCCATGACCATAGAGAAAACCGACGCCGAATGGCGCGCCCAGCTGAGCCCGGAGCAATACCGCGTCGCCCGCCAATCCGGCACCGAGCGCCCGTTCAGCGGCGAGCACTACTTCCACAATCGCCAGGGCGATTACTTCTGCGTCTGCTGCGGCGCCCTGCTGTTCCACAGCGACACCAAGTTCGACGCCGGCTGCGGCTGGCCCAGCTTCTGGGCCGAGGCCGCCGGCGCCAACATCACCCGCCTCACCGACGACTCCCATGGCATGGTGCGCGTCGAAGTACGCTGCTCGAACTGCGACGCCCATCTCGGCCACGTCTTCCCCGACGGCCCGGAGCCGACCGGCGAGCGCTACTGCATTAATTCAGTGTGCCTGGACTTCCAGGCGGAGTAAAACTGGTGCGCGCTTGTAGGGAGGCAAAGTACTGCACACGCTTTGTGACCTCCTCCAACCTTGCAATCCCACGCCCATAGATACGAATATAAAGCTGTACCACCCTATCGGCCGCACCAAGATGAAGCTTCTTTCCTATCTCTGGCCAGACAGTTTCCGGCTACGGCTCAGCCTGCTGATTGGCGGCCTGTTTCTGATTACCACCCTGATAGACTACGCCAGCCTGGAACCGCTGTTGAACCAGAACCTGCGGCAAGACAAGGGTGAAGTGATGCAGGCTATAGCCCAGGGCATCGCCAAGTCCCTCGCCACCGGCCTCAAGCAACGGCGACGCGAATTGACGCTGCAAGCGCAGGCCCCGGTCTTCATCGACGCGCCTCTGGACAGCCCAGCGCTGCGCAGCGGCCTGGAGCAGCTCCGGCAAGCCAGCCCCAGCTACGCCTGGGTCGGCGTCATCGCGCCTGACGGCCATATCGCCTCCGCCAGCGGCGGCTCGCCCTCTCCCCGCATCGAATTCGCTGCCCCGCTACACGACGCCGCCGGCAAGCTGCGCGGCGCACTGGCTGCTCAAACCGCCTGGGACTGGGTGGATACGCTGATTGCCGAACGGCTGCCGCGCAATACCGCCGGCGAAGCGCTGCAAGTCTTCATCGTCGGGCAGAACAATCAAGCGTTGTTCCCGCCCGCCCATCTCGGCCAGACCGACATGCCGCCACCGCTGGACAGCGCCAGCTACCGCCAAGGCGACTGGCCCGACGGCAACGCCTATCTCTACGCCGACGCCAATATAGACGCTGCCCCCTCCCCCGGCTGGCGCGTGATCGTACGCCAACCGCCACAACAAGCGCTGGCCGCGCTCAACCGGCTGCTCGCAATGCTGGTGCTGCCGGAAGGAATCGCCACCCTGCTGCTGATCGTGGTGGTGTACCGGCTGGCTAGCGCCTTCAGCCGCCCGCTGGAAACCCTGGCTGGCACCGCCCAACGCATCAGCGCCGGCGAAGAACAAGTGGAATGGAATACCGATTCAGGCTCGCGGGAACTGCGGCAACTGTCCCAGGCGATACGCCAGATGGCCACCACCCTGCTGGCGCGCCGTAGCGAACTGGCCGCCATCAACGCCAGCCTGGAGAAAAAAGTGGAAGAGCGCACCGAAGCGCTGAGCGAAGCCAACCGCCAACTGGCCGAACGCGCCACGTTACTGGAACATATGGCGCGCAGCGACGCGCTGACCGGCCTGGGCAACCGCATGGCCGCCACGGAACGGCTGACAGCGGAATACCAACGCTTTCATCGCAGCCATGCGCCCTACTCGGTACTGCTGATGGACGCTGACCACTTCAAGCGCGTCAACGACACCTATGGCCATGCGGTGGGCGACCAAGTGCTGCAACAGATTGCCACCACCCTGCGCGGCGTGGCCCGCACCACCGACTTTGCCGCCCGCTACGGCGGCGAGGAGTTTCTGCTCTTACTGCCCGACACCGACGCCGAAGGCGCCATGGAGCTGGCCGAACGGGTACGCCTGGCGATATCCGCCGCCTCCGACACTGCCGCCGGCGTCGTCACCGTCAGCATAGGCGCGGCCAGCGCACATGAAGAAGACGACACCCACGAAACCATCGTCCAGCGCGCAGACGAAGCTTTGTATCGGGCCAAGGCGAATGGGCGGAATCGGGTGGAGGGAGGGTGAGGAAAGCAACTACTTGCATCTGTTGGTTCGCTGTACCGGTGATAACTTAGACCCGCTAACAAAACCCCTGATCCTGCGTTGCGCCTCCTTGTCGTACTCTCTGTACTGCCTGCGTCGGCGCGCCTTGGCTCAGGGACTCTGCGAGGTTTTGTTAGCGGCTCTTAGGACAGACTCCACCCGGCCAAAATCGGAATTGAGTAACACCAAGTCTGATGGCAGACCGTATTGTCGGCCTGGCTCATCCGTCCATGACATCCGTTTCTGAAGTCGAAACAGCCATCAAAGTATCAAACAGATTCAATCATTTATCGCGCCGGTATTCACTTGGCAGTCTGCCACTCCAACGCTTGAAGGCCCTCCGAAACGAGCGCGCATCGGCATAGCCCAACTGTTCGGCAATGGCGGCAAGACTTAACGTACTGTTATCCAGCAGCTGGCAAGCGGTCTGGTAACGAGTGGTCTGTCCCACTCCCCATGGACAGAGGGTTAAGCGCTAAGCTCTGAGCGGCGGCGTTCGAACTCAACCGGGGTCAGATACCCCAGGGTCGAATGACGTCGTTGGTGATTGTAAAAACGGATGTAATCAAACACATCTGTACGCGCCTCCTCGTAGCTCCGGTAGTGGGTCAGATAAACACGTTCCGATTTCAGTGAACGGAAGAAGCTCTCCATCGCTGCATTATCCCAGCAGTTCCCGGCGCGGGAGTGGCTCGGTACTATCCCATGCCGCTTCAGCAACGCCTGGTAGTCAAAGGCACAGTACTGACTCCCGCGGTCCGAATGCAGAATTACCTCTCCTGAAGGCTGGCGACGCGCCACTGCCATCGTCAGGGCAGCATGCACCAGTTCTTGCTGCATTCGATGATGCATGGCCCAGCCCACTATCGCCCGGGAGTACAGGTCGAGTACCACCGCCAAGTACAGCCACCCTTCACCGGTTCGGATATAGGTCATGTCCGACACCCAGCGCTGATTGATGTCGCCGCCAGCAGCAAAGTGTCGCTGCAGCAAATTGGGCGCCACGGGTAGAAGGTGTTGACCACCGCTCGCGGGTCTCCAACGTTTACGCGCTCTAACCCTGATACCGTTTCGCCGCATCAAGTCCGCGATGCGATGTCGCCCGCAGACGAAGCCCTGTGCAAGAAGTTCGGCATGGATACGCCGATGGCCATAAATACCGTTGACCTCGGCATGCACCAGCCGGATTTCGCGCAGTAGTTGTCGGTTCGCCATCTCTCGCGCCGAAGGTGGGCGGTGTAGCCACGCATAGTAGCCACTGCGGGACACACGAAACAGTTGGCACATCGGGGCTACCGGGTAGCGGCCCGACAGAGCGTGAATCGCGCGGAATTTCACTTCGTGGGTTGCGAGAAGATGGCAAGCGCCTTTTTTAGGACATCGCGCTCCATGGTAACGCGGGCCAGCTCATCCCGCAGTCGCTTGAGCTCGGCGGCTTCACCGGTCTGTTTGCCTCGGCCAGGGAAGGCATCTGGTCCGGCGTCTTGGAGCTGACGCTTCCACTTGCCCAGCAGCGACTCGGTAATGTCGAAGGCTTGGGCAACATGCCGTAACGGGGTGCCGGCAAGTACCTGCTCAACCGCTTCGCGCTTGAGGGCCTCCGGGAAAGTACGTCTGGTCTTGGTCATGAACACTGCTCCTTGGTGGGGATTATCCACCTTAAGTTAGTGTCCACGGGGAATGGGACAGACCACGAGTGGCATCGCGCAGATGCCGATAGTGGGTGCCCTGCTGCTCCAGCTTGCGGCGCAGGGAGCGCGGGCTGACATTCACCATGCTGGCCACTGCCAGCTGGTCGGCACCTTGCACGCTGGCGTAACGGATATGGTTACTGACGGTTTCGATTAGCTGATGGCGGCCAGGGCTCAACTGCAACAGGCCGTCCAGTTGGCGACGCAGCATCTGGCTGGCTATGCGGTCATAACCTGGCAGTCTCGCTCCCAGCCAGTGCGCGTCGAAGACCAGCAAGTTGCTGCCGGCCGCAAAACGCACCGGGCAGTCGTAAAACTGGCGGTATAGCGCTTGGTGTGCCGGCATTGCCTGTACCAGGTCGACCCGCAGCGGCTTGAACGCCGGGCCCAACAGATAGCGTGCTACCGCGACGGCGCCCGACATCGCGTGGTCAATCAGATAGTTCTCGATTTCCCAGTCGAAACGATGGCTGACCAACTGCATGCGCACTTCACTGCCGTAGATGCTAGCCTGGTGCTGTACCATGGTGCCGGCTTCGTTCTGTTTTGCGAGCGCATATTCCATTGCTTCTTCTAGCGTTTCACAGGTCAGCATGACTAGACCTGTCACCCCCCAACTGACCGGCGTTTCCCGCGCCCCCGCTACCAAGCCCAAAGCCAGCTCGCCCAAGAGCTCCTGCGCCCGCAGGATCAACACCTTGATCTGGCGGTGCGATAGTAGCAACTGATGCGATAGCAGATCTTCGTACCGTATCCCCAGGCCCTGGCACAGGCGTTCCGGGCTGTAGCCACGATCCTCCACCAGTCCCAGCAGGGAGCGGGCTGTGGTCGGCGGAATGCTTGCCGCGTGCGAGTCTTGCCCTGCGGCCTGCGGAAATGAGGGGGGGACGTTCACACCTTAACTCCATAGTGAGTACACCATTATCGTGGCGCAGATGGCCAGATTTGTCACTTCATTAGTTTGGGTGATGAATGAGCCATAACATAGAAAACACACCAAGCCTTTGAATTAACAAGATAAGATATTTATCCATTACATCAATCGCGCACAATCTTGGCCGAATACGATCCATAACTGTCCTATTTTGTCCCCTAAAGCTATCGTTTCAACAGTGAAAGTCTGCTGCTGGCCGCAATAGCACCGCCAATGGCCTGTTTTGTCCTCACGCTGTGTCCCCTCTGGCTTTTACAGTTTGCGCCGGTCTGGCAGGGCACTCTTGCCGGGTCATGCTTTTATTTGAACCGGAGAGCCATTGTGCCCCTATTTTTTCCCGAACATCGCCCCGTGGCCAGTCTGTGGATGAGCTGCGTAGCACTGGTCATGGCCGGCTGCAATAACACCCCCTCACCCGCCAGCCAGCAGGACGCCGCCCGCCCTGCTTTGGTGGTCAAGGTTGCCGACTCGGCCAGCCAGACTGGCGGCTATATCGCCGAAGTGCGTGCCGTGTCGCGCGCCGAGCTCGCGTTTGCCGTCTCCGGCCGTGTAAGCAGCTTGCAGGCTATTAATCCGGCAGTAATAATCCGTACAGATTGTATACTTCCGGCATGGAAAAAATCGATGTGCGCAAGCTTGAACTGGCCGCCCGTGAGCAGCTGAGGCGTACCGCTATCCGGATGTACAAGCGAGGCCGGTCTCAAGCCAGTATTGCCGAAGAACTCGGGCTGCGCCGCCCCACCATTTCCGCCTGGGTGGTGCGTGAGGCAGCACTAGGTGCGCAGGGATTCAAAGAACAGAAGCGCGGTCGCGCCGAAGGCACCGGCCGTCGGCTGACCGAGGCGCAGGAAGCCCGGATCAAGCAGGACATCGTGGATCGCACGCCAGACCAGATGAAGCTGAGGTTTGCCCTGTGGAGTGCTCAGGCGGTCAAGGCTGTAATCAAGCAGATGTTTCTGATCGATCTGCCGATCCGTACTGTCCGTCTGTACTTGGCCCGCTGGGGCTTTACGCCGCAGCGCCCGCTCAAACGCGCTTATGAGCAGCGACCGGCAGCAGTCGAGAAATGGCTCAAGGAGGAATACCCGGCTATCGTCGCGCGTGCCAAAGCGGAAATGGCTGAAATCAGCTGGGGCGACGAATCGGCGGTGTCGAGTGTTGAGCACTTTCCGCGTGGCTACGCCCCAAAAGGCCAAACCCCAGTTCTGGTGTTATCCCAATCGAAAAGAGCGCGCATCAACTTGATTTCGGCCATTACCAACCAAGGCAAGATGCGCTTCATGCTGTACCGGGAGACCTTGACGGCCCGGGTGCTGATCAAGTTTCTGATGCGGCTGATCCGTGATGCTGGCGGCAAGAAGGTGTTCTTGATCCTCGACAACTTGCGCGTGCATCACAGCAAGCTGGTGCAAGCATGGTTGGAGGAGGAAGAGAACAAGAAGGCGATTGAGTTGTTCTTCCTGCCCAGCTACTCACCGGAACTGAACCCGGATGAATACTTGAACGGCGACCTGAAGGCCAGAATGAGCGCAGGTGAGCCGGTTCGATCAGACGGTCAACTTCAAGGGAAAGTGCTGTCCCATTTACGCTCATTGCAGAAGCAGCCGGCCAGAATCCGGTCGTACTTCCGGCATGAAAAAATCCGCTACGCGGCATGAGCTTTCTGTACGGTATTTGACTGCCGGATTAATAACGTCGGCGACCCTGTGCGTGCCGGCCAACTGCTGGCCACACTGGACAACACCATGCTGCGTGCCCAGCAATCGGCGGCCGACAGCGAACAACAGGCCGCTAGCGCCAAGCTGCAGGAAGTGCGCCAGCGGCTGGCGCGTACCGAGGCTGCACGTCAGGCGCAGGCAATCAGCGCGGGTGAGCTGGACGCATTGCACGCCGAACTACAAACGGCAACGACCTCCCTGATCACGGCCAAAGCCCAGCAACAGCAGGCCAACTGGGCGCTGCAACAGGCCAGCCTGCGGGCGCCTGTCGATGGCGTCATCGGCAGTCGGGCACTGGCACTGGGCCAGGCCGTCAGTCCTGGCTCCCCGGCCTTCACCATTGAAGGCGCCGGCCGTGAATTGGCACTGTGGCTGCCGGCCAGTATTGAACTGAGCGTTGGCCAGTCGCTGTCCTTGCGTCATGAAGGCCAACGCCATGCCGGCAAGGTTCTGCGCATCGCCGCCACCCTGGGAGCCGGTGGCCAGCGCCAGGTATTTATCAGCGCGCCGTCCGATGCGCAGCCGGGAGATACCTGGCAGGTGCAAATTCCCTCCCAATCGTCTTCCGGAGCAGTCATTCCGCTGCGTGCGCTGCTGCCAAGCACGGACGCGCGGCATGGCTATGTGCTGCGGCTAGCCGGTGACGGCAAGACGGTAGAGAAAGTAGCCGTGCAGCTGGGTGTGCCGCATGATGACAGTGTCAGCATTGCGAATGGTCTGAAAGCCGGCGACCGTGTCATCGTAGCCGGTGGTGCCGCCATTGCGCCGGGCAGTCGCATCACCCCGGTCCAGCCACCTGAAGGAGAGCAGCCATGAGTAATCTGGCCGCTGCGGCGCTGGCTCGACCCCGCTTTACTTTTCTGGCGGTACTGGCGCTGGTGCTTACCGGCTTGTGGCTAGTGCTGGACTTTCCGTCCACCGAAGAGCCTCCGGTCACCATCCGTACCGCAACGGTACTCAGCTTTGTCCCCGGCGCTAGCACCGAGCGCATGGAGCAGCTGGTCGCCCGCCCTACTGAGATCAGCATTCTCGGCCTGCCCGAGGTGAAACGTGTCAGGACAACCTTGCGTCCCGGGATGGCGTTTACCTATGTCGAGCTGTACCCGACAGTGTCCGTCGACAAGTTGCCCGATGTCTGGCAACGGCTGCGCAACCGCATGACCGAGCTACGCGGCCAACTGCCGGAAGGCAGTATCGGCCCGATGGTGGATGACGAATTCGGCCGCGTGGCCGTGATGACCCTGGGCCTCAGCGGCCGCGGCTACAGCGCTGGCGAGTTGCGCGACAGCGCACGCCAACTGCGCGACAACCTGCTACGCGTGCCGGGCGTGGAGCGTGTGAGCCTGCACGGCGTCCGTGAGGAGGAAGTGCAAATCCTGCTCGACATTCCGGCGCTAGCTGCGCGTGGCCTGTCGCCATCGGTGGTCATCGATGCGGTTTCCCGCCGCAACATCGTGGCCCCAGGCGGCTTCGTCGATGCTGACAGTAGCGAACTGGCGCTGAACGTCAGTGGCGATGTCGCCAATCCTGCCGAGTTGGGCAATACCGTGATTCCCTTGCCGGAGCATGGCAGCGTGTTGCTGAGCCAGGTGGCGCGCGTGGTCCGCCACACGCAAGACCCGCCTCTTGGTGGCGCTTTTGTCGATGGCGCCCCGGCTGTGGTGATTGCGGTATCCATGAAAAACGGCAGCAACGTGGTCAGCTTTGCCGACATGCTACGTGGCGAGGTGGCTCGCCTGGAAGCTGGTCTGCCGGCAGGCATGAAATTGTCGCCGATTACCGACCAGGCGCAAATCGTCACCAAGCAGCTTAAGCAGGTGGGCCAGGTGTTCATGGAAACCACTGTGATCGTGATAGGCGTGGTGGTGCTGTTCTTGGGCTTGCGCACCGGCCTGATTGTCGGTGCCATTGTCCCGACCACGGTGCTGGGCACGCTGGCGGTGATGAAGCTGCTTGGCATAGACCTGCACATCATTTCCATCGGCGCCATCATTATTGCGCTGGGCCTGTTCGTGGATAACGCCATCGTGGTGGCTGAGGATATGGAGCGCCGGCTGGCGCTGGGCCAGTCACGTACCGAAGCCGCAGCCGAAGCCGGCCGAACCATGCTTTTGCCGCTGCTGGTCTCGTCGCTGGCCATCATTCTCACTTTCATGCCGCTGGTGCTGTCCAGCACGGAAACCGGTGAATACCTGCGCAGCATGGGTATTGTGATGGCGATTGCGCTGCTGCTGTCGCTGTTGCTGGCCGTTACCTTTACGCCCTTGCTGTGCCAGCGCTTTGCCCACCAGCATGCCAAGCTGAGCCGCACCGCGCAGGCGATAGAGTCCATTACCGGCTGGTATCGCGGCAAGGTGCGCTGGATCCTGGGGCACAAGACAGCGTATATCGGCAGCATGGTGGTGTTGCTGGTCGGCGCCGGCTGGCTGTTTACCCACGTGCCGACGGAATTGATGCCGGCTTCCGAACGTCGCCAGCTGCAAATGGCCATAGAACTTGCGCCCGACAGCAGCACCACGCACACGCTGGCACGCAGCGAAGCGATCAGCCGCGCCTTGGCCGACCATAAGGCCTTTCCGGAGCTGGAAAGTCACGCGCTTTACATGGGTGATGGCGGCCCACGCTTCATCCTGGCACTGAATCCGCCTACGCCTGCCGGCCACCGCGCCTATGCGGTGCTGACACTGGCTGCGAATGTGCGTCACGATGATGCGATTGCCGCGCTGAAGCGCAAGCTGGCCGCACGCTTTCCCGATGTGCGCTTTGAACCCAAGCGCTTCTCCATGGGATCGTCCGATGCCGGCGTCGCGCAGTTCCGTCTCAGCAGCAGCGATGGGCACAGCCATCTGGCCGCCGCCGAGCAACTGTACACCGCATTGCAGGCCATTCCAGGCATGCAGCAACTGAGCAGTGACGCTGAGCGTCCTATCCTGCAGCTAGACGTACGTGTAGACCAGGCCCGCGCCCATGCGGCGGGCCTCAGCAGCCGCGATATTGCCCAAAGCCTGAATACCTTGCTGGCCGGCAGCGTTGCCAGCCAGTACCGTGAAGGCGATACCCTGCTGCCGGTGGTGGTACGAGGCAGCACAGACTTGCGCCACAGTATTGAACGCTTGCAAACCTTGCCGGTGCAGTCTCCAGGCATGGCGCGACCAGTGGCTTTGGGCCAGGTGGCCCGCATTAGCCTTTCCAGTCAGCCTGCCGTGATCCAACGCATCAACCAGCAGCGCACGGTGACGCTGTTGGCGCGTCATCCGCAACTGACGGCACAAGCTATCGCCGACCGCGTGGCGCCGCTGATGGCCAAATTGGCCGCGGAGGGCAAGGTCAACGTCACGCTGGGCGGCGAGATCGAGGAAAACCTTAACGCAAACAACGCCATTGCCAAGCTGCTTCCGGCCTGCGTCATGGTGATGTTCCTCCTGTTCGTATGGCAGTTCGATAGCGTGCGCAAGAGCCTTATCGTGCTGGCCAGCATCCCGTTCGTGGTGATCGGCTCCGCCTTGGCGCTGACGATCAGCGGCACCACGCTCACCTTTGTCGGCACCCTGGGTCTGCTGGCGCTGGCGGGCATCATCGTCAATAACGCCGTACTGCTGTTGGATGCCATTGACGAAGCCTTGCGCGAAGGTCTGCCCGCGCTGCAGGCGATCGAAGACGCGGCAGCCAAACGTCTGCGCCCCATCGTGATGACCAAGATGGTATGCATTCTCGGCCTGCTGCCCTTGTTGCTGTTTGGCGGTGTCGTGTGGACCAGCCTGGCCGTGGTCATGATGGGCGGCCTGGCGCTGGGCACGCTGATTACGCTGGGTCTGATTCCGGCCCTGTACGCCAGTTTCTATCGTATCGGCCAGCCGGCCGCCTAAGGATTCACCATGTTTAATCATGTTTTGTCATTCCCACGCCAGGCTATCTGGGTGAGCCTGGCGCTGCTGGGCGGCTGTGCGGCGGTGGTGCCGCCTAGCCAGATTGCACCCAGCAGCCAGGCACTGGCGGCACACGCCAGCCCAGCAGCCAGCGCCGCCGGCATTCGCGTGGGGCAAACGACGGCCAACTGGTGGCAGGCCTTGCATGATCCGCAGCTGGATGCCCTGCTGCAACAGGCGATGCAGAGCAACCACCAGCGTCAGGAGGCGCTGGCTACCGTGCGGGCAGCGCGTAGCGCTGCCGATGCCGCCGCGCGGGACGCCCTGCCGCAAGGCAGCCTGGGTGGCCAGGCGCAGCGGCAGCAACTGTCAGGTATTGAGGTTGACCCGTACCGTCAAGGCTTGTCCCGTCCGCCAGCGCAAAATATCGGCGTGCTGCAGCAAAGCCTGCGCTGGGAGCTCGATCTGTTTGGCCGAACCGCTACCGCCACTGCCGTGGCCGAACGCCAGGCCGATATCCGCGCGGCCGACCTGCATGCCGCCACGGTGCTGCTGCAGGCCGACGTGGTCCGCCAATACACCCGCTGGCAGCAGGCCAGGCTCAATCGCCAGTTGCTGCTGGATGAGCTGTCAACGTTGCGACAGCGTCACCGCCAACTGCAATATCGGCAGCAAGCTGGACTGATCGACCCGCGCGAAGTCCTGGCCGCCGCCAGCGCCAGTCATCAACTCGAGGCGGAACTGGCAGCCAATGACGCGACCGCCGCATCGGCGCTGGCGGCGCTCGCCGTACTATGCGGCGACAACCCGCTGTTGTCGCCGCGCGCCGGCGGTGAGCCGAAATTACCGGGGGTGCCGGCCGATACAGCGATTGCCTACCCGCACGATTTGTTGGCGCGGCGTCCGGATGTGGTACGTGCCGACGCCGAGCTGCGCAGCAGATTGGGAGAGGCGGCGCTGGCGGATCGCGCCCACCTGCCGCACCTGAGTCTGGATCTGACAGCCGGCGTGATGGCGCCTTTTGGCCTGCTGGGCAACGCCGACGCGCTGCGCTATGCGCTTGGTCCTGCCTTCAGCTGGGATTGGCTGGATGCAGGCCGCCGCGCCGCCCGTCGCGCCAGCGCCGAGCAACAAGGCCAGGCGGCCCTGCATCACTACGAGCAGACTGTTCTGAACGCACTGCAGGAAAGTGAAACCAGCCTGAGGCAGTGGCAGGCCGCCAAGGCGCAACTGGCCAGCGCACGAGATGCCGAAGCCTTGGCCAGTCAATCCGCCACCTACAGCCAGGCGCGCAGCCAAGCCGGGCTGGAACCGCAAAGCCAGGCGCTGGCGGCACACGCCAGCCTGCAACAGGCGCGTCGTGCCGAGCTAGCGGCGCATGCCGATGCCATTGCGGCCTATGTGCAAGTGCAACTAGCGCTGGGCGCGTGGCAGGATTCTTAAATTAGTGGTTTTGAAAGACTCCGTGGCCGCTTGCAAGAGGAAAGCGGCCATTTTCTTCAGCCTCAAGAACGTCATAGTCGTCGGCGCCGGCAAGCCCAACTATCCGGTGATGCCGGGTCGATGACGAATCGTCGTCAGACGCGCTCAATCAGCAGCGCGATGCCCTGCCCAACGCCCACGCACATCGCGCACAGCGCGTAACGCCCGCCGCCGCGCGCCAGCTGATAGCTTGCCGTGGCCGCCAGCCGCGCCCCGGAAGCGCCCAGCGGATGGCCAAGCGCGATCGCTCCGCCATTCGGATTGACGCGCGGATCGTCGTCCGGCAAACCCAGTTCGCGCATGACGGCCAGCGCCTGCGCGGCGAAGGCCTCGTTCAATTCGATCAGATCCATCCGCGCTAACGACAGCCCGGCCCTGGCCAGCACCTTGCGCACCGCTGGCACCGGCCCCATGCCCATGATGCGCGGCTCCACGCCGGCAGTCGCCATCGCCAACACGCGGGCGCGCGGGGTCAACCGGTGGCGCACCACGCTGGCCTCGTCGGCCAGCAATACGGCGCAGGCGCCATCGTTGATGCCGGAAGCATTGCCGGCGGTCACCGTGCCATCCGGGCGCACCACACCCCGGAGCCTGGCCAGCGCCTCCAGCGAGGAGGGACGCGGATGCTCGTCCCGAGCGAGCAGGACAACCTCTCCCCCCCGCTGCGAAATGGCCACCGGCACGATTTCCGCCGCCAAACGACCGTCCTGCTGCGCGGCGATGGCGCGCTGTTGGCTACGCAATGCGAACACGTCCTGGTCCTCCCGGCTGATACGGAATTCAGCCGCCACGTTCTCCGCGGTTTCCGACATCGAGTCGACGCCGTATCGCGCCCGGATCAACGGGTTGACGAAGCGCCATCCTATCGTGCTGTCCTCCATCGTCATATTGCGGCTGAACGCGCCGTCCGCCTTGCCCATCACGAACGGCGCGCGGCTCATGCTTTCTACGCCGCCTGCGATCAACAGACTGACCTCGCCGCTCTTGATGGCTCGGGCGGCCGAGCCTATCGCGTCGAGTCCTGAGCCGCACAGGCGATTAATGGTGCAACCCGGCACCGTCGCCGGCAGGCCGGCCAGCAAGCTGGCCATTCGCGCCACATTGCGGTTGTCTTCGCCGGCCTGATTGGCGCAGCCGTAGATCACGTCGTCCAGCGCCGCCCAATCGACATCGGGGTTGCGCGCCATCAACGCCTGGATCGGCAATGCCCCGAGATCGTCGGCGCGGATGCCGGCCAGGGCGCCACCGTAGCGACCGAACGGCGTGCGGACGGCATCGCAGAGATAGACGTCTTCCATATCGCTTCCTCAATCGACCGCCGCATCGCCGGCCAGCTTGAGCGGCACCGGGGTCAGGCCTTGCAATTCCTCGAAGGCCAGCCCTTCTACCATCTCAACAACCACCAGGCCACACGGCGTCACGTCCATCACCGCCAGATCGGTATAGATGCGGTCGACGCAAGCCAGGCCGGTCAGCGGATAGGTGCAGCGTTCGACGATCTTGCAGTCCCCGTTTTTGTTCAGATGCTCCATCATCACCAGCACCCGCTTGGCGCCAACCGCCAGGTCCATCGCGCCGCCCACCGCCGGAATCGCGTCCGGCGCGCCGGTATGCCAGTTGGCCAGGTCGCCGCCCGCCGACACCTGAAAAGCGCCGAGCACGCAGATGTCCAGATGGCCGCCGCGCATCATCGCGAACGAGTCGCCGTGGTGGAAAAAGCAGCCCCCCGCCAACAGCGTCGCCGGCTCCTTGCCGGCATTGATCAAGTCCGGGTCCTCGTCTCCCGGCGCCGGGGCCGGCCCCATGCCGAGCAAGCCGTTTTCGCTGTGCAGAACAACCTCGCGCTCGGCCGGCAGATAGTCGGCCACCCGGGTCGGCAGGCCGATGCCGAGATTGACATAGGCGCCTTCCGGAATGTCCCGGGCGACGCGCCTGGCCATCCTGTCGCGGGCAAGCCGGTTCATCCCGGCCTCCTCGCTGCGGCGCCCGCGATGGCGACCACGCGCTGCACGAAGATGCCCGGCGTGACGACGGCTTCCGGATCGATGGCGCCCAGCGGCACGACTTCGCCGACCTGGGCGATGGTGACGGCTGCGGCCGCGGCCATGACGGGGCCGAAGTTGCGGGCGCTCTTGCGGTAGACCAGATTGCCCCAGCGATCGCCCCGCAGCGCCTTGATCAGTGCGAAGTCGGCCCGGATCGGGTATTCCAGCACATAGTGCCGGCCGTCTATCTGGCGCGTCTCCTTGCCCGCGGCCAGCAAGGTGCCATGGCCGGTGGGCGTGAAGACGGCGCCCAGGCCGGCGCCGGCGGCCTGGATGCGCGCAACCAGATTGCCCTGCGGCACCAATTCCAGCTCGATCTTGCCGGCACGGTACAAGGCGTCGAATACCCACGAGTCGGCCTGCCGCGGGAAGGAGCAGATGATTTTCCTGACCCGGCCCTCCCCCAGCAGCGCGGCCAGGCCCGACTCGCCATTGCCGGCATTGTTGCTGACGACGGTGAGGTCGGCGACGCCGCCAAAAATCAGCGCGTCGATCAGCTCGACCGGCTGCCCGGCGGCGCCGAAGCCGCCGATCATCACGGTGGCGCCGTCGAAAATGCCGGCCACGGCGTCCTCCGGCGTGCGAACAGTCTTGTCCATCATGGCCTGGCTCCCGGATAGGGCGGCATCCTCCGCGCTCATGCATCGACGCGCGTCGGGCAGCGGCGCGGAGCGGAGTCGCCTTCGCTCTTGATTACTTGATTTTGCAAATATATACTAGGCTCAGTTATTTGATTTTTCAAATAATTGCCGCGTCGCCGCTCCTCCCGCCCAGCCAGGACGCGAGTGCTTCAGCCCGCCGTCCCGCCACGGGAGAAACGAATACCGTGAATCCCATCGCCCTCTCATGGGACGGCCGCGAGCGCGCTCCCCTTCGCGGAAGATAAGGAGTTCGACATGGACGGAAAGATAGCGCTTGAAGAGCATTTCGCGATTGAAGACACCGTTTCCGATTCGGCGGGCTTCGTTCCTCCGCCTTGCTGGCCGGAACTGAAACGCCGCCTGCTCGACATGCAGGAACGCCGGCTCGCGGAGATGGACCGCCACGGCATCGCGCTGTCCATCCTGTCACTGAACGCCCCGGCGATCCAGGCTGTGCCCGATGCGCGCGTCGCCGGCGAGCTTGCGCGGCGCGCCAACGACTTCCTGGCCGATCAGATCGCCAGACGCCCCGACCGATTTCGCGGTTTCGCCGCGCTGCCGATGCAATCGCCGGAGCTGGCCGCCCGCGAACTGGCGCGCTGCGTCAGCGAGCTAGGCTTCGTCGGCGCCCTGGTCAACGGCTTCTCGCAAGACGGGGATGGCCAGACACCGCTCTATTACGATCTGCCCCGCTACCGCCCCTTCTGGGCTGCCGTCGCATCACTCGACGTGCCTTTCTACCTGCATCCGCGCAATCCGCTGCCGGCCGACGCGCGCATTTACGACGGCCATCCGTGGCTGCTCGGCCCGGCCTGGGCCTTCGGACAGGAAACGGCGGTGCACGCGCTGCGCCTGATGGCCTCCGGCCTGTTCGACGAACTACCGGCGCTGCAGATCATCCTCGGCCATATGGGCGAAGGCTTGCCGTACAGCATGTGGCGCATCGATCATCACAACGACTGGACCAGGACGCCCCCCGGCTGCCCGGCCAAGAAGAAGCTGGCGGAGTACTTTCGCAGCAACTTCCATCTGACCACCTCGGGCAACTTCCACACGCAGACGCTGATCCACGCGATCCTCGAGGTCGGAGCGGACCGCATTCTGTTCTCGACCGACTGGCCGTTCGAGAACATCGATCACGCGGCCCTGTGGTTCGACGCCGCGGCCATAGGCGAAAACGACCGCGCCAAGATAGGCCGGAGCAACGCGGCGCGGCTGTTCAGGCTCGCCGACCGGGCGGACGCGCCGCCGGAACGCCGGACGCTCGCCTGAACGGCGTACGGGCCGGGCGGAGCACAGGCGATGGAACCGGACGCGATGGAAAATCCCAGCGTCGAGCTGAAGGCGGAACTGGCCGAGGCCCCCGTCGGAAAGCTGCACCGGAAACTCGGCGCCGCCATGGCCGCGCTGACGCTGTTCGACGGCTACGACACCTTCAACCCGGCCTACGTCATCCACTATGTCCGCGAACCGTGGCTGCTGTCGCCGCAGCAGGCCGGCATGCTGGTATCCAGCGGGCTGATCGGCTTTCTATTCGGCGCGGCGCTGCATGGCGGCGTGGCCGATCGATTCGGCCGGCGCGTCACGCTGCTCGGCGGCTTGTGGATCATTACCGTGTTCTCATTGCTGACCGCCCTGCTCGCCGACTCCTTCACCGTGTTCTGCGCGCTGCGGGTAGCCACCGGCCTGGGCCTGGGCGTGCTGCTGCCGCTATCGACCACCTATATAAACGAACTCGCCCCTCGTCGAACTGCCAACGCGTTCTCACTGTGGGGCGTGGCGTTCGGATGGGCGCTGGGCGGGACGATGGCCGGCGTCGTCGGCGTGTTCCTGACCCCCGTCATCGGCTGGCAGGGACTGTACTGGGTCGGCGGCCTGTCGGCCCTCCTGCTGCCGGTCCTGCATCGCCATCTGCCGGAATCGCCGCAGTTCCTGCTGATGCGCGGCGACGACGCCGCCGTTCGGGACCTCCTGTCCCGACTCAGGCCAGAGCGGGCCAAATGGTACTCGCATGCGTCCATCCAGCGAGCAACACATGAATCAAAACCATCAATGCTGGCGCTGCTGGCGCCGGGATACCGCCGGCTGACGCTTGCCATCTGGACCGCGAGTTTCCTCAGCCTGTTTTCCATCTTCGGCCTGTCCGCCTGGATTCCGAGCCTGATGCTCGCGCGCGGCGAAACGTTCGGCGCCAGCTTCGGCTACGGCGCACTGCTGCAGATCGCGTCCTTCGCCGGCGGCCTGGCCTGCGGCCATCTTATCGACCAATACGGCTTCGCCCGCGGCTGGCTGGCGCTATGGTGGCTGGCCGGCTCCGCCTCGGTGTTCGCGCTGCTCTTCTCCAGCGGACATATCGCCAATATCGTGATCAGCGCCGTCGCCGGCTTCGGCATCATCGGCGCCCAATTCGTTCTCAACAACTTCACCGCCGCCGCCTACCCGACCAGCGTGCGCGCTACCGGTGTCGGCATGGAGCTGGCGGTCGGCCGGCTGGGGGCCATTCTCGGCCCCTATATCGGCGGCCTGCTGCAGCAACATCACCGCGGGCCGCGAACCATGCTGCTGTCGATAGGCATAGCCTGCATCGGCGCGGCCCTGGCGGCGCTGGCCGCGAAGCAACCGGCACATCGCGCCGCCAGGCCCGGGATGGGTCGCGCGGAACCTTGATCGCAACGGGAGACCGCCAGATGCAGCACTCGACAGCCCACCCCTTCATCTACACCGCCGTGCCGACCAGGGTGATATTCGGCGCCGGCACCCGGACCGGCGTTGCCGACGAGGCGGCCCGTCTCGGCATGTCGCGGGTCTTGCTGGTGCATGGCCCGGCGCATCAAGCGGAGGCGGACCGTCTGGCCGCACGGCTCGGCCACTTGTTCGCCGGCGCTTACCCGCGCGCCGCAATGCATACCCCGACCTCGGTCACCGACGAGGCGCTGGCGCTGGCGCGGGAGTGCCGTGCCGACGGCATCGTCGCGATCGGCGGCGGCAGCGCCACCGGCCTGTCCAAGGCAATTGCGCTGCGCACCGATCTGCCACAGATCGTTCTGCCGACCACTTACGCCGGCTCGGAAATGAGCAATATCCTCGGCGAGACCCGGAACGGTTTGAAGACCACGCTGCGCGACGCCGCCGTTCAACCGGAAACGGTCATCTACGATGTCGAGCTGACGCTGGACCTGCCCGCCGGCATGTCGGGCGCCAGCGGCATGAACGCGCTCGCCCACGCGGTCGAGGCCTTGTACGCCCGGGATGGCAATCCCATCGTCAGCCTGATCGCCGAGGAAGGCATACGCGCGCTGTACCGCGCGCTGCCGCGGCTAGGGAACGACAAGCGCGCGCTGAAGAGCCGCGCCGACGCGCTGTACGGCGCCTGGCTCTGCGGCCTGTGCCTGGGCTCGGTGGCCATGGCGCTGCACCACAGGCTTTGCCACGTCATAGGCGGAACGTTCGATCTGCCGCATGCCGAAACACACGCCATCCTGCTGCCGCACGTGCTGGCGTACAACGCGCCCGCCATCGCTCCGGTCTGGAGCCGGCTGCGCAAGGCGCTGCGGGCCGACGATCCGGCGCTCGCGTTCCATCGCCTGGGCCTCGCGACCAGCGATGGGCACTACCGCTACTCGCTGGAAGGCATAGGCATGCCGGCGGACGGCATCGACCATGCCGTCGATCTGGCGCTGGCACAACCCTGCTGGAATCCGCGCGCGCCGAAGCGCGCTCCGCTGCGTGCACTGCTGCGACGCGCCTTTGGCGGCAAACCGCCGTCGTCGGCGGACTGAAAAACCGTCAACGGAGGTACAAACGATGGGAAACCGCGCCCCCTCTTATCCGCTGTTCAGCGAACGCCGTTCCGCCCTGGCGGTCAACGCGCGCATCGCCCCCGATGTCTCGCCGCGCCTGCGCGAAATCGTCACCGCCGTGGTCGAGCACCTGCACGCGGCGGTCAAGCAGATAGAACCGACGCACGAAGAATGGCTGGCCGCCATCCGCTTCCTGACCGAAACCGGCCATATGTGCGACGAGTGGCGGCAGGAATTCATCCTGCTGTCGGATGTGCTGGGCGTGTCGATGCTGGTCGACGCGATCAACCACCGTCGCCCCGGCAGCGCGACCGAGAACACCATACTCGGACCGTTTTTCGTCGCCGGCACGCCGGTGCTCGAACACGGGGCGAATCTTTGCCTGGACGGAAAAGGCGAGCCGCTGCTCGTGCGGGCGCGCGTCGTCGATACCGACGGGCAGCCGGTGGCGAATGCGGTCGTCGACGTATGGCAGGCAAACGACGACGGTTTTTACGACGTCCAGCAGACCGGCATACAGCCGCGCGGGAATCTGCGCGGCAAGTTCGTCACCGATGCCGGCGGCGCGTTCTGGTTCCGCTCGATCAAGCCGCGCCACTACCCGATCCCGAACGACGGGCCGGTCGGCAAGCTGCTGGCCAGCCTCGGCCGATCCCCCAATCGCGCCGCGCATATCCACTTCATCATCGACGCGGCCGGCCATGAGCCGGTGATCACCCATGTCTTCACGCCGGATTGCCCTTATCTCGCCGAGGATGCGGTGTTCGGCGTCAAGAAAAGCCTGATCGGAGACTTCGAGCGGGTCGCCGACGCCGCATCGGCCGCCAAGCCCGGGGTGGACTCGCCGCACTGGCTGCTTGAGCCGACCTTCGTCCTGCAAAACAACGTGCGGTAGCCGGCGCCGATCAAGCGCCTCATGTGTGAAATTTCAAATGAAACGCCAACATGTATAATTTGTAGATTCAAATATCTGACGCGAGCGAGCGGATGTCGACACCTGCCCCGGCCATCAGCCATGACCTGGAACAAGCCGTTCCGTATCTCGTCGCCCGGGCCGGCGCCCGGATGGGACAGGCTTTCACCAAGGCGCTGAAGCCGTTCGGACTCAGCCTCAACGAATGGCGCGTCTGCGCCTCGCTGGGACACAAGCCGCATCAGAGCCTTTCGGAACTGGTCGTGCACGCGGCCGTGGACACCTCGACGCTTTCGCGGATAGTCGACCGGCTGGTGCGGCAGGGACTGGTCTGCCGGGAGAAAAACGAGCAGGACGGCAGGGCGATCCGCCTCCGGCTCAGCGACGAAGGCGCGAATCTGACCCGGGAAATCGTGCCGCTGGCGAAACGCTATGAAAAGGTCGCGCTGACCCGCTTCACCATCGAGGAGGCCGAGCTGTTGAGAAATCTCCTCGTTCGCCTTTACGAGAACTCGGAGCCGCTGGTCTAAGAGCCTGTTTACGATCTTTTTGCGGCATCGACGGTATTCTGCCGGATGCGGGGCACGAAAAACGGCCCGCGGCAGTGTCGCCCACTGCAAGGGACGTTTGACAAAGCCATGCGCCGGCAGAAAACGTCTCCGGTACGCTCACAAAAAGACTTTGAACAGACTCTAAACGCCGGCGTAACGCCGCATGCCGTCGACCAGGGCGTCGAACACCGCCTTGCAGGCCGGATTGTGGCGCAGGTCTTCGTGCATGGTGACCCAGGTATCCATCGACAGGCGATAGTGCTCGGGCAGCACCCAGCTCAGGCCGTAGCGCCGCGCCAACGGCCGCTGGCAGAAGCCGATGCCGGCGCCGGCCCGCAATAGCGCGAGCTGGGCCAGGTCGCTGTCGCTGCGCAGGCCGAATCTCTCCCGGCTCAGGGCCGGCATCCGCTTGGCCGCCTCCCGCACAAAGGCGCTGGGCCGGTCGAAGCCTATCAGGCTGTGGCCGTCCAGCTGCGCCGGCGCGGCCGGCTCGCCGCGCGCCGCGAGATAGGCCGGCGTCGCGTGCAGGCCGATGTCGATATTGCCTATCGAGCGGGCGATCAACTGCGCCTGCTGCGGACGCACCATTCGCACCGCGATATCGGCCTCGCGCTGCAGCAGGTCCTGCGTGCGGTTGCTCAACACCAACTCCACCTCGATGCCTGGATGATTCAGACGCAATTCGGCCAGTATCGCCGGCAGCGCCTCCACCCCCACCACTTCGCTGGCGGTGACTCTGACCACGCCGCCAGGCGCATTGCCCAGGCCGGACGCCATGCGCTCCAGCGCCGCCGCGTTGCTGGCCATCGCCTCGGCATAGCGGCTCAGCTCCCGGGCCGAGTCGGTCGGCAACAAGCCGCCCTGCCAGCGGGTGAACAGCGAAACGCCCAGCGCGGCCTCCAGCGCGTCTACGTGTCTGCCCAGAGTGGGCTGCGCCAGGCCCAGCGCGCGCGCCGCCGCCGACAGCGAGCCCTCGCGCAGCACCGCGAGAAAGGAGCGGTATAGCTGCCAGTCTATCGTCGTATCCATACATAAATGTATTGATACTCTGCTGTTTTAGTCAATTCCGTATTGATTCGAAGCGCCATAAGATTGGCTCATCGCAAACGGAAGAGGAGCACGATCATGACGACGCAACAACAGATATTGGTGATAGGGGCCGCGGGCGGCATCGGCGGCGAGCTGGCGCGCCAGTTGCGCGACGCGGGCTGGCGTGTCCGCGGCCTGGTCCGCACGCTGGAACAGCCCGAACAGTCCCGCGACGGCATAGCCTGGGTGCGCGGCGACGCGATGCGGCCCGACGATGTGGCACGGGCGGCCCGGGGATGCGCGGTCATCGTCCACGCGGTGAACCCGCCGGGCTACCGGCGCTGGGCCGAGCTGGTGCTGCCTATGCTGGACAACACGATAGCCGCGGCGCGGCAGCAGGGCGCGACCGTCGTGCTGCCGGGAACGGTGTACAACTACGGACCGGACGCCTTTCCCATCATCACAGAGGACGCCCCGCAGCGCCCGCTGACGCGCAAAGGCGCGATACGGGTGGAAATGGAGGCCAGGCTGCGCGCCTACGCGGCCGATGGCGGCCGGACGCTGATCGTCCGCGCCGGCGATTTCTTCGGCCCCCGCGCCGGCAACAACTGGTTTTCGCAGGGTCTGGTCCAGCCCGGCAAGACGCCCGGCCGCATCCAGAATCCGGCGGCGCCCGGCGTCGGACATCAATGGGCCTATCTGCCGGACGTGGCGCGCAATATCGTCGATCTGCTGGCGCGGCGCGAATCGCTGGAGCCGTTCGCCACCTTTCATCTCGGCGGCCATTGGGACGGGGACGGCACCGAGATGGCGCAGGCGATACGCCGCGTGCTGCAAAGGCACGGCCTGAGCGCCACGGTGACGGCCTTCCCCTGGTGGATGATCCGGCTGATCGCGCCATTCAACGCCACGCTGCGCGAGCTGATGGAAATGCGCTATCTGTGGCGCAGGCCGGTGCGGATGGACAACCGCCGGCTGCTGGCGGTTCAGGGGCGAGAATGGCTGACGCCGCTGGACGAGGCGGTGGAGACGACGCTGCGCGGCCTGGGTTGCCTGCCGCGTTGATCCGAGGGCATGGCGGCGCCGTCGCGACAGGCGAACGGCCCGCTGCCGCCGACGCGCGGCCGCATCGACGGGCCTCGGCCTGTTCAGCCCTCTCTTTGCCGTTTGACGCCAAGTCCGCGGCGCGCTGGCAGAATCATCTACAAGCAGCCGCTTAATCCATAGGAATATTTTGTTCGGCGCAGTATTATAAATGCATTACACCGGGCTACCCTCAAACCAGAAAAAACACATGGCAATAGAATCCAACACCGCCCTGCCGGATGTTGCGGCATGGACCATGTCCAAAGACTTTCCCAGCGGCCACCTGATCGGCGCGCACCGGCACCGGGAAGGCCAGCTGATTTTCGCCGTCGCCGGCGTGATGGAGCTTTCCACCGCCGCCGGCCTGTGGCTGGTGCCGCCGCAACGCGGCATCTGGATGCCCCCCGACACGGAACACAGCATGCGCGCGCGCGGCGCCGTGTCGCTGCGGACCTTGTACATCCAGTCCCCGCGCTATCTGGCGCAATTGCCGCATGCGCCGAAAGCCGTCGTCATTTCGCCGTTGATGCGGGAAATCATCATCCGCCTGATGCGCACCAGCAGCATACCGCCGACCGATCAAAAAGAAGGCCGGCTGCTGGACTTGCTGATCGACGAGATCCAGTGGTCCAGCGAGGCGGCCCTGCCGCTGCCGCCGCTCAACGACCAGCGCTTGCAGCGGGTATGCTCCGCCATCCTGGCGGCCCCCGGCGACAAGCGCGGCCTGAACGAATGGGCGGAGATGGTCGGGGCGTCCAGCCGCACACTCGCGCGCTTGTTCCAGCAGGAACTGGGCGTATCCTATCTGTACTGGCGGCAACAGGTCTGCGCGATGGCGGCGCTGCCACGACTGGGCGCCGGCGAGCCGGTCACCCTGATCGCCTCGGACCTGGGCTATGAGACGCCGGGCGCCTTCTCCTCGATGTTCCGCCGCATCATGAACACCACGCCCAGCCAGTACTTCTCCTGATGCCCGCGGCCCGGCCGATCCGGCCGGGCCCGCTCCCCCTTCATCGTCTCTCCGCCCCCTCTTCCCCCCGCCTTCCCGCCGTTTCATCGCAGTGCAACATTTCTGTCCGGTTTGAAGAAGGAATTGTCCAGTTGCGAGAAGCCCGAACCAAACAGTTTCAATATGATAAATAGCTATCGAAACTGATGTCTGGCCGGCTAAACATGTCCAAGCAACATTACGACGCCAAGCGCTACTGGCTGCTGATTCTGGCCGCCACCTTTCTGTTCGGCTCCACTTTCCCGTCCTCCAAGATCGTGCTGTCGGAAATGCCGCCGCTATGGGCCGCCGTGGCGCGCTTTCTGGTGGCGTCGGCCGGCATCGCTCCCATTCTGTTGTGGCAGCGTCTCCATCGGCGGCATGCCGCTTCCCAGCGACGCCCCTGGGGCATTCTGATCTTGATCGGCCTGCTGCAGACCGCCGGATCGATGGGCTTTCTCAATATCGGCCTGCGCAGCACCACCCCGGCCAAGGCCGCCATCCTGATGGCGTGCACGCCGCTGATCGTGGCGCTGATGTCGCGGCTGGCCTTGAAAGAAAAAATCCACCCACTGGCTGCCGTCGGCCTGGCGCTGGCCTTTTTCGGCGTCGCCATGTGCATAGGCCTCAACAAGCTGGACGGTTTCGGCGCCGGCGACGCGCTGGTGCTGTGCGGCGCGGCCTGCTGGGCCGCCTCGACGCTGGTGGTCAAGAGCAGCCGCATCGCCATCAACGTCTGGGTGCTGACCTTCTGGCAGATGCTGATCGGTTCGGCCTTCCTGGCGTTGCTGGCCTGGGCCGTCGGCGAAGCGCCGGCGCTGCCGCACGGCGACC
This sequence comes from Chromobacterium sp. ATCC 53434, assembly GCF_002848345.1. Lineage (NCBI taxonomy): Bacteria > Pseudomonadati > Pseudomonadota > Betaproteobacteria > Neisseriales > Chromobacteriaceae > Chromobacterium > Chromobacterium sp. ATCC 53434. The sequence goes on along the minus strand of NZ_CP025429.1, from coordinate 1,121,201 downwards.
GGGCGCTGATCGCCTTCCTGTGGCTGGCGCTGCCGGCCACCACCGGGGCCATGGCCCTGTGGTTCATGGCGCTGGAACTGGGCGGCGCGGTGCGCACCAGCGGCTTCCTGTTCCTGTCGCCGCTATTCGCCACGCTGATTTCCTTCGCCGCTTTCGGCTACTCGCTGTCGCTGCACGAGCTGGCCGGCGGCGTGCTGATCGGCATCGGCATCTACCTGGTGTCCAAACGCCCGGACGCCGCCGGACGGCCGCACGCCCTGCCCGCCGACGGCAAGGCCTGAGCGCCGCCGTTGCTACCGCTTTTCCCGTTTTTTTAACCGAGCCTTCCCATCATGCAAAAACTGATCATCACCGCCGCCGTCAACGGCGGCATCACCAGCCGGCAAAAAAACCCGGCGGTTCCGTTCTCCCCGGAGGAGATCGCCCAGGCGGCCCACGACTGCTGGAACGCCGGCGCCTCGGTGGTCCACATCCATGCCCGAAATCCCGACGGCACGCCCAGCTACGACGCGGGCATCTATGGCGAAATCGTCCGTCTCATCCGCGAGCGCTGCGACATCCTGATCAACCTGAGCACCTCCGGCCTGAACCTGCCGCCGCAGCTGGAGAAGAAAGAGGCCTGGAACCATCTGTCCTTCCGCCCCGACATCGCCTCCTTCAACTGCGGCTCGGTCAACCACGGCAGCAAGCCCTTCATCAATCCGCCGGACCTGGCCCGCGCGCTGGCGCTGGACATCCGCGAATACCGGGCCAAGCCGGAAATCGAGGTCTACCACCAGGGCATCATCGGCGAGGCGCTGAAACTTCAGGAAGACGGCTATCTGACCGGTCCGCTGTGCTTCAGCTTCGCCATGGGCATACAGGGCGGCGCGGCGGCCACCTGCAAGAACCTGCTGCACTTCGTCGAAAGCATCCCGCAGGACAGCGTGTGGTCGGCCCTGGGCATAGGCAAGCATCAGCTGGCGATCAATCTGCACACCATGCTGCTGGGCGGCCACGTGCGCACCGGCCTGGAAGACAACGTCTATTACCGCTACGGCGAGCTGGCCCGCGACAACACCCAGTTGGTGGAGCGCCTGGTCCGACTGGCCGGCGAAGTCGGCCGCGAAATCGCCTCCCCGTCCGAAGCCAAACAGATTCTGGGCATTCACTAACACCCTTCATCAAGGACTGATGTCATGAGCGCAATCGATCCGAACCCGCACAAAGAACAAGGCCTGGAAATCTACGGCGCGCCGCTGAACCAGGCCAAGCTGGCCGTGGTACTGCTGCACGGCCGCCGCCAGAGCGCCGAGGAAGCCTACAAGAACGGCGAAGCCATCGGCCTGGCCGATGTCGCCTACATCCTGCCGATCGCCAAGGACCGCACCTGGTATCCGCACAGCTTCATGGCCCCGGTGGACAGCAACCAGCCGTCGCTGGACCACGCGCTGGACTGCGTCAGCGCCACCATAGAAGAATTGCGCGGCTACGGCTTCGCCGACCGCCAGATCGTGCTGATGGGCTTTTCCCAGGGCGCCTGCCTGGCCACCGAATACATCTACCGCCGTCCGGCCGCCATCGGCGGGCTGATCGCCTTCTCCGGCGGCCTGTTCGGCCCCGATGAGGCGGCCTGGGAATCGCCGGCCGCGGCGCTGGACTTTCCGGCCTTCTTCGGCACCAGCGACAGCGACAGCTGGATGCCGCTGGAACGCATCGAAAGCACCGCCCAGGCCTTCCGCCGCGCCGGCGCCGATGTCGATTTCCGCGCCTATCCGGGCATGCCTCACCACGTCTGCGCCGACGAGATCGACGCCGCCCGCGATCTGCTGTCCGCGCTGTTGCAACCGCAAGCCAGCCTGAACTGAAAGGAAGCCCCATGACCGACGCTTTCATCTGCGACGCCGTGCGCACGCCGATCGGCCGCTTCGGCGGCTCGCTGTCCGGCGTACGCGCCGACGATCTGGCGGCGATTCCGCTGCGCGCGCTGCTGGAACGCAATCCCGGCCTGAACCCGGAGGCCATCGACGAGGTGATCCTGGGCTGCGCCAACCAGGCCGGCGAGGACAACCGCAACGTCGCCCGCATGGGCCTGCTGCTGGCGGGCTACCCGGTGGAAACCCCGGGCCTGACGGTGAACCGCCTGTGCGCGTCCGGCCTGGACGCGGTGGCGCTGGCCGCCCGTAGCATCAAGTCCGGCGAGGCCGAGCTCTTGATCGCCGGCGGCGTGGAGTCGATGTCGCGCGCGCCGTTCGTGATGCCGAAATCGGACAAGGCCTTCGGCCGCGACCTGCAGGTCCACGACACCACCATAGGCTGGCGTTTCGTCAATCCGGCCATGGAGAGCCAATACGGCGTGGACACCATGCCGGCCACGGCGGAAAACGTGGCGCGCGAATACGGCGTCAATCGCCAGGACCAGGACGCGTTCGCGCTGCGCAGCCAGCAGCGTTATTTCGCCGCGCTGGAAACCGGCTTCTTCGACGGCGAGATCATTCCGGTGTCGATTCCGCGCCGCAAGCAGGATCCGTTGATCGTCGACCGCGACGAGCACCCGCGCCAGACTTCGCCGGAAGAGCTGGCCAAGCTGAAGGCGCTGTTCGGCCCGGACTCCAGCATCACCGCCGGCAACGCCTCCGGCGTCAACGACGGCGCGGCGGCGATGATCATCGCCTCGGCCGAGGCGGCGCAACGCCATGGCCTGCGCCCGCGCGCGCGGGTGGTGGCGTCGGCCAGCTCCGGCATCGCACCGCGCGTGATGGGCGCCGGGCCGATAGAAGCCAGCCGCAAGGCGCTCGACAAGGCCGGCCTGAGCATGGACGACATCGACGTGATCGAGTTGAACGAGGCCTTCGCCGCCCAGGCGCTGGCGGTCACCCGCGCGCTGGGCCTGCCCGACGATTGCGAACGGGTGAACCCGAACGGCGGCGCCATCGCGCTGGGCCACCCGCTGGGCATGAGCGGCAGCCGGCTGGCGCTGACCGCCGTCGCGCAGCTGCAGGCCAGCGGCAAGCGCTACGCGCTGTGCACGATGTGCGTCGGCGTGGGCCAAGGCCTGGCGCTGATTCTGGAACGCGTCTGAGCGCGCGGCCCGGACCGCTTCACCGCGGTCCGGGCCGGCTCTCCAGCGAAGGCTCTCCCCGTCCGGGCCCGTTCCGGACATCTCCCTCCCCGCCATCTCCGCTCCTGGCCATCAACGCCGCGCGTCCGCGCAAGGGTTCCATAAATTCCGTTCCCGATCGACAATCGATGGATTCGAACCGGCCGCGGGTTTCCCGCAAGCAATGGATGCGCCCATGTCCCTCCCCCTGAATCTGAACCTGCTGCGTTCGCTGGAAGCGCTGCTGGAAACGCGGAACCTGACTCATTCGGCCGCCAGGCTGGGCCTGACCCAGTCGGCGATGAGCCGCCACCTGGTGCAGTTGCGCGCGCAGTTCAAAGACCCGCTGCTGCTGCGCGAGGGGCAGCGTTTCGTGCTGACCGAACGGGCCGAGGAACTGCGTCTGGGGCTGAAGACGGTGCTGGAGCAGGTGGAGCAGCTGTACCAGCCGCCGCAATTCGACCCGTCCGCCTGCGAGCGGGAATTCTCCTTCGCCGGCTCCGACTATCTGGCCGAATACATGCTGCCGGACATCCTGGACCGGGTGCTGCCGCAGGCGCCGGCGATGGGCCTGCGCTTCCTGCCCTGGCAGGCGGGCCGTTTCGACATGCTGTCGGACGGAACGGCAGACCTGATTTCCACCATCGCCGACGAGGTGCCGGACAATATCTACGGCAAGTCGCTAGGCCAGGACAAGCCGATGTGCGTGATGGCCGACGACCACCCGCTGCGCCGGCAGCCGGCGCTGACGCTGGACGACTATCTGGCCTGGCCGCATGTGCGCGTCAGTTCCGCCAGCGACAAGGACGGTTTCGTCGATGTCCAGCTGGCCCGGCAGGGCCTGAGCCGCGGCGTCCGCATCGCCACGCCCTATTTCGTGTCGGCCTTGAGCATCGTCTCCCGCAGCCGGCTGCTGCTGACGCTGCCGGAACACCTGGCCGTCCGCTTCCAGCGCCAGTTCCCGGTACGCGCCAAAGCCATGCCCTTCATCGATTACACCTACCGCTACTGGCTGCTGTGGCACGGCCGGACCGACAAGGACCCGGCGCACCGCTGGTTCCGCGGCCATGTCTTCGACGTGCTGTACCACTCGATCCACGGCGTCAGCAAGTATGCGGGGGACGCATAGCGGCTATCAGCCGATAGCGGTTCTGCCGGCCGCGCCCAGCTCATAGACTTTGTCCGGACTGTCATCAAACAAGGAGAAAGCTATGACCTGGACCACCTGGCTGCAATTCGCCGGCGTCTGCATGCTGGGCGCGATGTCGCCCGGCCCCAGCCTGGCGATGGTGTTGCAGCAGACCGCCCGCGGCGGACGCGCCGGCGGCCTGGCCGCCGCGATGGGACACGCGCTGGGCGTGGGCCTGTACGCGCTGGCCGCCGCCCAGGGGCTGGCGATGGTGATGGCGGCGCATCCGCTGCTGTTCAAGATCATCTCCGGCCTCGGCGCGGCCTACCTGGTCTGGCTGGGCGTGCAGGGCCTGCGCGCGGCGTCCCGCCCGGCGCGGGCCGCCGGCGGCGAAACCGCCGCCGCCGCGCCGACCTCGGCCTGGCGCGCCGCCCGCACCGGCCTGGCCGTGTCGCTGTCCAACCCGCACCTGGCGGTGATGTTCGTCGCCCTGCTCAGCCAGTTCGTCACCGCCGACATGCCGGCCAGCGGCCAGGCGCTGCTGACCGGCACCGCGATGGGACTGGATTTCGGCTGGTACGCGCTGCTGACGCTGCTGATTTCACATCCTCCGGTCCTGCGCGGCCTGCATCGCAAGAGCCGATGGATAGACGGCTGCGGCGGCGCGCTGATGCTGCTGCTGGGCCTGCGCATCCTGGTGGTGTGACGATGCGGGAGAGTGTGATGAAATGGAATCCGGAAGCCTTCGCCGCGCTGGCGGCCCGCCACGGCGGCGAGGTGCTGCAACACCAGCAGCCGCTGCGCTCGGCACGGCAAGGCGCGGCCCACTTCGGCATCGCGATGGCGCAGACGGCGCCGACGCTGATCATCGATGCGGACGGCGACATCTTCGCCTGCATCCTGTCCGGCGCACGGGACGGCGTGGACTGGGACAAGCTGGCGCAAACGCTGGGCCGCAGCCAGGCCCGGCTGGCGGACCGCCGCCGCGTGCGGGAGATCACCGGCTGCGACGCCGGCGCGGTGCCGCTGCTGGGTCTGGATCTCCCCTGCGCGATGGACCGCCTGCTGCTGGCCCACGACTTCGTCTACGGCGGCGCCGGCGATCCGCTCAGAACGCTGAAGATCTCCCCCCACGCGCTGGCGGAGTTGAACCGCGTCTCGCTCTGGTACGAGTAGGCGCGTCGCCGGACACGGGCTTCCGGCGCGACTTGCGATTTCGCTTGCATCCTGGCGGCGCGGGCGCGAAATTGACAGATCGTCACCTACACGGACCGAATCGATGAAACTCATTCGACTGCTGCTTCCGCTGCTGGCCGCCGCGCCCGCCTTCGCCGCCGATGTCCAGACCCTGGTCATGCTGCGCCACGGCGAGAAGCCGGACGGCGGCTACGGCCAGCTCAGTTGCAAGGGGCTGAACCGTTCGCTGGCGCTGATCAAGACGCTGCCGGCCAAGTACGGCAAGGCGGACCAGATCTACGCGCCGTCCACCGCCAGCCAGAAGCGCGACCCGGCCGGCACCTTCAACTACGTCCGCCCGCTGGCGACGATAGAACCGACCGCGATCGCCCAGGGCCTGCCGGTCGACACCAGCTTCGACATGCTGGCGATAGACGGCCTGCAACAGCAGCTGCTCAATCCGCTGCGCCACGGCAAGACGGTCTACATCGCCTGGGAACACAAGCAGCTGCAAACGATGGCCGCCGACATCATGCGCCGCTACGGCGGCAAGGACGGCGCCGGCCAGGTCCCGGTCTGGGGCAAGGACGACTTCGACAGCCTGTACGTGATCACCATCGATTACGGCAAGGACGGGCCCGTCGCCCGTTTCCGCCGCGACAGCCAGGGCCTGAACGATCTGTCCGACGCCTGCCCCGGCGCGTGAGCCCGCAGGCGGGACAGACACTCCCGGCGGAAACCATCCGCCCTTGACTTAAAGTTAACTTGAACTTTCATCATGGACGCTCCTACCCGCCACAAGAGCCTTTTCCAATGCCAGTCCCCGTCAACAATGAAAGTCTTTTCAGCCAGGGCCGAACCGCCTCCTGCATAGGCGGCATCGCGCTGATCTCGCTGCTGGCCTTCGAGGCCATCGCCGTCGCCGCGGCGATGCCGGCCGTCGCCACGGCGCTGGGCGGCCTGGATTTCTACGCGATCGCCTTCGGCGGCACGCTGGCCACCTCGGTGGTCGGCATGGCGCTGGGCGGTGAAATCTGCGACCGCTACGGCGCGGCCCGCTCGGCCTGGCTGGGCCTGGCCGCCTTCATCGCCGGCCTGCTGGCGGCGGGTGCGGCCTCCGACATGTACACGCTGGTGCTGGGCCGGCTGATGCAGGGCCTGGGTTCCGGCCTGCTGGGCGTCGCCATCTATGTCGGCATGTCGCGCGCCGTGCCGCCGGCGCTGCACCCTAAGCTGTTCGCGATGTTCGCCGGCGCCTGGGTGGTGCCGGCGCTGATCGGCCCCGGCATCGCCGCCGGCCTGGTCCACGCCTTCGGCTGGCGCGCGGTGTTCCTGGCGGTGGCGGCGGTGGCGCCGGTGGCCGGCGCGCTGCTGCTGCCGGCGCTGAGCCGGCAGGCGGCCCCGGCCGGCGCCGACAAGCCGATGCGCTGGCGGCGGCTGGGCTGGAGCCTGCTGGCCGCCGGCGGCGCGCTGACCCTACACGGCAGCAGCCATCTGCCGCAGCCGGAATGGATACCGCCGGTCCTCGCCATCGGCTTCGCCGTCGCCGTTTTCGCGGCGCGCCGCCTGCTGCCGGCCGGCAGCCTGCGCGCCGCCGAGGGCCTGCCGGCGGTGGTGGCGATGCGCGGCCTGATCGCCGCCGCCTTCTTCGCCAGCGAAGCCTTCGTCCCGCTGATCCTGACCACCCGCTACCGCTGGAGCCTGGCCGAAGCCGGGCTGGCGCTGACCGCCGGCGCGCTGATGTGGAGCGTCGGCAGCGCCACCCAGGCGCGGCTGCGCGCCGAGGCCGCGCGCCGACGCGGACTCACCGCCGGCTTCGTCGCGATGGCCGTCGGCCTGTCCGTCGCGCTGGTCGCCGCCGGCCTGTCGCTGCACCCGGCCTGGGTGGTGGCCGGCTGGGCCTTGAACGGGCTGGGCATAGGCCTGAGCTTCCCGATGCTGTCGGTGTTGACGATGAAGCTTTCCCGACCGGACGAGCAAGGCAGCAACGCGTCGGCGCTGCAACTGAGCGACGCGCTGTCCTCCAGCATCGCGCTGGCGCTGGCCGGCATGCTGATGCACGCGCTGGCGCGCCCGGCCGCTCCGCCGGACGCGCAGCCCATCCTGGCGCTGTCTGCGCTGCTGGCGCTGGCCGGCGCCTGGGTCAGCCCGCGGGCGTTCCACGCCACGGTCCGGCACCCGTCCCGCTCAGGGCCGCAACAGGATGGCGCCGGCTCCGGCGCCTGACTCCAGCAGCCGGTGCGCGTCCGCCGCCCGCTCCAGCGGCAGCGCGGCGCCCACCACCGGCCTCAGGCCGGCCCGCAGCCTGTCCAGCGTCGCCTGCGCGCCTTCGCGATACTGCGCAGGATCGGCGATGAAGCGGAGCACGCTGGGCCGGGCCAGCGCGATCGAGCGGACCGGCCCCAGCCGTTCCGGATCGATCGCCGGCGTCCCGCCGGCCGCGACCTGGCCGACGCTGGCCACCATGCCGAAGGGCCGCACCGCGCCCAGCGTGTCCAGCAGGGTCTGCCCGCCTATGCCGTCTATCGCGTAATCGACGCCGTGCCCGTCGGTCAGCTCCAGCACCCCCGCTGCGAAATCGCGCTCGCGGTACAGGATGGCGTGGTCCAGACCGTGCCGCAACGCCAGCTCGGCCTTGGCGGCGGAGCCGACAGTGCCTATCACCGTGGCCCCCAGCGCCTTGGCCCATTGCGTCAGCACCAGTCCCAGACCGCCGGCGGCGGCGTGCACCAGCACCGTGTCGCCGGCCCGCAGCGGCCTGACCCGGGTGAACAGCATGTGGGCGGTGATGCCGCGCAACAGCAGGCTGGCCGCCGTGTCGGCGTCGACATCGTCCGGCAATGCGACGAGACGCGAGGCGGCGAGATTGCGGCCGGTGGCGTAGGCGCCGGCCGGCAGACCGGCATAGGCGACGCGCTGGCCCGGCCGCAGCGATTCGACGCCCGGCCCGACGGCCTCGACGACGCCGGCGGCCTCCACCCCGGGCACGCCGGGCAGCGCCGGCAAGGCGTAGCGGCCGGCCCGGTGGTAGACGTCGACGAAGTTGACGCCTATCGCCGTGTGGCGGACGCGGACCTCGCCGGCGGCCGGCGGCGGCAGCGCCGCCCGTTCGAATGTCAGGACCGAGGCGTCGCCGTAGGCCTCGATGGCGATGCGGCCTACCGTCGGCTCCGCGGTGGACAATGTTGGCGCGTGCATGATGATCTCCTGTTTCGATTGACTTGCACCTCCAGCTTACCCAGCGCAAAATCGAACGGAAATTCCCAATACTTCGCCATCTATTGTGCAAAAAAACACAGATCCGATACGCGGCGGCCCGCAGTGGGACGACATCCGCCACTTTGTCGCGCTGGCCGCCTGCGGCAGCCTGTCCGGCGCCGCCCGCGCGCTGGGCGTCGAACACTCGACGGTGGCCCGCCGGGTCGAGGCGCTGGAGACGGCGCTGGGCATACGCCTGTTCGACCGCCTGCCCGGCGGCTGGGCGCTGACGGTCGAGGGCGAGGCGCTGGCGGAACAGGCCAGGCGGCTGGACGACGAGGCCCAGGCCTTCGCGCGGATGGCGCTGGGCGTCGCGTCGCTGGACGGCACGGTGCGGATATCGGCGCCGCCGGTGCTGGCCAGCCATCTGCTGGCGCCGCGGCTGGCGTCAATGCACGCGCGCTGGGCGCATCTGAACCTGGAAATCATAGGCGAGTCGCGGGATGCCAATCTGGCGCGCCGCGAGGCCGACCTGGCCGTCCGCCTGTCACGCCCGTCCGCGCCCGGTCTGACGGCGCGCCGGGCCGGCGAAATGCGTTTCGGCCTGTACGCGGCGCCGGAATACGCGCGGCGCCCGGAAGCCGAGTGGGCATTCCTCGGCTACGACGAAAGCCTGGAAAGAACACCGCAGCAGCAATGGCTGGATCGGGTGGCGGGGCGCCGCCGCTTCGTGTTTCGCAGCAACGACCTGGCCTCGCTGCTGCATGCGGCGCGCGCCGGCCTGGGCGTGGCCGCCCTGCCCCATTTCCTGGTGGCCGGCGACAAGAGCCTGCTCGCGCTGCCGGCCCCGGACGACGCGCCGGCACGCCCGCTCTGGCTGGCGATGCACCCGGACGTCAGGCGTTCTCCGCGGGTCAGGCTGGCGGCCGACCTGCTCTCGGAGCTGTTCGAACAGGCGCAGGCCGAGCTGTCAGGCCCGGCCTGAATCTTTTGCCGGCCTCACAGCGCCTGCGGGTCGATGTCGGCCACGCTGTCGAACACATAGTCCGGCTGGTAGGGAAAGCGCTCCATCGACTCGCGGCTGGACACGCCGGACAGCACCAGCGCCGTGCACATGCCGGCCTCCAGGCCGCCGACGATGTCGGTGTCCATCCTGTCGCCTATCATCACCGCCTCTTCCGGATGCACGCCCAGCTTGCGGGTGGCCAGCATCATCATCAGCGAGTTGGGTTTGCCGACGATATAGGGCTTGTGGCCGGTGGCGGCTTCTATCGCCGCCAGCAGCGTGCCGGCCGCCGGTTCGTAGCCGCCGCCCTCGATCGGATCGATCATGTCCGGATTGGTGCCGATGAACTTGGCGCCCTGGTCTATGAAGCGCACCGCCTTCTTGATCTGTTCGAAGCTGAAGGTCTGCGACTTGGCCACCACCACGTAGTCCGGGCGCGACTCGGAAATGGAGAAGCCGACCTTGTACAGCTCGTTGATCAGGCCGGCGCCGCCGACCACGTAGGCGGTGGGCATCGCCTTGCGGGTCTGGCTTCTCAGGAACATCGCCGTCGCCATCGCGCTGGTGATGAAGTTGTCCTCGCTGAGGCCGCCTATGCCCAGGCCCTCCAGCTTCAGCCTCAGGTCCAGCGGCGTCTGCTCGGCGTTATTGGTCAGAAACAGAAAGGGCGTGCCGGCGTCGACCAGGCGCTGGATGAATTCGCGGGCGCCCGGAATCAGCTGCTTGCCGCGGTAGATCACGCCATCCATGTCGGAGATGATGCTTTTGCTCATGCGGAGTATCCAGAATACGCGTGCCGGTTGCGCGGGCACGGTCGCGGGCCGCGGCATGCCGCCACGCCCCGCAGCAGCATAGCACGGCTCAGGCCGCCGGCAGCTCGATGCTCACCACCAGCCCGCCGCCGGCGCGATTGCCGGCGGACACCTCGCCGCCGTGGGCCTGGATGACGCGGCGGGTGATGGCCAGGCCCAGGCCGTAGCCGGCGCCGGCCGGCCGCGAGCCGCTGCGGAAAAAGGGATCGAAAATGGCAGCCAGGTCGCCGTCGAACACGCCGGGGCCGCGGTCGGCCACCGTCAGCCGCAGCCGGCCGTCGCCCGCGTGGGCGCAAATATCGATGCGGCTGTCCTCGGCGCTGTGACGCACCGCGTTGCGCACCACGTTTTCGATCGCGCGGTGCAATAGCTCGCGGCTGCCCCGCGCCGGCAGGCTGGCGTCGCAATCGGTCTCTATCCGGCACCGGCGGGCGCCGGCCTCGAAACCGGCGTCGTCGACGATGTCGGCCAACACCTCGGCCAGATCGACATCCTCCTCGACTCCGTCGGCGATGCCGGCGTCCAGCCGCGCCAACGTCAGCAGCTCGCCGACCAGCGCGTCCATGCGCGCGCTGTCGCGCTCGATGCGGTCTATGAATTCAGCGGTTCGCTCCGGCTGCTGTCGCGCCAGATCGACCGCCGCCTGCAAGCGCGCCAGCGGCGAGCGCAGCTCGTGCGACACGTCGTGCAGCAGCCGCCGCTGCGCTTCCAGCAGCTTCTGCAGCCGCTCGGCCATCCGGTCGAAGTCGCTGCCCAGATCGGCCAGTTCGTCGCTGCGCCGCGCCATCGCCGCGCCGATCCGAATGTCCAGCCGGCCGGCGGCGGCGGCGTCGAAGGCGGCGCTCAGGCTGCGGATCGGCTTGGAGAAATACCAGGCGAGCAGCGCCGCGAACAACAGGCTGACCATGCTGCCAGCCAGCAGCGGCCAGGCCAGCATCGGCGGAACGACAGGCGGAGGCCCATGGCGCGGCGGTCCCGGCGGATGGTCGAACGGCGGTCGCCCCCCCGGCGCGAATTCGGGCGGCGGGCCGCCCGCGATGGCCGCCGACGGCCGCTCCGGGTGGCTGAGCCACACCGCGCCGGCCACGCCGAACATGGTCAGCAGCTGTGCCAGCCACAGAAACAGGAAGAACTTCCAGAACAGGCGGCCCATCGCCTCAGGCCACGATCAGCTGGTAACCCTTGCGGATCACCGTCTGGATCAGCGGACTGCCGTCGGGCAGCGGCCCCAGCTTGTGGCGTATGCTGCTGATGTGCACGTCTATGCTGCGGTCGAAGCGGCTCAACGGCCGGCCCAGCGCCTGCTGCGACAGCTCGGCCTTGCTGACCGCCGAGCCGGCGTGGCGCGCCAGCACCTCCACCAGATTGTATTCGGTGCTGGTCAACTCCACCGCCGCCCCGCCGCGCTCCACCCGCCGCTGCGCCGGCCACACCGTCAGCGCGCCGGCGACGATGGCCTGCGCGGCCGGCAGCTGCGCCGCGCCGGCCGCGCGTTTCAGAATCGCGCGGATGCGCGCCGCCAGCTCGCGCGGCGAGCAAGGCTTGGGCACGTAGTCGTCGGCCCCCAGCTCCAGGCCGGCGATGCGGTCGGCGTCGTCGCCGCGCGCGGTCAGCATGATCACCGGCACCGCGCTGGCGGCGCGGATGCGGGCCAGCGCCTCTATGCCGCTGAGGCCGGGCATCATCACATCCACCACCACGATGTCGTGCCGCCCGGACAGCGCGGCGTCGACGCCGCTTAGCCCGTCGTGGACACAGGACACGGCGAAACCCTCGCGCGTCAGGTAATCGCGCAGCAACTCCACCAGCTCGACATCGTCGTCCACCAGCAACACCTTCATCTGACACCGCGCCTCGTGATCGGGATGGTGCCGATATTAAGGCACGCCCCCGTGGCGACGGCAATCCTTTACCCGGTTTTACACCGGCGCTAACGGCGCTTAACAGCGGGGCGGGAAACAATGCCTGCATCGCGCGGCCGACCATCCCGGCTGGCCCCGGAGAGGAGACTCGAGATGCAAGCGACTCGCAGACAATGGACGATGCGCCTGGCGGCGGGCATGGCGGCGGCGACGCTGGCCGCCGCGGTGATGGCGCGCGATGACGCCGACGACGACGGGCCCGACGCCTGCCCGCCGCCGGCGATGCGCGGCCACGGAGCGCTGGCGGAACCGGAGCTGCCTTCGCTGCGCGGCGTCAGGCTGAGCGAGGCGCAGCGGGACAAGCTGTTCGAGTTGGCGCTGGCGCAGGCGCCGGCGCGGCACGCGCTGGCCAGGCAGGCGGCGCGCTCGCACGAGGACTTGCGCCGCGCCGCCGCCAGCGATCCGTTCGACGAGGCCCGGGTGCGAGCCTTGGCCGAAATGCGCGCGCAGGCGATGGCGCGGCTGTTGCTGATGCGGGCCGAGCTGGACGCCAAGGCGCGCGCGCTGCTGACGCCGGAGCAACGCAGCCAACTGAAGCCGGCGCCATGCCCGCCGCCACCGTGACGGCAAAACTTGCCGCGCCGGCCGGCGCGCCGCGGCGGCGGCCGGCGCCAAGCCCTTGCCCCGCAACCGGCTTAACGCCGCTTAACGGGCGGCAAGCCGCAGCAGGATTTGCCGACGGCGGCCGCGCCGCCATCGGCCGGCCGCCCCACCCCGCATGCCATTGTTGTTTCAAGACATTTTCTTAACCTGGCTTTACCCGGATTTACTGGAATTCACCTCGGCCGGCCTGATTTTGGCCGACTTCTTGCTCAGAACCGTCCAGCGGCGTCCGCGCGGACGCCGCTCAGCCGGCCGGCCGCATGGTCCGGCCATACGTTCCAAGACATCGGGAGCAGAACATGTCAATCAGCAGCCTTTCCAACTCCAGCGGCTGGATTTCCCAGCTTGGCCAGATCAGCGGCGCCCGGTTTTCCGGCGACGCCAACGGTGTCGGCGACGCCGGCACGCCGCCACCCGGCCCGCCTCCCGGCGGCGGCCTGATCAGCGCGATCGGCCAGGCCTTATCGCAAATCGGCGTAGGCGGCGATGCCTCGTCCGACGCCTCGTCGTCGGATGACGATTCCACCTCCTCGACCTCGTCCAGCCAGGATCCGCGACAGGCGATGGCCGCCTTCATGCAGAACCTGATGGCGGCGCTGCACGATCAAAGCGGCCAGACCGGCGCCTCGTCGTCCGACGGCGGCGTGTCCAGCAGCGGCGGCTATCGGCGGCCCGACATGCAGACGGACCTGGCCAGCCTGATCCAACAGCTGAACGCGTCCAGCGGTTCCAGCGACACCGGCTCCGCCAGTTCCGACGCCTCGACGCTGTCTTCGCTGCAGCAGAGCTTCCAGAATCTGGTGTCGGCGCTGGGCGGCTCCGGCAACGGCAACGCGACGCTGAGCGGCTTCCTGCAGGCGCTGGAGAGCTCGGTGCCGGGCGGCACGTCCGCCAGCGGCAGCATGGTCAGCGCCAGCGCCTGAATCCGTCGCTATCGGCCGCCGGCACGGTCGCCGGCGGCTGACCCACTGGTCAGTTCGTCCGGTCGCCGCGACAGCGACCATCGCCGCCGCCCGCCTGCGTCCACCGGTCCCGGCGGCGGCGGGCATGGACAATGGTCGAACCGGCGCGCGGAAAATCCCGCTCGCGGGGCGGCCATCGCAGCGCATATACTCAATCAAGCACCGCGCCTGCGCCCACCGCCGATGGCGCCCAACCCTGACCGTCCGATGCGCCTGTCCAGAATATTCATCATCGCCACCGCCATCCTGTTCGTGCTGGTCAGCCTGCCGCTGGCATGGATCATCAGCAGCGAATGGTCGCTATACCACGCCACCGACGATGGCCTGGAAGCCATACGCGTCGCCCGCCTGGCCATGGTGGCGGCCGAGCGCGTGTCCTATGAGCGCGGTCCCGCCAACGCGCTGCTGGGCACCGTCCCGGACCAGGCCAAACTGAAACGGATGAGCCAGGTCCGACGGGACAGCGACTTCGCGCTGCGCACGCTGCTGGCGGCGCTGTCGCCTGGCGTCTCCGCCGACCACCGCCAGGCGAACCAGGCCGCGCAGCAGGCGCGGCGGCTGCTGACCCAGGCGCGCGGCGCCGTGGACGCCGCCGCCGCGGAGCCGTCGCGCACCGCCGGCCAGATGATGGGCGCGGTTCGCCGGATGTTCGACGTGATCCCGCCGCTGCTGGAGGCGGTCGCGGCGCTGTCGTCCCACGCCAGCGCCGTCCACCCGCAGCTGGCCAACCCGCTCAGCGGCGCCCGGCTGGCGACCGAGTTGCGCGAATACGCCGGCCGGCTGGGTTCGCAGCTGACCGCGGCGCTGGCGCTGGGCCGCCCGCTGACCGCCGACGAGAAACAGGAAGTGGACGTGCTGCGCGGCCGCATCGAACAACTGCGCAGCACCATCAAGCTGCGGCTCAGCGTGCCGGCGACGCCGCCGGCGACCCGGCTGGCGGCGCGCCAGATGGAGCAGCGCTACTTCGGCGCCGGCATGGCGCTGGTGAACGCGGTGGTGCAGGCCGGCGAACAGGGCCGCGCCTACCCGGTGGACACCGCCGGCTTCGCCTCCCATTACGTGCCGACGATGGCCACCATCATCACCTTGCGCGACGCCATGCTGACCGCGGCCGCGGCCGAGGCGCTGCAACAACACCGCGCCGCGCTGCACCACCTGCTGTCGGCGGTCGGCCTGGGCGTGATCGGGCTGCTGGCCCAGTTGGCGCTGTTCTTCTACATACGGCGGCAACTGGTGCAGCCGCTGCTGGCGGCGTCCCGGCTGCTGACCGACATCGCCCAGGGACGGCTGGAGGCCGCGGTGCCGGAGCCTCGCCGCGACAACGAGATCGGCGAGGTGCTGCGCGCCATCGCCGCGCTGCGGCGAAGCAGCCTGGAGAAGCGCACGCTGGAACAGGAGCGGCAGCGGCTGATAGACGAGCTGACCGAGATTTCCCGGATAGACTTTCTGACCGGCATCGCCAACCGGCGCGCCTTCACCGAGGCGGCCGAGGCGGAAATCTCCCGCGCCGGACGCGACGGCACGCCGGCGGCGCTGATCCTGTTCGATATCGACCACTTCAAGCAGGTCAACGATCGCCATGGCCACGATGTCGGCGACGCGGCGTTGAAACATGTCGCCGCCATGATCGCGCGCGCCTGCCGGGAGGGCGACCTGGCCGGCCGCTACGGCGGCGAGGAGTTCGTGGTGCTGACCGGCAGCGGCGGCGAGGCGGCCGGCGCGGTGCTGGCCGAACGGCTGCGCGCCGGCATCGCCGAAACGCCGCTGCGGCTGGCGTCCGGACAGACGCTGGCGCTGACCGCCAGCTTCGGCGTCGCCGCGCTGGACGAGGCCCACCGCACGCTGCACAGCCTGCTGCAGGCGGCCGACCACGCGCTGTACGCCGCCAAGCGGCAGGGACGCGACCAGGTGGTGCGGGCCGGCCAGGAGGAGAACGAAGGCTAGGCCGTCACAGCCGCCCCTGCCGCTTCAACTCGTCTCCGAGGCGCGCGATCCCGGCCTCGCCGGCCGCCAGCGCCTCGTCGCTGGTATGGACCGAGTAATAGCCCAGCGCCAGATCATGCGGATGCTTGACGGCGGAGCCCAGCACGAAGGCGGCGTCGCCGACCGCGATCAGCTCCAGCGCCTCGCCGGATTCGGCGAACGCCGCCAGCTCGCCGGCGCTCAAAATCGCCTCCTCGCCGGCCACCCGCAGGCCGCCGGCATTCAGCGCCAGCCACGCCACCTCGTGGCCGGCCGGCGGTGTGAAGGTCCAGCGTTCTCCGTCCCGCAGGCCAACCGCCAGATAGCTGACGCCCGGTGGCGACGGAATCGGGCTGTTGACGCCGCCGTATTCGCCCAGCAGCACCTTGACCGGACCGGCCTCGGGAATCCGCTCCGGCGCCAGGTAGACGCTTTCGGCCGGCGCCAGTTCCTGCTCGGCCGGCAGCGCCAGCCACAGCTGAAAACCAGTCATCCTTCGCGAGGCGGCGCTCGGTTCGCTGGTATGCCATACCCCGCCGCCGGCCCGCATCCACTCGACGCCGCCGGCCGGCAGCACGCCACGCGCGCCGGTGGTGTCCTCGTACACCGCCTCGCCTTCGAGCAGCCAGGTGAAGGTGGCGATGCCGGAGTGCGGGTGCAGGCCGAAACCGCCGTGACCGGCGCTCAGATCCAGGTCGAACCAGTCGAGGAAGACAAAGGGCTTCAGTTGGCGGCCCAGCCGGCCCGGACTCAACAAACGGGTGACCGGACCGTGGCGGTTGCCGCGGCTGCGGTGGACGATGGCGCGGGGACGGGCGATGGCGGCGGTGTTCATGATGCGCTCCTGTTCAATGTAGGCGATGACGCGATGGACACAGCTTAGCCTCCGCCATATTGCGATACTAGACGGTATAATTGGATTGAACTCATCCAAAAATGAAATGAATGATGCTGGATCTCAACGATGTCGCGCTGTTCGTCCAGGTGGCGCGTCTCGGCAGCTTCGCCGAGGCCGGCCGCCGGCTAGGCCTGCCGCCGAATACCGTCAGCCGCCGCATCCAGCAGCTGGAAGACAGCCTGGGCACGCGGCTGATGCAGCGCAGCACCCGCAAGCTGGCGCTGACCGGCGCCGGCGAGGCCTTTCTTCAGCGTAGCGCCGGCGCGGTGGACGGGCTGCTGGACGCCGGCCAGGACCTGGCCGGCGGCGGACGCGAGCCGGCCGGCCTGGTCCGGGTGGCCGCCACCGCCGATTTCTTCGACTTCTTCGCGATGG
This sequence comes from Chromobacterium sp. ATCC 53434, assembly GCF_002848345.1. NCBI lineage: Bacteria > Pseudomonadati > Pseudomonadota > Betaproteobacteria > Neisseriales > Chromobacteriaceae > Chromobacterium > Chromobacterium sp. ATCC 53434. Next base: position 1,104,079 of record NZ_CP025429.1, on the reverse strand, counting down.
AATGGGTGACGGCGTTTCTTGACGCCCACCCGATGGTGAAGCTGGATTTCGTGCTCAGCGACGCCCGCGCCGATCTGATCGCCGAACGGATAGACGTGGCCTTCCGCGGCGGCGAGCTCGACGATTCCGGCTATGTCGCGCGGCGTCTGCCCGGCGCCGGCGGCGGCGGGCTGGTGGCCAGCCCGGCCTATCTGGCCGCGCGCGGCATGCCGGCCGGCCTGGCCGATCTGGCGCGCCACGACTGCCTGGCGCCGCCGTGCCCCGGCGGCCGCGCCGTCTGGCGGCTGACCGGCGCCGACGGCGTGGAGCACGAATTGCCGGCGGCCGGCCGCTTCAGCGGCAACACCGCGCAATCGCTGCGCCGGGCGGCGCTGGCCGGGCTGGGCATCGCCTTGCTGCCGTCCATGCTGACCCGAATGGACCTGGAGGCCGGCCGCCTGCTGCCGGTGCTGCCGCGATACCACCGGCCCGGCGCCGGCCTCAGCGTGCTCTATCCCAGCCGCCGGCATCTGCCGCCGGCGGTCGCCGCCTTCATCGAACTGGCGATGAACAGGCTGGCCGGGCAATCCTAAGACCGGATTTGGCAAATCCGCGCGCGCCGGCGGCGAGGCGCGCCAAGAAATCCCGCCTCGCCGGCGGCATGATTTTCTCCACCAGGGATGACCCTGGCATCCGGAGATGAATCATGCGCAAAACCTCTCTCGCCGCGCTGTGCCTGGCCATCAGCGCCGCGTTGCTGGCGTCGGCCGCCCCCGCCGCGCCCAAACTGTACAAGGCCCCGCATCAGGCGCAGGCCCGGCCCAAGCAGCCGCCGGCGCCGCGGCTGTGGCGCCACCGTCCGCCCAGCGACTTCCAGGCCCGCTACCGACTGCAGGACGGCCGGGCGCAGATAGGCCGGCCGCTGAAGAAGCTGGCGCGCCACGCCGCCACGCCGCAATGCCAGGACATGAACGCGCTGGCCGCCCACGGCGGCGCCGACCTCGCCAACTATCTGGTCTCGCTGCCCGACTACACCTGCGCCTACGGCCTGTTCTCTCTGGACAAGACTCTGGCGTCCACCATCTACAGCGCGGCCAACCTCAACGCCGTCGCCGGCCGCTTCGCCCAGGAGGCCGCCGGCTACAGCGCCTCGTCGATGGCGCTGGTCAATCTGACGCTATACCTGCGCGCCGGCTACTACCTGGCCAGCAGCGGCACGCTGCCGGCGCTGGACGCCAATCTGCAGACCGTGCTGCGCCCCGGCATCAAGCAACTGGCCGACGGCGCGTCGCTGTTCGCCGCCAACGCCCAGGCGCCGACCACCGCGGGCGAGGTGATGACGCTGATCACCAATATGGCGGACGAGGCCTACTACCTGCCGTCGATGCGCGCCATCGTCCAGCGCTACACCAACACGTCCGCCAGCCCGAACGCGGTCCAGGCGCTGCGCGAAACCACCGCCAGCCAGGGCTTCACCGGTGCGCTGACGGTGCTGTTCTACGCCCACGGCCGCGCCAACGCCGCGCCGCTGCTGCAGAGCGACGGCAGCTACTCCGCGGCGCTGACCCAGTTCGTCCAGGCCGACAAGGCCAGCCTGCTCGGCACCGAAACCGCCTTCCAGCTTGGCGACGCCACCCGCGAGGGCCTGCGCTTCATGCAGTACCCGGCGCTGAAGCCGGCGATCAAGCCGCAGGCCAAGGCCATCCTGGCCGGCAGCAGCATGACCGGCGCCGACAACGAGCTGTGGCTGGCGGCCGCCGAGGCGGTCAAGTACTACGACAACGCCAGCTGCGGCGAGTACGGCACCTGCAATTTCGAAACCCGGCTCGCCGACGCCATCCTGGTCAATCGTTATACCTGCAGCCCCACCATCAGCATCCGCTCCCAGGAAATGACGACCGAGCAGATGCAGGCCTCGTGCTCGCTGCTGCAGAACGAGGAATCCTACTTCCACCAGATGCTGCAAACGCGCAAGCAAGCGGTGGCCAACGACAACAACACCTCGCTGGAAGTGGTGGTGTTCGACGATTACGACAACTACTCCAAGTACGCCGGCGTGATCTACGGCATCGGCACCGACAACGGCGGCATGTACGTCGAGGGCAATCCGGCCGACCCGGCCAACCAGGCCCGCTTCATCGCCCACGAGGCCTCCTGGCTGCGTCCGGTGTTCAAGGTCTGGAATCTGGAGCACGAATACATCCACTATCTGGACGGCCGCTTCGACATGTACGGCGACTTCGCCGCCGAGACCCGCCAGCCCACGGTATGGTGGATAGAGGGCTTGGCCGAATACCTGTCGCTGCGCAACGACAACCAGACCGCCATCGACATCGCCAAGACCGGCAGCTACAAGCTGAGCCAGATCTATGGCAACACCTATGACATGGCCGACTACGTCACCCGCGCCTACCGCTGGGGCTATATGGCCACCCGCTTCATGTTCGAACGCCACCGCGCCGACGTCGACGCGATGCTGCCGCTGTTCCGCAAAGGCGATTACGACGGCTATATGGGCCTGATGCGGCAGATAGGCAGCCGTTACGACGGCGAATTCGCCAGCTGGGCGCAGGGCGCCACCACCGCCGGCCAGCCGCCGCTGCCGCCGGCCTCCGGTCTGCCGGCCTGCAACGAGGGCTATCCGAACCGCCTGGGCAAGCACTGCTCGATCTCGAGCCTGTCCTCGTCCGGCGCCTACTACGCCGCCATCTGGATGCCGGCCGGCGCGCGCAATCTGAAGCTGTGGACCAGCGGCGGCAGCGGCGACGTCGATCTCTACGTCGCGATGGACCGCTATCCGAACAGCGCCAGCTTCGACTACTCGTCGGCCAAGGCTGGCAACGAGGAGTCGGTGGCCGTCGCCGCGCCGCAGGCCGGCCATTGGTACTACCTGACGCTGCAGGCCAGGCAGCCGTACGCCAATGTGACGCTCAGCACCAGCTACGACTAGCCGGAACATCCGGCGCGGCGGTTCGATGCCGCCGCGCCCTTGCCAAAAGCATCGGCATGGTCCATGTTACTTTCAACAAATGACAACGTAATAAATCGGTCAATTTGATGGAATTAATTAAAGGACCCGCGCCATGTTGACGCAGCTGCTGCAACCCCACATCGTCAGCGACCTGTCCGCCGCGCGGGCGATGGCGGCCTTGTTCGATCATCTGCCGGACGTGGTGTTCGCGGTCAAGGACACCGACGGCCGCTATCTGGCGATCAGCGAGGGCTGCGTGCGCCGCTGCGCGCTGCGCAACCGCCTGCAGGCGGAAGGCCGCACCGCGCACGAGCTGTTTCCCGGCGCGATGGCCGACCGCTACCGCCAGCAGGACCAGACGCTGTTCGCCGAGCGGCGGCCGCTGCGCGACCGGCTGGACCTGACCGTCTATCCGGACGGCGCGCCCGGCTGGTGCCTGACCGGCAAGCAGGCGCTGCGCGATACCGACGGACAGCTGCTGGGCCTGGTCTGCATCTCGCGCGACCTCGCCGAACTGACCCGCGAAAGACTGCTGGACGCCCGCTTCGCCGCCTGCGTCGACCACATACAAGCGCAGTACCACAGGCCGCTGCGGCTGGAGGAATTGTGCGATTTGTCCGGTCTCAGCACAGGCCAGCTGGACCGGCGGATGAAGCGGGTGTTCAGCCAGAGCGTCGGCGACTTCATCCGCCGCACCCGGATGGAGGCCGCCAGCCACGCCATCGCGCACAGCCGCCGCCCGCTGGCCGACATCGCCGCCGGCTGCGGTTTTTCCGACCAGAGCGCGCTGACCCGGCTATGCCGGCAGATGCTGGGCCTGAGCCCGCGCCAGTTGCGGATGCAGGTCCATGCGCCCAGGCCGGCCGCCGCGCGGGACTAGGGGCTCGTAAAAAGATCGTAGACAGACTCTCAGCGCGCCGGCTTTTCCGCGCGCTCGAAACCGGCCGACATCAGCAGGCCGGTATAGGCGTAGTCGGCGATGTTGCCGAAGGCGAACTCCACCGTCTGCCGGTCCGGCCAGGCGCTCTTGGACACCGACTGCAGCAGCCGGCAGGCGTCGGCCATGATGGCCTCCGCCGCGCTGTCGGCGCCCCCCTGCCGCCGCGCCCGCTTCAAATCCTGCATCAGGCAATAGACCGAGGTGGCGTCGGCCAGGCCGATGGCCGACAGCGAGAAGGCGGCGTCGCCCAGATGCCGCCGGACGATGGCCTGTCCGACCAGCCGCAGGACGAATTTGAACGACAGGCCGGTGTTGACCGCCAGCAGCACCGGATCCATGCCGAGCAGCTGATCGATGGACGACACGCCCTCGGCCTCCAGCTGGCTGGCGACGGCGGTGGTCACGCCGTCCAGCTTGACCAGCTGGTCCGGCTGCTCGGCCTCGCCGGTATTCAGCTTGGCGTTCACCAGCCGCCTCAGCATCTTGATGATGGTGTCTATCGGCAAGGCCCCCAGCGCGAAGGCCACGCTGACCGCCGCGTCCTTCGGCAGCACCAGCGTGACGGCGTAGGCGATGGGCACCGCCAGCGCCATCCGCAGCGCGTACCAGTACACGTCGGCCACGTTCAGGCAGCGTTTGCGCACATTATTGACCGTGTCGCCGACAACGAACATATAGGCGCCGCACATCGCGCTGATCTGCAGGTCGAAATGGACGAACTGCGACAGATAGCCCAATAGCGGATGCCCGCCCGGCAGCACTTGGCGCAGCGGCACCAGCACGATGTAATTGCTTTCGAAGAACACCACCGCCAGCAACAGCAGCAGCGGCGGCACGAAGGCGTAGCGGCCGTACTGCTCGCTGTAGATGGTGCGGAACAGGCAGGCCGCGCGCTCGCGCTGCGGCTCGGCGGCCGGCTGGCCCCAGGATTCCAGCGCGCCGGCGGCCTCGGCGCGCCGATGCCGGAAATGCCACAGATACTTGGACAGCGCCTCGCCCCACAGCTGATTGCGGAACTCGTCGTAGCGCGTCCACCAGCCATGATCGACAAAGCGCAGATACGGCGTCGCCGCCAACAGCACCGCGAACAGCGTCACGCCGCCGGCGACGGCGCCCAGCAGCGACGGCAGCGCCAGGCTGGCCGCCAGACCATAGGAGCCCAGCATGCAGCAGCAGGCGATGGCCGCGCCCATCCACCATCCGATCACCGGATTGCCCTTGCCGCCGCCGGCGGCGGGCGCCTCGTGGCCAGCCACCATATAGCCGTCGTCCAGTACCGGACTGTTTCCGAGATTCGCCATCGCGTTCTCCGTAGCGTACCGATGCGGCGCGTCAACTGGCGAACCACTCTTTCACACTAGCGGCGAATTCGGCGCGGCGAGCCGACCATCATGTCCGATAAGTATTTTCAACAAGAAGATTGTTCCTATAAAAACAACAAGCAGTCATGGCCGCGCATTCGCGGCGCCACCAATGGACGCCGCCACAGGCGGGATGTGAAGGGGACGCGCTCAGCCGGCGCGGTAGACGTCGGGCCGGTGCAGTTCCATATAGCGCTCCGGGTGCTCCAGCGCGGCGAAGCCGAACGGCAGATAGACGCCGTGGGCGTTCGAGGTGACCAGCACGATGCGCCTGAGCCGGCCCAGCGCCGGCTCCTCGGCGACGCGCTCCATCAGCCGGCGGGCGTAGCCGCGGCCCCGGCATTCCGGCACCACGAACACGTCGCACAGATAGCCGAAGGTCGCCATGTCGGTGACCACCCGCGCGAATCCGACCTGGCGCCCGCCCAGATAGGCGCCGAAGCATAGCGAGCCGGCGATCGCCCGCTCCACCGTCTCGCGCGGAATGCCCTTGGCCCAGGCCGCGTGGTCGTGCAGGAAGGCATGGATCAGGCCGATGTCCAGCAGGCTCTTGTCGGTGGAGAGGATCAGCGTGTCTTGGTTCATGATTGGGCGTTCATCGTTGGGCGGGTCCCTTGGCGGGCAGATCAGCGTCCGGCGGCTTCGGCAACAGCGCCGCCAGCTTTCCGGCATAGGTGTTGACGGCCAGCGCCGTCACGATCAGCAGCGACGCCGCGATGCTGAGCGCGTCGTAACGCTCGTTCAGGATGAAGTAGCCGCCCAGCAGGCCGAACACCGGGCTCAGCAGCGAAAACGGCGCCACCAGCGTCGCCGGATACAGCGTCATCAGCTTGCCCCAGCTGCCGAGCGCGAACAACGTGCCGACCAGCGCCAGGAACAGCAGCGCCGCCAGCGCCGTCGCGGAGAAATGCGTCAGCGCGTTCCACGCCGCCGCCGGCCCGCCCTCCAGCGCGAACGACAGCAGCAGCAGCGGCAGCGGCGGCACCACGCTCATCCACACGGTGAAGGCGAACATGTCCACCTTGCCGGCGCGCTTCAGCTCGATATTGCCCCAGGCGAAGCCGGCGGTGCCCAGCAGCGCCAGCAGCAACGGCAGCAAGGGCAGCGCGTCCTGGTAGCGGGCGTAGCCCAGCAGCAGCACGCCGGCCAGCGCCAGCGCCATCACCGCCTTCTGCAGGGCGCTGCGGGTCTCGCCCAGCACCAGGCTGGCCAGCAGCAGCGTGGCGAAGACCTGGACCTGGGCCAGCACCGACACGATGCCGGCCGGCATGCCCAGATGGATGGCGGAAAACAGCCCGGCGAACTGGATCACCCCGAGGCACAGGCCGGCGCGCAGATACAGCCGCCAGGGCAGCGCCGGCGGCGGAAACAGTAGCGCCCCCGCCGCGAACACCACGACGAAGCGCAGCGCCGCCAGCAGCAGCGGCGGACACTGGGTCAGGCCTATCTTGACCACGATGAAGCTGAGGCCCCAGATCGCGGCCACCAGAATGGCCAGCAACACGTGTCGTATCTTCATGCCGTCGTCGCCTCCGTCTCCAGCGCCGCCAGCGCGCGCCGGTATGCCTGCACGAAAAAGTCCAGCTCGTCGGCGCCCACCGTCAGCGGCGGCAGCAGCCGCAACGCGTCCGCATCGTGCGCCGCCGGCGCCGTCAGCACGCCCTGCCCCAGCAATTGCAGCCACAGCGCGCCGGCCGCCTGTTCGCCATAGCGTTGCCGCGCCTGCGGCGTCGCCCGCAGCGCCAGCATCAGGCCCGCGCCCTCCAGCGCGAACGGTCCGGCCGACAGCATCCGGCGCAGCGCCTCGCCCTGCCCGGCGGCCCGCGCCGGCGCGTCGATTTCGCCGAGCAGCCGCAGCATGGCCAGCCCGCATTGCAGCGCCAGCCGGTTGCCGCCGAAGGTGGAGCCGTGGATCTTGGCGCAGCCGGGCCGGCCGAACACTGCCTGGTAGACGGCGTCGCGGCACAGCAGCGCCGATACCGGCAGCATGCCGCCGCTGAGCCCCTTGGCCAGCACCAGCATGTCCGGCGGCGGCGCGCCCAGCGCCTGATAGGCGAACCACGCGCCGCAGCGCCCGAAGCCGGACTGGACTTCGTCGTACACCAGCCAGGCGCCGTGGCGGCGGCACAGCGCCGACAAGGCCGCCAGCCGGTCGCCGCGCCAGGCGCGCGCGCCGGCGGTGCCCTGCACCGGCTCCAGCAGCACCGCCGCCACGTCGCCGGCCGCCAGTGCCGCGGCCACCGGCTCCAACTCGCCCCAGGGCAGCCGCAGGCAGGCGGGATCGTCGGCCAGGCCCTGGCGCCAGAAATCGGCGCCGGCCAGCTGGGTGGCGGTCTGGGTCAGGCCATGAAAACCGCCGTCGAAGGCGATCAGCCGCGTCTTGCCGCCAGCCATCCGCGCCAGCTTCAGCGCGCCCTCGACCGCCTCGGCGCCGCCGCTGGCGAACAGGGCCTTGCCGTCGGCGAAGCCGGCCAGCGCCAGCAGTCGCTCGGCCAGCAGGCCGGCCTGGCGCGACAGTCCCAGCGGATGCAGATTCGGTTCGGGCTGGCCCAACGCGTCGGCCAGCTCGGCCAGCAACGGCGGCGGATTGTGGCCCAGCGCCGCCGCGCCGTAGCCGCAGACGAAGTCCAGCATGCGCCGGCCGTCGGCGAAGCGCAGCCAGCAGCCGTCGGCCGCCGTCGGCTGCTCGTCCAGCCCGCACAGGCCCAAGACCTCGCGCCAGGCCGGATTGACGCAGCGGTCGTAACGCTCGCCGTCCTCAGACATGGCCGGCCGGATAGCTGTCCAGCGAGCAGATCCGCAGCTCGGCCTGCGCGCCGTAGAAATCGGCCACCTGGTCCATCGCCCGCACATTCAGCTCCAGCAGATAGGACAGATTGGCCAGCGCCCGCTGCTGCGCGTGCGGCGTCAGCACCGATATCTCGCGGAAGAACAAGCGCGACAGCGCCGCGTGGTTCAATTCGACGTTCAGGTCGTCGTGGCGCTTCGCCACCCGGCGGTATTCGGCGCTGTCCCCGGCCAGCGACTCCAGCCGCTCGTGCACCGGATTGTCCATGCCCAGCATGCCCTCGGTGACCATGATGGAGCCGAGGTAGCCTATCGGATCGTAGCGGCCCAGCACGGTGAAGGCGTCGACATAGGCCTGGAACAGCGGCAGCGGCAGCGCCTGGTCCAGCCAGGCGGCCTGCACGCCCAGCGCCTCGCAGGTCGCGCGCTCGAAGGCCTCGTGTCCCAGCTCCTCCTGGAAATACCGGTAGACGCGCTGCTTCAGCGGCGTGCGCAAGCGCTTGGTCATCAGCGGCGCGATGATTTCGACGAAGCGCTGGGTGACGTGGTACTGCTCGATGAACAGGCCCTGCACCAGCGGGCCGAAGCCGGCGCCGGCGGCGTTGACGCTGCCGACATAGCGCGACTCGCCCAGCTCGGCCAGTCCCGCCAGCGCGAACTGCTCGGCGCGGCGCATGAAATTGACGCCGCTGTCCGCCTCCACCGCCAGCGTCGGGCTCTGCAAACGCCGCCGCGCCTCCGGCCGCGAGGCCTGCAGCAACAAGTCCACCAGGCACAGCAGATAGGCCTCGACCTGGGCCGGGCAATAGAAGCCCAGGCTGTCCGACCGCGCCAGCCGCGGCGATTCGGCGGCGCGGCGGCCCAGGCCGGCATAGCCCGCCTCGTCGGCGAAGTCCTGCAACACCCGCCGCCACAGCAAGGGCAGCTGCGGCAGATTGTCGGCCAGATAGATCTTTTGCAGATAAAAGGTTTGCAGCGCGAAATTGCCGGCCCATTCCGGCGCGGCGACATCGTCCACCGTGAAGGCGTCCGCCTGCGGCGCCGGCTCGTCCAGCAGCCTCTGCATCGCCAGCACGATGGGGGCGTGGCGCTCGCGGTCGTCGGCGGTCGCGGCCAGCAGCGTATCGACGCAGCGGCGGACCAGGCTCTCCAGCTCCAGCCGCCTGAGCTCCAGCGCCGAGCCGTCCGCCGGCGCGTCGCGGATCAGCGACAGCTCGTCCAGCTGCCGCGCCAGCGACAACTGCCACGGCTGGGCCGATCCCTCGTGGATGTCGAACCAGATTTCGGCGCCGGGATTGGCCATCGCCAGCACGCTGTCCAGCACGTGGCCGCCGTCGACGCCGCTGAAATTGATCTCGTACTCGTTGTCGTCGGCCGCCAGCACCACGGTCTGGCCGTCCTGCGCCAGGTGGGCGTGGAACGGAACCAGATGCGGCGAACGGTAATGACTGATGCCCCAGGCTTCCATGTCCGGCTTCCTCTCACAGGTGCAGCCGCGGGATCAAGGCGTCTTCGCGACTGTAGTAGTCGACGATTTCCTCGTCCTGCAGCGCCATGGTCTCCATCATCAGCACCAGATTCTTTTCCACCACCAGCTGTTCCTCGCGGCCGATGGCGCTGATGTCCTCCAGCAACTCGCCGCTGATGTCGTCGTGGCCCATCGCGTCGTTGATGTGGGCGTGGCGCAGCAGCGGCTCCCAGAAGGCCTTGGACAGGCCCTGGGCCTCGCAACAGCGCACCAGCGCCTGATTGAACTGCTCTCCCGGCATCTCGAACAGGAACAGCACGCTCTTGAACGACAGCAGATGCTGGCGGGCGAACACCCCCAGCGCCGAGCACAGCGAGAAAGTGGACGGCAGCGGCAGCAGATGGTCCAGCCCGTCCACCTCCATGTCGACGCTGGCCAGGCTCTCCGCCAGCATCAGGTCGTGATCCAGTTCCGACATCAAAAAGCGCTGCAGCGAGCGCTGGTTCTGCCGGCTGTCGGCATGCGACAGCGCCGAGGCGATCAATCCGGGCGCGGCGCGCACCAGGCAGTAGTACTCCAGCGCGTAGCCGATCAGCACATTGCGCGGCGCGGCGCAATCGTTCAACAGGCCGAACAGCCGCGAACGGGAGCTCTTGCGCAGCGTGCGCTGCGCCAGATTGCGCAGACGGGCGTTGAACTCCCGGCCCGACACCGCGTCGGCCGGCAGCTCGAAGCTGGCCTCGGTGACCAGGCCCAGCCGGTCCAGCTCCTCCAGCAGGCCGGGCAGGCCGGCCGCCATCGCCGGATGGGCGGCGCTCAGTTCGACCACGCTGGCCGGCGCGCACTGCAGATCGCGCAGCAGCGCCAGCAAGTCGTGCCGGCCGGCGTCGGAGACGGCCAGATCGCAGGACTGCTCGCGGTACAGCAGCGCGATGCCGTCCGGCTGCTCCTCGATCTCGACGCCGGGCCGCAGCGCGGGGCGGCGGAATAGGTCTCCGGTGGCTGGAGCATGCATGGCGTCCCTCCTCGCTCAATAGTTTTCGATGCGCCGCAGCAGCGGACCTTCGCCGGAATAATGGCGCCATACCGCGCTGTAGAAGGCGTCGTACAACTCGACGAACAGATGGGTCTGCGCGCGCAGCCGGCGCGCGGTTTCCAGATCCACCACGTCGATCTGCGAAAAGATCTGCCGGGTCAGGCTGCCGTGCTCGCCCTTCAGATTGATGTCGGAATGCGCCTTGACCGGCTTCAGGAAGGCCTCGTCGACGCCGAGCCGGTAGGCCGCGTCCAGGAAGGAGTCCTGCCGGATGTCCTTGCCTTCCAGAATGCCCAGCGTGGTGAAGAAGAACAGCGGATCGTTGTGCGACCAGTAGGCCAGCGCGTTGCACAGCGCCATCGTCTGCGGCAGCGGCACGGTATGCGCCAGGTCCTCGCGGCTGACGCCGATGCGGTTCAAGGCCTGCAGCAGCAATTCGTCGTGGCCGTACTCCTCGGCGAAGAAGGCGTTCATCGCCAGCCTCACCCGGGTATTGGGCACATAGGACAGCACCGGCGCGTCGAAATAGCTTTCGCGGAACAGGAAGTGGTAGTTCTCTATCACCATGCCGTGGAACACCCGCTCCGGAATGTCGCCCGGCCCGGCGGCGTTCTGGCATCGCACCCAGAACTCGTTGCGGTACAGCGTCCGGTACAGCAGCTGGTTCGACAGGTCCTCGATTTCCAGCAGCGTCTGCATGCCGGTCTGGCCCTCCGCCGGCGCCAGCGGGCGGATCACGCCGTAATTCTCCAGGCTGGCCAGCAAGCGGCGCACGCTTTCCGACGATTGCCGCGGCAGGATGTGCTCCACCTCCGGCTGGGTGCAGCCGCCGGCCAGCCGCCGCACCAATTCCGCCACCTCGGTCTCGGAAGCCTGGCCGGCGGAAAGCTCCAGCTCCTCGTCGCCGGCGGTCCTGACCACCAGCGGCTGATTCGAAATCACGTCTCCATTCAGGCAATAGCGCGTTTGCTCGTGCTGGGGCATCGCACATCCTCCTCGCAAGTCGCGCCGGCCGCCGGACATCCCGGCGGCGCGGCCCCGGCTCAGTCAGGGCGTTCCACCTCGCGGCGGTCCCTGCCAGGCCGGCTTACAGGTGAACCGGTACCAGAACCGGGCGCGGGTTGCGGGGCTTGACCACCACAACCGCTTCTTGCACTTTGGTTTGCATATGCCACTCCTTTCGCTCGCAAAAAAGAAACGGCGCCTTGTGCGGCGCCTTCCTATCTTATGCTCGACAGTCCCGGTCAAAAACACTCGCAACCTGACAGAAATGACTGTTTAAAAAGGAAATTTCATAAAACCTTTGGCGAGAGGCTGCCAGGGCGGCCATCGAAAACAGCCGCCGCGGCGCCCGGCGACAAGCGCCGGGCCGCCGCGCCGGCTCAGTTGCCGGCGGCGTCCAGCGAACGGCCGCGCTTGTCGAAGAAGTGGCCCATCATGCTCAGCAGCGGCCGGCGACGGTTGCGCAAGGCGAACGTCACCTCGCTGATCCGCTCAGGTTGCGGCGCCTGCCGCATCGCCGCCACCATAGCGTCGGCCTTGGCCAGTTGATGCCACGGCAGCCACGGGAAGGCGTGGTGGGCGATGTGCAGATTGAAGTTGAGGATCAGGAAGCGCGACCACAACGGCACCGCGGCGCAATCGTGGGTGTAGGCGTCCTGCTCCCACAAGCGGAGTCCCGGATGATCTTCCGACAGGATGGGCGCCTCGGCGTGGTGCGGCAGGTTCAGCATCTCGACCATGGTCAGCAGGAACAGCCAGATCGGCAGGCAGAAGCCGGCCAGCATGCCCAGCATCCGGTAATGGACGGCGGCGGCGATCAGCGCCGCGTAGCCGGCCGCGTACAGGCAGTTGAAGAAGCGTTGCAGCCGCACCCGGTTGCCGGGCACGTGGCGGGCGCGGAACGGCCCCACCCAGTGGATGCGGAAATGGTTCAAGGCGATCATCGGAATCCACAGCTTCCACATCCACTCCAGCCTTTTCTCCTCCTTCTCCGTCATCACCGAGAAGCGGGCGATCATCGCTCGGGTTTCGGTGTCGTTGACCGGGTGGCCCGTCCAGGCGTGGTGGGCCAGGTGGTTTTGCCGCCTCACCAGATAAGGCAGGCCGATGAACCAGGAACAGACGTGGCCGACCAAGTCGTTGACGAAACGATTCTGCGACACCACGCCGTGACAGGCCTCGTGCATGATCAGATACAACTGCATCAGCGCCAGCGCCGCCAACGGCAGCGCGATCAGCCTCAGCGCCAGCGCCTCGGCGTTCCACGCCGCCCAGGCCCCGCCGATGACGGCGATGTCGGCCAGCCACAGCAGCACGGTCCAGGGGCCCTTGCGGCCGTTAGGATACTGCTGGCGCACCGCCAGCCATTGTTCCTTCTGCATCGATTTCTCCCGTTTTCAGATATTTGCGTCGGCGGGCGACGGCGCGCGCGCCGTTTCGTCCCGCAGCAAGGCCGCGGCCAATTCCGCCCAGGCCCGGTCCAACTCCTCCACTTCGTCGGCGAAGCCGTGTATCCGCGGCCGGACGTCGAAATCGTTCCAGGCCAACAGCAGGCAATCGCAGCGCAAACCGTTCTCCCAATGCCAGGCCGGCAAATAGGCGGTGATCTCGAAACCCAGCCGCAGCATGTGCGCGATCAGGCCGGTCTTGTCGGCCAACACCCGGGCGCAGACATAGCGCGCATCGTCCCGGCTCGCCAGAAAGCGCTCCAGCTCGGCCGCCTCGGCGCCCGGCTCGCCCAGATAGCCGCCGATGAACACCGCCTGGACCGCGTCGTCGCGCCCGAACAGAAAGGCCCCGTCGCGCTCGCCGCGCTCGGAACCGGTGAAACAGGTCGCCGGATAGGCGCCGGACCGCATCGACAGGCCCAGCGGCGCGTACAGCCGTTCGCGGACGAAGGCCGACGCCAGGATGGCCGGCGCCTCGGGCGCGGCATGCGGGAAAGGCTGGGCAAACGGCGGGTGCATGCCCAGCAGATGGTGTTCGCGTATGCCGTCCACCGTGTTGGGACCGCCGTCGTGGCCAAGCAGCACCGTGTTCAGGAATTTGCGCATCGCGCGCAGCGCGGCCGGCTGGCGCGGCGTGCAGAAACCCAGTTCCTCCGGCTGCGGCGGCAGGCTGTCCAGGCACCGCCGGCACAGGGCGGACACGATGCCCATCTGCTGCAAGGCCGGATGCACGGCGCCGAAGCACATCTCGCGCGAACGGTTCCACGGATAGAGCGCCAGACAGGCGCAGGCGCCGACGCCGCCGTCCCATTCCAGCAGCTGCCAGTGCTGCAGACCGGAGGCGATGCCGTCGCGGATGAAGCTTTCCTGCTGGCAGGGATGGCTGGTATCGCCATAGGTCAGCTGGAACAGCCGGGCCAGGCCGGCCGCATCGGCGACGGTGGCCGGCCGCGGCCGCGCCTGGTCCCGCCTCTGTGCCGCCTCAGCGTCGTCCGCATCGCAAAAAATTACATTGGATTCAAAATTCATACGATTTTATTTAATATAAATTTCATTGAGGCATAAAAAAGCCAGCCCGCGGCGGACCGGCCATGATTATGACGTTTAGGAATTTGCCGGCCAGTCTAATCGGCAGCCGGCCCTCCTTCCAACCGTTATCGCCAGACAAGCCGGCCCGACCTGTTCCAAATATCAGGCCGCTTGATCCATTTCGGCACCGCCGGCTAGCGCCGCTTGGCGTACACCAGCTGCGACGACCAATCCTGGTATTGCGGCGCCGCGCCCATCCGCACCCGGAAACGCTCGCCGTCGCCTACGGCCGGCTGCCACAGATACAGCTGATCGGCATGACCGCCGCCGCTCCAGGCGGTCAGGTAATAGTCGGCGGCGCGCGCCCAATCCTTGAACGACACCACATCGCCGTCCTGCAGGCAGCCGTCCGGCCGGCTATGGTTGACCAGGCGCAGCTCCGGCGAACGGTTCAACGGCCCCTGGGCGGTGTAGTAGGCGTACTGGTTGCCGCCGACCGTCCCCCACCAGGTCCAGAACCAGCCGGGCCGGTCGGCCCGCTCCAGGCGCACGTATTCGCCGGAGCGGACGCAGCCGTTGTCCCGCATGGCGAAATTATTGGACAGATTGAAACGGCTACGGACGCCGGGCGCAACCGCGTCGGTCTTCAGCCAGCCGTCATTGGCGTCCGCCGCCTGGACATAGCGGCCGTTGCCGACATTCTGCAGCGTCAGGCCGCGATAGCTGCCGGCCGGCGCCGTCAGCGAGCGGGTCGGCGTCGAGGCGTCGGCCCAGGCGAAGGCCTGCACCGGGTAGTGATCGCTGAAATCGGCGTAGGCGTAGGTCTGCCTGGCCACCGCCGACTGGACCGTCCATTGCGGCGCCGGCGCGTCCAGCGCCTGGTTGTGCCACATCGCCGGCTGGCGATGGCCCTTCAGCGTCAGGATGTAGTCCAGATACTCCGGCGCGTCGCCGCTGCGCGCGCCGTAGCGCTCCAGCGCGATGCCGTTGGCGGCGGTGTCGAAGCTGTACTGCGCCCCGGCGTAGCGGGGCTCGTTCGCGCCGAGGATGTCCAGCAGCGCGCGGTACTCGGCGGTCTTGTTGCGGTCGATGTTCATGTCACCGGCGACGATCACCGGCTCGTCCGCCGGCAGCTGGCGCGAGCGGATCCAGGCCGACATCTCGCGCAGCTGCGCCTGGCGCACCGCGATGTCGGCATGACTGGCGCAACCGCTGTCCTCTGACTGCAAATGGGTGGCGATCACGTGGTAGAAGCCGCCGTTGGCGGCGATCCTGGCGTAGGCGAAGCCCTTGAGCGCCTGGCCGTCCCAGCTGCAGCCGGGCGTCTGGAACAGATACTGGCGCCGCTCGACGATGGGCCAGCGGCTGACGATGGCGACGCCGCCGTCCTCGGGCTTCATGCCGTTCCAGCCCTCGGTGCCGTCCCAGCCCTGCTGCGTGCGGCCTATCACCGGCGTCTGGTACGGAAAGCGCGGCTTCAACAGCGCCAGCAGATGTTCCGACGCCGCGTTGTCCTGCAGCTCCTGGAACACCATCACGTCCTGACGCTGCGCGACCGATGAGGCCGCCATCAGCTCGACGCGGCGCATCTGGCCGTAATTCGGATACAAGGCCTGCGGCAGCAGCATCGCGTTCCAGGTGGAAAGTTTCAGATCGTCGGGATAGGCGGCATGGGAGGCGGCGGGCAGCAGCGCCGCGCACAGCAGAAAACGCCAGGCTTTCATCGGGCATCCTTGTGATGGGTGAAGGAAGCGGCAAAGGCTGGATCAGTTTTCTTGCACTATGGTTAATTACTTAAAAATTAATATTCAATTTACATCGCATACACATTCGCGCGCTGGCAAGCCATTGCGCCGGACGCAAAAAAGCCGCCGTCCATTCGGGCGGCGGCTTTCAACGCGAAAGCGCGGCTTATTCGTGGATGGCTTCCACGGCGATGTCGATGGTGACATCGTCGCCGACATACGGCGCGTACTTGCCGGCGTTGAATTCGGTGCGCTTGATCTTGGTGCTGGCGTTGGCGCCGATGGCGTCTTTCTTCAGCATCGGATGCGGCTGCTGCAGGAAGCTGGACAGCGTCAGCGTCACCGGCTTGGTCACGCCCTTGATCGTCAGATTGCCCTCGACCGCGGTCGGCTTGTCGCCGTCGAACAGCACCTTGGTCGACTTGAAGGTGGCGGTCGGGTACTTGGCGGTGTCGAAGAAGTCCGCGCCCTGGATGTGGCCGTTGAACACCGGGTAGCCGGTATCGACCGACTTCATGTCTATGGTCACGTCGACCGAGCCGGTCTTGGCCTCCTTGTCCAGCACGATCTTGCCGCTGGTCTTGTCGAAGCGGCTCAGCTGGGTGGAGAAGCCCAGGTGGCTGTACGAGAAGCGCGGGAAGGTGTGGGTGCCGTCGATCACATAGGTTTCCGGCTTGGCCAGCGCGGCGCTGCTGAAACCGGCGACGGCCACGGCGGCCAGGGTGAGGCGGGTCAGTTTGTTCATGGCTTCTTTCCTTGGTTGAACGCGGCAGCGCTTATTTGGCGCGCGCCAGCAGATGGAACTTGATCTGGATTTCATTGGCCACGGTGCCGAAATCCTTCCAGTCGCCCTCGCCGATGGCGAAATCGGCGCGCTTGATCGTGAAGGCGCCGTCGAAGGCGGCCTGCGCGCCTTGCGGCGTCATCGTGGCCACGGTGCCGACCGTCTGGGTGCGGCCCTTGATCGTCAGCTTGCCGTCCACCTGGAAGCGGTTGCCGCCCAAGGGCTTGATCGCGCTGGATACGAAACGGGCATTCGGATACTGCTTGGTATTGAACCAGTCCTTGTCGGCCACCTGCTCGTTGGCCTCGGCCGAACCGGTATCGATGCTGGCCAGGTTGACGTCCAGCTGCGCCTTGGCGGCGGCCGGCTTGGCCGGGTCGAAATTCAGCTGGGCGGAAAACTTCTTGAAATGGCCCTGCATGCCGACGCCCATCTGCTTGTAGCCGAAGGCGATATTGCTCTTGTCCTGCTGGATCGTCGTGTATTCGACGGCCTGGGCCGTCAGCGGCGCGGCCAGGGCGACGGCCAGCAACAGCGGCGCGGTGCGTTTGATATTCATTGTTCGTCTCTCCGAAGGAATGGGGTTCAGGAACGGACGCGCCAGGGCAGCATGCGGGTCAGCACGTCGTCTCGGTCTATCAGATGATGTTTCAGCGCGGCGGCCACATGGCCCAGCACCACCGCGGCCAGCAGGTAGTTCAACGCAGAGTGCAGCGAGGCCAGCCGGTGGCCCAGCTCGGGATTCGGCGCGATCAGGTCCGGCAGCGACAGCACGCCGAAGTACACGGTCTGCACGCCCTTGGCCGAGCTCATCAACCAGCCCGACAGCGGAATGGCGATCATCAGCAGATACAGCATCGCGTGGCCGGCGTGGGCCAGCGCCCGCACCAGGGCGCCCATGCCGGCCGGCAGCGCCGGCGGCCGGTGGCCGAAGCGCCAGACCAGCCGCAGCCACACCAGCAGAAACACCGTGACGCCCGACCACTTGTGCCAGGAATAGATTTTCAACTTCAGCGGCGACAGCGACATGCCGTGCATGTAGAAGCCGACGCTGAACAGACAGACGAGCGCGATGGCCATCAACCAGTGCAGGAAGATGGCGGTGGCGGTGTAACGCGTTTGCGGCATGGGCGGCCCCTGGTAAACGGTGTTCGGGAATCGTCCGGCCGCGCCTTGCGGGCGCAACCGGGTACGCTGACTGTAAGCGGTTTTCCTTGCTTGAAATAGCCCGCTTCAACAAATTTATTATTTCGCATTAGTAAACAAACTCCGCGATTCGCCAATAAACTGGCGAACACCTGCGCTCACGCCGCCATGCTGCGATAAAAATACCAAAGTCAAACGCTATCGTCCGAAGCGGCAATCAAAACTGCACCAAATAACAGGCCCCGCGCCCTCCCATGCCACGCCGCCGTCCGGCGGCGGCCCCATCCCCCACAGGAGCCCCCATGCAAACCAGCCAGAACGGCATTAATCTGATCCAGCAATTCGAAGGCCTGCGCCTTGTCGCCTATCAGGACGCCGTCGGCGTCTGGACCATAGGCTACGGCCACACCGGCGCCAACGTGCATGGCGGCCTGGCCATAGACCAGCAGCAAGCGGATCAGCTGCTGCGCCAGGACCTGGCCCGCTTCGAGCAGGGCGTCTCCAGGCTGGCAACATCGCCGCTCAACCAGAACCAGTTCGACGCGCTGGTCAGCTTCAGCTACAACCTCGGCCTCGGCAATCTGCAAAACTCGACGCTGCTGCGCCTGCTGAACGCCGGCGACTACCGCGGCGCCGCCGGCCAGTTTCCGCTGTGGGACAAGGCCGGCGGCCAGGTTCTGCCGGGCCTGCTGAAACGCCGGCAGGCCGAACAGGCGCTGTTCCTGGCGCCGGCGACCGCCGCCGCCTGAGCCGGCATTTCCCTCCACTGGTCTCCCGCCGGCTGCTAAGAGCCTGTTTACGATCTTTTTCCGAGCAGCGCAGGCCAGCCAGCAGGTCAGATGCAAGGCGGAGGGCGTAGGCCTTGGTGATTCCAAGGCCTAGCCTGACAACGCGGCAGATGGCCTGCTGGCTGGGCTGCCCTTCGGGGCGGTGTTTTGCCGGCGCATGGCTTTGTCAAACGTCCCTGGCAGTGAACGACACTGCGGCGGGCCGTTTTCCGCGCCCTGCATCCGGCAGAAAACCGCCGATGCCGCAAAAAGATCGTAAACAGGCTCTAAGCTGGCGGGAGTTTCCGTTTTCGATGCGATGATGCCCAAAGCCTTGCCCCCGCCGCGCGCCGCGCCGTTGTGCCGGCGCTGCCGGCACTACTTCGTCACCTACGACCCGAGCTTCCCCTACGGCTGCCGGGCGATGGGTTTTTCCAGCAAGCGCGCGCCCTGCCTGGACATGCTGGGGGCGTCCGGCCAGCCCTGCATGCGCTTTCAGCCCAAGACGGACAAACCGGCCTGAGGCCATGGCCGCTCCGGCGCCCAAACGCGCCGGCGTCGATAAAATCCACCGCCCTTTCCCCGCGCCCGAACCGCCCGCAAAACCTTGCCAGCAGCGGGTTTTCGCGCAACACGCCCCCTGCCCCCAGCCTTCCCAACGTCATCATGTTGCAGCGCGACAGGGCCGCCTCGATTGAATAGCGCCAGCACCGGCCATTTGAATATTCCACAATTTTTTCGAGCAAAAATTCCAATTTAAATCATTGATATCAATAAATTTTTACCACGAACCATAGCCTGAACGAATTCGCCGCATCAAAAAATACGATTAGATCGCCCGTCCCCGCACTCGTATCGTGTATGCAGCGTCGTCACACGCGCACGCACCCGACAATAAAAGGAGGAGGACGTCATGAATGAGGAGATGCTGCAAAAAATCCAGTCCAATCCGAAGTATCTGGAACTGGTCCACAAAAAGACCGGCCTGGGCTGGACACTGGCCATCGTCATGCTGGTCATCTACTACGGCTACATTCTGGTGCTGGCTTTCGACCCGTCGCTGCTGGGCAAGCCGCTGTACGACGGCGCCACGATGACGGTGGGCATTCCGATCGGCGTCGGCATCATCCTGTCGGCCTTCGTGCTGACCGGCATCTATGTGCGCCGCGCCAACCGCGAGTTCGACCCGCTGACCCAGCAGATCGTCGAGGAGTCCAAGTGATGCGACAGCTCAAACTGCAACTGGCCGCCGGCATCGCGGCGCTGGCGCCGGCGCTTTGCTGGGCGGCCGGCGCGATCGAAGGCGACGTCAAGCGCCAGCCGACCAACTGGCACGCCGTGATCATGTTCTTCCTCTTCGTCGCGCTGACGCTGGGCGTGACCTACTGGGCGGCCCGCCGCACCAAGTCGGCCAAGGACTTCTACGCCGCCGGCGGCGGCATCACCGGCTTCCAGAACGGCCTGGCCATCGCCGGCGACTATATGTCGGCGGCGTCCTTTCTGGGCATTTCCGCGCTGGTGTTCGACAAGGGCTACGACGGCCTGATCTACTCGATGGGCTTCCTGGTCGGCTGGCCCATCATCCTGTTCCTGGTGGCCGAACGGCTGCGCAACCTCGGCAAATACACTTTCGCCGACGTCGCCTCCTACCGGCTGGGACAGATGCCGGTGCGCAGCTTCGCCGCGCTGTCGACGCTGGTGGTGGTGTCCATCTACCTGATCGCGCAGATGGTCGGCGCCGGCAAGCTGATCCAGCTCTTGTTCGGCATGAGCTACGGCTCGGCGGTGCTGCTGGTCGGCGTGCTGATGGTGTGCTACGTGCTGTTCGGCGGCATGCTGGCCACCACCTGGGTGCAGATCATCAAGGCGGTGCTGCTGCTGTCCGGCGCCACTTTCATGGCCATCATGGTGCTGGCCACCGTCGGCTTCAGTCCCGAAGTGATGTTCGAGCGAGCGGTGGCCGCGCACAGCAAGGGCGTCGCCATCATGGCGCCGGGCAAGGCCGATCCGATCGACTCGATCTCGCTGGGCCTGGCGCTGATGTTCGGCACCGCCGGCCTGCCGCACATCCTGATGCGCTTCTTCACCGTCGCCGACGCCAAGGAAGCCCGCAAGTCGGTGTTCTTCGCCACCGGCTTCATCGGCTACTTCTACATCCTGACCTTCATCATCGGCTTCGGCGCCATCATGCTGGTGCTGAACCAGCCGGGGATGATGGAGACGGTGACCAAGGGCGGCAAGGAAGTGCACCAGCTGGTGGGCGGCAGCAATATGGCGGCCATCCATCTGGCCAACGCCGTCGGCGGCGACATCTTCCTCGGCTTCATCTCCGCCGTCGCCTTCGCCACCATCCTGGCGGTGGTGGCCGGCCTGGCGCTGTCCGGCGCGTCGGCGGTGTCGCACGACCTGTACGCCAGCGTGATCAAGCACGGCCACGCCAACGAGACCGACGAGATCCGCGTCTCCAAGATCACCACCGTGGTGCTGGGCGTCGTGGCCATCGTGCTGGGCCTGGTGTTCGAGAAGCAGAACATCGCCTTCATGGTGGGCCTGGCCTTCTCCATCGCCGCCTCCGCCAACTTTCCGGTGCTGTTCCTGTCGATGTTCTGGCGGGGCCTGACCACCCGCGGCGCGGTGGTCGGCGGCCTGGTGGGCCTGTTGACCGCGGTGGTGCTGATCGTGCTGGGACCGACGGTATGGGTCGAGGTGCTGAAGCACGAGCACGCGGTGTTCCCGTACAAGAACCCGGCCATCTTCTCGATGACGCTGGCCTTCCTCGTCACCTGGCTGGTCTCGGTGCTGGACACCTCGCGCCAGGCCGCTGAGGAAAAAGCCAAGTTCGACGCCCAGTACGTCAGGGCGATGACCGGCATCGGGGCCAGTGGCGCCAGCAAACATTAAATGTCATCATCATTGACACGCCGCGCGCGCCGGCCGCGCGCGGCGACAACACCAAAGACTCTGGAGAAACACGTATGTCGACGCTAGATTCCATCCTCAAGGAAACCCGCAGCTTCGCCCCGTCGGAAGAATTCCGCCGCAAGGCGTCCATCAGCGGCATCGAGGCCTACCACGCATTGTGCGAACAGGCCGACGACCACTACCTGTCGTTCTGGGGGGATCTGGCGCGTGAACTGATCAGCTGGAAAAAACCGTTTTCCCGCGTGCTGGACGACAGCGCGGCGCCGTTCTTCAAGTGGTTCGACGACGGCGTGCTGAACGCGTCGTACAACTGCCTGGACCGCCACCTGGCCACCGACGCCAACAAGATCGCCATCATCTTCGAGGCCGACGACGGCGAAATCGTCCGCATCACCTACGCCGAGTTGCACCGCCGCGTCTGCCAGTTCGCCAACGGCCTGAAGAGCCTCGGCGTCGGCAAGGGCGACCGCGTCGTCGTCTACATGCCGATGGGCATAGAGGCGGTGGTGGCGATGCAGTCCTGCGCCCGCATCGGCGCCATCCACTCGGTGGTGTTCGGCGGCTTCTCCGCCGGCGCGGTGCGCGACCGCATCCAGGATGCCGGCGCCAGCGTGGTGATCACCGCCAACGAGGGCCTGCGCGGCGGCAAGAGCGTGGCGCTGAAGTCCACCGTCGACGAGGCGCTGGCGCTGGAAGGCACCGAGTCGATCAAGCATGTGGTGGTCTACCAGCGCACCAATGCCGGCGCCGCCTGGGTGGACGGCCGCGACGTGTGGTGGCACAAGCTGGTCGAAGGCCAGAGCGAGACCTGCGAGCCGGAATGGATGAACGCCGAGGACCCGCTGTTCATCCTGTACACCTCCGGCTCCACCGGCAAGCCCAAGGGCATTCAACACAGCACCGCCGGCTATCTGCTGGGCGCGATCAACAGCTTCCGCTGGGTATTCGACTACAAGCCGAACGACGTCTACTGGTGCACCGCCGATGTCGGCTGGATCACCGGCCACAGCTATGTCTGCTACGGCCCGCTGGCCAACGGCGCCACCCAGCTGATCTTCGAGGGCGTGCCGACCTACCCCGACGCCAGCCGCTTCTGGCGGATGATAGAACAGCACAAGGTATCCCTCTTCTACACCGCGCCGACAGCGATCCGCTCGCTGATCAAGCTGGGCGCCGACCTGCCCAAGCAATTCGACCTGTCCAGCCTGCGCGTGCTGGGCACCGTCGGCGAGCCGATCAACCCCGAGGCCTGGATCTGGTATCACGAGACGGTGGGCGGCGGCCGCTGCCCCATCGTCGACACCTGGTGGCAGACCGAGACCGGCTCGGCGATGATCGCGCCGCTGCCGGGCGCCGTCGCCACCAAGCCCGGCTCGTGCACGCTGCCGTTGCCGGGCGTGATCGCCGACATCGTCGACGAGTCCGGCGCCCAGGTGGAGCCGGGCCGCGGCGGCTTCCTGGTGATCAAGAAGCCGTTCCCCAGCCTGGTCCGCACGATCTGGAACGATCCGGAGCGCTTCAAGAAGACCTATTTCCCGGAAGAGTTCAACGGCCGCTACTACCTGGCCGGCGACTCCGCCCACCGCGACGAGAACGGCTATTTCTGGATCATGGGCCGCATCGACGACGTGCTGAACGTGTCCGGCCACCGGCTGGGCACGATGGAAATCGAATCGGCGCTGGTGGCCAACCCGCTGGTGGCCGAGGCGGCGGTGGTCGGCAAGCCGCACGACGTCAAGGGCGAGGCGGTCGTCGCCTTCGTCGTGCTGAAGGGCCCGCGTCCGGAAGGCGACAACGCCAAGACGGTGGCGGCCGAGCTGAAAAACTGGGTGGCGCACGAGATCGGCAAGATCGCCCAGCCGGACGACATCCGCTTCGGCGAGAACCTGCCCAAGACCCGCTCCGGCAAGATCATGCGCCGGTTGCTGCGCTCGATCGCCAAGGGCGAGGCCATCACCCAGGACGTGTCGACGCTGGAAAACCCGCAAATCCTGCAGCAGCTGCAACAGCCGCTGTAAAACGTCCGTCCCGCAGCCGGGGCCGCCTCGCGGCTCCGGCTTTTCCCATCCTCCGTCCGCTACTCGCTGCAACGATAGTGTGCGACACTCCAATGGCATGCCACCCGGCCATACCGCAAGAGTCTCCGCCATGAAAAAGACCGTCCCCGCCCTGCTCTGCCTCGCGGCCGCCGCCCTCGCCGCCGCTCCGGCCCAAGCCGACGAAGGCGGACTGAGCTTCTGGCTGCCCGGCCAGCTCGGCACCTTCGCCGCCGTCGCCAACGATCCCGGCTGGTCGTGGACCTTCAGCGGCTACCACGCCTACGCCAACTCGGAGACCCGCAATCAGAACCGGCGCGGCCGGGTGACCGACACCCAGCTGAGCACGCCCAGCGACACGTTGTTCGTCGCGCCGACCTACACCTTCGCCACGCCGGTGGCCGGCGCGCAGGCGGCGATATCGCTGACCGGCCTGTACGGCCGCACCGATGTCTACGACAGCGTGGCCTCCACGTCGGCGAGCGGCCGGACCCGTTCGGCCAGCAGCGACGACAGTCGCGACGGCTTCGGCGATCTGTATCCGATGGCGACGCTGAAATGGAATGCCGGCAATCACAACTATCTGGCCTACGCGACGATGGGCGTGCCGGTCGGCGCCTATGACCCGAACCGCGCCGCCAACCTGGGACTGAACCACTGGTCCTATGACGCCGGCGGCGGCTACAGCTATCTGAACACCACGTCCGGCCTGGAGTTTTCCGCCGTGCTGGGCCTGACCTTCAACCAGAAGAACCCGGACACCGACTACCGCAACGGCACCGACGCCCATCTGGACGTCTCGCTGTCGCAGTTCCTCAACGAGGACTTCCACATCGGCCTGGTCGGCTACGCCTACCACCAGTTGGACAACGATACCGGTCCCGGCCTCGGCCGGCAGGACCTGAAGTCGCGGGTGGCCGGCCTGGGTCCGCAGATCGGCTACTTCTTCCAGGTCGGCAAGAAGAAGTGGTACGCCAATCTGAAGGCCTACGACGAATTCGACGCGAAGAACCGCACGGCCGGCTGGAACGCCTGGCTGTCGCTGTTCGTGCCGATCTGAACCGCGTTCCGGCGCGCCATGCCGGAGCCGCCATCGCATGAAAAAGCCGGGGCATCAGCCCCGGCTTGGCATCGCGGCGGCGGAACGGCTCATTCCAGCCGGAACCGTCCTATCATCTTGTCCTGCTCGGCAACGTCGGTGGCGGTGTCGTTGCAGTGCTGCAATTGCACCTGGGCCGCGTCGCTGACGCGCTGGCCTATGTGCTGGATATTGCCGGCGCTGTCGTTGATCTCCTGCGTCATCCGGCTCTGACGGTCGACGGCGCCGGCGATCTCGCCGTTCTTGGCGTTGATATCGGAAATCACGTCCTGGATGCGCAACAGCATGTCGCTGATCTGCTCGGCGTCCTTGACCGTGCTGCTGGCGCGCTCGCGGCTTTCGTCCATCTTCTGCCGGGCCTCGCCGACGCCGCGCTGCAGCTGCTCTATCATCGTGCGGATCTCCTGCGTCGCCTGCTGGGTCTGCGAGGCCAGCTTGCGCACCTCGTCGGCGACGACGGCGAAGCCGCGTCCCATCTCGCCGGCCCGCGCCGCCTCGATCGCCGCGTTCAGCGCCAACAGATTAGTCTGCTCGGCCACGCCGGTGATCACCCTGACGATGGACTCGATGTTCTTGCTGAACTCGGCCAACTCGTTCATCGAATGCGAGGTCTCGTCCAGCGTGTCGGCCAGCCGGCGTATCGCCTGGCTGGACTGGGTCACCAGCGCCACCCGGCTGCCGGTTTCCTCGTGCGCCAGCCGCGCGGCCTCGGCCACCGCGCCGGCGTTCGACGTCATCTCGCCGGCGGCCTCGGCCATCTGGCGGATGGCCGTCACCAATTGCTCCAACTCCTGCTGCAGGCGGCTGGCCTCGCCGCTGCTCTGCCGCGCCTCGCCGGCGCTCTGCTCGGCGCCCAGCGAGACCCGGGTCGAAATCTGGCGGATATCGCCGATCAGCCGCTGCAAATAGGCGATGAAGCGGTTCAGCTCGCGCGCCACCTCGCCGAACTCGTCGCTGGACGACTCGTCGACGCGGCGGGTCAGGTCGCCGTTGCCGCTGTTGAGTTCGGTCAGCGAATGCTTCAGCTGCTGCAGCGGCCGCCGCAGGATCTGCTGCATCAAGCTGCTCAATATCGCCATGCTCAGCACCACGCCGATCACCGCGCCCCACAGCCCGCGCCAGCCTATCTGCCGCGCCTCGGCCATCACCTTGTCCTCGTCCAGCACCACGCCGACCAGCCACTTGGCCGCCTGCAGCTTCTCCAGCGGATGGAAGGCCACCATCAGCCTATGGCCGTCGACCACCACCTCCTGCACCTTGTCGTCCAGCGCCGGCGCCGTGCCGCCGAACAGATCGGCGATGCTCTTGCCGTTCAGCTTGGCGTCCGGATGGCTGATGATCTTGCCGTCGGCCGACAGCAGGAAGGCGTAGCCGGCGCCGTTGAAGGTGGCGGTATTCAGCGCCTCCGACACCGTCTTCAGGCTGAGGTCGCCGCCGAAAGCGCCCTTGAACGCGCCCTTGTCGGTCAGCTTGGCCACCACCGAGATCAGGATTTCGCCGGACGCGGCGTCCGGGTACGGGTCGGTCAGGCCGACGCCGGCCGCCGCCTTGGCCACCGGATACCACGGCCGCTTGCGGGCGTCCCAGGTCGGCGGCGGATTCCACGACGGGTCGTTGGAGATTTTCTTGCCGTCGCTGTCCAGGCCGCCGAACACCAGCTTGAATTCGTTCTTCAGCATCGGCCGCTGAAACACCTCCAGGATGCGTTCGCCGCTGAAATTGGAATCTATGGTTTCCGACATCAGCTGAATCTGCGACAGCTTGCCGTTCAACCAGTTGGCGATCTGCCCGGCCAGCACCTGGCTGCTCTGGACCACCTCCTGCTCCTTGCCGGTGCGTATGCTGTCGGCAACGCTCAGATATTGCAACCAAGACAATGTGGACAAAGTGGCGGCCAGCACCAGGGCGGAAATCAGTCCGGCTTTATGGGCGATCTTCATGACGGCGGCTCACGATCAAACTCAGGTCCTTTTACCATAGAGCACCTGTGCATTCGGCCAAACCGCCTTGTCCATTTTTTTACAATCGTCCGTCAGACCGGCGCGCCGATCGAGACCCGCCCGACCCGATAGCATTCGACGGCGCCGCGCCCTGGCGGATCGGGCGGCAACCGCGACAAGACCAGGCGGCGCAGCGTCCAGTTCGCCGGATCGAAAGCCGCCGCGACGGCCAGCGCGCCATCCCGGTCCCACTGGCCGGCCAGCCAGTTCCGCTGCTCCCGCCGCAGCGCGTCCATGTCCGTCCCCGCCGTGATCGGCAACGTCTCCACCGTCGCGTAACGCGCCTCGGCCACCTGGTCGCGCCACTCGCCGAACCAGGCCGCCGCGCTCTCCACCGCCGGCCGGCCGAACGACGCGCACAACGCGGCGAAGCCGGGCCCGGACAGGAAGTCGCGCAAGCCTTCCGAACGCCGCCACAGATAGAACGGCGCATAGGCGTTCGCCACGGCGCCATGCTCGCCCGCGCGGCTGTACAGATACGCTTTGAGGCCCAGGCCGGGCAGGCCGTCGGTCAGATGGCCGCGCTCGACGATGCGTCGTTCGATGATTTCCATCGGATAGTCGGCCGGCAGCGCGATCCGGTATCGCATCGCGATCATGGTTTCAACACCTCCGGCGACAATTGAGACGCCTGGCGGCCATGGCTGAACGACCAGTCCTCCATCTTGCCGTCGCCGACCACCACCATCAGGTCGGCCGGCGCGAGACCGGGCGACGCCGCCAGCAATTCGGCCATCCTGGCGTACAGCGCGGCCTTGGCCTCGGCGCTGCGCGGCCGGCCGGTCTGTATCGCCACCAGCGTGAAGTCGTCGGAGCGCGGACCGCCGGCGTAATCGCGGTCGAAGATCATCTCGCCCGGCTCGTGCTGGTGGATCAGCTGGAAGCGATCGGCCGGCGGCACGGCGAAACACTCCACCATCGCCTGGTGGATGCCGTCGGCCAGCGCGCGCAGATACTGCGGCGACTTGCCTCTATGGAGGGAAATGCGGGCGTAAGGCATGGCTTCTCCTGTTATATCGATGGCTCGGCCAAGACGGCGTCCAGCTGTTCCAGCGCGGCGGTGGCCGCCGGCCAGCCGACGTAGAAGGCCAGGTGGGTCAGAATTTCAGCCAGCTCGCCGGCGGCCAGGCCGTTGTCCAGGCCGCGCCGCAGGTGAAACGCCAGCGCGGCCGGCCGGGATTGGGGCAGCAGCGCGGCGATGGTGATCAGGCTGCGTTCGCGCGGCGTCAGCGCCGCGCCTTGCCAGACATCGCCGAACAACACGTCGCGGGTCAGCCGGTCCAGCTTCGGCGCCAGCCGGGGCAAAGCTTCGCTTGCGGAAAACATCATGGTCTCCTGACGGGTCGGGTATCGATGCCTGTACTGTAGTGCTGGCAATCAATGCTGAATATCGGATATATTTTTACAAACCATCCCAAAAATCAGGATAGTCATCATGCGTCGCACCTTGTTGGACCTGGACGCGCTGCACAGCTTCGCCTGCGGCGTCGAGCTCGCCGGTTTCGCCCGCGCCGCCGAGCGGCTGCACCGCTCGACCTCCGCCGTCAGCGCCCAATTGAAAAAGCTGGAACAACAGGCCGGCGCGCCGATACTGCAAAAGAGCGGCCGCGGCCTGGAGCCGACGCCGGCCGGCGAGATCCTGCTGTCCTACGCCCGCAGGCTGCTGGAGTTGAACGACGAGGCGCTGCAGGCGGTCGGCGGCGCCTTTCTCGCCGGCGGCGTGCGGCTGGGACTGGCCGAGGACTTCGGCGAGGGCCTGCTGCCCGACGCGCTGGGCCGCTTCGCCCGCGCCTGTCCGGACGTGCATGTGGAAGTGCGAGTGGGCCGCAGCCTGGACTTGCAGCGGGCGCTGCGCCAGGGCGAGCTCGATCTGGCGCTGCTGTGGAGCGACGGCGCGCCGTGGCCGCACCAGGACCAGCTGGGCCAGATGCCGCTGCGCTGGATCGCCGGCGCCGCCTCGCCGCGCCGGTCCGCCGACCGGCCGTTGCCGCTGGCGATGTTCGATGCGCCGTGCCTGGTGCGCCGCCAGGCCTGCGACGCGCTGGACCAGGCCGGCCAGCCGTGGCGGGTGGCGGTCAGCGGCAGCAGCCTGGCCGGGCTGTGGTCGGCGGTGCGCGCCGGACTGGGCATCAGCGCCCGCACGGTGCTGGGCCTGCCGCCGGACCTGCGGCCACTGGACCCGGCCGCGTCCGGCCTGCCGCCGCTGCCCAGGCTGGAGCTGGCGCTGTGGCGGGCGCAGACGCCGCTGCCGGATGCCGCCGAGCGGCTGCGTCACATCCTGCTGGACGGCGCGTCCGCTCAAATCGCGGCCGCGTCGGCTTCGGCCGGAGTTGAAGCCGATACGGCTAAAGACGATAATTAGCGGTTTTTGAAGCGGAATCCGACAGCATGGCCGTCATCACACTCGTCGAACGGATCGACGCCCTCCTGCCCCAGACCCAGTGCGGTCAGTGCGGCCACGCCGGCTGCCGTCCGTACGCCGAGGCGCTGGCGGCGGGCCGCGACCCGATCAACCGCTGCCCGCCCGGCGGCGAGGACGGCGTGCGGGCCTTGGCGCGCTTGCTGGACCTGCCGGCGCTGCCGTTCGAACCCGACCGCCCGCAGCCTAAGCCGCGCGCGCTGGCGGTGATACGCGA
The DNA here is from genome assembly GCF_002848345.1 of Chromobacterium sp. ATCC 53434. Classification (NCBI taxonomy): domain Bacteria; kingdom Pseudomonadati; phylum Pseudomonadota; class Betaproteobacteria; order Neisseriales; family Chromobacteriaceae; genus Chromobacterium; species Chromobacterium sp. ATCC 53434. The sequence goes on along the minus strand of NZ_CP025429.1, from coordinate 1,074,923 downwards.
AGACAGCTGCATAGGCTGTACGCTGTGCATCCAGGCCTGTCCGGTCGACGCCATCGTCGGCGCGGCCAAGCAGATGCACACGGTGATCGCCGACGAGTGCACCGGCTGCGAGCTGTGCCTGGCGCCCTGTCCGGTCGATTGCATAGACCTGGTGCCGGTGGAGCGTCCCGACGACGGCAGCCGCGAACAGGTGATGGCCCGCGCCAGCCTGGCGCGCAAGCGCCACGACGCCCGCCAGGCGCGCAAGACCCGCGACGCGGCCGACAAGGCCAGGCGACTGGCGGAGCGGGCCGCGGTGCCGGCTCCCGCGCCGACGGCGGCGGCCACGCCGGCACCGGCCGCCCCGTCGATGGTCGACAAGAACGAATTGATACGCAAGGCGATGGAGCGCGCCAAGCAGCAGGCGCCGGTGGCCGCCACCGCCTCGTCCGACAAGATGGCGGTGATACGCGCGGCGATGGAGCGCGCCGCCGCGATGCGCGCCGCCCAGCCGGACGCCGACGAGGATCAACAGTGAACGCCGCCATACGCCAACAGATCTTCGAGAGGCTGCGCGACGCCACCCCCCATCCGACCACCGAACTGGAATACTCGACGCCGTTCGAGCTGCTGATCTCGGTGCTGCTGTCGGCGCAGGCCACCGACGTCGGCGTCAACAAGGCCACCCGCCGGCTCTACCCGGTGGCCAACACGCCGGCGGCGATGCTGGCGCTGGGCGAGGAAAGCCTGGCCGAGCACATCAAGACCATAGGCCTGTACAAGACCAAGGCCAGGAACGTGATCGCCACCTGCAGGCTGCTGCTGGAAAAGCACGGCGGCGAGGTGCCGCAGACGCGCGAGGCGCTGGAGGCGCTGCCGGGCGTCGGCCGCAAGACCGCCAATGTGGTGCTGAACACCGCCTTCGGCCAGCCGACCATCGCGGTGGACACCCATATCTTCCGCGTCGCCAACCGCACCCGCATCGCGCCGGGCAAGGACGTCCGCGAGGTCGAGGACAAGCTGGTCAAGTTCGTGCCGGCCGAATTCAAGCTGGACGCCCACCACTGGCTGATCCTGCACGGCCGCTATGTGTGCAAGGCCAGGAAACCCGAATGCCAGCGCTGCGCCATCGCCGACCTCTGCGAATACCCGGCAAAACCGTTATGATGAAAACGCAGAGGAAAACTGGGCTTCAATCAAAAGAAAACGCTTGCAAAATCAGTGCTCGCCCCCATTTGTCTTCGAAAATCAGCCAGCTTAAAGGATCGCCAGTGACAACGAGTTTTCGCATCATGGCCGGCGCGCTGCTCGCGGCGTCGTTACTGTCCGGCTGCGACAGGATCGAGCAGTTCGTCAAGGGCAGCAGCCAGCCGGCTCCGGTCGCCATTCCCGCGCAGCAGGACGGCCGCGTCGCCATGCTGCTGCCCGACTTCACCCAGCTGGTCAGCCGCGACGGCCCGGCGGTGGTGAACATCCAGGCCAGCCGCGAAAGCGCCGCCCCGCAGCAAAGCAGCAACAATATGCCGTTCCCGGTGCCGGAAGACGATCCGCTGTACGACTTCTTCCGCCGCTTCATGCCGAACCAGCCGCCCCAGCAGGACCAGCAGGGTCCCGAGGAAAGCGTGTCCTACGGCTCCGGCTTCATCATCAGCAGCGACGGCTTCATCCTGACCAATGCCCACGTGGTCGCCGACGGCGGCCAGATCCGCGTCACGCTGACCGACAAGCGCGAATTGCGCGCCAAGCTGGTGGGCCTGGACAAGCGCAGTGACGTCGCGCTACTGAAAGTGGCCGCCGCCGATCTGCCGGTGGCCAAGATAGGCAATCCGGCCGACCTGAAGGTCGGCGAATGGGTGGCCGCGATCGGCGCGCCGTTCGGCTTCGACAACACCGTCACCGCCGGCATCGTCTCGGCCAAGGGCCGCAGCCTGCCCGACGAGACGCTGGTGCCCTTCATCCAGACCGACGTGGCGATCAACCCCGGCAACTCCGGCGGCCCGCTGTTCAATCTGCGCGGCGAAGTGGTCGGCATCAACTCCCAGATCTACAGCCGCTCCGGCGGCTTCATGGGCATCTCCTTCGCCATTCCGATCGATCTGGCGATGCAGGTGGCCGACCAGCTGAAGACCAAGGGCAAGGTCAGCCGCGGCCAATTGGGCATCAATATCCAGGAAGTGACGCAGGAGCTGGCGCAGTCGTTCGGCCTGCCGCGCCCGGCCGGCGCGCTGGTGGTGCGCGTCGATCCGAAAGGCCCGGCGGCCAAGGCCGGCCTGCAGGCCGGCGACATCATCCTGAAGCTCAACAGCCAGGCGATAGACAGCTCCAAGGACCTGCCCATGCTGGTCGGCGCGCTCGGCCCGGGCACCAAGATCAAGCTGGTGGTGTGGCGCAAGGGCTTCGAGAAGACACTGGAGGCCACGCTGGTGGAGCAGGCGCCCGACGCCGGCGCCGCAGCCAAACCGTCCAACGACAACACACCGCAGGGCTACCAGTTCGGCAAGCTGGGCCTGACGCTGTCCGAGCTGACGCCGGACCAGCGCGCCGACCTCGGCATACGCGGCGGCCTGCTGATCCAGAAAGCGCAAGGTCCGGCTTCCCGCTCCGGTCTTCAGAGCGGCGACATCATCATCGGCCTGAACCAGAGCGACGTCACCAGCATCACCGCCTTCGAGAAGGCGCTGGCCGGCGCCGGCGGCCACGCCGCGTTGCTGGTCAAGCGCGGCGAATCGGTGCTGTACATCGCGCTGCGCACCGACTGAGCCGGCGCCGCGCCAAACAGAACGCCGCCCCTCCATCCGGAGGCGCGGCGTTTTTTTCATCCCGCTCCCGTGTCTATAAATCCGGCATGGCGCCATGCCCCCCCAACCGGAGAATGCGATGAGCAAACTGCGCGTAGCCTGCTTTTCCCTGTCGATAGACGGTTTCGGCGCCGGCCCCGGCCAGAGCCTGGCGCGTCCGCTCGGCGTCGGCGGCGAGGCGCTGCACCGCTGGGCGTTCGCGACCGCCGCCTTCCAGCAGCGCCTGTTCGGCGGCGACGGCGGCGAGGCCGGGGTCGACAACGGCTTCATCGAACGGGGCTTCGACAATGTCGGCGCCTGGATACTGGGCCGCAATATGTTCGGCCCGATACGCGGCCCGTGGCCGGACCTGGAGTGGAAGGGATGGTGGGGAGACGAACCGCCGTACCACACGCCGGTTTTCGTGCTGACCCGCCATCCCCGCCCCCCGCTCGAAATGAAGGGCGGCACGGTCTTCCACTTCGTGACAGACGGCATCCACGCGGCGCTGGATCGGGCCAGGGACGCGGCCGGCGGCCGCGACGTCAGGCTGGGCGGCGGCGTCGACACCGTGCGGCAATACCTGCGCGCCGGCCTGGTCGACGAGATTCATCTCGCCGTCGCGCCGGCGCTGCTCGGCGACGGCGAAGCGTTGTTCGCCGGCCTGGACCTGCCGGCGCTCGGCTACGAATGCGCGGAGCAGATCGCCGGCGAGGGGGCCTGCCACCTGCTGCTGCGTCGTCGCGACGCGTCGAGCTGACGCAAAAACAAAAAGGCGGAGCCCATGGGCTCCGCCTTTGTCGACCACGACCGGCGATCAGGCCGGCTTGTGCAGCAGCGAGTTGCGCCGCGAGTAGCCGAAGTAGACCAGCAGGCCGATCACCAGCCAGGCCGCGAAGCAGGTCCAGGTCAGCAGCGACAGCTGGGTCATCAGGAAGCCGCAGCACAGGATGGCCAGCGCCGGGATGGTCGGCACCGCCGGACAGACGAATTTGCGCGGCAGATCCGGCTCGCGCTTCCTCAGCACGATCACCGACAGCGCGATCAGCGTGAACGCCGCCAGCGTGCCGATATTGACCAGCTCGGCCAGCGTGTGCAGCGGCACGAAACCGGCCAGCAGCGCGATGATGGTGCCGATCAGCCAGGTGGCCTTGTACGGGGTGCCGTACTTCGGGTTGATGTCGGAGAAGATTTTCGGCAGCAGGCCGTCGCGCGACATCGCCAGCAGGATGCGGGTCTGGCCGTAGGTCATCACCAGGATCACCGTCATCATGCCGAGGATGGCGCCGAGATCGACGAAGCCGGCGAACCAGTCCAGCTTGGCCACTTGCAGCGCCAGCGACACCGGATGATCGACGCCGGCGAACTGCATATAGGGCACGATGCCGGTCATGATGGCGGCCACCACCACATACAGGATGGAGCACACCGCCAGCGACCAGATCACGCCGCGCGGGATGTCCTTGGCCGGATTCTTCACTTCCTCGGCGGCGCAAGTGACGGCGTCGAAGCCGATGAAGCTGAAGAAGACGATGGCGGCGCCATGGAACACGCCGGAGAAGCCGAAGGGCAACGCCGGCTGCCAGTTGACCGGCTTGACGTGCCAGACGCCGATGGCGATGAACAGCAGCACCACGGCCACCTTGATCAGCACCACCACATTGTTGACGCGCTTGGATTCCTTGATGCCGAAGGCCAACAGCGCGGTGATGATCATCGCGATGCAGAAGGCCGGCAGATTGAACAGCGTGTCCTTGCCCGGCGCCGAACCGGCGGCGGCGGTCAGGGCCTCGGGCAGCTTGACGCCGAAGCCGGACAGCAGGCTCTGGAAGTAGCCGGACCAGCCGACCGACACCGCCGACGAGGCCAGCAGGTACTCCAGCAGCAGGTCCCAGCCTATGATCCAGGCGATCAGCTCGCCCAGCGTGGCGTAGGCATAAGTGTAGGTAGAGCCGGAAATCGGCAGCATGGAGGCGAATTCGGCATAGCACAGCGCCGCGAAGCCGCAGGCGAAGGCGCTGATGACGAAGGACAGCACCAGGCCGGGGCCGGCGATGGTGGCGCCGGTGCCGGTCAGCACGAAAATCCCGGTGCCGATGATGGCGCCGATGCCCAGCATGGTAAGGTCAAACGCGGAGAGCTCTTTTCGCAGCCCGCGCGAAGTCTGAGCGGTGGCCAACATGCCCTGCACGCTCTTCTTGCGCATCAAACTCATTGTCTACTATCCCGTATATCGCCGGCACCGGCCCGCGCCGCCGTACATGGCGGCGGCGCTGAAACGACGAGACGCCCGCTGTCCAGGCGGGCGCCTCATACTCGGATTCGGCTGTAAGTGATCTGATTTGTCCCTCCGCGCCGTCCCGTCTTGTCGCGGGCCGTGTCTACGGAGGCTTCCGATGGTACAGCAGGAGGCCACGGTCACAATACGGGAAAACGGCAATGGCTTACAAGAAAATAATCGTTAGGAATAAATATATTCCCATCAACATGCCAATGATTTTTCAGATCGATATGAAACCCATCGACAGGCGCTCAGGGCAGCGGCATCCGCTCCAACAGGCGCTGCGCCGCCTGCTCCAAGCGCGCGCGACGATTGCCATCGCTCCCCAGACGCTCGCGACCGCTCCACAGGGCCGAGCCGTCGACGCCGCGCACCGACAGCGTCAGCACCGGCCAGCTCTCGATCCGGTACGGCGGCTGCCGCCAGTAGCCGTCATAGCCCCAATCCGGCGGCTGCGCCACCCAGCGGCTCTCGATCTCCTCGGCGAAACACAGCCGCCACGCCGGCGCGTCGGCGCCGTCCAGGCCGCGCAGCGCCAACCGATTCCGCAGCCAGTCGCGCCAGTCGGCGCCGCCGTCGGCGTCCGGCAGACATTCCAGCCGAACGCCGGCCCCATTGCTCGGCCCCTGCCCGGGCGCCGCCGGTTCGGCCCGCGCGCCGCCGCACAGCAGCAGCCAGACGGCCGCGATGGCCAGCCAGCGTGTTCTCATGATCTCCCCCGCCGCGTGTCATATGGTGGTGGACCGCGGCCGGCAGCCAAAGTGCCCGCGCCCGGACGCCGGCTCAGTCCCAATAGCCCGGCGCGGCATACGCCGCGCGCAGATAATCGATGAAGTGGCGCACCCGCGCCGGCAGCAGCCGCCGCTGCGGCACCACCGCGTAGACCGGATAGTCAGGCGAAGCGTAGTCGTCCAGCACCGTCCGCAGCCTGCCGTCGGACAAATCGTCCTTCACTTCCCACAAGGAACGCCAGGCCAGACCCAGGCCCTGCAGCGCCCAGTCGTGCAGCACCGCGCCGTCGTTGCACTCCAGCGCGCCGGCCACCTTCAGGTTCAACGGCCGGCCGTCGACGACGAAGCTCCAGCCGCGGCTCTGGCTCTCGCCCAGCGACAGACACTGATGATGCGGCAGGTCTTCCAGCGCGCGCGGCGTGCCGTAAGCGGCCAGATAGGCCGGCGCCGCCACCACCACCCTGCGGTTCTCGGCCAGGCGGATCGCCACCAGGCTGGAGTCGGACAGGTCCGAGATGCGGATCGCGCAGTCGACGCGGTCGCGCTGCAGGTCCACCAGCCGGTCGGACAAGTCCAGCGTCACCTTCACCTCCGGGTGCAGCCTCTGGAAGGCGGCGACGTGCGGCGCGACGTGGCGGCGGCCGAAGCCGGCCGGCGCCGACAACCTCAAATGGCCGCGCGCCTTGCCGCGGCCGGAGGCGATGGCGGCCTCGGCCTCTGTCAGATCGGCCAGTATCCGCTGGCAATCGTCGTAGAAGGCCTCGCCCTCCTGCGTCGGCGTCACGCTGCGGGTGGTGCGCACCAACAGGCGCACGCCCAGCCTCTCCTCCAGCGCGTCCAGACGCCGCCCCACCATGGCCGGCACGACGCCCAGCTGCCGCGCCGCCGCCGACAGGCTGCCCAGCCCCGCCACCGCGACGAAGGTCTCCAGCTGCTTCAACTCGCTCATTAGCTACTCAAAAGTAAAAAATGTTATGCAATTCAGGTCATTCCTTTTTACTAGGATGGCGAATAGACTGTCAAACATTGCATTGCAGCATCCTATCCCCCTTCTTCTACAAAGGAGCACGCGCATGGCAGTCTTGCTTCCGCAGGGCGTGGAAATCCTCGCCGACATCACGCCGGCCTACGCCGAAATCCTCACCCCCGAGGCGCTGGAATTCATCGCCAAGCTGCACCGCCGCTTCGAGCCGGCCCGCCGGACCCGCATCGCCGCGCGCGCCGCGCGCCAGGCCGAGCTGGACGCCGGCAGGCTGCCGGACTTCCTGGCCGAAACCGCCGCCGTGCGCGCCGGCGACTGGAAGATCTCGCCGCTGCCGGACGATCTGCTGGACCGCCGCGTCGAAATCACCGGCCCGGTCGAGCGCAAGATGATGATCAACGCGCTGAATTCCGGCGCCAAGAGCTTCATGGCCGACTTCGAGGACTCCAACTGCCCGAGCTGGGACAACCAGATCGCCGGCCAGATCAATGTCCGCGACGCCTACCGCAAGACCATTTCCCACACGAGCCCCGAAGGCAAGCAATACCGGCTGAACGACACCGTCGCCACGCTGCTGCTGCGCCCGCGCGGCTGGCATCTGATGGAAAAGCACGTCAAGGTGGACGGCGACATCGTGTCCGGCAGCCTGTTCGACTTCGGCCTGTCGTTCTTCCACAACATCCGCCACCTGCGCGCGCAAGGCAGCGCCACCTATTACTACCTGCCGAAGATGGAAAGCCATCTGGAGGCGCGGCTGTGGAACGAGGTCTTCGTGTTCGCCCAGGACCAGCTGGACGTCCCGCAGGGCACGATCAAGGCCACGGTGCTGATCGAGACCATACTCGCCGCCTTCGAGATGGACGAAATCCTGTACGAGCTGCGCGAGCACTCCGCCGGCCTGAACGCCGGCCGCTGGGACTACATCTTCAGCTGCATCAAGAAGTTCAAGCAGAATCGCGACTTCTGCCTGGCCAACCGCGCGCTGATCACGATGACGGTGCCCTTCATGCGCGCCTACGCGCTGTTGCTGCTGAAGACCTGCCACCATCGCAACGCGCCGGCCATCGGCGGCATGGCTGCGCTGATTCCGATCAAGAACGACGCCGCCGCCAATGAAAAGGCGCTGGCCGGCGTCAAGGCCGACAAGGACCGCGACGCCACCGACGGCTACGACGGCGGCTGGGTGGCCCACCCCGGCCTGGTGCCGATCGCCGACGCGGCGTTCGGCGCGGTGCTCGGCGACAGGCCCAACCAGATCGCCAAGCAGCGCCCCGACGTGCAGGTGGCGGCCTCCGACCTGCTGAACTTCCAGCCGGAAGCGCCGATCACCGAGGCCGGCCTGGCGATGAACATCAATGTCGGCATCCAGTACCTGGGCGCCTGGATCTCCGGCAACGGCTGCGTGCCGATACACAATCTGATGGAGGACGCCGCCACCGCCGAAATCTCGCGCTCGCAGATCTGGCAGTGGATACGCTCGCCCAAGGGCGTGCTCGACGACGGCCGCAAGGTGACCGAGGCGCTGTTCCGCGAGTTGCAGGCGGCCGAAATGGCCAAGCTGAAAAACGAATACGGCGCCCGCTGGACCCGGCAGTACGAGGACGCGGCCAGGATGTTCGACCTGCTGACCACCTCGGACGACTTCGTCGAATTCCTGACGCTGCCGGGCTACGAATACCTGGACTGACCCCGCTTCGCGCCCGATCCGGACGGCCCTTCGCGGGCCGTTTGGCATTTTTACCCGTAGCGACCAGGTCGAACGGCATGGAACCGCCGCTTGCCAAGCGGATCGAAGCGGAGTCTACTTCCAGCGACATCCAGCCAAGGAGCCGAAATGAAATCATCCCGCCTGAAGCCCATGCTGTTGTGCTGCCTGCTGGCCGGCGCCGCCCCGCTCGCCGCCGCAGCGGACGGCGTGCAACTCAATCTGTCGGCCAACGCCCAGCGCGACATCGCCAACGACCAGATCACCGCCACGCTGTACGTGCAGCAAAGCAACAATCAGGCCGCGACGCTGGCCGACCGTCTGAACCGGATCACCGCCAGCGGCCTGGCCCAGGGCCGCGCCTACAACCATGTCGAGCTGTCCAGCGGCAGCTACAGCACCTGGCCCAGCTACGACAAGAACGGCAAGATCAGCGGCTGGCAGGGGCGCTCGGAAATCCTGCTGAAGAGCAAGGATTTCGCCCAGGCCGCCGAGCTGATCGCCAAATTACAACAGACCATGCTGCTGGAAGGCGTGCAGTACGGCGTTTCCGACCAGGCGCGCCGCCGGGCCGAGCAGGACATGATTCCGGAGGCGATCGCCAATCTGAAGGGCCAGGCCGAAGTGGCCGCGCGCGCGCTGGGCAAGAACGTGATCAGCATCCAGCAGCTGGACATCGGCCAGCAGAGCCACGGTTTCCGCCCGCCGGTGATGATGATGAAGGCGGCGATGGCCGGCGCCGAGGCCAATGTCAGCCAGCCTGATCTGCAGCCGGGCCAAAGCCAGCTGCAACTGCAGGTCAGCGGCAAGGTGGAACTCAAGTAAGGCTTTCGGCCCCGGCCGGCTTGCGCTACAGTAAGCACTGCCGGCCGTGTCGGCCGCCCCCCCTCTACTCCATATCTCCATCGCTTCGAACATGAAACTGATCGCCTCTTTGACCAGTCCCTACGCCCGCAAGGTGCGCATCGTGCTGGCTGAAAAGAAAATCGACTGCCCGCTCGAGGAAGACGTGCCCTGGAACGCGGACACCCGCGTCGCCGAGTACAATCCGCTGGGCAAGGTGCCGGTGCTGGAGCTGGACGACGGCTCCACGCTGTACGATTCCCGTGTCATCGTCGAATACCTCGAGAACAGCTCGCCGGTGTCCCGGCTGCTGCCGCAGGACAATCGACAGATCATCCTGACGCGTCGCTGGGAAGCGCTGGCCGACGGCATCATAGACGCAATGGTGGCCATCGTGATGGAACGCCGCCGGCCGCCGGAGAAGCAAATGGAGGAAGTGGTGGCCCGCCAGCGCGGCAAGATCACCCGCGGCCTCGCCACGCTGTCGGAGGACCTGGGCGAGAAGCCTTGGTGCACCAACCACGGCTACAGCCTGGCCGACATCGCCGTCGGCTGCTGTCTGGGCTATCTGGATTTTCGCGCGCCGGACATCGACTGGCGAGGCGCCCATCCGAATCTGGACGCGCTGCTGCAGCGGCTGGCCGCGCGCCAGTCCTTCATCGATACCGAGCCGCCGCAGGCCTAAGCGCGGCGACAGAACGCCACCGGAAACGGTGGCGTTTTCGCATCCGGCCCCAGGGCCGGTCAGATCAGCCCGGCGGCGATATTGATCATCAGCGCCAGCACGGTGGCGTTGAAGAAGAAGGCCAGCACGCAGTGCACGGTGCCGGTGCGGCGCAGCCGGCTGTCGGTGAAGCTGACGTCGGCGGTCTGGCCCGAGGTGCCGATGATGAAGGCGAAATACAGGAAATCGCCGTATTCCGGCTGCCGGGTGCCGGGAAACTCCAGCCCGCCCGGCAGGCCCCGCGCCTCCTGCGCATAAAAGGTCCGCGCGTAGTGCAGCGCGAACATCACATGGGTGAAGGCCCACGACGACAACAGGGTCAGGATCGCCAGCAAGATATGGGCCGCCCTGAGCCAGCCGCGCATGTCCTTGACCACCGCCAGCTCCATCACGATGGCGGCCAGGCTGGCCGCCGCCGCCAACACCACCAGCAGCAGCACCAGCCACTGCCCCTCGTCCTCCAGCCGCGCCCAGTGGCGTATCTGCTGCCGGCCCGGCCCGAACATCATCCAGGCGACCAGAACCAGATACAGGCCGGCGCCGGCGTTCCAGCCGACGATGTAGCGAGTGACGTCGTGCATGGTCGCCAGCAGCGGCAGACAGACGATCAGCAGCGCGCCGAACAGCGCCGAACACACCAGCCTGGGCCGGGCCAGCAGCATGCGCAACGCGAAAGAACGGCGGGCGATGGAAAACAGGGTCATGGGACGAATGCACTCCTCTTGCGATCTGTTGCATGAAATCCCGCCACGCGGGAAGCAGGGCCATCTTGCCGCATCGCCCGGCCGCCGCCAAGCGCGCCGCCGCCGGTCGCGGTTTGCCGTTCACATAAAATTCAATTTGAATAAATTCGTTTGCATTCATATGACAAATATCACAAAATCCACAGCATAAAAACCAAACAGGAGACAGCATGACTTCGGCAACCGCTTCGACGCCCACCGCAGCCGCCGACTACGACGCGCTGCTGGAGCCGGCCTGCCGCCGGCTGGCGAGCCAGGATTTCTGCCTGCTGCCGGCGGAACAGGCCCGCCGCCTGCTGCTATTGCAGGACCCCGGAGCGCTGGACGACTGGACCGCCTTCCAAGACAGCTGGAACCATCTGCAGCTGGACCAATTCATGGCCGACGGCGGCCGCTACCGCAAACGGCTGCACGCCACCCTCAGCGCCGCGCCGGCGGCGCGCCGCGCCCGGCCCGAAGCGCACCGGCCGCACTACCAGAGCCGCCGCTACAATCCGCTCAACGGCGGCGTCGCCCGCCACTTCGAACCGATACGCAACCCGATACTGCACGGCCCGACGATGCAGGCGGTGCTGGGTCTGGCCTGCACCGTGTTCGGCAAGCTGGCGCCGTACACCCGCTGGCACATCGAGGCGCATCAGTTCCGCATCGAGGCGCGCAACCGCGAACAGGGCAAGCCGACGCCGGAAGGCATACACCGCGACGGCGTCCATTTCCTGCTGATGATGCTGGTCAAGCGACACAATCTGGTGAACGGCGCCACCGAGCTATACGATCTGGAGCACGAGCCGCTGGCCGAATTCACTCTGACCGACCCGCTGGACATCGCGCTGGTCAACGACGAACGGGTGCTGCATGGCGTCACGCCGATCGCGCAGCTGGACCCCGGCCGCGAAGGCAGCCGCGACGTGCTGCTGCTGAGCTTCCACCGCGGCTGAGCACCGGCGCAAATATTTCTCGTTTCGCCATTGTCCGACAACAGGAATCCTGTACGCTGTCAGGACATGAAAACGGCATCCTGAAACGGGAACACAGTGCTCAACTACAGCCGTCTGCTGGTCGCGATATGTTGCTGCCTGTCCGGCGCCGCCGCTGCGGCGCCCATCCTGGCGTACACCGAGGACGTGCCGCCGCTGAACTACCAGGAAAACGGACAGGTCAAGGGCTTCTCCACCGAGTTGCTGCGGCTGCTGGCGCGCGAAGCCGGCCTGGAAGTGAAGATAGAAGTGCTGCCGTGGCTGCGCGCCTACGCCAAGGTGAAAGACACGCCGGGCACCCTGCTCTACACCATGGTGCGCACGCCGGAGCGGGAGCCGCTGTTCCAATGGGTGGGCCCGATCAGCCCCCGCCGCATCTATTTGTACCGGCTGGGCGAGCGCCGCGACATCCGCGTCTCCTCGCTGGCGGAGCTGGCCCGCTACCGCAACGGCGCGCTGGCCGGTTCCGCCGCCGCCGGCCAGCTGGCCGAACTGGGCCTGGGCGAACAGCTGGACCTCGGCCGCAGCGATGCCGCCGATCTGAAAAAGCTGCAATTGGGCCGGGTGGACCTAGTGGCGATGCTGGACTGGTCGATGCAATGGCAGCTGCGTCAGCAGGGTCTGCCCGCCTCGGCGCTGGAGCCGGTCTGGCTGCTGGACGGCAAGCAGCAATACTGGTTCGCGCTGAATCCGCGCTCGCCGCCGGATTGGGCGAAAAAGCTGCAGGCGGCGCTGGAGCGCGTCGGCGCCGACGGCAGATTGCAGGCGATACGCCGCCACTATCGCGACGACTGACACCAGGCGCCGCCAACAAGCCGCCGATCCCGCGTTGCGCCTCCCTGCCGTACGAGATCTACTGTCCGCGTAGCCGCCCCGCTCAGGTGTTCTACTAGGTTTTGCCCGACCCGCCGGCGGTGTACAGTCAACACTCTCTCGCTCTCAGGAGGATGCGATGCAAGACCATCCCGTGGCCCGGCTGATCGCCGCCGCCGACGACGCCATCAATGCCAGGGACTTCGACCGACTGATGGATTTCTATGCCGAGGACGCGGTGCTGGTGGTGCGCCCCGGCCTGAATGCCTGCGGCAAGGCGCAGATCCGCCAGGCCTTCGCCGCCATCTCCGCCCACTTCAACCACAGCCTGCAGGTCAGCCAGGACGCATTGCACATCCTGCACAACGGCGCCACCGCGCTGGCGCTGGCGCGGACCCGGCTGCGGGCCGACACGCTGGACGAGGCCTGCCGCGACGCCACCTACGTCTTCGCTCAGGATCAAGACGGCGCCTGGCGCTGCTCGATAGACAATTCCTACGGCCACCAGCTGCTGGAAAATACGCCGGTCTGAGCCCCCGCCCAAAACCTCATGCGGCAGCGGCCGTTTTCCGCCGGACGCCGGGCGCGAAAAACGCTCCGCCGCGGCGTCGTTCGCCGCGAGGGAGCGTGAGATGAAACCGCGCGCGGCGAGAAGCCGGCTGGCAAGGCTTTCAGTTGGCGTATTTCTCCAGCGCCTGCAGCAGCGCCTCGGGACCGTTGGCGCCGGCAAAAGCCTCGCGCAATCGGTTGAAAGCCTCGGCCGCCTTGTCCGGATGCTTGGCGAACGGCACCAGGCCGTCGTGCTGCCAGCCGGCGGCGGCCAGCGCCTGCTTGCGAAAATTCATGCCTTCGTTGCCGCCACCGCCCATCGCCACCAGCGCCTGCTCCATCAAGGTATGCGGCAGCGGCGTGCGGCTGAGCGTGACAAAATGCTTGCTGTGAACTTCATCGAAATGCATGGAAGGCTTCCCCGTCGGCATGGTTGCTGAAATCGTTTTTTAGTTTTAGTCGCAACTTTGGCCGGATGCAGCCCGGAATCGACGGCCGGCGCAAAAATCCGTCGTCCCGCCGGGCCGCCACCGCGCGCGCCTAGCTGACGTGGGTCCTCAGCAAGGCGTACAACTCGTCCTTCAACCTGAGCTTTTCCTTTTTCAGCGTCTCGATTTCCTGCGGGCCGGCCGGCACGATGCGCGCCTCCATATTGCGGATGCGCTGATCGAGCCGGTTGTGCAGATCGAACAATTTGCAGAAGTGCGTATCCTCGGTCTTCAGCCTGGTGATCAGATCACGGTATTCGGGAAACATCGTCAGCCTCCTTCGGTGGGGTGTCCGGACCGGCCACGCCGGTCCATGCCTCCATGCTAGCGGCGTAGCCGGCCTCGCCGCTTGATCTGCCTCAGCTTCCTCACTGCCACCTGGCCGGCGATGCCGCCGGTCATGGCGGCGAAAAACGCTTCGCCATGCGCGAAATCCGCAACCGATGTCATCCGCTTGACGCCCGCTGCGTTAACCCAACTACTAGTATGGTTAAAATCAGGACCAGCCCGCCATGAGCAGTCAGCTTCCCCCGTCTTCCGAGCCGTCCCCCGTTCCGCTGCGCCAGCGGCTGGACCACACGCTGGAACTGCTGGGCATGCGCGGCAAGGGCCTGGCGCTGCTCGCCGCCGCCGCCGCGCTGCTGTGGCTGGTCTCCGGCGTCTACCGGGTGGAACCGGACGAACAGGGCGTGGTTCAGCGTTTCGGCCGCTGGACCGACACCACCGCGGCCGGCCTGCACTACCATCTGCCGTGGCCGATGGAAACGATACAACTGCCCAAGGTCACCCAGATCAAGCAGCTGAAGCTGGCCAATCTGTACGAGAGCGGACCGCCCGACGCCGCCGATCCGCGCGAAAAGCAGATGCTGACCGGCGACGAGAACATCGTCGAGGCCGACTGCGCGGTGTTCTGGCGCATCAAGGATGCCGGCCGATTCCTGTTCCGCGCCAGCAAGCCCGAGGAAGCGCTGCGCGTCACCGCCGAGGGCGCGTTGCGCGAGGTGATCTCCCGCACGCCGATACAGGCGGCGATGTCCAACCGCCGCCAGCAGGTGGCCGAGGAGACCCGCGGCCTGATACAGCAGCGGCTGGACGCGCAGCAGGCCGGCATCCTGATCACCCAGGTGCAGCTGCAGCGGGTCGATCCGCCGGCGGCGGTGATCGACGCCTTCAACGACGTGCAGCGCGCCCGCGCCGACCAGGAACGCGCCCGCAACGAGGCCCAGGCCTACAGCAACGACATCCTGCCGAAGGCGCGCGGCGAGGCCGAGCGCATCCGCCAGGAGGCCGAGGCCTACCGCAGCCAGGTGGTCAACCTGGCGCAGGGCGAGGCCAAGCGCTTCGACTCGGTATACCAGACCTATGTCCAGGCCAAGGACGTCACCGCCTGGCGACTGTACCTGGAGAGCATGGACGACATGTTGAAGAAGGCCAGCAAGGTGGTGATAGACGGCAGCGGCAAGAGCGGAACCGGCGTGCTGCCGCTGCTGCAACTGCAGGACAAACCGAAAACCGCCAGGGAGAACCGCTGATGGACAGGCAATGGCGCGGAATCGGCTGGGCGGCGGGCATCGCCGCGATCTGGCTGGCGCTGTCGGCGCAGTACACGCTGAACGAGGGACAGAAGGCGCTGGTGGTCAGACTGGGCGCGCCGGTCGACGTCGACAGCGAGCCTGGGCTGAAATTCAAGCTGCCGCTGGTCGACAGCGTGCAGTATTACGACACCCGGCTGCAGATGCTGGCGCCGCCGCCGGAACAGGTGATACTCGGCGACGAGAAGCGGCTGGAGGTGGAAACCTATACCCGCTACCGCATCGCCGACACGCTGCGCTTTTACCAGGCGCTGCGCACCGAGGAGCAGGCGCGCGCGCAGCTGACGCAGCTGGTCGGCACCTCGCTCAGGCGCGAGCTCGGCAAAGAGCCGTTGTCCGAGCTGCTGTCGCCGCGCCGGAAGGCCATCGTCGAGCGCATCCAGCAGGAAGTGGTGGAGCGCGCCCGGCCGATGGGGCTGGAGGTGACCGAGGTGCAGCTGCACCGCGCCGACCTGCCGCTGGAAACCAGCCAGGCCATCTACGACAGGATGAAGTCGGCGCGCCAGCAGGAGGCCAAGGAATTGCGCGCCCAGGGCGCGGAATGGGCGCAGCAGATCCAGGCCAAGGCCGACCGCGACCGCACCGTCATCCTGTCCGAAGCGCAGCGCCAGAGCGCCATCACCCACGGCGAGGCCGACGCCGACGCCGGCCGCGTGCTGGCGCAGGCCTTCGGCAAGGACCCGAAGTTCTACAAGTTCTACCGCTCGCTGCAGACCTACCGCCAGTCGCTGGCCGACTCGGCGCCGACGCTGGTCCT
Source organism: Chromobacterium sp. ATCC 53434 (assembly GCF_002848345.1). Classification (NCBI taxonomy): domain Bacteria; kingdom Pseudomonadati; phylum Pseudomonadota; class Betaproteobacteria; order Neisseriales; family Chromobacteriaceae; genus Chromobacterium; species Chromobacterium sp. ATCC 53434. The sequence continues at coordinate 1,058,982 of NZ_CP025429.1, read as the reverse complement.
GTCGCCGGATTCGGCGCTGCTGCACGATCTGAAGAGCGGCCCGGCCGGGGCCAGGCCATGAGCGGAGCCGACATGCCCCTGCCGCCGTCCGCGCTGAGCCGGCTGCGCCACCTGCTGGCCGCCATCGGCCCCGGCCTGGTGGTGATGCTGGCCGACACCGAGACCGGCAGCGTCATCGCCGCCGCGCAGAGCGGCGCCCACTGGGGCTACCGCATGCTGCCGTTGCTGCTGCTGCTGATCCCCTTCCTCTACCTGGTGCAGGAATTGACGATACGGCTGGCGCTGGGCACCGGCCTGAGCTACGGCGAGCTGGTCCGGCGGCGCTGGGGCCGCCGCGCCGAGCGGGCCTCGGCGGCGCTGCTGCTGGTCAGCTGCCTCGGCGCGCTGGCCACCCAGCTGAGCGGGCTGGCCGGCGTCGGACAGATGTTCGGCATTCCCGCCTGGCGGACAATGACGCTGCTGTGCGCGCTGATTTTCGCGATGGTGTGCAGCGGCGGCTACCGCTCGGTCGAACGCGTCGCCATCGGCCTCGGCGTGTTCGAGCTGGCCTTCCTGGCCGAAGCCTGGCTGGCGCGGCCCGATCCCGGCCAGATGCTGGCCCAGCTGTCCGGCCTGCCGTTGGGCAACCACGACTTCCTGCTGTTGGCCGCCGCCAATATCGGCACCTGCGTGATGCCCTGGACCATCTGCTACCAGCAGTCGGCGCTGCTGGACAAGGGGCTGACGCTGGCCGATCTGCGGCCGGCGCGGCTGGACACGCTGTTGGGCGCGATACTGTGCCAGGCCATCACCGCCGGCATCCTGATCGCCGCCGCGGTGGCCTTCGGCAACGGCGCCGGCGGGCAGAGCCTGGACACCATTCCCGAGATCGCCGGCGGCTTCGACCGCCTGCTCGGCCCGACCGGCGGCCGGCTGATGTTCGCGCTGGCGCTGTCCGGCGGCGCGCTGGTCGCCACCATCGTGGTCTGCCTCAGCAGCGCGTGGACGCTGGGCGAATTGGCCGGACGGCGCGACTCGCTGGAAAAGCGCCCGTTGCAGGCGCCGTGGTTCTACGGCGGCTTCGCGGCGATGCTGATCGGCGCCGGCGCGCTGGTCTCGTCCGGCGTCAATCTGGTCAAGCTGTCCATCGCCACCTCGGTCGCCAACGCGCTGCTGCTGCCGGCGATGCTGGCCGGCCTGTACTGGCTGGCCGGCGGCGACGCGCTGCCGCCGCCGCTGCGGCTGAGCCGCCGCTACAAAATGATGCTGGCGCCGTTGCTGTTGTTGGCGGCCGGCTTCAGCCTGTACGCCGGCATCGCCGGCAGCCTGGACTGACTCGCAGGAATCGCCATGGAACCCGACAGCCTCGCCCGCGCCTTCGGCCTGACCTTGCAGGTCTCCTTTCTCGACCTGATCCTCAGCGGCGACAACGCGCTGGTGATCGCGCTGGCCTGCCGCTCGCTGCCGCCGGCGCTGCGCCGCCGCGCCGTGCTGTGGGGCACCGGCTTCGCCATCCTGCTGCGCCTGGTGCTGGCCGCCGTCACCGGCGCGTTGCTGGCGGTGCCGCTATTGAAGCTGGCCGGCGCCGTCATCCTGTTCGCCATCGCCATCCAGCTGCTGCTGGAAGAACACGGCGAGCCGGACGCCGCGCGGCTGTCCGAACAGGCCGGCCACAGCCGGCAATTATGGAACGCGGTGATGCTGGTCGTCGGCGCCGATCTGGCGCTGAGCCTGGACAATGTGGTGGCGCTGGCCGCGGCCGCCCAGGGCAGCCTGGCCTTCCTGCTGCTGGGGCTGCTGCTCAGCGTGCCGCTGCTGATGTACGGCAGCCTGCTGCTGGCGCGGCTGATGGACCGCTATCCGCTGCTGATTCCGGCCGGCGCCGCCGCGCTGGGCTGGCTGGCCGGCAGCCTCGCCGCCGGCGACGCGCTGTGGGGGGACTGGGTGGCGGCGCAGGCGCCGGCGCTGCAGTTGGCCGCGCCGCTGCTGGGCGCGGTCTTCGTGCTGCTGGAGAGCCGCGTCATACGCGAGCAGCGGCGCAAGCTGCCACCGTTGCCGCCGCTGCGGCCGTTCGCCCCGCTGATCCGCCGCCTGGCGCTGCTGGGCGAGGCCGGCATCGCCAGCGCGCCGCCGCCGGTCGAGATGCCGGCCGCCCCCGCGCCGTCGCCCGCCGAAGCGTCGCCGGCAGCGCCGCCCGCCGCGCCTTCTCCAGTCGTCGCGTCCTCCTCCGGGACGCCGGCCGCCGAAGCCGAGATAGAGACCGATGACGGCGCCGGCCTGAGCCCGCTGCTGAAGCTGCTGGTCGGCGCCGCCGCCATCATCGGCGCGCTGGCGCTGCTGTGGCTGGTCTGGCACCTGCTGAGCCAGGGCTTTCTGCCGGCGCCGCGCCATCCGGCGGCGCCTCGCCGCTGAGCGCCCAGGCGCCGGTTGCGATCTTTTCCGGCCGCGGCCAATGGTCTGTATCTGGTATGCAACATTTCTACCGGCATCGCGGCGGCCGATATGACTGTCGGCAACCAACCGTAACACGGTTGCAATAAAACGCCTGCTGCGGCGCAATAAAGTCATGCGCCCATCGAGCCGCCCCACGCGGTGAAATTCCTGTCTCCCAATGGCTGCAAGCCTTGCCCAGCAGGACTGCCGCCGTTGCTCCCACCACCGTTTCCCGCCTGCCGGCGCCCTGCCGCTAGCCTCTCCCCGCCGCCGCTCGCCAGTCATGCCTGACAAAAAGTACAGGATCATTTTTCATTCGTACCGCTACATTCCATTTGTTAATACCACTTAAATACAACTAACAACGCTTGTTTCTGCAACAACCACAACAACGGGAGAAAACAGAGTGAGCAAAACCCTGATGTTACTGAAGAGCGGGCTGGCGGCCAGCGCCGTCGGCGGCGCCGCGCTGCTGGCCGGCCATGCCGCGGTCAGCGGCGGAGGCGCCCCCTGGCCGCAATCGCTGCCGGCCGGGCTGATGAAGACCGCCGACAACAGCTGCACCGACCCGGCCTGGAACGCCACCGCCGTCTATACCGGCGGCCAGCGCGTCAGCTACCAGAACCAGACCTGGCAAGCCAAGTGGTGGACCCAGGGCAATACGCCGTCGGCCGGCGATTCTAGCCCCTGGCAGCTGATAGGCCAGTGCGGCGGCGGCAACAATCCGCCGCCGGTGGACCCGCCGCTGGTGCAGGTGCCGGCGCCGACCGGCAACGCGCTGTGTCGCCCTGAAGCGCTGGCGCAGACCGCCGGCGTCGACGTGCCCTACTGCGCCGTCTACAAGCAGGGCGGCGCCGAGCAGCTCGCTAACGGCAGCCGCCGGCGCATCATCGGCTACTTCACCAGCTGGCGCACCGGCAAGGACGGCAGCCCGGCCTATCTGGCCAGCGACATCCCCTGGAACAAGCTCACCCACATCAATTACGCCTTCGCCCACGTCGACAGCAGCAACAAGCTGTCGGTCAACGAGACCGCGCCGGGCAACCCGGCCACCGACATGACCTGGCCGGGCGTGGCCGGCGCCGAAATGGACGCCAGCCTGCCGTACAAGGGCCACTTCAACCTGCTGACCCAGTACAAGCGCAAATTCCCCGGCGTGAAGACGCTGATCTCGGTCGGCGGCTGGGCCGAAACCGGCGGCTACTTCGACGCCAGCGGCAAGCGCGTGGCCAGCGGCGGCTTCTACAGCATGACCGTCAACGCCGACGGCAGCGTCAACCAGGCCGGCATCAACGCCTTCTCCGACTCCGCCGTCGCCTTCCTGCGCAAGTACGGCTTCGACGGCGTCGACATCGACTTCGAATACCCGACCTCGATGAACAACGCCGGCAATCCGCTGGACTGGAGCTTCTCCAACGCGCGCCTGGGCTCGCTGACCAAGGGCTACGTCGCCTTGCTGCAGACGCTGCGCGACCGGCTGGACCGCGCCGCCGCCCAGGACGGCCATTACTACCAGATCACCGCGGCGGTGCCGGCGTCCGGCTATCTGCTGCGCGGCATGGAAACCTTCCAGGGCCTGAAGTATCTGGACTTCGTCAATGTGATGTCCTACGACCTGCACGGCGCCTGGAACCGCTTCGTCGGCCCCAACGCCGCGTTGTTCGACGACGGCAAGGACGCGGAGCTGGCGTTTTGGAACGTGTACAGCACGCCGCAGTACGGCAATATCGGCTACCTGAACACCGACTGGTCCTACCATTACTACCGCGGCGGCCTGCCGGCCTCGCGCGTCAATATGGGCGTGCCCTATTACACGCGCGGCTGGAAGAACGTCACCGGCGGCAGCAACGGCCTGTGGGGCAGCTCGGTCGGCAGCAACTGCCCGACTGGCCTGACCGAGTGCGGCGACGGCGCGGTCGGCATCGACAATATCTGGCACGACCTCGACGACAACGGCAAGGAGATCCCGGGCGGTTCCAACCCGATGTGGCACGCCAAGAACCTGGAGAAAGGCCTGGCCGGCAGCTACCTCGCCTCCTACGGCATAGACACGACGCAGCCGATCAACCAGCTCAGCGGCAGCTACCAGCGCAACTACAGCAGCGCGCTGGCCGCACCGTGGCTCTGGAACGCCGGCAAGAACGTGTTCCTGTCGACCGAGGACGAGCAGTCGATCGCCCAGAAGGCCGCCTGGATAGACGCCAACAATGTCGGCGGCGTGATGTTCTGGGAACTGGCCGGCGACTATGACTGGAACGCCCAGCGCAATAACGGCAAGGGCGAGTACTACATCGGCAACACGCTGACCAGCCTGCTGTACAGCACCTTCAGCCAGCCGGCCAAGGTCAGCGCCCGCCGCGCCGACGTCGCGCCGGCGCCGGCCGCGGCGATAGACGTGGGCTTCAGCCTGGGCGGCTTCGCGCTCGGCGATCAGAACTATCCGATCAATCCCAAGCTGACCATCGTCAACCGCTCCAAGACCACGCTGCCCGGCGGCACCGAGTTCCAGTTCGACGTGCCGACCTCGGCTCCGGCCAATATCGCCGACCAGTCCGGTTTCGGGCTGAAGGTGATCAGCACCGGCCACAGCGGCAGCAATGTCGGCGGACTGAAGGGCGACTTCAACCGCGTGTCGGTGAAGCTGCCCAGCTGGCAGAGCCTGGGCGCTGGACAGAGCGTGACGCTGAGCGTGGTCTACTACCTGCCGATCTCCGGCCCCAGCCACTACACGGTGGGCCTGAACGGCAAGACCTACGCGATACGCGACGAGGCGCCCTACCTGCCTTACCTGCAATAGCGTTTCAACCGGCCCGCAGCCGCGGGCCGGCCAGTTTCTTCTCTTGTATCCCTTCTTCCGGCCGGGCCTCGCGCCCGGCCGTTTTTTTCGCCGGCGCCTCCGGCGGCCATTGCATCACCTCGTTCAGCCGCGCCAGGGCCTCGACCGGGTCGACGCCCCAGCGCCGGCGCTGCCGTCCCAGATAATGTTGAAAGAAAAGAAACAGCGGATCGGTTTTCATGCTGGACTCCTTGTTCGGCAGCCCTTATTGTCTCGCTGATAACATGAACAAAAAATTGCTGACTTTTTCCTACATTGTTCCTCTTTATGAGCCATAAACGCCTGTTGCATCACTACAGCCGCCTGCACCGGCAACTGGAAGGCCGCGACAGCGCCGTCTCGCTGCAGCAGCTGGCCGATCTGCTGTGCTGCACCCGCCGCCACATGCGCGGCCTGCTGGTCCAGATGCAGGCCTTGGGCTGGCTGGCCTGGCATCCCCGCGCCGGGCGCGGCCAGCGCTCGGACCTGCGCTTCCTCCGCGATGTCGGCCAGCTGCAACGCCGGCAGGCCGAACTGCTGCTGGAGCAGGGCCGGGTGGAACAAGCCGTCGGCCTGCTCGGCGACGACCCGCGGCAACTGGCGCCGGTGCTGCTGTCCAGACTGGGCCGTCGCTGGAGCGAGAACCGCCAGGTGCTGGGCGTCCCCTACTACCGGCCGATGCCCAATCTGCACCCGGGCACGCCGCTCAGGCGTTCCGAGCGCCATCTGGTCAGCCAGATCTTCAACGGCCTGACCCGGCTAAACGAGGAAAACGGGGAAATAGAAGGCGATCTGGCCCATCACTGGCAACAGCATTCGGAACGGGAATGGCACTTCCACCTGCGCCCCGGCGTGCGCTGGCACGACGGCGGCGAATTGAGCCAGGACGACATCGCCGCCAGCATGCGGCGGCTGCGCGAGCAGCCGCTGTTCGCCCACCTGGCCGCGGTGCGCAGCCTGTCGCCGCGCAGCCTGGCGCTGGAGTTGTCCGAGCCGGACCGCTGGCTGCCCAGACTACTGGCCGACCCGGCCGCGATGATCCTGCCGGCCGGCCACGCCGACCGCCCCGACTTCGCCTCGCGCCCAGTCGGCACCGGCCCGTACCGGGTGGCGGCCAACGACGCGCACCGGCTGTCGCTGCAGGCCTTCGACGACTATTTCGGCTATCGCGCGCTGCTCGACCAGGTCGACATCTGGATGGTGCCCGACCTGGGCGACCAGCTGGAGCTGGCCGCCCAGGGCGTTTGCGACCTGACGGTGGAAATCAATCCGAGGCCGATCGAGTCCCGGACCGAAATGTCGCTGGAGGCCGGCGTCTATTTCCTGCTCTGCGACGGCCGCTCCGCGCCGATGCGCGACGACGCCGTCCGGCACTGGCTGGCGCAGACGCTGGCGCCGCTGGCCGTCATGCAGCGCACCGAGCCGGCCACGCGTCAATACTGGGTGGCCGCCTCCGGCCTGCTGCCGCGCTGGCACCACGGCCGGCCGCAGCCGGCGCCCGCCGCGCCGCCGCTGGCCGAACTGCGGCTGGCCTATTACGAACAGCATCCAGAATACCGGCAGATCGCCGCCGCCCTGGCCCAATGCCTGCAAGCGCACGGCATCGCGCTGCGATGCCGGGAATACAGCTACGGCGACTGGGAACAGGGCCTGGGCGAGGCCGATCTGTGGCTGGGAACGGTCAACTTCAGCAGCGACATCGACTACGCGGTGCCGGCCTGGCTGCTGGGCACGCCGCTGCTGCGGCGTTGCTGCGAGCCGGCGCTGCCGCTGCAACGCTGGCTCGGCGACTGGCGCGCCGGCCGCGTCCACGCCCACGACATGGCGCAACAGACGGTGGAGCGGCATTGGCTGTTGCCGCTGTTCCACAACTGGCTGCGGCTGAAGGGGCCGGGCCAGATCGAGGATTTCCGCCTGAACAGCATGGGCTGGTTCGATTTCAAAACCGCCTGGCTGCGGCCGGAGGAAATGTAGCGCCCGCGGCGCCGGCGCTCACTTGTACGGCAATTCGTAGATGTCCAGCTGTTGCAAGGCCAGCGGATTGACCGACTCCACCCTGCCGCTGCGGTAGTCGACGATCAGCGGATGCCGGGCCGGGTCGCAGCTGGCCGGCTGCCAGCCGGCGCGATCGCCGCCGGACAGATTGACCGGGGTCGGGCCGATGCCGTCGGGCTTGCGGTCCACATTGCTCAGTTTCAGCGCCGTCGCCAGATCGCCGGACAGGAACAGGGGCCGGATGTCGCGCGGCGCGTTGCGCACGCAGAGGAAGGACTGGAAATAGCGCACCTTGCGCTCATTGATCAGATCGAAATCGGGGTTGTACATCGCCTCGTTGACCACGTAGGCGACGTCCTGGACCGCGCCGGCCGCGCCGACCGCGTTGACGATGAAGGCCTGGCCCGGCTGCAGACAGCCCAGCCGCTGATCTATCCAGACTTCGTCGACCGAACCGGCCTGGCATTTCAACGGCCCCTGATAGGGCCGGATCGCTTCCGCCGCGCCGGCAACGCCGATCCACGAGGCGGCCAGCGCCAGACACAACAGCACTTCTTGCAATAACTTGCGCATTTTCAGCATGATCCCGAAACAAGATTGTCGACCCCCTGGTCGCCTCCCCCTCATTCCTCAAGCCGTGATCGCCGCCGGGTCCGCCCAGCGCGCGGTTCTTTATGGTACGGCACGCGCCCCACGCGTCCCGCCGCCCGCCGTTTCAGCACGACGGGACCGCTAGCATATGCCGATGACAGTCCAATGTCATCATGAATGAACTGGTAAAAATGTTTTCAACAAGCCGGCGCCGCCATCCGCCGGTTGACGCCGAGCGCCGGCGCGCGACTTTCTTTCCCGCTCAGTCACTTAGCCGGACCATCGCGGCGGCGGCCGGCAAAACCTCGTCGGCCCGGTGCTTTTGCTGCATCGCAAAACCTTGCCAAGCCCGGCGAAACCGGCTACATTCTCCCGCTCTAGCGAAGCGCGCGGGTGTAGCTCAATGGTAGAGCAGAAGCTTCCCAAGCTTACGACGAGGGTTCGATTCCCTTCACCCGCTCCACCTGCTTCCCGCCTCCCAAAAAATCCTTCATGCATGGCCTCTCCGAGCGATATCAGATGAAATTGAACTCAGGCCGGCTGTGGCTAAGAATTGCGACCTACGGCGCCGTGGCCGTGGTCCTGCTGCTGGTATTGATCCGCGCCCTGATCTACTGGCAATTCGACGAGGCCGCCGTGCGCGGCAGCCTGGTGCGCGCGCTGCAAAATAACGGCCGCGTCGTCCACATCGACGGCCGCATCACACCGGCGGTCTTTCCCTCCCCCGGCATAGACATAGAGAAAGTCAGCGTCAGCGAGGCCGGCAAGTCGGACGTGTTCGCCCGCGTAGAACTGCTGCGCGTGTCGCTGGCCTGGATGCCACTGTTGTTCGGCACCCGCGAAATCAAGGCGGTCGAGCTGTACGGCCCCAGCGTCAACATCAGCCGCAGCCTGGACGGCCGGCTCAATATCGCGGACCTGTTCCAGCACCGCAGCCAGGAAGGCTACAGCGTCAAGCTGGACCAATTGCGCATACGCGAAGGCACGCTGCTGCTGTCCGACCAGCCGACCCGCACCGACAAGCGCTTATCCAGCATCAGCCTGGACGCGGACGGCCTGCTGGGCACCGCCAGCGTCAGCGCCGGCGCCATCCTGGACGACGACAAGCGGCCGGTGCGGCTGGCGCTGAACACCCCGCTGGCCATCCAGGACGACCAGGTCAGCCTGCCGCAGCTGGAAGCGGTGGCGATCAGCAACATCCAGGGCCTGGGCGAAACCAAGCTGACCATCGCCGGCCAGTACAAGCTGAACTTCGCCTCGCTGCAGGCCACCGGCAGCGACGTGACCGTCAGCTTCAGCAGCGAGCGTCCGAGCAGCGAAGTGAAGCTGGCGCTGCCGCAGATCAACGCCAGCCTGCGCGAGCTGACGATGCCGTCCGGCACCATCAGCGCCAAGCTCAGCTACGCCCGCAGCCAGTACCAGCTGCAGGCGGCGCTGGACAATCTGAAGCTGAGCGAGGGCGGCCTGTACGCCGACAAGCTGGACGGCGAATTCAACTGGCTGGCCGGCGACACCCGGGTCAACGTCAAGCTGAACGCGCCGTTCTCGCTGGCGGCAATGAACCAGCTCAGGATGGAGCCGTTGAAGCTGACCAGCACCATCACCACGCCGGCGCTGCCGCGCGGCAGGCTGGTGGCCAGCATGGAGGGCGCGCTGGACGGCGACGTCGACGAGCCGCGCTTCAATCTGCGCGTCGCCGGCAAGCTGGACGGTTCCGACGTTTCCGCCACGCTGAGCCAGTACGGCCTGATCAAGCCGCGCCACGAAGCCACGCTGAACATCGGCAAGCTGGACCTGAACCGCTATCTGCCGGAAACCCAGGGCGATCCGGTGGCCATCTTCCAGAACACCAACGAGATCCCGCTGGACTGGCTGGATTTCTTCGACCTGAACGGCAAGGTGGCGATAGGCGAGCTGGCGATGGGCCGCTTCCGCATCAACCACATCAGCAGCAATGTGCGCATCAATCCGCGCGCCGTCGAACTGGACCAGATGTCGGCCGACATCTACGACGGCCGTCTGCAAGGCGACGCGTCGCTGAGCCGGCGCGACGCCCCCCATCTGCAGGTCAAGCAGACCTTGCAGGGCATGAAGATACGCCCGCTGCTGGTGGACCTGTTCAACTTCAGCCGGCTGGACGGCAAGGGCAACGGCAAGATAGACATCAGCGCCGACGGCAAATCGTTCGCCGAATTGCGCAGCACGCTGAACGGCGACGCCTCGTTCAGCCTGAACAACGGCGCGCTGACCGGCATAGACCTGGTGGCGGCGCTGAAGAATCTGCCGGCCGAACTGAAGGAATGGAACGGCGCCGCGCAGAACGACCAGCGGACCACCTTCTCGACGCTGTCCACCAGCCTGAAACTGGACAAGGGCATCGCCCGCAGCCAGGACCTGAAGCTGGCGTCGCAGCTGGTCAATGTCGCCGGCGGCGGCAAGATAGACCTGAAGCAGAACATCGTCGACTACACGATGGACGTGCAGGCCAACCCGCAGGAATTCTCCCGGCTGAAGGGCGTCAACGTGCCGCTGAAGATCACCGGACCGATCAACGCCCCGGTATACGCGCTGGACTTCAACGCGATGGTCAAGGGCAAGAAGACCGAGGGCGAGAAGAAACAGGCGCTGAAGCAGCAGTTGCAGAAGCAGATCACCACGATACTGCCCTGAACGGAACGGCGCGCCGCTTTGATGGTGCGTCGCCCATCGGTACATCCCCCCAACGGTGCGTCGCCCATCGGTGCGTCGCCCAACGGTGCGTCGCCCCTTCGGGGTGACGCACCCTACGTGTGATGGGTCGTCGATGCGCTGTCGGTGGAAAATGCTTTCGGTAGGGTGCGTCACCCCAACGGGGCGACGCACCATTGCGTTCAATCGCCCTGCAGTATCCGGGACTCCGCCAGCGCCAGTTGCTGCGGCGTGCCCAGCAGCACCAGCACGTCGTCGGCGCCGATTTCGAAGCTGGCGTCGAAGTCGGTGCGGCGCACCCGCTGGCGGCGTATCGCCTTCACCTCCACTCCCAGCGCCTCCAGCTCCAGCGCCCCCAGCGGCTGGCCTATCGACGCGGCGCCGCCGCATACCTGCACGCTGAGCATGCGCGGCACCAATTCGTCGTCCAGGCTTTCCACCTCGTCGCTGCTGCCGCGGAAAAAACCGCGGAACAGGTCGTAGCGCTCCTCGCGCACCGCCCGGATGCGGCGCAGCACCCGGCTCGGCGGCACCCCGGCCTCCAGCAAGGCCTGCGAGGCCAGCATCAGGCTGCCCTCCATCACCTCGGCCACCACCTCGTCGGCGCCGGCGCCGCGCAGCAGTTCCATCTCGCTGTCGTCTATCGTCCGCACGATCACCGGCAACTCCGGCCTGACCTCGCGCACCGCGTGCAGGATGCGCAGCGCCGCGTGGGTGTCGGCGAAAGTCACCACCACCACCCGGGCGCGCATCAGGCCGGCGGCGATCAGCACTTCCTTCTTGCCGGCGTCGCCGAACACCACCTGGTCGCCGGCCTCGCCGGCCTCGCGCACCCGCTCCGGATCCATGTCCAGCGCGAACAGATTGATGTTTTCCGCCTCCAGCAGCCGCGCCAGCGCCTGGCCGCTGCGGCCGTAGCCGCAGATCAGCACGTGCTCGCTCTTGCTCATGCCTGCCACCAGCATCTGGTGCAGGTCCAGCGACTGCAGCATCCAGTCCTGCCTGATCAGCCGGCGGGTGATGCGCTCGCCGTACAGGATCAGGAACGGCGCCGCCAGCATCGAGATCAGTATCGCGGCGATCGCGGCCTGCGCCGTCGGCGTCGACACCAGTTTCAGATTCATCGACAAGGCCAGCAGCACGAAGCCGAATTCTCCGCCCTGCGCCAGCGCCAGCGCCGCGCGCAGCGAATCGTTGGAGCGGTGGCCGAACAAGCGCCCCAGACCGAACACCACCGCCAGCTTCAGCGGCAGCAGCAGGGCCAGCATCAGCATCACCTCGCCGAAACGGTCGAACAGCACCGAGAACTCCAGCCGCATGCCGACGGTGATGAAAAAGAAGCCGAGCAGGATGTCCCGGAACGGCTTGATGTCCTCTTCCACCTGATAACGGTATTCGGTTTCCGAGATCAGCATGCCGGCGACGAAGGCGCCCAGCGCCAGGCTCAGGCCCGACAATTCGGTCAGCCAGGCCACCCCCAGCGTCACCAGCAGCACGTTGATCATGAACAGCTCGCCGGAGCGCTGCCGCGCCACCAGGTGGAACCACGGCCGCACCAGGCGTTGGCCGAAGAACAGCAGCAGCGCCAGCACCACCACCACCTTGCCGCCGGCCTTGCCCAGGTCCAGCCACAGCGTCTCGCTGCCGCCGGCGAAGGCCGGCAGCATGATCAGCAGCGGCACCACCGCGATGTCCTGGAACAGCAGCACCCCTATCGCCAACTGGCCGTGCGGCTGGTTCAACTCCAGCCGCTCGGCCAGTAGCTTGCTGACGATGGCGGTCGACGACATCGTCAAGGCGCCGCCGATCGCGAAACCAGTCAGCGGACTGCCGGTCAGATGAGCGATGGCCGCCGCGACCAGCAGCATGGTCAACGCCACCTGGGCGAAACCGACGCCGAACACCAGGCGCCGCATCGCCTTCAGCTTGGGCAGCGAAAACTCCAGGCCGATGGTGAACATCATGAACACGATGCCGATTTCGCCGAGAAAGGCGGTCTCCTCCCCCTGCGGGATCAGGTTCATCGCGCCAGGCCCCGCCGTGAAGCCGACCACCAGGTAGCCAAGCATGGCCGGCACTCTCAGACTGCGGCACAGGGTGACGGCCAGCACGGCGGACAACAGGACAAGGACGATAGGGGCCAGGGAATGCATCGGCGGTCGGGTCTCCCGGGGAAGGTTTCGGAGGGGGAAAAACGGGGAAAAAGCGACGGCCAAGCAAAAGTTGCACCAGCGCGCGCGTCAATCGATTATAACCTTTGATATACTTTTGCCTTATGGAAAAAACACAATCCGTCAGCCGCCTGGAAACGGCGCGCGAGGTGCTGCATACCGAGGCCGCCGCGCTGAACACGCTGGCCGAGCGCCTGAACGGCGAATTTCTGGACGCGGTCGAAGCCATACTGGCCTGCTCCGGCCGCGTCATCGTCACCGGCATGGGCAAGTCCGGCCATGTCGGCCGCAAGATCGCCGCTACGCTGGCCAGCACCGGCACGCCGGCCTTCTTCGTCCATCCGGCCGAGGCGGCCCACGGCGACCTCGGCATGATCACCGGCGACGACATCGTGATCGCGCTGTCCAACTCCGGCGAGTCCGGCGAGGTGGTGTCGCTGCTGCCGGCGCTGAAGCTGAAAGGCATACGGCTGATCGCGATGACCAGCCGCGCCGACTCGACGCTGGCCGGCGAAGCGGACATCCTGCTGCACTCGCATGTCGAGAAGGAGGCCTGCCCGCTGAACCTGGCCCCGACCACCAGCACCACCGCGCAGATCGCGCTCGGCGACGCGCTGGCGGTCACGCTGATGGAGGTGCGCGGCTTCGGCAAGAGCGATTTCGCGCTGTCCCATCCGGGCGGCAGCCTGGGCCGGCGGCTGCTGGTGCACGTGCGCGACCTGATGCACGGCGGCGCCGAATTGCCGCGGGTGGCGCCGGGCACGCTGTTGAAGGACGCGCTGCTGGAAATGTCGCAGAAGCGGCTGGGGATGGTGACCGTCTGCGACGCCGCCGGCGCGCTTCACGGCATCTATACCGACGGCGACCTGCGCCGGACGCTGGAAAAAGGCGTCGACGTCTACCGCCTGCAGATAGACGAGGTGATGGGCCGTTCGCCGCGCACCATCGTCGCCGACAAACTGGCGGCCGAGGCCGGCTTTTTGATGAAGCAGCACCAGATCACCAGCCTGGTGGTCGTGGACGAGGCCGGCAAGCTGGCCGGGGTGCTGCACATGCACGACCTGCTGCGAGCAGGCGTATTTTGATTCCGCCGTCCGCGCGCCCCGCGGACGGCCGCAAGGACCAAGCAATGCGCATGATTTCCGAGCAGGCCCGCAAGGTGAAGCTGCTGATCATGGATGTGGACGGCGTGATGACCGACGGCCGCATCTACTACAACGCCCAGGGCGAGGAAAGCAAATCGTTCTATGTTCAGGACGGCCTCGGCCTGCGGCTGCTGCAAGGCACCGGTGTGCAGCTGGCCATCATCTCCGGCCGCGCCGACCGCTGCGTCGAGCACCGCGCGCGCGCGCTGAAGATAGACCACTACTACGGCGGCGTGCACGACAAGAAGGTCGCGCTGGCCGACCTGCTGGACAAGACCGGCCTGAGCCTCGACGCCTGCGCCTTCATCGGCGACGATCTGATTGACCTGCCGATCCTGACCCGCGTCGGCCTGGCGGTGGCGGTGCCCGAAGCGCCGCCGCAGGTGCGCCAGCACTGCCATTACGTCACCGGCAATCCGGGCGGCCACGGCGCGGTGCGCGAGCTGGCCGAACTGATCATGCAGGCGCAGGGCACCTTCGACGCCGTCGTCGCCGGGTATCTGGCATGATGAAGCTATTGCGCTCGCACCGGCTGTTCCCGATATTGCTGATCGGCCTGACCGCGCTGCTGACCGTGTGGCTGGACCAGATCTCGCGCTGGGACAGCCACCGCCGCGACCTGGATCCAGACAAGCCGGAGTACGTCGCGGAAAGCATGGTCGCCACCCGCTACGACAAGCAGGGCCTGCTGCTGGACAAGCTGATCGCCAGCCGGATGTGGCAATATCCGGGCAAGCCGGACGCCTATTTCGAGAATCCCGACCTGTACCAGTATCAGCAAGGGACGCTGCAATACCGCGTCATCGGCGAAAGCGGCCGCTACAACAACAAGAACCAGCAGGCTTTCTTCGACAAGAAAGTCGTTTTGATCAAACCCGCAGACAGCAAGCAACCGGAAACCCGGCTGGAAAGCAGCGCGATGTTCGTCGACACCGGCAAACGCTACGCCAGCTCGAAAGCACCGTCGGTGATACACCACGGCAATTCGGTGGCCAACTCGATAGGCTTCACCTACCAGGAGCCGCTGGGCCTGCTCCACCTGCTGTCCACAACCAAGATCACCTATGCCAAATAAGTCCCGAATCGCATTGGCCAGCCTGCTGCTGGCCGCCTCCGCGCTCGCTCAGGCCGAACAGGCCGACCGCAACAAGCCGCTGGAAATCACCAGCGACAACGGCTGCACCATGGACCAGATCAAAGGCGTTTCCGTCTGCACCGGCAATGTGGTCGTGGTGCAGGGCACGCTGCGCCTGAACGCCGACAAGGTGGTGGCCACCCAGGACAAACAGGGCAACCAGACCTTGCAGGCCACCGGCCGCATCGTCACCTTCCGCCAGAAGATGGACAACAACGGCGGCTGGGTCGAAGGCCAGTCCAGCAAGCTCGATTACAATAGCGCCGCCCACAGCGCGGTGCTGACCGGCAACGCCCGCGTCAAGCGCAACGGCGACCTGGCGATAGGCACCGTGATCACCTACGACACCCAGAACGAGACCTACCAGGTGCTCGGCGGCGGCAGCGGCGCGGCAGCCGGCAAGGGCGGCCGCACCACTGTGATCCTGCAGCCGAAGAACACCGCCTCGCAGCCCGCGGCCGCCAAGCCCGCCGCCGGAGCCGACCCGCGATGAGCCCCAGCATACTGACCGTTTCCCGCCTGAAGAAGCGCTTCAAGAAGCGCACCGTGGTCAAGGACGTCTCGCTGAGCATTGAGAGCGGCGAAGTCGTCGGCCTGCTCGGCCCCAACGGCGCCGGCAAGACCACCAGCTTCTACATGATCGTCGGCCTGATCGGCGCCGACGACGGCGACATCCGGCTGGACGACGCCTCCATCACCCGCTATCCGATACACCAGCGCGCCCAGCTCGGCCTAGGCTACCTGCCGCAGGAGGCGTCGATCTTCCGCCGGATGACGGTGGAGGAGAACATCGCCGCCATCTTGGAAATCTCCGGCCGCAAGGGCAAGGAGCTGGAGAAGGAGCTGGATCTGCTGCTGGACGACCTGAACATCGGCCATCTGCGCGACAGCAACGCGCTGTCGCTGTCCGGCGGCGAGCGGCGCCGGGTCGAAATCGCCCGCGTGCTGGCCACCCGACCGCGCTTCATCCTGCTGGACGAGCCGTTCGCCGGCGTCGACCCGATCGCGGTGATCGACATCCAGAAAATCATCTCCTTCCTGAAGGAACGCGGCATCGGCGTGCTGATCACCGACCACAACGTCCGCGAGACGCTGCGCATCTGCGACCGCGCCTACATCATCAGCGACGGCTCGGTGCTGGCTTCCGGCCAGCCGGAGGAGCTGGTCAACAACGACAAGGTGCGCGAGGTCTACCTCGGCGAGCACTTCCATCTGTAAGCGGCGATGAAACAGGCCCTTCAGCTCAAGGTCTCGCAGCAACTGACGCTGACGCCACAGCTGCAGCAATCGATCAAACTGCTGCAGCTGTCCACGCTGGACCTGCAAGCCGAGGTGGATCGCTTCCTGCTCGACAACCCGCTGCTGGAGCGCGGCGACGAGCCGCACGACGGCGAAGCCGCGCCGGACGGCGCCGACAGCGGCGCCGGCGAAACGCAGGACGCCGACGGCCGTGACGACGGCGCCGGCGAGCTGCTGGACTGGGGCGCAGGCGCCCGCCAGGGCGGCGACGACGACTATGATCCGATGCTCAACGTGCCCAGCCAGCCCAGCCTGCGCGAGCACCTGCTGGCGCAGCTGGGGGAGATCGCGCTGAGCGACCGCGACCGCGCGGTGGCCTGCCTGCTGATCGAAGAGCTGGACGACGACGGCTACCTGCCGCTGGACCTCGACGAGCTGGCCGGCAATCTGCCGCTGGAGCTGCAGCTGGACAGCGACGAGCTGGCCATCGGCCTGACACTGCTGCAGCAGTTCGATCCGGCCGGCGTCGGCGCGCGCTCGTTGGCCGAATCGCTGCAACTGCAGCTGTTGCGGCGGCCGGCCGACGAGCCCGGCCGCGCGCTGGCGCTGGAGATCGCGCGCGAACACCTGGAGCTGCTGGGCGGGCGCGACTACGCCAAGCTGAAGAAATTGTTCGGCTGCCAGGACGAGGCGCTGCGCCAGGCGCAGGCGCTGATCTCCCGGCTGAACCCCTACCCCGCCAGCGGCTACGGCCACGGCGACATCCACTACGTGATTCCCGACATCGCGGTCAGGAAGCTGCGCGGCCGCTGGGTCGCCGAACTGAACCGCTCGGCGATGCCGCGGCTGCGCGTCAACCGCCTGTACGAGCGACTGCTGGCCGACAAACGCGGCGCCGGCGGCGAACTGGCCGGCCCGCTGCAGGAGGCGCGCTGGCTGGTAAAGAACATCCAGCAGCGATTTGACACTATTCTGAAAGTGGCGGAAGCTATCGTTGAACGGCAGCAATCGTTCTTTGAACATGGCGAAGTGGCGATGCGGCCGCTGATCCTGCGCGATATCGCGGACGAGATCGGCCTGCACGAATCCACCGTTTCCCGCTCGACCAGCCAGAAGTACCTGCTCTGCCCGCGCGGCCTGTTCGAGCTCAAGTACTTCTTCGGCAGTTCGCTGGAAACCGACGGCGGAGGGGAATGCTCCGCCACCGCCATCAAGGCTCACATACGCGGCATGATAGACGGCGAGGACCGCGCGAAACCGCTGTCCGACAGCGCCATCGCCGACGCGCTGGCCCGCCAGGGAATACAGGTTGCCAGACGCACCGTAGCCAAGTATCGTGAAGCCATGCAGATTCCGGCGGTGAATCTGCGCAAGGCGCTGTGACAGGCCTTGAGAAATACAATGCCGCCCGGCAACCCGACCGGGCGGTCAACACCAGAAGGAGCTAGGGTATGAACCTCAAAGTAACTGGCCTGCACCTGGAAGTCACCCCGTCGCTGCGCGAATACATCGAAAACAAACTGGAGCGCATCACCCGCCACGTCGACCATGTGATCGACATCTCCGTTACTCTCTCGGTGGACAAACTGGTTCAAAAAGCGGAAGTCAACGTGCACCTGTCCGGCAAGGACATCCACATCGAGGCGTCCGAGGCAGACCTCTACGCCGCCATCGATCTGCTGATGGACAAGCTGGATCGCCAGGTGTTGAAGTACAAGGAAAAGCTGACCGAGCATCGCGCGCAGGGCACCGGCCAAAGTTCCGGCGAAGCTGTGCAAGCCTCGCTGTGACGCGACTCTGAAGGCAACGGGAACCGGACGGTTCCCGTTTTTCTTTGCGCTTGCCGGTTTTCAGTACTATCAAGGCAACGTAGAATTCCGGGTTTCTCCAAGAGCCGCATGCATAACCCAATATGAATCTCATCGGCAAAATCCTGACTCCGGACCATGTGCTGCTCGATCTGGATGTCTCCAGCAAGAAGCGGGTGTTCGAACAGGTGGGCCTGTTGGTGGAAAACACCCGCGGCATCGCCCGCAGCGAGATCTTCGACAGCCTGTTCAGCCGCGAAAAACTGGGCTCCACCGGACTGGGACAGGGCGTGGCGATTCCGCACGGCCGCGCCCGCGGCCTGAAGGAAGCCACCGGCGTGTTCATCCGGCTGAAGGCGCCGATCCCGTTCGACGCGCCGGACGGCAAGCCGGTGCAGTGCCTGTTCGTGCTGCTGGTGCCCGAGCATGCCACCGACCTGCACTTGCAGGTCCTGTCCGAACTGGCGCAGATGTTCTCCAGCCGCCAGATGCGCGAGAAGATGCTGGCCATCGCCAACCGCGACGAACTCTACCAGTTGCTCAGCGAATGGACCCCCAATGCCTAGCATCACCGTACGCAGGCTGTACCAGGAAAATCAGCAGAAACTCAATCTGACCTGGGTGGCCGGCACCGGCGGCTCCGACAATGTGATCGGCAACGACGACCAGCGCCCGACGCTGGCGCTGGTCGGCCACCTGAACTTCATCCACCCGAACCGGGTGCAGGTGCTGGGCCTGGCCGAAGTCGACTACCTGAACAAGCTGGAGCAGTCGGCCGCCAAGACCGCGCTGGACCAGCTGTTCCACAAGAGCATGTCGGTGGTGATGGTGGCCAACAACCAGCCGGTGCCGCGGCTGCTGCGCGACTACTGCCACAGCCACAACGTGCCCTTGATGTGCAGCACGCTGGAAAGTCCGTACCTGATGGACGTGCTGCGGATCTACCTGGCCCGCGCGCTGGCGGTGTCCACCGTCTTGCACGGCGTTTTCCTCGACGTGTTCGAGATCGGCGTGCTGATCATGGGCGACTCGGCGATGGGCAAGAGCGAGCTGGCGCTGGAACTGATCTCGCGCGGCCACGGCATGGTCGCCGACGACGCCGTCGAGCTGTACCGCATCGGCCCGGACACGCTGGAGGGCCGCTGCCCGCCGCTGCTGCGCGACTTTCTCGAAGTGCGCGGCCTCGGCATCCTCAACATCCGCACCATCTTCGGCGAGACCGCGGTCCGGCCGAAAAAGGTGCTGAAACTGATCATCCACCTGGTCAAGGCCAACGACCAGGCGATGCAGGCGCTGGACCGGCTCAACATCCAGTCCGAGACCCAGGACATCATAGGCGTCACCGTGCGCAAGGTGGTGCTGCCGGTGGCCGCCGGCCGCAACCTGGCCGTGCTGGTGGAGGCCGCCGTGCGCAACTACATCCTGCAGCTCAGGGGCATAGACAGCACCCGCGAATTCATCGAACGCCACACCAACTTCCTACGGGACCAGGAAAATGCGCCTGATATTGATTAGCGGCCTGTCCGGCTCCGGCAAGTCGGTGGCGTTGCGCGCGCTGGAGGACGCCGGCTTCTACTGCGTGGACAATCTGCCGGCGACGATGCTGCCCGAGGCGATGGCGCTGTACGCCGACTTCGGCTACGAACAGATCGCCATCAGCGTCGACACCCGCTCCGGCCCGTCGCTCAGCGCGCTGCCGGCCGTGGTCGCCCGCCTGCGCGGCCAGGGCATGGACGTGCGGCTGCTGTTTCTCGAGGCCAAGCGGGAAACGCTGGTCAAGCGCTTCTCCGAGACCCGCCGGCGCCACCCGCTGTCCGGCGCCGGCATCACGGTGGAGGAAAGCATACGGCTGGAGCAGGAGATGCTGGCCGACATACCGGAACTCGGCACCCGCATCGACACCAGCGAACTGTCGGCCAACGCGCTCAGAAGCTGGGTGCGCGAGCTGCTGGACGCCGACGGCAGCCGGCCGATGCTGATCTTCGAATCGTTCGGCTTCAAGCACGGCCTGCCGCAGGACGCGGACTTCGTGTTCGACGCCCGCTGCCTGCCCAACCCCTACTACGATCCGCTGCTGCGTCCGCTGACCGGCCGCGACCAGCCCGTCATCGACTTCTTCGCCGGCCACCAGGAAGTGGCCGAGATGATAGCCGACATCCAGGCGCTGATCGCCAAATGGCTGCCCTGCTACGGCAAGGAAAACCGCAGCTACCTGACGGTGGCGGTCGGCTGCACCGGCGGCCAGCACCGCTCGGTCTTCATCACCGAGAGCCTGGCCCGCGCCTTCGCCGACCGGCAGGTGCTGGTGCGCCACCGCCAACTGTACCGCGAAACCTGACCCCGGCGGACGGCCTCCGTCCGCCCTGCGCCGGCGCCGCCGCCGCGCCGGCTGGAGAATTCCGATGTCCCGCCGCAAAACCGTCACCGTCGCCCTGACCGGCGCCTCCGGCCTGCCCTACGGCCTGCGCCTGATCGAAACCCTGCTGGCCGCCGGCATCCGGGTCTGGGTGCTGTACTCCCAGGCCGCCCAGGTGGTGGCCAAGCAGGAAATGCAGCTGACGCTGCCGTCGCGCCCGGCCGAGATGAAGGCCTGGCTGCTGGAACGCTACCCCGCCCCGCCCGAGCAGCTGGAAGTGTACGGTCGCGAGGAATGGTTCGCGCCGGCGGCGTCCGGCTCCAATCCGCCGGACGCGATGGTGGTGTGTCCATGCTCGATGGGCACGCTGGCCTCGATACGCCACGGCCTCAGCGACAATCTGATCGAGCGCGCCGCCGACGTCTGCATCAAGGAGCGGCGCACGCTGGTGCTGGTGCCGCGCGAAACGCCGCTGTCCGCCATCCATCTGGAAAACATGCTGGACCTGGCCCGGCTGGGCGTGGTGATCCTGCCGCCGTCTCCCGGCTTCTACACCCACCCGGCCAGCGTCGACGACATGGTGGACTTCGTCGTGTCGCGCATCCTCGATCAACTGGGCGTCGCGCAGACGCTGACGCCGCGCTGGGGAGAATGACATGGGCGCCGACGCCATCCTGAGCCTGGAAGCGCTGCGCCGGCTGGAGAAGGCGGCCGGCGAGCTGGAGCTGATGCGCCGCGCCGCGCTGGCCGTCGCCGACTGGGTCGCGCGCCACTGCCCGGCCGGCGCGCCGCTGCTGGTCTGCGCCGGCCCCGGCAACAACGGCGGCGACGCGCTGTACGCGGCACTGGAGTTGCAAGGCCGCGGCCATCCGGTGCGCGTGCTGCAGCCGGCGGCGCCTAACAGCGCCGAGTGCCGGGCGGCCCGCCGCCAGGCCGACGACGCCGGCCTCGTCGTGCTGGCCGAGCTGCCGGCCGACATGCCGCCGCCGGCGCTGTTGATCGACGGCCTGTTCGGCATCGGCCTGTCCCGGCCGCTGGACCCGGCCTGGCAGGATCTGATCGCCCGGCTGAACCGGCTGGACTGCGCCAGACTGGCGCTGGACTGCCCCAGCGGACTGGACGCCTATACCGGGCAGCCACTGGGCGCGGCGCTCCGCGCCGACCACACGCTGACCTTCCTCTGCCACAAGCCCGGCCTGTTCGGCGGCCCCGGCGCCGATCTCGCCGGCCGGGTGGAGCTGGCGACGCTGGACTGTCCCCCCGAACGCTATCCGGAAGCCCAGGGCGAGCTGAACCGCGCGTCGGCCGCCATGCTGGCCCGGCCGCGCGACAGCCACAAGGGCAGCTACGGCGCGGTGTCCATCATAGGCGGCGCCCCCGGCATGCTGGGCGCCGCGTTGCTGGCCGGCCGCAGCGCGCTGGCCGGCGGCGCCGGCAAGGTGTATCTGTGCCCGCTGGACGACA
The DNA here is from genome assembly GCF_002848345.1 of Chromobacterium sp. ATCC 53434. NCBI lineage: Bacteria > Pseudomonadati > Pseudomonadota > Betaproteobacteria > Neisseriales > Chromobacteriaceae > Chromobacterium > Chromobacterium sp. ATCC 53434. The sequence goes on along the minus strand of NZ_CP025429.1, from coordinate 1,037,163 downwards.
GGTTGCCGGTGGACCCCGCCGCCCCGGAGTTGATGATACGGCCGGCGGACCGGATCGCCGCCCTGCCCGCCGCCGACGTGCTGGCCATCGGCCCCGGACTCGGGCAACAGGAACTGGCCGAGCATCTGCTGAAGCAGGCGCTGCAGCAGGCCTGCCCTCTGGTGCTGGACGCCGACGCGCTGAACCTGATCGCCGCCAGCCGCGACCTGGCCGGCCTCGCCGCCGCGCGTCTGGCGCCGACCGTGCTGACGCCGCATCCGGCCGAGGCCGCCAGGCTGCTGCAGCTGGACACCGCCGCCGTCCAGGCCGACCGCGTGCAGCACGCCCGCCGGCTGGCCGTCCATTTCAACTGCGTCGTCGTGCTGAAGGGCGCCGGCAGCCTGATCGTCCGCCCCGACGGTTACTACCGGCTGAACACCAGCGGCGGGCCGGAACTGGCCGCCGCCGGCCAGGGCGACGTGCTGACCGGCCTGATCGCCGCCTTGCTGGCCCAGGGCCTGCCGGCCTTCGACGCCGCGTCGCTGGCGGTGCGGCTGCACGGCCTGGCCGGCGACGACTACCGGCGCGAAGCCGGCGGCCCGATCGGCCTGACCGCCTCCGCCACCGTCGAGCGGATCCGCTGCGCGCTGAATCGCCTGCTGACCGGAGACTGAGCTTTGCCGCTACCGGCGGTTTGTGGTTAACATCGACCGGCAAAGCCCATCACCCGGAGAGCCGTCTTGTCGTTCGCCCCCAACCAGAAAAAAGCCTACGCCTTCGGTCTCGGCGCCGTGCTGGCCTGGTCCACCGTCGCCAGCGCGTTCAAACTCAGCCTGCAGCATCTGAGTCCGATGCAGCTGGTGCTATACGCCAGCGCCGCCTCGCTGCTGGCCTTGCTGTCCATCCTCGCCTGGCAACGGCGGCTGCCCGAGCTGGCCGCCGCCTGCCGCCGCCACTGGAAAAGCTCGCTGCTGTTCGGCGCGGTCAACCCCTTCGTCTACTACCTGGTGCTGTTCCAGGCCTACTCGCTGCTGCCGGCCCAGGAAGCGCAGGCGATCAACTACACCTGGGCGCTGACGATGACGCTGCTGGCGGTGCCGCTGCTGAGGCAGAGGCTGCGCGCCCAGGACGCCGTCGCCGCGCTGGTCTGCTATCTGGGCGTACTGGTGATAGGCACCCGCGGCCAGTTGCTGGAACTGCACTTCTCCAACCGCCTGGGCGTGATGCTGGCGCTGGCCTCGACGCTGCTGTGGGCCGGCTACTGGATCTTCAACACCCGCGACTCGCGCGAGCCGGTATTGGGCCTGACTCTGAACTTCGCCTTCAGCCTGCCGCTGAGCCTGGCCTGGTGCGCCTGGCACGGCCAGCTGACGCCGCCGTCCTGGCAGGGGCTGGCCGGCGCCGCCTACGTCGGCGCGTTGGAGATGGGCTTCACCTTCGTGCTGTGGCTGTCGGCGATGAAGCTGACGCGCAACACCGCCAGCATCGCCAACCTGATCTTCCTGTCGCCGCTGGTCTCTCTGTTGCTGATCCACTTGATCGTCGGCGAGGCCATCCTGCCGTCGACGCTGCTGGGCCTGGCGCTGATCCTGGGCGGCCTGGCGGCGCAGAAACTGCCGCTGCGCCGGACTTCTGCGCAGCCGGCGGCCGATGGCTCGACCTGAGCGCGGCGGCACCGACACGGCATCCGCGCACACAGTGTTTGATCGGTCATGGCAATTCGCGTCCGATCTGCCTACGATTCACTCTGAGGGTACGAATTAAACAGGCGCCATGAAAAGCATCAAGACAAGGTTAATGTTATGGCTGATGGCATGGATCACCACCATTCTGGGCAGCACCGGGCTGTATTTCTATCTTCATGACTACGGCATAGACCAGAGCGACTTCCAGACCCAACGAGCCGCGGTGCAATCCAGACTATCGCTGTCGCTGCCACACGGCATCTGGCAACTGGACGACGAGAACGTCCGTCTGGCGCTGGACAGCGAGTTGAGCTGGCCGTCGGTGATCGCCATCAACGTCAAGGGGGAGAGCGGCCTCAATCTCGGCCGCACCCGCGATGGCAACGGCACGCTGCGCGACATGCTGCCGAACGAGCGTCCCAAGGTGGACGACATGATGAAGATTCCCATCGTCTACCAGGGCAAGGAACACCTGGGCACCGCCACCGTCTATCTGTCTCATGACGCGCTGCGCGCCCGCGAGGACCAGCACCTGATCACCATCATCGCCCAGATCGTGCTGCTGGACGGCATGATCTTCTTCATCATGTCCTTCAATCTGCAGCGCTTCATCTTCCAGCCGCTGGCCAAGCTGCAGCAGGCATTGAACACGGCGATACGCGCGCCCGACGCCACCGGCGCCCAGATCACCCATCTGGCCGACGACGAGATCGGCGGCATCGTCAACGGCTTCAACCGCATCGTCGCCCGCACCGCGGCCGACCTGGTGAAACGGACGGCGGCCGAGGCCATCGCCCGCGAAGAGAAGGAAAAGGCGCAGCAGGCTTACAGCCAGCTGATGGCGACGCAGGAAACGCTGGTGGAGGCGGAAAAGATGGCCTCGCTCGGCAGCCTGGTGGCCGGCGTCGCCCACGAGATCAACACCCCGGTCGGCATCACGCTGACCGCCGCCTCCCATCTGGGCACCGCCACCTCGCACATCACCGGCAAGCTGGACAGCGGCAATATCAAGAAGAGCGACTTCCAGAGCTATCTGGAGACCGCGCAGGAATGCTGCGAGCTGATCCTGGCCAACTCCGAGCGCGCCGCCAACCTGATCCACAGCTTCAAGCAGGTGGCGGTGGACCAGACCAGCGAGGCGCGACGCAGCTTCCATCTGCACGACTACCTGAACGAGGTGATCACCAGCTTGAAGCCGCGCTTCAAGCACACCAAGGTGGCGATAGACATCCAGTGCGAGGAAGACATTCTGCTGGACAGCTACCCCGGCGCGCTGGCCCAGGTGCTGACCAACCTGGTGGTCAACGCGCTGATACACGGCTATGAAAGCGGCGAGATTGCTGGCACCATCGTGATAGAAGCCCACCGCAACGATGCCCAGCACGTGTCGCTCAGCATCAGCGACAGCGGCAAGGGCATCGCGCCGGAAAACCTGGGACGGATCTTCGATCCCTTCTTCACCACCCGTCGCGGCAGCGGCGGCAGCGGCCTGGGCCTCAACATCGTCTACAACATCGTGCGGCAAAGGCTGGGCGGCAATATCGAGGCGCACAGCGAAGTGGGGCAAGGCACCCGTTTCAAGCTGGACATGCCCTGCGTCGCGCCCACCGTCCAGCATAAGGAGAACGTGGCATGAGCACCGAGACATTGCCTCCCGACGAGGACAACTGGCTGCTGGACGACGGCGACGCGGACGGCGAAGCAGCGCAGCGGCCTTCCGAGCTGCGCAAGCCGTGGAAGGTGCTGATCGTCGACGATGAAAAGGACGTGCACACCGCCACCCGCATCGCGCTGCGCGGCATCAGCTACAAGGAGCGTCCGCTGGAGCTGATCAGCGCCTATAGCGGCGCCGAGGCCTTCATCGAGCTGCAGCAGCATCCGGACATCGCGCTGATCATGCTGGACGTGGTGATGGAAAGCGAGGACGCCGGACTCAGGCTGGTGCACCGCATCCGCGGCGAGCTCGACAACGGCGTGGTGCGCATCGTGCTGCGCACCGGCCAGCCCGGCCAGGCGCCGGAGCAGGAAGTCATACTCAACTACGACATCAACGACTACAAGACCAAGACCGAGCTGACCACGCAGAAGCTGTTCACCACCACCATCGCGTCGCTGCGCGCCTACGAGAACCTGGTGTCGCTGGAAAAGAACCGCCAGGGCTTGGCCAAGATACTGGAGAGCGCGTCCGACCTGTACCAGCTGCACTCGCTGCGCGAATTCGCCTCCGGCGTGCTGCGCCAGATCAGCGCCCTGCTCGACATCGGCACCGACGGCATCCTGTGCGTGCGCAACGAGAACCACCACAGCGGCCGACCGGAACTGGAAATCCTCGCCGTGTCCGGCGCCTACGAATATCTGGCCGATGCCGGCGACCTGACCAACGAACCGCACCTGGCCGCGGTGTTCCAGCAGGTGTTCAAGGAAAAGCGCAGCATCTACCAGCATCCATACGACGTGCTGTACATCACCTCGCGCAACAAGCGCGAATTCGCCGTCCACTTCATGCCGCAGTGGCCGCTGGACGGCGTCGAGCGCGATCTGCTCGATGTGTTCTGTCAGCGGATTTCCGCCGCCTACGACAACCTCTATCTGTACAACCAGCTGCGCAGCGCGCAGGAGGCGACGGTGGTGGCGCTGGCCGACCTGGCCGAATTCCGCGACACCGACACCGGCGACCACGTGCTCAGAGTGCAGAAGCTGGCCGACGCCATCGCCGGCGAAATGGTCAATCAGGGCCATTATCCGGAGCTGATGAGCCGCGAGTTCATGGACATGGTCGGCATGGCCAGCATCCTGCACGATATCGGCAAGGTGGCCATCCCGGACAACATCCTGCTGAAACCGGGCAAGCTGGACCCGGAGGAGCGCACGGTGATGGAGCAGCATGCCGCCATCGGCTCGCAGATCCTCGACAAGTCGGCGAAGATGGTCGAGGGCACCAGCTATCTGTCGCTGGGTTCGGAAATCGCCGGCGGCCACCACGAGCACTTCGACGGCAACGGCTATCCGCGCAAGCTCAAGGGCCAGGACATCCCGCTGTCGGCGCGCATCGTCGCGGTGATAGACGTGTTCGACGCGCTGCTGAACAAGCGGCCGTACAAGGAGCCGTGGAGCATGGAGGACACGATGAAGTACATCAGCAGCCGCGCCGGCAGCCAGTTCGATCCGCTGGTGGTGCAGGCCTTGACCAAGCTGGTCGAGGAAGACCGACTGCCGGTGCAGTTCGGCGAGTGAGCGAGCCGCCAATCAAAAACGGCAGCCCGATGGCTGCCGTTTTTCATTGCGCTGTCAGGCGACGTAGTTCAGCACGCACAGATACTGGCAGATGCTGCCGCCGAGCACGAACAGATGCCAGATGCCGTGGCCGTGGCGTATCTTCTCGTCGTTCAGGAACCAGTAGATGCCTATGCTGTACAACAGCCCGCCCAGACCCAGCCAGAACAGGCCGCCCGGCTCCAGCGCCTCGACCAGCGGCTTGATCGCGATCAGCACCAGCCAGCCCATCACCACATACAGAATCATCGACAGCAGCCGGGTGCGCCGGCCCAGCGTCAGCTCCTGGACGATGCCGAACAGCGCCAGCCCCCAGCTGACGCCGAACAGCGTCCAACCCCAGACGCCGCGCAGCGTCACCAGCGCGAACGGCGTGTAGCTGCCGGCGATCAGCAGATAGATGGCCGAGTGGTCGCACTTCTGCAGCACCGCCTTGGCCTTGCCGCGGAAGCTGTGGTACAGCGTGGAAATCAGATAAAGCGTGACCAGCGTGCCGCCGTACAGGCTGAAGCTGACGATCTTCCATGGATCGCGCTGCATGGCCGCCTCGACCACCAGCACCACCAGCCCGGCTATCGCCAACAAGGTGCCGGCCAAATGGGAATAGCCGTTGAAACGTTCCCCGTGATACATATTGTTGTTCCCCGCCCGGCGTCGTCGCCAGCGTGTCTATACGAAAAAACCCGGGTCGGATCGACCCGCAGGTCTTTATTTTGCGCCCGTCGCCGGCTCAGGGCCAGCATTTTGCGCAAACAAAAAGCGGGCCGATGGCCCGCTTGCTGCAAAACCGCATCGCTGCGCTCAGGCGCCCAACGCCTTCAGCACCTCGTCGCGCACCGTTTCCACCGCGCGGGTGCCGTCTATCTTCACGTACTTCGGCGCCTTGGCGCTGCCGCTCTCGGCCAGCTTGCCGTAGAAGCCGACCAGCACCTCGGTCTGCTCGTGATAGACCGCCAGGCGTTTCTTCACGGTTTCTTCGCGGTCGTCGTCGCGCTGGACCAGCTCCTCGCCGGTGACGTCGTCCTTGCCGGCCGCTTTCGGCGGATTGAAGGCGATGTGGTAGGTGCGGCCGGAGGCCAGGTGCACGCGGCGGCCGGCCATCCGTTCGACGATGGCGGCGTCCGGCACGTCGATCTCGACCACGTAATCGATGTCGACGCCGGCGGCGATCATCGCCTCGGCCTGCGGAATCGTGCGCGGGAAACCGTCGAACAGGAAGCCGTTCTCACAGTCGGCCTCGGCGATGCGCTGCTTGACCAGGCCGATGATGATGTCGTCGCGGACCAGGCCGCCGGCATCCATGATGGCCTTGGCTTCCAGGCCCAGCGGCGTGCCGGCCTTGACCGCGGCGCGCAGCATGTCGCCGGTGGAAATCTGCGGAATGCCGAACTTCTCGCGGATGTAGTTGGCCTGGGTGCCCTTACCGGCGCCCGGAGCGCCCAACAGGATCAATCGCATTCGTGTGACTCCAGTCTGTTTGATTTATCGATTCTTCTGGAACGGCCCGCGCGAACGCTGCCGGCCCCTCATGCGGAAAACAGCCGGCGCACCCTGTCCAGGTCCGCCGGCGTGTCCACCCCGGCGGCAGGCGCCTCGTCCGCCAATGCCACCGCGATGCTGTAACCATGCCAGAGCACGCGCAATTGTTCCAGCGCCTCGTGCTGCTCCAGCGGACCCGGCTCGAGGCCGGCGTAGGCGGCCAGGAAGCCTGCCCGGTAACCGTACATGCCGATGTGGCGATAGACCGGCAGGCCGGCCGGCAGCACGGAGCGGTCGGCGGCGTAGGCGTCGCGGGCGTAGGGAATCGGCGCGCGGCTGAAATAGAGCGCGCGGCCGCGCTTGTCCAGCGCCACCTTGACCACATTCGGGTTGAAGTGGTCGGCCGCGTCGTGGATCGCGTGGGCCAGCGTCGCCACCGGCGCGTCGGTTTCGGCCAGCAGCGCGGCCAGCTTGTCTATCAGTTCCGGCGCGATCAGCGGCTCGTCGCCCTGGACGTTGACCACCAACGCGTCGGCGGGCAGGGCCAGCTTGGCGGCCACCTCGGCCAGCCGGTCGGTGCCGCTGGCGTGGTCTTCGCGCGTCGCCACGGCCTCGACGCCGTGCGCGGCGCAGGCCGCCAGCACATCGGCGTGATCGGTGGCGACGATGACGCGGGAGGCGCCGCTCTTCGCCGCCTGCTCGGCCACGCGCACCACCATCGGCTTGCCGGCGATGTCGGCCAGCGGCTTGCCCGGCAGCCGACTGGACGCCATCCGCGCCGGGATCACCGCGATGAAACCGCTCATTTGACTTCTTCTTCCGCGGCCAGCTCGCGCGCCTCGGCCTCCAGCATCATCGGGATGCCGTCCTTGATCGGAAAGGCCAGGCGGTCGCCCTTGCAAACCAGCTCGTCCTTGCTCTTGTCGAACAGCAGCGGCCCCTTGCACAGCGGGCACACCAGGATTTCCAGAAATTTAGCGTCCATGTTCCATCTTCAAGCGGGCTAGTATCCATTCGCACAGATCAGGCGCCAGCGTGGCCTGAACCGGCAAAACCCATAGTCTAGCACGCTGCGCCGCGTCATGAAGCGCGCGCGCGAGCTTGACCGCGTCCTTGCTGGTGACGATCACCGCGTCGGCGTCGGACGGGATGTCGGCGGGCGCGAAGGCATGATGATCGGGGAAGGACAGACGCCGGCCGACGGCGATGCCCTGCCCGGCCAAGGTGTCGAAGAAGCGCTGCGGATGACCGATGCCGGCCAGCGCCGCCACATTCAGGCCGGCGAATCCGGCCGCGTCCCGCGTGCGCGACGCGTCGTCCAGCGCCTGGCACGGCCCCGGCCGCAGTGTCATCGCGAAGCGCGGCAGCCCGGCCGGCAGGTCCAGCGCCGCGCCGTCGCCGTTGACCACCACCGCGTCGACCGCCGCCAGCCGCGACGGCGGCTCGCGCAGCGGACCGTTCGGCAACAGCCGCCCGTTGCCCAGGCCGCGCCGGCCGTCCAGCACCGCGATCTCCAGATCGCGCGCCAGCCGGTAGTGCTGCAGGCCGTCGTCGCTGAGGATCAGCCGCACATCGGGGTGCAGCGCCAGCAGATGGCGGCCGGCGGCGACGCGGTCCCGCCCCACCACCACCGGCGCGCCGGCGGCGGCCAACAGCAGCGGCTCGTCGCCGACCACGGCCGGATCGCCGTCCGGCTTCGCCTCGGTCGGTTCGCGCGCGCTGCCGCCGTAGCCGCGGCTGATCACGCCGACCTTGACGCCGCGGGCGGCGAATTCGCGCAGCAGGGTTTGGGTCAGCGGCGTCTTGCCGACGCCGCCGACATTGATGTTGCCTATCACCACCACCGGGACCGCGAGCTTCTCGCTCGTTTTCCAGCCGCGGCGAAACGCCAGCCGGCGCAAGGCCGCCAGCAGCGCAAAAAGCCCTTCCGGCGGCGCCAGAAGGGCTGTCAGCCAGCCTCGCGGCCGGTACCAGTGTCTTTCGATCAAGCTCATGCGGGGAAGTGGCGCTCCACTCAGGGTTTGGCGTATTGCGTGGCGAAAGTCAGCTGCGACAGGCCGGCCTCGCGCGCCGCCTCCATCACCGCGACCACCGACTGGTGGGTGGACTTGGCGTCGGCGTTGACCACCACCACCACGTCGCTCTTGCCGGCGGCGGCGGCCTTCAACCTAGGCAGCAGCTCGGCGCCGCCGGCCAGGCGGACGTCGTCGACCGCCATCGCGCCATCTGCCGCCACCGAGACCTTGATCTCGGTGGTCTTGTTCTTCTGCTGCTCGCCCTGGGCGGTCGGCAGATTGATCTTCAGTTCGGAAAAATGCGCGTAGCTGGTGGTGACCATCAGAAAGATCAGGATCACCAGCAGCACGTCGATCAACGGAATGAAGTTGATCTCCGGCTCTTCCCGGCCGCGGCCGCGACGAAAGTCCATGCTCAGCTCCCGTTCTTGCGCTCGCCGTGCGCCACTTCGACCAGCTTGACCGCCTGCGCCTCCATCTCCACCAGCAGACCGTCGACCTTGGAGCGGAAATAGCGATAGAACATCATGCTGGGAATGGCGACGATCAGGCCTAGGGCGGTATTGTACAGCGCGACCGAAATGCCGTGCGCCAGCTGCTGCGGATTGGCGCCGTTGGCGTTCTGCGAACCGAAGATCTCTATCATGCCGATCACCGTGCCCAGCAGGCCCAACAGCGGCGCCATCGCCGCGATGGTGCCCAGCGAGGTCAATAGCCGCTCCAGCTGGTGGGCGACCTGGCGGCCCTCGTCCTCGATCGACTCCTTCATCACCTCGCGGCTGCCGTGAACATTGCGCAGCCCGGCCGCGAACAGCCGGCCCAGCGGCGAATGGCCCTGCAGCCGCTGCAGCAGTTCGTCCTTGTCGCCGACCCGGCGGTATTCCTGCAGCGTCTGCGCCAGCAGGCCGGATGGCACCACCGCGCCGCGCCTGAGCGTGAACAGCCGCTCCAGGATGATGGCCAGCGATACCACGGAAGCCGCGATGATGGTCCAGATCGGCCAACCGGCCGCTTCAACGATAGCCCACACGAAGCATTCTCCGTAATCGATGCAAACGACAGACTTTATTACCTGGGCCGCGGCTAGACAAGCACCGACCGGCAAAAATCCGCCCGATTGCCACTTTTTTGGGCAAGGACTGTCGAAAGCCGCTGCCACCTGCGCCCACCGCAAGTTATCCACAAGGTTATTCCGCGATTGCTGTGGATAAATTCCGCCGTCCGGACAGCGGATCGCGCCGCCGGCATTGACATCGCTCAAAGCTTTGTCGACGATGCAGAAATCCAAACACTCGTTTGAATCAATACATGAACCTGCCCATCTGGCTGATCAAGCTGCTGTTCAATCTGTGGCCGCCCTTTCTCGGCGCCGGCATCCGCGTGCGCAAGCTGTCCGCCGACTTCCGCGAGGCCGAGGTGCGGCTGAAGCTGGGCTTCGGCAACCGCAACTACGTCGGCACCCATTTCGGCGGCAGCCTGTACGCGATGACCGACCCGTTCTACATGCTGATGGTGCTGCGCCAGCTGGGAAGCGACCACTACGTCTGGGACCAGGCCGGCCGCATCGAGTACCTGAAGCCCGGCCGCGGCACGGTGCGCGCGCATTTCCATCTGACGGACGAGATGCTGGACGACATCCGCGCCCGCACCGCCGGCGGCGAGAAATACCTGCCGGAGATGACGGTGGACATCGTCGACGACGCCGGCGAGCGGGTGGCCGTCGTGTACAAGACGCTGTATGTGCGGCGCAAGCCCGACAAGCGCTGAGAGCCTGTCCGCCGCCTGCCGCGCGTCGGCATCCCCATCCGGCGCGGGGAAGCGGGACCAATATGGAAAAAGCCGCGAAACGCGGCTTTTTCCAGATGGATCCCTAGGCGATCACTCGCCGAACCCGCAGAACACTTCGCGCATCATCCGCAGCACTTCCAGCGTGCGGATGTCCCCCACCCGGTAGTAGACACGGTTGGCATCCTTGCGCGTGCGCAAAACTCCCTTGTCCCGCATAATGGCGAGGTGCTGGGAGATATTGCTCTGGGAGGTGCCAACCTGCTCGACAATGTCTTGCACGCTCACCTCCCGGTCTTCCAGCACCGATATGATCTTCAGACGCAGCGGGTGCGACATGGCCTTCATCGCCCGCGAGGTCTGCTCGATCTGGTCGTCGTTGAACAGCAAAGCTTTTCTCCTAATGTAGCGTCATTTTATTGATTTGACTGCGGGACAATAGTATCGGCAAAATTCGATACTATCAAGGTTTTCTAATATTCTGAATGCGAATGCCATGAAATCAATCACCCCGGTGTTGCTATTAATCCTCGACGGCTTCGGCCACCGCATGGAAGGCGACGACAACGCCATCCTGCACGCCGACATGCCCAACTGGAACCGCCTGCGCCAGCAGTACGCCTACGGCACCATCAACGCGTCGGAAAACTTTGTCGGGCTGCCCTCCGGCCAGTTCGGCAACTCCGAGGTGGGCCACCTGAACATCGGGGCCGGCCGCATCGTGCAGCAGGACATCAGCCGCATAGATTGCGACATCGAGGACGGTCGCTTCGCATCGAATGACACACTGCAACAAGCCATGAGCAAAGCTCAAGGCTCGGCGCTGCACATCCTGGGCCTGCTATCCGACGGGGGTGTGCACAGCCACGAGAACCACATCCACGCGCTGATCCGCGCCGCCCAGGCCGCCGGCGTGGCCAGGATTTACGTTCACGCCTTCCTCGACGGCCGCGACACGCCGCCGCGCAGCGCCGAGACCTACCTGAAGCGGCTGGACGCGGTGCTGGCCGAATGCCCGAACGCCCGCCTGGTCTCCGTCACCGGCCGTTACTGGGCGATGGACCGCGACAAGCGCTGGGAGCGCGTGGAACCGGCCTACCGGCTGCTGGTCGACGGCGAAGGCCTGTTCCACGCCGAAACCGGTCTCGCGGCGCTGAAGGCGGCCTACGAGCGCGACGAGAACGACGAATTCGTCAAGGCCACCGGCATCGGCGCGCCGGTGAAGATGCAGGACGGCGACGCGCTGATCTTCATGAACTTCCGCGCCGACCGCGCCCGCCAGCTGACCACCGCGCTGACCGACCCGGCTTTCGACGGCTTCCCGGCCCGCCAGCCGAAATTCGGCTGCTACGCGACGCTGACCAGCTACGGCGAGGCTTATTCGGCGCTGCCGGTGGCCTACGCACCGCAGAAGATCAGCAACGGCATGGGCGAATACCTGTCATCGCTCGGCCTGAAGCAGCTCAGGATCGCCGAGACCGAGAAATACCCGCACGTCACCTATTTCTTCAACGGCGGCGAGGAACAGGTCTATCCGGGCGAGGACCGCATCCTGGTGCCGTCGCCGAAAGTGGCCACCTACGATCTGCAGCCGGAAATGAACGCCGGCGAAGTGACCGACAAGATCGTCGAGGCGATCGCGTCCGGCCAATACCAGGCCATCTTCTGCAACTACGCCAACGGCGACATGGTCGGCCACAGCGGCATCTTCGACGCCGCGGTCAAGGCGGTGGAGGCGCTGGACGGTTGCGTGGCGCGCTGCGTGGAAGCGATGCTGGCCGCCGGCGGCGAAGTGCTGATCACCGCCGACCACGGCAATTGCGAACAGATGTACGATGCCGCACACCACCAGCCGCACACGCAGCACACCACCAACCAGGTGCCCTTCCTGTACGTGGGCCGGCCGGCGAAAATCCGGGCCGGCGGCTCGCTGCGCGACATCTCGCCGTCGCTGCTGGCGATGATGGGGCTGGAACAACCGGCGGAGATGACCGGTCAATCGCTGATCGACCTCCAGTAAACCCGCATCGGCGGCGGCCCGCGCCCCGGCGCGGCCGCCGCCGTTTTGACCAGAGCAGAAGAAAACCAGCGAATGAAACGCTACCTCCTGATGGCCGTGCTGGCCAGCGCCGCCCAGGCCGCCAACACCAACTCCTCGTCCGCGCTGTCGACGGCCCCGCATCAGCAGGACCTGAAGAATGTGCGCAAGGAAATCGACAGCCTGAAGAAGGACCTGGCGCAAAAGCAGTCGGTGCAGAAAGAGGCGCAGTCCGCGATCCAGGAGTCGGAACACGCCCTCAGCCAGACCAAGCAGGCGCTGGCCACGCTGGAACAGCGGCAAAACCGTTCGGAACAGCAACTGGCCGAGCTGCGCGCCAAGATCGAACAGACCCGCCACACGCTGGCCGGCACCCGCCAGCGCGTCAGCCAGATGCTGTTGCGCCAGTACAAGAACGGCCAGCACGACGCGATGAAGCTGATGCTGAACGCCGACGACCCGAACCAGAACGCCCGCGACCTCGCCTACTACCAGCACATCGCCCGCGCCGAGCAGCAGCTGGTGCAGAAGCTGGTCGGCCAGCAACAGCAGTTGGAGGCGCTGTCGGCGCAGCTGGAACAGGAACTGGCGCGGCTGGACAGCCTGTCCGACCGCAAGTCGCAGGAAAAAAGCGAGCTGGAAAAGGACAAATCCCAGCAGCAGCAGCAATTGAGCCAGGTGTCCGGCGAGATCAAGCAGGGCCAGAGCAAGCTGACCCGGCTGCAGGAAGACGAGAAGCACCTGAGCAATGTGATCGCCCAGATCAACCGCGAAATCCAGCGCCGCCGCGCCGAAGCCGCGCGCAAGGCCGCCGAGGCCCGCAAGGCCAAGCTGGCCGCCGCCCGCGAAGCCGCGCGCAAGGAGAACGAGCGCCGCCGCAAGCTGGCCGAACAGGCGAAGAAACAGGGCAAGCCGGTGCCGGAAGAGGCGAAGAAGCCGGTCATCGTCAAGGAAGCGCCGGCCGAACAGGTCGACGACGTCGCCGACGGCAGCGCTTCCGGCCGCGCCTTCGCCAGCCTGCAGGGCAGGATGAAGCTGCCGGTGTCCGGCCAGATCGCCGGCTCCTACGGCAAGCCGCGCCGCGAAGGCACCACCTGGAAAGGCGTGTTCATCCGCGCTGCCGTCGGCCAGCCGGTGCGCAGCGTCGCCGACGGCACCGTCGTTTATGCCGATGAGTTGCGCGGATTCGGCAAGGCGGTGATCATTGACCACGGCGGCAACTACATGACGGTCTATACCGGCCTGTCCGCCATCGCCAAGTCGTCCGGCAGCGGCGTCAAAGCCGGTGACACACTTGGCAACACAGGAACACTGGACAACGGGGATGCCGGACTGTACTTTGAAATCCGGCATCTCGGTCGCCCCCTCAACCCGCAGGCCTGGACACGCTAAGGTGCCGGGTACGGAGAATCAGCACAGTATGAGCAGCCAAAGAATGAAGAAAATCGCCTGGTTGGTGGCCGGAGCCATGGCCGGCGGCGTACTGACACTCAGCATGCAGGCCCTGGCCGACAACGAGGCTTCGCCGCTGCCCTTGAACGAGCTGCGCACCTTCGCCGAGGTATTCAGCCTGATCAAGCAGAGCTACGTCGAACCGGTCGAGGACAAGAAGCTGATCGACGAAGCGATCAAGGGCATGCTGACCGGCCTCGATCCGCACTCCGATTACATGGACGCCGAGGAATTCAAAGAGCTGCGCGAAGGCACCCAGGGCGAATTCGGCGGCCTGGGCATCGAGATCGGCGCCGAGGACGGCCTGGTCAAGGTGGTATCGCCGATCGAGGACACCCCGGCGCAGAAGGCCGGCATCAAGAGCGGCGACCTGATCATCAAGATCGACGACACGCCGGTGCGCGGCCTGTCGCTGAACGACGCGGTCAAGAAGATGCGCGGCAAGCCGGGCAGCAAGGTCACGCTGACCGTGGCCCGCAAGAACGAGGCCAAGCCGCTGGTGTTCACGCTGGCGCGCGCCATCATCAAAACCAAGAGCGTCAAATACAAGATGCTGGAGTCCGGCTACGGCTATGTGCGCATCGCCCAGTTCCAGGAGCATACCGCCGAGGACCTGGCCGCCGGCCTGCAGAAGCTGTACAAGGACAACAAGCAGCCGCTGAAGGGCCTGGTGCTCGATCTGCGCGACGATCCGGGCGGCCTGCTGAACGGCGCCGTCGGCGTCGCCGCCGCCTTCCTGCCGAAGGACAAGCTGGTGGTCTACACCGAGGGCCGCACGCCGGACGCCAAGATGCGGCTGACCGCCACGCTGCAGAACTACGCCCGCCCGAACGGCTCCGATCCGCTGGCCAAGCTGCCGGCCGAGGCGCGCAACGTGCCGATGGCGGTGCTGGTCAACGGCGGCTCGGCCTCGGCGTCGGAAATCGTCGCCGGCGCGCTGCAGGACCAGAAGCGCGCGGTGCTGGTCGGCACCCAGACCTTCGGCAAGGGCTCGGTGCAGTCCATCCTGCCGCTGGGCAGCCAGGGCGGCATCAAGCTGACCACCGCCCGCTACTTCACCCCTAGCGGCCGCTCTATCCAGGCCAAGGGCATCACGCCGGACGTGGTGGTGGAGGACGCGACGCTGACTGCCGCCGACCAGGCGCTGCGCATCCGCGAAGCCGACCTGGAAAACCATCTGGCCAATCCGAACGGCGACGACAAGCCGACCGCCAAGCCGGAAGCCCGGCCGGCGCCCAAGCTGATCGCGCCGCCGCAGGAGAAGGGCAAGGAGCCGGCCGGCGCCGACGAGACCGGTTTCGGTCCGCGCGATCCGAACCCGAAGAACGACTATCAGCTGTCGCAGGCGCTGAACGTGCTGAAAGTGCAGCAGATCCTGCAAAAGCGCGCCAACTGAGGCCGCTCTTTGCCGACCAAGCCGTCCGCCGCCGCGGGCGGCTTTTTTCATCGCCGCGCCCCTAGCCCGCTCGTAACGTTCCGAAACACACGGCGCCGGCAATCCTGATATGCTTTTCGGCTGTCGCAACCCGTCCGGCCCGGAGTCCGCCGCCATGCTCACACGCGAGTTCGTCCTCACCTTCCGCGAAGCCGCGCCCTATATCAACGCCTACCGTGGCAAGACCTTCGTGCTGGCCATGGGCGGCGAAAGCCTGCTCGACGGCGATTTCTCCAGCATGGCCCAGGACATCAACCTGTTGGTCAGCCTCGGCGTGCGCATCGTGCTGGTCCACGGCATCCGGCCGCAGATCGAGACGCTGCTGCAACGCCAGGGCATCCCCCCGCAGTTCCACCTGGGCCGCCGCGTCACCGACGCCCAGACGATGGACATCGTCAAGCAGGCGGCCGGCGCCACCCGCCACGATGTCGAGGCCAGGCTGTCGATGGGCATGCCGCACTCGCCTATGCACGGCTCCCATCTGAGGGTGGCCGGCGGCAACTTCGTCACCGCGCAACCGCTGGGCGTGCTGGACGGCATGGACATGCAGTACACCGGCCAGGTGCGGCGCGTCGACGCCGCCGCGATCCGCCAGCGCCTGGACGCCGGCGAGCTGGTGCTGCTGACTCCGGTGGGCTATTCGCTGACCGGCGAGAGCTTCAATCTGACGATGGAGGAGCTGGCCGCCCACGCCGCCATCGCGCTGAAGGCCGAGAAGCTGATCTATGTCGTCGAGGGCCGCGGCGTCGTCGAGCACGACGGCGAGCTGATCAGCTCGCTGACCGCCCACCAGGCCGAGGCGATGCTGCAATCGGGCAGCCTGCCCGAGGACGTGGCCGCCTATCTGCCCTACTGCATACGCGCGACCCGCGACGGCATCCCGCGCGCCCACTTGATCAGCCGCCACCAGGACGGCGCGCTGCTGCTGGAGCACTTCACCCGCGGCGGCAACGGCACCATGATCGCCCGCGAGCCGCTGGTCCGGGTGCGCAACGCCAGCATAGACGACGTCGGCGACATCCTGGCGCTGATCCGTCCGCTGGAAGAGCAAGGCATCCTGGTGCGGCGCAGCCGCGAGCGGCTGGAAGTGGAAATCGGCGAATACTCGGTGCTGGAGCACGACGGCAAGATCTACGGCTGCGTGGCGATGCACCCGTTCGCCGAGGCGGAAACCGCCGAACTGGCCTGCCTGGCGGTGTCGCCGGACAAGCGCGACGGCGGTTTCGGCGAAATGCTGCTCAGGCACGTCGAATACCAGGCGCGCACCCGCGGCCTGCTGTCGCTGTTCGTGCTGACCACCCAGACCTCGCACTGGTTCGTCGAGCGCGGCTTCGCCGAGGCCGACAAGAGCTCGCTGCCGCTGGCGCGTCAGCAGTTTTACAATTACCAACGCCGATCCAAGGTCTTCGTAAAGAAGCTGTAACAAATAGTGGCGATGATGCCGCCACGGTTGGAACGGCGCGGCCGCTGTGACACAATAGCCGCATTCCAATACAAGCATTCAAGCAAGGATTCAAGCGATGAGCCGAACCGTCAACTGTATCAAGCTCGGCCGCGAAGCCGAAGGCCTGGACTTCCCGCCGCTGCCGGGCGAGCTGGGCAAGCGCGTCTACGAAAGCGTATCCAAGGAAGCCTGGCAAGGCTGGCTGCGCTACCAGACCATGCTGATCAACGAAAACCGCCTGAGCCTGGCCGACGCCCGCGCGCGCCAGTATCTGGCCGCCCAGCTCGACGCCTACTTCTTCGGCCAGGGCGCCGACGCGCCGGCGGGTTACACGCCGCCGCAGAACTAAGCCGTAGCCAAGCCCTCCAAGCGAGGGCTTTATTGTTTCCGATCACCGTCAATTGGCTCGCAAACCGTTATGTCACAACCGCAAGACCTGCTGCTGAACCGTGAACTGGGACTGATAGAATTCAACCGCCGCGTGCTGGCGCAGGCGGAGGATCAGGACCTGCCGCTGCTGGAACGCCTGCGTTTTCTCTGCATCGTCTCCTCCAATCTGGACGAATTCTTCGAGGTGCGCGTCGCCTGGTTGCAGGACGCCGCCCACGCGACGCCGGACCGCGTGCTGGCCGACGGCGCCACGCCGGAGCAGGCGCTGGTCAAGGTGTCCCACGCCAGTCACCAGCTGGTGCGCGACCAATACGCGGTGATGAGCGAGGTGCTGTTCCCGGCGCTGCGCGAGGAAGGCATCGTCTTCCTGCGCCGCAGCGAATGGACCGAGCAGCAGCAGGACTGGGTGAAGAGCTATTTCTTCCGCGAACTGATGCCCATCCTGACGCCGATCGGGCTGGATCCGTCGCACCCCTTCCCCAAGGTGCTGAACAAATCGCTGAACTTCGCGGTGGAGCTCGAGGGCCGCGACGCCTTCGGCCGCGCGTCCGGCACCGCCATCGTGCAGGCGCCGCGCATCCTGCCGCGGGTGATCAGGCTGCCGGCCGACGTCTGCGACGGCCGCCCGCACTGCTTCGTCTTCCTGTCGTCGATACTGCACTCGCACGTGCACGAGCTGTTCCCCGGCATGACGGTCAAGGGCTGCTACCAGTTCCGCGTCACCCGGGACAGCGAGCTGTCGGTCGACGACGACGACTTCAAGAACCTGCGCACCGCGCTGCAGGGCGAATTGCGCCAGCGCCAGTTCGGCGACGCGGTGCGGCTGGAAATCGCCGACACCTGCCCGCAGCACATGGAATCCTTCTTGCTGACCCAGTTCAACCTGCAGCCGCGCGACGTCTACCGCGTCAACGGCCCGGTGAACCTAGTGCGGCTGATGCAGGTGCCGGACCTGGTGGACCGCGCCGACCTGAAATTCGCGCTGTTCGCGCCGACGCTGCCGCCGCAGCTGCAGAAGAAGTCCACCTCGCTGTTCGAGACGATACGCAAGGGCGACATCCTGCTGCACCATCCGTACCAGAGCTTCCAGCCGGTGATCGACTTCCTGACCCAGGCGGCGACCGATCCGCACGTGGTGGCGATCAAGATGACGGTGTACCGCACCGGCACCGACTCGGTGCTGATGGAATCGCTGATCGCCGCCGCCCGCGCCGGCAAGCAGGTGACGGTGGTCGTCGAATTGATGGCGCGCTTCGACGAGGAGGCCAATATCGGCTGGGCCAGCCGGCTGGAGGACGCCGGCGCCCACGTCGTCTACGGCGTCATCGGCTACAAGGTGCACGCCAAGATGCTGATGGTGGTGCGGCGCGAGGAGCGCGGCCTGCACCGCTACGTGCACCTGGGCACCGGCAACTACCACCCGCGCACGGCGCGGCTGTACACCGACCTGGGCCTGATGACCTGCAACGAGGAAATCGCCAGCGACGTCAACGACATCTTCATCCAGCTGACCGGCCTGGGCCGCGCCGGCAGCCTGAGGCAGCTGTACCAGAGCCCGTTCACGCTGCACAGCATGATCATGCAGGCCATCGAGCGCGAGATCGAGCATGTCCAGGCCGGCAAGCCGGCGCAGATCATCGCCAAGATGAACTCGCTGCTAGAACCGCAGGTGATACACGCGCTGTACCGCGCGAGCCAGGCCGGCGTGAAGATACAGCTGATCGTCCGCGGCGTGTGCGCGCTGC
This sequence comes from Chromobacterium sp. ATCC 53434, assembly GCF_002848345.1. Taxonomy (NCBI): domain Bacteria; kingdom Pseudomonadati; phylum Pseudomonadota; class Betaproteobacteria; order Neisseriales; family Chromobacteriaceae; genus Chromobacterium; species Chromobacterium sp. ATCC 53434. The sequence goes on along the minus strand of NZ_CP025429.1, from coordinate 1,018,443 downwards.
GTCCCGGCGTCGCCGGCCTGTCCGAGAACATCTCGGTGCGCTCCATCGTCGGCCGCTTCCTCGAGCATCCGCGCGTGTTCTACTTCTACAACGATCACAAGGAAGACCTGCTGATCTCCAGCGCCGACTGGATGAGCCGCAACTTCTTCCGCCGCATCGAGACCTGCGCGCCAGTGCTGGACGGCAAGCTGAAGCGCCGCATCATCAAGGAGACGCTGCGCCTCTACCTGGAGGACAACGTCAACAGTTGGGAAATGCAGCAGGACGGCGGCTACAAGCGCCGCTCCAACCGCGGCAAGCCGCACTGCGCCCAGCGCGAGCTGCTGGCGCTGTACACCGGCCAGGACGCCGAATGAGCATGGTGCTGCTCGGTTATCTCGCCGCCGCGCTGATGGTGGCCGCCGGCCTGGCCGGCACCGTGCTGCCGGCCCTGCCCGGCCTGCCGCTGCTGTTCGGCGGCCTGCTGCTGGCCTCCTGGCTGGACAACTTCCAGCACCTGGGCGCGATCAGCCTCAGCGTGCTGGCGGTGCTGGCGGCGCTGGGCCTGCTGATAGACTTCGTCGCCGGCCTGTTGGGCGCCAGGGCCACCGGCGCCAGCCGCCAGGCCTTGTGGGGCGCCTTCATCGGCAGCCTGGTGGGCCTGTTCTTCGGCATCGCCGGCGTCGTGCTCGGCCCGCTGATCGGCGCCGTCGTCGGCGAATTCATCGCCCGCAAGGACGCCTTCCAGGCCGGCAAGGTCGGCATCGGCACCTTCGTCGGCTTCATTGTCGGCGCCGTGGCCAAGGTGGCCTGCGCCTTCGCGATGCTGGCCACCGCCGCGCTGGCGCTGGCGTTCTAAGCCTCTCCTTCGCGGCCGGCCCACGCCGGCCGCTCGGCCATCTGGTCTTGGCTCGCCGTTTTGGTAGAATCGGCGTCTAGTCATACCAACCAATGTGAACGGATCCATGGCCCAATACGTGATGTCGATGCTCCGAGTGAGCAAGATCGTCCCGCCCAAACGGCAAATCATCAAAGATATTTCCCTCAGCTTCTTCCCCGGCGCCAAGATCGGCCTCTTGGGCCTGAACGGCGCCGGCAAATCCACCGTGCTGCGCATCATGGCCAATGTGGACAAGGAATACGACGGCGAGGTGCAGCATCTGGCCGGCGTCAAGATCGGCTACCTGGAGCAGGAGCCGAAGCTGGACAACGACAAGACCGTGCGCGAGGAAGTGGAAAGCGGCATGGGCGATGTGATGGGCGCGCAGAAGCGGCTGGAGGAAGTGTACGCCGCCTACGCCGATCCGGACGCCGACTTCGACGCGCTGGCCGAGGAGCAGGCCAAGCTGGAAGCCATCATCTCCGCCGGCGCCGGCGACAATGTGGCGCTGCAGCTGGAACTGGCCGCCGACGCGCTGCGCCTGCCGCCGTGGGACGCCAAGATCGGCCCGCTGTCGGGCGGCGAGAAGCGCCGCGTGGCGCTGTGCAAGCTGCTGCTGTCCAAGCCGGACATGCTGCTCTTGGACGAGCCGACCAACCACCTGGACGCCGAATCGGTCGAGTGGCTGGAGCAGTTCCTGGTGCGCTTCCCCGGCACCGTGGTGGCCGTCACCCACGACCGCTACTTCCTCGACAACGCCGCCGAATGGATTCTGGAGCTGGACCGCGGCGAAGGCATCCCGTGGAAGGGCAACTACTCGTCCTGGCTGGAGCAGAAGGAAGAGCGCCTGGCGCAGGAAGCCAAGAGCGAAGGCGCCCGCATGAAGGCGATGAAGCAGGAACTGGAATGGGTGCGCCAGAATCCCAAGGGCCGCCAGGCCAAGTCCAAGGCGCGTATCGCCCGTTTCGAGGAGTTGTCCAGCTTCGAGACCCAGAAACGCAACGAGACCCAGGAAATCTTCATCCCGGTGGCCGAACGCCTGGGCAACGAGGTGATCGAGTTCAACGGCGTGTCCAAGGGCTTCGGCGACCGCCTGCTGATCGACAATCTGAGCTTCAAGGCGCCGCCGGGCGCCATCGTCGGCATCATCGGCCCGAACGGCGCCGGTAAATCGACGTTGTTCAAGATGATAGCCGGCAAGGAACAGCCGGACAGCGGCGACGTGAAGATAGGCCAGACCGTGCAGATGGCCTTCGTCGAGCAGAGCCGCGAAGGCCTGGACGGCGAAAAGACCGTGTTCGAGGACGTGGCCGCAGGCGCCGACATCCTGACCGTCGGCCGCTTCGAGATGTCCAGCCGCGCCTATCTGGGCCGCTTCAACTTCAAGGGCGGCGATCAGCAGAAGAAGGTCGGCATGCTGTCCGGCGGCGAACGCGGCCGTCTGCACCTGGCCAAGACGCTGCTGAAGGGCGGCAACGTGCTGCTGCTCGACGAACCGTCCAACGACCTCGACGTCGAAACGCTGCGCGCGCTGGAAGACGCGTTGCTGGAATACGCCGGCACCGTGTTCGTGATCTCGCACGACCGCTGGTTCCTGGACCGCATCGCCACCCACATCCTGGCGGCCGAAGGCGAATCGCAATGGACCTTCTTCGACGGCAACTACCAGGAGTACGAGGCCGACAAGAAGAAGCGCCTGGGCGAGGAAGGCGCCAAGCCCAAGCGCATCCGCTACAAGCCGATCACCCGCTGATCCGCTTCACCGTCCAAGCCCCCGCCCAGCGGGGGCTTTTTGCTGCCCGCTCACTCCAGATAGCGCGCCGAGATGCGGGCCGCCACGCCATCCGCCTGCAACTGGCGGATGGCCGCGCCCAAGCGCTGTGCCACCTCCTCCGGCATATGCTTGCCGCAGGCGAGGTAGATGCCGGTTTCCTGCAAGCGCAAGGCCTCGCGTATCGGCACCGCGCTGGCGCCCTGCTTCTTGACCAGATAGCGCGCCACCGGGCTGTGCACCGCCCAGGCGTCGGCCACGCCCAGACTCAGCTCGCGGTAGGCCTCCTCGGTGGTCGCCAGTTCGGAAAACGCCACCTGGTGCACGCGCAGCCATTCGGCCATCGACGAGCCCAGCAGCGTCACCACGCGCAAGCCCTTCAAGTCAGACAGCGCATGAATGCGCGCCGACTTGTTGGCCGCGACGAACAGCGACTGGCTGCTGTCGTCTATCAGCCCGACCCAGCGGTACTGGGCATCGCGCCGCGGCGAGCGGGTCAGCGGCATCAGACAGCTGTTCTCGTCGCTCTGCACCTGCATCTGCGCCCGCTTCCACGGCAGATCGACGAACTGGCCGCGCAGGCCGGCGCGCTCCAGCGCCTGCCCGATCAGCTCCACCGCGATGCCGCGCGGCGGCGCGCCGCCGTCGCGGATCACGAACGGCGGATAGTCCAAGGTGTACAGGCTGACCGTCACCGGCGCCGGCGCCGCCCACAACAGGCCGGAACCAAAACAGCCCAGCGCCAGCCAAACCCGTTTCATCATCGCCGCCCTCCGGCCTCCCCCGCGGACATCGCCGCGGCGGGACGGTGCTAGAATCATGGTCATGTCCTTGCGAACCCTCACCCTTATTCTTTGTAGCAGCTTATGGCTGGCCGCCTGCGCCACGCCTCCGGCCGCAGACTCCTCCGCCCCGGCCGGCTACTACCGGGTCCAGCCCGGCGACACGCTGTACCGCATCGCCCGTCAATATCGGCAAAGCGTCGCCAATCTGGCGCGCTGGAACCAGCTGGCCGACCGCTCCAGCATCCAGTCCGGCCAGTTGCTACGGGTGCAGCCGCCCGGCGCGGCCAAACCGTCGACCGCCGGCAAGCCGTCCGCGTCCAAACCAGCGGAGGCCAAGCCGGCGCCGCCGCCGGCCAGGCTGGACGTCAAGCTGCAATGGCCGGCCGACGGCGCGCTGATTTCCGGCTTCGACGGCAACCGCAACAAGGGCCTGGATCTGGCCGGCAAGGCCGGCGACCCGGTGCGCGCGGCGGCCGCCGGCAAGGTGATATACGCCAGCAAGGGCATACGCGCCTACGGCAATCTGCTGATCGTCAAGCACAATGAAAGCACGCTGACCGTCTACGCCCACAACCAGAAGCTATTGGTGCAGGAAGGCCAGCAAGTGTCCGCCGGCCAACAGATCGCCACCATGGGCGATTCCGGCGCCAGCCGGGTCATGCTGCACTTCGAGCTGCGGCTGGGCACCCGGGTGGTGGATCCGGCCGCTTACCTGCCGCCGCGCTGACGCCGCTTGCCCGCGATGGCGGCTTGGCCTAAGCTCGCCGCTGTCGCACCCTCGCTCCAATATAATGAAAACATCCAGCCTGACGCTGTTGTGCGCGCTGCTTGCCGGCTGCGCCGGCACGCCGCCGCTGTCATCGGCCCCGCCGCAGCCGGAAACCGCGCCGGCGGCGCCGCAAACGCCCCCGCCGGCCGCCATCGTGGAAGCGCCCCCCGCCGCGCCCTTGGCACCACCGCCCATCAGCCCGCCCAAGCCGCCGGCGGCCTCCGCCGCCTTCATCGCCGCGGCGGTGCCATTGGGCGTGCGCGACCGCCAGGGCTGGATCGCCGACATCGCCGGCGCCTTCCGCCAGTTGCAAATCCCCGCCACCGCCGACAACGCCTGCGCGCTGGCCGCGGTGATCGAGCAGGAGTCCAGCTGGCAGGCCGATCCGGTGGTACCTGGCCTGCCGCAAATCGTCTGGGGCAAGATAGAGGAGCGCGCGCACCGCTACCTGGTACCGCTGACGGTGGTGAAGGGCGCGCTGATGAAAACCTCGCCCAACGGCCAGAGCTACAAGACGCGGATAGACAATCTGCGCACCGAGCGCGAGATGAATCTGCTTTACGAGGACATGTCGCGCGAAGCCCAAAAGCTGGGCCTGCCGCTGGACATGAAGAATCCGATACGCACCGGCGGCCCGATGCAGGTCAGCGTGGAGTTCGCCGAGGCCCACGCCAGGATCTGGCCCTATCCGTACCCGGTGCAGGGCAGCATACGCCACGAGGTGTTCAGCCGCCGCGGCGGCGTCTATTTCGGCGCCGCCATCCTGCTGCAATACCCGGCGCCGTACCAGGACATGCGCTACCGCTTCGCCGACTTCAACGCCGGCCGCTACAGCAGCCGCAACGCCGCCTTCCAGGCCGCGCTGGCCCGGCTTTCCGGCCGCAGGCTGGCGCTGGACGGCGACCTGTTGAACTACCAGGGCAAGGCCGTCTCCGGCAGCCAGCAGGCGGCGCTGTCGCTGTCCGGCCGGCTCGGCATCGGCGCCGCCGCCATTCAGCGCGATCTCTCGCAGGAAAAGAACGCCGCCTTCGGCCAGAGCCCGCTGTACCGGCAGGTGTTCGCTCTGGCCGACAAGCAGGCCGGCCGCGCGCTGCCGCGCGAAGCCATGCCGCAGATCGACCTGAAAAGTCCCAAGATCAGCCGCAAGCTGACCACCGCATGGTTCGCGGACAGGGTGGACGGCCGCTATCGCCGCTGCCTGGCCCGCGTGGCCGCCTCCCGCTGATGCGCGGCCACTGACAACGTCATATAATGCTCCACGCGACGGCCGGTTTTCCGGCCGTTCGCGCATGCAAAAAAAAACAGCGGCGACGCCGCACTTGCTCAGGTTGGCTCCATGCGTTCCACTTTTTCCTATTTTCGCGGCTCGCTGGTCTGCGCCGCCGCGGTGCTGGCCGCCGTCGCCTGCTACGGGCACGCGCAAGGCGGCGTCGAGCAGGCCGGCGCCTTCCTGCTGACCGCCGCGGTGCTGGCGGCGCTGGAAATCAGCGTCTCCTTCGACAACGCCGTGGTCAACGCCGGCGTGCTGAAGGCGATGAGTCCTCGCTGGCGCCGCGTCTTCATGACCGCCGGCATCGCCGTGGCCGTGTTCGGCATGCGCATCCTGTTTCCGCTGCTGATCGTGGCCACCGCCGGCGGCGTCTCGCTGGCCGACGCCTTCGAGATCGCCACCGAACAGCCCGGGCGCTACCAGCGCATCATGCACGACAGCCATCTGATGATCATGGGCTTCGGCGCCACCTTCCTGCTGATGGTGGTCATCGAATACTTCGTCCAGCACGAGAAGGACGAACATTGGGTGCCCGTCGTCGAACCGCTGCTGGCCCGGCTAGGCAGCGTCGAAAACGCGCAGTCGCTGGTGACCGTGCTGCTGGTGGCGGTCGTCGCCGCGCTGCTGCCGGCCGGACAGAGGATGGTCTTCGTCAGCAGCTGCTTCTGGGGCTATGTGACCTTCATGGCGCTGCACATGTTCAAGCAGCTGTTCGGCGGCGTCGACATCCGGACCGCGGCGGCCAGGAACGGCCTGATCGGCTTCGTCTACCTGGAGGTGCTGGACGCCAGCTTCTCGATGGACGGCGTGATCGCCGCCTTCGCCATCACCAACGACTTCTGGCTGATCGCCGCCGGACTGGGCATCGGCGCGATCTTCGTCCGCTCGCTGACCCTCTACCTGGTGGAGCGCGACATGATGGGCCGGTTCAAGTACTTGGAAGTCTCGGCGTTCTGGGCGATCGCCGCGCTGGTGGCCGTCATGTTCGCCGCCGCGCTGGGCGTCGAGCTCGGCGAAGTGACCGCCGGCCTGCTCAGCATCGCCATCATCGGCCTGGGATTGCTGACCAGCCTGCCCGCGCGCGAATGAAACAGGGGCCGGGTTACCCCGGCCCCTGCCCGTCCCACCGTCCGGCGCCCCGCACGGGGCAACCGGTCGTCAGGCCGAAGTGCTCAGCAGTGCGCCGACGCCGGCGCTGGCGCCGAACGGACTCTGCTGCTGCAGATTGTTGGTCAGATTCTGCAAAAAGCTTTGCAGCGACGATTGCGACGCCTGCCCGCTGCCGCCGACGCCCAGCGCCTGCTGCAGATTCTGGAACGCCGTCTGCAACGTCGAAGTGGCGTCATTCTGGGTGCCGTTGCTGATGTCCTGCAGCAACTGCTGCAGATTGTTCTGCAAGCCGCTGGCGCCGTAAGTGCCGGAGCCGCCGTCCTGGGCGCTGCCGCCGGTGGCGTCCGTCGACGACGACGACCCCTCCTGCTGCAATGCCTGGAACAGCGAATGCATGAAGGCGTGCACCGCCTGCTGCTGGCTGCCGCCGGCCGCGCCGACCGTGCCGTCGCCGGTGCCGTCGGTACCGTCGCTGCCATCGGTCGACGATGTCGCGGAACTGCCCGTCGACGACTGCAGCAGACCGGACTGCTGCAAGGCCTGCAGCACGCTCTGCGCGAACTGGCCGCCGCCGCCATGACGGTGATGGCCGCCGCCGCCGGCGCCCTGGACGGCACCGCCGCCGTCCTGCTGGCCCTGATCGCCCGACAGGGTTTCCTGAATATCGATCTGCGTGTATTGCAAAGAGATGGAGCTACTGCCCATGGATCCGACTGACATGATGCTCTCCTTCACGAACTGATCTACCCGCCACAGCTTGCGCTGACAGGAATATATCGGCACCGCGCCTTCCGGACTAAGCGTCAAACTGCAAATTTCTGTTAATTCAACACATTACTTGCACTCGACGGCGGCGGCATCGCTGTCCGCAGTATAGACGCCGCGCGTCTCAGGCGCTGGTATCGACCAGCGAACCAACGCCGCCGGCATTCATCTGCTGGCCGTTCTGCAAGGTCACCAGATTCTGCAGAAAGGTATGCAGCGACGACTGCGTCGACGCGCCGGTCGGCGTATCGCCGCCCAGGGCCTGCTGCAAGCTCCTGAACGCGGCGGTCAGGCCCGAAGTAGCATTGTTCTGGGTGCCTTCCCTGACATCCTGCAGCAACTGCTGCAGATTGCTCTGGAAATCGCCGTAGCCGCCGGCGGCCGGCCCCTGCTGGCCGTTGCCGGTGCCGCCTCCGGACAGGCCTTCAGACTGCACCGCCTGGTAGACCGCGTGGACAAAGGTATGCAGGGCCTGCTGCACATTGCCGCCGGCCGACGGCGCGCCGACCGCGCCGATGCCCCCCGCGTCGCTGTCGCCGGCCTTGCCCGACGCCGAACCGGCGCCGGTCATGGCGCCGATCACATTGACGCCGGACTGCTGCAAGGCCAGCACGACCTCCTGGCCGAAACCGCTGCCTGGACCATTGTCCCGACCGTTGCGCGCCGCGCCGGCCGCATTGGCGCCGCCCGGCTCGGTTCGCGGCAGGGCGCCGGCAGACGCTGCCGGCAGATAAGAAACGGGAAGGGAACTGCCCACTGCGCCTAGCGACATCTCGTTCTCCTTGCGTCACGCCCAGAGACCTGTCACCACGGCATGCGCATCCACCCGGAGCGCCGCCGACCAGCTCATGACAAATACCGTTCCAACGGGGGCGCGAGCCATGAAAAACGCATAGCGCCCCGTCCACTATAGGTGTAAAAAAACAGGCCGCGGCAAGGAAAAAAGCGGGGGGAATTTCAAGCAGGCGGGCGAAAAGACCGCTGCTAAGTAGAAACCACTAGGTATGAAGAAGCGGCGCGCGAACGCGCGCCGGCACGGACCATATCGCGGCAGGCCGCTTTTCGCGCTCCGCGTTCGGCGGGAAACGGCCCCGGCGCAAAAAGGCCGCAAGCGGCCCCTGGCGTCAGATGCGGTAGCTGCTGCCGGTCATCAGTTTGGCCGACAGCTTCATCGCCGCCTTCAGCGGCGCCGGCAGTTCGGCCGCGCCCAGCTCGTGCGCCATCTCGGCGTGCTGCAGTTCGTCGTCTCGCATCTGACGGACGATGGCGCGGCTGCGCTCGTCGCCTTCCGGCAAGGCGCTCAGATGGCTGTCCAGATGGGCGCCGACCTGGCGCTCGGTCTCCTGCAGAAAGCCCAGATTCCATTTATCGCCGAGCACGCCGGCCGCCACGCCCAGCGCCAGCGAGCCGGTATACCACAGCGGATTGAACAGGCTGGGCCGGCCGCCCAGCTCGCGGATGCGGCGCTCGGTCCAGGCCAGGTGCTCCACCTCCTCCTGCGCCGCGTGGCGCAGCGCCTCGCGCGCCGACGCGTCGCGCGCGGTCAGCGCCTGGCCCTGGTACAAGGCCTGCGCGCAGACTTCGCCGCAATGGTTGACCCGCATCAGGCCGAGCGCGTGCCTCTTCTCGACCGCGCTCAAGCCGGCTTCCGCGATGTCCTGGTCCGGGTGGGCGCGCGCGCTGCGCGCCGGTGCGCACAGCGTGCGCAGGCCCTTGTCCAGCTCGGTGATCAGCTTGTCCAGCATCGCGCGTTCTTCCTCGGGTGAATGGCGTCAAACCGTCGATTATACCCGGCCGGCACAGCGCCGGCAGCTGCTGATATAATCGCCCGGTCAAACAATGATGTTCAACGAACCCTGAAGGATTTCCGTCCATGGATCTCGCAAAAATCGGCCCGGGCAAAGACATGCCGGGCGACTTCAACGTCGTCATCGAAATCTCCGCCAACGCCGCCCCGATCAAGTACGAATTCGACAAGGACTGGAACACGCTGGTGGTGGACCGCTTCATGGGCACCTCCATGATGTATCCGGCCAACTACGGCTTCGTGCCGCAAACGCTGGCCGGCGACGGCGATCCGGTGGATGTGCTGGTCGTGACCCCGTTCCCGCTGCCGCCGGGCGTGGTGGTGCGCTGCCGCGCGCTGGGCCTGATCAAGATGGAAGACGACGGCGGCGTAGACGCCAAGCTGGTGGCCGTGCCGGTCGAAAAGCTGTGCCCGATGTACAAGTCCATCCAGAAGCTGGAAGACCTGCCGGAGCTGCTGCGCAACCAGATGGTTCACTTCTTCGAGCACTACAAGGATCTGGAAAAGGGCAAGTGGGTCAAGATCCAGGGCTGGGGCACGCTGGAAGACGCCAAGACCGAACTGGTCGAAGGCATCGCCCGCTTCGACAAGTAAGCGCCGCGCCCATCCGCAGACCGGCCACTTGGCCGGTTTTTTTATCGCCGCCCGATGTTGCATTGCACAATATCAGCATTACACCGGATAATGGTTTGCCGTGGCCGGCATCTTCTGCCACTCTTTCGATAGCAAACACCGCCTGACGGCGGCCTGGTGGTCTCTGACATGGTCGTTTCCCGCCGCATCGGGGGCCAAGCCCCCTACCTTTCCTGCTTCCTGCGTCGCCTCGAGACGCAAGGGCTCGCCGCGCCGACGGATCGCGATCCGCCTGCGCGCTTGCCGCCGGACTGGGTCGGCATGGAGCTGGAAGACTGCTGGCTGGACCTGGGACAGGATGGCGATCAGGCCCTGGCCGAACGCCTGGCCCTCAGCCGCGACGCCGGGCTAGGCTTCGTCGAGCTGGCCGGAGACTGGCCCGCGCCGGCCGCCGAGCATGGTTTCATGCTGCTGGTAGGCGGCGCCCCGGCGCCGGGCAGCGCCGCCTGGCAACTGCTGGACGCGCTGGCGCCGCAGCCCGGCTGCTGGCTCAACTGCGGCCCTCCGCACAGCGCGCGCTTCTGCCAGCGCGTCTTCGCCGCCCTGCGGCATCAAGGACTGTCCGCCCTCCCGACTCCGGATGGATCGCCTCATCCGTTGGACTGGGAAAAAACGCTGCAGACGCAATGGCTGATAGCCGAGAAACTGCGGCAATTGGCCGAAGACTATCTGTCGTCTCAAATAGGGCGTGCTCCGCCCTATCCCTCGCCATTGCCGGACGAAGTCCGGCACTTCGCCGCCAATTTGGCACGCGGCATCCTGCTGACGCTGCCGGAGAAGGCCACGCTGCGCGAGTGGGCGGAGCGCATAGACGCTGTTCTGCAGCAGCGAGGCTGAGCCAAGCGCGGCCCGGATTGAGCCGCGGCCTCGATATATTCCGTTTCCCTGACAAGTCGATTCCAACGACGGACCAGATAGTCGCCGCCGTTCAGCCTACGCCACTCAATTGGATGAGTTCGCCTTGCAGCCATCCGCCACTCCCGGTCTTTTTTAGTTTGCATCTCGCGAGAATGGCTTCGCCCAATTTCGTTAAGCGGTTTTTGAAAGATTCCCTCTTCAAACTCAATAAAATAAACCCTGCCACAATAATCACACCGTCTTCCTGCATGGCTTTTTATTGCATTATTTTATAAACGCAGCAGGTATATTACAGCGCATATTCATTTAAATCCAGTTAACACTCTCCTCTCATTCAAAAAGACCGCGCCAATGTTAAACAGCATAACCTCCACAAACAACCATATAAAGCTCGCGGAAACGGATCCTCATGCGGCAGATGCCTTGACCGAATGGGAGCAAAGTGGGCCGAAAAAAGAACAATATGATAGATCTCAGCTTGCAGAAAAAATCAGAGACGCCATTAAATACAATCGCACCTCCCTGCATGTTAGCGAATCGGTAAGCTCCCTTCCTCCACTTCCGGCTGGCTTGGAAAGACTGGAGATAGATATCTATCTAAAATTGAGAGAGTTGCCACCCCTCCCCAAAAGCTTGCAATATCTCGCAATAGAAAACTACAACGGCCCTATTTCCGAGCTTCCCGACGGTTTGCAATCTCTCCTTATCCGTGGATGCGAAACCCCTTTTCCAAAACTGCCCGAGGGTTTGAAAAAACTAGAGATACAAAGCTGCAAATTAGAGAGCTTGCCGCCAATGCCTTCCAATCTATTGGAATTAAAGCTAGATTCTGTGGAACTCAAACACGCTCCAGAGCTCCCTGAAACACTATCGGTTCTTGAACTTAATGGGATAGATGGAATTCACTCCATCCCAAGCCTGCCAAACAGTCTGGACACTCTAAAAATTACATATTGCAATAATTTTACATCCCTGCCCAACCTGCCAGACAATCTTTCCCATCTGCAAATACAATACAATCACACTATTAAAGAGCTGCCACAGCCCTTGCCATCTGGCCTAAAGACTTTAACTATTGATTATTGCAAAAGTCTGGCCCTACCCATTATCCTTCCCCAAAACATCAGCGACATTACCATGATCGCTCCTTCGCGAGTCAAGTGGGAAATAGCGATCAACGACATTCCCAATAGCCTGAAAAATATAAATATTGCAGATATAGAAATCAATCCAAAACTAATAAGAGAGCGCAGAGACATCAAAATAAATGGTCGAAGTACCGACATAGCCGCCGATTTCGAATCAGGGGATTTGATTTACGGCCTGGCACGGCCACGTCAAGCAGCTCTGAATATGCTATCTTCAACAAAAGACGATAGCAAGAAAGAGATTCGCATCCAAAATGACATAACCAATTCAGTTTGGGAAAGAGGCGCGACACATTTTAATTCCGATGAGGAAATCCGGCAAGAACTGATGGATTCAGATAGAGCCATTCAGTATAAAAACTTTTTGCTTAATCATAAAAAATACAATGTTACCGAACGAAAAATAAGCGCTCAGGACAGCAGAGATCAAGGTTGGATTAGAACAAGCAAGGCTGGACTTGAATTTCAAACACAAGTGCGAAATGGGAAAGTACTGTTCTGCGTTGATCACCTGATAGATAGCATTCCTGAGATTGCAAAAAAACAAGGCGATTATGGAAGGGCGATTACCGCATCGGAGCTGAGATGGCTGTATAGGAACAAAGAAAGCACATCGATAAAGGAAAACGTACAGTTCTATCTACAGGGCAAACCCGTCTCGCAAGAATACGTCTTCTCTCTAACAGCTTGGAACGTGTACCAACCTAAAAAATGGTCACGCCCAGAAACCAGCAATTAGACACCGCTTATCGGATGGCTAGCTGAATGGATCCCTGATAAAAAACCCGCCGCTGGCTTGCGCCAGGGCGGGTCGGATCTGCGAAACCGCGAAACGGAATCAGGCTGCGGCGGTGGCGTTCTTCTTGCGCGCCACGGCGGCGCTGGCGGCCTTGGCCGAGTTGGTGGCGGCTTCGACGCCGGCTTCGGCGATCTCGGCGCCGACCTTCTTGGCGGTCTTGGACACGCTCTCGAAAGCGGCGGTCGAAGTGTTCAGCAGCGTCTTCAACGCGGCCACGGCGATGTCGGAGCCGGCCGGAGCGCTCTTGGACAGGCGGTCGAGGCTGGTTTGCAGCGCCTTGTTGTTTTCGGCGATCTGTTCTTCGACGAAGGCGGACAGCTCGTTCTGGGTGACCAGCGCGGCATCGTAGACATTGCGCGCGGCCGAGAAGGCCTGGTCCAGAGCCGGCTGGGTCAGGCCGCTTTGCAGCTCGCCCAGCGTCTTGGCGTCTTTCACTTCGCTGAGCGCCTTGAACGCTTCGGCGTTGTCGCTCAACAGTTTGCGCGACAGGTCCAACTGCAGGCTGGCGAAACGCTCGGCGCCGGCGAGGACGATGGACGAGAGGCGGACAGCCTTGTCAAACTGCGACTGGCCGAGCGCGGAGAGTTCCTGGGTGGTGGTAAACATGTAATCAGCTCCTAGAATGTCGGTAGACAACGACTCAGTGTTACAGCGAGCAAGACTGGTACCTTAAATGATGTTGCACTGCAACAACACCACTGTAGCGCGAAAATCGCGCGCCGGTCAAGACAATGTTGCAGTGCACAATAAACTAAGCGGCTATTCCGCCAAGCTTTTTACCACGCCATCATTCCATATTCATGACAATCCCGCACCTGTCCCCACAGACATGATTGCCGACAAGATTTTTTGCATCGCAACAGCCTCGACGCGACGATTCGACAGCCGCGACCGCCTCGTCTCCGGCCGCGCCGTCACCGCCATTGAAACGCGGGCCTCAAGCCAGTAAACTCGGTCCATAGAAGAAATCTATCCATATTAAAGTTACCCCAATGAGCCCTGTGGCCAACGCCTTCGACATCAAATCCGCCAGTCTGGACCTGCTGGCGATCCTGTTGCGCACCGACAACCTGGACGAACTGGGCCAGGCGCTGGACGCGCGCTTCGGCAACGCCAGCGACGCCCCCGCCGAAGCCTTCGTGCTCGATGTGGAGGCCCTGCCCAATCCGGCCGAGCTGGATCTGGGCCGCCTGCTGCCGCTGCTCAGCCGCCGCGGCATCCGCGCGGTGGCGCTGCGCCATCCGGACAATGCGCTGGCGGCGGTGGCCAGCCGCTTCGGCCTCGCCTTCGCCAACAACGCCGCGCCGGCGCGCTCGGCGCAAGCGATCCAGGAACCGGCGGCCAAGCCGGCCGTCGAAGCTGCTGCCTCGGCGCCGGCCGCCGCGATGATCATCGACCGCCCGGTGCGCGCCGGCCAACAGATCTACGCCAAGGGCTGCGATCTGGTGGTGCTGGCTATGGTCAGCGCCGGCGCCGAAGTCATCGCCGACGGCAACATCCACGTCTACGCGCCGTTGCGCGGCCGGGCGCTGGCCGGCGCCCGCGGCAACCACGCCGCCCGCATTTTCACCCGCAGCATGGAAGCCGAGCTGGTATCCATAGCCGGGGTGTACCGGACGATAGAACAGGCACTGCCGGACAGCATCCTGGGCAAACCGACCCAGATTTATCTTGAAAACGAGCGCCTGGTGATGACCGCGCTCGGCGAGTAACACATACCAGAGGAAAGCCCCGTGGCAAAAATCATCGTTGTGACATCCGGCAAGGGTGGCGTAGGCAAAACCACCACCAGCGCGAGCTTCGCCTCCGGCCTGGCACTGCGCGGCCACAAGACTGCCGTGATCGACTTCGACGTCGGCCTGCGCAACCTCGACCTGATCATGGGCTGCGAACGCCGCGTGGTGTACGACCTGATCAATGTCGTCAATGGCGAGGCCACTCTGAACCAGGCGCTGATCAAGGACAAGAACTGCGACAACCTGTTCATCATCCCGGCCTCGCAGACCCGCGACAAGGACGCGCTGACGCTGGAAGGCGTCGAAAAAGTGCTGCATAGCCTGGGCGAGGCCGGTTTCGACTACATCGTCTGCGACTCTCCGGCCGGCATCGAGAAAGGCGCGCTGATGGCGCTGTACTTCGCCGACGAAGCGCTGATCGTCACCAACCCGGAAGTGTCGTCGGTGCGCGACTCCGACCGCATCCTGGGCATTCTGTCGTCCAAGTCCAAGCGCGCCGAGGAAGGCCGCGAGGCGGTGAAGGAGCATCTGCTGATCACCCGCTACGCGCCGGGCCGCGTCGACAAGGGCGAAATGCTGTCGGTCGACGACGTCAAGGAAATCCTGCGCGTGCCGCTGCTGGGCGTCATTCCGGAATCGCAAAGCGTGTTGCAGGCCTCCAACTCCGGCACCCCGGCCATCCATCTGAAGGGTTCCGACGTGGCCGAGGCCTACACCGACGTAGTCTCGCGCTTCCTTGGCGAACAGCGTCCGATGCGTTTCCTGGATGCGCCCAAGGTCGGTATCCTCAAGCGCCTGTTTGGAGGTTGAGCATGTCATTGATCGATATGATTTTCGGCAAGCGGCAGAAGTCCGCGGCCATCGCCCGCGAACGCCTGCAGATCATCCTCGCGCATGAACGCAACGGCCGCCACGCGCCGGACTACCTGCCCGCGCTGCAACGCGAATTGATGGAAGTGATTTCCAAATACGTGTCGGTCAATCTCGACGACATCAAGGTGCAGGTGGAGCGCCAGGACGATTACGAAGTCCTGGAAGTCAACATCGTACTGCCGGAGCAACAGCGCTAAGCCATGACGCTGACCGAACTGCGCTATATCGTGGCGGTGGCGCGCGAGCGCCACTTCGGCCGCGCCGCCCAAAGCTGCTTCGTCAGCCAGCCGACGCTGTCGATCGCGATCAAGAAGCTGGAAGACGAACTGGGCATCACCCTGTTCGAACGCGGCGGCCAGGAGGTCGCGGTCACCGAGATCGGCGAGCGCATCATCGAGCAGTCGCAGCGGGTGCTGGAAGAGGCCGAAGCGGTGAAGCGGCTGGCCGGCGAGCATCAGAACGAGCTGGCCGGACCGCTGAAGCTGGGGGTGATCTTCACCATCAGCCCCTATCTGCTGCCCAAGCTGATTCCGGCGCTGCGCATCCTGGCGCCGGACATGCCGCTGATCCTGGAGGAGAACTACACCTCCCGGCTGGCGGAAATGCTGAAGCGCGGCGAGGTCGACGCCATCATCGTCGCCGATCCGTTCGAGGAAACCGGCGTCGAGGCCTGGCCGCTGTACGACGAGCCCTTCGTCGTCGCGATGCCCAAGGGCCATCCATGGGAAAAGCAGCGCCAGGTCGCCGCCTGCCAGCTGGCCGAGGAAAGCGTGCTGCTGCTGACCCAGGGCAACTGCTTCCGCGATCAGGTGCTGCAGGCCTGCAGCGAGCTGTCCAGCCGCCAGAACCACGGCAACGGCCTGGCCAGCACGCTGCAAGGCAGTTCGCTGAACACGATACGGCACATGGTGGCCAGCGGCATGGGCGTGACCGTGATGCCGACCACCTCGGTCGGTCCCGGCGACGAGACGCTGCTGTCGGTGGTGCCGTTCAGCGAGCCGGCGCCGCGACGCCGCGTGCTGCTGGTCACCCGCAAGCAGTTCTTCCGCAAGAAGGCGATAGACACGCTGCAGCAGGCGGTCTTCCGCTCCGGCCTGCCCGGCGTGCTGATGCTGGAAGGCGAGCCGAAGCTGGCGTAGCCGCCTGTTCCTTGAACAGCCGGCAAGGCCTCATTCCGCACCCGACCCGCCCAGGCGGGTTTTTCACATCCGACAGGAGCATGGACATGCCGAACCTGAACACCGTAGAACTGAAAGCCTTCGTCCCCAGCCGCGACTTCGCGCTGTCTCAGGACTTCTATCAGGACATCGGCTTCGAACGGAAATCCGTCGGTCACGGCGTCGCCTACTCTTCGCCCACGGCGATTGCAGCTTCCTGCTGCAGGACTACTATCAGCCGGAATTCGCCGCCAATTGCGTGATGCACCTGCTGGTCGAAGACGCCGCCGCCTGGCATGCCGAGTTGCTGCGCCGCGACATCGCTGGGAAATACCGGATCGAGATCGGCGAGTTGAAGCAGCAGCCGTGGCGCATGCTGGACTTCTCCCTGACCGACCCGTCCGGCGTGCTGTGGCGCATCGCGCAGAATCTGTGACATTCCGGCGGCATGGCGGGTTTGTTCCGACCAGAAACAATGATAAAGTCATGAGCTCACCGCCAACCGGAGCGAAAAGAGCGCCATGAACGCCAATCCCTTGCTGCAAGACTGGTCCACTCCCCACCAGTTGCCCCCGTTCGACCAAATACGCCCGCAACACTTCGAAGCCGCTTTCGACACGCTGTTCGCCGAACACCTGGCCGAAATCGACGCGCTGGCCGCGCTGCCCGACGCGCCGGACTTCGGCAACACCGCCGCCGCCTTCGATTGCAGCGGCCCGCGGCTGGAACGCGCCCAACTGCTGCTGGACAATCTGACCGCATCGGAAACCTCGGCCGAACTGCAGCAGGTGGAGCGCCGCATGGCCCCGCGGCTGGCCGAGCACAGCAGCCGCGTCTACATGCACGCCGGCTTCTTCGCCCGGCTGGACGCCGTCCACGCCCGGCGCGGCGAGCTCGGCCTCAGCGAGGAGCAGGACCGCCTGCTGGACCGGATACACCGCAACTTCGTCCGCGCCGGCGCCAAGCTGCAGGGCGAGGATCGCCGCCGCTACGCCGAGATCATCTCGCGGCTGGCCGAATTGACCACCGCCTTCGGCCAGAACGTGCTGGCCGACGAAGCCGAATACGCGCTGCCGCTGGGCGAAGACCAGCTCGCCGGCCTGCCGCCCTTCCTGCTCGACGCCGCCCGCGCCGCCGCCGAGGACCGCGGCCTGGCCGGCTGGGCGATCACGCTGTCGCGCTCGTCCATCGTGCCCTTCCTGACCTTCTCCAGCCGCCGCGAGCTGCGCGAGGCCGCCTGGCGCGCCTGGACCGGCCGCGGCGAGCACCCGGAGCGCGACAACCGCCCGCTGGCGCGGGAAATCCTGGCGCTGCGCGTCGAACAATCCAGGCTGCTGGGCTTCGACAGCTTCGCCGACTACGCGATGGCCAACCGCATGGCCGGCACGCCGGCCGCGGTGCACGCGCTGCTGGAACAAGTCTGGGAGCCGGCCAAGGGCCGCTTCGAAGCGGAGAAGGCCATGCTGCGCGACGAGGCGGCCCGCCTCGGCGAAGCGGCCGACATCCAGCCGTGGGACTGGTTCTACCTGGCTGAAAAAGTGCGCATCGCCCGCTACGCGCTGGACGACGCCGAGATCAAGCCCTACTTCGGCCTCGACAATATGATCGCGGCAATGTTCGACGTCGCCGGCCGGCTGTTCGGCCTCAGCTTCGCCGAACGGCGCGATCTCAAGCTCTACCATCCCGACGTGCGCGCCTGGGAAGTCAGCCGTGGCGGCAAGACGATAGGCCTGTTCCTCGGCGACAACTACGCGCGCCAGAGCAAGCGCGGCGGCGCCTGGATGCACGTCTACCGCTCCCAGGGACGCAACGGCGGCGAGACGCTGCCCATCGTCGTCAACAACAACAACTTCGCCAAGGCCGGCCATGGCCAGACGCTGCTGAGCTTCGACGACGTGCGCACGCTGTTCCACGAATTCGGCCACGGCCTGCACGGCCTGCTATCCGACGTCGAGTACCGTCTGCTGGCCGGCCCCAACTGCCCGTGGGACTACGTCGAGCTGCCGTCGCAGCTGATGGAGAACTGGGCGCTGGTGCCCGAGGTGCTGGCCCGGCATGCCCGCCATGCCGAAACCGGCGCGGCCATCCCGGCCGAGCTGGTCGCCAAGATCAAGGCGGCGCGCCACTTCAACCAGGGTTTCGAGACGGTGCGCTACACCGCCTCCACGCTGATCGATCTGGCGCTGCACCAGCGCACCGACGCCGACGGCGTCGACATCGCGGCCTTCGAGGCCGCCGAGCGCGAACGGCTGGGCGTCCCGGCCGCGGCCGACATGAATCATCGTCCGCCGCACTTCCGCCACATCTTCACCGGCCCGGAATACGCCGCCGGCTACTACGTCTACATGTGGGCGGAAGTGCTGGAGGCCGAAGCCTTCGCTGCGTTCGAGGAAGCCGGCGATCCGTTCGATCCGCAGTTGGCGGACAAGCTGCACCGCCACATCTACAGCGCCGGCGACGCCCGCGAGCAGCGCGCGGCCTTCCGCGCCTTCCGCGGCCGCGATCCGCGGGCGGAGGCGATGCTGCAAAGCCGCGGCCTGATCTAATCATGCCGCCGGCCGGGCGGCGGCGAGCGCCCGGCTCCACCAGCCCGCCCGGCGCGCGGAATCCGCGCGCCGGGCGGGTCGCCATTGCCATCGACGGGAAAATGGATAGACTAGCCATCCCATTCAGTTATAAGTTGGTCGATCAATCATGACAAAAACAATCAAATGGCTGGCTCCGGCCCTCATCGTCCTGGCCGCCGGCGGCCTGTACTGGAAATGGCAGCATCGCGCCGAACCCGCCAGCCACCAGCAGAGCGAAAAAGCGGCGAGCATCCATTACGAAACTTATGAAAACGGCCGCTTCCCGTTCTCGCTGCCCTTCCCCAAGGGCCTGCTGATCCCTGGCGAAGGATCGGACAACGGCGACGGCATGACCTTCACCTCGCCGGACCAGCAGACCGTCATGACCGCCTTCGGCGCCAACAACGCCGCCGAACACACGCTACAAGACGAGTACCGCGGCACGCTGAAGCGGCAAGCCGAATCCGGCGAACCCCGCCAGGTGACCTTCAAGGCGATCAAGAAGAACTGGTATGTCGTCTCCGGCACCGAGGGCGACAAGATCTTCTATCAGAAAACCTATCTGGCCGACGACCAGTTCATGACCTTCCGCATCCGCTACCCGGCCAGCCAGCGGGCGCAGTGGGACCCCATCGTCGCCCATGTCAGCGGCAAGTTCGCCGTCACGCCGGGCGGTACCCAGTAAGCCCGGCCGGTCCAAACCGAAGGAATACCGCATGAACAACCCGCTGCTGCAAGCCTGGAACACGCCGCACCAGTTGCCGCCGTTCGACATCATCGCCGCCGAGCACTTCGCGCCCGCCATCGAGCAACTGATGGCCGAACACAAGCTAGCGGTCGCGGCCATCGCCGACCAGGCCGAGGCGGCGGGCTTCGCCAACACCGCGGCGGCGCTGGAGGCGGCGGCCTTGCCGCTGAAGCGGGTGACGCTGGTGCTGCACAATCTGTGCAGCTCGCACTCCAGCCCGGCACTGCGCGCCGCCGAGCGCGAGCTGGCGCCGAAGCTGGCCGCCCACCACGGCGCCGTCTACCTCGATCAAAAGCTGTTCGCACGGCTGGACGCCGTGATGCGCCAGGCGGCGGCACTGGAGTTGAACGAGGAGGAACGGCGGCTGTTGCAGCGGCTGCACCTGGACTTCACGATGGCCGGCGCCCGGCTGCAGGATGAAGCGCGCAACGAATTCGCCGACTGCGTCGCCGAACTGGCCCGGCTGTCCGCCGAGTTCGGCCAGAACGTGCTGGCCGACGAATCCGAATACGCGCTGCCGTTGCGCGACGAGGCGGAGCTGGCCGGCCTGCCGCCGTCTTTGCGCGACGCGATGGCCGAAACCGCCCGCCAACGCGGCCTGGACGGCCATGTCGTCACGCTGGCGCGCTCCTCCGCCACCGCCTTCCTCGCCCACTCGGCCCGCGCCGACCTGCGCGAGGCCGTCTGGCGCGCCTGGACCGGCCGCGGCACCAATCCGCGGCGCGACAACCGCCCCATCGTCAGCCGCATTCTGCGCCTGCGCCAACGGCAGGCCCGGCTGCTGGGCTATGCCAGCTACGCCGATTTCGCGCTGGGCGACCGCATGGCCGGCACGCCGGCGGCGGTGCGCAAGCTGCTGGAACAGGTGTGGGAGCCGGCCAAGACGCTGATGGCGAAGGAAAGGGAACAATTGCAGGCGCTGGCCCGCGAGCTGGGCGCCGGCGACGATATCGCGCCATGGGACTGGCGCTATCTGGCCGAGAAGCTGCGCCAGCGCGATTACGCGCTGGACGACGCCGAGGTGAAGCCCTACTTCGCGCTGGAGAATATGCGGGCGGCGATGTTCGACGCCGCCGGCAGGCTGTTCGGCCTGTCTTTCGTCGAACGCGGCGACCTGCCGCGCTACCACCCCGACGTGCGCGGCTGGGAAGTCTTGCGCGGCGAACGGCCGATCGGCGTCTTCCTCAGCGACAACTTCGCCCGCCCCGGCAAGAAGGGCGGCGCCTGGATGAGCGTCTACCGCGCCCAGGGCCGACACGGCGGCGTCTCGCTGCCCATCGTCGTCAACAACACCAATTTCGCCCGCGGCGAGCCGGCGCTGCTCGGCTTCGACGACGTGCGCACGCTGTTCCACGAATTCGGCCACGCGCTGCACGGCCTGCTGTCCGACGTCGAATACCAGCGCCTGTCCGGCACCCAGGTATTGCGCGACTTCGTCGAGCTGCCGTCGCAGTTGATGGAAAACTGGGCCTGGACGCCGGCGCTGCTGGAAAAACACGCGCGCCACGCCGACACCGGCCAGCCGCCGCCGCCGGCGCTGCTGGCCCGCATCCTGGCGGCGCAGAATTTCCAGCAGGGCTACGCCACCGTGCGCTACGCCATCTCGGCGCTGCTGGACCTGGAGCTGCATCAGCAGGCCGACGGCGTGGCCGATCCGGCGGCGTTCGAGGCCGAGCTGTGCCGCCGCCACGGCCTGCCGCCGGAGGCCGGGCTCGCCCACTCGCTGCCGCACTTCAACCATCTGTTCAATGGCGGTTACGCGGCCGGCTACTACGTCTACCTGTGGGCCGAAGTGCTGGAGGCCGAGGCCTTCGCCCGCTTCGAGGCCGCCGGCGACGTCTTCGATCCGGCGCTGGCCGACAGCCTGCTGCGCCACATCTTCAGCGTCGGCAACGCCCGCGCCCCTCAGCAGGCCTTCCTGGCCTTTTGCGGCCGCCAGCCGTCGGCGGAGGCGATGCTGGCCAAACGCGGCCTCGCCGGCTAGCGGCCCGCTCGCTATCGTCCCTCCCGGCGTCGGACCGCCGCCGAGCCAGGCTGGAAACCGCGCAAGGCCGCGCCGCAACACTATTTCCCTACCTATGGCCAGGAAAATGAGAATGTCATTGATATATTGCGGCGCTGCCGGGATACTGACGCATTCTCACATGACATGGCGACACGCATGTGCTCGCCCGGCTCGGACAGCAAGCGCCTGCGCGGCGGGAGCATCGCGCTTCCCCTGCGCCGGCCCGGCCATCCGCAGCGAGCAGCGGTCCTCCGCTCCGGCGGCCGATCAACCAACAGGACCCATCATGATCCACAGCGCAGAACCGAAGGAAAGCGACATTCCCGCCGTCGACACGCGGGCCGCGATCGAAATCTTCTTCTACGCCTACAAGGCCTTGACCACCAAGCCGGACGAGATGCTGGCCAAACGCGGACTGGCGCGGGTCCACCACCGCATCCTGTTCTTCGTCGCCCGCTACCCCAAGCTGTCGGTCAAGGACCTGCTCGCCTTTCTCGGCGTCACCAAGCAGGCGATCAACATCCCGCTGCGGCAGTTGCTGGAAATGGGCCTGGTCTGCAGCCAGGCCGCGCCTCACGACAAGCGCGTCAAGCAGCTGACGCTGGGCGAGGAAGGCCTGAAGCTGGAAGAGGCCCTGCACCGCGAACAACAGCGCCTGCTGCAGACCGCCTTCGGCGACTGCGGCGACCGGGCCACCCGCGACTGGTTTCTGATCAACGGCAAACTGTCCGAACACATGCTGCCCTGAGCGCCGTCCAAAGCAAACGGCCCGGTGCGCTCGCCCGGGCCGTTGTCGTTTTCGCGCCGCGCCCGCTCAGTCTATGCGGACGTAAGCCACTTCCAGCACCTCGATGTCCTCGTCGCCGTCCGGGCCGCGAAACAGCACGCTGTCGCCCTCGCGCGCCTTCAGCAGCGCCCGGGCGATAGGCGAGATCCAGCTGATCCGGCCGCGCGCCAGATCGATCTCGTCGACGCCGACGATGGACAGCCGCTGCTCGCCGCCGTCGCCGCGCTGGATCAGCACGGTAGCGGAGAAGAAGACCTGGTCGGTCGCCTCGCGCGTCTCCGGGTCCACCACCTCGGCGATCTCCAGCCGCTTGGTCAGAAAACGGATGCGGCGGTCGATCTCCCGCAGCCGGCGTTTGCCGTACAGGTAGTCGCCGTTCTCCGAGCGGTCGCCGTTGCTGGCCGCCCAGTTGACCACCTGCACCATCTCCGGCCGCTCGCGGTTGACCAGCTGGTACAACTCGTCCTTCAAACGCCGCCAGCCGCCCGGCGTGATGTAGTTCTTCGTCGACGCCGGCAAGCGCCTCTCGGCCGGCAGATCGTCGTCCTGCTGCTCGTCTTCCTTGGTAAACGCCTTGCTCATATCGGTTTCCATCATGCGGGTTGACCGCGCGGCCGGGCCGCGCGCTCCGTCGATTATGCCGGAAGCGGCGCCCCGCCTTCCAGCAGGGCCAGACAGTAGGGCAGCAGCGATTTGGGGCGAAGCTTGACCCGGCGCAGTTCGGCGGCGTCCAGCCAGGCCAGCTCGTAATGGTTGTCCGGCGACAGCTTGGCCAGTTCCGGCCCGCCCAGCCTGAGCATGCCGCGATGCTCGCGCGCGACGAAGACGTGCTCGGTGCGGCTCTCGCTCTCCAGCACGCACAGCGGCCCGGCCTCCAGCCAGACATTGAGGCCGGTCTCCTCGCGCGTCTCGCGCACGCAGGCTATCGCCGGCGTCTCGTTCTTCTTGATATTGCCGCCCGGCAAGGCGTAATAGTCCTTGCCCGGCTTCACCCGGCGCATCATCAGCACGCGGCCGTTCTCGATGATGACGATGGCGGCGCGCTGCCGGCGCGGCGGCGGCAAGGCCGCCGCGCTGTCGTTCAAGCCGAAATCTTCCACATTGTCCCCGGAAACAGAACGGGCAACCGCCATTCGGCGATCGCCCGTATCGTCAATCCGCCGGCTAGCGGCGAAACTTATTCCTGACGCGGCGCGGCCTTGGGCTTGCGCGCCGAGCCCCTGCGCTGGCCGCCGGCCTTCTTGCCGCCGGTCACCGTCAGGTTGGACCACTTCATCACCGCCGCCACCTCGGCCGCGTTCAGTTCATAGAACTGGCCGCGCTTCAGCCGCGGGGGCAGGCCGATATTGCCGAAGCGCACGCGCATCAGCCGGCTGACCGTCAGGCCGAAATGCTCGAACATCCGACGCACTTCGCGATTGCGGCCTTCCTTGATCACCACGTTGAACCACTGGTTGGCCGACTCTTCCTGGCCGCCGGTCTGGAAGATGCGGTCGAAGCGCGCCTCGCCGTCCTCCAGCTCCACGCCCTTGACCATTTCCTTCATGATTTCCGGGGTCAGCTCGCCCAGCACGCGCACCGAGTACTCGCGCTCGACCTCGAAGCTCGGGTGCATCATGCGGTTGGCCAATTCGCCGCTGGTCGTGATCAGCAGCAGGCCGGCGGTATTGACGTCCAGGCGGCCGACGGCCACCCAGCGGCTGGACTTGGCCTGCGGCAGGCGGTCGAACACGGTGACGCGGCCTTCCGGATCGTCGCGGGTGACGATCTCGCCCTCTTCCTTGTGGTACATGATGACGCGCGGCAGGCGGTCCGGCCATTTCAGCTTGATGGCGTCGCCCTTGACCGTCACCTTGTCGTGCGGGCCGACCTTGTCGCCCAGGCTGGCTTTCTTGCCGTTGACCAGCACCAGGCCGGCCTCGATCCACTCTTCCATCTCGCGACGCGAACCGACGCCGGACGAAGACAGCGCCTTCTGCAGGCGCACCGGCTCGATCTCGTTCAGATCGACGCGCACTTCCTTCAGCTTCTGGGCCTTGCTCTTGATGTCCTGGTTCGGACTGCGCAGACGCAGCTTCTTGGCCTTCTGCACCAGTTGCTTCGGCCTGCCGTCGCCCCTGGACCGGTTGTCCGTCTTCGCGTCGGCCTGCGGGGCCTTGCCGGCGCCGCCCTGGCGGCCGGCATTGCCGTTGGCCGCCGGGCGAGCGGCGTTCTTGTTGCCGAAACGTTGTTCATGATCCAGCGAGACATTGCCGTTGACGTCGCCGTTGCTGTCCCGCTGATACTGCGGCTTGCGGTTGCCCGCGGCCATCATCTGCTGTTCCTGTTCGCGGCGCGACATCTTGAACAGCGGCACGCCGTCCTTCGACGGCATCACCGGATTGCCGTAGGCGTCGCGCTGCTGCTGGCGCGGACCGCCGCGGCGGCCCTGCTGGCCTTGCTGGCCCTGCTGCTGTTGCGGAAAACGCGGCTGGGCGCCGCCGGCCGGCGAGGACTTGCCCTGGCGGCCCTGGCCCTGGCCCTGGGAGCGGCCGGCGTTCTGGCGCGGCTGCGAGGTTTCATGGCCTTTGGCACGCGCAACCGGCTGGCGCGCGTGGGTACGTTGTCCTTTTGTAGACATGTGCTTGCTCTTTCAATGGGAGCAACTGGCAGAACGGTTATTCTGCGACAGGCTCTAAATTGTCCGCCTCATCGTCGAGGGGGAGATCGTCCGCGCCCGCATCGGGGCCGTCGTCCTGCGTTTTAGGGTCCGGCGCCACCAGGCTTCCCAGCTCCGCCAGCGGCGGCAGATCATTCAGCGAAACAAAGCTCAGATCGTCCAGGAATTTGCGCGTGGTGGCGTACAGGCCGGGCCGGCCCGGTACGTCCTTGTGGCCGATGACCTCGATCCAGCCGCGCTCAAGCAGCGTCTGCATCACATTGGTGGACACCGACACCCCGCGTATGGCTTCGATGTCGCCACGGGTCACAGGTTGTTTGTAGGCGATGATCGCCAACGTTTCCATCACCGCCCGCGAGTAGCGCGGCGGCTTTTCCGGATTGAGCCGGTTCAGATAAGGCGTGAATTCGGCCCGAGCGCGGAAGCGCCAGCCGGAAGCCAGCTTGACCAGCTCGATGCCGCGTCCCCGCCAGTCGACCTGGATCTGTTCCAGTATGTCGTTGATCAGCGCCGCCTTGACGTCCTCGGTGAACAGCCGCTTCAGCTGCGATACCGGCAACGGTTCCTGTGCGGTCAGCAAGGCCGTCTCCAGCACGATCTTCAAATATTTCAAGTCGGTAATGGTGGACATTAAACCGTGATGCCGGAGATTCGGGTTTCAAGCGCGGGAAGCCGAGGATTCTACACGTTTTCCGCCGCGCGGGAAACTACTCGATCAGACTGGCCAGCGAGGTCAGGCTGTAGCGCCGCAACACCGTGCCGTCCGCCAGCCTGACATCCTCCAGCATCTGACCGCCGCAAGCCTCGACGGTTCGGGTCGCCGCCGGATTGGCGGAATCGCACACCACCACCCAGTTGCCGCAGGCCGGCTGGCCGGCCATCGCCTGCACGTATTGCAGCAGCACGCGCCCGTAACCGTTGCCGCGCCACTCGGGCAGCACCTCGAAGCCGATATGGCCTATCCGGTCCTGGATCACCTCGGTCTCGCCGCGTCGCAGCCTGGCCGCGCCGGCGATCTCGCCATCGTCCTCCAGCAGGAACCAGGTCTGGTAAGGCACCCAGCCGGCCGGCAGCGCCTCGCCGTCGGCATGCCTGACCATCTTGCGGAACCAGCCGTCGGCGTCGTCGCCCAGCTCCCGGTAATACTCGAAGTCTTCGCCGCGACAGCGCTGGAAATAGCGGCGATAGGCAGCCATATGCTGCTCGCTGGCGGATTCGATTTTCATTGACGGCTCTCCCAGTCGATACTCCCATCGTAAACACCCAGCCGGCGAGGTCAAGGCTTTTACGCATTCGCGTGCCGGCTATGCGACAATCGCCCCCTGACCGCAGCGAGCAATACCATGAGCGACACCCCACAAGCGATACTGCTGATGGGCCCCACCGCCTCCGGCAAGACCGGGCTGGCGCTGGAGCTGGCCCGTCGTTTTCCGGCGGAGATCGTCAGCGTCGATTCGGCGCTGGTCTACCGCGGCATGGACATCGGCAGCGCCAAGCCGTCGGCCGAGGAAATGGCCGTCTGCCCCCATCACCTGATCGACATCATCAGCCCGCTGCAAAGCTACTCCGCCGCGCAGTTCCACGCCGACGCCAACCGGCTGATCGCCGAGATCCGCGGCCGCGGCCGCCTGCCGCTGCTGGTCGGCGGCACCATGCTGTACTACAAGGCGCTGCTCGAAGGCTTGTCCGACCTGCCGCAGGCCGACGCCGCGCTGCGCGCCGAGCTGGACGCCGACGCCGCTCGGCTGGGCTGGCCGGCGCTGCACGCCCGCCTGGCGGCGCTGGACCCCGCCACCGCCGCCCGGCTGAATCCCAACGACTCGCAACGGATACACCGCGCGCTGGAAGTCTGCCTGCTCAGCGGCCGGCCGATGTCGGAACTGATCGCCCAGGGCAAGGAAGCCGCCGCGGACTTCCGCTTCCTGCCGCTGGCGCTGGTGCCGCGCGAGCGCGGCTGGCTGCACGCCCGCATCGCCGAGCGTTTCCGCATCATGCTGGAGCAAGGCTTTCTGGACGAGGTTTCCCGGCTGCGCGCGGCCTACCCGGAATTGACGCTGAATTTGCCGTCGATGCGCTGCGTCGGCTACCGCCAGGCCTGGGAGCATCAGGACGGCCGATACGGCCTCGACGAATTCGTCGAGCGCGGCGTCGCCGCCACCCGCCAGCTGGCCAAGCGGCAGCTGACCTGGACTCGCAGCCTGGACGTGATCCCCGTCGACGCGCAGCAGGACGGCCTGGCCGCGCTGCTCGGCGACGCGGTCGACGACTTTGTCGCCGGCCGCCCCCCGGCGGCGGCGCTGCGCCACGGCGGCGATTTCTGAACGAAAAAACAGCGGGCCTGGCCCGCCGTTTCGCGCACCGCCCCCTGTTCAGGGACTGACGCTCATCCGCAACGTGTGGGTCCAGTCGTGGTCGCTGGCCGACACCACGCTGTTGAAAGACGCATAGGTCATGCCCTCGCCCGGCCACGGATTCATCATGTACAGATAATTGCCGCTGCCGGTCTGGTAGCCGCGGCCGACGATGAAGTGGCCGCCGCCGCTGGTCCAGCCGTAGCGGATCACGAACGGCCGGTTGGCCTGGATGTCCTGCTGCACATGGGCCCACGACAGATAGTCGTTGACGACGACATTGGGCACGCCCCAGTTCTTCAATATGCCCTGCAGGCTGCCGTTGCCGCCGAACATATTGTTGGGGCTGTTGGCCTGGCTGTTCCAGTTGAAGTTGCTGTTGCCGCAGGCGTAGTTGATGCCGAAGGCCCAGTTGACGATGGCGCACTGGGTGGGCGTCTTGTTGTACAGGCCCAGCACCGCCTTGCTGGAACCGGCCCAGCACCACTGGCTGTGTTCCTGCACCGTCAGCGGCACGTTCAACACCTTGCTGTCCGCCAGCGCGGCGGCGCTGCCCGCCAGCAGCGCGACGGCCAGCACTGTCATGCTCAAGCGCTTGTTCATCATGGCGTTCTCCTGTCAGCGGAAGCGGGCGAGATTGCTGCGCACCGCGGCGCGCAGCGGTTCGATCAGCGCGGCGCCGTCCAGCAGCGCCTCGCCGCCGTCGGCCTGCCGCTTCAATTGCAACGATTCATAGGCCGAGCTCAGCGCGGCGAAACGCGGCTTGCCGCCGCCCGCCGGCGCCACTTCCAGGAAATCCGATTGCGCCTGATATACCCGCAGGAAGCGGGTCTTGTCGCCATAGGCCGTCTGCAGCGCCGCCAGATTGCGGGCCAGGCCGATCGCGCCGAAGGACGTCGCCTGCCAGCGTCCGTCCAGCTTCTCCACCGTCACCAGACCGACAGGCCGCTGCTGCAGATAGGCGACGAAGCGCCAGACGCCGGTCGGGGCCATCTGTCGACTGAGGTCGGCATCGGCGGCCAGCAGTTGCTGCGGCGTCACGCTGTACACCGGAACGCCCTGGCCGACACGGACGGCGGCCAGATCGCCGGCCTTGGCGACATCGAAGACAAAGCCCTGCGGCAGACCGGCGCCATGCTCGGCCAGGTTCTGGCGGACAAAGTCGGCCAGGCCCTGGCGGGCGGCCATCGCGGCTGCCGGCGCCTCGACGGCCAGTTGCGCCGCCGATGCCTCGCCCGGCTGAGCCGGGGCCGGGGCCGACGCCAGCGCGGCCAAGGCGGCGATGACGGCCAAGATTGCGGATTTCGACTGCATGTTTCGTCTCCTGGGTTGGAATGCGGTTGCAGCGAACGATTTCATGCAAACGGATGACTTCCATGGCATGCCCAGTAGTCATAGAAGCCGGCATCGGCCAGTTCAATCCAGGCCCCGAAGCTAAATCAATTTGATTTTCAAAATAAGGCGTGGCTTTACATCCACTTGCCGGTGGAATTTAAAGTGGAAGCTGGAACAAGAGCCATACCGAAGGTCAGGGGTGGCCTTGTCTCGCGCCGAACGGATTTATATCTTTAAAGATTGAACGGCGGAATCGCCGGGCGCAGCCAAGAAAAAAGCCCACGGCCTGGCGGCGGCGGGCTATCGCGGTGCGAAACAGACTCAGCGCGCGGCGACCAGCTTGATTTCCACCTTCCATGCCGGATTGGCCAGCTTGGCCTCCACCGTCGCGCGGGCCGGCACATGGCCGGCCGGCACCCAGGCGTCCCAGGCGGCGTTCATCGCGTCGTAGTCGGCCAGGCTGGACAGGAAGATGGTCGCGTCGACGATCTTGCTCTTGTCGGAGTCCAGCTCCGCCAGCAGCGCGTCGATCTGCGCCAGCACGTTCTCGGTCTGGGCGCGGGCATCGGCTTCGGTGTTCTCCGGCACCTGTCCGGCCAGGAAGATCAGGCCGTTGCTGACCACGGCCTCGGCCAGGCGGGCGCCCTGCTTGTGGCGGTAAATGCTCATATCGTTCTCCGTTAGCGGTGGATGATCACACAGGATTCTAGCGGCAAAGGGGTTCAGCTGTCCTTCTGCGCCTGTTCCAGGTCCGCGATCAGCGCCGCCCCGCCCTCCACGCCCACCGACAACCGGATCAGATTGTCGTGGATGCCGAGCGCGGCGCGGCGCTCGGCCGGAATCGACGCGTGCGTCATCGCCGCCGGCAGGCAGACCAGGCTCTCGACGCCGCCCAGGCTCTCGGCCAGCGTGAACAGCTTGAGCCTGGACAGGAAGGCCTTGACGTCGCCGTTCAGATAGAAGGACACGATGCCGCCGTAGCCCTGCATCTGGCTGCGCGCCAGCTCGTGCTGCGGATGGCTCTCCAGCCCCGGATACAGCACTTTCTCCACCCAGGGCTGCCCCTCCAGCCAGCGCGCGATCGCCAGCGCGTTGCCATTGTGCTGGGCGATGCGCAGCGCCAGCGTGCGCAGGCCGCGCAGCACCAGGAAGCTGGGGAAGGCGTCCAACACCGAGCCCACCGCGTTGTGCAGGAAGGCCAGCTGCTCGGCCAGATCCGGACGGGCCTGGCTGGCCACCGCCACGCCGGCGACCACGTCGGAATGGCCGTTCAGGTATTTGGTGGCGGAATGGACGACGATGTCGAAGCCGAAATCCAGCGGTCGCTGATTGACCGGCGACGCGAAGGTGTTGTCGACCACACCGATCAGGCCGTGCTTGCGCGCGATCCCGGCCACCGCCTTCAGATCGACCAGCTGGTTCAGCGGATTCGACGGCGTCTCCACCCAGATCATCCGGGTGTTCGGACGGATGGCGGCTTCCAGCGCGGCGCTGTCCTCGGACGCGACATAGGTCACTTCCAGGCCGGCGCTGGCCTTGCGCACCTTTTCGAACAAGCGGTAGGTGCCGCCGTACAGATCGTTGACCGCGATCAGGTGGCTGCCGGCCGGCAACAGCTCCAGCACGGTGCCGATGGCGGCCAGGCCCGAAGCGAAGGCGTAGCCGCGGACGCCGCCCTCGAGCTCGGCCACGGCACGCTCCAGCGCCTCCCGCGTCGGATTCTGCGAGCGCGAATACTCGTAGCCGACATGTTCGCCCGGCGCGCGCTGGCGGTAGGTGGAGGTGGCGTAGATCGGCGGCATCACCGCGCCGAACGGGTCCTCGTGCGCGCCTGCGGTGACGGCCAGGGTATGGAAATCGGTCATGCTTTATCCTTTCAATGATTTGACGCCGCGCCTGCGGCGCGGCGGGCAATGGGGCGGGCTCAAACCCCGCGCGGCTGGCGGCGCCAGAAGGCCAGCAGATCGGCCTGGGTGATCAGGCCGAGATAGCGGCCGCCGTCGACGATCAGCGCGATATGGCCGTCGTTGAACACCTGCAACAGGTCCTGCAGCGAAGCGCGCGGCGACAGCGTCCGCACCTGGCCGCTCATCGCGGTCGCCACCGGCTGGCGGAAGTTCTCCGGCTCGCCGTGCACCGACAGCAGCAGGTCCCATTCGTCGACGATGCCGACCACCTTGTCGTCCTGCAGCACCGGCAGCTGCGACACGTCGTGCAGGCGCATGCGCTGGTAGACCACGCCCAGCGGCTCGTCCGGATGGCAGGACACCGTGTTGCCGTCCTGGTGGCGGCGGACGATCAGGTCGGTCAGCCCGCCCACCTCCGGCAGGCGCAGCATGCCCTGGTCCACCAGCCAGTCGCGGTTGTACATCTTGGACAGATACTTGTTGCCGCTGTCGCACACCAGCGTCACCACCCGCTTGGGCTCGGTCTGCTCGCGGCAGTAGCGCAACGCCGCCGCCAGCAGCGCGCCGGACGAGGAGCCGGCCAGAATACCCTCGCGCCGCAGCAACAGCTGGGCGGTGTCGAAGCTTTCCTGGTCGCTGATGCGGAAGGCCCGCTTGACCATGGACAGATCGGTCAGCGACGGGATGAAGTCTTCGCCTATGCCCTCGATCAGCCAGCTGCCGGCTTGGCCGAAGCTGCCGGTTTCGACGTAGTCGGCCATCACCGAGCCGACCGGATCGGCCAGCACGAAGGCGGTCCCCGGCGACTCGCGGCGGAAGAAGTGCGTCAGCCCGGTCAAGGTGCCGCTGGAGCCGACGCCGACCACCACCGCGTCCACCTCGCCGCCCATCTGGCGCAGGATTTCCGGACCGGTGGTGGTTTCGTGCGCCAGCGGATTGGCCGGATTGTTGAACTGATCGATGTAATAGGCGCCCGGCGTTTCGGCGGCGAGGCGCGCCGCCACATCCTGGTAATACTCCGGATGGCCCTTGCCGACATCGGAGCGGGTCAGCACCACCTGGGCGCCCAGCGCCTGCAGGTGCATGATTTTCTCGCGGCTCATCTTGTCGGGCACCACCAGCGTCAGCGGATAGCCCTTCTGCGCCGCCACCAACGCCAGCCCCAGGCCGGTATTGCCGGCGGTGGCCTCGATGATGGCGCCGCCCGGCTTCAAGCTGCCATCGCGCTCGGCGGCCTCTATCATCGTCAGCGCGATGCGGTCCTTGATCGAACCGCCGGGGTTGTGGCTTTCCAGCTTCAGGAACAGCTGGCATGGCCCGGTATCCAGATGGCTGACCCGCACCAGCGGGGTATTGCCGATCAACGACAATACGGAATTACTTTTCATTCAGACACTCCTAGCTATTTTAAAATTACTTTTAGTAATTTTTAGTTATATAAAAATCAAAAAAATTTATACAAAGCAAACAATGTCCTACCTAGGTATAGCCAGCCTCATACCACCGCGCTGGCCTGCATGAAGCTGTAGAAGAATACCAGTTCTGGATTACTTCGTAACAATCTCAATTCTTTTGTCATATTTTCAACGAGTTGCGCATCCACCCGCCCTGCTTGTATCAACTGATCGGCGGCGGACAGCAGCAGCTCGGTCCAGTAATCCAGCACCTGCTGGCGCCGATGCGGCTCGCGGCTGTCCAGATGCCAGGTTTTCACCTGGGTCTCCACCTGGCGGAATCCCAGCCTTTGCAGCAAATTGCCGAGCTTGGCGCCGATGAAGGGATCGCCGCCGACCGACAGCTGATGATCGTTGAACGCCAGCCAGTACTGCTGCAGATTGGCCGAATACGGCGCCAGGAAGAAAGTGGCGTTCATCGCCTCGGTCGCATACAGGCGCGCGCCCGGCTTCAGCACCCGCCTCACCTCGGCCAGCACCCGCTCCGGCGCATGCACATGCTCCAGAATCCAGCACAGGAAGGCGGCGTCGAAGCTGGCCGGCGGAAAATCCAGGTCCTCGGCATCCATGTGCAGCAGCGTCGCGCGTTCATGGAAGGGGCTGCCCTGCAGACGCTGACGCGCCACCGCCAGCTGACGCTGGCTGAAATCGATGCCGGTGAGATTCAGTTCGGGAAAACGGCGCAGCAGGATTTCGGTTTGCGCGCCGACGCCGCAGCCAACCTCCAGCAAACGCCCGACGCCGGAAAAGTCGACGTCGCGATAGACCATCGCTTCGGAGAAGCGCGCCTGGCGCACCAGTCGCGCCTGCTCGGCGGCGGAAAAACCATGGATATACGGCAGATCGGGCTGACCTTCAGCCACTTGCAATGCACTCATCGATGACCTCGCTCGGATAAGCAACAGGTCCTCATTATATTTCTTCAGGCTATTTTGAAATCAAATTTTATTTACAATTTGAATATAGAAAAAAGCTCTAAGCCGAGCTCTGGCATGAAAAAACCCGCATCTGACGATGCGGGCTCGATTCATTCCACTGCGGCGGCGGGTTCA
Source organism: Chromobacterium sp. ATCC 53434 (assembly GCF_002848345.1). Lineage (NCBI taxonomy): Bacteria > Pseudomonadati > Pseudomonadota > Betaproteobacteria > Neisseriales > Chromobacteriaceae > Chromobacterium > Chromobacterium sp. ATCC 53434. The sequence goes on along the minus strand of NZ_CP025429.1, from coordinate 985,238 downwards.
GCCCAGCGCGGTCTGGCGCAAACTCATCGAGAAGCGCTGCAAGGCGGCGATGCCGGAAGCCTCGGCGCGGGCGCACCAGTCCTGCAGCTCCTTCAGCAATTGCTCGCGCGTCAGGCTGGAACGCTCCCACAAGCGGGTCAGTTCCTGGCGCATATTGTAGATGGTCGCCAGTACGTGGCTCTGCTCCAGCAGCGTGGCCAGCTGGGCGCGTTCGGCCTCAGGCGTATCCTTGGCGTCCTGCTTCAGCCATATCTTCATCTTCTGCGGCAGATCGACCTGCGGCAGCTCCGGCAGGCTGAGCCGCGACAATTCGGCGCGGTACTCGGCCTTCAGCTCGCGCGCGTAACGGGCGGCGATCGCGTAGCGGTTCGAGATGATGGCCTGCAGATGCTCCAGATCCAGCTGCGGACGCGACGGGTCCTGCGCCAGCTGGGGCGCCACCTTGCGCACCGTCGCCAGTCCCAGCATCTCCAGGATGCGGATGTACATCCAGCCGATGTCGAATTCGTACCACTTGTACGACAGCTTGGCCGAGGTGCCGAAGGTATGGTGATTGTTGTGCAGCTCCTCGCCGCCGACCAGGATGCCCCACGGCACCAGATTGGTCGAAGCGTCCTCGTTCTCGAAGTTGCGATAGCCCCAGTAATGGCCGAGGCCGTTGATCACGCCGGCCGCCCAGAACGGAATCCACACCATCTGCACCGCCCAGATCGACAGGCCGATCGGCCCGAACAGCACCAGGTTGATGATCAGCATCAGCACGATGCCCTTGGCGTTGTGCTTGCTGTAGACGTTGCGTTCCAGCCAGTCGTCCGGCGTGCCGTGGCCGAACTTATCCATGATGGTCTGGTCCTTGCAAGCGGCGCGGTACAGCTCGGCGCCCTCCCACAATACCTTCTTGATGCCGAGCACCTGCGGGCTGTGCGGATCTTCCTGCGTCTCGCAGCGCGCATGGTGCTTGCGGTGAATCGCCGCCCACTGCTTGGTGACCATGCCGGTGCTCAGCCACAGCCAGAAACGGAAGAAGTGGCTGGGCAGCGGATGCAGGTCCAGCGCCCGGTGCGCCTGGTGGCGATGCAGGAAAATGGTGACCGAGGCGATGGTGATATGGGTCAGAATCAGGGTGGCGACGATATTGCCCCACCACGGCAGGTCCAGCAGACCATTGAGCCAGTTCAGGTTCATGTATCGATTGCGTCCGGTGACTTAGAGACAAAGCTCTATTCTATAGCAGCCCAGAGAGCCTGTTCAAAGTCTTTTTGCGGCGGCGGCCGTCTGCCGCCGGATGCCGGGCGCGGAAAACGGCCCTGTAGGGCCGCCCTGCCGGCCGGGCCGCGCAGCGCTCAACAAGATTTTGAACAGGCTCTCATCCTGCCGGGATCAATTTGCCGGCGCGGGCGCTTTCGCGGCCCAACATTCCGGCCATTGGTGTACCATAGGGCATCATTTCACCCTAGTTCAGAAAAATACTAGTGTTGCCAAAAAGTCGACTGATCATTGCCGGCGCCGCCATCGGCGGCCTGTTTGTCCTGTACGCGGGCGCCAGTTACTGGGCCGGCGTCAAGGCCGAGGAGACCCTGGACGAACAGTACCGGATGCTAGCCGGCCTGCCGCTGTTCAAGGTCAAATCGCACAGTTACGAACGCGGCTGGTTCTCGTCCACCGAAACCACCGAGCTGGTGTTCAACCGCCATCTGTCCGGCCCGTACGAGAACATGCTGCCGGACAATATGAAGCCGTTGCTGAACTCCACCGTCAAGTTCACCAACCACGTCAAGCACGGCCCTCTGCCGGGCCTGTCCGCGTTCGACTTCCGCCCGGGCCGGGCGCTGGTGCGCACCGAGTTCGCGATGAGCGACGCCACCCGCAAGACGCTGAAGACCTTCTTCGGCGACAAGGAGCCGATCACCGTCGTCAACCGGATCGGCTTCGGCGGCGGCGGCCTGCTGGAAGTCAGCGTGCCGGCCTTTGACTACGAAGAGGCGCTGTCCGGCGTCAAGATGAAGTGGAAGGGCTTCGACCTGAAGGTCGACTACGCCCACGGCTACCAGGAGTACAAGACCGAGGCGCTGTCGCCCGGCTTCCTGCTGGAGGCCGCCAGCAAGGGCAGCCTGTCGTTCGAAGGCGTGCGCTACGTTTCCGACATGCGTCCTGGCAACACCGGCGTCAAGCTCGGCACCAGCGAGCTGACGATAGGCAATGTGCAGCTGAGTTCCCGCGAGAGCGTGCCGTACAGCATCAAGCTGAACGAGCTGATCTATCTGATGACGCGGGTGCGCGTCGGCGAGTTCGTCAACCCGTCCGGCGAATTCAAGCCGTCGTCGGTGGTGCTGAAGAACTTCAGCTACCAGATCGTCACCAGCGAGCAGGACGACTTCGTCAACACCCGCGGCAAGGTCAACTTCGCCGAGCTGAGCTTCAACGCCAACCGCTACGGCCCGCTGCGGCTCGACGTGTCGGCCAATCACCTGCACGGCCCGACGCTGGTCAAGCTGGACAAGGCGATCAGCCAGATCCCGTTCGAGGGCGTCGATCCGATGGTGCTGCGCCGCCAGTACGTCGACACCGTCAAGAAGAACGCGATTCCGCTGCTGGAAAACAACCCCAAGCTGCTGGTCAACGAGTTCTATCTGAAGATGCCCAGCGGCGAAGTGACGCTGCAGGGCAGCCTGGGCATCAACGGCTTCACGCCGGCCGATCTCGGCGACATCGCGTTGCTGGCCAAGCGCATCGAGGCGGAAGCCAAGGTGAGCCTGCCGCGCCAGACGCTGGAAGACCTGGTGCTGACCCAGGCGCGCAATCTGTTCACCGTGGATCACACGGCGGAAGACCAGCCCAATATGCAGGAAGTCGACGACCTGGCCAAGAGCCTGCTCGACAGCCAGCTGGCGCAATGGAAGTCCGGCGGCTATCTGGTCGAGGACAACGGGCAGATCTCCACCGAGCTGAACTACAACGCCCGCGGCCTGACCATACACCAGAAGAAGGTGCCGCTGCCGTGGGAGGAAGCGAACGAGCCGATGGTCGACGCCTCCGCTCCGGCCGCCCAGGCCCCGGCGAAGAAATAAGCCGGCCAGTCCGGCGCATGAAAAAAGGGCTGTCGCAACGACAGCCCTTTTCCTTTCCGCCGCCTCCGGGTCAGGAGGCGTCTTCCATCTGGCTTTGCAGATAATTCTGCAGACCGACCTTCTCGATCAGGCCCAGCTGGGTCTCCAGCCAGTCGACGTGCTCTTCCTCGCTCTCCAGGATGTCTTCCAGCATGTCGCGGCTGACATAGTCCTTGGCGGTTTCACAGTAGGCGATCGCCTCGCGCAGCAGCGGCAGCGCCTCCAGCTCCAGCTTCAGGTCGCACTCCAGCATTTCCTTCGGATTCTCGCCGATGTGCAGCTTGCCGAGGTCCTGCAGATTGGGCAGCCCTTCCAGGAACAGCACGCGCTCGATCAGCTTGTCGGCGTGCTTCATCTCGTCGATGGACTCTTCGTATTCGTGCTCGTTGAGCTTCTTCAGACCCCAGTTCTTGTACATGCGCGCATGCAGGAAATACTGGTTGATCGCGCTGAGCTCGTTCTTCAGAATCTGGTTCAGGTACTTGATGACCTTCTTGTCGCCTTGCATGTCATATTCTCCTGAAAAATCATTCAGGCATTATGGCACAGCCACGCGACATCTCAAGACAAAAACGCCGATAGCCGGCTCGACGGCCGGCGTTTGGCAAAGGGCGGGATCAGGCGGCGCTGCGGGCCACCGAGCAGGCTGCCAGCTCGCTCTGCGCGTCCTTGCGGATCTGGTTGGCCATGCACGCGCACTTGCCGCAGTCGGACGCGATGCCCAGCTCGCGGCGCAGGTCGCACATGCGCGTCGCGCCGCCATGAACCGCCTGGCGGATCTGGCTGTCGGTCACTGCGTTGCACAGGCAGACGTACATGTGATGGCCCTCTGGCTTACAATCAAGAATAGTTATCATCATCATAGAGACAAACAAGAATGATTGTCAATAACCACCTGAGCGTCTGGAAACCGAACGCCACAGTCGCCGCCGTCGTCGAGCGCGACGGCCGCTTTCTGATGGTGGAGGAGGACACGCCGGACGGCCGCCGGCTCAACCAGCCGGCCGGCCACCTGGAACGCGGCGAGACGCTGCCGCAGGCCGTCGTCCGCGAAACGCGCGAGGAAAGCGGCTGGCTGTTCACGCCGCGCGGCCTGACCGGCATCTATCTGGCCGACCGCCCGGGCAGCGACATCACCTATCTGCGCTTCGCCTTCCATGGCGACGCGCTCCCTCCCCCGGCGCCGCCGCGGCTGGACGACGGCATCGTCGCCGTGCACTGGCTGAGCCGGGACGAGATCGCCGCCGAGGCCGCCCGGCTGCGCAGCCCGGTGGTATTGCGCTGCATCGACGACTATCTTGCTGGCATACTGTACCCGATGGAACTGATACGCGATCTGCGCTGACCCACCGGAGTTTTCATGCCGCCACGCCTGCTGTTGTCCTGCCTGCTGCTGCTGTCATCCGCGGCCGCCTGCGCCGATGGGCTAAACATCTGTTATCATTACCGTTGTTCCAGGCAGGCCTACTTCGAAATATCGGACGAGGCGCGCGATTGGCTGGCCGCCCGGCTGGCCCGGGCCGATTCGGCCGACAGCGAGCGCGCGGCCGTCGCCGACGCCGTGCGGACGCTGTACTTCCTCGCCGCCCGCGACACCCCGATCTGGCAGGACAAGGGCGGCAACTTCCACGACGGCCCGGCCGAGGGACGGATGGACTGCGCCGACCACAGCAGCAACGTCACCGTCTTTCTGCGCTATCTGGATGGAAAGGGCTGGTTGAAATTCCACCATGCGGCGCCACCTGAATGGCGTGCGCCGCATATTCTGGATCTGCACTACACCGGGGTGCTGCACGACGTCGCCGCCAATCAGGACTGGGCGGTGGACACCTGGTTCAAGGATTTCGGGGAACCGCCCGTGGTGGTTCCCCTTTCAGTTTGGATGACGGGATATGAGCCGCCGGCCGTATCCGAGCCTGTCAGACAGGCAAGCAAAAGCAAGGAAGGAAACGCCCCGTGACGGGTAAGAAACGCATCGTCGTCGGCATGTCCGGCGGCGTGGATTCGTCGGTGACCGCCTGGCTGCTGAAGCAGCAGGGCCATGAAGTGATCGGCGTGTTCATGCAGAACTGGGAAGACGACAACGACGACGAATACTGCTCGATCAAGCAGGACGCGCTGGACGCGATGAGCGTGGCCGACATCGTCGGCATCGACATGGAAATCGTCAATTTCGCCAAGGAGTACAAGGACCGCGTGTTCTCGTACTTCCTGAAGGAGTACTCGGCCGGCCGCACGCCGAATCCGGATGTGCTGTGCAACGCCGAGATCAAGTTCAAGGCCTTTCTCGACTACGCGATGGAACTGGGCGCCGACTGCATCGCCACCGGCCACTACGCGCGCAAGCTGGAGAAGGACGGCACCCACTATCTGATGAAGGCGGTGGACCATACCAAGGACCAGAGCTACTTCCTGTACCGCCTGCAGCAACACCAGCTGGCGAAGGCCCTCTTCCCGCTGGGCGACATCAGGAAGACCGAGGTGCGCCGGCTGGCCGAAGAGGCCGGCCTGCCGACCGCGGCCAAGAAAGACTCCACCGGCATCTGCTTCATCGGCGAGCGCCCGTTCCGCGAGTTCCTGCAGCGCTATCTGCCGACCTCGCCCGGCGCGATGATCACGCCGGAAGGCAAGACGGTGGGCGAGCATATCGGCCTGATGTACTACACGCTGGGCCAGCGCAAGGGCCTGACCATAGGCGGCAGCAAGGATGGCAACGGCGAGCCGTGGTTCGTCGCCGGCAAGGACATCCCGGCCAACAAGCTGATCGTCGTGCAAGGCCACGACCACCCGCTGCTGCTGAAGCCGACGCTGGCGATGGCCGACCTCAGCTGGACGCTGCCGGACGCGCCGGGGGCGGGAGAATACAGCGCCAAGAACCGCTACCGGATGGCCGACGCCGCCTGCTCGCTGTCGCCCATCGTCGATGGCCGGGCCACGCTGAGTTTCCAGGAGAAGCAGTGGGCGGTGACGCCGGGCCAGTCCGCCGTGCTGTACGACGGCGACGTCTGCCTCGGCGGCGGCATCATACAGTAAGCCCCTCCCCTCTCCATTCGAACACCCCGCCCAGGCGGGGTGTTTCGCTATCCGCGCTTTGTTTCACAAGCGCCTCGAAGTCCCGTCCAGCCGGCATGCCGCCACGATGCCGACGCCGATGACACGACTCCCCTGCCTGCTGCTGTTTACGCTGTCCGCCACAGCCGCGCCGCTGCCGGCCGTTCAGGTCCGCGGCTCGCCGGCGCTGTCGCCGCTGATGCAGCGGGCCGCGGAAGACTATATGGCGCGGGAGCCCGGCAGCAGCGTGGTGGTCGCGACGGGCAGCAGCGCCTTCGGCCTGAAGTCGCTGCTGGACGGCAACGCCGACATCGCGATGGTCCATGGCGCGCTCCCGGCCGCGCTGCGAACCTCGCTCGACGGCGGCGGCCGGGCCACGCGCCGCATCGTCGCCGGCTACCAGGCCCTGCTGCCGGTGGTGAGTCCGGACAACCCGCTGTCCGACATCGATCTGCCGCGCTTGCGCGCGGTCTTCGCCGGCGCCATCGCCGACTGGCGCGAGCTGGGCGGCGCGCCGGGCGCCATCACCGTGTTGCTGGCCCCGCCGGTCGGCGCGACCGGCCAGGCCTGGCGCGACGCGGTGCTGGGCAGTCGCGGGCGCTTTTCGCCGCACGGCCTGCTGGTGAGCGAGCGCGACTGGGCCGCGCAGCTGGCCGGCCACCCCGGCGCCATCGCCATCGTCACCGCCGACGAGCTGGGCCCCGGCCTGAAACCGTTGACCCTGTCCGGCCAGCGCGCCGACATCGAATCGGTGCGCGCCGGGCGCTATCCGCTGCGCATCCCGCTGCTGCTGGTCGTGCCCGAAACGCCGGCGCCGCAAAGCGCCGGCTTCATCCGCTATCTGGAGCAACGGCTGCGTCAGGACGGAGGCAGGCGATGAGGCGGCTCGGCCCGGTCTCGCGATGGTGGGCCTTGCCGTTGGCGCTGGCGCTGTTGGCCGCGCTGGCGCTGGCCGCGCGCCCGTGGCGGCTGCGGCCGGCCCCGGTATCGCTGGTGATCGCCGGCTCCAGCCAGTTGCAGGCGCTGCTGCGCGACCTGGCCGACGACTACGACCCCGGCGGCGGCATCGTGGTCGAGGGCGGCGGTTCCATCGCCGGCCTGGTGGCGGCGCAGCGCGGCGTGGTGGACCTGGCCGCGGTGAGCCAAACGCTGCCGGAATGGCGCGATGACATGCAGAGCCACTACCACCTGCTGGCCCGCAACAGCATCGCCTTCGTCGTCAACCGGGCCTCGCCGCTGCGCGCCCTGTCACAGCGCCAGCTGCGCGACGTCCTGACCGGCAGGATAGCCAACTGGCGACAGCTGGACGGCCGCGACGCGCCGATCCGGCTGCTGGGCCGGCGCGAGCCGTCGCCGACGCGCCAGTTCGTCGTGGAAACGGTGCTGGCGGGCCGCGAGCCGAGCTGGCGGGCCGAAACGCTGGACAGCGCGGCGCAGATGACGGCGGAAGTGGCGCGCGATCCGCTGGCGCTGGGCTATCTGTCGCTGCAGGAGGCTGGCGTCGGCGCGCGGCTGACGCTGCTGACCATCGATGGCGTGCCGTTCTCGCGCGCCACCATCTTGTCCGGCCGCTACCCCTATGCGCAGGACTTGTACCTGGTCAGCCGCGACGACGCCGCGCTCGGCGTGGGCCCGCTGCTAGCCTGGCTGAAAAGCCCGCCGGCGCAGGAGGCGATAGAACGCCACCAGTTGATTTCCGTTTACTGAAGCTGGAACGAGACATGGCTCGAGAACTCTCCGATACGCTGAATCGCTTGCTCAACCGTCTGCCGCCGGGCAGGCGGCGCTTGCTCGCCGCCTGCCTGCTGGCGACGCTGGCGGCGATCGCGCTGGGTTTTCTGCTCGACGTGATGCCGCGACGCGCGGTGCTGCGCATCGCCGGCAGCGAGGTGGTCAGCAACCGGCAGTTCCTGACCCGCATGCTGCAGGAAGAAGCCGCCAGGCACGGCCTGACGCTGCGGATCCAGCCGGCGCTGGACGCCGAACAAACGCTGGAACAGCTGGACCGCCATCAGATCGACCTCGCCTTCGTCCAGGCCGGCGCGCCCGGCCGCTACCGGCACGTGACCCAACTGGCCGCCATCCCGCCGGAACTGGTGCACCTGCTGACCCGGCCCGGCATCGACCAGCTGGCCGAGCTGAAGGGCCGGCGCATCGATCTGGGCGAACGCGGCAAGCAATGGAGCGACAACGCCCGCCAGCTGCTGGCCTTCGCCGGCCTGCGCGCCGACCGCGACTACCTGGAAAGCAATCTGCCGCAGGAGGAGCTGATGACGCTGCCTGCCGAGCAATTGCCGGACGCCGTCGCCACCGCCTCCTATCTGCCGTCGATGCTGGCCGACTTCCTGGTCCGTCAGCGCGGCTACCGGATGATAGATCTGCCCTTCCCCGCCACGCCGTCCAGCCGGCTCAGCTGGGCGGCCGCGGCCGAGATCCCCGCCTTCCTCTACGGCGCGGCGCCGGCGGTGCCGCCCCGGCCGCTGCGCACCGCCGGCGTCAATCTGCATCTGCTGGCCAACGACGAGGTGGACGCCAAGGCCGAATACCAGCTGCTGCAGGCGCTGTACAGCCCGGCGATGGCGGTGCGGATGAAGATCAAGTTCGACGAGGCGCAGCTGACGCTGCCCTCCGGCTTTCCGCTGGCGCGCGGCGCCCAGGCCTTTCTCGAGCGCGACAGCCCGCTGATCTCGCGCGAGAACTTCGAGAAGGCCAAGTCGCTGGGCGGCCTGCTGGCGTCGCTGATGTCGGCGCTGCTGCTGGCGCGGCGCTGGTTCCGCGGCGAAAAGGTGGAGCTCGACTGAGCCCGGCCGGCACGCCATTCCCAACCTCTCAGACCATCACGATGCCCATTCCCGACGACAATCATCTTTCTGAAAACCAGCGCGCCTGGCTGGAGCTGGCCGGCTGGCTGACGGCCATCGCCATGCCGCCGCTGGCCTGGTGGTGCGCGCTGCGGCAGGGAACGCCGCACGACGGCGCCGTCTTCATCGGCATTCTGGCCGGAACCTCGGCCATGTGGATATTCAAGCTGGTGCCGGCCTTCGTCCCGGCGCTGTTCGCGCTGCTGGCCGTCATCCTGTTCGACATCGCGCCGGCCTCGGTGGCCGCCGCCGGCTTCGCCTCCAACGGCTTTTTCATGCTGTTGAGCGTGTTCGCGATCGGCGCGCTGATGACCAAATCCGGACTGACCCGCCGCGTCTCGCTGTGGATGCTGCGCCAGGTGCCGGACACCCCGGGCTGGCGGCAGGCCGGCCTGTGCCTGTACGGCCTGGCGCTGACGCCGCTGATACCGTCGCAGTTGGCGCGCGGCGCCATCGTCGCGCCGTTCCTGTCCATGCTGGTGGACGCCGGCGGCAAGCGCCGCGACGCCGCGGCCGGCCTGTTCGCCAGCGCCGTCGGCGGCGTCAGCCTGGCGGCGGCGGTCTGCCTGACCGGCAAGCCGGCCAATCTGCTGGCATTCGGCCTGCTCGACAGCCAGACCCAGTTCGCCTTCGACTGGCTGCCGTGGCTGTGCGCGGCCTCGCTGGCCGGCGCGCTGCTGCTGGCGGCGCATTTCGCGACGATGCGGCTGCTGTTCTGCTATCCGGCGCCGCCGGGGATGCCGGATACTCTGCCGCAGCGGCGGGCCGGGACGCCGGGACCGATGAGCCGGACGGAATGGGGCGCGCTGGCCGCCATCGGCCTGATCCTGATCGGCACGCTGAGCGCGCCCTACCACAGGGTGGACATCCCGTGGCTGGCGCTGGCCGTCCTGGTGGCCCTGCTGCTGTTCGGCGCCTTGCGCAACGAAGACCTGAACCAGCGCGTGGACTGGTCGGCGCTGATCTTCGTCGGCGCCATCCTTTCCTGGGCGCCCATCATGGACATCACCGGCATAGACGGCCAGATCGCCGCCTCGCTGGGCGGCCTGGGCGCCTTGATGAAGTCCGATCTGCCCGCCTTCCTGGCCCTGCTGTGTCCGGCTTGCGTGTTGCTGCGGCTGGCGCTGCCGGAACTGGTGGCCGAAATCCTGCTGCTGACGCTGCTGCTGCCGCTGGCGCAGGCCGCCGGGGTGTCGCAATGGTTGATAGGCTTCGCCGTGCTGACCATGTGCGAGGCCTACCAGTTTCCGTACCAGTCGCCATACCACCTGTACCTGGACGGCCAGCTGGCGGCGCCGACCGGCTACGACCGCAGCCTGCTGCTGCGCTACAACCTGGCGATGACGCTGGCGCGCGCGCTGACCCTGTTCGTCTCCCTTCCCTTCTGGTCCTGGCTGAACATCGTATGATCAAGCGCCTGCTCCTCGCCGCCAAATTCGCCTTCGCGCTCGGCTTCGCCGCGCTGGTCGTCGCGCACAAGCTCCACAGCGCCCGCATCCTGATCATCCACAGCTACGACGCCGACTACAGCTGGGTCAAGGAAGAGAACGAAGGCCTGAACCGCTTCTTCGACCGGCATCCGGAAGTCTCGCTGCGCTGGCATTATCTGGACCTGAAACGCCACCAGGACGACGACTTCCGCCGCGCCGCCGCCGCCGGCGCCGTCAACGCGATCGCGCGCTGGAAGCCGGACGTGATCATTCTGCTCGACGACATCGCCCAGCAACTGGTCGGCACGCGCTACCGCGGCGACGCCCGGCTGAAGATCGTGTTCGCCGGCGTCAACAGCCGTCCGCAGGCCTACGGCTACGACAAGGCGGACAACGTCACCGGCATTCTGGAGCGCAAGCCGCTGCGCGCCGTCGACGACACGCTGCGCACGCTATGGGGCGATATCGGCGGCGGCCCGGACAAACCGCGCTCGCTGCTGATAGGAGACAAGTCGTTCGACTTCGCCGCCGGCCTGTTCGAATACCGCGACTACCTGGACAAATGGCGCTACATCCGCTGGGTGCCGCCGCTGAGCGCCGACACCTTCGACGACTGGAAGACGCTGGTGCTGCGCGCGCCCGCCGTGGCCGATTTCATCCTGGTCAGCGACTACCGCCAGCTGCGGCGCGAACCCGGCGCCAAGGCATTCGTGCCCGCGGCTGAAGTGATGGGCTGGACCGAGCGCAACGCCAAGATTCCGGTGCTGGGCCTGAGCACCGCCGCCACCCAGGACGGCGCGATGATGGCGGTGGCCACCGCCGGTTACGAGCAGGGCTGGGAAGCGGCCCGGATGGCCTATGCGCTGACGCGGGGCACGCCGATCGCCCGGCTGCCGGTAATGGCCGGCAAGGAATCGATGGTGTCCATCCGCCAGTCGGCGCTACGACGGCGCGGCTTCGAAATGCCCTTCATCTACGAAGCCTTCGCCCGCGCCAAGGATCTGCAATTCGACTAAAAACGTCGCCACCCTCGCAGGAAAATCTCGATGAGAAAACTGAAAGTCGGCCTGAACGGACTGGGCCGGATCGGCCGCACCCTGTTCCGCATCAACCAGCAGCGCCAGTTGTTCGACCTGGTGCTGATCAACGACGTGCAGCAGGATGCCGCCAATCTGGCCTATCTGCTGAAATACGACTCCATCCACGGCCCGCTGCCGGAGCGGATAGGCTTCGCCAGCCGGCGGCTGACCGTCGGCGAACAGGCCATCGCGCTGTCGCATTGCGCCGACGTCACCGCCGCGCCGTGGCTGGAGCACGGAATCGACGTGCTGATCGACGCCTCCGGCGACATCGGCAACCCGGCGCGGCTGGCCGCCTGGCGGGCGTTTTCCGGCTGGACCGTCACTACCCACGCGGTCTCGCACCCCGAGGTTTCCACCGTGGTGTTCGGCGTCAACGAGCACGCCTTCGATCCGCGCCGGCAGCGCCGCCTGGCCACCAGCATCTGCGACGCCGTGGCGCTGGCGCCGGTCGCCGCGCTGCTGCAACGGCATTTCGGCATCGCGCGCGGCTATCTGCTGACGCTGCATCCGTGGCTGGGCCAGCAGCGCCTGCAGGACGGACCGGCGCTGACCGCCGGCATCGACGCGCTGCAGTCGCACTTCGCGCTGGGCCGCGCCGCCGTCGGCAACCTGATCCCCAAGACCACCAGCGCGCTGCAGGCCGCCGACGCGGTGCTGCCCGGCCTGTCGCAAAAGCTGCAGGCGCTGTCCTACCGGGTGCCCACCAATATCGTCTGCTCCGCCGTGCTGGATGTGGAGCTGGAGAGGCCGACCGGCGCGCGCGAGCTGGATGCCCTGCTGCGCCAGGCCGAGCAGCGCCAGACGCTGCCGATTCTGCGCAATGGCAGCGAGCCGCTGGTATCCAACGACTACCGCGGCAGCCACTACTCCGCCATCGTCGATCAGCGCTGGACCGCCGTGCAGCATCAACGCCATGCCAGGCTGATGTACTGGTACGACAATGAATGGGGCTACAGCTCGCGGGTGATGGACCTGGTGGAGGCCATCGCGCGCGAAGCGACGGGCGGCTAGGCCGCCGGCAGCGGCTGCAGTCTGCGCAGCCACAGCGCGGCCGCCAGCAGCAAGGCCAGGCCGGCCGTCAGCGCCAGCGCGACGCCGGGCCAGCCGCCATAGCCCCACATCAGGCCGGACACCGAACCGTACAGGCTGGAGCCGAGGTAGTAGCAACTCAGATACAAGGCCGACGCCAGCGCCCGGCCCCGGCGCGCGCGCAGCCCGACCCAGCTGCTGGCGACGGAATGGGCGGCGAAGAAGCCGAAAGTGAACAGCGCGATGCCCGGCGCCAGCAGCCACAGGCTGTCGGCCAGCGTCAGCGCCAGACCGGCCAGCATCGCGGCCACCATCAGCCACAGCACATTGCGGCGGCCCAGCCGGTCCGACAGCCTGCCGACCCAGGCCGAGGCCCAGATGCCGACCACGTACAGCGAGAACACCAGCGCCAGCAGGCTCTGACTCAGATTGAACGGCGGCGCCAGCAGGCGGAAGCCCAGGTAGTTGTACAGGCTGACGAAGCAGCCCATCAGCAGGAAGGCGGCCAGAAACAGCCACGGCAGGCCGCCGTCGCCGGCGATCGCGGCCAGCTCGCTCCGCATCCGGGCGAAGTCGTGCCGCCTCGGCTGGAAATGGCGCGACGGCGGCAAGCTGCGCCAGAACAGCCAGGCGCCGGCGCAGCCGATCAAGGCCAGCGCCAGCACCGCGCCGCGCCAGCCGAAGTGATCGGCCAGCACCGCGGCCAGGAAACGGCCGCACATGCCGCCCAGCGCGTTGCCGGCGATGTAGAGGCCCATCGAGTGGCCCAGCGACTTGCCGTCGACCTCCTCGCTCAGATAGGCCATCGCCACCGCCGGCAGGCCGGCCAGCACGATGCCGAACAGCGCGCGCAGCAAGAGGAAGGCGCCGAAGCCGCCGACGAAGGCCGACGACAGCATCAGCAAGGACGCCAGCGCCAGCGCCGCGTTCATCAGTTCGCGGCGGCCGAAGCGGTCGGACAGCAGGCTGGCCGGGATCAGGCTGAGCGCCAGCGCGCCGGTGGACATCGACACCACGCCGCTGGCGGCGGCCGGCGTCAGGCCGAAGTCGTGGGCGAACAAGGGCATCAGCGGCTGGGTGCCGTACAGCATCGCGAAGGTGCAGAAGCCGCCGACGAACATCGCGCGCGCGGTGGCGCGGAAGGCCGGCGTGCCGGCATGCAGCTTGCCGGCCGGCGCGGCGGGGGCGGGAATCGGGGACAAGGACGCGACGGGGACTTGGGCGGACACGGCGAAAATCTCGATGAAGCTTGCGACACCATCAGCTTAGGCTTGGCCATTACTACGGTCCAATATATATTTCAGGCAAGATTAATACTTTAAAAGTATCAAATGGAGCTGCGCCACCTGCGCTATTTCGTCGCCGTCGCCGAGGAACTGCACTTCACCCGCGCCGCCGAGCGGCTGCATATCGGCCAACCGCCGCTGAGCCAGCAGATCCAGGCGCTGGAAGCGGAGCTGGGCGCGCCGCTGTTCCGCCGGCACCAGCGCAAGGTGGAGCTGACCTCCGCCGGCTTGCAACTGCTGCCGCGCGCAAGACAGATCCTGGCCGACAGCGCGGCGGCGGCCGCCGCCGTGCGCCGCGCCGCCGACGGCGAGACCGGCGAGCTGCGCATCGGCTTCACCTCCTCATTACCGCTGACGCCCATCCTGCACCACAGCTTGCAGCATTATCGTCGCGACTACCCCGCGGTCAGGCTGACGCTGAGCGAAATGTTCACCGCCGGCCAATTCGACGCGCTGGAACGCCGCCAGCTGGACCTGGGCTTCGTCCGCTTCAACGGCCCGGCGCCCAGCCCGCTGATCCGAGTGGAGGAACTGCATCGCGACCGGTTGCTGGCGGTGGTGCCCAGCGTCCATCCGCTGGCCGCGGAAAAAACGCTGGCGCTGAACCGGCTGGCCGGCGAGCCGCTGATCGGCTACCCGCGCGGATCCGGTTCCGGCCTCAGCGACGTGGTGCGCCAGCTGGCGCTGCAGAACGGCCTGGAATTGAGAATGGTGCAGGAGGCGGGCGAGGCGATCACCCAGATCGGCCTGGTGGCGGCCGGCGTCGGCATCGCCATCCTGCCCTCTCCTCTCGAATGCGTGCAGATACCGGCGGTGCGCTATGTGCCGCTGTCCGACGACGGCGCCTATCTGGCCATGGGCATCGCCACCCGCCGCGACGACGACTCGCCGCTGGTGGCCAACTTCCTGGCCAGCGTCGCCGGGGGCTAGCGCCCGCCCGACACGTCGAGCAGGCTGCCGGTGCAGAACGAGGCCGCGTCGGACAGCAGCCAGACGATGGCCTCGGCCACCTCGTCCGGCCGGCCGCCACGCCGCATCGGCACCGTCGGCGCCAGTCGGGCCACCCTGCCCGCCTCGCCGCTGGCGGCGTGGATGTCGGTTGCGATCAAACCTGGGCGCACCGCGTTGACGCGTATGCCCTCTTCCGCCACTTCGCGCGCCAGACCCAGGGTCAGCGTGTCGATCGCCCCCTTGCTGGCGGCGTAATCGATGTATTCGCCGGCGGAGCCCAGCCGCGACGCGGCGGACGAGACATTGACGATGGCGCCGCCGTCGCCGCCATGGCGCGTGGACATCCGCCGCACCGCCTCGCGGCAGCACAGCACCGGGCCCAGCACATTGACGCGCAATACCCGCTCCACCCGCTCGGCGCTGTAGTCCTCCAGCCGGCTCATCGGCGCGGTGACGCCGGCGTTGTTGACCAGGCCGTCCAGCCGGCCGTAATGGCACATCGCGTCGTCGAACAGGCGGACGACGGCCTTCTCCTCGGACGCGTCGGCGCGGAACAGCTGCACCGCCTCCCCCAGCTCGTCCTTCAGCGCGGCCGCGCTGGCCTCGTCCGAATGGTAGTTGGCGGCCACCCGCCAGCCGGCGGCGACCAGCAATCGCGTGGCGGCCGCGCCTATCCCGCGCGTGCCGCCGGTGATCAAGACCACTTTGCCGCTCATTCGCTATCCTCTCCGGAGGAATTGCTGGTGCCAGCGCGTGCGCGCGGCGCGCGCCTCGCCGAACAGCCGGTTCAGGCCGGCGGCGTCGCCGGCTTCCAGCAAGGCGGCCATCCGATCCAGACCGGCGCGGTAATCGGCCAGTTCGGCCAGCAGCGCGTCGCGGTTGGCCAGGCTGATGTCGGTCCACATCTCCGGATGGCTGCCGGCGATGCGGGTGAAATCGCGAAAGCCGGTGGCGGCGAAATCGAAACAGCGCTCGGCGTCGGCCCTAGCCGCCACCTGGTCGACATAGGCGAAGGCCAGCAAATGCGGCAGATGGCTGACGCTGGCGAACACCGCGTCGTGCTCGGCCGCGCTCATCGCATGGATCTCGGCGCCGCAGGCCCGCCACAAGCCGGCCACCGTGTCCGCCGCCTGAGGCAGCGTCTCCTCCAGCGGCGTCAGCACCACGCGGCGGTTTTCGTACAGGCCGTATTGCGCGGCGGCCGCGCCGGACAGGTCGGAACCGGCGATCGGGTGGGCCGGCACGCACCAGCGCAGATGTCCGGGCAGGTGCTGGCGGTACAGCGCCGCCACATCGCTCTTGGTGCTGCCGCCGTCGGTGACCACGGCGCCCGGCCTCAGGCCCGGCGCCAGCGCCGCCATCAACGCGCCCATCTGGCCCACCGGCGACGCCAGCAGCGCCACGTCGGCGCGATGCGCGACGGCGGCGATGTCCTGGCTGATCTCGTCGACCACGCCCAGCGCCAGCGCCTTCCCCAGATTGGCCAGCGTGCGGCCGACGCCGATCACGGTCTTCACCCGGCCCGCGCGCTTCAGCGCCAGCGCGAACGAGCCGCCGATCAGGCCGACGCCCGCCACCACCAGCGTGTCTATCTGCTGCTGCACCTGCTCCCCCTTTGCTGTTCCGCCACCGGCGCGGCGCGAAGGTCTATCATAAACAATTTTGCCGACCAGGCCAGCCCGCCGTCCGGAGAACGCGATGACCGCCACGCTGTATTGCTATTTCAAGATCGAATCCGACCACGACGCCGTCCGCGGGCGGCTGGCGGCGCTGCAGGCCGAACTGGCCGCCGCCGGCTGGCCGGGCCAGCTGCTGCGCCGCTGCGACGACGCCGACACCTGGATGGAGGTCTATTCCGACATCGTCGACCGCGAGGCCTTCCGCGCCGCCTGGCTGCCGGCGCGGCGGCGTCGCGACTTGACGATGCCGGTTCACGAGGAATGGTTCCAACAGATATAAGCGCCTGCTCGAAGTCTCTTTGCGGCTACGACAAGAAAAAGGCCGGGCGAGAGCCCGGCCAAAAAACACGACTAACGAGAGAAACCGAAACCTTGCGCCTTAAGAGCCTGTTCACGATCTTTTTGCGAGCAGCGCAGCCCAACGCAGGAGGCCAGATGCAAGGCGGAGGGCGTAGGCCTTGGTGATTCCAAGGCCTAGCCCGACAACGCGGCAGATGACCTCCTGCGATGGGCTGCCCTTCGGGGCCGCCTTCTGCCGGCGCATGGCGTTGTCAAACGTCTCTTGCAGTGAGCGACACTGCGGCGAGCCGTTTTCCGCGCCCTGCATCCGGCAGAAAACCGCCGATGCCGCAAAAAGATCGTGAACAGGCTCTAACCCCGCGGGAAAGGAAAACGGTAAGGGATGGAATATACCCGCCACCGCCGGTCGCCCCAAATCACTTGTTCTGCTTAACAAATCACCATCAAACGCGCTGCGCGGCCGTTTCGCCGGCCGGCGCCTTGGTCCGGCCGGACAGGCGATCGACCCATAGCGCGACCACGCCGTCGCCGGCCACATTGCAGGCGGTGCCGAAGCTGTCCTGGGCCAGATAGAGGGCGATCATCAGCGCCAGGCTGGCTTCCGGGAAACCCAGCACGCTGGACAGGATGCCCAACGCCGACATCACGCCGCCGCCGGGCGCGCCCGGCGCAGCCACCATGGTCACGCCCAACAACAGGATGAAGGGCAGCATCACGTCCCAGCCCGGTACTTCCAGACCATGGCTCATCAACATCACCGCGGTGGCGCAGCTGACCAGGGTGATGGTGGAACCGCACAGGTGGATGGTGGCGCACAGCGGCATCACGAAATTCACCACCGGCGGCGAGACCTTCATATTGCCGGCCGAGCGCAGCGCCACCGGTATCGTGGCCGCCGACGACATCGTGCCCAGCGCGGTGAAATAGGCCGGCAGCATCGCGCGCAGCAGCGACAGCGGATTGCGGCCCAACAAGGCGCCGCTGGCGCCGTACAGCGCGGCCAGCCACAGCCAGTGCAGGCCGATGGCCATCAGCAGCACCACGCCGAAAGTCTTCAGCGTGGCGAAGGCGGTGCCGGCGGCGGCCATGTCGGCGAATTCGCAGGCGATGTAAGCCGGCAGCAACGGCACCAGCACGCGCGCCAGCACCATCTCGACGATGTCCTTGCCCTGCTCGGCGATCTCGCGCAAGCGCGCCGCGCCGGTGGCGACGATGCCCAGGCCGAAGACGAAGGCCAGCATCAACGCCGTCATCACATCGAACAGCGGCTTGATCTCCAGCTTGAACAGCGGGGACAGCTTGGCCGCGGCGGCCGGCACCGCGGCGGCCGCGCCCAGCCATTGCGGCAGCAGGGTCGACGCCGCGGCGAAAGCCAGCGCGCCTGACAGCACGGTGGACGCATAGGCCAGGCCGACGGTCCAGCCCAGCATGCGGCCGGAGCCGGTCTCCAGCGCGGCGATGCCGCTCATGATGTAGAACACGATGATCAACGGGATCATGAAGCCGATGAACTGGCTAAACAAACCCTTGAAGGTCAGCAGCAGCGTCAGCAGCGGACCGGGCGCGTACAGGCCCAGCAGCAGGCCGACCGCCATGCCGGCCAGCAGTTTCAGGATCAATTTCACAGGCAACCTCTTCCGGGTTATCCAGCCCGCCGCGCTTGGCGCGACGCCGGACAAAACCCGTCCGCTCCGGCGCGATCGGGTCGATTCGGAAGATGGAAGGGGCCGGCCGGCGCGGCAAGCGGAACATCGCGCCGACGTTCCCCGGCGCCATGCATCAGGCTTGTTGTAGTAAGGCTTGCCGCAATGCCTGCAGCAAAGGTGAAGACAGCCAGACTCGCTCGCCCAGGCGGGCCAGCGGCCAGATGCCGATCAGGCTATTGGAGAGAAAGGCCGCCTCAGCGTCAATCAGATCGGCGGCGGAAAGTCGCTTTTCAGAAAATTTCAGTCCGAAATTCGAAACATTGCCTGTCAACCAATCCCGAACGGCGCCGTTCACGCCGCAGCGATCGAGCAAGGGCGTCTGGATCTCCCCGTCCCGCAGCAGATAGACATTGCTCATCGTGCCCTCGGCCAGCCAGCCGTCCTGATCCAGCAGCAGGCCCTCCCGTATCGCCGGATCGCTCCACTCGGAACGCGCCAGCACGCTCTCCAGCCGGTTCAGGTGCTTGACGCCGGCCAAGCGCGGCTGCAGCGACAGGCGCAATTCGCACCAGCGCGCGGTCACGCCCCGCTCGCCGCATTCGGCCGGATAGCCGTCCCACGGCGTCACCGACACGATGCGCGTCGGCGCGCCGGCGCCGGTCATCGCGTAGCCGCGCGCGCCGACGCCGCGGCTGATCACGATCTTGCCCACCGCCAACGGGTACTCCCGCCCCAGCGCCATCAACTCGTCCAGCAGCTGCTGCTCGTCCGGCAGCGTCAGCGCCAGCCGCGCCGCGTCGTCGGCCAGCCGCGCGTACTGCCAGCGCCACATCCACGGCCGGCCATGGCGCAGCTGCATGGTGCGGAACACGCCATCGCCGTAGTTGAAGCCGCGGTCCAGCGCCGACACCGACTCGCCCGGCAGGCCGTTGACCAGCATCGCCATCAGGCCTGCTCCACGCCCAGCGCCCTGAGCAGGCCGCGCGCCTTGTGGCGGGTTTCCATCAATTCGCGCTCGGGATCCGAATCAGCGACGATGCCGCCGCCGGCGCGGAAACGCAGCTTGCTCCCTTCCTGCATGAAGGTGCGGATCAGGATGTTGAAGTCCATCGTGCCGTCGCGGTTCAGGTAGCCGAGGCTGCCGGTATAGGCGCGGCGGGCGCTGTTCTCCAGTTCGCGGATGATCTGCATCGTCCTCACCTTGGGACAGCCGGTGATGGTGCCGCCGGGGAACAGCGCGCGCAGCACGTCGACCGGCGCGACGTCGTCGCGCAGCTGGCCGCGGACATTGGATTCTATGTGATGGACGTAGGCGTAGCTGGCCACCGCCATCAGCTCGTTGACCTCGACGGTGCCCGGCCGGCTGATCCGACCCAGGTCGTTGCGTTCCAGGTCTATCAGCATCACGTGCTCGGCGCGCTCCTTGACGCTGCTGATCAGCCGCTTCTTCAGCTCGGCGTCCTCGGCCGGGTCCTTCGAACGCGGATGGGTGCCGGCGATCGGCCGGGTCTCGGCCCAACCGTCCCGCACCCGCACCAGCCGCTCCGGCGACGAGCTGACGATCTGCGCGTCGCCGAAATCGGCCAGCGCCGAGAACGGCGCCGGATTGGCGCGGCGCAGCGCGGCATACAGATCGGGCGCGCTCAGCTCCCCGGCCAGCTGCGCGCGCCAGCCGCGCGAGATATTCACCTGGAACACGTCGCCGTCGTAGATGTAGCGCTTCAGCCGCCGCACCGCGTCGGTATACCACTCGGGCGGGTCTTCCTCCAATCCGGCCAGCGCCACCGGCCTGGGGTCGAAGGCCGGCCTGGCCGCCACCAGACGCTCCAGCGCGTGCCAGTCGTCGGCCGTCTCGCCGACCAGCCAGGCCTCGCGCTTCGCGCGGTCCACCAGCACCGCGGCCGGCGCGCGCGCCCACACCGCCAGCGGGAAGCTGTCCGGCAAGGCGGCCGGCACATGCGGCTCGAATTCCGACAGCAAATCGTAGGCCAGGTAAACGAACCAGCCGCCGACAAAGGGCAGGCCGTGCGGATTGGACACCGGCTGCGGCCGGAAGCCGCGCACCTCGTCGAAAAAGGCCTGTCCCTCGCCGCCGGAGAACAGGCGCCGCTCGCTCTGCATCAACAGCATGTCCCAGCCGCCGTCGCCGGACGACTGCATCAGGTAGGGAAAGTGCTCGCGGTCTGCGGCATGCAGCGCCAGCAGATCGGGAATGAAATCGAGTTTCTGGGTAAACATCCGCCGTCCTGGGCCGGCAAGGCCCGGCACTGATTTGCAACCTCGCCGCCCGCCTTGAGCGGCGGCGAAAAAAAGAAAACCGCTGCGAGTGTAACGCAGCGGTTCGCACTGTCAATCGCCCGCGGAGGCGATCAGACCCGTTTGAACACCAGGGTGCCGTTGGTGCCGCCGAAGCCGAAGGAGTTGGAAATGCCCACCTCGATCTTCATGTCGCGCGCGGTGTTGGCCGCGTAATCCAGATCGCAACCGGACTCCAGATCCTGCTCGACCATATTGATGGTCGGCGGCGACACCTGATTGTGGATCGCCAGAATGGTGTAGATCGCCTCCACACCGCCGGCGCCGCCCAGCAGGTGGCCGGTCATCGACTTGGTGGAGTTGACCACCAGCTTCTTGGCATGGTCGCCGAAGGCGATCTTCAGCGCGGTGGTCTCGTTGGCGTCACCCAGCGGAGTGGACGTGCCGTGCGCGTTGACGTACTGCACCGCGTCGCCGTTGATGCCGGCGTCGCGCAGCGCGTTGGCTACGCCGCGGGCCGGGCCCTCGGCGCTCGGCGCGGTGATGTGGTGCGCGTCGGAACTCATGCCGAAGCCGATCAGCTCGGCGTAGATTCTGGCGCCGCGCTTGACCGCGTGCTCGTATTCTTCCAGCACCAGCACGCCGGCGCCCTCGCCCATCACGAAACCGTCGCGCCCCTTGTCCCACGGACGGGAAGCGGCTTCCGGATCGTCATTGCGGGTGGACATCGCCTTCATCGCGGCGAAACCGCCGATGCCCAGGCGCGAAACCGCGCCCTCGGCGCCGCCGGCCACCATGATGTCGGCGTCGCCGTACTGAATCAGGCGAGCGGCGTCGCCGATGCAGTGCGCGCCGGTGGTGCAGGCGGACACGATGCCGTAGCTCGGCCCCTGGTAGCCCTTCAGGATGGACACCTGGCCGGCGATCAGGTTGATCAGCGAGCCCGGAATGAAGAACGGACCGATCTTGCGCGGACCGCCCTCCATCAACGCCACGCCGGTATCCTCGATCAGCGGCAGGCCGCCGATGCCGGAACCGATGTTGACGCCGACACGCGTCTTGTCCAGATCGGAGATGTCGTCCAGTCCGGAGTCGGCGACGGCCTGCAGGGCCGCGGCGATGCCGAAGTGGATGAACAAGTCGCTGCGACGCGCTTCCTTCGGCGAGATGTACTGGCCGATGTCGAAGTCCTTGACCTCGCCGGCGATCTGACAAGCCATGTCGCTGGCGTCGAAACGAGTGATCCTGGCTATGCCGCTCTTGCCGGCCAACAGATTGGCCCAGCCGGTGGCGACATCGTTGCCGACCGGAGACACATGCCCCAGGCCGGTGACTACTACTCTGCGTTTGGACACGAAGAATCCCCGTGAGAGATGGGAGGGCAGTCTCCCGGTGAAGCCGGACGCGCGTCGCGAACCTGCAAGCGATTCAAACGCACGTTTGGAATTCTCTTAACAAAAGAACCTCTGCAGGCGAGCCGAAGCAACACCGGGCAGAGGTCCTGGTCCCGAAAACGGGGATTACTTGTTCAGGTTGGCAGTGACGTAGTCGACGGCTTGCTGAACGGTCGTGATCTTCTCGGCCTCTTCGTCCGGAATTTCGCACTCGAACTCTTCTTCCAGCGCCATCACCAGCTCGACGGTATCCAGGGAGTCCGCGCCCAGATCGTCAACGAAAGAGCTTTCGATCTTGATCTCGGCTTCGTTCACGCCCAGTTGTTCGGCAACGATCTTCTTGACGCGCTGTTCGATGTTTTCCATTTGGTTAAACCCTTGACCTTTCTGATTCGGGATCACAAAACCCCGGTATTCTACAAAAAAAAATTAGAGCAGCCTACCTAAATCTTGCTATGGCGGCGACTGGCCTCAAGGCATCAGCATCCCGCCATTCACATGCAGGGTCTGCCCGGTGATGTAGGCCGCGCGGTCCGACGCCAGAAACACGACGGCGTCGGCGATATCACTGGCGTCGCCGAGGCGGCCCAGAGAAATCTGGCCCACCAGCGCCTCGCGCTGCGCTTCCGGCAGCGCGCGGGTCATATCGGTGTCGATGAAGCCCGGCGCCACGCAGTTGACGGTGATGTTGCGGCTGCCGACCTCGCGCGCCATCGACTTGGTGAAGCCGATGATGCCGGCCTTGGCGGCCGCGTAGTTGGCCTGGCCGGCATTGCCCATCGCGCCGACCACCGAGGCGATGTTGATGATGCGGCCGCTGCGGGCCTTCATCATGCCGCGCATCACTGCCTTCGATGTCTTGAACACCGACTTCAGATTGGTGTCCATGATGGCGTCCCAATCGTCGTCCTTCATCCGCATCAACAGGCCGTCGCGAGTGATCCCGGCATTATTGACCAGAATCGCCACCGCGCCGAACTCCTGCTCCACCAATTCGATCAGCGCCTCGACGGCGCCCTGCCCGGTGACGTCCAACACGCGGCCGGCGCCGCCGGCGGCGGACAGCCGCTGATGGATGGCGGCCGCGCCGGATTCCGACGTGGCGGTGCCGATCACGACGGCGCCCTCGGCGGCCAGCGCGTCGGCGATCGCCGCGCCTATGCCGCGCGAGGCGCCGGTCACCAGCGCCACTTTGCCTTGCAGACTCATCAATGTGTCTCCTTGTTGTCAACGCCCCGCCCGGCTCGCGCCGAAGGGACGATGGCGGCCCGCCGCGGGGCCGGCCGCCGGAATGTCGATCAGGCCAGCGCCTCGCGCGCGGCTTCCAGCGCCGCGCGGTCGGTCAGCGCCAGGCACTTGACGTTGCCGTCTATGCGTTTGGCCAGGCCGGCCAGCACCTTGCCCGGACCGCACTCGGCCATCAGCGTCACGCCATCGGCAGCCAGCTTCTGGATGGTTTCGGTCCAGCGAACCGGCATGTACAGCTGACGGATCAGCGCGTCGCGGATCCGCTCAGCGTCACCATAACTGGCAACATCGGCATTATGCAATACGGGTATTGCGGGCGCATTGAGATGAACCTCGGCCAGCGCGGCCGCCAGTTGCTCGGAAGCCGGTCGCATCAGCGAGCAATGCGACGGCACCGACACCGGCAGCGGCAGCGCGCGCTTGGCGCCGCGAGCCTTGCACAGCTCCATCGCGCGCTCGACGGCGCCCTTGTTGCCGGCGATCACCACCTGGCCCGGCGAATTGAAATTGACGGCCTCCACCACCTCGCCGTCGGCGGCCTCCACGCAGGCGGCGCGGATGTCGTCGTCGGACAGGTTGAGAATGGCGGCCATCGCGCCGGTTCCGGCAGGCACCGCCTGCTGCATCGCCTCGGCGCGCAGGCGCACCAGCTTCACCGCTTCGGCGAACGGCAAGGCGCCAGCCGCCACCAGGGCGGTATATTCGCCCAGGCTGTGGCCGGCCACGACGGACGGCTGCTTGCCGTTCAGCTCCTGCCAGGCCAGATAGGCGGCATAGCCGGCGGCGAGCATGATGGGCTGGGTATTGACGGTGGCGTTGATGGCATCGGCGCTATCGGCCTGCAGCATTGCCCACAGGTCGACGGACAGCGTGTCCGATGCTTCCTCGAAAGTATGCTGCACCACGGGCAGGTCGGCGAAGCCGTCCATCATTTTCAGGCTCTGCGAGCCCTGCCCCGGGAAAAGAAATGCAAAAGCCATAGTCGACTCCACGTGAATTCGACGCAAAGCATGACGCAAAGCGACGCCCGCTGCCAAGCCCGCCATGCAACAAATGTTGTCATCGGCGGCGATTGGACGGCGAAAACGCCACTTGACGCCGGTTTATCAGTAGATGAGCAGCGCCGCGCCCCAGGCGAAACCGCCGCCTATGCCTTCCAGCAGGACGGTCTGGCCGCGGCGGATGCGCCCATCGCGCACCGCGGCGTCCAGCGCCAGCGGGATCGACGCGGCCGAGGTGTTGCCCTGCTCCGGCAGCGTGACGATCACTTTGTCCATGGGCAGGCCCAGGTGCTTGGCGGTCGATTCGATGATGCGCAGATTGGCCTGATGCGGCACCAGCCAGTCCACCGCCGACTTCTCCACTCCGGCCTCGGCCAGCGTGGCGACGGCGATCTCGGACAGCGACTTGACGGCGAACTTGAATACCGCCGGGCCATCCATGTGCAGATACGGCATGCCCTGGATCTTGCCGCCGGAGATCTGCGCCGGCGTATTCAGCAAGCCTTGGTAACGGCCGTCGGCGGCCAGTTTGGCATGCAGGATGCCGGGCTCGTCGGACACGCCCAACACCACGGCGCCGGCGCCGTCGCCGAACAGCACGCAGGTGCGACGATCATCCCAATCGAGCACCCGCGACATGATTTCGGCGCCGATCACCAGCGCCTTCTTCGCCATGCCGCTCTTGATATAGGCATTGGCGGTGGCCACCGCGTAGACGAAGCCGGCGCAAACGGCCTGCACGTCGAAAGCGGGAATGCCGGGCAGACCCAGCTTCTCCTGCAGAATGCAGGCGGTGCTGGGGAAAACCATGTCGGGAGTAGTGGTGGCGACGATGATCAGGTCGATCTCGCCCTTGTCTATGCCGGCGCTGGCGATGGCGGCTTCCGCCGCCCTCAGCGCGAGATCGCTGGTCTTGTGCTGATCATCGGCAATATGGCGCGCGCGGATGCCGGTGCGACTTACGATCCACTCGTCGCTGGTATCCACTCGCTCGGCCAATTGCGCATTGGTGAGCACTCGGGACGGCAGGAAGCTGCCGGTTCCGAGAATGCGGGAATAGCCCATGTTTGTCAGTTCGCTTCTGCCTCGGACTGCTTGAGATTGTCTAATTGTTTAGCAATCCGTTCGGCAATGTGACCAATCACGTCGGAGCCGGCCTCCTCGCATGCCTGCGCCAACGCGTAACGGAATCCTGTGACATCGGCCCCACCGTGGCTCTTCACCACGATGCCGCGCAGGCCCAGCAAGCTGGCCCCGTTGTAGCGGCGCGGATCGATGCGCTTCTTGAAGAGAGCCAGCACCGGCAGCGCGGCCAGCGCGCACAAGCGCGTCCACCAGCTGCGACCGAACTCTTCCTTCAGGAAAACGGCGAACATGTGCGCCAGCCCCTCAGCTGTCTTCAGCGCAACATTGCCGGTAAAACCGTCGCAGACTACCACATCCGTCGTGCCCTTGCAGATGTCGTCGCCTTCCACGTTGCCGTAGAAATTCAGCTCCGACTGGCGCAACAGCTCGGCAGTCTTCTTGATGTTGTCGTTGCCCTTGATATCCTCGCTGCCGATGTTCAGCAGGCCGACGGAAGGATTGGTCTTGCCTTGCAGGCAGACCACCAGCTCGGCGCCCATGATGCCGAACTGCAACAGTTGTTCTGGTGTGCAATCAACATTGGCGCCCAGGTCCAACACGCAGGAAGTGCCTTTGACATTGGGCAGCAGCTTGGCGATGGCGGGACGGTCAATGCCGGGAATGGTCTTCAGGACGAAGCGGGCGGTAGCCATCAGCGCGCCGGTGTTGCCGGCGGACACGGCGGCCTGCGCCTTGCCTTCCTTGACCAGGTTGATCGCCACCCTCATCGACGAGTCCTTCTTGTTCTTCAGGGCGAGCTGAGGCGCCTCGTCCATGCCCACCACCTGGGTGGCATGCTGGATGAGGATGCGCTCACGCACGGCGCCCGCGTGCAGGGCCAGTTCAGCCTCCAGGGCCGGCTGGTCGCCTACGAGAATCAGATGGGTGTCGGGGTGGTCTTGCAGGAATTGGATCGATGCCGGGACGGTAACCTTGAGGCCAACGTCACCGCCCATAGCATCAACCGCGACGGTGATAGTCATCAACGATTGCGGTAAAAGTACCTACCAAAAAAGGAAAGGAAGTGAAAACGCGGGAGATTACTCGCCCTTGGTCTTCACAACCTTGCGACCACGGTAGAAGCCGTTCGGGCTGATGTGGTGACGCAGGTGGGCTTCGCCGGTGCTGGCTTCAACTGCCAGGGCCGGAGCCGTCAGAAAATCGTGTGCACGATGCATGCCGCGCTTGGACGGGGACTTTTTGTTCTGTTGAACAGCCATGGTCGACTCCTAAGAAATTCAAGTAGATTCTAATACGAATCCGGGTTACTCGGACTTGGGTCTCTTAAGCGCCGCCAGCACCGCAAACGGGTTGGGCTTGTCAGCCTTGGCGAGCGAGAGAGTATCCCCGCCACATTCGTCGTGTTTCGGCGAATGCGGCAAGCCCATGATGATTTCGTCTTCGATCAGCGCAGTTACGTCGAGTTCGGGCTCGGCGAGAACGGCATCCAGCTCCTCGTTCAGCTCGCAGGCCTCGGCCAGCTTTTCCTGACTGGTAAACAGCGTGAGCACCGAATCGGTGTCCAGGCTGAACGGCATGCCGTCCAGACAGCGCTGGCAGGTGACTCGCAAATCCGCGGTCAAACGGATGCGCAGCGCAAAACGCTGCAGCTCGTCACGAAAGCCTGTGAGCTCATACGACACCGTGCCGGAGGTATCCGACAGGTCGCTGTGCACGCGCTCGTCCAGCTCGCAAACCGGCACTTGGCCGGACTGCGAACGCCCTTCCCGGGCGAACTTGAGCGGGTCGATCAAAATCGGTTTAGACATAAACCCAGCATGTTACAATCCACTCCCCTGATTTGTCAAAAGAAACAAGGCAAGGACGGAGCGGCCGGATGGCGCGCTCGGCATTGCCATCAACCGGCTCGAATCATGCACATCGTACTGGCTTCCACCTCCCGCTACCGCCAAGAAATCATCGCCCGCCTGGGCCTGCCCTTCAGCGCCGAACCACCTGTCTGCGACGAAACGCCCCTCCCCAGAGAAACCGCGCTGGAAACCGCGGTGCGCCTGGCGCGCACCAAGGCCCAGTCGCTGGCCGGCAAGCATCCCGGCTCGCTGATCATAGGCTCCGATCAGGTGGCTCTGCTGGATGGCAAGCAGATAGGCAAACCCGGCGGCTTCGAACAGGGCGTGGAAATGCTGAAGTGGATGAGCGGCCGCACCGTGGTCTTCCACTCCGCGCTGGCGTTGCATAACAGCGACAGCGGCCGGTTGCAGGAATGCGTCGGCATCACCCGCGTCACGCTGCGCCAGCTGACAGAAGCCCAGATCCGCAATTATCTTACCCGCGAGCCGGATGCGCTCCATTGCGCCGGCAGCGCCAAGAGCGAGGGCCTGGGCGGCGCGCTGCTGGAAAAAGTGGAGTCGGACGATCCGAACGCGCTGA
Source organism: Chromobacterium sp. ATCC 53434 (assembly GCF_002848345.1). Lineage (NCBI taxonomy): Bacteria > Pseudomonadati > Pseudomonadota > Betaproteobacteria > Neisseriales > Chromobacteriaceae > Chromobacterium > Chromobacterium sp. ATCC 53434. Next base: position 957,401 of record NZ_CP025429.1, on the reverse strand, counting down.
TCGGCGTGCCGCTGTTCCAGCTGATCACCATGCTGGCCAACGAAGGCGTGGAGGTGCTGCAATGAGCGGCACCCTGTTTCTGATCCCGGCGCCGCTCGGCGACGAAAACGTCGCCTGGCTGCCGGAAGGCGAGCGCGCCAAAATCGTCCACATCGCCCATTTCGTCGTCGAGGCGGAAAAAACCGCGCGCAAGCATTTGAAGGCGCTGGGCGTGACCACGCCGATACGCGAGCTTACCATGAGCACCTTGAACGAGCACACCAAGCAGGCCGACGTCGCCGCGCTGCTGGCGCCTCTGCAGGCCGGCCACGACGTCGGCCTGATCTCCGAGGCCGGCTGCCCGGCGGTGGCCGACCCCGGCGCCCAGCTGGTGGCGCTGGCGCACCGCCACGGCATCCGCGTCGAACCGCTGATCGGTCCCTCGTCCATCCTGCTGGCGCTGATGGCCAGCGGCGCCAACGGCCAGCGCTTCTCCTTCCACGGCTACCTGCCGGTCGACGCCGCGGAAAAAGCCAGGCTGGTGAAGGAGCTGGAGCAGCGCTCGCGCAAGAACGACGAGACCCAGCTGTTCATCGAGACGCCGTACCGCAACAACGCGCTGCTGGCGCAACTGCGCGAAACGCTGGCGCCGTCGACCCGGCTCGCGGTAGCCTGCGATCTGACCTTGCCGACGCAGACCATCGTCAGCCACCGCGTGCAGGACTGGCCGCAAAATCCGCCCGATCTGCACAAGCGCCCGGCCATCTTCGTGATCCACGCCGCCTGAGACGCGCCGCCATGCCCAAGACCACGCCCATCATCCGGTCGCTGCTGGACACCGACCTGTACAAGTTCACCATGCTGCAGGTGGTGCTGCACCAGTTCCCGGCCGCCCACGGCGAGTACGAGTTCCGCTGCCGCAACCATCCGGACACGCCGCTGTCGCAACTGAAAGCCCAGCTGGAGGCCCAGCTGGACCTGCTGTGCGAGCTGCGCTTCAGCCAGGACGAGCTGGATTATCTGCGCGGCCTGCGCTTCATCAAGAGCGACTACGTCGACTATCTGGAGCTGTTCCACCTGCAACGCCGCTTCATCAGTGTCAGCGAGGAAGGCGAGCAGCTGGCGATCCGCATCAAGGGGCCGATGGTGCAGGCGATGTTCTTCGAAATCTTCGTGCTGGCCATCGTCAACGAGCTGTATTTCCATCCGCTGGACAGCGAGGCGGTGCGCGCCGAGGGCCATCGCCGGCTCGAAGCCAAGATCGCCACGCTGGAACGCTTCCTGCGCGACGAGGCCCCGGAGCAGCGCTTCCCGCTCTTGATCGCCGATTTCGGCACCCGCCGCCGCTTCAGCCGCGCCTGGCAGGCCCATGTGGTCGAGAGGCTGAACCGCGCGCTGCCGCAGATCTTCCGCGGCACCAGCAATGTCTATCTGGCACGCGAACTCGGCATCACGCCGATCGGCACGATGGCCCACGAATTCTTCCAGGCCTTCCAGGCGCTGGGCGTGCGGCTCCGGGACTTCCAGAAGGCGGCGCTGGAATCCTGGGTGCAGGAATACCGCGGCGACCTCGGCATCGCGCTGACCGACGTCGTCGGCATGGACGCCTTCCTCGCCGACTTCGACCTCTACTTCGCCAAGCTGTTCGACGGCCTGCGCCACGACAGCGGCGATCCCTACGTCTGGGGCGAGAAGGCGATCGCCCATTACCGCAAGCTGCGCATAGACCCGGCCGCCAAGATGCTGACCTTCAGCGACGGCCTCAGCGTGGACAGCGCACTGGAACTGCAGCGCCACTTCAGCCCGCACATCCAGGTCAGCTTCGGCATCGGCACCCACTTCACCAACGATATGGGACTGGAGCCGCTGCAGATCGTGCTGAAGCTGGTCAGCTGCAACGGCCAGCCGGTGGCCAAGCTGTCGGACAGCCCCGGCAAGACCATGTGCAGCGACGAGACTTTCCTCGCCTACCTGCGCCAGGTGTTCAGCATACGCGCTCAGTAAAGCAGCGCCAGCAAGCGCAGGCGCACCGCGTCCGGCAGCCGGTCGCCGGCCAGCGCCACCGTCTGCCGCCCCAGCGCGCGGTAGGCCGCCGCCAGTTCCGCATCGCCCAGCGCCGCCAGATGGCGCTCGACGGTGCCGACGTCGCCGCGCGCGATCGGGCCGGTCAGCGCGTCCCGCGGCCCCAGCGCCAGCGCGTTCTCCAGCGTCTGCCGCATCAAGCCGCCCAGCAGCGGCTGCGCCAATTCGTCCGGCACCCCGGCGCGCGCGGTCAGCCGCTGCGCCATCGCCGTCAGCGCCACCAGGAAGTTCGACGCCACCGACAGGCCGGCGTGATAAGCCGCCTTGCCGCCCGGCGCCAGCCGGAACGGCCGGCCGCCCAAGGCCAGCGCCAGCGCCTCCAGCCGCGTGCAAGCATCCTCGTCGCCCTCCAGCGCGCACAAGGTGCCGGCGAAATCCGCCACCGCCCGGGCAGGATCGGCGAAGGAGAACGCCGGGTGCAGGCTGGCCGTCAGCACGCCCCGCTCGGCCAGCGGCGCCAATAGCGCCGCCTCTCCGACGCCGCTGGCGTGAAAGACCACGCAACCGGCCGGCGCGACCCCGGCAGCCGCCAAGTCGTTCGCGCATGAGGCGATCTCGCCGTCGGGCACCGACAGCAGGTAAAAATCGGCCGCCCGCAGTTGGCCGAGATCGGTCGCCTCCCGACCGGCGCCGATGAACTCGCGAGCCCGCCGCAACGGCTCCGGCCTCCGCCCGACCACATCGAGCACTTGATAGTGCCCGGACAAATGAGCCAGCCTGGCCAGGCTGCAACCGAGCCGCCCCGCCCCCATCACCGTCAGAGTCCGCATACCTTTATATACCTCTTCATTTCCGCATCCGCCGCGCCCCAGCCCCTCTCCGGCATCGCCGCCAGGATGCCCGCGCCGCGCCGACGTCGCAAAAAAACATCAAATCTGAATATGCATAATATTTACAAGTACGAAGCATGGCGGACATTTTTATTCAAAACCAATGACTTGCAAACACTACGCATACAGACAGGCCACGCTCGCCGAGCATTCGCTCAATTTACATAGTTGATGCTTTCTTTTAAGATGATCGCAAGCGAATTCAAGTGGATGCAATCCGCGCCTGCTGGATTCACTTCAAGTCACGTTGATTTTCCGGCCCGCTCGACAAAAGCGGGCTATTTTTTTGCCTGGCAACCTCTCCACTCCACGGCATATCCCATCACAAACAAGCATACACGGCATTTGACTCTTTTTTACAACACCCGTGAAACCTCGCTTCAAGCACAGTAATACCTCATACCATTCAAACAGTTACAACATACAAAAACGAACATTGCCGCCAAGAAACTGCGGCATTAGTTGCTTGATCGCAACACAATTGGCTCGCTTAAGTTGCATTCCCACAACCCAGCCAATAGCATTTGCTCACATTCCTAAACCTAAAAAAGGATGACTTGACCATGAAAAAAAGTCTGATCGCCCTGCTGGTAGCCACTCTGCCGGCCGCCGCATTCGCTGACGTAACCATCTACGGCACCCTGAAGGGTGGCATTGAGAACGTCGACAACGGCACCACCAAGAAAACCAATGTTGACGACCTGGGTTCCCGCATCGGCTTCAAGGGTTCGGAAGATCTGGGCAGCGGCCTGAAGGCTATCTGGCAAGTTGAAACTGGCTTCGCTATCGACGGCGGCCACAACGGCAGCGCTACTGACGGCACCTACAGCGGCTCCAGCTCCGGCACCTTCGCCAACCGCAACTCCTTCGTTGGCCTGCAAAGCAACCTGGGTACCCTGCGTCTGGGCAACATCTCCAACTACGGCGACAGCGACATGGGCACTGTTGACGTATGGCAATACAACAGCAACGCGCTGGGCCTGGGCATCTTCACCCGCGACAACACCCGCCTGAAGAACTCCGTGCGCTACGACCTGCCGGCCGTGGTTCCGGGCCTGACCGCCTCGCTGCAATACGGCGCCAAGGAAAACAAGGCTGTCGGCACCGACGATCGCGAAACCAGCGTTCTGGGCCTGGGCTACGAGAACAGCGGCTTCTTCGGCAAGTACAGCTACACCCACGAATCCAAGGTTAGCATCGCCAACGACAAGCACCAGCTGGAAGTCGGCTACAATGCCAACAACCTGTTCGTCGGCCTGGGCTACAAGCAATCGAAGGGCGATGTTTCGTCGACCCATCTGAGCGCTCTGGCCACCAAGACACAAGTTGCCGGCATTCAGCAAGAAATTGACGCCGCAGCCCCGCTGATCGGCAACAACGCTTCGCTGAAGTCGACCGAGTACGCCCTGACCGCCGCTTACACGCTGGGCGCGTTCACTCCGAAGTTCACCTACGCTCAAGGCCAGGACATCAAGGCTGGCAGCTACAAGCTGGACAACACCGGCTACAAGCAATTCGTGCTGGGCGTTGACTACGCTCTGTCCAAGCGCACCACCATCGGCGCGCAATACGGTCAGATCAAGCTGGAAGACAACGCAGCTGCTCTGGTGAACAACGGCGAAGACAAGATCAAGGCCTTCGGCGTGAACATGGTTCACAGCTTCTAATTCAACGGTTCGACGCAAGAACCCGCGAATGTAGCAACGAAAAGACCCGCTTCGGCGGGTCTTTTTGCATTCTCTGAATATGATATGAAAACACCTCTGATCGCATTCGCTCTGTCCGTTCTGTCGTTCTCCGCAGTCAGCCGCGCCGACGATGCCGCGCCGCCAGACGACTTCGCCAGAATCCGCATATTTCAACAAAATGGCGTGGCGCTGGGCCTGTTTCCCGGCCGCGATTGCTATCGCTTTTCGCTGCTCGGCAATCATCGCGGCATTGTCGAATCGCAGGCGTTCAAATCCTTCCTGCACCTGGCCAGCAATAAAAGCATAGGCATGCCGGAAACGCCGAATAGCCGCGGCCTGTCGGCAAGAAGCACGCTGTTTTCCGCGGCTTATTATCAGGAATACCGGCTCCCCGCCGGCAAGATCACGACGCTGACCGCCGCCTTCAACGATGTCGGCGGCTGGCGCTGCGACACGCAGGCCGTCAAATTCACACCACAGGCTGGAACCGACTACGAAGCGATGCTGGATGTCAGCCTCGACGACAAGACCTGCCGCCTGGTGATAGGCGGCATCCCGCCCGATCAGCCCGAAGCCGGGCTGCAAGCGCTTGCCGACCTGGCGCCGGCCTGCTCGAGCGGCAAATAAAAAACCGGCCCTCCCCGACGGGAGGACCGGCTTGGATTTCAAACTCGATCAGAATGGCAGCTGATACACCGGGTTGCGGGTATCCGCCCCCTCCTGCCGTATCCGCTCCAGCTCCGCCTTCAGCGCCGTCTGCAGCCACTGCTCGCGCATGCGGTCGCCATCCGGATGCTCGGACAGCGTGCGGTACAGCGCCATGCCGTGCATCGTGGTCATCATCGTCAGCAAGGTGGCGAAAAAACCGGTGGAAATCGCGTAGCGCGGGAACAGCGAGGCCATCATCGCGACGAAACGGTCGCGGAAATAGGTGCTGGAGCTGCCGAGGAAGATGTCGCGCAGATCCGGCGTCGTGCGCGCGGCCATCAACAGTTCCAGCAGCACGATGTGGCGCGGCGACATCACCAACGCCTTCATCAGCGCCACGATGCGCTCCTCTTCCGGCATGCTGGCCGGCAACTGGCTGGCCAGCCCCAGCGCGGTGTCGAAGATATCGTCGACCACCTTGCGCCCGACCGGCTGCATCAGCTCGTTCTTGGTGGCGAAATGGCGGAACAGCGCCCCCTGCGACACGCCGGCGCGACCGCAGATCAGCTGCACGCTGGTGCCGTGGTAGCCGCTTTCCATCAGGCACTCTATCGCCGCCTCCACCAACTTGCCTATGGTGGACTCCCTGCGGCTTTGCTGTGTTCGTCTGGTTTGCATCTATTGTTTTATCATTTATCGTCCCGCCGGCATGCTGCGCGCAAGCGGCCGCGCAACGCGGGCGGGCACATTCTAAGAACAAGCAAGACACGCCAAACGCCAGGCGCTCCTCTCTCTCCTCGTGACCGTAACGCAAGCGGCCACTACAGCAATACTACCAAAAGCGGGCAGGCAATATGCAACTTGCTTCGCGGCGACAACAGCGCGGGCCGCGCCGGAAGGCATTGCCGATTATTGGCCGGCCGCCGGCGCCGCCGCTTGCGCTAGAACAAGCATACCGCAAAAAGAGAGGGACTAATCGGTTTTTATTTTGCCAACTGTCATTTCAGACTGGCGCCGGCGAAACTGACGCGCCCATAGGGATTGGCCGCGAAGCCCGCCACTTCCTTCCGCGCCAGCGCGAAGGCGGTCGGATGGGCCAGCGGCAGCCACAAAGCCTGATCGTGGACGATGCGTTGCGCCGCCTGGTAGAGCTTGGTCCTGGCCTTGAAGTCGCTGGTCCGCTTGCCGTCGGCGATCAGCTTGTCCAGCTTGGGCTCGCAATAGCGCGCGAAGTTGGTGCCGGACTGGACGGCGGAGCAGGAAAACTGCGGCGTCAGGAAGTTGTCCGGATCGCCGTTGTCGCCGGCCCAGCCCATGAACAGCATCTCATGCTCGCCGGCCTTGCCGCGCCTGATCAACTCGCCCCACTCCAGCACCTTGATCTGCAGACGGATGCCGATCTTGGCCAGGTCGGCCTGCAGCAGTTCGGCACCGGCCTTCGGATTCGGGTTGAGCGTGCTGCCGCCCGGCCGCACCCACACCGAGATGTCGAAACCGTTTGGATAGCCGGCCTGCGCCAGCAACCTCTTCGCCTGTGCCGGATCGTGCGGGTAGGGCTTGACGGTCTTGTCGTAGCTCCAGGTATTCGGCGGATAGATCAGATTGGCCGGCGTCGCGGTGTTGTCGAACACCACCTTCAAGTAATGGCTTTTGTCGAAGGCGAGATTGATCGCCTGTCTCACCAGCGGATTGTCCAGCGGCTTCTTCTGGCTGTTCAGCGCGACAAAGGCAGTCATGAAGGCCGGCGTGCTCAACAGCTGCAGCCTGGCATCGGACTTGGCGGCCTGCACGTCCTGCGGCTTAGGCGACAGCGCGATCTGGCATTCGCCGGCCCGCAGCTTCTGCAATCTGACGCTGGAGTCCGGCGTGATCGCGTAAATCAACCCGGACACCTTGGGCTTGCCGCCGAAATATGAGGCATTGGGCAGGTAGCGCACCAGCGCGTCCTTGGCGAAGCTCTTGAACACGAAGGGACCGGTGCCGATGGGCTTGCTGTTGAGGTCGGCCGTCCTGCCCGCCGCCAGCAGCTGCGCCGCGTATTCGGCGGAATAGATCGAGGCAAAGCCCATCGTCAGGCTGGACAGGAAAGTGGCTTCCGGATAATTGAGCTCGAAGCGCACCGTCTGCGCGTCCAGCTTGCGCACCGCCTTGATCAGCTTCGGAAACTGCATCGCCTGCGCATGCGGATAACCGGAGGGCGCCGTCTTGTACCAGGGATGCTCGGGATTCAGCATGCGCTCGAAGCTGAACACCACGTCGTCGGCGTTCAGCTTGCGCGTCGGCTTGAAATAATCGGTATTGTGAAAAGCGGCGTCGGCGCGCAGATGGAAGGTATAGCTCAAGCCGTCGGCGCCGACATCCCAGCTGCGCGCCAGGCTGGGCCGCAGCTTGCCGCTGGCGGCATCGTACTCGACCAGCCGGTTCATCAGCACGTCGGCCGAGGCATTGGTGGTGACCAGCGAGTTGTACTGCACCACGTCGAAGCCTTCCGGATTGGCGTCGGTGCAGACGGTCAGCGGCCTGGCGACGGCGGCCAGCGGCAGCAAGGCCGCCAGCAGGGCGAGACGCGGAATCTTCATGGTTTTCTCCTTGCGGCGCGCGGCGGCGATGCCGTGCGCATGAACCGCCCTAGGGTAAGCCAACAGCGGGATAAAAACCACGACTTAATCCACATATTGATATAAGAGCCTGTTCACGATCCTTTTGCGGCATCGGCGGTCTTCTGCCGGTTGCCGGGCGCGGAAAGCAGCCCCTTCCGAGGCCGCCGCCGGATCGCGCTCTCACAGCAATAATTGCGCAAACGCCGCCGCCGGCAGGGCCGGGCTGCACAGGAAGCCCTGATATTCCTGGCAGCCTCGCGCGGCCAGCCACTGCAGCTGCCGCGGCGTCTCCACGCCTTCCGCCACCATGTTCAGACCCATCATCCGGCACAGCGTGGTGATCAGCTCGGCGATCGCCGGTTTCTCGTCGAGATCGGCGATGAACGATCGGTCTATCTTCAAGGAGGTCAGCGGGTAGCGCTGCAGATAGGCCAGGTTGGAATAGCCTGTGCCGAAGTCGTCGACCGCGATGCGCACGCCCTGGTCGCGCAAGGCCTGCAGCGTGCGCATGGTCTGCTCGTCGTGACCCAGCAACACCGACTCGGTGATCTCCAGTTCCAGCCGCTCGGGCTGGCAGCCGCTGTCGGCGATGACCTGGGCCACCAGCGCCGGCAGCGCCGGATCGACGAACTGGCAGGCAGACAGATTGACCGACACCGTCAGGTCCAGGCCGCGCTCCCGCCACGATCGCTGCTGTCGCGCCGCCTGCAGCAGAATCTGCCGCCCCAGCTCCAGAATCATGCCGCAGTCTTCGCACAAGGACACGAAGGTATCCGGCATCAGCAAGCCGCGCTGCGGATGCTGCCAGCGCGCCAGCGCCTCCGCCCCGACCACCTGGCCGCTGGCGACATTGACCCTGGGCTGGAAATGGGCGATGAACTCCCCCCGCTCCAGGCCGCGGCGGATGTCGTGCTCCAGCGCCAGCTGCGCCTGGCTGCGCGCCTCCAGCGCCGGCGTGAAGAACACCAGGTTGTTGCGTCCGGCATCCTTGGCGGCATACATCGCCAGATCGGCGTGCCGCATCATCTGCTCGATATCGAGCGCGCCATCGCCGCACAGGCTGACGCCTATCGACGCCGACACGCTGACATCCATGCCGCCCAGCCGCACAGGCATGCCCAGGCTTTGCAGGATTCGGCGCCCCAACTCCTGGGCCCGGGCCTCGGCTTGAGGCGCCGCCAGCATCACCAGGAATTCGTCGCCGCCCAGTCGCGCCACCTTGTCGTCGTGACCGAGCAGCTGCGTCAGCCGGCCGCTCATGCGGATCAGCAATTCGTCGCCGCTGGCGTGGCCCAGCGAATCGTTGACGTTCTTGAAGCGATCCAGGTCGATGAACATCAGCGCCACTTCGCGGCCATTGCGCCGGGCCTGCTGCAGATAAGGCAGGCATTCGCTGCGGATGCCGTTGCGATTGGGCAGGCCGGTCAGCACATCGTGGTTGGCCAGGAAGCTGGCGCGCGCCTCGGCATGCTTCAGATCGGTGATGTCCACCTCGCTGACCAAGAGCGCGTCCTGGCCCGAAATCGCGTCGCGGCAGGCGCGCGCGGCGATCTCGTGCCAGCGCGTGCCCAGCCGGGTCTGCACCTGGGCCAGACGGCGCGCCTCTCCGGCGGCGACCACGCCCTGTTTCAACGCCTGCCAGTCGGCGTCGTGAAGAAAACGGCCGCGCCAATCCTCCGCCGCGTGCGCCACCTTGGCCCGCGCCGACGGATTGCGGTATAGCGCCCGTCCGGCGCCGTCGTACAAGGTGATCAGCGTCGAGGTGTGCATCAGCGCCTCGGCGCTGCGCAGCGTGGCCGGATCGGCGCTCAGCGTGTTCTGCGCCTCGCAGAACATCATCATCCGGCCATCAACGCGGATGCCGCGGAACGCCACTTTCAGCAGTTGCGGCAATCCATTGGGATACAATGTCCAGCTTTCGGTGAACACGGCGTTGTCGCGCTCGAAATCCTGCTGGTACTGACCCAGCCGCTGAGCCACCGACACCGACATGTCCGCCGCCATGTCGCGGGTGCGCAGCTCGGCCAGACTGTCCGCACCCCACAGCTGCAGCGCGGCGCCATTGGCCCAGAACACTCGCTTGTGATCGATATCGAACACCCATACCGGCAAGCTGAGGGCTTCCAGCATTTCCAGTTTGTCTCCCTGCCAGGAGATCACTTTATTGTTCGGCATGCTTGCCGCTAACCTTTTATTTATCCATCAAAAAATGCTGATCGTCGCTTTTCGGCGGCAGCGGCCATTGTAGCAAGCAAATCGCGTCCGCCAGTGGATTTCGACGCATAGGCGCCGCGGCGGCGGTCCATCGAAATAGTTCGCTTACGAACCGTTTAGACCGTTTAAAGCGTCGGCTATCGCATTCGGCAATAAAAAAAGCGGAGCGCCCCGCGCCCCGCCTTTTCCTGTGTCGGACTGTCTCAGACGGCCCGCAACTGGTCGTTGCGGCCAAACAACCTGGCGATGCCGTGATAGTGCGGCAGGCCGTGCCCGACATCCAGCGCATACTCTTCCTGGTAGGCCAGCAGCGCCAACGACGAGAATTGCTGGCGCAATTCGTCCGGCCGGTAGTAATGGCGGACGTAGGCGGCGGTCTCGCTGGCTTGTCCGCCGTCGACGATGCAACCGGGGTCATTGACCATGAAAACCGACACGAACAGATAACCGCCCGGCACCAGCCCATCCATCATCGCCTGCGCCAGCCGATGGCCGGACGCCTCGTCCAGATGATCGAGCGAGGTATTGGCGACAATGACCTGATAGCGCCGCGGCTCGATTTCCAGATTGGCCAGATTGACCACCTTGGCGCTGACGTCGAGCCGGCGTTCGCCCGCCTGCGCGCTCAGCCGCTCCACCGCCTCCGAAGATTCGTCGACGCCGCACATCGAGAAACCGCAGGAAGCCAGGTACAGCGCATTGCGTCCCTGCCCGCAACCCAGGTCCAGCCCGGGTCCGGTGCCCTTCACACCATACTTCTCCAGATAATGCACCAGGAACGGAGACGGCTTGTCTCCATAGAAAGAACCGTTATTGCGATAGTATCCGTCAAAATCTGCAGCACCCATCTCGCTTGCCCCTGCTTTGCCTGCCTGCCAAAACCGGTACCCGCCGACGATGATGCCGAGCCGACTAAGTACCACCACTTATCTAAGTAGTAGTCAGCTTAGGACATTGTGACAATGTTGATATTTTTAAGAAGGCCAAATTTATGCAGATGCTGGCTATCCAGGCTGCCAAATGCGGGAAAGAGGCTAAGTATTAATACCTATCTCGATAGGGAGTTAAGTATTAATACTTATCCAATTTGGAAATAACAATATGCCGTCACGCCCGGCATCGGCCCCGCTATCGATGGCCGGCGCCTGCGGCAAAAAAAACGCCCCGCAGGCTATGCGGGGCGCGGTGTCGCCGACACAGCTTACTGGTAAGCGTCCATGCCGGGGCAACTGCACACCACGTTGCGGTCGCCATAGACATCGTCGATGCGGTTCACGCTCGGCCAGAACTTGTTCTCCAGCACATAGGGCAGCGGGAACAGACCCTGCTCGCGGCTGTACGGACGACTCCAGTCGCCAGCGATGTCGGCCTTGCTGTGCGGCGCGTTGCAGAGCGGGTTGTTGTCCGCCGGCCACGCGCCGTCCTGCACCTGGGCGATCTCGGCGCGAATGGCCGCCATCGCGGCGATGAAGCGGTCCAGCTCGGCCTTGGGCTCCGATTCGGTCGGCTCTATCATCAGCGTGCCCGGCACCGGGAAGCTCATCGTCGGCGCGTGGAAGCCATAGTCCATCAGACGCTTGGCCACATCGACTTCGGTCACGCCGGAAGCCGCCTTCAGCGGGCGCAGATCGATGATGCACTCATGCGCGACGCGGCCATTGGCGCCGGTGTACAGCACCGGGAAGTGCTCGGCCAGACGGGTGGCCAGGTAGTTGGCCGACAACAGCGCGTTCTCGGTGGCCTGCTTCATGCCCTCGGCGCCCATCATCGCGATATACATATAGGAGATCGGCAGGATGGATGCGGAGCCGAACGGCGCGGCGGACACCGCGGTCTGGCCTTCCACCGCGCCCGGCACCGGCGCCACCACATGGTTGGCGATGAACGGCGCCAAATGGGCCTTCAGGCCGATCGGGCCCATGCCGGGGCCGCCGCCGCCGTGCGGGATGCAGAAGGTCTTGTGCAGATTCATGTGCGACACGTCGGCGCCGATGTCGGCCGGACGGGTCAGGCCCACCTGGGCGTTCAGGTTGGCGCCGTCCATGTAGACCTGGCCGCCGTGCGCGTGGACGATCTCGCAGATCTCTTTGATGCCCTGCTCGAACACGCCGTGGGTGGATGGATAGGTGATCATCAGCGCCGCCAGATTGGCGGCGTGCTGCTCGGCCTTGGCCTTCAGATCGGCGACGTCGACGTTGCCGGCGTCGTCGCACTTCACCACCACCACCTGCATATTCATCATCTGCGCGGTGGCCGGATTGGTGCCGTGCGCCGATTGCGGGATCAGGCAGATGTCGCGGTGCCCCTCTCCGCGCGACTCGTGGTAACGGCTGATCGCCAGCAGGCCGGCGTACTCGCCCTGGGCGCCGGAGTTCGGCTGCATCGAGATCGCATCGAAGCCGGTGATCGCCTTCAACTGCGTCTGCAGACCCTCGATCAGCTGCAGATAGCCGACCGTCTGCTCGCGCGGCGCGAACGGGTGCATATTGGCGAATTCCGGCCAGGTGATCGGAATCATCTCGCTGGTGGCGTTCAGCTTCATCGTGCAGCTGCCCAGCGAGATCATCGAGTGGTTCATCGCCAGATCGCGGTTTTCCAGCTTCTTCATATAGCGCAGCATCTCGTGCTCGCTATGGTGGGTGTTGAACACCGGGTGGCTCAGGATGGCCGATTCGCGCTTGAGCGCTGCCGGAATCGCGTCCTGGGCGGCGGCGTCAAGCTGGGCCAGGTCGGCCGGCTTGCCGGTGAACAGCTCGATCAGCCGGGACAGGTCGGCTTCGGTGGCCGCTTCGTGGAAGGCCACGCCCAACACGGTCTTGCCGGCGCGGCGCAGATTGTAGCCGGCGGCCAGCGCGGCGGCGTAGATGGCGTCGGCCTTGGCCGCGTCCACCTGCACGGTGTCGAAGAAGCGGTCGAAGACCAGCTTGCCGCCTGCTTCCTTCACCGCGTGGGCGAAGATCGCCGCCAGACGGTGGATGCGGGCGGCGATGCGCTTGACGCCCTCTGCGCCGTGGTAGACGGCGTACAGGCCGGCGATATTCGCCAACAATACCTGGCTGGTACAGATGTTGGAGTTGGCCTTCTCGCGGCGGATGTGCTGTTCGCGGGTCTGCAGCGCCATCCGCAGCGCGGTCTTGCCCTTGGCGTCGATGGACACGCCGATGATGCGGCCCGGCGCCGAGCGCTTCATCTCGTCGCGGAACGCGAAGTAGGCGGCGTGCGGACCGCCGAAGCCCATCGGCACGCCGAAGCGCTGGGTATTGCCCAGCGCGATGTCGGCGCCCATCTCGGCCGGCGACTTCAGCGCCACCAGCGCCATCACGTCGGCGGCGACGGCGACGACGCCGCCCTTGGCCTTGATCGCGGCGATGTGCGGAGTCAGATCGATCAGGTCGCCGGCCTCGCCCGGATACTGGAACAGCGCGCCGAAATAGTCGCCGTTGCCGGCCTCCTCCGGGTGGCCCGACACCAGCTCGAAACCGAAGTACTTGGCGCGGGTCTTCATCACGTCCAGCGTCTGCGGCAGCACGCGGCTGTCGACGAAGAAGCTGACGGATTTGGACTTGGACACGCGTTTCGCCATCGCCATCGCCTCGGCGGCGGCGGTGGCCTCGTCCAGCAAGGACGCGTTGGCCATTTCCAGGCCGGTCAGGTCTATCACCATCTGCTGGAAGTTCAACAACGCCTCCAGCCGGCCCTGGGCGATCTCAGCCTGGTACGGCGTGTAAGCGGTATACCAGCCCGGGTTTTCCAGCACATTGCGCAGGATGACGGTGGGCGTCAGCACCGGGTAGTAACCCAGGCCGATAAAGGATTTGTTGACGATGTTCTTGGACGCCACGGCCTTCAGCGCGGCCAGCGCCTCGGCTTCCGGCTGCGGCGCCGGCAGGTCCAGCCGGCGGTTCAGGCGGATGTCGGCCGGCAGCGTCTGGTCGACCAGCGCGTCTATCGACGGCACGCCGACGGCGGCCAGCATCTCGGCGCGCTCGGCGTCTGACGGCCCGATGTGGCGGGCGATGAATTCGTGGCGATTGAAGAGTTCGGAGAGCGACATGCTTGGGACTTTCTTCGTTGCGGCGGCCTAGACGAGGCCGCGCCGGAAAAAACAACGCCCCGGCGTCTTGCGACGGCGGGGCGGTCAGGCTATCAGGCGCCGATTTCCTTGGCGTAGGCGGCGGCGTCCATCAGGCCGTCGAGATCCGCGGCCTTGGCCGGCTTGATCCTGAAGAACCAGCCGTCGCCGTACGGGTCGGTGTTGGCCAGTTCCGGCTCGCCTTCCAGCTCCTCGTTGACGGCCAGCACTTCGCCTGCGATCGGACAGTAGACGTCGGAAGCGGCCTTCACCGACTCCACCACGCCGGCCTGCTCATCGCGGGCCAGCACGGCGCCGACCTTGGGCAGCTCGACGAAGACGATGTCGCCCAGCAGCTGCTGCGCGTGCTCGGTGATGCCGACGGTGACGGAGCCGTCGGCTTCCAGGCGCAGCCATTCGTGGCTGTCGACGTATTTCAGTTCGGCGGGGATATTGCTCATCTCGGTTTTCTCCAGTCCTAGCTATGATCGGGATGGCGGCGCCTCGGCGCCGGCCGGTTTATTCGAATACTTTCTTGCCGTTGCGCACGAAAGGCATCTTGACCACGCGGACATCGGTCAGCGCGCCGCGCAGGTCCACCTGGGCGGTGGCGCCGGTGGCGGCCGGCACGCGGGCGATGGCGATCGAGTGTTTCAGCGTCGGCGAGAAGGTGCCGCTGGTGATCACGCCTTCGCCCACGCCATCCACCACCACCTTCAGGCCCTCGCGCAGCACGCCGCGGCCTTCCAGCACCAGGCCCACCTGCTTCATCTTCACGCCGGCGGCCTTCTGAGCTTCCAGCGCCTCTCGGCCGTTGAACTTGCGCTCGGCCGGCTCCCAGGCGATGGTCCAGCCCATGCCGGCTTCCAGCGGCGACACGGTCTCGTCCATGTCGTGGCCGTACAGATTCATGCCGGCCTCCAGGCGCAGCGTGTCGCGCGCGCCCAGGCCGATGGGCGCGACGCCGGCGGCTTGCAATTGATTGAAGAAGGAAATGGCCTGATCGGCCGGCACCATGATTTCCAGGCCGTCCTCGCCGGTGTAGCCGGTGCGGGCATAGAACCATTCGCCCTGCGGCAGGCCCTGGAACACTTTCAGCGCGCCGATGGCGTCGGCCAGTTCCGGTTTGACGGCACAGACTTTTTCAATGGCCCGGGGACCCTGCACCGCCAGCATCGCCAGATCGCGGCGCACTTTCAGCGCCACGTCGAGGCCGGCCTTCTGGCCCTCCATCCAGGCCAGGTCCTTGTCGGTGGTGCCGGCGTTGACCACCATGCGGTAGCCATAGGACGTCAGATAAACGATCAGGTCGTCGACGACGGTACCTTCCGGGGTCAGCATGCCGGAATACAGCGCCTTGCCCTCGAAGCCGAGCTTGGCCACGTCGTTGGAGATCAGTTTTTGCAGCCAGGATTTGGCGTCGGAGCCGGTGATGTCGACCACCGTCATATGGGAAACGTCGAACATGCCGGCGTCGCTGCGGACGATTTCGTGTTCTTTCAGCTGGGAACCGTAGTGGATGGGCATTTCCCAACCGGCGAAATCAACCATCTTGGCGCCGGCGGCGAGGTGGGCTTCAAACAGCGGAGTACGTTTCGGAGCCGTCATGGCGCGCGTCCTTCGAGAAAAGTGTGGATAGCCTCATCAACCACACCCCTCTGTCCCGGCACCTGAGATTTTCCGGCCGTATAAGCCGTTAGCCCCTTCGGTGGGCGCCGTGGCGGCGCCGCTCTCCAGATTGCGCGAACCGGCTGCCGCCGGCCCGATGATACAGTCCTTTTGCCTGAGCGATTGCGGGTGCGCTTGCGCCTTCGGCGGCGGCCAGCAAGCCGCTCTCTCCTGTATGATTCGGCGATTATGGTGGCAGTCGCGCAGGCTTGGCAAGCCGTTATTATTTCTACTTAAAACGATATGAGAAAATGTTTTTCAAGGAAAAAATACGCTCAAAATTTACATTCGAAATCATTCGAAAACGAAAAAAGCACAGCATAAAAGCTGTGCTTTTTTTGGCTCGCTACCACGGCTAGCCCGCCGCGTGCCGCTCCTTCAACTGCCAGACATAGATAGGCAGGCCCAGCAGCAAGAGCAGCATGCCCCACATCACGATGTCGGCGCCGGAGCCGTACAGCGCCCACAGCGAGTAGACGAAGCCGATGCCGGCGAAGAAACCGGGCGCCACGAAATCGCGCGCGGAGAACTCCTTGCCGCGCATCAGCATGATGGCGATCAGCGCCATCGAGCAGAAGGCGTACGGCAGCAGCGTGGTGGCGGTGGCCAACAGGATGATGAATTCGAAGATCTTGACGCCGCTGTCGCCGCCGGCGTACTTCATCGCCATCAGCACGGTGACCAGGCCGCTGGACAGCAAGAGGCCGAAGATGGGCACGCCGGCCGCGTTGCGCTGGCCGAAACGGCTGGGGAACAGGCCGTCCTTGGCCGCCGCCGCCGGCACATGCGCCTGCATCAGGCTCCAGCCGTTCAGCGCGCCGAAGCAGGACACCACCGCGCCGAAGCCGACCGCCCAATAGCCCCAGTCGCCCCACATCAGCCGCGCGGCGTCGGCGAACGGTGCCTGGGAGGCCGCCAGCACGTCGGCCGGCATCAAGCCCATCAACGATACCGTGGACAGGATGTAGAGCACGGTGGCCAGCAGCGTGCCGATCACGGTGGCGCGCGGGATGGTCTTCTCCGGTTCCACCACGTCGCCGGCCGGCACCGAGGCCGACTCCAGTCCCAGGAAGGCCCACAGCGTCAGCGCCATCGTCGCCGACAGCGAGGACAGCAGCGGCTTGTGGTGCGGATTGAACGCCAGATTGTCCGGCTGGAAATGGAAGAAGCCGATAAAGGTGACCGCCGCCAGCGGCAGCAATTTCAGCAATGTGGTCACCACCGCGACCATGCCGGAGCTGCGCGCGCCGCGGCTGTTGATCCAGGTGACGATCCAGATCAGGCCGATGGCGACGGCGCCGGCCAGCGGCTCGTCATGGCCCAGCGCCGGAAAGAAGACCTGCATATAACTGGTGGCGGCCACGGCCAGCGCGGCATTGCCGGCCCACAGCGCGATCCAGTAGCCCCAGGCTATCCAGAAACCGGCGAAATCGCCGAAGCCGGCGTGAATGTAGGCGTACGGACCGCCTTCGCGCGGCAGGATGGCCGACAGGCGGGCAAACACCAGCGCCAGGCAGATGGCGCCGCCGGAGGTCAAGAGCCAGCCCAGCATCGATACGCCGCCGAACGGCGCCAGCGAAGCCGGCAGCAAAAACACGCCGGAACCTATCATATTGCCCACTACCAGGGCGGTGCACATCCAGACTCCGAGCGAGCCTTTATTGTGGGTGGAACGGTTTTCGCTCAAACCTGATTCTCCGTCGCGAACGAAAGCATCGCGCGCCAGGCGGCCGGGCCTGGCGTCAAACATGCGGGAAGTGGCAAACAGCGCCAGCCGGCTCGCGCCGCTGGCTTCACGATAGACGAAACCGGAACATCCGGCCGGCCGGCGGCGCTTGGCGCCTGCTGCCGCGTCGAAAAAAAGGGCGCATTAAAACACAGTTTTGACGTAAAAACATGTCGCATCGGCGATTTTTTTTAAAAAAAATCGTGCGGCGCCAGCAACTTATGCCATTCAGCTTGCGGATGGAATCAATCGGACGCCGCCAGCAGCGGACCGCGCGGCACGCGGGACAGCGACCAGTTGGCGACGGCCCAGCGCCACAGCTCGGCCAGATCGCCGCACTCGGCCGGCGGCGCGTGCCCCAGCCGCGCCAGCGCGCCGCGCAGGCAGCGCGCGGCGTCGTCTACGCCTATCGCCGGCGCCAGCGTCTGCTTGGACAGTTTTTCGCCGGCGGCATTGGTCAGCACCGGCAGATGGCAATAGCCCGGCGCTTCCCGGCCCAGCGCGTCGTAGACGGCGAGCTGCCTCGGCGTCGACACCAGAAGGTCGGCGCCGCGGACGATGTCGGTGACGCCCTGCTCGGCGTCGTCGACCACCACCGCCAGCTGATAGGCCCAGAAGCCGTCGGCGCGCAGCAGCACGAAATCGCCGATGTCGCGCGCCAGGTTCTGGCCATACTCGCCCTGCAGCCGGTCGCGCAGCACGCGCTCCCCCTCCCCGACCCGCAAGCGCCAGGCCCGGCCTGCGCGGCCATCCGGGCAGCCGTTGCGGCAGGTTCCCGGATAGACATGGCCGTCCAGCCCGCGCCGAGCGCGCTCGGCGATCTCCTTGCGGGTGCAGCAACAGCCATAGGCATGGCCGGCATCGATCAAACGGTTCAACGCTTCGCGGTACAGTGGATGGCGCCGGCTCTGGTAAACCACCTCGCCATCCCACTCGAAGCCGAAGGCCTCCAGCGTGCGCAGGATGTCGGCGGCTGCGCCGGGCACTTCGCGCGGCGGATCCAGGTCCTCCATCCGCAGCAGCCACTGGCCCCCGCGGCTGCGCGCTTCCAGATAGCTGCCGACGGCGGTGCTGAGCGAGCCTGCGTGCAACAGGCCGGTGGGACTGGGCGCGAAACGGCCCCGGTACGAGGGATAAGACATCGGGTTCAAGGCTGCCGAATCCGACGGAATCGGCGAATTGCCGCTAAAATGACGGTAATCCCGAACCACGATCCAGCTTTAGAAGGGTAGACGAATGACGTACGTTGTAACCGATGCCTGTATCAAATGCAAATACACCGACTGCGTGGAAGTCTGCCCGGTGGATTGCTTCCGGGAAGGCCCGAACTTCCTGGTGATAGACCCGGACGAGTGCATAGACTGCTCCTTGTGCGTGCCGGAATGCCCGATAGGCGCCATCTATTCCGAAGACGACGTGCCCAAGGGACAGGAAGGCTTCCTCGAGCTCAACGCCGAGTTGGCGAAGAACTGGCCCAGCATCGTCGAGCGCGTTGATCCGCTGCCGGACCACGCCGACTGGGCCGAGGTCAAGGACAAGCTGAAGTATCTGGAGCGCTAGCGGCCGCGCCTCCGTCCGGTCGGCGTCGGCGCGCCCTGGCTCGGCGTTCGCGGCCCTCATTGGCAGCGGAACACCGCCCGGCTGCGCTCGGCGTCCCGTTTTTCCACCTGCAGCAAGACGGCGTGCCTGCCGGAGACGCCGCACGCGACATCGGCGCGCTTGCCGGCTTCGGACAGCTCGCCGCCGTAGACGTGGGCATATTCGTACACCAGCCGCTGCTCGGAAACCTCGACCGGCCGCACCGTCTCGCCCGGCGTGACGAAAGCGACGCCGTGCATGGCGCAGCCGCCGATGCAGCCGGCCGCCAGGCCCGCCAGCGCGCGGCGCTTCGACGCGGAAAATCCCGCCATTGCCCCCTCCTCCGGCGCCAGCGCGCCTTGGCTAAATAAACAAATCGATATCACCGGTCTTGGCGCCCTCGTTCTGCTCCAGGATGCGGCCGCGATAAGGCATCTCCTCCTTGATCGCGCCGCTGCTGCGCTTGAGCTTCTTGATCAGCACCTTGCCGGTGTTGGTGAAAAAATAGACCTTGCGCGCGCAATCGCCCAACAGGTCCTCGGCCAGGACGGGAATCTGTTCGTTGGCCAGATAGCCGCGAATGAAGTGGGTGTTGCGCTCGCCAACGTTGACCACCGTCATGCCGTCCAGCACATTGCCGGCGCCGAAGATCTTGGCCTCCAGTCTATGCCGCATCGCGCCGAGCTTCTGCATGTCGGTGATCAGCAACTCCATCGCGTTGACGCCAAAGCGGGCGGCGGAAGCGCCGGAGCCCAGGTCGAGCGAGCCTTCCGGCAGCAGGAAATGATTCATGCCGGCCACGCCGGACAGCCGGTCGCTCAGGCAGACCGCCACGCACGAACCCAGCAGCGTCACCAACAAGCGTGGCTGATCAGTCGCGTGGAACTCGCCGGGAAACACCTTGACCGCCGTCATCTGGAAATGCTTGTCGAAATACTGGTGGCTGTTCGGCATGCCTGCATCGCTCATGGGCCCACCCTTTCCGCCTGGCTCTGCAGGCATTCGACCACCTTGGCCGCCAATCTGCCCAGCGGATGGACATGCATCACCGCGCCCAGCCGGAACGCCTCGCGAGGCATGCCGTACACCACGCAGCTGGCCTCGTCCTGGCCAAAGGTCAGCGCCCCGGCATTGCGCATCCTCAGCATGCCCTCGGCGCCGTCCCGTCCCATTCCGGTCAGGATCACGCCGATGGCGTCCTTGCCCAGATGGTCGGCGGCGGAGTCGAACAAGGGGTCCACCGCCGGGCGATGGCGGTTGACCGGCTCTCCCTGGTCCAGCGCGATCAGATAGGCGCCGGCGCTTCCCGGCCTGACCCGCATATGCGAATGCCCCGGCGCGATATAGGCGACCCCGGCCCGGACCGGCTCGCCGTCTTCCGCCTCCTTCACCCGCATCGGACACAGCTTGTCCAGCCGCGCGGCGAAGGTGAAGGTGAAATGCTCCGGCATGTGCTGGACGATCAGGATAGGCGGGCCGTCGGCCGGCATGCCGGACAGGAAGTCCTTGATCGCCTCGGTGCCGCCGGTGGAGGCGCCGACGAACACCATCGCGTTGCGCCGCCAGCCCGCGCTGACGACGACGCGCCCGGCCGGTGGCGGCTGGCGGAAACGCTGCGGCTGGCGCAGTCGGGCCGCCGCCGCCATTCTCAGCTTGTCGCGGATCTCGTCGGCATATTCCTGCATGCGCCGCGACACGTCCTCGCTGGGCTTGTGCACGAAATCGACCGCGCCGATCTCCAGCGCCGCCAGCGCGGTCTCGGAACCGGTCTCGGTCAGCGACGAGATCATCAGCACCGGGGTCGGTTTCAGCCTCATCAACCGGCGCAGAAATTCCAGGCCGTCCATCCGCGGCATCTCGACATCCAGCGTCACCACGTCCGGGCTGGTCTCGCGTATGCGCTCGCGGGCGATCAGCGGATCGGAGGCGGTCGCCACCACCTCCATGTCCGGCGCCTCGTTGACGATGGTGGTCAGCAGATTGCGTATCAGCGCCGAATCGTCGACCACCACCACCCGGATCTTCCTCTGCTCCGCCATCGCCACTACTCCCCGCCGCCGTCGCGGGCCAGGCGGTAGGCCGTCCGGCCGCAGGCGGCGAAGGCGTCGGTCAAATGCATGATGTTCTCCGAATGCCCGAGCAGCAGCATCCCGTCAGGCTTCAGGCGCGTTTCCATCTTGGCCAGTATTTCCGCCTGGGTGGCGCGATCGAAATAGATCAGCACATTGCGGCAGAAGATCACGTCGAACACGCCGATGTCGGGCCAGACCGGCGCCACCAGATTGAACTGGAAGAACGACAAGGCGTTGCGCACCTTGGCCTTCAGCCTGACCTTGCCCTCGTTGCCGCCGGTTCCGCGGTCGAAATAACGCCGCAGCAGCGGAGCCGGCACTTTTTCGACCCGCTCGAGGCCGTAGACGCCGCGCGCCGCGTGCTGCAGCACATTGGTGTCGATATCGGACGCCGCCAGTTCGAAATCGCCGCCGCCGGGTTCGTTCCAGACCTCCAGCAACGTGATCGCGATCGAGTACGGCTCCTCGCCGGTGGAGGAGGCGGAACTCCATACCCGGAACGTTTCGCCGGCGCGGCGATGCCGGCCGGCATGGTCGCGCAGCAGGTCGAAATGGTGCGACTCGCGGAAGAAGGAGGTCAGATTGGTGGTCAGCGCATTGATGAAGTTCTGCCACTCCTCGACCTCGCCGCCATGCTGCAGCAGATCCAGATAATCGGAAAAACTGCGCAGTCCGCGCGAACGCACCCGCTTGGCCAGCCTGGCGTAGGCCATGTGGGTCTTGGAGTCGTTCAGCGATATGCCTACCCGCTGGTACAACATGTCCCTGACGCGCTTGAAATCGCTCTTGGTGAAGCTGAGCCCCGCCTCTTCCGCCATATCCGACTCCCGCCGCCCTTTCCGTCAGAACTCCTCCCACGCCCCGTCGCCGGAATCGCCCTGCGGACGGATGGGCTCTATCGCCTTCGGCTTGATCTGGTAGCTGCCGGCATGGTCGCCGCTCCGGGACGCCTGCGCCAGCGCGCTGGCCGCGCCATGGCCGGCCGGCGCGTGGACCGCCGGCGCGCCCCGGTGCGTCGGCGGCTTGCCGTGCAGCAGCTTTTCGTCCAGCTTGAACACGGCCACCGCGTCGGCCAGATAGCGGGCCTGTTCCTCCAGCGACTCGGCCGCGGCCGCGGCTTCCTCGACCAGCGCCGCGTTCTTCTGGGTGCCCTCGTCCATCTGGGTCACCGCCAGATTCACCTGCTCGATGCCGGAGCTCTGCTCGGCCGAGGCCGCCGAGATATCGCTCATGATGTCGGCGACGCGGCGAATCGACACCACGATCTCGTTCATCGTGCGGCCGGCCTCGTCGACCAGCCGGCTGCCCGACTCCACCTTGTCCACCGAGTTGCCGATCAGCGACTTGATCTCCTTGGCCGCCGCCGCCGAGCGTTGCGCCAGATTGCGCACCTCGCTGGCCACCACCGCGAAGCCCCGGCCCTGCTCACCGGCGCGCGCCGCCTCCACCGCGGCGTTCAGCGCCAGGATATTGGTCTGGAAGGCGATGCCGTCGATCACGCTGATGATGTCGACGATCTTCTTGGCGCTCTCGTTGATCTCGTTCATCGTCGACACCACATCGCCGACCACCTTGCCGCCGCGGGCGGCGATGTCCGACGCGCCGGTGGCCAGCGAATTGGCCTTCTTGGCGTTTTCGGCGTTCTGCTTCACCGTGCTGGTGATCTCCTCCATGCTGGACGCCGTCTCCTCCAGACTGGCCGCCTGCTGCTCGGTGCGGCCGGACAGATTGGCGTTGCCGGCGGCGATCTCCTTGGCCGCGGTGTTGATCGCGTCGGTGGAGTCCTTGATATTGGCGACGATCTCCTTCAGCCGCTCCACCGTGGCGTTGCTGTCGGTCTTCAATTGGCCGAACAGGCCTTCGTAGTCGGCGCTGATGGTCTTGGTCAAATCGCCCTTGGCCAGCGCGCCGAGCACGCCGGCGATATCGCCCAGCCCCCGGCTGGTCACGCCCAGCAACTGGTTGACGCCGTCGCCGAGCAGCTTGAAGAAGCCCTGCTTGCCGTCCACCTCGATGCGCTTGCCGAACTCGCCGGCGGAAGCGGCGCGGACGATCTCGGCCACCTCGTGCTCGATCTGCACCTCGCCGGTGCGGTCCTTCCACTCCACCACCGAGCCCAGCCGGCCGCCGTCGGAATCGAACACCGGATTGGCCACCAGCGCGAAGATGCGTCCGCCGACCGAGATCTCGGTACGATAGGTGGAGCGCAGGTTCGCCAGCAGCTCGCGCTGATGCGCCGGGTTCTTATGGAAGTCGTCTATGGTTGCGCCGATCAGCCGGCGCACGTCGAAGTTGGGCAGTTCCTTGCGCAGGTCCAGCTCCACGCCGCGCAGCATGTCGGTGACGCTGTGGTTCATATAAATGATGGTGCGATCGTTGTCGGCGATCATCACATTGGTGGTGCAATTGTCCAGCGCGCTGCGTATCCGCGCGTTCTCGCCGGCGACGCGGCGCTCCTCGGCCGCGCGGGCCTCGTTTTCGCTCTGCTGCCGCAGCGCCTCGGTATTGTCCTGCCACTCCACCACCGCCCCCAGCCGCTCGCCCTGGGCGTTGATGATAGGCGACAGGATCAGGCCGAAGGTGCGGCCGCCCACGCCTATCGTCGAGCGGTGGGTTTCCCTGACCTGCTGCAGCACGCCGTGCTGGTAGGACGGATTCTGGTGGAAATCGTCGATCTTGCTGCCCAGCAGACTGGACGAGGAAAAGCGCGGGATGTCGCGGCGGATGTCGGCCTCGGCGCGCTGGAACATCCTCAGCACCGACTGGTTGGCGTAGATGATGTGGTGGCTTTCGTCGGCGATCATCACATTGGTGGTGCACACGTCGAGCGCGCTGCGTATCCGCGCGTTCTCCGCCGCCAGCCGGCGTTCCTGCTCGGCGCGCTGCTCCGCCTCGCCCTGCAGCCGCAGCATCTCGGTATTGTCCTGCCATTCGACCACGTCGCCGAGCCGATCGCCCTTGGCGCCGAGTATCGGCGTCAGGATCAGGCCGAAGGTGCGGCCGCCGACATTGATGGCCGAGCGGTGCGTGCCGCGCACCTGCCGCAGCAGGCCGTGCTGGTAGGTCGGATTGCGATGGAAATCGTCTATGCTGGCGCCCAGCAGGCTGGACGAGGAAAAACGCGGGATGTCGCGGCGAATGTCGGCCTCGGCCTGACGGAACATTTCCAGCACCGCCTGGTTGGTGTAGATGATGCGATGGTCCTCGTCGGCGATCATCACATTGGTGGTGCACACGTCCAGCGCGCTGCGTATCCGCGCGTTCTCCGCCGCCGCGCGCCTGTCCTCGGCCAGCCTCGCCTCCTCGGCAGCCTTCTGCTCCAGCTCGCCGGTGGCGTCCACCCACTCGACCACCGCGCCCAGCGAGCGATTCTGCCGGTCGACGATGGGCGTCAGCACCAGGCTGAACGTGCGGCCGCCGACCTGGATGGCGCTGCGGTGGGTGCTCCTCACCTGTTGCAACAGGCCGCGCTGATACGCCGGGTTGCGGTGGAAATCGTCTATGCTGCTGCCCAGAATCCCCCTGGCGGAAAACTGCGGCAGATCGCGGCGGATGTCGGCCTCGGCCTGCTGGAACATGTCCAGCACCGCCCGGTTGGCGTACACCACCCGGTGCTCGGCGTCGGCGATCATCACATTGGTGGTGCACACGTCCAGCGCGCTGCGCACCCTCAGATTTTCCAGCGTGCGCTCCACCACGTCGCGCAATAGCGCGAACGGGCTGCCCCGGTCGCCTTCGCGGACGCGGAACTCGGTGCGCACCTCGCCGTCCGCCAGCTCGCGCAGCACCGCCGCCAGCACCTGCGGATCGCCACCGAACTGTCGCTCGGACGCGCGCGCCAGCAGCCACAGCAAGGACAACGCCAAGGCCAGCAGCACGCCGCCGGCCGTCCACAGCTCGCCGCCGGCCGAGCCGGCGCCGCCGAATCCGGCCTGCGTCAGCTTCAATGCCTGCTCGCCCTCGAAGCGGGCGTACTGGTTGACGGCGTCCTGGTATTTGAACGCCGCCGGCAGCAGCGTCGCGGCGACGAAACCATGCACTTCGTCGACGCGCCCGCCGGCCAGCAGCTGGCGATAGCCCGCCAGCTGATTGCGCAGCGCGGCGTCGTGATTGCGCGCGGCGTCCAGCAGCGGCTTGCCGTCGCTGGACACATGGGCCGACAAGCCGTTCAAGCGGCCGGTCACCGCGTCCAGCGCGTTCTCCATCTGCGGCTGCTTCGCCCGCTGCTGCGCCAGATCGTTGCCGCTCTGCAGCGCGGCCAACAGCCCCAGCAACTGGCCGGCGGCTTCCTGGGCGCGGCTGGCCTGCGCCAGCTGGCCGACCTGCACCGCCTGTCCGGCGACAAAATCGTCGGCGGCGCCCTGCATCCGGCGCTGCTGCGATTGCGCGAGGAACAGGACTGCCGCCATCGCCGCCGCCAGCAACCCGAACCCCAGGGCCAGCTGATGCCTGAACTTCATCTCGCTCATCTTGCGTCTCCCCATTCCGGTCCGGGACTCAGGGCCGGTTCACGACAAGATCGTGAACCGGCCGTCACACCCGGGCTGCCACATCGGTCAAAGCCATCTCGTCGCTGCTCATCAGCCGCTCGATATCGACGATGATGATCATCTGCTCCTCCACCGTACCCAGCCCCTCGATGTAAGCGGTGTCGACGCTGGCGCCGAACTCCGGCGGCGCCCGCATCGAATCCTTGTCCAGCTGGATCACGTCGGACACGCCGTCCACCACGATACCGACCGTCCGCTGGCTGACGTTGAGAATGATCACCACGGTGAATTCGTTGTACTGCGGCTCGCCCAGCCCGAACTTCAGCCGCAAATCGACAATCGGCACGATGCTGCCGCGCAGATTGATCACCCCCTTGATGAACTCCGGCGCGTTGGCGATGCGGGTCACCGTGTCGTAGCCGCGGATTTCCTGCACCTTCAGGATGTCGATGCCGTACTCTTCGCTGCCCAGCGTGAACACCAGCAACTCGCGCGCAGCCGCGCCCCTCGCCTGCACGTCGTTCAGGTTGTCGCCTTGCATGCCTCTCCCTTCGGGGCGGCTCACTCGACTACTCCGGCCGCCTGCTGGGCGGCCTGCTGCGCGGCCCGCTGGCCGCCACTGGCGCGGGCGATGGTTGATATGTCCAGGATCAGCGCCACCTGGCCGTCTCCCAGTATCGTGGCGCCGGACAAGCCGTCCACCTTGCGGTAATTGGTCTCCAGATTCTTGACGACGAACTGCTGCTGGCCGATCAGATCGTCGACCAGCAGCGCCACCCGGGCGTCGGAGGCCTCGACGATGACCAGGATGCCCTCGTCGGCCGCCGACTTGGCGCCCGTCACGCCGAAATAGCGCGCCAGCGTGACGATGGGCAGGTATTCGCCGCGGATGTGCACCACCTCGCCGCGGCCGGCCACCGTCTTGATCTCGCGCCGGGCCGGCTGCAGCGACTCCAGGATGAAACCCAGCGGCAGCACGTAGATCTCGCCGCCGACCCGCACCGACATGCCGTCCATGATGGCCAGCGTCAACGGCAGCCTTATGCTCATCGTGGTGCCGACGTCCGGCATCGAATCGATCTCGATGCGGCCGCCCATGTCCTGGATGTTGCGCTTGACCACGTCCATGCCGACGCCGCGGCCGGACACGTCGGTGACCTCGGCCGCGGTGGAAAAGCCCGCCTCGAAGATCAGTCCCCACACCTCAGGATCGGAAATGCCGTCCGGCACCGCCATGCCGCGCTCGCGCGCCTTGGCCAGGATGCGGTCGCGGTTCAGGCCGGCGCCGTCGTCGCTGACCTCGATCACGATGCTGCCGCCCTGGTGGAAGGCCCGCAGCGTCAGCCTGCCGGTCGGCGACTTGCCCTTGCCCTGCCGCTCCTCGGGGGATTCGATGCCATGGTCCAGGCTGTTGCGCACCAAGTGGGTCAGCGGATCGGACAGCTTCTCGATGAAGCCCTTGTCCAGCTCGGTGTTCTCGCCGACCATCTTCAGCTCGACCTTCTTGCCGAGCCGGCCGGCCAGATCGCGCACCACGCGCGGAAAACGGTTGAACACGAAGGCGATCGGCGTCATCCGGATCGACATCACCGCCTCCTGCAGTTCGCGCGAATTGCGCTGCAAGGCGCTGATGCCGTTCAACAGGCGCTCGTGCTCCACCGGATCGAGCTGGCTGCCGGACTGCATCAGCATCGACTGGGTGATCACCAATTCCCCGACCAGGTTCAACAGCAGGTCGACTTTCTCGATATTGACGCGGATTGAGTTCTCGGCGCCGGCGGCCGCCTTGTCCGGCTGGCGCGCCGCGGCGGCGGGCTGGGCGGAAACCGCCGGCTTGACCGGCTCCTCGGCGGACTTGGCGAGGCCCGGCGCCTGGGCGAACAGGCCGAAGCCGTCCCCCTCTATATCCTGATCCGGGCCGCCCGATGGCGCGGCGCCGGACGGCGCCAGCGGCTCGAACAGGCCGAAGCCGCCATCGGCGTCCTCCTCCAGGACCGGCGCCGCGCGGCCGGCCTCGGCGCTGTCGCCGGGCTGGAAAAAACCGAAGGCGCCGCTGTCCTCGACGCCCTGGTCGACGCTGATGCGGTATTGTCCCGGCGCCAGCATGAAGGCCAGCGACTCGGCCACTTCGGACGCCACCAGCGCCGAGGTGAACACCGCCACCCACGGCAACTCCTCGGCGGCCACGCCATCCTGCACCACGGTCAGATCGCCATGGACCTCCAGCGCGTCGAACACCTTGCGCGCGTCGACGCCGTCGACCGGCATCAACTCGATGAACAGCGTCCACAGCCGGCCGTCGCCGTCCGGTTCGCCCTCTGTCGCCGCGACCGGCTCGGCGTCCCCGCCGCCGCCGGCCGGAGCGGCGCCGTTCTCGATCTCGATCAGCCGCCGCTTCACCTCCTCGGCCACGGCGGGATCGGCCTCGCCGCCGCCCTTGTGCGCCGACAGCATGTCCAGCAGCACATCCTTGGACTGCAGGAACACGTCCACCATCGGCGCGGTCAGCGCCATGCTGCCCTTGCGCACCCAGTCGAGCAGGTTTTCCAGCACATGGGTCAGATCGGCCATGTCGGAGAAGCCGAACGTGGCGGCACCGCCCTTGATCGAGTGGGCGGCGCGGAATATCGCATGCAAGTCCTCGGACTCCGGACAGGACACGTCCATCGCCAGCAGCAGCGACTCCATGCTTGCCAGATGCTCGTCGGCCTCGTCGAAGAACACCTGGTGGAACTGCGACATATCGATTGCCACAATCGTCCCCCGGTAGCGGTGAAGGCGCTCAGCCGACCAGACGCTTCACGACATCGAGCAGCTTCTGGGGGTCGAATGGCTTGACCAGCCAGCCGGTGGCGCCGGCGGCGCGGCCCAGCGCCTTCATCTGGTCGCTGGACTCGGTGGTCAACATCAGGATGGGAGTGGCGTTGTACGACGGCTGCTTGCGCAGCGAACGGATCAGCGTCAGGCCGTCCATGCCCGGCATGTTCTGGTCGGTCAGCACCAGATCGAACTGCATCCCCTGCGCCTTGCTCAGGCCGGCATTGCCGTCCACCGCCTCGGCCACCTCGTAGCCGGCGCTCTTCAAGGTAAAACTGACCATCTGACGAATCGACGCCGAATCGTCCACCGTGAGGATTTTCTTAGCCATGGCATTCCCGCTATCAGTGCTTCCCGTTGTCACGACCACTGCCACTGCAAGCCCCGCCCATCCCTTGCCTTTTTACTGTGCCGGTCCGCCGACAAGCCTATCGACACAGCGCGCCCCGGCATTCGATCCTCTGCGCGCAAAGTCGGAAAACCTCGCCCAGGCCATCAAATCGGTTGGAAATTGAACTCCCGGAACAAGCCGACGGCCTCGAAAGCCTGTTTCACCTCCGGCTTGCAGTTGGTCAGCGTCAGCGAGGTCTTCTTCGCGCCGACCAGCCGCTCGCGGAACAGCAGCAGCATGCCCAGCGCCGAACTGTCCAGCGAGGGCACCTGCTCGAAATCGATGCGGACATCCTTCACCACCTCGTTTTCCAGCAACTCCTGGCTGGCTTGGCGAAACTCGCGGTGCAAATTGAAATCGAACGGGCCGATCAGCATCATGATTCCAATATCGCCGTCAAACTGGATAGTCGGTTTCATCGCGTACCCTCAGGCGTCCGCAGGCCGGCCGCCATGACCGGTCTGCTAGTGGAAACGCGGCGCGCGCCCAGGCTGCCGCCGCGCCGACCGCAGCCCGGCAGGCGCCGTGACAGGGACTCCGCGCCGGTTCCGGCCGCGGATGGAGAGCGGACCGCCCGCGCCTCAGCCGGCCGAGCGGATGGTGAACATCTTGTTGAAGCAGGCGATCTCGAATACCTGCATCACCGCCTCGTGGCAGTTCACCAGAATCATCGACTTTTTCTGTCCCGCGGCGCGCTCCTTCAGCAACAGCAGCATGCCCAGCGCCGAGCTGTCCAGAAAAGGCACCTGGTCGAAGTCGACATGAATCTCCTGCACAGTCCCGTTGTCCAGCAGCTCCTGGCTGGCCTGGCGGAAATCCCGGTGCAGGTTGAAGTCGAACTGCCCAATCAGAATCATCTTCCCGACATTCCCCTCGACTTTCACGATCGGTCTCATCGCAATCCTCGGCTTTCCAATAGACTCGCAGACAAATCGAACGGACAACGCGCAGCGCCCGGCGCTAACGCGGACACGCCGGCAATCGCAACTCGAAGCAGGCGCCGCCCGTCACCTTGTTGTAACAACGTACATCGCCTCCCAGCTCCTCCGCCACCTTCTTCACGATCGCCAACCCCAGCCCCGTTCCGCCTGGGCGCTGAGTGAAGAACGGTTCGAAAATCCGGTCCATGGCGGCGGCGTCCACTCCGGGCCCGCTGTCGTCGACCCGGAACACCACCCCGTCCGCCTGTTCGACGACCGCCAGTCCGATCCGGCCGCCGGCCGGCGTGAACTGCAGCGCGTTCTCCAGCAAATTGATCAACGCGCCCTGCAAAACCTTGCGGTCCACCAAGACCGTTATGGCAGAAATATCCGGCAGATTGCAATCAAAAAACACACCTTTGTCATGGCATTGCGGCGCCAGCGCAGGACAAACGTCATCCAGCAGGGCCGCCACCTCCACCATCTCCAGCGAGGACACCTGGCCGCGCACATAAGCCAGCATGTTCTGGATCAGCCCCTCCAGCGCCCGCATCCGCGCCAGACTCTTGTCGACGAAACGCGCCCGGTCTTCCGGCCTGGGAATGTCCTGCTTCAAGTTGGCCGTATACAACATCGCGCTGGCCAGCGGCGTGCGCAGCTGATGGGCCAGCGCCGCCGCCATGCTGCCCATCGACGCCAGTTTCTGCTGCTGCGCCAGTTCGCCGGTCAGCTGGTGCAAGCGGGTCACGTCGTGAATAAGCACAATGCGGCCACCGGAGGCTGGCAGCTCCTGATACTGCAGCGTCAGCCGGCTAATGCCGTCCGCATGCTCCAGTTCATAGGTGTCGTCCAGCTCGGAACGCTGCAGCCGGCTCAGCAAATCGGACCACATTTCACCTATATAACAGCCATTTAACAACGATTCGGCGGCCAGATTCTCGGCGATCACCCGTCCTTCCGGCCCCAACTCCACGACCCCGGCCGGCAAAACCTTGAGCAGCAGGCCCAGGCGCTCGGCCAGCGCCGCGTTCTCGTCGCGCTGTTTTCGCAACTGATTGTTGGCCTCGTCCAGCTGGGCGTTCAAGACATTGACCTGGACCTCAAGTTGCCTATACGCATCAATGAGTTGACTGGACACGACATTGAATTGCTCGAATGCCGCCGCCAGTTGCTGCTGATCCTTCAGGCTTGAAACCATAGTCGTCACCGCTTCACTGTCATTTGTAAAAACCACTTAAACGGTATGATAATGATCAGCTGACGGTCAGCCAACTTGCAGCCTGCCGGGCGGCAAGCAAAAAAAACCGGGAAAAACTCATACGTGGCGTATAAAGGGAAGTAGTGCGCCATTCCAAAAGATGCTGCGGAGGTTTCTGTGTCAGAGCTTCTCAAAAAAATCGACGCCAGAACCAAACTGGCGGGCACCAACAAGCTGGAAATCCTGCTGTTCTCATTGGGGCATGATCAGCGTACCGGTCGTAAAGAAGTTTTCGGTATCAATGTGTTCAAAGTGCGTGAAGTGATGCGCACGCCGGAAATCACCTCGGCGCCGGAAATGCCATCGTCGGTGGAAGGCATGGTCAGTCTGCGGGGCGCGCTGGTACCGGTGATCGACTTGGCCAAATACGCCGGCATCGTGACCAGCAGCCGGCCCGAAATCATGATCGTCACCGAATACAACGGTCACACCCAGGGTTTCCTGGTGGAAGCGGTGGATACGATTTTGCGGCTGGACTGGTCGGCGATGCGGGTGCCGCCCGACATGATCACCAACCGCATGGCGGGCCTGGTGACAGCCGTCACCGAGCTCGACAACGGCACGCTGGTGATGATGATGGACGTGGAAAAAGTGCTGGCGGAAACCAGCATCATCGACGACGGCCACAGCTTCATCAATATCGAACCGGTCAAGGAGGAGCGCCGCATCTTCTTCGCCGACGACAGCGCGGTGGCGCGCAAGCAGATCGAACGCACGCTGGAAGTGATGAACATCCGCTATACCTCAGCCATCAACGGCATGCGCGGCTGGGAAGACTTGCAGAAGATGGCGCAGCAGGCGGAAGCGGCCGGACGCAAACTGTCCGACGATCTGCATCTGGTGCTGACCGACGTGGAAATGCCGGAAATGGACGGTTATATGCTGACCAAAATGATCAAGAGCGATCCGCGCTTCGCCGGCATTCCGGTGCTGATGCACTCGTCGCTGTCCGGCTCGTCCAACCAGAAACTAGGCGAATCAGTCGGCGTAGACTCCTACGTCTCCAAGTTCGAACCGCAGAAGCTAGCCAGCAAACTGCGCCAGATGCTGAAACTGGAACCCAGCAGCTAACCACGGTCTTCACCAAGATTTTCAAGGGATAGGGATTACGACATGCCTAGCACCGACGCCTCCTTGCTTGCCAGTGTTGACGCCAGGACCAAGCTTGCCGGCTCCAACAAGATGGAGATTCTGCTGTTCTCGCTGGGAACGCGTGAGACATTCGGCATCAATGTGTTCAAGGTGCGTGAAGTCTCGCAGACGCCGGCCATCACCAAGACGCCCAATATGCCGTTCGGCGTCGAAGGCGTGCTGTCGTTGCGCGGCAACATCATTCCGGTGATCTCGCTGGCCAAGTTCATCGGCCATGATCACAACGAGAGCAAATTCGACACGATGATCGTCACCGAGTTCAACAAGAGTACCCAGGCCTTCCTGGTGGACTCGGTGGACCGCATCATCCGCGTCGACTGGGACAAGGTGCGCGCGCCCGAGAACATCATGGCGGCGGCCGGCACCAACCAGAACCTGATCACCGCCGTCACCGAGCTGGAAAACGGCAAACTGGTCTCCATCCTGGACGTCGAGCAGATCCTGGCCAGCGTCGTCGGCGAGCCGCGGCTGCCGGACGTGCCGACCGCGCAGATGGAAAGCGACCAGTACATTTTCTTCGTCGACGATTCGGTGGTGGCTCGCAAGGAAATCACCGGCGTGCTGGAAAAGATGGGCATCAAGTTCCAGCAGGCGACCAATGGCCGCGAGGCCTGGGACAGGCTGCAGGTGCTGGCCGGCCGGAATTGGGCCGAGGGAGAATGCCTGCACGACTACCTGAAAATCATTTTGGTCGACGCCGAGATGCCGGAAATGGACGGCTATGTACTGACCAAGCTGATCAAATCCGATCAGCGCTTCAAGGGCATTCCGGTGATCATGCACTCGTCGCTGTCGTCCAACGCCAATCGCGCGATGGGCTCCAGTGTCGGGGTGGATTCCTACGTTGCCAAGTTCGACCCGGGCGTACTGGCAGAAACTTTGATTCCATTCCTGCAAAGGTAGTCGCTACAATGTGCGCCTTGATGGAACATAGATAATTCAGGATATACCTCGATGTCAGACAAGAATATGCGATTCCTGGTCGTGGACGACTTCTCCACCATGCGCAGAATCGTCCGCAACCTGCTGAAAGAGTTGGGTTTTACCAACGTCGACGAGGCCGAAGACGGCCAGGTCGCGCTGCATAAGCTAAAAACCCAAAGCTTCGACTTCGTCGTCTCCGACTGGAACATGCCCAATATGACGGGCATCGAGCTCCTCAAAGCAGTGCGGGCGGATCCCCAGCTGAAGCATCTGCCGTTCATGATGATCACCGCCGAGGCCAAAAGAGAAAACATCATCGAGGCGGCCATGGCGGGTGCCAGCGGCTACATCGTGAAACCGTTCACCGCTGCCACCATGGAAGAGAAAATGAGCAAAATCTTCCAGAACATGAACAAGCCAGCCTGAGCATCGCGCAAGGTTGCCCGCATTTGCATTGAGGAGGATTGAACGTGCCGGACCATATTATGGACAGCGGAGACTCGCCGGAGCTGGAGGAGCTGTTCAACAGCATCGCCCAACAGCAAAATAGCGAACCCGAACCGCCCGCCGCAGCCGCCTCCGCAGACCAAGAGGCTGGCGCAAAATTGTTCTCGAGCGAGACCAGTCCTTCGACGATGTATGAACATATCGGACAGATGACCCGCAAGATGCACGACGCCCTGCGCGATCTGGGCTACGACAAGTCGCTGGAAAAAGTGGCTGAAACCATTCCGGACGCCAAGGACAGGCTGGCCTATATCGCCACGCTGACCGAAAACTCCGCCGAGCGGGTGCTGAACGCCACCGACATCGCCAAGCCGTTCCAGGACAATCTGGAAAGCCAGGCCATCGCGCTGAGCCAGCGCTGGGAAAAGTTGTTCGCCAATCTGCTGAGCATCGAAGAGTTCAAAAACCTGGCGGCGGAAACCCAGCAGTATTTGAAAGACGTGCCCAATCAAACCCAGGCAACCAATGCCCAGCTGCTTGAAATCGTCATGGCCCAGGATTTCCAGGATCTGACGGGTCAAGTGATCAAGAAAATGATGGGCATGGTCAAGATTCTGGAAACCGAGTTGGTCAGTTTCCTGATCGAGTTCTCCCCCGATGAGAAAAAGGGAGAGCTGAATACCAGCCTGCTCAACGGCCCGGTCATCAATCCGGAAGGCCGGACCGATGTGGTCAACAGCCAGCAGCAAGTGGACGACCTGCTGGAAAGCCTGGGCTTCTAAAGCAACGCAAGCAATACAACGCAGAACGCGTGGGGTGAGATATGAGCGAATTTGGCGGCATGGAAGAGTTGCTGGGGGACTTCCTGATGGAGTCTACCGACCTCCTGTCCGATGTGGACAACAAGCTGGTCGAGCTGGAAAAGCGCCCGGAAGACAAGGCTCTGCTCAATGACATCTTCCGCGGCTTCCATACGATCAAGGGCGGCGCCGGCTTCCTCAACGTCATCCCCATGGTCAATCTGTGCCACCGCACCGAAAATCTGTTCGACAAGCTGCGCAACGGTGAAATGCACATCACGTCGGAAGTGATGGACGTCATTCTCGACGCGACCGGCATCGTCCGCGACATGTTCGGCACCCTGGGCCAGGGACGGATGCCCGGCGATGCCGATGCCCGCGTGCTGGCCGCGCTGGATGCCGCGCTGGCCGGCGAGCCGCTTGTAGCCGAACCCGCCGCCGCGCCGGCAGCGGCGCCTGCCGCTCCCGCGGCCGAAGCGGCCCCCGCCGCCGCAGGCAATGGCCCCGACTGGAACCAGCTGTATCAGGCGGTCGCGCCGGCAGCGGCGCCTGCCGCCGCGCCGGCCCCCGCAGCCCAAGCGGCTCCGGCCCCCGCTCCGACCGCGGTAGCGGCGCCCGCCGCCAAGCCCCCGGCGCCGAAACCGGCGCCGTCGAAACCGTCCGGCGGCGGCGCGCCGGCGGCCAGCGGCCCGCAGGAAAACACCATCCGCATCGACACCGTGCGTCTCGACATGGTGTTGAACCTGTCCGGCGAAATCGGCCTGACCAAGAACCGCCTGACCACGCTGCGTACCGAGATCCTGCAAGGCAACCGCGACACCAACACGCTGCGCTCGCTCGACGAGGCGATCAGCCAGCTCGACCTGTTGGTCAGCGACCTGCAGAACGCGGTGATGAAGACCCGCATGCAGCCTATCGGCCGCCTGTTCCAGAAGTATCCGCGCTTGGCGCGCGATCTGGCTCGCCAGCTGGGCAAGGAAGTGGAACTGGTGTTGTCCGGCGAGGAAACCGAACTCGACAAGACCATGATCGAGGATCTGAACGATCCGCTGGTCCACTTGGTGCGCAACGCCGTCGACCACGGCATCGAGTCGCCGGAAGACCGCGTCGCCGCCGGCAAGAAGCCTCAGGCGCTGGTGCAGCTGACCGCAGAACAGGTCGGCGACCACATCCTGATCGAGATCACCGACGACGGCAAGGGCATGAATCCCGACGCGCTGCGCCGCAAGGCCATCGAAAAGGGCCTGATCGACCAGGAAACCGCCAACTCGCTGGACGAGAAGCAGTGCCTGCAGCTGATCTTCCTGCCCGGCTTCTCGACCAAGGACCAGATTTCCAGCGTGTCCGGCCGCGGCGTCGGCATGGACGTGGTCCGCACCAACATCCAGAAGCTGAACGGCCGCATCGACATCAATTCGGTCGGCGGCGAAGGCACCCGCATCAGCATCTCGCTGCCGCTGACCCTCGCCATTCTTCCGGTGCTGGTGGTTCGCGCCTGCAACCAGCCGTTCGCGGTGCCGCTGGCGATGGTTCGCGAGATCATCACCATCGACAACAGCGCCATCCAGGAGGTTTCCGGCAAGCCGACCATCGTCGTGCGCGACGAAATCCTGCCGCTGAAGACCCTGGCCGGCCTGTTGGGCTGGGCCCCGACGCAGAAACCGCATTTCGGCGTGCTGATGCAGTCGGCGGAAAAATCGTTCATCCTGGCGATCGACTCCTTCGTCGGCCGCGACGACGTGGTGATCAAACCGTTGCAGAACATCCGCCCGAAAGGCGTCGCCGGCGCCACGCTGTCCGGCGACGGCTCCGTCGTGCTGGTGCTCGATATGGAAGATCTGCTCGCTTCCAGCGAAAACAGCAACGCCCCGGCGATACGAACAACGGATGTGATTGCCACCTGATCATCACTACGGTGCAGTTATGACCTCGAACACCGCCTTCATCGGCCGGCAGCCGGTACTGAACCGCAATCAGCAGCTCATAGGTTATGAGCTGCTTTTTCGTCCCAGCAGCGACGCCGTCGGCGTCGGCAAGCACACCGAGCTGCAAGCCGACACCGACGTGCTGGTAAACACGCTGAACAATATGGGCACCAGCTGGCTGATCGGCAACAAGCTCGCCTTCATCAACGTCGGCGAAACGATGCTGAACAGCGACTTTCTCGAGCTGTTGCCGCCGCGCCGCATCATCCTCGACTTGTCTCCCCGCATCGTGCCCAGCAACGAATTGCTGTCCCGCGCCCGCCATCTGCGTTCGATGGGCTTCGGCATCGCGCTGGACGACTTCAGTTTCGAATCGCCGGCCGCCGCCTTTCTCGAGCTAGCCAACTACGTCAAGCTGGACATACAGAATCAGGACACCACCCGCTTCCAGATGCTGGCCGCCAGGCTGCGCAGCTATCCGCTGATCCGCATCGCCGAGCGGGTGGAAACCCACGCCCAATTCCATCTGTGCAAGGAGTTGGGCATGGACGGCTTCCAGGGCTACTACTTCGCCAAACCGGAAACGCTGGCGGCCAAGGTGATACACCCGGCCTTCAACAACACGCTGGAATTGCTGAACCTGCTGCGCATGGATGCCGACATCCGCGACATCGAGCAGGTGCTGAAACGCGACGTGGCGCTGTCGTACAAGCTGCTGCGCTACGTCAACTCGGCCGCCGCCGGTCTGAACACCACGATCAGCTCCTTCTCCCACGCCGTCACCGTGCTGGGCTATCAGAAGCTGTATCGCTGGCTGACGCTGCTGCTGGTCACCGCCTCCGACGACAACAACGCGCCGCCGGCGCTGCAGAAGACCGCCGTCACCCGCGGCCGCTTCATGGAGCTGCTGGGCGTCGCGCTCGGAGAGCGCCACGACGTCAACGACAATCTGTTCATCGTCGGCCTGTTCAGCCTGCTGGACGTGCTGTTCGACATGACCATGGACAAGATCATCGAGCATCTGCAGCTGCCGGCGCCGATCACCGACGCGCTGCTTCACCAGCGCGGCGAGATGAGCCATTACCTGGAACTGGCCCGCGCCTGCGAGGACGGCTCGCTCGACGGCGTGCCGCAGTTGTGCCAGCAACTCGGCCTGTCCAGCGAACAGTTGAATCAGGCTCACATATCGGCGCTCGCCTGGGTAGAGGAACTGGGCTTATAATTCCCAACCTCGCAAGGTTGCATCAAGCCCAATGAAACTGTTAGCCCTGGACACCTCCACCACCTATCTGTCGCTGGCACTGAGCCACGGCGACGACACGCTCGTCTTCCACCAGTGCGTGGAACAGAAGCATGCGGAACGCACGCTGCCCGAAGTGTCGCGCCTGCTGGCCGAGGCCGGCGTCTCGCTGTCGTCTCTGGACGGCATCGCCTTCGGCCAGGGACCGGGCTCGTTCACCGGGCTGCGCATCGCCTGCGGCGTCGCCCAGGGCCTCGCCTACTCCGCCGACCTGCCCGTCATCGCCATCCCGACGCTGGACAATCTGGCCTGGCAGGCCGGCGACGGCCTGGTGCAAGTCTGTTTCGACGCCCGGATGAAACAGGTCTACAGCGCGCTGTACCGCACCGGCGCGGACTGGCAGAGACTGGGTGCTATCGCCGTCGTCTCGCCGGAAGACCTGTCGCTGGCCGAAGGCGCCACCATGCTGGCCGGCGATGGCTTCGACAGCTACCCGCAGCTGCTGGCCGACGCCCGCGAACGCCTGCCGCTGTCGCCCCACCCTCGTCCGCACGCCGCGGCCTATATCCGGCTGGCCGAAAGCGGCCGCTACGCCGCCGTCCACCCGCGCGAGGCCGAACTGCTCTATGTGCGCAACAAGGTGGCGCTGACCTCGGTCGAGCAGCAGCAGGCCCGCAGCCGATGAGCGCCGTCCGCCGCTTCCAGCCCGACGATCCGCAACTACTGGCCGACATGGAACAGCAGGCCACGCCGCATGGCTGGCGCGTCGGACAATACCGCGACAGCCTGGCCGCCGGCTATCCGTGCTACGGCCTGTTCGACGACGCCGACGCGCTGCTGGGCTTCGCGCTGATCATGCGCGTGCTGGACGAGGCGGAAGTTCTCAACATCGTCATCGCCAAGGAATACCAGGGCCGCGGCAATGGCCTCGCCCTGCTGCAGGCGGTGCTCGGCGATCTGCGCGACGACTGCTGCCGCCGGCTGTTCCTGGAGGTGCGCGAAAGCAATACGCCGGCGCGCCGTCTGTACCAGCGCTGCGGCTTTCACCAGTGCGGCCTGCGCAAGAACTATTACCCGGCCGCCCACGGCCGCGAACACGCGATCCTGATGGAGGCGTCACTATGAGCCGCGCCGACCTGCTGCAACAGGAAATGGGCCTGGGACCGGCCTGGCGGCCGCGCGCCGGCTGGTTCGAACAACACCCGGCGCAGCTGCCGAGCCACGCGCCAGAGGCCGGTACCGAACAAGCGGCGATGGCCGCCGCGCCGGCCGAGCCCGAGCCGCCGCACACCGGCGACGCGATAATGGCGATGCCACGGGAAACCGCGCCGGCCGTCCCACCTCCGGCCGAGATCGCGGCCGCTGCTACGGCGCAGCCGGAACCGGCCTTCGCGCCCGAGCCGTTGCGCGCCGAGGTCCGCGTCGAGTCCGCCCAGCTGGACTGGCCGCAACTGCAAAGCCAGGTGGCCGGCTGTCAGGATTGCCGGCTGTGCGAAACCCGCACCCAGACGGTGTTCGGCCGCGGCAATCCGCAGGCGCGCTGGATGCTGATAGGCGAAGCGCCCGGCGAGAACGAGGACAGGCAGGGCCTGCCCTTCGTCGGCCGCGCCGGCCAGTTGCTGGACAATATGTTGCAGGCCGCCGGACTGGACCGGGAGAAGGACGTCTATATCGCCAACGTCCTCAAATGCCGCCCGCCGGGCAACCGCAATCCCGCCCCGGACGAAATCGCCGCCTGCAACGGCTACCTGCTGCAGCAGATCCGCCATATCCAGCCGACGCTGATCGTCGCGCTGGGCCGCTTCGCCGCCCAGACGCTGCTGGAAACCGAGGATTCGATAGGCCGGCTGCGCGGCAAGGTGCACCGCTATCAGGGCGTGCCGCTGGTGGTCAGCTACCACCCCGCCTACCTGCTGCGCAATCAGCCGGACAAGGCCAAGGCCTGGCAGGACCTGCTGCTGGCGCACAAGGTGTTCCGCCAGGCCGCAAACTGACGAAACCGCCATCGGCAAAACAAAAGGCCAGTCGAGTGACTGGCCTTTTGCTTCGCGCACTTGCCGGCGAAAACCGCCGGCCAAACAAAAAACCCTTCTCCGTGCACCAGAGAAGGGCTCTTCCTACCACAGGCAACCAGCTTATTTCAGCTTGGTTTCCTTGTACAGAACGTGCTTGCGGACAACGGGATCGAACTTCTTGATCTCCATTTTTTCCGGCATGGTGCGCTTGTTCTTGGTGGTGGTGTAGAAGTGGCCGGTACCAGCAGTGGATTCCAGCTTGATCTTATCGCGCATGATGTATACCTCAGTGCTTTATCTGGTTGACCGCTTAGATCTCGCCGCGAGCGCGCAGATCAGCCAGCACGACATCGATGCCCACCTTGTCGATGGTACGCAGTGCGGCGTTGGACACGCGCAGGCGCACCCAGCGGTTTTCGCTTTCCACCCAGAACTTGCGGTATTGCAGGTTCGGCAGGAAACGACGTTTCGTCTTGTTATTGGCGTGGGAAACATTGTTCCCGGTCATCGGACGCTTGCCGGTGACTTTGCAAACTCGCGCCATGGTTAAACTCCCAAAACCGGTAAAAGCTGGCTTTATAACATAGAAAAAGCCAGAAATTCAAGCAGGACACGCACCCAAAGCTGCCGGGCGCGCTCTAATGAAACAGTCGGCGAACATTGTAACGGATTCGCCACAACGACGCGAGCACTATCGGCACTCTTTATCGCAGAGTGTTGCATTCTTTCCTGCAACAAGATGGTATCAGGTGATTCAACTCCCGCCGATTTCAGGGTAAAATCCCGGATTCCCACAGAGCCGTAATCTCATGACCAAGTACATCTTCGTAACCGGTGGCGTGGTGTCCTCCCTGGGCAAGGGCATTGCCGCCGCGTCGATCGCCGCAATCCTGGAATCCCGCGGGCTGAAAGTCACCATGCTGAAGCTCGACCCCTACATCAACGTCGACCCGGGCACGATGAGCCCGTTCCAGCACGGCGAAGTGTTCGTCACCGAAGACGGCGCGGAGACCGACCTCGACCTCGGCCACTACGAGCGCTTCATCCACGCCAAGATGAAGAAGAGCAACAACTTCACCACCGGCCAGGTGTACGAATCGGTCATCACCAAGGAACGTCGCGGCGACTACCTGGGCGGCACCGTGCAGGTGATCCCGCACATTACCGACGAAATCAAGCTGAAGATGAGCGAAGGCGCGGCCGAAGCCGATGTCGCCATCGTCGAGATCGGCGGCACCGTCGGCGACATCGAGTCGCTGCCCTTCCTGGAAGCCATCCGTCAGATGCGCTCCAACCACGGCCGCAAGAACACGCTGTACGTGCACCTGTCCTACGTGCCTTATATCGCCACCGCCGGCGAGATCAAGACCAAGCCGACCCAGCACTCGGTCAAGGAACTGCGCGAGATCGGCATCCAGCCGGACATCCTGCTGTGCCGGATGGACCGCGAGCTGCCGGAAGACGAGAAGCGCAAGATCGCGCTGTTCTGCAACGTCGAAGAGAACGCGGTGATCGGCTGCTACGATTCCGACTCCATCTACAAGGTGCCGGGCATGCTGCATGCCCAGGGCATAGATGAGATCATCGCCGAGCAACTGCAACTCGACCTGCCCAAGGCCGACCTGTCGGTGTGGAACGGCATCATCGACGCGATCCAGCATCCGGACCACAGCATCAATATCGCGATGGTCGGCAAATACGTCGATCTGACCGAATCGTACAAGTCGCTGACCGAGGCGCTGAAGCACGCCGGCATCCACACCCGCACCAACGTCAACATCGTCTACGTCGACTCGGAAGAAATCGACCGCGACGGCGCCGAGTCGCTGCGCGACATGGACGCCATCCTGGTGCCGGGCGGCTTCGGCAAGCGCGGCGTCGAGGGCAAGATCAAGGCGGTCAAGTTCGCCCGCGACAAC
Organism: Chromobacterium sp. ATCC 53434; assembly: GCF_002848345.1. Classification (NCBI taxonomy): domain Bacteria; kingdom Pseudomonadati; phylum Pseudomonadota; class Betaproteobacteria; order Neisseriales; family Chromobacteriaceae; genus Chromobacterium; species Chromobacterium sp. ATCC 53434. The sequence continues at coordinate 915,946 of NZ_CP025429.1, read as the reverse complement.
AACATCCCCTACCTCGGCATCTGCCTGGGCATGCAGATCGCGCTGATCGAATACGCGCGCGACGTGGCCGGCATGGCCGGCGCCAACTCCACCGAGTTCGACCTCGACACCAACTTCCCGGTGGTGGCGCTGATCGACGAGTGGGTCAACCACGACGGCAAGATCGAGAAGCGCGACGAGAACTCCAATCTGGGCGGCACGATGCGCCTGGGCGGCCAGCAATGCGATCTGGCTCCCGGCTCGCTGGCGGCGCGCGTCTACGGCAATGCCGAGATCGTCGAGCGCCATCGCCACCGCTACGAAGTCAACAACTACTACATCCCGCGTCTGGAAGCGGCCGGCCTGACCATCAGCGGCCGTTCGTCCGGCCACGAGAAGCTGGTCGAGACCATCGAGCTGGCCGGCCACCGCTGGTTCTTCGCCTGTCAGTTCCATCCGGAATTCACGTCGACCCCGCGCGATGGCCACCCGCTGTTCATCGCCTACGTCAAGGCGGCGCTGGCATACCAGGCGGACAAGCAGGGAAGCTGAAGTCGATGAAACTGTGCGGGTTTGAAGTCGGCCTTGACCGGCCCCTGTTCCTGATCGCCGGTCCCAGCGTGGTGGAAAGCGAGCAGATGGCGCTGGACACCGCCGGCCGGCTGCAGGAAATCGCCTCCGGACTGGGCATTCCCTTCATCTACAAGTCGAGCTACGACAAGGCCAGCCGCCCGGCGGCCGGCGCCTTCCGCGGCTTCGGCATAGACCAGGGACTGCGCATCCTGGACGAGGTCAGGCGCCAGATCGGCGTGCCGGTGCTGACCGACGTCCACACCGAGAACGAGGTGGTGCAGGTGGCCAGCGTCGTCGACGTCGTGCAGACGCCGGCCTTCCTGGCCCACCAGGCCGACTTCATCCGCGCGGTCGCCCAATGCGGCAAGCCGGTCAACATCAAGAAGGGCCAGTTCATGGCGCCCGGCGAAATGCGGCAGGTCATCGTCCAGGCGCGCCAGGCCGCCCGCGAAGCCGGTCTGGAGGAGGACAGCTTCCTCGCCTGCGAGCGCGGCGTCACCTTCGGCTACAACAACCTGGTATCCGATATGCGGGCGCTGGCCATCATGCGCGAAGCCGACTGCCCGGTGGTGTTCGACGCCACCCACTCGGTGGAGCTGCCCGGCGGCCGCAGCGACAGCGGCGGCCAACAGCGCCAATTCGTGCCGGTGCTGGCGCGCGCCGCCGTGGCAGCCGGCGTGGCGGGCATCTTCCTGGAGACGCACCCCGCCCCCGACAGCGCCCCGTGCGACGGCGCCAACGCCTGGCCGTTGAGCCGCGTCGAGGAGCTGCTGACCACGCTCAAGGCGCTGGACGGGCTGGTCAAGCAGAATCCATGGCCTGAGCACTCGCTGTAATACACAGCCGGTAGAGTCCGCCGGGTCATCCCGGCGGACCGCCTCTGCAAGTTCAACCGAAAGCTATGAAGGGAAAGACAATGAGTTCGATCGTTGACGTAGTCGCTCGTGAAATCCTGGACTCCCGCGGCAATCCGACGGTGGAAGCCGACGTATTGCTGGAATCCGGCGTGATGGGCCGCGCCGCCGTGCCGTCCGGCGCCTCCACCGGCACCCGCGAGGCGCTGGAGCTGCGCGACGGCGACAAGAGCCGCTACCTGGGCAAGGGCGTGCTGAAGGCCGTTGACAACATCAACACCGAAATCTGCGAGGCCATCATCGGCCTGGACGCCTCCGACCAGACCTTCATCGACAAGACGCTGATCGAACTCGACGGCACCGAGACCAAGTCCCGCCTCGGCGCCAACGCCATGCTGGCCGTTTCGATGGCCGTGGCCCGCGCCGCGGCCGAAGACGCCGGTCTGCCGCTGTACCGCTACCTGGGCGGCGCCGGTCCGATGGCGCTGCCGGTGCCGATGATGAATGTCATCAACGGCGGCGAACACGCCAACAACACCCTGGACATCCAGGAATTCATGATCATCCCGGTCGGCGCGCAGACCTTCCGCGAAGCGCTGCGCATGGGCGCCGAGATCTTCCATCACCTGAAGAAGATCTGCGACCGCCACGGCTACGCCACCACCGTCGGCGACGAGGGCGGCTTCGCGCCGAACCTGGAAAGCCACGAAGACGCGATCAAGCTGATCCTGGAAGCGGTCGACGCCGCCGGCTACGTCGCCGGCCAGGACGTGATGATCGCGCTGGACTGCGCCGCCTCCGAGTTCTTCCGCGAAGGCCGCTACCACCTGACCGCCGAGAAACTGTCGCTGAGCTCGGAAGAGTTCGCCGACTACCTGGAAAACCTGGTCAACAAATACCCGATCATCTCGATCGAGGACGGCATGGCCGAGCAGGACTGGGCCGGCTGGAGCCTGCTGACCGACCGCCTGGGCCAGAAGGTGCAGATCGTCGGCGACGACGTCTTCGTCACCAATCCGAAAATCCTGGCCGAAGGCATCGCCAAGGGCGTCGCCAACTCCTTGCTGGTGAAGGTCAACCAGATCGGCACGCTGTCGGAAACCCTGAAAGCAGTTGATCTGGCCAAGCGTTCCCGCTATACCTGCGTTATGAGTCACCGCTCGGGCGAGACCGAGGACAGCACCATCGCCGATCTGGCAGTCTCCACCAACTGCATGCAGATCAAGACCGGTTCGCTGTCGCGCTCCGACCGCATGGCCAAGTACAACCAATTGCTGCGCATCGAGGAAGAGCTGGGCGACGCCGCCCACTATCCGGGCCGCGCGGCGTTTTACCATCTGAAGTGATTGCATGCGCTGGCTGACCGTGACCCTGGTATCCGTGATCCTCGCCTTGCAATGGCCGCTCTGGTTCGGCAAGGGCAGTTGGCTCAGGGTCTGGCAGCTGGACAAGCAGCTGCAGGAACAACGGGCGACCACCCAAAAGCTGGTCGCCCGCAACGCCGCCCTGGACGCAGAAGTCCGCGACCTGAAACAGGGCAGCGACGCAATAGAGGAAAGAGCTAGGAACGAACTTGGCATGATCCGCAACGGCGAGGTGTTTTTCCAGCTGCTGGACTCCAGCAAGAACACGCCGCTGGACAGGCACCCGACGGACACTCACTCCCGCTGATACCCTATGATGGCAGGCCGCCTTAAAAGCACCAAGGTTTGGGCAATGACGACACAGAACCCCATCGAAGTGGCAAGAGAAACCCTGAAGCAGCTGTCCTTACGCAAGCTGCTGCCGACGCCGGAGAACTTCGAGCGGGTCTACCACGAGTTGACGCAGACCCCGATGGCGCGCGACAACAAGTTGGCCGTGCTGTTGCTGCGCGCCCTGGAAACCCTGCCGCTGGAAAACGTCCAGTCCAAGGTCACGCTGACCCGGCTGAAACAGGTGCTGGACGAGAACCGCTGGGAGCAGGCGCCGCAGCTGATCATTGATTTCCTGCGCAGCACTTTCGCCACCCAGCAGCTGGCGCAGAGCTGGGGCCTGCTGCTGCAGAACCTGATCAAGAGCTGGGAAATCCGCCAGCCCGACCTGCCTCAACATCACAAGCAAAGCGCGCTCGAGCGCGTTTTGATCAATTACGGCAATCAGCCGGAAGAACTGAACCAGAAACTGGTCGCGTTGCTGCAGAACTGGAACGCGGCGCCGTCGGCCCGCGAGACCAGCCCGGAGCCTGAAGCCCCGGCCCCCGCGGCCTCCACTCCCGCCGACACGTCCGGCAGCTGGCAATCCTGGCAACGCACGCTGGCCTTCGCGTTGAAGCACGGCCTGGAGCCGCGGCTCGCCAGCTACCCGGACTTGGTCGACGGCCTGGAAGGCCTGCTGAAGGAGCTGGACGGCATCACCGACGATGCCGGGCTGAACGCCTTCATGCCCAAGCTCAGGGCCTTCATGATCAAGCTGGAGCTGCAGTCGCAGCAAGAAGGCCGTCTGACTTCCGGCCTGACCAGCCTGCTCCGGCTGATGCTGGACAATGTCGCCGAGCTGAACCGCTCCGACGAATACCTGCTGGGCCAGGTCGACTCGCTGCAGGAACTGCTGGCCCACGAGCCGCTGTCGATGCAGCACATCTACCAGCTGGAAACCAGCCTGAAGGAAGTGATCCGCAAGCAGGGCATGCTGAAGAGCTCGCTGGACGAGGCCGCCAGCTCGCTGCGCGCGCTGCTGGACCGCTTCGTCAGCCGGCTGGCGATGATGACCGACAGCACCGACGAATTCCACAGCAAGATACAGGCCCACAGCGAGAAACTGAAGCAGACGCCGAATGTCGACGAGCTGAGCGGCATCATAGGCGCGCTGATGGAAGACACCTCGGTGATGCAGCTGGACCTGACCCGCTCGCGCGACGAACTGGTCTCGGCCAAGGAGCAGGTGGAAGCGGCCGAGCACCGCATCAGCGAGCTGGAAAGCGCGCTGGAGGCGGCCAGCAACAAGGTCAAGGAAGACCAGCTGACCGGCGCCTACAACCGCCGCGGCCTGGCCGAATATTTCCAGCGCGAGATCGGCCGCGCCGAGCGCACCGCCGCGCCGCTGTCGGTGGCGCTGATCGACGTCGACAATTTCAAGCAGCTGAACGACCGCTACGGCCACCTGGCCGGCGACGACGCGCTGAAATACCTGGTCGACACCATCAAGCACAGCCTGCGCCCGGCCGACATCGTCGCCCGCTTCGGCGGCGAGGAGTTCGTGATTCTGATGCCGGACACGCCGGAAACCGAGGCGATCCAGACCGTGCAGCGCCTGCAGCGCGAGCTGACCAAGACCTTCTTCCTGGCCAATAACGACAAGCTATTGATCACCTTCAGCGCCGGCGTCGCGCGCTGGCATCTGGGCGAGCAGGAATCCGACGTGCTGGAGCGCGCCGACCACGCGATGTATCAGGCCAAGATCAACGGCAAGAACCGCGTCTGCTCGGCCGAGGACATGCCTAGCTGAACCGCCGGGCGCCAATCAAAAAAGGATGGCGGCAAGCCATCCTTTTTTTATCGAAGCGCCGGACTCACCCGCCCTTCTTCGTCCTCTTGCCGGCTTCGGCGCGCTGGCGGCGCACTTCCTTCGGATCGGCCAGCAGCGGACGGTAGATCTCCACCCGGTCATGCTCGCGCAGCGCGGCCTCGGGCTTGACCGCCTTGCCGAACACGCCCAGCTTCAGCGCCGCCTCGTCCAGCTCCGGGCACTGGGCCAGAATGCCGGACGCGCGCACCGCGTCCAGCGCGCAGGCGCCGGACGGCAGGCTCAAGGCCACCAGCCACTGCCGCTCCGGCCGGGCATAGGCCACCTCCACGCTCAACCGCTCAGTCATCGCCGTACTTCCTGTCCGCTTCCTTGATGAAGGCGTCCACCAACGAGCCGGAGATATGGCCGAACACCGGACCGATCAGCTTCTCCAGAATGCGGCTGGAGAACTGGTAGCGCAGGCTGAATTCTATCCTGCAGCCGAAGTCGCCCAGCGGCTTGAAGTGCCACAGGCCTTCCAGCGACTCGAACGGCCCGTCCACCAGTTCCATCCGGATCGATTCGTTCTCGACATTGTGATTGCGGGTGGTGAAGTGCTGGCGCACCTTCAGGTAATCGATATGCAGGCTGGCCACCACCTGCGCCTCATCGCGCGACAGCACCTCGGCCTTGCCGCACCACGGCAGGAAGCGGCTGTAGTGTTCGATATCGTCCACCAGCGCATACATCTGCGCCGGCGTATGCGCCACCAGGACGCTCTTTTCGACAAGCTGCATCGGCAAAACCCGGCGCCGCCGGGGTCTCGGAACTGACAATCAAGCCGCAATTCTAGCAAAAAGCGCCGTCGGCCGCCCGCCTCCGGCCGCCGTCGCAAGCTGTCTTCACATCAAGCCACTGAAAAGACACGATTTTGGTTGCGCGCCGGCTTCTGCTACAATGTCGGATTCAAAGGAACCCGCCACAGATGAGCATCATCCAGAACCGCAAGGCTTTCCACGACTACTTCATCGAGGAACAACTCGAGGCCGGGCTTGTGCTGGAAGGGTGGGAGGTCAAGGCCATCCGCGCCGGCCGCGTCCAGTTGAAGGAAAGCTATGTCGACTGGAAGAACGGCGCCTTCTGGCTGATCGGCTGCCATATCACCCCGCTGCAGTCCGCCTCCACCCACGTCAACCCCGATCCGGTGCGCCCGCGCAAGCTGTTGATGTCGCAGGAGCAGATCAATCGCTTCATCGGCAAGGTCGAACGCGCCGGCTACACGATGATGGCGCTGGACCTGCACTACAGCAAGGGCAACGTCAAAGTCGAAGTGGGCCTGGCCAAGGGCAAGAAACTGCACGACAAGCGCGACACCGAGAAGGATCGCGAATGGCAGCGCGAAAAACAGCGCGTGATGAAGAACCAGCGGGGCGCGGCATGAAGCGCGGCGCCGCCCTCCCCATCGCGCTGATCTGCATCGGCTGCGTCTGGCTGCTGAAAAGCACCGCCCTGTTGCCCAATACCTCCACCCTGCTCGCCCTGCTGCTGTTCGCCGCGGGCGTGTTGCTATTCGCGCTGGACGGTTTCAACAAATCGACGCTGGTCACCAGCCCGATGCTGGCCTACGCCGGCGCCAGCGTCTACGCGATAGACCAGCTGGCCCTGCGCGCCACCCACTTCGTGGCCTTGGGCATGGTGCTGATGGGCGTGCTGCTGCTGATCGCGCGCAGCGACCGGGTGCCGGAACGCACCGAGCCGCCGCGCCGACTGCCACCCGGCGAAGACTGAGCGTCCGGAAACCACAGAATAATTTTCAGCATTGACGATAATGGCCTTAACGGCCTGCATTACTTTTCAAGGATAGGCATGGACAAGATCCTCATTCTCGACTTCGGCTCCCAGGTCACCCAACTGATCGCCCGACGCGTACGCGAAGCTCACGTTTACTGTGAGCTTCATTCTTTCGACATGTCCATCGAAGATATCCGGGCCTTCGCGCCGAAGGCCATCATCCTGTCCGGCGGTCCGAACTCGGTGTACGAGTCCGACTACCAGGCCGATCCCAAGCTGTTCGAGCTGGGCGTGCCGGTGCTGGGCATCTGCTACGGCATGCAGTTCATGGCCCAGACGCTGGGCGGCAAGGTGGAAAGCGGCGACAAGCGCGAGTTCGGCTACGCCCAGATCAAGGCGCGCCACCACTCCAAGCTGCTGGAAGGCCTGCAGGACCAGATCGACGACGCCGGCAACGGCTTCCTCGATGTGTGGATGAGCCACGGCGACAAGGTGACCGCGCTGCCGGCCGGCTTCCAGGTTATCGCCGAAACGCCGTCCTGCCCGTACGCGGCGATGGCCGACGAGGCCCGCGGCTTCTACGGCGTGCAGTTCCACCCGGAAGTGACCCACACCAAGCGCGGCACCGAGATGATCCACCGCTTCGTGCTGCACGTGGCCGGCTGCAAGCCCAGCTGGACCATGCCCAACTACATCGACGAGGCGGTGAAGAAAATCCGCGAGCAAGTCGGCGACGAAGAAGTGATCCTCGGCCTGTCCGGCGGCGTCGACTCCTCCGTGGCCGCCGCGCTGATCCACCGCGCCATCGGCCAGCAACTGACCTGCGTCTTCGTCGATCACGGCCTCTTGCGCCTGAACGAAGGCAAGATGGTGATGGAAATGTTCGCCCAGAACCTGGGCGTCAAGGTTGTCCACGTGCAGGCGGAGGCCGACTTCATGGCCAAGCTGGCCGGCGAAAGCGATCCGGAGAAGAAGCGCAAGATCATCGGCGCGGAATTCATCGAAGTCTTCGACCGCGAATCCGGCAAGCTCTCCAACGCCAAGTGGCTGGCCCAGGGCACCATCTACCCGGACGTGATCGAATCGGCCGGCGCCAAGACCAAGAAGGCGCACACCATCAAGAGCCACCACAATGTCGGCGGCCTGCCGGAAGACATGAACCTGAAGCTGCTGGAGCCGCTGCGCGAGCTGTTCAAGGACGAAGTGCGCCAGCTGGGCGTGGCGCTCGGCCTGCCGCACGACATGGTTTACCGCCACCCGTTCCCGGGCCCGGGCCTGGGCGTGCGCATCCTCGGCGAAGTGAAGCAGGAGTACGCCGACCTGCTGCGCCAGGCCGACGCCATCTTCATCGAAGAATTGCGCAACACCGTCGACGAGAAAACCGGCAAGAACTGGTACGAGCTGACCAGCCAGGCCTTCGCCGTCTTCCTGCCGGTGAAGTCCGTCGGCGTGATGGGCGACGGCCGGACCTACGACTACGTCGTCGCGCTGCGCGCCGTGGTGACCAGCGACTTCATGACCGCGCACTGGGCCGAGCTGCCGTACAGCCTGCTGGGCCGCGCGTCCAACCGCATCATCAATGAAGTGCGCGGCATCAACCGCGTGGTCTACGATGTCAGCGGCAAGCCGCCGGCGACCATCGAGTGGGAATGATCTGACGCCTGGCGCCGACAGGCGCCAAAACACATGCAAGCCCGCATCATTGCGGGCTTTTTGCTTTTCCGTCTGGCGACATCCGGGTCGCCCCCGCGTCTCCAGACACGCTTGAGTCTGGTTAGACGCGGCTTGCTGATGACGCCTCCTTGCTGGAGCTGGCGTGAGGCGCTTGGGATGTCTAGGAAAGGACAAACGATTCAGTTATTCTGCATCACCGCTGGCATTGCGTACCTGTTGGGTTGCCGAGCGACTACGGCTGAGCCGGCTACTGAAACATCAAACCAAGGAAACGAGCAATGTGGAAATCGACGGCTGCCGCCCTTGCCCTGCTGATCCTCGCCGGCGCGGCCACTGCTGGCGCGCAGCGTTCCTGCGAACGCCTGCTCCGGGAATTGGACTCGCAACTCGCCGACGCCAGCTGCGTCGAAAGCCCCGATCTGACGACCCGCAACCCCAACACCACGCCGGCCGATGACTCGCTGCCTGGCCTGCCCCACTTGGCGTTTATGCCGCAGGCCGACCGCGCCATACTCGTGGCGGATGCCGCCAACAGGCCGCCGATCAAGAAGGCGGTTCCCGGCCTGCAGATTCAGGCTCGCTTCGCCAAGGATCCGCTGGGACAGGCGCGTTTCCTGCTGCGGCTGCCCAAGGACTGGAACGGCCGCCTCGTCGTTGCCGGCGCTTCCGGCGCCCGCAGCGAATTCAACGGCGACTTCGCCTGGAGCGACTACGTGCTGCAGAAAGGCTATGCCTATGCGTCGCAGAACAAGGGCGTGCTCAGCGCGCGAGAAAGCACGGCGGCGGATCCGCTGGCCTGCCGAACCGGGCCGCCGGGCAAGCCTAGCTATGTCCATTACTACGACGACGACCCTGGCCAGGATTTCACCCGCTGGCGTGACTTCATGGTGATGGCCTCCGAGCTGGCGCGCCGCGGCGTAGAGGCGCAGTATGGTCGCAAGCCACGCTATACCTATGCGGTCGGCACGTCGAACGGCGGCTATCAGGTGCGCCGCGCGATCGAAACCGCACCGGAATACTTCGACGGCGGTGTGGATTGGGAGGGCACTTTCGTCGATCCCCATGGGCCGAGCCTGCTGACCGATCTGCCCCCGGCGATCCTCAACTACCCCGACTATCTCGCCTCCGACCGCTCGCCGACAAGCACCGCCGCGTTGAACATCCTGGCGGCCGGCTATCCGCCCGATCTCGTCAAAGGCACGAAAAACTGCCAGGTCTCGCTATGGAGCAACCACGCCGACTCGTTCTGGGAACCCACGCAGTGCCAATGGCAAAAGCGCCTGGATCCTAGCTACGACACCTATGGCGCCGGGCCGGGCAGGTACAATTACCTGGCGCGACTGTCCGCCTCGACGGTTGGCCGCAATGTGGCGGCCATCGCCACAGACGGCAAGATCAAGCGCCCGCTGATCACGGTCGCCGGCACGATGGATGCGCTGCTGCCCATCGACCACCATGCGCGAGCCTATGCGCGGCAGGTCGCCGCGGAAGGGGGCGAACACGCCCAAGCCTATCGCCTCTATGAGATCCAGAACGGCAATCACGTCGAGCGCTACGCCAGCATATTCCCTCAGCTTGAGCTGATCGAGCCGCACGCGCAGCACGCCTTCGACCTGCTTGTCCGCTTTGTCGAGCAGAAAACGCCACTGCCGCCCGACCAGTGCGTCGCTCGCGGCGGCACGATCAGCGATGCGCCGGCGCAGCGGGGGCACTGCCCAAATTTGCTGGCTCCTTGAAGAGCTCCCCATCGGGGTTGGCAGGCGGATGCCGCGGCCGGCCACGGACAATAGGCGTGATCGCCAGTGTATTTGAAGGGATACGGAAATGTTGAAAGCCGCCGCCGGGAAGATGCGAACCGCTTCTTCCTGGACGTTCATTGGCGCAGCGATGGCGCTGTGCCATCTGCTGATGAGCGCCAACGCTCGGGCCGACGACAACACCATCAGATGGCAAATGCCGGGCAATCCACCGGTCACCATTTCCGACGGCCCCGACAAGGGCCAAGGGTACGCCGACGTGTTTCTGCGATATTTCATTGAGCGCACGCCCGAGTACAACAGCGTCATCGAACGCGCCAGCCTGGCGCGCGTCTCCGGCCTGATGAAGCAGGGCCAGCACGTTTGCCAGCCTAGCCTGCTCAAGACGATCGAGCGCGAAGCGTATATGGAATTCAGCAAGCCGGTCGAATTCGTGCTGCCGTATTACATCGTCGTGCGATCCGATAGGACGGCCCGCCTGAGCGCCTACCGCAATGCCGACGGATCCATAGACATCGCCCGGCTGATGCATGACCTGTCGTTGACCACCGTCCGCCAAGAGATGCGGGGATACCCGCCCATCATTCTTTCGGCTTTCACGACGGCGGCCGGGCAAAAGAACATCCTCCAGACAAGCGCCGACGACCTGGCGCCTTTCAGCCAGCTGGCCAGCGGGTGGGTAGACTACATCATCGCCTATCCGGACGAGGTCTATTGGTTCGCCAGGCATTTGAAACTGCCGGCATCGGTCAAGTTCGTTTACTTGCCCATCGCCGGTCAGCCTCAATACACGATCGGGTATGCCGCTTGCACCAAGGGGCCGTGGGGACGAAAGATCGTCACGCGGGTCAATGAGATCGTTGCCCAGGCGGGCAGACGTCCACCGTGGATCGACGCGGAAGCCCGCCTGCTTGATCCGGAAGCCGCCAAACGCTACGAGGACATCTACGCCCGCTATTCGCCGTTCCGCAGGCAGGCCAAGTAAACATGGATGCCAATCGCCAGGCCAGGGATAGCGCCCGATTGCGCAATCTCCTTTTGATTTTCATCGCGCCGCGTGGACTGGCGCGGCGCATGCTGGTCTGGATCCTCTGCATCAGCACGACGGCGGCGCTGATCGCGACCTCGGTGCAGTTGTTCTTCGACTATCGACGCGATGTGTCCGAACTTGAGCAGGGCATGCGCTACATCGAGCAGAGCCAGTTGCCCGGCCTTGCCGATGCGGCCTGGAACTTCAACGTCGCCGGCATGCAGGTGCAGCTCGATGGCATCGGTCATTCCCCCTGGGTCGCCGGCGCCACGATCCACTACGGCCCCGACCAGTCGGCCACGCTGACAACCGGGCAGGTCGATACTGATGCGGGAAGGCGCTTCGAGTACGTCTTGCAGCGCAATGGGGTGATCGTTGGCAAGATCTACATTGCGCCCAATCTGCACACGCTCTATAGCCGCACCGTTGATCGCATTGGCATCGTGCTGGCGACGCAAAGCGGCAAGTCGCTGGTGACGTCGATCAGCATCCTCTTGCTGATCTCATGGATGATCACGCGGCATTTGACGCAGATGGCGGAGTTCGCCAAGTCCTTCGAACCGGGAAAGCGTTTCACGCCCTTTGTGCTGCGCCGGGGCCCGCAGGGGCCGTACGATGAATTGAGCGTGCTGGTCGATAGGCTCAACGATGCCTATGGCCGACTCCAAACGGCGCACGAATTCCAGGTGCGCCACAACGAGATCCTGAGCCAGGAGGTCGCGCAGCGAACGGCCGAGCTGCTCGAAGCGCACCAGCAGTTGGCCCAGCTGGCAGTAACCGACAAGCTGACCGGCGCGGTCAACCGCCGGGGCCTGGACGAGGCTTTCAACAGCGTGATGGCGCTGGCCGACCCTGACAGCCGCCCGCTGGCGGTGATCCTGACCGACATCGACAAATTCAAGTCCGTCAACGACAGCCGCGGGCATCTGGTTGGAGACGCCCTGCTTCGAGAATTCACCGGCATCTTGAGCCGCGCGGTGCGAACGACCGACATCATGGGTCGTTGGGGTGGCGAAGAGTTCCTGATTCTTTGTCCTCAGACCACTCTGGAACAGGCCTTGCGCCTGGCCGAACACTTGCGCGCCAGTGTGCAAGCGCATGCCTTTGCCGATATCGGCAGCAAGACCAGCAGCTTCGGCGTTGCGGTTCTGCGCAAGGGAGAAACGGCGGATGATTTGGTGAAGCGGGCAGATGAAGCCTTGTATCAGGCCAAGGAGAGCGGGCGCAACAGGGTCTGCTCGGAAGCCCCGGATATCGTCAGCGGAGCTTGAAGAAAACTCGGCTTCGCATGCAAGCAGGGGCGTCGCGCTCCCCGCTCCAGAGCCGCCCTCGCTGCCCGTCTCCCTAGGCCAAGCGCGCCTTTCCGCTCCCGCGCCTCAACAAAACCGACACCATCAACGCCGACAACAGCGTCAATGCGATCAATAGATACAGCAGTTGCTGGAAAGCCCAGTCATACGCTTGCGCCAGCTTGCCGACATCCGCCGTCGGCAGCAAGGCGTGAGCCTGGGCCAGATTGCCGGAGGCCAGCCGCTGCGCGGCGGCCGGCGGCGCGCTCAGACCCGCGTCGGCCAGCGCTCTGCCGGCGAAACCGGCCATCAATGCGCCGACGACCGCCAGCGCCATGCCCTCGCCCGCCACCCGGGTGGTGCTAAAGATGCCGCTGGCCATGCCGGCGCGCTCCCTGGGCACCACGCTGACCGACAAACCATCCATCAGCCCCCAGGGCAATCCGCTGCCGCCGCCAATCAACAACAGCGCCAGCAACATGAAGGGCGAGCCGGCCGGGGCCTGGCTGAGGCAGGCCAGCCCGATCGCCGCGATCAGCAGGCCCACTGCGGAAATGAATCCAGCGGAACGCCAGCGTGTCAGCCACACGGCCAGAGACGGCATCGCCAGCATCGGCGCCGACAGCGCCAGCATCCACAAGCCCGCCTCCGCCTCCCCTTGCCCTTCTATGCCGATGAAGCGCAAGGGCAGCAGCACCAGCAGCGCCACATAACAGTAGCTGGTGGCCAGCGGCAGGCATTGCACGCCGACAAAGGCGGGATAGCGGAATAGCGACAGATCCAGCATCGGCCGCGCCACACTCCGCTCAATCCGGATGAAAGCCAGCAGCAAGACCAACGAGCCGGCCAACAACGCCAGCACCGGCAGGCTGCGCCATCCCAGCTGCGGCCCCTGCAGCAGCGCCGTCGTGAACAAAGCCAGCATCGCGGTGAAGCTGGCCGCGCCAGGCCAGTCCAGCCCTGCCGCATCCGGATCGCGCGATTCGCGCATGCGCGGCAACGCCAGCAACAGCGCCGCCGCGCCGATCGCCGCGCCACAGGCGAAGATGGCGCGCCAACTCAGCCATTGGATCAAGCAGCCGGACAGCAAGGGGCCGAAAGCCAGCCCCAGGCCGAAGGTCGTGCCCAGCAGACTGAAAGCGCGCGCCCGCCCGGCGCCTTCATATTCCTGCGCCAAGGCCGCCGAACCACCAGCCATCGCGGCGGCGGCGGCCAGCCCTTGCAGCGCGCGCAGGCCGTTCAGCCACCACAGGCCCGGAGCCAGACTGATCGCCAGCGACGACGACGCGAACAGGCCGATGCCGATGCCGAACAGGCGCTTGCGGCCGAATTGATCGGCTAGCGCGCCAGCGGCCATCAAGCAACTGCCGAAGCTGAGCATGAAAGCGCTGGTCACCCAGCCCAGCGCCTGCGGACTGCCATCCAAAGCCCGCCCAATAGCCGGCGTCGCCACTGCGCCGCCGACAAAACTCCACGGCAACGCTAGCGCGGCCAAGCACACCGCCGCCAGCGTCGACCCTCTCCCGTCATGCCGGCCTGCCTGCGTTCTGTTCATTCGCCTCTCCTTTCATTCACGCGCGGCCATTCGCCAGGCGCGGGTTTCGATGCGGAGAGGATAGGCAAGGCAATTGCCTGAAAAAATAGGCACAATGTCATATCATTCATGACTTAATATCATCAAAGGATGTCTGCGATGAACGGCATGGACAGTCTGAGCGGCTTGCTGGCTTTCGTCCGCGCGGCGGAGCTGGGCAGCTTCGTCGCCGCCGGCGAGCGCCTGGGCATTTCGGCCTCGGCTGTCAGCAAAAGCGTCAGCCGACTGGAGGACAAGCTCGCGGCGCGGCTGTTTCACCGCAGCACCCGCCGCATCCACCTGACCCAGGAAGGGTTGCTGCTGTTCGAACGCAGCCGCCGCATCCTGGCGGAACTGGACGAAGCCTCGGCCGAGCTGGCGCACAGCGCCGCCGCGCCGCGCGGCCGCCTGAAAGTCAGCCTGCCGCTGATCGGCCACCGCATGCTCTCGCCGCGGCTGCCCGAATTCCACGCCCGCTATCCGGAAATCTCGCTGGAACTGGACTTCAGCGACCGCATGGTGGACCTGGTGGCGGAAGGCGTGGACGTGGCGGTGCGCAGCGGCGAGTTGAACGACTCCAGATTGCAGGCGCGGCTGCTGGGGTCGTTCCAATTCGCGCTGGTCGGCTCGCCAGCCTATTTCCGCCAACGCGGCGCGCCGCAGCGGTCAGACGACTTGCAGGCCCACTCCTGCCTGCGCTACCGCTTTCCCTACAGCGGGCAATTGCAGCCATGGATATTGCGCGCGCCCGCTGGATCGCCGCCGCCTCAGCCGAACGCCTTTCTCAGCTGCAACAGCATAGAAGCGCTGATCGCCGCCGCCTGCGACGGTCTGGGCATCGCCTGGCTGCCCGACTTCGCGATCCGCCGCGAGTTGGCGGATGGCCGCCTGCAGACCGTGCTGGACGATTGCGCGACCGAACAGGGCAAGTTCACAGCCGTCTGGCCCGTCAGTCGCCATCTGCCGCCCAAACAGCGGGTGTTCATCGACTTTATCGCGGAACGCCTGCTGCCCGCCCAGCGGGATGAAGCTGACCTCGCCCGGACAGAAAATGCAAACAGAATATGATTATTACCGCAGGATGCGATTCCCGCGCTAAACTGGCGGCCATGCGCGAGCGGGCCGCAGGACCGGCCACGCTCTTTACCAAAGCGATCGCCGCCTGGCGGCCATCGACGCACTCCGTGATTGATCCATGACTGATTCCCGATCCACCCCGCTGACCCGCGCCGACTACCAGACCCTGGGTCTGGCCGCGCTGGGCGGCGCGCTGGAAATCTACGATTTCATTATCTTCGCCTTCTTCGCCACCACGCTGAGCAAGCTGTTCTTTCCGCCGGACATGCCGGAATGGCTGCGGCTGCTGCAGACTTTCGGCATCTTCGCCACCGGCTATCTGGCGCGGCCGCTGGGCGGCATCCTGATGGCCCACTTCGCCGACCGGCTCGGCCGCAAGCGGGTGTTCAGCCTGACCATACTGATGATGGCCGGCCCCTGTCTGCTGATCGGCCTGATGCCGACCTACGCCGACATCGGCATCCTGGCGCCGCTGTTGCTGCTGTCGCTGCGCATCCTTCAGGGCGCGGCGGTCGGTGGCGAAGTGCCCAGCGCCTGGTCCTTCGTCGCCGAACACGCGCCGCGCGGCCGCCGCGGCTACGCGCTGGGCGTGCTGCAGGCCGGACTGACCTTCGGCTACCTGCTTGGCGCGCTGACCGCCACGCTGCTGGCGCGCGTGTTCACGCCGCAGGAAATGCTGGACTACGGCTGGCGCATTCCCTTCCTGCTGGGCGGCCCGTTCGGCCTCCTCGGCGTCTGGCTGCGCCGCTGGCTCAGCGAGACCCCGGTGTTCCTGGCGATGCGCCAACGCCAGTCGGAGCAGGCCCCCTACCCGCTGCTGGACGTGCTGCGCCGGCACCGCCGCGTGCTGCTGCCGGCGACGGTGCTGACCTGCGTGCTGACCTCGGCCGTGGTAGTGCTGGTGGTGGTGACGCCGACGCTGCTGCAACAACGTTTCGGCATGCACGCCGACCGCGCCTTCGCGCTCAGCAGCGTCGGCATCGTCTTCCTCAACATCGGCTGCGTGATCGCCGGCCATGTCTGCGACCGCATCGGCCAGCGCCGCAGCCTGATCCTGTACAGCCTGCTGCTGCCGGTCGGCATCGCCGCGCTGTACGCCGACCTGATCGTCGGCTGGGGCTGGCCGGGGCTGGCCTACGCCTTCGCCGGCCTGTGCTGTGGCATCGTCGGCGTGGTGCCGTCCATCATGGTCGGCCTGTTCCCGGCCCATGTGCGGGTGTCCGGCATCTCGTTCACCTACAACGTCGCCTATTCGCTGTGGGCCAGCGCCACGCCCTTGCTGCTGATCGCCGCCATGCCCCAGAGCCCGTGGGTCTGCGTTTTTTACTGCGCGCTGATGGCGCTGGCGGGCCTGGCCTGCGCGCGAGCGCCGCTGCAGACGCGGGAACCTTCATTGGACGAGGCACTCTACCAACAGGTATAGCAATGGTTGGCAAGACCCTACGTCATGCCGCCGCCCGGTCCCGATGACGGCGCTGCGGCGGCCCGATTCACCGGTCGCCCGAACCGTTGCAGCCGCAGTTTGACGCCGCCCCTCAGGCCTGCTAGCTTGGTTTGGCACGGTCGGACGCCGCGCCAAACCGGTTTCCTTTACAACATTCGCCAGGAGGTCTCCATGCCCACCGCCGCTAGCGTCAAGGAAAAAGAGCAATTGCTGGATGATGTGCGCCAGGTGCTGAACAGCACCGAGGAATTGATCAACTCGGCCGTCGACGACGGCACCCAGCACAGCAAGGAGCTGCGCAAACGGCTGACCGACAAGCTGGGCACCGCCAAGGCCAAGCTGCGCGACGCCGAACACGCCGTGGTCGGCAAGGCCAAGGAAGCCGCCAAGGTCACCGACCAGTACGTCCATGACAACCCATGGAAGTCGATAGGCATCGCCGCCGGCGTCGCCTTCCTGCTCGGCATGCTGGTATCCCGCCGCTGAGCCCGATGTCCGATCCCGCCCAAGCCCCCCGCCCCGGCACACTGCGCTCGTTCGCGGGCGGCTTGGCTTCATTACTGCTGACCCGGGCGGAGTTGCTGGCGCTGGAAGCCCAGGACCTGAAGGACGAGATCGTCGGCAATCTGCTGCAAGGCATGCTGGGCGTGACGCTGTTGGGCTGCGGCCTGATCGCCGCGCTGCTGGCGCTGTGGGCGCTGACGCCGCCGCCGTGGCGCATCGCCGTCATGAGCGGCCTGGCCCTGCTGTTGTGCGGCTGCGGCCTCGCGCTGTTGCTGGGCCTGCGCCGGCGGCTGCGGCAACAGCCGGCGCCGTTCTCCACCACGCTGGACGAAGTCCGCAAGGACTGGGCGGCGCTGGGGCCCGGCGGTGAGCGCGGATGACGCCGCAGGACCGCGCGCTGAAGAAACAGCTGCTGGTGATGAAGGGCGAGGCCTTGCGCGTCAAGCTGCGGCTGGAACAGGAAAGGCTGTTGCAACCGCTGCGACTGGCCGGTTCCGGCTTCGCGATGTGGCGGGAAGGATGGCTGGGCTCGACGCTGGACACGCTAAGCAAGCTGCTGCCCGCCGACGCCCGCCTGCGGCGCTGGATGCAGGGCGGCGCCCGCCTGTGGGTCGTGTGGCGGTTGCTGCGCCGCGCCTGGTCGCGCTAGCCTCGCTCAGGCCGAGACATTGACGCCGCCGCCGGAGGCGGCATCCCCGATATTGACGCTGTCGGCGCCGCCGGCGGCATCGACGACATTGACGCTCATCTGCTCGCCCATCGCCGCCTCCGCCTCCGGGCCGCCTTTCAAGATCTTGTCGACGTCGGCCAGCGCCTTTTCCGCGTCCTTGACCTGATCCTGCACGTCCCGCCTGGCCTGCGACTGTAATTGCTGGGCCTGCTGCTTGATGAACTCCTTGATCATCTTCAGCGTCCGCAGCATGTCCTGGATATCCTGGTCTCCGGCGACCGGATTGCCATTGCCGCTGGACAGCATCGAATGCAAGGCGGCCTGGGGATCGACCGCCTTGTCCTTCCCGTCGCCGTTGCTGGCCGCGTCCTGACCCGCCGCCTGACTTCCATCGCTCTGGCCGTTCGCCGCCTGCTGCGTCGCAGCCGCATCGGTCTGAGCCTGGGTGCCGCCCGACGCGGCGGCATCCGACGTATCGGCCGTTGCCGCATCGCCGGCATCGCCGTCCGACTGCGCGCCCGCCGACGATGCCGCCGCGTCCTGCCCGTTGCCGGATGCCGCCGCGCCATCGACGGACTGGCCATCGACGTTGACCGTCATCTGACTGTCCGCTGCGTTCTGGGTCATGCTGCTCACCAGCGATTTCAAGTCCTTCGCCAGCCGGGCCAGCTCGGAGGCCAGCGCGCGCAGCGTGGACTTGTCATGCGTCATCATCATCATCCGGCGCAGCGCCTCCACCCTTTCCTTCAGCGCCTTTTTCTGCATCGAGTCGACCTCGCTGCTCTGCTGCCTGACCGGGCGGTTCAGATCGACGCGCAGCTTCTGCTTATAGTCCTGCAGCCCCTGGTTCAGCGACTGCTGCAAGGCGCCGCGCGGATCAGACAATGACGACTGGGCGGCGGTCTGCGCGCTGGAGGCGCCGCCGGCGGCCGCGCTGTCGGCAGCGGTGGACGCCGCCTGGCTCTGCTCCCCGGATGCCGCCGGTCGAAACAGGCTGGGCCGCCAGGCGCTGGCGCCGGACTGCGAGGAAATCACGGACATGATTGGGCTTTCTGGTGTTTTCTGACAATATCGGCTGCCTGCCCGATTTCTTTATGCCATTTACACCCGTCAGCGCCATTCCGGCCGAAATACGGCATATTCCCCGGCGCGGTCCGGAAAATCCGCCGGCGCCTGCGGCGGAAGTTTTGTCAGCCGCGCCAAACGCGTCATAATGACCGTATCGCCGCATGGTTTCCCGCTTTCTACCCCGTGACGCTCACCTCCCCTCCGCTGCCCCCCGCCGCCATAGTCTGGCTGGCCGGCCTGGACATCCATACCCGCCAGCAATTGCAGGCGCGCGGCGCGACGACCGTCTTTCTGCAGTTGAAGGCGGCCGGCCATACCGTGACCCGCCGCCTGCTGTTCGCGCTGGAGGCGGCCGCCCGCGGCATCCATTGGCAACAGCTGCCGGACGACGACAAGGCCGAGCTGCTGCGCCGCCTGGCCAGCCATCCGCCGGTGGCGACACCGCCCGACAAGGCCGGCAGCCGCCATTTCATGCAGCTGGCGCGCCAATTGGCCGAGCAGGCCGCAAACGAGGGCGAAGTGCCGGTCGGGGCGCTGGTGGTCAAGGACGGCGTCGTCGTCGGCCGTGGCTACAATCAGCCGATAGGCCGTCACGACCCGTCGGCCCACGCCGAAATGCTGGCGCTGCGCGACGCCGCCGCGCGGCTGGGCAACTACCGCTTGGACGGCTGCGATCTGTACGTGACGCTGGAACCGTGCCCGATGTGCAGCGGCGCCATCCTGCACGCCCGCATCGCCCGCGTGGTCTACGGCGCGCGCGACGCCAAGACCGGCGCCGCCGGCAGCACCGTGGACCTGTTCGCCGACGCCCGGCTCAACCACCACGCCGCAGTGTTCGGCGGCGTCGAGGCCGAGCTTTGCGCCGAGCAGTTGTCGGCCTTCTTCCGCCGGCGGCGCCTGGTCGCCGGGGAGAATTGAGATGAGAAACCTGCTCGCCGCGCTCCTGGCCTGCCTGCCGCTGCTGGTCCACGCCGCCGACGACGGCCCCGCCGCCATGCTGCTGCGCGCCGAAATCGACGCGCCGCTGCAAGCGACCCATGCCAACGCCCGCCACTACGGCCGGCCGTGGATCTGGGTCGGCGTCAAGTCGCAGACGCTGCGGCTGCTGGACGGCTGGGGCCTGGTGCAACGGGAATACCGGGTATCGACGGCGAAGAACGGCGTAGGCGAGACCAGCGGCAGCTACCAGACGCCGCGCGGCTGGCACACCGTCTGCGACAAGCTGGGCGACGGCGCGGCGGAAAACACCATCATTTTCCGCCGTCAGGTGACGCCGTGGAAATACACGCCGGAACTGCACGCGCAGTATCCGAACAAGGACTGGATCCTGACCCGCATCCTGTGGCTGTGCGGCCAGGAGCCCGGCTTCAACCAGGGCGGCAGCGTCGACAGCTACGAACGCGCCATCTACATCCACGGCGCCGGCGAGCATGTGCCGTGGGGCAGCCCCAGCTCGCTGGGCTGCGTCAGGATGAAGAACCACGATGTGATTGAACTGTTCGATGCGGTGGAAACCGGCATCGACGTATGGATAGACGAGAACTCCTGATGCATTCCGCACTGAACCTGACCACGCCGGCGCTGCTGTTTCCCGCCGTTTCACTGCTGCTGCTGGCTTACACCAACCGCTTTCTCGGCCTGGCGAGCATCATCCGCAATCTGTACGAGGAATACCGCGACAGCCGCGACCCGAAGATTCTGCGCCAGATCGGCAATCTGCGCACCCGCATCACGCTGATCAAGTGGATGCAGTTCATGGGCATAGGCAGCCTGTTCCTGTGCGCGGTGGCGATGTTCCAGATCTACACCGGCTGGCAGGCCTGGGGCGAGCTGACCTTCGGCGTCAGCCTGCTGTGCATGATCGCGTCGCTGGCGGTGTCCCTGCTGGAGCTGGTGCGCTCGTCCGACGCGCTCAACATCCTGCTGTCCGACCTGCAGGCGGAATACGACCGCCAGCGCTAAGTCAGTAGCGGCCGCCGAAGGCCGGCGCGTCGTCCTTGCGCGCCACCATCAGGTGCAGCGGCAGCTCGACGCGGCGGATGCGCCCCTCTTCGCCCCAGGCGCGGGCGATGCGCAGACAGGCCTCGTCCAGGATGCTTTCCCCCAAGGCCTGCTTGCACAGCTTGCTGGCCGAGGTGGTGTTGAGAAAGCCGAGGAAATGGTCCAGCGTCCACTCGTTGGCGATGGTGAAGCTGGGCGCCTTCAGCAGCGGGAACGGACAGCCGCTGCCGCGGAAATCGTCCCACAGCAGTTGGCAGCGGCTGGACCAGAACGGCTCGATGATGGACCACAGCACGCCGCAGGCGCGGTCTATCTCCGGCGACACCACGCAATGGTGATAGCCCCAGGCGGCGAAGAGGCCGCCGGGCTTCAGCACCCGCTGCACCTCCGGCCAGAACGACGGATGGTGGAACCAGTGCAGGGCCTGCGACACGCAGATCAGATCGAAACAGCCGTCGTCGAACGGCGTCACCTCGGCCGGACACTCGCGGTAATACACCTGGGTATGCGGCTCGGCCGCCGACAACTGGGCTGGGCTGATATCGGTGGCGTCGACGCGGGCGAAACTCTCGCCCAGCCGGACGGCGGTCTGTCCGCTGCCTGTGGCGCAGTCCCACGCCCGCAGGTAGCCGGGACACAACGGCAGCAGCCAGTTGTACAAGGCCTCCGGATACGATGGGCGAAAACGCGCATACAGATCGGAATAGAGGCTGAAGGTTGCGACGGAACCGGGCGCCATATTCATTACTCGCTAGGTAAAACCACTAAAACAATGCCGTGAACATTTTCAGTATTTATGCCGCAAGCTGAAGATTTGCAAGAGAAAAATGCGTGCACACCGGTCAACTGTCGCTAGTGCTGCGACTCTACAACACTTGTAAGCTGGATTACTGCTCCAACCAGAACCACCTGTCTGTCCAGACAGGCAGGCGGGCGATGACGCCCGGTGTTCATCTCCTGCCCGCCGGCAAAGAAAAAGCCCCCGTCTCCGGGGGCTTTCTCAATGCGGATCAACCGGCGCTGACCGGAATCTTGCCGATCTTGACCCGCCATTCGGCCGGGCCGGTGTTGTGCACCGAGGTGCCACAGGAATCGACCGCCACCGTCACCGGCATGTCCTTGACCTCGAATTCGTAGATCGCCTCCATGCCCAGGTCGGCGAAGCCCACCACCTTGGACGCCTTGATCGCCTTCGACACCAGGTAGGCGGAGCCGCCGACGGCCATCAGATAGACCGCCTTGTTGTCCCGGATCGCCTCTATCGCCGCCGGGCCGCGCTCGGCCTTGCCTATCATGCCGAGCAAACCGGTCTGCTCCAGCATCTGGCGGGTGAACTTGTCCATCCGCGTGGCGGTGGTCGGGCCGGCCGGGCCGACGACTTCTTCACGCACCGGATCAACCGGGCCGACGTAGTAGATGAAGCGGTTGGTGAAGTCTACCGGCAGCTTCTCGCCCTTGTTCAGCATGTCGATCATGCGCTTGTGGGCGGCGTCGCGGCCGGTCAGGATCTTGCCGTTCAGCAGCAGCACGTCGCCCGGCTGCCAGCTGGCCACTTCTTCCTTGGTGATTTTGTCCAGATCGACGCGCTTGCCGTTGGACGGATCGTAGGTGATGTCCGGCCAGTCTTCCAGGCTCGGGGTTTCCAGATGGGCCGGGCCGCTGCCGTCCAGGTGGAAATGGATGTGGCGGGTGGCGGCGCAGTTCGGGATCATCGCCACCGGCAAGGACGCCGCGTGGGTCGGGTAATCGAGGATCTTGACGTCCAGCACCGTGGTCAGGCCGCCCAGGCCCTGGGCGCCGATGCCCAGCGCGTTGACCTTGTCGAACAGCTCCAGGCGCAGCGACTCGACGCGGGACAGCTCGGCGCCGGCGGCGGACCTGGCCTTCAACTCGTGGATGTCGACATGGTCCATCAGGCTTTCCTTGGCCAGCAGCATCGCCTTCTCCGGCGTGCCGCCTATGCCCAGGCCGAGAATGCCCGGCGGACACCAGCCGGCGCCCATCGTCGGCACGGTCTTCAGCACCCAGTCGACGATGGAGTCGGACGGGTTCAGCATGACCATCTTGGACTTGTTCTCCGAGCCGCCGCCCTTGGCCGCGCAGATCACGTCCACCTGGTCGCCTTCGACGATCTCGAAATGCACGACGGCCGGGGTGTTGTCCTTGGAGTTCTGGCGCTTGCCAGCCGGATCCAGCAGCACCGAGGCGCGCAGCTTGTTGTCCGGGTGGTTGTACGCGCGGCGCACGCCCTCGTTGACCATCTCCTGCACGCCGAGTTGGGCGTCCCACTGCACTTTCATGCCGACCTTCAGGAAGACCACGGCGATGCCGGTATCCTGACAGATCGGCCGGCGGCCCTCGGCGCACATGCGGCTGTTGACCAGGATCTGCGCCATCGCGTCCTTGGCGGCGGCGCTCTCCTCGTTCAGATAAGCCTGATACAGCGCGTCGATATAGTCTTTCGGGTGGTAGCAGCTGATGTACTGGAAGGCATCGGCAATGCTCTGGATGAAGTCTTCCTGGCGGATGATGGTCATAAGGCTGTCTCGAGAAACCGGGCGCCGGTCGGGCCGCCCGTGGATTACCCCGCCGCCGGCGCCTTATTCTGGCTACGCCCTGCGGCAACTAAAAACCTAGTTATGATTGTAACACCGTCTGTCATGAACATTGATGGCGGACAAGGAGTCGTGGCGCGCAGTCTGCCCGCCTGTGGACGCGAAACAGCCGCCGGGCGATCGCCTCGGCGGCTGTGCTTGCCCATCCTCCCGCGCTCACTCGCTGGTGCTGGTGTTCCAGTAAGCCTGGCTGATATAGGACTTGGCTGCCAGATCGGCGGCAATGCGGTCCAGTTCGTCCGAATCGACCGAGGTGGCCAGCAAGGTCGCCGTCATTTCCACCTCGTCGTCGCCAAAGGCCTCGACATCCAGATCGCCGACCGGATAGTTGGCCTGCTCCAGCAGCTCGCCCACCTGGGCCAGCGCCAGCTTCTGCTCGTCCCGGCTAGCGATCACGCACAACTGGTAGGTGACCTCGCTGGCGTCGTCGTCGATCGGACGGCGGTTGATCGAATTGACCACCGGTCGCAGCAGCGTGTTCACCGCCAGCACGAAGACCGTGGTCAGCACGGCCTGGCCCAGCATGCCGGCGCCGGCGCAGGCGCCGGTGGCGGCCGAGCCCCACAGCGTGGCGGCGGTATTGAGGCCCCGCACGTTCAGCCCCTCCTTCATGATGGTGCCGGCGCCGAGGAAGCCGACGCCGGAGACGACATAGGCCACCACTCTCGCCGCGCTGCCGGAACCGTCCAGCTGCAGCGCCATATTGACGAAGGCCGCCGCGCTGACCGCCACCAGCGCGTTGGTGCGCAGGCCGGCGGTACGCTGGCGGTATTGCCGCTCCAGGCCGATCACGGTGCCGCAGACGAAGGCCATCGCCAGACAGACCAGCGAGTGCAGCAGGCCAAACAGGTCGAAATCGAACAGATTGTGCAGGTTATAGTGCATGCGTCCTCCTGCTTGTGTGAGGTTGACAAGGAAGGCGCGTGGTGGCTTTCCAGGACAACCACCACGCGCAGGCCCTAAATGAGAAAGCCGTCCCCGCGGACGGCTTCGCGCCGCCGACGCCGCGCTTGACGCGCCACGCCGGTCACACCTTAACCCGCCCTCAGTGGCCGATCAAGGCGACTTGCGTCACCTTGTACACCACCATGATGACAGCCACCAGCAAATAACCGCGCAGCACGGCCATCCACATCCGGTTGCTGCGGGACAGCGCCATGGGCTTCAACTGATCCAGCGGCGGCATGCGCCAGGTTTGCATGTACAGCTTGCTCGGCTTGGCCTCTTCCGCCAGATCAGCGCCGGTTTCGGCGTCGCGGCGCAGTTTGACGGTATGCGCGGCGATCACCACGATGCCGCCGACGATGCCGCCGCCGACCAGCACATTGACGATGGTCTGGCTGGAGATGTCCGGCCACAGCACCGAAGCGGTCAGGATCACCGACAACAGCACCAGCACCGCCGCCACCAGGCCGGTGAACAGATTGGTCCAGCGGCCGTTGACCCACGGGCCCAGCACGTCCTTGTCGTTGCACAGCAAGAGCAGGAAGACCGAGGCCGACGGCAGCAGCACGCCGGCCAGCGTCTGCACGGCATTGGTCAGCAGGCCCAGCGGCACGCCCGGAATCAGCACCAGCGCGGCGGCGCCGGCAATCAGCAGGAAGTAGACCAGGTAGAAGGCGCGGGCGTCGGACGGCTTGCGGTGCAGCGAGTGCTTCATGTTCAGCACGTCGGCCAGCGCGTAGGCGGTGGACAGCGACACGGCGCTGGCGCCGATCAGGCTGGCGTCGATCAGCGCGACCGCGAACAGCACGCCGGCCAAGTGGCTGTGGTACTTGCCCAGGCCCGCGGCGACAGCGCCGGCGTCCTGGAAGTTGCCGAACTCCGGCTTGCCGGCGAACAGCGCGGCCGACATGCCGATGATGGCGATGGCGCCGATCAGCACCAGCACGATGCCCAGCCACAGGTCGGCGCGCTCGTACTTGATGAAGCGCGGCGTGATGCGCTTGTCTATCACATAACTCTGCTGGAAGAACAGCTGCCACGGCGCCACGGTGGTGCCGACGATGCCGATGATCAGCAGCATCACGTCGGACAGCTTGCCGCCGGCCGGCATGCCCGGCACGAACAGGTCGTGGCCGATCTGCGCCATCGGCGGATGCACCATCATGAACACCGGCACCAACAGCAGGCTGAACACCACCAGAATCATCGAGAAGCGCTCGAAGCGGCGGAAGTCGCCGGTGCTGACCGCGGCCATCACCAGGCCGGCGGCGGCGATCACGCCCCACTCCTTGGGCAGGCCCAGATACTGCAGGCCCAGCGTGATGCCGATGAATTCGGTGACGATGGTCAGCGCGTTCAGCAGAAACAGGTCGATGGCGCTGAAAGCGCCCCAGAACTTGCCGAAGCGCTCCAGGATCAGCCGGGCGTGGCCGACGCCGGTGACAGCGCCCAGGCGCAGCACCATTTCCTGGTTCACATACAGCACCGGAATCAGCAGGATCAGCGTCCACAGCAGCGAGGTGCCGTAGTTCTGGCCGGCCTGGGCGTAAGTGCTGAAGGCGCCGGCGTCGTTGTCGCCAACCATCACGATCAGGCCGGGGCCCAGGATGGCCAGCAACGTGCGCAGCCGCTGCCAGACGCCGTTGCGGGCGGCCACGTCGCCGTGGCGGATGGTGCCGAAAGCACCGCGGATATCGCCGACATGGGCGCTATCGAGTACAGCTTCGTTCTTGACGGTATTTGTCATTGTCATCGTCTCCGTACGGGCGGCGCAAACGGGGACCGCCCGTCGTTTTTCAAGCAAACGAAGGCATGCGGGCACAAACGCGCGGCAGCGGCGGAGGAGACATTCCGCGAAGCGGGCGCGAACATGCGCAAACCTGATTTAGGCGTCCGAACAGGGATCGGCACGCGGTCATCAGCAGTAACGGTTTTAGGGTAGATGCGCGGCTGCGGCCAAACGGCCTAGCCTGGGATGCGCACTGTCTAGCCTCGCGGCGGGACAGCGGCCAAGAAAATGGTGACGATGCCTTTGCCGGTCAGCACGACCCGGTGGATAACCAACTACTACTGCAACTTTCCAAGGCATCAGCCCCCAGTAATGAAAACGCGGCGATGGTAATCCCGCCGCGAAATAAACGTCAACACCCCGATGGCAAGGCTTTTTTGCGCCGCAACACGACCATGCGCAGCAATCTGCCACGACATGGCGACCCATCGATCCGGCGCGCGAATTTGCCTTCCCCATCGCGCCGTCGGCGCAATAAAACGCCACGCCGATCGAGTAAACTTTTGTTAATGGATTGTGTTATTTATTTACAAAAGCCATCCGTCTCGCCCTGCCCAGCCGCAACATGCCCTGCCCCAGCGCCACGCCCAGCAGGATCAGTCCGCCGCCCAGCCAGTGGTAGCCGTGTATCGTCTCCCCGAGCAGCGCGCTGGCCAAGAGCGCGGTGAACAGCGGCAGCAGATTCATGAAAATGGCGGTGCGCTCGCTGCCCAGCCGCTGGATGCCGCGCATCCAGAAATAGGCCGCCAGCAGCGAGGAGCCTATGCCGGCGAACAGCACCAGGCCGACGCCCTTGGCCGGAATCGCCATGCTGTGCGCGGTCAGCGTCAGCGGCGACAGCAGCAGCACCGCCAGGCTGGCTTGCAGGTAGAGATTGAGCCAGGCGCCGAACGGCGGCGCCCAGCGCCTGAGCAGGATGCCGTACAAGGCGTAGGACGCCGCCCCGGCCAGGATCAGCGCGTCGCCGGTATTGACGCCGTTGGCCAGCAGGCTCAGCGGATCGCCCTTGCCCAGCAGGTAGATCACGCCGGCCAGCGACACTGCCACGCCGAACCAGGCCAGCCGGCCGACCGGCTGGCGAAACACCGCGGCATTCAGCAGCAGGCCCAGCAGCGGCACCAGGGCGGTGATCACGCCCATATTGGTGGCGCTGGTGCTGTGCGCGGCGTAATAGGCCAGGCACTGGAACATCACCATGCCCAGCATCGCCAGCGTCAGCAGCTTGCCCAGCCAGGGCTTCAGCTCGTCGGCGCGGCGGCGCAACGCCGGCAGGCAGAACGGCGTCAATACCAGCGCCGCCAGCAGCCAGCGGTAGATGGAAATCGCCGCCGGGTCCAACACCTGGGCGGCGGCCTTCGAAACAATGGTGTTGGCGGCCCAGATCAGCACCGCCAGCAGGGGAAACAGCATGGCCATCACAGCCTCCTTCGACTCTATCGCATCTATTGTAGAGCCGTCCGTTATGGATGATATAATGCAAAACAGACAAAGCACTGAGGCAAACCGGACAATATGGACAGCGCGCAAGACGACTATTTCGCCAGCGACCATGGCCTGTCGGAGCCGATGCCGCTGACCTTCCGTTTCCATCGCTTCGCGCCGAAAAGCGAGTTCGCCCGCCATCGCCATCGCTGGGGACAGCTGAGCCGCATCAATCTGGGCATGATGGAACTGCTGCTGGACGAGGGCCGGGTGGTGGCGACGGCGCAATACCTGCTGTGGACGCCGCCGGCGGTGCCGCACGCCGCCTACATCCATCAGGCGATGTATTACACCTCGATCTACGTCGGCGACGAACTGGCCGCGCGGCTGCCCCCCGCCACCTGCCTGCTGGAGCAGACGCCGCTGGTGCGCGCGCTGCTGGACGACTTCGGCCAGCGCCAGATCACGGTGCCGACCGACGCCTGGGACATCCGCCAGGCCGAGCTGCTGTGCCAGCGCATCCTGCAATCCGGCCGCGAGGCCAGCTACCTGCCCGACAGCCGGCAACGGCTGCTGCAGCCGATACTGGACGCGATCCGCCGGGACCCGGCCGACGCCACGCCGCTGAAGCAATGGGCGGAGCGCGTGTTCAGCACCGAGCGCACGCTGGCGCGGCTGTTCCAGCGCGAGCTGGGCATCAGTTTCGGCCAGTGGCGCAGCCGGGCGCGGCTGCTGGAGGCGCTGTCCTGGCTGAAACAGGGCGACAGCGTGCAGGACATCTCGGCGCGGCTGGGCTACGCGACGCCGTCGGCCTTCATCGCGATGTTCCAGAAACACCTGGGCGACTCGCCGGAACGCTACCGTCGCCAGTCGCTGGACGAAGGCTGCTGGCCGGACGAATTCAGCGCTTGAACAGGGCCAGCGCCAACTCTCGCTGAACCGCGTGGTCGACCAGCGGCTGCGGGTAGTCGCGCCCCAGCCGCACGCCGGCGTCCGCCAGCTGCTCCGGCCTGGCCAGCCACGGCGCGTGGATCAGCTTGTCCGGCAGCCGCGCCAGCTCCGGCACATAGCGACGGATGAAGCGGCCGTCCGGGTCGAACTTCTCGCTCTGGCTGACCGGATTGAAGATGCGGAAGTACGGCTGGGCGTCGCAACCGGTGCTGGCCGCCCACTGCCAGCCGCCGTTGTTGGCCGCCAGGTCGAAATCCAGCAGTTTCTCGGCGAAGTAGCGCTCGCCCCAGCGCCAGTCTATCAGCAGGTCCTTCACCAAAAAGCTGGCCGCCACCATCCTTAGCCGGTTGTGCATATAGCCGCTGCGGTTCAGCTGGCGCATCGCCGCGTCCACCAGCGGATAGCCGGTGCGGCCGTCGCGCCAGGCGTCGAACCATTCGGCGTCGTTGGGGAACGGCAGCGCGTCGTATTCCGGCTTGAACGCGCGCTCCACCACGTCGGGCCGGTGCCACAGCACCTGCTGGTAGAAATCGCGCCAGATCAGCTCGCTCAGCCAGGTCATCGCCCCCTCGCCGCCGTCGTGCCAGGCGTAGGCGGCCAACTGGCGGATGGAAAGGGTGCCGAAGCGCAGGTGGACGCTCAGATAGGACACGCCCTTGACGCCGGGAAAGTCGCGTTGCGCCTTGTAGCGCTCGATGCGGTCGGCGAAATCGGCGAACAGCGCCTCGGCGCCGGCCGCGCCGGGCCGAACAGGCAGGCTGGACAGATCG
Source organism: Chromobacterium sp. ATCC 53434 (assembly GCF_002848345.1). NCBI lineage: Bacteria > Pseudomonadati > Pseudomonadota > Betaproteobacteria > Neisseriales > Chromobacteriaceae > Chromobacterium > Chromobacterium sp. ATCC 53434. The sequence continues at coordinate 886,684 of NZ_CP025429.1, read as the reverse complement.
CTGGCTGCGAAGCCGATGTCGGCCAGCGACGGCATCGCCTCCGGCGTTCGCGGCATCAGCGCACCCAGATAGCGCCGCACCGGGTAGGCCTGCAGATGGAACGGCGTCAGCGCTTTCAACCAGGCGTTCTTGTACGGCGTGAACACCGAAAACGGCTTGCCGGCGCCGGTCAGCACCTCGTCGGTATCGAAGATCACCTGATCCTTGGCGGCGTGGAAGGCAACGCCGTTTTCAGACAGCCGCCGCGCCACCTCGGCGTCGCGCTCGCGGGCGGCCGGCTCGTAGTCGCGGTTGCAGAACACCGCGTCGGCGCCGAGCGCCGCCGCCAGCCGTGGAATCTCGTCGACAGGCAGGCCCTGGCGGACCAGCAGGTCGCCGCCCAGCGCGTTCAACTCCGCCTTCAAGGCCGCGACGCTTTGATGGATGAAATCGACGCGGCGGTCATCGCGCGGCAGCGCGTCCAGGATGGCGGCGTCGAACACGAACACCGGCGCGACCGCCTCGCTGTGCTTCAGCGCGTGGTAGAAGGCGGCGTGGTCGTCCAGCCGCAGATCGCGGCGCAGCCAGACCAGCGCCGCCCGATAGCGTTTGCTCATTGGCGTTCCCCGTATTTCGATGACAGCGCAGACGGCGGCAGGCCGTCGTCCCACGCCGGCGTCTCGCCGCCCAGTTTTTCGTCGAGAAAATCGATGAAGGCGCGCGCCTTGGCCGGCAGCCGCCGCTGCGGAAACACCGCGTGGATGGCGTGCGGCGGCAGCGGGTAATCGCCGAGCACCGCCACCAGCCGGCCGGCGGCCAGGTCGGGCCCGACGATGAAGGTGGGCATCTCGCAGATGCCCAGGCCGGCCAGCAGCGCGTCACGCCGCGCCTCGCTGTTGTTGACCTGGTAATTGCCGCGCGGCTGCACGCGGATTTCGCCGTCCGGCCCGGCGAAAACCCAGCTGGCGCCGCCGCGGTAGTACGAGTAATGGATGCAGTTGTGCCGCGCCAGCTCGGACGGGTGCGCCGGCGTCCCGTGCTCGGCGAGATAACCCGGCGACGCGCACACCACCACCCGGCACGGCGCGAGGCGGCGCGCCACCATGCGGTTGTCCGGCAGATTGCCGATGCGCACCGCCAGGTCGTAGCCGCCCTCCACCAGGTCCACCATCCGGTCGTCCATCGCCATGTCCAGCTGGATGTCCGGGTAGCGGCGCAGGAATTCCGCCGCCAGCGGCGACAGGTGCAGCCGGCCGAAGGCCATCGGCGCGGCGACCCGGAGCAGGCCCTGCGGCCTGCCCTGCAAGCCGGCCGCCACCTCCTCCGCCTCGCGGGCCAGCGCCAGCGCGCCGCGAGCGCGGTCGTAATAGCGCTCGCCGGCCTCGGTCAGGCTCAGGCTGCGCGTGGTCCGCTGCAGCAGCCGCACGTTCAGGCCGGCCTCCAGTTGCCGGACGCGCTTGCTGACCGCCGACTTCGAGAGTCCCAGCCGCTCGGCGGCGGCCGAGAAACCGCCGGCCTCGACCACGGCGACGAAAATCGGTATCGCGGCGAAATGCTCCATCTGACTGTCCACTTTTTATCCGCAATAAGTTTCCAAAAATACGGATTATCAGTCAACAGGACACAATGTACAGTTCCGGCATTCGGCCCAGCCGCGTTCGTTCAAGACAAGAAGGATTTCCATGCACTCCCGTCATCCCGCGGCCCAGCCGTTCAAACGGCACGGGCCCGGCGCGCTGGCGCTGCTCGCCGGCGCCTTGCTCGCGCTGATGATTCACTGCAACAGCCGGCTCGCCGCCTACGGCAATCCGCTGACCGCCTCGTGGCTGGCCCACGCGATAGGCATGCTGGCCGCGCTGCTGCTGTGGCTGGCCCTGCGGCAGACCGGGCCGGACAGCGGCCGACCGCCCCGCTGGGCCTATCTGGGCGGCCTGCCCGGCGCCTTGACGGTGGCGCTGGCCGCCATCACCGTCAACAGCCCGCTGGCGCTGTCCGGCACGCTGGCGCTGGGCATGACGGGGCAAGTGCTGTTCGGCCTGCTGTCCGACCGTTTCGGCCTGTTCGGCATGCCGCGCCGGCCGCTGCGCCTGAACGACGTCTTGGCGCTGCCGCTGGTGCTGTCCGGCTGCGCCATCCTGATTTTCGGAGCCTGAACATGTTGCTTTTCATGACCCTGGCCATCGTCAACGGACTGTGCATAGGCGGCAGCCGGTCCCTAAACGGCAAGCTGGCGCAACACGACGGCGCGCTGACCGCCTCGTTCTGGAACCACCTGGGCGGCTTTCTGTTCCTCAGCCTGCTGCTGGCCGGCGGCGCGGCAACGCTTCGCCTGCCGCTGGACGCGCCCTGGACCGCCTGGTGCGGCGGCGTCATCGGCGCGGTCTTCGTCGCGCTCAACGGCTTCGCGCTGCCCAGGCTGGGCACGATGAAAACGGCGCTGCTGGTGATCGCCGGCCAGATGCTGGCCGGCGTGCTGATCGACCGCCTGGCGGGAGCGGGCGGCAAATCCGCGCTGGCTCAAGCGGCCGGCATCGCGCTGATCCTGCTATTAATCCGGCAGTAATAATCCGTACAGATTGTATACTTCCGGCATGGAAAAAATCGATGTGCGCAAGCTTGAACTGGCCGCCCGTGAGCAGCTGAGGCGTACCGCTATCCGGATGTACAAGCGAGGCCGGTCTCAAGCCAGTATTGCCGAAGAACTCGGGCTGCGCCGCCCCACCATTTCCGCCTGGGTGGTGCGTGAGGCAGCACTAGGTGCGCAGGGATTCAAAGAACAGAAGCGCGGTCGCGCCGAAGGCACCGGCCGTCGGCTGACCGAGGCGCAGGAAGCCCGGATCAAGCAGGACATCGTGGATCGCACGCCAGACCAGATGAAGCTGAGGTTTGCCCTGTGGAGTGCTCAGGCGGTCAAGGCTGTAATCAAGCAGATGTTTCTGATCGATCTGCCGATCCGTACTGTCCGTCTGTACTTGGCCCGCTGGGGCTTTACGCCGCAGCGCCCGCTCAAACGCGCTTATGAGCAGCGACCGGCAGCAGTCGAGAAATGGCTCAAGGAGGAATACCCGGCTATCGTCGCGCGTGCCAAAGCGGAAATGGCTGAAATCAGCTGGGGCGACGAATCGGCGGTGTCGAGTGTTGAGCACTTTCCGCGTGGCTACGCCCCAAAAGGCCAAACCCCAGTTCTGGTGTTATCCCAATCGAAAAGAGCGCGCATCAACTTGATTTCGGCCATTACCAACCAAGGCAAGATGCGCTTCATGCTGTACCGGGAGACCTTGACGGCCCGGGTGCTGATCAAGTTTCTGATGCGGCTGATCCGTGATGCTGGCGGCAAGAAGGTGTTCTTGATCCTCGACAACTTGCGCGTGCATCACAGCAAGCTGGTGCAAGCATGGTTGGAGGAGGAAGAGAACAAGAAGGCGATTGAGTTGTTCTTCCTGCCCAGCTACTCACCGGAACTGAACCCGGATGAATACTTGAACGGCGACCTGAAGGCCAGAATGAGCGCAGGTGAGCCGGTTCGATCAGACGGTCAACTTCAAGGGAAAGTGCTGTCCCATTTACGCTCATTGCAGAAGCAGCCGGCCAGAATCCGGTCGTACTTCCGGCATGAAAAAATCCGCTACGCGGCATGAGCTTTCTGTACGGTATTTGACTGCCGGATTAATAGGCCTGTACGCATCCAGACGCGGCCACGCCGCCAGCTCGCCGGCGCGTCGTACCGCGGCCTGATGCGGCCGCCTAGCCGCGCGGCGCCAGCATGATCACCGCCATGCCGGCCAGCGCCAGCGCGCAGCCGATCGCGTCCCAGCGATCCGGCCGCACGCCGTCCACCAGCCACAGCCAGCCTATCGCCACCGCCACGTAGACGCCGCCGTAAGCGGCGTAGGTGCGGCCGGCCGCCGCCGGATGCAGGGTCAACAGCCAGGCGAACAGCGCCAGCGACAGCGCCGCCGGCATCAGCAACCACAAGGGCCTGCCCTCGCGCAACACCAGCCACGGCAGATAGCAGCCGACGATCTCGGCCAATGCGGTCAACACGAACAGGCCCGCCACACGCGGCAGGCCGGACAGCCACTCCATATGTCCCCCAGCGTCCCGGCGCCGTCTACGGCGCTATCGACGTCATGAAAAATAACAATTTAACATCAAGCATTAATTTAAATAGCATATCAACATCCCCCCACCGGAGAATGCCATGATCCCGTTTCGCATCCGAGGAATTGACCACATCGTGCTGCGCGTCGCCGACCCCGTCCGTTCGGAACGCTTCTATCTGGAAACGCTGGGCTGCCGCGTGGTGAAAAGACAGGAAAAACTGGGATTGGTGCATCTGGACGCCGGCAGCGCGCTGATCGACCTGTTGGCCGGAGGCGAGCCGTCAGGCAGCAATGTCGATCACTTCTGTCTGCGGGTGGAACCGTTCGACGAAGACGCGATCCGCGACCACCTCTCCCGGCTGGGCATCGCCGTCGAACCGGCCAAGCAGCGTTTCGGCGCCGAAGGCGTCGGCCCGTCGATCTATCTGCGCGACCCGGACGGCAACGGCGTGGAGCTGAAAGGCCCGGCGACAGCCTAAGCGCCGACACATAAATCCGGATGTCGAATCAAGCGCCGCAGACAAAAGCGCTGAGCCAAGGCGCGCCGACGCAGACAGTACACATCGTACGGCAAGGAGGCGCAACGCCGAATGACTCAGGCACCAGAGCCGCTGATAGCGCCCTGAGCCAAGGCGCGCCGACGCAGACAGTACACATCGTACGGCAAGGAGGCGCAACGCAGGATCAGGGCGCTATCAGCGGCTCGAACGGTGAAGGCGGATGATGGCTTCGCCTGTGGGACTGGCGACGATATCGCTCAGCGTATAGCCGTCCAGCGTCAGGAAAAAGGCCGCCAGCGCCTCGTCCAGCGCGCCCTTCAGCAGACAGCCGCGGCTCAGCGCGCACGGCGGCTCGGCGCAGTCTATCAGCTGCGGCTTGCCCTCCAGCGCGCGCACCACCTCGCCCAGCCGGTAGTGCCCGGGCGGCCGCGCCAGCGCCATGCCGCCGCCCTTGCCGCGCGTGGTGGCCAGCCAGCCCTGCTGCGCCATGAAGTGCACCACCTTGACCAGATGGTTGCGCGACACCTCGAACCGCTCGGCGATCTCCGGGATGGTGGCCAGCTGGCCGGGCTGCTGGCCGGTCAGATACATCAGCACGCGCAGGCCGAGGTCGGTGAATCGGGTCAGTTGCATGGCGTTCTAGTCAGTTCAGAGAGTCGGCGGCAGCATAACGCGGATGCGCCGCCGTCTCAATCGCCGGACTCAATCGGCCTGCGGATTGGAGCCGAACACTTCGTAGTGGATGCGTTCGGCGGCCACGCCCAGGCGACGCAGGCTGTCGCGTTGCGCGTTCATGAAGCCCAGCGGTCCGCACAGGTAGTAATCGGCGTCCGGCAGCAGCGCCATGCCCTTCACCCCGTCCAGGTCCAGCCGGCCGGCGGAATGGTAGTCGACACCGGCGGCGTCCTGCCGCCGCGGGGTTTCGTAGCAGACATGGATCTGCAACTGCCGGTGGCGTTCGGCCAGCTGACGCAGCCTGGCGCCCATCGCGTGCGCGCCGCCGTGGCGCGCCGCATGCAGGAAACGCACTTCGCGGCCGCCGCGCTCGAGCAAGCTGCCCAGCATCGCCTGCATCGGCGTCTGGCCGACGCCGGCGCTGATCAGCACCGCCGGCCCGGTCCGGTCCTCATGCAGGAAGAAATCGCCCCGCGGCGCGCTCAGTTCCAGCACGTCGCCAACCTGGACCTCGCGATGCAGCAGATTGGACATCCGGCCGGCCGGTTTGCCGTCGGCCGCGTCCTCGCGTTTGACCGATATCCGCAGATATTCGCCGTTGGGCGCGTCGGACAGGCTGTACTGGCGCGGCTGGCTCAGCCCCCACTCGGCGATGAAGCGCTTGACCGACACGTACTGGCCAGACTTGAACGACGGCAGCGCGCCGCCGTCGCCGGGCGCCAGATAGAAGGACGTGATTTCCTCGCTCTCCGCCTCCTTTCTCGCCACCCGGAACGGCCGCCAGCCGCTCCAGCCGCCGTCGGCGTTGGTGGCGTCGCGATACATGTCGTTCTCGATGCCGATCAGCGTGTCGGCCAGCAGGCCGTAGGCCTCGGCCCAGGCCTGGATCAGCTCGTCGCCTGCCGCTTCGCCCAGCACCTCGCGTATCGACGCCAGCAGATGCTTGCCGACAATGGGGTAATGCTCGGCGCGTATGCCCAGGCTGACATGCTTGTGCGCGACGCGGGTCAGCACCGGCAGCAGCGGAGACGGATCGTCGATGTGCTGGGCGTAGGCCAGCACCGCCATCGCCAGCGCCTGCTGTTGCTGGCCGGAATGCTGATGGCCCTGATTGAACAGGTTCCTCAGTTCCGGATTGTGTTCGAACATGCGGCGGTAGAAATGGCTGGTCAGCGCCACGCCGTGCTGTTGCAGCACCGGCACGGTGGCCTTGACCAGGGATCGGGTTTGTTCGCTCAGCATGCTGCGCTCCTTAACATGTTTATAAAATACATTTTTAATGCCGAAAAAATCCCCCTTCAGCCGGGGGGATCGATAAAAGATGTACAAATAATACATCTTTATTTGACCGGCGTCACAAAATTACAGCTTCGACGCGCCGCCCCACGGCTGTCGCCGTCCTTTATGACGGCTGCCGGCGCGGTCTTCCGCCGTCGCGGCCGAGCGTCTGGCCAAATCGAGACCGGCCAATTCATGACGATTAAATTTTTTGGTATATTCTCGTAACAAAATTACATTGACATCAAGCCTCAACGCTTCGTCAACAGCAGCGCCATAACAAGGAGACAACAAGCATGTCCCATCGGTCCCTGAGCCGCCCCGCCCTGCTGGGCATCCTGATCGCCGGCCTGTTCGCTCCGGCGGCGCAAGCCGCGGAAGCCTTTGGCGCGCCCGGCGACGCGCCAGTCCGCGGTCCGGCCGCCAAGTCCTTCGTCGGCACCGCGGTGAACAGCCCTTCCCGCGTCTACTTCACCGGCTACCGCGGCATCGTGTCCGAGGTCTACTACCCGGTGCTGGACACGCCGGAATCGGTGGATCTGCAATTCCTGGTCGGCGACGCCGGCCGGACCTTCGTCGACGAGGAAAAACGCCAGGCCTACGCCGCCGGCCAGAGCGACACGCGCACGATGAGCTGGATCGCCAGCACCGGCAACGACAGCCACAACTGGCGGATCAGCAAGCGCATCTTCGCCGATCCCGCCCGCGACGCGCTGGTGCAGCGCGTGACCTTCACCGCGCTGAACGGCCGTACCGTCGGCGACTTCAATGTCTACACGCTGTTCAAGCCCTATCTGGACAACGCCGGCGCCGGCAACAGCGCCCAGACCGTGGCCACCGCCGGCGGCTACGCGCTGGCCGCCAGTCATAACAGCCGCGCGTCGGCGCTGATGGCCAGCCGGCCGTGGAAAACCGTCAACGGCCAGGCGATGCTGTCCAACGGCTTCGTCGGCAACAGCGACGGCTGGACCGATCTGATAGGCAGCGGCGACCAGGCGATGAACTGGACCTACGGCTCGGCCAGCAACGGCAATGTCGCGCAGATGGGCTGGCTGGATCTGGGCGATCCGACGGCGAACAGCGTGTCCTTCGACGTGGTGCTGGGCTTCGGCAAGAGCCAGGGCGACGCCGTCAACACCGCAGCCGCCTCGCTGGGCGGCGACCTCTCCGTCGCCCAGCAACAGTACGACCAGGCCTGGCATGCCTATGCCGCCGGCCTGTCCACCCAGGGCGGCCTGGCCGACGACCGCTACTATCTGGCGGCGATGACGCTGAAGACGATGCAGGACAAGAGCAACGGCGCGATGATCGCCGGCATCGGCACGCCGTGGGGCGAGACCCAGGGCGACGCCAATCAGGGCGGCTACCACCTGGTGTGGCCGCGCGACCTGTTCAAATTCGCCAACGCCCTCTATACCGCCGGCGACGCCGCCACCGCGAGCGCGGTGGTCGGCTATCTGTTCAACACGCTGCAGCAGCGCAGCGACTGCGGCGCGGCCGAGTACAACGCGCCCGGCTGCGCCGCCGGCTACAGCCGCGTCGGCCGCTTTCCGCAAAATGCCTGGATCAGCGGCTGGCCGTACTGGCAGGGCACGCAGATGGACGAGCAGGCGATGCCCATCCTGCTGGCCTGGCGGCTGGGCACTACGGTGTCCAATCCGCTCTGGCCCAAGATCAAGCTGACCGCCGACTACATCGTTTCCACCGGTCCGTGGAGCTACCAGGAGCGCTGGGAGGAGAATGCCGGCTACTCGCCGCCCACCATCGCCGCCGAGATCGCCGGCCTGGTGGCCGCCGCCGACATCGCCCGCGCCAACGGCGACGACGCCAGCGCCGGCCGCTATCTGTCCGCCGCCGACTACTGGCAGCAGAACGTCGCCGCCTGGACCTACACCAGCAGCGGTGGCTTCGGCAACGGCAGCTACTACATCCGGATCAATCCGGCCAATCGCTCGGGCGCCGGCGCCGACCGCGCCAGCTTCAATCCGTCGGCCGGGCCGGACGCGCCGCAGACGCTGACGGTCAAGAACGGCGGCGGCAGCCACGACGCGCGCCGCGTCGTCGACGGCGGCTTCCTCGAACTGGTGCGGATGGGTGTCAAGCGCGCCGACGACCCGACCATCGTCAACACCATATCGGTGTTCGACAGCGTGCTCGGCCAGTATCTGGCGCTGCCCGGCGCGCCCAGGCTGCCGGCCAACGCCTGGTTCCGCTACAACTTCGATGGCTACGGCGAGCACAACGACGGCGGCGACTTCGACGGCGCCGGCGTCGGCCGGCTGTGGCCGATCTTCACCGCCGAGCGCGGCATGTACGAGATCGCCCGCCAGGGCGCCGGCGGCGCCGGCCAACCGTACTTCGCCACGCTGAAGCTGCTGGCCACGCCGGAAGGCATGCTGCCGGAGCAGGTGTGGTCGAACAGCGCGACGCTGCCGGACGGCTGGGCGGTGACGACGCCGGTCGGCTACCGGCCGGGCAGCGCCACCAAGTCGATGGGACCACTGAACTGGGCGATGGGCGAATACATCAGCCTGTTGGCCTCGATCAACGCCGGCCGCGTGATCGACATCCCGCAGGTGGTCTGCGCGCGCTACAACAACTGCCGCGCCGCGCCCAAGGCCGGCGAGGTGGCGGTGGCCATCAACGCCGGCGCCGCCATGCAATGGGGCCAGCAGCTCTACGTCACCGGCGACGCGCGCCAGCTGGGCGGCTGGAACACCGACCTCGGCATTCCGCTGGATGCCGCCGCCTACCCGTCGTGGCGGAACGGCGTCAACCTGCCTGCCGGCCAGAAGATCGCCTACAAGTACTACCGCAAGAACGCCGACGGCAGCGTCGTCTGGGAAAGCCTGACCGGCAACCGCAGCCTGCAGACGCCGGCCAGCGGCGGCCTGAACCTGAACGACCAGGTCGGCTGGTGAGCCGGCGCCGCGTCTGGCCCGCCGTTCTGCTTGCCGTCGCGGCGGCCGGCGGCGGCGCCTGGCGGCTATGGCCGGCGGCGACGCCCCCCGCTCCGCCGACCACGGCCAAACCGGCCGCCGCGCCGCCGACTCGGCCCATCGCGCCCATAGCCGATCAGGCCACGCCGATCACGGCATGGCGGCCCCCTGCCCGCCCGGCGCTGCCGCCGGTCAAAAAGGGCGGCAACAGCTGGCGGCCGGACGCGGCCCCGGTCATCACGAAGGCCGAGGTCCAGCGCGGCGCGCCGGACATCCCCGGCGCGCAAGCGCTGCCGCGCCCGCCGGATCCCTGAGCGCCGACAAGCAAGCCATGCCGGCGAGCCTGAAGGCGGCGATGGCGAAGCCGCTCACTTCAGGCACTGCGCCTTCTCGGGCTTGTCGCAAAAGTGGGCGTTGTCGCCGGTGCAGGCCTTCGCGTAATCGATAGACTGCCACGCCTCGTCCTCGAAGCGGACCTGGAACTCGTCGCCATCGTCCCACTTGCCGTCCAGGTTCTTGTCGCGTCCCACCAGGATGCATTTGGCCATCTTGTACATCGGCGAACCGTCGCAGGTATACGTCGTGACAAGGGCCCACTTGCCATCGCAAATGGCGGCGGCGCCGGCAACGGACATCCCCATCGACATGGCCAGGCAGACCGCGGTTTTGGCAAAGGTTTTCATAGCTTCATCCCATAGTGAAAAACTTATAAATACCACTTTTTCATAGCCACTAAGATCTGACCAGACGCTTTTGGGAGCGATCCGATCGAAGACTGGTGGGCGAAGCCGGAGCGCCGGAGCTTTCGCGGCCGGGGCCTTCCTCCCCGGCAGGCATGCCGATTGCTTCCCTTCATCGCATGCCCGGCGACCGGATCGGACCGCCGCTTGCCGTTCATCGTCAAAGGAAAGCTCATGCCAAGACTGGAAATCGCCCTGTTCGACACCGCCCAAACCGAAGCCTGGCAGCTGGAGCTGGCCGAATTGCTGCATGCCTGCGTGCACGACGGCGCCAGCATCCATTTCGTGCAGCCCTTTCCCATCGAACAGGCTTCGGCCTTCTGGCGGGACAAGACGCTGCCCGGCGTCGCCGGCGGCCACCGGGCGCTGCTGGTCGCCTTCGTCGATGGGGAGTTGGCCGGCAGCGTGCAGCTGGACTGCGACACCCCGCCCAACCAGCCTCATCGGGCCGAGGTGTGCAAGCTGATGGTGCACCCGCGCCATCGCCGCCGGGGCGTCGCCCGCGCGCTGATGACCCGACTGGAGGAGCAGGCGCGCACGCGCGGCCGCAGCCTGCTGACGCTGGACACCGCCAGCGGCGACAAGGCCGAGCCGCTATACCGCGCCCTCGCCTACCGGACGGCCGGCCAGATACCCGGCTACGCACTGGACGCCCGAGGCGAAACGCTGCAGGCGACCACGCTGATGTACAAGATCCTCTGAAACGAGAAAAAGCCGGACACGGGTCCGGCTTTTTCTCGCGAGGCGATCGATCACGCCCGCTGCGCGGCTCCCGCCGCCGCCCGGCGCCTCCCCAGCAGCTTCAGCGCGAAGCGGCCCAGATACAGCACGCCCAGCGCGAACACGATGTCGCCCGGCACCCGCAGCCACACCAGGTTTTGCATCAGCGCCGAGTGCACCACCTCTGGCGAGCGCGCGTACCACAGGCCATGCTCGACGCTGGCCCAGGCCTGGTAGATGCCGGACGGCAGAATGGACAGGAACACCATCATGAACAGGCCGATGTTCAGCATCCAAAAGGCCGGCTTCAGCAGCCGGTCGTCCCATCGCTCGGCATCGGACACGCCGCTGAGGCAGAACAGCATCAGGCCTATGCCCAGCATGCCGTAGACGCCGAACAGCGCCGCGTGGCCATGGGCCGGCGTCATGTTCAGCCCCTGCACGTAGTACAGCGAGATGGGCGGGTTGATGGCGAAGCCCAGCAGACCGGCGCCGACGGTATTCCACAGGCCGACGGCGACGAAGCACAGGATGGCCCACTTGTAGCGCGCCACCCATGGCGCGGCGCCGCCGCGACGGTAGGTCTGCCAGCCCTCGAAGCCCACCAGCGCCAGCGGCACCACCTCGAACGCCGAGAACACCGCGCCGATCGAGATCACCGCAGTGGACGCGCCGGTGAAGTACAGATGGTGCAGCGTGCCCAGGATGCCGCCGAACAGAAAGACAATGGTTTCCAGCACGATGGCGCGGTTGGCGCTGGCCATGCGGATCAGGCCCAACCGCGCGAAGATCAGCGCGACCACCGCGGTGGCGAACACTTCGAAGAAGCCCTCCACCCACAGATGCACCAGCCACCAGCGCCAGTACTCGATCATCGAGTAGTGGGTACGCTGGCCCCAGGCCAGCGAGGTGGCGTAGAACAGGCCGATGCAGGTGGCGGACAGCAGCAGCATCGCGATCAGGCTGCGGCCCTCGGTCTTGGGATCGCGCAGCGCCGGCAGCAGCGCGCGCGCCACCAGGAACAGCCAGAACAGCAGGCCGACGAACAGCAGGATCTGCCACACCCGGCCCATGCTGGTGTAGGCCAGGCCCTGGTTGCCGATCCAGAAGCTGAAGTCCGTGCCCAGCCGTTGCAGCGTGCCCAGCCAGCCGGTGACGGTGGAACCGACCACGATGAAGATCAGCGCCCAGAACAGCGCGTCCACGCCCAGCTTCTGATGCTTGGGCTCGTGACCGGACAGCAGCGGCGCGATATACAGGCCGGTGGCCAGCCAGGCGGTGGCGATCCACAATACGCCGAACTGGGTGTGTATGGTGCGGCTGACCACCCAGGGCAGCACCTCGGCCAGCGGCAGGCCGAAGAAGCTGTGGCCCTCCACCGCGTAGTGGGCGGTGATGGCGCCCATGCCCACCTGGGTCAGCAACAGGCCGATCACCACATAGAAATACTTGCGGGTGGCGCGCATAGACGGCGTGGCCTCGAGCCGGCCCAGCGGGTCGGCGTCCGGCACTTGCGCGGGCGCCTCGCCCTCGCCGGCGGCCATGTGGTACCACACCATCGCGGCGATGCCGGCCAGCATCAGGATCACGCTGGCGATCGACCACATGCCGTTGGCCGCGGTGGGCGCGTTGCCGACCAGCGGCTCGTGCGGCCAGTTATTGGTGTAGGACACGCCGGTCTCGCCCGGACGGTCGGCGGCGGCGGACCAGGCCGACCAGAAGAAGAAGGCCGACACCGCCAGCCGGTCGTCGGCCGACGGCAGCGCGTCGGCCGTCATCGCGTACTGCTCGCGCAGCTTGTCGAAGGCCGGATCGGCGCCGTACAGGCCCTGATAATGCCCGGCCACCGCGCGCGCGGCGGCGGCGCGGGCCACGCCCAGCGTCAGCGTGTCGCTGGCCGCGTCATAGCCGTTGGCGCGCATCTCGCGGCGCAGCTCGGCGTCCAACATGCCCTGCCGGCCCAGGTCCAGCCGCGCGTAGGGCTGGCCGAAACGCTGCCGGGCCCAGTCCTCGCGCAGCGCCAGCGCCTCGCGGTGCAGCCAGTCGGCCGACCAGTCCGGCGCCAGATAGCTGCCATGCCCCCACACCGTGCCCAGCTGCTGGCCGCCGGACGACAGCCAGGCCTGCTGGCCGCGGCGTATCTGCTCGCCGGTAAACAGCGTCTTGCCGTCGGCGCCCTGCACCACGGCCGGAATCGGCGGCGCCGCCTGGTAGATTTCCTTGCCCATATAGAGCAGGACCGAGAACGACAGCAGGCAGATCAAGGCCAGCCATCCCCATAGTCTTCGCGTGTTTTTCATCCGCATTTCCTTCGAGCCTCCCTGTGGCTCGTTCGGTATGCAGCGTAGCGGCTCCCCTTAAAGATGTATATATTGCACATCTTTAAACATGATACAGATCAAGCCGGCCGCATCCGGCCCCCGGATATCAATGAAAAAGGCGGCCCCGCGCGGGAGCCGCCTGCGCTGGCACGACCGGCGGTTCAGGACAGCTGCGACCAGCCGGACCAGCCCAGGTACAGGCCCATCAGCATGATCAGCGCGCCGGAGGCATACGGCGCCTTCCTGACCCATTCGCCGAAGCCGCTCCAGCGGCCGGCCACATGCTTGACGCTCAGCGCCGCCAGCACGCCGGATGCCATCATGGTCAGCGCCAGGCCGACGCTGAAGCACAATACCAGCGTCGCGCCCAGCGCCACCTGCTTCAGTTGCAGGCACAGCAGCAGCACTGTGATCGACGCAGGGCATGGCACCAGGCCGCCGGTCAGGCCGAACAGCACGATCTGGGCTGTGCTGACGTCCCGCCCGACGAAGCGGCGGCGGATGTCGTCGGCGTGCGCCCTCTCGTGCGGGTCCTGGTAGCCGGATGTGGACACGTCCACACCCTGATGCTCGGCCATCACGTGATGATGGCGCTCGATGAATTCGACCTCGTAGTCGTGGCTGTGGCGGCCGTGCCCCAGCCTCAGCCGCGCGACAAAGTCGTGCGGCTCCGGTATTTCCTCCACCGACTCCAGAAAGCCGCCTGCGTCGCGGAAGGAAAAAGCCTGCCGCAGACCGTCGGCGCGTTCCGTCTCCAGCGTCGCCTGCCCGGCGCGCCACGCCAGCCGGCGGCCATCCGCGGCGGCCAGGCGGAAGCGCGGCGGCGCGGTGGCCTCGACAATTTCCAGCGTCACGACGCCATGCCCGGTATCGATACGTCTTTCTCCGTCGTGATGATGATCGTGGCCATGATCATGGCCATGCCGGCTGTGGCGCCAGGTGCGCCACATCATCCACGCGGCCACCATGATCACCAGCGCCGCCGACGCAATCTGGAAATACGGCTCCGCGGTTTCGGCGTTCCAGTTGCGGCCGAAATGCAGTCCCGCCAACGCCACCAGCCAGACCACCGCGGTGTGGGACGCGGTGGCCGCCAGGCCCAGCAGCACGGCCTGCCGCACCGTGCCGCGGATCGCGACGATGAAGGCGGCCATCATGGTCTTGGAGTGGCCCGGCTCCAGGCCGTGCAAGGCGCCCAGCGCGACGGCGCTGGGCAGGAACAGCCAGGCGTTGCCCTGCTGCAGCAGGGCGGCGAACGAAGTCATGGCGATTTCCGGATAGGGGAAGATGCGGGGCATTATACTCACCCCCAGTATCAATATACTAGCCCCCAGTATCTGCCATGCTAAGATCAGCCGATCGAGAACGGAGAACCACGAGATGTCGCACACGGTACGGGACAAGGCCAAGCTGCTGGCAAGGGTGCGCCGCCTGCAGGGCCAGGCCGCCGCGCTGGAGAAGCAGTTGGAGAACGACGGCGATTGCTCGGCCATCCTGCAGCAGATCGCCGCGATACGCGGCGCGGTCAACGGACTGATGCTGGCGGTGATGGAGGGCCACCTGACCGACCACGTGGTCAAGGAGCCGGAGCCGGAGCAACGCCAGCGCGACCTGGACGCCGTGCTGCAGGTGCTCCGCTCCTATTTGAAGTAAGCCGGTCCGGACTCGACTCAGGGCTTGCGCACGTGCACCACGCCGGTCATATACGGATGCACGGCGCAAAAGTAGGCGTAGTCCCCCTCCTTGTCGAACACGTGTTCATAACGGTCGTCGGTGTCCAGCGCCTTGGAGACGAAAGACTTGTCGCGGCCGGAGACCGTATGCGGGATTTCGTCGTGGTTGACCCACGTCACCTTGGTGCCCGGCGCCACCGTCACCTCCTTCGGTGTGAAGGCGAACTTGCTGATGTCCACCTGCTGCGGCCCGGCCCACGCCGCCGTCGCGACCAGCCAGATCCCCAAGAACCATCCTGATGTCCATGCGCTCATGCCGTTTCTCCTTGTTCAGTGATCCAGCGGCGTGTCCACCATCGCGAGCTCGCTCTGCCCGCGCAGCACGGTGATCTGCCGGGTGCCCAAGAGCTTGCCCAGCTCGCCGGCCGGCACCTTGACCGGCGCCGGCTCGCCGAATCCGGCCTGGCCCGGCGTCGGCAGCGGATAGGCCAGCGAGCGCGCGGTATGGAAGGCGACGTGCCCCTCCACTTTCTGCATCACCTGATGGATATGGCCGTTCAACACCGTCACCGAGCCGAACGGCCGCAGCAAAGCCATCACTTGGTCGGCGTCGGCGGTGCCCCAGCCCCATGGCTCGTAGATGGTCCACAGCGGAATATGCGCCAGCACGACGATGGGGGTGGAGCGCGACAACCCGGCCAGATCGCGCTTCAGCCAGGCCAGCTGCTCGTCGCCGAGCGCCGCCAGCCGGCCAGTGGAGAAATTCAGCACATTGTTCAAGGCGACGAAATAGACGCCCGCCTGCTCGAAGCTGTACCAGGCCCTGCCCTTGCCATCGTGGTCGAAGAACTTCAAATAGCCCGACACGCCGTCGTCCAGCGCATCGTGCTCGCCCGGGATGGTGTGGACGCGGTCGACGCGGATCTCCTTGAACATCTGCCGTCCCAGATCGAACTCCTCCGGCTTGGACAGATGGCTGACGTCGCCGGTGTGCACGACGAAGGCCGGCGGCCGCGTCAGCGCGTTGATGTCGGCGATCGCGCGGCGCAGGCTGCCCTGCACGTCGGGATTGGCATCGCGATGGAAACCCAGATGGGTGTCGCTGATCTGCACGAAGCTCAAGCCGCCGTCGTCGGCGCCCATCTCTCCCGCCGCCCGCGCCCGCGGCACCCCGCCCGCCATGGTCCACACCAGCGCCGCGCCGGACCAGGCGGCCAGACAGCCCAGGGCCTCGCGGCGGCCGGCATCCGGCGCGCCCTCTTGCTCCGTCGTATCCTTTTCGTCCATTGCCCGCTCCCTTCATCCATGCGCCACAGCCCGGCCGTCCGACCGGATAGGCCACAGGGCGGCGACGCGCTGAGCTGGTTGTAGGATGGGCATCCGGCGCAGTCAAGCGCGCGCCTGTGGGATGAAAACGACAACGGCAAGGCGGCGGACCGATAATTTTCTTGAAACTAGACGACTGGTCTAGTAGCATTCAATCCATGTCACGCGCCAATCATTCAGCCGACACCCGCGAGCACCTGCTGGCCACCGGCGAGGAGATCATCCTCGGCAAGGGCTTCGCAGCCGTAGGACTGGCGGAGATACTCTCCACCGCCGGCGTGCCCAAGGGTTCGTTCTACCATTACTTTCCGTCCAAGGAAGGCTATGGCGTGGAAATGCTGCGCCGCTACTTCCTCAGCTACGACGAAAGGCTGGTAGTGCTGCTGCGGCCGGAAACCGGCAATGCCCGCGATTGCCTGATCCGCTATTTCCAGGGCTGGCTCGACACCCACCGCTGCACCGAGCAGAGCCACACCTGTCTGGCGGTGAAGCTGGCGGCGGAAGTGTCGGACTTGTCCGAGCCGATGCGCGAGATGCTGGCCGAAGGCATGGGACGGCTGATTTCCCGCCTGGCCGACGCCATACGCCGCGGCCAGGCCGAAGGCAGCCTGTGCACCTATCTGGAAGCCGACGAGCTGGCCGCCAGCCTGTACAGCCTGTGGGTGGGCAGCGCGCTGCTGTACAAGGTTCAGCGCTCGGATCAACCGATGCACAACGCCTACCGCTTGACCGAGACCATGCTGCTGCGACCCGACAACGCCAGCTGTAAACGATAAAGCAAGCCCCGCCGCAGCCGGCGGGTTTTCTTGAAACAAATACTAGACGACTGGTCTACTCAGAATGGAGTCACCGATGAACGAAACCTTGCAACTGATGCACAGCCACCGCAGTGTGCGCAGCTACCGGGACCAGCCCGTGGCGCCGGAAATGCTGGACGCCGTGCTGGACGCCGCCTGGAAAGGCCCGACCTCGATCAACGGCCAGCAAGTCTCGCTGGTGGTGGTGCAGGACGCCGAGCGCCGCCAGCGCATCGCCGAGATCGCCGGCGGCCAGCCGTGGATCGCCCAGGCGCCGGTCTTCGTCGCCGTGGTGATGGACTTCCACAAGACCCGCCTCGGCGTCGAGATGGCCGGCGAGAAGCAGGTGATACACGACAGCGTCGAGGCCTTCGCCGTCGGCTCGGTGGACGCCGGCATCGCGTTGGGCAATCTGATCACCGCCGCCCACGCCGCCGGCCTGGGCGCGGTGCCGATCGGCGGCATCCGCCGCGATCCGCAGGCGATGATAGACCTGCTGGCGCTACCGGAACTGACCTTTCCGCTAGCCGGCGTGGTGATCGGCCACATCAAGGACGACAGTGAGCAGAAGCCGCGCCTGCCGCGCGCGAGCTTTGTCCACCGCGAGCGCTACCACGCCGACGATCTGGCCGGCCACATCGCCGCCTACGACGAGACGCTGAGCCGGCACTGGCAGGACATCGGCCGCGCCGACGGCGAGCCGTGGACCGCCAACACCGCCCGCTACTACCGCCAGGTTTATTTCCCCAAGGTCGCGCCGGCCGCGCGCGCCCAGGGTTTTGGCTTCGAGCAGTAATCCCGACGACTTTCTCAAGGAAACCGATATGCAAGCCGACAAACTGTTCACCCCGCTGACCATGGGCGCCATCACGCTGGCCAACCGCGTGGCGATGGCCCCGCTGACCCGCCTGCGCAATATCGAACCGGGCGACGTCCCGGGCCCGCTGGCCAAGGAGTACTACCGTCAGCGCGCCAGCGCCGGCCTGATCGTCGCCGAGGGCACCCACATCTCCGCCACCGCCAAGGGCTATGCCGGCGCGCCCGGCATCTACAGCGAGGAACAGGTCCGCGCCTGGAGCGAAGTGACCGACGCCGTTCACCGGGACGGCGGCAGGATCGCGCTGCAGCTGTGGCACACCGGCCGCATCTCGCACCGCTCGCTGCAGCCTAACGGCGACGCGCCGGTCGGCCCGTCGGCCATCCAGGCCGACAGCCGCACCAATATCCGCGCCGCCGACGGCAGCCTGGTTCGCGAGCAGTGCGACACCCCGCGCGCGCTGGAGATCGAGGAAATCGAGGACATCGTCGACGATTACCGCCGCGCCACCGACAATGCGCGCCGCGCCGGCTTCGACCTGGTGGAAATCCACGGCGCCCACGGCTATCTGCTGGACCAGTTCCTGTCGCCTGAAGCCAATGTCCGCACCGACCGCTACGGCGGCAGCGTGGAGAACCGCGCCCGCCTGCTGCTGGAAGTCGTCGACGCCGTGGTGGCCGAATGGGACGCCGATCACGTCGGCATCCGCATCTCGCCGCTGGGCATCTTCAACGGCGTCACCAACACCGACCAATTGGAGATGGCGCTGTACCTGGCCGAGCAGCTGGCCAAGCGCAAGCTGGCCTTCCTGCACATTTCCGAGCCGGACTGGGCCGGCGGCCCCAAGCTCGACGACGGCTTCCGCGCCTCGCTGCGCCAGCGCTATCCGGGCGTGATCATCGGCGCCGGCGGCTATACCGCGGAAAAGGCGGAGACGCTGCTGAGCCAGGGTTATATCGACGCCGCCGCCTTCGGCCGCAGCTATATCTCCAATCCGGACCTGGTGGAGCGGCTGAAGCGCAATGCCCCGCTGAACCCGCCGAAACCGGAAACCTTCTACGGCGGCGGCGCGGAAGGCTATACCGACTACCCCGCGCTGTAAGCCTCCGCCAGCCAGCCCCGCCGTCGGCGGGGCTTCTCATTCCCCGCTCAGCGCCTTCGCCTGCCGTTCGACGATCGCGCCGACGATCCGCATCAGCCGCGTCCCGACATCGTCGATAGACCGGTTCTGCGCGGCGACCTGCGCGCCCTCCAACACCAGCATCAGCTCGCTCGCCGTGTCCTCCGGCGCCGCGAGGCCGGCGGCCGCGCACAGGTCCGCCAGCCGCCGCCACTGGCGCGTCTTGTATTCCGCGATCAGCTTGCGGCCGGCGTGCTCGCTGTCCGGCAGCTCCGCGATCGAATTGATGAACGGACAGCCGCGATGCGACCAGGCGCCGGCGTCGTCGGCGAAAAAGGCCGCCCATCCGAGAATCTGGCCGCGGGGATCGCCGGCGTGGGCGGCCTCGATGGCGTCGAACGCCCGCCAATAGCCGTCTATCACCTGGCGCAACCACTCGGCCAGCAGCGCGTCCTTGGACTGGAAGTGGCGGTAGAGCGCCATCTTGGTGGTCTGGGCGCGGGCCGCGATCGCCTCGACGCCGGTCGCCCGGATGCCATCGTTGTAAAACAGCTCGCCGGCGGCGGCCAGCAGCCGTTCCCGCGGCGGCGCGGCAGGCCCGGCCGCTTTTTTGTCGCTCATTATTCTTTCTCCGTCTTGACGATGATACCGATCGGTATCATCATGCTCACCATTGATACCGAACGGTATCATCGCTATCGGGCTCATGTCGAGCCGCGACGCGTTCAATGGAGGTCGATGATGAAGCTTTCGGAATATGCGCAGTACGACGCGGTGGGCCTGGGCGAGCTGGTCGCGCGCGGGGAAGTCAGCCCGCGGGAACTCGCCGACGCGGCGCTGCGGGCATGCGCGTCGGTCAATCCGCGGATCAACGCGGTCATCGAAACCTGGCAGCCCGAGCTGTCCGGCATCGCCCAGGCGATGGAGCGCGGCTCGCCGCTCGCTGGCGTGCCCTTCCTGATCAAGGATGTCGGCGTGACCATGGCCGGCAGGAAGATAGAATTCGGCAGCCGGCTGGCGCAAGGCTACACCGCCGCGGCCGACTCCATCCTGATGCGGCGCTTTCGCGAGGCCGGACTGGCGACGCTGGGACGGACGACCACGCCCGAGTTCGCCTGGAGCGGCACCACCGAGTCCGCGCTCTGCGGCCCGACCCGCAATCCCTGGAACGCGGCGCACGGCGCCGGCGGCTCCAGCGGCGGCGCCGCGGCGGCGGTGGCCGCCGGCATCGTGCCGCTGGCCCACGCGACCGACGCGGCCGGCTCGATCCGCATCCCGTCCGCCGCCTCCGGCGTGTTCGGACTGAAGCCGACGCGCGGCCGCGTGTCCAACGGGCCGGCGCTGGACGAGGCCATCCACGGGCTCGCCGCGCAGCTGGGCGTCAGCCGCTCGGTACGCGACAGCGCCGCGCTGCTGGACGCCGCGCACGGCGCCGACGGCGGGCAACCGTTCGCCATCGCCGAACCCGCCGGCAGCTATCTCGCGCAAGTCGGCGCCGAGCCCGGCCGGCTGAGGATAGCCGTGATGCCGCAAGCCTGGGGCGGCAAGCGCACCGCGCCATCGATACTCGGACATCTTGCCGACGCGATGCGCTTGTGCGAATCGCTCGGCCACATCGTCGAGGAAGCGGAACTTCCGCTGGGCTGCAGCTGGGACAGCTTCGTCGATGCCAGCTCGGTGCTGTGGGCCGCCAATATCGCCGCCTGGATAGACGATATGGCCGCCGCGACCGGGCGCCGGATCGATCTCTCCACGCTGGAACCGCAGACGCTCGCCGTCTATCGCACCGGCCGCGAGATCCGCGGCGTCGAGATCGTGCGGGCGCTGGACCTGCGCAATGCCGTCACCCGCGGCGTAGCGGCCTTCTTCAGCCGCTACGATCTGCTGCTGACGCCGACGCTGCCCGAGCTGGCCCCGCCGCTGGGCAGCTATGCCGTCGGCGCGGAAACGATGGACGGCCACCAGTGGACCGAACGCGTGATCGGCGGCTCGCCGTTCACCCCGGTCTTCAACGCCGCCGGCGTGCCGGCCATGTCGGTTCCGCTTTTCCAGGACCCGCCGTCGGGCCTGCCGGTCGGCATGCAATTCGTCGCGCCGGCTGGACGGGAGGACGCCTTGTTCCGGATGGCCGGCCAGCTGGAGCGCAGCCTGCCGTGGGCGGGACGCCGGCCGGCGCTGTGGACGGGGGACTGCTGAGGCGCGAAGCCGATCGACGAGGAAACCGGGTGAAGCGGCGCGTCGCGATGATGACAATAGGATTTGAAACGCGCTACAGTCTGGGACTGGCCCGCCGCCGCAAGCGGCGCGCCGCGACAACAGGACGCCCTGCACGCCGGCCGCGCCGGCGGCAAGGGCTCCGCACTCAGGAGAACATCATGAAGACCAGACTGCTCGCGTCCGCAGCCCTGCTGCTGGCCGCGCAGTGCCATGCGGCCGACGACCCCTATCTGTGGCTGGAGGACGTGCAGGGCAAGGACGCGCTGCAATGGGTTCACCAGCAGAACGCGCAGACCGCCAAGGAAGCCGACGGCTGGAAAAGCTTTCCGCAACTGAAGCGCGACATCCTCGCCATTCTCGATTCCGGCGCCCGCATCCCCTCCATCGAAAAGATAGGCGAGCGCTACTACAACTTCTGGCGCGACGCCGAACATCCGCGCGGCCTGTGGCGCAGCACCACGCTGGACGAATACCGCAAGGCCAAGCCGGCCTGGGAAACGGTGCTGGACCTGGACAAGCTGGCCCGCGACGAAAAGGAAAACTGGGTATGGCAGGGCGCGGACTGCGTCAAGCCCAAGCAGGACCGCTGCCTGGTGCGCCTGAGCCGCGGCGGCGGCGATGCCGCGGTGGTGCGCGAGTTCGACCTGCCGGCCAAACGTTTCGTCGACGGCGGCTTCGTCGTGCCGGAAGCCAAGAGCGAAGTCCACTGGAAGGACCGCGACGCGCTGTATGTCGCCACCGATTTCGGCAGCGGCTCGCTGACCAACTCCGGCTACCCGCGCATCGTCAAGGAATGGAAGCGCGGCCAAGCGCTGGCCGAAGCCGCGACACTGCTCGAGGGCAAACCGTCCGACATCTCGGTCAGCGCCGGCCGCGTCGACAGCGCCGGCCATCGCTACGACCTGATCACCCAAGGCTCCAGCTTCTTCAGCAACGACGTCTACCTGCTGCAGGACGGCAAGTGGCAGAAGCTGGACAAACCCGGCCACGCCGAAGTCAGCTTCCACGGCCCCTGGTTGCTGCTGAAACCGCGCCAGGACTGGAGCGTCGGCGGTCATGACTGGAAGGCCGGCAGCCTGCTGGCCGTCAAACTGGACGACTATCTGCAGGGCAAGCGCGATTTCGCCCCGCTGTTCCAGCCCAGCGCCTCCACCTCGCTGGCCGACAGCGCCGACACCCGCGACGCGCTGATCCTGACGGTGCTCGACAACGTCAAGAGCCGGCTGGTCGAATGGAAAGTGGCCGACGGCAAATGGCAGTCGCGCCCGGTGGCCGCGCCCGGCTACGGCAGCATAGGCGTCAGCGCCGTCGACAGCGACAACTCCGACGACTATTTCTTCACCTTCACCGACTTCCTGACGCCGACCGCGCTGTCGCTGGCCCACGCCGGCAGCGACGCGCGCGAGCCGCTGAAGCAGCAGCCGGCCTTTTTCGACGCCAAGCCCTACCGCATCCAGCAGTTCTTCGCCCGCTCCGACGACGGCACCCGCGTGCCCTACTTCGTGGTGGCGCGCAAGAATCTGAAGCTGGACGGCAAGAACCCGACGCTGCTGTACGGCTACGGCGGCTTCGAAGTGTCGATGACGCCCTATTACAGCGGCGCGCTGGGCAAGGCCTGGCTGGATCGGGGCGGCGTCTACGTGCTCGGCAATATCCGCGGCGGCGGCGAATATGGTCCGGCCTGGCACGAAGCGGCGCTGAAGCACAATCGCCAGAAGGCCTACGACGACTTCTCCTCGATCGCCAAGGATCTGGGCCAGCGCGGCATCGCCGACGCCCGCCACCTCGGCATCAAGGGCGGCAGCAACGGCGGCTTGCTGATGGGCGTGATGCTGACCAAGTATCCGCAGCTGTTCCACGCCATCGTCTGCCAGGTGCCGCTGTTGGACATGCGGCGCTTCAACAAGCTCTTGGCCGGCGCCAGCTGGATGGATGAATACGGCAATCCGGACCAGCCCGAGGACTGGGCCTATATCAAGCGTTATTCGCCGTATCAGAACATCCGCCCCGGCACCAAGTACCCGGCCACGCTATTCGTCACCTCGACGCTGGACGACCGCGTCCATCCGGGCCACGCCCGCAAGATGTTCGCGGCGATGAAGGCGATCGGCGCCGATGTCCGTTACTACGAGCGCACCGAGGGCGGTCACGGCGCCGCCGCCAACCACGAGGAGGAGGCCAGAATCGCGGCCATGGAATACGCCTTCCTGTGGAGGCAGCTGCGCTGACACGACGGGCCCCGCGAAACCATCCGCGGGGCCTGTTCACATCAAGCGTCGCACCGCCGCCGTCCCCTGGCGCCGACGCGGATGCAATTTGAATGAGGCGCGCCGCTTCCTATAATTGGACCGACAGGCCACGCCTCCTCGAACCCGCTCCAGGAGCTGCATCTTGCCCCTTTTCCGCCCCGCCGCCTGGCTCAGACACGAATGGCGCCTGGTAATCGGTTTCATCAGCACCGCGGTCGTCGTCACCGCGGTCGTGGTGTTTCAGACCGGCCTGCATCAGCGCCAGCAGCTGCTCGACGCCTACCAGACCCGGCTGGGCTACGTCACCCAGACCCGCAACGCCATACTGCGTCAGCAGTTCGACCAGCTGGAACGCGACGTGCTGTTCCTCAGCGCCACGCCGCCGGTGCTGGGCCTGATGCGCGCCAGCGCGCACGGCGGCGTCGATCCGCAGGAGAACTCCACCGCCTCCGCCTGGCACGGCCGCCTCAGCGCGGTCTTCCACGCCTTCCTCGCCTCGAATCCGGAATTCTCGTCCATCCGCTTCATCGGCGTCGCCGACGGCGGTCGCGAGCTGGTGCGGATAGAACGCGACGACCAGGGACGGATCTCCGCCATTCCCACCGTCGACATCCCGCAACGAGGCGCGCGCGATTACGTGCAGCAGACCGTCAAGCTAAAACCGGGCCAGGTCTACTTCTCCGACCTGGACAGCGGCGCCCGCCATCAGCGCCAGGCCGGCGGCCGGCCGGTGCCGACGCTGAGGGTCGCCACCCCTATCTACGACCTCGCCGGCAAGGTATTCGGCGTGGTCGTCATCAATTTCAACGCCAGCGCGCTGCTGGCTTCGCTGACGCAAAGCATCCCGGTCGAATTGCGCATCTATCTGGCCAACCAGCGCGGCGACTATCTGCTGCAGCCGGACCCGAAACGCACCTTCGGCTTCGAGCGCGGCCAAAACTGGCGCTGGCAGGACGATTTCCACCCGGTGCCGCCCGGCATCGGCCAGCCGGCCAGCCTGCCGACCTATACCTCGCCGCACGGCATCGCCTACGCCCGTTCGTTCAGGGTGCCGTTCTCCACCGCCACGCCCGGCCACTACTGCCAGGTCTTCGCCGTGCTGCCCGACTCCGCGGTGGCCGGCATCGTGGCCGCCACCCGATCGGCCACGCTGGCCACGATGGTGGCCATGTTCGCGCTGATCGGCGCCGTTTCCCTGCTCTACCTGAGAAAATACCGCCAGGCCGGCGCGCGCCAGGCCGAGCTGGCCGCCATCGTCGACAGCTCCTACGACGCCATCGTCGGTTGCTCGCCGGACGGCGTGGTCACCAGTTGGAACCACGGCGCCGACAAGATGTTCGGTTATCCGCCGGCAGAAGCGCTGGATCGCCGGCTGACCGATCTGATCGCCTCTCCCGGCGGCGAGGCCGAAGACGCCGCGCTGCTGAAGCAGGCGGTGGAGGGCGGCGTCCAGAACTGCCTGAACACCGTCTACCGCACCCGCGACGGCCAGCTGCTCGACGTCGCCATCACGCTGTCGCCGATCCGGCGCGCCCACGGCGAGATCGGCGGCGTCGCGCTGACGATACGCGACATCACCGAACAGAAGGCGATAGAGAAGCGCATCCGCGAGTTGAACGCCTCGCTGGAGCAGCAGGTGGAAGAGCGCACCAGCCAGATCCGCATCTACTCGGCCTTGCAGAACGCGATCCTCGCCAGCGCCGGTTACGCCATCATCGCCACCGACACCGATGGCACCGTCACGCTGTTCAATCCGGCGGCGGAACGGATGCTGGGCTATCTCGCCGACGACATGATAGGCAAGGCGTCGATGGCGTCCTTCCATCTGGCGGCCGAACTGGAGGCCGAGGCCGCCAGGCAAACGGCGGAGCTGGGCGAGGAAATCGCGGCCGGCTTCGACGCCATCGTCGCCCGGCTGCGCCACCAGACGACCGACGAGCGGCAATGGACCTATGTCCGCCGCGGAGGCCGCGAGCTGCCGGCGCAGCTGACCGTGTCGCGGCTGGAGAACGAGGTCGGCGACATCACCGGCTATCTGGGCATCGCCTCCGACATCACCCAGCGCGAGGAGGACAGACGCAATCTGGAATCGGCCCGCGACCAGCTGGTCAAGGCCGCCGAGGTGGCCGAACTGGGCATCTGGAGCTGGCAGATAGACAGCGACGCGCTGGAATGGAACGAGCGCATGTTCGAGATCTACGACATCCCGCGCTCCTTCCAGCAATTCGGCCTCTACTACAACCACTGGCGCGCCCGCATCCATCCGGACGATGTGGCGACGGTCGAACACCAATTGCAGGCCGCGCTGGAAGGCGGCGACGTCTTCAACCCGACCTTCCGCATCGTCCGCCAGGACGGCGAGATCCGCTACGTGCAGGCAGCCGCGCTGATCGAATACGGCCCGGGCGGCAAGCCCAGCCGCATGCTGGCCATCAACCGGGACGTGACGCTGCAGCGCGAGCAGGAGAACTGGCTGCTGGAAGCCAAGACCGCCGCCGACAGCGCCAGCCGCGCCAAATCGGAATTTCTGGCCAATATGAGCCATGAGATCCGCACGCCGATGAACGCGGTGCTCGGCATGCTGCAACTGCTGCAGCAGACCGGCCTCGACATCCGCCAGGCCGACTACACCGAAAAAGCCATGTCGGCGGCGCGCACGCTGTTGGGCATATTGAACGACATTCTCGACTTCTCCCGGGTGGAGGTCGGCAAGCTGACGCTGGACCCGCACCCGTTCAGCATCGACAAGCTGCTGCGCGACATCGGCGTCATCCTGTCGGCCAATGTCGGCAACAAGGACGTCGAAGTGCTGTTCGACATCGACCCGGCCCTGCCCGAATGGATAGTCTCGGACGCGCTGCGGCTGCAACAGGTGCTGATCAATCTGTCCGGCAACGCCATCAAGTTCACCGAACAGGGCGAGGTGGTGTTGTCCGCCCGCCTGCTGCAGCAAGAGGAGGGCCGGATCCGCATCGCCTTCGCGGTGCGCGACACCGGCATCGGCATCTCGCCGGAACAGTGCCAGCGCATCTTCGAGGGCTTTTCCCAGGCGGAAACCTCGACCGCCCGCCGCTACGGCGGCTCCGGGCTAGGCCTCGCCATCAGCCAGCGCCTGGTGACGCTGATGGGCGGCCAGCTGAGCGTGGAGAGCACGCAGGGCCAGGGCAGCGTGTTCAGCTTCGAGATCGCCTGCGAGGCGGCCGATCCGCCGCAAGCGGCCGCCGCGACCGGCGTGGTTTCGCTGCAAAACCTGCGCTGCCTGGTCATCGAGGACAACGACAGCGCCCGCCAGGCGCAAAGCGCCATCCTGCGCTCCTTCGGCTGGCAGGTCGATGTCGCCGGCAGCGGCGAGGAAGCGCTGGAACTGGTGGAGGCCCGCCCGGACGGGGCGGACTACGACATCGTGCTGGTGGACTGGCGCATGCCCGGCATGGACGGCTGGGAAACCTGCAGCCGGCTGCGCCGGATGCAGAGCGGCCGCCACACGCCGGTGATCGTGATGGTCACCGCCTACGGCCGCGAGCTGTTCGCCCAGCGCCAGAAGCAGCAACCGGGCATCTTCGACAGCTTCCTGATCAAGCCGGTGACCGCGTCGATGCTGTTCGACGCCGTGGCCGACGCCCACGCCAGCCACGGCCAGCCGGCCCCGCTGCCGACGCGCGCCCCGCATATCGAACCGCGGCTGGCCGGACTGCGCCTGCTGCTGGTCGAGGACAACCCGACCAATCAGCAGGTGGCGCGCGAGCTGCTGAGCAACGAGGGCGCGGCCATCGATGTCGCCGACTGCGGCCAGGACGCGCTGGTGGCGGTGCAGAAAGCCTCGCCGCTATACGATCTGGTGCTGATGGACATCCAGATGCCGGACATGGACGGCTACACCGTCACCCGGCTGATCCGCGCCAGCTTCTCCGCCGAGCAGCTGCCCATCATCGCGATGACCGCCAACGTGATGCCGGCCGACAAGGAGGCCGCGCTGGAAGCCGGCATGAACGACCACGTCGGCAAGCCGTTCGACCTGGGGCAACTGGTCAGCGTGATCCATAGACATACCGGCGGCGCCGACACGATGCCGGCGGAGCCGCCGCCGGCATCGATCCAGCCGCCGCCGGCGGCCGACGCCGGCCTGCTGAACAGCCGGGCCGCGCTCCCCCGCTTCGGCGGCAACCAGGAAATCTACCGCCGCACCCTGCTCAGCTTCGCCGACGAAGTCCAGGGCTTGATCGCGACGCTGCAGACCGCCGCCGAGCAGCGGCAGCGCGAGCCGGCGGTGCAGACCCTGCACACGCTGAAGGGATTGGCCGCCACCGTCGGCGCCGAAGCGCTGTCGGCCGACGCCGCCGCCGCCGAAAAGACGCTGCGCGACCCGTCCCAGCCGTGGCCCGACGATTTCGCCGCGCTGCGGCAGGCGGCGCCGCAAGCCGCCGCCGCCGCGCGGGAGCTGGCCGGACAGCTGCTGGCATCCGCTCCGCGGCCATCGACGCCGCCACCGCAGGCGAACGAGGATCTGAGCCGCGAGCTGTCGGCGCTGCGACGCTTGCTGAACGAGGCCAATCTGGAGGCGCTGCAAACCTTCAACCAGTTGCAGCAGCGTTACCAGGACACCATGCCGCAACAATTCGGTGCCCTCTCCGACGCCATCATGCAAATGGATTTCGCCGCCGCCGCCCGCCTGTGCGACGACATCCTCGGACAGCAGAAAGTCGACCAGCCATGAACCGCTCTCCCGCCTTCTCCCAGCAGGACGACCGCCGCGGCCGCATCCTGGTGGTGGACGATCAGCCCACCAACATCATGGTGGCCAATCAGATATTGAACCCGGAACACGATGTCTTCATGGCCACCAACGGCGAGCAGGCCCTCGCCTTCTGTCGCGCCACGCCGCCGGACCTGGTGCTGCTGGACATCGAAATGCCGGGCATGAGCGGCATGGACGTGTGCCGCCATCTGAAGGGCGCGCCGGACACCAGCGGCATCCCCATCATTTTCGTCACCGGCCATCAGGGGCAGGAACAGGAAATCGCCTGCTGGGAAGCCGGCGCGGTGGATTTCGTCACAAAGCCGGTGATTCCCGCCACGCTGCGCAACCGGGTCAACGCCCACCTGACCTTGAAGTTCCAGGCCGATCAACTGCGCTCGCTGGCCTTCACCGACGGACTGACCGGCATCGCCAACCGCAGGCTGTTCGACGAAAGACTGGATCAGGCCTGGCGGCATTGCCAGCGCAGCGGCGCCACCATCGCGCTGATCCTGTCCGACGTCGATCACTTCAAGAAGTACAACGACTGCTATGGCCACAGCGCCGGCGACCAGTGCCTGCGGCAAGTGGCGGCCGCCTTGCAGGAACAGGCCCATCGGCCATACGACCTGGCGGCCCGCTTCGGCGGCGAGGAGTTCGCCTGCCTGTTGCCGGAAACCACCCTGGCCGGCGCGGTATCGGTGGCCATCCGGATCGAGGCGGCGGTGCGCGAACTGCAGATCGAGCATTCCGCCTCCGACGTCTCGCCTTGCGTCACCCTCAGCCTGGGCGTCGCCGCGATCGAACCGGAAGCCGATTCCGACAGCCGGCAGCTGATAGAACTGGCAGACGACCAGCTATATCTGGCCAAGGGGACGGGGCGCGGCCGGGTCTGCGCGGTCTAAGAACCTGTTCACGATCTTTTTGCGGCAGCGGTGGTTTTCTGCCGCAGGCTAAACGCCTGGATGGCTGACCACCAGCAGCGAAACGTCGTCGCTGGCGGCACCGCCCAGCATATGGGCCTTGACCGCCTCCAGCACCGCGTCGCCGATGCGGTCCGGCCAGCCGGCTCGCACCGCGGCCTCGACGCCCGGCAGACCGAACATCGCCCCGCCCCCGTCCTTGGCCTCGGTGATGCCGTCCGAGCTGACCACCAGGGCCTGCCCGGCGCGCCAGGGCAGCACCTGCACCGCGTCGTCGAAGGCCTCCTGCGGCAGGATGCCCAGCGGCGGATGATGGGACGGGCAACGCGCGACCAGATCGCCGCGCTCGTCGAACAGCAGCACGCACGGCACGCCGCCGTTCCAGATGCGGATCTCGTCGCCGGCCGGCGCGATCTCGATCAGCGACGCGGCGACGAAGCGGCCGCCCGGCAGCAGCCGGTGCAGCTTCTGATTGACGCCGCGGGCGATCTCGGTCATCGCGCATCCGGCGTGGGTCATTTCGTAGAAGCAGTCTATCGCCGGCAACGCGCTGATCGCGGCGGTCAGGCCGTGGCCGGTGCAATCGGCCAACATGATGTGCTCGCCGCCTGACGGCGGCTGGCTGACGATGATCAGGTCGCCGTTGAAATTGGCGGCCGGATTCAGATACTGCCAGATATGGGCCGGCATCGAGGCGCGCTGGTGGATCAGCCGCTCCATCAGCTCCAGCGCCAGTTGCTGCTCCATCTCGTTCTCGCGATAGTACTTCTCGAGGCGGATCGCATCCTGGTTGATCTGGTTCTGCATTTCGGCGATGCGCAGGAAGACCTGGATCTTGGCGGACAGCAGGTCGAAGCTGACCGGCTTGGCCAGATAATCGTCGCCGCCGGCCTTCAGCCCCTCGACCACGCTTTCCAGCTCGTTCAGACTGGTCAGGAAAATGATGGGCACCCAGTGTTCGCCGAACATCCTCCGCAACTCGGCGGTCGCCTGCAACCCGTCCATCTCCGGCATGATCACGTCCATCAGGATCAGGTCGGGCGTCGTGTCCCGGCAATACTCGACCGCCTCCCGGCCATTCTTGGCCGACACGCAGCGATAGCCCAGCTCCATGACGAACTGCTCGATGAAATAACGGTTGGTAGCGCTATCTTCTACCAGCAAGATGGACGTCGACGACATCACTTCCTCCAAGCGATGCAGCGGCGCATCGACGGCGAGTCCCCGCCGGGGACGGCGCCGCCTCGGGCGCGGACGAACCGGAGCGGCCAATGTTCGGCGCGGCCCGGCACTCCCATAATACGACACGCCGGGCAGGAATGCCGCGCGTCGCTACGCCTGAACGAAAACGGCGGCGCTCCCCAACCGGGAAGCGCCGCCTGGCCTAGCTCAAGCGCTTACTGCTGCGCCGGGGTGTTCTCGGCGAAGTACTCGTGGTTGTCGGCGTTGTCCAGCGCCTGGGACGGGCTGCTCTTGGCCAGATTCTTGGCGCCGGCCTGACCATAGACATGGTCCTGCGTGCCCGCCACCACGGTGAAGTGCGACAACTCGTGCACCAGCGTGCCGCCCTTGGAGTCGGTGCCCTTGGTCGGCGCCGTCCAGAACGCTCCGCACAGATAGACGGTGTACGGCTGCGACGGATAGACGTAGGCATAGGTGCCGCCGTCGGTGCAGCTGCAATCCAGCTTGATCGGCTTGGTGTCCAGCGCGTCCTTGATCTTGACGTAATGGGCCTTGGCGGTGCTCCAGTTTGCCTGGCTGTACTTGCCGAACCAGGTCACGTAGCGCGGCGTGCCCGACGGCGTGCCGTTCAGATAGGCGTTGGCGTCATCGGCCATCGAGCCGGCGGCGGTCACGCCGTCCCGGGACTGGTTCTGCTGGGTGACCGAGCAATTGCCGGCATAGGTCACGCCGCTGACCGCGCTGCGGGCCAGCGCCTGCCACTCCAGCTTGGCGGCCTGCGAACGCTGCAGCAGCGGGCTGACCTTGCCGGCGCTGTAGGCGCCGACCGCATTGGAGACGATGGCCTCGTCCTGCTGCGGCTGGGCGGCCTGCTTGGCGCTGACGCCGGCCGGCAGGCTGCGGTTCAGCACTTTGCCGCCGCTGCTTTCGAAGCGCACGCTCAGCTTGCCCGCCTTCGACAGATCATAGTAGTCCGACACCCTCACCTTGGCGTTCAGCGAAGCGCCCGGAGCCAGCGCCACCGTATCGCGCAGCGACGGCACCACCCGCTTGTAACGCGGTCCCAGGTATTCCGCCGGCTTGCCGTCCACGCTCACCGCCAGAAACTGTTCCTGCAACTGCTGCGCCGGCACGAACCAGCGGTAGACATGCAGCGTCTCCTTGCCGGTATTGCGATAGCTGACCGTCACGTCGACGTCCTGGGCCGCGCTGACCACAGGTTGTCCCAGGCTGACCTGCAGGTCGGCGGCGTGGGCGGCGGAAGCGACCAGCAGCAACGCTGCGGCGGCGATTGGCAATCTCTTGTCCATATTGTTTTCCCTTTGTTGTCAGGATGCTTTGTACATCACGAAAAGTTATAAAGTGCACAGTCATCATGCACAGATCATTAATTGCATGAACATGTCATGATCGCAATCAAAAAAAATCCCCTCGTTGCGCATATGCCATATGTCATATTTTAGCCACAACCCCATCCCCTCACCCGCCAGGTCTATAGTGGGTTAAAATCAGTGGTTTGCGCGGCGGGTGAGACCGATCCCGACGCGCCGTCACAAACCCTCGACTGTTCTCGACGGAATATGAATCAAGCATCTAATGAAAAAGCCCTGGTGGTGCTCTCGGGCGGCCAGGACTCGACCACCTGCCTTTACTGGGCGCTGCAACGCTTCGGCGCCGCCAATGTCGAGGCGGTGACCTTCGACTACGGCCAGCGCCATCGCGTCGAGCTGGACGCCGCGCGCAAGATCGCCGCGCTCGCCGGCGTGCGCCAGACCGTGCTGCCCATCGACACTTTCGCCGCCATCGGCGGCAACGCGCTGACCGACGCCGCCATCGCGCCGGAAACCGGCACCCGCGCCGACGACGCGCTGCCCAACACCTTCGTGCCGGGCCGCAACCTGATCTTCCTGACCTTCGCCGCCGCCTTCGCCTATACCCGCGACGCGCGCCATCTGGTGACCGGCGTCGCCCAGACCGACTATTCCGGCTACCCCGACTGTCGCGAGAACACGCTGAAAGCGCTGGAGGTGGCGTTGCGGCTGGGCATGGACAGCCGGGTCGAGCTGCATGCGCCGCTGATGTATATGTCCAAGGCCCAGACTGTCACACTGGCGCAACAGGTGGGCGCGATGGAAGCCCTGTCCTGGAGTCACACCTGTTACAACGGCGAGGTGCCGCCTTGCGGCCGCTGCGCGTCATGCGAATTGCGCGCCCAGGGCTTCGCCGCCGCCGGCGTCGCCGATCCGCTGGTCGAACGCTGCCGGACGACTGCGCGGGGAAATTGATATGCACGCCTGTTATCTGATCGCCGGCGCCGGCTTCGAGGCGGCCCGGCGGCTGCCTGCCGACCCCGGCAAGGCCGCGCGGCCCCATGGCCACAGTTTCCGCGTCACCGTCCGCAGCGAGGCGCAAGGCCTCGACCAGGCCGCGCTGCAGGCCGCCGTGCAAGCCGCGGCGGCGCCGCTGGACTACGCCGACCTGAACGCCGTCCTGCCCGCCTGCGACGACCTGGCGCTGGCGCGCCACATCGCCGGCGCGCTGCCCCGCCCGGCGGCCGTCATGCTGCAGGGCGCGCCCGACCGCGGCGTGATGCTGGACGGCGCCCGCGCGCTCAGCTGGCTGAACGCGTCGTTCGAGGCCGCCCATCATCTGCCGCATGTGCCGCCCGGCCACAAATGCGGACGGCTGCACGGCCACGGCTTCGGCGTGCGCATCGTCGCCGACGCCGCCCTGAGCGGCCAGCACGATCTGGCCCGCGCCTGGGCCCCGCTGCATCAGCGGCTCAACCACCGCTACCTGAACGACATCGACGGCCTGGACAACCCCACCAGCGAGGTGCTGGCCCAGTGGCTGTACCGGGAATTGCACAACGCCGTGCCCGGCCTCGCCTGGGTCGAGGTCCGCGAGACGCACAGCGCCGGCAGCCAGTTCGACGGCCAGCGCTTCCGCATCTGGAAGGAACAGCGTTTCGAAAGCGCGATGCCTTTCGGCGCCGACGGCGCCTACACCGGCCACAGCTATCTGGTGCGGCTGATGCTGGCCGGCGACATAGACCGCACGATGGGCTGGCTGCTCGACTTCGGCGACGTCAAGGACCGCTTCAAGCCGATCTACCGCCAGCTGGACCACAATCCGCTGGACCGGCTGCCCGGCCTGCGCCGCGGCGACAACGCCGCGGTGGCGGAATGGGTGCACGCCCAGTTGGCGCCGCTGGTGCCGGAGCTGGCCCGCATCGACCTGATGGAAGACGAGCAGGCCGGCGTGTCTCTGCATTTCCGCCAGGACATGCGCTGGCCCTTGTTGTGACCCGCGAGAAAACGCTGTGACTACTTATACCGTCAAGGAAATCTTCTACACGCTGCAAGGCGAGGGCCGTCAGGCCGGCCGCGCGGCCGTGTTCTGCCGCTTCGCCGGCTGCAATCTGTGGTCCGGCCGCGAGGAGGACCGCGCCAAGGCCGTTTGCCAGTTCTGCGACACCGATTTCGTCGGCGTCGGCCCCGACGGCGGCAAATTCGACGGCGCCGCCGCGCTGGCGGCCCGCATCGCCGCCGAATGGCCGAAGGACGCCGGCGGCGCGCCCTATGTGGTCTGCACCGGCGGCGAGCCGCTGCTGCAGCTGGATGCGGAGCTGGTGGACGCGCTGCACGCCCGGGGTTTCGAAATCGCCGTCGAAACCAACGGCACCGTCGCCGCGCCGGCCGGACTGGACTGGATCTGCGTCAGCCCGAAGGCCGGCGCCGAATTGAAACAACGCAGCGGCGACGAGCTGAAGCTGGTCTATCCGCAAGCGACCCAGCTGCCGGAAACCGTCGCCCACCTGGACTTCGCCACCTTCTATCTGCAGCCGATGGACGGCCCCGACCTCGCCGCCAACACCCGCGCCGCCATCGCCTACTGCATGGCGCATCCGCAATGGCGCTTGTCGGTGCAGACCCATAAAGTGGTTCATATCCGCTAAGGCCGCTCAACGCCGCCATGCCTTCCGGGACCGCGCCCGCGGTCCCGCCCCCCTCCCTCATGCTGCCCCCTCGGCCGGGCCTTCGGACTATTTCGGCAAAGCCGCGCTATAACACGGATGCAACGGCACCGGATGACAAGTGGCAATCGTCCGGCACGAAGATCCTGGCCGCGGATTTTTTTCTCTCCCGGCGTAAGAAGTATCCGACCGCCTCGACTCAATGGATGTCGGATCATGCTTGAGCGCAACAGGACCGCAGGCATCCGCCACTTCGGCGACCCAGTCGCCTTCGCCAATCCCGGCGAACTACCCAGGAGAAAGTCATGAACAGCAACAAGACTCTGATCGCTTCCGCTCTCGGCGCACTGATCGCCTTCGGCGCGCTGGCCTCCGCTCCGGCCGCCGCCGCCGACAAGGACCAGTGCTTCGGCATCGCCAAGGTCGGCCAGAACGATTGTAAGACCGCCAGCCACGGCTGCGCCGGACAGGCCAAGACCGACAACGACCCGGCCGACTTCAAGCTGGTCCCGACCGGCACTTGCCAGCAAATGGGCGGTCAAACCAAACCGATGTGATTTTCCCCGCTGGCAAGGCCGGCCGCTTTGAGTACCATACGCCCGGACACGGCGGCCTCCGCCGCCGGGCGTCCCAAACCAGGAGTCAGACATGAAACAGAACCAAGCCCTGATCGCATCCGCCCTCGGCGCCGTCATCGCCATCGGCGCCCTCGCCTCCGCCCCGGCCGCCGCCGCGGAAAAGGAAAAGTGCTTCGGCATCGCCCAGGCAGGCAAGAACGACTGTGCGTCCGGCAGCCATGCCTGCGCTGGCCAGGCCAAGGTGGACAAGGACCCGGCCGACTGGAAATACGTGGCCAAGGGCAGCTGCGAGAAGCTGGGCGGCAAGTCCGCGAAGTAATCGCCGATCCCATGACGGCCCGCATGCCCGCGGGCCGCCCTCCTCCCGGAACACCAGCATGACCTTGACCACGCTTCCCGCGGCCTGCGGCATAGGCCTGCGCGCCCCTCACTATCGCGAAGTCCTGGACACCCTGCCTCCGCTGGGCTGGGTCGAGGTGCACAGCGAAAACTTCTTCGACGGCGGCACACCGCTGGCCATGCTGCACCGCGTCGCCGCGCGCTGGCCGCTGTCGCTGCACGGCGTCGGCCTGGGCCTCGGCTCGGCCGCGCGCCCGGACCGCGGCCATCTGGCCTCGCTTCGTCGGCTGATAGACGAGGTGAATCCCGCCGCGGTGTCGGAGCATCTGTCGTTCAACCACTCCCCGCACCGCTACGTCAACGACCTGCTGCCGATACCGTACACCCGCGCCGCGCTGGACGCCGTCGCCGGCCACGTCGCGGAAACCCAGGACACGCTGGGCCGGACCATACTGCTGGAGAACCTGTCCAGCTATGTGGAATTTCCGGGCAACGAGATGAACGAGGGCGAATTCCTGGCCGAGCTGGTCCGCAACACCGGCTGTGGCGTGCTGCTGGACGTCAACAATCTCTACGTCAATCGCATCAACCTCGGCACCGACACCGACGCTGTGCTGGCCGCGCTGCCGGCCGACGCCATCGGCGAAATCCACCTGGCCGGCTACAGCGAACGCGAAGGCATGCTGGTGGACACCCACAGCCAGCCGGTGCACGACGGCGTCTGGCGGTTCTACCGCGAGATCGTCGAGCGGCTGGGCCCGCGTCCTACGCTGATCGAATGGGACCTGGACATCCCACCGCTGGCCGAGCTGCGCGCCGAGGCCGCCAAGGCCCAGGCGATACTGGAGAGCCGCGATGAACTGGCATGACTGGCAGCACGCGCTGCTGGAGGCGATCGCCGATCCAGCGCAAGCTCCCGCCGCCGCCGCGTTGGGACTGGCCCCGGCGGGGCTGGCGGTCTACCGCAACAATTACCGCATCGGCCTGATCGACACGCTGGCGCACAGCCATCCGGTCTGCCGCGAGCTGGTCGGCGGGGACTTCTTCACCGCGCTGGCGCGCGAGTACGCCAAGCGCCATCGGTCGGACAGCGGCAATCTGCACCGTTACGGCGCCGGTTTCGCCGACTTCGTCGCCGGCTTCGAACCCTGCCGCGAGCTGCCCTATCTGGCCGACGTCGCCCGGCTCGAATGGGCGATCCACCGCAGCTACTACGCCGCCGACGCCGAAGCGCTGGACACCTCGGCGCTGGCCGCCTTCGCGCCCGGGCAATGGGAAGCGCTGCGCTTTTGGCCGCTGCCCGACGTCGCGCTGTGCCGCGCCGGCAGCCCGGCGCTCAGCATCTGGCGCGCCCATCGCGAACACGCGCCGTTGGACGGGCTCTTGGCGCTGCCGGCGGAAAACGCGCTGGTCTACCGCGAGCGCGGAGAAGTGAAGACCTTGGCGTTGGACGACGCCCGCCACGCCTTTTACGCCGCGCTGTTCGGCGGCGCCACGCTGGCCGAGGCCGCGCCTCGGGCCCAGGCCATAGACGCCGGCTTCGATCTGCAGGCGGCGCTGCTGGGCCTGTTCCAGCCGCCGCTGCTGGCCGCCATCGACGCCGGACAAGGAGATATCCAATGAATGCGATTGCCAGACCCGCGGTCTGCGCCTACCGGCTGCTGATCCGCTATACCGACCTGCTGCAGCCCTTGGTGTTGCTGCTTCTCAGGCTGTGGCTGCTCGATGTTTTCTTCCGTTCCGGCCTGACCAAGATAGACGACTGGGACATCACGCTGGCGCTGTTCACCGACGAATACCACGTGCCGCTGCTGCCGCCGGCCGTCGCGGCGGTGATGGCCACCTGCGGCGAGCTGGGCCTGTCCTCGCTGCTGGCGCTGGGCCTGGGCGGACGCTTCGCCGCCGCCGGCCTGTTCATTCTGAACGCGGTGGCGGTGATCAGCTATCCCGGCCTGACCGAAGCCACCCGCCAGTTCCACTATTTCTGGGGCGCCCAGCTGCTGGTGCTGCTGGCCTTCGGACCCGGCCTGCTCTCCGCCGACGCCCCGCTCAAACGCTGGCTCGCCGGACGCTGCGCCAAGACCGCCTGAGCGCAGATACCGGGGCGGCAGCCGGCGCAAGACGTGGCATAATGAAAGCAACCGTCTTGACGCCTATCGCACCATGAGCACACTGAAAACCCTGGTCGTACTCGCCCCGCAGCCGGATCCGCTGCATATCGACGATATCGCCGGCCTGGCGGAGGCGCCGCACCGCGATCATCCGCGCATCGACGTGGTGCGGATGCGCGGCGCCGATCCCGCCCGGCGCGCCGAGGTTCTCGAACGCTGTCGCCGTCACGGCTACGACGCCGCCTACGTCGACGATGGTCGAAGCTTCGCCGATTTCCGTCTGCTGGTTTCCGACATGGATTCGACGCTGATCAATATCGAGTGCATAGACGAGATCGCCGACATCAAGGGGATCAAGCCGCAGGTGGCCGAGATCACCGAGCGCGCGATGCGCGGCGAGCTGGACTTCGCCGCCGCCCTGCGCGAACGGGTGGCGCTGCTGGCCGGGCTGCCGGAAGACGCCTTGCGCCAAGTGTACGAACAGCGGCTGCGGCTGAATCCCGGCGCGCTGGAACTGCTGGCCGCCTGCAAGCGGCACGGCGTCAGGACGCTGCTGGTCTCCGGCGGCTTCACCTACTTCACCGACCGGCTGAAAGCCGATTACGGCCTGGACCAGGCCTACGCCAACCAGCTGGAAATCGTCGATGGCCGTCTCACCGGCCGGCTGGTAGGCGACATCGTCGACGCCGAAGCCAAGAGAAGGCTGCTGATCGCCACCCGCGACGCGCTGGGACTGGCGCCCGGCCAGGTGCTGGCGGTCGGCGACGGCGCCAACGACCTGCCGATGCTGCACGAGGCCGGCGTCGGCATCGCCTATCATGCGAAGCCCCGCGTCAGCGCCGAAGCCGACATCGCCATCGAGCACGGCGGCCTGGACGCCATTCTGCGGTTGTATCACTGAGCGACGACCATGCCGGATAAACAAGTCTCCCCCCTGCCGCTGCTGGACACCGTCAGCTTCGACGCCGAGCTCCCCTTTCTCGCCCAGCCGCTGAATGGCGATTACCCGCCCCGGCTGCAGCGCGAAACCCGCTTGGCAATGCGCGTGCTGGCGGCCCCCGGCGAAACGCCGGAAGACACCAACCCCGCGTTGATGCGGCTGGAAGCCAAACTGGACCTGGCGCTGGAGGTGTCGCTGCTGGCGCGCCACCCGGACCGGCCGGCCTGCGCGCCCTGCCGCCTGGGGCTGCACGCGGCGGCCTGGCAGGACAACCAGGCCTGGCAGCCCGGGCAAGCCCTGCTGCTGTCGCTGTATCCGAACCCGGATTCGGCGCTCAGCCTGTTCCTGTACGGCAAGGTGACGCTGTGCCAGCCGATGGGACAACGTTTTCTCGCGGTGGCCGACATCAGCGCCTCCTTCGATCAGGACACGCTGCTGATGTGGGAAAAATGGGTGTTCCGCCGCCACCGCCGGGCGATCCTGGAGCGCTAGGCGCCCGCCCCCGGTGCTCAGCCGCCGGTCATCGACATGAAGCGCACCAGCTTCTTTGGCTGCTCGCGAAACTCGTGCCGTTCCGGCTTCAGCTCTATCGCCTCGCGAATGGCCGCCTCCAGGCCGGCGTCGTCGATGCCGGCGCGCAGCAGCGGGCGCAGTTCCATCTTCTCGTCCTGCCCCAGGCACAGGTACAGCGTGCCGTCCACCGACAGCCTCACCCGGTTGCAGCTGGCGCAGAAATGCTGCGAGATCGGCGTGATCACGCCCAGCGAGAACGCGCCGTCGCGGCTGCTCCAGTAGCGGGCCGGACCGCCGCCCAGCTCGCGGGCTTGTTCGACCAGATCGAAGCGGAGCCGCAGGCGCTCCAGTACCGGCTGCAGATCCAGATAATGCGCGGCGCGGCCGGTCTCGCCCATCGGCATCGCCTCTATCAGCCTCAGGATCAGGCCCTGCTCGACGCAGAAAGCCGCCATCGCCTCGATCTCGGCGTCATTGACGTCGCGCATCGCCACCATGTTTATCTTGATCGGCGAGAAGCCCGCCGCCTTCGCCGCCGCCAGGCCCTCCAGCACCTTGGGCAGGCTGTCGCTGCCGGTGATGCGTTCGACGC
This sequence comes from Chromobacterium sp. ATCC 53434, assembly GCF_002848345.1. Lineage (NCBI taxonomy): Bacteria > Pseudomonadati > Pseudomonadota > Betaproteobacteria > Neisseriales > Chromobacteriaceae > Chromobacterium > Chromobacterium sp. ATCC 53434. The sequence goes on along the minus strand of NZ_CP025429.1, from coordinate 847,341 downwards.
AGTCGCGCCGCAGCGAATCCAGGCTCAGATTGATGCGGCTGACGCCGGCGGCGCGAAGCGCGGCCGCATGGCGCGGCAACTGGGTGCCGTTGGTCGTCAGCGACAAATCCTGCAGCCCCGGCAGCGCGGACAATCTGGCCGCCAGCGCCGGCAGATCGCGACGCAGCAGCGGCTCGCCGCCGGTCAGCCTGACCCGGCGCGTGCCCAGCCGGGCGAATACCGCCACCACTCGCTCGATCTCGTCGAAGCTCAGCCAGTTGTCCGGCTCCTCGAAATGCTTGAAACCCTTGGGCAGGCAATAGTTGCAGCGCAGATCGCAGCGGTCGGTCACCGATAGCCGCAAATACTCGATGCTGCGGCCAAACCGATCAATCAGCATGTTTCCTCCAACCTGGTTGCGCCGTATCGATTGGTCGCCGCGGGCCAGACAATCTGTCTGTATTTCGACAATCGGGCAATTCAATATCTCAACAGCCAAAGAACTCTATCTGAATTGTACTTCAGCCCGCCCCCCGCCACCGATCAATCCGATCGATAGTTGACAAAATCCAAATGTTTCCCGGACAAGCGACGCGGAACCGCCCTCTGCCGCCATCGATGGTCCGATCGCCGGCCATCGCGGTCCGCCGCCATCGTCATTACAGTCAAAGCGCTCTCTATTTATATTTCATATCAAGAAGTTGGAGAGGTCTTGCCGGCAAGTTCGCTACATAGAACTTTACAAAATACCCAACTTGCAATAATCGGCCGTTCCTATACTGGTCCCGCCAATTTATTCAAATTGGATAGGTCGGAGCGACAAACTGAAGCCGAAACGCGCCGCATGGCGCGTCGGCGAAGGCCACGCGCCCATCCCGGCCGGATCGCGCCACAAGCCGCGGCCCACACCATACAAAGGAGAAAATCAACATGACAAAAACATTCAAAATAAGCAGTCTGGCCGCCGCCCTGTTGGCCGCAAGCGCTTCCGGCGCCATGGCCGCCACCGCAGCCACCGCCGTCGACCTCGGCAAGGTCGAGCAAGCGGCGCCGGCGCAGAAGCTGACCGTCACCGTCGCCCTGCACTTGCGCGACCGCGACGCCGCCGCCCGCTATCTGCAGGAAGTCCACACGCCGGCCAGCCCGAACTACCACCGCTTCCTGAGCCCGGCCGAATTCCGCGCCCGCTTCGCGCCGACCGACGCCACCGTCGAACGAATCAGCGCCCGCCTGCAGGCCGCCGGCCTCGGCGTCAAACGCATAGGCGGCTCGCTGCTGCAGGTCAGCGGCCCGGCCGCCGCCGTGCAGAAGGTCTTCGGCGCCGAAGTCCACGTATTCCAGAACAAGACCGCCGTCCAGGGCGCCTCCCGCTATATCGCGCCGGTTCGCGCCTCCGCGCCGACTGTGGATCTGAGCGACGTCCAGGCCGTGATCGGCCTGGACAGCCGCCCGCACTTCCGCCCGCATCTGCGCCAGTTGCCCAACCACCTGCAACCGGCCGCCGGCAAGAGCAGCGCGCCGGTCACCGGCGGCAACGCGCCCGGCCAATGGACGGTGACCGACCTGGCCCGCTACTACAACATCACGCCGCTGTACAACAAGGGCGTGCACGGCAAGGGCGCCACCATAGGCATCGTCACGCTGGCCAGCTTCACGCCGTCCGACGCCTTCCAGTACTGGAGCCAGCTCGGTCTCGCCACTGATCCGAACCGGCTGACGGTGGTCGACATCGACGGCGGCCCGGGCGCCCCCAGCGACGACGGCGGCTCCGACGAGACCACGCTGGACGTCGAGCAGTCCGGCGGCATCGCGCCGGCGGCCAAGATCATCGTCTACCAGGCGCCTAACACCACCCAGGGCTTCGTCGACGCCTTCGCCCAGGCGATAGAGTCCAACACCGCCGACACCCTGTCGGTCAGCTGGGGCGAATGGGAATGGTTCGATCAGCAAAGCCAGGCGGCCGATCCGGTTAACGGCAAGACCACCAATGTGCTGCAGGCCTACCACGATCTGTTCCTGCAGGCCGCGCTGCAGGGCCAGACCCTATTCGCCGCCGCCGGCGACTCCGGCGCCTACGACGTGAACCGCGCCGCCGCCTTGCCGCAGTACAGCAAGGTGCTGTCGGTGGACAGCCCGGCCAACCAGCAGTTCATCACCGCCGCCGGCGCCACCACCGTGCCCGCCACGCTGACCTTCCACCCGAACGGCAAGGCGATGCAGGTCAAGATCGCCAGCGAGCGCGCCTGGGGCTGGGACTACCTGGATGGCTTGTGCAAGGCGCTGGGCAAGGACTCCGTGGCATGCGGCATCTTCCCGGTCGGCGGCGGCGGCGGCGTCAGCGGCTGGATCAGCCGCCCGTTCTATCAGAACTGGGTGCCGGGCATGCAGAACACGCCGGCCGGCCAGCAACTGGTCGACAACAGCCAGACGCCGCCGCAGGTGATCGCCAGCGTGCCGGCCCACTTCAAGGGCCGCAACGTGCCGGACATCTCGATGAACGGCGACCCGGAGACCGGCTACGTGGTCTACTACACATCCAGCAAGAACGGCTTCTCGGTACTGAGCAACAACGGCGGCACCAGCTTCGTCGCGCCGCAGCTGGCCGGCATCACCGCGCTGTTGAACCAATCGATGGGCGGTCGCCTGGGCCTGCTGAACTTCTCGCTGTACGGCCTGTTGGCCACCGGCCACGCCTATCACGGCTTCGGCCACCACGGCGCGCCGCTGCGCGACGTCACCGCCGGCGGCAACTGGGGCTACGCCTCGCACCGCGGCTACGACCAGGCCACCGGCGTCGGCGTGCCGGACGTCGCCAACCTGGACGCCGCGCTGCGCCGCTACTTCTGGTTCTGAGACCTCCCGCAGCAATGAGAAACGGCCCCTCGCGGGGCCGTTTTCCTCAATCCCGGCAGGCGCCTGCGCAAAGGTTCCGGCGAGCGCTGCCGCAAGAAGACTTCGGGCAGGCTCTCAGAGCCTGTTTACGATCTTTTTGCGGCATCGGCGGTTTTCTGCCGGATGCAGGGCGCGGAAAACGGCCCGCCGCAGTGTCGTTCACTGCCAGGGACGTTTGACAAAGCCATGCGCCGGCAGAACACCGCCCCGAAAGGCAGCCCAGCCAGCAGGCCATCTGCCGCGTTGTCAGGCTAGGCCTTGGAATCACCAAGGCCTACGCCCTCCGCCTTGCATCTGGCCTGCTGGCTGGGCTGCGCTGCTTGAAAAAAGATCGTGAACAGGTTCTCAGCGGCCGCCGGCGTGGCGGAAGCGGTCCACCAGCTCCGCCAATTGCGACGCCGCGCCGTTCAGCCGCCTGGACAGCGCCGCCACCTCCCTCACCATGTCGGAGTTCGACTCCGCCAGCGAGGCGATGACGCTGATATTGCTGGCCACCTCGCTGCTGGCCAGACTCTGCTCGGCCATCGCCGCCGCCGTGCCCTGGCTCTTGCTGGCCGCCTCGGCCGCCTCGCCGTGTATGTGCTCCAGATCGCCGACCGTCTGCCCGACCATCTGCATGCCCGACTCCATCCGCTGCCTGGCCTCCTGCATGTGCATTGCCGCGGTCTGCGTTTCCGAACGGATGTCCTCGATCAGCGCGGTGATGTCCAGCGTCTCCTTGCCGGTGCGCTCGGCCAGTTTTCTCACCTCGTCGGCGACGACGGCGAAACCGCGGCCCTGCTCGCCGGCGCGCGCCGCCTCTATCGCCGCGTTCAGCGCCAACAGATTGGTCTGGTCGGCGATTTCGCGGATCGCGGTGATGATGGAGCGAATATCCTCGGACTTGCGCTGCAGGGTTTCGATGCGGCCGCCGGCGTCGTCCAGCACGCTGGCGGTCTGGCTGATCGCGGTGGCGGTGCTGCTCATCCGCTCCCGGCCGCCGGTGACGCTGCTCTGCATCTGCTGCGCCACCGTCAACGACAGCCGGGTATTGTCGCTGACCGCCTCGATGCCGGCCGTCATCTGCTCCACCGCCGCCGCGATCTGCGCCGCCGACTGGCTTTGCGTGCTGGAAGCGTCGGCCGCGCGTTGCGAAATCGACAGCATCGCGTCGGCGGCCTCCACCACCTGATGCGCATTGTCCTTCACCTGTCCCAGCGTCTGGGCGAAAGCCTCCACCAACTGGTCGAAGGCCAGGCCCATCCGGGCGACCTCGTCGCCGCCGTCTATCTGCGCGCGCGGCCCCAGGTCGAGATCGCGGCTCATCGTCGTCATCAAGCGCTCCAGGTACAAAACCGGGCCATGGACGCTGCGATAGATCAGCCATCCCATCGCGCACAGCAACAGGATCACCAGTCCGCAGCCCGCCATCGTCCATTGCAGGTCGCGCCGCGCCTGATCGACCTTGCCCGACACCTGCTGCGCCAGGCTCTGCAGCAACTGGTCCTGCAAACTCTTCAGCGCGCCGATGCGCGCGGTAGTGGCCTGGAACCAGTCGGTCGCGGCCATGCCCAGTGCTTGGCCCAGCGGCGTCTTGAACAGCTTGTCGCGCATGCCCTGCACCCGCTGGTTCTCCGGTCCCTGCTCCAGCGCGTCCATCTGGCCGCGCAAGGCTTCCGGCGCCATCAAGGCGAACTGGCCCTTGCAAGCCTGCTGCTTCGCCGTCAGGCCGGCCGCCTGCGCGAACGCCGCCTGATCGAAAGCCCCGGTATTGAGCATGCCGTTGACGAAACCGCGCTCGCGGCCGGCAAACTCCTTCTCGCACTGCAGGCTGAGCAGCGCCGCGGTGCTGCGCAACAGATCGCCGTCGCTATTGGCCTGAGCCAGATTCGCGATCAGGCCGATCAGGCCGTCGATGCGCTTGGAGTAGGACCCGAACGCGTCGGCCGGCGCTACGCCGCGCTCGGCCACCTTGCCGCGCAAGGCCTGCAACTCGCCCAATTGGCGCACCGTCTCCTTGGCGTCCGTCTGAATCGCGTCATCGCTCAAGCCATCGGTCTGGCGCTGAAAAGCCGCCAGGCTCTTGTCGCTGGCGCTTCGCGCCTGATTCAGCGCCTCGGGCAGGGCCGCCGCCTTGCCGCTGAGAAAACCGTTGCTCAGGCCGCGTTCGGCCTGCAAATCATGAATCAGCTGGCTGGAGTCGACAGCCAGCGCGATCAGCCGGTCGGAACGCTGCATTTCGTCCAGCGTATGCAGACGGTCCCGGGCCAGCACCATCGCCAGCACGATCATCACAAGCGAAAACGGCACGATCAACAGCAGCAGCTTATTGGCCAGCGACAGTCGCGACAACATGATCCACCTCTCCCAGACATCGAATGCGCGGCCGGCGCCCACCCCGTTCACGCGCGAACGAGACGCGCCATCCATCGGCCCCGGAAACTCCGGCGCGGCGGCAATGGCCGCAGTCCGCGCCACTACTCTTTCTAGTCGAGCAATGCAAAAAGCGCCCGGAATCCGGGCGCTTTCGCGGCAATAGGGCAGGCGAAGCCTGCCGCCGATCAACGGCAGCGGTGATGGCGGTGATGACGATGGCAACGCTTGTAGCGCGGCCTGTCGTCGTCTCTGCGCTCGGCGTTGCGGCCGTAATTGTTGCCGATGGCGGCGCCAGCGCCGCCGCCGAGCGCGCCGCCCAGGATGGCCCCGTCGCGACCGCCGACCGAATGACCGATCGCCGCGCCCGCCGCGCCGCCGAGCGCGCCGCCGACGATGGTGCTGGTGGCGGTATCGGCGCAAGCCGCGCCGGCGGACAGGGCCAGGCCCAGGGCAAACATCAGAACGCTAGACTTCATTGCTATCACTCGCTGGAAAATCGAAGCCAAAGCATAAGGCCTGCCCTGGACCGCGTCTGTATCCGAATGTTAGCAATTGTTCGCATTCATTTACATGCCTCGCCCGCCCCCGTCACTACTGCTGCAAATAATCGAAAGCCACCACCCCGAGATCCAGCGTCAGATCGCAAACGAAATGCCGCGCCGACAATACCTCCAACACCGGCAGCCGGGACACCGGCGCCAGGGCGTGCGGATGCAGCTCCAACGAGCCCGGCGCGCTCCAGGCGCCCTTGATGGTGACATCGGTGGTGTGATAACGCACCAGCTCGCAGATCCGCGGCGTGCCGTCGACATGGGGAATGATCTTCAGCAGGAAATTCGGCTCCGCCAGGCTGGCCAGCAAACCGGCCTGGTCCAGCGTCTGATACTTGTAGCCCATGGTGCCGGTGGCGATGCGCACCGGGCCGAAATCCAGACTGCCGACCAGCGTGTCCTGATGCACCTCCAGCCGGGGACGGCCCGCCTTCTTCGGAAACCCCCACAATTCGCGCCCGCCGGCCAGCGGCGGCTGGTCGTCCAGGAACATCGAATGCACATAGCTGCCGCGCACGCCCTGGAAGGTCACCGGAATCACCTGCCCGCTCTCGGAATAATCGCCGAAACCGGTGGAGTCCGGCATCCGAATGAATTCGTATTTGACCACCGGCTCCGCCGGCAGCAACGGCTCCGGCAACACGGCCTCTATCGCCGCCGGATCGGTCCGATAAGTGATGACCATGTACTCCCGGTTGACGAAACGGTAGGGACCGGGTGGGAAGGCCGGGCTGGTCAGCGGCATCGCATAGGCGTGCTGCCGCACTTCTTGCTGTTTCATCGGAGTCCTCCTCATATCAAAGCCGCAAGCGCGGCGGTATCTGGCGGGCAAGGCTCACGATAGGCCGGCGTCCGCCAGACCTCAATATGCTGAACGGACAGCGGCGGCATCAGCGCCTCGATTCCCGACTCGCGGCCAGGGAGTTGACGCACACCTCAAGCCCGACCATGATGGCAGGCAAACCAAGCTAGACGACACCACACCCGGCACCGGGACAGGACAGCCAATGAACGCAGCCAAGAAAATCCGCCGTTTCATCGAAGAAGGACACGATCCGCAACAGATGCAAGTTCTGAAAGAGCTGGCCGCCGCGCTGGAAATGGGCCGCTCCTTCGACCTGAGCCAGCTGTACGACATCGATATGCGCTACTTCGACGTCGCCATCGATCTATTGAAGGATTGGCGCTTCGACCACCACATCAGCTCGCGCAGCAAACTGCTGGAACAATTGCTGACCGAAATCGCGCCGCAGATGCGCGCCGCCGCCAGCGCGGAGGAAGTCATCGCCGTAGAGACCGGCGACAAGAAGAAAACCAAGCGCTAGCCAGCCAGGCTGTCGGCCGCCGTCTGCCAGGCCTGCAGATCGGCGCTGCGCAGCCCCAATTCCAGCAGCGCCATCACCCGCCAGGCTTCCCGCGCCGGCACCGGATTGGCTCCCTTGGCCAGGATAGCGTCGCGCACCATAGGGTAATACCGCGTGTAGGCGCCGTCCGGGCCGGCATAATCGCCAGCCCCCCCCTCCGCCCCCATCACGCGCCCAGGTTGCGGATCCCGCCCCCAGCCCGATATTCCCGGCAGAACGCCGGCCCGCAACGCATCCTCCTGCGGGTCCAGTCCATATTTGGTGAAGCTGCCCTCGGTCCCGTGCACGATGAAACGCGGCCCGGCGTCGGCCACCAGCGTGCCGGCATGCAGCAAGACCCTCTTGTCCGGATAGCGCAGCAGGGCGTGGAACCAGTCGTCGCCGACCGCGCCATCGCGCAATACGGCCAGCTCCAGCAGGATGGCCTGCGGCAGACCGAACAACTGCACCGCCTGATCGAGCAGATGCGGTCCCAGGTCGTACCACAAACCGGCGCCCAGTACATCCGACTCGCGCCAGCGCTGCCTCACCTGCGGCCGGTAGCGATCGAAATGCGACTCGAAATGCACGACGCGTCCCAGCCTCCCGTCCTGCAACAAGCCGCGCAAGGCCAGAAAATCGGCATCCCAGCGTCGATTGTGAAATACCGACAACAGCCGGCCTTCGCGTTCGGCCAATTCGCATAATTGCCGGGCCTCCTCGGCCCGCAGCGTGAACGGCTTGTCCACCACCACGTGCTTGCCGGCGCGCAAAGCCGCCTCAGCCAGCGGAAAGTGACTGTCGTTCGGCGTGGCGATCACCACCAGCTCGATATCGTCGGCCGCCAGCAAATCCTCCGCCGCGGCGAACAGCCGAACGCCAGGCAGCGCCGCCCTCACTTGTTCCGGCCTGCTGGACGCCACGGCGACCAACTCTACGCCATCGGCCGCCTGCAGCAAGGGCGCGTGAAAAGTCGCGCCGGCATAGCCGTATCCCAATAAACCCGCCCGCAGTCGTTCAGCCATCTCGTTCCTCCAGTCGAAGACGCCATGATACGTTGGCGCGCGGTAGAACCGAAATCCCGAGCGGCCGTCCGGAAACGACAAAGCCCCGCCGGATTGCTCCGGCGGGGCTGTTTTTCGGGGTCGTGCGTTTCGGCCGCACAACGCAAAAACCCCAGCTCATCGAGCTGGGGTTTCGCTTATCGGGCGTCTGGCGGTGTCCTACTTTCACATGGCGAATGCCACACTATCATCGGCGCTAAGGCGTTTCACGATCCTGTTCGGGATGGGAAGGCGTGGGACCACCTCGCTATGGCCACCAGACATAAACTGGTACAAACTCAAGAAGCCTGGGCCGGTTTCAAACCAACCCTCGAATATTCGGTATTTAATTGTGTCGCACAACACTCCATCATCGTCACCTGGTTCTCCAAGTCACTCAAATGATAGGATCAAGCCTCACGAGCAATTAGTATCGGTTAGCTTCACGCCTCACAGCGCTTCCACACCCGACCTATCAACGTCCTGGTCTCGAACGACTCTTCAGGGAGGTCAAGCCTCCAGGGAAGTCTCATCTTCAGGCAAGTTTCCCGCTTAGATGCTTTCAGCGGTTATCTCTTCCGAACTTAGCTACCCGGCGATGCCACTGGCGTGACAACCGGTACACCAGAGGTTCGTCCACTCCGGTCCTCTCGTACTAGGAGCAGCCCCCGTCAAACTTCCAACGCCCACTGCAGATAGGGACCAAACTGTCTCACGACGTTTTGAACCCAGCTCACGTACCACTTTAAATGGCGAACAGCCATACCCTTGGGACCGGCTACAGCCCCAGGATGTGATGAGCCGACATCGAGGTGCCAAACACCGCCGTCGATGTGAACTCTTGGGCGGTATCAGCCTGTTATCCCCGGAGTACCTTTTATCCGTTGAGCGATGGCCCTTCCATACAGAACCACCGGATCACTATGTCCTGCTTTCGCACCTGCTCGACTTGTCGGTCTCGCAGTTAAGCTACCTTTTGCCATTGCACTATCAGCACGATTTCCGACCGTACCTAGGTAACCTTCGAACTCCTCCGTTACACTTTGGGAGGAGACCGCCCCAGTCAAACTGCCTACCATGCACTGTCCCCAATCCGGATCACGGACCAAGGTTAGAACCTCAAACACACCAGGGTGGTATTTCAAGGTCGGCTCCACCAGAACTAGCGTCCTGGCTTCAAAGCCTCCCACCTATCCTACACAAGTCTGTTCAAAGTCCAATGCAAAGCTACAGTAAAGGTTCACGGGGTCTTTCCGTCTAGCAGCGGGGAGATTGCATCTTCACAAACACTTCAACTTCGCTGAGTCTCAGGAGGAGACAGTGTGGCCATCGTTACGCCATTCGTGCGGGTCGGAACTTACCCGACAAGGAATTTCGCTACCTTAGGACCGTTATAGTTACGGCCGCCGTTTACCGGGGCTTCGATCAAGAGCTTGCACCCCATCACTTAACCTTCCGGCACCGGGCAGGCGTCACACCGTATACGTCCACTTTCGTGTTGGCACAGTGCTGTGTTTTTGTTAAACAGTCGCAGCCACCGATTCTCTGCGACCTGTCAGAGCTTCGTGAGTAAATCACTACACCCCAACAGGCATACCTTCTCCCGAAGTTACGGTATCAATTTGCCGAGTTCCTTCTCCTGAGTTCTCTCAAGCGCCTTAGAATTCTCATCCTGCCCACCTGTGTCGGTTTGCGGTACGGTTCTTATGTAGCTGAAGCTTAGTGGCTTTTCCTGGAAGCGTGGTATCAGTCACTTCAGGTCCGTAGACCCTCGTTATCACGTCTCGGCCTTAAGGGGCGGCGGATTTGCCTACCACCCCAGCCTACCGGCTTGAACAGACTATTCCAACAGTCTGCTGACCTAACCTTCTCCGTCCCCACATCGCACTACATAAAAGTACGGGAATTTTAACCCGTTTCCCATCGACTACGCTTTTCAGCCTCGCCTTAGGGGCCGACTCACCCTACGCCGATGAACGTTGCGTAGGAAACCTTGGGCTTTCGGCGAGCGGGCTTTTCACCCGCTTTATCGCTACTCATGTCAGCATTCGCACTTCTGATATCTCCAGCATCCCTTACGAGACACCTTCACAGACCTACAGAACGCTCCCCTACCACGCACAGTAAACTGTGCATCCGCAGCTTCGGTTATCAGTTTGAGCCCCGTTACATCTTCCGCGCAGGACGACTCGACCAGTGAGCTATTACGCTTTCTTTAAATGATGGCTGCTTCTAAGCCAACATCCTGGCTGTCTGGGCCTTCCCACTTCGTTTACCACTTAACTGATCATTTGGGACCTTAGCTGGCGGTCTGGGTTGTTTCCCTCTTGACGATGGACGTTAGCACCCACCGTCTGTCTCCCATGATTGCACTTTCCGGTATTCAGAGTTTGCCATGGTTTGGTAAATCGCAATGACCCCCTAGCCATAACAGTGCTTTACCCCCGGAAGTGATACATGAGGCACTACCTAAATAGTTTTCGGGGAGAACCAGCTATCTCCGAGTTTGTTTAGCCTTTCACCCCTATCCACAGCTCATCCCCTAGTTTTGCAACACTAGTGGGTTCGGACCTCCAGTGCGTGTTACCGCACCTTCATCCTGGCCATGGATAGATCACTCGGTTTCGGGTCTACGCCCAGCAACTAAATCGCCCTATTCGGACTCGGTTTCCCTACGCCTCCCCTATTCGGTTAAGCTTGCTACTGAACGTAAGTCGCTGACCCATTATACAAAAGGTACGCAGTCACGGAACAAGTCCGCTCCCACTGTTTGTATGCATCCGGTTTCAGGTTCTATTTCACTCCCCTCCCGGGGTTCTTTTCGCCTTTCCCTCACGGTACTGGTTCACTATCGGTCGATCACGAGTATTTAGCCTTGGAGGATGGTCCCCCCATCTTCAGACAGGATTTCGCGTGTCCCGCCCTACTTCTCGTACGCCTAGTCCCTGGAATGTGTTTTCGTGTACGGGGCTATCACCCACTACGGCGGTCCTTTCCATGAACCTTCCACTAACACAATCCATAACACGTACAGGCTGTTCCGCGTTCGCTCGCCACTACTTACGGAATCTCGGTTGATTTCTATTCCTCGAGTTACTTAGATGTTTCAGTTCACTCGGTTCGCTTCCACTGACCTATGTATTCAGTCAGGGATACCGCCTAAGCGGTGGGTTTCCCCATTCGGATATCGCGGGATCAAAGCTCTATTGCCAGCTCCCCCGCGCTTTTCGCAGGCTTACACGTCCTTCATCGCCTGTGATCGCCAAGGCATCCACCAGATGCACTTAGTCGCTTGACCCTATCATTTCAGTAACCTAAATCACTAAAACAACAGAGAGTGTTTGTGCGACGACCGCACCGCCCCTTTTGATATGGCGACGCAGCCTTAGATACAATCAAATACCCAAGATGACGATTCATTCAACAGAAGAGTTAACTCCTATCGTTTGTTTCGCCGTCTTATATATTCGGCTTCTTCAGTTTGTTAAAGATCGGGCGTTTCTACAACGCAAACAGAATCAAACTTCTCAATTTGATTTTGTTTGCGGCGTAAGTGGTGGAGGATGACGGGATCGAACCGACGACCCCCTGCTTGCAAAGCAGGTGCTCTCCCAACTGAGCTAATCCCCCTCTTTTTGGGTGATGCTGCGTTGCTCAGTCGCTCATGTGCATGAGCACACTTCGCTTCTTCGCGCCTTGCCTGACCCAAAAAATACTGGTGGGTCTGGTAGGACTCGAACCTACGACCCCTGCGTTATCAACACAGTGCTCTAACCAGCTGAGCTACAAACCCAGTAGTCGTTTGATACCACATCCTTTTCGATCAAAATCAAGCAGATCAAGGCGAAAGCTGACGACGTGTACATCGAGTACACGAGGAGGCTTTCAACGCAGAGCTGCGCAGATTTTCATCGAAAATGCCCTTAACTTGAATAACCGATAGGTTGTAAGTACTTGGCAATCGCCAGTCTCTAGAAAGGAGGTGATCCAGCCGCAGGTTCCCCTACGGCTACCTTGTTACGACTTCACCCCAGTCATGAATCCCACCGTGGTAAGCGGCCTCCTTACGGTTAGCCTACCCACTTCTGGTGAAACTCACTCCCATGGTGTGACGGGCGGTGTGTACAAGACCCGGGAACGTATTCACCGCAGCATGCTGATCTGCGATTACTAGCGATTCCGACTTCACGCACTCGAGTTGCAGAGTGCGATCCGGACTACGATCGGTTTTCTGAGATTAGCTCCACCTCGCGGCTTGGCAACCCTCTGTACCGACCATTGTATGACGTGTGAAGCCCTGCTCATAAGGGCCATGAGGACTTGACGTCATCCCCACCTTCCTCCGGTTTGTCACCGGCAGTCTCATTAGAGTGCCCAACTTAATGATGGCAACTAATGACAAGGGTTGCGCTCGTTGCGGGACTTAACCCAACATCTCACGACACGAGCTGACGACAGCCATGCAGCACCTGTGTTAACGCTCCCTTTCGGGCACCAAGATATCTCTACCAAGTTCGTTACATGTCAAGAGCAGGTAAGGTTTTTCGCGTTGCATCGAATTAATCCACATCATCCACCGCTTGTGCGGGTCCCCGTCAATTCCTTTGAGTTTTAACCTTGCGGCCGTACTCCCCAGGCGGTCAATTTCACGCGTTAGCTACGCTACCAAGGATTCAAACCCCCAACAGCTAATTGACATCGTTTAGGGCGTGGACTACCAGGGTATCTAATCCTGTTTGCTCCCCACGCTTTCGTGCATGAGCGTCAGTGTCATCCCAGGGGGCTGCCTTCGCCATCGGTATTCCTCCACATCTCTACGCATTTCACTGCTACACGTGGAATTCTACCCCCCTCTGACGCACTCTAGTCGTGCAGTCTCCAATGCCGTTCCCAGGTTGAGCCCGGGGCTTTCACATCAGACTTACACAACCGCCTGCGCACGCTTTACGCCCAGTAATTCCGATTAACGCTCGCACCCTACGTATTACCGCGGCTGCTGGCACGTAGTTAGCCGGTGCTTATTCTTCAGGTACTGTCATCCCCGCCAGGTATTAACCAGCGGGATTTCCTCCCTGACAAAAGTCCTTTACAACCCGAAGGCCTTCTTCAGACACGCGGCATGGCTGGATCAGGCTTGCGCCCATTGTCCAAAATTCCCCACTGCTGCCTCCCGTAGGAGTCTGGGCCGTGTCTCAGTCCCAGTGTGGCGGATCATCCTCTCAGACCCGCTACTGATCGTCGCCTTGGTGAGCTCTTACCTCCCCAACTAGCTAATCAGACATCGGCTGCTCGTATAACGTGAGGCCTTACGGTCCCCCACTTTCCCCCTCAGGGCGTATGCGGTATTAATCCGGCTTTCGCCGAGCTATCCCCCATTACACGGTACATTCCGATGCATTACTCACCCGTTCGCCACTCGTCAGCGGTGCAAGCACCCTGTTACCGTTCGACTTGCATGTGTAAAGCATGCCGCCAGCGTTCAATCTGAGCCAGGATCAAACTCTTCAGTTCAATCTCATAGCAATTTTCTGGCACGCAAGTTCAAAGAAATAAACAAGTATCTCTTGTCTCTTGCAGTGCAAGTGTCGGCTTTCGCCAAGCACTTACACCTATCGGTTATTCGTTCTGTTAAATAGCAGTGCTGGCCGCTGCGTCGTCTTCACCGGAAACCGTTTCGTTTCCGCTGTTTCGTTCGCTGCGTCAGCTGAGGAGGCGAACTATACCGGCCACCCCAGGAGGCGTCAACACCTTTCGCGAGAAATTTCGCAAGATTTCCAAACGAAAATCACAAGCCCATGATTTTCAAAGGAACAGCCATTGAAAAAAGTTCCAGAAGCGATGCAAACAAGCCATACCCGCCACGATGAAAGACCGCGCCGCCAAGCAAAAACCGGCTCGAATCATCGATTCGAGCCGGTTTGCCTATACCTTTAAATATAGATAGGAGCTGATCACTCCTCGTCGGTGCGCCGCTTGGCATTGCTCCTGCCGCTGCCGCGCTTGCGCGCGACAGGCTGGGTCGGCGCCTCCGCTGGCGCCGCTTCCGGATTGCTCTTCGCAGCCTGGCGACGCGTCGCCGGCTTCGCGGCCGGCGCTTTGGGCGCCTCGGCGCCGGCTGGCTTTTCCGCAGCCGGTTTTTCCACAGCCGGCTTTTTCTCGGCCGGCTTGCGGGCAAGCGGTTTTTCCTCGATCGGTTTTTCCTCAACCGGCCTGGCCGTACGGGCGCGTCCTTTCGGCGCGGCCGGCTTGGCGACAGCGGCATTCGCCTCGGGCGCCGCCTTGGGCTTCACCGCCGGCGCCTTGCTCGCCACCGGCTTGGCAGCCTGCGGCGCTGCGGACTCGGCCGCCTTCTGACTTTCGCCTGCGGCCTGGGCCGGACGCCGACGGCCTCTCGGCGCTTGCGGCAAGCCCGCCGGCTTGACCGGAGGCTCGACCGGCTCGCTGGCCGGAGAGGCTTCCTGGGGAGCTGCCGGACGCGCCTCCGTCGATGCGTCGCTCCTGCCGCCGCGACGGCGGCGGCTCGATCGGGAAGGCCGCTTCTCAACCGCCTCCGCTTCCCCTGCCTGCGCCAACGGCTCATCCCTGACCAGCGCGAAATCCACCTGCGAGCTTTCCAGATTGGCGCCCATCACCTTGACGGTCAGCGTGTCGCCGAGCCGGTACTGGATGCCGCTCTTCTCGCCGACGATGGCCTGGATGTCCTTCTTGAAATGGAAGTAGTCCTTGCCGAGCTCGGAGATGTGCACCAGGCCTTCCGCATACACGTCGTCCAGCAGCACGAACACGCCGAAGCTGGTGACCGCGCTGATCTTGCCCTGAAAGACTTCGCCGACCTTGTCGCGCATGTAGTAGGTCTTGAGCCAGGACTCGACGTCGCGGCTGGCGTCGTCGGCGCGGCGCTCGGTCATCGAGCAGTGCACGCCCAGCTGCGCCCACTTGCCGGGCTTGTACTTGCCGCCCTTCAGCACCGCCTTGATCGCGCGATGGACCAGCAGGTCCGGATAGCGGCGGATCGGCGAGGTAAAGTGGGTATAGGCTTCATAAGCCAGACCGAAGTGGCCATTGTTGTCCGGCGTGTAGACCGCCTGCTGCATCGAGCGCAGCAACATGGTCTGCAGCACCGGCGCGTCCGGACGGCCGTGAATCTCTCCGGCCAGCTTGCCGTAATCCTTGGCGGTGGGCTTGTCGCCTCCGCCCAGCGTCAGGCCGACCAGCCGCAGATAGGTGCGCAGGTTTTCCAGCTTTTCCTCGGTCGGGCCTTCGTGCACGCGGTACAGCGCCTTGTGGCCGTTGGCCTGCAGGAAGTCGGCCGAGCAAACGTTGGCCGCCAGCATGCACTCCTCGATCAGCCGGTGCGCGTCGTTGCGCACGATGGGAACGATGCGCTCGATCTTGCCCTTGTCGTTGAAGATCATCTGGGTTTCGACCGAGTCGAACTCGATCGCGCCGCGCTTGGCCCGCGCGGCCAGCAGTATCTTGAACAGCGCGTACAAATCCTTCACATGCGGCAGCATCGGATGATCGGTGCCGTTCTGCAGCCAGTCCCATACCTGGTTGTAAGTCAGGCGGGCCTTGGATTGCATCACCGCCGGATAGAACTTGTATTTCTTGACCTCGCCCTTGGCGTTGATCTGCATGTCGCAAACCATGCACATCCGCTCGACGTCGGGATTCAGCGAACAGATGCCGTTGGACAGCGCTTCCGGCAGCATCGGGATCACCCGGCGCGGGAAATAGACCGAGGTGCCGCGATCGAGCGCTTCCTTGTCCAGCGCGTCGCCGGGCTGCACGTAGAAGCTGACGTCGGCGATCGCCACCACCAGCCGGTAACCCTTGCCCTGCTTCTCGGCGTACACCGCGTCGTCGAAATCGCGCGCGGTCTCGCCGTCTATCGTCACCAGCGGCAGCTCGCGCAGATCGACGCGGTCCTTGCTCCAGTCCTTTTTGCGCACCTTCTTCGGCGTCGCCTTGGCTTGCTCCAGCGCCTCGTCCGGGAAACGGTGCGGCAGCGCGTGCTTGCGCAGCGCGATCTCGATTTCCATGCCCGGATCGGCGTAGTTGCCTAGTACTTCATCGACCCGGCCAACCGGCTGATGATGGGCGTCCGGCTGTTGCAGGATGTTCACCATCACCACCTGGCCGTCCTTGGCGCCGGCGTCGCCGCCCGGTTCGATCAGGATGTCGTGGTTCAGGCGGCGGTCTTCCGGCCGCACTACCCATACGCCGCGCTCATGCTGGATACGGCCGACCAAGCGGGTCACCGCGTGCTCCAGCACCTCGACGATCCGGCCTTCCTGCCTGCCTCGGCGATCGACGCCGGACGGCCGCACCATTACGCGGTCGCCGTGCATCACCTTTTTCATTTCGCGCTCGGGCAGGAAGATGTCGCTGCCATTCCCCTCGCCCTCGTCCGGCATCGCGAAACCGTAGCCGTCGCGGTGACCGGATATCTTGCAGCGGATCAGATCGAGTTTCTGGGCGACGCAGACTGCGCCTTTGCGATTGATGATGATTTCGCCGTCGCGCTCCATCGCGCGCAAACGGCGTTCGAAATAAGTCGATTCGTCGCTGGCGATGGACAGCATCTGTCCCAGTTCGTCGGGGAACAGCGGCACCCCCTGCTCGGCGAGTATCTGCATGATGAACTCGCGGCTGGGCAAGGGATTGGAATATTTAAGTTTTTCCCGTTCCAGGAAAGGATCCTGCTCGCGAAGGGAAAGCTTTTTTTGTTTTTTTTCTGACTGAGCCATTGACACCCTCTAGATAATGTCTATAATTCGCATCTCGTTGCAGCGATGCAACAAATGATACAGCAAAGCGACGCCCAGGTGGCGGAATTGGTAGACGCACTAGGTTCAGGTCCTAGCGCCCGCAAGGGTGTGGAAGTTCGAGTCTTCTCTTGGGCACCAATCTTACTATTGTAAGCTCGTTGCTAAGCTGGCATCATGAAAATCTGGTTGGCCCAGGTGGCGGAATTGGTAGACGCACTAGGTTCAGGTCCTAGCGCCCGCAAGGGTGTGGAAGTTCGAGTCTTCTCTTGGGCACCAACACAGATTGTTTTATTCAGCATCAAGTCGCATGCCCAGGTGGCGGAATTGGTAGACGCACTAGGTTCAGGTCCTAGCGCCCGCAAGGGTGTGGAAGTTCGAGTCTTCTCCTGGGCACCAGATATTTCGAATCTGGCGCTTTCAGTTCCAGGTTTCAGCAGCAATACAATCAGAGTTTTGCCCAGGTGGCGGAATTGGTAGACGCACTAGGTTCAGGTCCTAGCGCCCGCAAGGGTGTGGAAGTTCGAGTCTTCTCTTGGGCACCAAATTGTTTCGACACTAGTCGAAATGCTGCAAAAAGCCCCGTAATATCATCGGATATTACGGGGCTTTTTGTATTTCTTCACTCCGCGACATCGGGCCTTGGCGCCGATAGCCGAGACGCAGGCCACCGCCTGCCCCTCGGAATCCGCACTCGCAGAGCCTGGATACCGACCAGCCTATCGATGGTCCGTCGCCCCCAATTCCAGCGGCTCGAGCACGCCTGCTTGTCGGCGAGCCTGAAGACTTCTCATCAACAGCATCAGCATCGCAGCCAGGAAGACCGGAATGGCCACCATTCCAAACACCGTCGACATGTCTCCCAAGGCGGCCAGCAAAACGCCGCCGACCATGGCCCCCAGTATCGAACCGACCCGCCCCATGCCCAGAGCCCAGCTGACGCCGGTGGCGCGCACGTCGCTGCGATAAAAGCACGCGGTCAAGGCATTGGCCCCGGTCTGGGAACCGGCCACGCCAAGGCCGGCGCCAAAGACCACAATATGCAGAAGAACCGGATCGTGAGCGCTCCAGCCCAGCAGCAGCAGGGAGGTCGCGGCGATCAGATATGAGCAGGCCAGCACCAGATAAGGATTGCGCCTGTCCATCCAGTAACCGATGACGACGGCGCCGACGGTTCCGCCCAGCGGAAGCATGGCCCCGAGGCGGGCCGCCTCGGCGATGGAGTAGCCGGAATCCTTCAGCGCCAGCGGAAGCCAGCTCGACAACAGGTAGAAGGCGAACAGCGTGCAGAAGTAGCTCAGCCACAGCAGAACGGTTCCCGATCGGACATCGCCGGCAAGCAGGCCCCGCACCGGAATCAGCGCGCGAGGCCCAGCATTGTCCTGGGCGGCGATAGCCGTGATGTCCGGCCTGATCTTCTTAGCGATCCGCAGGGCCTCGCCGGCTCGCCGCCCATTGGCGAGAAGATAGTCGAGCGACTCCGGCAAATACACGAGCAGCAATGGCACGAGCATCAGCGGCGCCAGACCGCCGGCAAGCAATACCCCCCGCCAGCCAATGATGGGAAGAAGCCACGCGACCACCCAGCCGCCGACGGCGAAGCCCAGCGTGAAGCCGCAGAACGTGGTGGTCACCAGCAGTGAGCGCAGACGGGCCGGGCTATATTCCGAACTCAGCGTGATCGCGTTCGGCATGGCGCCGCCGAGACCGAGTCCGGTCAACAGCCTCAGCACGGCCATCTGTTCAGGCGACTGGGCAAATGCCGAAGCCACGCTGCCGCATCCGAAAAAAACGACGGAAGCGATCAGCACTCTCTTGCGGCCTATGCGATCCGCCACCGGCCCGAACAAAAAACACCCTATCATCAGGCCCAGCAGTCCCGCGCCGAAGATATTCCCCATGCTCGCGGTCTGCATCGCCCATTCCGCACGCAGCGAGGACGCCAGATAGCCGACCGATGCGGTATCGAATCCGTCTAGCGTGACTATCAGCAGGCAATACGCGAGCACTGCGAGCTGTAGCCTCGAAATGCCGCTTCCATTGATCAAATCTGCCGCCTTCATGCTTCCCCCCTATTGTCCTTGCGTCGCTAAGCGGCGGGTCTGGTGCCCACCGGCGTTTCCCGCGCGATTTTGATCGAGGTTTCCGTCTCTTCGCAAGCCGTAGCCGACTCCCGCCTCCTTTTCAGATCCAGCGCGACGTCGATGATCATGTCTTCCTGGCCCCCCACCATCCGTCGGCGCCCCAGTTCCACCAGGATGTCCAACGTCGAGAGCCCGTGCTTCGCGGCCGCCGCCTCGGCATGTCTGAGGAAACTGGAATAGACGCCGGCATAGCCGAGCGCCAGCGTCTCGCGGTCCACCCGGACCGGCCGGTCCTGAAGCGGCCGGACGATGTCGTCGGCGGCGTCCATCAGGCGGTAGAGGTCGCAGCCGTGATTCCAGCCGAGGCGGCTGGCCGCAGCGATGAAAACCTCCAGCGGCGCGTTCCCGGCCCCGGCCCCCATGCCGGCCAGGCTGGCATCGACGCGGTCGCAGCCCTCCTCCACGGCGACGATGGAGTTGGCGACGCCCAGGCTCAGATTGTGATGCGCGTGAATGCCGGTTTGCGTCTCGGGCTTCAGCGCGTCCTTGAAGGCCCGAAAGCGCTGGCGGACGGCATTCATGTCCAGCGCGCCGCCCGAATCGACGATATATACGCAGCTTGCGCCGTACGATTCCATCAGCCTGGCCTGTTCAGCCAGCGCCGCCGGTTCCGCCATATGACTCATCATCAGGAAACCGACCGCGTCCATGCCCAGTCTGGCGGCGCATTCTATATGCTGCTTCGAAATATCCGCCTCGGTGCAGTGCGTCGCGACGCGCACGACGCGCGCGCCGGCGTCATAGGCCTCGCGCAGATGGCGGACGGTGCCGACGCCGGGCAGCAATAGCGTGGCTATCCTGGCGTGCCGGACCGCCTCCGCGGCCGCGGCGATCCATTCGACATCGGCGTGGGCGCCGAAGCCATAGTTGAACGACGAGCCGGCGAGGCCGTCGCCATGCGCCACTTCTATGCTGTCGACGCCCGCGGCGTCCAGCGCCGCCGCGATCGCGACAACGTTCGCGATGCTGTACTGGTGGCGCACCGCATGGCTGCCGTCCCTCAGGGTCACGTCGGAGATGTACAGCTTCTTTCCCGCGGGATTCATCGCTTTCCCTCCCATATCGCCATCGCCGACTCGGCGAAGCGTTCGGCGCATATCAGCGCGCTGCTGGTCATGATGTCCAGATTGCCGGCATAAGCCGGCAGGTAATGGGCCGCCCCTTCCACCTCGAGCAGGACCGTCGTCTTCAAGCCCGAAACCTTGCCCAGCCCGGGCACAGAAAGCGGATGCGCGTCGTCGTGAAGATCGAACTGCACGCTTTGCTTCAGCCGGTAGCCGGGGACATAGGCCTGCACCCTGGCCACCATGTCGGCGACGCTGCGCTCGATCAGCGCGGCATCCGCCGGCTCGGAAAGGGTGTAGACGGTGTCCCTCATCATCAGCGGCGGCTCCGCCGGATTCAGGACAATGATGGCCTTGCCCTTGTCCGCGCCGCCAAGCTTCTCGATCGCGCGGGCCGTCGTCTCGGTGAATTCGTCGATGTTTGCCCGGGTCCCCGGCCCCGCCGACCGGCTGGCGATCGATGCGACGATCTCGGCGTAACGGACTTTCGCCACCCGCGAAACCGCGGCGACGATAGGAATCGTCGCCTGGCCGCCGCAGGTCACCATATTGATGTTCGGCGCGTCCAGTTCCGCGTCCAGATTGACGGCCGGAACGACGAAAGGCCCGATCGCGGCCGGCGTCAGGTCGATGACCTTGATGCCCCGCGCGAGCAGCCGCTCGCTGTGCCGGCGGTGCGCGCCGGCCGAGCTCGCGTCGAAGACGATCTTGATCGCGTCGATGCCGGGCCAGGCAAGCAGGCCATCGATCCCATCCGAAATGGCCGCGATGCCCAGCCGCCCAGCCCGCGCCAAGCCGTCCGATTTCGCGTCTATGCCGGCCAGGGCGGCAAGCTCGAGGCTCCGCCCATGGCACAGCAACTTCATCATCAAATCCGTGCCGATATTTCCCGATCCGATGATCGCCACCTTAGCCCGTTCGACATGATCCATATCGCTCTCCCTACAGCTTATCGGCCAAGCTCCTTGGCCGTTTTCCCGGCTATGCCCCAGTTCGCCTTCGGCACTTCGTTGATCAGGACCCGAACCGATTTGCGCGGCGCGCCCAATTGCTCGACGACGGCGGCCGTCAGCGCCTCGATCAGCCTCGCCTTCTCTCCGTCGCTGCGGCCTTCCATCATGGAAACCTGAATGATCGGCATATTCTTCCCCGGCATTCGCGCGCATCAAACAAAGCGCATCGTCAGCGATCCAAGCCCTTGATACCGCGCGGTGACGCTGTCACCCGCCTTGACCGGAATGGCTTCGGTGGCTCCGCCGGTCATGATGAAAGCGCCCGCCGACAGCGTTTCCCCGCGCTGCGCCAGCATGTTCGCCAACATCGCGACGCTCTGCGCCGGATGGCCGAGCACGGCCGCGCCCGCCGCGGTCGCGACGGCCACGCCGTTCTTCTCGAGGACGATGCCCAGGGTCTTCAAGTCCAGGCCGTCCACCGGTTTGTGGCCGCCGCCGACGACAAACCTCGCGGCCGACGTGTTGTCGGCGATCACGCTCGGCACATCGAATTTGAAATCCAGATAACGCGAGTCGATGATCTCGACGGCCGGCACGACGAAGTCCGTCGCCGCCAGCACCTCGGCTATCGTGCAGCCCGGCCCGGTCAGCGAACGCTTCAGCACGAAGGCGATTTCCGCCTCCGCCTTCGGATGGATCAAATCCTTTGTAGCGATGCTCGCACCGTCGACACAATAGCCGTAGCCGGTCAGAAAACCGCGCACAGGCTCCGCCACGCCCATCTGCCGCATTTTCGCCAGCGAGGTCAGGCCCATTTTGTAACCGACGATGCGCACGCCCCGCGCCTCCTTGCGCCGGCGGATTTCATCCTGGATCGCATAGGCGTCGTCCTGGTCCAGATCCGGGCACTCCTCGGTAATCTTCACCACCGCTCGCCGTTCGATCTCGGCCGATTCCAGCATCTCCGCGAGGCGGGCAATCGCATGCCTGTCCAGATTCATCGCTCTCTCCCCGGCGCCTGGCCGAACCGCACCGATGCCGTGCCGATGCCGCCTAGCCGCAGCAACAGATTGTCGCCGGCGCTCACCGCAATCATCGTGGCGAGCGAGCCAGACAACACCAGCTCCCCCGCCCGCAATCCCTGGCCGTGGCGGCCCAGCGCATTGGCTAGCCACGCCACGGCGTTCGCCGGATGCCCCAAGGCCGCCGCGCCGGCGCCCGTCGCGACGATCTCGCCATTGCGTTCCAGCGTCATGCCCACGGTGTACAGATCCATCCTCGACGGGGAGATCGCCTGATCGCCGAGCACGAAAGCGCCGGACGACGCGTTGTCGGCGACGGTGTCGACGATGGTGATCTTCCAGTCCTCGATGCGGGAGTCGACCAGTTCGATGCAGGGCATCACGCATTCGGTCGCGCGAAGCACATCGGCGGCCATGACGCCGGGGCCGGACAGCTCATGCTTCAGAATGAAAGCGATCTCACCCTCGGCCTTCGGCGAGATGAATGGCGCCAA
The DNA here is from genome assembly GCF_002848345.1 of Chromobacterium sp. ATCC 53434. Lineage (NCBI taxonomy): Bacteria > Pseudomonadati > Pseudomonadota > Betaproteobacteria > Neisseriales > Chromobacteriaceae > Chromobacterium > Chromobacterium sp. ATCC 53434. The sequence continues at coordinate 824,733 of NZ_CP025429.1, read as the reverse complement.
TGAAAGAACCGCGCCGTCCTGGCAGGCCATGCCGGATGTCAGCACGCCGAAGTCCGGTTGATCGACGCGAAGCAGGTCCATCACGGCCTGGCTGGTCACGCCTATCTTCCTGCCCAGCACCCTCTCATGACGATCTGCCAGCCGCAGGGCCACCGTCTCGGTCTGAACGAGATAGGCATCGTCCAGCGTCATGCCGGGCGCGCGGGACGACAGCGGCGGGACCGGCTGGCCGGCGAGCAACGCCTGATAAAGCTCCGCGCCGTGGCGCTTGATGTCGGATGGGTCCATGCTGGCCTCAGCGCCTGTTCAAAGTCTGTTCGCGATCGCCTCGGGGCCGTAAACAACCGCCGGGAAGGCGCTTAGAAACGGATGCAGACATTGCGCAACTCCGTATAGAAATCCAGTGAATGGACGCCGCCCTCCCGTCCGATGCCGGACGCCTTGGCGCCTCCGAACGGCGTGCGCAGGTCGCGCAGAAACCACGAGTTGATCCAGCACAGGCCGACGTCTATCGCCGCCGCCAGCCGGTGGGCGGTGCCGATATCGCCGGTCCAGACCGAGGCGCACAGTCCATATTCGCTGGCATTGGCAAGGGCGATGGCCTCGTCCTCGGTATCGAAGGGGGCGATATGGCAGCAGGGGCCGAATATTTCCTCGCGGATCACCGCCGAGCTTTCGGCCAGGCCGGTCCATATCGTAGGCTGCACCCAAGAGCCTTCCGCCAGCCTGCCCTCCATGCGGGGCACGCCGCCGCCGGTCACCACCGTCGCGCCATCGGCCCGCGCGCGCTCGTAATAGGAAAGCACTTTCCGCCTGTGTTGCTGCGAGATCAGCGGGCCGAAGTCCATGTGCTTGTCGTACGGATTGCCGGGCCTCAGCGACTCCGCCCCAGCCTTGAGCGCCGCGACGAAGCGATCGAAGATAGGCCGCTGGACGTAGACACGCTCCGTTCCCAGACAGACCTGTCCGCTGTTCGCGAACGCCGAGCGCCCCACCCCGTCGACGGCCTTGTCGAAATCGCAGTCGGCGAACACGATGGCCGCGTTCTTGCCGCCCAGCTCCAAGGAGACCGGGCGCGTGCCGCGAGCGGCCGACTTCATGATGGCCTCGCCGGTGCGGGTCTCGCCGGTGAAGGTGATGGCGTTGACGCCGCCATGCGCGCTCAGATGCTCGCCGGCCGATTCCGGCCCGAAGCCGTGGACGACGTTGTACACGCCGGGTGGTACGCCGACCTCGTTCATCACTTCGCCAAGCAACGTGGCGGTGCCGGGGGTCTCCTCGGAGGGCTTGACGACGACGGCGTTGCCGCACGCCAGCGCCGGCCCCACCTTCCATGTCATCAGCAGCAGCGGCAGATTCCACGGACAGATCACGGCGACCACTCCCCTGGGCGACCGGACTGCGTAATTGAGCGCATGGCCGCCGTCCGGCGTGGCCATCCCGAACGATTCCGTAGCCGCATTCTTGACGATGTCGGCGAAAAGCCGGAAATTCGCGGCACCGCGCGGGATGTCGAGATGGCTGGCCAGCGACATCGGTTTGCCGGTGTCGGCGATTTCCGCAGCCAGGAAGTCGTCGAAGCGGCGGTCGATGCCGTCGGCTATCGCGTGAAGCAGTTCGACCCGCCGCTCTACGCTGAAGCGGCCCCATGGCCCGGAAAGCGCGGCGCGCGCGGCCTTCACCGCGGCGCCGACCTCGTCCGCGCCGGCCTCGTGCACCGGCCCGATCAGGCTGCCGTCTACAGGATTGACATTATCGAAATGGCGCTCCGTCGATACCCACTCGCCATTGATGAAATTCTGAAACGCGGTCTTGTCTCTCATCGACCCATCCTTCAGCGTTCGCAATCGCCCGAGCAGAGGTAGTCCCACATCCGCTCCAGAATCCGTCCGGAAAACGTCGCGCGGGCTTCGCACTGCACCTGCGTCAGCGTCTTGCTCAATAGCCCGGCCCCGCAGGACAGCACATCCAGCTCCACGCGCGCCGCATCCTCCAGATACCAGCTCAAGACCAGCGCCTCCTCTATCGAATCCCCGGCGACGACGGCGCCATTGCCCCGCATCACCACGGCCCGGCCGTCGCCGATGAGCTCGGCCAGCGCGCCGGCCTGCGCGTCGCTGCGGATCAGCAGCGGATCGTCCCAAAGCGGAACGAAGGGCGCGAAATAGCTGCCGAAGCCGTGCCGCGGCAACGGTGTGCGCGACAAGACGGAAAGTGACACCAGCTTCGGCGGCATGCTTCTGGCGACGGCGCCGACGTCCGGGCGCCGGGCATAGATCTGCTGATGGATGCGGACCTCACCCAGCACGCCGTCGGGCAGCGCGCCGTTGACCGGCACCACCGTCCCCTGGTCCGCGCTTTCCAGCAGCGCCATCGGCTTGGGCGCGCAGACGAGAAAGTGCCCGGCGTCCAGCCGCGCGCTGAAGTGTCCGTAAGCGTGTGCCAGGCCCGCCCGGCCCAGCGCGCGCGCCGCGACTCTCAGCTTGCGGTCGGTGTCGGAATGAAGGTCGTCAAGCATCGTCTCCTCCGCATCAGACGGAAAATTCTTCTATGCCGGGCCTGGCGCCCCACATGCAGAAGCCGGTCGGCCCAAAGGGAAACTGGCGCGGCTGATAGCCCGCCTCCTCGTCGGCCGCGATCAGGCGCACGCCTGTCGAATACTCGTAGACCATGCCGTCGGGGCCGGCGAAATACAGGAAGACGGCGCCGGAGGTCGGGTGCCGGCCGGGGCCGAAACGTATCGGCACGCCGCGTTCGAGCAGGAAGTAGTAGGAGCGCATCAGGTCGTCGATGCTGCCGACCTGGAAGTTGACGTGCTGGACGCCGGCCCGGTCCGACGGAAAAAGCGCGATCCGGTGGTGCACCTCGTCTATGCGCAGCAGCGGCGCGTCGCCTATCCGGTCCGACACACGCGCATTGCAGGTCGTCGTCCAGAACGCCTCGTCGCGGGCGGCGTCGGTCGTGCGCAGGCCGACGTGGCTGAACGACTCTATGCCGGCGTCGCGCGACGCGTGGTATCGGCGGCCGCTGTCATGCGGACGCAGCACCAAATCTATCTGGTTGCCGCTAGGATCGGAGAAGGTGATGAAATCCTCTACGCGCCGCATCTCGCTCTCGTCCCGGCGCCCGCGCCTGACCGGCGCGCGCATCGCCTCCAGTTGCGCGGCGGCGGCATCCAGCTCGGCCGCCGCGCCGACCTCGAAGGCGACGGTCTGCTCGGCCGGATCGCCTTCGTAGTAGCAGACGGAGTGGTCTCTATCGTCGCTGCGAAAATAGAAAAAGGGCCCTTCGCGGCGAACCTGCTGCAGCCCGAGTATCTGCTGCGCGTATTGGACGGTGGACTGAATGTCCTTCGTCGCCAGGCGGACATAGCGAATGGCGTGCAGATTGATCACGGCCGGCCTCCAGCGTTGCGCTACCCGCTGCAGCCTGGTCGAAGCCCTGCTCCGGGCACGACGGAGGCTGCCGCGTTGATTCGCTCAAGGTAGGCCGGCCGCCCCCCGCCACACCAACAAATTGTGTGAATACACGGTATTTACATCATAAATGCGCGCCGACCGTCTGGTCGAACAGCGATGCGACAGTGTGCCTGAGCCAGCGGTGGCCGGCGTCGCGATGGCACCGCCTATGCCAGAGCTGAGAGATATCGAAGGCGGGCGCGTCAAACGGCAGCGGAAAAACCCGGATGTTCGCATAGCCATTGAAGGCGTGCGCCAAGCGGCTAGGCACGCAAACCAGCAGGTCGCTGGCCGCGATGATCTGCGACAGCCCGAGCGAATGGGCGAGCCGGACGGCGACCTGCCTGACGCATCCGTTTGCCTCGAATATCCGCTCGACCACTTCTTCGAACATCGCGTGGCTGCCCGCCGTTGGCCTGTACACCGCATGTCGCGCATCGAGGAATATTCCCAGCGGCAGCCCAGCCGATATCGCCGGGTGTCCATCGCGCGCGATCACGACGTAGTACTCGCGGAACAGTCTTTGCTGATGGAAACCGGGATCGAAGCTCATGAACAGGCCGATGGCCAGATCGATTTCGCCGGCCGACATCGCATGCTGCGCCTCCTTCGGCGAGGCGTCGACGGTGGCGATGCGGATATTGGGCGCCGCCGACGCACAGTGGGAGATCAGCCTGGGCATGAAGACCATCTGCCCGATGTCGCTGATATAGATGGTGAACGAGCGGTCTGAGGTCAGGGGGTCGAAATGGCTTCTGGTTTCCACCGCCTGCCGGAACGATGCCAGGCCGGCGTGAACGTGATCGGCCAGCTCCTTGGCCAAGACGGTGGGCAGCATGCCGTCCCTGGTCTTGACGAACAGAGGGTCGTCGAAGGCTATTCTCAAGCGCCTCAAGGCATTGCTGACTGCCGACTGCGTCAGGCTCAGCTCCTCCGCGGCCAGCGTCGTGCTTTTCGTTCTCAGAATGGCATCGAACACCAGCAGCAGGTTCAGATCCAGAGTCAGAAGATTCATCCGCGCCTCCCCGAACCATCCCTCGCGCCCGCGATCGCCAAGCGCCGGGAGAGGTCGAAGCCGTCTTTCCATCCCGCCAGTCTTCTTTCACACTATTCTAATTTAGATTTTATATAAAATAACAAATAGCCGCCTCAGTTCCTGGGGAAATAGACGCTGACGCGCGCGCCGCCCTCGTCCGCCTGGTCCAGCGACAAGCGCGCGCCATGCCTGGCGGCGATCTCTCTGACGATGGCCAGGCCCAGGCCGCTGCCTTCGCTCCGCTCGCCGGCCGGCCGGTAAAAACGCAGCCATACCTTGTCGCGCTCCGCCTCCGGAATGCCGGGACCGCTGTCTCTGACCTGCAGGCAGGCGTCCGGCATGTCGACGGCCGCCACCGTCACCACCGCATCGCGGCCGGCATAGCGCAAGGCGTTGTCCAGCAGATTGTTCAACAGTTCGCGCAACAGGGCCCGGTTGCCCCACACCGGCAAGGCCTGCACGCCTTCATAAGCCAGATCGGCCCGCCGCTCGTGCGCGGCCGCGGCCCACTCCAGCGCCACCTCGCGCGCCAGCGCCGCCACATCGACGGTTTCCATCTCGATCGCCTGGCCGTTGTCCGGCTCCAGCCGCGACATCTGCAACAACTGGCCCACCATATGCCCGGCCTGGCGCAGGCTGGCCAGCAGGCGGAGCAATTGCTGCCGCTGCGCACCGGCGTCGTCCTCGCGCAGGGCCAGTTCCGCATGCGCCTGCATCACCGCCAGCGGCGTCTTCAATTGGTGGGCGGCGTCGTCTATGAAGCGCCGGCGGGCGGCGAGCAGCCGCTGCAAGCGCTCGTCGTGCAAATTGAGCGCGTCGACCAGCGGTATCAGCTCGCTGGGCAGGCCCGCCCTGGGCAGCGGCTCCCCTTGCGGCCTGGACGCCATCTGCTCCGACAGCCACCGCAACGGGCGCAGTCCTCGGCTCACCGCCAGCGAGACGATCAGCAGCAGCGTCAACACCAGCAGGATTTCCTGCAGCAACGACCCCAGCAGCAGGCTACGCGCCAGTTCCCGCCGCGACTCCGGCGTCTCGGCCACCTGCACCCAGACATCCAGGTCCCGCAAGGTCAGCATGTCCCGCACCGACAGGCGCAGGCTGACCAGACGCACGTCCTCGCCCAGGTAATCTGCATCGGAAAACTGCAAGGCGGGCGCCCCCGCGCCTCGCCGGGCGGGCAGCGGCAGGTCCCCGTAGCCGGTCAGCAGCTTGCCTCGCGCGTCGCTGACCCGATAGAACACCTTGCCGGCGGCATTGCTCTCGAACATCTGCAAGGCGAAATACGGAATGTCCACCCGGACGTCCCCGCCATGGCTGCTGATGCCGTTGGCGATGGCGCGCGCCGAGGTATGCAGCATGCGGTCGAAAGCCGCGTTGGCGCCGGCCAGGCTGCGTCGATAAGTCAGCCAGGCGTCCAGCGACAATAGCAGCAGCAAGGGCAGCAGCAGTCCCCACAGCAAGCGCAGCCGCAAACTGCTCCGCGGCCCGCCGCTTCCGCTAGCCATCGCCTCGCTCCGTCCGCGCCAGCAGATAACCCAGGCCGCGCAGCGTGACGATGCCGACATCGCCGTGCGCCAGCTTTTTGCGCAAGCGGTACACGTAGATTTCCATCGCCTCGGCGCTGCCGGATTCGTCCAGGCTGAAAATGCGCTCCGACAGCGCGTCCTTGCTGATGGCCTTGCCCCCTTGCAGCATCAGCAGCTCGAGCACCGCATGCTCGCGCGGCGTCAGCTTCAAGGCCAGGCCGGCCAGCGTGAACAGGCGGCTGGCGCCGTCGTAGCTCAAGTCGCCGACGCTCAGCAGATTGTGCTCGTGCCCATGGCTGCGGCGTATCAGCGCCCTCACCCTGGCCTCCAGTTCGACCAGGTCGAACGGCTTGGGCAGGTAGTCGTCGGCGCCCATGTCCAGCCCCCTGACCCTGTCCTCGACCGATCCGTGCGCGGTCAGGATCAGCACCGGCACCGATTTGCGCCGGGCCCGCAGGCGCCTGAGCACTTCCCAGCCGTCTAGCCTGGGCAAGGCCAGATCCAGGATCACCAGCGCGTAGTCCTGGGTGCGCAGCACATGGTCGGCATCCTGGCCGTCGCGCATCGCGTCGACGGCGAAGCCCGCCTGCGTCAAGGCCTTGAGCAGGGATTCGGCCAGATCCAGATTGTCTTCCACCAGAAGAATGCGCATGAGCTGCCAAATTGAAAGCGGATTGAAAGGTTTACTCTAATACCATGCTTGCCAGACCGCAGCCAATAGAGCGGCGGAGCCAAGACGAGCCCGATCAGGGCTCCCACAGGAGGAGGACATCATGCATGGCAAGCTGAAACTATCACTCTGCATCGCGGCGTTCGGCGGCGCGGCCTGGGCCGCGCCGGCGCACTATCCGTCCAGTTACCAGAATCTGGAAAGCGCCGCCGCCAAGGAGGGCAAGCTGATCGTCTATTCCGCCACCGACAGCGCCATCGCCCGGCCGCTGCTGAAGGACTTCCAGTCCTTGTATCCGGCGGTGAAGGTGGAATACCACGACATGAACACCACCGAGATCTACAACCGCTTCATCAGCGAGAACGCGGCCGACAGCGTCAGCGCCGACCTGGTCTGGAGTTCGGCGATGGACCTGCAGGTGAAGCTGGTCAACGACGGCTACGCCGCCAGCTACGCCTCGCCCGAAACGCCCAAGCTGCCCAAGTGGGCCCACTACCGGCAGCAGGCCTACGCCACCACTTACGAACCGGTGGCCATCGTCTACAACAAGCGCCTGCTCAAGCCGGCGGAAATCCCGCAGACCCGGGCCGACCTGATCCGCATCCTCAAAGCCAACCCCTCGCGCTTCAAGGGCAAGGTCACCACCTACGACATCGAGCGCTCGGGCGTCGGCTTCAACTTCCTGACCCAGGACTATCGCTACAGCCAGCAGGGCGTGTGGGAGCTGGTGCGCGCGCTGGGACAAGCCGGCGTCAAGCTGCAGACCTCCACCGGCGCGATGATGGAGCGCATCTCCTCCGGCGAGAACCTGATCGGTTACAACATTCTCGGCTCCTACGCCTTCGCCAAGGCCAAGAAGGACCCGTCGATCGGCTACGTCTATCCCAAGGACTACACCCAGGTCGCCAGCCGCCTGGCCATCGTGTCGAAAAAGGCCAGAAACCCCAACGCCGCCCGGCTGTGGCTGGACTACCTGTTGTCGAAACGCGGACAGGACATTCTCGCCAACCAGGCCGATCTGTTCTCCTTGCGGGCCGACGTCGACGGCGCGGCCTCGCTGTCCGCGCTGAACCAGCAGTTGGGCAACAGCATCAAGCCGATACAGATCGGTCCCGGCCTGCTGGTTTACCTGGACCAGGCCAAGCGTCTGGACTTCATGCGCAACTGGCAGCAGGCGCTGAAGAACTGAGCCGCATCCCGTCCCGCGCGCGGCGTCGCCCCGCTCCGCGCCGGACGCCCACATCCCGGAGTCACCGCAATGAACACCTCCTCCACCGCCGTGCCGCCCCCGGCGGCGCGGCGAACCGCGCCCAGTCATCCGCTGCTCCGCCATCTCTGCTGGCGCAATCTGCTGATAGCCTGCGTCGCGTTGGCCGTCATGGCGCCGTTGTCGCTGGTGCTGTATCAAAGCCTGCTCGACCAGCCATTTTTCATGGCGAAGAAAAACCTGGGCCTGGACGCCTACCGTTTCATCTTCGCCGATCCGGACTTCTGGTCCGCGCTGAAAAACTCGGCGGCCATCGCCGTCGGCATGGCCCTGATCGCCATACCGCTGGGCGGCATGCTCGCCTTCCTGATGGTCCGCACCGATCTGCCCGGCCGACGCTGGCTGGCTCCGCTGCTGCTGACGCCGGTGTTCGTCTCGCCTATGGTGCTGGCCTTCGGCTACGTGGTCGCCATCGGGCCGGTGGGTTTCTATTCGCTGTGGTTCAAGCAGTTGCTCGGCGCGGACGAGCTGCCGTGGAACCTCTATTCGCTGACCAGCATCGCCGTCATCGCCGGCCTCACCCATGTGCCGCACATCTACCTGTACGCCTCCGCCGCCCTGCGCAACCTGGGATCGGACGTCGAGGAGGCGGCGCGGGTGGCCGGCGCCAGCCCGTTCCGGGTGGCGCGCGACGTCAGCCTGCCGATGATCATGCCGTCGCTGCTGTTCTCCGGCGTGCTGGTGCTGTTTCTCGGCTTTGAAATCTTCGGCCTGCCGCTGGTGCTGGGCGATCCGGAAGGCCATCTGGTGCTGGCGACCTATCTGTACAAGCTCACCAACAAGCTGGGCATTCCTTCTTATCACCTGATGGCCGCGGTGGCGGTATGCCTGATCGCCATCACCTTTCCGCTGGTGCTGCTGCAGCGCCGCCTGCTGCGCAGCGCCAACCGCTTCGTCACGGTGAAAGGCAAGGCGGGCCGCCAGCACGCGCTGTCGCTGGGCGCATGGCGCCACCCCGCCGCCGCCGTCGTGCTGCTATGGCTGTTGCTGACCGTGGCCGTGCCCATTTCCGGCATCGCGCTGCGCTCGGTGGTCAGCCACTGGGGAGAAGGCGTCGCTCTCGCCGACGCGCTGACGCTGGAACATTTCACCCTGCTGTTCGAGGAGGACAGCATCGTGCGCGCCATCGTCAACACGCTGGGCATCGGCGTGATAGGCGGCGCGCTGGCGGTGGGTTTCTACACACTGGTGGGTTTCGCCGGCCATCGCCGCCATGATTGGGGCAGCCGGCTGCTGGACTATCTGGTGCTGCTGCCGCGCGCGGTGCCCGGCATCCTGGCCGGCCTCGCCTTCCTGTGGGTGTTCTTGTTTGTCCCTGGCCTGCAGGGCGCGAAGAACAGCATGTTCTCTATCTGGCTGGCCTACACCGTGGTGTGGCTGGCCTACGGCACGCGGCTGGTGCAAAGCGCGCTGCTGCAAGTGGGGCCGGAACTGGAGGAGGCCGCCCGCAGCGCCGGCGCCGGCCCGCGACGCGCCAGCCTGGACGTGACCCTGCCGCTGATCCGCTTCGGCCTGATCTCCAGCTGGCTGCTGATCTTCATGATTTTCGAGCGCGAATACTCGACCGCCGTCTACCTGCTGTCCCCCGGCACCGAAGTCATCGGCTCGCTGCTGGTTTCGCTGTGGGCCACCGGCGCGGTCGACCAGGTGGCCGCGCTGTCCGTGATCAATATTCTGATGGTGGGCGCCGGCTTGGCCGCGGCACTGCGCCTGGGAGTGAAATTGCATGACTAAACTCGTCGTCGACAATCTGTTTCTCAGCTATGACGCCACGCCGATTCTCCAAGGCGTGTCCTTCAGCCTGAACGCCGGCGAGGTCGTTTCCCTGCTCGGCGCGTCCGGCAGCGGCAAGACCACGCTGCTGCGCGCCATCGCCGGACTGGAGCGGCCTTCCGCCGGCAGCATCCATCTGAACGGGCAAGCGCTGTACGACGGCAACGCCGGCCACGATCTGCCGGTGGAGCGCCGCTCGCTGGGACTGGTGTTTCAGTCCTACGCGCTGTGGCCGCACCGCACGGTGGCGGAAAACGTGGCTTACGGCCTCAAGCTGCGCAAGACCGGGCAGCAGGAGATCGCCGACCGCGTCCGGCAGGTGCTGGAGCAATTGGGCCTGGGCGCGCTGGGACAGCGCTACCCGCATCAGCTCTCCGGCGGCCAGCAGCAACGCGTGGCCATCGCCCGCGCCCTGGTCTACAACCCGCCGGTCATCCTGCTGGACGAGCCGCTGTCGAATCTGGACGCCAAGCTGCGCGAGGAGGCCCGCGCCTGGCTGCGCGAGCTGATCATCGAGCTGAAACTGTCCGCCTTGTGCGTCACCCACGACCAGGGCGAGGCGATGGCCATGTCCGACCGCATCCTGTTGCTCAAGCATGGCCGCATCGAACAGTCCGGCACGCCGGCCGAGCTCTACGCCCGGCCCGACACCCTGTACAGCGCGCAATTCATGGGCGCCAACAACACCTTGTGCGCCACCGTCGCCGCCAGCGAAGGCGACAGCGTCACGCTGAACGGCGACGGCTGGCAGTTGCGGGCCACCGCCCGCCACCCGTTGCCGGTGGGCGGAAAAGCCCAGGCGGTGATCCGCCTCGAACGGCTGAGGGTGCGCGACGAGCCGGGCCACAACCGTCTGCCGGCCAGGCTGCTCGCCGCGATGTATCTGGGCGACCGTTGGGAATATCTGTTGCAACAGGGAGAGGGTCGGTTGCGCGCCTATGGGCAGGAGCCCAGGACGGCCGGCGAGTGCTGGCTGGAATTCGGCGAGCTCGACACCTGGGCGTTCGCCGACGCAAGCTCGGACCAGGCCTAGGCTACGGTTCCCCCGGCGAAACGCCGGGGAACCGGCTACGCCCGGCGGCCGTCATTCATGCCCGCCGGATACCTGCTGCCCGGCGTTCCGCTCGAGCTTAAGGAACAGCAGACTGGACAGCGCGGTCAGGCTGCCCATGATCAGGAAAGCCTGGCCGAAGTCTCCGGCCGTCAGTTGCAGATGCCCCTGCCACCAGGACACCGTCTGCAAGGCGAAGGCGCCCATCGTGACGCCGAAGCCGGCCGCCAGTTGCTGCGCCACGCTGGACAGGCTGGTGGCCTGGCTGAGCCTCTCCTTGTCGACGTCGGCGAAGGTGATCGCGTTCAGGCTGGTGAATTGCAGCGAACGCAGGCAGCCGCCCAGCACAAAGGCCGCCAGCATCATCCAGTGCGGCGTGTCGGCGCGGAACAGCACGTACAGCGCCACCGAGCAGCCGGCCAGCAGGCTGTTGACCACCAGCACCCGGCGGAAGCCGAAGCGCTGCAGCACCCTGGCGACGATGGTCTTCATCCCTATCGCCCCCATCGCCGTCGAACAGGTCAGCAGGCCGGATTCGAACGGCGTGAAGCCAAAGCCCAGTTGCAGCATCAGCGGCAACAAGAAGGGGATGGTGCCGATGCCGACGCGGAACATGAAACCGCCGACCACGCCGGCCTGGAAAGTGGGCAGGCGCAGCAACGACAGATCCAGCAACGGATGCTGCTGGCGGCGGTAATGCCATAGATAGGCCAGCAGCAGCGCGGCGCCCAAGCCGGTCAGCCAGATCGAGGCGGCGGCGGACAGCATGTGCCGGCCCTCCGACGCCAGACCCAGCATCAGCATGGACAGCCCGGCGCCGGTGAGGACGAAACCGGCCACGTCCAGCCTGGGCACGCTCTCCTCCGTCAGATTCGCGATATAGCGCCCCGCCAGCGCCATGCCCAGCAGGCCGATAGGAATATTGATCAGAAAGATCCAGCGCCAATGGAAATAGGTGCTGATCAGGCCGCCCAGCGGCGGCCCTATCACCGGCCCCAGCAAGGCCGGCACCGTCAGGTAGCCCAGCGCCCGCACCAGATCAGCCTTGTCCGTGGTGCGCAGAATGACCAGCCGTCCCACCGGCACCATCATCGCGCCGCCTATGCCCTGCAGGAAGCGCGCCAGCACGAAGCCGTGCAGCGAACCGGTGGCCGCGCACAGCAGCGAGCCCAACATGAACACCATGATGGCGGAACGGAAGATGCGGCGCGCCCCGTAGCGGTCGGCCATCCAGCCGCTGATCGGAATGAACACCGCCAGGCTGACCAGATAGGAGGTCAGCGCCAGCTTCAGCGAGATCGGATCGACGGCGAGATCCTTCGCGATCGCCGGCAGCGAAGTGGAAATGACGGTGGCGTCCATGTTTTCCATGAACAAGGCCGTGGCGACGATCAGCGGCGTCAGCATGCCGGAAGCGATTTTCAACTGCATGGCGAATCAGCGGGAAACGAATTGTCAGCTAGTTTATCATCGCCCGCCGCCGCCGTGTTCGCGCCGGCCGGGCCGCCCGACGAACGGGCGGCCCGCGCGGCTTAGCGGAAGGTCAGCGCGGTACTGAAGTCGCCCATCGGCTTGCCGCCGTTCTTCACCAGCCCGACGTCGCGCGCTGTCACGCCCGGTAGAGCCTTCAGTCCGAAGCGGCGGGTCAGGAAACGCAGCACCGAGGCGGTGTCGTACTGGGTATGATCGACATAGCCCTTCTTGGCGAACGGCGAGATCAGGATCGCCGGAATGCGGGTGCCAGGACCCCAGCGGTCGCCCTTCGGCACCGCGGCGTGGTCGTAATAGCCGCCGTTCTCGTCATAGGTCACCACCACCAGCATGTTCTTCCACTGCGGGCTCTGCTGCAACTGGGCGATCACCGAGGCGATGTGGGCGTCGCCATCGGCCACGCTGGCATAGCCGGAGTGCTGGTTCAGATTGCCCTGCGGCTTGTAGAACGCCACCTGCGGCAGCTTGCCGGCCGCGGCGTCGCCGAGGAACTGGCCATCGAAATCCTTCAGGTGCTGGCTGCGGTAGTCCGCCTGCTTCACCGGATCGAAGGTCGCGTAGTAGTTGAACGGCTGATGGTGGGCCTGGAAGTTCGGCACGCTGCCGTTGTAGATATTGCTGGCGTCGGCCAGCGACGCGCTCCAGCCGCCGGCATACCAGGCCCAGCTGATCTTCTTGGCGTCCAGCCGGTCGCCTATCGTCGCCTGGGTCTGCGCCGGCAAGGTGGTGGCCTTGGACGGATCGGCGTACTTGCCGGTCTTGTCGGCCGCCGCCGCGGCGTTGCCGCTGGGCTGGAACGGCGGCTGCATGGTGTTGACCGCGTAGTATTTGCCGGCGGCGTCCTTAGGCGTCAGATTGCTGTCGTTCAGATACTTGGCCGGACCGGACAGGACCGAGGCCGGCGTGCTGGCCGACGGCGTCAGTCGCACGAAGTTGCCCTTGGCGTCGGTGTCTATCGCCGAGATGCTGCCCTTGGCCACCGACTGGTCGGCGTTCGGATATTCCGGCGCGCAGGCGCAGACCAGGTACTGGTGGTTCAGGAAGGAGCCGCCGAAAGCGCCCATGAAGAAGTTGTCGGCCAGCGTGTACTGCTGCGCCAGCTTCCACATCGCCATCTTGCTGCCGTCGTAATAGCCCATGGACAGGCCGCCGGCGTCGGAATAGGCGGCGAACTTGTCGTTGGCGCCGCCGTCGATCTGCATCTGGTTATTGTAGAAGCGGTGCACCAGGTCGCGGGTGATGACCGACTGCGGCACCACCACGCCGGTGCCGTTCAGGCCCGCCGGGTTGTCGATCTGGAACGGCTTGTTGGCGAAGCCTACCGTCTGCGCCTGAGGCAGCGTCACGCTCTGGCCGGCGGCGGTCAGGCCGCCCCAGGTCGGCGGCAGCGCCGGCAGCGTCGAACCGTCGAAATCCTTCTGCGCGACGATCTGGCCCTTCGCGCTGGGGTTGACGCCCGGAATGCCGTTGGCGCCAGGGAACAAGCCGTACAGATTGTCGAAGCCGCGGTTTTCGGCGTAGATCACCACGACGTTCTTGATGTCGGCCATGCCCAGACGCTGGTGCAGGCTGGCCTTCAGGTCGCCGCCGGGACCGGCGTCCTTCACCGCGCTGGCGATGGCGTCGATGTTCTGGTTGATCGCCGCCTTCAGCGTGGCCTTGATGTCGGGATCGCTTTCCTTGTTGTGGTCCGCCAGCACCTTGTCCGGCGTCACGCCCAGGCGGTCCGCCACCGCGTTGCGGGCGGTGTTCAAGTCCATGCCGCCGTCCATCAGGTCGGCCACCTCGGTGCTCAGCGAGCTGACCACCACATTGCCGGCGCCGGCCGGCGCCCGGAAGATCAACGGGTCGCTCACCGGCGTCGCGGTATCGCTGTCCGGATCGTAGCGGACGGCATCGGTGCCGATTTCGACCAGCACCGCGCCATTGCCCTTCAGCGTGAAGGCGCCGTTGGCGTCGGTATAGGTGGACGGCTCGCCGGCGTCGCAACGGCCGTTGCCGTTCTGGTCCAGGCATACCTTGGCATGACGGAAATAACTGCCGGTCACCACACCGCTGGTGGTGGACGAGGCGGAGGAGCCGCCGCCGCCACAGGCGCTCAACACGGCGGCGCCGATCAGGGTCAGCGCGAAGCCACAGCTCAGGCGTTGCATTATTGTTTTCCTTGCGGTTCTAGGGAGAGTGCGGATTATCCCGATCGAATGTTACACTCCATTTACATTTGGTTAATATTTTCCCGCCTTCGAAGCGGTTTTCATATTTCCGTCATTTTTCGGCAGTAGAGTCCCCGCCCACATCCCCGCTTCGTGAACATCATGCGCCACACCTTGATCCGCAGCAGCGCGCTGGCCGCGCTGCTGATCGCCGCGCTGTCCGGCGCCGCACCCAAGCCCGCCTATCTGGGCGCCAGCTACGCCCCGTCCGCCCACCCGGTCAGCGCCGGGCAGTTGGAGGCGCTGGGTCGCCAGCTGTTCTTCGACCGCTCGCTGTCGGCCTCCGGCGCGATGTCCTGCGCCAGCTGTCACAGCCCCAGCCACGCCTACGGACCGCCGAACGGCCTGGCCGCGCAGCTGGGCGGCCGCGACGGCAGGCAGCCGGGCACCCGCGCCGTCCCGTCGCTGCGCTATCTGCAGAACGTGCCGCCGTTCAGCGAGCATTTCCATGACAACGACGGCAACGACAGCGAGGACGCCGGCCCGACCGGCGGCTATACCTGGGACGGCCGCGCCGACTCCACCCACGCCCAGGCCGCGCTGCCGCTGCTGGCCGCCAACGAGATGGCCAACGGCACGCCGGCCCAGGCGGCAAAGCGGCTGCAGGCCTCGCCGGCCGCCGCCCGCTTCCGTGAACTGTTCGGCAAGGACATCTTCGCGCACCCGGCTCAAGCCTTCGACAAGGCGGTGCTGGCGCTGGAAACCTTCCAGCAGAATCCGAAAGAGTTCTATCCGTACGACAGCAAGTACGACGCCTATCTGCGCGGCCAGACCAAGCTGTCGGCGCAGGAGGCCCGCGGCCTGAAGGCCTTCAACGATCCGGCCAAGGGCAATTGCGCCTCCTGTCACCTGAGCCAGCGCAGCGAAAGCGGCGCCTTCCCCGCCTTCAGCGACTTCGGCCACATCGCCGTCGGCGCGCCACGCAATCCGGCCATCGCCGCCAATCGCGACGGCCGCTATTTCGATCTGGGCCTGTGCGGACCGTATCGCGGCGACTTCAAGCGGCGCGCCGACTATTGCGGCCTGTTCCGCACGCCCGGCCTGCGCAACGTCGCCACCCGCCAGACTTTCTTCCACAACGGCGCCTTCCACGACCTGCGCCAGGTGCTGCGCTTCTACGCCGAGCGCGACACCAATCCGGCCAAGTGGTATCCGAAGGGCCGCGACGGCAAGACCGCCAAATTCGACGACCTGCCGGCCCGCTACCAGGCCAACGTCAACATGGAAGCGCCGTTCGGCGGCAAAGCGGGCGGCAAGCCGGCCTTCGACGAAAAGGACATCGACGACATGCTGGCCTTCCTGAAGACGCTGAACGACGGCTACAAACCCGCCGGCCGGGGCAAGAGCTGAGATCCATCGCGCCACGGCGGGCTATGATGAATGATTCAAACCGCCATGGACATCGGACAATGAAAATCCGCCGCATCATCGCCAATTTCGACGTGGATGACCCAGGCCGGGTCGATGCCTTCTATCGCGACGTGCTAGGCCTGGAATTGGTGATGGATCACGGCTGGATCCGCACCTACGCCTCCGGTGCCGCCATGCAGCCACAGATCAGCTTCGCCAGCGAAGGCGGCTCCGGGACGCCGGTCCCGGCCTTGTCGGTGGAGGTGGATGATCTGGAGCAGGCGCTGGCCAGGGTGCGCGACGCCGGCATTGCCGTCGAATACGGGCCCGCCAGCGAACCCTGGGGCGTGCGCCGCTTCTTCATCCGCGATCCGCTGGGCAAGCTGATAAACATCCTGCAGCACGAATGACCGTCCGGGTCGGGAAGCGCGCAAACGAAAAGCCCGCCGAAAACGGCGGGCTTTTTCATCGCTGAAGCCTAGCTTCGCTTACAGACCGAACGGGTGGCGCAGCACGATGGTTTCTTCGCGGTCCGGACCGGTGGACACGATGTCTACCGGGGCGCCGCAAACCTCTTCGATGCGCTTCAGATAGGCCTGGGCGTTGGCCGGCAGGTCTTCCCAGCGCTTGACGCCGACGGTGGTGCCGGTCCAGCCCGGCAGCGTTTCGTACACCGGCTCGCACTTGGTGACGGCGTCGGAGCCGAACGGCAGGATGTCGACCTTCTGGCCATTCAGCATGTAGCCGGTGCACAGCTTGATCTCTTTCAGGCCGTCCATCACGTCCAGCTTCATCACGCACAGGCCGGACACGCCGTTGATCTGGATGGAGCGCTTCAGCGCGGCGGCGTCGAACCAGCCGCAGCGGCGCGGGCGGCCGGTAACGGAGCCGAACTCGTTGCCGCGCTCGGCCAGGAAGGCGCCGATTTCGTTTTCCTGCTCGGTCGGGAACGGACCGGAGCCGACGCGGGTGGCGTAGCCCTTGACGATGCCCAGCACGTAGTTGAGCATCTGCGGCGGCACGCCGGCGCCCGGCGCGGCGGCGCCGGCGACGCAGTTGGACGAGGTCACGTACGGATAGGTGCCGTGGTCGATGTCCAGCAGCGTGCCCTGCGCGCCTTCGAACAGGATAGGCGTGCCGGCTTCGTTCAGGTCGTACAGCGTGCGCGACACGTCGGCCACCATTGGCTTGATGCGCTCGGCCATCTTCATGGTGTCGGCCAGGATCGCCTCGTAGCTAACCGGCTCGGCCTTGAACAGCTGGGTCAGCAGGAAGTTGTAGTAGTCTACGTTTTCCTTCAGCTTGGTCTCGAAGCGGGCCGGATCGAACAGGTCGATGACCTTCAGCGCGCGGCGCGCGACCTTGTCCTCGTAGCACGGGCCGATGCCGCGGCCGGTGGTGCCGATCTTGGCATCGCCCTTGGCGGCTTCGCGCGCCTGGTCCAGCGCGATGTGGTACGGCAGGATCAGCGGGCAACCCTCGGCGATCTTCAGACGGGCCGAGGCGTTGACGCCGGCGGCCTCCAGCTCGTCGATTTCTTTCAGCAGCGCTTCCGGCGACAGCACCACGCCGTTGCCGATGAAGCACTCGACGTCCGGGCGCAGAATGCCGGACGGCACCAGGCGGACGACGGTCTTCTTGCCATTCACCCACAGGGTGTGGCCGGCATTGTGGCCGCCCTGGAAACGCACGACGGCGCGCGCGTGGTCGGTCAGCCAGTCAACGATCTTGCCCTTGCCTTCGTCACCCCATTGGGTGCCAATCACGACAACGTTCTTGGACATTGGAAAAAACCTCTTCTTCAGTCGGATTCAAACAAAAAGTCAGTTAAACGGCGCCAGCTGCCAGCCATCGGCGGCAAGCACCAGCTCGCGGTCGCAGTTCAGCGCGGCCGCGGATTCACCCAGGTAATCGACCACCACCATCTCGCCGCCGGCGCGCAGGCGCGCCACCTCGGCCGCGGCGGCGGGCAGATCGCGCGCCGCGACGCGGATGCCGCGGCTGGAGTCGCGCTCCGGCAGGATGCGCAGCAGGTCGCGCAGATCCAGGCTGAAACCGGTGGCCGGACGGGCGCGGCCGAAGCGGCGGCCGACATTGTCGTAGCGGCCGCCGCGGGCGATCGCGTCGGACCAGCCCGGCGCGTACGCCGCGAACATCAGACCGGTATGGTAGAAGTCGCCGCGCAGCTCGGCCAGGTCGAAGCTCAGCTCCGCCCTGCCCTCCATCGCGCGGGCGATCGCCGACAGCTGCATCAGGCCCAGCTCCACTTCCGGCAGCGACGGCAGCCGGGTGCGCGCCTTCTCCAGCACCGCCGCCGGGCCATACAGCTCCGGCAGCGCCAGGAAGGCGCTCTTGTACGGCTCGGCGACGCCGGCCACCAGCGAGGCGATGCCGGCGGCGTCCTTGTTCTGCAACAGGCCGAACAGCTCGCGGCTCACTTCCGGCGCGAGGCCGGCCGCCGCGGCCAGGCCGCGGTAGATGGCGATGTGGCCGACATCCAGCCTCAGCTGTTTCACGCCGGCGTTCTCCAGCGTCGACAGCATCAGCGCGATGATCTCCAGATCGGCCTCGATGCCGGCATAGCCGTACAATTCGGCGCCGACCTGCAGCGGCTCGCGCGAGCTGGTCAGGCCGGACGGACGGCTGTGCACCACGCTGCCGGCATAGCACAGCCGGGTCACGCCGGTGCGCCCGCCGAGCAGGTGGGCGTCGATGCGCGCCACCTGCGGCGTGATGTCGGCGCGCAGGCCCAGCTGGCGTCCGGACAGCTGGTCATCCAGCTTGAAGGTTTTCAGATCCAGCGTGACGTCGCCCTCGCTGACCAGCGAGTCGATGTACTCGATCAGCGGCGGCAGCACCAGCTCGTAGCCAGCCACGCGGAAGCCTTCCAGCATCGCGGCCTTGGCCGACTCGACCTGGCGGGCGGTGGCCGGCAGGATGTCGGCGATGTATTCGGGTAACAGCCAATTGCGCATTTCGTCTTCAACAGAATAAAAGGCGGGGTGCGACCCGCCTTGTCATCAGCAAACTGGCCAGGTCGCCCCGGCCAGTGTTCTCGTATATCAAATTGTCGCCTACTTGCCCTTGCCCTGTCCTGCCTGCGGATTCTTCAGGTATTTGAAGAAATCGCTGCTCGGATCGAGCACCAGCACGTCGCTCTTGTTCTTGAACGACTCCTTGTACGCGTCCATGCTGCGCCAGAAGGCGTAGAACTCCGGGTTCTTGCCGTAAGCGTCGGCGTAGATCGCCGCCGCCTTGGCGTCGCCGGCGCCCTTCAGCTCCTGCGCCTTGCGGTAGGCCTCGGCCAGGATCACGTCGCGCTGCTTGTCGGCTTCGGCCCTGACGCGCTCGGCGTCGGCTGAACCCTCGCTGCGCAGCTGGCTGGCCACCGTACGGCGCTCGGACTGCATGCGGTCGTAGACGGAACTGCTTATTTTATCCGGAAAATCGACGCGTTTTAAGCGTACGTCGAGAATTTCCACGCCTATTTTACGCGCATCTGCGTCCGCGCGCTTGCGAACCGTCTCCATGACCAGGTCGCGCTGGCCGGAAATGACGTCGGCGACGGTCTTCTGGCCGAACTCGGCGCGCAGGCCGTCATTGATGGTTTGCTTCAAGCGCGCGACCGCGGCGGTCTCGGAACCGACGCTCTTGTAGAACTGTGACACATCCACAACACGCCATTTGACGAAGCTGTCGACCAGCACGTTTTTCTTCTCGCGGGTGTTGAACAGCTCCGGCGCCTCGGCGTCTATCGTCTGCACGCGGCGATCGAAATAGCGGACATTCTGCAGCAGCGGAATCTTGAACTGCATGCCCGGCTCGGAGATCACCTTCACCACTTCGCCGAACTGGAAAACCAGCGCGTACTGGCGCTGATCGACGGTAAACAGCGACAGGCTGGCGATGAACAGCACACCGACCGCCGCCGTCAGCATGGGAATCAGTCTTTCAGTCATCGCTCCGCTCCAAAGAAATCACGACCGCGCGACGCGTCGCGCCCGTTCTTCGCCGCCGGCGGCGAGGCCGGCTGGGCCGGAGTCGGGTTGGCGGAGGACGGCGCCGGCGCGACAGCGGCCGGCGAGGCCATCTGGGTCAGCTTGTCCAGCGGCAGGTAGAGCAGGCTGTTGCCGCCCTTCTGGTCCACCAGCACCTTGCTGCTGTTGTTCATGATCTGCTGCATCATGTCCAGGTAGAGACGGTCGCGCATGACCTTGGGCGCCTTGTTGTATTCAGGCAACACCTGTTTGAAACGCTCGGCATCGCCCTGGGCGCGCTCGACCACCTGCTGCTGGTAGCCTTCCGCTTCCTGCACCAGTCGCGAAGCCATGCCCTTGGCCTTCGGCACCACCTCGTTGGCGTAGGCCATCCCCTCGTTCAGCAGCTTGTCCTTGTCCTGTCCCGCCTTGACCGCGTCGTCGAACGCCGCCAGCACCGGCTGCGGCGGCTGCACGTCGTTGATGTTGACCTTGGCGACTCGGATGCCGGCCCGGTAGCGGTCCAGCACCTCCTGGATCAGCTTGCGGGCGTCGGCGGCGATCTGGGCGCGGCCCTCGTTCAGCACGAAGTCCACCTTGTTGCGACCAACCACTTCGCGGATCGCGGTCTCGGCCGCCTGCTTGACCAGGTCCTTGCCGTCGCGCTCGCGCGCGGCGTTGTTGAACAGGAAGGCGCGCGCGTCCTTGATGTCGTATTGCACCGACAACTGCACGTCGATGATGTTCTGGTCCGATGTCAGCATCAGCGACTCTTCCGGCACGCGGTTCTGCGCGCTGCCGCGATAGCCGACCTCGATGCTGCGCAACTCGGTCAGGTTGACGATCTCGGCCTTCTCGAACGGGTAGGGCGCATGCCATTGCAGGCCGGGCTCGGTCACGCGGTTGTAGCTGCCCAGCCTCAGCACCACGCCCTCCTCGCGGGCGTCAACGATGTAGAAGCCGCTGGCCAGCCACAAGGCGGCCAGCACGCCGGCCACCGCGGCCGCGCCCCTGCCGTACGACGGCGGCGTCGCCGTCCCGCCGGGACGGCCGCCGCCGCCGCCGGGCTTGGCGCCAAGCAGGCGGGAAAGTTTTCTGTTCAGATCACGGAACACTTCATCGAGGTCCGGTGGCCCATTCTGGCCGTTGCGGCCACGGTTCGGGTCATTCTGCGACATGCTCGTATGGTTCTTTATGGTTGTTTGCGGAAACTTGCACCCGTTCGGCAATCGCCTCGCGCAAGAGTTCCAGACCCTCGCCACGCAAAGCCGACACTCGCACCGCGACGATGCGGCCCTCGTCGTCGCGTTCTATCTCCGGCGGCAGCTCGCGCAGGTCGCTCTTGTTCCACACGATCAGCTGCGGGATGCCGTCGGCGTCGATCTCGGCCAGCACCTTGTTGACCTCGTCGATCTGCGTCTCGCGCGTCTCGCTGGCGCAGTCGACCACGTGCAGCAAGAGATCCGCCTGCACCGTCTCCTCCAGCGTCGCGCGGAAGGCCGCCACCAGCGTGTGCGGCAGATCGCGGATGAAACCGACGGTGTCCGACAGCACCACCGAGCAATCGTGATTCAGAAACAGTTTGCGGCTGGTGGTGTCCAGCGTCGCGAACAGCTGGTCCGCAGTGTAGATGTTGGCCTTGGTCAGCGCGTTGAACAAGGTGGACTTGCCGGCGTTGGTATAGCCGACGATGGACACCGAGACGACGCCGGCGCGGTTGCGGCTCCTGCGTTGGGTGCTGCGCTGCTTCTGCACCTGGACCAGCCTGTCCTTCAAGGCCTTGACGCGGATGCCGAGCAGACGGCGGTCGGTTTCCAGCTGCGTCTCGCCGGGGCCGCGCAGGCCGACGCCGCCCTTCTGCCGCTCCAGGTGGGTCCAGCCGCGCACCAGCCGGGTCGACAGATGGGACAGCTGGGCCAGCTCCACCTGCAGCTTGCCCTCGTGGCTGCGGGCGCGCTGGGCGAAGATGTCGAGGATCAGGCTGTTGCGGTCTATCACGCGGCACTGCAGCGCGCGCTCCAGATTGCGCTCCTGGCCCGGCGACAGCGCGTGGTTGAAGATCACCACATTGGCGCCGGTCGCCCGCGCCATGACGGCTATCTCTTCCACCTTGCCCTTGCCGGCGAACAGCGCGGCGTCGGGCCGCTGGCGCTTGCCCTGCACCATGCCCAGGATTTCCACCTTGCTGCCGCGCACCAGCTCGGCGCATTCCGCGACGCTTTCCTGATAGTCGGCATCACCAAAATCCAGGCTGACCAGGATGGCCTGGTCGCCTAAGTCGGGACGATCAAACACTGTTTGCTACACCATATTGAGTACGGCGATAAACGACAAAGGCCGAATGACCACATCCTGGGATGCGGCCAATCGGCCCGATCGGCGGAGCGAAGACGGCTTACGCGTCCTGCGCCTGTTCCTGCTTTTGCACCGGATGTTCGTGCGGGATGTTGACCGGACGGGCCGGAACCACGGTGGAGATGGCGTGTTTGTAAACCATCTGGGTCACCGTATTCTTCAACAGGACGACGTATTGGTCGAAAGATTCGACCTGACCCTGCAACTTGATGCCGTTGACCAGGTAGATGGAGACCGGCACGTGTTCCTTGCGCAGGATGTTCAGGAACGGGTCTTGTAACATTTGCCCTTTAGAGCTCATTCGTTTTTCTCCGAATCGTTGATTGTTGTATTAACTGTACAGCGAACAGCGCGGCGGCCTGCTTATTTTTAGCAGAAAACATTCCGTCGTACTATTTCTTGCTGTTCTTGCCGTAGCGAACTTCCTTTTCCCTGCCCCGCATTTTGGACATCGGCTTGGCCTTGGCCCGCGGCTTGTCCTTCTCGTCGTTGTCGAACGGATTGTCCGACGACTTGTACTGCACTCTCAGCGGCGTGCCCTGCAGTTTGAACACCTTGCGGAACGTATGTTCCAGATAACGGGTGTAACTGGCCGGTATATTGTCGAGCGCGTTGCCGTGCACGACGATAATCGGCGGGTTCTGGCCGCCTTGGTGCGCGTAGCGCATCTTCGGGCGGATCAGGCCCGCACGCGGCGGCTGCTGGCGTTCCAGCGCCACTTGCAGCACCCGCGTCAGCTTCGGCGTCGCCAGCTTGGCCATCGCCGCGCGGTAGGCCTCGTCGATGGACTTGAACAAGTCTGCCACACCGCGGCCTTCAATGGCCGAGATGTAATGAAACTTTGCGAAATCCAGGAAGTTCAGCTTGCGGGCGATCTCGCGGCGCACGTTTTCCTTCTGTTCGCCGTCCAGATTGTCCCACTTGTTGACCGCCACCACCAAGGCCCGGCCCGCTTCCAGCGCGAAGCCGGCGATGGTCGCGTCCTGCTCGGAAATGTCCAGCTGCGCGTCCAGCACCAGCACCGCGACGTTGGCGTCTTCGATCGCCTTCATCGTCTTGATGACGGAAAACTTCTCCAGCATCTCGTTGACCTTGGCGCGACGGCGCACGCCGGCGGTGTCGATGATGGTATAGGTATGGCCTTCTCGCTCAAAATCAATATAGATGCTGTCGCGAGTGGTGCCGGCCTGGTCGAAGGCGATCACCCGCTCTTCGCCGAGGATGGCGTTGACCAACGTCGACTTGCCGACATTGGGGCGGCCGATCACCGCGAACTTCGGGTGGCGGCTGTCCTCTTCCTCGACTTCGTCGGGGAAGCCTTCCAGCACCAGCTCCATCAGTTCGCGCACGCCGTCGCCGTGGGCGGCCGAGACCACCAGCGGCTCGCCCAGCGCCAGCTCATGGAACTCGGCGCCAGCGATCGCGTGCTTCATGCCCTCGGCCTTGTTGACGGCCAGGAACACCGGACGATCCAGCTGGCGCAGGCGGTTGGCGATGATCTTGTCCTGCGGCGTCAGACCGGCGCGGCCGTCGACCAGGAAGACCACGGCATCGGCCTCGTCGACGGCCTGCAGCGTCTGCTTGGCCATCTCGAACAGAATGCCTTCGTCGACCACCGGCTCGAAGCCGCCGGTATCGACCACCAGGTACGGTTTCTCGCCGACGCGGCCTTGGCCGTAGTGGCGGTCACGCGTCAGGCCCGGCTGGTCGGCGACCAGGGCGTCGCGGCTGCGGGTCAGCCGGTTGAAAAGGGTCGACTTGCCCACATTGGGGCGGCCGACCAGCGCTACGGTAGGTTTCATCTAAAACTGCTTATCCCAGATTCAGCATCGCCAGGCGGCCGTCCTGTCCCTGAATCAGGGCGGAGGAGCCAAGCGACACCGGTTGATTGACCGGCCCGGAGGTACCGATCTTGTTACGTCCGACAATGCTGCCGCTCTCGTTGGATAGCAGATGGGCGTAGCCTTCGCCATCCACTACCAGCACGAAGCGCCCAATCAGCGCGGGGCCGGAGACATTGCGGTACTTGAGGTCGTCGTTCTTCCAGACGTTGCGGCCGCTCTGACGGTCGTAAGCCCAGATCGAGCCGTCCTCGGCGGTGACGTAGACGTTGCGCGCGTCCAATGCCACGCCGCGGCTGGACGAGACTTCGCGCGCCCACTGCAGGCTGCCGCTGCGGGCGTCGAAGCAGGCCACGCGGCCCTGATAGGCCACCGCGCACACCTGGCTGCCGTCGAAGGCCGGCCGGCTGGTGACGTCGGTGACGCGCTCCAGCTCGGTGGCGCCGCGTGGCGTGGCGACCGCGCCCTGCCACAGCACGTTGCCGGTCAGCGGATTGACGATGTCGAGCCGGCCGCCGGCCTGCCCGACCATCACCGCCTCCTTGCCCACCGCCTGCATCGAGCCGTTGTTGCGCACGGTCAGCTGCGGCAGCACATTGGCCTGCGACCACTGCTGCTTGCCGTCGGTCAGGTTGAAGCCGGTCAGACGGGCGTCGTTGGTGCGCACGACGACGATGCCGCCGGCGATCTGCGGCGGCTCCAGCAGCAGGCTGGTCAGCGGCTGCTCCCACGCTATCTTGCCGCTGGCGCGGTCGACGGCCAGCAGCTTGGCGTCCTGCGTGCCGACCAGCACGGTGTCGCCGCTGACGGCGACGCCGCTGGCCAGCGCGCGCTTCAGCGCCACGTCGGCCTGCACGCGGCCGGACAGCGCGTCCACGCTGCGGATGCGGCCTTCGGCGTCGGCGGTCACCACATTGCCGTTGGCGTAAACCGGCAGGAAGCTGGCGGCCGGCGCCGCCTGGGACAAGGTCCACTTGACGTCCAGCGTCTGCAGCGGCTTGATCGTCGCGAGCGGCGTCGGCTGGAATTGGGAGGAACCCTCGAACCAGCTGGCGCAACCGGCCAGCAGCAGGGACGACATCATCGCGGTGAACAACAGATGGCGGCGCATTCGGTCAGCCTCCCAGCGCGTCGAGCTTGGTTTGCACCAGCTGGCGGTTCGGGCTTTCCTCCACCAGCTTGGCCAGGGCGGCCTTGTAGGCGTCGCGCGCGGCGGCGCTGTCGCCCTTGGCGACGAAGACGTCGCCCTTCAATTCGAGATACTGCGCGTCGAAGGCCGCCGGATGTTCCTGGCTCAGCTCGCCGATCGCGCCCTCGTACTTCTTCTGGTCCAGCAACAAGGAGGCCAGGCGCAGGCGCGCGATGGCCTGCAGCTCGACGTCGTTGCCGTTCTTCAGCACCCACTGCAGCTGGCTTTCGGCCAGCGCCGCGTCGTTCTTGTCGAAAGCGGCCTTGGCCAGCACCAGCGCGCCGCGGCTGGCGTAGACGGTGCCGGCGTATTCGCCCTGCAGCTGCTGGATCGCGGCCTTCAGCTTGGCGATGTCCTTGGCGGCCACCGCGTCGTCGACGGCCTCGTAGGCGACCGCGGCCTTCTCGGACTGCCCGCGCTGGTACATGCCGTAGGCCTTGTAGCCCAGATAGCCAAGACTGAGGGCCAGCACCGCGCCGCCGATCAGCTTGCCCCACTGTTGCCAGAATACCTTCAGAGAATCGATCTGTTCCTGTTCCTGCAAGTCGAACGCCATCGCGTTCCCCCTTCCTATCAAGCTTTCAGAGTGGCGAGGGTGGCCAGAACCGCATCGGCCGCCACGGTCTGCTGGGCGGCTTCGGCGCGCAGCGCCTTCACCACCACCTGACCGGCCTGGATTTCGTTTTCACCGACGATCAGCGCGAATTCGGCGCCGCTGGCATCGGCCTTTTTCATCTGCGACTTGAAGCTGCCTTCGCCCAGGTGCTGCACCACCGCGTAACCGGCGGCGCGCAGGCTTTGCGCCAGCTT
Organism: Chromobacterium sp. ATCC 53434; assembly: GCF_002848345.1. Taxonomy (NCBI): domain Bacteria; kingdom Pseudomonadati; phylum Pseudomonadota; class Betaproteobacteria; order Neisseriales; family Chromobacteriaceae; genus Chromobacterium; species Chromobacterium sp. ATCC 53434. The sequence continues at coordinate 798,726 of NZ_CP025429.1, read as the reverse complement.
CATCGAGTACAGGCCGGCGCCCTCGCCCTGGTTGACCAGGAAGACGTCGACGCTGCGCTGCGCCGGCAACAGGCCCTTGTCCTGCAGCAGCAGCAACACGCGCTCCATGCCCATGCCGAAACCGATGCCGGACGCGGCCTTGCCGCCCAGCTGCTCGATCAGGCCGTCGTAGCGGCCGCCGGCGCAGACGGTGCCCTGGGCGCCCAGCTCGCTGGTCACCCACTCGAACACCGAGCGGTTGTAGTAGTCGAGGCCGCGCACCAGGCGCGGATTCTCGATGTATTCGAGGCCCAGCGCGGCGATCATCGCCTTCCAGCCCTCGTAGTGGGCGCGCGACTCCTCGCCCAGGTAGTCGGACAGCTTGGGCGCGGCGTTGGCCATTTCCTGCAGCGCCGGGTTCTTGGTGTCCAGCACCCGCAACGGATTGCTGTGCATCCGGCGCTTGCCGTCCTCGTCCAGGATGTCGACGTGGCGTTCCAGATAGGCGATCAGCGCCTCGCGGTGGGCGGCGCGCTCCGCGGCGTTGCCCAGCGAGTTGATCTCCAGCCGCACGTACTGGCTGATGCCCAGCCGGCGCCACAGATCGGCGGTCATCGCGATGATTTCGGCGTCTATGTCCGGACCGGCGAGGCCCAGCGCCTCCACGCCCACCTGGTGGAACTGGCGGTAGCGGCCCTTCTGCGGGCGTTCGTGGCGGTACATCGGGCCCATGTACCACAGCTTGGGCGTGGCGTTGTACAGCAAATTGTGCTCTACCACCGCGCGCAGCGTGCCGGCGGTGCCTTCCGGGCGCAGCGTCAGGCTGTCGCCGTTTAGGCTGTCGATGAAGGTGTACATTTCCTTCTCGACAATGTCGGTCACCTCGCCGATGGAACGCACGAACAGCGGCGTGCCCTCGACGATGGGGGTGCGGATGTTCTGATAGCCGTAGTCGGCCAGCAGCTTGCGCAGCACCTCTTCAAAGTATTCCCACTGGTAGGATTCGGCCGGCAGCACATCGTTCATGCCTTTGACCGCTTGGTATTTCTGAGCCATTGCTATCTTCTTGTATCCGCTGAATTCTGTTTTCGTCAGACCTTCGCCGACGGGATAGGCCGGATCGGGATGGTGCGGCTGCCGCCGTCCTCGCGGCGCTTGGCGCCGCCCTCGCCGTAACGGGTCTTGACGTAGTTGTCGACGATGGCGGTGAACTCAGCCGGGATGTTGTCGCCCTTCAGCGTCACATCCTTCTGGCCGTCGACATAGACCGGCGCCACCGGCACTTCGCCGGTGCCCGGCAGCGAGATGCCGATGTCGGCCAGCTTCGACTCGCCGGGTCCGTTGACCACGCAGCCCATCACCGCGACCTTCATGTCCTCCACGCCCGGATACTGCAACCGCCAGATCGGCATCTGCTCGCGCAGATAGCTCTGAATATGGTCGGCCAGCTCCTGGAAGAAGGTGCTGGTGGTGCGGCCGCAGCCCGGACAGGCGGTGACCAGCGGCGTGAAGCTGCGCAGGCCCATGGTCTGCAGCAGCTCCTGCGCGACGACCACTTCCTTGGTGCGCGCCTCGCCCGGCTGCGGCGTCAGCGAGATCCGTATCGTGTCGCCTATGCCTTCCTGCAGCAATACCGCCAGCGCGGCGCTGGAGGCGACGATGCCCTTGCTGCCCATACCGGCCTCGGTCAGGCCCAGGTGCAGCGGGTAGTCGCAACGACCGCCCAGCTCGCGGTAGACGCTGATCAGGTCCTGCACATTGCTGACCTTGCACGACAGGATGATGTTGTCCGGCGACAGGCCGATCTCCACCGCCTTCTCGGCCGACTCCAGCGCCGACACGATCAGCGCCTCCTGCATCAGCTTGGGCAGCGGCAACGGGGCCTGGGCGCGGTTGTTGGCGTCCATCATCCGCGCCAGCAGCGCCTGATCCAGACTGCCCCAGTTGACGCCGATGCGCACCGCCTTGTCGTATTCCATCGCGGTGCGGATCATGAAGGCGAACTTGTCGTCGCCCTTCGCGCCCTTGCCGACATTGCCCGGATTGATCCGGTACTTGGCCAGCGCCTTCGCGCAGTCCGGAAACTCCTTCAGCAGGCGGTCGCCGTTGAAGTGGAAGTCGCCGACCAGCGGCACCTCGCAGCCCAGATCGTCGAGACGCTGGCGGATTTCCGCCACGCGCGCCGCCGCCTCCGGCGAGTTGACGGTGATGCGCACCACCTCGGAGCCGGCTTCGGCCAGCTGGTACACCTGCTCGGCGGTGGCCGCCGCGTCGGCGGTGTCGGTATTGGTCATAGACTGGACCATCACCGGCGCGGCCGATCCCACCAAAACATGTCCCACCCGCACCAGGCGGGTGGAACGGCGCGCGATGTTCACGCTATCCATTCGCTACCCTGCATCACTTGAGTTGAATCTTGGCGGTGGTGCCGCGAATCTTGTCGGAGAGGTCCACCGGCTTGCCGTTGTAGCTCAACTCGACCTGATCGGCGTTGCCGACCACCACCTTGAATGGCGCCGCGCCGGTCACCTCGGTCGAATCGCCCGGCTGCAGCACCTTGTAGATCAGCCTGCGGCCATTGGCGTCCTGCACCGAGACCCAGGCCGCATCCTTGACGTTGACGCTGACGCGATCGGAGCCCAGGGCCTGCGGCGCGCTGGCCGGCTGCGCCTTGAGCAGCTTGGCCGGCGCGCTGGCCGTCGGTTTGACCGCGGCCAGGGCAGCCGACGCCGCCGGCTTGGGCGTTGTCGCGGCAATCGTCGGCGCGGAGGCCGGCTTGGCGGCCAGGACCGCCTTCGCCGGCGTCGAAGCCGCCGCGCTGGCCACCGGCGCGGACGACTGTTCGGTCAGCATCGGCGCCAGTTCATTCGCCGCGCGTTCGGCCGCGGCCTTGATCGGCGAATCGTCGCGATTGACGTACCAGTAACCGCCGCCGGCCAGCCCCGCGACAAGCAGCAACAGCAGCGCCCATTTGCCGCCATCGCCGGAAGACGCCTCCTCTTCCTCCTCGTCCGGCTCCTCGGCATGCTCGCGCGCCGCCGTGCCCTTGACCAAGTTGGCCACATCATTGACCGCGGAAGGGAAATGTTGTTCCAGAGCTTGCATCAGCGGCGCCGGATCGACTTCCAGAAAACGGGCGTAATTACGGACGAAGCCGCGGACGAAGGTCGCGCCGGGCAAGGCGGCGAAATCGTCGCGCTCTATCGCCTCAAGCTGCCTCATCGACAGCTTCAGCCTGTCGGCCACTTCCCCCAGGCCCAGGCCGGCCTCCTCGCGAGCGGCCCGCAAACGGGCGCCGATGCCGCCTGGCGCCGACGCGTCGTGATGTTCGATTTTTTCTTCCATCCTCAGCTTCCACTCAACAGCAGTTGTGTTTCTCTAGAGTCCGGATACCGGTTCTTCAGCGCGTTCTCGCATTCCCGCTCCAGCGCGCCGTCGCCGGTCTTTCGGGCGATTCTGGCTCCCAGCCACCAGTCGGGCGCGTCCAGGCCGTCCGAGCCGCGGTGCAGGCGGGCGAAATAAAACGCGGCCAGCTTGGCGTTACCGAGTCCCAGATGCATCTCGGCCAGCTCGCGCAGCGCCGGCGCGAAGTCCGGGGCCGCGCGCAAGGCGCTCAGCAAATAGTCGTTGGCCTGGTCGGTCTGCCCCAGCTTGGCGCTGCAGCGCCCCAGGTTCAGATAGGCCGACTGCGGCGAATCATACAATGGATTGGCCAGCGCCTTCTGGAACAGCGCCAGCGAATCCTGGACCCGTCCGTGCTCGCACAGGAACAGGCCGTAATTATTATTGGCTTCCGGGCTGGCCGGATCCAGACGCAGGGCCTGCTGAAAATCGCTCTCGGCCTGGCCGTCCTGCCTCAGCAAGCCGAGCACGTAGGCGCGGGTGACATAGCCGGTCACATAGGACGAGTCGGCCGCCACCGCCTGGTTGGCATTGTCCAGCGCCGCCTTCAGATTGCCTATCTTGGCGTATTCGACGGCCAGCTGACTGCGCACCCTGGCCAATTCGTGCGGATTGCTCGCCGCCACGGCGGGGGCGGCGATGCCAAATGCCAACAGCCATCCAGCCAACCACCCCCGCCATGACGTCATAGTTTTCTATCCTCGATGATCTGCGTCCACTTGGCCTGGCGCCGCGTCTTGTCCTGCACCTGGCCGGCAAGCTGGCCGCAGGCCGCGTCGATATCGTCGCCGCGGGTCTTGCGCACGGTCACCACGTATCCTTGTTCTTGCAGAATTTCACGGAAAATGCGAATCGCGTTGTTGCTGGAGCGATCATAACCCGAGTTAGGGAACGGGTTGAACGGAATCAGATTGAACTTGCACGGCACGTCCCTGACCAATTCCAGCAGCTGGCGAGCATGTTCCGGCCTATCGTTGACCCCGTCAAGCATCACATATTCAAAGGTGATGAAATCTCGCGGCGCCTTTTCCAGATAGCGGCTACAGGCGGCCATCAGCTCCGACAACGGATATTTCTTGTTGATCGGCACGATCACGTCGCGGATCGCGTCGTTCGGCGCATGCAGCGACACCGCCAGCGCCACCGGGCATTCCTCGCGCAGCCGGTCCATCTGCGGCACCAGGCCGGAGGTCGACAGCGTCACGCGGCGGCGGGACAGGCCGTAACCGTGGTCGTCCAGCATGATCTGCATCGCGCTGACCACATTGTCGAAATTGGCCAGCGGCTCGCCCATGCCCATCATCACCACATTGGACACGACGCGTTCGTTCTTCGGCGTCACGCCCATCGCCTTGTTCGCCCACCACAGCTGGCCGATGATCTCGGCGGTGGACAAGTTGCGATTGAATCCCTGGCGGCCGGTGGAGCAGAACGTGCACTCCAGCGCGCAACCCACCTGGGATGACACGCACAAGGTGCCGCGCTCGTCTTCCGGAATGAACACGGTTTCCACACCGTTGCCGGTGCCGACGTCGAGCAGCCACTTGCGGGTGCCATCACTGGACTCCTGCCCGGTCATCAGCGACGGCACGCCCACCTCGGCGCGCTCGTGCAGCTTGGCGCGCAGGCTCTTGGCGAGGTCGGTCATCGCGTCGAAATCGTCTTCGGCCATCTGGTGCATCCAGCGCATCACCTGCTTGGCGCGGAAGGGCTTCTCGCCCATCTCGGCAAAGTGCTGCGTCAGCTGGTCCAGATTGAAGTCGAGCAGGTTGGTTTTCATGCAATCCTCAACAGGCAAAAGAGGCCGCCGGCAGCGGCGACCTCCGGTCATTCAACTACAGCGGCAATCAGCGGGAGCTGATTTCCGAAGCGGCGAAGAAGTAGGCCACTTCGATGGCAGCGTTTTCAACGCTGTCGGAACCGTGAACGGCATTGGCGTCGATCGACTCGGCGAAATCGGCGCGGATGGTGCCGGCTTCAGCCTTCTTCGGATCGGTGGCGCCCATCAGTTCGCGGTTCTTCAGCACGGCGTTCTCGCCTTCCAGCGCCTGGATCATCACCGGGCCGGAAACCATGAAGTCGACCAGATCCTTGAAGAACGGGCGCTCTTTGTGCACGGCATAGAAGCCTTCGGCTTCGGCGCGGGACAGTTGCTTCATCTTGGCGGCAACGATCTTCAGGCCGGCGGATTCGAAACGATCGTAAATTTTGCCGATTACGTTCTTCGCTACGGCATCCGGCTTCACGATGGACAAGGTACGTTCAATTGCCATATAAATTCTCCCTAACGACAAGACAAGTGGCTAAACTTGAGTATTATGCGGCCACTCGGGTTACCCAATTCTGACGAACCCGATATTTTAGCAGTGTTTTCAAACACGTGCTGCACATTCCACTCAGGCACCATGCGCGAACAAAACCAACAGCAGACGCCGGCCGACGGCGGCGAAGAATCCGACCTCAACAGCAAGCTGAAAAAGCGGCTCTGGTTCGCCGGCGGCCTGGTTGCCGTCGCGCTGGCCGCGATCCCGCTGATGGACGCGCTGACCAAGCCGAAGCAGGAGATGAGCAGCGACGCGCAAAGTCCGAGCTCCGGCAAGATCATCAAGCCGGCCGCCGCGCCGGACACCGCCGCGACCGCCCCCGCGCCGCAGGCCGCCAGCGCGCCGACGGTCCAGAGCAGCGCGCCCGCCGCCGACACCGCCAGCCACGCGCCGGCGACCCCGGCCGCGAACAGCCCGCAGACGCCGGACCTGAGCAAGACGCCGGCGATAGCCAATCAACAGGCGGCGACCCGCCAGGCAGCCGGCGAACGCGCCAGCCACGGCCCGGCGCCCGCCAAGACGAATCCGCCGGCGCACCAGGCGCAGGCCAGAGCCGCAACACCGCCCACATCGACCGCGCCGGGCGGCAACACCGCTCCGGCGCCCGCAGCCGCCAATACGACGCCGACCGTCGCGCCGACCGTCACCGCCAATAGCGCGCCGGCAGCGAGCGCGGCCCCGCCCGCTCCGGCCAAGGCGGAACCGGCCGGCAGCTCGGTCGGCTACCAGGTGCAGCTGGGCCTGTTCTCCAGCATAGGCAATGCGCAGAAACTGGTTCGCGATCTGCAGAAACACGGCATCGCCGCCCACACCGTCACCCGCGTGCAACTCGGACCGTTCAAGAACCGCGCCGAAGCGGACGAGGCGATGAAGAAACTGCGCGAGCTCGGCTACTCGCCGCTGCTGGCCGCCGGCCAATAGCAAAACGGGGCCCCCGCAGGGACCCCGTTGCCGCGACCGCGCCGGCAGCCGCAATGAAAAAGCCCCGGATTTTCATCCGGGGCTTTTCGTAATTCCTGGCAGGCGGTACAGGGCTCGAACCTGTGACCCTCGGAATCAAAATCCGATGCTCTACCAACTGAGCTAACCGCCAACATCGCCTATCTGGATTCGCGATTTGCATCGCTCGTCACAGAGAGACGAACTATACCGTGCGGCATTCTTCCTGACAAGACTTTTTTAAAAAATTCTGCGGCCGATCGCCAAGCCCGGGCAAGCCGGATATCAACGCCGGCGGCGACTCAGGCGCGCTTCCGGATAAAAACCGAAATCACAGCCCACCCAATCCGGAAGAGGTAACGCGAACACCGGTAAAGGGCGGCGGATTCAACCATTCGCGGGCACCGTCGCCGCAAATACCGCCCAAAAGAAAACTTTCCACAATTAACGATTTGATTCAAATAGTTACAGCAATAAAGCCATCGCTTCGCCTCCCGCGACTTCTCATACGGCGCCCATCGCCTTCGCAAGGCGGATGAATATGAAAAACCGCCGCGGAGAAAAGAATACCTCCGGCCAATCGACGCGCGGCCTTCTGAAAGATAATCCGGTCCGATGATCAAATACTGCCGGGCGATAATGGGCAAGCAGCGCCCAGCCGCCCGAATCCGCCGCGCCAAAGAACGGATGCCGCGATTACCGACGGCCGGCCCGCGTCACGCAGACCGGCCTCCCGAATCAGCGCGCGGCCCGCCGCGCCTCTTCCGCCGCCAGCTTGCGCTGGGCCTGCCTATCCCCGCTCTGGGCCTCCTTGGCGGTTTGCGTGGCCGTTTCCGCCAGCTCCTGCAAGGCCCGGGCCGCGCTGCTGATGGTGACCTTTTCCTGCGCCACCGGCTGGGCGGGTTGAGCTTGCGTCTGCGGTTGCGGCGCGGCTGCGGGCGCGGCGTCTGCTGTCAATGCGGTCTGCGGGACCTGGGCGGAAACCGAGGCGATCATCATGGTGTGTCTCCCGAAAGGATTCGAACGCGAAACGCGCAATGCGGGACGCACGCCCAGCATCATGCCATTGCAACTTAGCAGGCCAGACTTAGCCGGAACTTAGCGGCCAGAAATCATCGCCCGCGCGTCAAATCCCGCGCGCCGCCGGCATGCTGACCGACACCCGCAGACCGGACTGGCCGGCCTCGTCGCGGAAGGACAGGCTGACCCGCGCGCCGATCCGCTCGGCGATGGTGCGCACGATGGACAAGCCCAGCCCAGCCCCCTGCTCTCCGCTTCCCAGGCTGCGATAGAAAGGGTCGAACACCCGCTCCCACTCGTCGCGGGGGATGCCGGGGCCGGTATCGTCTATCGTCAACAACACCCGCCCGTCCGCCGCGCCGACGGCCAGATCCACCCGGCCGCCCGCCGGCGTGTAGCGGATCGCGTTGTCCGCCAGATTCCTCAGCAGCGTGAACAGATCCAGCTCGGCCGCCCACACCCAGGCATCGCTCCCGCCCTCGACGCCGATGTCGATATGCCTGGCCTCCGCCAGCGGCATCAAATCCTCCAGTACCCGGCGATACACCTCCGTGACAGACACCGCGGACGGCGCCGCCGTCGCCGATTGCGCCCGGGCCAGCGCCAGCAGCTGGTCCAGCAAATTGCGCCCGCGCGCGATGCCGCCGCGCAACACGGACAAGCGCTCCCGCGCCGCCTCGGACATCTCGGCGTCGGCCAGGCGTTCCGCCTGCAGCGACAAGGCGGTCAGCGGCGAGCGCAACTCGTGGGCAGCATCCGCGACAAAGCGCCGCTGCGCCCGCATCGACTGCGCGACGCGCTCCAGCAGGCGATTGATGGCCAACACGAAAGGCTTGATCTCCATCGGCAGGCCATCCGGGTCCAGCGGATGCAGCTGCTGCTCCGCGCGCTGGTCCACTTCGCGGGACAGCTCGGCGATGGGCCGGAACATGCCCCGCACCAGCTTGGCCACCATCAGCAACAGCAACGGAACCAGCAACAGGAAAGGCATCACCGTGCGCAGCGCGCCGTCCCGGGCGAGTTCGTCGCGAAAGCCGGCCTCCTGCGCGACGGCGATCCGCTGCCCGTCCTTCATCGTCCGCACCAGCACGCGGAAGCTCTCGCCATTGGTCTCCACCGTCTGCAAACCGTCCGGCAGGGATTTCTCCAGCCTCAGCACGCCGCCGGCGTCGACCCCGGGCGCCGCCGGCCTCCAGCTTCCCAGCCGCTGCACGATCACCCTGGACTCCTCGTTTCCGCCCTGGGCGCCACCTTCGGGAAAATCGGCCGGCAGCCGCTCCCTGTCCAGCAGCGCGGCCACCTGGCGCAGCACGTCGTCCTGGAATTCATGCGCCTCGTCGAGCGCGGACGCAAAGGAAAACACCCCGGCCACCACGCCGAACAGCAGGATGGCCACGGTCAGCGCGAACGACAGCCTCAGTTGCACCGACTCGCTCAAGCGCCTTTTGAAACCATCCATCCCGCCCCCCTGACATTCTTGATCACGTCGCTTCCCAGCTTGCGGCGCAGCGAATGGATCAGAAACTCGACCGCGTTGCTTTCCACCTCTTCGCCCCAGCCATAGATGCGGTCCTCCAGACTGCCGCGCGACAGGATGGCGCCCGGGCGCATCAACAGCGCGTGCAACAGGGAGAATTCGCGATTGGACAGCTGGACCGGCTCGCCGCCGGCGACCGTCGCCATACGCGTGGCCGGGTCCAGCGACACCTTGCCGTTGCCCAGTAGCGGCGCCGCGCTGCCGCCCTTGCGCCGGAGCACCGCGCGCATGCGCGCCAGCAGCTCCGCCATCTCGAACGGCTTGACCAGGTAGTCGTCCGCGCCGCCGTCCAGCGCGCGCAAGCGGTCGTCCAGACCGTCGCGGGCGGTGATGACCAACAGCGGAATCGCGTCGCCGCCGGCGCGGATGGCGGCCAGCACCGACTGGCCATCCCTGCCCGGCAGGCCTAGATCGAGCAAGACCAGATCATAGTGCTGGCATCCCCGCGCCGTCAGCGCGGAACGCCCGTCCCGCACCCAATCGACGGCCTGCCCCTCGTCGCGCAGCGCGGCCTGGACCGCCTCGCCTATCATCGGATCGTCCTCGATCAGCAATACCCTCATCCCCCTCCTCCGCGTTTTCCCACCGCAGGCTTGTTCCCGCTCAAGCGCCTCTCTGGCCGCCATCGAAAGCCCGCAGCAAATCCGCCGTCGCCGCCTTGCAGTCGGCCGGATCGGGCGCATCGGCCCTCAGCGCTTCCAGCGCGCTGGTCTATCGCCTTGTCCAGCATATGCCAATCCTGGGCCGACCTCGGCTTCAATCCGGCCTCCGCCGCATCCCAGGCCAGTTCCAGATCCTTGATCCGCGCCTTCGCCGCCGGCAAGTTCCCCTTGCCGACAATGCCGGCCACATCGGCGGCGATGCGGCGGAAGGCGCTCAGATCGCCCAGACGGGAGGCCTGCGCGTGAACCGCTGGCGCGGCCGCAGCCTTGCCGGCGCCGCCCTGCCTGGAACACCCAGCCGCCCCAGCCAACAGAACGATGGACGCGGCAAGCATGGCCGTCCGTCCGAAAGAGTGAGAGTGTTGCATGATCGCTCCTGGGAAAATGAAAGACCTCATTCGGCGGCCGCGGCGGCTTTGCGGCCGGACCACCCCATCTGCGCGGCGGCCACCAGGACGGCGATCACCAACAGGAACAAGCCGCTGGTCCACATCGCCCCGATACCGATGCCGCCATAAGCCTTGGCCTGGGTCAGCCAGTCGCCCAGCGCCGCGCCGAAAGGCCGGGTCAGGATGTAGGCCAGCCAGAACGTCAGCACCGCGTTGCCCCCCATGCGCCAGGCGGCGCAGGCCGCGGCGATCAAGGCGCCGAACACCAGCGCGCCCAGCGTGAAGCCCAGTCCAAGCGCCTCGGTCGCCAGATCGCCGGCCGCCGTCCCCAGCGCGAAGGTGCACAGGATGGCCGTCCAATAGAAACCCTCCCGCCTCGGCGTGCAGACATCGCGAATGGACAGCGTGCGCTCCATCCGGTGCCAGACGATGAAGATCGCCGCCAGCGCGGCGGCGAAGGCGGCGGTGCTGGCATACAGGCTGACGCCCAGCCCGTCGCTCAGCCAATCGGTGATCTGGGTGCCCACCACGCTCACCAGCACCACGGTGAGCCAGTACAGCCACGGGACGCAGCGACGGGTCCGCAACTGTGCGAACAGAGCCGCCGCCAGGCACGCGCCCATCAGCGCCCGCGTCGCGCCCTGCCCCCAGCCGGCGTCGACGGCGAGGAAGTCCGCTCCGGTTTCGCCGACGGTGGTGGAAAGAATCTTGATGATCCAGAAGGTCAGCGCAACCTCCGGCACCTTGTTCAGCCATCGCGCCGGCTCGGCGGCGGGAAGCGTGTTCATCGCATTCTCCTTTCAATTGTTCCCGCGCCGCTCAGGCGCGCAGCCATCCGGCGACGATGAGCCTGCCGAACAACAAACGGCGGGCGCGCAGCGCGAGACGGTATATCGGTTCCAGATGCGGCTGATGCTGCGGCCCGGCCAGCCAGGCGGCTGCCAACGCCGTCGCGGCGGCGCCCGCCATGTCGAACGGAAAGTGGACGCCCAGATAAATGCGCGCCCAGGCCATGGCCAGGCCCAGCGCGGCCAGCGCATAACCGACGCGGCGGCAGTCCAGCCGCAGCAGCAGGCTGAAGGCGGCGGACCACCACAGGGTCAGGTGGTCGCTGGGGAAGGAGGAATCGGCGGCATGCGGAATCAGCGTATGCCCAAGCCCGATCATGAATGGCCGCGGATGTGGCCAGGCCAGGCCGATCAACTGATTGAGCAGCAAGCCGGCCAGTCCGGCCATCGCCGCCGCCAGCGCCGCCTTGCGGGCGGACTCGCCGCCGCGCAGCCAGGCCAGTCCGATCCCGGCGGGAATCGCCCAGATCAGGCCTTCGGCGCAGAACATTGCCAGATACAATATCGCCGGCGCCGGATGCGCGGGCGCGTTCAAGCTGGCGAACAGCGCGAAATTCAGGCCCTTCAGCGCGCTCCCCAGGCCGATGAGGCCGTCAATCGCGCTCATCGCGGTCCATCCTCTCCTCCCGGGGCGCCAGCACCACGCCCTTGTCGGGATCGACACTGACATCGAAGGTCTTGCCGCCGCGGGCCACCTCCACCGCATACGCCCAGCCGAGGTCGGCGCGTTCGCTCTCCGCTCGGACCGCCCTGCCATTCACATGCCGCTCGGCGATCGCGATCGCCTGGGTCAGCGGAATCCTGACTTGGGAAACGGCCAGCGCATCGTTTCTGGCGCCGCTCCTCGCGGCATAGGCGGCCGCGCCGCAGGTGAAGACGATGATGGCCAGCAGAGACAGTTTGGAATAACGGTACATATCGAACCCCCGAATGACGCGCCAAGCGCATGGCACGGAGAGTACGGGGACAAACTTAGCGTAGGCTTAGAGCCCGATCGCGATCTTTATTCAGGCGCCTCGAGGCCGCCCCTGCGGATGCGGGGCGCAAAGAACAACCCATCCCCGGCGTCATTCACGATCAGGGACATTGTGGCGCGATGCAAATCGCGTGGCGAGAAGGCAGTGTTGGCGGTTGGCTCAGCTGGTAGAGCATCGGATTTTGATTCCGAGGATCACAGGTTCGGGCCCCGTACCGCCTGCCAGAATACCCAAGCAAAAGGCCCGTTCATTAGAACGGGCCTTTTGCTTTTTCCGTCGGCGAGTATTTTGCTTGGGGGATTTGGCGCGCTGTCCGCTGCCGCGCCTGTCTGATTGCTGCGGCCCGTCCTTTCGGCGGCGGAATTTCCGTCTCTTGCTCTCTTTCGTCCAACCATCATTCCCGATGCCGCATCCTAACCGAGCCCATGGCCTGGTCCTTCATTGTCGCAGCGTTTTCATAAAGTATGTCCGGCAGTGGTTTATATTGCTGTCTCAAACAAGCTCTGAATCATTTTCCATTCTCCATCCCAATTGGTGGAACTGCCCCCTCCCCCCCTGAGTGTTCTTGAACCGGATTTCAACTGGTCTGCGCGCTCGGCGCATGCGGGCGAGCATTTCAATGCTATGCCGTTTTAGCTTCTGCCGGAGCGTGATTGCCTGCGCCTTGACGGAGCCGGGTCCTGTTCGGATTGCTCTGATATATCCGAACTGATGGGGCGGCTGGAATTTGGCTGTGGCCCTATTCAGTCCAGGGTGGTTGCGGGCTATGCGCAGCTTCACTGCCAAAGCGTGTTCCGGAGCGCGCTGCGGCATGTCTGGGAGGGATGGGCTGCTTTATCGGATGCAATAGATGTGCTGATTTGGCAATTCATTCGTTTTGATTGATGATCTGTTGAGCGTGATTGGAGAGCGATATGTTGACTTCGTTGCCTGACTCCGCCTTTGTTAGATTCGATCAGGCGAATCCTGAGGCTGGTGCGCGAAAGTGGCAGTATGATTTGGGAACGGTAGACTGGGATGGAGAATATATAATAAAAGGGCCGGGAATGCAGCTGGCCGTTGATAAATCAAAAATATATATTACCTCGGTCATGTCGCGGCGGCTGACCGCAATAGATGCCGCTGAGGGGCGGGAGATTTGGAGTAGATTTAATATACAGCCTTACTTCGATTCCATTTTGGCGGTCGATGATCACGGCGATATTTATTCCAGTTATATTGTTGCGGAAAAAGTCATCAGTGATGACGAGATTGTAAAAGTGCTTGCCAAACTTGACGCTGGCGTCGGCGAAAAATGGAGTCTATCTTTCTCTCAGCTATCACCTGCCACCGGTAATGAAGCGCATATGATCAATATGGGGCATGGTGTGATTTTATCCGCTGGCGTGCTGTATATTTCACACAACGATATAGATGGCGGACATGTTTATGCCTTAAGGCAGGATACGGGAGAGATTCTGTGGCGCTGGAGCCGAAGCGGGATTGCGATCCGTCATCTGTGCATGGGGCGCAATGGCTTGCTCTATTTTCCCTATGCGGTCTTTGGCGATGAGAAAACCTATAAGAATGGCGTAATCGGCTTGAAGGTTGATAGCGGTGTCGAGGCGGCGTTCGCCGAAAATCCTGTCGGCAGCAGCTACCGCCGACTGACCATCGCGCGCAATGGCACAATGTTTGCAACGGTTGAGCATGACAGTCCGGGCTCCTCGACGGAGCGTCTGGTACCAGGCAATCAAATCGATATTCTGGAAATGGGCGTCGACGGGGGCTATCGAAAAGCCAGGGATATCAGGCTGCCGGATAGCCAGCTGGGCATCTTGTCCACGGTGATTATCGGTGAGCGGGGGGTGATCTTTGTCGCCGGGGGCAAGGCGCGGAATGTCGAGGGTGAGGAGGCGCTTGCCACTACGCTCTACGCGATAGACAGCCAGACCGGGAGCGTGAAGTGGCGATATGCCGTTGACGGACTGATGGCGGGGGCGCCGGTTCTAACCGCCGGGGGCAGCATTTATTTCAGCCTGCTGTCCAATGCTTATCATGTGGCCGGCAAGGCTGCCCCTTATGACTTGCTGCGTACGCCGCAGCTGCATGCGATCTCGGCGTCGACCGGGGAGCCGTCGTGGCGGGTTTCGCTGCCGCCGACCGCTGCCGTGATTTCGACTCTCGCTCGCCAGGGGCGGGCCGCCTGGGCGGTGACGGCCCCGCAGCTTGGGGCGGACGGCACCGTTTATCTCGGTTTTGTCACCGTGCATGAGGAGGGCGGCAACAGCGCTTTGCGGCATCATGTCGCGGCTTTCAGCGCCAAGGAGCCTCTCGCCAAATCCGACTGGCCGTGCGAGTTCGGCAACTCTCGAAATACCGGCTTGGCTGAATAGGGTGGATGTCGACCACTCCGATTCGGCATGCGGGAATGCGCAAACCCCGGACGGAAGTCCGGGGTTTTTCTTGTTCGGCGCGGCTTTATTGCCCGCCGGCGGCCAGCAGCCGTGGCTGGCGCCGCGCGGGCGGCCTGCCGATTGGCTATCGCCGGCGTTTTGCTCAGACCCGGCGTCAGCGGGCTGGCGATCTGCTTGTCGGTGCCGGACACCGGCAAGCGGGACCGCCCGGCGATATTCAAGCAGCCGCTGAATTAAAATATGGATTTATATGAATCAGGCAGGAGGGAATTCGCCCGCATCATTAAAGATGAAATTCCATAGAAAAAGGGTTGCAAGCTATTAATCCGGCAGTCAAATACCGTACAGAAAGCTCATGCCGCGTAGCGGATTTTTTCATGCCGGAAGTACGACCGGATTCTGGCCGGCTGCTTCTGCAATGAGCGTAAATGGGACAGCACTTTCCCTTGAAGTTGACCGTCTGATCGAACCGGCTCACCTGCGCTCATTCTGGCCTTCAGGTCGCCGTTCAAGTATTCATCCGGGTTCAGTTCCGGTGAGTAGCTGGGCAGGAAGAACAACTCAATCGCCTTCTTGTTCTCTTCCTCCTCCAACCATGCTTGCACCAGCTTGCTGTGATGCACGCGCAAGTTGTCGAGGATCAAGAACACCTTCTTGCCGCCAGCATCACGGATCAGCCGCATCAGAAACTTGATCAGCACCCGGGCCGTCAAGGTCTCCCGGTACAGCATGAAGCGCATCTTGCCTTGGTTGGTAATGGCCGAAATCAAGTTGATGCGCGCTCTTTTCGATTGGGATAACACCAGAACTGGGGTTTGGCCTTTTGGGGCGTAGCCACGCGGAAAGTGCTCAACACTCGACACCGCCGATTCGTCGCCCCAGCTGATTTCAGCCATTTCCGCTTTGGCACGCGCGACGATAGCCGGGTATTCCTCCTTGAGCCATTTCTCGACTGCTGCCGGTCGCTGCTCATAAGCGCGTTTGAGCGGGCGCTGCGGCGTAAAGCCCCAGCGGGCCAAGTACAGACGGACAGTACGGATCGGCAGATCGATCAGAAACATCTGCTTGATTACAGCCTTGACCGCCTGAGCACTCCACAGGGCAAACCTCAGCTTCATCTGGTCTGGCGTGCGATCCACGATGTCCTGCTTGATCCGGGCTTCCTGCGCCTCGGTCAGCCGACGGCCGGTGCCTTCGGCGCGACCGCGCTTCTGTTCTTTGAATCCCTGCGCACCTAGTGCTGCCTCACGCACCACCCAGGCGGAAATGGTGGGGCGGCGCAGCCCGAGTTCTTCGGCAATACTGGCTTGAGACCGGCCTCGCTTGTACATCCGGATAGCGGTACGCCTCAGCTGCTCACGGGCGGCCAGTTCAAGCTTGCGCACATCGATTTTTTCCATGCCGGAAGTATACAATCTGTACGGATTATTACTGCCGAATTAATAAATAAGCCGCAACCCTTTGATTCTAATGGTGCCGGTAAGAGGAGTCGAACCCCCGACCTTCGCATTACGAATGCGCTGCTCTACCAACTGAGCTATACCGGCAAACCAAACCGTTAAAAAAGCCCTGATTCTCTTCAATCTGAAAATCAAGGCTTTTTGAATCTGGTCGGAGTGAGAGGATTCGAACCTCCGGCCTCTACGTCCCGAACGTAGCGCTCTACCAGGCTAAGCTACACTCCGATTTTAACTTCAATCCCGACTTGCGTCGAGGTAGCTAATGTACCTCGAATCTGATTTTCTGACAAGCTTTAATTCATTCAACTGGTCGGAGTGAGAGGATTCGAACCTCCGGCCTCTACGTCCCGAACGTAGCGCTCTACCAGGCTAAGCTACACTCCGACGACCGGCTAAATTGCTTGTCTGAAAAACTGCTGCTGTCCCGCTTGCTGCGGTACAATCAACGGCTTCAGAGGACGCGCATTATGGAACAAATATGTGGTTTAGGCAACTATCTTTTTATCGTTTGAGCGCGGAAAGCCTGGTCGACGCCGATAAGCTGCTGCAGGCATTGGAAAAGCGCCCGTTTCAACCGTGCATGGGCCTGGATTGGTTCAGCGAAGGCTGGGTGCCGCCGGCCGGACACCTGGACGCGCCGGTCTACGCCGGACGCGGCAGCCTGATGGTTTCAATGCGGCGCGAGGACAAGGTGCTGCCGGCTTCGGTGATCCGCGACTTCGTCGAGATGAAGGTGCAGGAGATCGAAGACAAGGAGCTGCGCAAGGTCGGCCGCAAGGAGAAACTGGCGCTGAAGGAACAGGTCACCGATGACCTGCTGCCTCGCGCCTTCGTCCGCAGCGGCCGCACCAGCGCCTATCTGGACATCCAGCGCGGCTGGCTGATGGTGGACTCCGGCTCGTCCAGCAAGGCCGAGGCGCTGGTCTCCAAGCTGCGCGAGGCGCTGCCGCCGTTTCCGGCCGCGCTGCCGAGAACCAAGCTGGCCCCGCATACCGCGATGACCGACTGGCTGGCAGCCGGCGAAGCGCCGGGCGGCTTCGAACTGGACGCAGACTGCGAACTGAAGGATGGCAGCGAGAACGGCGCAGTGGTGCGCTGCAGCCGCATAGACCTGACCAGCGACGAGATTCGCCAGCACATCGCCACCGGCAAGCAGGCCACCAAGCTGGGCCTGATCTGGAACGAGAAGATCCGCTTCCAGCTGACCGACACGCTGCAGCTCAAGCGCATACAGTTCCTCGATGTGCTGCAGGACGAGGCCAGCCAGTCAGGCGACGACCGCGACAGCCTGTTCGAGGCGACCTTCCTGCTGATGAGCGAGGAGCTGGGAGAACTGGTGGAAGCGCTGGTGGAAGCGCTGGGCGGTCTCGAGGACGGCCAGGCTGAACCGGCTCAGCCGGCTCCGGTGGCCGCTCCGGCCACCCCGTCCGCAGCGCCCGCCGCCGCCGGCGACTCCGCCGTCGACGTGCCCTGGGACTGAACAGCGTCCCGTCCGATGCAAAACCCGGCCCCGCCGGGTTTTTTTTACGCCCGCGCGGCGCGTCCCGATAACAAAAAAACTATCGATTAAAAACAATCAATTTAACAAAACTATATCAATCATCGATACTGTCGCCATCGAGACGCCGGAGACGATGCAATGAAGCAAAACTGGAGCCATGCCGTGCTGGAGATGCTGGCCGCCTTCGCCTGGCTGCAATGAACCGCGGGCGATTCGCGTCGCGATCTGACGTCCCGACAAGATCGCTCTTGATTTAAATGATAATCATTATCATTATTATGGTGGAGACACCGCTATGAGAATCGCCATGCAAACCGTCAGCCCCTTCCCTTCGCGCCGGCAACCCGGCAAAGCCAAACCCTCCCGCCGCGGCTGGCGCAGGGCGCTGGGCATCGTCATTTTCTGCGCCGGTTGCCTGCTGTGGCTAAGCAACGGCCTGGACGCGCCGTCGCCGCAGACCGGCGGTCACAGCGGCTCGATTGTTAAATGACAGGAAATAATAAAGTGAGAAGACCGGTGTTTTTTTAAGCGATACGCCGGCGTAAGCTGTTGCCATCCCCCTATCGCAGGCAACAGATCATGAGTTCCCGACAAGCCGCGCTGTTCATTTCCCATGGCGCCCCGACGCTGCCGATAGAAGACAGCCCCACCCGCCACTTCCTGGAAAGGCTGGGCCGCGACTGGCCGCGCCCCCGCGCCATCGTCATCGTCTCCGCCCATTGGGAAACCCCCGCCCTGACCGTCAATCTACAGGCGCGCCCCGACACGCTGTACGACTTCGGCGGCTTTCCGCCAGTATTGCGCACGCTGCGCTATCCGGCCGTCACCGATGCGGCGCTGGCCGAACGCGTGGCCGGCCTGATCGCCGACGCCGGCCTGCCGCTGGCCACCACCGCGGAGCGGCCGCTGGACCATGGCATGTGGACGCCGCTGTTGCTGATGTTCCCGCAGGCCGACATCCCGCTGGTGATGGTCTCGCTGCATCACAGGGCCGGCGCGGCCGAGCATTACGCGCTGGGCCGGGCCCTGCGGCCGCTGCGCGACGACAATGTGCTGGTGATCGGCAGCGGCAGTTATACCCACAATCTGTGGGAGCTGAGCCCGGAAGGCAGCACGCCGGCGCCGTGGGCGGCCGGCTTCGCCCGTTGGATGGACAGCGCGCTGCTGGAAAACCGCCGCGACGACATCGTGCACTGGCAGCAGCGCGCGCCCTACCCGCGCGAGAACCATCCGAGCGACGAGCACTTCCAGCCGCTGCTGGTGACGCTGGGTGCCGCCGACGACGACGCGACGCCGGTCAAGCTGCACGACGACTGGCGCATGGGCTCGCTGTCGATGGCGTGTTGGCGCTTCGACTGACGAAACTTACCCGCCTCCGCGGAGGCCAAAGAAAATGCCCGGCCGAAGCCGGGCATGCTGGCGATGGCGACAAGCGCTTATATTTGCGCCTGCTGATAGTTCTCCACGCCCATCAGATCGATCAGCTTCATCTGCTGCTCCAGCCAGTGCGCGTGATCGTTCTCGGTTTCCTCCAACAGCACCATCAGCGCGTCGCGGGTCACGTAGTCGCGCACGCTTTCGCTGTGGGCGATCACTTCCTTCAGCAAGGCGCCGACGCGGTATTCCACTTCCAGATCGGCCTTCAGCATCGCCGGCACGTCCTCGCCCACCTTGATCGGCACGCGGCGCGCCACGTTCGGACAGCCCTGCAGGAACAGCGTGCGGGCGATCAGCGTGCGCGCGTGCTCCAGTTCGTCCTCGCGCTCGTGGTCGATGCGCTCGAACAACTTGTTCAGCCCCATGTCCTTGTACATCTCGGCATGGATGAAGTACTGGTCGGCGGCTGACAGCTCTTCGGCCAAGAGGTCGTTGAGCAGCGCTATGGTCTTGGGATCGCCCTTCATGTTTTTATCCTGTCGTTCCGGGTCATACAAGCCGTCATTCTAGGCGTTCAGCGCAGCAGATGCACGCCCTGGTAGAAAACGAAGGACAGCGCCCAGGCCAGCAGCACCGACCAGACCGCCGACATCGCGGCGAAGCGCCAGCTCTTCGATTCCCGGCGCATCGCCGCCACCGTGGACAGGCAGGGCACATACACCAGCGTGAAGATCAGGAAGCTCATCGCCGACGCCCAGTCCAGATGCTGGACCAGCGCGCCGCCCAGACCGGCCTCGGACACGCCGTAGATCACCGCCAGGCTGCCCAGCAGGATTTCCTTGGCGACGAAGCCGAACAGCAGCGCCACCGCCAGCTCGGCGCGTATGCCTATCGGATCCAGCACCGGGGACAGCGCCTCGCCCAGCGCGTAGGCCAATGTCTTGCCGTCACCGGCCGGAATGTGGGTCAGCAGCCAGACCATCACCACGCCGGCCAGGATGAAGGTGGAGGCCAGCCGCAAAAAGGCGCCCACCTCCCCCGTCGCCCGCGTCAGCATGTGGCGCGCGCCCGGCAACCGGTACGGCGGCACCTCCAGCAGAAAGGCCTCGCCGCCGCGGTAGCGGCGCTTGAACACCCAGGCGGTGATGATGGCGGCGACGAAAGTCATCAGGTACAGGCCGGACACCACCCACGGCGCCTGGCTTCTGCTGAACAGGATCCCGGCGAAGAACACCACCACCTGCAGCCGCGCCGAGCATAGCGAAAACGGAATCACCAGCATGGTCAGCAAGCGCTGATTGCGCTCGCGCATCACCCGGGTGCCCATGATGGCCGGCACATTGCAGCCGAAACCCATCAGCTGCATCACGAAGCCGCGGCCGTCCAGCCCCAGCTTCGCCATCATCGCATCGGTCAGGAAGGCGGCGCGCGCCAGGTAGCCGCTGTCCTCCACCATCGCCATCAGCACGAAGAACACGAACAATATCGGCGCGAAGGTCAGCACCGTCGCCACGCCCTGCCACACGCCATCGAGCAGCAGACTCTGCAGAATGGCCGGCAGCGGGGACACCATGGTCGCCAGCGCATGATCCTTCAGCCAGTCCAGGCCGCCGCCGACGGCATCCTGCAGCGGCGTGCCGATCTGGTAGGTGAGATTGAAAAGCAGCGCCATGAAGGCGAAGAACAGCGGCAGGCCCAGCCACGGGTGCAGCAGCCAGCGGTCCGCTTTCTCGGTCAGCAGCGTCGGCAACACCGACGGCAAGCGCCAGCACCCGTCCAGCGTGCCGCGGGCGAGATCGATCGCCCGCCGCGACTCCGGAACATTGTCCAAGCGCGCCTGGACCGCCGAAGCCGGCCGCGCGGCCAGCCGGTTCAATTCCTCGTTCAGCCTGGGCCAGCCCTCCATCCGCTTGGCCGACACCAGCGCCACCGGCGCGCCCAGCCGCTCGGCCAGCGCCTCCGCATCGACGGAAATGCCCAGCAAGCGGGCCTCGTCGGCCATGTTCAGCGCCACCAGGCAGGGCAGGCCGCTGGCGATCAGCTGCAGCGCCAGCGGCAGCTGGCGGTCCAGCTGGCTGGCGTTCAACACCAGCACCGCGCCGTCGAAGGGCATAGACAGCAGCACGTCGCGCACCACCGCCTCGTCGTCGGTATAGCCGGTCAGATCGTGGACGCCGGGCAGGTCGATCAGTTCCACCATCCTGCCGCCCAGCAGCAGCCGCGCGCTGATCAACTCCACGGTCAGCCCGGGCCAGTTGCCTACCCGCTGCGACATGCCGGTCAGGCGGTTGAACAGAGTGGACTTGCCGGTATTGGGCAGGCCGATCAGGGCGAAGCGCTTCATGCCGCCGCCCTCACCCGGATATGCCGGGCCAGGCTGCGGCGCAGCAGAAAACGGGTGGCGCCGACCTCCAGCAGCAACGGGCCGCCCCAGGGCGCGGCGCGGCGCAGGCGAAAGCGGCTACCCGGCGCCAGGCCGAAAGCCGCCACGCGACGGAACGATTCGTCGCCCAGCTCCAGCCGGTCCACGATGCCGCAGGCGCCGACCGGGAATCCATCCAATGACTGCATAGACAGGCCCATCAATGCGAATAGTTTGCATTAGTATATCGAAGCGCCTCCCGGACGGATGCGGCATATCGCCGCAATCCGCGGTCGGCTTGACCCCGGTCAAACCGGCGCGGCGTCCCCGCCCCGCGGATATCAGCCACCCGACATGACGCTAAGCGGGTAAAATCGCGAACATCGCACAATCGACACAACGGGCCTACGACCATGAGCATCAAATCGGACAAGTGGATACGCCGGATGGCGGACAAGGAAGGCATGATCGAGCCGTTCGAGCCCAATCAGGTGAAAATGGCGGCCGACGGCCAGAAGCTGATCTCCTACGGCACCTCCAGCTACGGCTACGATATCCGCTGCGCCGACGAATTCAAGGTGTTCACCAATATCAACAGCACCATCGTCGATCCTAAGAGTTTCGACCCCAATTCCTTCGTCGAAGTCTCCGGCAAGGGCTATTGCATCATTCCGCCGAACAGCTTCGCGCTGGCGCGCACCGTCGAGTACTTCCGCATCCCGCGCAGCGTGCTGACCGTGTGCCTGGGGAAATCCACCTATGCCCGCTGCGGCATCATCGTCAACGTCACCCCGTTCGAACCGGAATGGGAAGGCTATGTGACGCTGGAGTTCTCCAACACCACGCCGCTGCCGGCCAAGATCTACGCCAACGAGGGCGTGGCCCAGGTGCTGTTCTTCGAGTCCGACGAGGTGTGCGACGTGTCGTACAAGGACCGCGCCGGCAAGTATCAGGGCCAGGTCGGCGTCACGCTGCCGCGTCCCTGAGCGCGCCGCGCCCGAACAAAAAAGGATGGCCCCGGCCATCCTTTTTTGCGTGCGCCGCATGCAAAAGCCGCTCGCATTTTTCGACATCTGTTCTAGGATAAACAAAGGGTTAGCCGACATCCCGGTTGTGCCGGCCCTTTGCACAGCAAGCTGTTTCTTCTTGGGGCGTCGCGGTTCCCCCTTGCCGCTGCGCCCCCTTTTTATGTCCACTCGCTTGCCAGCCGGCAACGCTCCCGCCATCATCGACGCTCCACCATCCCCACCTCTCTCATGAGCATCTACAACTTTTCCTTCCGCCGCCTCGACGGCGACGAGCAGACGATGGACGCCTATCGCGGCCAGGTGCTGCTGCTGGTCAATACCGCCAGCCGCTGCGGCTTCACCCCGCAATACGCCGGACTGGAGGCGCTGCACCGCCGCTTCGGCCCGCAGGGACTGACGGTGATCGGTTTTCCATGCAACCAGTTCGGCGCGCAGGAGCCGGGCTCCGCCGGAGAAATCGGCGCCTTCTGTCAGCGCAACTACGGCGTGGGCTTCGACATGGCAGACAAGATAGACGTCAACGGCGCCGGCACGCATCCGCTGTGGCGTTATCTGAAACAGCAGAGGCGCGGCCTGCTGGGTCGATCGATACGCTGGAACTTCAGCAAATTCCTGGTCGACCGCGACGGCCGGGTGGTCGCGCGCTTCGCGCCGCTGACTCGGCCCGAGAAACTGGCCGAGCGAATCGCCGGACTGCTGGCGCAATGAAAAGAGCCGGGCAAGCCCGGCTCTTTCGCCGCCGTCGCGGCGGCAGACGGGGCCTCGCCCCGGTTCACGCGCACGAATCGATATGACGCCTGGCGCCGACCGCCAAACGATCCAGATCGTCGTCTAGATGCTCCTGGATGTCGACCAGCGCCGCACGCAGCACCGCCGCCGCCAGTTCGGCCTGGTCCCCATTGAATACCTGGGCCAGCACCCGCAACTCGCGGCAGGCGGCGATATCCAGCGGCACTTCCAGCGTGCGCACCGTCGTCAGCGTCAGCACGGCCGCCACATCGGGGCCGCCGGCGCGCTGCCCTTCCAGTTCCGTCAGCAAGGTCTTCAAGGCCAATCCCATTCAGTCCTCCCTGTCGCGTCGCCATATTCCCGGGCAAGCCCGGTTCCGGCCGATTGATCAAGCCGCCTCGCCGGTCGACCGTACGCCGGCGGGCGGTCCCGCCCTCGCTCAATGCAGCGGCGGCAAGCCCTCTCCCGCTTCGCCGTCGTCCAGCAGCCGGCGACAGGCCCGGGTGGCCTGCAACAACTGGCCGTCGTCCAGCGCGTCCCAGGCGTCGGCGATGGCCGCGCCCAGCAATTCGCCGGCCAGCGCCTCGCTGCTGTCGTGAAACGCCGCCGCCAAGGCCATCAGCTCCAGCGCCAGATCGCCCGGCAACGCCGCAGCCATGCGGCGCGGCATGCCCGGCGCGCCATCCGACAAGCGACGCGCGTCGCCCAGCTTCGCCACCACATCGTCTATGCTCTTGCCCATTGACCCTCTCCACGACTTTGCCCACGTCCGCGGCGCCTCCGGCCGCGGCGAAAGACTTTTTAAGCATAGGCCACGCCGCGTCAAAAAACCCGCGCGGCCCGTCTTAGAGCCTAGCCTCGAAACCGGCCAGCACGTTCACCACATTGGTGCCCAGCGGCTCCACCGCGTAGCCGCCCTCCAGACAGAACAGCGTCGGCAGCCGCAAGCCGGCCAGCCGCGCGCCCAGCGTGACGAAATCGGGAGAATCGAGCCGGAAGCGCGCGATCGGATCGCCAAGATAGGTGTCTACGCCCAGCGACACCACCAGCGCCTCGGCGCCGAAACGGGCGATCTGCAGCAAGGCGCAATCGAGCGCGACGAACCAGGTGCTGACGCAGGAGCCGGCCGGCAGCGGAAAGTTGAAATTGCAGCCCAGGCCCTCGCCCTCGCCCTTTTCATCGGCATGACCGAGGAAAAACGGGTATTCGGTGCGCGGATCGCCGTGTATCGACAGGAACAGCACGTCGCCGCGCCGGTAGAAGATGTCCTGGGTGCCGTTGCCGTGGTGATAGTCGACGTCCAGCACCGCCACCTTGCGCATGCCGTGGTCGCGCAGCGCCTGGGCGGCGATCGCCGCGTTGTTGAGGAAGCAGTAGCCGCCGCAGTAGTCGCGCGCGGCGTGGTGGCCGGGCGGCCGGCTCAGCGCGAACACCGCGCGCTCGCCGCCGATCAGGCGGTCGGCTCCGGTCAGCGCGGTGTCGGCGGCGGCTTCCGCCGCCTGCCAGGTGCCGGCGGTGATCGGCGTGCCGCAGTCCATCGAGTAGTAGCACAGCTGGCCTTCGACATGCTCCGGAACCGCCTCCCGCATCCGGCGGATCTGCCACATCTTCGGCAGCGCGTCGCAGTCGTGGCCCAGCGCCAGCCAGCGCGGCCAGGCAGTCTGCAGGAAATCGACATAGCCGGCGTCATGCACGCGCAAGATAGGTTCGACGCCGTGGCGGCGCGGATGGACGATGTCGCCCAGTTCGCGCCGGCGCACGGCGTCCAGCACCATGTCGGCGCGGGACGGCGTTTCCAGGCAGGGTTTCAGCGTGCCGGCCATCAGCTCGGACTGGCCGTGCTGCAGGCGGTGGAGATCGGAATAGACGGTAAGCATGGCGGCATCCCGGCGGAGTCATGATTCATGCTCCGCCCCGGCCGCGCCGCGGTCAAACGCCGACCGCGGCTAAGTTGCGCCAGCTCAAGCGCGGTTTAGAACCTGTTCGCGATCTTTTGCCGGCATCGGCCGTTTTCTGCCGGATGCACGCCGCAATGCCATTCACTGCAAGGGGCGTTTGACAAAACCATGCGCCGGCAGAAAATGGCCCCGAGACCCTCGCAAAAAGATCGTGGACAGGTTCTTAGGCCACCACGCCGGAAACGTAATACCAGCGACCGTCCTCGCGGACGAAGCGGCTGGTTTCATGGATGCGCTCGGCCTTGCCGCCGACCTTGCAGCGGGCGATGAACTCCACCACGCCGTCGACATCGGCCTCCAGGCCCGCCTCGCAGCGCCTGACGTCAAGCCCTATCCATTTGACCACGCCGGCATCGTCGGCCAGATCGAGACGCTCGGGACGGGTGGATGGATGCCAGCTGGCCAGCAGATAGGCCTCCAGACCCAAGGCGTAAGCGCTGTAGCGCGAACGCATCAGCGCCTGGGCGGTCGGCGCCGGCGGCGCGCCGGAACCCAGGTAGCGGCCGCAGCAGGCGGCCAGTTCGCCGCCGCCGCAGGGACAGGCGGCGCTCGCTTGCTTCTTCGACTTCATCAGTAACCCAGCGGCGGCAGCCCGTACAGCTTCAGCAGAAAATTGGAAAACGCCGGATCGGCCGGCTTGGGGCTGTACCTGGGCCAACGCCGCATCCATTCGCGCAGATGCAGCTCCAGGCGCGAGCGGAAGGCGTCGGAGTCGAGACGGCCGGCGTCCCGCTCCACCGTCAGCTGGCGGTAGACGGCGAAGTTGTCGTTGTCGACCGGATTGGATCCGGCGATGCGCAGCCGCGCCGCGTTCAGTTGATCGGCGGCGGCGGTGCGGGTCAATTCGCCGGTCTTGACGCGATCGGCCAGCCGATTGGCCTCGGCCAGCAACTGGTCCACCTTGCTCGCGACGCGCGGCGCCTGCTGCGCCGGACGGGACGGGCTGCCGGACTGCACCGGCACGCCCAGCTGCTTCAGCGCGCTGCAGCCGGCCAGCAGGCCGAGCAGCGAGAGAGCGATAAGCTGTCTGTTCATGGCGGCCATTGTAGCCTGCCCAGCCCGCGCGCCGTCAACGGCATCATCGCTCAGCCAAGATGCTCGAACAGCACGGTGGACAGGTAGCGCTCGCCGAACGACGGAATCACCACCACGATCAGCTTGCCGGCGTTTTCCGGCCGCTTCGCCAGCTGTAGCGCCGCCCACACCGCCGCGCCGGACGAGATGCCGACCAGGATGCCTTCCTGCGTGGCGACGTCGCGCGCGGTCCGCAGCGCGTCCTCGTTCTTGACGCGGATGATCTCGTCGTAGACGTCGGTATTGAGGATGGCCGGCACGAAACCGGCGCCTATGCCCTGGATCGGATGCGGGCCCTTGGCGTCGCCGGACAGCACCGCCGACGCGTCCGGCTCGACCGCGACGATCTGCGCGCCCGGCTTGCGCGCCTTCAGCACCTCCCCGACGCCGGTGATGGTGCCGCCGGTGCCGACGCCGGCCACGAAGATGTCGACCTTGCCGTCGGTGTCGTTCCACACCTCCTCCGCCGTGGTCTCGCGATGGACCTCGGGGTTGGCCGGATTTTCGAACTGCTGCGGCATGAAATAGGTGTCCGGGAATTCGTCGACCAGCGCGCGCGCCTTGGCGATGGCGCCGCCCATGCCTTCCGGCCCCGGCGTCAGGATCAATTCGGCGCCGTAGGCCTTCAACAGCTGGCGGCGCTCCTTGCTCATCGTTTCCGGCATGGTGATCACCAGCTTGTAGCCGCGCGCCGCGCACACCATCGCCAGGCCGATGCCGGTATTGCCCGAGGTCGGTTCGACGATGACGGTGTCGGGGCCGATCTTGCCGGCCTTTTCCGCCGCGTCCAGCATCGCCGCCGCGATGCGGTCCTTGACGCTGTGCGCCGGATTGAAGAACTCCAGCTTGGCCACCACGGTGGCGCCGGCGCCATCGGTGACGCGGTTGAGCTTCACCAGCGGCGTATTGCCTATCAGGTCGGTGATGGTGTTGGCGATGCGCATAATCTTATTCCTCATTATCCGATAATCGTCATACCGATATTCCACAACATCATAATCAATCGCCGTATGGCGACCTAATATTGTTTGCTTATATCCAGCAAACCAAACTCCGGCTACCCTCTAGAGCCTGTTCGCGATCATTTTGCGGCCGCCTGCGCGCGCCCGCGCCCCGTCTGCGAATTCAAACCGTTTTGTTATAGTCAATGCAAACACAGGCAAGGTTCACATGCCCACCCAGGAATCCCTGATCCCGCTGTCCGGCTGGCGCCGCCGGCTGTACATCGTCATCTACGAAGCCGACACCCGCGCCGGCCGGATATTCGACATGGCGCTGACCGCCGCCATACTGATTTCCGTCGCCTGCGTGATGCTGGAGAGCGTGGCGTCGATACGCCAGCGCTACGGCACCCTGCTGACCGTGCTCGACTGGCTGTTCACCGTCCTGTTCACCGTCGAATACGCGCTGCGACTGATCTGCGTGCACAAGCCGATGCGCTATGTGAAAAGCTTCTTCGGCGTCATCGACCTGCTGTCGGTCCTGCCGCTGTACCTGGGATTGCTGATACCCGAAAGCCGCTTCCTGGCCGATGTGCGCATCCTGCGGCTGCTCCGGATGTTCCGCATCCTCAAGCTCAGCCGCCATCTGGGCGAGGCGGCCCAGTTGCAGAAGGCGCTGCTGGCCAGCCGGCGCAAGATCACCGTGTTCCTGGTCACCGTGGTGCTGCTGGTCATCGTGCTGGGCACGCTGATGTACGTGATAGAAGGGCCGGAACACGGCTTCACCAGCATTCCGATCAGCATCTACTGGGCCATCGTCACGCTGACCACCGTCGGCTTCGGCGACATCACGCCGAAGACGCCGATGGGCCAGGCCCTGGCCAGCCTGGTGATGATCACCGGCTACGGCATCATCGCGGTTCCCACCGGCATCGTCAGCGCCGAGATCGCCCGCGCCGCGCCCGAGCCCGCCGACAACCGTTCCGCCACCCGGCTGTGTCCGCATTGCTTCAGCGAGGGGCACGACTGGGACGCCGGCTTCTGCAAGCATTGCGGCGGCCAGCTGCCCCGCCCGGCCAAGGACAGGGTCAGCTAAGCGCGCGGCGGTAGGCCGCCAGCGCGCGCTCGTCGTACGCCACCAGCCATATTTCGCAGAGCGGATGCGCCTCGCCATCCAGCCAGCCCCGCAGCGTCGCCACCGCCAGTTCGCACGCCGCCTGCAGCGGATAGCCGTAGACGCCGCAGCTGATCGCCGGAAAGGCGATGCTGCTCGCGCCATGGCGCGCGGCCAGCGCCAGACTATTGCGGTAGCAGGCCGCCAGCAGCTCAGGCTCGCCGCGCGTCCCGCCCTGCCATACCGGCCCCACCGTGTGGATCACGTAGCGGGCGGGCAGCAGGTAGCCGTCGGTCAGTCTCGCCTCTCCCGTCGGGCAGCCGCCCAGCCGGCGGCACGCCTCCAACAGGCCGGGTCCGGCCGCGTGGTGGATCGCGCCGTCCACGCCGCCGCCGCCCAACAAACTGTTGTTGGCGGCGTTGACGATGGCGTCCACCGCCAAGCGGGTGATGTCGTCCCGCCTGCATCGCAACGCATATTTCATATCGTCTCTCTTGGCGCCGCGTTTGACAAAGCATGCGCCGGCAAAAAGCGGCCGAGGCCGCAAAAAGATCGTAAACCGGCCCTCAGGCCAGGGCTGCGGCGCCGCCGGGCTGTTGCTATCATGTCGCGGACGGCCCCCGTGGCGGGCGCGCCACAGCCCCGCGCCGGCGGGCAAATAGCAAGCGTTTACTCATTGTTGAGGCAAACAAACCACATGACATTGGCAAGTTTCAAGGCTGAAAACAGCTCGCAGACAGCCCCGCCGCGCGGTAGCGCAATGGCAGCGCCCTCCTGTGGATAACTTTGTTGATAAGCCGGTGCACAGCGGGCGCAAAGGCCCGCCGCATCAGGCTTCCATTAGTTTTGACTGCCGGGGATCGTTTCGTGTAAGACATTGATTTGATTATATTTTGAGTCCGGTATCAAACACTATGCAAGCGTTGCCGAAACGGCCGATCCCCAACCTTTATCTCAGCAAGACGGTGTGAATCACTTGACAAGACCAGATTTTTTTGAACGCAGCCAGGATGTCATCAGTGTCTCCTCCCTCAACCGCATGGCGCGCGACCTGCTGGAAGCCGGCATGCCGCCGGTATGGATAGGCGGGGAAATCTCCAACCTGACGCTGGCCGCGTCCGGCCACGGCTATTTCTCGCTGAAGGACGGCGGCGCCCAGGTTCGTTGCGTGATGTTCCGCCACAAGCTGTCGCAACTGCCGTTCCGGCCGCAAGAGGGCATGCAGGTGGAGCTGCGCGGCCAGGTCACGCTGTACGAGGCCCGCGGCGAGTTCCAGATCAGCGTCGGCGAAATGCGCGCCGCCGGCCTCGGCCGCTTGTTCGAGGCCTTCGAACGGCTGAAGGCGCGGCTGCAGGCGGAAGGCTTGTTCGACAGCGCGCGCAAGCGCGAGTTGCCGGCGCATCCGGCCGCCATCGGCATCGTCACCTCGCCTGCCGCCGCCGCGCTGCGCGACGTGGTCAGCACCTTGCGCCGCCGCATGCCCGGCATCCCGTTGATCCTCTACCCGGCCCAGGTTCAGGGCGAGGGTTCGGCTCAGCAGATCGCCGGCGCCATCCGCCTGGCCGGCGAGCGGCGCGAAGTCGACGTGCTGATCGTCTGCCGCGGCGGCGGCAGCATAGAAGATCTGTGGTCGTTCAATGAGGAGATCGTCGCCCGCGCCGTCTCCGCCTGCCCGATTCCCACCGTCAGCGGCGTCGGCCACGAGACCGACTTCACCATCTGCGACTTCGTCGCCGACCGCCGCGCGCCGACGCCGACCGCGGCGGCGGAACTGGTGTCGCCTAACCGCGAGCACCTGGCCATGCAGCTGGAACAGGCCCGCCGCGCGCTGGAACGGGCGCTGGCGCGCCTGCTGACCGACAAGGCCCAGCAACTGGATTTCCTCGGCCGGCGCCTGGTCCACCCCGGCTCCAGGCTGCAGGCTCAGCGCGAGCGGCTGGCCGCCTTGTCGCAGACGCTGCGCCTGCGCGTGCGCGCCGGCTTCGAGCAAAGCCGCTGGCGGCTGCAGCTGGCAGGCAGCCGATTGGCGCGCCACCGGCCCGACCCGGCCGCCGACGCCCAGGCGCTGCGGCAACGGCAGGACAGGCTGCGAATCGCCCGCGACCGCCTGCTGGAGAGCCGCCGCCGGCAACTGGCCCAGCTGGCCGCCACGCTGACCGCGCTGAATCCGGACGCGGTGCTGGCGCGCGGCTACGCCATCGTGCAGAAGCGCGACGGCCAGGCGGTGAAAAACCCGGCCGAGCTGCTGAATCATGAAAAGGTGACGCTGCGGCTGGCCGAAGGCAGCACCGAGGCGCGGATCGAGCACGCTGAGGGCGCCCAGCCCGAACTCCCGTTCTGATCCCCGCTTTGCCAAGCCCATGTTTCCGCCGCGCGGCGGAAGCATGGCGGCTGCTTGACATGCAATAATCACTAAACAAATACTTCATTTACATGTTTGGCATTGCGCGCCTGCGCATCGCCGCATTGGACGCCGCCGTCCCTTCCCGCCGGCACCGACTCGCCTATCCACTGAAGCCGAATCAGCAGGAGCAGCCATGAGCACGGAGCATAGATTCACTTGCATCAGCTGGGCATCCGGACGCTATGTCGACATGTTCGCCGGGCTGCGTTCCGACTGCGAACGCTGGGGCTATCGCTGCCATCTGTATGAAATCGAGAAGGACTATCCCAGCCTGATGAGCGCCTGGTGCAATCATCCCTACATCATCAAGAAGGGGATAGAGGACTTCGGCACCGTGCTCTTCCTCGACGTCGAATGCCGCATCGTCGCGCCGATACCGGACAGCTGGCGCGCGCCGCTGGTATCGATACGCTGGCCGGCGCAGAAATTCTGGATCTACTACAACTCCGGCACGGTGATGGCCGACGAAAGCTGTCTGCCATGGATAGACGCCTGGATACGCGTCATCGACTCCTGGAAGATGGGCGAGCTTGACGATGCCGACCATGTCCACTGGCCCGGCGACCTGTGCGACGAGCTCGCGCTGGGCGCCGCGCTGACCGCGCTCGGCGTCGAGGTGAGGACCCCGCGGCTGGAATATGTCCACCGCGACAGCACCGCCGAGCTCGCCCGCGGATACTGGAAAACGCCGCACACCATCATCCAGCACCCGACACAGCACCACTGGCCGCGGGTCCAGGACCTGATGGAAAGCAAGAAGCTATTCGAGCAGAACTATGCCGGCGCGCCGCAGGAGGCCGAGCGGCTGCTCAGCGCCGGCGCCGCGCCGCGAACAGCGAACGGCTGGACTTTCGATCCCTCCCGCCAGCTGTACGCGCCATGCGAATACTGGCCGGAACACGCCCGTCCATGGTTCGACGGGCCGGTGCAACTGACGTCGGCCCAGCGCTAGGCCAGACTGACGGTTCGCCCGCTGGTCGCCGATTCGACGATGGCCTGCGCGCAGCGCAGGTCCAGCAGGGCGTCGTCCGGCGGATTGCGGCAACGGCCGGGCTCGCCCCGCGCCGCGTCGATGAAGGCATGCGCCTGCCGCACGAAGGCGTCCGGCTCGCCGTCGAAGGCCAGGCACTGCCGCTCCGCCCCCCGCGACAGACACAGCGAGCCCGCGTCCATTTCGGTCGGATCGATTTCCAGCATGCCCTCGCTGCCGAGCACCGTCACGCTCCACTGCCGGGACTCGCATGGCCGCACATAACCGGCCATCAGACTGCCCAGCACCCGGTCCGGATATTCCAGATTGGCGACGCAGGTCTCCTGCTCCACCAAACCGTCGCCTGCGTGCTTGATCGCATTGGCGAATGCCGAGACCCGCAACGGCGCGCCGAACAGGCCCCGCAGCGGATTCAGGAAGGCGTAGCTCATATGGGTCAGCGGCATCCCGCCGCTGTCCGCCTGCCGGTAATACCAGCTGTCCGGATCGCCGGGCCACAAGGCCACCGCGCGAAAAGCGATCGGCCTGCCTATCCGGCCCGAAGCGATCAGGCGGCCGGCCTCCTCCCACACCGGCTTGTAGCGCGCCTCGTAGCCGGCCTCCAGCACGCAGCCGCCGCTGGCCGCCAGCGCAGCCAGCTCCATTCCCGCCTCGACCGAGCTGGCCAGCGGCCCGCCGAGCAGCAGCGGAATCCGCTGCCGCAGCGCCCAGGCCGCGATTTCGTCCTGGACCCGATGCGGCACCTCCACCAATAGCGCGTCCGGCTTCAAGGCGGCCAGTTGCGTCAGCGAGGCGGCGGCGACCGCGCCCCATTCGTCGGCCAGGACCCGCGCGCCGCATTCGCTGCCGGCCATCACGGCCAGCACGCGCGAACGCCCGGTCTCGGCGAAGGCGGCCAGGCGCCGGCGCGCCATCATGCCGGCGCCGACGACGGCCAGCCTCAGCAATTCCTCATCCTGTCTCATCGGACCTCGCCTCGATTCGAACGATATTGTCGCGCAACGACCAGCGCGGATTGAAAATGAAGTCCAGCATCAGGCCCGCCCGCGAGCCGAAGGCCGCCTCCCCCTCGTAGAATTCCGCGGCCAGCCGCCGCAAGCGGGGCAGGCGGTTCCACGGAATCCGCATGAAGTCGTGATGCTCGGCGTGCAGGCCGAAATAGCATTCCAGCGCATTGGCCCAGCCGATGAAGTCATTGCTTTCCTGCCCGCTCCTGACGACGAAATGCTCCTGCACCACCCGGCTGCCCAGCGGATGCAGGCCCATCGTGAACATCATCGACAGCAGCAGGTAGAGCAGCGCCATCCCGCCGAACGCCAAACCGACCCAGACCGAGGCCAGCGCCTGCAGCGCCGCGTTCAAGACCATCCAGCGGTCCCAGTAGCCGGTAGCGGCCGGATACTTACCCACCCTCAGCCCCTGAAACAACGGAAACGCCGCCAGCCACAACGCCTTGCGCCAGCCGACATTGCCGACCCACTCCGCCTCCGCCCGCGTAGGCACGCCGACGTCCCAGCGGTAATCGCCGAAGCGGGCGTGATGGGCGCCGTGATAGCGGAAAAACGGCATCGCGCTCCAGAACACCAGCGGCAGATTGGCGAAGATCGCCGCCAGGCGGTTCCGCGCCGCGCCGGAGAAGACCAGGCCGTGGCTGGCGTCGTGGATCAGCGCGAACAAGGCCGCCGACAGATAGGCGCCGCCGCAGTAGGCGATGGCGAACACCTGCCAGGCATGCCAAGTCCTGACCTGCCAGGCCAGCGCGAATTGCGCGGCGACCAGCACCGCCATCAGGACGAAGGTCCACCGATTCGGTCCGAACAGCCGCCGCACCTCGGGATGGGCGGCCAGTATCTGCTGCCGGCGCCTCCGGTGGACGTCCGGCGTCGCCACCGGAATCAGGCCATGGCTGTCAGCCGGCATAGGCGGCGGGCCGCATCGTGCGGTGGAGGCTGAGCGCGGCGAAATAGACCACCGGCGCCAGGCTGAGCCAGGCCAGCTCGCGGGCGAACGGCGAAAACAGCGCGCCCGCCGCCGCCGCCATCGAGAACACCGCGGCCGCGATGTTCAGCCCGCGCAGACGGGCCACCCGGAACGGATGCACGCATTTGACCGGCGCGAAGGTCAGCAGGCACAAGACGGCTATCAGCGCCAGCGCCCACTCCGGCGGCGGCCGCAATAGATAGAGGTAGAAGACGACGATGTTCCAGAAGGCCGGGAAGCCGGTGAAGTAGCAATCGCCGGTCTTGATCTCGAGATTGCCGTAGTGGTACAGCGCGCTGAGCATCATCGCCAGCGCCGCCGGCCAGCGCCACGCCTCCGGCACCACGTCGGACCACCAGACGAACAGCGCCGGCAGCAGCACGAAAGTGAAATAATCGACCAGCAGATCGAGAATGCCGCCGCTGTAGCGCGGCAGGACCTTGCCCACCTCGAAGCGCCTGGCCAGCGGGCCGTCGATGCCGTCCAGGGCCAGCGCCGCCAGCAGATAGCAGATCGCCAGCCGCCAATCTCTCGCCAGCATCGCCTGCAGGGCCAACATGCCGAGTATCATGCCGCAAGCGGTCAGCGCATGGATGGACCAGGCAATCGCGATGGAAGTCCGTGTCGGCTGCGGCATATTCCTCCTGGCGATGGGGATGGACCGGCGGCGGCGGAGCACGCGCATCGGCCGCATTTCATTTTAATTGCATGAAATATCGACGCGGCCAGGCCTTTCGGACAGGGCGGACCCGGCGCTAGCCGCCCGCCCCCGGCTCAATCGCTACTTGTTCAGCCTGGCCGGATTGCCGCGCAGGATCTGAGTCTGCAGCTCCTGCTGCGCCGAATCGCTCATCACCGTCGCGCGGTCCACGCTGTGGTGCGGAATATTGCTGCCTATCGAGTATTCGGTATCGTCCAGCGCGGAGACATTGTCGGCGTTGCCAGGCGTGGCGGCGCAGCCGGCCAGCATCGTCACCAGCAGCGCGGGCATCAGAAATCGGAGTGCTTTCATCATTGTTCATCCAGGTCAGGGTTGGCAGGCAAGCGCGGCGCCGGCGGTCATCCCGCCTCATTATTATGCGAATATCCTAACCCGACCGACGCCTGTCGGCAAATCCGTCGTCGCCGGAACAAAAAAAGCCCGCTGCGCGCAGCGGGCTTCACGATGCAGGAACCTAAACTCAGGCCGGCCGCAACGCCGGCGGCAGCGCGAACACGGTGCTCTCCTCGACGCCGGGCAGTTCGGTCACCTGGCTGACGTCGAAGCTCTTGATGCGGTCTATCACCGCCTGCACCAGAATCTCCGGCGCGCTGGCGCCGGCGGTGACGCCGACGATGCGCTTGCCGACGAACCATTCCGGCTCCAGCAGGCTGGCATTGTCCACCATATAGGCGTCGACGCCCTTCAGCGCCGCCACTTCTCGCAGCCGGTTGGAATTGGAACTGTTCGGCGAGCCGACCACGATGACGATGTCGCACTGCTCGGCCAACAGCTTGACCGCGTCCTGCCGGTTTTGCGTCGCGTAGCAGATATCGTCCTTCTTCGGACTGTGGATCGCCGGGAAACGCGCCTTCAGCGCGGCGATGATGTCGCGGGTCTCGTCGACCGACAGCGTGGTCTGGCTGACGTAGGACAGCGCGTCCTCGCGTTTGACTTGCAACGTGGCGACGTCGTCGACAGTCTGGACCAGATACATGCCGGAGCCGACCTGGCCCATCGTGCCTTCCACTTCCGGGTGCCCGGCATGGCCTATCATGATGATTTCCATATCGGCCTTGTGCATCCGCTTCACCTCGACATGCACCTTGGTCACCAGCGGACAGGTGGCGTCGAACACCGTCAGGCCCAGCGCCTCGGCCTCGGCGCGCACCGACAGCGGCACCCCGTGGGCCGAATAGATCAGCGTGCTGCCGGCCGGCACGTCCTTCAATTCCTCGATGAACACCGCGCCCTTGCCGCGCAGGTCGTCGACGACGAAACGGTTGTGCACCACTTCGTGGCGCACGTAGATGGGCGCGCCGTACAGCTCGATGGCCCGCTCGACGATGGCGATGGCCCGGTCGACCCCGGCGCAGAAGCCGCGCGGGTTGGCGAGCATGATGGTCTTCGTCATCCGTATTTCCTCAATCAAGCCGGACCTTGCCCGGCAGCTGCGCGAATGGCCCGCGCCGCGGGCCATCGCATGAATCGCAAGCGCCCGCCGCTCAGCGCGACGGCTTCTTCAGGCTGTCCGCCACCATCAGCGCCGCGCCGACGCAGATGAAGGAGTCGGCCAGGTTGAACGCCGGGTAATACCACTGGTTGTAATAGTGCACCATGATGAAATCGATCACATGACCATAGGCCAGACGGTCGATCACATTGCCGAGCGCCCCGCCGATGATGAAGGCCGCGGCCAGATTCATCAGCGCCGAGAAGCGGCCCTTGACGATGTTCCAGCCCAGCCAGCCCGACACGGCGAAGGCCAGCGCGGTGAACAGATATTTCTGCCAGCCGCCGGCGTCGTGCAGAAAACTGAAGGCCGCGCCCGGATTGTAGATCAGCGTGAAGCTGAAGAAGCCGTCTATCACCGGCCGCACTTCGGCGTACTGGAACTGGCCGTTGAAGTACAGCTTGCTGGCCTGGTCCAGCACCACCACCAGCAGGGCCAGCACGAACCATTTGGACCAGCGGCGCGCGCCGGGCAGTGTCATTGCAGAATCCATCTATCGATTTCCAATCAACTGACGGGGCCGCCCTTCGCGGCCCCGGATCAAACGATCAGGCGTGGCGACGCTGCTCGCCCCGGCCATCCAGATTGTCGACGCAACGGCCGCACACGGCACCATGGCCGGCGTGGCTGCCGACATCGGCGCGATAGTGCCAGCAACGATCGCACTTGCCATGCGACGACGACGTCACGCGAATGGCCAGCTCGGCCGCCTCGCGAACCGTCACCTTGGACACGATCAGCACGAACTTCAGCTCATCCTCCAGGCTCAGCAGCTGGCGGGCCAGCTCGGCCGGCGCGTCGATCTCCAGTTCAGCCTGCAGCGACGAACCCAGTTGCTCGGCGCTGCGCAGCGCCTCGATCTCCTTGTTGGCGACGGCGCGCAGCTCGCGCACCGCCTGCCACTTGGCCGCCAAGGCCGCCTCGCGCTCGACCGCCTGGGCCGGGAACTCGTGCCAGATATGGTACAGCGTCGATTCCTCTTCGCTGTCCACCAGCACGTTCCACGCCTCGTCGGCGGTGAAGCACAGTATCGGCGCCACCATCAGCAGCAGGCTGCGGGTGATGTGGTACAGCGCGGTCTGGGCGCTGCGGCGGGCATGGCTGTCGGCCTTCGTCGTGTACAGCCGGTCCTTGATCACGTCCAGGTAGAACGCGCCCAGGTCTTCCGAGCAGTAGCCGACCACTTCCTGCACCACGTGGTGGAAGGCGTAGCGGGAATACAGCTCGCCGACCACCTTCTCCTGCACCTCGCGGGCGCGCAGCAGCGCGTACTGGTCCATTTCCACCATGTCGGCCAGCGGCACGGTGTGCTCCAGCGGGCTGAAATCCGACAGGTTGGACAAGAGGAAGCGGATGGTGTTGCGCAGGCGGCGGTAACTTTCCGTCGTGCGCTTCAGGATTTCCTGCGACAGCGACATGTCGCCGGAGTAGTCGGCGCTGGCCACCCACAGGCGCAGGATGTCGGCGCCCAGCGTGCCGCAAATCTCCTCAGGCGCGATGCCGTTGCCCTTGGACTTGGACATCTTGTAGCCCTTGTCGTCCACGGTGAAGCCGTGGGTCAACAACTGCTTGTACGGCGCGCGGCCGATGGTGGCGCAACCGGTCTTCAGCGACGACTGGAACCAGCCGCGGTGCTGGTCCGAGCCTTCCAGGTACAGGTCGGCCGGCCAGGCCAGCTCCGGGCGCTG
Organism: Chromobacterium sp. ATCC 53434; assembly: GCF_002848345.1. Lineage (NCBI taxonomy): Bacteria > Pseudomonadati > Pseudomonadota > Betaproteobacteria > Neisseriales > Chromobacteriaceae > Chromobacterium > Chromobacterium sp. ATCC 53434. The sequence goes on along the minus strand of NZ_CP025429.1, from coordinate 761,433 downwards.
CTTCAGCACCGCGAAGTGGGTGGCGCCGGAGTCGAACCACACGTCCAGCGTGTCGGACAGCTTGCGGTATTGCTCGGCCTCGTCGCCCAGCAACTCCTTGGCGTCCAGGCTGAACCAGGCCTCGATGCCCTGCTGCTCGATGCGCAGCGCCACTTCCTCCAGCAGCTGGGCCGAGCGCGGATGCAACTCGCCCGACTCCTTGTGGATGAAAAAGGTCATCGGCACGCCCCAGTTTCGCTGGCGCGACACGCACCAGTCCGGGCTGTTCTTGATCATCGCGTCCAGACGGGCGCGGCCCCAGGCCGGGAAGAACTCGGTGGCGTCCACCGCGCGCTGGCTGATCTCGCGCAGCGTCTCGCCGCCGCTGGCCTTGCGGTCCATGCTGATGAACCATTGCGGCGTGGCGCGGAAGATGATCGGCGTCTTGTGACGCCAGCAATGCGGATAGCTGTGCTCCAGCTTGGCCTTGTGCACCAGCGTGCCGCGCGCTTCCAGCGTCTCGATCACGCGCGGGTTGGCGTCCCACACCAGCATGCCGGCGAAGATTTCGGTCGTCGACTTGTAGCGGCCGTCGTCGGCCACCGGATTGGCTATCGGCAGTTGGTATTGCAGGCCGGCCTGGAAGTCCTCCAGACCGTGGGCCGGCGCGGTGTGCACCAGGCCGGTGCCGGCGTCCACGGTGACGTGGTCGCCGAGAATCACCGGCACCTGGCGGTCGTAGAACGGATGGCTCAGCAGGATCCGTTCCAGCGCCTCGCCCTTGGCCTCGCCCAGCACGCGGTATTCGTCGACGCCGTAGCGCTTCATCGCCGATTCGACCAGATCCTTGGCCAGGATCAGCTTGCCCTTGGGCGTGTCGACCAGCTGGTAGTCCAGATTGGCGCCGGCGGCGACGGCCTGGTTGGCCGGCAGCGTCCACGGCGTGGTGGTCCAGATCACCGCCATCGCGCCGGCGGCGTCGGCGCCGAAGGCGGCCGAGGCCTGCTCGGCGTCCACCAACTTGAAGCCGACGTCGATCGCCGGCGACACCTTGTCTTCGTACTCGACTTCGGCCTCGGCCAGCGACGAACCGCACTCGATGCACCAGTGCACCGGCTTCTCGCCCTTGCTCAGATAGCCGTTTTCATGGATCTTGCCGAGCGTGCGGACGATGTCGGCCTCGGTCTTGAAATCCATCGTCAGATAGGGATTGTCCCAGTCGCCCAGCACGCCCAGGCGGATGAAGCCCTTCTTCTGGCGCGCCACCTGCTCCTTGGCGTACTCGCGGCACAGCTCGCGGAACTTGGCGGCCGGAATGTCCTTGCCGTGCAGCTTCTCGACCATCAGCTCGATCGGCAGGCCGTGGCAGTCCCAACCCGGCACATACGGCGCGTCGAAGCCGGCCAGCGTCTTCGAGCGGACGATGATGTCCTTCAACACCTTGTTGACGGCGTGGCCCAGGTGGATATCGTTGTTGGCGTACGGCGGGCCGTCGTGCAGGATGAACTTCGGCCGTCCAGCCGACAGTTTGCGCAGCTTGTCATAGCGCCTTTCCTCCTGCCAGCGCTTGACCCAGGCCGGTTCGCGTTTGGCCAGATCCCCGCGCATGGCGAAGGGCGTATCCAGCAGGTTTACGGTTTTACGATAATCGATGCTCATGCCTGCTCTCGCTGCAAACTTGTCAAATAAGTCTTGGCACTGGCGGCGTCGCGCTCTATCTGAGCCACCAGTGTTGCCAAATCATCATAGCGCTCTTCGTCGCGCAGTTTCTTCAGAAAGCGCACCGTCAGCCGCTGGCCGTACAGATCGCCGGCAAAATCGAACAGATGCACTTCCAGCTTGTAGTCCGGCGTGTCGCTGACCGTCGGATTCAGGCCCAGGCTGGCCACGCCGCCCAGTCGTCCGCCCGGCGCGTCGACCTCGACCACGAACACGCCCTGCAATGCCGGCCGCAGATGCGGCAGGTGGATGTTGGCGGTCGGAAAGCCTATGGTACGGCCAAGCTTGCGCCCATGCATCACTTTGCCGGAAATGCGGTAGGCGCCGCCCAGCAGCGCGTTCGCCGCATCCAGCTCGCCGGCCGCCAGTTTCTCCCGCACCAGCGTGCTGGAGGCGCGCTCGCCCTGCACCAGCACCGACGGCATCGCCTCGGTGACGAAATCAGGACAGGCCGCCAGCAAGGCGAAATTCCCCTGGCGCTTCGCGCCGAATTGGAAATCGTCGCCGATCAGCAGATAACGGGTCTGCAATTCTTCGACCAGCACCTTGTCGACAAATTCGCCGGCCGGCATATTGGAGAAACTGCGGTTGAAGCGATAGACGAACACGTAGTCGACCAGCCCCAACTCCCGCAGCAGGGCGAACTTGTCGCGCAACGTCGACAAGCGCGCCGGCGGCTGGGCCCGGTTGAAGAACTCCCGCGGATGCGGCTCGAACGTCAGCAGCGCGGTCGGCAAACCTCGCGCCTGCGCCTGTTGGCGCAACCTCTCCAGCATGCGGCGGTGCCCCTGGTGCACGCCATCGAAATTGCCGATGGTCAGCGCGCAGCCAGGCAGGCCAAAACGACGCGGGTCCCCCAGAAATACCTGCATTTGCGGTCTTTGCACACGTCCTGAAACCTTCGATTGTATCCGTCAGCAGTCGGCACCGTCCAGCCGTATCCGGACAAACAAAAAGCCCCGCGCTAGGCGGGGCTTTTCAGCTCGGGCTCAACGATTAGTTGGCCGGCTTCTCGACAACGGATTCCTTCACGGCGTCGATCACGACTTCAACGCGGCGGTCGGATTCGATGCAAGCCTTGATTTCAGCATTCTGCTTCTTGTTCTTGGCGTATTTCGGGAACTTGGCCTTGCACTCTTCGGTCATCTTGGCGTCGGTCTTGCCCTTGCCGATGGAGGTAACCTTCTCGGCCGGCACGCCAGCGTTCACGAAGTAGCCCTTGACAGCGTCAGCGCGCTTTTGCGACAGCGCGTTGTTCAGCTTGTCGGAGCCCATGAAGTCGGTGTAACCGTCGATTTCAACGCCGTTCAGGTGGCCTTGGCCAGCGTGGCCCTTCAGCTTGGCAACCAGCGGGTCCAGTTCGTTCTTGGCGTCAGCGCGCAGAACGGACTTGTTGAAGTCGAACAGCACCTTGGCGGACAGGGTGACTTTTTCTTTCACTGCAACCATAACCGGCTTCGGCGCTTCAACGGCTACCGGCTTGGCGGCTTCGCGATCGCCACATTCAACCAGACCGTCCTTGGCCTTGTCGAAGTAGGTGGTGTGCCAGCATTCGCCGTAGTTGTTGCGAGTCACTGCGTCGGTGGACTGGTCTACGGCGTAACCCGGTTTGGCAGCAAAAGCGCTAGCGGAAACCAACAGGGCGGCAACCAGTGCGCTCAGTTTCAGCTGTTTAGTCATGTTATTCCCTCTTTAATCTATAAAATGGGTAGCAATGCGGGCTGACGCAAAGACCACGCGAACAAGTTGACTGCAAACATCAGAGATGGCTACATGCTGTGTTGATGCAGTTAACCCGCACTATAGGAATGCTGCAACACCATGTCAACACGACGCCGGGCGCGAAGTCATCATAGCGTTGCACAAATACATCACATTTCGCTAATTATTGGCGCGACCTGTCTCCCCTTTGCGACACATTACGGTCTTGTGACGCGCCGGCGAAACAGTGGCTGCGGCTGACGAAAATTCACCTGATAGCTATCGCTAAAGGTATTGTAATCATCGCCGCCCTCCCCCTCTTTGCCGTCCTTGATCAGGAAGGCGTCGAAACCGACCAGCCACAGCGACCGGATCAAATCCGGCCACACATCGCCGACCGCCCGCAGTTCACCGGCATAATCATAGCGCTCGCGCAGCAGTCTGGCGAGACTGTAGCCCCGACCGTCGGTGAAGGCGGGAAAGTCGATGGCGATCAGCGCCAGTCCGGCCAAGTGCGGTTCCAGCAGCGCCGGATCGTCGTCGGGCGACAACAGCACCCCCGAGCGGCCCGGACGGTTCTGCCAGCGGACCGCGTCCTGCAACCAGGCCGCCAGCGGCACGATCACGTCTTCGTCGCTGGGAACCGACGGCAGCGCGCCGTCGTCGCCGGGACGCAGCAGCCGCCAGCCGTCCGTCTGCGCCTTGCCATCCTTAATGTAGCGGGGCATAGACCCTCTCCTTGAACGGTTCCACGCCGACGCGGCGCAAGGTTTCGATGAAGCGCTCGCCGTCCAGCCGCCGCTCCAGGTAGACCTGCATGATCTTGCCGAAGGCGACCGGCACGTCGGCCTGGGCGAAGGACGGGCCTATCACCTTGCCTATAGCGGTATCGGAGCCCTGGCTGCCGCCCAGCGTGATCTGGTACCACTCCTCGCCGTTCTTGTCGACGCCGAGTATGCCGATATTGCCGATATGGTGATGGCCGCAGGCGTTCATGCAGCCGGAGAAGTTGCAGGCGATGTCGCCGAGGTCGTACAGATAGTCGAGATCGTCGAAGGTCTGCTGGATCGCGTTGGCCACCGGGATGGAGCGCGCGTTGGCCAGCGAACAGAAATCGCCGCCGGGGCAGCTGATGATGTCGGTCAGCAAACCGATGTTGGGCGTGGCCATCCGGCTCTTGCGCGCCGTCTGCCACAAGGCGTACAGGTCTTTCTGCGCCACGTCCGGCAGCACCAGGTTCTGCTCGTGGGCGACGCGCAATTCGCCGAAGCCGAAGCGGTCGGCCCAGTCGGCGGCGGCCTCCATCTGCTCGTCACTGATGTCTCCCGGCGGCGCGCCGGTCTCCTTCAGCGACAGGATCACCGAACGATAGCCCGGCTGGCGATGGGCGCGGGTATTGCGCTCGAACCAGCGGGCGAAGGCCTTGTCCTCGGCCAGCGGGCCGGTCAGCTCGGCCGGCTCGTCGGCCAGCGGCAGATACGCCGGGTCGACGAAGAAGCTGGCGTAGTGGGCGACGTCCTCGTCGCGCAGCGTGGCCGGACCGTCCTTCAGATGCCGCCACTCGTCCTCCACCTTGGCGGCGAAGCCTTCCGGCGTCATCGCCTTGACCAGGATCTTGATCCGCGCCTTGTATTTGTTGTCGCGGCGGCCGAAGCGGTTGTAGACCCGCAGCACCGCGTCCAGATAGGTCAGCAGATGCTGGCGCGGCAGGAATTCGCGTATCACCTCGCCGACCATCGGCGTGCGTCCCAGGCCGCCGCCGACGATGACGCGGAAACCCGCCTCGCCGGCCTCGTTGCGGCTGACGTGCAGGCCGATGTCGTGGACCATGGTGGCGGCCCGGTCTTCGACGCTGCCGGACACCGCGATCTTGAACTTGCGCGGCAGGAAGGTGAACTCCGGATGCATCGTGCTCCACTGCCGGATGATTTCGCAGTACGGCCGCGGATCGAACAACTGGTCGGCGGCGACGCCGGCGAAGGCGTCGGTGGTGGTGTTGCGCACGCAGTTGCCGGAGGTCTGGATCGCGTGCATCTCCACCGTCGACAGCTCTTCCAGGATGTCCGGCACGCGGGACAGCTCGGGCCAGTTGAACTGGATGTTCTGCCGCGTGGTGAAGTGGCCGTAGCCCTTGTCGTAGCGGCGGGCGATGTCGGCCAGCTTGCGCAATTGCGTGCTGCGCAGATGGCCGTACGGTATCGCCACCCGCAGCATCGGCGCGTGACGCTGGATATAGAGGCCGTTCATCAGCCGCAGCGGGCGGAATTCGTCCTCCGAGAGTTCGCCGGCCAGGAAGCGGCGGGTCTGGTCGCGGAACTGCACCACGCGTTCTCGCACCAGGCGATGATCTACTTCATCGTATCGATACATGTTTTGGATTCCAGCGGGAATGCCGACGGCTGCGGCCGGCGGGTCAGACGGGGCGTGTCAGCGGACTGGACTTGACGTGCAGCCCGCACTCCTTGGTTTCCGGGTTTTCCCACCACCAGCGGCCGGCGCGGACATCCTCGCCGACGCTGATGGCGCGGGTACAGGGCGCGCAGCCTATCGACGGATAGTGCTTGTCGTGCAGCGCGTTGTACGGCACCTGGCGCTCGCGCAGATACTGCCAGACCTCGGCCTCGGTCCAGTCCAGCAGCGGGCTGAACTTCAGCAGGCCGTTGTCGGCGTCGTATTCCTTGTCGACCAGGTCCTGCCGCGTCGGCGACTGCTGGCGGCGCAGGCCGACGATCCAGGCCGAGCGGCCGGCCAGCGCGCGCCTCAGCGGCTCCAGCTTGCGGATCTCGCAACAGGATTTGCGCAGTTCGACGCTGTGGTAGAAACCGTTGATGCCGTGGAAATTGACATATTGTTCGACGGCGGCGGTCTCGGGAAAATAGACCCTGACCGGATGGTCCGGGTAGCGCTCGGCGACCTGCTGCATCAACTGATAGGTTTCAGCCGGCAGCCGGCCGGTGTCGAGACTGAAGCTTTCCAGCGGCAGGCCGAGGCCGGCGATCAGGTCGGTCAGCACCATGTCTTCGGCGCCGTAGCTGTTGGCCAGCACCGCGTCGGGGTACTCGGCGGCGACGGTTTTCAGCAGGGCCGTGGTGGCGGCGAGTTTGGACTCCAGGCTCATCGAGCGCTCCGGGGATGGTTCGAGCTTATGCTAACCAAAGCGCTTATAAACCTAAAAGAATATTGTGTTAGTATTTAATTACTACAGGTTTTATAGAGAACAGGCCGTCAACATGAAGCTACAACAATTGCGTTATTTGGTGGAAGTGGCCAAACAGGGGCTCAACGTTTCCGAAGCCGCCGAAAAGCTTCACACCTCGCAGCCGGGCATTTCCAAGCAGATCCGCCTGCTGGAGGACGAACTCGGCATCCAGGTGTTCATCCGCAACGGCAAGCGGGTGGTGTCGGTGTCCGCACCGGGCAAGGAGGTGCTGCGCATCTCCGAACGCATCCTGCGCGAGGCGCAGAACCTGAAGCGCGTCGGCGACGAGTTCTCTCGCGAATCCGAAGGCGCGCTGACCATCGCCACCACCCACACCCAGGCGCGCTACGCGCTGCCGCAGGCGATCGCCGAATTCGTGCGCCGCTATCCCAAGGTGCGGCTGTCGCTGAAGCAGGGCAGCCCGACGCAGATCTGCGACATGGTGGTGTCCGGCGAGGCCGATCTCGCGATCGCCACCGAGGGCATCTCGCTGTACAAGGAACTGGCGATGCTGCCCTGTTACGAGTGGAACCGCTCGCTGGTGGTGCCGCGCGGCCATCCGCTGGCGGCGCTGGACAGGGAGATCACGCTGGCCGACATCGCGGCGTATCCCATCGTCACCTACGACTTCGCCTTCGCCGGCCGCTCCAAGATCAACAAGTCCTTCTCCGACCAGGGCCTGACGCCGAATGTGGTGCTGACCGCGATAGACACCGATGTGATCAAGACCTACGTCTCGCTGGGCCTGGGCATAGGCATCATCGCCAGCATGGCTTTCGAGCCGGAGCGCGACCACAATCTGGTGGCGATAGACGCCGGCCATCTGTTCGACCCGTCCACCACCAAGATAGGCATACGCAAGGACGCCTATCTGCGCGGCTTCGCCTACACCTTCATCGAGCTGTTCGCGCCGCATCTGCACCGGCGCGAGGTCGACTCGGCATTGCTGGCGCACGACGGCTCGCTGGACGAATAACCGACCATCCCGGCCCCCATCGATGCAAAACGCCCCGGCAAGCGCGCGGGGCGTTTTCTTGTCGGCGCCGCCGGCCGCGTCGTCAGAAATCCACTTTGCCGCGCATGGCCTTGGTGCCGCTGTGCTTGGCCTTGCTGGCCAGGCGGCGTTGCTTGGAGCCGAAAGTCGGCTTGGTCGCCCGCCGCGCCTTGGCCGTATGGCCGACCTCGTCGATCAAGGCCTGCAGCCTCGCCAGCGCGTCGGCCCGGTTCAGTTCCTGCGTGCGGTACTGCTGGGCCTTGATCACCACCGTGCCGTCCTTGCTGACGCGCTGGTCTCCGAGCCGCAACAGCCTCTCCTTCAGCCAATCCGGCAGCGAGGAGGCGCGCACGTCGAAGCGCAGGTGGATAGCCGACGATACCTTGTTGACGTTCTGCCCGCCGGCGCCCTGCGCGCGGATGGCACTCAGCTCGACCTCGTCCTCGGCCACGACAAAGGTTTTGACACTCATATATACATGCTTCCGCGACTTGCCGGATAGCGCGGGACCCGCCGCCAGGCGGCGACTCCCGCGGCGATCTTACAAGGTCAGGCCGCCGGTCACCTCGATGGCCGCGCCGTTGATGTAGCTGGCCTCGTCCGACGCCAGGAAGGCGTAGACGTTGGCGATTTCGGCCGGATCGGCCATGCGGCGCATCGGCACCTTGTCCTCCATCGCCTGCAGCACTTTTTCCGGCATCGCCTTCAGTATCGGCGTCGCGACGAAGCCAGGGCACACGGCGTTGGCGCGTATGCCCTTCTTGCCCAGCTCCTTGGCCCAGGTCTTGACGAAGCCGATCACGCCGAACTTGGCGGCCGCGTAGTTGGTCTGGCCGAAATTGCCGTAGACGCCGACCACCGACGAGGCGTTGAGGATCACGCCGCCGCCCTGCTCCACCATGGTGTCCACCACAGCGCGGGCACAGTTGTAGACGCCCTTCAGATTGATGTCGATCACCTTGTCGAACTGGTCTTCGCTCATCTTGATCAGCTGCGCGTCCTGGACGATGCCGGCGTTGTTGACCAGCACGTCGATGCGGCCGCAACGGTTTTTCAGGTCGGCCACCATTTCGGCGATCTGGCCCTTGTTGGTGACATCCACCTTGTAGCCGTAGGCCTCGCCGCCCAGAGCCTTCAGTTCGTCGACGACGGTCTTGACCGCCTCCTGGTCCAGGTCGCATACCGCGACGATGGCGCCCTCCTTGACGAACTTCTCCGCCGTGGCCTTGCCGATGCCGCTGGCCGAACCGGTGATGATGGACACTTTCCCTTTTAGACGCATGATATTTCCTTCTCTTACCGCTTTGCAGATCTCATCAGGCCTCCTGGACGGATGAGCACGAGATGCCTCCAGCATCGACCCTCCCGGCCGGTTTCTGATTATTGTTGTCGCGCCGCTGGCGGCGCATATGAAAAGCGGGAGTTTGTGCGCTGCAATATAGCGCACCCCCTCCCGCCGGTAAAGCTACGGCCTGTGACAGGCCGTAACTGGATTATTCCAAGCCCTTGCTGGCCAGGTAATCCTCATAATTGCCGGTGTAGTAGTCGTAACCGCCCTTGCCGTCCAGCTCCAGCACGTGGGTGGCCAGAGAGCTGACGAACTGGCGGTCGTGGGACACGAAGATCAGCGTGCCCTTGTACTTTTCCAGCGCCATGTTCAACGACTCGATGGACTCCATGTCCATGTGGTTGGTCGGCTCGTCCATGATCATCACGTTCGGCTTCTGCAGAATCAGCTTGCCGTACAACATGCGGCCCTTCTCGCCGCCGGACAGCACGCGCACCGGCTTGCCGACCTCGTCGCCGCCGAACAGCAGACGGCCCAGCGTGGCGCGGATCGCCTGTTCGTCGTCGCCCTCCTGGCCCCACTGGCGCATCCACTCGCTCAAGGTCCAGTCGCTGTCGAAGTCGGCTTCATGGTCCTGCGCAAAGTAGCCGATCTGCGCTTTTTCCGCCCACTTTACATTGCCGTAGTCTGCAGTCAGGCCTTCGGCGAACTTGGCTTCGAAGGCGCCGGCCAACAGCTTGATCAGCGAGGTCTTGCCTGCGCCGTTGGGGCCGATCACCGCCAGACGAGCACCGGCTTCCAGGATCAGATTCATATCTTTGAACAGCACCTTGCTGTCGTAGGCTTTGTTGAGGTTTTCCACCTCGACCGCCTGGCGGTGCAGCTTGTACTTGTCGTCCATCTCGAAGCGGATGAACGGATTCTGGCGGCTGGACGGCTTCACCTCCACCATCTCGGACTTCAACTTGTCCACCTGCTTCAGGCGGGAAGTCGCCTGGCGGGCCTTGGACTTGTTGGCGGAGAAGCGGGCCACGAACTCATGCAGCTCCTGGATACGCTCCTTGGCCTTGCTGTTCGACGACAGCTGGCGCTCGCGGGCCTGGGCCGACGCGATCATGTAGTCGTCGTAATTGCCCGGGTAGATGCGGATGGTGTTGTAGTCCAGATCGGCCATGTGGGTGCAGACCGAGTTCAGGAAGTGGCGGTCGTGCGAGATGATGATCATCGTCGCGTTGCGCTCGTTCAGCACATGCTCCAGCCAACGGATGGTGTTGATGTCCAGGTTGTTGGTCGGTTCGTCCAGCAGCAGGATGTCCGGATTGGAGAACAGCGCCTGCGCCAGCAGCACCCGCAGCTTCCAGCCCGGGGCCACTTCGCTCATCGGACCGAAGTGCTGCTCGACCGGGATGCCGACGCCCATCAGCAATTCGCCGGCGCGCGCCTCGGCGGTGTAGCCGTCGTACTCGGCGAACTTGGCCTCCAGGTCGGCGGCGCGCATGTAATCGTCTTCGGTGGCTTCCAGATTCGCGTAGATGGCGTCGCGTTCGCTCATCGCCGACCACATCTCGGTGTGGCCCATCATCACCACGTCGATCACGCGCTGGTCTTCATAGCCGAACTGATCCTGGCGCAGCTTACCCAGGCGCAGGCCGTTTTCGATGGCGACTTCGCCGGCGGTCTGCTCCAGATCGCCGCCGAGGATTTTCATGAAGGTGGACTTGCCGGAACCGTTGGCGCCGATCAGGCCGTAACGGTTGCCTTCGCCGAATTTGACGGTAACCTTTTCGAACAAAGGTTTGACGCCAAACTGCATGGTAATGTTGCTTGTGGTAATCACGCTTGAGGATCCTTCAGCCAGGGCCGTGAACCTGTTTGCGATCTCGTGGCGGGCATCGCGGGGCCGCGCTTCGCCGGCGCGTCGCTTCGTCGAACGCTCCGGGCGGCGAGTGCCACCCGCGACGGGCATCAAACGGCCGCCGCCGGGAAAGATCTCGAACAGATTCTAAGTATCGGAAAAACGAAGGATTCTATCACAACGGGGGCCGTTCCCCTAAGTTCGGCGCGGTTCCGGTTCACGAACTTTTGCCAGCCAGACGAATTCCGCTACAATCGTAAACCTTGTAAATCCTTATCCCAATAGGCAGAACTATGCTTACCGGCAGCTTGGTAGCGCTTGTAACACCGATGTCGAACGATGGAGCGGTGGACTTTGCGGCGTTGCAACGATTGGTTGAGTTCCACATCGAGAACGGCACTTCCGGCATCGTCGCCGTCGGCACCACCGGCGAATCGGCCACGCTGTCGGTCGACGAGCACATCCAGGTGGTCAAGGCGGTGGCCGAGTACGCCAAGGGCCGGGTCAAGGTGATCGCCGGCGCCGGCGGCAACGCCACCAGCGAGGCCATCGAACTGGGCCGGCTGTCCGCCGAGGCCGGCGCCGACATGGTGCTGTCGGTGGTTCCCTATTACAACAAGCCGACCCAGGAAGGCATCTACCAGCACTTCAAGGCCATCGCCGACGAAAGCCCGCTGCCGGTGATCCTGTATAACGTTCCCGGCCGCACCGTCGCCGACATGAGCAACGACACCGCGCTGCGCCTGGCGGTCCATCCGAATATCGTCGGCCTGAAAGACGCCACCGGCGACATCGGCCGCGCCTGCGATCTGGCGCTGCGCGCGCCGGCAGATTTCGCGCTGTACTCCGGCGACGACGCCACCGGCATGGCCTTCATGCTGTGCGGCGGCCACGGCGTGATCTCGGTCACCGCCAACATCGCGCCGAAGCAGATGAGCGAGCTGTGCGTGGCCTCCACCGCCGGCGACGCCCGCCGGGCCCGCGCGATCAACGACAAGCTGCAAGGCCTGCACAAGCAGTTGTTCGTCGAACCCAACCCGATTCCGGCCAAGTGGGCGCTGGCCAGGATGCAACGCATCCCCGCCGGCATCCGCCTGCCGCTCACGCCGCTCGACACCGCCTCCGAGGCTGTCGTCGTCGCGGCGATGAAACAAGCCGAAGTCCTTTGATCATCCCTTGCATGATGGGAGTCCGCATGAAACGCAGCGCGTCCGTCGCTATCCTGGTGGCAACCGGCCTCATGGCCGCTTGCAGCAGCACCGAACCGCTTAGCAAGCCGCTGGATTACAAGTCCGACGCTCCGAAGCCGACCGCCAACAGCCTGGAGGTGCCGCCGGACCTGACCGCGCCGCAAATCCAGAACAAGTACAATCTGCCCGGCGGCGTCACCACCGCCAGCGCCGATCCAGTCGTCGCCTCGGCCACGTCGCCGGTGGCGATCAACCAGCTGGACAATGTCCGCATGGAACGCGCCGGCACGCAGCGCTGGCTGCTGGTGGGCAACAAGAAGGCCGCCGAGCTGTGGCCGGTGCTGAAGGCGTTCTGGCAGGAAAACGGCTTTGTGATCAAATCCGAGGATCCCAGCCTCGGCATCATGGAAACCGACTGGGCGGAAAACCGCGCCAAGCTGCCGAACGACGGCCTGCGCAAGCTGCTGGAAACCGTCGGCCTCGGCAGCGTCTACTCCACCGGCGAGCGCGACAAGTTCCGCATCCGCCTGGAGAACACGCCGCAGGGCACCGAGGTCTACTTCTCGCAGCGCGGCATGGAAGAAGTCTACGCCGACAGCAGCAAGACCAATACCGTGTGGCAGCCGCGTCCGACCGACCCCAACCTCGAAGCCGAATTGCTGGGCCGCTTCATGGTCCGTCTCGGCCTGACCGAGGAGAAGGCCAAGGAACAGGTCAAGCAGACGCTGGCCGCTCCGGCCAAGCCGCAGGATCCGATCGTCGACGGCCAGCTGCAGCTGTCCGACGGCTTCGACCGCGCCTGGCGCCGCGTCGGCCTGGCGCTGGACCGCGTCGGCCTGGTGGTCACCGACCGCGACCGCTCGCAGGGCCTGTACTACGTCAAGCCGGCCAAGGGTGAGACCGACAGCAAGGACTCCGGCGGCGGCTTCTGGTCCGGCCTGGCGTTCTGGAAGAGCGACGACGGCAAGGCGGTCAAACCGACCGAGCCGGAATACCGGATCAAGCTGCAGGAGCAAGGCAACGGCACCACCGCGCTGCAGATCCAGGACAAGCAGGGCAAGCCGCTGGCCGACGACTTCGTCAAGACCGCGCTGGGCAAGCTGCAGACCGAACTGCAGTAATGCAACAGCCGATGGCCAAAAACACGACAGCCCGCGAAAGCGGGCTGTTTTTTTATGCACGGCACATCTGTTTGATCGACGGTCAGCGTCAAACCCCGCAGTGGAGCGCCGTCTGAGCGATTGCCGGGCATAATATGTAACGTTTTGTATTCCGCGATAATTTCTGTGGTTTTTCCACCAAATTTACAACTGTTGCTAATAGCCGCCAATCAATGGGCGCAAAAAAACCGGCCGAAGCCGGTTTTCTTGTGTTGCTCGCCGCGAATTACTTGGCAGCGGAAGCAGCCGGAGCGGACGCGTCAGCAGCCGGAGCGGAAGCGGCCGGAGCGGAAGCTTCAGCAGCCGGAGCCGAAGCGGCCGGAGCGGAAGCTTCAACTGCCGGAGCCGAAGCTTCGGCCGGGGCTTCTTTTTTGCCGCAAGCGGACAGGGCTACGGCCAGCAGGGCAGCAACGAGGAGCGACTGTTTCATTTTTTCTTTACCTTTGAGGATAAGTTGAACAAGACGTCAGTTATCGCACGGTCTCGACAATAAGCCGGGCGACTGAAAATCCATCAGTGAGCAAATTGTATCACGAAAAAAATGGCTGTATAGAGGGCAAAAATCTAAAAAAACCACATCGCCGACCAAAGCCCGGCAAGCAACGGGATAGACACAAAAACGGGTGTTCGAATCCCAAATTTGGCTGTCCCGCGCGTCGCCGATCCGATACAAACGCCAAAACTGTTGTTATTGTGCTACATCGGCTGGCAAATGCCAATAACCTGATAGGTAGCCGTCGTACAAGGAGGACAGCATAGCCGCCGAATAATCGCCGGCGAACAGGCGCCGCCGGTTGCCGAAATCGCGCCAGGCGGCCTGGTCCCCCGGCGCCGCGTCCAGCTTCTCGCCATTGCAATAGACGCCGTCGCCGCAGAACAGAATCTGGCTCTTGCGGTCCAGCACCAGTCCGCCGTCGGCCACCGCCTCGGCGAATTCGTCCTCGTCCAGCTCCTCTTCGGGCGCGTCGTAGAACACGTGCGCCTTCGGCTCGGTCAGATAGTGGCCGAGGAAATCGCGCACGGTGCCCTCGTCCCAGCGGATCTGCGACAGCAGCCGCGACACCTGCGCCACCATTTCGTCGCCGATCCGAGCCGGATCGGCCGGCCGCTTCAGCTCGGGATCGGCGTAGACGCCGTCGACGCAGACGCGGTCCTGCAGATAGACCAGGAACTGGGTCGCCAGCTCCTGCGCCGGCGGCGCCCTGAAACCTATCGAGTAGGTCATGCCCGGCTCCAGCGCCACGCCGTAGTGGGCGCAGCGCGGCGGCAGATACAGCATGTCGCCGTGCTCCAGCACGAACTCCTGCTCCATGCGGAAATCCTTCAGCACGCGGATCGGCGCGTCCTCGATGAAGTCGGCGTCGCTCTGCGACGAGATCTGCCAGCGCTTCTGGCCGCCGACCTGCAGCAGGAACACGTCGTAAGCGTCGAAATGCGGGCCGACCGTGCCGCCAGGAGGAGCATAGCTGATCATCAGATCGTCGAGCCTGGCATAAGGGATGAAGTCGAAGCGCCACAGAATGTCGTCGATATGCGGCAGAAGATGGTTGACGCCCTGCACCAGCAGCGTCCAGTCGGTGTCGGCCAGCCGGCGGAAGCGGGACGCGCGGAACGGACCGCGCTCCAGGTGCCAGCGTTCCTTCTTGTATTCGATCAGCCGCGACTCGGCGTCGTCGCGCTGCGCCAGCTCGGACAGCATGGAAAAGTCCACGTGCGGACCGACATCGGTCAGCGCGCCCCGGATCAACAACGGCTTCTTGTGCCAGTATTCGGCCAGAAATTGTTCGGGCGACATGCCGCCCAGCAAGGTAGTGGTATTCATCAGCTTTTACGGGCCTTGGCGCCCATCTATGGTTTACAATACGGCCAGACGCCTACGCGCCCTATCTTGCGGTGGAAGGAACACCCTCGGGACCGTCCCTGTCAAGTTTTTTCACCATCCATCACGGATATCGAACTCATGCAAATCGCCAAAAACACCATCGTCACGCTCCACTACGAAATGTTCGACGCCGACAACAACCTGCTCGACAAGACCGAAGAGCCGATCAGCTACCTGCACGGCGGCTACGATGGCATCTTCCCGCTGGTGGAAGAGGCGCTGGAAGGCAAGAGCGCCGGCGATGCCGTCGACGTCAAGCTGACCGCTGACGACGCTTTCGGCGATCCGGAAGAAGAGCTGATTCGCATGGAAGACCTGGAAGTGTTCCCGGCCGACGTTGAAGTCGGCATGGTCTTCGAAGCCGACGATCCGGAAACCGGCGAACTGCTGCTGTTCCGCGTCACCGACATCGCCGACGGCAAGGCCATCGTCGACGCCAACCACCCGCTGGCCGGCATGAGCATCCGCTTCGCCGCCAAGGTGGTCGAAGTCCGCGCCGCCAGCGCCGACGAGATCAACCATGGCCACGCCCACGGCGAACACGGCCATCACCACTGATCCGGCTAGCGGCGGCCAAGGCCGCCCGGTCTGACAAAGCGGCCCATCGGGCCGCTTTTCATTTGTCCTCAACCGGCGGAAACCGCTCCGGCCCGCACATCGCTCAGCCCGGTTTCCGGCCGATGGTGACCCGATCCTGCCCGGCCAGGTCGCGCACGGTTTCCACTTGCGCCAGACCGGCGGCGGCGAACAGGCCGCGCACCGCCTCGCCCTGGTCGTAGCCGTGCTCGACCATCAGCCAGCCGCCGGCGGCGAGCCGCCGCGGCGCGCCGGCGGCGATTTCGCGCAGGCAGGCCAGGCCGTCGGCCTCGTCGGTCAGCGCGCCGCGCGGCTCGAAGCGCAGATCGCCCTCGGCCAGATGGCGGTCGTCGCGCTCTATATACGGCGGGTTGGACACGATCAGCTCGAAACGCGCGTCGGCGTCCAACGGCTCGAACCAGCTGCCCAGCCGGAAATCGACGCCGGCGGCGAGCGCCTCGGCGTTGCCGCGCGCGACGGCGAGCGCCTCGGCCGAAACGTCGACGGCGCAAACCGACCACGGCGCCGCCTCCAGCGCCAGCGTGACGGCGACGATGCCGCTGCCGGTGCCCAGGTCCGCCACCCGCGCGGACGCGTTCCGGTCGACCTTGCCCAAGGCCAGCTCGATCAGGTGCTCGGTTTCCGGCCGCGGGATCAGCACCGCCGGATCGACGCGGAAATCGCGTCCGTAGAATTCGCGCACGCCCAGCAGATAGGCCATCGGTTCGCCGGCCAGCCTACGCGCCGCCAGCGCGTCGAAGACGGCGGCGGCCTCGGCCGGCAATTCGCGTTCAGGATGGCCGATGATGGCCGCGTGGCTCAGGCTGGGCCAGACATGCATCAGCAGCATCCGGCTTTCCAGCCGGGGCAAGGCGTGGCGCCGCAGCGCCTGTTCTATCGTCGGCATCGCTCTCTACAATAAAAACAGGGTGGCCAGACCCAGGAAAATCAAAAAGCCGCCGGAGTCGGTGCAGGCGGTGATCAGCACGCTGGAACCCAGCGCCGGGTCCTTGCCCAGCTTCTGCATCAGCGTCGGGATCATCACCCCCATCGTGGCGGCCAGCATCAGGTTCAGCGTCATCGCCGCCAGCATCACCAGGCCCAGCGAGGCGCTGCCGTACAGCAGCCAGGCCACCGCACCGATGACGCTGCCCCAGACCATGCCGTTGATCACGCTGACGCCCAGCTCCTTGCGCCACAGCCGGCCGGCCTGGCCGGGCCGCATCTGGCCCATCGCCAGCGCGCGCACGATCATCGTGATGGTCTGGTTGCCGGAATTGCCGCCGATGCCGGCGACGATGGGCATCAGCGCCGCCAGCGCCACCAGTTGGGCGATCGAATGCTCGAAGGCGCCGATCACCCGCGAGGCGAAGAAGGCGGTGCCCAGATTGATCGCCAGCCAGGCCCAGCGGTTGCGGACCGAATCCATCACCGGCGCGAACAGGTCTTCCTCTTCCTTCAGGCCGGCCAGGTTCAGCATCTCGCTGTCGGACTCCTCGCGTATCACGTCCACCATCGCGTCCACCGTCAGCCGCCCGAGCAGCGCGCCGCGCTCGTCCACCACCGGCGCGGTGACCAGGTCGTAGCGCTCGAAGGCCAGCGCGGCGTCCACCGCCGCCTCGTCCGGATGGAAGCTGACCACTTCGGTGGCCATCGCCTCCTCCACCAGCGTGTCGGGATCGGACACCAGCAGTTTGCGCACCGACAGCACGCCTTTCAGCAGGCCGGCGTCGTCGGTGACGAAGATCTTGTCGGTCTGGCCCGGCAGTTCGTCGAAGCGGCGCAGATAGCGCAGCACCACCTCGCAGCTGACATCGGCGCGTATCGTCACCAGCTCGAAGTCCATCAGCGCGCCGACGCGGTCGTCGTCGTAGGACAGCACCGCCTGCAGCTGGCCGCGCTCCTCCTCGCCCAGCCGCCCCATCGCCTCGTACACCACCTGGCGCGGCAGATCCGGCGCCAGCTCGGCCAACTCGTCGGCGTCCAGGCCGGCCAGCGCCGCGACCAGCTGATCCGGGTCCATCACCTCGACCAGCGATTCGCGCACCGCGTCGGACACTTCCAGCAGCACGGCGCCGTCGCGCGTCGGATCGGTCAGGTCCCAGGCCAGCAGCCTGTCCTCCAGCGGCAAGGCCTCCAGCACGTGGGCGATGTCGGCCGGATGCAGCTGGGCCAGTTTCTGGCTCAGTTCCTGCAGATTGTGTTGCTGCGCCTGGGCATCGGCGGCGTCCTGCTTCGCCATCAGATGCTCGAGCTGGCGCTGGCGCTCGATCAGCCGTTGCACCAGACCCAGGCTTTCCTGCAGACGATCGGCGGATTGTTGCTTGAAGGCAACCGTCATGCACGTCTCCTTCCGCCCACGGGGCGCACGGAGGCCGACGGTGTGAGGCGGGACTTTATAGAATGATACGGAATTGGATTACGGGGTAACTGGGTAAGTCCATTGCGTTGGCCGCGGCGAGCCCGCGGCGCGATAAAGAAAGTCGCGATTGTAACATGGCGCCGCAACGGGCTTCCAGCCGGACGCCTCGGCGCCGGCAGGATGTTGCGGGAAACCGGTTCAGGGCAGTTCGACGTAGCCCATGCGCCGCTGGATGATGCGGGTCTTGCGGGCCAGGCCCGGCGCGTTGCGGTGGGCGTCGTAATAGCGCGGGTTCGGCACCATCGCGGCCAGCTTGGCCGCCTGGAACGACGACAGCCGCGAGGCGCCGGTGCGGAAGTAGTGGCGCGCGGCGGCCTCGGCGCCGAACACGCCGTCGCCCCACTCGATCACGTTCAGGTAGATTTCGTAGATGCGGCGCTTGTCCATCGCGGTTTCCAGCATCACCGTGATCAGCGCCTCCTCCAGCTTGCGCCAGGGCGTCTTGCCGCTGGACAGGAACAGATTCTTCGCCAATTGCTGGCTGATGGTGGAGCCGCCGGCGACGATCCGGCCCTTTTTCAGATTCTTCTCGAACGCCGCCTCGATGCCGTCCCAGTCGAAGCCCTCGTGATCGACGAACTTCGCGTCCTCGGACGCGATCAGCGCCCGCTTCAGATTCGGCGAGATCCTGGCGTAAGGCACCCACTGGTGGCTCAGCTCGGCCTCTGGATCGTCCTTCTTCAACCGGGCCAGCTGCTCGTTCATGAAGGAACTGGCGTCCGGATCATGATCGCGCCAATACAGGATATGGCCGAACACCCACAGGTTATACAGCATAAAGGCGGCCATCAGGGCCGCCAGGATTTTCAGGAAAAGACGCATCATCCCACTCGCGAAGCGAGGTCCTCTTCAAACGCATTCGAGCCGGGCAGCATCGGCGGGACCTTCCGCTCTGCGGCAGATCGGGATCGAACAAACGGGCTGCGACGACAGCCCTCTTATGTATAGCGCAGGCCCGGACCGGCCGGGCCCCGCGCCATCGTCAGGCCAGCACTTCCCTCAGCATATTGGTCACCTTGCGCGTTTCCGGCTGGATGCCGCGCCAGATCGAGAACGACTCGGCCGCCTGCTCCACCAGCATGCCCAGGCCATCGGCCAGCATGCCGGCGTTCTCGCCCTGGGCGCGCTGCAGGAACGGCGTCAGGCCGCTGCCGTACACCATGTCGTAGGCCAGCGTGCGCGGCGTGAACACGCCGTGCGGCAGCGGCGGCATCTCGTTGTTCAGGCTGGTCGAGGTGGCGTTGATGACGATGTCGAAGCTGCGGCGCTCCAGCGCCGAGTAGCCCACCGCCTCCACCTTGCCCCAGCGCGCGAAATGGTGGGCCAGCGCCTCGGCCTTGATCACCGTGCGGTTGGCGATGGTCAGGCTGGCCGGCTTCTGCTCGAGGATAGGCTCCAGCACGCCGCGCACCGCGCCGCCGGCGCCGAGGATCAGCACGCGCTGGCCGGCGATCGGGTAATCCAGATTCTCGACGATGTCGCGCACCAGGCCGACGCCGTCGGTGTTGTCGCCGTACACCTTGCCGTCGCGGAAGGTCAGCGTGTTCACCGCCTCGGCGGCGCGCGCGCGCTCGGTCAGTTCGGACGCGTAGCGGAAGGCGTCGCCCTTGAACGGCAGCGTGATGTTCAGCCCCTTGGCGCCGCTGGCGACGAACGCGTCCACCGCCTCGCCGAAATGGCCCAGTTCGGCGGACAGCCTTTCGTAGCAGATGTCCTGGCCCGAGGCCCGGGCGAATTCCTCGTGGATGAACGGCGACTGGCTGTGGGAGATCGGGTTGCCGATAACGGCGTAACGGTCGGTCATGTCCGGCTTTCCAATGTCTGAATGGATGGTCTGCGGCGACGCAGCGCTTCAAGCGACACTTTGCCGTTTAATGACGCAAACTTCAACCGCGGCGCGCGCGGCGGCTTGACGCCGGTCATGGTCCCGGCCGACGGCGGCATGCAGCGGCGCCGTCGGGCCAGGATCGCCACACGGCCCGTCGGCCAGGCCGCGCCGCGCGGGAAAGGGCGTGAACAGGCGCCTAACCCTGCACCCACGGCAGGCCGCGCCGGCGCCAGCCCCCGACCGAGTTGCGATGGCCGTCGGCGTCCAGGTCGCCCTCGAAGCCCTCCAGCACGTTGTACACCTCGCTATAGCCGTTGGCCGCCGCCAGCCGCGCCACCTGGTCGGAGCGGGCGCCCGATCGGCAGATCACCAACAGCACCGCCTCCGGATCGACCTGCTGGGTCAGCTGGGCCAGGAAATTCGGGTTCGGCGCCATGCCGGGATAGCTGCGCCACTCGATGTTCACCGCCTGCGGCACGGTGCCGACGAATTGCCATTCGGCGTGGCTGCGCACGTCAAGCAGCACCGCCTTCGGCAGGCCCTGCATCAATTCGTAAGCCTCGTCTGGCAGGACCGCGCCGCTATAGGGCAGGTCCAGCTGCTCGGCGCGCCGTTGCGCGGCCTGCAGTATCTGGCTGGTTTTGCTCATGCTGTTTTCCTCCTGCAACACGGATCGCCTATGTTGGCGATTATCTGCCCGACGGCGGCCGCTGGCAAATCGCACCATAATGGTGCGGGCCGATTTGACGAGCACCAACTTGGCCCGCGCGCGGTCATTCCGGCCGGCTGGCTAAGCCCATTCGGCTATGACACAATGCAACAACAACGATTCTGGAGCTGGCACGCTTCCTGCTTAATGCCGGGCGTACCGATTTTTACGCACTTGCCCTTGGGTGCACGTTGCCTTTCAGGAGATAAACCATGGCAGTAGCCGACGTAGTCAAGCTGATCCAAGAAAACGACGTCAAATTTGTCGATCTGCGCTTTACCGACACCCGCGGCAAAGAACAGCACGTCTCCATCCCGGCCCACGTGCTGCTGGAAGACGCCGACGACTGGTTCGAACGCGGCCACGCCTTCGACGGCTCCTCCATCGCCGGCTGGAAAGGCATCCAGGCATCCGACATGCTGCTGATGGCCGATCCGGCCACCGCCCGCATCGACCCCTTCTTCGACGAACCGACCGTGTTCATGCACTGCGACGTGATCGACCCGGCCGACGGCAAGGGCTACGACCGCGACCCGCGCTCGATCGCCAAGCGCGCCGAAGCCTATCTGAAGGCCTCCGGCCACGGCGACACCGCCTACTTCGGCCCGGAGCCGGAATTCTTCATCTTCGACAGCATCACCTGGGGCACCGACATGTCCGGCTGCTTCGTCAAGATCAAGGCCGAGGAAGCGGCCTGGGCGTCGGCCGAGGAATTCGAGGGCGGCAATATGGGTCACCGCCCGGGCGTCAAGGGCGGCTACTTCCCGGTCCCGCCGGTCGACTCCTCGCAAGACATCCGCTCCGCGATGGTGCTGCTGCTGGAAGAATTGGGCGTGCCGGTCGAGGTGCACCACCACGAAGTGGCGACCGCCGGCCAGAACGAGATCGGCACCCGCTTCAGCACGCTGACCCAACGCGCCGACTGGACCCAGATCCTGAAATACGTCGTGCACAACGTCGCCCACAGCTACGGCAAGACCGCCACCTTCATGCCGAAACCGATCGTCGGCGACAACGGCTCCGGCATGCACGTGCACCAGTCGATCTGGAAGGACGGCGTCAACCTGTTCGCCGGCGACGGCTATGCCGGCCTGTCCGACACCGCGCTGTACTACATCGGCGGCATCATCAAGCACGCCAAGGCGCTGAACGCCATCACCAATCCGGGCACCAACTCGTACAAGCGCCTGGTGCCGCACTACGAAGCGCCGGTGAAGCTGGCCTACTCGGCGAAGAACCGTTCCGCCTCGATCCGCATCCCGCACGTGGCCAGCCCGAAGGCTCGCCGCATCGAAGCGCGTTTCCCGGATCCGCTGGCCAACCCGTACCTGTGCTTCTCCGCGCTGTTGATGGCCGGCCTGGACGGCATCCAGAACAAGATCCACCCGGGCGACGCCGCCGACAAGAACCTGTACGATCTGCCGCCGGAAGAAGACAAGCTGATCCCGACCGTGTGCGCCAGCCTGGACGAGGCGCTGGACGCGCTGGACAAGGATCGCGAGTTCCTGACCCGCGGCGGCGTGTTCTCCAATGAATGGATCGACGCCTACATCGAACTGAAGATGCAGGAAGTCAACCTGACCCGCATGACCACCCACCCGGTGGAATTCGCGATGTACTACTCGCTGTAAGCCGGCTCAAGCGCGGCAGACCGGACGGCGGCCCTCGTGGCCGCCGTTTTCGTGTCAGCCGTCCGAACGCGCATATGACGCGGCCGCCGGATTTGCTTATCATGCAGATGCCACCTAATCCAGTCACGCACGATGAAGACACTCGCCCTCTGCCTGCTGCTGGCCTGCTGCGCCGCCCAGGCCGACACCATCTACAAGTACGTCGACGCGAACGGCAACGTCACCTATACCAATGTGCCGCTTCGCGGCGCGCAGCCGATCAAGCTGAATCCGCTGTCGTCCTATCCCAGCCGAAAAAATGGTTCGGCGCCGGCCAAGCCGGCGGCGTCGGGCGGCTATCCCAATGTCGACGCCGGCACCCAGAAGCAGCGCGACGGCGGCCGCAAGAAGATTCTGGAACAGGAACTGGCCAACGAGGCCAAGGCGCTGGACGCGGCGAAGCAGGCGCTAACCGAGGGCAAGGCCGTCCGGCTCGGCAACGAGGCGCGCAACTATCAGAAATATCTCGACCGCGTGCAGAAGCTGCAGGACGAGGTGACCGACCGCGAGAAGAATGTCGACGCGCTGAAGCGCGAACTGGGCATGCAGTAGCAAAATGCACCATTTTGGTGCAAACTGAGCCGACCCTGCCCGCCGACGGCGCCAGCCCCCGCATCATCCGGCGTCGCGCCGGCTGGCGCGCTTATTGCTGAGACATCGGCGCGGCCCCCGCCGCCAGCCCATCATCATCACAAGCGGACCCCAATGCCCATACCCAGCTTTGCCGGACTGGAGCTGCTCGACACGCCGGTGCTGATCTGCGACGCCGACGCCGCGCTGCGCTTCGTCAACCCCGCCTGCGAGAACCTGCTGGCGCTGGGCAGCCGCGAGCTGCTGCGCCACGGACTGACCGACTTGTTCCAGCCCTGCCCGGCGCTGCGGCAGGCGCTGGACACCGCCTTGCGCCAGGGCGCCAGCTATATCGAACACGATCTGGAACTGCAGGCCCAGCACAGCGGCGCCGCGCTGCACGTGGCGCTGACCATCACCCCCATCGACATCGACGGCGGCCTGGCGCTGATCGAACTCAGGCCGCTGGACCAGCAGTTGAAGATCGCCAACGAGGAACGCTTGCTGCTGCAGCATCAGGCCAACCGCGAGCTGATCCGCAATCTGGCGCACGAGATCAAGAACCCGCTGGGCGGCATACGCGGCGCGGCGCAGCTGTTGGAGCACGAACTGGCCGACCGGCCGGAGCTGAAAGAGTACACCGAGGTGATCACCGAGGAGGCGCGGCGGCTGCAGACGCTGGTGGACCGGTTGCTGGCGCCGCACCGCAGCCACAGCCGCGGCCCGGTCAACATCCACGAAGTGCTCGAGCGGGTGCGCAGCATCGCGCTGGCCCAGCATCCGCAGGGCCTGGCGCTGACGCGCGACTACGACACCAGCCTGCCGATGCTGTCGGCCGACAAGGAACAGCTGATCCAGGTGGTGCTGAACATCGTCAACAACGCGGTGCAGGCGCTGCGCGGCCAGGGCCGCGTCGTGCTGCGCACGCGGGTGGCGCGCCAGATCACGCTGGCGCGCAAGCGTCACCAGCTGGCGCTGAAACTGCAGATCGTCGACGACGGCCCCGGCATTCCCGACGACATACGCGACCACATCTTCTACCCGCTGGTCACCGGCCGAGCCGAAGGCACCGGGCTGGGACTGACGCTGGCGCAGGCCTTCGTCCACCAGCACGGCGGCAGCATAGAATTCGAGTCGCGCCCGGGCCAGACCTGCTTCACCGTACTGCTGCCGTTCGGCCCCGACGCCGCCGGCTGAACGCCCCGACAAGAACAACAGGAGAAACACCATGGCCAAGCCGGTCTGGATCATAGACGACGACAAGGCGATACGCTGGGTGCTGGAAAAAGCGCTGACCCGGGCCGACATCGGCTTCGACAGCTTCTCCAGCGCCGACGACGCGCTGAACGCGCTGTACGACGACACCCCGCAGGCGATCATTTCCGACATCCGCATGCCCGGCACCGACGGGCTGAAATTCCTGGCCAAGGTGAAGGCCGAGCATCCGCAGCTGCCGGTCATCATCATGACCGCGCACTCGGACCTCGACTCCGCGGTGTCGGCCTTCCAGGGCGGCGCCTTCGAATATCTGCCCAAGCCTTTCGACATCGACCAGGCGGTGCTGCTGATCGAGCGGGCGCTGGCGGAAAACCAGGCGGGCGACGACGGCGCGGACAGCCTGGAGGCGATGCCGGTGCTGCTGGGGCAGGCGCCGGCGATGCAGGACGTGTTCCGCGCGATAGGCCGGCTGGCGCAATCGAGCGTCACCGTGCTGATCACCGGCGAGTCCGGCACCGGCAAGGAGCGGGTGGCCGAGGCCCTGCACCGCCATTCGGCGCGCGCCGGCAAGCCGTTCATCGCGCTGAACACCGCCGCGATTCCGAAGGACTTGCTGGAGTCCGAGCTGTTCGGCCACGAGAAGGGCGCCTTCACCGGCGCGCTGGCCACGCGCCGCGGCCGCTTCGAGGAAGCCGAAGGCGGCACGCTGTTCCTGGACGAGATCGGCGACATGCCGACCGAGCTGCAGACGCGGCTGCTGAGGGTGCTGTCCGACGGCCATTTCTACCGCGTCGGCGGCCACACGCCGATCAAGGCCAATGTGCGGGTGATCGCCGCCACCCACCAGAATCTGGAACAACGGGTGCGCGAGGGCCGCTTCCGCGAAGACCTGTATCACCGCCTGAATGTGATACGGCTGCGGCTGCCGCCGCTGCGGGAGCGCCGCGAGGACATCCCGTTGCTGGCGCGCCACTTCCTCGCCAGAAGCGCCTCCCAGCTCGGCGTCGAGCCGAAGCGGCTGTCGGAGGCGGCGATGGCGCTGATCCAGCGCAGCGCCTTCACCGGCAATGTGCGCGAGCTGGAAAACCTGTGCCAGTGGATCTGCGTGATGGCGCCAGGCCAGACCGTCGAGGTGGCGGACCTGCCGCCCGAGTTGCGCGAGCCGACCGGCCGCGACCTGGCCACGACGGATGGAGATTGGGAAAAGCAGCTGGTCGACGAGATCCGCCTGCGGCTGCAGGCCGGCGAGATCGGCATCGCCGACACATTGATCCAGCGTTTCGAAACCGCCTGCATACGCGCCAGTCTCGCCCACACCGGCGGCCGCAAAGTGGAAGCCGCCCATCTGCTGGGCTGGGGCCGCAACACGCTGACGCGTAAAATCCAGGAACTGGGACTGGAACCACGCACAATGGATAATTGTTAATCAATCAATCATTGTACGGCGTCTCATTTTTAATAAATACTGATAGAATTGGGCAAAACCCATTGCCCGACGCTATCGATGCCCCGTCTGCCGCTCGCGCTGGCCTGCCTGTGCCCGCTGACGCTGTCCGCCGCCCCGTCGCTGCGGATCGCCGTCAGCGACGCGCTGACCAGTCCCTACGTCATTGAAGACCCCTCCCCCACCAGCCCGCCGCGAGGCCGCGCCATCGAGCTGGCCCAGACCGCGCTGCGGCGCTGCGGCCTGCAGGCGGCTTTCGCCCGCCAGCCCGGCGAGCGCATCGTGCAGAATCTGGCGCTGGGCCGCGTCGACGGCGCGCTGCTGCTGTCCTATCGCCAGGAACGCGCCGGCAAGATGGCGTTTCCGCTGCTAGGCGGCCGGCCTGACCCGCAACGGCGGATGGCGACCTTCAGCTACGCCTTCTACGTCCGCGACGACAGTCCGCTGCGCTGGAACGGCCTCGGCCTGTCCGGCCTGGCAGGCGGCACCGTCGGCATCAACCAGGGCTGGTCGATAGGCCGCGACCTGTTGGCCCGCGGCATCGCCGTCGAGGAAAGCCACGGCATCGCCGACAATTTCGCCAAGCTGCAGGCCGGCCGCACCGACGCCTACGTGCTGCACCAGCTGGCCGGCGACCTGTATCTGCGCCACCACCCCGAACTGAAGATACGCCGGCTATCGCCGCCGCTGCGCAGCAAGACCTATTACTGGGTGTTCAGCCGCGACTTCGCCAATCACCGCCCCGGACAGGCCGCCTGCCTGTGGCGCCAGCTGCCGCTGCTGCGCGCGCGCTATCTGCCGGAGACCGCGCGCTAGGCGCCGCGCGCCAGCTCGCGCTCCCAGTCCAGCCGGCCGTCGCCGGGCTCGCGGTCGCGCGCCTCGAGCAGCGCCTCCGGCACGAACCAGCACACTTCGAACAACAGACCGTCCGGGTCGTGGCCATACACGCTCTTGTGGATGCCGTGGTCTTCCTCCATGCCCAGCTTGCCCAGTTCGGCCAGCTCGTCGCGTATCCGCCTCAGCTCCGCTATCGTGTCCACCTCCCAGGCCAGATGGTAGAGCCCGGCCGCCGGCTGATGCGGCCCCGGCGTTTCGCCGCTCGGACTGAACGGGCCGGAGCGCTGCTGGCCCAGATTGCGGCGGAACAGCGCCAGATCGTGGTCGTTGTCGGAGTCGGCGGCCTGCGCGAACACCGCGTGCGGCGAGGCGGCGTCGCCCTTCGGACGGAAACCGAGCACATCGCGATAGAAGGCGGCGCTGCCGGCCACATCGCTGACGTACAACACCGCATGATTGAGTCGTTTGATACCCATTGATCACCTATCTGTTTAATGAATGAACGCTCGACAGCCATCTGCTGTCATAAACTGTCTGAACCTGATACCGGAGCCTATCCCCATGAACGCGCCTCGAGCCGGATTCACACTGGGCACGCTGATCGCCGTGGCCCTGTCCTGGTCAGCCAACCACTCGATACTGTGGGCCATCATCCACGGGCTGCTGAGCTGGATCTACGTCGTCTACTATCTGCTGACCCGGGCGCTGTAGCGGCGCCGCGGGTCGCCGCGCCGCCAAACGCTTGAAAACAGCCTCTCAAGCCTGCAACGGCGATAGCCCCGGCAGCGTCGCGAAACTGCTGGCGCGCACCGTTTCCACGAAGTCCTGCATATAGGCGCGCTCGGCGTCGGCCTCGCGCAACGCCGCGTACAGCTCGCTGTGCAGGCCGTCGCCGCCTATCCTGCGCGCCACCACATAGCCTCGGTCCAGGTAGGGCTGCACCGCCCAGTAAGGCAGCGCCGCCACACCGCGGCGGCTGGCCACCAGCTGGATGATGGCGATGGTCAGCTCGGCGGTGCGCCGCGCCGGATCGACGCCGGCCGGCGACAACACCTTGCGCAGCAGGTCCAGCATCTCGTCGGCCACCGGATAGTGGATCAACGTTTCGCCGGCGAAGTCCTCGGCCCGCCACACCGGTCTGTCCGCCAATGGATGCTCGCGCGCGGCGATGGCCACCATCTCGTAGGAAAACAGCGGCAGGTGGGCGACGCCGGCCTGCGCTTCCGCCTCGGACACGATGGCCAGATCGGCGCGGTCGCTCAGCAGCAGGCCGACCGGATCGGCGTGGAAGCCGGACACGATGTCCAATTCCACCGCCGGCCAATGCTGGCGGAACTGGTCCATCGCCGGCATCAGCCAGTCGAAGCAGGTATGGCACTCCACCGCCACCCTGAGCTCGCCGTCCCCGCCCTGGCGTATCCGCGCCAGATCGCGCTCGGCCGCCGCCACGCGGGCCAGCAGCTCGCGCGCGAGCAGCAGCAGGCGCTCGCCGGCCGGCGTGAAGCGCAACGGTTGGGTCTTGCGCTCGAACAGCGGCAAGCCATAAGCGGTTTCCAGTTGCTTCAACTGATGCGACAAGGCCGACTGCGTCAGGTATACCCGCTGCGCCGCCTGCGACACGCTGCCGCTTTCCGCCAGCGCCAGCAGGCTCCTCAGATGCCTCAGCTCCAAAGCGCTCATCATCGATTCCATTCATGCTGAACAGCAAAATAATGAGTTTGAATCATACAACACAATGACAGATGCTTGTCTGATCACGACAAGACAGAAATACGGCGATGAGTCATCCCACCCACTTGCTCGGCTTCCCGCGCATAGGCGCCAGGCGCGAGCTGAAAACGCTGCTGGAAAACCACTGGAACGGCGAGCTGGACGAGGCCGCCCTGCTTCAGGGCGCGAAGGAATTGCGCCAGAGGCACTGGCTGCTGCAGAAAGGCGCCGGCGTCGCGCTGAGCCCGGTCGGCGACTTCTCGCTGTACGACCATGTGCTGGACGCCCAGCTGCTGGTCGGCGCCGCGCCGGCCCGCTTCGGCTTCGACCCCGCCGCGCTGTCCACCGCCCAGTACTTCGCGCTGGCGCGCGGCAACGCCGCGCAGCCAGCGCTGGAAATGAGCAAGTGGTTCGATACCAACTACCACTATCTGGTGCCGGAATGGCGCGCCGACACCGCTTTCGCCGCCCAGCCGGAGCGGCTGCTGTCGCAGCTGCGCGAGGCGCAGGCGCTGGGCGTCGCCGCCAAGCCGGTGCTGTTGGGTCCCCTCAGTCTGCTGTGGCTGGGCAAGACCAAGGGCCGGCCGTTCGACAAGCTGTCGCTGCTGCCCGGCCTCGTCGCCGCCTACCGCGAGCTACTGGCCGCGCTGGCCGGCGCCGGCGTCGAATGGGCGCAGATAGACGAACCGATACTGGCGCTGGACCTCCCGCCCGCCTGGCTGGACGCCTTCGCGCCGACCTACGCGCAATTGCGCCCGGACGCGCCCAAACTGCTGCTGACGACCTATTTCGGCGGCGTAGCCGAGCATGCCGGCCTGCTGAAGGCGCTGCCGGTGGCCGGCCTGCACCTGGACCTGGCGCGCGCGCCGGAGCAGATAGCCGCCTTCCTGAACGACTACCCGGCCGACAAGGTGCTGTCCGCCGGCGTCGTCGACGGCCGCAATATCTGGCGCGCCGATCTGTCGGCCCTGCTCGCCCGGCTGCAGCGGCTGGCCGAGCCGCTGGGCGAACGGCTGTGGCTGGCCCCCAGCTGCTCCCTGCTGCACAGCCCGTTCGACGCCGCCGCCGAGACCGCGCTGGACCCGGAGCTGAAGGGCTGGCTGTCCTTCTCGGTGCAGAAGCTGAACGAATTACGGACGCTGAGACGCGGGCTGGAACGCGGCCGCGCCGCCATCGCCGACGAACTGGCCGGCAGCGATTTCGCCGTCGCGCAACGCCGCGCGAGCCCGCGCATCCACAATCCGGCCGTCGCCGAGCGGCTGGCGGCGCTGCCGGCCGGCGCGGACGGGCGCGCCAGCCCCTACCCTGTCCGCGCCGAGCTGCAGCAGGCCTGGCTGAAATTGCCGCCGCTGCCGACGACGACGATAGGCTCCTTCCCGCAGACGCCGGCGATACGCGCCAGCCGCGCCGCGTTCAAGAAAGGGGAGCTGTCCGCCGCCGACTACCGGCAGGCGATGGAGAGGGAAATCGAACTGGCGATACGCCGCCAGGAAGCGCTGGGACTGGACGTGCTGGTGCACGGCGAGGCCGAGCGCAACGATATGGTGGAATACTTCGGCGAGCAGCTGGCCGGCTTCGCCTTCACCGCCGGCGGCTGGGTGCAGAGCTACGGCAGCCGCTGCGTCAAGCCGCCGCTGATTCTGGGCGACGTGTCGCGGCCCGGCGCGATGACCGTGGACTGGGCGCGTTACGCGCAAAGCCTGAGCGCCAAGCCGGTCAAGGGCATGCTGACCGGGCCGGTCACCCTGCTGCAGTGGAGCTTCGTCCGCGACGACCTGCCGCGCGGCGAGGTCTGCCGCCAGATCGCGCTGGCGCTGAACGATGAGGTCCTGGACCTCGAAGCCGCCGGCGTGCGCGTGATCCAGATCGACGAGCCCGCGATACGCGAGGGCCTGCCGCTGAAGCGCGCCGAGCGCGACGGCTACCTGGACTGGGCCGGCCGGGCGTTCCGGCTGTCCAGCCGCGGCGTGGCCGACACGACGCAGATCCACACCCATATGTGCTACTCGGAATTCGGCGACATCCTGCCGGCGATCGCCGCACTGGACGCCGACGTGATCACGATAGAGACCTCGCGCTCGGGCATGGCGCTGCTGGCCGACTTCGCTCATTTCCGCTACCCGAACGCCATCGGCCCCGGCGTCTACGACATCCACAGTCCGCGCGTGCCGTCCGCCGGCGAAATCCGCGCCTTGCTGGACAAGGCGCTGCGGGTGATCCCGGCGGAAAGGCTGTGGGTGAACCCGGACTGCGGGCTGAAAACCCGCGGCTGGTCCGAGGTGGAGGCGGCGCTGACGACGATGGTGCGGGTCAGCCGGGAATTGAGGGAGGAACTGGCGCAGGACGCCTGAGGCCACGGCGCAAACGACGACGCCCCGGCAAGGCGGGGCGTCGGACAGGGACAGGGGGAAGGCTCGGGGCTCACGGCTCCAGCATCCCCGGCGTCAGCATCAGCTTCAGCCTGACCTGCTCGAAACCGCCGCGCTCGCGGCGGCTCAACCACCACACCGAACCCTTCTTCACGCTCCACATCTGCTGCTGCTCGGCCAGCAGACGCGCCGCCAGCCAGCCGATATACGGCTGATGGCCGACCACCACCACCGCGCGTCCGGCATCCGGCCAGCCGACCGCCTGCAATACCTCGTCGGCGCCGGCGCCCGGATTCAAATCCGGCAGCACTTCGTAACTCTTGGCCAGATACGCGGCCGTCTGCTGCGAACGCTTCGCTTCCGAAGCCAGCAGCAGGTAATCATCCGGCAGCCGATCGCGCAGCCAGGACGCCATTCGGCTGGCCTGCTGCTGCCCGCGCCGGGTCAGCGCGCGCGCCAGATCGTCGGCGCCGTCCTCGGCTTCGGCGTGGCGCCAAAAAATCAAATCCATGACATTCTCCTTGCCTTGTTTTGCCGCGGCTGTCTTGATATCGAGACAGCCGCGCCCCCCGCATGCTAACCGAGCCCAAGCGCCCGCACCAGCCATGGCAGCGTCAAGGCGGTGAACACGCCGTTCAAGCCCATCGCCAGGCCAGCGAAGGCGCCCGCCGTCTCCGACAGCTGGAACAGCCTGGCGGTGCCGATGCCGTGCGCGCTGACGCCGGTGGCCACGCCCAGCAGCATGTCGTCGTCCCAGCCCAGCAATTTGAACAACGGCGGCGCCAGCACCGCGCCGACGATGCCGGACACGATGACGAACATCGCCGCCAGCTCCGGCGCGCCGCCGAGCTCGCCGGCCAGGCTCATCGCGATCGGCGTGGTCACCGCGCGGGTGGCCAGCGCCACCCGCACCGCCTGGTCGAAACCCAGCCACCAGCCCAGGCCCGCCGCGCTGACCATTCCCACCAGACCGCCGACGGCGATGCTGGCCAGCAACGGCGCCGCCGCTTTCTTCAAACGCGCCAGATTGCCGTACAAGGGCACCGCCAGCGCCACCGTCGCCGGCCCCAGCAGCAACTGGATGAAACGGGCGCCGTTCATGTATTGCTGGTAAGTGCTGCCGCTGATCCACAGCCAGGCCAGCACGATCAACACCCCCAGCAACACCGGATTGGCCAGCGGATGGCCGTGGCAGCGGCGGTGGCCGGCCAGCGCCAGCCGGTAGGCCAGCAAGGTGACGAAGACGCCGCTAAGCGGCGAATCCAGCCAGGCGGCCGTCAATGCCGCCTCCCGCGCAACAGCAGCTTCAACACCAGCCCGGTGGCCAGCAGCGTGGCCAGCGAGGAAGCCAGCATGATCAACGCCAGCTGCCAGCCGTGCGCGCTCAACATCGGCGCGTAAGCCAGCAAGGCGCCGCCGGCCGGAATGAACAGCAGCGACATGTGGCCGAGAAAACGGGGCGTCTCGCGCTGCAATGCGGCCGGCACCGCCCGGCGCAGCCACAACGTGGAGAACAGCAACAGCAAGCCCATCACCGGACCCGGCATCTGCCAGCCCATCCCGCGCACCAGCGCCTCCCCGACAAGCTGGTAGCCCAGCAGCCACAACAGCAGATCCAGCATATGCCCTCCCGTCCAACGTGCCCGCGGCCTGTTCGTGAACAGGCGCCAAGTATGATAACGTCAAGTCATCGCGCCGGATATCGCCGCAGGCGACAATCGCCGGCGGCTTTTGGCATAATGCGCGCCATGGTTAACGATGCCCTGTGGCGCGCCGCGCCCCCCGCCCTTTCCGCCTCCGTGCTGGACTGCCTGACCGAACCGGCCTCGCTGAGCCTCAGGCTGCAGGCTGGCGGCCACCGTTTCGCGGTGACCGTGCTCCAGCAAGGAGAAGACCGCGTCCAGGCCGACGAGGCCGACGCGCTGGGTCTGGCCGTCGGCGCGCCGATGTACGCCCGCCATGTTCTGCTGACGCTGGAGGATGTGCCGGTGGTGTTCGCCCGCAGCGCCGCCCGCCCCGGCTGTCCGGACTGGCAGCCGCTACTGCAGCGCGGCAGCCGCTCGCTGGGGCTGACGCTGTTCGGCGAACTGTCCGGACTCAGCCGCGAGCCGCTGCGCTACGGGCTGCTGGCCGCCGGCCATCCGCTGGCCGGCGCCGCCGCGCAAACCCAGGCCGCCGCCGGCTATCCGGCGCGCCGTTGCCGCTTCCTGCTCGGCGGCTCGCCGCTGCTGCTGACCGAGTTGTTCCTGCCCGCCCTGGAGGATTTCCTGTGATCTCGCTCGCCACCGTCCACGACCGCTATGAAAACTACCGGCAGCTGATGCGCTGGGACAAGCCGATAGGCACGCTGCTGCTGCTGTGGCCGACGCTGTGGGGATTGTGGATGGCCACCGGCGGCAAGCCGCATCTGTCCATCGTCGCCATCTTCTGCCTGGGCACTTTCCTGATGCGCTCGGCCGGCTGCGTGATCAACGACTACGCCGACCGCGACTTCGACGCCCATGTCGCGCGCACCAGCCAGCGTCCGTTCGCCCGCGGCGCGGTCAGCGAGAAGGAAGCACTGCTGCTGGCCGCGCTGCTGGCCATCGCCTCCTTCCTGCTGATCCTGCCGCTGAACCATCTGACCTGGCTGCTGAGCGTGCCGGCGGTGCTGGTGGCCGCCAGCTACCCGTTCACCAAGCGCTTCTTCCCGATGCCGCAGGCCTATCTGGGCATCGCCTTCTCCTTCGGCATCCCGATGGGCTTCGCCGCCGAGACCGGCGCGGTCCCCGTTCTGGCCTGGCTGCTGCTGCTGGCCAATCTGTTCTGGGTGCTGGCCTACGACACCGCCTACGCGATCGCGGACAAGCCGGACGACCTGAAAATCGGCATCAAGACCTCGGCCATCACGATGGGCGACTACGACGTCGCCGGCGTGATGCTGTGCCACGCCGTCTTCCTGGCGCTGATGTGCGGCATCGGCGTCCATCTGGCGCTGGCCTGGCCGTATTATCTGGGCCTCGCCGCCGCCGCCGCGCTGATCGCGCTGCAATACCGCGATATCCGGCATCGCGACCGCGCGCTGTGCTTCAAGGCCTTCCTCGACAACAACCGCGTCGGCGCCGCCGTCTTCGTCGGCCTGGTTCTCGGCTACTGGCTGGCCTGAGCACAGAGGCATATGCCATTTACAATAAATTACATAGTCATCACCCTGATTTCATGAACTTCGCCGCCAAGATCGGTTCTGAGCAAGGTCGGGCCCTATCCCGATGGCAATCTACGCCGATCGCAACCGATACCAATAAGTCACACAGGAAGGTGAACATCATGAAAAAACTGCTGCTTGCTCTGATCGCTACCGCTTTCGCCGCCTCCGCTTTCGCCGCTCCGGCCGCTTCCGCGCCGGCTGCCGAGAAGAAGGCCGAACACAAGACCGAGCACAAGAAGTCGCATCACAAGAAAGCGCACAAGAAGCACGCTTCCGGCGCGGCTCACGAGAAGCACAAGGCCGCTTCCGCCGCCAAGTAAGCCTCCAGGCGCAAAAAAAGCTCCCGCAAGGGAGCTTTTTTCATGGCCGGCCGCGCCGCTCAGCGGACGTCGAACGGCAGCAGATAGGCCTTGTCCCCCAGTTTCACCTCGACCTGCCAGCGGCGGCTGCCGCTGACGCACATCGGCAGCGTCGCCGTGGCCCGCCAGCCGGCGCCGTCGCGGACGAAGGTGTAGCGGTTGAATCCCATGTCCATCTGCGGCATCGTGAAGTCGGCCGTCGGCGCCGTCTCCGCCGCCACGCCGTCCAGCCGCATCACGAACGGCTGGCCGTGCGCCGGCGCCGTCTCGAAACGGAGGCCGCCGCCGCCGGGCAGCGGACAGACCGCGCCGTCGGCGACCGCGCAAGACAGCCGCTGCGCGGCCGGCGCCGCCGGCTTCTTGTGCAGATACCAGTAGATCAGTCCGAATTTCAGCGCGCCGAAAACCAGCAGCGCGACGCCGAGCAACAGCAGCTTGCGCTGCTTCGCCGTCATCGCCACGCTCCCCGCATCAGCGCGACGCCGTGGGCGCCGCGCGCGCGCGCCGCGTCCAGATCGCCGGCATCCAGGCCGCCCAGCGCGTATACCGGCAGCGGCACCTCGCCGGCCAGACAGGCGGCGAAGCCGTCCCAGCCCAGCACGGCGGCGCCCGGATGGCTGGCCGTCGGCGCGACCGGGCTCAGCAGCGCGTAGTCCAGCCCCAGCTCGCCGGCGCGCGCCAACTCGGCCGCGCCGTGTATCGACGCGCCGACCCAGTCGAACGCCGGCCTGGCGTCCAGCGCCGCCAGCCGCGCGCCGTTCAGGTGCACGCCGTCGACCGGCCAGCCGGCCAGCCAGGCCGGATCGGCGTTGACGACCAGCTTGCCGCCGCGCGGGCGGACGATGGCGGCGGCGCGGGCGACGAAGTCGGCCAGCGCCTCGCGCGCCATCTGCGGCTCGCGCACCTGCACCAGGCCCCAGTCGCGCTCGGCCAGCCGCTCCAGCTGCGCCTCGACGCCGATCTCGGCCGCGCAGGTGATCGCGTGGCAGGCCGGCAGCGCCAGCGACTTCAATATCGGGCCGTTGGCCGGCAGCATCGGCTCCACCGTCAGCCGGCCCGGCGTCTGCCAGGCGAAAGCCTGGCCCTCGCGCGACTGCGGCTCGCCCTGCCAGTCCCAGATGCGGAAGAAGCGCAGGTGCACCGAGGCGTGCTCGTAATGATGGATCTTGGTCAGCCATGGCGTGGCGGCGGTGACCGCGATGCCCATCTCCTCGTGGAACTCGCGCTTCAGCGCCGCCAGCGGCGTCTCGCCGGCCTCCACCTTGCCGCCCGGAAACTCCCAGTAGCCGGCGTAGGGCTTGCCCTCCGGGCGGTTGCCCAGCATGAAGCTGCCATCCGGCCGCATCAGCGCGCCGGCCACCACATCTATGATCTTGTTGCTCGTCATGTCTTCGATTTATCAGCTATGGGCGTGCGCCGCCCGGTATTCATTTCTTGCCGCCGCGCCTGGCCAGCTTCTGGCTGCCGGCCCAATGGCAGGCGAACTGCCAGGCGACGCGGCCGGAGCGGCTGCCGCGCGCCAGGCTCCACTGCAGGGCCGCGCGCTCGGCCTTGTCGCCGTATTTCAGGCCGTAATGGCCCAGCCATTCCTTGACCGCCGCCAGATAGGCGTCCTGGTCGAACGGATAGAAGGACAGCCACAGGCCGAAACGGTCGGACAGCGACACCTTCTCCTCCACCGCCTCGCCGGGGTGGATCTCGCCGTCATGCAGCCAGCCTTCGCGGTTGTCCGACATCGGTTCCGGCAGCAGGTGGCGGCGGTTCGACGTCGCGTACACCAGCAGATTGTCGCAGCGGCGCGCGAGGCTGCCGTCCAGCGCGCTCTTCAACGCCTTGTAGCCGGCGTCGCCGTTCTCGAACGACAGATCGTCGCAGAACAGCACGAAGCGCTCCGGCCGGCCGGCCAGCAGTTCCACCAGTTGCGGCAGATCGGCCAGATGCTCGCGGTCTATCTCGATCAGCCGCAGGCCGTCATCGCCGAACAAGGGCAGCAAGGCCTTGACCAACGAAGACTTGCCGGTGCCGCGCGCGCCGGTCAGCAGCACATTGTTGGCCGGCAGGCCGGCGACGAACTGGCGGGTATTGGCCAGCAGCTGCTCGCGCTGGGCGTCCACCGCGGCCAGGCGGTCGGCGTCGACCGCATGCGGCTCGCGCACGGCCTCCAGCCAGCCGGCCAGGCCCTGGCGGTGCCAGCGGAAGGCCTGGGCGCTCCAATCCGGCTCGCGCCGCGGCGGCGGCAGCATCGGTTCCAGCCGGGACAGCACCGCCTCGGCGCGGCGCAGAAAATCCTGCAGGGCGTCCATCATGCTTTCCTTTCTGCCGATAAGAAAACAGCCTGCCACGAAGGCGGCAGGCTGTAAAAGTCATATAAAACAAAAGCGGCGGACAAGGCGCTCGAGGCAAGGCGCGCCGCCGCAGACAGTACACATCGTACGGCAAGGCGGCGCAACGCCGCATCGGGTGTCTTGTCCGGCGCGATCAATCTCGTAGAGAGATCACCGGCCAGCCATGCTGCTCGGCATGCGCCCGCAGCTTGTCGTCGGCGTCCACCGCCACCGGATGGTCGACCAGCTTCATCAGCGGCAGGTCGTTGTGCGAATCGCTGTAGAAGAAGCTCTCGCCGTAGCTGTCCCAGCTTTCGCCGCGCTCGGCCAGCCACTGCTCGATGCGGGTGATCTTGCCTTCCCTGAAGCTCAAGACGCCGGTCGGACGGCCGGTGAAGTTGCCGGCGGCATCCTCCTCCAGCTCGATCGCGATCAGGTGCTCGACGCCCAGCTCGCGCGCGATCGGTCCGGTGATGAAACGATTGGTCGCGGTGATGATGACGATCTGGTCGCCTTCGGCGCGGTGCGCGGCCAGCCGTTCGCGCGCCTTGCTCGGGATCAGCGGCTTGATGTGGTTTTCCAGGTAGTCGGCGTGCAATTCGTCCAGCTGGCGGCGCGAGAAGCGCGTCAGCGGCGCCAGGATGAACGCCAGATACTCGTTCATGTCCAGCGTGCCGTTCTGGTACTGGCTGTAGAAGTAGCTGTTGCGCTCGTCGTACTGGGCGGCGTCGAGGATGCCGCGCTTGATCAGGAAGCGCGGCCATTCGAAGTCGGAGTCGCCGGCGATCAGCGTGTGGTCCAGGTCGAACAGGGCGAGTCGGCGTTTGGCGGGGGTGGCGGTCGTCATGATTCCGGTGTGGCGGTTTGCAAAACGTTTTTCACCAGCGGCACGGTGATCGGGCGCCTCAGCGCCAGCGAGTAGCGGTCCAGCATGTCTATCATCGAGATCAGGCTGGTCAGGTCGCGCCGCCAATGGGTGAGCAGGTAGCGGTAGACGTCGTCGGGTATCGACAGCTGACGGTTGGCGGCGTGGCTGCGCAAGGCCGCCAGCTTGTCGTCGTCGGACAGGGCCTTCACCTCCAGCACCAGGCCCCAGCCGAGGCGGGTGCGCAGATCGTCGCGCACCGACAGCGCCACCGGCGGCTTGCGTCCGGCCATCAGCAGCCTGCCCTCCCCGCCCTCTTTCAGCGAGTTGTAGAACGAGAACAGCATGATCTGGTCGTCCGGCGCCAAATCGTCGACATGGTCGACGGCGATGAAGCTGGCCTCGCGGGCGAAATCCGGCAGATGGTCGCCCTTGCCGTCCAGATAAATGGCGGCGCGCCCCAGCCGCTCGGCGTGGGCGATCCAGGCCTGCAGCAGATGGGTCTTGCCGCAACCGGGCTCGCCCCACAGATAAATGAAGCGTTCGCCTTCGGTGGCGGTCAGGGCGGTGATCACTTCGCGGTTGCGCTCGGCCAGGAAATTATCGAAGGCCGGCAGCGGCGTGGGCGTGAGATCGAGTACGAGCTGGTCCAAGTTTGCGGTGCTGCGTTGCGTGCTAAACGTCAATGTGCCGATTTTACGCTGAGTCGGGCCCCGCTTGGAACCGCCATTTTCCCTGACAACATTGATGACATCGGCAAATGGCGGCCCCGCCGGCGAAAGACCGCCCGCCACACCAGCCTTTTTGCCGATTTTCAGTTAAAATACAGTGCTTTCGCACCGGCGAAAGCTTGATGTAAAAATATTTCAAGTTTGCAGAAAGCGAGTTTCTCTTGAATACCACGTCCCTCAGTTACCGTGATGCCGGCGTAGATATCGACGCCGGCGACGCGCTGGTCGAAAACATCAAGCCTTTTGCCAAGCGCACCATGCGCCCGGAGGTGCTCGGCGGCATCGGCGGTTTCGGCGCACTGGTGGAGATATCCAAGAAGTACAAGGAACCAGTGCTGGTTTCCGGCACCGACGGCGTGGGCACCAAGCTGAAGCTGGCCTTCGACTGGAACCGCCACGACACCGTCGGCATCGATCTGGTGGCGATGAGCGTCAACGACATCCTGGTGCAGGGCGCCGAGCCGCTGTTCTTCCTTGACTACTTCGCCTGCGGCAAGCTGGACGTGGCCCAGGCCACCGAGGTGATCAAGGGCGTCGCCGCCGGCTGCGAGATGGCCGGCTGCGCGCTGACCGGCGGCGAAACCGCCGAGATGCCCGGCATGTATCCGACCGGCGAGTACGATCTGGCCGGCTTCGCCGTCGGCGTCGTCGAAAAGAGCAAGGTGATCAGCGGCCGCGACATCGTCGCCGGCGACGTGGTGCTGGGCCTGGCGTCCAACGGCGTGCACTCCAACGGCTACAGCCTGGTGCGCAAGATCATCGACCGCGCCCAGCCGGAGCTGGACGCGCCGTTCGACGGCGACAAGACGCTGCGCGACGCGGTGATCGCCCCGACCCGCATCTACGTCAAGCCGCTGCTGAAGCTGATGGAAGCGCTGCCGGTCAAGGGCATGGCCCACATCACCGGCGGCGGCATCACCGAGAACACCCCGCGCGTGCTGCCGGACAATACCGTCGCCCAGATCGACGCCGCCAGCTGGCCGCTGCCGAAGTTGTTCCAGTGGCTGCAGCGCGAAGGCAATGTGGACATCCAGGAGATGTACCGCACCTTCAACTGCGGCATCGGCATGGTGGTGGTGGTGGCGCCGGAACACGCCGAACAGGCGATGGCGCTGCTGCGCGAAGCCGGCGAGACCGTCCACCGCCTCGGCCGGGTGCGCGAACGCGTCGGCGACGAGCACCAGACGCAGATCGCCTGAGGCGACCCGCCTCGTAGCGCTGCGCGCCGCTGGCCCCGCCGGCGGCGCTTGTCATTTGGCGGATGCCAAAGCGAACTCGATAAACATCGGCATATGAAAAACATCGTCATCCTGATTTCCGGCCGCGGCTCCAATATGCAGGCCATCGTCGAAGCCGCCGTTCCCGGCGCCCGCGTCGCCGCTGTGATCGCCAACCGGCCGGACGCGGCCGGTCTCGCCTGGGCTGCCGAACGCGGCATCGCCACGGCGGCGCTGGATCACAAGGCCTACGCCAGCCGCGGGGCTTTCGACGCCGCGCTGGCCGGGGCGATAGACGCCCACGCGCCCGATCTGGTGGTGCTGGCCGGCTTCATGCGCATCCTGGGCGAAGGCTTCACCCGCCGCTACGAAGGCCGGATGATGAACATCCATCCATCGCTGCTGCCGGCCTTTCCCGGCCTGCACACCCACGAGCGCGCGCTGGAAATGGGCTGCAAACTGGCCGGATGCACGGTACACTTCGTCACCGCCGAGCTGGATCACGGCCCCATCGTCGCCCAGGGCGCGGTCAGCGTGCTCGACGACGACACGCCGGACAGCCTGGCCGCGCGCGTGCTGACACTGGAACACCAGCTGTACCCGGAAGCGGTGCGCCGCTTCGTCGCCGGCGAGATCGCCGTGGTGGGCGGCAAGGTGGCCGGCGGTCCCGGCGTTGTCGCCAGCCTGCTGTCGCCCGCACCCTCAAGCAAGGCCTAAATGACCCGTCGCCGTCTGCTGCTGATCGCCCTCGTCCTGTCGCTGCTGCTGCACCTCGCGCTGCTCGGCTCCGACCTGTTGCCCGCGATCAGCGCACCGCCGGCGGAAGAGCCCAAGCTCGAGAAGATAGACGTCAAGATGCAGGCGATGCGGCTGGACGAACCGGCCGCGCCGCCGAAGCCGGCCACGGCCGGCGTCAGCCTGCCGCCGGCGGAGGCGCCGACGCCGAAGTCCAAACCGAAACCGAAGCCGGCCCGCAAGCGCGAGGCTTCCAAACCTGTGGAACAGGCCAAGCCGGCCTCGGCGCCGACGGCTGAGGCCTCGGCCTCGCGGGCCAGTTCCGCGCCGGCGGCGGAAATCGCGTCGGCGGCCGAAACCAGCCGGGCGGCCAGCGCGCCGGCGGCGTCCGTCCCGCCCAGCAAGGACAGCGCCGACAACGCCGGCTTCCTGCATCCGGACACGCCGCAGCGACAGTTTCCGGCCGCCGCCCAGATACGCTACCAGGGCTATTGGGGGTCGGCGATGGTCGGCTTCGGCAACCTGGACTGGCAGCGCGACCAGGGGCATTACCGGCTCGACATCACCGTCAGTCCCATCATCGGCCCCAAGCTGCGCTATCTTGCACAAGGGACGATAGACAAGTCGGGACTGCGGCCGGACAGCATCCAGTCGTTCCGCGGCGGCGATCTGAAGGAGGCGGCCCGCTTCGATTACGAGGCCGGCCTGCTGCGCTACGGCGGCAGCGAGGACAAGCAGCTACCGCTGAAGCCCGGCGCGCAGGACGCGTTCAGCCTGGCTTTCCAACTGGCGCTGAAAGGCGGCGATCTGGGCTCCGCGCCGATACAGATCACCACCGCCAAGAAGGTCTACGAATACCCGATGGCGCCCGCCGGCGCCTTCGACTACGACACCGGCGCCGGCAAGATGCGCGTGATCGTGTTCCGCGCCCAGGGCGACGGAGACGTCACCGAGTTCTGGCTGGCCCCGGATTTCGCCAATTTGCCGGTGCGCATACTGCGCGCCGACAAGGACAAGCGGATCGAGCTGAAAGCGATCCGCATAGATGTGAACGGCAAGCGGCAGTGGGAATTGCCGCCGCAACCGACGATACGGAACAAAAATGCACATTAGCCATAGCCAACTGAAACACCTGGAAACCGTCATCGGCCAGATGACCCGCTTCGACCGCCCGGCCGACGCCGTGCTGTCCGCCTACTTCCGCGAACACAGCAGACTGGGCGGCAACGACCGCCATCTGATCGCCGAGACCGCCTTCGGCGCGCTGCGCCGGCTGATCCAGCTGCGCGCGCTGATCGCGCCGGAAAAAGCGACGCCGCGCCGACTGGCGCTGGTGGCGCTGATGAAGTTCAACAAGCTGAACGTCAAGGAATTGACCGAGGCCACCAGCGCCGGCGAGCGCGAATGGCTGGGCACCGTCAAGGGCAAGGCGCTGGAAGACAGCCTGGAAATCCGCGCCGAGCTGCCGCAATGGGTGATAGAGCGCCTCGGCGAGCAGACGCCGGAAGCGGTGGAGGCGCTGGGCCAGGGCCTGATGTCGATGGCGCCGCTGGACCTGCGCGTCAACACGCTGAAGATACGGCGCGAGGAGCTGCTGGACCGTCTGAACGCCGAGGGCATCGCCTGCGAGGCGACGCCGTACTCGCCTATCGGCATCCGCCTGCGCGACAAGCCGGCGCTGTCCAAGCACGAGTTGTTCAAGTCCGGCGCCTTCGAGGTGCAGGACGAGGGCAGCCAGCTCCTGGGCCTGATCACCGGCGCCCGCCGCGGCGAGATGGTGGTGGACTTCTGCGCCGGCGCCGGCGGCAAGACGCTGCTGCTGGGCGCGCAGATGGCCTCCAGCGGCCGCCTGTACGCGTTTGACGTGTCGGAAAAGCGCCTGGCCAACTTCAAGCCGCGCCAGGCCCGCTCCGGCCTGTCCAATGTGCACCCGCAATTGCTGGCGCACGAGAACGACGCCAAGGTGAAGCGCCTGGCCGGCAAGGCCGACCGCGTGCTGGTGGACGCGCCGTGCTCCGGCCTTGGAACCTTGCGCCGCAACCCGGACCTGAAATTCCGCCAGAGCCCGGACAGCGTGGCCGAGCTGAACGCCAAGCAGGCGTCCATCCTGGCTTCCGCCTCTCGCCTGGTGAAAAGCGGCGGCCGTCTGGTCTACGCCACCTGCAGCCTGCTGCCGCAGGAGAACCAGGCCATCGTCGAGGCCTTCCTCGCCGAGCACGCCGACTTCCGCCTGGTGAAGATGGACGAGGTGCTGGCCGAGCAGAAGATCCCGCTGCAATGCGGCGACTATCTGGAACTGAAACCGCATCAGCACAACACCGACGGCTTCTTCGCCGCGGTGCTGGAACGCAGCCAGGCCTGAGCGGGGCCGGATCGGCAAACCGCGGCCCGTTTGCCACGCGCAGGCGGGCCGCTCTCGTGTTCGGCGCCGACACAGAGTATATTAGATAAAAATGATTAACACCGGCGGAGCCCCGCCACGCCGCATGAGAGCCGTCAGCCGATGCAGGATCGCCCACTCCGCCGTTCCAGACGCCAGCGCGTGAATCGCCGGCTGCGCCATCTCTATCTGTCCGCCGCGCATTGGCAGCGCCAGGTTCCGGTCTGGATCGCCGCCATCCTGATCGGCATCGTCGCCTATGTGTTCTCCCAGGGCAGCCACCTGTCGCACGACCTGTTCTTCAAGGCCTACGACGCGTCGCCGTACTGGAGCCTGCTGATCACGCCGGCCGGCCTGGCGCTGGCGATCTGGATCATGCACCGCTTCTTCCCCAGCTCCGCCGGCGGCGGCATTCCGCAATCGATCGCGGCGCTGGAACCGGGCATGGGCAAGCTGCGCGAGTATTGCTTCACGCTGAAGGCCGCCTTCGGCAAGGTGCTGCTGACGCTGATCGGCATCAGCTCCGGCGCCACCTTCGGCTACGAGGGCCCCATCGTCCAGGTCGGCGCGG
This sequence comes from Chromobacterium sp. ATCC 53434, assembly GCF_002848345.1. NCBI lineage: Bacteria > Pseudomonadati > Pseudomonadota > Betaproteobacteria > Neisseriales > Chromobacteriaceae > Chromobacterium > Chromobacterium sp. ATCC 53434. The sequence goes on along the minus strand of NZ_CP025429.1, from coordinate 718,744 downwards.
CGATCAAGTACTCGCTGAACCGGCAGGCGGCCCGCCGCTACGACAGCGCCGCGCGCAGCTACATCCTGGCCGGCGGCGCCGCCGGCGTGGCCGCGGCCTTCAACGCCCCGCTGGCCGGCATCGTGTTCGCGATAGAGGAAATGGGCCGCGCCTTCGACATGCGCGCCAGCTCCACCATCCTGCTGTCGGTCATCGTCGCCGGCCTGACCACCTTCGCCATCAACGGCAACTACAGCTACTTCGGCATCGTCCACGTGGCGATGGACAGCCGGCAGGCCTGGCTGGCCATCCCGGTATGCGGCGTCGTCGGCGGCGCCCTCGGCGGCCTGGCCTGCCGCGTGCTGCTGGCGCTATCGCAACGGCTGCCCGGCCCGCTGCACGACTGGCGCCTGCGCTACCCGGTGCGCTTCGCCGCCGGCTGCGGCCTGGCGCTGGCCGTGATCGGCATCGTCAGCCACGGCAGCACCTTCGGCACCGGCTACTTTCGCGCCCGCGACATTCTCGAGGGACACGGCGCGGCGCTGCAGGACTACGGCGTGCTGAAGCTGTTGTCGATGTTCATCAGCAATATCAGCGCGGTCCCCGGCGGCATGTTCGCGCCGTCGCTGGCCGTCGGCGCCGGCTTCGGCCTCAATATGGCCGAGCTGCTGCCGTCTGCGCCGCAGACCATGGTGGTCTTGCTGGGCATGGTCGGCTTCTTCGCCGGCATGACGCGGGCGCCGATGACCGGCTTCGTCATCGTGATGGAAATGACCGACACCTCCGGCATGATCATCCCGCTGATGGCCACCGCGCTGCTGGCGGCATCGGTGTCGCGGCTGGTGACGCGCCGCGCGCTGTACGAAGGCCAGGTCCGGCTGTTCCTGCCCCAGTGGCAGGCCAAGGCCAGGCAAATTGACCAGCCCACGGCCGGCACGTAGAATAAGCCATTGAAAAGATCGCACATTTCCGGCGGCGCAACCGCCGGCCCAAAGCGCAAGGATTGTTAAACATGTCGATTCAACAAGATATCCAGCAGACCGTCTCCGCCAATCCGGTGGTGCTGTTCATGAAGGGCTCCGCCCAGTTCCCGCAATGCGGCTTCTCGTCGCGCGCGGTGCAAATCCTGAAAGCCTGTGGCGTGGAGAATTTCCTGACCGTGGACGTGCTGCGCGACGCGGACATCCGCCAGGGCATCAAGGACTACTCCAACTGGCCGACCATCCCGCAGCTGTACGTGAACGGAGAATTCGTCGGCGGTTCGGACATCATGTACGAGATGTTCCAGAACGGCGAACTGCAGGACCTGCTGAAAGCGCTGTAAGCCTTTCCAGCAACCCGGCTCCGGCCGGGTTTTGCGTTTTGGCGCTCATCCGCGTTAGAATGATGCCCCATACCACCGACGGCAGCCTTGCGGCTGCCGCAGTCATATGTATTGAAAGCTGTTTGCCGACGCCGGCAAGCAGCTTTTTGCCAAGGTAGGGAGCCGAAATTGAACATCGCCATCGTCGATCATCCGCTAGTGCAACACAAGCTGGGCCTCTTGCGCGAGGCCGATACCAGCACCATGAAGTTCCGTCAGCTGACCCAGGAGCTGGCGCGCCTGCTCGCCTACGAAGCCACCCGCGACTTCGAGCTGGAGAGCGTCGCCATCGACGGCTGGTGCGGCAAGATAGACGTCAAGCAGATCAAGGGCAAGAAGGTCACCGTGGTGCCCATCCTGCGCGCCGGCATCGGCATGCTGGACGGCGTGCTGGACCTGGTGCCGTCGGCCAAGATCAGCGTCGTCGGCCTGGCCCGCAACGAGGAAACGCTGGAACCGGTGTCCTATTTCGAGAAGTTCGTCGGCAACCTGGACGAACGCATCGCCATCATCATCGACCCGATGCTGGCCACCGGCGGCTCCCTGGTCGCGACGATAGACCTGCTGAAGCGCAACGGCTGCAGACAGATCAAGGCCGTGGTGATGGTCGCGGCCCCCGAGGGCGTCAAGATCGTCAACGACGCCCATCCGGACGTGCAGATCTACGCCGCCTCGCTGGACAGCCATCTGAACGAGCACGGCTACATCATCCCGGGTCTCGGCGACGCCGGCGACAAGATCTTCGGCACCAAGCAGGCCTGACCGCCATGCATCTCGATCAGCCGCCCGTTGCTTCCGCAACCGGCGGCTTTTTTGCAAGCCCGACAGGAGCCAGGCCATGGACCGACACGCCGCGATAGACGCCGACTTCCTCGCCCGCTTTCCCGGCGGCTTCCAGGACCCGGACTGGCTGACGCTGGCCCGCAAGCACCGGAGCTACGCCAAGGCCGAGGCGCTGTGCCAAAGCGAGCTGACCCGCGACAAGCTGGACGCGGCGCTGGCCAGCGGCAGGCTGGCCGACACAACCCAGACCTGCCGGCAGATCATCTCGCTGGCCACCACGGTCAGCACCTTCGAGAAGATCGCCTTCCGCAACTACCTGGACCAGCGCGATCTGAACCTGCCTTTCGTCCAGGCCTTGCGCGATGTCCTGCACGACTTCGGCCCGGACAGCTTCGCCGCCTATGTGGACACGCTGGCGATGGCGCGGATGGATCCCAAGGCCAACGCCGCCAAATGGCCTATCGTCAGCTGCTTTCTCGCCTGCTTCGATCCGCAGCGCCATGTCTGCGTCAAGCCGACGACGGTCAAGAAGGTGGCGGCCAGACTCGGCGTCGACATCCATTACCAGTCCAGGCCCGGCTATGAATGCTATCGGGCGGTGCAGAAGATGGTGCTGGATTTCCGCGGCCGCAGCGCGGTGGCGGCCGATGTGGACAATGTATTGGCGCAGGCGGTGATGTATTGCGCCGTCTGAACCCGACCAGATTACAAAACGAAAAAAAGGAAGAATGATGATGCAACAACTGAAACTGGCGGTGTCCGGCGCCCAGATCCTGTTCGTCGCCTTCGGCGCGCTGGTGCTGGTGCCGCTGCTCACCGGCCTGAATCCGGCGATGGCGCTGCTCGGCGCCGGCCTCGGCACGCTGCTGTTCCAGGTCTGCACCGGCCGTCAGGTGCCTATCTTCCTCGGCTCCTCCTTCGCCTTCATCGGCCCCATCATCTATTCGATGCACACCTGGGGACCGGGCGCGACGATGTTCGGCCTGTTCGCCGCCGGCTTCATGTACTTCGTGTTCGCCGCCGTCGTCCGCTGGCGCGGCATGGCGCTGGTCAACAAGCTGCTGCCGCCGGTGGTGATCGGCCCGGTGATCATGATCATCGGCCTGTCGGTCGCCACCGCCGCCTCCGGCATGGCGATGGGCCAGGCCGGCGGCAAGCAGGTGCTGCCGTACGAGACCTCGCTGCTGCTGGCCGCGATCTCGCTGGCCACCACCATCGTCGTGTCCATCTACGCCCGCGGCATGTTCAAGCTGGTGCCGATACTGGCCGGCGTCGTCGTCGGCTACGTCGCCGCCGCCTTCCTCGGCGCGGTGGATTTCGCCAAGCTGGCCGCCGCGCCGTGGTTCGCGGCGCCGGCCTTCCACAGCCCGGAAGTCAACTGGGCGGCGGCGGCCTTCATGCTGCCGGTGGCCATCGCCCCGGCCATCGAGCACATCGGCGGCGTGATGGCGATAGGCGGCGTCACCGGCAATGATTACACCAAGACCCCCGGCCTGCACCGCACGCTGGCCGGCGACGGCCTGGGCGTCTGCCTGGCCGGCCTGATCGGCGGCCCGCCGGTGACCACCTACGCCGAAGTGACCGGCGCGGTGATGATCACCCGCAACTTCAATCCAGTGACGATGACCTGGGCCGCCGTGTTCGCCATCTGCATGGCCTTCTTCGGCAAGTTCAACGCGCTGCTGCAATCGATCCCGATGCCGGTGATGGGCGGCATCATGGTGCTCTTGTTCGGCACCATCGCGTCGATCGGCCTGAAAACGCTGATCGAGGCCAAGGTCGACCTGATGGAGCCGCGCAATCTGGTGATCATCTCGGTGGTGCTGACCGCCGGCATCGGCGGCCTGACGCTGAAGCTGGGCGACTTCGCGCTGTCCGGCGTCGGCCTGTGCTCCCTGCTGGCCATCATCCTGAACCTGGTCCTGCCGCGCCACGCCGCCAGCCACGACGGCATCGTAGAGGGACAGGACATCTGATGGCGGGCTATGCCCCAGGTGGTTGATTTTAAAATTTATTTACAACTGTCGACATGTCAATCGGTCTGACCCGGCCTACACTGACAATCAGCGCCGCGGCCTCGCGCCGCGGCGCCGCCGACCGGAGCCAAACTGCTGCCCAAACCAGCCTCACCTGCCCACAGCGGCTTGACACGGCCCGATTCCAAGCACTGAACGAGGAATAGCCATGTTGAAGACCATAGTCGTTTCCACCCTGTCCCTGCTGCTGCTTTCCGCCTCCGCCATGGCCGGCAGCGACGGCCTGTCGGTGATGTGGGCGATGCGGGGCCGGATGGACGCGCAGATGCACAATCTGCCGGCACCGGCGGTGCCGCAAGTCAACTCCATCCCGTCCGACCGCTGACTCCCCAGGCACGCCTGCCGTTGAAACCGGCAGGCGTTTTCCATGCCCGCTAGATACTCAACTCCCCCGTCGCCACCGCCCGCTCCAGCCGCTGGATGAACCACTGCAGCGCGCGGCCCGGCTGCTCCAGCCGCCAGGCGAAGCACATCGGCGGAAAGCTGCCCTCCTCCTCCTCCGCCTTCTCCACCAGCTGGCCTCCGTCCAGATAAGCCTGCACGTGAGAGCGCGGCAGATGGCCGCTGCCCAGCCCGGCGACGATGGCCTTCAGCTTGGCCTGGCTGCTGTGCACCGTCAGCACCTGCTGGCCTTCCAGCAAGCCGCCGGTGCGCGCCGGCAGGCGGCGCGAGGTGTCGCCGACCGCCACCGCGCGATGGCGGCGCAGCACATGCGGCGGCACCGGCTCCGCCTCCGTCGCCAACGGGTGGGCGGCCGCCGCCACCAGCACGAAATCGTAATCGCCGATATTGCGGGTGAAATAATCGCCCGGCGGCGGCTGGTTCGGCGCGCCTATCACCAGGTCGGCGCGGTCGTCGTACAACGCATCCCAGATGCCGCCGAAGCTCTCGCGTATGAAATGCAGCCGGGTGTCCACCTGCAGCAGGTCGAAGTCCGCTATCGACGGCAGCAGTTGCTCGAAACCGACCAGATCGCCGACCACGATGCGCAGCTTGTCTTCCCAGCCCTGGGCCTGCTTGCTGACGCGCAATTCCAGCTGACGCGCCGCGTCCAGCAGCTGGCGGCCGTCGCGCAGCAGCCTCTCGCCGGCCGGCGTCAGCCGGGCGCGGTGGCCGCTGCGGTCGTAGATGGCCACGCCCAGCCCCTGCTCCAGCTTCTGCACGGTGTAGGTCAGCGCCGACGGCACCTTGAACAGCGCGTCGGCCGCCGCGGCGAAGCTGCCGTACTGCTCGATCGCGTCCAATACCTGCAAGGCCTCCAGCGTCAGCTTCATCCGACCGCCAAATTCAATTTATTTGAACACTTCATTCTGTTCTTTCCAATTTTATCGCTGAATCCTTCGAAATATAATGAATCACGTCACAAGAAGCCAGCCTAGACATCGGTATCGCATCAGTAATTTTGATGCATAACCCTTTGCTGGCACAACACACCGCAAAAGGAAACCATCATGCTGAAGCAAACCACCCTCGCCGCCCTGTCCCTGATCCTGTTGTCCGGCGCCGCCATGGCGGGCAGCGACGGCTACAACAATATGAAGGCGATGCGCGAACGCATGGACGCCCAGCTGCAAGGCCAGACCCAACAGGTTCAGCAACAGGCTCCGGCCCAGAAATAATCGCCCTCTCCCACCGGCGAAACGGCAACGCCGCCAACCATACGGTTGGCGGCGTTGTTTTTCATCCTGGCCTGCGGCGATGCGCCGCGCAAACCCGTCAGCCGCCGCGCAAACGCCCCAGCAGCAAGACGTCGCGGTAGACGCCGCCGCGCAAGGAATGCGCGCGCAGCCTCGCCTCCTCGACGAAACCGAAGCGCCGGTACAAGGCCAGCGCCGCCGCGTTGTCGGGGTAGACCGTCAGCTCCAGCCGCTCCAGGCCTATCCAGTTGTCGGCCAGATCCAGCAACGCCGCCATCAGCAGCTTGCCGGCGCCGCGGCCCTGCCAGTCCCGGTGGACATTGATGCCGAGGCCGCCGATATGCCCCAGCCTCGCCTCTTCGAAACGCCACAGGCCGGCGCTGGCGACCACCCTGCCGTCCGCCGCCTCGCAGACCAGCTGATAGCGCCCGGCCCCCAGCTGCCTGGCGACTCTGGCCGCCATCGCCCCGGCCGACGGATAAGGCAGTTGCAGCGTGTTGCCGTATACCGAGGCGTCGGCGGCCAACTCCGACAGATCGGCCGCGTCGTCCGGCTCCAGATGGCGGATGCGGAATTCGCTCATGTCCCCTCCCTCGTCGGCCAGTTCAGCCTGCCCATCACCAGCACATCCTCCAGCTTGCCGGCGCGCAGTTGCTCGCGGCGCAGCCTGCCCTCGTACTCGAAGCCGAACTTCTCGTACAAGGCGATCGCGCGCGCGTTGTCGTGCACCACCTTCAGCTCGATGCGTATCAGCCCCAGCCAGTTGTCGGCCAGGTCCACGATGGCGCGCATCAAGGCGCCGCCGACGCCCTTGCCCTGCCAATCGTCCCGCACCACCAGGAACAGGTCGGCGCTGTGGCGCACCCGCATGCCCTCGTTGACGATCAGGCCGACCGAGCCGACCACTTCGCCGTCGGCGGCGCAGGCCACCAGCTGGTGGATGTTGGCCGGACGGCTGGCCAGCTGCTTCTCGGTGGCCGACAGCGGCTGGTACGGCAGTTGCAGCGTGTCGGGATAAACGCCGGGAGACGTCTTGATGCGATGTATCGCGGCGGCGTCGGACGGTTCGACGGAACGAATCAGATAAGGCTGGGACATGATGGGCTCCTGAGTTGATGGGCACAGACGGGATCGCCGTCAGGCCCGGCAGACCATCATGCCAAATAACTTTTGTGCATTGCAATATAATTTTTATGCAGACAAGTAGCGTCCCGGCGTCTCGCCGAAACAGCGGCGGAAGGCGACGATGAAGGCGCTGCTGCTCGCATAAGCCAACTCCGCCGCGCAGTAGCTGACCGACCGCCCCTCGGCCAACAAGGCCCTGGCCCGCAACATTCTCAGCCGCTCCCGCCACTCGGCCACGCCCATGCCGGTCTCGGCGCGAAAATGGCGGATCAGGCTGCGCCGCGACATGCCGATATGGTCGGCCCAGCGCTGCAAGTCCCAATCCCTCGACGGATCGCCAAGCAAGGCCTCGGCCAGCTTGCGCAGCGCCGGATGAGCGGGCCAGGCCAGGCTGGCCGGATACGGCTCGGCCCAGGTCAGCTCGTCGGCCAGCACCGCGACGAGACGCCTGGCCGCCTCGTCGTCGGCCGACGTCGGCCAGGCGCCCAGCCGCAGAAACACGCCCTGCAGCAGCGGCGAGGCCCGCCACACCCCCAATTCCGGCGGCAGCGCAGCCATGCCGTCCAGCCCGAGCTGCAGGCTCCAGCCCCGCAACTCGCCGTGGTAACGCGCGCCATGCGGCATGCCCGGCGGAATCCAGCCGACGCAGCCGGCCGGCAGCAGCACGCGCCTGTCGTCGGCCTCCAACTCCAGCGCGCCCTCGCTCGCCCAGGCCAGCTGCCCGACCGAATGCACATGGCGGGCGGTATAGTCGCCGACGCCGCGCCGGAGCGCCGCCACCGACAGCCCCGCGATGATCACCCGTTCCATATTGGCCCTTTATCAATATCTATTGGCACTATATGGAAAGCGGGCCGGCAATGCCAGCGTGATACTGGGCGCTCACTCAACGCAAGGAGATCGCCATGAAGCCAGTCGAACACACCCGGGACCTGTCCGAAATCAACCGCAAGGTCATCGCCGACGGCGAGACGCTGCCGGCGGTGCGGCTGCGCGACGGCAGCATGGTGCAGACCGGCACCGTCGCGACGATGCTGGTCAATATCGCCGCCTACAACCGCGGCGAGCGCGGCGAAATCGAACAGCAGCTGGAACTGGCGGTGCCGACGCTGTTCAAGGTCGGCCTGTTCGAGCTGTTCCGGCCCGAGGAATGGACCGGCGGCGACAACCCCGGCCGCCGACTGGTCGGCGAGATGGCCGAGCGCTGGCTGGCTCGGCAAGAGGAAAAGACAAGGGCATAATTAGCCGCTGCCGAAAGCCGGCTTTACGGTTAAGCTATGCTCTGGAATCGACAGGAGCGGATCATGCTGATGCAAAGACCGGAAGCCGGCCTATTGGTGGTGGATATCCAGGACAAGCTGCTGCCGGCGGTGCACGACGCCGACGGGCTGCTGGCACGCAGCCGCTGGCTGGTGGGAGTGGCCCGCGACCACGGGCTGCCGATCGCGTTTTCCGAGCAATACCCGCGCGGACTCGGCGGCACGCTGGCCGCGCTGCGCGAGGCGGCGCCCGAGGCCGATGTGGTGGACAAGCTGCACTTCTCCTGCGTCGCCGCCGGCTGCCTGCCGCCGGCGCTGCTGCAGAAGCGGCAGATCATCGTCTGCGGCATGGAGGCGCACGTTTGCGTCATGCAGACCGTGATCGAGCTGCTTTCGGCCGGCAAGCAGGTCTTCGTCGTCGCCGACGCGATTTCCAGCCGCAAACCCGCCGACATCGAACTGGCGGTGGCGCGGATGCGCGCCGCCGGCGCCGTCATCGTCAGCCGCGAGATGGTGCTGTTCGAGCTGCTGGAGAAATCGGGCGGCGATCACTTCAAATTGATGAGCCAGCGCTATCTGATCGGCGAGCAGCCCTGAGCTCGGCCGAAAATGAATCGGGGCTGCCGAAGCTTAGCTCTTCGACAACCCCGTTCAACGGCGGCTTTGCCGCTCTCATCCTCCCCTTTGCAGACCGGCGCAGCGGACCTTGCGGCCCTGCTCACTAGCTGGATCCGGATAAAGCAAACGGCGTGCCAGCGCCGAAAACGCCTGTAACGCCGTTTCAAACAATCATTTCAACGCATGCCTCGCCATTAAACGCACCAAAATGGTGCAATAATTATGACAAGGCACCAAAATGAAACAAAATTTAACACTTGGCGTCACAGTACTGACAGATGGGCACTGGAACTGTCATCTTTAGCCCTTATCCTATTCAGAGTCTGTTCAAGGTCTTGCTTAACATGGCCGCTGCCGCAACAAGATCGTGAGCAGGCTCTCAAGCCTCTTCGCCAATATAACAAGGAGAATGACCATGACCCCGTTCCAGGAACAGCTGGCCGCCCTGCCCGCCATCGACGGCATCGCCGCCATCGTGCTGCTCAGCGCCGAAGGCGAGGCGATACACCGGCTGGAAAACCGCCCCGGCAGCGCCGGATCGCTGCGCGTCTACCACGCGCTGGTCAAGCGCCACGGCCATATCGACCGCAAGGCCGCGCGCGAGGGCCTGGAGCTGTTCGCCGAGCATACCGCCGCCGCCCGCGCCCAGCCTGGCAGCCACCCCAATATCGACCGCCTGCTGGCCATCGCCGAGCACGACGCCCCGGGCCTGCGCGCCCGCGTGGTGCTGGAAGCCGAAGGCTGAATCACCTCAAGGCCAGCAGCGCGAAACCGGTCGCGACCGACACGGCGGTGCTCACCAGCCCCGGCACGATGAAGCTGTGGTTGAACACCCAGCGGCCGATGCCGGTGGTGCCGGTGTAATCCATCTCCACCGCCGCGATCAGACTGGGATAGCTGGGCAGCACATAGACGCCCACCACCGCCGGGAAGATGGCGATCAACACCGGCGCCGCGATCCCCAGCGACACGCCCAGCGGCATCATCACCTTGGTGGTCGCCCCCTGGCTGAACAGGATCACCGCCATCGCGAACACCGCGAAGGCGAACAGCCACGGCGCCGATTCGACGATGCCGACGATATTGTGCTTGAACAGCGGCAGATTGGCCTGGATGAAGGTGTCGCTCATCCAGGCCGCGCCGAGGATGGTCACCGCCGCCACCGCGCCGGAACGGAACATGCCGCCGGACACCATGCCCCGCAGGTCCGCCTTGCAAACCAGCGCCGCCAACGCCGCATACCCCAGCATGCACATCTGGATCACGTCCACCATCGAAACCGGCTCCATGCCGCCCGCGCCGGGCCAGGCCGGCCGCAGCCGCGGCATCGCCGCCAGCAGCACGATGGCCGCCACCGTCGACAGAAAGCCGTAAACCGACCAGGCGGCGGTGCGCGGCAAGATCTCGTCGGTCCCGCTTTGCGGCCGGCTGACGCCGCCGTCGGCCAGCTTGCGGCGGTAGGCGGGATCGTCGGCCAATTCGCGGCCGTAGCGCAGCATCGCCGCGCCGCCGGCCAGCGCGCCCAACAGCGTCGCCGGAATGCTGATCATGATGATGTCGGTCAAGGCGACGCCATGAGGCGCCAGCACGGTGGCCAGCGCCACCGTGGCGGCCGAGACCGGACAGGCGACGATGGCGTTTTGCGACGCCACCGTCAGGCCGGCCAACGGCCGCTCCGGCCGGATGCCGGTTTTCTCGGCCACCTCCACCACGATGGGCATCAGCGCCAGCGCGATGAAGCCGGTGCCGGCGAGGAAGGTGGACAACCAGCCCACCAGCGGCGCCAGCAGCACGATGTGCCGCGGCTTGCGCCGCAGCAGCCTGGCGGCCACGCCGACCATATAATCCAGCCCGCGCGCCGACTGCAGCGCGGCCGACGCGGTGATGACGGAAATAATGATCAGGACCACGTCTATCGGCGCATGGCCCGGCTTCAGGCCGAAGACGAAGACCAGGATCAAGAGGCCGGCGCCGCCGGTGACGCCGAGGCCGATGCCGCCCATGCGCACACCGATGAAGATGGCGCCGAGCACCACCAGTAATTGCAGATAAACCATCGCGCGACTCGCTAGCTTTGACCGCCGTATTGTCGCAGCCGCCAGCCGGCCGCGGCTTGTCGATAATCAGCAATTCATTATGTTTTTATAAATAGCCGCAGGACGCAAAAAAGCCCGCCGAAGCGGGCTTTTCTCGCAGACTCCCTAAACGGGAATCAGGCTTCGCCGACCACAACGATCTTGATCGGGGTGACCACGTCGTGGTGCAGGGCGATCTCGATGTCGTATTCGCCGATGGCCTTGAACGGGCCGTTCGGCAGGCGAACTTCGTGACGCTTCACTTCGACGCCGAAAGCGGTAACGGCTGCGGCTACGTCGACGTTGGTCACGGAGCCGAACAGACGACCGTCCACACCAGCCTTCTGGGCGATGGTGATCACGGCTTCGTTCAGCTTCTCGGCGCGAACCTTGGCGTCGGCCAGGATTTCGGCTTGCTTGGCTTCCAGTTCGGCGCGACGAACTTCGAACTCTTTCAGGTTCGCGTCGGTAGCGCGCTTGGCTTTGCCTTGCGGGATCAGGAAGTTACGGGCGAAGCCGTTCTTCACGTTGACCACGTCGCCCAGTTGACCCAGATTGGCCACTTTTTCGAGCAGGATGATTTGCATCTTCTTGTTCCTTTCCCGGTTTAGTGCTGGTCGGTGTACGGCAGGAAGGCCAGGAAGCGAGCACGCTTGATAGCAGTGGTCAGCTGACGCTGGTAGCGGGCCTTGGTGCCGGTGATGCGAGCCGGGATGATTTTGCCGTTTTCGGCGATGAAATCTTTCAGGAGATCAACGGATTTGTAGTCGATTTCCTTGATGCCTTCTGCCGTGAAGCGGCAGAACTTCTTGCGCTTGAAGAGTTGACGAGCCATTTTGACTAACCTTTTACAAATTCAACATATTCGATATTGAGCACCAACCGCGGGTTGCGCAGGCTGCGCTGACTGAGAAAACCGGTGACGTTCATCACCTGTCCCGCCAGCTTCCCGGAATGTTTCCGGGCCTCCTCGCCTACCCATACGGCCTGTATATCGCAGGCCACATCGCGTTCGAAGCCCCCGGCGCTTTGCCGGGACTGGTGCTTGAGCCACACCTCCACTACCGGCAAGCCGGCGGGCGTGTATCTCAGCGCATCCTCGCGTTCGACCGTGACGGTCAGCAGCAGACGGTTCTGCAAGACCGAAAGCTCCGCCAATTAGGCGGAAACTTCAGCCTCGGCGGCCGGCTGGGCGTCCAGCAGGTTCTTCGCCTTTTCGTCCTTCATCATCGGGGACGCGTCGCTGATAGCGCGGTCCATCTTGACGGTCAGGTGGCGCAGAACGGCGTCGTTGAACTTGAAGGCGTGCTCGATCTCGGCCAGGGTTTCCGACTGGCACTCAACGTTCATCAGAACGTAGTGAGCTTTGTGCAGCTTCTGGATCGGGTAAGCCAGTTGGCGGCGGCCCCAGTCTTCCAGACGATGGATCTTGCCTTCGGCGGCCAGAACCATACCCTTGTAGCGTTCGATCATGGCCGGGACCTGTTCGGACTGGTCCGGGTGCACGATGAACACGATTTCGTAATGGCGCATGTGAACTCCTTTTGGCTATTCGTAGCCTTCCGCCATGCGATTGCGAAAGGCAAGGTAGTAAACCGCAGTATTCTACGCACTTTGCCGCGGCCAGGCAACTTTCCATGCCTTTTCCGCCGCCGGAACGTCGCCGGCGCGGCGGATTTACAACTTCTTGTTGCGCTTGATGCCAACCACCACGCCGTCGCGCAGCGTGACGATGGTGGTGTACGGAACCTGCTCGTTGGCCAGCCAGCTCAGCTGGCGGGTCGTCGACACCGTGGTCACGCCGCTGGCCAAGGCGCCCCGATTGCTGTCGCTGCCGTAGTCCGGCGCGCCGGCCACCGACACCAGTTCGGCCTCCAGCATGCCGTTGTGCAGCTTGATATAGGTTTCAAACGGAATCGGCGCCGCCTGGGCGGCCCCGGCCAGCAACAGCGCGACGAATGCCAGTTTCCTCATCTCGAGCTCCCTGGAAAAAAGCCCGCAGGCGCGGGCTTGGGATTAAAGAGTCCGCCTCAGCGGACTTTCTTCACCACATCGATCAGCTCGGTCACCATGCCGGTGGCGTCGCCCTGCTGCAGCGCGCGCGCGACGCAGCCCTTCATGTGGTTTTCCAGCAACTGCAGCGCCACCGCGTCCAGCGCCGACTTCACCGCCGCCACCTGGGTCAGCACGTCCACGCAGTAGCGGTCGGACTCTATCATGCCGCCGATGCCGCGCACCTGCCCCTCTATCCGCGCCAGCCGCTTCAGCAGCGCCGCCTTGCCCGGCTGCACCACGCTGCGCTCGGCGGCCGGGGGTTCGTGACAGCATTCCTCATGCGGGGGGCGGGTATCGTTCATGGCGTGTCCTGGACATTCTATCGTCGCATTATCGCTTATCCTCCATCACTAGGCACGAACATCCAGCGTGCCCATCATCCCGGCGTCCTCGTGCTCCAGGATATGGCAGTGAAACATCCGCGGACCGGGCATATCCTGGCGGAAACGCAGCCTGACCTTCTGCCCCGGCGGCACATTGACCACGTCGCGCCAAGCCAGGTAGGACTCGCGCCGCCAGCCTTTGCCGTCGTGCCGCTCCGTCACCTGGAACTGGGTGCCGTGCAAATGGAAGGGATGGTCCATGTCGGCCCGATTGTCGATTTCCCACTCCTCCACCTCGCCGACCTTGCCGCTGAAGTCCATCCGGTCCATGTCGAAGGCCTTGCCGTTGATCAGAAACATCGCCGCCGGATTGCTCATGTCCTCGCTGAACGCCACCAAGCGCCTGACCGTCGGCTTCGGCAACGGCGCGATCGTCCGCAGCCTGGACGGCAGCGCCGCCGTCGTCTCCGTCGGCCCGGCCTCGACATCAAGCAGCGGCAAGGCCTTGCCCTGCTCCGGCCCCATCATCTTGCCGCGCGCGTACGGCAGCGCGATCAGGCCGGCCGGCTTGCCGGCGTCGAAACGGCCGGTGACGGCCAGTTCGACGCGCGCGCCCGGCGGCAACAACAGATATTCGACGCGGCGCGGCTTTTCGATCAGGCCGCCGTCGGTGCCGACCAGCCAGACCTCATGCGCCGGCAAGGCCAGCTTCAGCACCCGGGCGCTGGTGGCGTTCCAGACCCTCCAGCGCTGGCGCTCGCCACGCCCCAGCGCCAGCTTCGGCCGCCACGCGCCGTTGACCAGCACGAACTGGCCCTCGCGGCCATCCATCTTGTCGGCCTCGCTGTTGGCGGCGATCGCGCCGCCGTCGTCCAGCTTCAGATCGGACAGCACCAGCCAGCGCTCCGGCAGATGGGCCAGCGGATCGTTGCGGCTCCTGACGACGAACACGCCGGCGAGTCCGCGGTACACCTGCTCGGCGGTATGGCCGTGCGGATGCGGGTGGTACCAATAGGTGCCGGCGCTGCCGGGCGGCAGGGAGAAACGGTAGTCGCGGCCCTGGCCGGACAGGACCGGATCGTGCGGATTGCCGTCCTGATCGGCCGGAATCGGCAGACCGTGCCAGTGCACGGTGGTCAGCTGCGGCAGGCGGTTGTCGAAGCGCAGGCTGAGCGTTTCGCCCTCGATCAGCTCGATGGCCGGGCCGGGCACGCTGTCGTTGTACGCCCAGAATTCCGTCGCCGGCTTGCCGGGCAACAAGGGCAGATTCAGCGACGCCGCGGTCAGGCAGCCTTGCAGCGCGCCGTCCTTGCGCTCCAGCGGCAAGCGCTTCAGATCCGGCAGCGGCAAGCCGCTGGCCAAACCCAGCGCGGCGGCGTCCGGCATCGGCGCCGCCTCCCCCGTCGCCCCATGGCCGGCATGGGCCGACTCGGCCGATGCCGGCCTGAAGAACCACGGCGACAGGGCCAGCGCGCCCCCCCATTGCATCAATTGACGACGTTGCATCGCGCACTCCGTTAAGATACCCCACACGGGTATATTGAACCTAGAGTGGCGACGGTGGCAACAGTTCCGCGTCCGATGCCCGCGGGCATAAAAAAACGGCAGGCCATCGGGCCTGCCGTTTTTCGGAACGCTGTCCGCTTACTTGTTGACGTGCGGCGCCAGCAGTTGCAGCAGCTGGGCCAGCACCTTCGGGCTGCCGGCGACGATGTCGCCGGACTCGAACCAGCCCTGCTCGCCGGTCGGGTCGGTGACGATGCCGCCCGCCTCCTGCACGATCAGGCTGCCGGCTGCGATGTCCCACGGCTTCAGGTTCAGCTCGAAGAAGCCTTCGGTGCGGCCGCAGGCGACATTGCACAGATCCAGCGACGCGGCGCCTTCGCGGCGCACGCCGGCGGTCTTGCCTATCACGTCCTTCAGCATGCCGAGGTACTGATCGATATAGCTCTGATCGGAAACCGGGAAGCCGGTGCCGATCACGCACTCGTTCATCATGAAGCGCTTGGAGACGCGGATGCGGCGGTCGTTGAGGAAGGAGCCGACGCCGCGCGAGGCGGTGAACAGATCGTTGCGGTTCGGGTCGTAGACCACCGCCTGCTGGATCTGGCCCTTGTGCGCCATCGCGATCGAGATCGCGTATTGCGGGTGGCCGTGCAGGAAGTTGGTGGTGCCGTCGATCGGGTCGATGATCCATTCGTATTCGGAAGAACCCACGCCTTTGGCGCCGGACTCTTCTGCTAGAATCGCGTGCTTCGGATAGGCTTCGAGAATGACGTTGATGATCGCGTCCTCGGCGGCGCGATCCACCTCGGTCACAAAGTCATTGTGCTTTTTCTTCTCTACGCGGATGGCGTCGAGGTTGAGCGACGCGCGCTGGATAACACTGCCTGCGCGGCGAGCGGCTTTAACCGCGACATTGAGCATCGGATGCATTGACGGCCTCTACACTTGAACGATGGGCGGGTGTCCGTCGATGACGCGACACCCGCCAGTAACAATCTGGGTTAAGGAACAAAAAAACCCGACGCCTGGGCGCGGGCTTTTGATATATGCCCGCTATTTTAATGTGAAAACGCCAATGAATAAACCCCAAGTACCTGATTTTCTGCAAAACATCCGCGTAGTGCTGGCCCGCCCCAACCATCCGGGCAACATCGGCTCGGCCGCGCGCGCGATGAAAACCATGGGATTGAGCCGGCTGTACCTGGTTGAACCGAAAGCGTTTCCCAGCGACGAAGCGACCACGCTGGCCTCCGGCGCAGCCGATCTGCTGGAACGCGCCGTCGTGGTCGGCACGCTGTCGGAAGCGCTGGCCGACGTCACCGTCGCCTGCGCGCTGACCAGCCGCCGCCGCGAACTGACCACGCCGCTGGCGACGCCGCGCCAGACCGCGCCGGAACTGATCGCCCGCGCCCGCGACGGCGAACAGGTGGCCCTGGTGTTCGGCAATGAGACCTTCGGCCTGTCGATAGAGGAAGTGGAGCAGTGCAACCGGCTGCTGACGATACCCGGCAATCCGGACTACTTCTCGCTGAACCTGGCGATGGCGGTGCAGGTGATGACCTACGAGTTGTTCAGCCATACCGGCGTCGACGTCGAATACCTGCGCCCCGACGGCGAGGCCGCCACCCAGGGCGAGGTCGAGGGCATGTGCGGCCACCTGGGACAGGCGATGGACGACATCGGCTACCTCCAGCGCCGCAACGGCGAGCGGCTGATGCGGCGGATGCGCACCTTGTTCAACCGCGCCGGACTGTTGCGCGAGGAGATCGACATCTTGCGCGGCTTCTTCAAGCAGGTTCAGCGCGCCGCCGACGGCAGCCTGAAACGGGATGGCGACTGAAACCGTCCCCGACCTGCCCTGCGCGCACCCTGCGGTGCGCGATCTCGCCTTTCTGCTGACCTCCCCCTCCCCTTGGCATTGCGGCGACGAGCTGCCGGCGTGGCGGCTCCTGGGCGAGGACGGCCCGGCGCGCTTAAGCCGGCTGGCGCGGGACCCGGCCCCGCTGCTGGCCTGGCTCGCCGACGGCGACGGCAAGCGGCTATTAATCCGGCAGTAATAATCCGTACAGATTGTATACTTCCGGCATGGAAAAAATCGATGTGCGCAAGCTTGAACTGGCCGCCCGTGAGCAGCTGAGGCGTACCGCTATCCGGATGTACAAGCGAGGCCGGTCTCAAGCCAGTATTGCCGAAGAACTCGGGCTGCGCCGCCCCACCATTTCCGCCTGGGTGGTGCGTGAGGCAGCACTAGGTGCGCAGGGATTCAAAGAACAGAAGCGCGGTCGCGCCGAAGGCACCGGCCGTCGGCTGACCGAGGCGCAGGAAGCCCGGATCAAGCAGGACATCGTGGATCGCACGCCAGACCAGATGAAGCTGAGGTTTGCCCTGTGGAGTGCTCAGGCGGTCAAGGCTGTAATCAAGCAGATGTTTCTGATCGATCTGCCGATCCGTACTGTCCGTCTGTACTTGGCCCGCTGGGGCTTTACGCCGCAGCGCCCGCTCAAACGCGCTTATGAGCAGCGACCGGCAGCAGTCGAGAAATGGCTCAAGGAGGAATACCCGGCTATCGTCGCGCGTGCCAAAGCGGAAATGGCTGAAATCAGCTGGGGCGACGAATCGGCGGTGTCGAGTGTTGAGCACTTTCCGCGTGGCTACGCCCCAAAAGGCCAAACCCCAGTTCTGGTGTTATCCCAATCGAAAAGAGCGCGCATCAACTTGATTTCGGCCATTACCAACCAAGGCAAGATGCGCTTCATGCTGTACCGGGAGACCTTGACGGCCCGGGTGCTGATCAAGTTTCTGATGCGGCTGATCCGTGATGCTGGCGGCAAGAAGGTGTTCTTGATCCTCGACAACTTGCGCGTGCATCACAGCAAGCTGGTGCAAGCATGGTTGGAGGAGGAAGAGAACAAGAAGGCGATTGAGTTGTTCTTCCTGCCCAGCTACTCACCGGAACTGAACCCGGATGAATACTTGAACGGCGACCTGAAGGCCAGAATGAGCGCAGGTGAGCCGGTTCGATCAGACGGTCAACTTCAAGGGAAAGTGCTGTCCCATTTACGCTCATTGCAGAAGCAGCCGGCCAGAATCCGGTCGTACTTCCGGCATGAAAAAATCCGCTACGCGGCATGAGCTTTCTGTACGGTATTTGACTGCCGGATTAATAGGTCGATATGCTGAACGACTTTTCTATTTCTGGTTCCGCCACGCGCCGCACATCCGCGTCGCCGCGGAAAACCTGATTGTCATCGACAGCGGGCGCCGCACGGTGGGCGAGTTCGACTTCCTGCTGTGGCTGGACGGCGAGCCGTGGCACCTGGAGACCGCCAGCAAATTCTATCTGCAATTGGGCGACGGAGCCGACTCGCTGGTCGGTCCCGGCCTTCGCGACGCCTGGCGGTTGAAAGCGACCAAACTTGCCACACAATTGCGTCTGAGCCGCCATCCGGACGCCGCCGCGCGGCTGCCGGACGGTTTCGCCGACTGCCATGCCGGCGCCCGGCTGACCGGCTGGCTGTTCTTTCCAGCGGATCACGCCTTGCCGCCGCCGCTGGCGCCGGACGCCTTGCGCGGCTGGCACGCGCCGCTGGCCGAGACATGGCCCCGGCGCCGCGACGACTCGCGCTGGGCCTGGCTGCCGCGGCTGTCCTGGCTGGCCCCGGCGTGGCTGGAGCGGGCCGACACGCTGGACGAGGCGGCGCTGCGCGAGCGGCTGCTGGCCTGCCCGTCGCCGCAATTGGTGGCCGAGTTGCAGCCGGACGGCGACGGCCGCTGGCGGGAGGCCGCCCGCGGCTTCGTCACGCCGCCCGGGTGGCCCGATCCGCAGCGGCTGGCCGCACTGCGCGCCCTGATCGCCGGCCAGGCCGGTTGAAGACATGAAAAAAGGCAGGCCCATGGCCTGCCTTGCTCGATGCGGCGCCCGCCGGGCTCAATGGCCGCTGGCGTGCAGGCAACCGGAAATCAGGTCCTTCAGATCCTGCACCCGCACCAGCTGGATGTGCTTGTGGTCGACGGTGATCCAGCCCTGCTGCTGGAATTTCGACAGCGTGCGGCTGACCGTTTCCAGTTTCAGGCCAAGGAAGCTGCCGATTTCCTCGCGGCTCATCCGCAGGATGAAGTCGTTGGCGGCGAAGCCCCGGGTGGACAGCCGCTGCGACAGATTCAGCAGGAAGGCGGCGATGCGCTCCTCCGCCTTCATATTGCCAAGCAACAGCATCACGTTCTGGTCGCGGACGATCTCTCGGCTCATCAGCCGGTAGAAATGGTGCTGCAGGCTGGGAATGTCGCGGCTCAGCATCTCCATCCGGCTGAACGGCAGCTCGCACACCTCGCTGTCCTCCAGCGCGATCGCGTCGCAGCTGTGGCTGCTGGTGGAAATGCCGTCCAGCCCCATCAGCTCGCCCGACATCAAAAAGCCGGTGACCTGCTCGCGACCGTCCTGGCTGGCGACCGAGGTCTTGAAAAAGCCGGTGCGCACCGCGTACAGCGATTTGAACCCCTCGCCGCTGCGGAACAGGTACTCGCCGCGCTTCAGGCGGCGGCTCTGGCGGATCACCGTGTCCAGCTGGCTCATTTCCTCGCGGTTGAGTCCGACCGGCAGGCATAGCTCGCGCAGACTGCAGCTGGAGCAGGAGATTTTCAGTGAATGCAGGGAAGTTTGATTTTGTTCAGACATGCTGTGTTTGCCGCAAGCCGTCGAAGCTTGACCCTTGTCAATACGGAATTCGCAGGTTTTCCGCAAATTTACCAGTCCACCAGAAGTTTTACCATCCGAATACGACATGAAAACCACCCGTCCATTTTCTCCCGCCCATTTCGAGTTCGATCGGGAACTGATCGAACGCCTCGAAGGATCGGGACCAAGATACACGTCCTACCCGACCGCGGACCGCTTCACGCCGGGCTTTTCCGCTGACAATTACCAGCACAGTCTGCGCCAGCGCCGGATCGGAGCCAATCGCAAACCTTTATCATTGTACGCTCATATACCGTTTTGCAACACAATTTGTTATTACTGTGGCTGCAACAAGATCATCACCAAAAACAAGAGCCTAGCCGATCGCTACCTCGACTATCTGGAGCGGGAAATCCGCCTGACGGCCGAGGCGCTGGGCTGCCGCGAAAAGGTGATACAGCTGCATTTCGGCGGCGGCACGCCGACTTTCCTGTCCGACGTCCAGCTCGAGCGCCTGATGGGCATGCTGCAGGACAACTTCACGTTCCTGAGCGACGGAGAATATTCCATCGAGATCGATCCGCGCAAGGTTAAGCGTGAAACAATGTTCAAGCTGGCAGAATATGGCTTCAACCGGATCAGCGTCGGCGTGCAGGACTTCAATCCCGAAGTGCAGCGGGCGGTCAACCGCATCCAGAGCGAGGCCGAGACCCGCGCGGTGATCGAGGCCGGCCGCGAGGCCGGCATGAAATCGGTCAGCCTGGACCTGATCTACGGCCTGCCGCTGCAGAGCCGCGACTCGATGCGGCAGACGCTGGACGCCGCGATCGCGCTCGATCCCGACCGGCTGGCGCTGTACAACTACGCCCACCTGCCATCGGTCTTCATGCCGCAGCGGCGCATCGTCGAGGCCGAGCTGCCGTCATCGGCGGTCAAGCTGGACATCCTGCAGGACGCGGTGCGGACGCTGACCGACGCCGGCTACGTCTTCATCGGCATGGACCATTTCGCCAAGCCGGACGACGAATTGGCGGTCGCCCTGCGCCAGGGCCGGCTGCAACGCAATTTCCAGGGCTACTCGACCCACGCCGACTGCGACATGCTGGGCTTCGGCGTCTCGGCCATCGGCAAGGTCGGCTCCTGTTACAGCCAGAACGACAAGACGCTGGACGATTATTACGCCGCGCTGGACCAGGGCCGGCTGCCGGTGGCGCGCGGACTGGAGCTGGACAACGACGACGTGCTGCGCCGAACCGTCATCCAGGGCCTGATGTGCCGCTTCTCGCTGTCGGTGGAGGCGATAGAAGAGGTGCACGGCATCAATTTCGCCCAGTATTTTGCGGCGGAAATGCCACAGATTCGCGATTTCCAACAGCAAGGCCTGCTGTCCTTCGACGGCGACTTCCTGATGGTGGAGCCGAAAGGCCGCTTCCTGATCCGCAATATCGCGATGATTTTCGACCGCCACCTGCGCGAGCGCCAGACCCAGGCGCGCTATTCCCGAACCATCTGACCATCCCCTCCGGGCGCCGACGGCGCCCGGCTCCCGGCTCGAACGGCCAGTCCCGCCGCTTGTAACTGATGCGCCTGCTCAAAATCTTTTCGCGAGCAGCCCGCCCGGGCCGCTGCCGGTAGAGACTTTGAACAGGCTCTATACAGTAAAGGAGCTGCATCCCCGTTTCCTCGCCGTTCGCCCCCCCGCCGCCGCGCCACGACCGGTCCGCGGAAGGAGTTAGCCATGTCCACCCCCATCGTCCGGCTGATGCAGCGCCTCAGCTACCCGAAGCGCTTCGCCGTGATCGGCCTGGTCTTCGCCGTCGCCCTGCTCTACCTGGTGTACGGCCTGTATCGCAGCAACCAGGACAATATCGAGTCCACCGCCAAGGAGAGGGTGGGGGTCGCCTATATGCAGCCGCTGACCGCGGTGCTGGCGCAGGCCCAGCAGGGACAGGAGCTGTCGGTGCGCGCGGCGCTCGGCGACGCCCAGGCCAACAGCGAGCTGCCGTCGGCCGTTCAGCGATTGCAGGAGCGGTGGCAGGCGCTGCAGGACGTCAACGGCCGGCTCGGCGCCGAGTTGGCCAGCGACGCCGCCTGGAAGGACGCCGCCGCGGCCTGGAACAAGCTGAAAGCCGTCCAGTCCGCCCAGCCTTCGCAATGGATAGCCGCCTACGGCACTCTCAGCGACAAGCTGAACAATCTGATCGGCGCCGTCAGCGACAACTCCAACCTGACGCTGGATCCCGACATCGACACCTATTACCTGATGGACGCCGCCACCGCCAAGCTGACCACGCTGATCAGCCATCTGGGCGAGGCCAACGCCGTCGCCGCGCAGGCCGAAGCCAACCATGCGCTCGATCCCGCCCAGCGCGACCGCCTGGTGGAGCTGCGGCCGCTGATCGCCGAAGTCAACGACGGCCTGGCCGGCGACATCGCCAAGGCCGTCGCCTACAACGCCGGACTGAAAGCGGACATGTCGTCGCAGGGCGACCGGCTGGCGGCGCTGCTGAAAAGCCAGTTGCCGGCGATAGACGACGCCGTCGGCGGCAAGACCGGCGCCGGCGGGCTGAAAGTGGCCGGACACAGCGCCGACGCCGCCCAGGTGGTCTCCGCCTATATCGCCGGCGGCCTGGCGCGGCTGGACCAACTGCTGCAGGAGCGGATAGACCGCACCGCCAGCCAGCGCAACAGCTATATCGCCATCGGCGTCGCGGCGATGCTGCTGGCCATCTTCCTGTTCCACCAGCTCTACCTGTCGATCACGCTGCAGTTGGGCGGCGAGCCCGGCTATGTGCAGCAAGTGGTGGAACAGCTGGCGGCGGGCAGGCTGGACACCCGCATCCACCTGCGCGAGCGCGACGAGCTCAGCCTGCTGGCGGCGATCCGCCAGATGCGCAATCAGCTGCGCGAAACGGTGACCCAGATGCTGGAAACCTCGGGCGAGGTCAAGCGGGCGGCCGACGCGATGGCGCACAGCGCGCAAAGCATCACCGCCGGCAGCGCCCAGCAGAGCGAGGCGGCCGCCAGCATGGCCGCGGCGATAGAAGAGCTGAGCACCAGCCTGTCCGAGTGCGCGACGCAGTCGGAACAGGTCGACAAGCTGTCCACCGACGCCGCCAGCCGCTCGTCGGACGGCAACCGGGTCATCGCCGCCACCGCCAGCAGCATGGACGGCATCGTTCGCGACGTGTCCTCGGTGTCCGACACCATCAGCGACCTCGGCCGGCAGTCGGAGTCCATCGCCGGCATCGTCGACGTGATACGCGACGTCGCCGAACAGACCAATCTGTTGGCGCTGAACGCGGCCATCGAGGCGGCGCGCGCCGGCGAGATGGGCCGCGGCTTCGCCGTCGTCGCCGACGAAGTGCGCAAGCTGGCCGAACGCACCGCGCTGTCGACCACCGAGATCAGCGACATCGTCAGTCAGATCCAGAACACCGCGCAAAAGGGCAACGACAGCATGCAACAAGGCATGAAGTCCATCATGGACGGCCAGCAACGCGCCCGCGAGGCCGGCTCAAGCATGGACAACATCCGCCATTGCGTCGACGACGTGCTGGACAGCATCCACCGGATCACCTCGTCGCTGCGCGAGCAGAGCAGCGCCAGCCATACGCTGGCGCAGAGCGTCGAGCAGGTGTCGCGGATGTCCGAGCAGAACAGCCTGGCGGTCAGAGACAGCGCGAAAACGGCCGGCGAGCTGCAGGCGATCTCGCAACGGCTGGTGGGCCTGGCCGGACGCTTCACCGTCTAAGAGCCTGTTTACGATCTTTTTCCGCGCCCTGCATCCGGCAGAAAACCGCCGATGCCGCAAAAAGATCGTAAACAGGCTCTAAGAAGCTGTTCAAACAAAAAACCCGCCGAAAACGGCGGGCTTCTTCGTCATGGCAGGCTAGAAAACGGGCTCACCAAACGCCCTTCTCCACCTTGGCGGCCAGTTCCGGATACTGGTCGGCCTTGAACACCGGCGCGGCGACGCCGGCCTTCAACTGGCGCTGGTAATCGCCGAGCACGGTGAAGAAGTAGCGCGACAGCAGCACGATGGCCACCAGGTTGATCAGCGCCATCAGGCCCATCGCCAGATCGGCCATGTCCCACACCAGCGGCAGGCTGGCCAGCGCGCCGAACAGCACCATCGCCAGCACCACCAGGCGGAAAGCCAGCAGCGCGCGCCTATTGCTGCGGATGAACTCGACATTGCCCTCGGCGTAGGCGTAATTGCCCAGAATGGACGAAAACGCGAACAGGAACATCGCCACCGCCAGGAAGGACACGCCTATCGGGCCGAACTGCGACTCGACGGCCTTCTGCGTCAGCGCCACGCCGCTGAGGCCCTGGTCGTGCACGCCGGACAGCAGGATGATGGCGGCGGTCGCGGTGCACACCACCATGGTGTCGATGAAGACGCCGAACATCTGGATCGCGCCCTGGCTGGCCGGATGTTTCGAAGTGGCGGTGGCGGCGGCGTTCGGCGCCGAGCCCATGCCGGCCTCGTTGGAGAACAGGCCGCGCTTGATGCCCAGCATCATCGCCTGGCTGACCGCGTAGCCGGCCACGCCGCCGGCCGCCTGCTCCAGGCCCAGCGCGCTCTTGACAATCAACACCACCAGGCCCGGCAGTTCGGCCGCGTGGATGGCCAGCACGTAGAAGGCCATCAGCAGATAGATCAGCGCCATCACCGGCACCAGCCACTCGGCCACGCGCGCCACCGAGCGCACGCCGCCGAAGATCACCGGCGCGGTCAACAGCACCAGGCCGATGCCCACCGCGTAGCGGTTCCAACCCCAGGCGCCTTCCGTCGCGGCGACGATGGAGTTGGCCTGCACCGCGTTGAACACCAGGCCGAAGGCCAGGATCAGGCACAGCGCGAACACCACGCCCAACCAGCGCAGGCCCAGGCCCTTCTGGATGTAGTAGGCGGGGCCGCCGCGGAAAGTGTCGTCGTGGTGGCTGGTCTTGAACAGTTGAGCCAGCGTCGACTCGACGAAGGCGCTGGACATGCCGAGCAAGGCGGTCAGCCACATCCAGAACACCGCGCCGGGGCCGCCGGCCGCGATGGCGATGGCGACGCCGGCGATATTGCCGGTGCCGACCCGGCTGGCCAGCCCGGTGGCGAAGGCCTGGAACGGCGAGATGTCGTTCTTGCTGACATGGCCGCCGCGGCCGCCCACCATTTCGCGCCAGCCGCGCGAGAACAGCCGCAGCTGCAACAGGCCGGAACGCAGCGAGAAATACAGGCCCACCGCCAGCAGCAGGGCGATCAACACCTTGCCCCACAGCACGTCGTTGACGGCATTGATCAAAGAATGAAACAGCTCCATGGTACTCCTTACCTTGCTGAGCGTCGGCATCGGTCCGCCGCCAGGCGGACCCTGCTCCCGGTCTGCGCCGGGTATGCGCCAAACGCCGGACACGCGCCCGCCGGGCAAGCCTGTCTGGCCGAATGGCTGGTATGAAATGGGAGAGCGCCGGCGGAAAGCCGGCCCGCGTTTCGCGTGGAATGCGAAATCAGATCGAATCTACAAAGGAAAGCCGGCACTGGCAATCGGATAAAAGTGAATGAAATGAAAACAGACCGTCACATGAATAATAGTCTGTTTACAAATCATTGTGCCGCCGCTACGCGGTGCTAAGCTGGGAATCGACGCAGACGGAGCGGCAAGGCAAATGAAAGCGATCGGCTATTGGCTGGCGATGTTGTGGGCCGCGGCCTGCCTGGCGGCGGAAAATCCGCCGTGGCGGCTGGTCGCCGACGCCAGTTTCGAGCCGTACAGCTATCTCGCCGACGATGGCCGCACGCCGCAGGGCCTGGATGTTGAATTGGTGCAAGCGGTGATGCGCGAGGCCGGCGCGCCGTTCCGCATCGGCCTGTTGCCTTGGGAGCGGGTCAAGCTGCTGCTGGCGCAGAAGGACGCCGACGCCGGCTTCGTCTTCACCGGCACCGCCGAGCGCCGCGCCCAGTACGAACTGGTCGGCCCGCTGCGCAAGGGACAGACGGTGTTCATCACGCTCAGGCAGAGCGCGCTGCAAGGCTGGCGCAGCCTCGACGACCTGAAGCCCTACATGATAGGCCAGGTGCACGGCTACGCCTACGACACCGATTTCGACCAGGCTGATCTGCAGCGCGACCTGCACGCCAGCTCGCCGCGCCAGCTGGTGGCGATGCTGCTGGCGCGCCGTGTCGACATCATCGTCGGCGACAAGGTGCAGCTGCTGTACTTCATCCAGCAACAACAGGCCGGCGGCCTGGTGCGGGTGCTGGCGCGGCCGCTGGTGGAAATGCCGCGCTACGTCGCCTTCGCCAAGGGCGATCCGCGCGCGCGGCAGTTCGAGACGGCGCTGAGGCGGCTGCAGCAGAACGGCGGCCTGCAGGCCGTCTTCCAGCGCTGGCCTCAATGATGGAGCCGAGAGCCTGTTTACGATCTTTTTGCGGTATCGGCGGTTTTCTGCCGGCCAGCAGGCTCTTACCGCGCCGGCAGCAAATCCAGCCGGTCGGTGCACAGGCTGTCCACGCCCCAGTCCAGCAGCCGGCGGGCATCGGCCGCGTCGTTGACGGTGTAGCACAACAGCTGGTAGCCGGCGGCCTTGATCGCGCGCGCCAGCGGCTCGGTCAGGGTCTTGTGGTCGCAATGCAGCGCGACGCAGTCCAGCTCCTCCAGGATCGCGCGCCAGTCGGCCGGAATCTCCTCGCACAGAAAGGCGCGCGGCAGCGCCGGCTCGGCAGCCTTGGCCGCGCGCAAGGCGTCAATCTCGAACGAGGACAGCAGCGGCGGCACCGCCGCGCCGGCCCACAGCTTCGCGGCCTCCTGCGCCACCAGCCGGCCGGTTTCTTCTTCCCGGCGGGGACAAGGCTTGATCTCTAGATTCAGCGACATGCCTTGCGCCAGGCAGTAAGCGGCCACATTGGCCAGCGTCGGCAGCGCTTCGCCGGCGAAGGCGGCGCCCTTCCACGCGCCGGCGTCGAGCCGCGACAGCTCGGCCATGAACATGCCGGCGGCCAGGCCCTTGCCGTTGCAGGTGCGGTCCACGGTGTCGTCGTGCAGCAGGAAGCAGACATTGTCGGCCGACAGCTTGACGTCGCACTCCGCCGCGCGATAGCCGTGGCGCACGCCCTCGCGGAAGCCGGCGATGGTGTTTTCCGGCGCCAGCGTGCCCCCGCCGCGGTGGGCGACGACCTCAGGATACGGCCAGCGGCGCTTGCTCTGCTGCGACATATGCGATTCTCCGTTGGGTTTCAGCGTCAAACAGGTGCAGCGACTCGGCGCGCACCGTCACTTCCAGCCAGCTGCCCGGCTCGGGCCTGTGGCCGTGGGCCAGCCGGATCACGACGCGCTGCCCGGCCGCCAGGCCGTAGGCGTAGTTGTCGGCGCCCAGCATTTCCACATTGTCGACGCGCATGTCCAGCGCCTGGCCGGGCTCGCCGCCGACGCGCAGATGCTCGGGACGGATGCCGGCCTTGAGCTTGCGGCCTGCCAACGCCGCGTCCGGCCGCGGCAGCGCCAGCGACGCGCCGTCGCCCAACAGCAGCCGCTCGCCGCGCGCGTCCGCCTCCGCGTCGAACAAATTCATCCCCGGCGAGCCCATGAAGGCGGCGACGAAGGTCGAGGCCGGCCGGTCGTAGATCTCGTCCGGCGCGCCTATCTGCTCGATATGGCCCTTGTTCAGCACGATGACGCGGTCGGCCAGCGTCATCGCCTCCACCTGGTCGTGGGTGACGTAGAGGCTGGTCGTGGCCAGCCGACGGTGCAATTGCTGGATCTCCAGCCGCATCTGGCCGCGCAGCTTGGCGTCCAGATTGGACAACGGTTCATCGAACAGGAAGACCGCCGGCTCGCGCACGATGGCGCGGCCCATCGCCACCCGCTGGCGCTGGCCGCCGGACAACTCGCGCGGCTTGCGCTCCAGCAGCTGCTCCAATTCCAGCACCGCCGCCACCTTGCGCACCCGCTCGGCGATGTCGGCCTTCTTCAGGCCGCGGAGCTTCAGCGCGTAGCCCATATTGTCCGCCACCGTCATATGCGGGTACAGCGCGTAGTTCTGGAACACCATCGCGATGTCGCGGTCCTTGGGCTCCAGCTGGTTGACCAGACGCTCGCCGATGCGGATCTCGCCCTCTTCTATGCTTTCCAGCCCGGCGACCATGCGCAGCAGCGTCGACTTGCCGCAGCCGGACGGACCGACGATGACGACGAACTCGCCGTCGGCGATGTCCAGCGAAATATCTTCCAACACCCGGCGCTCGGCGCCCGGATAGCGCTTGCGCACCTGGTTCAGCTTCAATGTTGCCATCTGGCAGCCTTTCTCATTTTTCGTTGTCGACCAGACCCTTGACGAACCAGCGCTGCATGCCGATCACCACCGCCAGCGGCGGCAGCAGGGTCAGCAGCGCCGACGCCATCACCAGATGCCATTGCACCGCGCCCTCGCCCAGCATGCCCTTGATCGCGATCACCGAGGTGGACATCGCCGGATCGTGGGTGACCAACAGCGGCCACAGATACTGGTTCCAGCCATAGATGAAGGTGATGACGAACAAGGCCGCGATATTGGTGCGCGACAAGGGCAGCACCACATCGATCATGAAGCGGATCGGCCCCGCGCCGTCCACCCGCGCCGCCTCCATCAATTCCTTGGGCAGCGTCATGAAGAACTGCCGCAGCAGGAAGGTGGCGGTGGCGGATGCGATCAAGGGCAGCGTCAAGCCGGTGTAGCTGTTGATCAGCCCCATCTGGGTGACCACTTCCACCGTCGGGAAGATGCGCACCTCCACCGGCAGCATCAGCGTGGCGAAGATCAGCGCGAAGCCGGTCTTGCGCAAGGGAAAGCGGAAATAGACGATGGCGTAGGCCGACAGGAAGGAAATCACGATCTTGCCGACGGCGATCAGCATCGCCATCGCAAAACTGTTCCACAGGGTCCGCGCCAATGGCACGGCCAGGCCGCCGGTTCCGCTCCACAGCACGGTGGAGAGGTTGGCCCACAGCTGACTGCCGGGCAGCAGCGACAGCGGCACCCGCGTCACCTGCTCGGCATCCTGGCTGGCGGCGGCCAACATCAGGTACAAGGGAAAGGCGACCACCAGCATGCCCGCGATCAACATCGCGTGGCAGAACAGGTCCAGCCCTTTGCGGTTCTCCACCATCAGTACTGCACCTTTCTTTCCACGTAACGGAACTGGATCAGCGTCAACAGGCCGACCACCGCCATCAGCACCACCGACTGCGCGGCCGAACTGCCGAGATCCAGGCCCTTGAAGCCTTCCAGATACACCTTCAGTATCATCGTCTCGGTGGACTTGCCCGGCCCGCCGCCGGTGGCGGCGTCGATCACTGCGAAGGTGTCGAAGAAGGCGTACACCAGGTTGACCACCAGCAGAAAGAAGCTGGTCGGCGACAGCAACGGAAACACCAGGTCGCGGAAGCGGCGCACCGGGCCGGCGCCGTCTATCGCCGCCGCCTCGATCAGCGACGCCGGTATCGCCTGCAGGCCGGCGTAGAAGAACAGGAAGTTGTAGCTGATCTGCTTCCAGGCCGAGGCCAGCACCACCAACAGCAGCGCCTGGCCGCCGTTGAGCGCGTGGTTCCACTCGTAACCGGCCTCGCGCAGCAAATAGCTGACCCAGCCCAGGCTGGGGTTGAACAGGAACAGCCACAATACCGCCACCACCGACGGCGCGATCGCGTACGGCGCGATCAGCACCGTCTGGTAGACGCGCCGGCCGCGGACGATCTGGTTGGCCATCACCGCCAGGATCAGCGCGCTGCCGGTGCCCAGCAGCGTCACCAAGGCGCTGAACAGCAATGTGGTCTGTATCGTGCCCAGGTACAACGGGTCATGGAAGAGCTGGCTGAAATTGGCCAGGCCGACGAACTGGCTGTCCAGGCCGAACGGGTCCTGTTGCAGCACCGACTGCCACAGAGCCTCTCCGGCCGGCCACAGGAAGAAGATCAAGGTGATCGCCAGCTGCGGCGCCATCAGCGCGAAACCCAGCCAGCGATTGGAAAAATGAATGCGATTCTGCATGCGTGCGTTCCAGCGACAAAAACGGGCGGTCTGACGACACGCCCGTTTCCGGATAGCGATCAGTTGGCGGTCTTCTCGAATCGGCGCAGCAGCTCGTTGCCGCGCGCCACCGCGCTGTCCAGCGCGGCCTTCGCGCTCTTCTGGCCGGTCCACACGCCCTCCAGCTCCTCGTCCATCACCGTGCGGATCTGCGGCATGTAGCCGAGTCGCAGGCCGCGGGTATAGGACTTCGGCGGCTTGTTCTGCATCTGGCGCGTGGCGATGTCGGCGCCCGGGTTCTTGTCGTAGAAGCCCTGCTTGCGCGACAGATCATAGGCGGCGGTCACCACCGGCAGATAGCCGGTGTCCTGATGCCACTTGGCCATCACCTCGGCCGAGGTCAGCAGCTTGAAGAAGCGGGCCACGCCCTTGTACTCGGCCGGAGACTTGCCCGCCATCACCCACAGGCTGGCGCCGCCGATCAACGCGTTCTGCGGCGCGCCCTTCACCGCCGGATCGTAAGGCATCATGCCGATGCCGAAGGCGAACTTGGCGTTCTTGCGGATATTGGCCAGCGAGCCGGAGCTGCCGGTCATGATGCCGCACTCGCCGCTGTAGAACTTCAGCGTCGCCTCGTCCTTGCGGCCGGCGTAGCTGAACGTGCCGTCCTTGGCCATCTTGGCCAGGAACTCGATATGCTTGACCTGTTGCGGGCCGTTGAACTGCAGCGCGGCGCCGGTGCCGCCGAAACCGTTGTCCAGGCTGGCGAACGGCAGGCTGTGCCAGGCGCTGTAGTTCTCCAGCTGCACCCAGCCCTGCCAGCCGGTGCTGTAGCCGCAGCGCATGCCGGACGCTTTCAGCTTGGCGGCGGCGGCGGCCAGCTCGGGCCAGGTCTTCGGCGGCGCGTCCGGCAGGCCGGCCTTCTTGAACGCGTCGCGGTTGTAGTACAGCACCGGGGTGGAGCTGTTGAACGGCAGCGACAGCAGGTGGCCGGTCTTGGCGTCGCTGTAATAACTGGCCACCGCAGGAATGAAGGCCTTCTCGTCCAGCTTCTCGCCGGCGTCGGCCATCACCTGGTAAACCGGCTTGACCGCCTTCTTCGCCTGTATCATCGTCGCGGTGCCCACCTCGAACACCTGGACGATGGCCGGCGCGTTGCCGCTGCGATAGGCGGCGATGGCCGCGGCCAGCGACTCGTCGTACTGTCCCTTGTACACCGGCACCACCTTGTAGTCCTTCTGGCTGGCGTTGAACTGGGCGGCGATGGCGTTGACGCGGTCGCCCAGCGAGCCTTCCATCGAATGCCAGAACTGGATCTCGGTGGCGGCCTGCGCCGACAGGGACAGCGCCAGCGGCGCCAGCGCGGCGGCGCGGACTAAAGTTCGGGACAGGGACATCGGCTTCTCCATTTATCGTTATCTCGGCTGGCATTCACGCGGCGTGATTGTGGCCGGCGAAAATGACAGTATCGTTACGATAATATGACATTAAATTTGCATCAAGACGCAAAATGGAATGAAGACGCAAAAAAAGCGCGCCGGTCCGGCGCGCTTTTCTGTCTTTCACCTGCGATCTACTGATAGCTGAGCTTGTCGGCCTTGCCCCAGAACACGCGGTAGGCGAAGGCGGTGTAGCCGATGATGCAAGGCAGCACCACGATGGCACCCCACAGAATCACCCACAGCGCCTCCGGATCGGCCGCCGCCTGCCAGATCGTCATCTTGCCTATCACCATCTGCGGAAACACGCTGTAGGCCAGGCCCCAGAACGACAGCAGCACGATGCCGACGCTGGCGGCGAACGGCAGCCAGCAGAAACTATCGTTGCCGGCGGCCTGACGACGCGCCAGTCGCGGCAGGCTGAGCCACAGCAGGACGAACAGCGCCAGCGAGCCCAGCGGCAGCGGCAACAGCAGCAGGAACTGCGGCAGCGCGAACCATTTGGCGGCGATGCCCGGATTGGCCAGCGGCGTCACCACCGACACCGCCAGCACCGCCAGGCCGGCGCCATACAAGGCGCGCTCGGCCCAGACGACGGCGCGGGCCTGCAAGGCGCCATGCGTCTTCATCACCAGCCAGCAGGCGCCGAGCAGCGCGTAGGCCAGCGCCAGCCCGGCGCCGACGACCAGCGCGAAGGCCCAGGCGACGGCGCCGTCGGCGAAGCCGGTCAGATAGCGGCCCAGCATCACGCCCTGGGCCAGCGCCGCCAGCAGAGAGCCGCCGGCGAAGGCCGCGTTCCACCACGGCTTGTGCGGGTCCTGCGCCTTGAC
Organism: Chromobacterium sp. ATCC 53434; assembly: GCF_002848345.1. Taxonomy (NCBI): domain Bacteria; kingdom Pseudomonadati; phylum Pseudomonadota; class Betaproteobacteria; order Neisseriales; family Chromobacteriaceae; genus Chromobacterium; species Chromobacterium sp. ATCC 53434. The sequence continues at coordinate 687,039 of NZ_CP025429.1, read as the reverse complement.
GCGGAAGTCGAAGGCGACGCCGCGCAGGATCAGGCCGACCAGCATGACCAGCACCGGCAGGTAGAGCGCGCCGAACACCACGCCGTGTGCCACCGGGAAGGCCACCAGCAACAGGCCGGCGCCCAGTACCAGCCAGGTCTCGTTGGCGTCCCAGAACGGGCCGATCGAACCGACCATCACGTCCTTTTCCTCGTCGCCGGCCAGCGGCAGCAGGATACCGACGCCAAGGTCGAAACCGTCCAGCACCACGTACACCAGCATCGCCAGCGCCATCAGCCCGGCGAAGATCGCCGGCAGGTAGAATGCCTCGCTCATGCCAGTTTCTCCTTCAATTGGGTTTCGCCGGCCGCGTCATGGGCGCCGGCCTTGCGCGCCAGATGGAACAGCACCGAGATGTAGGCCGCCAGCAGCGCGGCGTACAGCGCCAGATAGGTCGTCAGCGAGGTGAACAGCATCGGCGCCGTGGCCTTGCCGGCAGCCTGGGCCGTCGTCAGCACCCCGGTCACCAGCCACGGCTGGCGGCCGATCTCGGTGACGAACCAGCCGGCCAGCGTCGCGATCCAGCCGGAGAAGGTCATCGCCACCAGCAGCTTGGCCAGCGCCGGCGGCAGCTCGCCGCGCCGCTTCAGCCACCAGGCGGCCAGCCACGAGGCCAGCAACATCAGTCCGCCCATCGCCACCATCACGCGGAAGCTCCAGAACACCTTGGCCACCGGCGGATGCTGGGTGAACTCGTTCAAACCCTTGATCTCCCCGCCCCACTGGTGGGTCAGGATCAGGCTGCCCAGCTGCGGCACGCCTATCGCGTAATCGTTGCTGCGGGTCTCGGCGTTGGGCAGCGCGAACAGCAGCAGCGGCACGTCCTTCTCGGTATGCCAGATGCCCTCGATCGCCGCCAGCTTGGCCGGCTGGTGCTTCAGCGTGTTCAGGCCGTGCATGTCGCCGACGAACATCTGCAGCGGGATCAGCAGCGCCGCCAGGAAGACGCCGGTCTTCAAGGCCGCCATCACGCCGCGGCCGCGTTCGCCGCGCAGATAGCGGTAGGCCGACAAGCCGGCCACCAGGAAGGCCACGGTCAGGCCGGAGGCCAGCAGCATGTGGGTCAGCCGGTACGGCATGGACGGATTGAAGATCACCTCCAGCCAGCTCAGCACATGGGCGCGGCCATCCCGCATCACGAAGCCGGTCGGCGTCTGCATCCAGGAGTTCAGCGCGATGATCCAGAACGCCGACACGCTGTTACCGAAGGCCACCAGGAAGGTCGCCAGCGTGTGCACCTTCTCCGGCACCCGCGAACGGCCGAACAGCATGATGCCGAGGAAGCCGGCCTCCAGGAAGAAGGCGGTCAGGATCTCGTAGGCCAGCAGCGGCCCGGCGATATTGCCGACCGTCTGCATATAGCCGGGCCAGTTGGTGCCGAACTGGAAGCTCATCGTCACGCCGGACACCACGCCCAATGCGAACGACAGCGCGAAGATCTTCACCCAGAAGCCGTAGGCGTCCATCCAGCCCTGGTCGCCGGTCTGGCGGAAACGGACCTTGAAGAACAGCAGCACCCAGGCCAGCGCGATATTGATGGTGGGAAACAGGATGTGGAAGGAGATATTGGTGGCGAACTGTATCCGCGCCAGCGTGACGGGGTCGATTTCAGTCATCATTCGGCGTGCTCCCGATCTTGATCGCGATTGCCCAGCCGGGACAGCGACTGGGTGAACTGCAGCACCTTCTGCACCTGCGAGCCCAGCTTCATCAGCCGCTGCAAGGTTTCCACGTCCATGTGCTGGATGTCGGAGAACCAGGTGGTGACCAGCTCGATCAGCTGGTACATCTCCTTCATCCTGGCCTGGGCGTGCTGCTCGGCCTCGCTGGCCGGGCTTTCCATCATCGCGCCGCGCAGCATCGTCAGCGTCGGCTCCACCTCGCGCTTCTTGCGCTCCTCCGCCAGCGTCTTGAAGATCAGCCACACGTCTTCCGGCGTCGAGAAGTATTCGCGCCGGTCGCCGGGAAAATGCTGCAGGCGGACCAGCCGCCAGGCCTGCAGCTCCTTCAGCCCCATGCTGACATTGGAGCGCGAACAGCCTATCGCTTCGCCGATCTCGTCGGCGTTCAGCGGTTTTTCCGACACGTACAGCAAGGCGTAGATCTGGCCGACGGTGCGATTGATGCCCCAGCGGCTGCCCATCTCGCCGAAGTGCAGCACGAAGGCCTGTACCAGAGGTGGAGTATTCATATTTTTCTCAATTTTCAGTAATTTCTGAAACTTTGATACGAATCATAATTGGCGAAGATAGTTCGGGTCAAGATGGACAAAGTATGATCTGTAGGCTTGACCATACCTCCACGTCATGAACGGGCACGTAAAAAAGGCCATGCGCGGCATGGCCCTGTCATCGGAAACGCGCAAGCTCAGCGCAGCAGGATGGCGCGAAAATCGTTGACGTTGGTATGCGTCGGCCCGGTGATCAGCAGATCGTCGAGCGCGGCGAAGAAACCGTAGGCGTCGTTGTCGGCCAGTCTGGCGACGGCGTCGACGCTCCGCGCGGCGGCGCGCGCCAGCGTGTCCGGCGAGATCAAGGCGCCGGCGTTGTCCTCGCTGCCGTCTATGCCGTCGGTGTCGGCCGCCAGCGCGTAAACCCCCGGCAGACCGTTCAGCGCGATCGCCAGCGAGAGCAGGAACTCGCTGTTGCGCCCGCCCCTGCCCCGGCCGCGCAAGGTCACCGAGGTTTCGCCGCCGGACAGGATGACCGCCGGCCTGGCCACCGGCGCGCCATGCGCGGCGATCTGCCGCGCGATGCCGGCATGTACCCGCGCCGCCTCGCGCGCCTCGCCCTCTATGCTGTCGCCGAGCAACAGCACGTTCAGCCCCAGCCGCTCCGCCTCGGCAGCCGCCGCGCGCAAGGCCAGTTGCGGCGTCGCGATCATCCGATACTCGGCGTGGGCGAGCCGCGGATCGCCCGGTTTCGGCGTCTCGTCCGGCTCGGCGTCCAGCAAGGCCTGGACCGCCGGCGGCAGGTCCAGACCATACCTGGCGACGACGGCGCGCGCGTCCGCATAGCTGCCGGGATCCGCCGCCGTCGGCCCGGACGCGATCACCGCCGGGTCGTCGCCGACGACATCGGAAATCGCCAAGGTCAGCAGCCTGGCCGGCGCGCAGGCCAGCGCCAGCCGCCCGCCCTTGATCGCCGACAGATGCTTGCGCACCGCGTTGATTTCATCGATGCCGGCGCCGCAGGCCAGCAATTGCCGGCTGAGCGCCTGCTTGTCGGCGAGGCTGATGCCGTCCGCCGGCAAGCTCAGCAGCGCCGAGCCGCCGCCGGACAGCAGGCAGATCACCAGATCGTCGGCCGTCAGTCCCCGCACCGCCTGCAGAATGCGCCTGGCCGCCGCGCAGCCGGCCTCGTCCGGCACCGGATGCGAGGCTTCCAGCACGTCTATCCGCTCGGTCGCCACCGCGTGGCCATAACGGGTCACCACCACGCCGGACAGCGCTCCCGGCCAGGCCCGCTCCAGCGCCCGCGCCATCGCCGCTGCGGCCTTGCCCGCGCCGACCACCACGGTGCGGCCCTTCGGCGGCGGCGGCAGATGATCGGCCAGCCGCTCCGGCATCGCGCTGGCGACGGCGGCGTCGAACAAGCGGCGTAGCATGGATTGCGGATCAAGATCGGACATGACGGCTTCTCCAATGGCGATGACGCCATTCTGCCCCAGCCGGCGGCGGCTGACACCCCCGCCGCCGCGCGTTAGAATGGCGTCGATTCCAACGCCCCGCCTTCACCGGGGCGTTACGCATTTTTCCAGACCGACACAAGAGCAGAGCCCGACACCCGATGAGCACGCCCCAGCACACCCCGATGATGGCCCAATATTTCGCCCTGAAGCGCGACCACGCAGACAAGCTGCTGTTCTACCGCATGGGCGACTTCTACGAGCTGTTCTACGAGGATGCGGAAAAAGCGGCGCGGCTGTTGGACATCACGCTGACCGCGCGCGGCGCCAGCGCCGGCGTGCCGATCAAGATGGCCGGCATCCCCTACCACGCCGCCGAGGGCTATCTGGCGCGGCTGGTGAAGATGGGCGAATCGGTGGCCATCGCCGAGCAGATCGGCGATCCGGCGCTGGCCAAGGGTCCGGTGGAGCGCAAGGTCGTGCGCATCGTCACGCCGGGCACGCTGACCGACGCCGCGCTGTTGGACGACAAGCGCGACAACCTGGTGTTGGCGGTCAACCTGGTCAAGGGCGTGCTGGGCCTGGCCTGGCTGTCGCTGGCCAGCGGCGAATTCAAGGTGATGCAGGCCGACGCCGAGGACCTGGCCAGCGAGTTGGAACGGCTGAAGCCGGCCGAGCTGGTGATCCCGGACGACACCGGTCTCGCGGCGTTTGAAGGCATCGCCATGCCGAAGAAGAAGCTGCCGCCGTGGCAATTCGACATCGAATCGTCGAAGCTGGCGCTGACCCGCCACTTCGGCACCCGCGATCTGGCCGGCTTCGGCGCCGACACGCTGCCGGTGGCCGTCGGCGCCGCCGGCGCCTTGCTGGAATACGTGAAGTCCACCCAGGGCGTCAATCCGGCCCACATCTCCGCCTTGTCGGTCGAGGACGCCGGCGAGCTGATCCGCATGGACGCCGCCACCCGCCGCAATCTGGAGCTGACCGAGACGATACGCGGCGAAGCCTCGCCGACGCTGGCATCCCTGCTCGACACCTGCGCCACCAGCATGGGCAGCCGCCTGCTCGGCCACTGGCTGCACCACCCGGTCCGCAACCATCACAAGCTGGCCCGCCGCCACGGCGCGGTGCGCGCGCTGCTGCCGCGCCACCAGGACATCCACGCCGAGCTGGACCAAGTGTCCGACATCGAGCGGATCACCTCGCGGGTGGCGCTGCGCTCGGCCCGCCCGCGCGACCTGTCGGCGCTGCGCGACTCGCTGACGGCGCTCTCCGGCGTCAAGGCGTTGGCGGCCTCGCTGGATTCCGAACTGCTGAACGAGCTCTCCGCCGCGCTGCCGACCGAATCGCCGGTGCAGAAGATGCTGGCCGCGTCCATCCTGCCGGAGCCGGCCACCTTCCTGCGCGACGGCGGCGTGATCAACAACGGCTTGAGCCCGGTGCTAGACGAATTGCGCGCCATCCAGAACGACTGCGGCGACTTCCTGCTGAAGCTGGAGGCGCGCGAAAAGGAGCGCACCGGCATCACCACGCTGAAAGTGGAGTTCAATCGCGTCCACGGCTTCTACATCGAAGTATCGAAGGCGCAGTCGGACAAGGTGCCGGACGATTACCGCCGCCGCCAGACGCTGAAGAACGCCGAGCGCTACATCACGCCGGAGTTGAAGGAATTCGAGGACAAGGCGCTGACCGCGCAGGACCGCGCGCTGGCGCTGGAGAAGCAGCTGTACGAGGCGCTGCTCGACGAACTGGCGCCGCACATCACCGAACTGAAGCGGATCTCGCAGGCGGTGGCGTCGCTGGACGTGCTGGCCGCCTTCGCCCAGCGCGCCGCCATCGGCAACTACGCCGAACCGCGATTCGTCGCCGAGCCCAAGCTGGACATCGTCGCCGGCCGCCACCCGGTGGTGGAGGCCGAGGTCGAGCGCTTCATCGCCAACGACACCCGGCTGTCGGCCGAGCGCAAACTGTTGCTGATCACCGGCCCGAACATGGGCGGTAAATCGACGTATATGCGGCAGAACGCGCTGATCACGCTGCTGGCCCACGTCGGCAGCTTCGTGCCGGCCGACTCCGCCGTCATCGGCCCGATAGACCGCATCTTCACCCGCATCGGCGCGTCGGACGACCTGGCCGGCGGCCGCTCCACCTTCATGGTGGAAATGACCGAGACCGCCAACATCCTCAACAACGCCAGCGAACACTCGCTGGTGCTGATGGACGAGGTGGGCCGCGGGACGTCCACTTTCGACGGCCTGGCGCTGGCCTGGGCCATCGCCCGCGCGCTGATCGAGAAGAATCGCGCCTACACGCTGTTCGCCACCCACTATTTCGAGCTGACCACGCTGGAAGGCGAATACCCGGCGGTGGCCAACGTCCACCTGTCGGCGGTGGAGCACAAGGATCGCATCGTCTTCCTGCACCACGTCGAGGACGGCCCGGCCAGCCAGAGCTATGGCCTGGCGGTGGCACAGCTGGCCGGCGTGCCGGCCAAGGTGATACGCGACGCGCGCCGCCATCTGGCCGAGCTGGAGAACCAGTCGGCGGCCCGCGTGCAGCCCGATCTGTTCGCCGCGCCGGTGTCCGCGCCGGAGCCGGAACTTAGTCCTGCAGTCGACCGTCTACGCGAGATCGATCCGAACGAGTTGAGCCCGCGTCAGGCGCTAGACATATTGTATCAATTGAAAAAACTGGCCGATTGACCAGCCCACTCCATGATCGTTTCCTATTATTACTAGATGGTAACGTTCAACAAGGAGCAATATGATGTCGTTTGAAACCGCCTCCGCCATTCCCAGCCTGAGTCAGCTTCTTGGCCAGATCGGGGACGACGGGACACTCGCCCTTTCCGATATCCGGGAGAAGGCCAACCTCGAACTGTCCAGCTTCGCGGAGCTGGCGCAAAAGGAATTAAGCCAGTTCGACATCAGCATGCCGCCGGCCATCAGCTTGGTCAGCGATGCGGGTTTCCAGCTGAAGCTGGAAAACCAGCATCCGCACGAGGCGGAGATTCATGACTGGCTGAACGGCAACCTGATTCTGGCTCGCAAGTTCAAGGAAGTGGAAGTGCTGTTCGAATTCGTCCGTGCCGCCGAAAGCGCCGGCGAGTTGTTTCCGGAAAGTTCAAGCTTTCATGTCGGGTTGACCAGTGCCGGCCCGATCGCTTACTTCGAGGATCATCACAATCACTAGCCACATTGATCCGTGACTCAGATCGGCGCCTGTTCCGGCGCCACCTTCAGACGGGGAAGCGACAGCTTCCCCGTCTTTCATCTCGCCGGCCGACGGCGCCTAGCGCTTGCGGCGGAAGGTCGGCGCCGGACCGCGCGGGCCGGCTCCCGGACCGCCGACGGACGGCGATCTGGGCAAATCGTCCAGACTCACCTCCAGCGGCCGCATCTCGCCCGGCTGCAGTCCATCCAGCCGCCACGGGCCTATCGCCACCCGCACCAGTCTCAAGGTCGGCAATCCGGCTTTGGCGGTCATCCGCCTCACCTGGCGGTTCTTGCCCTCGCTGATGACGATTTCCAGCCAGCCATCGGGCACCGTCTTGCGAAACCGCACCGGCGGATGGCGCGGCCACAACTCCGGGCTTTCGATGCGCGTCACCTGGGCCGGCCGGGTGACGAAATCGCCCAGGTCCACGCCCCGGCGCAGCATCTCCAGCTGCTCGTCCCGCGGCTGGCCCTCCACCTGCACCCAATAGGTCTTGGGCAACTTCCAGCGCGGATCGGCGATGCGGTGCTGCAGCGCGCCGTCGCCGGTCAGCAGCAGCAGGCCCTCGCTGTCGGTATCCAGCCGGCCGGCCGGATAGACGCCGGGCAGCGGCACGCAGGACTTCAGCGTCGGATGGGTCGGATGGTCGGAAAACTGGCAGATGACGCCATACGGCTTGTTCAGCAGGATCAACTGGGACATGGAATCGGCAACGGCAATGAACGGTCAGCCGAATGATAGCAAGGCCGGGCCGGCGCGTAACGCCCTATCGTCGCCGCAGGCCCCTGTCCGCTGGCGGCATAATTCGCAATCGAACCGCCCGCAACCAGTTATAAAGCATAAAAAGTTCAGTTGCGTTGCGAACCAAGTCTGCGAGGAGAGGTATAATTCGCTTTTGAAAAAGCCCGAAGTCGCCGGGCCGCCCGCCTTCCTCACCGGCGGCGACCGCCCGGCGCCGGCTGCGAGACCGGCGGCAAGCGCCCCCGTGCAATCGTTCTGTCATCACAAGATCAACATGGAGATAGAGTCATGCCTGCAGAACAATCGAAAATCATCTACACCCTTACCGACGAAGCGCCGGCGCTGGCCACCAGTTCCTTCCTGCCCATCGTCCAGGCCTTCGCCGGTTCGGCCGGCGTTCAGGTCGATACTGCCGACATCTCCGTGGCCGCCCGCGTACTGGCGGAATTCCCCGATTACCTGACCGAAGAGCAACAGGTCCCGAATACCCTGTCCGAGCTCGGCAAGCTGACGCTGCAGCCGGAAGCCAACATCATCAAGCTGCCCAACATCAGCGCGTCCGTCGCCCAGCTGGCAGCCTGCGTCAAGGAACTGCAGGCCAAGGGCTACAAGCTGCCCGACTATCCGGAGAACCCGGCCAGCGACGCCGAGAAGGCGATCAAGGACCGCTACGCCAAATGCCTGGGCTCCGCGGTGAACCCGGTGCTGCGCGAAGGCAACTCCGACCGCCGCGCGCCGCTGGCGGTGAAGAACTACGCGAAGAAGCACCCGCACTCGATGGCCGAATGGAAGCAGTGGTCGCAGACCCACGTCTCCCACATGCACCACGGCGACTTCTACCACGGCGAAAAATCCATCACGCTGGACAAGGCGCGCGAAGTCAAGATGGAGCTGGCGACCACCAGCGGCCAGACCATCGTGCTGAAATCGAAGGTGGCGCTGCAGGACGGCGAGATCATCGACTCGATGTTCATGAGCAAGAAGGCGCTGTGCGACTTCTACGAGCGCGAGATGGAAGACTGCCGCGAGGCCGGCATCCTGTTTTCCTTGCACGTGAAGGCCACGATGATGAAGGTGTCCCACCCCATCGTGTTCGGCCACTGCGTCAAGATCTACTACAAGGACGCGTTCGAGAAGCACGGCAAGCTGTTCGACGAGCTGGGCGTCAACGTCAATAACGGCATGGCCACGCTGTACGAGAAGATCGAGACGCTGCCGGCCTCGAAGCGCGAAGAAATCATCCGCGACCTGCACGCCTGCCAGGAACACCGTCCGCGCCTGGCGATGGTCGACTCCGCCAAGGGCATCACCAACTTCCACTCGCCGAACGACGTCATCGTCGACGCCTCGATGCCGGCGATGATCCGCGCCGGCGGCAAGATGTGGGGCGCCGACGGCAAGCCGTACGACTGCAAGGCCGTGATGCCGGAATCGACCTTCGCCCGCATCTATCAGGAGATGATCAACTTCTGCAAATGGCACGGCAACTTCGATCCGAAGACCATGGGCACCGTGCCCAATGTCGGCCTGATGGCGCAGAAGGCCGAGGAATACGGCTCGCACGACAAGACCTTCGAGATCAAGGAAGACGGCGTCGCCAACATCGTCGACCTCGCCACCGGCGAAGTGCTGCTGTCGCAAAGCGTGGAAGCCGGCGACATCTGGCGCATGTGCCAGGTGAAGGACGCGCCTATCCGCGACTGGGTGAAGCTGGCCGTGACCCGCGCCCGCAACTCCGGCATGCCGGCGGTGTTCTGGCTGGACCCGTACCGCCCGCACGAGAACGAGCTGATCAAGAAGGTGAAGACCTATCTGAAGGACTACGATACCTCGGGCCTGGAAATCCAGATCATGTCGCAGGTGCGCGCGATGCGCTACACGCTGGAACGCGTGGCCCGCGGCCTGGACACCATCTCGGTCACCGGCAACATCCTGCGCGACTACCTGACCGACCTGTTCCCCATCATGGAACTGGGCACCTCGGCCAAGATGCTGTCCATCGTGCCGCTGATAGCCGGCGGCGGCATGTACGAAACCGGCGCAGGCGGCTCGGCGCCGAAACACGTGCAACAGCTGCTGGAAGAGAACCACCTGCGCTGGGACAGCCTGGGCGAGTTCCTGGCGCTGGCGGTGTCGCTGGAAGACCTGGGCATCAAGACCGGCAACGACAAGGCCAAGATCCTGGCCAAGACGCTGGACGCGGCCACCGGCAAGCTCTTGGACAACAACAAGTCCCCGTCGCGCCGCACCGGCGAACTGGACAACCGCGGCAGCCAGTTCTACCTGGCGAAGTACTGGGCACAGGCGCTGGCCGAACAGGCCGACGACAAGGAACTGCAGGCCCGCTTCGCGCCCGTCGCCAAGCAGCTGGCCGACGCCGAGCAGCAAATCCTGGCCGAACTGAAGGCCGTGCAGGGCCAGGCTGCCGACATCGGCGGCTACTACCTGCCGGACGCGGACAAGTGCCAGGCGGTGATGCGCCCGAGCGCCACCTTCAACGCCGCCATCGACGCCGTGCAGGCCTGATAGCGGTCGATTCGCCCCGGCCCCCGGTCTTCGCCGGGGGCTTTTTCATGCCCGCTCGTCCCCGCCCGCCGCCCCGACTCCGGCGCCGCGATGCGCCGGCGAACGAACGGGTACCTGGCTGAAGGACCGGGAAAAAGCCGGCCTCGGCCAATCTACGATGGAAAAACGCAATGGGTTCGGACTTGCCGGTTTCAGCGGATTGGCATACCAGGGACAGGACGATGGGACGCGGCTCGCGCCGCCGGCTCGGGGAAACAGCGCATCGGCCATTCGGCGCCGCCGATCATGCTTGATCGTCGGTCTTCCCGCTTGGCCAGACAGGATATCCAGGCACACGGCCGGAAAAATGAAAAGCCCGCCGGAAGCGGGCTTCGAGAATATTTCCACCAGTCCACCGCACGGTGGACCGACCCAATAACGCGATTACGCGTTCTGGATATTGGACGCCTGCTTCCCCTTCGGGCCGGACACCACTTCAAAGCTTACACGTTGACCCTCTTTCAGAGTCTTGAAGCCTTGCATGTTGATGGCCGAAAAATGAGCGAACAAATCCTCGCCACCTTCGTCCGGGGTAATAAAGCCGAAGCCTTTTGCGTCATTGAACCACTTCACGGTACCAAATGCCATTTAACTTCCTTGCAAAAAAAGGCTGGTGAAGCCGACCAACTTAGAGCTTAATAGAGTTTGACAAATCCCATGGCGAAAAATGCCAAACAGTTAAGCCAAGCACCAGCTGCATTTCTACGCAAGCCCGGCGACGGCGTCAAGTGATAGCGGTCTTACTTGCCCCCTTGAAAAAAAGTCAGGGGGAACCAAAATTGAAGTGAGGCACCGTTTCCATGAAAGTCGACATGTCCACCTCGGTCAAAGACGATGCCCAGATTGAGGCGTCACGGGTTAGGGAAAACCCTCCCCCGATGTATAAGGTGTTGTTATTGAACGATGATTTTACCCCAATGGACTTCGTGGTGCAGGTTCTTCAGCAGTTCTTTCACTTGAACCGCGAGAAAGCCACACACGTCATGCTGCAAGTCCACACGCAAGGTCACGGCGTGTGTGGCGTTTATACCAAAGACGTGGCCGCCACGAAGGTCGAGCAGGTGTTGCAATATGCGAAAGCGCATCAGCATCCGCTTCAGTGCGTAATGGAGGAAAACTGATGATTGCCCAGGAGCTTGAAGTAAGCCTGCATATGGCGTTCATGGACGCACGGCGCAAGCGCCACGAGTTCATCAGCGTGGAGCATCTGCTGCTCGCGATGACCGACAATCCGTCGGCCGCAGAAGTGTTGCGAGCCTGCGGGGCGAATATCGACCAACTGAAGAAGCAGCTGACCGACTTCATCGACGAGCACACCCCCACCGTGCCCGGCGAGGCCGAAGTCGAAACCCAGCCCACCCTGGGTTTCCAGCGCGTGATTCAACGCGCGATCCTGCACGTGCAGTCGTCGGGCAAGAAGGAAGTGTCCGGCGCCAACATCCTCGTCGCCATCTTCGGCGAGAAGGATTCGCACGCGGTGTACTATCTGCACCAGCAAGGCATCTCGCGGCTCGACGTCGTCAACTTCATCTCGCACGGCATCACCAAGCAGCGGTCGCAGCAGCCGCCGCAGGAGCCGCGCGACAGCAGCGGCGAGGCCGAGGGGGAGGAACAGGCCACCGGTCCGGGCGGGGCGCTGGAGAACTACACCCAGAACCTCAACCAGATGGCGCGCGACGGCAAGATCGATCCCTTGATCGGCCGCGAGCACGAGCTTGAGCGCACGGTGCAGATCCTGTGTCGTCGCCGCAAGAACAATCCGCTCTTGGTCGGCGAGGCCGGCGTCGGCAAGACGGCGATCGCCGAGGGCCTGGCCCGCCGCATCGTCGCCGGCGAAGTGCCCGACATCCTGTCCAAGTCCACCGTCTACGCGCTGGACATGGGCGCCCTGTTGGCCGGCACCAAGTATCGCGGCGACTTCGAGCAGCGGCTGAAGGCGGTGATCAAGCAGCTGACCGACGACAGCAACGCCATCCTGTTCATCGACGAGATCCACACGCTGATCGGCGCCGGCGCGGCGTCGGGCGGCACGCTGGACGCGTCCAACCTGCTGAAGCCGGCGCTGTCCAACGGCAGCCTGCGCTGCATAGGCGCGACGACGTACAACGAGTACCGCGGCATCTTCGAGAAGGACAACGCGCTGTCCCGCCGTTTCCAGAAGATAGACGTCACCGAGCCGACGGTGCAGCAGACGGTGGAGATCCTGAAGGGCCTGAAGTCGCGCTTCGAAGCCCACCACGGCGTCAAGTACACGCAGTCGGCGCTGTCCACCGCGGCCGAGCTGTCGGCGCGCTACATCAACGACCGCCACCTGCCGGACAAGGCCATCGACGTCATAGACGAGGCCGGCGCCGCGCAGAAGATTCTGCCGAAGTCGCGGCAGAAGAAGGTGATCAACAAGTCGGAGATCGAGGAGATCGTCGCCAAGATCGCCCGCATTCCGCCGAAGACGGTTTCCAGCGACGACAAGAACGTGCTGAAGAACCTGGAGCGCGACCTGAAGAACGTGGTGTTCGGCCAGGAGAAGGCGATCGAGGGGCTGGCCAGCGCGATCAAGATGACCCGCTCCGGCCTCGGCAACCCGCAGAAGCCGATCGGATCGTTCCTGTTCTCCGGCCCCACCGGCGTCGGCAAGACCGAACTGGCGCGCCAGCTGGCCTACATCCTCGGCGTCGAGCTGATCCGCTTCGACATGTCCGAGTACATGGAGCGCCATGCGGTGTCGCGGCTGATCGGCGCGCCTCCGGGCTATGTCGGCTTCGAGCAGGGCGGCCAGCTGACCGAGGCCATCAACAAGCATCCGTACGCGGTGGTGCTGCTGGATGAGATCGAGAAGGCGCATCCGGACATCTACAACGTGCTCTTGCAGGTGATGGATCATGGCACGCTGACCGACAACAACGGCCGCAAGGCGGACTTCCGCAACGTGGTGCTGATCATGACCACCAATGCCGGCGCAGAATCGTTGTCCAAGCCGTCTCTGGGCTTCACCCAGACCAAGGCGGCCGGCGACGAGATGGGCGACATCAAGCGGCTGTTCAGCCCCGAGTTCCGCAACCGTCTGGATGCCATCATCCCGTTCGGCGTGCTGGACGAGCAGATCATCCTGCAGGTGGTGGACAAGTTCCTGATGCAGCTGGAGCAGCAGTTGTCGGAGAAGCACGTCGACATCCACTTCACCGACGAGCTGCGCCGCTACTTGGCGAAGAACGGCTTCGACCCGCTGATGGGCGCGCGTCCGATGGCCCGCCTGATCCAGGACACGCTGCGCAAGGCGCTGGCCGACGAGCTGCTGTTCGGCCGGCTGGTGGCCGGCGGCGAGGTCACCGTCACCGTCGCCGACGACAAGGTGGAACTGCTGTTCGACCAGAGCGCGCTGGCGGCCGAACCGGTTTGATCCAAACCCGCCAGAACGAACGCCCGCGCAAGCGGGCGTTTTTGTTTCGGTCCTCGACCCGCGCCGGCCTCAGCCGCGCGGATGATGACGGGCGTGCAGCTGCTTCAAGCGCTCCCGCGCGACATGGGTGTAGATCTGGGTCGTCGAGATGTCGGCGTGGCCCAGCAGCAGCTGCACCACGCGCAGATCGGCGCCGTGATTGACCAGATGGGTGGCGAAGGCGTGGCGCAGCATGTGCGGGCTGACCTTGGCCAGGCCCTGGCGGGCCGCGTACTGCGAAATCAGATGCCAGGCCATCTGCCGCGTCATGCCGGCCTTGCGCTGGGTGACGAAGACCGCGTCGCACGGCAGGCCGGCCAGCAGCAGCGGCCGCGCCTCCTTCAGATAGCGCAGCAGCCAGTCCTGGGCGATCTCGCCGAGCGGCACCAGCCGCTCCTTGCTGCCCTTGCCCATCGTCTTCACCACCCCGTCCAGCAGGTTCAGCTGGTTCAGCGTCATGCCGACCAGCTCCGACACCCGCAGGCCGCTGGCGTACAGCACCTCCAGCATCGCCCGGTCGCGCAGGCCCAGCGGCGTCGCCGTGTCCGGCGCGTCCAGCAGCGCCTCGACGTCGACTTCGGACAGCGACTTGGGCAGCCGCAGCCCCTGCTTCGGCGCCGCCAGCCGCGCGCTGGGGTCCTCGGCGCGGGCGCCGCTGTGCAGCAGATGCTGGTAATAGCGGCGCAGCGCCGACGTCAGTCGGGCGCGGGTGGCCGGCTTCTCGCTGGCCACGCCGGCCAGCAGCGCGCCCTCCAGCTCGGCCGGGCCGGCCGCCTGCAGCGTGGCGCCCGCCTCGGCCAGCCTGGCGGCCAGCTTGGACAGGTCGCGGCGGTAGGCGGCCAGCGTGTTCTGCGACAGCCCGTCCTGCAACCACAGCTGGTCGAGGAAGGCGTCGATGCTGTCCTTATCCGAGCTCATGCCGCAGCAGCCATTTCTTGATGCCCAGCGTCTCGTCGCCGGTGGATTGGTTGAAGCCGCCGAGACCCGCGCTCGCCACCACCCGATGGCAGGGCACGATGATGGGAATCGGGTTGCGGCCGCAGGCGCCGCCGACGGCGCGCGGCGACGACGACAAGTCCCGGGACAGGTCCAGGTAGCGACGGGTCTCGCCGCACGGTATCGCCGAAATCCTGTCCCACACCCGCAGTTGGTACGGCGTGCCGAGCAAGCGCCACGGCACGGTGAAGACATGGCGCGGATCGGCGTAATAGGCGTCCAGCTGCCGCGCCGCCTCCGCCTCCAGACTGCCCGGCTCGGGCGGCCGCAAGGCCGCGCCCGCCGGCAGGAAACGCAGCTCGCGCAACTCGCCGGCCTCGCAACGCACGCCCAGCCGGCCGAACGGCGCGGCGATCACCACCCGATAGTCCATTGCCCCACTCCCAATAAAAAAAGCGCAAGGCCAGGCCTTGCGCTTTGATGATAGCGGCTGTCGCCGGCAGGATTAACCCTGCTTGCGGGCCGGCAGTTTTTCCTTGATGCGTGCGGACTTGCCGGTACGACCACGCAGGTAGTACAGCTTGGCGCGACGCACGTCGCCGCGGCGCTTCACTTCAACGGAAGCCACCAGCGGGGAGTAGGTCTGGAAGGTACGCTCAACGCCTTCGCCGGCGGACATCTTGCGCACGGTGAACGCGCTGTTCAGGCCGCGGTTACGCTTGGCGATCACAACGCCTTCGTAAGCCTGCAGACGCTCGCGGTTGCCTTCCTTCACCTTGACTTGAACCACGACGGTATCGCCCGGGGCGAATTCCGGCAGGGTCTTGCCCAGGCGGGCGATTTCTTCTTGCTCGAGTTTCTGGATCAGATCCATGTTTTACTCCGGTTTTTTGCGGATATCTTGTTCCTGCTGGTACTCCGCCAGCAGCCGAGATTCCTGTTTTGTCAAAACGCGGTCCTGCAGCAGCTCGGGCCGACGCTTCCACGTCCTGCCCAGCGACTGCTTGAGCCGCCATTTGGCGATCAGGGCATGATTACCGGACAACAGCACGTCCGGCACCCGCATGCCCCGATACTCTTCGGGTCGGGTGTAGTGCGGACAGTCCAACAGACCGTCCACGAATGAGTCTTCGTACGCCGATTGCGCATCGTTCAGCACGCCCGGCAACAAGCGCACCACCGCGTCGGCCAGCACCATCGCCGGCAATTCGCCGCCGGACAGCACATAGTCGCCGATCGAGATTTCCTCATCGACCTCGGTGGCGATCAAACGCTCGTCTATGCCTTCGTAGCGGCCGCACAGCAGGATCAGGCCCGGCCGCTGCGACAGCTCCTCCGCCTTGGCGTGGCTGAGCCTGACGCCTTGCGGCGACAGGTAGACCACGTGGCTGGCCTCGACGCCGGCTTCGCGCTGACGCGCGCGCGCGGCGGCTATCGCCTGCTCCAGCGGCTCGATCTGCATCACCATGCCGGGACCGCCGCCGTAAGGCCGGTCATCCACCCGCCGATAATTGTCGTGGGTGAAATCGCGCGGATTCCAGGCCTGAAAATGCCAGAGGCCCAAGTCGAGCGCCCGCTGGCTGACGCCAAAGCGGGCAATCGAGTCGAACATCTCGGGGAACAGCGTCACCGCGTCGATCTGCATCAGTAATCCAGACCCCAGTCCACCAAGATGCGGCCTTCGGCCGGAACCACCTCCAGCACGTGCTGATCCACAAACGGGATCAGCCGCTGCTGGCCGGCGTCGTCCTTCACCACCAGCACGTCGTTGGCGCCGGTTTCAAGAAGGTTGTCCACCTTGCCCAGCATCTCGCCCTGCTGGTTCAGCACTGCCAGGCCGATCAGATCGGTCCAGTAGTATTCGCCGTCGCCGGCTTCCGGCAGCTCGCTGCGCGGAACGGCGATCTGCATGCCGCGCAGCGACTCGGCCGCGTCGCGGTCCTCGACGCCTTCCAGCTGGGCCGCAAGGGCCTTGGGCTGGAGCGCGCCGTTTTCGAATGCGTACGGCTTCCAGCTGCCGCTTTTTCCCAACCACCAGGTCGGGTAGTCGAACAGGCTGTCAGCGTATTCGGTATCGGCGTGGATTTTCACCCAGCCCTTGATACCGAAGGCGCCGCGCACAAAGCCCATTACTACGAGATCTTCGTCGCGCATGCGCCCAATTCCGTCTTGATGTCGGATAGCCGGATTAAGCGGCTACGACTTTCTGCTCTTTCAGCAGCTTGGCAACGGAGTCGGACAGCTGGGCGCCAACGCCGACCCAGTAGTTCAGACGGTCCATGGTGAAGCGGACGCGCTCTTGCTTCTCGTTGGCTACCGGGTTGTAGAAGCCAACGCGCTCGATGAAGCGACCGTCACGACGGTTGCGGGAATCGGTCACCACGATGTTGTAGAACGGACGGTTCTTGGCGCCGCCGCGGGCCAGACGAATCACTACCATTGTCGATTGTCCTTGAAAACGGATATAGAAAAGCCCACGATTTTAGGGCAGTTTTCCCTTATCTTGCAAGCGCTTAATGCGGGTCTGTGCCGGACAGGCCACTTACAGCGTTTTCAGCACCAGCGTCAGCGCCCTGTCCTCGGGATGCGGCTCGGCGCTAAATCCCAGTTTATGCATCAGTTTCAGCATCGCCTTGTTGCCGGCCAGCACCTCGCCGCGCATCGTCGTCAGGCCCTGCTCGCGCGCCGCGTCGAACAAGGCCTGCATCAACAGATTGCCTATGCCCCGCCCCTGCCAGTTGTCGGCCACCTCCAGCGCGAACTCGCAGGCCTCGTTGTCCGGATCGGTGATGAAGCGCGCCACCGCCAGCATTTCCTCGCCGGCCTCGCCGTCGCGCGTCATCGCCAGCGCCATCTCGCGGTCGTAGTCGAGCTGGGTGAAGCGGACCAGCATACTCTGCGACAGCTGCTTGATGCTGGACAGGTAGCGGTTGTAGCGGCTCTCCTCCGACAGGTTGCGGACGAAGGCCTGCTGCATGTCGGCATCCTCGGGCCGGATCGGCCGTATCATCACCGGCGTGCCGTCCGACAGCTTGGCGCACACCATCATGTGGGTCGGATAAGGCATGATGGCCATGTGGCCGTAGCGTTTCAGATCGGCGCGCGCCGGCCCGACGAAGATGCGCGCGTCCAGCGCGATCACGCCCTGCTCGTCGGCCACCAGCGGATTGATGTCCATCTCCCTCAGCTGCGGCAGCTCGCACACCATCTCCGACACTTTCAACAGCACGTGGCGCAACTCGTCCACATCGACCGGGGGCAGGTTCTTGAACGGGCCGAGCAATTGGCCGATGCGGGTCTGGCTGATCATGCTGTCGACCAGATAGTCGTTCAACGGCGGCAGCGACAACGCCAGATCGCGCATCACCTCCACCGCGATGCCGCCGGCGCCGAAGGCGATCACCGGGCCGAAGGCGGGATCGCGCGCGACGCCGACGATCAGTTCGCGCGCGAAGCGGCGCTTGCGCATAGGCTGCACCGTCACGCCATCGATGCGGGCGTCCGGCCGCGCCTGCCTCGCGCGGCCGACGACGGCGTCGAAGGCGCCGCGCAGCGTGGCCTCGTTGCTGATATTGAGCTCGACGCCACCGACGTCGGATTTGTAGACGATGTCCGGCGAATCGATCTTCAGCACCACCGGATAGCCTATCTTGACCGCCTGCCTGACCGCCTGGTCGGCGTTGCGGGCCAGCGCCGTCGGATTGACCGGAATGCCGAAGGCCGCCAGCACCTGCTTGGACTCCCGCTCCGACAGAATCTCCCTGCCCTCGGCCAGCGCCGCGTCCATCACCTTGCGCGCCGCCGCGACGTCCGGCTCGGCCCGCCTGCCCTCCAGCGGCCCCGGCGTCTGCAGCAGCAGCTGCTGGTTGCGCTGATAGGCCGCCAGATGGCGGAAGACCTCGATGCCGTACTCCGGCGCGCGGAAGTGGGCGCACTTGGCCTTGGAAAACAATTCGCGGCTCTCCGACACCTTGGCGTCGCCGAGCCAGGACAGGAATAGCGGCTTCGCGGTCTCGCGCTGCAGGCCTATCATCAGCTGGGCGGTGGTCAGGTGGTCGGTGCCGGCCTGCGGCGTGAAGATCACCATCACCGCGTCGACGCCGGGATCGTCGACGCAGGCCTTGACCGCGGTGCGAAAACGCATCGGACTGGCGTCGCCGATGATGTCGAGCGGATTGCGCCGCGACCAGTTGCGCGGCAGCACGCCGTCCAGCAGGCCTATGGTCTGCTCGCCCAACTGGGCGAGCTCGATGCCGTAGTCGATGGCGCTGTCGGCCGCCAGCATGCCGGGGCCGAAGCCGTTGGAGACGATGGCCAGCCGCTTGCCGCCGACGCGGTAGTTCGCCGCCAGCACCTTGGCGGCGGTGAACAACTGGGCGATAGACGATACCCTGAGCACGCCGGCCCGCGCCAGCGCGGCGTCGAAGGCGTCGCCGCTGGCCACCAGATTGCTGGCGTGGGTCTGGCCGCCGCCGGCGGCTTCGAAACGGCCGGACTTGATCACCACCACCGGCTTGGTGCGCGCGGCGGCCCTCAGCGCCGACATGAAACGGCGCGCGTCATGGATGTGGTGCACGTGCAACAGAATGCCCTGGGTGGCGCTGTCCGCGACCAGATAGTCGAGAATCTCCCCGAAGCCGACATCCAGCGCCCCGCCCAGCGAAATCACGCTGGAAAAGCCGATCTCCTTGCTGTCGGCCCAATCCAGCATCGCCGCGCACAGCGCCGACGATTCCGACACCAGCGCCAGATTGCCGGGACGCACCTTGCCGCTGTAGTTGCTGGCGTTGAAGCCGGCCACCGGCCGCATCAGCCCCAGCACATTGGGTCCGAGGATGCGGATGCCGAAGTGGCGCGCGATCTCCAGCGCCTCGTTGACCAGCTCCCGCTCCAGCAACTCGCTGTCGGAAAACTCCTTGGCCAGCAGCACCGCCTTGACGCCCTTCTTGCCGCAATCCTTGATGATGGCCGGCAGCGAGCGTATCGCGGTCACCACCACCGCCAGCTCGACCGGCTCGTCGATCAGCCGCACCGAGGCCACCGCCGGCATGCCGCCGACCACCTTGTGGTTCAGATTGACCGGGAACAGCTTCCCCTGGAAAGAACCGGCCAGCAGACTGGCGAACACCGCCTGGCCGATGGAGCCTGGGCGGTCGCTGGCGCCGACCACGGCCACGGTGCGCGGGGAAAACAGCGGAGTCAGGTAGTGCGGCCTCATGCGCGCTTGTCCTCGGAAACGATGTCGATAGGCGCCGGCCCGCCGTCGCGGGGAGCTTGCGCCCGCCAGATTACGCGATCGCGGCGGAATTTGCCCGGCCGGCGGCCGGCGTTCGCGGCTCGTCATCATGGCCCGGCCCGGCCGGCGCCATATTGACCGCGGGCAAACCGGCGCCGGATGCCTTTCCCGCGACGGCCAACGGCAATTTTCGGCCTATCCGCGCCCAGCCAGTAGCGCAGTCTTTACAATATTGCTAATCTTTACTATTTCGCAACAAACGTTTATTGCGCTGCACCATTGCAACCGGGGAGGATCCAAGTCCGCCCGGCCAGGAGCCGATACACCATGACGAAACGCGTCGTCACCCTCGCGCATTATTACACCTCGCCCGAAATCCAGCAGATGGCGGACAAGGTGGGCGACAGCCTGGAGCTGTCGCTGTACGCCAAGGAAGCCCAGGCGGACATCATTGTCTTCGCCGGCGTGCGCTTCATGGCCGAAACCGCGAAGATCCTCAATCCGCAAGCCACCGTGATCCTGCCGGACGCCGGCTCCACCTGCTCGCTGGTGACCCAGACCAACGTCGCCGAGCTGACGCAGTGGCGCAAACGCTATCCGGACCACGTCCACGTGTCGTACATCAATTCCAGCGCCGAGCACAAGGCGGTGTCCGACTGGATCGTCACCAGCCGCAACGTCGACGACATCATCGCCCATCTGTACGCGTCCGGTAAGCAGGTGATCTTCTCGCCGGACCGCAATATGGGCGGCTATCTGAACGATCTGTACGGCTACAACATGCCGCTGTGGTCGGCGGTGTGCGAGGTGCACGACAAGTTCAACGAGGCGGCCCTGGACGAAGCCTTCGCCGCCGCATCCGGCGACAAATACCTGATCGCCCACCCGGAAAGCCCGCTGCCGGTGCTGAAGAAGGCCGATTACGTCGGCTCCACCTCCGGCATGCTGAACTGGGTGAAAAGCTACCAGGGCAATCCGAAGGCGGTGATCTTCGTCGCCACCGAGGACGGCATCCTGTACAACATGGGCCTGGCCCGTCCCGACCTCGATCTGCGCCAGGCGCCGATCTACGCCGGCTGCCAGTGCAACTCCTGTCCGTACATGAAGATGAACACCATCGAGGCGGTCAAGCGCGCCCAGCAGGGCCAGGGCCTGGAGATAGACTATCTGTCCGCCGGACAGATGGACGCCGCGCGCGTGCCCATCGAGCGCATGCTGGAATTCAGCAAACGCTACTACGCCTGAACCAGGCCGAGAAACCCGCCTTGCGCGGGTTTTTTTACGGGCCGCGCGCCGCTGCGGCCCTATCCGCTGTCATGTCGGCGGCGCTACAATCACGCGGTAAACACTGAAAGACGGTATGAAGTTTCTGCTCAGCAACGACGACGGTTATTTCGCGCCTGGCCTGGCCATGCTGGCCCAGACGCTGCAACGCTATGGAGAAGTGGTGGTGGTGGCGCCGGAACGCGATCGCAGCGGCGCCAGCAACTCGCTGACGCTGGACCGGCCGCTGACCGTGCGCCAGGCGGCCAACGGCTTTTACTACGTCAACGGCACGCCGACCGACTGCGTCCACCTGGCCGTCACCGGCCTGCTCGATTTCAAGCCGGACATGATTTTCAGCGGCATCAACAACGGCCCGAACATGGGCGACGACACGCTGTACTCCGGCACGGTCGCCGCCGCCACCGAGGGCTTCATGCTGGGCATCCCCTCGGTCGCCGTCTCGCTGGCCGGCTATAGCGGCCGCCATTTCGCCAGCGCCGGCAAGGTGGTCGAACAACTGGTCGAACGCTGCATGGCCGATCCGTTCGCGCAGCCGGTGCTACTGAACGTCAACGTGCCCGACATCGCGCCGGAAGAGCTGGGGGCCTTCGCCGTCACCCGGCTGGGCCGCCGGCACGCCGCGCAGCCGGTGATCAAATCGCAGAATCCGCGCGGAGAGACGATATACTGGGTAGGACCGGTCGGCGCGGTGCAGGACGCCGGCGCCGGCACCGACTTCGGCTGCGTCGCGGCCGGACAGGTGTCGGTGACCCCGCTGATGCTGGATTTGACCGCCTACGGGCAATTGGACAGGATTTCCACATGGCTGCACCGCTGACACAGAACAGCCAGGCATACGGCATGCTTTCCGAGCGCACGCGCCGGCGCATGACCGACCGTTTGCGCCAGCACGGCATCAGCGACGACAGGGTGCTCAAGGCCATGCACGAAGTGCCGCGCCATTTATTCGTCGACCAGGCGCTGGCCACCCGCGCCTACGACGACGTGTCGCTGCCGATAGGCCACGGACAGACCATTTCGCAGCCGCTGACGGTGGCGCGGATGAGCGAGTTGCTGCTCCAGGGCCGTCAACCCGGCAAGATTCTGGAGATAGGCACCGGCTGCGGCTACCAGACCGCGGTGCTGCTGAAAGCCGGCGCCGAAGTGTATTCGATGGAACGACTGGGCGCGATTCTTGACCAAGCCAGACGCAATCTTCGCGCCGCCAAGCTGGTCCACGCCCGGCTGGTGCACGGGGACGGCAATATCGGCCTGCCGGAAGCCGCGCCTTTCGACGGCATCATCATCACCGCCGCCGCGCGCACGGTGCCGGCCGCGCTGGTGGAACAGCTGGCCGACGGCGGACGACTGGTGCTGCCGCTGGGCGACGAGGAGCAGCACTTGTGGCTGCTGGAAAAAACCGCCCAGGGCGTCCAGAAGACCAAGCTCGATCCGGTGAAATTCGTTCCATTGTTGAATGGGCGCAATTGAAACTGCAAAAACGCAACACTTGCGCTGTCAGACAATCAAGCAAAACTCAAACTTCAACGATTCGACAAAAAAACATGCTAAAAATGCATTGCAGGTATGCGTATATATTAGTCGCGACAATTGGCGCAGCACTGGCTGGTTGCAGCAGCATCGCTCAGCAGCCGGCGCCGGTGGAGAGCGCGGTGTCGGCCCCGGTGGCCGCCGCCAAGCCGGCTCAGCCGGCCGCCGCCCCGGACAACACCGTCGCCGCGCCGTATCGCGACCAGGGCAGCCTGAACATGCAGCCGGTAGACAAGACGGCCGCGGTCGCCGATGGTAGCGGCAGCTATGTGGTGAAGCCGGGAGACAACCTGTTCCGCGTTTCGCTGAACCACGGCTTGAAATACAAGGATGTCGCCGCCTGGAACAATCTGCCGGACACCAATATCAAGGTCGGCCAGGTGCTGCGGCTGACGCCGCCGGGCAGTTCGGCTCCGGCGGCTTCCTCCACCGCCGCGCGTCCGGCCCCGGAAGCGACGGCGGCCGACCACGCCGCGGCCCAGGCCGGCGGCGCGACAACGGTAAAGGCCTATCCCAAGGCCCTGAAGCTGCCATATGGCGGCGATGCGGTGAAAGACCTGGCGGCCCAGAGCGAGGGACGCGCGGGAGACAAGCACAACGCTCAGGCATCGACCCCGGCCAGCGCCCCGCTGCCGGGCAAGAAGCCGGAAGCCAGCGCGGCATCGCCCTCGCCGGCCGCCGACGCCAGCGCGCCGACCGCACAGGAAGACGCGGTGGCATGGCTGTGGCCGACCGAGGGCAAGCTCAGCAAAGGCTATTCGGAAAACAACAAGGGGATTGAAATCAGCGGGCGCCTCGGCCAGCCGGTGCTCGCGGCGGGAGATGGCAAGGTGGTGTACAGCGGCGCCGGGCTGCGAGGCTACGGCAAGCTGATCATCATCAAACACAACAAGACCTTCCTGTCGGCTTACGCGCACAACAGCCAATTGCTGGTCAAGGAGGGACAGTCTGTCAAGAAAGGGCAGAAGATTGCCGAAATGGGCAATTCCGATGCCGACCAAGTCAAGCTGCACTTCGAGATCCGCCGCTTCGGCAAGCCGGTGGACCCGATGCAGTATCTTGAACACAAGTCCTGATCGGGCGTAGCCAGCTACGCCCGCCGGGACAAGACAGCGACGGGGGTAGCGAGATGAGCAACGAAACCGACATCCTGGACGAGAACGAACTTCTCGACGAGGAAAACAGCGAAGAAGCCGCAGCCGAGGCGGAGGCCGAAGAGGCCGCCGAAAGCACCGCGGTCTTCGAGGACGTGGTGGCCGACGTCACCCAGATCTATCTGAACGACATCGGCAACAATGCCTTGCTGACGCCGCAGGAAGAGCTGGCGCTGGCGCGGCGCGTGGTGGCGGGCGAGTTCGAAGCCCGCCAGAAGATGATCGAACACAATCTGCGGCTGGTGGTGAACATCGCCAAGCACTACATCAACCGCGGACTGGCGCTGCTCGACCTGATCGAGGAAGGCAATATCGGCCTGATGCACGCGCTGGAGAAATTCGATCCCGAACGCGGCTTCCGCTTTTCCACCTATGCCACCTGGTGGATACGCCAGAGCATAGAGCGGGCGATCATGAACCAGTCGCGCACCATCCGCCTGCCGGTGCACGTGATCAAGGAACTGAACGTCTATCTGCGCGCCTCCCGCCATCTGGAAAGCCAGATCGGCCGCGAGCCCAGCATAGAGGAAATCGCCCACCTGGTCGGCAAACCGGTCGAGGACGTGCGCAAGGTGATGAACCTGAACGAGCGCATGGCCTCGCTGGACGCGCCGCTGGACATCGACCCGATGCTGTCCATCGGCGAGTCGATTCCGGACGAGCAGCACGAGGAACCGGAGCTGCAGCTGCACAACAGCCAGCTGGAAATGTTCGTCCATGACTGGCTCAGTCAGCTGAACGAGAAGCAACGTCTGGTGATAGAGCGGCGCTACGGCCTGAACGGCTACGAGATCTGCACGCTGGAAGAGCTGGCCGCCTCGCTGAGCCTGACCCGCGAGCGGGTGCGCCAGATCCAGATCGAGGGCCTGGAACAGCTGCGCCGCATCCTGCGCCGCAAAGGCATCTCGCGCGACTTCCTGCTCTGAAACGCGGCGGTCGCCGCCTCGGGCCCGGTCCTTGCCGGGCCTTTGTCATTTCCAGCGCCGCGCCCGCCGCAACCAGCGCCGCGCCCGGACCTGGTCCGGCTGCGGCGCCCGGTAGCGCAGATCGATGTATTCGCCGACCAGAGCCTTCAAGCGCCGGTAATCGTCGCTCGGCAGCGCCCGCGCCGCCTTCAGCAGCTCCAGCGGCCCCTGCGACGGCGCCACCGCCACGCCCCGGCGCGCCAGCCGCTGCCGCAGCAGCGCCCAGCCCTCCGGCAGCGGCGGCCCGCCCGGCCTGCGCCGCCACCACCACATCAGCGGCAGCAGCGCCGGCAGCAAGGCGATCAGCAAGCCGCGCGTCACGCTGGCCGCGTCGACCCGCCCCCCCAGCCCCAGCCGCTGGAACAGGCCCTGCTGGCGGTCGGCGTCGTAGCCCACCACCCATTGCTGCCAGGCGAAATCGACCGCCTGCCATTGCTGCCGCGCATGCCGCCACCAGCGCGGCGGCAATATCGCCGCGGCGCCGACATCGCCGCGCAGGGCCGGCAGCGCCTGTTCCGCGCCCTGCTCCAGCCGGCCCGGCGACACCGCCGCCGTCGGATCGACCCGCAGCCATTGCCCGGCATCGGCCAGCCAGACTTCGACCCAGGCGTGGGCATCGGACGAGCGCACCTGCCAGAAACGCCCGACCGGGTTGTATTCGCCGCCCTGGTAGCCGACCACCACCCGCGCCGGAATGCCGGCCGCGCGCGCGAGGAAGGCGAAGGCCGACGCATAGTGCTCGCAAAAACCCTGGCGGCTGCCGAACAGCAGGCCGTCGATGGCCTGTCCCTCCAGCAGCGGCGGCTGCAAGGTGTAGCGGAAGCCGCCGCGCCGCAGGTACGCCAGGGCCGCGCGCGCGAAACCGCGCGCGTCTCCGGCGCCGGCGGCCAGCCTGGCCGCCAAGGCCCGGCTTTGCGGATTGCCCGGCGGCAGGCGCAGATAGAAGGCCTGTTCGCGCGCGGACAGCGGCGCCAGATAGCGGCCGCCCAGTCCGCTTTCCAGCGAGAAACGCGCCAGCTCGTCGCGCTTCTCGTCCACCCGCAACAGCCCCCCGGCCTCCAGGCGCGCGTCGGCGTCCGGCGTCCGCGGCAGTTCCAGCGCCGGCAGCCTGCCCCTGTCCGGCTTCAGCAACAGGCTGTAGCGCAGCGGACGGCCGCCGGCCAGCGCCGCGCGCTCGCCCTGTTGCCCGCCTACGCCTATCCAGCGCCGGCCGTCGAAATCGTCCAGCAGCAGCACCCGCCAGTACAGCTGGTCCGGCGCCGGCGCCTGCCCGGCGAAGACCGCGGCGAACGCCGGCTCGCGGTTCAGGATCAGCTGGCTGATGCTGCCCGGCTCCATATCGTCGCCCAGGCCGCTGGAGGCGGCATGGCGCGGCTCCGGCACGCTCCATAGCGGCTCCGGCAGCCTCGGCATCAGCACGAACAGCGCCAGCATCATCGGCAAGGACAACAGCAGCGCCTGCCCGGCGCTGCGCCAGCTGCCGCGCGGCGCGCCGCCGGCCAGCGCCGCGGTGGCCCAAGTCAGCAGCAGCAGGCTGGCGACCAGCCAGACCGCCATCGCCGGCGACTGATCGAACAGCAGCGGCATCGCCGCCAGAAAGAAGCCCAACGCCAGCAATACCCGCCAATCGCGCAGGCTGGCGGTCTCGTAGGCCTTGAAGGCGAGCAACAGCACCAGCAGCGCCACGCCGCCCTCGCGGCCGACCAGGGTGCGCAGGCTCAGCCACAGCGCGGCGACCGCCAGCAGCAGCGCCGGCAGCAGCAGCCAGCGCGACGGCATCGCCGCGCCGCGCCGCGCCAGCCCGCCGCGCCCGAGCAGCGCCAGCATGCTCAAAAGCGGCACCCACGGCGGCAGAAACCAGACCAGCGGCAAGACGGTCCAGCCCAGCGCCAGCAAGGCGGGAATGCCGCGCGGCGGCGGCTCGACGCCGCTCACGCGTCCCTCCCGAACAAGGCCAGCGCCGCCAGCGCCTGCTCGCGCTGCCGCGGCTGCGGGCCGATTTCGCCGTCGGGAAGCAACAGCCGGTAGCGCCGCCGGCGACGCTCGCATTCCTCTACGCGCCAGGCCAGCCGCGACAGTCGCCGCTCGACATCCGGCTCCCGGCCGTAATCGCGCCAGTCGAGCAGCAGCTCCTCGGCGCCGCTGTCGCCGACGAAGCGCTTGCTGGCCAGCACGTCGCGCCGGGCCAGCACCTTCCAGGCGATCTGCCGCGGCGTGTCGCCATGGCGGTAGCTATCCAAGTGGGAGAAATCGTCGCCGCCCGGCCTGGCCGCGCCGCCGCTGCCGTCGTCCCCGCCGCTGCGGCCGCGCGCCGCGTCCGGCAGCGGCGCCGGATACACCAGCAGCCGCGCGCGCAGCCGCGGCACCGCCCAGGCCCGGATCAGGCCGAACGGCGCGTCGCTCTCCACCACGCACGGCGGCAACGCCAGCCAGCCGCGCCGCCCGGAAGCCAGCGCCAACTCGACGCGGATCTCGCTGCCGCCCTCCAGCAGGCAATCGACGGCCTCGCCCTCCCCCTCGCCCAGCCGCAGGCGCAGCTGCCGCTGCAAGGGCTGCCGGTTGTCCAGCCACAGCCGGAAAACGGCGCGCTCGCCGGCGAACACCGCCGCGCCGGGTTCCGCGCGCAAGCTCAGGTCCGACAGCTGGCGATAGGCCATCAACACCGCCACCAGCACCAGGCTGGCGATCCAGAACGCCAGCGCGTAGGCGAGGCTGACCTGGTAATTGAGCGCGCCCACCCATACCGCCAGCGCCACCGCCAGCAGCAGCAGGCCGAAACGGGTCGGCAGCAGATAGATTCGGCGCTGCGACAGCTGGCATCGCTCTTCCAGCGGCTGCCGCTGCCACAGCCAGCGCCGGAGCCGATCACGGAATGGCGACATTGGCGAGCAAGCGTCCCAGTTCCCGTTCGACGTCGATGCCGGACGCCCCCTGCAGCCGGTGGGCCGCCACCGGCAGGAACACCGCCTTGACGTCTTCCGGCAGCAGATGGTCGCGGCCGGACAGCAGGGCCCAGCCGCGCGCCGCGGCCGCCAGCGCCTGGCCGGCGCGGGGGCTGAGTCCGGTGGAGAACAGCCCGCTTTGTCGGGTGACCTCCAGCAGGGCCAGCAGATAATCGGCCAGCGCCTGCGTCACCGGCAGCGCCGCCGCCTGGCGCTGCAGGGCCGACAACTCCTCGGCGCCCATCACCGGCCGGAAACGCTGCAGCAGGACGCGCCTGTCCTCTCCCATCAACAGCGCGCGCTCGGCCTCGCGCGGCGGGTAGCCTAGCGAGATCCGCATCAGGAAGCGGTCCAGCTGAGATTCAGGCAGCGGGAAGGTGCCCAGCTGCTCGCCCGGATTCTGGGTGGCGATGACGAAGAACGGCGACGGCAGCGCGTGGGTCGCGCCGTCTATCGACACCTGTCTCTCCTCCATCGCCTCCAGCAGCGCCGACTGCACCTTGGGCGAGGCGCGGTTGATCTCGTCCGCCAGCAGCACCTGGGTGAACACCGGCCCCTGGTGCAATTCGAAGCGGCCGCTGTCGCGCTGGTAGATGCTGACGCCGAGAATGTCGGCCGGCAGCAGATCGCTGGTGAACTGCACCCGGCGATAGTCCAGCCCCATGACGGCGGCGAGCCCGTGCGCCAGCGTGGTCTTGCCGACGCCCGGCACGTCGTCGATCAGCAGGTGGCCGCCGGCGATCAGGCAGGCGAAGGCCAGACGGATCGCCTGCGGCTTGCCCAGGATCAGCGTGTTCAATTGCCGGTAGGCCAGGGAGAGTGATTGCATTTGACCCCGCTTGCGCGCAGTATTTATCAAATTCACATATCGCCATCCCATTGTAAGCGTCTAGAGCCTGTCCAAGGTCTTTTTCCGGCAGCGAAAAGACCTTGAACAGACTTTGTAGGGAGTCTTCGTGTTTACTTGGTTGAAGAACCGCCTGCAGCGAAACGGGCTGACCGCCTACATCACCCATTCCGACTGCCTGCAACACAATATGGGGGTGGGCCACCCCGAGTGCCCGGAACGATTGACCGCCATCCGCGACCAGCTGATGGCCTCGCAGATTTTCGACAGCCTGCAGGAAATCGAGGCGCCCGAGGTCAGCGACCAGCAGTTGGCGCGGGTGCACCCGCCGCGCTACGTCGAATACCTGGAAGCCTGCTCGCCCGGCGTCGGCACCTTCCGCCTGGATCCGGACACCGCGATGTCGCCCGGCACGCTGCGCGCGGCGCGGCGCGCCGCCGGCGCGGTGGTGAAGGCGGTAGAGCTGGTGGCCGAGGACAAGGCCCCGAACGCCTTCTGCGCGGTGCGTCCGCCGGGCCACCACGCCGAGAGCGATAAGGCGATGGGCTTCTGCTTCTTCAACAATATCGCCGTCGGCGTCGCCCACGCGCTGTCCCACTACCAGTTCGAACGGGTGGCTGTGGTGGACTTCGACGTCCATCACGGCAACGGCACCGAGGAAATCCTGCACGACGATCCGCGGGTGCTGATGGTGTCTATCTTCCAGCACCCGTTCTACCCGTACAGCGGCGACGCGCCGCTGGGGCCGAACATGCACAATGTGCCGCTGAAGGCCGGCAGCGCCGGCCGCGAATTCCGCGAGACGGTCGAAAACGTCTGGCTGCCGCTGCTGCACGAATTCCAGCCGCAGATGCTGTTCATCTCGGCCGGCTTCGACGCCCATCGCGAGGACGACATGGGCTCGCTGGGCCTGACCGAATCGGACTACGAGTGGGTCACCCGCCACCTGATGCGGATCGCCGACCAGTACTGCGCCGGCCGCGTCGTCTCGGTGCTGGAAGGCGGCTACGACCTGTCGGCGCTGGGCCGCAGCGTCGCCGCCCACATCCGGGTGCTGTCCGACGGTTGAGCCCGGATCGCGCCAACGACAAAGGCCGTCGCGATGCGACGGCCTTTGTCCTAACAGCCCCGCCCGGCTCAGTTGCCGCCGGACTTCTCGCCGATCTTGCCTTCCTGGCCGGTCATCAGCTTGATCAGATTGGACTTGTGCCGGTGCACGACCAAGATCGCGATGACGATGCAGGTGCCGAAGAACACGCTGTGCGGCCCGACGATGAAATAGGCGTACACCGGCACCAGCACGCAGGCGATGATGGCCGACAGCGACGAGATCTTCAGCACGAAGGCGACGAACAGCCAGGTGGCCAGCGCCGCCAGCGCCAGCCAGCCATTGATGCCGAGCAGGATGCCGACCGCGGTGGCCACGCCCTTGCCGCCCTTGAAGCCGAAGAATACCGGCCACATATGGCCCAACAGCACCGCCAGCGCGCACAGCGCGATGCCCTGCTCGCCCAGGCCGTAACGCGGGCCCAGCCACGACGCCAGCGCCACCGCGACCCAGCCCTTGACGCCGTCGCCGAGCAGCGTCAGCGCCGCGGCCAGCTTCTTGCCGCTGCGCAGCACATTGGTGGCGCCGGGGTTGCCGGAGCCGTAGCTGCGCGGATCGGCCATGCCCATCGCCTTGCTGACGATCACGGCGAAGGACAATGAACCGATCAGATAGGCGGCCAGCACAAATGCAAATGCGGTCGTGGTCATGGTGGAGCGGTATCCGTTGCATTAGAATGGGAAGCTTCGGATTTTACGGTATCGGGCGCCAAAGCCCAACTACCTGACAGACAGATGGACATCATATTCCTGCGTGAAGTGCGCGCCGACACCGTGATCGGCGTCTACGACTGGGAGCGCAAAGCCGCCCAGACCATAGAAATCGACCTGGAAATCGGCATTCCCAGCGATACGCCCTGCCATAGCGACAATATCGGCGACACCATACACTACGGCGTCGTCGTCGAGCGCCTGCGCCAATCGCTGGAAGAGCAGCATTTCCTGCTGCTGGAGGCCCTGGCGGAACACATCGCCAGGATGGTGCGCGAGGAATTCGGCGCGCCCTGGGTCAAGGTGGCGGTCACCAAGCTGGGCATCCTGCCCGGCGTCAAGCATGTCGGCGTGCAGATAGAACGCGGCCACCGGCCGCATTGAAGACTGCCCGCGCGACCCCGCGCGCCCTTGGCCCTGCCATGCCTATCGTCCGCCTCGGCGCCGGGCTCGACTGCTCGTGAATTCAAGAAGGACATAGGCGGCGCCGGACGGCGCGGCGCTCAGTCGGTGTTGAACTTCAGCTTCAGGCCGACATCCTTGTTGTGCATCTTGACCGACAGATGGGTATGTTTGCCCAGATCGACGTTCGGCGCCAGCCTCAGCGCGTGCCCGTCGGGGTCCTGCTCCAGCCGCACCGGCCCCAGTTGCAAACCCTGCGGCTCCCGGTCCTGCTGCCGGACCTCCTCGTCCCGCGGCGACGCGCACATTATCGCTTTCGGCAGGCAGGCCGCGCCGGCGGCCTGGCTCCCCAGCATGACGGCAAGCAGCAGCAGCAGCGGGCGGCGCGCCATGGCGAACTCCGGTCCTAGACACTTTCATCATGGACAAAGCGGCGCCGGCGTCAAGACCGCCGCCGATTTCAGCGGTTGCGCATGAAGTCCGCGGTGTTGTAAAAGGCCTCCAGCAGCTTGTCCTTCAGCCACTCCTCCACAAGCAGTTCGCCCACAGCGCGCCGCATGCACAACATCCACTGGTCGCGCGCCGCCTCGTCGACGGCGAACGGCATGTGGCGCATACGCAAACGCGGATGGCCGAAAGCCTCCATGTACAAGGACGGACCGCCCAGCCAGCCGGACAGAAACATGAACAGCTTCTGTCTCGAACCGGCGAGATCAGCCGGATGCATGTCGCGCAGCGGCTTGACCGCCGGCTCGCTGTCCATGATGTCGTAGAAGCGGTCCGTCAGCCAACGCACCACGCCTTCGCCGCCCAATAACTGGTACGGCGTCATTTCCTGCACTTCGCTCAATTCGTTCTCCTGATGCCGGCGCGCCGCGCCGGCGATGATCTTCGCCGCCGTCACCGGCCGCAGAAGGAAAAATCCAGTTGCGGCCTGCCGCCGCTGATGATTTCCGCCAGCGCCCGGCCTGAGCCGGCGCCCTCGGTCCAGCCCAGCGTCCCGTGTCCGGTGTTCAGGTAGAGCCTGCCGACGCGGCTTTCGCCTATCAACGGCACATTGCCCGGCGTCGCCGGCCTCAGGCCGCTCCAGAAGCGCGCGGCCTCCCAGTCGCAGGCATCGGGAAACAACGCCCGGCCGCGCCGGATCAGCGCCTGGCAGCGCGCCGGATCGAGACTGGACGAATAACCGGACAACTCGGCGGTGCCGGCTATGCGCAACTCGTCTCCCAGCCGGCTGAACACCAGCTTGTGCGCGTCATCGGTGACGCTGACCATCGGCGCGGCGGCCAGACTCTTGACCGGCACCGTCGCCGAATAGCCCTTGGCCGGGTAGACCGGCAATCTCAGGCCCAACGGCGCCGCCAGCAGCGGCGAATGGCTGCCCAGCGCCAGCACGTAGGCGTCGGCCGTCACTTGTTGATAGGCGCCGTCGGGGCCCGTCACCGACACGGCGGACACCTCTCCTCCCGCCGTTTCCAGCGCATTGATCCGGGTATTGTAACGGAACTCCACGCCCAGGCCCGCGGCCGCGGCGGCCAAGCCGCAGGTGAACAGATGAACGTCTCCGGAAGCGTCGTCCGGACACCAGCTGGCGCCGGCGAGAGACGGCAGCGCCGTCGCCAGCGCCGGCTCCAGCGCCAGCGCCTGTTCCGGGCTCAGCAAGCGCTTGTCGACGCCGAGGCGGCGCAGTCGCTCGGCCGAGCGCTCGGCGTGGCGCAATTGGCCGGCGTCGTAATGCAGGCTGAGAATCCCGCGCGACAAGCGGCGGTAGGCGATGCCGGTTTCGTCCCGCAACTGCCGCATCGCGTCCCGGCTGTACAGGCCCAGCGCCACCATCTGCCGCATGTTCTCCAGCGAACGGCCCGGCAGGCACTCGCGCAGAAAACCGGCGATCCAGCGCCACTGCGCCGCGTCCATCCGCGGCCGGAACAACAGCGGCGCGTCGTCGCGCCACAGCCAGCGCAGCACCTGCCACGGCGCGCGCGGACCGGCCCACGGCTCAGACTGGCTGACCGACAGCTGGCCGCCGTTGGCGAAGCTGGTTTCGCGCGCCGCACCGCAGGCCCGCTCCAGCACCACCACCTGATGCCCCATCCTGGCGAGGAACCAGGCGGTGGAC
This sequence comes from Chromobacterium sp. ATCC 53434, assembly GCF_002848345.1. NCBI lineage: Bacteria > Pseudomonadati > Pseudomonadota > Betaproteobacteria > Neisseriales > Chromobacteriaceae > Chromobacterium > Chromobacterium sp. ATCC 53434. Next base: position 654,179 of record NZ_CP025429.1, on the reverse strand, counting down.
ACGCCCACCACGCCGGCTCCGAGAACCGCCACTCGCATACCGCCTCCCCGCGCAAAGACAACGGGCAAGACTCGCTTGCCCGTTAGAGACGGAATGGTAATGGCAATCGCGCGTCGCGGCGACTGTTTTGTCTGACAAACAGGCTATTTCTTGGCGTGCTCGTATACGGTCTTGCCGCGCAGATGGAAATAATCGGAGGCGAAATAGAAGTTTTCCGAATGGCCGACGAACAGCAGGCCGTCCGGCTTCAATAGCGGCGCGAAGCGCTTGAGCACCCCGAACTGGGTATCGCGATCGAAGTAGATCATCACATTGCGGCAGAAGATGGCGTCGAACTGCTTGCGCACCGACCAGTTGCTCTCGATCAGATTGAGGCGCTGGAACGTGATCATGCTGCGCAGCGCCTGCTTGGCCTGGTAGCTGCCGTCCGGCAGCTTGTCGAAATACTTGACCGCATGGCCGGCCGGCAGCCGGGCGATCTTGTCGGCCGGATAGATGCCCTTGCGACCGGTCTCCAGCACGCTGGTGTCCAGATCGGTGGCGAGCACCGACACATTGGGCTTGGACGTCCCCGGAAAGGCCTCCAGCGCGGTGATCGCCAGCGAATACGGCTCCTCGCCGGTGGACGAGGCCGCGCACCAGATGGCCAGCTCGCCGCTGGCGGCGGCTTTTTTCTTCAGATGCTCGGCCAGAATCGGGAAATGGTGTTCCTCGCGGAAGAAGAAGGTCAGATTGGTGGTCAGCGCGTTGACGAATTGCTCGAACTCGCGCTTGCCGCTGATCGACTCAAGAAAGTCGACATAGGCGGCGAAGCCGGGCAGCTTCAACTCGCGGATGCGGCGCACCAGCCGGCCGTACACCATGTCCTTCTTCGACGGGTTCAGCGAGATGCCCGCCTCCTTGTAGATCAGCTTGCGTATGCGCTCGAAGTCGGCGTCGCTGAAAGCGAACTCGCGACTGAATTCAATCTTGGGCAATACCACCGGCGGCAGTTTGTTCATGTCCTGGATTCCACAGCAAAAAGGCCCGGGCAAGTGCCCGGGCCTGGATTCTTACCACTGTCAGTATCACACCGAGAATGAAGAACCACAACCGCAAGTGGTCGTGGCGTTCGGATTGCGGATCACGAACTGCGAGCCTTCCAGGCTTTCCTGGTAATCGATTTCGGCGCCGACCAGGTACTGGTAGCTCATCGGATCGACCAGGAAGGTCACGCCCTGGCGCTCGATCGCGGTATCGTCCTCGTTGGCGATCTCGTCGAAGGTGAAACCGTACTGGAAACCGGAACAGCCGCCACCGGTGACGAAGACGCGCAGTTTCAGGTCGGGATTGCCCTCTTCAGCGATCAAATCCTGCACCTTGGCGCAAGCGCTTTCGGTGAAGTTGATCGGGCACGGCATTTCGGTAGCAGCTTCTGTCATGTGTAACCTCGCAATTCAATCGGGCCGGTAGCGGCCATTCACCCACTATTTTAGTCGGATATCGGGGCGAATGGCGAGCGTTCAAGCCCCAGCCCGACCATCACGGCAACAGCGGCACCACATCGAGGCCGTCCGCTTCCGGCAGGCCGAACATCAGGTTCATGTTCTGCACCGCCTGGCCGGCCGCGCCCTTGACCAGATTGTCTATCACCGACAACACCACCACGGTGTCGCCGCCCTGCGGCCGGTGCACCGCGATGCGGCACAGATTGGCGCCGCGCACCGAGCGCGTTTCCGGATGGCTGCCTGCCGGCAGCACGTCGACGAAGGCCTCTCCGGCGTAACGCTGCTCGAACAGCTGCTGCAGATCGACATCCTTGGACAGCCGCGCGTACAGCGTGGCGTGGATGCCGCGTATCATCGGCGTCAGATGCGGCACGAAAGTCAGGCCGACCGGCTTGCCGGCCACCCGCGCCAGGCCCTGGCGGATTTCCGGCAGATGGCGATGGCCGGCCACGCCGTAAGCCTTGAAAGAATCGCCGGCCTCGGCCAGCAGCGCGCCGATCTCGCCCTTGCGGCCGGCGCCGGACACGCCGGACTTGCAGTCGGCGATCAGGCTGGCCGCGTCGACGACGCCGGCCTCGATCAGCGGCAGGAAGCCCAGCTGCACCGCCGTCGGGTAGCAGCCCGGATTGGCGACCAGCCGGGCGCCCCGGATGGCCTCGCGGTTGACTTCCGGCAGGCCGTAGACGGCGTCGGCGACCAGCTGCGGCGCGGCGTGCTGCATGCCGTACCACTTCTCCCACTCGAACACGTCCTTGATGCGGAAGTCGGCCGCCAGGTCGACCACCCGGACGCCGGCGTCCAGCAGCGCGGCGGCCTCCTGCATCGCGATGCCGTTCGGCGTCGCGAAGAACACCACGTCACAATCGCCGAGCCCGGCCTCGTCCGGCGTCGTGAACGCCAGATCGATGCGGCCGCGCAGGCTGGGAAACATCTCGTCGACGCGGATGCCCGCGTCCTTGCGCGAGGTCACCGCCGTCACGCGGGCTTGCGGATGCTTGGCCAGCAAACGCAACAACTCCACGCCGGTGTAACCGGTTCCACCGACGATCCCAACCTTGATCATGGCCAGCCCTTTATATAAAAAAATGTCGCAAAGGCGACAGTTTAGGCAGTGCGGCCGCCGGCGGCAAGTGCACCGCAACATAAAAAAAACCGCCGGGCCGAAGGCCAGGCGGTTTTTCTGAGGCAGAATCCGGCGATTAACGCTTGGAGAACTGCTTGGCGCGGCGTGCTTTGCGCAGACCGACCTTTTTACGCTCGACTTCACGGGCGTCGCGGGTAACGTAACCAGCGGCCGACAGCGCAGCTTTCAGCGCGGTGTCGAAGTCGATCAGAGCACGGGTGATGCCGTGACGGATCGCGCCGGCTTGGCCGGTTTCACCGCCGCCAACCACGTTGACCTTGATGTCGAAGGATTCGAGGTTTTCAGTCAGCGCCAGCGGCTGGCGAATCACCATGCGACCGGTTTCGCGGGCAAAATACTCGTCAACCGGCTTGCCGTTAACGATGATCTGGCCGGAACCCTTTTGCATGAACACGCGAGCAACGGAGCTCTTGCGACGGCCGGTGCCGTAGTAGTATTTACCGTTCATTGTTATGCCTTAAAATCAGATTTCCAGCACTTTGGGCTGTTGGGCGGAGTGCGGGTGCTCGGCACCGGAGTACACCTTGAGCTTCTTGATCATGGCGTAGCCCAGCGGGCCCTTCGGCAGCATGCCCTTGACGGCCTTTTCCAGAACGCGCTCCGGGAACTGGTTTTGCAGTTCGGTGAAGGTGCGTTCGTAGATGCCGCCCGGGTAACCGGAGTGACGGTAGTACTTCTTGTCTTGGGCCTTGGTACCGGTTACGCGCAGCTTCTCGACGTTCACGACGACGATGAAGTCACCGGTGTCAACATGCGGAGTGAATTCCGGCTTGTGTTTGCCACGCAGGCGGCGGGCGATTTCGGCAGCCAGGCGACCCAGCACCTTGTCGGCGGCGTCGACCACATACCATTCGCGCTTTACCTCATGCGGCTTGGCAGAAAAGGTCTTCATGGAACTCTTCCATCGTAATTCTTGAAAGTTACGGATTCTAGTGCAGTGGCCGGTGTGCTGTCAAACCCTTGTGACACAACAGATTTCCACAAGGCGACAAACGGCGGAATCCGGGCCGGAAACGGCCCAAAAAAAAAGCGCAACGCTGATGCGTGTTGCGCCAAGTTCCACCTATAAGAAGGAGGATGGAGGAGACAACATCAAGGCGCCGCAGTGCGCAACGCCCTGATGCACTACCGATTATCGGTATCCCATCGGGATTAGGCAAGCACTTTTTGTGCACTGCACGATAAACGATTTGCGCGCATGCCACACTCCGCTCCGCCATGGGGAAACGGACGTGGAAAAACGTCCGTCTCGCCATGCTTTTCAGTGGTTTACAGCTTGATCGCGGCGTCCAGCGCCACTTCCATCATGTCGCGGAACGAGGTCTGGCGCTCTTCGGCGCTGGTGGCTTCGCCGGTCGGGATAATGTCGGACACGGTCAGGATGCCGACCGCGCGCGCGCCGTACTGGGCGGCCACGCTGTAGATGCCCGCCAGCTCCATCTCGATCACGTTGACCTGCATCTTGGACAGCACGTCCAGCATGTTCGGCTGCACGCCGTAGAACAGGTCGGCGGAGAACACATTGCCGACGGTGATCTGCTTGCCCTGCTCGGCGGCGGTGTCGACGACGGTGCGCAGCAGCGTGTAATCGGCGATGGCGGCGTAATCGTGGCCGTGGAAGCGCATGCGGTTGACCTTGCTGTCGGTCGAGGCGCCCATCGCGACGAACAGCTCGCGCAGCTTGATGTCCGGCGTCACCGCGCCGCAGGAGCCGATGCGGATGATGTTCTTGACGCCGTAGTCCTTGACCAGCTCGGTGGTGTAGATGCTGGCCGACGGAATGCCCATGCCGTGCGCCATCACCGACAGGCGCTTGCCCTTGTAGGTGCCGGTATAACCGAAGATGTTGCGCACATTGGTCACCAGCTCGGCGCCTTCGAGGAAGGTCTCGGCGATCAGTTGGGCGCGCAGCGGATCGCCGGGCATCAGTACGGTTTCGGCGAAGGCGCCGTCTTTGGCGTTGATATGCGGGGTTGCCATTAAAGGTCTCCTCTAGATGATTCTTTGCGCCCCGGCGGGCCCGGGGCGGGAAAAACGGCGCCGGGCCGCTCGCGCGGCCCGGCTGGGTCGGCTCAGTCCAGGAAGGACGTGCCGTAGTCCATCGCCGGCAGGCCCAGATGGGCCGCCACGCTCTGACCGATGTCGGCGAAGGTCGCGCGCTCGCCGATGGCTCCCGGCTTGACCTTGCGGCCGTAGCACAGCACCGGGATGTGCTCGCGGGTGTGGTCGGTGCCCGGCCAGGTCGGATCGCAGCCGTGGTCGGCGGACAGGATCAGGATGTCGTCGTCGCCGAGCGCGTCCATCACTTCCGGCAGCCTGGCGTCGAACTCCTCCAGCGCCGCGGCGTAGCCGGCGGTATTGCGGCGATGCCCGTAGCTGGAGTCGAAATCGACGAAGTTGGCCATGATGATGGCCGGCTTGTCCTGGTGCCGCTCCATCGCCGTCAGCGTCGCGTCCCACAGCTGGTCGAAGCCGGTGGCCTTGTGCTTGTCGGTGATGCCGACATGGGCGTAGATGTCGGCGATCTTGCCGATGGACACCACGTCGCCGCCGGCGTCGGCCAGCTTCTTCAGCACCGTGGCCGCCGGCGGCTCCACCGCCAGGTCCTTGCGGTTGCCGGTGCGGGCGAACTTGCCCCGGCCCTCGCCGATGAACGGTCGGGCGATCACGCGGCCGATGTTGTAAGGCTCCAACAGTTCGCGGGTGATCTTGCACAGCGCGTAAAGCTTGTCGAGACCGAAGGTCTCTTCATGGCAGGCGATCTGGAACACCGAATCGGCCGAGGTGTAGAAGATCGGCTTGCCGCTCTGCATGTGCTCCTCGCCCAGGCGGTCGAGAATCTCGGTGCCTGACGCGTGGCAGTTGCCCAGATAGCCCGGCAGGCCGGCCTGCTCGACGATGGCGTCCAGCAGTTCCTTCGGAAAGCTGTCCTCGTGGTCCGAGAAATAGCCCCAGTCGAACAGCACCGGAACGCCGGCGATCTCCCAGTGGCCGGACGGCGTGTCCTTGCCGCTGGAAATCTCCCGGGCGTAGCCGTAGGCGGCCACCGGCTCGGCCGGATCCATGCCTTCCGGGAAGTAGCCGGACGACAGCCGGCAGGCGTGGGCCAGGCCGACCCTGGACAAATTGGGCAGTTTCAGCGGACCGCTGCGGCCGACGTCGGCGCGGCCGGCGGCCGCCTCCATCGCGATGTGGCCCAACGTGTTGCTGCCGGCGTCGCCGAACTTCGGCGCGTCGGCGGCGGCGCCGATGCCCAAGGAATCCAGTATCAGAATGATTGCGCGTTTCATGATGCCTCCCCGGCCTTACTCGCCGCGGATGATGCGGTAAACCTGCGGCAGCTCGGACGGCGCGGCTTCGTCGACGCGGATGGCGGCCCTGACGCGGCGCGCCGCGTCTTCGAAGCTCGCCTCGTCGGCGGCGTGGATCATCATCAGCGGAGTGTCTTTGCCGATATTCTGGCCCAGTTCGACGAACTGCGACAGTCCTACGCGGAAATCCAGTACATCGGTGGCCAGACGGCGGCCGCCGCCCAACGCGCATACCGCCATGCCGATGCCGCGGGTGTCCATCGCGCCGATATGGCCGGCGCGATCGGCGTACACCGGGCGCACGATGGGAGCCGGCGCCAGATGGCGGTCGTAGTTTTCCATGAAGTCGGCCGGACCGCCCAGCTCGGTCACCATGCGGCCGAAGATCTCGGCTGCGCGGCCGGAATCCAGCCCCGCCTGCAGCTTGGCGCGGGCGTCGGCCTCGTCGGCGGCCAGTTTGCCGCCTATCAGCATCTGCGCGCACAGCGCCATCGTCACTTCATGCAGGCGCGGATTGCGCTCGTCGCCGTTCAGATAACGCACCGCCTCGCGGGTTTCTATGCTGTTGCCGGCGGTGGACGCCAGCGGCTGGCTCATCTCGGTGATCAGCGCGGTGGTGGCCACGCCGGCGCCGTTGCCGACCTTGACGATGCGCTCGGCCAGTTCGATCGATTTCTGCATCGTCGGCATGAAGGCGCCGCTGCCGGCCTTGACGTCCATCACCAGCACATCCAGGCCGGCGGCCAGCTTCTTCGACAGGATGGAGGCGGTGATCAGCGCGATCGATTCGACGGTGGCGGTGACGTCGCGGGTCGCGTAGAAGCGGCGGTCGGCCGGCGCCAGATCGGAGGTCTGGCCGATGATGGCGACGCCGACGTCCTTGACCACCTTGCGGAACAGCTCCGGCTCCGGGAACGGATTGTAGCCGGGCACCGCCGACAGCTTGTCCAGCGTGCCGCCGGTGTGGCCCAGGCCGCGGCCGGAGATCATCGGCACGAAGCCGCCGCAGGCGGCGACCATCGGTCCGAGCATCAGCGACACCACGTCGCCGACACCGCCGGTGGAATGCTTGTCGACGATCGGGCCCGGCAGGTTCAGGTCCTTCCAGTGCATGCGGCGGCCGGAATCGCGCATCGCCAGCGCCAGGTGGACGTTCTCGTCCAGCTCCATGCCGTTGAAGTAGATGGCCATCGCCAGCGCGGCGATCTGGCTGTCGGCGACGCTGTTATCGGTGATGCCGGCGACGAATTGCTGAATGTCCTGTTGCGACAGCGTCTGGCCGTCGCGTTTCTTGCGAATGATTTCCTGCGGCAAAAACATGGCAATCTCCCTGCCTGTGTCCCAGCGGCGCGATGGACGCGCCGATGGGGAGCGGCCGGGAAATCGCCCGGCCAGAGTGCGGTATGCCCGCGAATGCTTGAATGAATCAGTAGCCCGAAGTCGGCTTGGCGACGCCGCCGGCGATCTCGATCTGCAAATTGGCCAGCAGGCTGGACGCGCCGAAACGGAAATGACGGGCGTTCACCCATTCGTCGCCCAGCAGGCGCGCGGCCAACGCCAGGTATTCGGCCGCCTCGGCGGCGCTCTTGACGCCGCCGGCCGCCTTGAAGCCGCAGTGGCCGCCCTGCTCCTTGATCGCCGCCAGCATCGTCTCGGCCGCGGCGAGCGTGGCGTTGACCGGCACCTTGCCGGTGGAGGTCTTGATGAAATCGGCGCCGGCGCGGATGGAGATCTCGCTGGCCTGGCGGATCAGCGCCGCGTCCTTCAGTTCGCCGCTCTCGATGATCACTTTCAGCAGCTTGTCGCCGCAGGCCTCCTTGCAGGCCTTGACCAGCTCGAAGCCGATGTCGCCGTTGCCGGCCATCAGCGCGCGGTACGGGAAGACCACGTCCACCTCGTCGGCGCCGTAGGCGATGGCGGCGCGGGTTTCGGCCACCGCGATGGCGATGTCGTCATTGCCGTGCGGGAAGTTGGTGACGGTGGCCACCCGCACTTCCGGGCAGCCGGCCTCGCGCAGCGCCTTCTTGGCGATCGGCACGAAACGCGGATAGACGCACATCGCGGCCACGGTGCCGTCCTGGCTCTTGGCCTTGCGGCACAAGGCGATCACTTTTTCGTCGGTGTCGTCGTCGTTGAGGGTGGTCAGGTCCATCAGGGACAGCGCGCGGCGCGCGGCTTCAATCAATGCAGACATGTCGTTCTCTCTCGGAATCCCCCGGGCCAGGCCGCGTCGGCATGACGTCATGCTTGCCCGGGAGAAGGATGATTATGAAAATTTCTTCACGTGAAAGCAAATCGCGAATCGCGCCCGCTTGCTCAAACGCAAACCGCCTGCGCGGCGGCGCCCAAAAAGCCAAACCGGCCGCAATGTCCGCCGCGCGGACATTCCAGCCGGCCTCCCCATGCCAACTCAGACTCGGCGCGCTTCCTGCACGCCGGACAACTCCATCATCCGCGACAACACGCGGCTGATGTCCTGCACCTGGCGCACCTCGACCGTCAGCCGCAGCCGGCTGCGCATGTCGCGCGCCAATGTGTTGACGCCTATCAGATTCAGTTTCTCGCGCGACAGCACGTCGGAAATGTCGCGCAGCAGGCCCGGCCTGTCCTGCGAGATCACCTCGATGTCTATCGGGAACACGCTGCTCTTCTGCTCGCCCCACTCCGCCGCGATCAGCCGCTCCGGCACCTCCTGCGACAGCTTTTTCAGCGTCAGGCAGCTGCTGCGGTGTATCGAGATGCCGCGGCCCTTGGTCACGAAGCCCATCACCTGGTCCGGCGGCGCCGGCTTGCAGCACTTGGCCAGCACCGTCATCAGATTGTCGACGCCCTCGATCAACACGCCGCCGGCGTCGTGCCCGCCCTTGCTGGCCTTGACCAGGCTCTCCGGCAGCACCTCCAGCGACGGCGGCGGCGCGAAGCTGGTGATCGCGTTGCTGACGGCGCGGGTGGTCAGCTCGCCGTGGCCCAGCGCGCCGTACACCTCGTCCAGCTTGTCGTAGCCGAGCTTTTCCGCCAGTTGCTGCAGATTGGGCTGGATGTGCGGCCGGCGCGAAAGCTCGCGCTCGAACAGCGCCTTGCCGGTCTCGCGCACGGTGTCGGCGTTCTGCAGCCGGATGTACTGGCGTATCTTGGAGATCGCCCGGTGGCTTTTGACCCAGCCGTCGTGCAGCCAGTTCACCGACGGCCCGCCCTCCTTGGCCACCAGCACCTCCACGCGCTGGCCGTTCTGCAGCGGCGTGGACAAGGGCACGATCTGCCCTTCCACCTTGGCGCCGCGGCAGCGGTTGCCCAGCCCGGAGTGGATGGCGTAGGCGAAGTCTATCGGCGTCGCGCCCTGCGGCAGCGCCAGCACCCGCCCCTGCGGCGTCAAGACATAGATGGTGTCGGCGAACAGCTCGGTCTTGAACGCCTCGGCCAGCCCTTCGCGGTCCGACATCTCCTCGCGCCAGTCCAGCAGTTGGCGCAACCAGGAGATCTTTTCCTCGTAGGCGGCGTCGCCCTTGCCGCCCTCCTTGTAGCGCCAGTGCGCGGCGACGCCGAACTCGGCGTGCTCGTGCATCTCGAAGGTGCGGATCTGCACCTCCAGCGCCTTGTCCTCCGGACCGACCACCGCGGTGTGCAGGCTGCGGTAGTTGTTGGCCTTCGGATGCGAGATGTAGTCGTCGAACTCGCCGCGTATCGGCTGCCACATGCCGTGGATGATGCCGAGCGCCGTGTAGCAGTCCGGCAGCTTGTCCACCAGGATGCGCACCGCGCGGATATCGTAAAGCTCGCTGAAATCGAGCTTTTTCTTCCTCATCTTCTTCCAGATGGAATAGATGTGCTTGGGCCGGCCGGCGACCTCGGCCCTGACGCCGGCGCTTTTCAACTCGCCGCGCAGCACGTCCAGCACCCGTTCGATGTAGTCGATGCGCTCCAGCCTGCGCTCGTCCAGCAGTTTGGCGATCTTCTTGTAGGTGTCCGGCTCGGTATGCCTGAGGCCCAGATCCTCCAGCTCCCACTTGATCTGCCACACGCCCAGCCGGTTGGCCAAGGGCGCGAACAGCTCCAGCGTCTCGCCGGCGATGCGGCGGCGCACCGTCTCGTCGGCCACATTGGCCAGGTAGTGCATGGTCTGGGTGCGCCAGGCCAGCTTGATCAGCACGACGCGGATGTCGGCCACCATCGCCAGCAGCATCTTGCGCATGGTCTCGGCCTGGCGCGCGCAGTCCTCCGGCGTCGCCATCCTGTCGATGCGGGCAAACTCGGTGATGCGGCGCACGCCGCCGACGCCGTCTACCAGCATCGCCACCGTGGGATTGAAATCCTCGGCCAGCCACGGCTGCCAATCGGCGCGATAATCCGGCGCGGCGAACAACAGCGTCGCGACGATGGCGTCCGGCAGCAGATTCAGGTCGGCGACGATGGCGGCCGCGGCGACCGCGTGGCCGAACAGGTCTTCGCCGGTGGCCGGGACGACCTTGCCCGCGTACAGCTCTCGCGCGGCGTCGAAGGCGCGCGCCAGCAGGGCGCCGTCCTCGGCGGGGAAGGCGGCGGACATGTGCTCGAGCCAGCGCGCCGGATCGGCGGCGTCGGCCAGGGTATCGGCAACGGTGCGGACTACGGAAACCATATCTGTCTATCTGGACGGACTCGCCGTCTTAACCACGGCCGGGCGCGCCCGGCCATCGGATGGGCCACACAGGCAGAACAGGCCTGCCCTCTTCAATCGTTCGCCGCCAGCCTCAGCAGCAGGCGGCGCACCGGCGCCGGCACGCCGGCGTCGACCGCCTGATCGATATCCAGCCACCGGCCGTCGGCCTCGGCGACGCCGCCCGCCGTCAAACGGTCGATCCGGACAGGTTGCGGCGTGATGATCAGGCGAAAATGGGTGAATACATGTTCCAGCTCCGGCCAGGCCGGCAGCATGTCGCCATCGCCGCGGCCGTTCAGCCAGTCTTCCATCTCGAGCGTGGTGCCGAACTCCGGCAGCGACAACAGCCCGCCCCAGATGCCGGTCGGCGGCCGGCGCTCGAGCCATACCTTGTCGCCGTGGCGCGCCAACAACATCGCCGTATGCCGCGTCGGCACCGCTTTCTTCGGCCGCGGCGTCGGCAACTCGCCGGTGCGTCCGTCGCGCGCCGCCACGCAGCCGTCCACCATAGGACAGACGGTACAAGCCGGCTTGCCGCGGCTGCACACCGTCGCCCCCAGATCCATCAGGCCCTGCACATAGCGGCCGATGTCGGCGGCGTCGGCCGGCAGGATGTCTTCGGCCAGCGCCCACATCCGCTTCTCCACGGCCTTGTCGCCGGGAAAACCGTCGATGCCGAAGCTGCGCGCCAACACACGTTTGACGTTGCCGTCCAATATCGTTTCGCGCCGGCCGAAGGCGAAGGCGGAAATCGCCGCGGCGGTCGAGCGTCCGACGCCTGGCAAGCGCTCCAGTTGCTCGCGCTCGGCCGGAAACACGCCGCCGAACTCGTCCATCACCATGCGCGCGGCCTTGTGCAGATTGCGCGCGCGGCTGTAGTAACCGAGGCCGCTCCACTGCGCCAGCACGTCGTCGACGGGCGCGGCGGCCAGCGCGGCCACATCGTTGAAACGGGCCAGGAAGCGCGGGTAGTAGTCCAGCACGCTCTTGACCTGGGTCTGCTGCAGCATGATCTCGGACAGCCACACCCGGTACGGGTCCTTCACCTGCCAGGGCAGATCATGGCGACCGTGCCGCCGCTGCCAGGCCACCAGCCGGGTGGCGAAATCGCTGTGCAACATCGCAATCCATCATTGAATCGAACCGGTTATGGTAGCGGAAAGCCGCAGCGTCACCAAGCAGGCGACGGCCAAATACGTTAAAATTAAAGGATTACTTATTTTAGCTTGCCCACTCGAGGTCGTTTCATGTCCAGTTTCCGCTCCCGCCAACGCGCCAGCCAGCGCCGCGATCAAACCAGCCGCGAACGCGCGGCCAACTCTCCGGCAGGCGGAAACCCGAGCGCCCCCGATCGGCAGCCGCAGGACGGCAAGCCGCGCGCGCCGTACTCCGGCCAGCGCCCCGGCCCGGGCAAACCCGACTGGAAGGCCGGCCAGGAGCCGCGCCGCTTCGACAAGCGTCCAGACCAGCGCGGCGAAGGCCAGCGCTTCCAGCGCGACGGCGACAAACCGGCCTGGCAACCACGCCAGGACGACCGCCGCTTCGACAAGCGCCCGGACCAGCGCGGCGAAGGCCAGCGCTTCCAGCGCGACGGCGACAAGCCGGCCTGGCAGCCGCGCCAGGACGACCGCCGCTTCGACAAGCGTCCCGACCAGCGCGGCGAAGGCCAGCGCTTCCAGCGCGACGGCGACAAGCCAGCCTGGCAGCCGCGCCAGGACGACCGCCGCTTCGACAAGCGTCCGGATCAGCGCGGCGAAGGCCAGCGCTTCCAGCGCGACGGCGACAAGCCCGCCTGGCAACCGCGCCAGGATGACCGCCGCTTCGACAAGCGCCAGCCGGATGCCGGCCAGGAACGCCGTTACGACCGCGATCGCGGCCCGTCCAGCCGCAAACCGCTGCCGGACGGCGCCGAGCGCGCTGCCGGCGCCCACCGCGAAGGCGCACCGCAGGACAAGCGCTACAGCCGCGACCGCGGCCCGTCCGGCCGCAAGCCGCTGCATACCGAAGACGCGCCGCCGCGGCCGTTCCAACCGCGCGGCGACGGCGAATCCCGCCGCGACGACAAGCCGCAGCGGCAAGCTCGCGAAGAGCACGCGCCGCGCGACGAAAGCGGTCCGCGCAAACTGTTCGCCAAGCGCGAGGGCGACAAACGCGTCCAGCGCGACGACAAACCGCAATGGCAGCCTCGCGAAGAGCGCGGCCCCCGCGACGACAATCCGCGCAAGAGCTTCGTCAAGCGCGAGGACGGCGAGCGCGACAACCGCTTCCGTCGCGACGACAAACCGCAGTGGCAACCGCGCGAAGAGCGGGCGCCCCGTGACGGCGACGGCCCGCGCAAGACCTTCGCCCGACGCGAGGACGGCGAGCGCGACAACCGTTTCCGCAACGACAACAAACCGCAGTGGCCGGCACGCGACGAGCGGCCGTCCGATGGCGGCGACGCTCCGCGCAAGCTGTTCGCCAAGCGCGGCGACGGCGAACGCGACAGCCGCCACCGCGGCGACAGCCGGCCCGAGCACCACCCGCGCGGCCTGCAGCCGCTGAACGAATCGCACCGAATGGACCAGCCGCGCCGCGGTTTCGAGCAGCGCTCGCACGATGGCGGCCACGGCCATGCGCCGGCCCCTCGCGCCGAAAACGTGATCACACACCGCCAGGACAGCCGCCTGGCGCTGTTCGCCCCCTGCCCGCGCGGCCTAGAACAGGTTTTGGCCGGCGAACTGCTGGCGCTGGGCGCCGGCGACATCGAGGCGACCGACGGCGGCGTGGCCTTCGCCGGTGACGCGCGGCTGATGATGTCGGCCAACCTGCATTGCCGCACCGCCAGCCGCGTGCTGCTGCGACTGGCCCATGGCGACTATCGCGCCGAGCAGGACATCTACCGGCTGGCGATGAGCGTGGACTGGCCGCGCTGGTTCGACGTGTCTCGCACCATCAAGCTGAAGGCCGACGGCATCTCCGCCCGCGTCAAGAGCCTGGACTACATCGCGCTGACGGTGAAGGACGCGATCTGCGACCGCTTCCGCCAGGCCCAGCACGGCCGCCCCAACGTCGACACCCGCCATCCGGACGTCCGCGTCAACGTATTCCTCAGCGCCGACAAGGCGACCATCTATCTGGACACCAGCGGCGAACCGCTGTTCAAGCGCGGCTGGCGCGAGGAAACCGGCGAGGCGCCGCTGCGCGAGAACCTGGCCGCCGGCATCCTGATGCTGGCCGGCTATGACGGCAGCCAGCCGCTGCTGGATCCGATGTGCGGCAGCGGCACCTTCCTGGTGGAGGCCGCCGACATCGCGCTGAACCGCGCGCCGGGCCGTTCCCGCCGCTTCGGCTTCGAGGCGCTGCTGAGCTTCGATTCCGCCGTCTGGGAAAAGCTGCTGCTGGACGCCCGCAAGGCCGAACAGCCGGCATCCTCGCTGTCGATACGCGGTTCGGACCGCGCCCAGGACATGATCAATATGGCCCGCGCCAATCTGGAACGCGCCGGACTGTCGGGCCTGATCGAGCTGGCGGCGGCCGACATAGTCGATACCCGCCCGCATGCCGAGGCCGGCCTGATCATCAGCAACCCGCCGTACGGCGTGCGCCTGGAAGAACAGGACCAGCTGGCCGCCTGGTATCCGGAGCTGGGCGACTGGCTGAAAGCCCATTTCTCCGGCTGGACCGCCTGCCTGTTCAGCGGCGACCTGCGCCTGGGCAAACTGATCCACTTGGCGCCGAAACGCCGCACGCCGCTGTACAACGGCTCGCTGCAATGCCGGCTGTTCGTCATCAATATGGTAGAGGGCAGCGCGCGCAAGCAGAAGGACGCGGCCGGGGACGAAGCCGAATCCGGCGACGAACAATAAGCGCCCGCCGCCAGCATGCCGTCCGGCCTTCCAGCCGGGCGGTATTTTTTTCGTCCATTTTCCGCGAAAACGGTTAATTTTCAGTCGCATCCGCGCTCGCCGCCATTCTGGCGACATGCGATAATCGCGGCCGGAACCACCCTGGCCACGCCCAATATGCAAACCTCCTTCCTGTCCGCCACCATTCTGCTGATCCTGATCACCGATCCGCTCGGCAATATCCCGCTGTTCATCGCCGCGCTGAAACAGGTCAAGCCGGAGCGCCGCCGCCGCGTGGTCTACCGCGAGTGTCTGATCGCCTTCCTGGTGCTGACCATCTTCATGCTGTTCGGCCGCAACTTCCTCGAACTGATGCACCTGACCGACGAGTCGATGCGCATCGCCGGCGGCGTGATCCTGTTCCTGATCGCGATCAAGATGATCTTCCCCGGCGAGGGCAGCGTGTTCGGCGGCGACAAGCTGCACGGCGAGCCGTTCATCGTGCCTATCGCCATCCCGCTGATCGCCGGCCCGTCGGCGATGGCCACCGTGCTCTTGCTATCCACCCGCGAACCGGGCCGGATGCTGGAATGGATGGGCGCGCTGACCATCTGCATGCTGGTCACCACCGTCACCTTCCTGTTCTCCAACCGGCTGCAGAGGCTGCTGGGCGAGCAGGCGATCACCGCGCTCGAACGACTGATGGGTCTGGTGCTGACGGCGATCTCGGTGGAGATGCTGCTCAGCGGCTTCGCCTCCTATCTGAAGCAGCTGCACTGAATCATCGCAGCGGATATCGCGTCAGGGTTATCCCCGATAGGGATATCGACAATGCTCCCGGCTGATCCCAGTTGTTAGCATCGCGTTGAAAATGGACCGAAGAGTCCACACGCCATGCAATCAACGCCAGTCGGGAGAACCATGCAAACCAAGACCCCATTCTTTTCGCGCCTGTACGTTCAGGTGCTGATCGCCATCGCGCTGGGCGTCACGCTCGGCGCCTTCGCGCCGGACTTCGCCGCCAAGATGAAACCGCTGGGCGACGCCTTCATCAAGCTGATCAAGATGATGATCGCGCCCATCATCTTCGCCACCGTCGTCGTCGGCATCGCCAAGATGGGCGATATGAAGGAAGTGGGCCGCGTCGGCGTCAAGGCGCTGTTCTACTTCGAGGCGGTCACCACGCTGGCGCTGGTGATCGGCCTGATCGTCGTCAATCTGCTGCAGCCGGGCGCCGGTCTCAACATCGACCCGCACACGCTGCACTCCAAGGACATCGCCAAGTTCACCGCCGGCGCCAAGGAAATGAACACGGTCGACTTCCTGCTGCACATAATCCCGGACACCGTCGTCGGCGCCTTCGCCAGCGGCGAGATCCTGCAAGTGCTGACCTTCTCGGTGCTGCTGGGTCTGGCGCTGACCCGGATGGGCGACAACGGCAAGACCATCGTCCACATCCTGGACGAGTTCTCCCACGCGCTGTTCGGCGTGATCAACATGCTGATGAAGCTGGCCCCGATCGGCGCCTTCGGCGCGATGGCCTTCACCATAGGCAAGTACGGCATCGGCTCCTTGAAGCAGCTGGGCTTCTTGATGGCCTGCGTCTACCTGACCTGCTTCGCCTTCGTCTTCATCGTGCTGGGAACGATAGCCCGTCTGTCCGGCTTCAGCCTGTGGCGCTTCCTGGTCTACATCAAAGAAGAGATTCTGCTGGTGCTGGGCACCTCGTCGTCGGAATCGGCGCTGCCCGGCATCATGAAGAAGCTGGAAAACCTCGGCTGCTCGAAGCCTGTCGTCGGCATGGTGGTGCCCACCGGCTACTCGTTCAACCTCGACGGCACGTCGATCTATCTGACGATGGCGGCGATCTTCATCGCCCAGGCCACCAATGTCGATCTGTCGCTGGGCGAGGAGCTGGCCATCATAGGCGTGCTGCTGTTGACGTCCAAGGGCGCGGCGGCGGTGACCGGCGGCGGCTTCATCACGCTGGCCGCGACGCTGGCGACGCTGGGCGGCAAGCTGCCGGTGGAGGGCTTGGCGCTGCTGATCGGCATAGACCGCTTCATGTCGGAGGCGCGAGCCATCACCAATCTGATCGGCAACGGCGTCGCCACCGTGGTGATCGCCCGCTGGGAAAAGGCCTTGGACGTCGAGCGGATGCGCCAGGTGCTGGAAGGCACCGAACCGCCGCCCCCGCCCAGGACCCGCCCCGACACCCTGCCGGAGCCGGCGCTGCAGACGCGCTGAGCGGCTACGTTCAAACCAAAATTCAAATACCCCTCCCCGAGGGGTATTTTTCATCCATCATTCCAAGAGGATAAGGCGACCGTTTTCGCCACAGTCCAAGCACGCCGCCTGGCCATGCACGTCGGCATCGCGCTAGAATGCCGACTTGCCGCGCCCGGCTTGGGCGCATTGTTCTTTACTCTGACGCGAGACCGCGACCCCATGCCTGATTCCAATGCTTTCACCTCGACCCTTCTCGACCTTAGCTGCGCCACGCGGCAACGCTTGCGCGACGAGCAACAGGCGCTTTTCGCCATCCTGATCGAGCGGGAACGCGAGTTCGGCTTCAATCCCGACATCGTCGTCGAATATCCGGAGCCGCTGAGCGGGCTGCTGGACGACCCCGTCGCCTATCTGGACGCGCGCATCGGCGCGGCCGAGTCCGCCCGCGGCCGCCCCTTCGCGCGCATCGCCATCCTCACCACCTACGGCGACAAACTCGGCGGCCCGCTCGTCGCCGCCGGCTACCGGGAAGAAACGGTGGACATGCCCGCCGGCCCAGACAACACGCGCAGCTACGCGCGCGAGTTGGCGGAAGACGGCGCAGGCGTCTTCTATCTGGAAGCCGTCAACGAGATGGACGAAAAAATCCAGCCCGGCTTCGTGCTGAAGCTGGATGACGGGGAAGGGAAGCTGCTGGCCGGCATGTCGGGTTCGGTAACGGAACAGGACGGCGAACGCTGCGCCTATATCTCCACCGTGGTCGCACGCGACGACGCGCCGGCCGGCACCGGCGGCTGGGTGGCCGAGGAAATCTGGCGCTACCTGCGCGCGCAGGGCGTGACGCGCGTCAATCTCGGCACCCAGACCGCCGACCGCTTCTACCAGCGCCAGGGCTTCCGCGTCATCCACACCATCGTGCCGCGGCTGCGACACCGGCCGGGCAGCGACGGCAAGCGGGTGTGGCACGATCTGGTGATCATGCGCAAGGATCTGTAGCGCTCCGCCCGCCCCGCGAAACGAAGCCCGGCGCCGCTTTCCGCCCGGTGTGTCATTACGGCATCCGTTCCGATGGCTGTTTTTCGTTGCACTTAGTACGGATTTCTTGCTTTTGTCCTAGCCTCGTCCACGATGAAAACATGAGGAGGGATCGGTCATGAGCGATTTCTGGGTGCAATACGGCGATGAGATGCTGCCGGTGATCGGCGATTTCCCGCGCGCCGGCGACTATCTGCCCAGCTTCATGCTGGTCGACGACCAGAAGCGGGACGCCGCGCTGGAAGGCTTCTCCCATACGCCGAAACTGATCGTCACGCTGCTGTCGGTAGACGAGGACGAGCACGGCGGCCTGTACCTGCTGCGCGAAACCCGGCGCTTCCTGGACCGCTGGCCGCACCTGAAGCTGATCATCATCAGCGTAGACTCGCCGTCGTCGCTGGCGCGCGCCCGCCACGAACACGGCCTGCCCAGCATCGCGCTGCTGTCCACGCTGCGCGGCCGCGACTTCCACAAACGCTATGGCGTGCTGATCACCGAATATCCGCTCAGCGGCTACACCGCTCCGGCGGTGATTCTGGCCGACGCCAGCAATGTGGTGCATTACTCCGAACGGCTGGCCAACACCCGCGACTTCTTCGACTTCGACGCCATCGACGCGCTGCTGAGCGCCGGCGAGCAACAGGCGCTGGAAGCCGAGCGCGAAGCGGCCGAGGCGCGCCAGCAGCAGGACAGCGAGCGCGAACAGGGCACCGAACGGCTGCTGGAGAAAGCGCGGCAGATCGAGCAGGCGCGACAGCAGCAATCGGACAACTGAAAGCCCGCCCGCCGCGCGGACAAAACAAAACCGCCCGTTTCCGGGCGGTTCGTCATTGCCTGCCGATGATGGCGGACGGCCTCAGCCGTTCAGCTCCTTGGCCAGGTACAGCCAGGTCTCCACCACGGTGTCCGGGTTCAGCGACACCGTCTCGATGCCCTCTTCCACCAGCCACTTGGCGAAATCCGGATGGTCGGAAGGACCCTGGCCGCAGATGCCCACATACTTGCCCAGCTTGCGGCAAGCCTGGATGGACATGTGCAGCATCGCCTTCACCGCCTCGTTGCGCTCGTCGAAAGTCGAGGCGATCGGGCCGCCGGAATCGCGGTCCACGCCCAGCGTCAGCTGGGTCATGTCGTTGGAGCCGATCGAGAAGCCGTCGAAGTGCTGCAGGAATTTCTCCGCCAGCACCGCATTGGTCGGCAGCTCGCACATCATGATCAGGCGCAGGCCGTTGTCGCCGCGCTTCAGGCCGTTTTCGGCCAGAATCTCGACCACCTTCTCGGCCTCGGCCAAGGTGCGGACGAAGGGGATCATCACTTCGACATTGGTCAGGCCCATCACGTCGCGGACCTTCTTGATCGCGCGGCATTCCAGCTCGAAGCAGTCGCGGAACGACTCGGCCACGTAGCGGGCGGCGCCGCGGAAACCGATCATCGGGTTCTCTTCGTGCGGCTCGTACAGCTGGCCGCCGATCAGGTTGGCGTACTCGTTGGACTTGAAGTCCGACATCCGCACGATGACCTTCTTCGGATAGAACGCCGCCGCCAGCGTGGACACGCCCTCGGCGATCTTGTCGACGTAGAAGTCCACCGGGCTCGCGTACCCGGCGATGCGGTCTGCGATGGTTTCCTTCAGTTCCGGATTCAGCTTGTCGAACTCAAGCAGCGCCTTCGGATGGATGCCGATCTGGCGGTTGATGACGAACTCCATCCGCGCCAGGCCGACGCCCTCGTTCGGCAGCTGGGCGAAATCGAAGGCCAGTTCCGGGTTGCCGACGTTCATCATGATCTTGACCGGCGCCTTCGGCATCTTGTCCAGTTCCAGATCGATGATTTCCACGTCCAGCAGGCCGTCGTAGATATTGCCGGTATCGCCCTCGGCGCAGGACACGGTGACCTGCATGCCTTCCTTCAGCACGCGGGTGGCGTCGCCGCAACCGACCACGGCCGGAATGCCGAGCTCGCGCGCGATGATGGCCGCGTGGCAGGTGCGGCCGCCGCGGTTGGTCACGATGGCGGCGGCGCGCTTCATCACCGGTTCCCAGTCCGGGTCGGTCATATCGGTCACCAGCACGTCGCCCGGCTTGACGCGGTCCATCTCGGACGCGTCCCGAATCGTGCGCACCACGCCCTGGCCGATCTTCTGGCCGATCGCGCGGCCTTCGCACAGGATCTCGGACTTGCTGTTCAGACGGTAGCGGCGCAGCGTGTCCTTGCGGTCTTCCTGCGACTTAACGGTTTCCGGACGCGCCTGCAGAATGTACAGCTTGCCGTCCACGCCGTCGCGGCCCCACTCGATGTCCATCGGGCGGCCGTAGTGCTTCTCGATGATCAGCGCGTACTCGGCCAGCTCGGCGATCTCGGCGTCGCTGATCGAGAAAGCCTTGCTCAGCGCCGGCTCCACGTCGACGGTCTTGACCGAGCGACCGGCCTGCGACGCGTCGGTGAACTCCATCTTGATCAGCTTGGAGCCCATGGTCTTGCGCAGGATGGCCGGACGGCCGGCCTTCAGCGTCGGCTTGTGCACATAGAATTCGTCCGGGTTCACCGCGCCCTGCACCACGGTCTCGCCGAGGCCGTAGGAGGCGGTGATGAAGACCACGTCCTCGAAACCGGATTCGGTGTCTATGGTGAACATCACGCCGGCCGCGCCCATGTCGGAACGCACCATGCGCTGGACGCCGGCGGACAAGGCCACCACGTCGTGGGCGAAGCCCTTGTGCACGCGGTAGGAGATCGCGCGGTCGTTGTACAGGGAGGCGAATACGTGCTTCATCGCGTCCTTGACGTTGTCGAGGCCGCGGATGTTCAGGAAGGTTTCTTGCTGGCCTGCGAACGAGGCGTCGGGGAGGTCTTCAGCGGTGGCGGAAGAGCGGACGGCCACCGAGATGTCGGCGCCGCCGGCATCGGCCACCATCTGGTCCCAGGCCTCCTTGATGTCGGCATCCAGCTTGGCAGGGAACGGGGTATCGATGATCCACTGGCGGATTTCCTTGCCGACGCGCGCCAGCTCGCTGACGTCGTCGATATCCAGCTTGGCCAGCGCGGCGCTGATCCTGTCCGCCAGGCCGTTGTGCTGAAGGAAATCGCGGTAGGCTTGTGCCGTCGTGGCGAAACCGCCCGGCACTCGCACGCCGGAACCGGCCAATTGACTGATCATTTCGCCGAGGGAAGCGTTCTTGCCGCCTACCTCTTCCACGTCGGTCATGCGCAGTTTCTCGAACCAGATGACGTAGTTCTCTGCCATCACTTCACTTCCTGTGTTGGGATTGGGACGATGGGCCGCATTCTAGCCGAATTACGTGCCAATTGCGTAGCAACTTTTGCAGTGCACAAGATTTTTTGCGACAGCGCCCCGCTCAAGCCCAATGCAATCAAATAGTTGATTTCAAAAACAACAGACTATTTATGACAAAGTCATGTAATGTTGTGATTACATGAAAGTAAATCCCGTCATCGCCCGGTATCGGCGTCGACCGGCCCGGTATACACTTTGACGGAATCGAATTCACTTGCGCAAGGTGCTACATGTCCCACCGCCGTTCCGCCTTCTTCATCTCCGACCGCACCGGCATCACCGCCGAGTCGCTGGGCCACACATTGCTGACCCAGTTCGACACGCTGGACTTCATTCGCGAGACCGTCCCCTTCGTCGATACCGTGGACAAGGCGCGCACGCTGGCGCAGCGCATCCGGGAAACCGCCGAGCGCGACCACCTGCGCCCGCTGGTGTTCACCAGCATCGTCAATCCGGAAGTCCGCGAGGCGCTGCGGCTGGACGACGTGGTGCTGATAGACTTCTTCGAGACCTTCATCGGCCGGCTGGAGGACGAGATCGGCCAGAAGGCCTCGCTGACGGTGGGCAAGGCGCACGGCATGGTCAACGAGGAGAAGTACGACCACCGCATCGAGGCGGTCAACTTCTCGCTGAACCACGACGACGGCGTCAAGCTGAAAGACCTGGACGAGGCCGACGTCATCCTGGTCGGCGTGTCCCGCTCCGGCAAGACGCCGACCTGCCTGTATCTGGCGCTGCAATACGGCATCCGCGCCGCCAACTATCCGCTGACGCCGGAAGACCTCGGCAGCCCGACGCTGCCGAAGATACTGCTGCCGTTCAAGGACAAGATGTTCGGCCTGACCATCGATCCGGCGCGGCTGCACAATATCCGCTCCGAGCGCCGCCCAGACTCCAAGTACGCCAGCATGGACAACTGCCGGCGCGAGGTCAACGAAGCGGAATCGATGTTCCGCCACCACGGCGTGCCCTTCATCAGCACCACCCACAAGTCGATCGAAGAGATCGCCTCCACCATCATGCACAAGGCGTCGCTGGGCAGGAAGTTCTGACCGCTGGGCGGGTCAGCCGCCAACTTTCTTGGCCTTGAAACCCAGTTTGACCAGTTCGGCGACCACGATCTCCACGTGGTCGCCCTGAATTTCCAGCACCCAGTCCTTCAAGGTGCCGCCGCTGCCGCAGCGGGTCCGCAGCTGCTTGCCCAGCTTGGCCAACTCGTCGGCGGCCAGCGGCAAGCCCTTCACCACCGTCACCGCCTTGCCGCCGCGGCCCTTGGTCTCGCGCGACACCCGCGCGACGCCGTCCCCGGCCGGCGGCGCGGCCGCCCGGCATTCGCACTGCGCCTCCGGCCGCCGGCACGCCGGACACATCCGGCCATGCTCGGTCGAATATACCAGGCCGCCGTTCTTCGCTATCGCCATTTCCCGCTCTCCATCATGCGCTTCCGCCTCGCCCCACGGCCTTTCATGCCATCCGGGCTCAAGCAGATCAATCGCTATCCCATTGTTTATTTGTAAATTTCCCATTCGGCAAAGAACGATAGAAATTAATCGCTCTCAAACAAGGAAATCACCACGCCGGATAACCGACGATGAACATCCCCGATCCCAATCGCCTGCCGTTCACGCCACAGCGCCCGTCGCCGCAGCGGCAGGTCAACGGCGTCGAGGCCGGCGCCCGGCCGGACGACGACGCCCAGCGCGAATTCGCCGAAATGCTGTTGCGCCGGCTGCTGCAGAACCAGCAGCCCGCCATCGCCAACTCGCCGTCGATCTCATTCCCGTCGCTGACCACGCAGGAATTCGCCCGGCGCCACACCGTGATGACGACGGAACGCGGCGCCAAACGCGCTCTGGGACTGATAGCCTACCTGTAAGGCGACCGTCCCGGCATCGACGCCGCCGTTCAGCAGCTGCACCGCGGCCAGCATCCGCGCCTGGCTCAACCAGCGGCCGAACGGCAAGCCGGTATCGCGGACAAAGGCGCGCGTCAGTCCCGCGCGCGAAAAACCATGCGCGGCGGCCAGACCGTCCAGCGGCCACGACCGCTCCAGCGCCGCCAGCACCCGCAGGCAAAGCCGGCGCAGCCGCGGCTCGCCGGGCAGCGGCAGTTGCTGCGGCAGCGGCGCCAGGCGCAAGAACTCATCGACGATCACCGCGGCCAGCCGCTGCCGCCTGCCGGTCCACGGTTCGCTCTCATAACTCAGCTGCCGCTCCAGCAGCAAGCCCATCATCGCGCCGGCCGGCATCACCGTCGCCACGGCGGGCAGCTGAGGGTACTCGGCGCCGTCGACATAGGCCATCAGCCCGTCGAACTCGGCCACCAGCTCGGCGCTGTGCGCCACGCCGGCCGGAATCCAGCCTATCTGCCCCGCCGCCATCAGCCAGCGCATCGTCTCGCTCTGGCACAGCATCGCGCCGCGGCGCAGGTAGATCAGTTGGCCGACGTCGTGGACATGGCTGGCGACGCCGCCGTCCGATATCCCCCGCATGGCCAGACAATGCAGCGGGTAGTTGACGACACTCACGAGAATGATCCGATCACGACAATAATTGATACTTTGCCGTTAACGCATCACGCGGTAAAGCCCCTACAGTATCGGCATCGCCCCATCGCAGAAGATTGCCGACATGAGCCCCACCCTTCCCGCGCCCGACAATCTCGCCATCGTCCGCGGCATGTTCGCCCAGTTGATCGAAGCCGGCCGCGTCGACGACGACAGTATCGCCCGCTACATCTCGCCGGACTACCGCCAGCGCGTCGACGGCCGCGAGCTGGATCTGGCCGGCTTCAAGCGCCACCTGCGCGCGCAGCGCGAAGTCGTCGAAAAAATGGAAGTCTACTTCCTGGCCGTCGCCCAGGACCACGACTGCGTACTGACCCACCATCGGGTGCGCGTCACCAAGAAAGACGGCAAAACCGCGCTGTTCCAGGTCCAGGCCCACATCACGCTGCGCGACGGCAGGATCACCGCCTGCGACGAACTGACCCGCCAGCTGGCGGGCCCGGCCGCCGACCGCGACCTCGGCTCCCGCTGCTGACGCCGACGGGGCTTGACGCGGGGCGCGGCCCCGTGTTTTGATGAAAGCATGAAAATCGCACCCGCATTCGCAATCCGATTCTGGTGGTGGCGCCTCTCCTAGGCGGCGCCGGCGAACGCATATGCAATCAAACCCGGAGGCTGCCGACAAGGCGCACCGGGTTTAGTTTTTGGCGGTCACTCCCAGTCCACCTTGTCGGTCTCCTCCCTCCCCAATCAGACGGAGATAGGCATGAATCTGGACACCATCAGCTCGCAAGACATCATCCTGACCGGCGACCGGACCACCGGTCAGCTGCATCTGGGCCATTACGTCGGCTCGCTCAGAAACCGCGTCATCCTGCAGGAGCGCTGCCGGCAATTCCTGTTGCTGGCCGACGCCCAGGCGCTGACCGACAATATGGGCAACTATCTGAAGGTCCGCGACAATGTGCTGCAGGTGGCGCTGGACTATCTGGCCGTCGGCATCGATCCGGCCAAGAGCACCATCTTCATCCAGAGCCTGGTGCCGGAATTGACCGAGCTGGCGTCCTACTATCTGAACCTGGTGACGGTGGCGAGGCTGGAACGCAATCCGACGATCAAGGACGAGATCAAGCAGCGCGGCTACGAGCGAGACATCCCGGCCGGCTTCCTGACCTACCCGGCCGCCCAGGCCGCCGACATCACCGCCTTCAAGGCCACCATCGTGCCGGTCGGAGACGACCAGATCCCGATGATAGAGCAGACCAACGAGATCGTGCGCCGCTTCAACGCCAGCGTGGCGCTGCCGGTGCTGGTCGAAGCCCGGGCGGTGGTGCCGGAAATCGGTTCCCGCCTGCCGGGCATAGACGGCAAGGCCAAGATGTCCAAGTCGCTGGGCAACACCATCACGCTGTCCGCCAGCCCCGACGACATCCGCCAGGCGGTGAAGATGATGTACACCGACCCGAACCACCTGCGCGTGGCCGATCCGGGCCAGGTGGAAGGCAATGTGGTGTTCACCTATCTGGACGCCTTCCATCCTGAGCGCGAGCTGGTGGCCGGTCTGAAGGAACACTATCGCCGCGGCGGCCTCGGCGACACCGTGATCAAGCAGCATTTGGAAGATTGCCTGCAGGAAATGCTGGCGCCGATACGCGAGCGCCGCGAGCATTACGCCCAGGATCCGGCCGCGGTGCTGGAGATGCTGAAGGCCGGCACCCGCCGCGCCCGCGACGTGGCGGCCCGCACGCTGGGCGAAGTGAAGGCGGCGATGGGCCTCAACTACTACTGAGCCGAATGCGGACCATGTCAAACCCTGCCCCGACGCGCCGCGGCACCCTGCTCGGCCTGCTGGCCATCGCGCTGTGGAGCGCCGTCCCGCCGCTGATCCGCCTGCTCAGCGAAAGCTTCGGACCGGTGGGCGGCGCGGCGCTGATGTACAGCGTCAGCGCCGCGCTGCTGGCCGCCGTCTTGGGCTGGCCCCGCCTGCGCGATTTTCCGCCGCGCTATCTGCTGATCTGCGGCGGCCTGTTCGCCTGCTACGAAATCTCGCTGGCGCTGGCGCTGGGTTTCGCCCAGAACCGGATGCAGGCGATAGAGCTGGGCATCGTCAACTATCTGTGGCCGTGCCTCACCGTGCTGCTGGCCCTGCTGTTCAACGGCCAGCGCGCCAGCTGGCTGCTGCCGCCCGGCCTGTTGCTGTCGCTGCTCGGGGTGGCCTGGATCATCAGCGGCGGCGCGCTGTCGCCGGCCGGCATCCTGGGCAACGCGCTGCAGAATCCGCTCAGTTATTCGCTGGCCTTCGGCGGCGCGCTGCTATGGGCGACCTATTGCAATGTCGCCAAGCGGCTGTCGCAAGGCCGGAACGGCATCGCGCCCTTCTTCGCGCTGACGGCGCTGGCCTTGTGGATGCACTACGCGCTCAGCCCGGAGCGCCTGGCCATGCCGGCCTTGCCGTCCATCGGCATCCTGCTGCTGGCCGCGGCGGTGATGGCCGCCGGCTACGCCGCGTGGAACGTCGCCATCGCCGAGGGCAATATGATGCTGCTGGTGGCCGCCTCCTATTCCACCCCGGTGCTGTCCTCGGCGCTGGCCTCCGTCATCCTCAGCACCGCGCTGGGCCTCGCCTTCTGGCAGGGCGCGGCGATGGTGACCGCCGGCTCGCTGCTGTGCTGGCGCTCTACCCGCCCCGGCCGCTGAAAACCGTCGGCGAAACCCCGCCCCTGCTCGCCCGCAGAATAATTATCGACTCAATGCGTCAAGGAGAAATCGAATGGACAGCGTTTTTCAATGCCAGGACCTGGAAGAAGTCAGGGAACAGATAGACCGCGTCGACCGCGCGCTGGTGGCGCTGATCGCCGAACGCGGCATCTATGTGCGCCAGGCGGCGGCGTTCAAGCGCAGCCGCGAGGAAGTGGAAGGCGGCAAACGCGTCGACCAGGTGATGCGCCGCGTCGAGCGGCTGGCCGGCGAATTGGGCGCCGACGCGGCGCTGACCGCGGCGGTCTACCGCGCGATGATCGCGCACTTCGTCGCCGACGAGATGGCGGCCTTCCGCGCCCGCGCGGCGACCGATTGAGACGGAGGGCCGCTTTCCCTACAATCCGGATGACATGACGGCCGCCGCATGGCCGTCCAACCCGCCAGGAATGAATCGATGAACAAGACCGCCCTGTTGCTGCTCGCCCTTTTCTCCACGCCGGCGCTCGCCGAGGAGGTCGGCGAGGTGTCGACCACCTTCAAGCTGCTCAGCCCCAACGACAAGGTGGTGGTGGAGGCCTTCGACGACCCGTCGGTAGAGGGCGTCGCCTGCTATGTGTCGCGCGCCAAGACCGGCGGCTACAAGGGGGCGGTCGGATTGGCGAAAGACCCGTCGCGCTTCTCGGTCGCCTGCCGCCAGGTCGGCGCGATACGCTTCCGCGGCCCGCTGCCGGCCCAGCAACAGGTGTTCAAGGAGGGCGCGTCCTTCGTGTTCAAGCATGTGCGGGTGGTGCGCATCGTCGACGTCAAACGCAATGTGCTGACCTATCTGACGTATTCCGACAAGCTGATCGACGGCAGCCCGGACAACGCCATCACCGCGGTGGCCGTGCTCGATCAAAAAATCCCGATGCAGAAATAAATGGTAAGCTATTGATAAAAATCATGTTTTATAGCATTACCCTCATCATTCCATAGCCAGTTCGGCCTTCCAGCCGTCGAAGCCGACCTCGACGCCGGGCGGACACCGCGCGCTCAGCGCATGGTATTCCAGCCTGTGCGTCATGTGGATCAGCACCGTGCGCCGCGCGCCCAGCCGCGCCGCCCAGGCCAGGGCCTCGTCCACGCTGAGATGGGATGGATAGGGATCCGGATTCAGGCAATCGAGGAACAACAGGTCCAGGCCCTGCAACAGCGGCAGGCTGTCGTCTGGTATCCGCGACAAGTCGGTCAGCCACGCCATATTGCCGATGCGCCAGCCCAGGCAGGGCCAGCTGCCGTGCAATAGCGGAATCGGCGTCAGTTCGACGCCCTGGTGGCGGAACGGCCCGCTTATCGTTTCCGACAGCAGCACCGGCTTGTCCCACATCTTGGACGGCGGCTGCAGCGCGTAGCCGAAGCGCTCGCGGATATTGGACATGGTGAAGTCGTTGCCGTACAGCGAGATCGGCCCCTGCTTCAGGTAGCAGAAGGCGCGCAGATCGTCGATGCCGTTCAGGTGGTCGGCGTGCGGATGGGTGTACAGCACCGCGTCCAGCCGGGACAGGCCCTCGCGCAGCGCCTGCTGACGCAGATCGGGACCGGTGTCGATCAGAAAGCCCAGTTCGCCGACGCGCACATAGGCGCTGGCGCGGGTGCGCCGGTTGCGGCTGTCGTCCGACAGGCAGGTGGCGCAGCGGCAGCCTATCGCCGGCGTGCCGGAACTGGAGCCGCAGCCCAGGATGGTGACTTCCAGCGTATTCACGCTCCTCCCCGCCGTCATCGGCATAGCTGCGGCCGCACCGCCGGCACCGCGACGGCGCCGCCGTCGCAGACCACCTGGCCGCCCGGCCCGATATTGCAGCTGCCGCCCGGCGTCGCCGCGCAATGCGGGCTGCCGTCGGGCCCCAGCAGGCACATGCCCGGCCCGGCATAGAAGCCGCCACCGGCGCGTATCGCCCCGCCGCCGGGATACGGCGAGCAGAACAGATTGCCGAACTCGTCGGCGACGCAGGCGCCGGCGCCGCAATACGGCAGGCCCTGGTGCAGCACCGCCTGGCCGCCCTGCTGCGCGCAATAGCTGCGGCCGCCGAGATTGATGCAGTTGGCCGACGCCGCGGCGGCGGCCAGCAGACCGATGAAGCCCAGAGCAGACGCGAACCGCCGCATCGCAGCCTCCCGTTTCAGCGCTCCGCCTTGGCGAACAGGCGGAAGAAGTTGTCGGTGGTGGCCGCGGCCACCTCATCCAGCGAAATGCCGCGCAGCTGGGCGATGAACTCGGCCACATGGCGCACATAGGACGGCTCGTTGATCTTGCCGCGGAACGGGACCGGCGCCAGATACGGCGAATCGGTCTCGATCAGCATCCGGTCCAGCGGCACCTTCTGCGCCACCTCCTGCACCTGCTTGGCGTTCTTGAAGGTCACCACGCCGGAGAAGGAGATGTAGAAGCCCAGCGCCAGCGCCGCCTCGGCCACCTCCCAGGTCTCGGTGAAGCAGTGCATCACGCCGACGCATTGCTCGGCATGCTCTTCCCTCATGATGCGTATCGTGTCTTCGGCCGATTCGCGGGTATGGATCACCAGCGGCAGGCCCGTGCGCCTGGCGGCGCGGATATGGGTGCGGAAACGGTCATGCTGCCATGCCAGATCGCCCTTGCACCAGTGGTAGTCGAGACCGGTCTCGCCTATGCCGACCACCCGCGGATGGGCGGCCAGCTCGACCAGCTCGTCCTCGCTGTACTCTTCGGCCTCCGGGTCGTCCGGATGGACGCCGACGGTGGCGTACAGGTTCGGATGCGCTTCGGCCAGCGCCAGCACTTGCGGATACTTGGGCCGGCTGACGCCGATGACGAGCGCGTGCGTCACCTGATTCTGGCGCATATTGGCCAGCACCTCGGGCATGCGCTCGGCGAGATCGGGAAAATTGATGTGGCAGTGGGAGTCGATCAACATGGTAGGCGGCGAAAACGTGAATCCAGCGTACAGGATATCACGACCGCCGCCTCACATCGTATGGGTCGGGCGGCTGGAATTGAGCACGCCGCCGAGCAGGCTCTCTATCTTGTCCTTGGCCTGCTTGCCGGCGTCGCCGGCGACGAACTCGACGCCCACGCCCTGCACCCGGCTGTTGTTGGCGCCGCCCGGCGTGATCCACACCACCTTGGCCTGCACCGCGATGCGCTGCGGGTCCTCCATCAGCGTCAGCAGCAGGAAGACCTCCTCGCCCAGCTGCATCTCCTTGTTGGTCGGGATGAAGATGCCGCCGTTGCGGACGAAGGGCATATAGGCGGCGAACAGCGCGCTGCGCTCCTTGATATGCAGCGACAGCACGCCGGGACGGTTGGGATTGTGCAGATCCGGCCGGTTGTTGGCGGCATCCATGCGGCGGGCCCCTTCGTATGTTCTCAGCCGGACTTGGCGCTGGCGAAAATCTTCAGGTAATCCATCAAGACCGCCTCCAGTTGCAGACGGGGATTCAGCGTATGCTGGGCGAACGGCGCCAGCGCGGCCAGCGCCTGCTGGCAGGCCATCAGCTGGACGGCGTCGCTGCGCGCCGCCAGCGCCGAAAGCGCCGTCTCCTGATCTGGATAATAGCGGACGCGACCGGCCAGGCCCAGCGCCGCCAGATCGTGCAGCCATTTCTGCAACCAGGACAGCGGCTGCAACAGCGACACCTGCTTGTTCTTGTCGGCCAGCTCCGCCAGTTGCAGCATGCCGGCGAAGCTGGGCTGGCCCAGGCCGCGGACGAACTGGCCGCGCAGGGCGGCGAGCTCCGGATCGTGGTCGAACAGCGGCGCGCCGCCGTTGTGCGCCAGTTCCGCCTCGGCATTGGCCACGCCCTGCTCCTTCAGCCAGGCCAGCGCGGCCGGCGCGGCCGGCCGGGTCAGCGCGAACTGGCGGCAGCGGCTGCGTATCGTCGGCAACAGCCGCTGCGGCGAATGCGACACCAAGAGGAACAGCACCGCCTCCGGCGGCTCCTCCAGTATTTTCAACAAGGCGTTGGCGGCGGCCAGGTTCAGGTTCGTTCTCGGCCGGCTCCACCAGAATCACGCGCCGACCGGCGCGATGCGCGGTCAGGTGGGCGAAATCTATCACCTCGCGCACCGCCTCTATCTTGATCTGCGGCAGCTTGCGCGTGGTCTTGGCCTCCTTGCCCTCCTCGTCCTCGTCGACGAACGGCGACAGGCGACGGAAGTCGGGATGACTGCCGCTGGCGAGCCAGCGGCAGCCCTGGCACTGGCCGCAGGGCTGGTGGCCGGCGGCAGGGTCCTCGCACAGCAGCGACTGCGCCAGATGCTCGGCGAAGGCCAGCTTGCCGATGCCGGCGCCGCCGGTGAACAGCCAGGCGCCCGGCATCCGCTCGCGCTCGGCGGAGAGCCGCGTCCAGTCATCGCTCTGCCACGGGTACAGCATCAGCTTCGCTCCAGCAGGTTTCGCAGGTGGACGGCGATGTCGGCCTGGATGTCCTCTATGCCGCGGCCGGCGTCCAACACGACGATGCGCTGCGACGCCTCCTCGGCCCGGCGCAGATAGGCCGCGCGCACGCGCCGGTGGAAATCGGCCGCCTCCTGCTCGAAACGGTCCGGCACCCGGGTGCCGGCCATCCGTCCGGCCGCCACTTCGGTCGGCAGGTCGAACAGCAGCGTCAGGTCCGGCTGTAGGCCGCGCTGCACCCAGTCCTCCAGCGCGCGGATGCGCTCGTACGGCACGCCGCGGCCGCCGCCCTGGAAGGCGTAGGTGGAATCGGTGAAGCGGTCGGACACCAGCCAGCGGCCGGCGGCCAGCGCCGGCGCGATCACGTCGGCGATGTGTTGCTGGCGCGCGGCGAAGGCCAGCAGCGTCTCGGCGTCGAGCGAAACCACGGTCTCCGGCGCCAGCAGCAGTTCGCGAACCTGCTCGCCCAGCGGCGTGCCGCCCGGCTCGCGGGTGAACACGGCGTCGACGTCGTGCCGCGCCAGCCAGTCGGCGATGAAGGACAGATGGGTGCTCTTGCCGGCGCCGTCTATGCCTTCCAGCGTGATGAAACGGCCGGATCGGACCTGCTGCGCGCTGCTCATTGCTGGCCTTTCTTCAGTATGTATTTGCGCACCGCCTGGTTGTGCTGCTCCAGGGTGCTGGAAAACTGCGAGCTGCCGTCGCCGCGGGCGACGAAATACAGCGCGTCGGTCTCGGCCGGCTGGGCGGCCGCGTACAGCGCCGCCTTGCCCGGCATCGCGATCGGCGTCGGCGTCAGGCCGGCGCGGGTATAGGTATTGTACGGCGTATCGCGGCGCAGATCGGCCTTGCCGATATTGCCCTGGTAGCCGGCGCCCATGCCGTAGATCACCGACGGGTCGGTCTGCAGCCGCATACCCTTTTTCAGCCGATTGACGAAGACCGCCGCCACCATTGGACGGTCGGCCTCGCTGGAGGTTTCCTTCTCGATCAGGCTGGCCATCGTCAGTAATTCGTACGGCGTGCGGTAAGGCAATTCCGGCTTGCGCGCGGCCCAGGCGGCGGCGAGCTGCTGCTCCATCGTCGAGAAGGCCTGGCGGTACAGGTCCATGTCGGAGACGCCGGGCGTGAACAGATAGGTGCTGGGGAAGAACAGCCCTTCCGGACTGGCGTCGGGCGCGCCGAGCCGGCGCATCAGCTCGGCGTCGCTGAGCGGCCTGGCGTCGTGGACAATATCGGGGCTGCGGTCCAGCGCCTGGCGGAACTGGCGGAAGGTCCAGCCCTCTATCGTCGTCAGGCTGGCCTCGTCCGGCCGTCCCTGGCTCAGGCGCAGCAACACGTCCAGCATCGACTGCGGCCCCTGGAAGCGGTACAGGCCGGCCTTGATCCGCCGATCGGCGCCGTCCAGCCGCGCCAGCGCCACCAGCAGCTGACGGTTGCGTATCGCGCCATCCTGCTCCAGCGTGCGGGCGATCTGCTTCATCGTGCGGTTGGGCCCCACCAGCAGCTTGTAGCCGCCGGCCGGCAGTTCGACCGGCAACAGCGCGGCCCAGGCCAGCCAGCCGGCCAGACACAACAGCAGCAATAGTAAAAAGCCGGAAAGTCTTCTCATAACCTGAATTCGTGATCGCACCGCCGCGCGGCAAAGGCGGAATCATACCAGCAAGCCGCCTGTACGACATGCCAGGCCACACTGGCCGCATTCCCTATAAGTTGCTCCATATCAACAATAGCGCGCCGGCTTTTGCCTATGTTTCCGTTATATTCCCCGATCAAACCCGCCGCATCCGGATCTTCGTCCGGAGCGCCGCACCCGATCATGGCCGACGACGATGAAACCGTTCTTTAATCTTGGATGCGCGCTGGTGGCATGGGGCGAGCTGTGCCGGGTAGCCCGGCTCAGCCAGCGCCCCGGCTACGGCGCGCCGCAACAAGCGTTCCGTCAGGGACGGCACAACCGGCAATTCCTCTGCGCCGCGCCGACGCAATTGCCTGGCGCCTACCGCGCCCTGCTGCTGGAGCCGCTGTGGCTGCTGGAACGCAACCGCGACGGCCGCTGGCTGCTGAGCTCCACCTCCCCCGGCAACAGTCTCAACCTGCGCCTGCAGGCGCTGCTGCGCGGCTGGCTGCCCGCGATGCCCCAGGCCGAAGAGGCCGGTCCGGCGATCGCGCGACTGCGGCTGGTGCTGCGCGGCAACAGCGGCGACACCTCTCCGCTGCCGCTGAGGCCGGGGCGGTCCGCCGTCGAGCTCGAACCGCTGACCCGCGGCATCGGCGCCTATCTGGAACAGGTTTCCAGCATCGTCCAGCTGGAGGACTCTCTGGATGGCCGCCTGCTGGCCGGCGGCGTCAATCTGCGGGGACCCCGGCCTCAGCTGGACGCGCCCGGCGGCGACGGCTGGCAGGACCTGCTGGTCTGCGATTGGCAGCAACTGCTGCAGTACGCCGACGACACGCTGGCCGCAGGCTAGCCCAGGCATTTTGCCGCAATCTCCAGCCCTTGTCCGATTGCGCCTCCGTTCGATGCGGCCGCCGGCGACAAAATTTGACCCAGGCCATCGCGGGCATCGTGATTTTGGTCGCATAATGCCACCACCATCATTCTGGAGACCTGCCGCATGCGACGCTTGAACCTTGCCCTGCTCTGCCTGACCCTGCCCTCGCTGGCGCTGGCCGATACCGTCTCGGTCGCGGTGGCCAGCAATTTCCAGCAGACGCTGGACAAGATCGCCGTGGCGTTCAAGGCCTCGACCGGCCACGACATCAAGGCCAGCGCCGGCGCCTCCGGCAAGCTGGCGGCGCAGATCCGCCAGGGCGCGCCGTTCGACGTCTTCCTGTCCGCCGACGACGAGAGGCCGACCGAGCTGGCGAAAGCCGGCGTCGGCCAGCCTGGCAGCCAGTTCACCTATGCCTACGGCCAGCTGGCGCTGTGGAGCAAGAAACGCGGCGACGCCGGCGAGGCGACCTTGCGCAAGGGCGATTTCGCCAAGCTGGCGGTCGCCAATCCGGCCACCGCGCCTTACGGCCGCGCCGCGATGGAAACGCTGGGCGCCCTGAAGCTGGAGGCGGCGGTCAAGCCCAAGCTGCTGACCGGCGACAATATCGGCCAGACGATGCAGTTCGCCGAGGCCGGCGGCGCCGACTTCGCCTTCGTCGCCTATTCGCAATTGCTGGAGCAAGGCATACGCGACCACTATTGGCTGGTACCGGAAAAACTGCATCAGCCGATACGCCAGGACGCGCTGCAGATCAAGCCGACGCCGGCCGCGACCGCGCTGATGGCCTTCCTGAAGGGCGAGCAGGCGCGCGCGCTGATGGCCCAGGCCGGTTATCGCTTCAAGCCGTGAGTTCGGAGGACTGGAGCGCGATCGCGCTGACCCTGCGGCTGGCCGGCGTCAGCACGCTGCTGCTGCTGTCGCTGTGCGTACCGGCCGCCTGGTGGCTGGCGCGCAGCCGCTCGCGGTTGCGGCCGCTGGCCGAGGCGGCGGCGATGCTGCCGCTGGTGCTGCCGCCGACGGTGCTCGGCTTCTACCTGCTGCTGGCCTTCGGCCCGCACGGCCCGCTGGGAAAGCTGACCGCGTCACTGGGCCTGCCCAGCCTCGCCTTCACCTTCCAGGGGGTGGTGATCGCCTCGGTGCTGTACTCGCTGCCCTTCGTGCTGCAGCCGCTGTTGGCCAGCTTCCGCGCGGTGCGGCAGGAGGAACTGGAAAGCGCGCGGCTGCTGGGCGCCAATCGCTGGCAGCGGATGCGCCACGTGATCCTGCCGTCCTGCCGCAGCGGCGTGCTCAGCGCGGCCTGCCTCGGATTCGCCCACACCGTCGGCGAATTCGGCGTGGTGCTGATGATAGGCGGCAATATCGACGGCGAGACCCGGGTGATCTCGATCGCGCTGTACAATCAGGTGGAGCAGGCCAACTACGGCGCCGCCCACCGGCTGGCGCTGCTGCTGCTGCTGTTTTCACTGGCGGCGCTGACCACCGTTTACTGGCTGAACGCCAGAAAGAACGAATAGCTTTCCGCCCGTTCGCGGGCTCACCACCGGAGAAACCCAACCATGCGTAAATCGCTGCTGCTCGCCGTACTCGCGCTGTTCAGCGCCAATCTGGCGCTGGCCGACGCCGCCTGCGACGCCAAGGCCGCCGAGAAGAAACTGGCCGGCGCCGCCAAGCAAAGCTTCCTGAAGAAATGCGAGAAGGACGCCGTCGCCGCGGTCCAGGCCAGCTGCGACGCCAAGGCCGCCGAGAAGAAGCTGGCCGGCGCCGCCAAGCAGAGCTTCACCAAGAAATGCGTGAAGGACGCGGCGGCGAAATAAACGCCCGCTCCGACGGCATGGCGCCAGGCGCCATGCCTTGTCGCGCCAACGCCAAAATCCACACACAAATACACAATTCAGCGCGGAAAAAACGCTGAACAAGCCATGACTGTCATTGCCTGAACTACACTTGAACAAGATGTGGCTTGTGAGTGTTGGCAATGAACTCGCTGTCCGGATACAACTCCAGTCTTTCGTCTTTCGACAGCTTGCTGCCGAACTTGAGCAGTTTGTTGTCCAGCGGATTGCTGCTGGGCTCCACCGGCAGCGCTTCCAGCGCCTCCAGCGCGACGCCGACCGACCCGATCCAGGTGGAGCTGTCCAATCTCGGCCAGCTGATGTCCATACTCGGCACCTTCCAGAGCAGCCTGCAGCAGATCTACTCGCCGTCCAACCAGTACGGCGGCGGCACCGCCACCAGCAGCAATCCGGCGGTGGCCAGCGTCAGCACCTCGAGCGGCGCGCAGACCGCCAGCTACCAATTGTCGGTGTCGCAACTGGCGCAGGCCCAGAGCGCCGCCACCAGCTTCACGCTGCCCGATAGCGGCAGCACCTCGGTCGGCACCGGCAGCCTGACCATCACCACCGGCAGCTACGCCTACACCAGCTCCACCTCGGCCAGCAGCTTCACCGCCAACGACACGCCGGTGACCATCAGCATCAGCAACGGCACGCTGTCCGGCATCGCCAGCGCGATCAACGGCGCCGGCGCCGGCGTCGTCGCCAATGTGGTGCAGAATTCATCCGGCGCCTATCAATTGCAGATCAGCCAGGCCAGCACCGGCGCCAGCAACAATTTCAAGATCACCGTCAGCGACAACGACGGCAACAACACCGATCAGAGCGGCCTGTCGCGGCTGGCTTTCGACCAGACGCAGGCGGTCGGCAGCGGCCAGAACCTGACCCAGACCCAGGCGGCGCTGAACGCCAGCTACACCGTCAACGGCGCGTCCGGCTCCAGCGCCGTCAACTCGGGCATCCAGCTGGGCAGCGGCGTGTCGGCCAATCTGCTGGCGACCGGCAGCAGCACCATCGCCGTCAACATAGACTTCGGTCTGCTGAACAGCAACGCCCAGTCGCTGGCCAGCGCCTTCAACACCGCCCAGGGATCGATCAACAGCCTGCTCGGCAACCAGGTGCAGCCCGGCAACGACCCGATCGCCGCCATGCTGCCGCAGATGCTGAACCAGCAGGCGGAAAACAGCTACAGCAACGGCAGTTCGCTGCTGACCATGTTGAGCCAGGTCGGCCTCAGCTATCAGAGTCCGGCGCAGTACGGGCTGGGCGGCACGCTGAACCTGAACGTCAATTCGCTGCAAGCGGCATACAACAGCGACTCCAGCGGCACGGCCAACCTGCTGTACACGGCGGCCCAGTCGCTGAACGCGCTGGCCAACAGCTACACCTCGCAGGGCAGCGGCTCGCTGATCAACGAGACCCGCGCGCTGCAGGCGCAGCAGCGCAACCAGCAACTGGTGATCAACACGCCCGATACGCCCAACACCTTTCCGTTCAATCTGCAGAACCTGCTCAGCTACCCGTCCGGCAACAGCCTGCTGTCGGCCCAGCAGATCAGTGGCCTCGCGATGTACGCGCTGGTCTACTCGATCGGCGCGCCTTACGCGTTGAACGCGCTCCTGGTCGGCCAGGGCCTCGGGCTGTCCAGCACCGGTTTCTCCGCCACCGCCTGAACCATTTTCCTGTTTTTTGCCCTTCCCGGCGTTTGCCGGTAAAATTCATCGGATGATTGGATGTTTCGGAGTCGAACGATGAATCCCGCCGCCGCGAAACGCTCGCTGGTCGACATCGCGCTGGAAAGCCTGGGTGCCCAACTGGCCGACGGACGCTGGCCGGTCGGTAGCCGCATGCCGACCGAGCCGGAACTGGCCGAGGAGCTGGGCATCAGCCGCAACACCGTCCGCGAGGCGGTGCGCGTGCTGCTGTACGCCGGCTTGCTGGAAGTGCGCCAGGGCGACGGCACCTATGTGCGCGCCGTCGTCAATCCCGGCGAGGCGATGCGCGCGATCAGCCGCGCCAGCCTGCGCGAGCATCTGGAAGTGCGCTGCCTGCTGGAGGAAAGCGCGGCCCGGCTGGCCGCCGAGCGCGCCGGCGACGCCGAGCTCGCGCGCATCGCCGCGGCGCTGGACCGCCTCGGCCGCCCGCCGGCCGACGAGACGCCGGAAAGCTACGCCGAGCGCGACCTGGCCTTCCATGTCGCGATCGCCGACGCCTGCGGCAATCAGGCGCTGTCCAGCCTGTACCGCTACTTTTCGCACGCGGTGCGCCAAAGCGTGCAGGACTCGATACGCGACGAGGCCCTGCCCGATCCGGACTTCGCGGCCCACGCCGCCATCTTCGACGCGATACGCACGCGCCGTCCCGACGAGGCCGGCGCCGCCGCCGCCGCGATTACCCGTCCGCTGCTGGCCATGCTGGCCCGCTTGCTGGACACGCAACGATAAGAAGGAAGCACGATGGAAGAAAATCGGTCCAAGCCGATAGCCGACGAACTATTGATCGACGACGAGACCCCGGCCGCCTCGCTGACCGGCGGCCGCGCCCGCACGCTGCTGTTGCTGCTGGGCCTGGTGCTGGTCGGCCTGAATCTGCGCCCGGCGCTGTCCAGCCTGGCGCCGGTGCTGTCCATGGTCAGCCGCGACGTCGGCCTGAGTCCGGCGCTGGCCGGCCTGCTGACCACGCTGCCGGTGGCCTGCCTGGGCATCTTCGGACCGCTGGCGCCGCGACTGGCGCGCCGCCTCGGCAGCGAAAAGACCATCGCCGTGGTGCTGCTGGCGCTGGCCGCCGGCATCCTGCTGCGCACCCAGCTGGGCCAGTTCGGCCTGTTCGCCGGTTCGGCGCTGGCCGGCGCCGCCATAGGCGTGATCGGCGTGCTGCTGCCCGGCATCGTCAAGCGGGACTTCGCCAGCCGCGCCGGCCTGATGACCGGCGTGTACACGATGGCACTGTGCCTGGGCGCGGCGCTGGCCGCCGGCCTGACGGTGCCGACGGCGGAAGCCTTCGGCCACGACTGGCGTCCGGCGCTGGCGCTGTGGGCGCTGCCTGCGGTGCTGGCGCTGGCGGTCTGGTGGCCGCAGCTGGCCACCCGCCACGCCGCTGCCCAGGGCCGCTGGCGGGTGGAAGGTCTGCTGCGCGACCCGCTGGCCTGGCAGGTGACGCTGTTCATGGGCCTGCAATCGTCGCTGGCCTACATCGTGTTCGGCTGGCTGCCGTCGATATTGATGGACCGCGGCCTGACGCCGATGCAGGGCGGGCTGATGCTGTCGCTGTCGACGATGGTGCAGGTGCCGGCGTCGCTGCTGGTGCCGATGCTGGCCCATCGCTGCCGCGACCAGCGGCCGCCCATCGCCGCCACGCTGCTGATGGTGATCGCCGGCCTGTTGGGCATGCTGTACGCGCCGACCGATGGGCTGATCATCTGGGCGGCGCTGCTCGGCTTCGGCCAGGGCGGCCTGTTCAGCACCGCGCTGAGCCTGCTGGCCCACCGCTCGGCCGACCAGCACGTGGCGGCCAGCCTGTCCGGCATGGCGCAGGGCATAGGCTATATGCTGGCGTCCATGGGCCCGTTCGCCGTCGGCCTGATCCGCGGCCACAGCCACGCCGCCTG
Source organism: Chromobacterium sp. ATCC 53434 (assembly GCF_002848345.1). Taxonomy (NCBI): domain Bacteria; kingdom Pseudomonadati; phylum Pseudomonadota; class Betaproteobacteria; order Neisseriales; family Chromobacteriaceae; genus Chromobacterium; species Chromobacterium sp. ATCC 53434. The sequence goes on along the minus strand of NZ_CP025429.1, from coordinate 615,660 downwards.
GCCGCTGGCGATACTGTTCTGCCTGATCGCCGCCACCGCCTTCTGCATCGGCATGCTGGCCGGCCGCAAACGGCTGGTCGGCGTCCAGGCCCAGCCCGTCTGACTTCAGCCCGCCGACCGGCGGGCTTCGTTCATCTGGGACGGGCGACGATGCCGTAACGCGCCAGCAGCGCCGGCAGCGTCTCGCAGACCAGCGGCAAGGCGGCCTCGTCCAGCCGCAGCGCCGGCGGCAAGGCCGCCATGTCGCCGTCCCACCCCGGCAGCGCCTCCTCGAGCAGGGCCGGCAGATCGCGGTCGTCCAGCGCCGCCAGTTCGCCGCCGATCTCCAGCAGCAGCATGCCGTCCGGCGTCAGCCAGGCGGCGCGCGGCGCGGCGCCGTCGTCGCAGGGCAGCGTACGCCAGCCGCCGGGCGTGCGCCGCGCCGCCAGCGGCACCGCGTCCAGTTCGACATACACCTTCTGCGGCCCGTTCTGCACATAGCAGCGGCCCTGGCCGTCGCGGCTGTAGTTGCGATTGAAGAAATCGGCCATCGCCTCGTGGCGCAGCCGCTGGTCCTTGATCCACCACTGCCCGCGCGCGTCCAGCCTGAGCCAGCCGAACACCGCCGGCACATTCGGCCATTTGGCCATCGCGGCCAACACCATCGCGTCCATCTGCATTTTTCTCCCGCGGGTGTGCCCCGCTTATTCCTTATCGAGCGGCTAGGAAACCGCCCTCAGCACCGTCAGCGGCGGCGTCCGCGTCACCTTGCCCACCAGCGGCCAGCCGGCCAGCGTCACCACCAGCACGCCGCCGGCCATGCCCAGCGGTAGCAGCCACCCGTTCAGCAGCACCGGCAAGGAAAACAGTTTCACCGACGCCAGCACGCCTATGCCCATCGCCCCCAGCGCCGCCAGCAAGCCGGACACCGCGCCCAGCCACACCAGCTCGGCCAGCACCACGCTGCGCACCTGGCGGGTCGAGGCGCCCAGCGCCCGCATCAGGCCGACATCGGCCAGCCTCTCGTCCCGCGTCGCGGTCAGCGACGCCCACAACACCAGCACGCCGGCCGCCAGCGCCAGCAGAAACATCGCCTCGATGCCGCGCGTCAGCTTGTCGACCATCGCCCTGACCTCGGCCAGGATGCTGCCGACGTCGATCACCGTCAGATTGGGGAAACGCTCGACCAGCCCGTTGGCGAAGGCCTCGTCGGCCGGCTCCAGCCGGAAGCTGGTGATCCAGCTGGCCGGCTGCTGGCGAAACTGGCCCGGCGTGCCGATGACGAAGAAGTTGACGCGGAAGCTGTCCCACGGCACCTCGCGCAGGCTGCTGACCTTCGCGCGGTAGGTGGTGCCGGCCAGGTCGAAGGCCAGCGTGTCGCCCAGCCGTATGCCCAGCTTGTCGGCCAGGCCGCGCTCGACCGAGAACTGCGGCTTCACCCGCTTGCCCTCGTCCCACCAACGGCCCGCCACCACCTGGTTGCCCGGCGGCAGATCGGCGCGCCAGGACAGGTTGAATTCGCGCTCGGCCAGCCGCCGCGCCTGCTCGCTGTCGTAAGCGGCCGGCCGCACCGGCTGCTCGTTGATCGCGATCAGCCGCGCCCGCGCCATCGGCGCCAGTTCGGGCACCGGCCGCCCCTGGGCCGCGAACGCGTCGCGGAAGGCGTCCAGCTGGCCGGCCTGGATATTGATGACGAATTTGTTCGGCGCGTCGGCCGGCACGCTGCGCTGCCAGGCGCCGATCAGATCGTCGCGCACCACGGTCAGCGTCAACAACGCCATCAGCCCGACCGACAGCGAGGCGATCTGCAGCACCGCCAGCCAACGCCGCCGCGCCAGATTGGCGATGCCGAAGCGCCAGCCGACCCGGCCGCCGCGCGGCAGCCGCCGCAGCGCCCACACCAGGCCCAGCGCCAAGGCCCCGGACACGGCGAGAAAGGCCAGCATCGCCAGCAGCAGCCAACCGGCCAGCGAGAACTCGCCGACCTGCCACGACGCCAGTCCCAGCAGCGTCGCCAGCGCCAGCACCGGCGCGATCACGCCCTGGCGCGTCGGCGGCAGCTCGTTGCGCAGCACCGCCGCCGGCGACACGTCGCGTATGCCCATCAACGGCGGCAGCGCCAGCCCGGCCAGCAGCAGCAAGGCCGCCAGCGGGCCGATCAGCCACGGCAGCGCGCCCGGATCGGGCAGCATCTCGCCGACGTAGCCGCTGAACAGCCGCATCAGGCCCAGCTGCACGCCGAAGCCGGCCAGCGTGCCGAACAGGCCGGCCAGCAGGCCCAGCAGCAGGAACAGGCTGACGAACAGGCCCCATACCTCGCCGGAACCCAGGCCCAGGCAACGCAACACCGCCACCTGCTGCCAGTGGCGCTGCAGATAGCGCCTGACCACCAGCGCCACCGCCGACGCCGCCAGCGCCACCGTCAGCATCGCCGACAGCCCGAGGAAGCGCCGCGCCCGCTCCAGGCCGGTGCGGATCTCCGGCCGCATCTCCTCGACGTTTTCCAGCCTGGCGCCTGGCGGCTTGTGCCGGCTCAGCCAGCTGCGGAAATCGGCCAGCTGCCGGTCCTCGCCGGCGAACAGCAGCCGCCAGCGTATGCGGCTGCCCTGCTGCACCAGACCGGTGGCCGGCAAATCGGCGCTGTTGAACATCAGCCGCGGCACGAAATTGTAGATGTCCATGCTGCCGTCCGGCTCGCGCAGGATGACGCCGCTCAGCTTCAGGCTGATGTCGCCGACGCTGATGCTGTCGCCGAGCTTCAACTTGAGCCGGCTGATCAGCCGCGCGTCGGCCCAGGCGCTGCCCGGCGCCGGCTGCAAGCGGCCGCTGGGCTCGCTGCCGTCGGCCAAGCGCGCCGAGGTCTCGCCCCGCAACGGATAGCCGGCGCTGACCGCCTTGTATTGCGCCAGCGTCGCCTGGCCGCCGGCAAACACCATCGACGGGAAGGTGATGTTGTCGGCCATCGCCAGGCCGCGGCGACGCGCCTCGGCGCGTATCGCCTCCGGCGCCGGCTCGTTGCCGCTGAGCACCAGGTCGGCGGCCAGCAGCTGGGTGGCCTGGGTGGTCAGCGCCTTTTCCACCCGGTCGGAAAAAAAGGCCACGCTGCTCATCGCCGCCACCGCCACCAGCAGGGCCAGGCCGAGTATCGTCAGCTCCCCGGACACCAGCTCGCGGCGGATGAAGCGCAGCACCAGGGTCAACCGTCCGGTCAGCGTCATCCGGCGCGCGCTCCGTTCAGCTTGCCGTCGACCAGTCGGTAGATGGCGTCGCAGCGGCTGGCCAGTTCATTGTCGTGGGTAACCAGCACCAGGGCCGTGCGCTGCTCTGCGTTCAGTTGGAACAGCAGATCTATGATCTGCCGGCCGGTGTGCGGGTCGAGATTGCCGGTGGGTTCGTCGGCGAACAACAATCCCGGATGGATGACGAAGGCGCGCGCCAGCGCCACCCGCTGCTGTTCGCCGCCTGACAGGTGGCGCGGATAATGGCCGAGACGCGCGGCCAGGCCGACGCGCGCCAGCATCTGCTCCGCCGCCTCGCGCGCATCGTTGCGCCCGGCCAGCTCCAATGGCAGCATGACGTTTTCCAGCGCGGTCAATTGCGGCAGCAGCTGGAAATTCTGGAACACGAAGCCGACGCGGTCCCGCCGCAACAGCGCGCGCGCGTCCTCGCTGAGCCGCGACAGCGGCTTGCCGAACAACGCCACCTCGCCGTCGCTGGGATGGTCGAGGCCGGCCAGCAGCGACAGCAGCGTCGACTTGCCCGAACCGGAAGTCCCGACGATGGCGACGCTTTCGCCGGGATATAGCGTCAGCGAGGCGCTGCGCAGAATGTGCAGCACATCGCCGCGGAAATGGACTTGTTTCGCCAACTCGCTGGCGGCCAGCACCGCCGCCTTCTTCACTGGATCGTTCATGCGCTCTATCGTCTGCAAAATGCTCGTCCCCTTGTTGCTGCTGTGGCAGCTGCCCGCCTGCGCCGCCACCATCCTGGTGTTCGGCGACAGCCTGTCGGCCGGCTACGGCCTGGCGCCGAACCAGGGCTGGGTGGCGCTGCTCGCGCGCGATCTGGCGCCGCGCCACCGCGTGGTCAACGCCAGCCAGTCCGGCGAGACCAGCGCCGGCGGCCTCGCGCGGCTGCCCGACGCGCTGGCCCGCCACAAGCCCGACGTGCTGGTGCTGGAACTGGGCGCCAACGACGGCCTGCGCGGCCTGCCGATGGTCGAAATGCGCCGCAACCTGCAGCACATGGTCGACCTGGCCCGCGCGCGCCGGATCACGGTGCTGCTGGTGGGCATGGCGCTGCCACCCAACTATGGCCCCCGTTACGGCGCCGAGTTCCGCGCCGTCTACGACGATCTCGCCCGCGCCAACCGCCTGCCCTACGTGCCGCTGCTGGTGCAGGGCTTCGCCGGCGACCTGTCGGCCTTCCAGCCCGACGGGCTGCATCCGCGCGCCGAGAAGCAGGACACCATGATGCGCACGGTCAAGGCGAAACTGCCAGTGAAATAATCGAACAATTTATTTGACGCATCGGGTGCGGGATAGAAGAATACCCCGGTCGCATAATCATACCGCCATCGGCGTCCGAGCGCAGCGCCGCCGGAACGCCGCACTGTCCATTCAGCCATGTCAGCAAACCTCGCCCCCCTGTTCCGGCGCCTGTCCCATCCCTATCGCGGACTGCCACCCAGCGTCTACATCCAGGTGCTGTGCAGCTTCATCAACAATGTCGGCGGCATCTCGAAGCTGTTCCTGCCGCTATACCTGCGCGAGAGCTACCATCTGCCTTACCAGCAGATCGGCATGCTGATGGCTTTCTACGGCGCCGGCATGCTGGCCGGCTCGCTGAAGGGCGGCAGCCTCAGCGACCGTTTCGACAGCCGCGCGCTGGCGGTGGCGGCGTTGTCGCTGTCCGGCCTGTGCATGCTGCTGCTGGCGCTGCGGCTGCCGGTCGCGCTGTTCATGCCGTTGCTGGTGCTGTCCGGCATCGCCGACGGCGGCTTCCGGCCGATCAACCAGCGGCTGGCGCTGGAACCCTGCACCGCGCGGCAGCGGCCGGTGGCCCAGGGCATGATGCGGGTGGCGTTCAACCTGGGCGTGGCCATCGCCGGCGTCACCAGCGGCTTCCTCGCCGTCTACGGCTACCAGTGGATCTACGCCGCCAACGCCGCCGGCACGCTGCTGGGCGCGGCCTGGATGGCCTGGTCCTACAGCCGGCGACTGGAGGACACCCGGCCGCAGCGACGCCGGTCCGGCGACGACGGCTCGCTGGCCGGCCCCTGGCGCGACCTCAGTTTTCTGCGCAGCATCGCCGCCTTGATCCTGGTCACCCTGGCCTTCGACCAGATGTACGTGACGCTGGCGCTGTTCCTGCGCGAGCGCTACCAACTGGGGCCGCAATGGATCGGCTATCTGTTCACGCTGAACGGCCTGATGGTGGTCGCGCTGCAGATACCGGTCAGCCGCCGCATCCTGCGCTGGGGCCTGGCGCGCAGCACGCAGCTGGGCGCGTTGCTGACCGGCTGTTCCTTCTTGTGGCTGAACACAGGATATGGCATCCCGTCGGCGGTGCTGATGATGGCGACGCTGACCCTGGGCGAGCTGCTACTGTCGCCCTGCTACGCCCAGCTGGTGATGCACCGTTCGGAAGGCCGGCTGCGCGGCAGCTATCTGGGCCTGTACAACGCCGCCTGGAACGGCCGCACGCTGGTGGCGCCGGCGCTGGGCACCGCGCTGTACGGCCGCCTGGGCGGCGCGGCGCTGTGGTGGCTGTGCGCGCTGGCCGCCTGCTTGGCCGTGGCCATTCAGCACGGCGCCTTGAAGACCATGCTGACGCCGACGCAGCCGGCGCGCTAGCCTTCGTCGGCGGCCAGACAGACCCGGTTGCGGCCGCCCTCCTTGGCCTGGTACAGGGCCACGTCGGCGCGTTTCAGGCATTGCCGCACCGGATCGCCCGGCAGGCAGCCGGCCACGCCGACCGACATGGTCTGCACCCACCCCTCCGACAGGCCCTCCAGGCGGGAGGCGTCGAGCAAGGCCCGGATCTCCTCCATCAGGCTCAGCAATTCGAAGCCGTCCCGCTCCGGCAGCAACACCGCGAACTCCTCGCCGCCGTAACGCGCCAACACGGCACCGTCCGGCAGGCGGCTCTCGATCAGCCGCGCCGTCTGGCACAGCAGGCTGTCCCCGACCTGATGGCCGAAAGTGTCGTTCACCTTCTTGAAGTGGTCCAGGTCCAGCATGGCCAGCGCCCAGCCGCGTCCGCTGGCTAGACTATCCTCCGCGCAGCGGTCCAGCCGCTCGCGCAGCGCGCGCTGATTGTAGCAACCGGTCAGCGAGTCGCTTTCCGCCAGCTTCTTCATTTGCCCCAGCGCGCTTTGCAGCTGCCGCTGCTTTTGCTCGAGCAAGGTTTTCTTGGCCATGCTCTCGCGATGCAAGGCCTTAACCGAGGCCAGCATGCCCTCGTTGCGCTCGCTGAGCTCGGCGGTATCCTGCAACTGACGGTGGAAGTTCTGCAGGAACTCCCACTGCACCAGCATATAGATGACGCTGCCGATCAGAATGGCCAGGTACAGGTTGCCACCCTCGTGGTACAGCCGGTACAAGGGATAGGCCCAGTAACCGACGATATAGCCGCGCAACAGGTCCTGGCACGGCGCCAGCAGCAAACAGGCCAGCGCGAACGCGCCCACCAACCACAGCAGGACCACCATGCGGTACGGTCCCTCCTGATCCGGCAGCATCAGCCACATGATGGTCGGCCACGCCATGCTGCTCGCCAGCAGAATGTCGCGCACTTCCAGATAGCGGCCCCAGGTCTCCATCACCGGCAGCACCTCGCGGCCGAAACGCGCGCACAGTCTGCCCAGCCACAACTCCTCGGCCAGGAAGCACAAGGTCCAGACCAGGCCGCGCTGCCACGGCACATGCGGATACATCAGATACGCGAAAAAGGGAATGACGATGAAGGCGTCCCTGACCGACTGCCTCAGCATCGCCACCGTCTCCCGCGCCAGCTCGGCTTCCTGGCGGCCGAAGACGATGGGTTCGCGCGCCAGCCAGCTCATGCCGCCTCCGTTTCCGGGCATACCCGGTTGCGCCCCTGCGCCTTGGCCTGATACAGCGCCTGGTCCGCCCGCTGCAATATCAGCTTCAGATCGGTGCCCGGGCGCCAGCTGGCCACGCCGCAGGATATCGTCACCGGCAGCGAACCGGTCACCGGCGTCCAGTCGAAACCGGCGATCGCGGCGCACAGCGTGTTCATCCGCTGGAAATGCTCGCGTCCGCTGCAGTCCGACGCCACCAGCAGAAACTCCTCGCCGCCGTAGCGGCCGAACACCTCGCCCGGCCTCAGCGTCGCATCGATTATCCGGCACAGCTGCTGCAACACCTCGTCGCCGGTCGGATGGCCGCATTGATCGTTGATGCGCTTGAAATAATCGAGGTCGATGATGGACAGGGCGAACGGCGCGCCCTGCTGCTCGGCGCGCTGCCGCAAGCCTTCCAGCTCCGACATCAGCGCCCGCATATTGAACACGCCGGTCAGCGGATCGCGCACCGCCAGCTCCCGTATCCTCAACAAGGTGGCGTCCAACTCGGCGTTCTGCGTTTCCAGCTGAGCGTTCCAGTCGTCCAGCTTGGCGCTTTCCTCGCTCAGCCGCCGCGACAACAGCTGCTTGTCGACGCGGCCCTTGATCGACTCCGCCAGAAAGCGATGCAGCTTGGCGGTATATTGGGTGAGCACGCCGATGAACAGCAGCGTCGATCCGCCGACCCAGTGCAGCAGGCTGTCGCTGGACGCGAACAGCCGCGACAGCAGCAACAGCCACAGCACGCCCTCGAACAGGTAGAACAGGCCGCGCCGCCCGACCAGCAAGGCCCCCTGCACGGAGCTGATCGCCAGCATCCACAACATCAGCACCAGAGCGTAGGTGAGATCGCCGTCGCGCATCATCAGCCAGGCCGAACTGCCCCAGCCCAGACCCGTCGCCAGCAAGCAGAGCACGAAGGCGCGATACAGGATGTCGATGCGGCCATCGTCGTCATCGCCGCAGCGGCGGGCCAGCAGGGTGATCAGGGACTCCAGCGCCAACAGCAGGTAGATCAGCAGCCCCCAGCACAACAGCCCCGCCGACGGCGCATGGCCCCATTGCAATATCATCAGCACCAGCACGCCGGGAAAGGCATAGGGCAGGCATTCGCCGGTGGCCCGCATCACCAGCAGCCGGGACTCCCGCTCCACCATCCACCATCTACTCGTATGCACCCCCCACCCCTTACGCCTGGCTTAACCGTCTGTTCTTTATAGGGCGCGGCAGATAAAACAACACCCCGCCGGCGCGAAGCGGGCGGGGTGCTTACAGCGGCGATCCGCGCGGGCGGATTACAGCTGCTGGGCGTTCTCGGACAGGTAGGAAGCCACGCCTTCGGCGGACGGCTTCATGCCCTTCTTGCCCTTGTTCCAGCCGGCCGGGCACACTTCACCGTGCTCTTCGGTGAACTGCAGCGCGTCGACCATGCGGATCATTTCGTCGATGTTGCGGCCCAGCGGCAGGTTGTTGACAACCTGGTGCTGCACCACGCCGGAACGGTCGATCAGGAAGGAGCCGCGGAAAGCGACGCCGCCGTCGGCTTCGACGTCGTAGGACTTGCACAGTTCGTGCTGAATGTCGGCGACCAGGGTGTAGCCGACTTGGCCGATGCCGCCCTTGTCCACCGGGGTGTTGCGCCATGCAGCGTGGGAGAACTGGCTGTCGATCGACACGCCGATCACTTCAACGTTGCGCTTCTTGAACTCTTCCAGACGGTGGTCGAAAGCGATCAGTTCGGACGGGCAGACGAAGGTGAAGTCCAGCGGGTAGAAGAACACCACGGCGTACTTGCCGGCAGTGGCTTGCTTGAAGGAGTAGTTGTCTACGATCTCGCCATTGCCCAGCACGGCGGAGAAAGTCTTTTCACCAGCGAAGAACGGGGCTTGCTTGCCAACGAGTACGGCCATTTGGATCTCCTTAAAGGTCTTGATATGACAACGCTTCCCTGATCGGGCATCGGAAAACGCCGTGGATTGCGGAGCTTTATAAAGCACTGCGTCCGGACCCGGCAAATTGTAAATCGATATCGTTGCGATAAAGTTTTGCAATAGCGAAGCCCGGGACCCGCCCCGGTCAAGCGGGGACTGCCGATGAAGATGGGGATGAAACGCCGAAGTTTCAAGCGGATGCGCCGCCAGCGACATCCGCGCAAAAAAAACGGACAGCGAGCTGTCCGTTTCTTTCAGGCGATCCACAACGATCAGGCGCTGGGCTCGGCCTTCTGGCGCAGGCGCAGGTTCAGCTCGCGCAGCTGCTTGTCGTCGACCGCGTTCGGCGCGTTGGTCAGCAGGCACTGGGCGCGCTGGGTCTTCGGGAAGGCGATCACGTCGCGGATCGATTCCGCGCCGCACATCAGCGTCACCAGACGGTCCAGGCCGAAGGCCAGGCCGCCGTGCGGCGGCGCGCCGAACTTCAGGTTGTCCAAGAGGAAGCCGAACTTGTTCTGCTGCTCGTCCGGGCTGATCTTCAGCGCGCCGAACACCTTCTCCTGGATCTCGGCGCGGTGGATACGGATCGAGCCGCCGCCGATTTCCCAGCCGTTCAGCACCATGTCGTAGGCGCGGGCCAGGCAGGCGCCCGGATTGGTCTCCATCAGGTCCTCGTGGCCCGGCTTCGGGCTGGTGAACGGATGGTGGCAGGCGGTCCAGCGGTCGGCTTCCTCGTCGTGTTCGAACATCGGGAAGTCCACCACCCACAGCGGGCGCCATTCCTTGACGAAGTAGCCGCTGTCCAGGCCGTGCTCGTGGCCGATCTTGATGCGCAGCGCGCCGATCGCCTCGTTGACCACCTTGGCCTTGTCGGCGCCAAAGAAGACGATGTCGCCGTTCTGCGCGCCGGTGCGCTCGATGATTGCCTTCAGGCCGTCGGCGGACAGGAACTTGACGATCGGGGACTGCAGGCCCTCTTCGTTCAGCTTGGTCACGTCGTTGACCTTGATGTAGGCCAGGCCCTTGGCGCCGTAGATGGCGACGAACTGGGTATAATCGTCGATTTCCTTGCGGCTGAACGACGCGCCGTTCGGCACGCGCAGCGCGACGACGCGGCCGTTCGCCATGTCGGCGGCGCCGCGGAACACCTTGAACTCTTCCGACTTCATCACGTCGGTCAGTTCGGTGAATTTCAGCGAAACGCGCATGTCCGGCTTGTCGGAACCGTAGTAGAACATGGCGTCGCCGTAGGTCATGCGCGGGAAGGTCGGCAGCGTCACGTCCAGCACGTCGCTGAAGATCTCACGGGTCATGGTCTCGGTGATGTCCATGATCTGGTCCTCGTTCAGGAACGAGGTCTCGATATCGATCTGGGTGAATTCAGGTTGGCGGTCGGCGCGCAGGTCTTCGTCGCGGAAACACTTGGTTATCTGGTAGTAGCGGTCGAAGCCGGCCACCATCAGCAGCTGCTTGAACAGCTGCGGCGATTGCGGCAGCGCGAAGAACTCGCCCGGATGCACGCGGGACGGCACCAGGTAGTCGCGGGCGCCTTCCGGCGTCGAGCGGGTCAGCATCGGGGTTTCGATATCGATGAAGCCCTGCTTGTCCAGATGGTTGCGCACGCCCATCGCCACCTTGTAGCGCAGGCGCAGGTTCTTCTGCATCGCCGGGCGGCGCAGGTCGATCACGCGGTTGGTCAGGCGGACGTTTTCCGACAGGTTCTCGTCGTCGATCTGGAACGGCGGCGTGGCCGCGGCGTTCAGGATCTCGATCTCCTTGGCCAGGATCTCGATTTCGCCGGAGATCATCTTGCTGTTGGCGGTGCCGGCCGGGCGCTCGCGCACGATTCCGCTGATGGACAGCACGTACTCGCCGCGGCTGCTGTCGGCCAGCTTGAACGCTTCCGGGGTGTCCGGATCGATCACCACCTGCACCAGGCCTTCGCGGTCGCGCAGGTCGATGAAGATCACGCCGCCGTGGTCGCGACGACGGTGGGCCCAGCCTTTGACGGTCACGGTCTGGCCGAGGTATTTCTTGTCGATAAGTCCGCAGTAATCGGTACGCATTAGGTAAACCTTTTTATTGAATTCGTGAAGCTCCCGGATCGGGAGTAGGCGTTTAGGGGCTAGACAGGGTGGCGGTCTAGCCCTGCCGATTATGTTCGTCATTGAGGCGCGGGCGTTGCGCCTCCGGCGGCGGATTGGGCACCACCACCCCCATCGAGATGACGTACTTGAGCGCTTCATCCACGCTCATGTTCAGTGGGCGGGTGTCGCTGCGCGGCACCACGATGAAGTAGCCCGAGGTCGGGTTCGGCGTCGTCGGCACGTAGACGCTGACCAGTTCCTCGCCGTCCTCGGCGTGGCGCTGGATGTCCTGCGCCGGCGTGCCGGTCTGGAAGGCGACGGTCCAGGCGTTCTGGTGCGGCCAGCGCACCAAGAGCGCGTTCTTGAACGCGTTGCCGGAATCGGACAGCAAGGTGTCGCTGACCTGCTTGACGCTGTTGTAGATGGAATTGACCACCGGCGTGCGCGACAGCAGGCCGTGCCAGAACTCCACCAGCCGCCGGCCCAGCACATTGGCGGCCAGCATGCCGGTGCCCATCACCACCAGCACGGCGAACACCACGCCGAGGCCGGGGATGTGCACGCCGAACAGCGCCTCCGGACGCAGCTCGCGCGGCAGCAGCGTCAGCGTCTGGTCCAGCGAGCCGATGATCAGGTTCAGCACCCACAGGGTGATGGCCAGCGGCAGCCAGATCAGCAGGCCGGCAATCAAATAGCCCTTCAAGGTCATCTTGATCTGCGGGGAAACCGACATCAGTTGCAACCGCAGCCGGTGCCGCAGCTATGGCCGCCGGAAGAAGCGGAGTCGCCCGACGAGGACGAAGACGACGAGGACGCGCCGCCCTTGAAGTCGGTCGCGTACCAGCCCGAGCCCTTCAACTGGAAGCCGGCGGCGGACAGCTGCTTGCGGTAGTCGGCGCTGCCGCACTCCGGACAGGCGGCCACCGGAGCGTCGCTCAGTTTCTGCAGATGTTCCTTGGCGACGCCGCAGGCGCCGCAACGATATTCATAGATCGGCATAGCTTTATTTCCCGCCAATTGACCACGATGGCATAATACGTGCTGCACTGCACCACGCGCAAACGGCGCCGTGCAATCTTGACTGTACAGATGCGGCCGCCAGGTTTCAAACTCAAGTGGCCGGACTCGCAAACCCCTCATTATATCCGACTGAAACGGCAATACAAATTTACACCGCTGTCCGCGGCCCCGTTCCGCAACGCTATCTCCGGAGGTCCAAATGGTTTACCAAGAAGGTCAGATGGAAAGCATTCGCAACATCCTCGCCGGCAAGAAGGGACTGATCGTCGGCATCGCCAACGAGAACAGCATCGCCTACGGCTGCGCCAGCGTGCTGCGCCAGCTGGGCGCGGAATGCGCGGTCACCTACCTGAACGCCAAGGCGGAACCGCATGTGCGGCCGCTGGCCGAAGCTTTGCAGGCGCCGCTGGTGCTGCCGCTGGACGTGGAGGCGCCGGGACAGCTGGAACACGTGTTCGCCGAGATCGGCAGATTGTGGGGGCAGCTCGACTTCATCATCCACTCTATCGCCTACTGCCCGGTCGAAGACCTGCACGGCCGGGTCGTCGATTGTTCGCTAGCCGGCTTCCAGCAGGCGATGCGGGTGTCGTGCTACTCCTTCATCGAGATGGCCAGGCTGGCCGAGCCGCTGATGACGCGCGGCGGCAGCCTGATCACGATGAGCTATTACGGCGCCGACAAGGTGGTGGAAAACTACAACATCATGGGTCCGGTCAAGGCGGCGCTGGAAAGCGTCAGCCGCTACCTGGCCAACGAGCTCGGCCCAAAGGGCATACGCGTGCACGCGGTGTCGCCCGGCCCGCTGAAGACGCGCGCCGCCTCCGGCATCGCCCATTTCGACCAGCTGATCGAGGACGCCATCGCCCGCGCGCCGCAGAACCGGCTGGTCGACATCGAGGAGGTCGGCACCGCCTGCGCCTTCCTGATTTCCAACGCCGCCAGCGGCCTGACCGGCCAGACCATCTATGTCGACGGCGGCCACCACATCAAGGCCTGAGGAGAGCGAGATGACCCACGACGAACACGCCTTCGACGACATCCTGCAACAGGCGCGCGCGCTGGGCGCGCTGCCGATGGCGGTGGCCCACCCGTGCAGCCGCGAATCGCTGCTGGGCGCGGTCGAGGCCGCCGACAACCGCATCGCCACGCCGATACTGGTGGCGCCGCTGGCCAGGCTGCAGAAGCTGGCCGACGAGCTGGAAATCGACCTGAAGCGCTTCGAATGCATAGACGTCGAGCACAGCCACGCCGCCGCCGAACACGCGGTTCAGCTGGCGCGCGACGGCTACGCCGACATCCTGATGAAGGGCAGCCTGCACACCGACGAGTTCATGAGCGCGGCGCTGGCGCGCGAGACCGGCATCCGCACCGACCGCCGCATCAGCCACATCTGGGTGATGAAGGTGGAAAGCTATCCCCGCTATCTGTTCATCACCGACGCCGCCGTCAACATCGAGCCCGATCTGACCACCAAGCGCGACATCTGCCAGAACGCGATAGACCTGACCCACGCGCTCGGCATCGCCCAACCCAAGGTGGCGATCCTGGCGGCGGTGGAAACCATCAATCCGTCGATGCGCTCGACGCTGGACGCCGCCGCGCTGTGCAAGATGGCCGACCGCGGCCAGATCACCGGCGCCATCCTCGACGGCCCGCTGGCCTTCGACAACGCCATTTCGCGCGAGGCGGCCGAGAGCAAGGGCATCGTCTCGCCGGTGGCCGGCGATCCCGACATCCTGCTGGTGCCGGACCTGGAAGCAGGCAATATGCTGGGCAAGCAGCTGACCTACCTCGCCCACGCCGCCTCGGCCGGCATCGTGATGGGCGCCAGGGTGCCGATGGTGCTGACCAGCCGCGCCGACGACGCCAGCGGCCGCCTGGCCTCCAGCGCCATCGCCAATCTGCTGGCGCACCAGCGCCGGCAAACCGGAGTCCGGACATGAGCCAATGCCTGCTGGCCGTCAACGCCGGTTCGGCCACGCTGAAGTTCCGCGCCTTCTCGCCCGACGGCGGCACGCTCTTGGCGCGCGGCATCGTCGATCGCTTCGGCAGCCGCGACGCCCGACTGCGGCTGGACGACGCCCAGGGCCGGCGGCTGGCCGAACGCGGCCTGGACGACGCCGAGCACGCCACCGCGCTGGCGGCGATGCTGAACGGCCTGGCCGACCAGGGGCTGCAGACCCAGGCGCTGGTCCACCGCGTGGTGCACGGCGGCAGCCGTTTCAGCGAGCCGGTGCGCATCGACGCCGAGGTGCGCGCGGCGCTGGACGACTACATCGCGCTGGCGCCGCTGCATCAGCCAGTCAGTCTGGAAGTGATGGACGCCTTCGCCCGGCTCGATCCGCGGCTGCCGCAGATCGCCTGCTTCGACACCGCCTTCCACGCCGGCCAGCCCGAGGTGGCCACCCGCTTCGGCATCGCCCGCCACTGGCACGACGAGGGCGTGCGCCGTTACGGCTTCCACGGCCTGTCCTACGCCGCGATCGCGCGGCGGCTGCCCGAGATCGGCCTGGCCCACGGCAAGGTGGTGGTCTGCCACCTGGGCAGCGGCGCCAGCGCCTGCGCGATCGAATCCGGCCGCAGCGTCGCGTCCACCATGGGTTTCTCGGCGGTGGACGGGCTGATGATGGGCACGCGCCCCGGCGCGCTGGACCCGGAGGTGGTGCTGTACTGGCAGGAGCACGAGGGCATGGGGGTCAAGGACGTCAGGCGCGAGCTGTACAAGAACTCCGGCCTGCTCGGCGTGTCCGGCATCTCGGCCGATATGCGCGAGCTGCTGGCCAGCGAGCTGCCGGCGGCGCGCGAGGCGGTGGAGCTGTTCTGCTACCGCGTCGCGCGCGAAGCGGCCAGCCTGGCCGCGGCGATGCGCGGCCTGGACGGCCTGGTGTTCACCGCCGGCATCGGCGAACGCTCGGCCGAGGTCAGGGCGCGGGTCTTGCAGCAGCTGGCCTGGCTCGGTTTCGAGCCGGACCACGCGGCCAATCTGGCCCACGCCCGCCGGCTGACCACCGCCGGCAGCCGGCTGCCGGCCTATGTGCTGGCCACCGACGAGGAGGGCGAGATGGCGCGCCAGGCCGGGGCCTTGCTGAGCTAGAAGCCCAGCCAGTCGTTCAACATCAGGCCGATGCCGATGCCGCGGCTGCGGTAGTTGTAGTCGATCAGGCTCTCGCCGTAGCCGTCGAAGGCCTGCACATAGCCGCGCAGCCGGCCGGCAAGCGGGAAGGTCCAGTCCAGCTGGGCCGCCCCCTTGCCGGTGGACGGATTCCACCGCCCCAGCACCGAGAACTGCTGCTGGCCCAAGCGATAGCTGGCGCGCAGATCGCCGTGGCCCATGTAATCGAGAATGTCGGGATTGTCGTCGTCGGCGGCCTTTTCGCTCAGGCGCCGCCATAGCCGGGCGCTCAGCGTAAGATTGCCGTTCTCCAGCGCCGCCATCGCGTACACCCGGTTCCAGCTGCGCGACAGCGGGTCGGACTGGCCGTTGGACTGATGGACCAGGCCCAGGCCGGCCATGCGCAGCCGCCAGTCGCCCCAATGCCAGCCCAAAGGCAGCGTCGCCATCAACTCCGGCTCGTAGTCGGTCTCGCGGAACGGCGCCGACTGGCCCTTGTTGTACGCCTGCCAGTGCGACAGCTGGGTATACCCCGCCCACACGTCCAGCGGCGTGCCGCCGACGTTTTCCCACACCTTGGTCTTGAACGACAGCTGGAACTTGGCCTCGGTATGCTGCAGATCGCCGCCGAACAGCGTCGTCGTTCCGCGGCTGGGCGAGCTGGGCGTCGCATTGGGATCATGCTGGTACCAGGCGGGCAGCACATAATTGGAGCGGTAGCCGCGCAGTATGAAGGTGCCGCGCTTGTCGTCGCGGTCCAGATCCCAATCCTGGGCCAGCGGCGTCGACGGTGCAGGAACCGGCGCGGCGACGGCGGCCGGCGCGGCCGATGCCGCCTCGGCCACCAGCGCCTTGGCCGTCTGCGCGTCCGCCGCCCCGGCCCCCGCCTCCTCGGCGGCCAGCTTGGCCGACAAGGCGTCGAAACAAGCCAGCCTGGCATCCGCGGCGGCGATCTCGCGGCACTGGCGCAGCGGCGCCAGCGCCCCCTCTTCCGCCGCCTGCGCCAGGACCGGCGCGATGGACAGCGGCAACAACAGGAAAACCGATTTCATTCGTTCTCCATGGCAAGAGCCTGTTCAAAGTCTTCTGAAGCAGCGCGGTCGGACCGGTCGGATACCGGACGGCAGACGCGGGACTTCGTGATTTCAATGCCTGGCCGGCTAGGCGGCAACTGGCCGCATGGAAGACTTGCCGTCCCGAACCATTCGTCGGGAGAGCGGGCGCCGACGCCGGAAACACAAAAGGCCCCGCGATGCGGAGCCTTTGCGTATTCTTGCAGCCTGGGCTGACTAGATCAGGCCATGGCCTTGATCTGAGCGGACAGACGGCTCTTGTGACGAGCGGCCTTGTTCTTGTGGAACACGCCCTTGTCGGCGATACGGTCGATGATCTTCTCGGAAGCCTGGAACACCACGCGAGCGGCGGCCTTGTCGCCGGCTTCGATTGCCTTGAGCACTTTCTTCACTGCGGTACGGAACGCAGTACGCAGGCTGGCGTTATGCGCGCGCTGCTTGAGGGCTGTGCGTGCACGCTTGCGAGCTTGTGCGCTGTTAGCCATGAATCTTTCTCCTGATAGCGGAATCTGAAACCCGCGATTCTAAGCCCTAAACTCAGGTTTTGCAACAATAAACCCGCCAGCGTAAACTAGCGGGCTTGCTCAATCCGCCCTGCGTTGGCCGTCAAACCCAAATGAACCTGCTAAAGGCCCTGGCTGCAGTCAGCAGCATGACCATGGTATCCCGCGTTCTCGGCCTGGTGCGCGACACCCTGGTCGCCCGCATTTTCGGCGCCGGCATGGCCGCCGACGCCTTCAACGCCGCCTTCAAGATTCCCAATATGCTGCGCCGGCTGTTCGCCGAAGGCGCGTTCTCGCAGGCCTTCGTGCCGATACTCGGCGAGTACAAGCAGAACAGGACGCACGAGGAGACGCGCGAGTTCGTCGCCAAGGTCACCGGCGTGCTCGGCTCGGTGCTGCTGCTGGTGACCGCGCTGGGCATGCTGGCCGCGCCGGCCATCATGTGGATTTCGGCGCCCGGCTTCTACCGCGAGCCGGCCAAGGCCGCGCTGTTCGCCGACATCCTCAGGGTATCGTTCCCGTACATCTTCTTCATCTCGCTGTCGTCGATGACCGGCAGCATACTGAACAGCTGGGGCAGATTCTCGATCCCGGCCTTCACTCCGACCTTCCTGAACCTCAGCTTCATCGTGTTCGCGCTGGGCTTCACCCACTATTTCCATCCGCCCATCATGGCGATGGCCTGGGCGGTGTTCGTCGGCGGCCTGATCCAGCTGGTGTGGCAGTTGCCGTTCCTCAGGCGGATCGGCATGCTGGCCACGCCCATCCTGGCCTTCCGCGACCCGGAGGTGTGGCGGGTGATCAAACAGATGGGGCCGGCGATCTTCGGCGTGTCGGTCGCGCAGATTTCCTTGTTGATCAACTCCACCTTCGCCTCCTTCCTACCAACCGGCAGCGTGTCGTGGATGTATTACGCCGACCGGCTGATGGAATTCCCGTCCGGCGTCCTGGGCGTCGCGCTCGGCACCATCCTGCTGCCGTCGCTGTCCAAGCACGCCGCCAGCAAGTCCGACGCCGAATTCAGCGTGCTTCTGGACTGGGGCATACGGCTGTCGCTGCTGCTGGCCGTGCCGGCCACCGTCGGCCTGGGCCTGCTGTCCGGCCCGCTGCTGTACACCATGTTCATGTACGGCAAGTTCACGCCGCACGACGCGCTGATGTCTCAGCAGGCGGTGATCGCCTACTCCTTCGGCCTGCTCGGCCTGATCCTGGTCAAGGTGCTGGCGCCGGGCTTCTACGCGCGCCAGGACATCAAGACGCCGGTGCGCATCGCGGTGACCACGCTGATCACCACCCAGGTGATGAACCTGGCCTTCGTGTTTCCGCTGAAGCACGCCGGTCTCGCGCTGTCCATCGGCCTGGCCTCCTGCATCAACGCCGGCCTGTTGCTGTACACGCTGCGAAAGCGCGGCATCTACCAGCCGGAAGCCGGCTGGAAAGCCTTCCTCGCCAAGCTCATCGTCGCCATCGCGGCGATGGCGGCCGCCTTGCTGGCCTGCCAGCACTGGCTGCCGATAGACTGGCACGGCCACGCCTGGCAGCGCGCGGCATGGCTGCTGCTGCTGGTCGGCGTCGGCGCCGCGGTCTACTTCGCCGCCTTGTTCGCGCAGGGCTTCCGCCCGCGCCAGTTCATGCGCCGCGAGCTCTGAGCGCCAGCCCATGATCCCACCATTACCGGCCAGAAAGTCGCAAGCATGAGCCATCTGACACCCGAACATTCGCCGCTGGGCAAGACCGTCCAGTACCAGGACCATTACGCGCCGGAACTGCTGTTCCCGATCGCCCGCCAGACCAAGCGCGACGAGATCGGCGTGGCCGCGTCCGCGCTGCCGTTTACCGGTGTCGACATCTGGACCGGTTTCGAGCTGTCCTGGCTGAACGCCCGCGGCAAGCCGCAGGTCGGCATCGCCACCTTCCGCATCCCGGCCGACAGCCCCCGGCTGATCGAGTCCAAGTCGTTCAAGCTCTACCTGAACAGCTATAACCAGACGCGTATCGACGGCGTCGACGCCCTCTCCGTCCAACTGGCCCGCGACCTGTCCGCCGCCGCCGGCGCCGACGTCTCGGTCGCCATCGCGCTGCCGCAGGCCTTCGCCGCCGAGCGGATCGCCGAGATGGCCGGCGAATATATCGACGACATCGATATCGAAGTGGACAACTACGCGCCGTGCCCGGAAGCGCTGACAGCCGATCCGTCCGCCATCGTCAGCGAGACGCTGTGCAGCAATCTATTGAAGTCCAACTGCCTGGTCACCGGCCAGCCGGACTGGGGCAGCGTGTCCATCCGCTACACCGGGCCCAGGATAGACCGCGAGGCGTTGCTGAGATATCTGATCGGCTTCCGCCAGCACAACGAGTTCCACGAGCAATGCGTCGAGCGCATCTTCGTCGACGTGCTGCGCGCCTGCGCGCCGCAGACCTTGACCGTCTACGCCCGCTACACCCGCCGCGGCGGCCTGGACATCAATCCGTGGCGCAGCAATGCGGACACGGCGCCGGTCGACAATGCGCGCACGGCGCGGCAGTAAGCGCGCCAAAACAAAAGGGATGCCGCGATGGCATCCCTTTTTTCATGATCGGGCCGAATTCAGAACGGCGCCGGCGCCTCGAAATCCATCTCTTCGAAGGTCACCGGATGGCGCAAGACCAGCCTCGACGCATGCAACAGCAGCCGGTCCGCCTTGGCCAGCGTCTCCGGCGGCGCGTAAATGTCGTCGCCCAGTATCGGATGGCCGGATCCCAGATGCAGCATGTGCATCCTCAACTGATGGGCGCGGCCGGTCTGCGGGTCCAGCTCCACCCGGCTGATATTGCGCACGGTGTCGCGGCTGATCACGCGGTAATGGGTGATCGCCTCCTTGCCCGCGTCGAAGTCGACCTTCTGCCGCGGCCGGTTCGGCCAGTCTATGATCAACGGCAGGTCTATCATGCCGCTATTGCTGTCGACGATGCCGTCGACCACCGCGAGATAGCGCTTCTTCACCTTGCGGTCCATGAAGGCGATCGACAAGGCGCGCTGCATCTCGGGCCCCCGCCCCATCACCACCAGGCCGGACGTGGCCATGTCCAGGCGATGCACGGTCAGCGCGTCCGGATAGACCTTCTGCGCGCGACTGATCAGACAGTCCGCCTTGTCCTCGCCGCGCCCCGGCACCGACAACAGGCCGCTGGGCTTGTCCAGCACCAGCAGACAGTCGTCGACGTAGACCACGGCCAGGCCGGCGTCCGGCGGCGGGTTGTAATGTTCCAGATTATGTCGTTGCATCCACTGCGGTCCAAATAAACGATTGGCGGCGATTATCGGCGCTAAAGCCTTGGCCGACAAGCTGTTACCATCGATAGTCTCCACCGCTGTCACTTGAAATCGCCTGCTCCCGCCATCAATCTGTTCTGATAACCAACAAACAGGGACGCACCATGGCAGAACAGTTCTATCAGCACCCGTACCAGACCCGCCTCGCCACCCGCGTGCTGCGTCACGACGACGCCGGCCTGGTGCTTGAAAACACGCTGTGCTACCCGCTGGGCGGCGGCCAGCCCGGCGACAGCGCCACGCTGACGCTGGCCGACGGAACCGCGCTGCGCGTCGCCGACACCCGTCGCGACCGCGAAAGCCGCGCCATCCTGCACCAGACCGACGGCGACGCCAGACTCGCGCCCGGAACGGAAGTGACGTTGGAGCTGGACTGGGAACGCCGCCACCGCCACATGCGGGTGCATACCTGTCTGCACCTGCTGAGCGTGGTGATCCCGGCCGGCGTCACCGGCGGCAACCTCACCGCCGAATCCGGCCGGCTGGATTTCGACCTGCCCGAAGGCATGGAGCTGGACAAGGAGCACATCGAGGTCGAACTGAACCGGCTGGTGGCGGCCGATCTGGCGGTCACGGTGAGGATGACCAGCGGCGAAGCCTTGAAGGCGCAGCCGGAATTGATCAAGACCATGTCGGTGACGCCGCCGTTGCATCTGCCGGAAATACGCTTGATCGAGGTGGCCGGCGTCGACCTGCAGCCATGCGGCGGCACCCATGTGGCACGCACCGGCGAGATCGGCCGGGTGCGGGTGAAGAAGATAGAAAGCAAGGGCGCCCGCAACAAGCGGGTCGTCGTCGAGCTGGCGGATTAAACAAAAACGGGAGCATCGCTCCCGTTTTTTTTCATCGATGGCCGGCGGCTCAGCGCGCGTCCAGCGCCATCTCGTGTTCCGGCTTGCTCGGCTCGTCCAGCGTCATCCGGTGCAGCCACGGCGCGATGATGATGGTCACGATCGCGATCACGCCGGTCACCACGCCGATCTGGGTGAACACGCGGCTGTAGATCTCCAGCGTGACCAGCGGACTGGCGACCTTGCCCGGCGCGGCGGTCAGTCCGGCCACCCAGCCGGCGATCACCGACGACGCGGCCGAAGTCAGGAACCAGGCGCCCATGATGAAACCCATCAGCCGCTGCGGCACCAGTTGCGCCACCATCGCCAGCCCCAGACCGGAGATCAGCAGCTCGCCGACGCTCTGCAGCAGATAGCTCAGCACCATCCAGTTCGACGACACCAGACCCTGGGCGTTCGCGTACTTGGCGCCCAGCGGCAACACCAGGAAGGCGGCGGCGCACAGCACCATGCCGATCGCGAACTTGTGCGGCATCGGCAGGCGGTTGCCCAGCTTGTTGTAGCAGACCGCCAGCAGCGGGCTGGCCAGCATGATCCAGAACGGGTTCAGCGACTGGAACTGCTCCGGCTGCACCGGGATGCCGAACAGCGTGTGCTCGGTATTGTGGATGGCGAAGAAATTCAGCGACAGCGGCATCTGGTTGTACAACACGAAGAACACCGTCGCCTGCAGCATCAGGATGGCGGCGACTATCATCTTCTTGCGCTCGGCGCCCTTCAGCAGCAGCGTCTCCTTGACGTACAGGCCCGTCACGCCGATGGACAGCACGGCCAGCACCACATTGGCGATGATCTCGTGCTTCAACAGCAGCGCGGCGGCGACGCAGGCGGCGGCGACGCCGGCCAGCACCGCCAGCCAGGTGGACAGCTTAGGCGTGCGGAAGTCCGCGTCGGAGCCGTAATCCTTCACCCAGCCCCGCATGAAGACGAAGTTGACGACGGTGATCAGCATGCCGACCACCGACAGCGCGAAGGCGTGGGCGTAGCCGAAACGGTCGGCCAGCCACGGCGTGGCCAGCATCGACAGCAGCGAGCCGATATTGATCGCCATGTAGTACATCGTGAAGGCGCCGTCGAGCCGCGGGTCGTTCTCCTCGTAGCACTTGGACAGCAGCGACGACGGATTGGCCTTGAACAGGCCGTTGCCGACGGCGATGGTGCCCATGCCCAGATAGAGCAGGCCGATATTGTCCGCCGACGCGGTCACCATCGCGTAGCCGGCGGTCAGCACCAGCGCGCCCAGCAGAATGGTGCGCTTGGTGCCCAGCACCTTGTCGCCCAGCCAGCCGCCGACGGCGATCAGGCCGAACACCAGCGCGATGAAGGAGGAGAACAGCGTGAACGATTCGGCCTCGTGCAGGCCCAGGGCCTTCACCAGGTAGACCGCCAGGATGCCCTGCAGGCCGTAGAAGCCGAAACGCTCCCAGAATTCGATCGAGAAGATCAGGTAAAACGGCTTCGGTTGCCGCAGCGGATTGAGCGCGGTCGACGTCATAATCGGTTCCTTGTCATGCTGGAACTGCCGCCTCCGGGACGATCTCCCGCCGGCGGATGACAACGACGCTCCCGGCGCCGGCCAACGCCGGTCACGCAGGGTGAGACAGACAGTGGGCACTACTGAAAGTTGGGCTAAATTTCTGCCATCTACTGAAAATGCCAAATAAATTCGACTTGCCGGCATAAAGATAGCATTCAGGGACTATTGATGAAGCAAGCCGCCATCGCTGTCAATCGGACATGCCTCGCCGATGGCAAAATATGTCAAACGAGATGACACGAATCCACGGCTGCGGCCGCTTCGTCGCGTGTCAAACCGTCATGCCGGCTAAATAATGAAATTTTAATTTTCATAATTGTTAATATTTGCAACATCATTGCAAAATGCCGTCGCCTATCGTGAAATCGACAGCTCAGCAAGATTAATCTTAAAAAACATATACAAAGGACAGGTTCCTCCACGCGGCCGGCCGGCTATCCCTGCAATATCGCCACCCGTCGGAGGAAACCCCCATGTCGATATCGCACCGTCTGGCCCCGCTGCTGCTGTTGCTGCCGCTGTACGCCGCGGCGGCCGAGCCTCTCGCCACCCCGCCGCTGCCCTGGCAGGAACTGGCGGCCCGTCTGCGCCACACCTACTACACCGGCGGCGTACACAACGACAAGGGCTGTCTGCCGCCGTTCAACTGCAGCTACCCGCGCCAGTCCGGCCAACCCAGCAACCCGCGCTACCCCAAGTGGTGGGTCAGCGAATGGACCATGTACCGGGTATTCAGCGGCTACGACAAATATCCGCCGCCGTACGCCTCGCCGCCGAAGGGCCTGACGCCGGACGACTACGAGGTGTCCCACGGCGCCAGCTACTACGACGCCAGCTACGTTCCGCCCGACGGCGACGGCAGCGGCGCGATGATGGAGCATTACGACAAGCGCTGCCTGCCGATATTCCCCGGCAGCAACCATTACAGCTGCAGCTTCGTCTCGCTGGGCAACAAAGCCTATTTCCTGACCTACGACGACCGCCTGCCCGGCATGCCGCAGTGCTGCCAGTTCTCGCTGAACAACCATCCGCCGCGGCAGGACTTCATCCGCCACCTGCCGTACAACAAGGCGGAAAGCAGCCATCTGGACAACAGCCTGCAAGCCTATTCGCGGCTGGTCGGCCCGCAGAACATCCTGTTCGGCTACGCCTTCAACAAGAAAGCGACGCGGGACGCCGGCCAGCCCGGCGTCCCGCCGTACCGCCACCCGCAATCGTTCTACTTCTCCGGCGATCCCAGCCCGGAGCCGAACGCGCCCATCGTCAGCCAGAACTACGACAACTTCCGTGCCGAGCGGCCGGATCCGGCCCGAACCTGGGACCAGGTGGCGCAGATGTGTCCGGTCAAGCCGCAATGGTGCTGTCTGTTCGCGTCCGACTGCCCGAACGGCCCGCCGGCGGCATCCGACAATCCCAAGTCCTGGGCCACGCTGAAGCCTTAGCGTCCGTTCAACATCTTTTTCAAGCAGTGCGGCGCGCAGCAGGGCGTGGGCTTTGGCGTTCCAGGGCTAGGTGGACAAGGCCGCCAGCCGCGCGTCCAGTCCCGCCACCTGCCGCTCCAGCGCCTCTGCAAAGCGCTGCGGCAGCGGCGAGGCCGGCCGGAATTGCGGCAGCACCAGCTGCACGCGAAACGGTATCGACACCGCCAGCGGCCGCGCCACCAGGCCCCGATCGCTCTCTGCCAATGCGGTCAGCGGATTGACGATGGCGACGCCCAGGCCCAGCCTGACCATCGCGCAAACCGAGGCCGCGTGCTGGCTGGCCAGCTGCAGCCGGCGCGACACGCCGGCGCCGGCAAACCAGGCGTCCACCTGCTGGCGATAGCTGTCGCTGGCGGCCAGGCTGATGAAGGACAGGCCGGCGAAATCGCGCGCCTCCAGCCTGGACTTGCCCGCCAGCGGATGGCCGGCCGGCAGCACGCACAACTCGTCCCCCTGCCACAGCGGCGTCGCCAGACAGCCGGCCGGCGCCTGTTGCTGCTCGCTCAGCCCCAGGTCGCAGCGTTGCGCCGCCAGCCACTCCTCCAGCCACGGCGACTCCTGCGGACTGATGTCGACGCCGACATCGGGGAAGGCGGCGATGAAATCGGCGCAGGCCAACGGCAGCAGAGCCTGGGCGAACACCGGCAGGCAGGCGATGGACAGCTGGCCGCCGGCGAACTGGCGTATCGCCGCCGCGCTGCCGGCGATGCGCTGCAAGCCGACGAAGCTGCGCTCCACCTCGGCGAACAACAGCAGGGCCTGCTGGGTCGGCCGCAGACGGCCGCGGCCCCGCTCGAACAGGACAAGGTCCAGCAGCTGCTCGCAGCGCGCCAGCTCCCGGCTGACCGTCGGCTGCGAGGTATGCAGCAGCCTCGCGGCGCCGCTGACGCTGCCGGTGGTCATCACCGCCCGGAACACCTCGACATGGCGCAGATTGATGGACATGGCCGACCGCCCTCGATGGCAAATCCATATCATAAATGAAAGCCATACCGACAAATTGCTATTTTATTTTTGTACCTGACTGGACCATGATGGAGGACTTCTGAAACGGAAACACCGCCATGCACGCCTTCGACAGCCGCCAGCTCGCCAGCATCGCCCGCCAGTACGGCGCGCCGCTGTGGGTCTACCACGCCGACACCATCCGCGAACGCATCGCCGAGCTGAAGGCGTTCGACACCATACGCTACGCGCAGAAGGCCAACTCCAACACCCACATCCTGCGGCTGATGCGCGAACAGGGCGTCAAGGTGGACGCGGTGTCGCTCGGCGAGATCGAGCGGGCGCTGGCCGCCGGCTACCGCGGCGGCGAACAGGCCGACATCGTCTTCACCGCCGACCTGCTGGACCGCCCGACGCTGGCCAAGGTCGTCGCCGAGCGCATTCCGGTCAACGCCGGCTCCATCGACATGCTGCATCAGCTGGGCGAGGTCGCGCCCGGCCATCCGGTCTGGCTGCGCATCAATCCCGGCTTCGGCCACGGACACAGCCAGAAGACCAATACCGGCGGCGAGAACAGCAAGCACGGCATCTGGCACGGCGAACTCGCCGAGGCGCTGGCCGCGGTGCGGCGGCACGGCCTGCGGCTGGTCGGCGTGCACATGCACATCGGCTCCGGCGTCGACTACGGCCACCT
This sequence comes from Chromobacterium sp. ATCC 53434, assembly GCF_002848345.1. Classification (NCBI taxonomy): domain Bacteria; kingdom Pseudomonadati; phylum Pseudomonadota; class Betaproteobacteria; order Neisseriales; family Chromobacteriaceae; genus Chromobacterium; species Chromobacterium sp. ATCC 53434. Next base: position 590,047 of record NZ_CP025429.1, on the reverse strand, counting down.
GGAGCGGGTCTGCGGCGCGATGGTCGACACCGTGGCGGCGCTGGGCTGCGACCTGGAGGCGATCTCCGCCGGCGGCGGCCTGTCCGTCCCCTACCGCGACGGCGACGCCCGCATCGACACCGATCACTACTTCCAGCTGTGGGACGCGGCCAGACGGCGCATCGCCGACAAGCTGGGCCATCCGGTGCGGCTGGAGATCGAGCCGGGCCGCTTCCTGGTGGCCGAGGCCGGCGCGCTGCTGGCCGAGGTCCGCGCGGTCAAGGACATGGGGCGCCGCCACTTCGTGCTGGTGGACGCCGGCTTCAACGACCTGATGCGGCCGTCGCTGTACGGCAGCTACCACCACATCACGCTGCTGGACGCCGACGGCGGCGCGAAGGCGGGCCAAATCGACACCGTGGTGGCTGGCCCGCTGTGCGAATCCGGCGACGTGTTCACCCAGCGCGAAGGCGGCACCGTGGAGACGAGGCCGCTGCCGCCGGCGCAAATCGGCGACCTGATGGTCTTCCACAACGCCGGCGCCTATGGCGCGACGATGTCGTCGAACTACAACAGCCGGCCGCTGCTGGCGGAAGTGCTGATAGACGGCGGCGCCACCCGGCTGATCCGCCGCCGCCAGACCATGGCCGAACTGCTGGCGCTGGAAAGCTGACGCCAGACGCGACAAAGCCGGGCAAGGCCCGGCTTTTCGCACATTCCGTCACCCGAAGCGGATGATCAGCCCTTCTGTTCCATCTTGTTGATGACGAACTTGACGCCCGGCACCTTCTCGGCGATCTGACCGGCCTTGAACATCTGTTGGTCCTCGGTCATCTCGCCCGCTATCGTCACCTCGCCTTTGGCGCTGCTGACCTGCAGATTCAATGCCTTCAGCTCCGGATCGGCGTCCAGCGCCTGCTTGACGCCGGCAGCCAGCTCGGCGTCGGTCGGGGCGGCGACGCTCTGGGCCACCTGGCCATCAGCGTGGGCTTGGGCGGCGAAGCCGCCGGAAAGGGCCAGCGCGGCCAGCAACAAGGTTTGCCCTGCAACTCGTTTCATCGTTTTCTCCAGATTTCTCGCTCTAGGCCCGATGCCATACACGGAACAGAGTCATGTTAACTAGGAAACTTTTCCGTTTTGTTGCAGCTCCATGACATCACACTGTAGCCGTCCGCCACGCCGCCGTCTCGACGCTTGGCGGGTTACAATCCGAGCCACCGTCAAAGAAAGGCCATCCGGCCGTAAAGCATGAAGCTGAAATCACTGAAGACAGGCTGGCTGCCATGGCTGGCCCTGCTGGCGCTGGCCGGCTGCACCACCACGCCGCCGACCGGCCCTTCGCCATCCCGCCCCTCGTTCTCCGGCGCCGACAGCGCCAGCCCCGCCGCGCTGCCGGCCTGGAACGGCCAGGCGCTCGGCGATTCGTTGCAGGGCCTGCGCCAGAGCTGTCGCGCGCTGCAGAAGAAGCCGGCCTGGAACGGCGTCTGCCGCGAAGCCGGCGTCCTCGCCGCCAACGACGCCGACGCCGTGCGCCGTTTCTTCGAAAATCGCTTCACCGCCTGGAAGCTGCGCGACGGCGGCCGCGACAGCGGTCTGATCACCGGTTATTACGAACCGTTGCTGAACGGCAGCCGCAGCCGTTCCGAACGCACGCCGTGGCCGGTGTACGGCGTGCCGCGCGACCTGGTCAGCGTCGATGTGCCGATGAGCCAGCGCGGTCGCGGCGCGCTGCGCGCCAGGCAGGTGGCGCCGGGCCGGCTGGCGCTGGCGGCCGGCGGCGACATCGAGCTCAATCCGGCCGACTTCCCCAACGATCCCCGCGGCATCCGGCTGAAAGGCCGGCTGTCCGGCTCGCGGCTGCTGCCCTATTTCAACCGCGGCCAGATCAACCAGGGCGGCATCGCCGGCAGCGCGCCGGTGATCGCCTGGGTAGAGGACGCCGTCGAGCTGTTCTTCCTGCAGGTTCAGGGCTCGGGCCGCATCCAGCTGGACGACGGCAGCTTCCTGCACGTCGGCTTCGCCGACCAGAACGGCTATCCGTATCAGTCGATAGGCAAATGGCTGGTCGACCGCGGCGAGATGACGCTCGGCGACGCGTCGATGCAGGGGATCAAGGACTGGCTGGCGAAGAATCCGCAGCGCCGCGACGAACTGTTGGCCGCCAACCCCAGCTACATCTTCTTCAAGCCGCTGTCCGGCGACGACGGCGGACCGATAGGCGCGCTGGGCGTGCCGCTGACCGGCGGCTACAGCATCGCGGTAGACCCGCGCTACATCCCGCTCGGCGCGCCGATCTACCTGGCCACCACCTGGCCAAACGCCAGCGAGCCGCTGACGCGACTGGTCAACGCCCAGGACACCGGCAGCGCGATCAAGGGCGCGCTGCGCGCCGATCTGTTCTGGGGCTATGGCACCGAGGCCGGCATGTACGCCGGCCGGATGAAGCAGCAGGGCAGCATGTGGTTGCTGCTGCCCAAGGGCGTGACGCCGGCGTCCGCGCTTTAAGCGCTTTGCCGACGAAGGAAACGGGGCCGACGGCCCCGTTTTTCAATCTGGCCTCAGGCCGCCTCGGCCAGCCGGCCCAGCCGCGACAGCCTGGCGGCGATCGCGCCGCGGCTGCGCCCGTGCGCGATAGCGATCTGCTTCAAGGCCACGCCGGCGTCGAAAGCCTGCAGCAGCCTCGCCTCTTCCGGCGCCGACCAGCCGCGGCCGATCTTGTCCGACGGCAGGCACCGCTCGGCCCCTTCCAAGGCCCGGCTGGCGAGAAACAGCGCCTGGATCACCTCGGGACGGCTCAGCGCGGCGTGCGGCGGCAGCGGCTGACCGCTGTGCGGGTCGATTCCATTGGCAAGGGCTTCCACGATGCTGCGGGCTTCGGCTGGCGACATGATGCAGGCTCCCTGGATGGGTTGGCGGATAATCCTGGCCGCAAATATCTGCGGCGGGACCAGCATAGCACCGCGGCGCGGCGCGCCCACCTGTCTGATCAGCCACCAGCGGAAAAAACGCGGTCCTCCGCCCGCTTGCTCCGATCAAGCCTGTCCGAATTTTTGTGTAAACGGGGTTTGGGTTACGCCTGTGGAATGCGTTCCTCGAACTGAATGGTAAAGCGAGTCAGCGCTGCCTTCCAATCCCGAATCGGCATGGTCCACTTCTGACTGATGTTCCTCAGCGCCAGATAGAACAGTTTCAGCAACGCCTCATCACTCGGGAACGAGCCCCGATTCTTGGTCAGCTTTCGCAGACTCATATTCACCGACTCGATGGCATTGGTGGTGTAGATCACTTTCCTGATCTCCGGCGGGTAGTCGAAGAATGGCGTTAACCGAGCCCAGTTGCGCCGCCAGGACTGACCAATCGGCAAATACTCATCATCCCACTTGGCCTCAAACTCACCTAAACCGAATCGAGAGGGCGAGCCTGCCAAGCTTTGACCTCTTCGGTGACGGAATCCGTGATGGAGGAGATCAGGCTGGGTGAGACCTCTGTGCCATACATTTCTTCCAGATGGGCCTGAATTTCCCGAACAGTCATCCCCCGGGCGTAAAGCGAGATGACTTTGTTGTCGAATCCGGTCCAGCGGGTCTGGTGTCGTCCCTTATCATCGCTATGTGTTCTTTCTCAAATGGCTGACCCTCACCCTGCTGGCCTACACCGCGGTTCTTTTCACCGTGCATGTGCCATGGTCAGAAGTCGCTCTGCGTACGGTCTGGCCTCGCTTCACGCCCAATGCCAATGCCGCCGCCGTGGTAGTAGGCGTATTTGGCACCACCATCAGCCCCTATCTGTTTTTCTGGCAGGCATCGGAAGAAGTCGAGGACATGCTGGCCATCAAGGGTAGCCGCGCGCTGATCTTGGATAAGCGCGTCGCGGCGTCGGAGTTGCGCCGCATACGCTGGGACACCTGGAGCGGCATGTTCTATTCGGACATCACCGCTTTCTTCATCATCCTGGCCACCGCGGTCACGCTGCATAGCGCGGGCATCACCGACATCACCACTGCCGCGCAAGCCGCCAGCGCATTGCGCCCGCTGGCGGGCAATGCCGCCTACCTGTTGTTTGCCTTGGGCATTATTGGGGTCGGCCTGATCGGCGTGCCGGTCCTGGCCGGCGCGGGAGCGTATGCGGCCTCGGAGGTGATGGGCTGGAAAGAAGGGCTGGAGCGCAAGGTGCGCGACGCTCGCGGTTTTTACAGCATCATCGCCGTCAGCATGCTGCTGGGGCTCGGCATCCAGTACTCGCCGATCAGCCCGATGAAGGCGCTGTTTTGGAGCGCAGTCATCAACGGTGTCGTCGCCGTGCCTTTGATGGTGGTGATCATCATATTGGTTTCCAAAAAATCGGTGATGGGGGCATACACCGCCAGCCGGCCTATGACCATTCTGGTTTGGATCGCAACGCTGGTGATGGGGGCCGCGGTGGTGCGCATGCTGATGCCTGGCTAGTGCTTGCCAGTCCGATCCAGACGCGCCCGCAAGGCCTGCAGCTCGTCCAGCAGATCCAGCACCAGCGCCACGCCAGAGGGATTGATCTCTAGATCGCACGACAAGCGCCAGGCCACCCGCGCGCGCCGCAAGGCATCGCCACGGAAACGCCAATTCTGCGGCGACTCGCCCTGCGGCTCCAGCGCGCCCTCCCGTACCCAGCGGATAACAAAGGCCTCTTCGGCATGGCTGGCCTGGCACAGTTCAAGCAGCGTCAGCTCCAGTTGCTCCTCCACCACCACGCCCTGAGTCACTGCCGGCTGGTTCTGATTCATGATGGCTATCCTTTCAACGCGCTGCGCGGATTGAAGTCAAAGGCATGAGCCATGGCCTGGTAGGCAGCGCGCTCCCGCTCGCCCGCCACCGGTGGCAAGACTATCGTCAGCGCCACATATAAATCGCCCGGCACGGCGCCGGGAATGCCTCGCCCCTTCAGGCGCAATTGTTTCCCGGCCTGGGATCCCGGCGGTATCTTGAGCTGAACCGGACCATCAGGCGTGGGCGCTTCTACGGATGCGCCAAGCGCCGCCTCCCACGGCGACACCGGCAGATCCAAGAACACATCGCTCCCTTCGACACGAAACAGCCGATGGCGCTTGAATTCGATTTCCAGATACAAGTCGCCGGCCGGCCCGCCGCCGGGCGCCGCGCCTCCCTGCCCGGCTAGGCGCAGATGTTGCCCCGCCCGTATGCCTTTGGGGATGGCCACCGACAAGGTGCGCGTCTGCAGCACCACATGGCCGTCGGCAGTCTGGGTCGGCATGCGCAACTCCACGCTACGTTGGCAGCCATGGTAGGCATCTTCCAGATCAATCTGCACTTTGGCGTGATGATCCCGACCGACACCATGGGCATGACGGTGCCCGCCGCCGCGCGCGCGCCGGCCAAACAAGGACTCGAAGAAATCGTCCTGATCGGCCGTGCCGCCGCCGAAATCGCGGCCATGAAACTCGAAGCCGCTGTCCCAGTCAGGCGGCGGCTGGAAGTCCTGTCCGCTTTTCAGATCGCCGCCCATCAAATCATAGGCGACGCGCCTCTCAGGGTTCTTCAATACCGCGTAGGCCTCGCCGAGTTCCTTGAATCGCGTCTCCGCATCGGCCTCTTTGCTGACGTCCGGATGGAATTTCCGCGCCAGCTTGCGATATGCCTGCTTGACCTCATCCTGCGTGGCGGTGCGCGCAATGCCCAGCGTTTCGTAATAGTCGTGGAACTTCATGGCTGCGCGCTCAGGCTGCGGACCCATCGTCTCATGATTGCCTGGCTAAGCGACACGCCGCGCGGCATGATCAACTCCATTATTTGGCACTTATAACGGCCGACCTTGGATAAAACGCACCAGTATAGCCACGACTGCCAACAACAAAAGAATATGGATGAAGCCTCCCATTGTGAAAGCCGTCAACAAACCCAAGGCCCACAAGATCAGCAAGGTGACAATGACAATTTCAAACATGGCATTCTCCCGGACACCCGTCGAAACTGGAAGATAAACGCAGTCCACATTACGCCTGCCATCAAAGGAATTGTGGCGCACGGTCAAACCGCCCAAGCGTTCTGGCATCGCCTGTCGCGCAACCCACTGTGGCAGCGACCGACCGCCGCGGGATGTAACGTTAGAGTTGCGCGCCAAACTCGCCGGCTGCTGATTCAGTCATCCATCGGCCAATCGCCGTCAACCGTTTCGTACTGGTCCAAATCGTGCAGAATCACCTCGTCAAACGGGTCGTAGATCTCGGTGGTGAAACTGAAGTACTCGGTGGAGCCCGGCAGTATCTTCCGCGTCGGTAACCAGGTTTCGGGTAGCGACTTGATATCTTCTTCAGGCAACCAGAACATGTCGCCATCGCTATCGTGTTGAACAAGCGGGTCCATGATCATGCTCCTATGAAGCAAACCGCCCGCGACATTGCAAGAGGTCGGCATCCTTACCATGAATGTTAGGTAGCAGACTGTCTGTGCGCTATCCAACTAAGTGGGGATGCGTATGGCTTACTCGTGGCTGGCCAATGCGCGCGACATGGCAATAGGATTGCAGCCCAGACGCCTCTTCGTGACAGCGCTGCCACAAGCTGTAAAACCTGCAGCAAGGGAGCCAGGGCCACATCCGGATTATTTAGTCGAGTCCGCGGCCATAGTCGGCCGCCTTGTCGGGCAAAGGCGTTGGCTGGTTCACATGCAGCCACTTGTGCACTTCAATGTCAGGGACCTGCCACAAATGCAAACGATCCACACTCACCACCAAGCGATTATTCGCGGCATCAAACATGAAGGCGCTCCACGGCACGGCCACCCTTTTGCCGTCAAGGTCCAGCAATCCGCGAATCGACAATTGCACATACGCGATGCAGCCCGTTTTCACGTTCAGCATGATTTCCTTGATATCGCCCAGAAACACATTGCGCTGGTTGTAAACGTCGCTGCCGATCAGCTCATTCACCGCCATCAGCTCCACCTGCTCCGCTAACTGCGTATGGACTTTCACTCGGTACACCCCGTAAATATCGCGCTCTGCATAGTTCATGATCGTCTCCATAGCGAAGCCCCGCCGTGCCCAGCTCAGCCCATCTAAACGAGCGGGCTGGCAACCATTCAGGAACATCGAAGGCAACTTGCTGCTTCGCCGTAAAAAACCGGAGGCACTGAATTCCTTGCCCGGCCGGACAGCAGAACCGGCTCGCCTTGCTATATCCTGAGCGAGGGTGGCAGGGCAGTCTGTTCGCTAACCCACGCAGGCTTGTCACTTACCACTGTCCGCGCCAGCGCCTGGAACTACGCCATCGACAATCAGCGCAAGCAATACCTGATGACGGTGATCAGCCTCATCGTCGGGCTGTCGATCTCCGGCCAGACGTTTTACAGCTTCATCCTGGAGAATCTGGAGAAATGCGGCACCCTCAAGGCCATCGGTGCCAAAAAAGGAGGCGAGCTGGTGGTGATGATTCTGTTCATGGCTACTTTCACCGCGGTCACCGGCTTTGGCCTGGGCATAGGGCTGATCACGCGGCTGATCACCCTCGCCCGCTCGCAGCTGCCCAACTACGCGACCATTATCACCTTCTGGAACCTGGCGCTGGCCTTTGGCATGGTGGGGATCATCGCCGCCATCTCCAGATATTTCGCCATCCGCCGAGTGCTCAAGATTGAAACATTCGACATCTTCCGCGCCTAAGCGCAATCCAGCGCCGCCATGATTCGCAAAACCGGTTTTTTCGAGCCGGCTTACTATCTATGTTGGATAACGCACCGACATCTGCCCGCTTAAGCCCCAAAGTCAGCCTGCCAACGCCTCGCAATCCTGCGGGAAGTTGGATAGCTAAAGAGGTCACCATGGACAAGCACAAGCAGCAGAATGCCTCCCCCAAGGATGCCGCCGCGGCCCCAAAGCCGTGCGCTGACAGCGCCAAGCCAGGCGTCGGCCCCACCCAAACCACCGGCCAACAGCATCCTGCCAGCGACGCCGCTCCGCGCGCTCCTACCAAGCAGGCTGGCGGCCAAACCGGGCTGGCTCACGAAAGCCCTCCTGGCTATACCCCACCCAAGGCCTGAACGCGCAGTCACAGCAAACCTCAGCGCCGACAGCCGGCTTGAGCGCTGATCCCGGATCAGGGTAGCGCGCCACTGGCTCCCGCAATGGTTGACTGTCTGGCCGCGAATCAGACACAGCGATCGCTCCGCCCTAGGCGGGGCGATCTACGGTTGAGCAAAAGAAGTCGATCATGCTTACCCCATCCATGCAACGCGCAAGCCGCTTTACTCTGTTTCTTGCCTACGCCGCGCTGATCACCGTTTCTGCAGGCGCCCGCGGCAATACCGTCAGCACCATGCCGGACAACCCGCCCGCCTCGACGCAAACCATGGGCGATACCTATGCCGAAGGCACCGAGGTGAGCAGCTATGTCTCGGACGCCATGATTGCTGGCAAAGTCAAAGCCGAGCTGTTCCGCGATCCTGATCTGACCTCGTACGAAATACGAGTGGAAACCGATAACGGTCGAGTCATGCTGAGCGGGCAGGTGGATACCCAGGCCGAGGTTGACCGGGTCTGAGATCTGACGCTGGGCGTCAAGGAGGTCCGGGTCATCATCAACTACATGCGAGTTCACGACTCGCAATAATCCGTCCCACCCCGACCGATCCTGCCTCATCCGTTTGGGGAGGGCATGGTTGCTGCCTCTGCATCGCCATGCGCATACATATACTGGCGCGACCACGGCAAACCATCGGCATGACGGCCAGCCTTATGACAGAGCACTTGGTAGATGCTCACCACATCATGGCGGAAAGCGTAGGCGCAGCCGGAAAGATATACCCGCCAGATACGATACTTCTCCTCGCCCACTTCCTGGCGGATGCGAACGCTCTGGTTTTCAAAATTCATTGTCCAGCACGACAAGGTCTTGGCATAGTGGCGGCGCAGATTTTCCACATCCAGCGCCTCTAGCCCGCCCTGCTGCATGGTGCGCAGCACCTCTCCGATATGTGGCAGCTCCCCGCCGGGGAAGACATATTTCTCAATGAAGCGGCCAGCACCGAACGGCACCTCCAGGCTATCCGCGCTGGATAGGGTGATGCCGTGATTCAGCGCCATCCCGTCATCGCGCAGCAGGCTGTGGATCCGGCTGAAGTAATCCGGCAAGCCCTTGAGACCAACATGCTCGCACATCCCCACGCTGGCGATGCGATCGAATTGGCCTTGGGTGTCCCGATAATCCTGCAAGCGGATCTCGATGCGGTCTTGCAGGCCCGCGGCGCGCACCCTGGCTGTCGCCGTTTCATATTGATTCTGCGACAGCGTGATGCCCAGGCAATGCGCGCCAAAGCGTTGCGCCGCCCGCATCACCAGCCCGCCCCAGCCGCAGCCGATGTCGAGCAGGGTCTGTCCCGGCGTCAGCTTCAACTTGGTCAGGATATGATCCATTTTCTTGACTTGCGCCTCGGCAAGGCACTCCTCGCCGGTTTCGAAATAAGCGCAGGAATACACCATCAGCGGGTCCAGCCATAGGGTGTAGAACGTATCAGACACATCATAGTGGTACTGGATGGCCTGCCGATCCGCCTTGCGCGAGTGGCGGAAATAGCTGGCAATCTCCTTAAGGCGGCTGTCGCTGCCACGGGACAAGGAATAGGCCAAGTCTATGATGTCATCCAGCGCGCCCTCCACATCGAAAACCCCACGCACATAAGCTTCGCCCAAACCATCCAGGCTAGGCGACAACAAGTAACGCAGCGCGGAGGCTTCCCTGACGTACAGCGTCACCAATGGCCGCTCGAAAGCGCCAAAATCGATCTGCCTGTCATCCCAAACCAATCTCGCCGCAAACGGATTGCGCTGTCGTATCTGTTGCGCCCATTGCTCCATATCATTCTGCCAAGCCATGATCCGGCCTCCTTTGATGAAGAAACCAAGATTGCCCTGCGCATGCATATCGGCATGGTCCCGTGCGCGCTGGCGCGCGGGACGCAGCATAGGCTGTGGCAAAATAACCCGATAGGGTGCGATTGATATGTGCGCTTACGCACATAGCAACTGTCGTTATTGACAGTCGGTTATGTTCGCTGGCGAACAGTGGCCGCCACCGCTGCCGAATATGATGGGCACTGAAACTCACCATGTCCATGGCTTACGAAACAAAGCACCCTAACTTTACGCCATAGCATTCGAGGAGAGTCTCAGACCCCTTTCAAGGAGTTCCACCATGATCAATCCCCTACACAATCTACAGAAAGCCCTATTGCTGGCCGCCACCGGGCTGATGCTGTGTCTGGCTAGCGCCTATACCCTGGCCGAATCGGCGCGCGATCTGGATGAGGCCGCCCTGCAATCGCTGCACATGCTGTATCAAACGAGCCCTGCGGCGGAAAGTCTCTCCCACAAGGCCTCCGCCATCCTGGTGTTTCCCAAGATTGTCAAAGCCGGGCTGATCTTTGGCGGCGCATACGGCGAAGGCGTGCTGCTGGAAGGAGGCCAACCCAACGGCTACTACAACTCAGTCACCGCATCCTGGGGATGGCAGGCAGGCGCGGAATCCTATGGCTATGTAGTATTTCTGATGAATCAGAAAGCCGTCCGCTATCTGAAAAAGTCCATGGGTTGGGAAATCGGCACCGGCCCCAGCGTAGTCGTGGTTGATGCCGGCACGGCGAAAAACTTGAGCTCGACGACATTGCGCAACGACGCCTATGCCTTCATCTTCGACCAGGAAGGCCTGATGGCCAGCCTGAGCATAGAAGGCACCAAGATTTCGCTCATCAAGCGTTAAGCCCATCCCAATCTGATGCCGCCTTGCGCCGCCTCGTCGTACCATCGGCACGGCCAAGGGCGGCGCGCCGGCTCCAGAAACCATGCGGCGCCAGGCCAAATGATTTGGCATGTGCGCTCCAACGCACAGACCGCTACCCATCCTTGCCGCACGCTCGGCAGTACTGAACTCTGTTCCATCGCAGGCGCTCAACCTTGAAGCCGAGTACGAATCACGCGTGAAGGAGTCTCCCATGCCCAGATACCACATCAAAACCGAACGCAACACCGCGGGACATTTTGTTGGCTGGTCTGTCCACAATGCCCAGCATCCTCCGCCTTCGCATATCTATCCCTTGTACGAGATGGCGGAGTCTGAAGCCATGCGGCTGGAAAGGGAGAGCAATGGGCAAGAGGCTGCCGCCACACCACACATTTTTGCCAGGTATTGGCCATGCGTAAGGATTGCGACACGATGGCGGCGGCCACCCATAGCACAATGGCCGGCGCTAGATAGCCCTGGAAATTGGCCAGCGCGCCTAGTAGGAACAAGGTGGTGATAATGAATAAGGTGATGGGGTTCATGGCGATGCTCCTGGCGGCGCGTTCCATCCGGCAGACACCGGCCGCAGACGGACACGGATCGTAAACAGCTTGTGACAGTGCTTAAGAATTGGCGCTTTTCCCGCGATTGATCTGTACGCTGTCACACATAGCGCGCAATGATTGGCAGCCATAGTAAAGATTAACGGCATTGCATATGCTGGATAATTGCCGATTCATGCGAGCCGGCCCAGCGCGCGCTCACTCGGGAGGGATGATGACCATCGACGATAATCCTAGGCGGAATGGTTTGCTGGCCGGATTGCCGGAGGCTGAGTGGTTGCGGCTGCGCCCGCATCTGGAGCCGGTAGAAATGCCCTTGGGCAAGGTGCTGTATGAGCCGGACTGCGCGCTGAGCCATGTTTACTTTCCAACGACAGCGATCGTGTCGCTGCTGTATGTGATGGAGGATGGGGCTTCGGCGGAAATCGCGGTGGTGGGCTGGGAGGGGATTGTCGGCATCGCCCTGTTCATGGGCGGGGAGACCACGCCCAGCCGCGCCGTGGTGCAAAGCGCCGGCTATGGCTATCGCTTGAAAGCGCAGGCTTTGAAAGACGAGTTCAATCGCGCGGGGCCGATGATGCATCTGCTGCTGCGCTATACCCAGGCCTTGATCACCCAGATGGGACAAACCGCGGTCTGCAATCGCCACCATTCGCTGGATCAGCAATTGTGCCGCTGGCTGCTGTTGAGCCTGGATCGCTTGGCCGGGGACGAGTTGGTCATGACCCAGGAGTTGATCGCCAATATGCTGGGCGTCCGCCGCGAGGGCGTGACCGAAGCCGCCCTGAAGTTGCAGAAGGCCGGTTTGATCCGCTATGTGCGGGGGCATATCACCATTCTCGATCGTTTTGGGCTGGAGCAGCGCACCTGCGAATGCTACGAAGTGGTGAAGAAGGAGTATCAACGCCTGTCCGGGCCGCTGCCATAGCAGAATAGCTAGCTCCGTTTTTGCCAGGCTTCCAGTTTTTCCTGAGCAGCGCGCGATAGCGTAGCGGTGGGTTGAGCCTTAAGGCGGTCTATTCCGATGGGCTCGCCGCTGACTGCGCAGTAGCCGTAACTGCCGTCGCGTATGCGTTGCAAGGCTTGATCTATCCGCTGCAATTGCAGTTTTTCCCTCTCTTGAACCGTCAAGTCCATCCTATGCTCCTCTGCCTGTTGGCCGCGTTCGTCTGCGTCGGAGATCGCAAGGAAGCTTTGCAGATGGCGCTCCGTTTCCCGGCTGGCGCGCAGCAAGGCATCGCGCGCCTGCAATAGTTCGGCTTCCAACGCCATCAGTTGTTGCGGCGAAAGGCTGTGGTCGACAGCGCTTGGCGCGGAGGACGAGGTGTCTGTCATGGCATCACTCCCATCAGCGGCGATGCAGGAGGGGAGCGATGGTGGATTGCGACGGCGTTGCGCGCCGGCAAATTGCGCGGAGTCAGCGGACCGGGCCTGTTCTTGATCATCCCGGTGGTAGACAACGTGGTGGCAACCATAGACGAAAGAATCCAGACCACCGCCTTTAATGCCGAACAGGCCTTGACCCGCGACACGGTGCCAGTGAACGTGGATGCCATCATCTTCTGGCATGTCCATGACGCGCAAAAGGCGGCGCTGGCCATCACTGATTATCGCCAGGCTATAGACCGCGTGGCGCAGACCTCGCTGCGTGAAATGATAGGCTCATCGATGCTGGGCGTGCTGCTGAGCGACCGCCGCAGCACCGACCAGGAACTGTGCCGCAAGATAGGCGAAAAGACCGCGGAATGGGGCATTACGGTGCGCTCAGTGGAAATCCGCGACGTTGCCATACCAGTGGCGTTGCAGGACTCGATGTCGCGTCAGGCGCAGGCCGAACGAGAAAAGCAGGCCCGCATCATCTTGGGGTCCGCCGAAGCCGAAATCGCCAACAAGTTCGTCGAGGCGGCCAATGTCTATGCCGACCACCCGGCCGCGCTGCAATTGCGGGCAATGAACATCATCTACGAAACCACCAAGGAGCGCGGCACCACCATTCTGATCCCGAGCACCATGGTGGACAGCCTGAATCCAATGGTCGCCGCTGGCACAAGCCGCGCCTCCAAGCGACAGGCCACGCCCCACGCCTCCGCCAACCACGCCAACCCGGTCGAATCCACCGCATTGAAATAAAGTCCGGTATTTGAAACGCTGTTTGATAGACCACATCGACCACCCACTAATTATTCCTGATCGGAATTCGGTGCCGCCTCGCGCAATATAATCGCCGGAAATAGGACAACCCACGCGAGGCGCTGCACAAAAACGCTACCCGGCCGGCCCATTCTTCGCATTCAGCATACTGCTAGTATCCAACCTCTTCAGATCAATATCTGCTTAGTCATCCCCCAATCGACGTCACCAACCTGATTTTCCCCTATGTACGTTATCGAACAGACCATCCAAAAACCGAATGCCAATCTACAGATTCTTAATGGCTGCCTGGAGATCACGCGATGAAAAACGATATGCAATTACAACAGGATGTAATAGCGGAACTTAATTGGGACCCATCTATCAATGCCACCCATGTAGGCGTATCTGCTAGTGATGGCGCGGTAACGCTAACCGGACATGTCAGCAGTTATGCCGAAAAATGGGCAGCGGAGCGCGCGGCGCTGCGCGTAGCCGGCGTCAAAGCGCTGGCCATTGAAATGGATGTCCAATTACCGAATGCAGACCGGCGTGACGATGCCGATATATCCCGATCAGTCGCCAATCTACTGCAACAAATGGCTGAAATACCTAAAGAAGGTTTGCAAGTCATGGTGGAAAAGGGTTGGGTCACGCTATCTGGAACGGTGGAATGGGATTATCAGCGCCAAATCGCTACACGGATGGTACGACATTTACTGGGTGTCACCGGCGTGAGCGACAATATCGCCATCCGCCCCAAACTATCCATGAACGAGGTGAAGGGTGGTGTGGAAAATGCGCTTCGCCGCCGGGCCATAGCCGATATGGACAGCATTTCCGTAACCATTCAGGGATCAGATGTGATTCTGAATGGTTCAGTGCATAGCTGGTCTGAACGCGAATTAGCCGATCATGCCGCCTGGGGCATGCCGGGCGTACATCAGGTGATCAATAGAATCAAGGTAGTAATCTAGATCAATATGACAAAGGCATTTTAAATCATGCATCCTTAAAGGAAATATCATGAGCTCAGCACAATCCCCAGTTTATGTTTACAACACCCATCAAGAAGCGGAGGATGCCATCCGCCTGCTAAGCAAAGGTGGTTTCGACGTAAAAAAACTATCTGTCATTGGGAAAGGCTACCACAGCGAGGAAAACCCGGTCGGTTTTTATACCGTAGGCGACAAAATGAAAGCCTGGGGAGGCATAGGCGCATTTTGGGGTGGTTTATGGGGATTACTGCTTGCTCCCGCGGTTTTCTTTTTGCCTGGCGTGGGAATGGTTGCCATGGCCGGCCCGGTTGTTGCAGCACTGGTCGGTGCCCTGGAAGGCGCGGCGATTGTGGGCGGGGTATCCGCATTAGGCGCTGCGCTGACCCGAGTTGGCATTAACGCCGAACAGGCAGTGAAATACGAAACCGCGCTGAAAGCCGATAAATATGTGCTGGTGATACACGGTGGAGAAGCCGACGTTGCCAAAGCGCATGCCATTCTAGATATTTCGACGGGATGGAAAGAAGCCTAATTCGAGTAGCACCATATAGCTACCGCGCTATCGGAATCTCAACACCCATTTAGAGCCGATAACAAAATTTCTCAATAACCCGTAAGCAAATCAGGGAGCAAGCTAGCTGTTGCATCCCAGAGGCGCTGTTGCATAAATCCTGAACAGGGCGAGTTTCCCCTTTTCCCAAGCGGACTTATGCCACCGCCACCGTGTATGGACGGCCCAGCATGCTGAAACGGTTCAAGATGGCAGCGCGTACTTGCAGCTCTGCCACTTGGCTATCGAAGCGACGGGCCGTCACCCTTTCACCCAACCGTTTGAAGCAATGCATCTTGGTTTCCACCAGGCTGCAGCGATGGTAGCCGCTCCAACGCTTCCAGATCGCCCGGCCTAGTCGTTTGGTCGCCCGCAGGATCTCGTTGCGAGCCAGCACACCCAGCGAGTTTCCTTTCCATGGTTTCGCATTCTTGCGGGTCGGAATGCACCCGATCGCGCCCCGCGCGGCAATCGCCTCGTGGCATGCCTTGGTATCGAAAGCCCCATCGCCGCTCACACAGGCTATCGGCTCATCTGCGGGGATTTGTGCCAAGAGCGAAGGCAGCATTTGCGCATCGCCCTGGCGGTTATCTGTCACCTCGATGGCGCGGATCTGCAGGGTTTCCGCATCGATGCCCAGATGCACCTTGCGCCACTGCCGGCGATATTCCGCGCCATGCTTCTTGGTTTTCCACTCACCTTCGCCCAGCATCTTGATGCCGGTGCTATCCACCAGCAGATGCAGCGCGCCTGAACTTTTCTGATAGGGAATTCTGACCTGCAGCGTCTGCTGCCGTCTGGACAACGTGCTGTAGTCGGGGGCGCCCCAGCCTAAGCCGGCCAGCTTGAGCAGACTTTGGGGCATCTCGAATAACCCAAGCTTTTCAGCAAGCCTAACAACAGCATGACGCTTGCGGCCATATTCGGATCGTTTTCTGCAACGGATCACCGCTCAACGCAGCGATTCAGCCCATTTCGGGCGTCAGAAGGCCACGATTCCGGCTTTCCGGAGGAACACCAAGCGCTTTAGGTTGTAACAGGTCGCCATCATCGTCAGCGCAAAGTTCGCGCGCGGTTGGCCAATTGTGCGGACCAACTTGCCTCCCATCTGATCAATCATGGCGAACACGTGTTCGACACGGGCACGAACCTTGGCGATGCGGTGGTTGCGCTGCTGCTGGCACTCGGACAGCGGCTTGTTGGCGTGCCCCTTTCGCTGAATCCGATTCCGAAATCTGTCTTGGGCAAGCTGCGCTCCACGGGCCTCGGACGGATAGCCTCGGTCGGCGTAAACATCCCGGCTTGTATTGCTGGTATCGAAGACGTTGTCGAAATGCTGGCTGTCATGCGTACTGGCCGTATCAGTTTTGAACTTGCGGATCAGCTTGTATTTGTTGTCGACGTTCACCGACAGTTTGTAGCCAAAGTAGGATTTGCCGTGCTTTTTGGTCCAGCTGGCATCCTGGTCCTTCTGGCGCCGCTTCGCGGGTTTCCAATCGGCCGGCGTTGCGCCCTGATCGAGCAGCATCTTCTCGTCGCTGCTGTTGTGCTGCTTCGGCGCTGGCACCAACGTCGCGTCGATGATTTGGCCGCCGCGCGCGATATAGCCTTGCTTGAGCAATTGTGCTGACACGCCATCGAACAGTGCACGGGCCCCGGTTTCGCCGATCCGATTCTCGAAGGTCCAAATCGTGGTGCGGTCAGGGATGTTGACCGCCTGGCCCAGCCCACAGAAACGCTGATAACTCATCCGGTCGAGCAGTTGATACTCCATTTGTTCATCGGACAGGTTGTACAGCCGCTTGAGGACCAGAATCCGCACCATCGTTTCGGTCGGAAACGGCGGGCGGCCGCCCTGCTGGCTGACTGGCCGAGGCGCGACCCGATCGACCTCGGCCGCCAAGGCGGCAAAGTTGATGTGCTTCTCGATCTCGACCAGAGGGTCGCCCAGGTGGTCGATCTTCTGCCGGTGGTGGTCGGCGGCGAACAGGTCTTTCTTGATGGCGTTGCGTGGTTTCATCGGGCTCAAGCTCGGCAAGAGTCTGGACGGTATAATTTTACCAGCTGAGGGCACCCCGGGGTTTTTCGAGGTGCCCTTTGGATGAAACCGATGGTCTGCCGCAAAGGCAGTCCAAACAGGTTCTTGATAGTCAAACAGAATGAATAGCCACATCGCTATAGGTCTGCGCCCGTCCGCGTTTGCCACGAGGAGCGGCCTGCCATGACATGCTCGTGTCCAGCCAAACGGACAGAGAGCCGCGTTGGATCAGGGCTTGGTTGTAGGCGTTCCAGTTGGTCGTTCGATAGCGTTTTGGAGCGGGCTTGGTCATGCCGCTATCCTACCAAGCTGCGGTGGAGAAGGATTTGTGCAACAGCGCCCATGTGGGGTGTCGCCGGAGGACTTAACGATGCGGAAATCGCAGGTGTGGCCGCCTATTTCGCAGGACAGAAGCCTAAGCCCAACGCGGCCGGTGGTGAGGCTGCGAAAATTGCGGCAGGAAAAGAAATTTTCCTGCATGGAAAGGTGATGCCGTACCTGCCTGCTTTGCCTGTCATGGTAATCAAGCAGAGGGGACCGAGCAGGCTCCCCGTCTAGCGGGCCAGCATGCTGCCTACCTACTCAAGCAACTGCATGTTTTCTCTACCAGCCAACGCCCCTCCGCGGTGGCAATGCAAGCCATTATTCATGGACTCGATGAGGATGATTTGAACAACCTGGCAGTCTATCTGCAAAGTTTGTAGCAAAACACTGGACTATTTCCCCACCAACACATCACTATCTGTAGGGCAATCTACCAAAGCTTTAAGTTATTACTACAGCCAAAGGTCCGGACTCTCATAGGCAATACACCCATTGCCATCGCATCACAATCAATCGCAGATCGCACTTGATCATCGTTCTTGGCAAGATATGGGATAACGGCATTACAAAGATTGCTCAGCTCCTTTTCACTGTCCAAGTGTATCCTCCCAACACCAAGGTGATAGTACTGTTGCTTATTCCGATTGCAGTTGTTGTAGCACCCCTTCCCTTGTGATATGGCCATCCAATACTCACCTATCTGGTCACCATAGTACGCATCCGCGTGAACCTTATCGGCATCAAACACAAACAAGCAGTGGTAGTGATAGCCAGCTTTTTCCGTATATTCCAAAGCCCATACCCAACCCAGACAGTGCTCAAATATACTAGTCTTCCCGCGACGATTATTCCATAGCCTTGTCTTATAATCCTGAATTTCAAAAAAAGACATGCTCTGCTGAAATTCTTCTTTAATCAGAAAATCTACACGTACCCCCATAATCCTTTTGTAGCCATTATGCTTACAGCTCAGGATTAAATTGATAGCACTCTGACAATTATCAGTTGAAAATGCATAATCAGGTTGAAAAGAAGAATTCATGAAAACTCCTTTAGCCTCTCAATGAATAAGGTTAACTGGCAATAATTTAATCATTGCAAATGAGATGCCTGGCTCGCTCCCTTACGAGTCATGGATATGCAATATCAACAATGCAGCCTTAACAGGACTATCTAAATAAACCTTCTCCTTCTTATTAAAAGAAAAGAACATTTTAATAATAAACATATACCAGAATGCAATAGCATCAAAAATACAAGGCACACCGGCACGTTGATGTCAAAAATGCACCGATTACGCATGATTTATAAATCACATTGACATACAGAGTTATTGTTCTCCTTTCCATCCATTACAAAGAAAAATAGCAAGACCACTTAGCGAATCCTCCCCATCCACTCAATAAGTTTCGACTAGTAAGCCAGTTAACCACCGATAACGTCAACTCTTAAAATTCAACTCCGGAATAAGATGCCTGCGAATCAAAATAAAGCACCGTAAGTCAACGAAGGATTTCCCTCGTTCTCTGTTGCAAAATCCACACACAAAGAAATAACAGGATTAAGAGTTTGGATTTAAAGTAACGTGCGTTCGAATCTGGTTTAAGGCAAAAAAAACCGGCAACCATAAAGGTCACCGGTTGAGATCTGCTAGCGCCATCTGCGCCGCTGCGGCCCGACCGCAGCTGGCGCAATCGAGCAGGGTTAGAAGCCAGGCTTACAGCGGGAGGCGCGATAAGTCTGCAGTGCGGCGTTCAGCGCTACGTGGTCCCTGAAGTGATTAGGCAACATATCGATCACACCCACCTTCCCTACCAACCACTCCATGATCCAGCCTCGCTGCTGCAACACCCCAAGAGCCCGCTGCAAACGTGCTTTGTCGCGCAGCTCGCTCAGTACATGCTTGCGGATGTCGTTCTTAATCAAGTAGCGGTTGCATCGTTTGTGGGCGAACTGATGCAACCAAGATTGCAGTCGATCCGCGTCCTGTTGTTCCTGAGAGCGCTCCGGCGGCGGCACAAAGATTCGGATGTACTCGTTGATGTACCAGGTCATCACGGCATAGGCTCGCTCCAGCATGTCCAAGCTGATGATGGTATGACCGGTTTCGAAATACTCGAACACGCCTGCCAATCTAGCCAAGTGGCGCGGCGCCTTGGCCGCGTAATCCTTCACATTCGCCAAGCTCTGGCCAGGACGCATGGCAACCTCAATTTGCTCGCGTATCTGATGGTAACGCCGGGCCGCTTCCGGGCTAAAGGTCAAGACGCGTTTTTCCGGCAAGGGCTCGCCATCGGTAGTTATGCTGTCTTGCAAGCACTGCGTCACACGATCATGAAAACCGCTCAGCTCTTGCGGATCGATTTCGAGCGGCCCCACATAACGGTTGCCTTGATTGTTGTCCGGACGGCATACCAGAAAGCGAGACATCGCTCCCAGTTCGCGCGCTTCCTGTCCACTGCGCTCCATGTATCGCTCAAAGGGGCCGGGTTGAATCGCCAGAATCAGTGCCACGCGGGGATCTTGCACGAACATGGGCTTGTCCCGCGAAACCCGCTCAATGGACAGCGATTGAATCTCCCAGCGCTGATTGAGCATCGCCATCGCCTGTCCCATATGGCCGTTGAAGTAACTGGCAGCTTCATCGTTTACCAAGCTCGCATTCGGCCAGTGATCGCACAGCCCCTGGCAGAAGGCCTCAGGCGTGGCATCTTGATAAGTCAGCATGGTCTTGCGTGGACGCTTCGGCTCTTCCGCCATATGCTGGGTCAAGCGCTGCTTGCAGGCATGCGTGTCCCCTCCTTTCCGAACCACCTTGCGCAAGGCCTGCTCGTACTCGGCCCGTTCCAGATCCCATGCACGATGTTCTGCTTGGAAGTCTGCCATCGCTTGCTCATACTGCCGATGCCTTGCATTTTCAAATTCAACCAGCGGCTTGCGCATCATATTCAAAGAAGGCGTTTTCCCCACGCCCGTGTCGGCAATGATCAACCCCCAGTTAGACAGAGGGCAAAGCGGCCCATTCGGGATCTGCACGCTGCCCAGGCCTTGCACGGCTTCGGACATGACGGCGATGCCCAGCGTGGCCACCATCGAGTCCGGTGCTTGAATCAGTGCTTGCGTAGCACAAACCGCACTCTGGAGCTTCTTCGGCAAGGTCAGCATAGGAAAGTAGCTTTGGCGCGGAAGGGAAGAATTGTGAGGCTTCATGCAGCGCGCCCTTTCATCAAACGTTCGACAGCATCTGTAGGCCAGCGCAATTGGCCATTCGGCAGCTTGACCGGCCGAACGCCAAAGTAGCTGCCTGTAGCGGCGAAACGCTTGCGCAAAGACTGCGCTCGCATGCCAAGCTGCTCAGCCAACGCATTCGTGGTCAGCATCACACAAGTTTGCGGAAAGTGAATTTGGGTACTGCTCATATTGACTCCAAGTAGTTGAAAACAAGATCAGCCATCACCTGGAGGATCGAGAATGCATTGCGCCTTCCTGACCGCTGACTCCATGTGAATCGCTTGGAGGGAACAATAATTGAAGCCGCTAAGCGGATGAGCGGGCGAGCAGATATGAGCAGGAATAAGCAGAAATGATCAGCTTCAAACAGAAATGAGCAGCTAAATGGATTGAAAACAAACCTTGCAAACTACCCGAGCAAAGCCTGGTATCTTGAATTTTTTTGGGATCTTTTGGGAAAATTGACATCTGACTATCTGTTGGTCAGCTACGTGACACTACTTGACTCCAATCATTATTTCCATAAATATAGAAATATGGAAACCAAAACCGCTGTCACCCTCTTGGCTGCCCTGGCGCAGGACACGCGCCTGGCGATCTACCGACTGCTGGTCCAGCAAGGCCCCGAAGGTCTGGCAGTTGGCCAGATCGGCGAGCGGCTCGCCGTGGCCAACGCCACCCTGTCCTTCCACCTGAAAGAGCTGTCTCACGCCGGGCTGGTCCTGGCCCGCCAGGAGGGACGCTTCATCTACTACTCGGCCAACTACGAGCAGATGAATGGCCTGTTGGGCTTTCTGACCGAGAACTGCTGCCGCGGCGAGGCCTGCACGCCGGCGAGCAGCATCGCGCCTTGCGATGGCGCGTGCCAGTAACGATTCGCACGGGAGTTCGATCATGAAACGCTTTCACGTACACGTCGCGGTAGCCAACCTGGAAGACAGCATCCGCTTCTACTCGGCGCTGTTTAACGCGCAGCCCACGGTGCAGAAGACCGATTACGCCAAGTGGATGTTGGAGGATCCGCGCCTCAACTTTGCGATCTCCAGCCGCGGCGCCGCCGCTGGCGTCGATCATCTGGGCTTTCAGGTGGACAGCGAGGAAGAGCTGGCACAACTGCAGCACCAACTGCAGGCCGCCGATATCAGCATGGTGACGCAGACCGGCACCGCCTGCTGCTACGCCGAGTCGAACAAGCACTGGGTGACCGACCCTTCCGGCCTTGCCTGGGAGAGCTATCAGACGCTGGCGTCGATCCCGACCTTCAACGGCGGAGAATCTGCCCCCGGCGAACCAGCCAGCGCTTGCTGTGCGCCGAAGACCTCCACGGTCAAGATCACACCCAAGAACACCTGTGCGCCCGGCAGCGGCTGCTGCTGAGCGCCAAAGGAAACCTGCCATGAACCAAGCCACGGTCAATGTGCTGTTCCTGTGTACCGGCAATTCCTGTCGATCCATCTTGGCTGAAGCGGTATTCAATCACCTGGCGCCGGCCGACTGGCATGCAATGAGCGCCGGCAGCCAGCCAACCGGGCAGGTGCCCCCGCGCTCGCTGACGCTGCTGGCGCGAGAAGGGATCGCCACCGACGGCTATCACAGCAAGTCTTGGGATCATCTGCCGGCTACGCCGGACATCGTGATTACGGTGTGCGCCAGCGCCGCCGGCGAAACCTGCCCGGCGTATCTAGGCCCGGTGCTACGCAGCCACTGGGGTGTAGAGGATCCTGCCCATGCGGCGGGCAGTGATCAGGAGATCGACGCAGCCTTCCTGACAGCCTATCGCATCTTGAGGGCTCGGATCGAGGCGTTCCTGGCCCTACCGCTGGACCTGCTGCGCCAGGACCGCCCCCTGCTCAAAGTAGAGTTGGATCGCATCGGTACGCTGCTCCCTTGACACTGCCCTCACCGCAGCGCGCAGAATCGCCCCACCCCACGGAGAATGGCATGTCCTCCCCATCTGAAGCCGCCCATCCCTGCGCCGCCGGTGCCTCGCTGAGCCTATTCGAGCGCTACCTGACCGCCTGGGTCGCCCTCTGCATTATGGCCGGCATCGGCTTGGGGCAGGTCTTCCCCGGCCTGTTCCACGCGATCGGCGGTTTGGAAATCGCCCAGGTCAACCTACCGGTCGGCCTGCTGATTTGGGTGATGATCATCCCGATGCTGCTGAAAATCGATTTCGGCGCACTGCATCAGGTCAAGGCAAATATCAAGGGCATCGGCGTCACCCTGTTCATCAACTGGCTGGTCAAGCCGTTCTCAATGGCCTTTCTGGCTTGGCTGTTCATCCGGGTGTGGTTTGCGCCACTGTTGCCGGCAGCGCAGCTGGACAGTTACATCGCGGGCCTGATCCTACTGGCGGCCGCGCCGTGCACCGCCATGGTGTTCGTCTGGAGCCGGCTGACCGGCGGCGACCCGTATTTCACGCTGTCCCAGGTCGCGCTGAACGACTTGATCATGGTGTTCGCCTTCGCGCCGCTGGTCGGCCTGCTGCTGGGTGTTTCCAGCATCTCCGTGCCGTGGGCCACGCTGCTGACTTCGGTGGGGCTGTATATCGTGGTACCGGTGCTGATCGCGCAGGCCATCCGCAAGACGCTGCTGGACAAGGGCCAAGCGGTGTTCGATACCGCCATGCACCAGATACAACCGTGGTCGATTGCCGCGTTGCTGCTAACCCTGGTGCTGCTGTTCGCCTTCCAGGGCAAGGCCATCCTTCAGCAGCCGCTGGTGATCGCGCTGCTGGCAGTGCCCATCCTGATCCAGGTGTTCTTCAACTCGGCGCTGGCCTATTGGCTCAACCGCCAGGTAGGGGAAAAACACGCCATCGCCTGCCCGTCGGCGCTGATCGGCGCCTCCAACTTCTTCGAGCTGGCCGTCGCGGCCGCGATCAGCCTGTTCGGCTTCCAATCTGGCGCCGCGCTAGCCACTGTGGTGGGCGTGCTGATCGAGGTGCCGGTGATGCTGCTGGTGGTACGCATCGTCAATGCGACCAAGCCATGGTACGAACGCACTGTTTGACCATTGCCAAGATGATTCATAAACCATGGCAATATCCAAGAAAACGCAGCATTAATCCACTATAGTAAGATACTCCGATAATCAGAAAACCCACCCACCAGATACTTCTCTCAAAAGCCAACGCAGCAAATCAATCAGCTGCCAATACATGATTGGCAGACTGATCAATCACCTGCGCCTATATAAAGCACCAATCATTTTTGTTCAAAATTAGAAAAGATTCACAACTAAAAAACGTGTTAATCAAGACATTGTACTGCTTAGCATTTTTTTGCCAATCGTGAGAAATACTGACGCAGCGCACCTTCTGTATAGTGTTTCATTCCATCCCCAGCAATGTACTTTATGCCTTTACCTTCTTCGTAATACATCATTGGCAACGGCGGCTTACCAGAAAGCGCTATTTCAATCAACTTAAGCCAAACTTCTTTATAGTCAAGTGGATCTGCAGCTGAGGCCTTTGCCTGATTAATAAGCTCGTATAGCGGGTGCTTCCGGCTAGTCTGATCTGGCAGGCGATTAATTGTCTTGCCTAGCGACTGGCAGGTAGAAGCATCCGAAATTACGGCAGACTCATCCACAGGCTCTTCAAAAGGGTCATCAATATCGATTGCCTTGAAAAATATCTGCAGATCTTCATAAAAGAATCCAATTTCATCCAACCGTTTTGCATCCTCAGGCTGGGCGTAACCTTTAGGCGCGCTAGGATTTCTGTGATCAAATCCATTGCGACGATGAAAATCCAATAGATAATCGAAGCTATTTGCCAAGTGCACCAATATAGGCCCCACAATAGATGCCGCTTCAGAATTTTTCTTTGGAGCCCCCGTATCTTTTATGTCGTACCATGCTGGGCATATTTCTGCATGGTTGACCAACACCATATCCAGCCCACGAGCGGCAACAGACTGCTTATACGCCCTAACAAAAAAATTCAATGCTAAGCTACGCTCTACACTGTAATTTAAAGATACCAGTGCTTGCAGTCTCTCCCCTTTGAAAAATGAAAGGCTGGGATCGGTTTCTGGTATGGCAATCAAACTATCCCAATTACCTGGCAAATCGATACGACGACTGAAAGCGTCAAGAAGTTGAAAAATGGAAATGAATTTCATTATTGATCAGCATTCGATAGGCAAGGCTGACGCCTCACCAGTGACATGTGGTATTTTAGGAACGACAAGAACAGCGGGGCATGCGCACTCTGGCTGTACACACCGCCATCCTTGTACTGATTTTACCATCCGCACCATACATCAGATCGACGCATCTCAAGTCAGGCTCTGTCATCAGGACCCAAAGTAGAAGCGAGAACCCCTGCTGTGCCCTACAGTAGCCCTACAACTCAACAAGCACAAAGAAAAACGACTTACAGCGGTTGCTGTAAGTCGTTGTTTTATTTGGTGGGCCCCCGGGGAGTCGAACCCCGCACCAACGGATTATGAGTCCGCTGCTCTAACCAAGCATGAGCTAGAGGCCCTGAAAGAGTGGGCAATTATAGCGAGAAAAACAAAAATCCCCAAGCCCTTTATTCAAGGCGCTTGGGGATTCCCAGCCGTTCAATCGTGGTGCTTACTGGCCGCCCGGCTCATTGTCCAGGAAGCTGCGCAGCCGCTCGGAACGGGTCGGATGACGCAGCTTGCGCAGCGCCTTGGCCTCGATCTGACGGATACGCTCGCGGGTCACGTCGAATTGCTTGCCGACCTCTTCCAGCGTGTGGTCGGTGTTCATGTCGATGCCGAAGCGCATCCGCAGAACTTTCGCCTCGCGCGGCGTCAGCGTGTCCAGCACTTCCTTGGTCGCGTCCTTCAGGCTGGAGTACATCGCCGCGTCGGACGGAGCCAGGTTGTTCTGGTCCTCGATGAAGTCGCCGAGATGGGAGTCGTCGTCGTCGCCGATCGGCGTTTCCATCGAGATAGGCTCCTTCGAGATCTTCATGATCTTGCGGATCTTCTCTTCCGGCATCTCCATCTTCTCGGCCAGCTCCGCCGGATCCGGCTCGCGGCCGGTTTCCTGCAGGATTTGACGCGAGATGCGGTTCATCTTGTTGATCGTCTCGATCATGTGCACCGGGATGCGGATGGTCCGCGCCTGGTCGGCGATCGAGCGCGTGATCGCCTGACGAATCCACCAGGTGGCATAGGTCGAGAACTTGTAGCCGCGACGGTATTCGAACTTGTCCACCGCCTTCATCAGGCCGATGTTGCCTTCCTGGATCAGGTCGAGGAATTGCAAGCCGCGGTTGGTGTACTTCTTCGCGATCGAGATCACCAGACGCAGGTTGGCCTCGATCATTTCCTTCTTGGCGCGGCGCGCCTTGGACTCGCCCGCCGACATCTGGCGATTGATTTCCTTCAGCGCCTTGATTGTCAGCATCGCCCTGTCCTGCAAATCGGACAAACGGGTCTGCTTCTCGATGATCGCGTGCTTGAAGCGGGTCAGCGCCTCGCTCCAGCCCTTGCCGGAGTCGATCTCGTTCTCAACCCAGCCGAGATTGGTCTCGTTGCCCGGGAACACCTTGATGAAGTGGGCACGGTCCATCCGCACGCGGCTGACGCAGATGTCCTGGATGTCGCGCTCGTAGGTACGGATCTCGTTGACGCGGCCGCGCAGCGACTCGCACAGGCTCTCGACCTGACGGGTGGCGAAGCGCACCAGCATGAACTCGGTGGTGATCGCGTCCTGCAGTTCCAGGTATTCCTTGCTCTGTGAACCCTTGGCGTTCAGCGCCTTGACCATCTTGTCGAACAAGAGGCGCACGCCGGCGAAGTGCTCCAGCGCCTGCTGCTTCAACTCCGCCAGGTTGGCGGCGGCATCGGCGTCGGCGTCGACGGCCGCTTCCTCGTCCTCATCCTCTTCGTCCTCTTCGTCCAGCAGGTCGTCGCTGTCTTCCGGTTCGGCGAATTGGCCGTCGTCCTCGGTCGGGGCGTTCAGGTCGATGAAGCCGTCGACGACTTCGTCGACGCGGATTTCTTCACGCGCCACGCGCTCCATCAGCTCCAGCACCTCGGCGATGGTGCCGGGGCAGGCGGAGATGGCCTGGATCATGTACTTGAGGCCGTCCTCGATCCGCTTGGCGATTTCGATCTCGCCCTCGCGGGTCAGCAGCTCGACCGAGCCCATTTCGCGCATATACATGCGCACCGGGTCGGTGGTGCGGCCGAATTCGGAGTCCACCGAGGACAGGGCCGCTTCGGCCTCCTCCACGGCATCCTCGTCCGCCACCGACGGGGTGGCGTCGGACATCAGCAAGGTTTCGGCGTCCGGCGCTTCTTCATATACCTGAATGCCGAGACCGGAGATCATCGTGACGATGTTCTCGATCTGCTCGGCGTCGGATACGTCTTCCGGCAGGTGGTCGTTGATTTCGGCGTAGGTCAGATACCCACGCTCCTTGCCAAGGGCGATCAGCTGGCGCAGGCGTTTCCGCTGCTCTTCCAGGCTCATCACTTCCTGCTGGCTATCCTGCACATCTTTCTGGTTTTCGGGAGAGGCCGCCATTTCGCTTCCTGCTTGAAAAAAAGCCGAAAAAAACAGTTGATTATAACACAACTACTTGGATTATTCCGCCGAACCCGCTAGTTCGGCGGCGAGAACATTTCCTGCAACAACCGACCCATCAGCACTTTCTCCTCGGACGTCAGTCCTTCGCTCCGGTCCTTCAGTTTTAGCCGCTCCAACTGCGCCGCATGCAGCATTTTCAGCAGTCTGGCGTTGCCGTCCTGGAACAGCTGCCTGTCGTCGGCGCTGGGGTCGGCGAACTCGTCCGGATCCTGCATCGCCTGCTGCAGCACGCTGTCGATCAGGCCCTCGTACGGCGTGCCGCGCAAACCCTCGATCAATTGAGCGGTGTTCGGCGACTCGCCGTGCTCCTGCGCCCGTTCCGCCAGCATCGCGAAGCAGGCCAGCTCGTCCGACAGCGCCAGGCTGTCCGGCAAGCCGACATCGCCGGCCCAGCTCGGATTCATCAGCAGCCACTTGATCAGCTTCTTGATCATCGTGGTGTTGATCTGGCGCTGCGACTCGGCCGGCAGCTTGTAGTCGCGGCGACCGCCGCCCTTGCGCTCCGACCTTTGCGGCTTGCCGCCGGTCAGCATGTCCAGCTCGTCGACTTCCATGCCGGCCACTTCGGCCAGCCGCTTGCGCATCATGTAGCCAAGCGCCGGAGCGGCGATCTGCGCCAATAGCGGCGTCGCCTGACGAATCAGGTCGGCCTTGCCCTCGGGCGTGGCGAGATTGACGCCGCGGCACAGCTCGCGGGTGAAATAGGTCGACAAGGGCAGGCTTTCCCGGGTCAACAACTCCTCAAACGCATCAGAGCCGAATTCGCGCACATAACTGTCCGGATCGTGCTCGGTCGGCAGGAACAGAAAACTCAGCGCCTTGCCGTCCACCAACTGCGGCAAGCTGTTCTCCAGCGCCCGCCAGGCCGCCTTCTGGCCGGCGGCGTCGCCGTCGAAGCAGAAATAGACCTGGTCGGTGTGCTTCAGCAGCTTGCGCACATGCTCGCCGGTGGTGGCGGTGCCCAGCGTGGCCACCGCGTAGCCGACGCCGTACTGCGCCAGCGCCACCACGTCCATATAGCCTTCGACCACCAGAACGCGGTTTTTCTCCCGTATCGCCTGCCTTGCCTCGTACAGGCCGTACAATTCCCGGCCCTTCTCGAACAACGGCGTTTCCGGCGAGTTCAGATATTTCGGCTCGCCCTTGCCCAGCACCCGCCCGCCGAAACCGACGATGGCGCCGCGCTGGTTGCGGATCGGAAACATCAGGCGATCGCGGAAGCGGTCGTAGCGACGGCCGCTGTCCTCGGCGACGATCACCAGACCCGCCTCGACCAGCTTGTCGTCCTGGTAGTTCTCGACCGCCGCCTCCAGATTCTGCCAGCCATCCGGCGAATAACCGAGGCCGAAGCGCGCGGCGACCTCGCCGGACAGGCCCCGCCCCTTGCAGTAGGCGACGGCGTTGGCCGCGCCCTTCAGCTCGCGACGGTAGAAATCGCTGGCCTGCTGCATCAGCTGCTCCAGCGACACTTGCTTCTCGCGCGCCTTGCGGCTGGCTTCCGGGTTGGCGCTGCGCTCGTTCGGCACCTGCATGCCTATGCCTTCGGCCAGCATCTTGACGGCATCGATGAAGCCGATGCCCTGGTACTCCATCACGAAGCCGATGGCCGAGCCGTGCGCGCCGCAGCCGAAGCAGTGGTAAAACTGCTTGCTCGGACTTACCGTAAATGAGGGCGACTTTTCCTTGTGAAAGGGGCAGCAGGCCATATAGTTCTGGCCGCCCCGTTTCAGCGGGACGTAGCGGTCCACCACGTCGATGATGTCGACGCGGGACAACAACTGGTCGATGAAATCCTGCGGGATCAAATCCGGCTACCCAGCGTCAGGCGCCCAACTTGGCCTTGATCAGCGCCGAAACCTGCGCCATGTCGGCGCGGCCGGCCAGCTGCGGCCGCAGCGCGCCCATCACCTTGCCCATGTCCTGCATGCCGGCGGCGCCGGTATCGGCCACCGTCTTCACGATCAGCGCCTCGATCTCGGCCTGGGACAACTGCTGCGGCATATAGCCGATCAGCACTTCCATCTCGGCCTGCTCCTTGTCGACCAGATCCTGGCGTTGCGCAGCCTGGTACTGGGCGATCGAGTCGCGACGCTGCTTGATCATCTTGTCGATGACGGCGGTGACGCCGGCGTCGTCCAGCTCGATGCGCTCGTCCACTTCCTTCTGCTTGACGCCGGCCAGCAGCAGGCGGATAGCGGCCAGACGGCCGGTCTCCCTGGCTTTCATGGCGGACTTCATGTCGTCGGTGATACGGGCTTTGAGACTCATGTCGGGCTCTCTAGGGATACGGGCACTGCCGGCGGCAGCGGGGGAGGAATTCGGGAAGTACAAATGGCAAAACCGCAGGCATGGCCTGCGGTCCTGCTTGGTGCCGGGGAAACGCTTAGTAGAGTTTCGGCGGCAGCATTTGGCTGCGGATGCGCTTGTAGTGGCGCTTCACGGCGGCAGCGTGCTTGCGCTTGCGCTCGGTGGTCGGCTTTTCGTAGAACTCGCGAGCGCGCAGTTCGGTCAGCAGACCAGTCTTTTCCACAGCGCGCTTGAAGCGACGCAGAGCAACTTCAAACGGTTCGTTCTCTTTAACGCGAATATTCGGCATTTACTTAAGGGTCCTTAGATTTCTTTAGGGCGCGACCGGGGCCGCTGCCTGTAAAAACAGCATTTTAGCAATGTTGACGCATTTGTAAAAGTCTAAAAGCCTCGTCAGGCCATCTTGTGGCGTTTCGCGCCTGCGGCGCGCCCTCTCAGAGGGCCGAAAAAACGTCACGGCTTGACGGAAGAAATCACCCCCTCACTAGGAGAACTTGGCGTTGCACTATAAAAACGCTTCGGCATCCGGCCGGCCAGATAGGCGGCGCGGCCAGCTTCCACGGCCAGTTTCATTGCGTGCGCCATCCGCACCGGTTCACGGGCGGCGGCGATCGCGGTATTCATCAATACACCGTCGCAACCCAACTCCATCGCGATGGCGGCGTCGGACGCCGTGCCCACGCCGGCGTCGACGATCACCGGAACATTGGACTGCTCGATGATCAGTTGCAGGTTCCACGGATTCAGGATGCCCATGCCGGAGCCTATCAGGCTGGCCAGCGGCATGATCGCGCAGCAGCCTATCTGCTCCAGCTCGCGCGCGACGATGGGATCGTCCGAGGTGTAGACCAGGACTTCGAAGCCCTCGGCCACCAGCACCTCGGCGGCCTTCAGCGTTTCCCTGACATTGGGATACAGGCTGTTCGGGTCTCCGAGCACTTCCAGCTTCACGAAACGATGGTCGTCCAGAAGCTCCCGCGCGAGCCGCAGCGTGCGGATCGCATCGTCGGCGGAATAGCATCCCGCCGTATTGGGGAGGAGTTTATACCGGTCTTTCGGCAAAAAGTCCAGTAAATTCGGTTCCTTAGCGTTCTGACCCAGATTGATCCGACGTATCGCCGCCGTGACGATTTGCGCGCCGGAGGCGTCCAGCGCCGCCGCGGTCTGCTCGAAATCCCGGTACTTCCCGGTCCCCACCAGCAGTCGCGAGTCGTACGCCCTGCCGGCTATCACCAATTGATCGTTCACCTGCGCTCCCCTTGCTTGATCCGTTCCCTGCGTGACCCGGGCGGCGCGCTAACCGCCGCCGACGGCCACCACGATTTCCAGTTGATCGCCGTCGGCCAGCTTCGCCTCGGCGTAGCGGCTGCGCGACACGATCTCGCCGTTGCGCTCGATCGCGATGCGCTTGCCGCCCAGCTGCAAGGCCTCGACCAGCTCGGCGAACGTGACGATGCCGGCGAAGCTTCTGTCCTCGCCGTTGATACGCAGATTCAGTTGGCTCATCTTCTCTCCACGCGCTGCACCACCGCCAACTGGCGGACGGCGGCGAGCACGCGTTCCAGGTGTTCCACGCCCTCCACCTGCAGGCGGAAGTGGATATTGAACAGACTGTCGCCGTCGCGGCTGCTGTCCTGGGTGTCGGCGCTCTCGATATTGGCCGAGGCCTGCGAGATCGCGGTGGCGATGTCGGCCAGCGCGCCGCGCTCGTTGCGCGACAGCACGCCGACGGTGACGCCGAACATCCGGTCGCGCTGCGCCTCCCAGTTCACTTCCAGCAGCTTGTCGTGGTCGGCGCGGCGGGCGTTCGGACAGTCGACGCGGTGTATCACCAGGCCCTGGCCCTTTGTGATGACGCCGAGTATGTCGTCGCCGGGCAGCGGATTGCAGCAGCTGGACAGCTGCACCATGCCGGTCTCGTTGCCGCGTATCGTGATCGGACCGACGCGCACGCCCTCGCCCAGCCGCTCGCCGGCCAGCTCCAGCATCCGCCGCGCGACGACGATGGGCAGCAGCTTGCCGGTGCCGATCTCGGCCAGCACGTCGTCGAAGCCGGACAGCTTCTCGCCGTAGCTGGACAAGTACTCGGCGCGCAATTCGTCGCTGACCGCCAGCGGCGTCGACGCCAGCGCGCCGACCGCCTGCCTGAGCAGCTTCTCACCCAGCGCCACCGCCTCCTCGCGCTGCAGGCTCTTCAGATAGTTGCGTATGCCGGAACGGGCGCGGCCGCTCTGCACGAAGGCCAGCCACGACGGATTGGGCTTGGCCTGGGTCGACGTGATGATCTCCACCGTGTCGCCATTGCGCAGCACGGTGCGCAACGGCACCAGCGCGTGGTTGACGCGGGCGGCGATGCAGCGATGGCCGATGTCGGTGTGCACCGCGTAGGCGAAGTCGACCGGGGTCGCGCCCTGCGGCATCACCATGATCTTGCCCTTCGGCGTGAACACATAGACCTCGTCCGGGAACAGGTCGATCTTGATGTGCTCGAGGAACTCGACGGCGTCGTCGCTCTCCTCCTGCATGTCCAACAGTTTCTGCAACCACTGGTGGGTGCGCTGCTGCGCGGTGTTGACGCCCTCGCCGCTCTTGTACATCCAGTGCGAGGCGACGCCGGCCTCGGCGACATTGTGCATCTCGCGGGTGCGGATCTGCATCTCCACCGGCGTGCCGTAAGGGCCGAACAGCGTGGTGTGCAGACTCTGGTAGCCATTGCCCTTGGGAATGGCGATGTAATCCTTGAATTTGCCGGGAATCGGCTTGTACAGGCTGTGCAGCGCGCCCAGCGCCAGATAGCAGGCCGGGATGTCGTTGACGACGACGCGGAAGCCGTAGATGTCCAGCACCTCGGAGAAGGACAGGTGCTTTTCCTGCATCTTCTTGTAGATGCTGTAGAGATTCTTCTCGCGGCCCTTGATCGTGGCCTCGATATTGCTCTGCACCAGCCGCTGGCTGACCGCCTGCAATATCTTGTTGACCACTTCGCGGCGGTTGCCGCGCGCGGCGCGCACCGCCTTGGACAGCACGCCGTATCGATGCGGATGCAGATGCTTGAACGCCAGGTCCTGCAGTTCGCGGTAGACCTTGTTCAGGCCGATGCGATTGGCGATCGGCGCGTAGATTTCCAGCGTTTCCAGCGCGATGCGGCGGCGCTTGTCCTCGCGCATCGAGTCCAGCGTGCGCATATTGTGCAGCCGGTCGGCCAGCTTGACGATGATGACGCGGATGTCGCGCGCCATCGCCAGCACCATCTTGCGGAAGCTCTCGGCCTGGGCCGCTTCCTTGGTCTGGTATTCCAGACGTTCCAGCTTGGACAGGCCGTCGACCAGATCGGCGACGATCTTGCCGAACTTCTCCATCAGCGTCGGCTTGGTGACGCCGGTGTCCTCCAGCACGTCGTGCAGCAGCGCGGCGGCCAGGCCCTGCACGTCCAGCCGCCATTCGCACAACATCGTCGCCACCGACAACGGGTGCGTGATGTAGGGCTCGCCGCTCTTTCGGGTCTGGCCTTCGTGCGCCTCGCGGCTGACCTGAAAGGCCAGCCTAAGCATTTCGATGTCTTCCGGCTTGAGGTAGCGCGCGGCGCTGTCGAAAAACGCAGCCGCCTCGGACTCGATCAGGGCGTTGTAGTCTATGCCTGTCTCAATGCCGGTGCCCATCGTCTTGCTCCGTCCGGCAATCAGGCCTTGCCGCGGTTGAGGATTTCCTTGCCGACATGGCCGGCGGCGATTTCACGCAAGGCGACCACGGTCGGCTTGTGGCGGCCCGGCTCGACAAAGGAGCTGGCGCCGGATGCCACTTGGCGCGCGCGGTAGGCGGCGGCCAGAGTCAGGTCAAAACGGTTCTGGATGCGATCCAGGCAGTCGTCAACGGTAATGCGGGCCATGGTTTCCTCTGCTAAATGACGGTTACAGCGTTCACTATATCGAATTTTCGCCTTGGCAAGACAGCCGGGGCGGAACTATTTTTACTGCGCGCCGGACGTGCCCATGCGGCGGAACATGTCGACCAGGCGGCGGCACTGCGGGCCGCTCTTCAGACGCTGGGCGCGGACGATGCTGATCAGGTCCAGCCGGGCGCGCTCGAAGTCGTCATTGACGACGATGTAATCGTACTCGGCCACCTTGTCGATCTCGGCGCGCGCCGAAGCCAGCCGGCGCAGGATCACGTCTTCGGTGTCGGTGTCGCGGCCGCGCAGGCGGCGCTCCAACTCCTCGATCGACGGCGGCGCGATGAAGATGCCGATGGCGTCCGGAAACACCTCGCGCACCTGCTCGGCGCCCTGCCAGTCGATTTCCAGCAGGATGTCGCGACCGGCGTCCAGCCGGCCTTGTATCCACGGCGCGCTGGTGCCGTAGCAATTGCCGTACACCTCGGCGTGCTCGAGAAAATCGCCACGAGCGACCATCTCGTCGAAGACGGCGCGCTCGACGAAATGATAATGCTGGCCGTCGACCTCGCCCTTGCGCGCCGCGCGGGTGCTGTACGAGACCGACAACTCGACGCTGGGCTCGGCCTGCAACAGCGCCGCCACCAGCGAAGTCTTGCCGGCGCCTGACGGCGCCACCACGATGTAGATATTACCGATGGGCTGGCTCATAGAACAAACGTTTGCCAAAGAGTAATTTTTCAGGATAGCACAGCGGGGCTGCCATTGTTAAGCGATGACATATTTTCACGTCAAGATTTAGGCGTTTGGACACCCGTGGGCCGATAATGCCGCGGTTTTCATCAATGTAACCGCCTGGAGCGCTCCTTCATGCAACTGCTGGAAAGCTTGTTCAAGCTCAAGGAACACGGCACGACGGTCCGGACCGAAGTCATCGCCGGATTCACCACCTTCCTGACCATGGCCTATATCGTGCTGGTCAACCCGCTGATCCTGTCGTCGACCGGCATGGACCTGAACGCGGTCTTCGTCGCCACCTGCCTGGCCGCCGCGCTCGGCACCGCCATCATGGGCCTGGTGGCCAATTACCCGATCGCGCTGGCGCCCGGCATGGGCCTGAACGCCTACTTCACCTTCAGCGTGGTCAAGGGCATGGGCCTGTCGTGGGAAACCGCGCTCGGCGCGGTGTTCATCTCCGGCATCGTCTTCCTGGTGGTCAGCCTGTTCAAGGTGCGCGAAGCCATCGTCAACGCGATTCCGCAGTCGCTGAAATTCGCCATCTCGGCCGGCGTCGGCATGTTCCTCGCCATCATCGCGCTGAAGAACGCCGGCGTGATCGCGCCGCATCCGGAAACCTATCTGACGCTGGGCGACATCCACAAGCCGACGGCGCTGCTGGCCATCTTCGGCTTCTTCCTGATCGTCGCGCTGGAATACCGCAAGGTGCCCGGCTCCATCATCATCGGCATCCTGGTGGTGACGGTGCTGTCGATCGCGCTCGGCCTGTCGCCGTTCAAGGGCATCGTCGCCCCGGTGCCCAGCATGGCGCCGACCTTCATGGCGATGGACATACAGGGCGCGCTCAACGCCGGCCTGATAGGCGTGATCTTCGTGTTCTTCTTCGTCGACCTGTTCGACACCACCGGCACCCTGGTCGGCGTGTCTCACCGCGCCGGCCTGTTGGACAAGGACGGCAAGCTGCCCAGGCTGAAGCGCGCGTTGATGGCCGACTCCATCGCCATCACCGCCGGCGCGGTGATGGGCACCTCGTCGACCACCGCCTATATCGAATCGGCGGCCGGCACCGCCGTCGGCGGCCGCACCGGCCTGACCGCCGTGGTGGTGGCGCTGCTGTTCCTGGCCGCGCTGTGGCTGTCGCCGCTGGCCGCCACCGTGCCGGCCTACGCCACCGCGCCGGCGCTGTGCTACGTCGCGGTGCTGATGGCGCGCGGCCTGGCCGAGATCGAGTGGAACGACCTGACCGAGTCGGCGCCGGCGGTGATGACCGCGCTGGCGATGCCGTTCACCTTCTCGATCGCCGACGGCATCGCCTTCGGCTTCATCAGCTACGCCGTGATCAAGATCCTGGCCGGCCGCTTCGCCGACCTGAAACCGGCGGTGCTGGTGATCGCGGCGCTGTGGATCTTCAAGCTGGCTTTCTTCCACTGAACGCACAATAATCGGCTCATCCGACGGCCTGCCGCTTGCGGCGGGCCGTTTTTCCTGAACGACGCCAGTCGGCACAGTCTCTTGATTTCGAAGTACAATAGCGCCATGGAAAACCTCAGCAATCTCGACTACTCCAGCTATCTGAAGGGCTGGATCCGCACCGTGCCGAACTGGCCGCAACAGGGGGTGATGTTCCGCGACATCACGCCGCTGCTGCAGAACCCGAAGACCTTCCGCATGCTGATCGACATCTATGTCCATCGCTACATGATGGAGAAGGTCGACCTGGTGGCCGGCCTGGACGCGCGCGGCTTCATCATCGGCTCGGTGCTGGCCTACGAGCTGAACGTCGGCTTCGTGCCGATCCGCAAGAAGGGCAAGCTGCCGTTCACCACGGTAGAGGAAGAATACGAGCTGGAATACGGCAACGCCGCGGTGGAAATGCATACCGACGCCTGCAAGCCTGGCGACCGCGTGATCCTGATCGACGACCTGGTGGCCACCGGCGGCACGATGATGGCCGGCTACAAACTGTTGAAGCGCATGGGCGCCGACGTGCTGGAAGCGGCGGCCATCATCGAACTGCCGGAACTGGGCGGCGGCCAGCTGGTGCGCAACGGCGGCCTCGATCTGTTCACCGTCTGCAGCTACGAAGGCCATTGAGCGAGGACTTCGCGGCCCGCCATGCCAAAAACGGAGCCCCGGCTCCGTTTTTTCATGCCGCGACGAAAAAAAGCCCGGCTAGCAGCCGGGCAAGGGACACGGAGTCATACCATACTCAATCGCGGTCCAGCGACACCTTCACCGCCGAGCCATTGACCCTGAGCTTCAGCGGCGCGCCCGGCGTGCTGATCCAGTCGCCGCTGACCTTGCGGGCGTCGCCATTCACCTGATAATCCAGCTTGGCCTGGGAGGCGGCGCGCAGATCGAGGTTCACCATCTGCCCCTTGACATCGACGCTGGCCACCGGCTGGGCGCCGCGCAGCCTGAGCTCGGCCTTCACCGCCTGCCCGTCCAGCGCCACGCCTCGGGCGCTGCCGTCGAATTCCAGGTTCAGCGCCTGGCCTCTCGCCTTCAATTCGTCGACGCTGGCGTTCAACTCGGCCTTGATCGCGTCGCCATCCAGCGTCACCGCGCCGTAGGCGCCCTTCAACTCGACCTTCAAGGCCTGCCCGCGCATCTGCACCGCGGCGAATCGTCCGTTCAGATCGCCGTCGAAAGCCTTGACGTTGACGCCCACCTGCTT
Source organism: Chromobacterium sp. ATCC 53434 (assembly GCF_002848345.1). NCBI lineage: Bacteria > Pseudomonadati > Pseudomonadota > Betaproteobacteria > Neisseriales > Chromobacteriaceae > Chromobacterium > Chromobacterium sp. ATCC 53434. Next base: position 553,282 of record NZ_CP025429.1, on the reverse strand, counting down.
GCCGGGCTTGACGTTGCCGCTGACCACCAGCTTGCAACGATCGCCGGCCGGCTTGTTCAGATCCACCTGGAAGGCCAGGTCCCGCCCGCGGCGGGTGACCGTCAGCTTGCAATCGGCGTCCGACCAGTTGCGCTTCTCCAAATTCAGCTTGTAAGGCTTGGCGGCGTCGGTTTTCAATTCCAGCGTCAGCGCGTCGCCGTTGAAGTTCAGCCTGTCGATGCCGCCCACGTCCTCGGCCCGCGCGGCCGCCGTGGCCAGCAACAGCAGGCCGCAGGCCATCTTGACGATATTCATTCGCGGTTCTCCTTTCATCCGTCTCAGTTCAGGAACAGCCAGTAGCCGGCCAAGGTGGCCGCCAGCGCGGCGGCCAGCGCCAGGCCATGGGCGGCCAGCCGGGCCGGGCTGGGTCGACGGGAAAGGCCGGCGGCCAGCTGGCGGGTATCGGCCAGGACCGCCAGCAGGCGGCTTTCGCTGGCGCGGTCGGCCACCGCGCCGCGGATATAGCCGCGGTAATCGCGGAGAATCTTGCGCAGTTCGGCCTCAGGCAGTTCGACCAGGGTCAGTTGCAGTTGTTGCAGGCAGGCATCGTTCTTCATGATCCATACTCCCATCGCAGATTTAGGGTCAGGCCGCGGCGCTGTCGCCGCTGTTGCCGGATACCAGTTCGATCTGATACTTCACGTAAGCCACCAGCGCGCGCCAGGTCAGCCGCGTCAGCCAGACGGAGAACACCAGCCCCAGCGCGCCGCCGAGCAGCAGCAGCAAACCGACCACCAGCGCGCTCATGCCGACCGACAGGCCCGGCAGCGCATCGATCTGGATATGATCCATGCCGTCCTTCAGCGCGATGCTGCGTTCGGAAATCTCCAGCGTGCTGTCGCCGTCCTTCAGCGAGATATTGCCGTTCGGGCCGCTGGCCACCAGCTTCAGCACGGTCCCGCCGGCGGAGGACGCGTCCATCCGCACCAGACGGTCGCCGTCGTCTATCCTGGCGGTGAACACGTCGCCGCTCTCTTCTTTCAGCTTCAGCTCCCGGATCGCTTCGCCGCGGATACTGACTTCGCCGTCGCGGATGCTGACCAGCTGACGCACCGCCGGCTGGCTGGCGTCCACCAGCAGCTTGTCGTCCGACTTGGACACCAGCAGCGACTGCCCTTGCCGGGTCTTCAACTCGAAACGGTCGCCGTCGTCCGGACTCAGCATCAGCAAGCCGTCGTTTATCCACACCTGCCCGGCGTGGTCGCCCGCCTCGCTGCGCCAGGCCATTTCGGCGCCGTTGTCGCCGTAGCGGCCGATATACCAGCCCGAGCCGTCGCTGGTGAACTGCGGCCAGCCGAACAGACTGTGGCTGCCCCAGCTCGCCACCACCACCAGGCCGGCGATCAGGAAGCTGACCGAGACGATGTAGCCGGTGGTCAGCAGCAGCAGATAGGCCAGGAACGGAATGGCCAGGAAGAAGTTCAGCACGCCGAGGCCGGCGATCGACGCCACCACCCGCGACAGATTGGCGAAGGAGCGGTGCTCCTGCCATTGGCGGTAGTGGCTCTGCGCCTTCAGTTCGCGCGCCAGCTTCTGCGGGCTGCCCAGCGCGGCCACCACCTCGGCCTCGTCGCGGCCGTCGGCCTGCGCGTCGTTGAAATACTCGTCGTAGTCGGCGAGTATCTCGCGCACCATCTCCGGCTTCAGCCCGGACAGGCCCTGCTCCAGCTGCCGTAAAAAATCCTTGCGTGTCATTGTCCTGTCTCCTCGGGGCTGCCCCGCAGCACGTTTTCCACTTCCACCACGAATTCCTGCCACTCCCGGCGCATCGTCTCCAGCTCGCGGCGGCCGGCGTCGGTCAGCTTGTAGTACTTGCGCGACGGACCGGACGACGACTCGACCAGATAGGTGCTGACCCACGATTCGTTTTGCAGCCTGCGCATCAGCGGATAGATGGTGCCTTCGCTGATATCCATGCCCTGCGACAATTTGCTGACCAGTTCGTAGGCGTAGCTGTCGGCCTGCGCCAGCACCGCCAACACGCACATGTCCAGCGTGCCTTTTTTCAATTGCGTCTTCATTGTTTACTTTCCTCACCGACTGGCAATGCACGATACCTTGCATTACAAGGAACATCGTTGGACTGCTGCATCCGGATGTCTGACTGAACTGTATGGCAAGATACCTTGTATCGCAAGGTATCTTTCATTGCGGAGGAGACCGGCGGCGAAACTGCGGTTTTTCCGCCACAGCGCACTGCCCTCTCGTGCTATTGCAAAAGCGGACGCCGAAGTCATACTTCAGCCATGCCATTGACCTTGCGCCGGCAACGCAAGCACGGAGGCTCGATATGGCCCGATCCGCAAAACCGTCGATCGCGCTGGTGCTGGGCGGCGGCGCCCCCAATGCCACGCTGATGGCCGGCGCGCTGGTGGCGCTGGCCGAGGCCGGCGTCGAATTCGACATCATCTCCGCCTCCGGCGCCGGAGCCATCGTCGGCCTGCTGTATGCCGTGCCGCGGCATGGGGACGCTGTCTCGGCGCTATCGCAGCTCGCCGACATGGGCGTGTCCGACGCGATCTACCAGCTGTTCCCGGTCAACTACAAGGTGTTCAACAAGCCCGGCGCGCTGGCCGACGCCTGGCGCGCGATGGCGGCGCGCAATCCGCTGTTGCAGGCGATACAGCAGCAGGCCGACGCCGGCCCGGCCCAGCGGCTGCTGGCGGACTGGACCGCGCTGATGCTGGCGACGCTATGCCCCAGCAGCCTCGGCAGCGCCAGCCAGGGCTTGTGCGCCCACGTGCCCTTCATCGAGGAGATCGTCGATTTCGGCCGCTTGCCCGACATCCGCCCCGAGTTCTACCTGAACGCCTACAACCTCACCGCCGGCAGCATGCGTTGCTGGGACAAGCGCGAGATCACCCACCAGCACTTCCTGGCCGCGCTGTCCTTTCCCTTCATCTATCCGCCGTATCCGCTGGACGACGGCGAATACATCGAGGGCGCCGCGATAGACACCCTCAATTTCAAGCGCCTGTTCGAGCTGCACCCGCGCATCGACTACACCGTGGTGTTCGACGTGCTGGGCAGCGGCCAGCTGCTGCATCCGCCGCGCGATCTGTACGACGCCTGGGTGCAATCCATCATCGCGCCGCTGACGGCCGTCGCCCGCGACGACCTGCGGCTGTTCGAGGCGCTGCACAACCGCGACGAGCAAGGCCGGCCGCGCACCGAGGTGTTGAAGATCGATTTCGACGCCCACCTCGGCCAGGCCGAACGCCTCAACGAACTGGACTGGTCGTATTCGAATCTGGCGCGGCTGTATCAGGCCGGCCATCAGTCCGGCGTCGACTTCTGCCGCCGCCACGCGCGCGAGCTGGGACTGGCGCCGGCCCGGACTGCGTAGTTGCAACGATATGCGCAGGCCCCACCTGCGACTACGCTGGATATCGTCCGCCGTCCTCAGGAGAACGCCATGGCCTTCCCCACCGCAGTGAACAACCAGATCACCGACGCCGTCACCCAGAGCAATGTCAAGGTGATAGGCGAGTCGCCCGCGATGGCGATGGGATCGATCTACCAGACCATGACCCACTCCACCGGCATACTGTTCGAGAACGCCGTCGCCGCCCAGCAACGGCAGGACGCGCTGGCCCAGGCCGCGAGCAATCAGGGCGTGATGCAACTGTACGGCACCGGGCTGAACACGCCGGCGGCCGGCATCCTGGCCAAGCGCGATTCGGCCGAACTGGGGATGCTGATCCGCCCGCTGAAATCGGAATAGCCCCGGCCGCAAAAAAGGGCTGTCCCAGGACAGCCCTTTTGCGTTTGAAACCGACGCGATCAATACCAGTCTATGCCCGGCTGCTCGGTGGAGATCACCGTGCCGGCCTCGCCCTTGACGATGCGCTCGATATCCTCCAGCGCGCCTATCACCGCCTTCTTGCCGGTCAGGCGGGCGAACTCGCAGGCGGCCTCGACCTTGGGCCCCATCGAACCGGCGGCGAAGCCGAGCTTGTCCATCTCGTCCGGGTGGGCGCGGCGTATCGCCCTGGCCTCCGGCGTGCCCCAGCCGACAAACACGGTCTTGACGTCGGTGGCGATGACGAAATAGTCGGCCTCGACCTCGCGCGCCAGCAGCGCCGAGGCCAGGTCCTTGTCTATCACCGCCTCGACGCCGACCAGCTTGTCGCCCTGATACATCGTCGGAATGCCGCCGCCGCCGGCGGCGATCACCACCGCGCCCTTCTCGATCAGCCACTTGATCGGCCGCATCTCGAAGATGCGCTTCGGCTTCGGACTCGGCACCACGCGACGGTAGTACTCGCCGTCGGCCTTGACCGTCCAGCCGTTGGCGGCGGCCAGCGTCTCGGCCTCCTCCCTGGCGTACACCGGACCGACGAACTTGGTCGGATTCTTGAACGCCGGATCGCCGGCGTCGACTTCGGTCTGGGTCAGGATGGTGGCGAGCGGCACCTCGAACGGCAGCACATTGCCGAGCTCCTGCTCGATCATGTAGCCGATCATGCCCTCGGTCTGCGCGCCGAGCACGTCCAGCGGATACGGCGTCACCTTGCCGTCGACATGGCGCGCGTAGGCGTCGTTCTGCAGACCCAACAGGCCGACCTGCGGCCCGTTGCCGTGGCACATCACCAAATTGTGGCCGAGCCGGGTCACGGCGGCCAACTGCTCGGCGGCCACCTTGACGTTGGCGCGCTGGTTGTCGGCGGTCATGGCCTCGCCACGGCGTTGCAGGGCGTTGCCGCCCAAAGCTACGACGACTCTCATCATTCTTCCTTCCTCATTCTTCCAACGACACCGGCCAAGGCTTCCAGTCGGCAGGCCTCGGCCGGTCGATGCTCGATGCGGCCGGCTCGCGCCGGCCGCCGACCGGTCTGAACCGTCAATCGCCCAGCGTGGACACCAGGATGGCCTTGATGGTGTGCATGCGGTTCTCCGCCTGCTCGAAGGCGATGCAGGCCTCGGACTCGAACACTTCCTCGGTCACTTCGATGCCGTTCGCCAACTCCGGATACTGGGCGGCGATTTCCTTGCCGACCTTGGTCTCGCTGTTGTGGAAGGCCGGCAGGCAGTGCATGAACATCACGCGCGGATTGCCGGAGGCGGCCATCAGCTCGCGGTTGACCTGATAGGGTTTCAGCAGCTTGATGCGCTCGGCCCAGACCTCGGCCGGCTCGCCCATCGACACCCAGACGTCGGTATGGACGAAATCAGTGCCCTTGACTGCTTCCTTCGGGTCCTCGGTCAGGGTGATGCGGGCACCGGTGCGCTTGGCGATCTCGCGGCACTCGGCCACCAGTTCGTCGGTCGGCCACAGATGCTTGGGCGCGCCGATGCGCACGTCCATGCCCAGTTTGGAGCCGATCACCAGCAGCGAATTACCCATATTGTTGCGGGCGTCGCCGAGATAGGTGTAGCGGATCTGCGAGATCGGCTTGTCGCTGTGCTCCCACATCGTCAGCACGTCGGCCAGCATCTGGGTCGGGTGGTATTCGTCGGTCAGGCCGTTGTATACCGGCACGCCGGCGTAGGCGGCCAGCTCGTGCTCGACCATGTCCTGGCTGTAGCCGCGGTATTCGATCGCGTCGTACATCCGGCCCAGCACGCGGGCGGTGTCCTTCATCGACTCCTTGTGGCCGATCTGCGAGCCGGACGGCCCGAGATAGGACACATTGGCGCCCTGGTCGAAGCAAGCCACTTCGAAGGCGCAGCGGGTGCGGGTCGAGGTCTTTTCGAAGATCAGGGCGACATTCTTGCCCTTCAGGTGCTGCTGCTCGGTGCCGGTGTACTTGGCGCGCTTCAGGTCGCGCGACAGGTCCAGCAGGTAGCGGATTTCGCGCGGGGTGAAATCCAGCATTTTCAGGAAGTTGCGGTTGCGCAGATTGAAAGCCATGGTATTGCTCCTGATGTGTGTCCGGGCAGGCTCGCCGTCGCTCCCGCGGGAGCCGGCGGCCCAGTCCTGGATGAAACGGTTCTTGTATCCCGGCCGGTCGCGCCGGCCGGGCGAAACAGCCTTACAGCTTCACTTCGTCGCGGATGATCGGGCAGGTCATGCAGTGGCCGCCGCCGCGACCGCGGCCCAGCTCGGAGGCCGGAATCTCGATCACTTCGACGCCGTGCTCGCGCATCAGGCGGTTGGTGTAGGTGTTGCGGTCGTAGGCCACCACCACGCGGCGATCCAGCGCCACCACGTTGTTGCCGTCGTCCCACTGCTCGCGTTCGCGCTGATAGGCGTCGCCGCCGGTCTGGATCACGCGGATCTCGCGAAGGCCCAGCGCCTCGCGCACCACGTCCACCAGCTTCATGCCCTCGTGGCGCTCGAAACGCACCTCGCCCTCGCGGTCGCCGGCGTACATGCTGGTGCAGCTGATGTCGTCGACCACATCCGGGAACACCGACAGCAGATCGATGTCGAGGAAGCTGAACACGGTGTCCAGATGCATCGCCGCGCGCGATTTCGGCATCTGGCAGGCGATGACGCGACGGGCGCCGCCTTCGCGGTGCAATACGCGCTTGGCCACCTGCACCACCGCCTGCGGGCTGGTGCGCTCGCCCATGCCGATCAGCACGACGCCGTTGCCTATCGGCATCACGTCGCCGCCCTCCAGCGTGGCCGGGCCGTGATCGGAATCGCAGCCGCCCCACCAGATGTTGACCTTGCCGGCGAAGTAGGGATGGAACTGGTAGATCGCCTGCAGCAGCAGCGTTTCCTGACGGCGCGCCGGCCAATACATCGGGTTCAGCGTCACGCCCTCGTAAATCCAGCACGACGGATCGCGCTGGAACAGGCTGTTGGGCACCGGCGGCAGCACGAAGTCGGAACGGTCCAGATAGCCGCCGAACAGGCCTTTCGGGTCGAAGGGCAGCTCGAACTTGGCGATGCCGCCGACCAGGTGCTCGGCCAGCTGGGTCGACGGCATTTCCTTCAGCCAGCTGCGCAGGTCCTGCAGCATGCCGATGCCGACGTTGTCGGCCTTGACCTTGCGGTCCAGCACCCAGTCGCGGGCGGCCTTGTCGTCCAGCACCTTGGCCAGGGCTTCGTGCACCTCGATCACTTCGATGCCGCGGGCGCGCATCTGCTCGACCATATAGGCATGGTCCTTCTGCGCGCGCTCCACCCAGATCACGTCGTCGAACAGCAGATCGTGGCAGTTGTCGGGGGTCAGCCGCTTGTGGGCGAGGCCGGGACGGCACACCATCACGGTTCGCAGCTTGCCGCATTCGGAATGGACACCAAATTTGGTCATGACGATACTCCTTGATTCTTGTTGGACTGCAGGGGCGGGCGAACCGCCCCCATGACTGGATTCGAAATCTTTCGCCTACAGGCCGATCTGGCCGGCGCTCAGCATGTAGACCGCGATCAGCGCCAGCACCACCACGATGGCGGCCAGCACGGCCTCGATCAAATTGAACGGCTTCTGGCCCTGCTCTTTCTTGGCCCACAGGTAGAACAACAGGCCCGGGGCGTACAGCACCATGGACAGGAACAGGTATTTGGGACCGGCGGCGTAGATCAGCCAACCGCCGTAGACGGTGGCCAGCACCGCGGTCCAGAACTCCTTGGCCCGGCTCTCGCCGGCGGCATAGCCCTCGCCTCGGCTGGCCACCAGCCAGGAGTAGCCGGCGCACAACAGGTAGGGGATCAAGATCATCGAGGTGGCCAGCGACAGCAGCGCCAGGTAGCCGGCCGAACTCTTCAGCGTGATCAGCAGGAACAGCTGGATCAGGCCGTTGGTCAGCCACAGCGAGGCCGCCGGCGTGTCGTTGGCGTTGACGGTGCCGAACACCTTGGGCATCACGCCGTCCTTGCCTGCGAGGTAGGGCGCCTCGGCGGCCAGCAGCGTCCAGGCCAAGAGCGCGCCGCCGACCGAGATCACCAGACCGGCGTTCATCAGGTTGGCGCCAACCGGGCCGAAGGCCTTTTGCAGCACATAGGCGGTGGACGGGTTCTTCAGCGCGGCCAGTTCCGCCTGGCTCATCACGCCCAGCGACAGCACCGACACGGCGACCAACAGCGCGATGGTCAGCAGGAAGCCGATCACCGTCGCCTTGCCGACATCCCGCATGCTCTCGGCGCGGCCGGAGAACATCGAGGCGCCCTCGATGCCGATGAAGACCCAGACCGTCACCAGCATCGTGCTCTTGACCTGGTCGACGACGGAGCCGAGCTTGGCGTTGCCCCAGAAGTCCAGGCTGAAGGTATCGACCTTGAAGGCGAACACGATCAGGCCGATGAACAGCGCCAGCGGCACCAGCTTGGCGACGGTGGTGATGGTGTTGATGAAGGCCGCGCCATGCACGCCTCGCAGCACCAGGAAGTGCAGGCTCCACAGCAGCACCGAGGCGCAGGCGATGGCGATCGGCGTGTTGCCGTCGCCGAAGGCCGGCACCCAGAAGGCCAGCGCCGAGAACATCACCACAAAGTAGGAGACGTTGCCGATCCAGGCTGAAATCCAGTAGCCCCAGGCCGAGTTGAAGCCCATATAGTCGCCGAAGCCGGCCCTGGCGTAGCCATAGACGCCGCCGGAGACTTCCGGCTTTCGCGAGGCCAGCATCTGGAACACGAAGGCCAGCGCCAGCATGCCGACGAAGGTGATGGCCCAGCCGATCAGGATGGCGCCGGCGCTGGCGCCGGCCGCCATGTTCTGCGGCAGCGAAAAGATGCCGCCGCCTATCATCGAGCCGACGACCAGCGCCGTCAGCGCGCCCAGCTTCAGCCTGGGCGCGGCGCCTTCTACTAGGCCGGCCTGGCTTGCAGTTTCAGTGGACATTTTCATTCTCCAATCGAGGGATGTGAACCGTGCTTTTTCTCTGTTTATTATTAAATTCTTATCATCTGAAATAATGGTATACGCGATTAAAACGGCCGTTCCACAGCTGTCGCGGGCGAGATTGATTTGCGTCAAGCGGGCAAGCGGGACAAAACGCCCACTAGCGGGAAATGCGACCAAGGCTTGCAGCAAGGCGTCATACCGTGGCGTCGGCCTCGGCGCCAGGTTCAGCATAGGTGCTATAGCGTCAACCGACCGGTGGCATCGGCGACACCATGACTTACGGCAAGAAAGGATTAAATGAATATTAGAATCAAAGGCTTAACAAGATGACGATGCGCATCGGCCAGTACAGGGACAAAGTTGCTTGGCATTGCCCAGTTCAATGGCATTATTGAGGGACCCGACGAACACCGTGGAAGTTCGCCGCCGGCGCGGCAAAAAAAGAGGCGGATACGGCCCACCACCGTACCCGCCAACACACACATCAAGAGGAAATGCGAAAACTCAAACGACGACTGTCACTTGCCGGGCCGGTTGATATTCCTGAAGATCACCCACAACGCACCCAGCACCACCACAGTGGTCACCACGATCGTCAATAGGCTCAGGCGGCCCACGTCGTCGGACAACAGCAGGGTCAACAACTCCATGGTCTCCTCCTTTTGGGCCTGTGGCCCGTTTGATTGCCGATGACATAATAACCATCCCGCCATTAATGATATTGACCCATGTCAAACCGCGGCCCCGCCCCGTTTGATGCTGCGCAAATAAAAAGCCCCCGGCTGCTAGCCGGGGGCTTTATGTATACAAATCAGAACCTTGTCTACTTGGCGCCGCTGTTCATGTCCTTGGCCAGGAAGAAGGCGTCGGAGAAGAATTCATCGTTCGGCAAGCCCCGCTCGCGGGTGAAGGTGCCGTGCGCCGCCTCGACCATCACCGGCGCGCCGCAGGCGTAGACCTGATGGCCGGACAGGTCGGCGAAATCCTCCAGCACCGCCTGGTGCACAAAGCCGGCGCGGCCGGTCCAGCCGTCCTCCGGCAGCGCCTCGGACAACACCGGAACATAGCGGATGTGCGGATGCACGGCGGCCCAGCCTTCGGCCAGGTCGGCCATATACAGGTCGGCCTTGCTGCGGGCGCCCCAATAGAAGACCATCGGCCGGGTGATGCCGTGATGGATGGCGTGCTCGATGATGCCCTTCACCGGCGCGAAGCCGGTGCCGCTGGCGATCAGAATGATGGGCTTGTCCGAGTCCTCCCGCAGGAAGAAGGAGCCGAGCGGCCCCTTGAAGCGCATGATTTCGCGCTCCTTCATCTGCTGGAACACGTATTCGGAGAAGGAGCCGCCCGGCTGATGGCGGATGTGTAACTCCAGGAAGGCGTCGTCATGCGGCGCGTTGGCGATCGAGAAGCTGCGCTTCTTGCCGTCCTTCATCAGGATGTCGATATACTGGCCGGAGCGGAACTGCAGCCGCTCCGACACCGGCAGCTTCAACTTCAGCACCGCCACATCGTGAATCTTCTCGATCTTTTCGACGCGGCACGGCAGCGTCTTGATCTGCATGTCGCCGGCGCCGGTGACTTCGCGCACCTCGATGCTGACATCGCCCTGCGGCCGCGCACAGCAGAACAGGGCCATGCCCTGCGCCTGCTCGGCCGGCGTCAACGCCTTTTCCTGGAAACCGTCCTGGCTGACTTCGCCGTCCACCACCTTGCCCTTGCAGGCGCCGCAGGCGCCGTCGCGGCAACCGTAGGGCAGGCCTATGCCCTGACGCAGCGCGGCTTCAAGAATGGTTTCGTGCGCTTCCACACCGAATGCATGCCCACTGGGGAGCACCTTCACCTGGCAAGTCATGTCGTTTCTCAATCCCGAATTCTGGCTAAAATGCACACCATGCGTACCCTACTTGTTGTCGGCGCCGGCGATGTCGCCCGCCGTGCATTGCCGTTGCTGCAATCCCGCTGGCGAGTGCTGGCGCTGTGCCGTTCCGATCAGGCCGCCTCGCGCTGGCGCGCGCTCGGCGCCACGCCGGTGCCGGCCGACCTGGACCGCCCCGACAGCCTGGAACGGCTGGCCGGCCTGGCCGATGCCGTGCTGCTCACCGCGCCGCCGCCCGGACAGGGCCGGAACGACCCCAGGATGCGCAAGTTATTGTACGCGCTGGCAAAAGGTCACAGCATACCACAGCAACTGGTCTATATCAGCAGCAGCGGGGTCTATGGAGATGCAAGTAGCATGCTGCTCGACGAAACCGCGGCGCTGAAGCCACAGAGCGAGCGCGCGCTGCGCCGAGTCGACGCCGAGGCGACGCTGCGCCGCTTCGCCGCCGCCCGCGGCGCGGCACTGACGATACTCCGCGCGCCCGGCATCTACGCCGACGAGCGGCTGCCGCTGGCGCGCTTCGCCTCCGGCGAACCGCTGATCGACGCGGCCGAGGACAGCTGGAGCAACCATATTCATGCCGACGACCTGGCGCGATTGTGCGTGGCCGCCCTTGCCCGTCGAAGCGGCGGCATTCGCGTCTACAACGCCTGCGACGACCGGCCGCTGCCGGTCGGCGAATGGTATCAGCGGCTCGCCGACACGCTGGGCCTGCCCTGCCCGCCGCGGCTGCCGCGCGACGAGGCCCGCCGGCGGATGTCGCCGCAACGCTGGTCCTTCCTGGCCGAATCCCGCCGTCTGGACAATCGGCGCATCCGCCGCGAACTGGCCATGCCGCTGCTCTGGCCCAACGTCTTGCACTACCTGGCGGCGCTCGGCGCCGATCCGGCGCGCAAGGCGGCAATACTCGCAAGCTACGCCGAGATTCGGTAACATCGCGGTTTTTTTGAGTTTTCAGCAGGCCAGCAAAATGGAAAATCCGGCTTTCAAACGAGCGATCAGAAGCTTTGTGCTGCGACAGGGTCATCTGTCGTCGGGTCAACAGCGTGCGATGGACGAAGGCATGCCGCGCTGGGGCATAGACTATCGCCCCGAGCCGGTCGACCTTGAGCAGGCCTTCGGCCGCGCCGCGCCCAAGATTCTGGAAATCGGCTTCGGCATGGGCGGCGCCACCGCCGAAATCGCGGCCGCCAATCCGGACAAGGACTATCTGGGCATCGAGGTGCACGGCCCCGGCGTCGGCAATCTGTGCAAGCTGATCGCCGAGAAGGAATTGAGCAATCTGCGGCTGATGCGCCACGACGCGGTGGAAGTGCTGGACAATATGCTGCCGGACGGCAGCCTGGACGGCGTGCACATCTTCTTCCCCGATCCCTGGCACAAGAAGCGCCACAACAAGCGCCGGCTGATCCAGGCGCCGCTGGTGGCCAAGCTGGCCAAGAAACTGAAGCCGGGCGGCTATTTCCACGCCGCCACCGACTGGGAAGACTACGCGATCCAGATCCTGGAAGTGCTCAGCGGCGATCCCGATCTGGAAAACACCGCCGCCGACTACGCGCCGCGCCCTGACTACCGCCCGCTGACCAAGTTCGAAGCCCGCGGCATCAAGCTGGGCCACGGCGTCTGGGACCTGGTCTTCCGCCGGCGGTAGGGTGCGTCACCCCAACGGGGCGACGCACCGTTGGGCGATGTACCGTCGGGCGCCGCGCCGACAACGCTCGCCCCCTCGCCCTCCCAGCAGCCCCGTATGGTGCGTCACCCCGAAGGGGCGACGCACCGCAACGGCGACACATTAATAACGCTCGCCCCCTCACCTTCCCGGTGGCCCCGTAGGGTGCGTCACCCCCATCGGGGGCGACGCACCGGAAGCCAAGCCCTCACCCGGCCAGCAGCGCCTTGATGTCTTCGACCAACTCGTGCGGCTCGACCGCCGGCTCGTAGCGCTTCACCACCCGGCCGCGCGCGTCGATCAGGAATTTGGTGAAGTTCCACTTCACCGGGTGCGGATGCGGCGAATCGGCCTGGGTCAGCCAGCGCCATAGCGGATCGGCGCCGGCGCCGTTGACCTCCAGCTTGGCGAACAGCGGGAAGGACACGCCGAAGCGTCCCTGGCAGAAAGCCAGGATCTCCTGCTCGCTGCCCGGTTCCTGGCCGCCGAACTGATTGCACGGAAAGCCGAGCACCGCGAAGGCCTGGCCGGCGAAATAATCCTGCAGCTCCTGCAGGCCGGCATATTGCCGCGTATAGCCGCACTCGCTGGCGGTGTTCACCAGCAGCGCCACCGTGCCCTCGTAGGCCGAAAACGCCTGCAAGGCCCCGTCGGCCCGCTGCGCGCTAAAATCGTAGAGCGTGGTCATGACAAGCTCCGTCCCGTATAATGCCGCAGCCCGGAATGGCAGCCGCCTGCGACCCTGACCCCTTGCTGTTGGATGATGCGGACGGCGTGTCCGCGCCGAGTCCCGCCCGTTATCGCCGAGGTCTATACCGATGCTGTTCAACCCCAGCCGCCAGGACGCCCGTCGCTTCTTTTTCGACACCTGGAGCAAGTCCAAGTCCGGTCAGCCCATGTCCGACCTGGAACAAATCGTCCTATCCATTCTTATAGACCACCCTGAGTACCATCCCATCCTGGAAAATCCGCAGGCCTTCCTGGAACAGGAGTGGACGCCGGACATGGGCGAGACCAATCCCTTCCTGCACCTGGGCCTGCACGTGGCGATCGCCGAACAGCGCTCGATAGACCAACCGTTCGGCATCCGCGCGCTGTACGCGCAACTGGCGCTGCGCCACGGCGACGAGCACCGCGCCCAGCACGAAATCATGGAATGCCTCGGCGAGATGATCTGGCACGCGCAGCGTTATGGCGGCGGTCCGGACGTCAACCGCTACATTTCCTGCATCCGCGGCAAGCTGGGCATGGGCGAGGAAGAGGCGCCGCGCGCCAATCCCAACGATCTGGACGACTGAAAAAAAGCACCGTGGCGGAGAACCGGCCACGGTGGAACAAGCGGGGCAACTCGATGCGGCGATAGCCGTACGAGCCATTTCAAGTTAGTCCATTCATCAAAGAGATGCAAATCTATTTAAATAGTTTCGATAAAATCGCCATAATCGCCCAGAAAAAAGCCGGAATCCCCTATTGTGGACCCGGCTTTTCAATTGAATGGCTTGCTTCTGCTTAAATCAATCGATTCAGACTCTCGCCGCGGACATGCGCTTCGATATTGGCGGCCAGCTGCGCCGCCAGCCGGTTCATCGCCTCCGCGCTGGCCCAGCCGACATGCGGCGTGACGATCAGGTTCGGCAGCCGCGCCTTCAACAAGGGATTGTCCGCCGGCGGCGGCTCGACGCTCAACACGTCGAAACCCGCCCCGCCCAGCTGCCCGTACTTCAACGCCGCGACCAGGTCGGCCTCGTCGACCAGGCCGCCGCGCGCGGTATTGATCAGGATCGCGCCCGGCTTCATCGCCATCAGCTCCGGCTGGGCGATCATGCCGCGCGTCCCGTCGGTCAGCGGACAATGCAGCGACAACACGTCGGCGCGCGCCAGCACCTCGGCGAACGGCAGCCGCCCTTCCCGGGTCCGTGACTCGCCCTTGCGCTCGGCGAACAGCACCTCCATGCCGAAGGCCCTCGCCATTTCGGCCAGCTGACCGCCTATGCCGCCCCCGCCGACGATGCCCAGCGTCGCGCCGCGCATCTCGCGTATCGGCGCGCCGAAATGGCAGAACTGCCGGGACTGGCTCCAAACGCCGGCGGCGACGTCGCGCTGATAGGCCGGCATATTCTTCATCAGCGCCAGCATCAGCGTCAGCGCGTGTTCGGCCACCGTATGGTCGCCGTAGTGGCGGACGTTGCAGACGGCGACGCCGCGCTCGCGGCAGGCATCGATGTCGACATGGTTGTAGCCGGTGGCGGCGATGGCGACCAGCTTGAGCGCCGGGAGCCGCGCGATCGTCTCGCGCGACAGCGGCACCTTGTTGCTGATCACGATGTCGGCCTCGGCCACGTGCGCGACGACCTGGTCGGCGGCGGTCGCCGGATATTCGCGGTAACGAACGGGGAAGCCAAAAACGGGAACCGGGACAGGCAGGCTGTCCCGGTCGAGGAATACGACGTGATGAGTCATTGCGCGGCGGTCATCTCTCGAAGGTGATCAGATCCCGATAGGCATGCCAGCTGGCCAGGGCCAGCACCGGCATGATGATGATCAGGCCCAGGTAGTAGGTGGCGAATCCGACCACCGACAGCACCACAATGATAACGGCCCACAAGCCCATCGTCAGCACATTGCGGTACACCGCCTGCACGCTGGCGATCATCGCGGTGATGGTGTCCACTTCCTTGTCCAGCAGCATCGGGATAGACACCACGCTGACCGAGAACACCATCTGGGCGAACAGGAAACCGACGGCGAAATAGGCGATCAGGAACTCGATATTGTCGGCCTTGAACGCGTCGGCGACGATCTCGTTCAGATTCGGCAGCGCCGCGGTGTCGTAGAACAGCGCGAACATCAGCAGCGACACGCGGAACCAGCCGAACACCAGCACAGCCAGCAACACCGCGTACAGGCTGAAGCCGGGCATGTTGACGCGCCAGGCCGCCATGCTGTGCAGCAGCTTGACGCGGCCGTGGCCATCGAAGGCCTCCATCTGCTTGGCGATGTCGTACAGGCCGATGGCCAGGAAGGGGCCGGCCAGCAGGAAGACGGTGGCGAAAGTGATCACCAGCTCCGGCGCCTGCTCGACATAGGCGCCGAGCAGATAGCCCATCAGCACGAAGATCGCGCCATAGAACAGACAGTCGGCCGGCACTTTCTGGAAGTCGCGGAAACCCTTTTTCAGCCATTGCAGCGGCTGCAGCAGTTCCACCTTGCGCGCCACCGGCCGTACCGGCGGCGCTTCGCGATCGGTCACATCCATGGCACACCCCCTTGACTCACATGAAAATCGAAGACATAGCGTCCTGAATTCAGTTATATGCCACGCAGGGGAAAACACAAAGCGGCGGTCCGGCTGCTACAATCGCGCGGTGGAAACCGATACTGGCGAAAGGAAAACGCATGAGCGAACTGATCATTGAAGAACTGGCCATCGGCGAAGGCGCGGAAGCCGTCGTCGGCCAGGAAGTCACCGTGCACTACACCGGCTGGCTGACCGACGGCAGCAAATTCGACTCCAGCAAGGATCGCATGCAGCCGTTCAGCTTCCCGCTGGGCGCCGGCTACGTGATCAAGGGCTGGGACCAGGGCGTGCAGGGGATGAAGGTCGGCGGCAAGCGCAAGCTGACCATTCCGGCGGAGCTGGGCTACGGCGCGCGCGGCGCCGGCGGCGTGATTCCGCCGCACGCGACGCTGGTGTTCGAAGTGGAGCTGCTGCAGGTAGGTTGATTCCCGCCAGCAAAAAGGCCATCCGGACGGATGGCCTTTTTCTCGCGCCCGGCGACGCTCACTTCTTGACGCAGGACACGCGGCGGCGCTTCAGCCAGACGCAGGCTACCGCCAGCAGCAACACCGCCACCACGGCGAGAATCCCCGCCTGGCCGCGATGCACCATCGTCATCAGCCAGTCGCGGTTGGCGGCGCCGTAATAGCCGAGATAAACCCAGACCGGCACCGAGATCAGCGCGGCGAAGCCGTCCATCAGCAGGAAGCGCCAATAAGGCACCCGGCGCGTCATGCCGGCGGTGATGAAGATCGGCGAGCGCAGGCCGGGCAGAAAGCGGGCAACGAACAGCACCCAATTGCCGTATTTCTCGAATTTCTCCTGCACCGCCTCGAAACGCTCCTGGGTCAGGATGCGGGCGATCGGCTTGAAGCGCAGGACCTTGTGGCCGAAAATGCGTCCGGCCAGGAACATGATGCCGTCGCCGACCAGCACGCCGGCCATGCCGACGACGAACATATAGTGCACATTGGCGTAACCGAGGCCGGAAATCACGCCGCCGGCCACCAGGGTGATGTCCTCGGGAATCGGCACCCCGAAACCGCAAATCAGCAACACCGCGAACACGGCCACATATCCGTAGCCAGTGAAGAAATCGAGAAGTATCTGCAGAGTATCCATCTAATATTCCGTCCGCCGGCTTGGTTCCAAATCGTCGCAATCAAGCGGCCGGGCGGCTAATGTCCATGCACGGAGGTGTATAATAGCACACCTCACGTACACGCTTTCTTGACATGACACGCCCGATCCGGCTGGAGATTTCCCTCCCTGCCATCCGCCACAATTTCCTGTCCATCCGCCAGCGTTCGCAAGCCCGCGGCCTGTTCGCCGTGATCAAGGCCAATGCCTACGGCCACGGCGTATTGGACACGGCAAAGACCCTGGCCGATCTGGCCGACGGTTTCGCCCTGCTCAATATCGAAGACGCGGTGCTGCTGCGCGAGGCCGGCATAGACCGGCCCATCGCGCTGCTGGAGGGACCATTCGACGCGACCGAGGCCGCCGCGATGGCCGACTACCGGCTCGGTGGCGCCGTCCACTCAGAACAACAGATGGACTGGCTGGCCAAAGGTTCCGCCCAGCGGCCGGTCGACGTCTGGCTGAAGATCAACAGCGGCATGAACCGGCTGGGCTTCCGCCCGGACCAGGCCGCCGCCGCGCAGGCCCGGCTGCAGGCGATGCCGCAGGCGAGGCTGGCCGCCGTCATGACCCACTTCGCCACCGCCGACGAAGACTACGGCGTCGCCGAACAATGGGGCCGCTTCGCGCCGCTGGCCGCCGCCAGCGGACTGCCGGTCAGCGCCGCCAACTCGGCCGCGCTGCTTCGCCATCCGCACACCCACGGCGACATCGGCCGGCCCGGCATCGTGCTGTACGGCGCCTCGCCGTTCGAGAACGAAACCGGCGCCGACCTCGGCCTCGCGCCGGCGATGACGCTGTCGGCCGACATCATCGCCGTGCAGACGCTGCAGGCCGGCGACGCGGTCGGCTACGGCCGCCGCTTCGTCGCCGACCGGTCCATGCGCATAGGCGTGGTCGCCTGCGGCTACGCCGACGGCTACCCGCGCATCGCCGCCAACGGCGCGCCGGCGGCGGTGGACGGCAGGCCGTGCTCGCTGGTCGGCCGGGTATCGATGGACATGCTGACGGTGGACATCAGCGATCTGCCGCAGGCCGGCGTCGGCAGCCGGGTCGAGCTATGGGGGCCGAACGCGCCTATCGAGCGGGTGGCCGCCGCGGCCGGCACCATAGGCTATGAGCTGATGTGCGCGGCAGCGCCGCGCGTGCCGCGCGTCGTGCATGGCTGAACGCCAGCAACAATAGCGGCGCCGACAAGGCGCCGCCGACATGGGCCGACCAGAGCACAGGCTCGCCGCCCGACCCCAGGTTCGGCCACAGGCCCTGCCAGACCAGCCTCAGCAGCAGCAGGGCCGCCAGCCAGCGGCCGGCGGCCTCCCGCCGCTCCAGCCAGGCGACCGCCGCCCACCAGCCGTACACGATGCCCGAGGCGCCGAGAAAAGGCTGCGGTTCCGGCAGCAGACGCTGCTGCCAGGCCAGCAGCCACGGCAGCAGCAGCGCCAGCCCGCACAGCGGCCCGACCGCGCGCTGACCGCCCAGCCAGGCCAGCAACAGCAGGCCCGCGCCGTTCAGCGCCGCGTGCCGCCAGTCGGCGTGCACCCAGCTGCCGGTGAAGTCCCGCCACCATTCCCCGTCCATGCCGGGATCGAAACGCCAGCGCCGCGCCGCCTCGCCCCAGGGCGTCAACAGCGGCAGCAACGCCGGCAGCAGGCTGGCCAGCGGCGGCCTCAACGGCGGCGACGCCAGGCCAGCAGTCCCGCCAGCCCCAGCATCGCCAGCGCGGCTTCGTCGACGCCGGCCACCGGTACCGGCTGCAGATCCACGTACAGCGGGTCGTGATCGGACGAGCGGTAGGCGTCGGGCGCGTAGTAGTTATCCCGCTGCGAGGCCGACTTGAACTCGCTGCCGTACTCCAGCGCGGTCGGCTCGTCGGCGTTGATGTGCCACTCGCCGGCGCCGGCCACCCACTTCGTCAGCGTGGCGTCGGCCAGCGCGTGATCCAGATTACCGGACTCGCCCTGGTAGACATAGGAATAAGCGTCCTTGCGGAAGCGCGCCAGCAGATTGGACAGGCCGCCGTCCTCGAAGGCCCGGATCGGATCCTCCTTGGCGTAGGCGTTCATGTCGCCGATCACCAGCAGGCCCTCCTTGGCCGATGCGCCGCGCTGCTTCGCCCAGCTCACGAGATCCCGCGCGGCCTGCACCCGGGTCAGATTGCAGTTGCCCTGGCCGTCGCCGGTATCGACATCGGGCACGCCGCCGACCTTGTCCTGCGCGCAACTGCTGCCCTTGGACTTCAGATGGTTGACCACCAGCGTCAGCTTCTTGCCGTCGATGTCAAAGGTCTGCGCCAGGCTGAGACGGTTCTTGCCCGGATCACCTATCGCCAGCGCCTGGGCGGCGCCGTCGGGCTTCACGCGCGACGGGCGGTACAACATGCCGGTGGTGATGGCATCGGTGCCTATCTTGGGCAGGCCCGGATCGACGAAGCGGTACTGCTTGTCGGCCTCCACGCCGGCGTTCAGCGCGTCGACCAGCTCCTTGACCGCCGATTGCGGGCCGAAGCCGTCGTTCTCCAGCTCCATCAGACCCAGTACGTCGGCGTCCAGCTGACGGATCGCGCTGACGATCTTGGCCTTCTGGCGCAGGAAGTCGTCGCGGGTCCTGGCGCCGCGCTCGGTCGGAAAGCCGCCGCCCTTGCCGTCGCCGTTGAAGAAGTTGAGCACGTTGAAACTGGCCACCCTGAGCTGGCCGGCCTTGCGCGCCGGCGCCGCCGCGCGCGGATTGGACGCGGCAACCTGCGGCTGCGACAGCGGCTGCACGCGGTAGGCGCCGTTGCTGAACGACACCACGCCGACGAGACCATCCAGACGGTCTCCGACCCGCAGCGTGTTGGCCGCGGACAGGCCGCCCGGACCGGGCAGCCAGGCGTCGGCGTTCTGCCAGGTCTTGCCGTCGTCCAGCAGCAGGCGATCGCGCGTATTGGACGCGCGCAGCGCCTGGGCCTCGGCGCTGCCGGGACGGTGCTGCTGGGTCGGCACCCATTGCCGCGGCTGGCTGGACAAGGTCAGCTCACCATAGCGGCCATAGTTGTAGCTGTCGACGACGAAGAGCGGCTGCTCGAACTTCACCGCCATACCGGTCAGCGACTCCAGTTGCGCGGCGGCGGCGTCGCTCAGCGGCAGGCGCAGCGTCACCGGCGCGAGTTCGCCCTGGTAGCCGCAGGCTTGCACGTCGGCGGCCGCCGATGGTTGCAGCTGGGTCTCGCTGCTGGCGTCGCCCTTGCGGCCGAACTCCAGCACCTTGCCGCGTACGCCGACCACGTCGCCGGCCTTCAACGGCGGCAGCGCCAGCTTGCCGGTGTAGACGTAGATGCCCTCGGAAGTGGCGGGGTCGGCATCCTGGTTCTGCTGCGCTTCCTGGATGAAAAATCCTGCCGGGCCGTCCTTGCCGTACAGCAGGCCGCTGACCACGCCCTGCACCGTCACGGTCTTGCCCTGCATCGGGCTCTGCGGGCCGTTACCCTGGATCTGGTGGATGCGCGTGTCGGGCAGGCTGCAGGCGGCGTGGGCCTGCAAGCCGGCCAGCGCCAGCGACGCGGCGGCGACCGCGCGGGAGAGGGTCGATACGGGTATTGTTCTCATCTTTTTGTCATCCTGAGTAGAGGTGAGGCGATTCTATCCTCAACAAGATGACATAAAAGTTTATTATTGTTTCAAATGTGGTTTTTGATACAAAAAATGCCAACCCGAACAGGTTGGCATCGTTTGCTTGGGGACCCTCGACGGTCAGCGGACGATCTTCTCTATCGCCGCGGCGATGGCCCGCGCCCAGGACTCGGCCAGCGCCTCGTCGTCGGCCTCCACCATCACCCGCACTACCGGCTCGGTGCCGGACGGGCGCAATACCACGCGCCCGCGGCCGTTCAGCGCCGCCTCGGCCTCGGCCAGCGGCGCGGCGGCGGCGGCCTTCCAGTCGCAACCGTTGTGACGGACATTGATCAGCGTCTGCGGAAACGGCTGCCAATCGGCGCAGATCTGCGCCATCGGCTGCTCCAGCTGCTGCACCGCGGCCAACACCTGCAGGCTGGAGATGATGCCGTCGCCGGTGCTGTGCTTGTCCAGGCACAGGATATGGCCGGACGCCTCGCCGCCGACCTGCCAGCCGTCGGCATTCAGCATTTCCAGCACATAGCGGTCGCCGACCTTGGCGCGGCCGAAGGGCACGCCCTGCTGCTGCAGCGCCAGCTCCATCGCCATATTGGTCATCACGGTGCCGACGACGCCGCCCTTCAGCTCGCCGCGCGCGGCGCGCGCCTTGGCGATCACGTAGATCAGCTGGTCGCCGTCGTAAATGCGGCCATCGGCGTCCACCATGATCAGGCGGTCGCCGTCGCCGTCCAGCGCGATGCCAAAATCGGCGCGATGCCGCAGCACTTCCTGCTGCAAGGTCTTCGGATAGGTCGCGCCGACCTTGTCGTTGATGTTGTAGCCGTTGGGCTCGCAGCCGATCTGCACCAGCTCCGCGCCCAGCTCGTGAAAGACCTTGGGCGCGATATGGTAGGTGGCGCCGTTGGCGCAATCGACGACCAGCCTCAAACCCTTCAGGCTCAGCTCGTTCGGAAAGGTGCTCTTGCAGAACTCGATATAACGCTCGGCGGCGCCGTCTATGCGGCGGGCGCGCCCGAGCTCGGCCGACGGATTGGTGGCCATCGGCTGCTCCAGCATCGCCTCGATCTCCAGCTCCAGCGCGTCGTCCAGCTTGTTGCCGCCTTCGGCGAAGAACTTGATGCCGTTATCCTGGAACGGATTGTGCGAGGCCGAGATCACCACGCCGGCCTCCAGCCTGAGCGCGCGGGTCAGATAGGCGATGCCGGGCGTCGGCAGCGGACCGGTCAGCAGCACATTGACGCCGGCGGCGGTGAAGCCGGCCTGCAACGCGGCCTCCAGCATATAGCCGGAGATCCGGGTGTCCTTGCCGATCAGCACGGTCGGACGGCTGTCCTTGTCGTGGTTGACCAGCACGCGGCCGGCGGCATAGCCCAGCCTCATCACGAATTCCGGATTGATCGGAAACTTGCCCACTTCGCCTCGCACGCCGTCGGTGCCGAAATATTTGCGACTCATTCAATATTCTCTGTATCGGTTCAATGCCTTGCCAGGCGCAATGCCCGCCATTTTGCCACCGCCGGGCGGTGGAAAACCAGCTTCAAATCAACAATTCCGCAAGGCCTGCCACAATTGCAGCGCCTGCCGCGTCGCCTTGACGTCGTGGACGCGTATCACCGCCGCGCCGCGCCGCGCCGACTCCAGCGCCGCGGCGACGCTGGCGCCCAATCGCTCGGACGGCTCCGCTTCGCCGGTGATCGCGCCCAGCATCGATTTGCGCGACAGGCCCACCAGCTGCGGCACGCCGGCGATGCGCTCCACCTCGTCCAGCCGCGCGAGCAGCGCCAGATTGTGCTCCAGCGTCTTGCCGAAACCGAAGCCGGGATCGACCAGCAAGCGCTCGCGGACGATGCCGGCGTCCAGGCACAGCTGGACTCGGCGCTGCAGATAATCGGCCACCTCGGCCACGACGTCGCCGTATGCCGGCCTGTCCTGCATCGTGTCCGGATTGCCCTGCTTGTGCATCAGACAGACCGCCGCGCGGCTCTCGGCGGCCAGCGGCAAAGCGCCCTCGTCCTCCAGCGCCGACACGTCGTTGATCAGGTCCACCGCGCCCAGCCGGATCGCCTCGCGCATCACCGCCGCGCGACGGGTGTCCAGCGACAGCGGCGCGCCGATGTCGCGCAGTCTCTCCAACACCGGCAGCACCCGCGCCATTTCCTCGTCCGGACTGACGAAGGGCGCGCCCGGCCGCGTCGATTCGCCGCCAATGTCCAGGATGTCGGCTCCCTCGGCCAGCATTGCCTCGGCGCGCGAAAGCGCGTCGTCCAGCCGGTTGAAGCGGCCGCCGTCGGAGAAGGAATCCGGGGTGACGTTCAGTATGCCCATCAGCAGCGGACGGGACAGATCGAGCGCGAAGCGCCCGCATTGCAAGGTTTTCATCTTGATTCTCGTTCCCGGCGCCCCGTGCCTAGACGGCCGGAGCCGAATGCAAAACCGGGCAAGCCCGCGAAGGCTTGCCCGGTTGAACGAAGCGCGGCTGTCAGATTTCCTGGGCCGGATCGGACGTGGCTGAAGAGGCGGCCGCCGGCTCTTCCGGCTCGGCCGGCTTGTCTTCCGCCTTGGCGGCGAAACCGGAACCCGGCTTCGGCGGACGCGGCGGCTTGCCGTCCATGATGTCGTTGATCTGCTCGGCGTCGATGGTTTCGTACTCCAGCAGCGCAGCGGTCATCGCCTCCACCTTGTCGCGGTTCTCTTCCAGCAGGCGGCGCGCCAGCGCGTACTGCTCGTCGATGATGCGGCGGATTTCGGCGTCGACCTGCTGCAGCGTCGCTTCCGACAGGTTCTTGTGCGTGGTGATCGAACGGCCGAGGAAGACCTCGCCCTCGTTCTCGCCGTACACCATCGGACCCAGCTTGTCGGACATGCCGTAGCGGGTCACCATGTCGCGCGCCATCTGCGTCGCACGCTCGAAGTCGTTGCTGGCGCCGGTGGTCATCTGGTTCATGAACAGCTCTTCGGCGATGCGGCCGCCGAACAGAATGGCCAGCCTGTCCATCAGGTAGCCGCGGTCGTAGGCGAAGCGGTCCTGTTCCGGCAACTGCATCGTCACGCCCAGCGCGCGGCCGCGCGGGATGATGGTGACCTTGTGCACCGGGTCGGACTTCGGCAGCAGCTTGGCGACGACGGCATGGCCGGACTCGTGGTAGGCGGTGTTCTTCTTCTCCTCCTCGGTCATCACCATGCTGCGGCGCTCGGCACCCATCATGATCTTGTCCTTAGCGGATTCCAGATCTTCCATGTCGACCAGCCGCTTGTTGCGACGGGCGGCGAACAACGCCGCCTCGTTGATCAGGTTGGCGAGGTCGGCGCCGGAGAAGCCCGGCGTGCCACGCGCGATCACTTCGGCGTTGACGTCGGCGGCGATCGGCACCTTGCGCATGTGCACGTTCAGGATCTGCTCGCGGCCGCGGATGTCCGGCAAGGGCACGACCACCTGGCGGTCGAAGCGGCCCGGACGCTGCAGCGCCGGGTCCAGCACGTCCGGACGGTTGGTCGCGGCGATGACGATCACGGTGGAGTTGGTGTCGAAACCGTCCATCTCCACCAGCAACTGGTTCAGCGTCTGCTCGCGCTCGTCGTTGCCGCCGCCGAGACCGGCGCCGCGCTGGCGGCCGACCGCGTCGATTTCATCGATGAAGATGATGCACGGGGAATTCTTCTTCGCTTGCTCGAACATGTCGCGCACGCGGGCCGCGCCGACGCCGACAAACATCTCGACGAAGTCGGAACCGGAAATGCTGAAGAACGGCACCTTGGCCTCGCCGGCGATGGCCTTGGCCAACAGCGTCTTACCGGTACCCGGGCTGCCTGCCAGCAGGATGCCGCGCGGGATGCGGCCGCCCAGGCTCTGGTAGCGGGAAGGGTCGCGCAGATAGTCGACGATCTCCTTCACCTCCTCCTTGGCCTCGTCGCAGCCGGCGACGTCGGCGAACACCACGGTATTGGCGTCCTGGTCCAGCATCCGGGCCTTGCTCTTGCCGAACGAGAACGCGCCGCCCTTGCCGCCGCCCTGCATCTGGCGCATGAAGAACACCCACACGCCGATCAAGAGCAGCATCGGGAACCAGCTGATGAAGATGCTCATCAGCATGGACGGCTCTTCCTCCGGCTTGGCCGAGAAGCGCACATTGTTCTTGATCAGGTCGTCGACCAGTTGCGGATCATACGGCGCGAAGGTGGAGAAGGCGGTGCCGTCGGTCAGCTTGCCCTTAAGCCACTGGCCGCGCAGCGGATGCCCCTCTATGGTCAGGGATTGCACCTTGCCCGACTCGACATCGCTGACGAACTGCGAATATTCGAGCTGGTTCTGGGTGTCCTGGCGCTTGTTGAACTGATTGAAGACGGTCATCAGTACCAAGCCGATGATCACCCAGATGGCGATGTTTTTGCCGATATTGTTCACGAGTAGCGGACTCCTCTGTGCCCTGACTTTTTGGTTGCTTGTTTAATACGGCTACGATTGTAACGCCCCGCGCCCTTTTATGTCAGCGGCGACCCTTGCCCAGCAGATAGATTTCGCTGGAACGGTCGCGCGACGCCTTGGGCTTGCGGGTGACCACCTCGCCGAACAGCTCGCGCATGGCCTTGAGGTAGTCCTGGAAATCGCTGCCCTGGAACACTTTGACGAGAAAGTGGCCGCCGGGTTTCAAATGATCGCGCGCAAAATCCAGCGCCAGCTCGCACAGCAGGAAGCTCCTGGCCTGATCGATGGCGCTCATGCCTGACATATTGGGCGCCATATCGGAAATTACAAGGTCGAGCGCGCGGCCGTCCAGCAAGGCCTCGAACTGTCTGAGCACTTCCTCCTCGCGAAAGTCGCCCTGAATGAAGTCGACTCCCGGCACCGGATCCATCGGCAGTATATCCAGGGCGAATACCTTGCCGGCATCGCCGACGATGCGCGCCGCCACCTGCGACCAGCTGCCCGGCGTCGAGCCGAGGTCCGCCAGCACGGTGCCCGGCCGAATCAGTTTGTCCTTGTCGTTGATCTCCAGCAGCTTGTAGGCTGCGCGGGCGCGGTAACCGTCCTTCTGCGCCATCTGCACGTAAGTGTCGTTGACATGTTCCTGCAACCAGCCGTTGCTGCTCTTGCTTCTTGCCATACTCGGCGATGCTTTCTGTCGTCTCAGTCGTCAGGATAGTCGATGCGCGCGCTGGGCAACGCGCTATCCTGTTGTTTTTCGGTTATTTCGGCCCCGACCTTGGGATGCGGGGCCAAATTCTAGTAGAATCACGTTTTGCTTCAGAATTCCATGTTTCCATGAAAATTGACATCAAGCCGTTTCAGCGCAAATACCTGCAGGGCCTGGCGCACGGCATCGACCCGGTCGTGATGGTCGGCAACCACGGTCTGACCGAGGCCGTCGTGCGCGAAATCGCCATCAGCCTGGACGCCCACGAACTGATCAAGGTGCGCGTGCAGGGCGACGACCGCGACGCCCGCGTCGCCATGTTCGAGCGGATCTGCGAGGAACTGGGCTGCGCCCCGGTACAGCACATCGGCAAGCTCTTGGTGCTGTGGCGCCCCAGCGACAAGGCGCGCATCACGCTGCCGAAGAACAAGCAGGCGATGAAGGGCTGAGTCCTCCCGCCCGGCAGACAAAAAAAGCGGTGGCCTTGCCACCGCTTTTTTACTTCGAGCGCAGCGAGGCTCCTTGCAGGGCAAGGCGGGGGATTCGGAATCAACAAACAGGCTGCCAAATCCAACACCCCGGTGGAGAGGCCCGGCTGCGCCGGGTCCTGTAAAACGATCCCAATGCCCGCTGCCCGCAGCCTGAAAGCGGTGGCCCGGCCACCGCTTTGTTATTTCGAGCGCAGCGAGGCTCCTTGCAGGGCAAGGCGGGGGATTGGGAATCAACAAACAGGCTGCCAGATCCAATACCTCGGTGGAGAGGCCCGGCTGCGCCGGGTCCTGTAAAACGATCCCAATGCCCGCTGCCCGCAGCCTGAAAGCGGTGGCCCGGCCACCGCTTTTTCATTGCCTCATGAATCGCTGCGCAGGATATATGCGAGGCCCAGCAGGCTCTGCACCAGGTAGATCAGGCTGGAGATCGCGTGCCAGGTGGCGAAGCCACCGCCGAACAAGCCCTCGGCCGCGTGGTTCATCTGCTGCTTCAGCGTGACGATGATGGGCGCGACGCCGAACTGATTGATCAGCGTGCAGGCCAGCATGCCGACGATCAGCCAGAACGCGCCCTGCTTCAGGCCCGCTACGCCGTTGCGCCATACCTGATCGACCAGCAGAATCACCCCGCACACCAGCCCGATCCAGGCGATGGCGGCGAACAGCCGTCCGGCCACCATGCCGGCGGTGACCGCGTCCAGCGACTTGAACAGCACCGGCGCGACGATCAGGCCCGTCACCCACAAACCGCCAATCCACAAGGTCTTGGCAATAGCTCGCAAGCCGTCCATTCTCTCCCCCATGCTCGGCAGCAGGTGCGGCCGATGAAAAACGCGCGGCCATGGCCGCGCGCGATCCGGATCAGATGTATTTGACGTCGAGTACTTCGTACTCGCGGATGCCGCTCGGCGCCACCACCTCGGCCACGTCGCCGGCTTCCTTGCCGATCAGCGCGCGCGAGATCGGCGAGTTCACCGATACCTTGCACACCTTGATGTCGGCCTCGTCGTCGCCGACGATCTGGTAGGTGACGTTCTCTTCGGTCTCCAGGTCCATCAGGTCGACGGTCGCGCCGAACACCACGCGGCCGTCGGCGTCCAGCTCGGCCGGATTGATGATCACGGCGTTGGACAGCTTGCCTTCCAGCTCGGCGATGCGGCCTTCGACGAAGGCCTGGCGTTCCTTGGCCGCGTCGTACTCGGCGTTTTCCGACAGGTCGCCGTGGGAGCGCGCCTCGGCGATCGCCTCGATCACCGACGGACGCTCCACGCTCTTCAGGCGTTGCAGTTCTTCCTTCAGAAGCTCGGCGCCGCGTACAGTCAACGGGACTTTGATCATTACAGTATTCTCCACAGGCGGTTGTCCGCCTTCATCAAAAGCACAAGCCGCCGTACGGGACGGCGGCTTGCGCAAGCGGGTTTGAGCGGAATTGTAACGGCAAATCGCTTCCGCATCAAAGCCTACCGGCGGCCATGCCTCCTCAGCCGGCGATCTGCGCGTGCAGCTGCTGCACGCTGTAGACGTCGAATGATTCGGCGTGCTTCAGGCCCACACACACCGCCTTGGCGGCGGACAGCGTGGTGTACTGCGGCACGCGCGCCTGCAGCGCGGAGCGGCGGATCGAATGGCTGTCCTGGATCGCGGTGCGTTTCTCGTCCACCGTGTTGATCACCAGATCGACCTCGCCGTTCTTGATCATGTCGACGATGTGCGGGCGGCCTTCATTGACCTTGTTGACCACCTGCACGATCAGGCCGGCTTCGATCAGATGCTTGGCGGTGCCGCGCGTCGCGCAGACGCCGAAGCCCAGCCGCTGCAGCTCGCGCGCCACATCGACGACGCCATTCTTGTCAGAGTCGCGCACCGACAGGAACACCTTGCCGGTCTTCGGCAGGCGGTCGCCGGCGCCCAGCTGCGCCTTGACGTAGGCTTCGGCGAAGGTCTTGCCGACGCCCATCACCTCGCCGGTGGACTTCATTTCCGGCCCCAGGATGGTATCGACGCCGGGGAACTTGATGAAGGGGAACACCGCCTCCTTCACCGCGTAGAACGGCGGGATCACCTCCTTGGTGAAGCCTTGCTCGACGAGGCTGATGCCGGCCATCGCGCGGGCGGCGATCTTGGCCAGCGGCGCCGAGGTCACCTTGGACACGAAAGGCACGGTGCGCGATGCGCGCGGATTCACCTCCAGCACATAGATGGTCTCGCCCTGGATCGCGAACTGCACGTTCATCAGGCCGACCACGTTCAGCGCGCGGGCCATCGCCTCGGTCTGGCGGCGAATCTCGTCCTGCATCGCCGGGAACAGGCTGTAGGCCGGCAACGAGCAGGCGGAGTCGCCGGAGTGGACGCCGGCCTGCTCGACGTGCTGCATGATGCCGCCGATGACCACGGTCTCACCGTCGGACACGCAGTCGACGTCGACCTCGATGGCGTCGTTGAGGAAGCGGTCCAACAGCACCGGGCTGTCATTCGACACCTTGACCGCCTCGCGCATATAGCGCTCGAGATCGGCCGGTTCGTGGACGATTTCCATCGCGCGGCCGCCCAGCACGTAGGACGGGCGCACCACCAGCGGATAGCCGATTTCCTCGGCCAGCTTCATCGCCTCGGCCGGCGCGCGGGCGGTGCGGTTGGGCGGCTGCTTCAGGCCCAGCTCGTTCAGCAGTTTCTGGAAGCGCTCGCGGTCCTCTGCGGCGTCTATCATGTCCGGCGTGGTGCCGATGATGGGCACGCCGTTGGCCTCCAGCGCGCGGGCCAGCTTCAACGGCGTCTGACCGCCGTACTGGACGATGACGCCGAACGGCTTCTCGACGCGGCAGATCTCCAGCACGTCCTCCAGCGTCAGCGGCTCGAAATACAGGCGGTCGGAGGTGTCGTAGTCGGTGGACACGGTTTCCGGGTTGCAGTTGACCATGATGGTCTCGAAGCCGGACTCGCGCAGGCTCAGCGCCGCGTGCACGCAGCAGTAGTCGAACTCGATGCCCTGGCCGATGCGGTTCGGCCCGCCGCCCAGCACCATCACCTTCTTGCGGTCGGACGGATTGGACTCGCACTCTTCCTCGTAAGTCGAGTACATATAGGCGGTGTCGGTGGCGAATTCGGCGGCGCAGGTGTCGACGCGCTTGTACACCGGGTGCAGGCCCAGCGCCCAGCGCTTGGCGCGCACGGCGGCCTGATCGGAGCCCAGCAGCTCGCCGAGGCGACGGTCGGAGAAGCCCTTGCGCTTCAGGCGGCGCAGTTCGGCGTAGTCCATGTCCTCGATCTTGCGGCCGGCCAGCGCCTGCTCCTCGCCGACGATGTCCTCGATCTGGGCCAGGAACCACGGATCGATCTTGCTGACCGCGTGGATATCGTCGCGGCTCATGCCGATGCGGAAGCCGTCGGCGACGTAGAGGATGCGTTCCGGTCCCGGCGCGCCCAGCTCGTGGCGGATCGCGGCCTCGTCGGCGGTCACCGGATCGAAGCCGGCCAGGCCGGTTTCCAGGCCGCGCAAAGCCTTCTGCATCGACTCCTGCAGGGTGCGGCCCATCGCCATCACCTCGCCCACCGACTTCATCTGGGTGGTCAGGCGATCGTCGGCCTGCGGGAATTTCTCGAAGGCGAAGCGCGGAATCTTGGTGACCACGTAGTCGATGGACGGCTCGAACGAAGCCGGGGTGGCGCCGCCGGTGATGTCGTTCTTCAACTCGTCCAGCGTGAAGCCGACGGCCAGCTTGGCGGCGATCTTGGCGATCGGGAAGCCGGTGGCCTTGGACGCCAGCGCCGACGAACGCGACACGCGCGGGTTCATCTCGATGACGATCATCTCGCCGGTGGCCGGATTGGTGGCGAACTGCACATTGGAGCCGCCGGTGTCGACGCCGATCTCGCGCAGCACCGCCAAGGAGGCGTTGCGCATGATCTGGTATTCCTTGTCGGTCAGCGTCTGGGCCGGCGCGACGGTGATGGAATCGCCAGTGTGTACGCCCATCGGGTCGAAGTTCTCGATCGAGCAGATGATGATGCAGTTGTCGCTCTTGTCGCGAACGACCTCCATCTCGTATTCCTTCCAGCCCAGCACCGACTGCTCGATCAGCAGCTCATGCGTCGGGGAGGCCTCGAAGCCGCGCTCGCAAATCGCCAGGAATTCTTCCCGGTTGTAGGCGATGCCGCCGCCGGAGCCGCCCATGGTGAACGACGGGCGGATCAGCGTCGGGAAGCCGACCTTGGCCTGCGCGTCCAGCGATTCCTCCATCGTGTGGCAGACGAAGGACAGCGGGCAGGACAGGCCGATCTTGGCCATCGCCTCCTTGAAGCGGCCGCGGTCCTCAGCCTTGTCGATCGCGTCTTCGGTAGCGCCGATCAGCTCGACTTTATATTTTTCGAGGACGCCGTTGCGGGCCAGATCCAGCGCGCAGTTCAGCGCGGTCTGGCCGCCCATCGTCGGCAGGATGGCGTCCGGGCGCTCCTTGGCGATGATTTTTTCCACCACCGGCCAGCTGATCGGCTCGATATAGGTGACGTCGGCCATCTCCGGATCGGTCATGATGGTGGCCGGATTGGAGTTGACCAGGATGACCTTGTAGCCTTCCTCGCGCAGCGCCTTGCAGGCCTGGGCGCCGGAGTAGTCGAACTCGCAGGCCTGACCGATGACGATCGGGCCGGCGCCAATGATCAGAATGCTTTTGATGTCGGTACGCTTTGGCATGGCTTCTACTCTTTGATGACTTGTATTTTTCCGGCCGCGCCCCCTCCCCGGCGGCGCGGCATGTTTACTCTCGACCCTACAGGCTGGCCACCGCCAGCTTGGCGCCGAATCCGACGAAGAGCGCGCCGACCGAGCCGCCCAGCGCCGCCGTCAGCTTGCGGCGGCGGCGGAAGGCCGCGGCCAGCTTGTCGCCCAGCAAGATCAACATCGACAGGTTGGCGATGCTGCAACACTGGACGATGGCGCCCAGCGCGGCGAAGGTGACGGCCGGATGCGGGTAGGCCGGATCGACGAACTGCACGAAGAACGAAACGAAGAACAATATGGCCTTCGGGTTCATCAGGCTGATCAGCAAGGCCTTGCGGTACGGGTGACCGCCGGACAGCGGCGACGCCGCCGCGGCCGGCGCCTCGCCCCGGCGCGAACGGAGCCAGGCGACGATGCCGGACTTCAGCATATTGACGCCCAGCCAGGCCAGATAACCGCCGCCTATATACTTGACCACCGCGAACAGCGCCGGGTTGGCCTGCAGCAGGCCGGCCGCGCCGGTGGCCGCCAGCGTCATCAGGATGAAGTCGCCGCTGACCACGCCGCCGGCGGCCGCGAAGCCGGCGCGCTTGCCGCGCTGCGCCGCCACCGACAGCACGTACATGGCGTTCGGTCCCGGCAGCAGGATGACGATCAGCGTGCCGATCAGATAGGTGGTGAGGTCGGTGATGCCCAACATGATTCGACCCCGCCCTACTGCCGTTCCGACATCGCCGCGATGAAGCGGTCGAACAGGTAGGCGACGTCTTCCGGTCCCGGGCTCGCTTCCGGGTGGCCCTGGAAGGAGAAGGCCGGGCGGTCGGTCAGCGCGATGCCCTGCACCGTGCCGTCGAACAGCGAACGGTGGGTGACGCGGACATGGGCCGGCAGGCTGGTTTCGTCGACCTGGAAGCCGTGGTTCTGGCTGGTGATCATCACGCGGCCGCTATCGAGGTCCTGCACCGGGTGGTTGGCGCCGTGGTGGCCGAACTTCATCTTGGAAGTGGCGGCGCCGGTGGCCAGGCCCAGCAACTGATGGCCCAGACAGATGCCGAACACCGGCAGCCTGGTCTCCAGGATGTCGCGGATCGCCGAAATCGCGTAGTCGCACGGCTCCGGATCGCCAGGGCCGTTGGACAGGAAGACGCCGTGCGGATTCAGCGCCAGCACGTCACGGGCCGGCGTCTGCGCCGGAACGATGGTCAACTGACAGCCGCGCTCGGCCAGCATGCGCAGGATGTTGTGCTTGACGCCGAAATCGTAGGCGACGACGTGGAAACGGGTCGAAGCCTGAACCTGGTAGCCGGCGCCCAGCTTCCATTGCTTCTCGGTCCAGGCGTAGGGCCGCTGGCAGCTGACGACCTTTGCCAGATCCTGACCGGCCATGCTGCCGAAGCCGCGCGCCAACTCCAGCGCGCGGGCCTCGTCGATGTCGCCGGCCATGATGCAGCCGGCCTGGGCGCCCTTCTCGCGCAGGATGCGGGTCAGCTTGCGGGTGTCGATGTCGGCGATCGCCACCACATTGTGCTTCTTCAGGTAGTCGGACAGCGAGTCTTCGGCGCGGAAGTTGCTATGCAGCAGCGGCAGATCGCGAATGATCAGTCCCGATGCAAAAACGGCGCGGGATTCGGTGTCTTCCGAATTCGCGCCGACATTGCCGATGTGCGGATAAGTGAGTGTGACGATCTGCCTGGTGTACGAGGGATCCGTCAGGATCTCCTGATAACCGGTGATGGCGGTATTGAACACCACCTCGCCGACCGTGTGGCCGGCGGCACCGATAGCACTACCTCTGAAAAGCGTGCCGTCAGCCAAGACAAGGATTGCGGGGAGGTTTGACACTGGCTGGCTCCTATTGCATTGCTCGGGCGCTTATACAAAAACCGGCTATGCCGGTTCCGTTGCCCACCCTGAGATTTTCAAAATTCTTATGTGAATAACGGGACTAGGCGCCGCGCGCCAGTCCCGTTTGGTTAAACCTTTCTATAATATCGCGGATATTGCAGTTGCACAATACGGCCGGCGAAAATTAAGCCAAAATCGATCACGCTCCCGGCTTCACCTGCCAGCTGACGCCGGTCGGTCCGGCAGGCTGGCCCAGCATCAGCATCAGCGGCTTCAGCGCGTCGTACTTGTCCGGCGGGCTGTCGGCGGTGCCGGCCATCGTGAACGCGCCGCCGGCCGGCCAGCCGCCCTGGCCGTTCAACATCAACGGCCCTTCCAGCGTGCTCAGGTTCAGGTTCAGGCCCTGCGGCGTGCCGGCCACGTCCAGCTGGTAGCTGCCGAACGGCAGCACCGTCGTCAGCGGCGAGGCCGCGCCGCGCCAGGCCAGTTGCGCGCTGCCGCTGATGTCCTTGCCCTGGCGCGCCAGCTGCGGAATGTTCAGCTGCAGCTCGCCGCCCAGCCTGGCCGCCTGCCAGGTCTTGGACAGATTGGCCAGCGCCGCCACCGGCAGCGACAAGGCCAGGCCCCTGACTTCCTGCTTGCCCAGGGCCAGTTGCAGCATGCCGGGCTGGCCGGCGCTGTCCAGATGCCAGACCAGCAGGCCGGACAGCAAGGCCTTCGGCTGCCACTGCCACGCCAGCGGGCTCATGCCCTGAACCTCGCCGGCCGGCCCCAGGTAGACCAGTTGCGCGCTGCCGTCCCACAAGGTGCCTCGCGCGTCGCTGACGCCCCAATGCTGCTCGCTCAAGCGCCCGACCGGCACCGACAGCCAGCTGGCCGGCAGCGCCGACAGCGCGCCGGCGAGCAACAGCAGCGCCAGCGACAGGTATCCGCCTATGCGCCCCCTCATGCCGCCGCTCCCGCGTGCGCCAGCAGCGCCTTGATCTTGACCTGGCCCGGCACCGGCTGCGCCTCGGCCTTGACGTTGACCACCCGGACCTGCTGCTGCTGCGACAGCGCGCCGGCGAAGCGCACCCAGTCGTCGAAGCCGACCACCCCCTCCATAGCCACGCCGGACTCGCCGTCGGCGTTGAACTGCAGCGCCGCGACGGACAGACCCTGGCTCTTGGCCGTCTGCTGCAGCAGCGGGATCAATTCCTTGGCCGGCAGCGGCGTCTGCGCCGGCTGGCGCTTCAGCTTGTCGGCCTCCGCCGCCAGCGCCTTCACCATGCCGAGCTCGGCCTGCAGCCGCGCGACCGAGGCCCGGTTGCGCTGCAGCGACGCATTCGCCGGCTCCCACACCGCCAGATACAGCAGCGTGGCGCCCAGCACCGCGGCCATCGCCGCCAGCAGCCTCTGCTCGCGCGGGCTGCGCTGCGTCCAGTATTCGAGAAACTGTTGCTTGTACGCTGTCATCGTCACGGCTCCCGCGTCACTACCAGTTGCTTGCTGCCCGGCTGGCTGCTCGCGGCGTCCAGCAAGATCTGCTTCGCCGCCAGCTGCTTGCGCCAGCGCGCCAGGCTGTCCGCCGGCACTTCGGCCACCTGCAGCTTCAACCGGCCGGCGTCGTATTCCAGCGTGCGCACCTGCAATTCGCGCCCGGCCACCGCGGCCAGCGCGCCCATCAGCTCCACCATGTCGTCGCGCGCCGGCAGACCGTGGCTCAGCCTGAGCTTGTCGACCGCGCGCAGCATCGGCAAGCCGCTGCTGCCGGGCAGCGCCTGTCCGCCTATCAACGGCGTCGCGGCGCCGCGGATCTGCTGCGACAGACTGTGCTTCTGCCACGCATACCAGCCGGACTGCCCCAGCGTCAGCAGGATCTGCGCCGCCAGCAGGCCGCCCAGCAGCCAGGCGGCTTTTTTCAGCGACGGCCCCCAGTCGCGCCAGCGGCGGTTGGCCGCCAGCTCGCCCTGGGCGAAATCGAAGCCGCCGTGGCGGCGGCCGCTGCGCCAGTCATAGGCCTCGCCGCGCACGGTCTCGCCGGACCAGCCTGGCAGCCGGCTCAGCGCCTCGTCGACGCTGTCGACGCCGCACAGCAGCAGACGCTCCGGCGGCGCCACCGCCAGCAGCGAGGCGAACAAGGCCTGCTCCACCTGGCTGCCGCCGCGCGGCAGGCTGGCGGCGTACGGCGAGGCCGCGCGCACCAGCCAGCGGTCCGCCAGGCGCGTCACGCTCCAGCCGGCGGCCGGCGGCTCGGCCAGCAGGCACTCCTCCGGCACAATGCGGTCGCACAAGCGGCCCAGGCTCTTCAGCATCGCCACCGCGCGCCTCAGGCCGACCGCCTCGGTGGCCGCCACCGCGCGGCGGCCGTCGGCGGCCGCGCCCAGCGCGTACAGATTGGCGCCGGGGTCGTTGGCCAGCCCCTCCTCCAGCGCGAAGCCGACGATGGCCGGCGCCGGCTGCTTGACCGCGTCCGGCAGCTTCACGTCGGTGAACAGCGTGCGGCCGAGCGGCAGCACCAGTTCGCACTGGTCGGCCTTGGGCCAGCCGCCGGGCGCGCTGTCGCCCTGGGCCGACAGCTCGCCGCGGGCGCCCAGCAGCGCCCAGGGCAGCCCCGGCTCGCTATCGGGCCAGCCCGCCCGCAGATAGAGTCGCAGCGTCGTCATGTTTGTCTCCAGCGGACCGCGCCAGCAGGCCGCGTCCGTCGTTGCCGTCTTGTCGCCACATCATCTTGACGACGTTCTGATTGCTGTAAATCATCGCCCGCATCGACAGCCTGGCCTTGCCGTAGCTGGCCCGGCTGTCGAGCAGGAAGTAGTTGGACGCGGCGCCGATGTCGGTGTCGGCGACGATGCCCGGCGGCGGCTGCCGCGCCTTGAAATCGGCCGCGTCCTTGAAATAATTGTTCTGCCGCTGCTTCATCAGCACCAGCAGATTGCCGTCGCCTATGCCGGGCAGCAGCGTCTTCATCACCATGTCGGTGGCGGTATTGACGTTGATCTGCGTCACCGTCGGCGGCAAGGCCGCGACGTGCGGCGCCAGCTTTTCCATCACTTCCGGCGTATAGCCGGGCAGCCAGCGCAGCATTTCCACCCGCGTCAGCGGATGGTTGGGCTGCGGCGCCGCCGCGCCGTTGGCGTCGTTCGCCGGCTTGTCGTCTTCGTCGCGGCCGCCGCGCAGCGACTTCAGCAGCGGCTCGGACAATCGGGTCGGCAGGCCCAGCGTCTTCAGCAGCGCCCGGTAGAACTTCAGCTGGCGGGCATTGGTCTGGCCGTTGAGCACCAGCGAATTGATGTTGAAGCGCCCCTGCAGATCGGTCAGCGCGCCGCTGACCTTGACGCCCTGCGCCTCGGTCTGCGGCAGCGGTTGCGCCCACAGCTGCGACAAGGCGACGACGCCGTTGCCGGCCGCGCCGTTGTTGAAGCGCAGAATCTCCATCGACCAACCGAGGCCGGCGTCGGCCACCAGCCGCAACTGGGCCCGGCTGTGGTCGTTCTCCAGCTGGTGCCACCACAGGCCCTGCTGCCACAGCACCAGACTGGCCGCCGTGGTGGCCAGCGCGACGATCAGCAGCGCCATGATCACCGCCATGCCCGACTGGCGTTTCCTCATGGCAAGCCCCATATCCGCCGCACCGTCCGGCCGCCGGGCATCTTGATCCGCATTTCCAGCGCGCGCGGCACCCGCCCCTGGGCGGTGTCGCCCATCGGCCAGGCATCCTGCCAGCTGCCGTCGTTGAGCATGATCCGCCAGCCGACCGGCATGTCCTGGCCCAGCAGCGAGTAGGCGATCGGCGCGCCGGCGCCGGCATCGCCGGCCGACCAGCTGGTGCCGCCCCCGCCCGAGTGGTAGACGACACGCTCCATGCCGCCCGGATAGCGGGTGGACACCATTTCCAACACCAGGGTCTGGCCGTTGCCGTCCTGCAGCAAGGTCAGCGTGCTGGCGCCGAGCACCAGGCCCTGCTGCTGGTCGCCGGCCGACGGCTGCGGCTGCAGGCCGGTCAGATCGCTCTCCAGCCGGCGGAAGGCGCGCGCCGAATCCACCCACTGAGCGCCGGTCTGCATCAGCCGCTCGCGCGCGATCAGCAGCGAGCCGAAGGCCTTGTAGCCCATCACCGACAGGATGGCCAGCAGGCTCATCGCCACCAGAATCTCCAGCAGCGTCATGCCGCCCTGGGCGCGCGCGCTCACCCGCCGCCTCCCGGCACCAGCCTCAGATAGCCGGTGACTTCGGCCAAGACGTAGCGCCCGGCGCCCGGCGCGAGGATGCGCACCGCCACCTTGCGGAAATTGGGATTGGGCGTCGCGGTGATCTCGCGCTCCCAGCGCCATTCGACGCCGTCCTCCTTGCTTTCGCCGGCCTGCGTGCCGGGCTCGGGAAACTGCCGCAGCGCCTGCAGCACCGCGATCTGGTTCTGCGCCTCCCAATTGGCCTGCATCCGCCGCTCCATGCCTTCGGCGTTGTCGGCGGCCAGGCCGGTGGCGCGCAGCAGCGCGCCCAGCGCCACCGCGATGATGGCCAGCGCCACCAGCACCTCGAACAGGGTGAAACCTTGCTGCCGCCTCATGAGCCGTCCGCCACCGTCACCCGCCCCAGCGGCGATTGCAAAACCGTCAGCTTGCGGCCCGCGCCGTCCAGCCGCAGCGCCAGCGCGGCGGCGCGGCCGTCCTGCCACAACAGCAGCGGCCGGTCGCCCTTCCACGGCTTGCCGTCCTCTAGCGCGCCCTGGCCCGCTATGCCGTCCGGCCACTCGTGGGCGGCCAGCAGCTCCTCGGTCACCGGCTGCCACTGGCCCTCGTCGTCCAGCCGGCTGAAGGCGTAACCCTTGCCGTTCCAGCTGAGCGCCAGCGTGTCGCCCATCTCCGCGGCGTCGCCCGCCTGTTCCAGCACTCGGGCGAAGCGATAGGCCTCGTCGCCCAACTGTCTGTGGGTGTCCGGCCGCAGGCTGAGCGTGACGGTGGTCGCGAGGACGCCGATGATCAGCATCACCACCATCACCTCGATCAGCGTGAAGCCGCGCGCGCGCGCCGCGAAAAGCACCGTTGCCGCCCCGGACCGCGCTTACTTGCCGCTGTCCCAGTTGCCGATGTCGGCGTCGTTGTTCTCGCCGCCCGGCTCGCCGTCGGCGCCGAAACTCCAGATGTCGATCTCGCCGTGGGTGCCCGGATTGGCGTACTGGTAGGCATTGCCCCACGGGTCTTTCGGCAGGCGCTCCAGGTAGCCGCCCGGCTTCCAGTTCTTAGGCTCCGGCGCGGCGGTCGGCTTCTGCACCAGCGCCAGCAGACCCTGCTCGGTGTTCGGGTAGCGGCCGTTGTCCAGCCGGTACAGTTTCAACGCCTGGCTGATGGCCCCGATGTCCTGCTTGGCGGCGACGATGCGCGCCTCGTCCGGCCGGCTCATCACCTTGGGCACCACCAGCGCGGCCAGCACGCCGAGGATGACGATCACAACCATGATCTCGATCAGGGTGAAGCCGCGTTGAGCGGCGTGACGAACAGCTTTCATGTTTTCTCCCGAATGCATGCCGCGGATCTTTCCCGGCGTTTCTTTCAAATCATCTCGCCCGCCGCGGCGGGCCCGTCCATTACGGACGCTCAATGCACCATCTGGTTCATATCTATGATCGGCATCATGATGGCCAGCACGATCAGCAGCACCATGCCGCCCATCACCAGGATCAGCAGCGGCTCCATCAGCGTGGTGAAGGTGGCCAGCTTGCGCTCGACCTCCTGCTCCTGCTGCTGGGCGGCGCGGTCCAGCATGTGGGACAGCGTGCCGCTGGCCTCGCCGCTGGAAATCAGGTGTATCAGCACCGGCGGAAACTGGCGGGTGGCGTTCAGCGCCCGCGACAGCGACACGCCCTCGCGCACCTTGGCCATCGCGTCGGCCACCGCGTCCTGCATCGGCAGCATCGTCATCAGGCCGCGCGCCGTCTCCAGCGCCGTCAGCAACGGCACGCCGGAGCCGACCAGGATCGACATCGTGCTGGCCATCCGCGCGGTGTTCAGCGCGCGGAACAGCCGGCCGAACACCGGCAGCTTCAGCACCCGGGCGTGGAAGCGCCGCTTCAACGCCGGCGCGCGCAGCGCCCGGATGATCAGGACGACGGCGGCGACGATGGAGATCAGCAGGACCACGCCCCATTGGCGCAGGAAGTCGCTGCAGGCCACCAGCGCGCGGGTCAGGAACGGTAGCGTCTGCTTGGTCTGGGCGAACACGCTGACCACCT
The DNA here is from genome assembly GCF_002848345.1 of Chromobacterium sp. ATCC 53434. NCBI lineage: Bacteria > Pseudomonadati > Pseudomonadota > Betaproteobacteria > Neisseriales > Chromobacteriaceae > Chromobacterium > Chromobacterium sp. ATCC 53434. The sequence goes on along the minus strand of NZ_CP025429.1, from coordinate 514,530 downwards.
GCGGCACCACATAACTCATCAAGCCGCCCACCACCAGGATGGCCACCAGCGTGACCACCGCCGGATAGGCCAGCGCCAGCGTCACTTTCTGCTGGGTGTTCTGCCGCTTGTCCAGATATTCGGCTAGCCGCGACATCACCATGTCCAGATGGCCGGACTGCTCGCCGGCCTGTACCAGCGAACGGTACAGCGGAGAGAACACGCCGGGCGCCGACGACAGCGCCTGGGCGAAGCCCTTGCCCTCCAGGATGTCGCTTCTGAGCGCAGCCAGCACGGTGCGGCTGCGGGCGTTTTCAGACTGCTCGGTGACGGCGGTCAGCGCCTTCTCCAAGGTCAGGCCGGCGTTCAGCAGCGTAGACAGCTGCTCGGTGATCATCACCAGCTCGGCGCGCGGCAGGCCGCGGCGCAGCACATTGCTGCCGGCGCCGCCGGTCTTGGCGTTGACGCCGTCCACCGCCACCGGCAGCAGGCCGCGCTCGCGCAGCTGCGCCCGCGCGGCGCGGACCGAATCGGCCTCCAGCAGTCCGTTCTGTTCCTTGCCCGCGCCGTCGTAGGCGGTGTACTTGAACGCCGCCATCAGCTTCTCGTCACCCGCAGGATTTCTTCCACGCTGGTCTCGCCGGCCTTGACCCAGCGCAGGCCGTCGTCGCGCAGGCTGCGCATGCCGTGGCGGGCGGCGTGGTCGCGCAGCCGCTGCTCGGACGCGCGGTCGTGGATCAGCCGCTGCATCGCATCGTCGACCAGCATCAGTTCATAGACGCCGTAACGGCCCTTGTAGCCGGAGTTGCCGCAGGCCGGGCAGCCGACCGGACGGTAGTGGACCGCCTCCGGCGCGTCGTCCAGCGGCACCGGATGCGGCGCCTTGCACTGCGGGCAGACGCGGCGCACCAGCCGCTGCGCCATCACGCCCAGCAGCGACGAGGCCAGCAGGAACGGTTCGACGCCCATATCGGTCAAGCGGGTCACCGCGCTGGCCGCGTCGTTGGTGTGCAGCGTCGCCAGCACCAGGTGGCCGGTCAGCGACGCCTGCACGGCGATCTGCGCCGTTTCCAGGTCGCGGATCTCCCCTATCATCACCACGTCCGGGTCCTGGCGCAGGATCGCGCGCAGCGCCTTGGCGAAGCTCATGTCTATCTTCGGGTTGACCTGGGTCTGGCCGACGCCGTCCAGGTGGTACTCGACCGGATCTTCCACCGTCATGATATTGGTGTGGCTGGCATCGAGACGGGACAGCGCCGCGTACAGCGTCGTGGTCTTGCCGGAGCCGGTCGGGCCGGTGACCAGCAGGATGCCGTGCGGCTGATTGATCAGCTTGTCGACCGAGGCCAGCGTGTCGGCGGCCATGCCCAGCGTCGCCAGGTCCAGCCGCGCGTTCTCCTTGTCCAGCAACCGCAGCACGACGCGTTCGCCGTGGCTGGTCGGCAGCGTCGACACCCGCACGTCGACCGGCCGGCCGCCGAGCCGCAGCGAGATGCGGCCGTCCTGCGGTATCCGCTTCTCGGCGATGTCCATGCCGGACATGATCTTGATCCGCGATACCATCGCCGCGTGCAGCGCGCGATGCGGGCTGACCACGTCGCGCAGCGTGCCGTCCAGGCGGAAGCGCACCACCGAACGGTCCTCGAAGGCCTCGATGTGGATGTCGGACGCGCCGTCGCGCAGCGCCTGGGTCAGCAGCGCGTTGATCATCCGGATGATGGGCGCGTCGCCCTCGCTTTCTAGCAGGTCCTCGACCGTCGGCAGCGACTCCACCATCTGGTTCAGGTCCATGTCCTGGCCGATGCCGTCCACCATCTCCGCCGCCGCGCCGTCGCGGCTGGCGTAGTGCTCGGACAGCCGCTTCTCGAACTGGGCGCCGCTCAGCGTCTCCACGCCGGACAGCGGGCCGCCGTGCAGCCGCAGCGCCTCGGTCCAGGCCGCCGGCCTGCCGCCCTCGCGCAGCAGCAGCTGGCGGCCGCTCTCGCCGTCCAGCAGGATCACGCCGTTGGCGCGCGCGAACGGAAACGGCAGCAGCGGGGTCAGCGTCGGCTTGTTCATTTTTGCAAGCCCTTCAAATCCTGCTCGAGATTGGATTTGATGCCGCCTTCCGGCAGTGATTGCAGCGCGGACTCCAGGTCGAACTTCAGCTTGTTGCCCTGCTGGTCCTTCTGGATGTCGCCGAGGATGTACTTGTAACGCTCGCCGGCAATGGCCCGCGCGCCGACGGCGTCGTGCAATATCGTCGGCTTGATGAAGATCATCAGATTGGTCTTGTTGTGCGACTTGACGGTGTAGCGGAACAGGCCGCCCAGCCAGGGGATATCGCCGAGCAACGGCACTTTCTGCTCATTGTCGCTGACCTGGTCCTGCAGCAGGCCGCCAATGGCCAGGATGCCGCCGTCGTCGACATTGGCGATGGTTTCCAGCAGCCGGCGATTGGTTGTCGGGCCCTGAACGTTGCTCTCGGTGCCCGGCGCGATGCTGGACGCCTCCTGCACGATCTTCATCCGTATGCTGCCGCCTTCTGAAATCTGCGGCGTGATCTCCAGATTGAAGCCTATGGTCTTGCGGTCGTAGGTGGAGAACGGCTGCGGATTGGTGGTGCTGCCGCTGGTCGGCGTGCTGGCGTACTGGCCGGTCAGGATCGGCACTTCCTGGCCGATCAGTATGTGCGCCTTCTCGTTGTCCATCGCCAGCAACGACGGGCTGGACACGATATTGCCGCCGACCTGGGTCTCCAGCGCCTTGGCCAGCGCGCCCATGTTCAGCACATTGCCTATGCCTGGAATGTTGACCGTGCCCTTGACCCAGCCGATATTGAGACCGGCCGAGCCGCTCAGCGCGGCGACGCCGGCCGCATTGGAGCCCGGCGTCGACGGCAGGGCCATGCCCAGGATGCCCGTTCCGCCGCTGCCGTTGGTGAAATTGGTGCCGCCGACCACGCCGGCGCCGTTGCCGTTGAAACCACCCAGCGCCTGCCACTGGACGCCCAGCTCCTGCGCGCGCTGCGCCGACACCTCGACCACCAGCGCCTCGACCAGCACCTGGGCGCGGCGCTTGTCCAGCAAATCGATCACATTGCGCAGGTTCTGGTACATCGTGTCCGGCACATTGAGGATCAGCGCGTTATTGGTCGGATCGGCCTGTATCATCGAACCGCCGCCGCCGGCGCCGGACGAGGACGACGAGGAGCCGCCGTCGGACGTCACCGGATTGCTGGCGCCCGCGGCCGCCGCCGAACCGGCATTGGACGAGCCCAGGCTGCTGCCGGAAGACGAGGAGCCCGAGCCGCTGCTGGAACCCAGCAGGCTGGAACCGGACGAGCTGCTGCCGCTGGTGGTGACCGCGGTTCGGCCCTGCAGCGGTCCCGGATCGCCGGTCAACAGGCCGCGCAGCGTCTGCGCCACCTTGCCGGCCTCGGCGTTCTTCAGATAGACGACGCGCACATTGGAGCCGGCCTGGCTCGGCTGGTCCAGCACCTTCAGCAGGCTCTTGATCTTGCCTATCTTGCCCGGGGTGTCGGCGCGCACCATCAGCACATTGGAGCGCGGATCGGACAATATCGTGGTCTTGCCGCCGTCGGCGCCGCCTTCCTGCATCAGCTTGTTCAGCGTGTTGGCCAATTCCACCGCCGAGCCGAACAACACCGGGATGATCACGGTGTCGCCGGAAGCGGCCGACTCGACCGATTCGATGATGGATTCGATGCGCTGGATATTGTCGGCGTAGTCGGTGACGATCAGCGCGTTGGCCTGCGGATAGGCGGCCACGGTATTGTTCGGCGACACGATGGGCCGGATCACCGGCACCAGCTGGTTGGCGTTGCTGTTGCGCAGCGTGAAGACCTTGGTGATCAGCCTGTCGCCGTCGCCGCGCGGAATGCCCTTGCTGGCCTTGGCGTGCAGCTTGGCGTCCGCCTCCGGCACGATCTTGATCACGCCGTTGCCCTCGACCGCGGCGAAACCCTGCAACCGCAACGAAGACAGCAAGACCTGGTAGGACAGCGAGCGCGGCACCGGCCGGCTGGAAACGATGTTGACGGTGCCCTTGACGCGCGGGTCGATGATGAAGTTCTTGCCGCTGATTTCGCCTATCGCCTTGACCACGGTCTCGATGTCCGCGTTGACGAAGTTGAGCATCACCGTGTCGTTCTGAGGCGCGGCCTGCAGTTGACAGCTATACACCAGGGCCAGGACGGCGACGAGTCTGGAAATTCGCATTGCATTCTCTCATTGGCGAATCATCGCGGCGGGATCCACCGCGGGTTGAGGCTGGGCATCGGGTACGGCGTTCTGGCCCGGAACGGGCACCGGAACCGCTCCGGGCGTCATTTGAGGCGGCTGAGGCTGGATCGGGGGCTGAGCGCCCTGCGGCGCGTCGCCGGCATCGCCCGCCGCGCCGCCGGGACCGCGCGGCTGCAAGGGAACGAATTGCTCGCTGCCGCCGGAGCGGACGGTGACGCCGTTGGGAGCGATCTTGACCAGCTCCCAGCCGTCGGCGGTCTGCTTGCCTTGCAGCAACGGTTGCGGATGGCCGTTGCTGTCGACGATCGCGAAACCTTGCACGCCCGGCATATTCGGCGCGTACACGCCCAGCAGCCGGATAGGCGGCGGCGCCGCGACTTGCTGCAGCGGCGCCTCGCCGAACCAGTGCCCCTGGGCGGTCGCGGCGGCCGCGGCCTGCGGCTGGGCCGGCGCCAGGGTGCGATAGACCTGGGCCGACGGCGACAACAGCGCCGTCAATTGCCGGCCGCCCCAGAAGGCGGCCAGGCCCAAGGCCAGCAGCGGCAGAGCCTTGTGCCATTGCCCGCCGGATGCCCGCTGCCAGCCGCGAAAATCCGGCCGGCGGCCAAATCTTGTCTTATCCCCAGAACCCATCGGCATCTCGTTATCAAAATTATGCTGAACAAATTACCTTGCAGGCACGCTAGATTAAGCAGCAAAAGGGCGATTTTGCAATAGCTTACCGCCAGTTTTGATGACAGTCTGAACTTTAGTCATCGTTAATATTTACGGCTGACCGACCATCTGCTTGCTCCGCCGGCACGTTTTCCGCGGCTCAGGCATCGCCAAAAACGATTTTTTTGGCATTTTCGCATAAAAAACGCCACGGCAAGGCCGTGGCGCCATGAAAGACTGATCTGGCTCAGTCGCTCAGAACTGGGCCTCGTCCAGCGCCAACGCGCTGTCGGCGCCGCCGACGATGGCGGCGGCGAGACCGGAGACCTGCGGCAGCAGATGCTCGGCGAAGAAGCGCGCGGTAACGATCTTGGCCTCCAGGAAGGCGTGGTCGGCGTCGGCGTCCTGCAGCTTGTCCTTCGTGATCAGCGCGGCGCGGCCCAGCTGCCAGCCGCCCAACACGATGCCCATCAGTTTCAGGAACGGCACCGAGCCGGCGGCGGCCTGCCGCGGCCGCTCGCCGAAGCTGTCGACGACGAAGGCGACGCAGCGCTCGGCGTCGGCGATGGCCGACGCCAGCCTGTCGGCGATGGAATCGAAACCGGCCGCCTGCAGCTTGTTCGCCGTCGATTGCGCCTCGGCCAGCAGCGCGCGCGCGGTGGCGCCGCCCTCCATAGCCGTCTTCCGGCCTATCAGGTCCAGCGCCTGGATGCCGGTGGTGCCTTCGTAAATCGCGGTGATCCGGGCGTCGCGGTAGTACTGGGCGACGCCGGTCTCCTCGATGAAGCCCATGCCGCCGTGCACCTGGATCGCCAGGCTGGTGATCTCGTTGGCCTGTTCGGTGTTCCAGCCCTTGACGATGGGGATCAGGAAGTTCAGCAACGCCTGGTTGCGCGCGGCCTCGGCCGGCACCGGATGGCGGGCGGCGCGATCCAGCGCGGCGGCGGCGTAGAAGGTCAGCGCGCGCTGCGCCTCGATCTGGGCGCGCATCGTCATCAGCATGCGGCGCACGTCCGGGTGCTGGATGATGGGCACGCCGGCGGCGTCGGGCGAACCGACCGCGCGGCTCTGCACCCGCTCGCGGGCGTATTCGACCGCCTTCTGGTAGGCGCGCTCGGACACCGCCATGCCCTCGATGCCGACGCCCAGACGGGCGTGGTTCATCATGGTGAACATATAGTTCAGGCCCTTGTTGGGCTCGCCGACCAGGTAACCGACCGCTCCGTCGTTGTCGCCGAAGCTCATCACCGCGGTCGGGCTGCCGTGTATGCCCAGCTTGTGCTCCAGCGACACGCAGCGCACGTCGTTGCGCGCGCCGAGCGAGCCGTCGGCGCCCACCAGGAATTTGGGCACGATGAACAGCGAGATGCCCTTGACCCCGGCCGGCGCGTCCGGCAGGCGGGCCAGCACCAGATGGACGATATTGTCGGCCATGTCGTGCTCGCCCCAGGTGATGAAGATCTTCTGGCCGCTGATGCGGTAGCTGCCGTCGGCGGCCGGCACCGCGCGCGAACGGACCTGGGCCAGATCGGAGCCGGCCTGCGGCTCGGTCAGATTCATCGTGCCGGTCCACTGGCCGCCGGCCATCATCGGCAGATAGATGTTCTTCAACTCGTCCGAGGCGTGATGATGGATGGCCTCGACGGCGCCCAAGGTCAGCAGCGGCGCCAAGGAAAAGGCCAGATTGGACGAACACCACATTTCCTCGACCGCCGCCGCCACCAGCGCCGGCATGCCCTGGCCGCCGAACGCTTCCGGCGCACGCAGGCCGACCCAGCCCGATTCGACGTACTGCTGCCAGGCGTCCTTGAAGCCCGGCGCGGCGGTCACGTCGCCGCCCTTCCACTTGGCGCCCTGGTCGCCCTGCTTGTTGATCGGCGCCAGCACGCCCTCGGCGAATTTGGCGCCTTCCTCCAGAACCGCGTCGGTCAGCTCCACCGAGCATTCGCCGTAGCCCGGCAGCCCGCAGATCGCCGGCAGATCGGCCAGCTCGTTCAATGCAAAACGGATGTCTTTGACGGGTGCGTGATAGATCATCGCCTTCTCCTCTGTTTTTTCCTCGCGTCGGCCGGTACGGACCGGACCGTGAAAAAGCCGGCGCTCGCATGCGGGGCGCCGGCTGCTTTTGCTTTGTTCCGGCGGCTATATTGCCTGCTCGGTCGGGAACGCTTGCGGCCGCTCCCGCTCGCCGCTTACTTCGACAGCTCGGCGATCAGCTCCGGCACCACGGCGAACAGGTCGCCGACGATGCCGTAGTCGGCCACCTGGAAGATCGGCGCCTCTTCGTCCTTGTTGATCGCGACGATCACCTTGGAGTCCTTCATGCCGGCCAGGTGCTGGATCGCGCCGGAGATGCCGACGGCGAAGTACAGCTGCGGCGCCACCACCTTGCCGGTCTGGCCGACCTGGTAGTCGTTCGGCGCATAGCCGGCGTCCACGGCGGCGCGCGAGGCGCCGACGGCGGCGGACAGCTTGTCGGCCAGCGGCTCGATCACCGCCTTGAACTGCTCTTCGGAACCCAGCGCGCGGCCGCCGGACACGATGACCTTGGCCGAGCCCAGTTCCGGGCGGTCGGACTTGGTCAGCTCCTGGCCGACGAAGGCGGACAGCTGGCTGTCGGCGCCGGCGGCGATGGTTTCCACCGCGGCGGAACCGCCCTGGCCCGCCGCGTCGAAGGCGGTGGTGCGCACGGTGATCACCTTGACCGGGTCGGCCGACTGCACGGTGGCCAGCACGTTGCCGGCGTAGATCGGACGGACGAAGGTGTCGGCCGACTCGATGGCGACGATTTCGGAGATCTGGGCGACATCCAGCAGCGCGGCGACGCGCGGCAGCAGGTTCTTGCCGAAGGACGAGGCCGGCGCCAGCACGTGGCTGTAGCCGCCAGCCAGGCCGACGACCAGCGCGGACAGGCTCTCGGCCAGACCGTGGGCGTAATGGGCGGCGTCCGCCAGCAGCACCTTGGCGACGCCGGCGACGCCCTTGGCGGCCTCGGCGGCGGCGGCGGCGTTGTGGCCGGCCACCAGCAGATGCACTTCGCCGAGCTTGGCGGCGGCGGTGACGGTGTTCAGGGTGCCTGTCTTCAGGCTCTGGTTGTCGTGTTCAGCGATAACGAGAATAGCCATGTCTTACAGCACCTTTGCTTCGTTTTTCAGTTTGGCGACCAGTTCGGCGGCGTTGGCCACCTTGATGCCGGCGGAGCGCTTGGCCGGCTCGGCCACTTTCAGCGTCTTCAGGCGCGGCGCGGCGTCGACGGAGAGCTCGGCCGGCGTGGTCTTGTCCAGCGGCTTCTTCTTCGCGGCCATGATGTTGGGCAGCTTGATGAAGCGCGGCTCGTTCAGGCGCAGGTCCGAGGTCACCACCGCCGGCAGGCGCAGCTTGACGGTTTCCAGACCGCCGTCGATCTCGCGGACCACGTCGACGGTCTCGGCCGCCAGATCCACCTTGGACGCGAAGGTGCCCTGGGCCCAGCCCAACAGCGCGGCGGCCATCTGGCCGGTCTGGTTCGCATCGTCGTCGATCGCCTGCTTGCCCAGGATCAGCAGTTGCGGCTGCTCCTTGTCGGCGACCGCCTTCAGCAGCTTGGCCACCGCCAGCGGCTGCAGCTCGACGTCGGTCTCGACGTGGATGGCGCGGTCGGCGCCCATCGCCAGCGCGGTGCGCAGCGTTTCCTCGCATTGCTTGACGCCCATCGACACCACGACGATCTCGCTGGCCTTGCCGGCTTCCTTCAGGCGCACGGCTTCTTCCACGGCGATCTCGTCGAAGGGGTTCATCGACATCTTGACGTTGGCGATATCAACGTCGCTGCCGTCGGCTTTGACGCGGACTTTCACGTTGTAATCGACAACGCGCTTCACTGCGACTAGAACTTTCATATTCCTCCAGCAAACTTCCAGTGGGTTAATCGTAACGTGGAAGGCAACGACGGCCAGCAAAGCCCGATTATGCCCCAAGCAAATTTCAAACGAGCGTTTGGTTTGTGCGCCAGCGCATGGCGCGTGGTGAAAATGCAACTCGGCGTCGATAGTACGTCATTTCCCGGTGGTTTGCATTTCAGGGCGAAGCTGTCACAATGCGACGGTGCACCGCAGCATTTCCTTGTCATAATCATTGAGGCTGTCATGACCGTGTACTTCGAAGACCTCGCCATCGGCACCACGGCCGAAACCGGAAAAACCATCACCGAGGCCGATCTGCTGCTGTTCTCCGCCGTCAGCGGCGACCACAATCCGGTGCATCTGAACCAGGCCTACGCCGCCACCACGCCGTTCGAAACCCGCATCGCCCACGGCATGCTGACCGCCAGCCTGCTGTCCGGCGTCATCGGCTGCCAGCTACCGGGCCACGGCACCGTCTACCTGTCGCAATCGACCCGTTTCAAGTCGCCGGTGCGGATAGGCGAGACCGTCACCGCCCGCGTCACCGTGACAGAGCTGATCCCGGAAAAGAAACGGGTGCGCCTGGCCACCGAATGCCGCGTCGGCGAGAAAGTGGTGCTCGAGGGCGAATCGCTGGTGATCGCGCCGTCGCGCGGATGAGTCCGGCGAACACGCGATCCCGCCGCTGAATCAACAGGACACGCCGTGCCGCGCCAGCGCCCAGCGCACCGGCTCGGCCACCAGTTCGTCGGGAAAATCGAGCCGCGCGCAAAGCGCCGCCACCACCTCGGCCGACGTCGGCGCGTTGCCGAGCCCGACCGCCAGATTGGACAGCCATTTGTGGTAGCCGATGCGGTAGATCGGGCTGCCGGCCATCCGTTCGCGGAATTCGTCGGCGCTCCAGCCGAACAGTTGTACCAGGCTGACGTCGTCGAGACCATGACGTACCGCAAAGTCGGTCTCGCCGGTCTCGACGGCGAAGCGGTTCCACGGACAGAACAGCTGGCAGTCGTCGCAACCGTAGACCCGGTTGCCGATCAGCGGCCGCAGCGGCTGTGGAATCGGCCCCTTCAATTCTATAGTCAGATAGGAAATGCAGCGCCGCGCGTCGACGGTATACGGCTCGATGATGGCCCCGGTCGGACAGACGTCCAGGCATTTACGGCAACGACCGCAGTGGCCGTCCTCGGCGTCGTCGGGGGGCAGCGGCAGGTCGGTCAGGATTTCTCCGAGAAAGAACAGCGAGCCCTGGCCGCGGGTCAGCAGCAGCGTATGCTTGCCGCGCCAGCCCAGGCCGGCCTGCGACGCCAGCGCCACCTCGGCCAGCGGCGCGCTGTCGGTGAACACCCGGTAGCCGAACGGCCCGACCGCGGATTCGATGCGTTCGGCCAGCCTCTGCAGTCGGTTGCGCAGCACTTTGTGGTAGTCGCGCCCCAGCGCGTAGCGCGACAGATAGGCCCGCGACGGGTCGGCCAGCACCCGCTCGGCCGGCGTTGACGCCGGCCAGTAGTTCATCCGCAACGAGATCACAGACAGCGTGCCCGGCACCAGTTCGGACGGACGGACGCGCAGCGCGCCGTGGCGCGCCATATAGTCCATCTCGCCGTGGTGGCCGGCGGCCAGCCAGGCTTGCAGCCGCTGTTCCGCCTCAGGCGGCAGCGCCGCGCGGCCGATGCGCGCGTCGGCGAAACCGGCTTCTCGCGCCCAGGCTTTGATTTGGCGCGACAATTCGGGATAATCCGGTTTTTGAGGAGGAGTCTCATTCATGGCGACGGATGATACCAGCGTTCACAGCGGCAGCCTGCCCGACGAGAGCGCGACCCTGGCGCTGGGCGCGGCCTTCGCCGCCGCCGCGCGGCCGGGCCTGACCGTCCATCTGCTCGGCGACCTCGGCGCCGGCAAGACCACGTTCACCCGCGGCCTGCTGGCGGCGCTCGGCCACCGCGGCAAGGTGAAGAGCCCCACCTACACGCTGGTGGAAAGCTACCCGCTGCCGGAATATAGTGTCCACCATTTTGACCTGTACCGTTTCGCCGATCCGGAAGAATGGAACGATGCCGGCTTCAGCGAATATTTCGGCGACGCCAGCCTGTGCCTGGTGGAATGGCCCGACAAGGCCGACGGCCTGCTGCCGATGGCCGACATCGTGCTGGAACTCGCCGTCGCCGGCGACGGTCGCACTTATCACTTTCACGCTCAGACCCAAACCGGACAGTCATGCCTGCTTCGACTTTCGACCCGACCCGCCGCGCGCTGCTAGGCGCGGCCGCCGCCACCTTCCTGCTCGCCGTCAGCCGCACCGGCCTGGCGGCAGGCAGCCAGATCGTCGCCCTGCGCGTCTGGCCTTCGTCCACCTATACCCGCATCACGCTGGAATCCGGCGAGCCGATCCAGTACAAGCAGTTCACGCTGGCCAATCCGAACCGGCTGGTGATCGACTTGTCCGGCGTGCAGCTGAACGGCGTGCTGAAGGACATCAGCGGCCAGATCGCCGCCGCCGACCCGTATATCGCCACCGCCCGCGCCGGCCAGTTCGACCCGGACACCGTGCGGCTGGTGCTGGAACTGAAGACCGACGTCAAGCCGCAGGCCTTCACGCTGGCGCCGGTGGCAGAATACAAGAATAGACTGGTTGTGGACCTGTATCCGGCCAGCGGCCAGCACGACGATCCGCTGCTGGCGCTCTTGCAGGACTACAACAAGGGCAAGCTCGAACAACCGCCGGCCCAGGTCAAGCCCAAGGCCAAGAACGCCGATCGCCCGATCATCGTGATGCTGGACCCCGGCCACGGCGGCGAGGACCCGGGCGCCATCGGCATGCAGGGCAATCGCGAGAAGGACGTGGTGCTGAAGATAGGGCATCAGTTGAAGCAGCTGATAGACGCCGAGCCGAATATGCGCGCCTACATGACGCGCAGCGACGACGTGTTCATCCCGCTGGGCGTTCGGGTGGCCAAGGCGCGCAAGCTGAATGCCGATCTGTTCGTCTCGATACACGCCGACGCCGCGCCCAACCGCGCCGCGCGCGGCTCCTCGGTGTTCGCGCTGTCCGAAAAGGGCGCGACCAGCGCCTTCGCCAAGGCGCTGGCGCAGACCGAGAACAACTCCGACCTGGTCGGCGGCGTCAAGATAGGCAGCAAGGACAAGTATCTGGCGCACACGCTGCTGGACCTGACCCAGACCGCCACCATCAACGACAGCCTGAAGCTCGGCAAGACGGTGCTCGGCCAGCTGGGCGGCCTGAACAAGCTGCACAAGAACGCGGTCGAGCAGGCCGGCTTCGCCGTGCTGAAGGCGCCGGACATCCCGTCCATCCTGGTGGAGACCGCCTTCATCTCCAATCCGGACGAGGAACAGCGGCTGATCACCGCCGAATTCCAGCAGCAAATGGCCAACGCCATCTTCAGCGGCGTCAAGCGCTACTTCGCCTCGGGCGCCGCGCTGGCCGCGCGCGTCTAGATCGATCGGTCTTCGCCAAGCAAAAACCGCCGGTCGCCCGGCGGTTTTTTCATGCTCAGTGCTGCGACGGCTCGTCGCCCGGCGGCGACTCCTCGGCGGCCGGCACCCGGTAGCTCTCGCTGGCCCACTGTCCCAGGTCGATCAGGCGGCAGCGCTCGCTGCAGAATGGACGGTAGCGGCTTTGCGGCTCCCAGCGCACTTCGGCGCGGCAGGTCGGACAGGCGACAATGCGGACGGACTCGGACATGGATCAGAATTTACAGTTGGTCAGATAGAACTCGACATCGTGCTCGGCCTGGCGCGGACGGGCCTCGCCGGTCACGGCGCCGATGAAGCGGATGTTGAGCGCGTACTTGTTGGCGGACAGCTCCGGCAGCAATTCCAGATTGTCGTCGTAGGCGACGCGGATCAGTTGCACCACCTTGCCGCCGGACATTTGCTGGAAGGCGCCGCGGCGCGCCACGTAATGGTGGGTCTTGCCGCCGTCGCGCAGCAGCCTCAGCAGGATGTTGGACGCCTCGGCGGTCGGCATCAGCGGGGCGGCCCAGCGCAGCAGGTCCTGGCGCCTGACCTCGGCCGAGCGCTGCTGCCACAGATGGTAGGACGGCAGGTCGAACTGGCAGGTGCCGCCGGGAATGCCGGCGCGCTGCTTGATCGCCATCAGCCACTCGTTCTCGCGCAGGTTCTGCCCGTACTTGCCGGTCAACGCCAACAGCTTGCCCGAGGCGCGCTCCATCTCCTCCAGCACGCCCTCCAGCGTCTCTTCGGCGACGTTCGGGTTCTCGCGCAGCGCTTCCAGCATCTGTTTCTGCCGTTCCAGCTCCTGCAGCAGATCGGCCTTCAGGTCGGCGCGCGACGCCGTTTCCATCAACTCGAACAGCACCAGCAGCGCGGCATGGTGGTCATAGGCGTGCTCCTTGCCGACGAAGTAGGCCAGCCGCCCGTACAGATACTCCAGGCGAAGCAGAATGCGAGTGCGCTCGGTGACAGGGAATTCGAAACTGATCACAGCAGATCTGCCCTTCTCCACGGCTTGCAGCAAGCCTTATAACAATGCATTGACAAGATTTGCCAGATAATAACCGTGTTTGGCATCAACTTGAAGTCTCAATTCTGCCATGCCGCCGCTATTGTCGATGACATCGTCGGCACGACGCAGCCGCTCTTCCCGCGGCAACTGCGCGGCCATGATGGCGCGCACCTCGTTCTCGCTCAGACCGCTGCGCAGCATCACCCGTTCCCGCTGCACCGCCTCGCTGCAATCGATCACCAGGCTGCGCGCCAACAACGGCGCGTAGCGATCGCTCTCGAACAGCAGCGGCACCACTAGAATAGCGTAATCGCCGCGCGCCGCCTGCAGCCTGCGCACGCTTTCCGCATGGATGGCCGGATGCAGGATGGACTCCAGCCGCGCGCGCAGTCCCGGATCGGCGAATACCAGCCGCCGCATCGCCGCCCGGTCCAGCGCGCCGTCGGCGGTCGCCACTCCGGCGCCGAAGGCGTCGACGATGGCGCCCATCGCCGCCCCGCCAGGCCCGGTCAGCTGATGGGCGATGCGGTCGGTGTCGACCACCTCGGCGCCCAGCTCGGCGAAGCGGTCGGCGGCGGCGCTCTTGCCGGAGCCGATGCCGCCGGTCAATCCGACTACCGGGACAGCCATGCCAGATACCCATCCACCAGTTGCGGCCCCCAGACCAGCGCGATCCATCCGGCCATCGCCAGATACGGACCGAACGGGATTTCCTGTCCGCGGCTCAGCCTGGACAGCGCCATCAGCGACAAGCCTGCGACCGCGCCGACCAGCGACGACAGCAGGATCACCAGCGGCAGCATGCTCCAGCCCAGCCAGGCGCCCAGCGCCGCCAGCAGCTTGAAATCGCCCTGCCCCATCCCGTCCTTGCCGGTGGCCAGCTTGAAAACGTGAAACACCAGCCACAACGCCAGATAGCCGCAAACCGCGCCCAGCACAGCCGACGACAGCGGCACCAGGCCGGTATAAAGATTGAACAGCAGCCCGGCCCACAACAGCGGCAGCGTCACGCTGTCCGGCAGCAACTGGGTGTCCAGGTCGATGAAGCTCAAGGCCAGCAGCGTCGCCGACAGCAGCATCGCGCCGGCCAGCGGCCAGCCCCAGCCGAAGCGCCAGGCCAGGAAGCCGAACATCGCGCCGCACAGCAGTTCCACCAGCGGGTAGCGCCGGCTGATGCGGACGCCGCAACTGCCGCAGCGGCCGCGCAGCAGCAGAAAGCTCAGCAAGGGCACATTGTGCCAGGGCCGGACCGGCGCCTGGCAGGCCGGACAGTGCGAACCCGGCCGCCACAGATTGTAGCCGCCGTCGCCCTCCAGCGCGGTCGCCGCCCCCTGCGCCGCCAGCCTCAGCTCGGGAAAGCGGCCGTTGTCTACCAGATAGCCGACGCTGTCGGCCAGGAAACCGGTTTCCAGCATGATGGGCAAGCGGTGGATCACCACATTCAGAAAGCTGCCCACCATCAAGCCAAACAATAGCGACACGCCCGCCAGATACAGCGGATGCGTGGCCAGCAACCAGGAAATGTCCTGCAGCATCACCCCACCACCTGACCCATTTTGAAGATAGGCATATACATCGCGATCACCAGACCGCCGATCAATACCCCCAGAATCACCATGATCGCCGGCTCCAGCAGGCTGGACAGCGCGGCCACCGCATTATCCACTTCTTCCTCGTAAAAGTCGGCCACTTTGTCGAGCATCTGGTCCAGCGAACCCGATTCCTCGCCTATCGAGGTCATCTGCAGCACCATGTTCGGGAACAGATCGGTGCGCTGCATCGAGAAGTTGAGGCTGGAGCCGGTGCTGACGTCCATCTGGATGCGGCGGGTGGCCTCGGCGTAGACCTGATTGCCGGCGGCGCCGCCGACCGAGTCCAGCGCCTCCACCAGCGGCACGCCGGCGGCGAACAGCGTCGACAGCGTGCGCGCCCAGCGGGCGATGGTCGCCTTGCGTATGATGTCGCCGATCACCGGCAGCTTCAGCAGGATGCGATCCATCTGCTCCTGCATCTTCGGCGTGCGCTTGAAGGCGTAGAAAAACGCGAACAGGCCGCCGAAGATGACGCCGAAGATCAGCCACCAGAAATGGACGAACTGGTCCGACAGCCAGATCACGAACAGCGTCGGCGCCGGCAGGTTGGCGCCGAAGCCGGAAAACAGGTCCTTGAACGCCGGGATCACGTAGATCATGATGACCGCGGTGATGATGAAGGCGGTGCCGACGATGGCCGACGGATAGATCATCGCCGACTTGATCTTGGCCTTGATCGCCATCACCTTTTCCTTGTAGGTGGCCAGCTTGTCCAGCAGCGTGTCCAGCACGCCGCCGGTCTCGCCGGCGGCGATGATGTTGCAGAACAGCTTGTCGAAGTACAGCGGCCGCTTGCGGAAGGCCTCGGCCAGCGACAGGCCGGTTTCGACGTCGGCGCGCACCTCCAGCAGCATCCGCGTCACCGCCGGATTGCTGTGGCCCTTGGCGGCGATGTCGAAAGCCTGCAGCAAGGGCACGCCGGCGCGCATCATTGTCGACAGCTGCCGGGTGAACAGCGCGATGTCCTTCTCGGTGATCCGCTTGCCGAAACCGGCGCGGCGCTTGCGGATCTTGACCACATTGATGCCCTGCCGCCGCAGCTGGGTCTTGGCCACCGTCTCCGACTCGGCGCGCAACTCGCCGCGTATCATCTTGCCGGACTTGTCCTTGCCTTCCCATTCCCAGATGTAACCGGGACTTGCCTTTTTCGCCGTCGCTGTCGCCATCGGTCCATCCTTCTCTGTCCGTTGCCGGCCGTCCGCCGGCTCAGTCGTTGGTCACCGCCTCGATTTCCGCCAGCGAGGTGACACCCTGCCTGACCTTCATCAGGCCGGCGTGGCGCAGATCGACCATGCCCTCTTCCTTCGCCAGGTCGGCGATGTCGACCGCGGTGCCATTCTTCATGATCAGCCGCGTCATCGCGTCGCTGATCGGCATCACCTCGTACAGGCCGGTACGCCCCCTGTAACCGGTGTTGCGGCATTCTTCGCAGCCGACCGGACCATAGGCCTGCCAGCTGCCGTCCAGCTGCTCCTTGGCGAAGCCGGCCCGCAGCAGCGCCTCTTCCGGAATGTCCACCGGCTGCTTGCAGTGGCTGCACAGTTTGCGCGCCAACCGCTGCGCCATGATCAACAATACCGAGCTGGCGATATTGAACGGCGCCACCCCCATATTGAGCATCCGCGTCAGCGTGGCCGGCGCGTTATTGGTATGCAGTGTCGAAAACACCATGTGGCCGGTCTGCGCCGCCTTGATCGCGATGTCGGCGGTTTCGAAGTCGCGGATCTCGCCGACCATGATCACGTCCGGGTCCTGCCGCAGAAAAGCCTTCAGCGCCGAAGCGAAGCTGAGGCCGGCCCGCTCGTTGACATTGACCTGATTGATGCCGGGCAAATTGATTTCCACCGGATCCTCGGCGGTGGAGATATTGGTGTCGGACTTGTTCAAAATGCTCAGACAGGTGTACAGCGACACCGTCTTGCCGCTGCCGGTCGGCCCGGTGACCAGCACCATGCCGTACGGCCGGGCGATCGCGTTCAGCAGCAATTTCTTCTGCTCCGGCTCGAAGCCGAGCTGCTCGATGTCCAGCGACGCCGCCGACGAATCCAGTATCCGCATCACGATCTTCTCGCCGTACAAGGTCGGCAGCGTGCTGACGCGAAAATCTATCGCCCGGCTCTTCGAAATCACCAGCTTCATCCGGCCGTCCTGCGGCACGCGTTTTTCCGAGATGTCGAGCTTGGAGATCACCTTGATGCGGGAGGCGATCTTTTCCTTCAGCAGCAAGGGCGGCTGCGCCACCTCCTTCAACATGCCGTCGACGCGGTAGCGGATGCGGTAATACT
The DNA here is from genome assembly GCF_002848345.1 of Chromobacterium sp. ATCC 53434. Taxonomy (NCBI): domain Bacteria; kingdom Pseudomonadati; phylum Pseudomonadota; class Betaproteobacteria; order Neisseriales; family Chromobacteriaceae; genus Chromobacterium; species Chromobacterium sp. ATCC 53434. Next base: position 497,406 of record NZ_CP025429.1, on the reverse strand, counting down.
TTTCGTACGGCTCGAAGTGGATGTCGGAGGCCCCGCCGCCTATCGCGTCCAGCAGCATCTTGTGGATGAATTTGACCACCGGCGCGTCGTCGACCTCGACCTGCGGGCCGGAATCTATCTGCGCGTCCGGATCGGCGAATTCCAGATCGCCGAAATCCTCGTTCTCCAGCTCCTTCAGCGCCGACGTGGAATTGTCCTGATAGCGCCCCAGCGTTTTCGACAGCTTGTCGTCCTCGACCACGACGATCTCCACCGTCAGGCCGGTCTTGAAGGTGATCGCGTGATAGGCCGAGGTCTGGGTCGGATCCGACGTGCCGATATACAGCTTGTTGCCGCGCTTCAGCAGCGGCAACAGCCGGCGGCTGCCGATCAGATCCTCGTCGACCAGGCCCTTGGGCAGTTGCTCGGTATCCAGCGTCCCCATGTCCAGCAAGGGGTAGCCGAAAATGCGCGAAGCGAAGACCGCGACGTCGCGGGCGCTCATCTTCTTGCTGAGAATCAGCTGCTCGACGAAGCTGATATGGGACGCGGTCGCCTGGCGCTGAATCGCGTCGGCGTCCTGCTGCAACAGCATATTGTGCTGAACCAGGGCCCTTCCCAGGCCGGAAATTCCTGCCGAAGCTTCCATAGACGAAATCGATCCCGTTTTGAACTTTCTAATCGCGATCAGGCACAGGCTGTGACGATATTATATGCAAAATACCGCCGCCGATCCGACACAAATCCCGTTCGGCAAGCGTTTTGACCGGAATTTCGCCACTTAAACCGTGCCCGGCGCTGGCGGACAATAAAAAAAGGACTGCCGAAGCAGTCCTTTTCGATCGGAATAATCCGGTCCGTCGATCAGAAGCTGTGAATCAGACCCAGGCCGAAGGAGTTCTCCGAAGAGATGCCGCCCTTCCACTTCACGGTGCCGGCGGAGGTGTAGACGCTGGTGCGCTTGGACATGGCGTAGTTCAGCGACAGCAGGTACTGGTCGTAACCGGAGTTGCTGATGTCGGTGCCGTTCAAGCTGGCGTTGTAGCCCTTGGCATAGGTGAAGTACGGGGTCAGCGGACCGAAGCTGTAGCCAACGGTGAACGCGGCTTCCTTGGTCTTCAGCTTGGCAGCGTTGATCTGAGCCTGGGTCGCGCCGGCATTCAGAACTGCCAGATTCGCCACGGCGCCGAGCACGCTGTTGTAGTACGAGCCGAAGCCGTAGCCTTCAACCTGCTGGTAGCCCAGGGCGACGTACAGATTGTTGGCGTTGTAGCCGCCTTCCAGGCGGTGCCAGCTCTTGGTGCTGGCCAGCTGGTCGGCGTCGCCCCAGTTTTCGTAGTTGTACTTGCCGAAGAAGCCGGAGTTCTCGTAGCTCAGACCCAGGTTCCAGGTCTGGTTGTTGGTGCGGGAACCATTGGTGCCGGTCACGCGGCTCTCGTCGGTGCCGTACAACAGGGCGAAGCTGAAGCCTGCCCAGTTCGGGCTGTCGTAGCGCAGCGCGTTGTTCACGCGGCCGTCCAGGCGGGTGAACATGCCCAGGCCGGCGACGCTCTCGTCGCTGTAGCCGCCGAAGTAGCTACCCGGGTCCACTTGCTCCATGTCGGAGTTGGCGTAGTTCGACAGACGGCCGAAGCGGAACTTACCCCAGCTGTCGCCGGCCAGGCCGAGGAAGCTGTCGCGGGTGGCGAAGCCATCGGACGAGGCCTTGTTGGCCGCGCCGTTGGTGCCGTCGATGTGCAGGCGGCTTTCCACTTGCCAGATCGCCTTCAGGCCGCTGCCCAGATCTTCAGTGCCCTTGAAGCCGATGCTGGAGATCCAGTCGTTGACCTGGACGCCGCTGCGCGGGTTGCCGTTGCTGTCGAAGCCGAGAGAAGAGCTGTAAGTCTTGTTGCTCTCGATACCGCCTTTGATCGTGCCGTAGATGGTGACGTCCGCCATGGCTGCTGCAGGCAGGGCGGCCAGCGCCAAAGCGATGAGCTTCTTGTTCATTGCAGATCCTTTCAAGTCAGTTGATTTTGTCCTGTTGACTTGCCGGTCGCCCGACAGCCCGGACATTTATGTGCCGACGGTATATTCCGTCGATCGCTGAAAGCAATATAAGACCGGCGTTGCAAAAAAACAAAGATCAGCCCGTGCCGGCGGCATGAAATTCTCAAAAAAACAACAAAAAACCGCCATCCCCTTGTTTGGAAAGCCATTGAGCCGCCCACCCCTGCTTGGCTGGACTGCGCAAAAAACAACACATTCATCATTGTGTTTCTTTTTGCCAACAACAAAGCCGCGCTCCCATCGCCGATCCGACCACGCGAAAAATCCTTCGGGCATGAAAAAACCGCCAGCCGACTAGCGGATGGCGGTTTCGAACGCGGCGGCGCGGCGCGTCACTTGGCGGCGGGCGCCGGCTTCTCCGTCGGTTTCGCCGGTTTGGCCAGAGGCTTGGCCGCCGGCGCGGCGCCGCCGACGGTCAGCTCCTTGCGCAGCTTGTCCAGCGTCTTGTCCCCGATGCCGGGCACTTTCTTCAAATCGTCGACGGTCTTGAACGGACCGTTCTTGGTGCGGTAATCGACGATGGCCTTGGCCTTGACCGGCCCGATGCCGTTCAGCGACTCCAGTTGCTGGGCAGTGGCGGTGTTCAGATTGACGGCGGCCCAGGCCAGATTGCACGACAGCAGCAGAACGGCGAGGATGGCGAACAGCTTCTTCATGGCAAGCTCCTTGTGGCGGGTGCGAAGATTCGGTTGCTCGGTGCGGCGCGCGGTCAGCCGCGCTGCAGGATCAATTCTAAAACCACCTTGCTACCGACGTATGCCAGCATCAATGACAGGAAACCGGCCAGCGTCCAGCGTATCGCCACCCGCCCGCGCCAGCCCTTCAAGCGCCGTCCCAGCAGCAGCGCGGCGAACAGCAGCCAGGAAATCACGCTGAACACCGTCTTGTGGGTCAGCGCCGCGGCCTTGCCGAACACCTCCTCCGAGAACGCCACCCCGCTGACCAAGGCCAGCGTCAGCAGCAGGAAGCCGACGGCGATCACCTGGAACATCATTTTTTCCAAAGTCAGAAGCGGCGGCAGCTGCTGGGCCAGCATCGACACCCGCCGGTGGTGCAGCGCCCGCTCCAGCAACAGCATCAACAGCGCGATCAGCGCGCCGATCGCGAACAGGCTGTAGGCCAGCATCGACACCAGAATATGCATGACGAAGGCCGGATTGGACAGGTCGCTGACCATGTGGCGCCCCGGGAAGACGATGGCGAAGGCCAGCGCCGCCATCGCCAGCGGCATCATGAACAGCTGCAGCCCCTCCACCTTGTAGAAGAAGCTGCAGGTCCAGTAGATCAGCAGCATGATCCACACCATCACGCCCAGCGCGTGGCCGACGCCCAGCGACAAGCCGCCGCTGGCGCTCAGCGGCACCACCACCACCACCGCCTGCAGCAACAGCAGCGCCCCCAGCAGGCTGTGCTCCAGCCTGGGATTGCGCGGCCAGCGCGCGACGCCCTTCCAGTTGGCCAGGTAATGCCAGGTAAAGGCCCCGTAGGACAGGATCAGGAACAGGGACAGAACGAGCAGGAGGTTGGTCATATAAAGGTATGTGATCAAATCCGGGCGCGGCCCGGGCGGCTCGTGGTAAAATCGACAGTTTGAGAGTCTACACCAAGCTGCCGCTCGTTGGCAGAGAGTAAGGACAGCACCATGCTAGACAACCTGACCAACCGCCTGTCCGGCGTGATGAAAACCCTGCGCGGCAACGCGCGGTTGACCGAATCCAATATCCAGGACGCGATGCGCGAAGTGCGCATGGCGCTATTGGAAGCCGACGTAGCGCTGCCCGTCGTCAAGACCTTCATCGCCGAGGTGAAGGAACGCGCGCTGGGCCAGGACGTGATGGGCAGCCTGACCCCGGGCCAGGCTCTGGTCGGCGTCGTCAACGAAGAGCTCGTCAAGCTGATGGGTGACAAGAACGACGAGCTCAACCTGGCCGCCGTGCCGCCTGCCATCGTGCTGATGGCCGGCCTGCAGGGCGCCGGCAAGACCACCACCGTCGGCAAGCTGGCGAAGCGGCTGAAGGAAGGCCACAAGAAGAAGGTGCTGGTGGTGTCGGCCGACGTATACCGCCCGGCCGCCATCGAGCAGCTGAAGCTGCTGGCCGCCCAGGTCGGCGTCGAATGGTTCCCGTCCGACGAGAAGCAGAAGCCGGTCGACATCGCTCGCGCCGCGATCGATCACGCGCGCCGCCACTTCTTCGACGTGCTGCTGGTCGACACCGCCGGCCGCCTCGCCATCGACGAAGCGATGATGGACGAGATCAAGGCGCTGCACGCGGCGGTCAATCCGGTGGAGACGCTGTTCGTCGTCGACGCGATGCAGGGCCAGGACGCGGTCAACACCGCCAAGGCCTTCAACGACGCGCTGCCGCTGACCGGCGTCGTGCTGACCAAGATGGACGGCGACTCGCGCGGCGGCGCCGCGCTGTCGGTGCGCCACGTCACCGGCAAGCCGATCAAGTTCATCGGCGTCGGCGAAAAGGTTTCCGGCCTCGAGCCCTTCCATCCGGACCGCATCGCCAGCCGCATCCTCGGCATGGGCGACGTGCTGTCGCTGATCGAGGAAGTCCAGAAGGGCATAGACCACAAAGAAGCCGAGGCAATGGCCAAGAAGCTGAAGTCCGGCAAGGGCTTCGACCTCGAGGACTTCAAGGCCCAGATGCAGCAGATGAAGAAGATGGGCGGCATGTCCAATCTGCTGGAGAAGATGCCGGGCCAGATCGGCCAGATGGCCAAGGGCATACAGGGCGCCGAAGCGGAAAAATCGATGCGCCGCATCGAAGGCATCATCAATTCGATGACGATGGAGGAGCGCCGCAAGCCCGAGCTGATCAAGGCCAGCCGCAAGCGCCGCATCGCCACCGGCTCCGGCGTCACCGTTCAGGAGGTGAACCGCCTGCTGGCCCAGTTCGAGCAGATGCAGAAGATGATGAAGCAGTTCTCGTCCAAGGGCGGGATGATGAAGATGATGCGCGGCATGAAGGGCATGATGCCCGGCATGTAAGCGGAAACAACGGGCGCCAGTCGCCCGTTTCTTTTGAGATCAAGACATGTTGTTTGACGTCGCGGTACTGACCGACAGCCGGCAGCTGGCCTTCCGGGCGGACGACTGGTACAGCCGCCAGGTGCATCACGAGGACGGTCTGGTGCTGGACGCGCTGCGCGACGCCGGCCTGACGGTCTGCCGCCTCTCCTGGGACGACGCCGGCTTCGACTGGGGCCAGGCCCGCTCGCTGCTGTTTCGCACCACCTGGGATTATTTCGAGCGCTTCGGCGAATTCGCGCCCTGGCTGGCGCGCGCGTCCCGGCAGTGCCGGCTGTTCAACGCCGCCGAACTGATACGCTGGAATCTGGACAAGCGCTACCTCGTCGAACTGCAAAATAAGGGCGTGGCCTGCGTACCCACCCGCTACATTGAAAAGGGCGAGCGACGGACCCTGGCGCAGCTGACGGACGCCGCCGGCTGGAAAGAATGGATCCTGAAGCCGGCGGTATCCGGCAACGCTCGCCACACCTACCGTTTCGACGCCGACGACTGCGGCCGCCTGGAATGCGTGTTCGGCGAACTGATACAGAACGAATCGATGCTGCTGCAGCCGTTCCAGCGCCAGGTGCTGGACGACGGCGAGCTGTCGCTGATGGTGATCGACGGCCGCTACAGCCACGCGATCCGCAAGACGCCGAAGTCCGGCGACTTCCGCGTGCAGGACGATTACGGCGGCAGCGTGCATCCGCACGCGGCCAGCGGCGAGGAGATCGCCTTCGCCGAGGCGGCCGTGCGCGCGGTGCCGTTCGACGTGCTGTACGCGCGCGTCGACCTGATCCGCGACAACGCGGGCCGGCTCGCCATCATGGAGCTGGAAATGATAGAGCCCGAGCTGTTCTTCCGCTTTCGCCCCGAGGCGGCCGGCCAGCTGGCCGCCGGCCTCAAGCGCCGGCTGACGGACAGCGCGGTCTGAAACGAATTTGTACTAGCAACCCGCCGCAGTTTGGCAAATCACGTTTGGAAATACTCAGCATGAATCTGACTACGTTGACCGCCCTCTCCCCGCTGGATGGCCGCTATGCCGCCCAGGTGGAAGGCCTGCGCAACCTGTTCTCCGAATTCGGTCTGATGAAGTGCCGCGTCAAGGTGGAACTGGAATGGCTGAAGATGCTGGCCGCCGAGCCCGGCATCGAGGAGGTCAGGCCGTTCTCCGACGCCACCATCCGCGAGATCGACGACGTGATCGCCAACTTCAGCGTCGAGCACGGCGAGGAGGTCAAGGCGATCGAGGTGCGCACCAACCACGACGTCAAGGCGATCGAGTACTGGTTGAAGGAACGCCTGTCCGGCAATCCGGAAGTGATGGCGGCCAGCGAGTTCATCCACTTCGCCTGCACCTCCGAAGACATCAACAACCTCAGCCACGCGCTGATGCTGAAAACCGCGCGCAACACCGTGCTGCTGCCGATGCTGGACGAGGTGATCCACAAGCTGCAGAAGCTGTCGCACGAGCTGGCCAGCGTGCCGATGATGTGCCGCACCCACGGCCAGCCGGCCACGCCGTCGACGATGGGCAAGGAGTTGGCCAACACCGTCTACCGGCTGAAACGCCAGCGCGAGCAGCTGGTGCACCAGGAAATCCTCGGCAAGATCAACGGCGCCGTCGGCAATTACAACGCCCACCTCGCCGCCTACCCGGACATCGACTGGGAAAGCCTGTGCGGCCGCTTCGTCACCGGCCTCGGCCTGACCTTCAATCCGTACACGATACAGATCGAGCCGCATGATTACATGGCCGAGCTGTACCAGGTGGCGATGCGCGTCAACACGATACTGATCGACCTGAACCGCGACGTCTGGGGCTATATCTCGCTGGGCTACTTCAAGCAGAAGGTGAAGAAGGACGAAGTGGGCAGCTCGACGATGCCGCACAAGGTCAATCCGATCGATTTCGAGAACGCCGAAGGCAACCTCGGCATGGCCAACGCCATCATGGGCCATCTGGCGGAGAAGCTGCCGATCTCCCGCTGGCAGCGCGACCTGACCGATTCCACCGTGCTGCGCAATATGGGCGTCGGCTTCGGCTACACCATCCTGGGCCTGAAATCCTGCCTGAAGGGCCTGAACAAGCTGGAGATCAACCCGCAGCTGATCGCCACCGAACTGGACAATGCCTGGGAGCTGCTGGCCGAGCCGGTGCAGACCGTGATGCGCCGCTACGGCGTGGCCAATCCGTACGAGCAGCTGAAAGAGCTGACCCGCGGCAAGGGTGGCATCACCCGCGAGACGCTGCACGCCTTCATCCGCAGTCTGGAACTGCCGGAGGCGGTCAAGGCCAGCCTGCTGGAGTTGACCCCGTCCAACTATCTGGGCAAGGCCGAGGAGCTGGCGCGCCGCATCTGAGCGCCCCCTCCCCGCCCCAAACGCCGCCTGCCGCCGCAGGCGGCGTTTTTTTTAGCTGCTCGTCCGCCATCTAAGGTTGACACATGACGTCCCGTACAGAATTTAGTGGTCAAAAAGCGGATTGCGCCTGACAATGGAGTGTGAATAACACCAAAAAAACTCGCACTGCGCCCCCCGCGGACCGCCAGGCCCGTTCAGGCGCAACCACCCGCGACAATGGGCAACCCGAAGAGAGAATGGATGATCATGCAATCTATGTACGACCAGTCCTCGAATCCCCCTGCCACCGATGACGAAACCGCCGCCGCCTCCCCGCAGCCGCCCTCTCCCCGTCATCTGCTCCAGCTGAACGAGCGCGGCCAGGCCAGCCTGTACCAATACTTCATCGAGCACGACACCAACCGCATCCTGCAACACCTGGACACGCTGCGCGGCATGGCCTTCGCCGGCGAGGCCGAGGAGGGACAGGGCATAGACATGGAGCGGCCGTTCCCGTCGGTCTGCCTGATCGGCCTGGGACGCTGCGGTTCCAATATCGCGCTGGACGTGGCGACGCTGGTCTACAACGCCCGCAAGTTCTACCTGAACGAATTCAACCAGGACGACAAGAGCGCGCCGGAACAGGAACCGCGGCCGCGACGCTGGTTGCGGCGCAACCTGCTGTCGCAGCACAAGACGGCGAAGCCGGCCTTCCTGATCGAGCCGATGGTGATGCTGGGCGACCTGGACAAAGACATCAAGGGCCGCATCCGCTTCTCCCGCCGCGGCGAGCAGGGCGACTTCATCAACAACTACAACAAGCTGAAGATCATGGATCTGGCTGAGATCCACGCCGGCGGCGCCGGCAACGCGCCGATACTGGGCCAATACCTGGCCAAGATCATCCTCAACAAGGACACGCTGAGCTTCTCCGATCCGGACTGGACGCTGATCCACTCCTATCTGGTCGACTCCTGCGGCATCAAGGCCAACCAGTCGCGGCTGTATTTCTACATTTTCAGCGCCGGCGGCGGCACCGGCTCCGGCATGGCGTCGGAATTCGGTCTGGCGCAGCAGTACGCGTACATGAGCAAGACCTTCGAGACCCGCGGCGAAGGCGGCAAGGCCGACCAGGACGACTACGGCTTCGTGTTCGAGCCTATCTTCACCAGCGGCATCTGCATCCTGCCCAATATCTCCGGCCAGCACGCCGAGGGCTCGGAAGCGCTGCACATCAACGCCGGCCGGCTGCTGTGCAAATACCTGTCCGAGGAGTGGGACTTCTCCTACAACTTCGACAACGAGGAGGCCGGCGCCGAAAGCGTGATGCGCCGCATCCGGCCGTGGAACGCGATGATGCTGATCTCCAACGACATCATGCGCTACGCCGAGGAAAGCGAGGGCGGCGATATCGAGCATCTGGACGTCAACGCGATGGAGCGCCACGCCAACCAGTACATCTCGCAGCAGATCTTCAACATCCTGACCGCCCAGGCCGTCACCAGCGATTACGACGAGAACTACTTCCTGCGCGCCGGCATCGACATGGGCGAGACGATACGGCTGGACGCCAACGATCTGTTCATGAGCCTGGCCGGTCCGGTGGCGGTGGCCTACGCCGAATCGGTGGTGACCGATCCGCTGGGTTCGGACGGCTTCGTCAACAAGCTGGACATCGACGACCTGTTCTTCCGCTCGATAGACCTGCCGCACTTCAACCAGCAGACCCAGTCGATCGAGGGCATCAGCCTGCTGCCGATAGAATCGGCCAGCTACCGCGCGGCGCTGGCGGACTACAAGCAGTCCGGCTACTCGGCCGAAAAGCTGAACCAGCTGTTCTTCTTCCAGAACTGCTCGTCGGTGGTGGCCATCCTGTCGCTACCCAAGGGCTACAAGCTGTCCTATCTGGACCTGAACCGGCTGAAGCGCCACCTGAACGACCTGTTCCCCAGCACCACGCTGAAACGCTACGCGCTGGTGATAGGCGCGTCGGCCAATCTGTCGCTGACGACGCTGGTGGCGAAGAGCCCCTGCCTGAGCGACGACTTCCTGACGCTGATCGTCGCCTACATCAAGCGCTGCTTCGCCCACGGCAACCACCGTTTCGACGACAGCCTGGACAAGGCCATCCTCGACCTGATCACCGCCGAGCATTTCGACGAGACGGTGCTGGAGCGGCTGCTGAACGAGAACGAGAACCCGGCCAAGATCCTCGACACCAACTGGTTCGCGATCAAACCGATGTACGAGAAGAAATACCGCGAGCTGATACGCGACAGCAAGAAATTCGTGTCGATCAACGACATCCGGCTGACCCGCGAGCACGTGCAGAAAGCGGTGTGCTACCTGCGCGAGATCTATCGCCACCGCATCGGCAAGACCCGCGTCGTCTCGCTGAACCACTACGCGCGCAAACTTTCCTGATCCGCTCGCGCCGCCGTCCCCAACCCCGCCCCGCCTCGTGCGCGGCGGGGTTTCTACTGTCGAATATAATAAAGTAGATTATTTTTTCATTACCCCGCCGAAAAGTGTCAACGCCATGGCCGCTTGACCAGTTAATCCCGCTTGAACGCCAGCGGATATGCCAGCGCGCTGCCATGGCGACGCCGCATCACTCATTAACAAAAACTCCGGCCGCGCCAAGCACAATCGGTCCGCAAAACGCCCCGCCGCTGGCATAAGCTGCAACAAGGCGCCGCGCGGACCGCAATAAGCGCGCCACCGGATCGCCGGGGCGACGGACATCCACCGGATATCCCAGACCCGCGCGCCGCAATCGCTAGAGAGGCAAGCCGTACAATATGTGGATTGTCGAAACGGCCCTGAAACGGCCCTATACCTTCATCGTGATGGCCATCATCATCCTGCTGGCCACCCCGCTGGCGATCATGCGCACGCCGGTCGACGTGCTGCCGGAAATCGACATTCCGGTGATCAGCGTGATCTGGGGCTACGGCGGCCTGGCGCCGCAGCAGATGGCCGACCGCATCACGCAGACCCACGAGCGGGTGCTGACCACCACCGTCAACGACATCGAACACATCGAGTCGCAGTCGCTGGCCGGTATTTCCATCATCAAGATCTTCTTCCAGCCCGACGTCAACATCCAGACCGCCATCGCCCAGGTGGTGTCGGTGTCGCAGGCGGTGGTCAAGCAGATGCCGCCCGGGGCCACGCCGCCCCTGGTGATCAAGTACACCGCGTCCAGCGTGCCGGTGATACAGATAGGCATGGCCAGCAAGTCCATGTCGGAGCAGGACGTGTTCGACGTCGCCATCAACACGCTGAGGCCGCAGTTGGTGACGATACCCGGCATCGCCATCCCCTACCCCTACGGCGGCAAGGTCAGGCTGCTGTCGGTGGACCTGGACACCCGCGCGATCGCCGCCAAGGGGCTGACGCCGACCGACGTGATCAACGCGGTCAACAGCCAGAACCTGGCGCTGCCGTCCGGCACCGCCAAGATCGGCGACAGCGAATACAACGTCGAGCTGAACGGCTCGCCGGACTCCATCGCCGGGCTGAACAACATCCCGGTGCGGACCGCCAACGGCGCTACCGTCTTCCTGCGCGAGGTGGCCCACGTGCGCGACGGCTTCTCGCCGCAGACCAATATCGTCAAGCAGAACGGCCAGCGCGGCCTGATGATGTCCATCTACAAGAACGGCGGCGCGTCGACGCTGGACGTGGTGGGCCACCTGAAGGAAAAACTGCCCGGCCTGCTGCCGCAACTGCCGAAGGACCTGCACGTCAGCCTGCTGGCCGACCAGTCCATCTTCGTCAAGACGGCGGTGGAGGGCGTGATCCACGAGGCGCTGGTGGCCGCGGTGCTGACCGCGGTGATGCTGCTGCTCTTCCTCGGCAACTGGCGCACCACCTCCATCATCGCCGTCTCGATTCCGCTGTCCATCTTCTCGTCCATCGTCGCGCTGCACATGGTCGGCGAGACCATCAATGTGATGACGCTGGGCGGCCTGGCGCTGGCAGTGGGCATCCTGGTGGACGACGCGACGGTGACCATCGAGAACATCGAGCGCCACCTGCACATGGGCTCGCCGCTGTACACCGCCATCCTGGACGGCGCCGGCGAAATCGCCGTTCCCGCCTTCGTCTCCACGCTGTGCATCTGCATCGTCTTCGTGCCGATGTTCTTCCTAGAGGGCGTGGCGCGCTATCTGTTCGTACCGATGGCCGAGGCGGTGGTGTTCGCGATGCTGGCCTCCTACGTGCTGTCGCGGACGCTGGTGCCGACGCTGGCGCTGCTGCTGATGGGACACCGCCATCGGGCCGGCCGCATCGAAGCCTGGATATACCGCGTGCACGAAGGCTTCAATACCCGCTTCGAGCGCCTGCGCGAATGGTATGTGCACCTGCTCAGCCACCTGCTGACGCACCGCAGGGGCTTCATCGCCGCCTTCCTCGGCTTCTGCCTGGCCTCCTGCGGCCTGTACCTGCTGCTGGGCCGCGACCTCTTTCCCGAAGTCGACACCGGCCAGATCAAGCTGCACGTGCGCGCCCCCACCGGCATCCGCATCGAGAACACCGCCATCCTGGCCGACCAGGTGGACGCCGAGATCCGCAAGGTGATCCCGCCGCAGGACCTGGACTCCATCATCGACAACATCGGCCTGCCGTACAGCGGCATCAACCTGTCGTACAGCAACTCCGGCACCATAGGCACGCTGGACACCGATGTGCTGATCTCGCTGAAGCCCGGCCACAAGCCGAGCGCCGATTACATCGCCGCGCTGCCGTCCAGACTGGAGCGCCGCTTCCCCGGCGTGGAATTCTTCTTCCAGCCGGCCGACATCATCACCCAGATTCTGAACTTCGGTTCGCCGGCCGCCATCGACGTGCAGATCTTCGGCAAGAACTCCGCCGGCAACGCCGCCTTCGCCGGCCGCCTTCAGGCCCGGATCAAGGCGATTCCCGGCGCCGCCGACGTCCACATCCACCAGCGTCTGGACGCGCCGGCGATCAAGCTGAACATGGACCGCGCCCGCTTGCAGGGCATGGGCATCGCGCCGCTGGACGTCGCGCAGAACCTGCTGTTGCCTCTGTCCGGCAGCCAGCAGACCCAGCCGGCCTTCTGGCTGAACCCCGCCAACAGCATCGTCTACAACCTGCAGGCGCAAACGCCGCAGTACCAGATCGGCTCGCTAGACCAGTTGCTGCAGCTGCCGGTCAACGCGCCTGGCAGCCGCGGCGCCGGCGAGCAGACGCTGGGCAATCTGGTCAGCACCGCGCCCGGCCGCGAAGCCGCCATCGTCACCCGCTACAACATCCTGCCGTCGATAGACGTCTACGCCAGCGCGCGCGGCCGCGATCTGGGCTCGGTGGCCTCCGCCATCCAGAAAGTGATCAACGAGGAAGAGGCCCATCTGCCCAAGGGCAGCCATGTCGCCCTGCGCGGCCAGGTGGAGACGATGCGCTCGTCCTACATCGGCCTCGGCGTCGGCATTCTCGGCGCCATCGTGCTGGTCTATCTGCTGATCGTGGTGAATTTCCAGTCCTGGCTGGACCCGTTCATCATCATCAGCGCGCTGCCGGCGGCGCTGGCCGGCATCGCCTGGATGCTGATCGTCACCGCCACCGACCTGTCGGTGCCAGCGCTGACCGGCGCCATCATGACCATGGGCGTGGCTACCGCCAACAGCATCCTGGTGGTGTCGTTCGCGCGGCACAGGCTGCAGGATGGCCTGCCGCCGCTGTCGGCAGCGCTGGAAGCCGGCGCCACCCGGCTGCGGCCGGTCTTGATGACGGCGCTGGCGATGATCATCGGCATGATCCCGATGGCGATAGGCATAGGCGAGGGCTCGGAGCAGAACGCTCCGCTCGGCCGCGCCGTGATCGGCGGCCTCTTGTTCGCCACCGTCTCCACCCTGCTGTTCGTACCGGTGGTGTTCGCCAGCTTCCACCGCTACCTGGCACAACGCAAACAACACGCGACAGACGCGGCCGATGCGCCCGCGGCTCCCGCACAGGACTCCAGCAATGACTGACCCACGACACGCCCGCCAGGGCCTGCCCGAACTCCATCTGCACCACACCCGCCGCGGCGCGGTGGTGCGCAAGGCGCGCATCGCCGCCATCGTCGCCGTCGCGCTGCTGCTGGCCGGTCTCGGCCGCACGCTGCTGGTGCGCCACGCCGAAGCCGAGGCGCTGAGCCGCGAGGCCGCCCGCAGCGCGGTGCTCGTCGTCAGCGTGGTGACGCCGCGCCAGGGACACGGCGAAGCCTCGCTGACGCTGCCGGCCACGCTGCAGGGCATGGCCGAGGCGCAGATCTACGCCCGCACCAACGGCTACATCAAGCGCTGGTACAAGGATATCGGCCAGCCGGTGAAGAAGGGCGAGCTGCTGGCAGAGCTGGACATCCCCGACATCGACAAGCAAGTGCAGGAGGCCCAGGCCAATTTCGCGCTGGCCAAGACCGCCTACCTGCGCTGGAAGACGCTGCGCGCGCAGGACGCGGTGTCGCAACAGGAGTTCGACGAAAAGCAGGCCGCCTACCTGCAGACCGAGGCCGAGCTGAAGCGGCTGCGCGACCAGCAGGACTTCGCCCGCGTCGTAGCGCCGTTCGACGGCATCGTCACCCGCCGCAACATCGACACCGGCAGCCTGGTCAACGCCGGCAACGGCGGCAGCGCCCAGGCGCTGTTCGCCACCGCCCAGATCGACAAGCTGCACCTGTACGCCTACGTGCCGCAAGCGCGCGCCGCCGACGTCCGCGTCGGCGAGACGGTGCGCATCGCGCGCCAGGAAGCGCCGGACCGTCCGGCCGCCGGCAAGGTGGTGCGCACCGCCGGCGCGCTCGACGCCGCGACCCGCACGCTGCAGGTGGAAGTGGCGGTGGCCAACGCCGACCACGGCCTGATGCCGGGCCAGTACGTCGACGTCTCGTTCAAGCTGTCCGGCGGCCAGCGCCTGACGCTGCCGACCAATACGCTGCAGTTCGGCGCCAAGGGCAGCCGCGTCGCGCTGGCCGGCGCCGACGGCAAGGTCCATCTGCAGCCGGTCTCCGTCGGCACCGACTTCGGCCACGAAGTGGAAATCCGCGCCGGCCTGAAGCCGGACGACCGGGTGATCATCAATCCGCCGGACTCGATCAACGAAGGCCAGCCGGTCAGCGTCGTCGCCCCGGCCAAGGGGGAATGAGGCCATGCGCGCGCTTCCCCTGCTGATCGCCGCCGCGCTGAGCGGCTGCGCCGTCGGCCCCGATTACCAGCGTCCGGCCAGCGAGCTGCCGGCGCAATGGAAGAGCGACGCCGGCTGGCTGCCGGCCGCGCCCGCCGACGCCCAGCCCAAGCGCGAATGGTGGCGGCAATTCGGCGACGCCGACCTGAACCGGCTGGAGGCCGACGCGCTGGCCCGCAGCCCGACGCTGCAACTGGCGCTGGCCAGGCTGGACCAGGCCCAGGCGCAAAGCCGCGTCCACGGCGCCGCCGCGCTGCCGGCGGTCTCCGTCGGCGCCGCCGCCGCGCGCAGCCGCCTGTCGGCCGACCGGCCGCAGTCCGCCTACGGCACCGCCGGCAGCAGCACCGTGCAAAGCGATCTGAAGCCGATGCTCAGCGTCAGCTACGAGATAGACTGGCTGGGCCGGGTGCGGCGCGACATCGAAAGCGCGCGCGCCGGCGCCGAGCAGGCCGCCGCCGACCGCGCCAATGTCGAGCTGCTGCTGACCGCCCAGCTGGCCGGCGCCTATCTGCAGCTGCGCCAACAGGACGAGGAGATCCGACTGCTGGACGACATGCTGGCCGCGCAGCAGCGCGTGCTGGAGCTGACCCGCATCCGCCACCAGGCGGGCCTCGCCTCGGCCGGCGACGAGGCGCAGCAGGCCGCGGCCGTCGCCGCCAGCCGCGCCCAGCGCGAGCTGCTGCTCAATCAGCGCCGCGCCGGCGAAGACCTGCTGGCCACGCTCAGCGGCGCGCCGGCCGCCGCGTTCCGACTGGCGCCGGGCAAGTTGCCCGACGCGCTGCCGGCGGTGCCGGCCGGCGCCCCCAGCGCGCTGCTGCAACGCCGCCCCGACATCGCGTCGGCCGAACGGGCGATGGCCGCCGCCAACGCCCAGATCGGCGTCGCCAAGGCCGCTTATTTCCCGCAACTGACGCTGGCTCCCACCTATCTGGGCAGCGAATCGACCGGCCTGGCCAATCTGTTCTCCACGCCGGCGCTGATCTGGGGCATCGGCCTGCAGGCGACCCAGACGCTGTTCGACAACGGCAAGACCGCCGCCGGCGTCGCCTACGCCGAGGCCGGCTACCGCGCCGCGCTGGCCAGCTACCGCCAGAGCGTGCTTCAGGCCGTGCAGGAAGCCCAGGACGCGCTGGGCGCGCTGCACGGGCTGGAGCAGGCTCGCCGCCTGCAGGACGAGGCGGTGCGCCATCAGGACCGGGCCTACGCGATCAGCCAGCTGCGCTACCGCGAAGGCCTGGACAGCGCGCTGACGCTGGCGGCCGCCCGACAGAGCCAGTTGGCGGCGCAGCGGGCGCTGGTCCAGCTGCGCGGCGGCCAGCAGACGGCCAGCGTCGGCCTGCTCAAAGCGCTGGGCGGCGGCTGGCAGGACGGGCACTGAAGCGACAGACAGGGCCCCGCCGCACTTGAGCGGCCGGGCCCGGCGCGCGATACTTGCCGGCAATCCGCTCATCAATGCTATGGACCCCCGCATGACCCACCGCATCGTATTCGTCGAGGACGACGCCGACCTGGCCGAACTGATCGGCGATTTCCTGTCCCGCCACGAGATGGCCGTCACCGTCGAGCCGCGCGGCGACGCCGCGCTGGACACCATCGCCCGCGAAAAGCCGGACATGGTATTGCTGGACATCATGCTGCCGGGCAAGGACGGCCTGTCGATCTGCCGCGAGCTGCGGCCCAAGTTCGACGGCCCCATCATCATGCTGACCTCGCTGGACAGCGATATGAACCAGATCCTCGGCCTGGAGCTGGGCGCCAACGACTACATCCTGAAGACCACGCCGCCGTCGGTGCTGGTGGCGCGGCTGCGCGCCCAACTGCGCAATCTGCGCCCGGCGCAGCCGGCGACCGAGGCCCAGCCGGCCAAAGGCTCGCGCAAGGCGGTGTTCGGCCAGTTGTCCATCGATCCGGTCAGCCGCGACGTGATCCTGGCCGGCGAGAAGATCCCGCTGTCGACGTCGGACTTCGACCTCTTGTGGCTGTTGGCCAGCCACGCCGGCGAAACGCTGAACCGCGACATCCTGCTGAAGGAGATGCGCGGCGTCAGCTACGACGGCCTGGACCGCAGCATAGACGTGGCCATCTCGCGGCTGCGCAAGAAGCTGGGCGACAACCCCAGCGAGCCGTTCCGCATCAAGACCGTGCGCAACCGCGGTTATCTGTTCTCGCTGTCCGGCTGGGAGTAAGCGCGGATGCGCCGCCTGTTCATCCAGTTCTACCTGCTGCTAATGGCCTGCTTCCTGGTCGCGGTGGTCATGGTCGGCGTCGTGTACAAGCAAGCCGTCGACGACGTCGGCGAACGCTATCTGGCCGACCTGCTGCGCACCACGCTGTCGTTGATCGAGGCCGATCTGCGCGGCGTGCCGGAAGACCGCTGGAGCGAGACGCTGGCCAACGCCGATTACGGCTTCACCTTCCGCGTCAAAGTCGAGAAAATGAGCAACTACATTCTCGACGACGAATCGAGGGAGGCGCTCGACCGCGGCGAGATCGTGATGCTGGAGGACAAATACCTGTTCCTGCAGAAGCTGCAGGACAGCAACTATCTATTGGTGGCCGGCCCGCTGCGCTACCTGTTCTTCCTGCACCGGCTCAAATGGTTCGACTACGCGCTGCTGGGGCTGCTGGGCCTGTCGCTGGCGATTCCGGTCTTCCTGTGGATGCGGCCGCACTGGCGCGACCTGGTGGCGCTGGAGCGCACCGCCGGCCAGCTGGCCAACGGCGACCTGTCGGCCCGCGTCGAACTGCCGCCGCACTCCGGCGTCCACCACCTGGGCGTCGCCTTCAACCACATGGCCGACAATATCGGCGCGCTGATCAACAGCAAGAAGACGCTGACCAATGCCGTCGCCCACGAGCTGCGCACGCCGCTAGCGCGGCTGCGCTACCGGCTGGCCTTGCTGGAAGGCGACGAGGAGTCCAAGGAGCGCCAGGCGATAGAGCGCGATCTGACCGCCATCGACAAGCTGGTTGAGGAGCTGCTGTTCCACGCCCGGCTGGACCGGCCCGAGGCGCCGCTGCAGCTGAGCAGCTTCAACGCGCTGCCGTGGGCGCGCGAACGCATCGCCGGCCAGGCGGCGCTGGCGCAGGAAATCCACTGGATCGAACCGGTAGGCGAGACGCTGGAGATCACCGCCGACGAGCACCTGATCACCCGCGCGCTGGACAATCTGCTGTCCAATGCCCGCCGGCACGCCAACGCTGTCGTCGCCACCCACATCCTGATAGACCAGCAGCACTGCTGCATCATCGTCGACGACGACGGCCCCGGCATCGCCGAGGAGGACCGCGAACGGGTGTTCGACCCCTTCGTCCGGCTGGACGAGAGCCGCGGCCGCAAGACCGGCGGCCACGGCCTGGGTCTCGCCATCGTCGCCGGCATCGCCCGCGCCCACCGCGGCAGCATCAAGGTGGAGAGTTCGCCCATGGGCGGCGCCCGCTTCCTGCTGCGTTGGCCGACAGCCTGATGTACATTTTGTAACATTGAGATACACGCCTCCCCTAGACGCTCCCCCTTGCCACGGATAGCATCTCGCCCTGAATTAGGACTTTTACGGGTCCGTTTCACCCCAATCGAAAGAAACTTAGGAGTTTCGTAAATGAAAAAGCTGGCTCTGCTCGCCCTGACCGCTGCTTTCAGCCTGGTGTCCGCCAACGGCTTCGCCGCTGAAAAAGCTGCTGCTTCCGCTCCGGCCATCCACAAGGCCAAGAAAGCTGAAAAGAAAAAAGTAGCTTCCGCTCAAAAAGCGCAAGCCGCCAAGTCCGACGCCTCCGCTCCGAAAGCCAAAAAGGCTCACAAGCACGCTGGCAAGAAAGAAGCCTCCGCTCAGAAAGCCCAAGCCGCTAAGGCCGACGCTTCCGCTCCGAAGGCCAAGAAGGCTCACAAGCACGTAGCCAAGAAGCACGCCGCCAAGAAGGAAGCTTCCGCTGCTCAAAAAGCTCAAGCCGCCAAGGCCGACGCTTCCGCTCCGAAGGCCAAGAAGGCCAAGAAGCACGTAGCCAAGAAGGAAGCCTCCGCTCAGAAGGCTCAAGCCGCCAAGGCTGACGCGTCCGCTCCGAAGGCCAAGAAGGCCAAGAAGCACGCCGCCAAGAAAGAAGCTTCCGCTCAGAAAGCCCAAGCCGCCAAGGCCGACGCTTCCGCTCCGGTAGCCAAGAAGGCTCACAAGCACCACGCCAAGAAGCACCACGCCGCCAAGAAAGAAGCTTCCGCCGCTCAAAAGGCTCAAGCTGCTAAGGCCGACGCTTCCGCTCCGGTAGCCAAGAAGGCTCACAAGCACCACGCTAAGAAGCACCACGCTGCCAAGAAGGAAGCTTCCGCCGCTCAAAAGGCTCAAGCTGCCAAGGCCGACGCTTCCGCTCCGGTAGCCAAGAAGGCTCACAAGCACCACGCCAAGAAGCACCACGCTGCCAAGAAGGAAGCTTCCGCCGCTCAAAAGGCTCAAGCTGCCAAGAAGGACGCGTCCGCTCCGGCTAAGAAGGCCGCCAAGCACGCTGGCAAGAAAGCCGCTTCCGCTGCCAAGTAATTCCGGCATCGGCGCCGCGGCCTAAAGCTCGCGGCATCGCTTTCACGGGGCGCTCTGCGCCCCGTTGTCATTTCAGGACTCCGCCCGATGAAGCGCCTCGCCCTCTGCCTCGCCCTGCTGTCCCCTCTTCTACACGCCGCTCCGCTCAGCAAGGAGCACAAGATCCTGTTCTTCGGCCGCGACGACCGCGTGCTGGAGAAACCCGACCGCATGCCCTGGCAGACCGTGGGCCAGCTGGAAACCCGCTCCCGCACCATCTGCACCGGCACGCTGGTGGCGCCCGACGTGGTGCTGACCGCCGGCCACTGCTTCGTCGACGAGAAGGGCCGCTTCGACCCCGCAGTCAGCTTCACCGTCGGCCTGTGGGGCGACGAATACACCGCGCGGAGCCGGATCAAGGAAGTGCAGGTGGACAAGGCCTTTCTGAAAGGGCTGATCCGCAAGCGCGACGGCCTGTACATCCCGCCGCGCATCGCGCCGCGCGACTTCGCCTTCGTGCGGCTGGCCACGCCGCTGGGCAACAGCCAGGGCACGGTGCCGGTGTTTTCCGGCGACGCCAAGGCGCTGAAGACGCTGTTGGCCGGCAGCCAATGGACCGTCACCCAGGGCGGCTACCCGGTCGACGACCAGCGCCATCTGCGCGCCCACCACGGTTGCAAGGCCACCGCCTTGCGCGAAGACGGCCGGCTGACCCACCGCTGCGACACGCTGGAAGGCAATAGCGGCTCGCCGATCTTCGCCATCGACGCCAAGGGCCAGGCCACCATCGTCGCGGTGCAGAGCTCTGCGCCGCCGGCCTCGCGCCGCAAGCTGGAAGACAATATGAGCGTGTCGGCGCCGATGTTCGAACAGGCCCTGCGCGTCTTCATCGCCAAATCGGCCAAACCGGCCAAGAAATGAAAAAGCCGCCCGAGGGCGGCTTTCGCATCCGGCGGACCGACCGTCAGCCGGCCAGCGCCTCGCGCTGAAGCACCAGCAACTCGGCGATGCCCTTGCGCGCCAGCGCCAGCATCGCGTTCATCTCCTCCTCGCTGAACGGCTCGCCCTCGGCGGTGCCCTGCACCTCGACGAAGCGGCCGCTGCCGGTCATCACCACATTCATATCGGTCTCGCAGGCCGAATCTTCCGGATAATCGAGATCCAGCACCGGCATGCCCTGGTAGACGCCGACCGACACCGCCGCCACCTGGTCGCGCAGCGGGCTGGCGTTCAACTTGCCGGCGGCCATCAAGCCCTGGATCGCGTCGGCCAGCGCCACATAGGCGCCGGTGATGCTGGCGGTGCGGGTGCCGCCGTCTGCCTGGATCACGTCGCAATCGATGACGATCTGGCGCTCGCCCAGTTTGGCGAGGTCGGTGACGGCGCGCAGCGAGCGGCCGATCAGGCGCTGGATTTCCTGGGTGCGGCCGGACTGCTTGCCGCTGGCGGCCTCGCGCCGCATCCGGCTGCCGGTGGAGCGCGGCAGCATGCCGTATTCCGCCGTCACCCAGCCCTGGCCCTTGCCCTTCAGGAACGACGGCACGGTCTCCTCGACGCTGGCGGTGCAGATCACCTTGGTGTCGCCGAACTCCACCAGCACCGAGCCTTCGGCATGCCGGGTGTAGCCACGGGTCAGACGGACGACGCGCAGCGCGTCGGCATTACGTTGGGAAGGTCGCATCAATGGCCTTGGACGGAAAGTGGGAACGACGGCGATTATACTCCGCCTGCGCCGGGTCGCCGCACTCAGCTGTCCTTGTCCACCTGGCTGGCCAGTATCTCCTGGTGCATGGTCGCGAGATTCGACTCCAGGATCAGCCGTCCGCCCTTCTGCGGCGGCGTCTTCTCGGTGTCCAGCACATCGGCGCGCTCGCCCAGCTCCAGCGCGTCGTCCAGCAGCGTCACCGCCAGCGCCGACAGATTGTCGCCGCCGGCGCCGGCCCGGCGTTCGGCGACATTGATCAAGGCCGGCAGCACCTGATTGACGTTGCGTCCGGCGAAGACCTTCTCCATCTCGGCGTCCTGCACCTGCGACCACAGGCCGTCGGTGCACAGCAGAATCGTGCTGCCGGCGGCGATGCTCTGGCGCTCGCCGATATCGATGTCCGGATCGCTGGACGCGCCCAGACAGTTGTAGATCTTGTTGCGTTCCGGGTGGGTCTTGGCCGCCTCCTCGGTCAGCGTGCCCTGGTCTATCATCCGCTGGACCTGGGAATGATCGCGCGAGCGCAGCCGCAGGCCCCGCTGATCGAGCAGATACAGCCGCGAATCGCCGACATGGCACCAGTACAGCTGCCCATGCTGCAGAATCGCCGCCACCACCGTGGTGCTCGGCACGTCCGGCAGCCGGTGATCGGCGGCGTACTCCAGGATCACCTGGTGCACCGAGCTGATCGCGTTGACCAGAAAACGGTTCGGGTAGCTGAGCGTCGGCGTCGCCTGCTGGTAGAACAACTCGCTGAGCAGGTCGACGGTGATCTGGGCGGCCACCTCGCCGCGCATGTGGCCACCCATGCCGTCGGCCACCACCAGCATCACCGTTTCGGTCGAATGGGCGACAGTCAGCCGGTCCTGATTGTAGCTGCGGCCGCCGATCCGGCTTTCCTGGAAAATAGACAGTTTCATTCCGTCCCCTCTCGATGCCGGCCACCAGCCAGGCCGCGGATCCATCCCACCAGCCGATTGCCTTCCGCCGCCGGCTTCTCCGGCTTGCTGTATTCGGTCTGCTGCAGGCACTTCTGGACTTCCAGCACCGTCGCCGGCCTGTCGTCCGGCGACAGCGCCAGGCAACGGTCGCACAACTCGACCAGCTCTCGCGAGTACAAATGGCCGAAAGCCTTGGCCGCCGGCACCAGCGCGTCGTTCTCCCGGCGCGCCTTGGCGTTTTGCGGCGTCGCGCCGCCCATGCACACGTACAGGCAGGCGCCTATCCCGTAAATGTCGGTCCACGGTCCCAGCGGCTGATCGCGCTCGTACTGCTCCGGGGCCGCGAAACCCGGCGTGTACATCGCGGCGAAATGCTTGTCGCGGCGCGACAAGGTCTGCCGCGCCGCGCCGAAATCCAGCAGCAGCGGCACGCCGCTGCGGCGCAGATAGATATTGGCCGGCTTGATGTCCAGATGCAGCAGCCGCTGGCTGTGCACCTCGCGCAAGCCCGACAGCAACGCGGCGAACCATTTGCGGATCAGCCGCTCCTCCATCCGGCCGCCGGCCAGCTCCAGCTCCCGCCCCAGCGAACGGCCGTCGGCATACTCCATCACCATGTACACCGTCTGGTTGGCGCGGAAGAAATTGCTGACCCGCACCACGGTCGGATGGGCAATCCCGGACAACACCCGCCCCTCCTCGAAAAAACACTTCAGCCCCAGATTGAAGGCGTCGCGGTCCATCTCGTGCGGCACCGTCACCTCGCCCTCGCGATTGCGGTCGGCCAGATTGCGCGGCAGGTACTCCTTGATCGCGAACTTGCGGTCGGCATCGTCCAGCGCCAGATAGACGACGCTGAAGCCGCCAACCGACAACTGGCGCACAATGGTGTACTCCGCCAGGCGATAGCCAGGCGATAGCGCGGTCTGCTTGCTGGATTGAGTCATCGGATGGCAGTTGTTATAGTGTCCACTGGCCCTGAATTGAGCTTAGCAAAGCAATTCGGGCCCGGCATTTTGAAATTGGATTCGCAATAGGAGCCCCGCATGATACTGAGCATGACCGGCTTTGCCGCCGCCACCCGGGAATTCCCTGGTGGCATGTTGAGCCTGGAGGTCCGAGCGGTCAATCACCGCTACCTCGACGTGCAGATGCGCCTGCCGGAAGAGTTGCGCATCATCGAACCGCAGCTGCGCGAGCAGATCGCCGCCCGCGTCACCCGCGGCAAACTGGAATGCCGCGTCGGCCTCAATCAGGTGGACAGCGCCGCCCCGACGCTGGAATTGAACCACGCCCTTCTCGACCGTCTGCTGGAAGTCTCCCGCGACGTGCAGCAGCGCTGCGGCGACGGCAAGGGCCTGTCGGTCGGCGAACTGATGCGCTGGCCCGGCGTGCTGAAAAGCAACGAACTGGCGCCCGAGGTCCTGCACCAGCTGTGCCTGGACGCGCTGCAGACCGCGCTGGCCGACTTCAACGCCTCGCGCGGCCGCGAAGGCGAGAAGCTGAAAGCGGTGCTGATCGAAAAGATAGAGGCGATGGAAGCCATCGTCGCCGCGATCAAGCCCAAGCTGCCGCAAATCCTCGACAACTATATGGCCAAGCTGTCCGGCCGGCTGCAAGAGGCACTGGGCAGCGTCGACGAGGACAGGCTGAAGCAGGAATTCGCGCTGTTCGCGCAGAAGATAGACGTCGACGAGGAACTGTCGCGGCTGACCACCCACCTGTCCGAAGTGCGCCGCATCCTGAAGTCGGGCGGCCAGTCCGGCAAGCGGCTGGACTTCCTGATGCAGGAGCTGAACCGCGAAGCCAACACGCTGGGTTCCAAATCGGTCTCCACCGACACCACCCAGGCCTCGGTGGAACTGAAGGTGCTGATCGAGCAGATGCGCGAGCAGATCCAGAACATCGAGTAAGCTTCCACCGCGTATCAACGCAAGCGCAAAGCCCCGCCAGTCGGGGCTTTATTCATTTCCGGCCCGGCCATTTGCCGGAATCGATCCTCCCTCCCGAGACGCCGACGCAGGCCCCGGCGCCGGAAGCGCGAATCCATTGCCTGAACAGTGTCGGCTTCATCTTCCCCAACGAACGGCGCACGCTGCAGCACGCCCGCAAGACCCGGACCAAGACGCGAGATGCCGCAAGCCGTGCCGGGCAGCGCGATACTGGAGGGAGAAAATGAATAGGCAGCAACAGCTTGGCACCGGAAAACAAGCACCCCGAAAAACGCTACGGCCCTGCCCTCGCGGAGAGGCCGGCCCCGCGTCGGCCGCGCTGCCGGCCGACCTTGGGCAACGGGTCTATCTGATCTGCCGGCTGGAGCGCTGGTCCAGCGCCGACCACGCCGAGTGGCGGGCGATGCTGAGCGCGCAGATCGCGCGCGACGGCGTGCCGGCGGCAGAGCTGGCGGCTGCCCTCGATGCCCATCTCGCCCGCCACCACGGCGGCCTCGACGACCGGGAGGCCATAGAGGAGCGTGCCGCCATCATCGAATACGACGGCGGCCTGCCGCGCGCCGAGGCCGAGCGCCGCGCCGGCCGAGTCAACGATTGCATCGGCTGCCGCCACTGGCGCGGCGAAACCACCGTGCCCGACGCGCGCCAGCGCGCGGCCCAGATGGTCGGGCTGCGCACGCCGCACCGCGGCAATGCCACCGTCGGGCTGTGCGGCGCCCGCTACCGGCCCTGGCGCGTCTCCAATCTGGCCGGCACCGCGGACTACACCCGCTGGCACTTCATCGGGCAATGCGCCGGCCAACAGCGCGCAACGTGAAGAGGAACGCTGCCCCCTCCCCCGGTATTTCGGCCACCTTCCACGGCCAGGAGGGGCGCCGTCCGGCCTGCGATCGAACATCTGCGGCAAAAAACGCGCAATCGCCGAGAAAGATCGCAAACAGGCTCTAATATGAATATGGATATTCATTTAGCTTGTCCATAGGACAACGGTGGAGGCGCGCGATGTTTTATCAGCTGACGGTCAGGCAGAAACTCTTTATCGGATTCGGCGCATTGCTGGCGATGCTGCTGATCGTCGTCTGCGTGGCGATGTTCAAGATGGAAAGCCTGCAGCAGAAAACCCGCGACATCACCGGCAACCGCTACCCGAAGGTGGTGCTGGTCAACCGCATCACGACGACCACGCTGGATATCGGCCGCGGCGTGCGCAACGCCATCATCGCGCCGGAGCCGCAGATGATAGAGGCGGAGATCGACAAGGTCGAAAAACTGCGCGCGCTCAACTCAGAGGACATGGCGGCGCTGGAGAAGCTGATCGCGACGCCGCAGGGCCGCGTGCTGATGGACAAGGTCAAAGAGACCCGCGCCGTGCTCAAGCAGCAATACGAACCGATGTACAAACTGGCCCGCACCGGCAAGGGCGCGCCCGCCTATGCGTTTCTGAAGCAGCACTTCGCGGTGGCCAACAACGCCTTCATGACGGCGCTGAAGGATCTGGCCAAATACCAGGGCGACCGGATGCTGGAGGCGGTGCAGGACGGCCAGAACAGCTATGACCAGGCCCGCAATCTGATGATCACGATCACGCTGCTGGCGCTGGCGCTGGGCGCGATGGCCGCCTGGCTGATCTCCCGGATGATCACCACGCCGCTGCAGCACTCGGTGGAACTGGTGCATCAGATCAAGCAGGGGGATCTGTCCGGCGTCGACGAGACGCTGCCGCTCGCCCGCGACGAGGCCATCATCATCGCCCGCGACATCCAGGAGATGCGCAAGGGACTGCGCGAAGTGGTGTCCAGCATCCAGCAGAACGCGCACAATGTATCCAGCGCCGCGCGCGAGTTGTCCAGCATGTCGAAAGAGGTCGCCAACGGCGCGCAACGCCAGTCCGAGGCCACCACCTCGGCCGCCGCCACCATCGAGCAATTGACCGTCAGCATCAACCATGTGGCCGACAACGCCGACCAGGCTTCCGACCAGGCCCGCGCCGCCGGAGAGATGGCCAGCCGCGGCGGCCACAATGTGCAGGCCTCGGTGGGCCAGATCGGCACCGTGTCGCAGTCGGTCGCCAGCACCTCGGAACAGATGCAGTCTCTGACCGACGAGGTTCAGCGCATCGGCAACATCATCACCGTGATCCGCGATGTGGCCGACCAGACCAATCTATTGGCCTTGAACGCGGCGATCGAGGCGGCGCGCGCCGGCGAAATGGGCCGCGGCTTCGCCGTGGTGGCCGACGAAGTCAGAAAACTCGCCGAGCGCACCACCAGCTCGGCCCAGGAAATCACCCAGATGATAGGCTCCATCCAACAGAACGCCCATCGGGTGGTGGACAGCATGGCCGGCAGCCTGACCAGCGTGGAAGCGGTGTCGGGCAGCGCCAACGAGGCCAGCATGTCGATGCATGAAATCGAGAACAACACCCAGTCCATCGTCGGCACGATAGCCAGCATCACCTCCAGCCTGTCGGAGCAACGCGCCGCCAGCCTGACCCTGGCGCAAAGCATGGAGCAGGTGTCGCAGATGGCGGAATCCAACAGCGCCACGGTGGAAGAGCTGGCCACCACCTCCGGCGAGTTGAACTCGCTGTCGCAAAGCCTGCAGCACGTCACCTCCCGCTTCAAGCTGTGAGCGGCGCCTGAGCGACGGAAACCGGGTAAGTCCTCGTCGGCGTCATCCCCTCTCGATGCAGGAGAGGCCTCGTCGACGAAGCCGCAAAAGCCCCGCCGGCGGGGCTTTTGCCATCTCTACAGCCAGGCGGCCACGCCGCCGTGATGCGAGCAGGTGCCGCGCCTGTGGGTGCTGAAGCTGTAGGTGCCGTCCCGGCACTTGGCCGAGGCGCCCGCCGGCGCCTTGCCGGTCTTGGAGTGCGCCGGACTGTGCACTTCCTGACCGTCCGAATTCCTGTAGCTGCCGTGCTCGACCAGCTGGGACTCGTTCGGCGTGTCGTTATCGGTCTGGCTTGGAGTTTTCGCGAAGACCGGCTGAACGGCCAGCAACGCGGCAAGGGCGACAATGGCGAGGCGCATATGGTTTTCCTTTTTAAAATGCCAAAAGCATCTTATCTAGCGATATTGCCCCGCGCCAAGGCCATCTCGCGGATTTCCGCCCCGTCATGGCCGCTTTGTCAGTCCGCAACATCCCGCCAGCGCGCCGGCCCCGCCGCGATGACCGCGCTTGCGTGGAAACTGTGGACAACTACGGCAAATCCCCCCTCCTGTGAATAAGTCATCCCCGGCGGCCCGGGCGCTTCCCCCTGCCGCCGACTGTTAACATATGACGTAAAATTATTTAGACAAAGCTTAACAATGGGACCAAGGTTTGTGACTTCAGACGCCGCCGCCGCCGTCGATAAGCTATTCAAGCCGTGATGCAGTCAGGCTGAAATCCTACCGTCGCAGTCAAAGACGCCGGAACGGTTTCGCAATCGAAGTCGATGGCTATCGCCCCAGGATCGGGCATCAGGAAAGGAATCATCATGAGCATCAGCAGCTTCGGCGGCAGCGTCTCCGCTTGGCAACCGCAAAACAGCGCCAACGCCGCCAATCGGCAGCAAAACCAGCAAAACTTCCAACAGCTGGCGTCGGCCCTGCAGTCCGGCAATCTCAGCCAGGCGCAAAGCGCCTACGCCAGCCTGACCGCCAACAGCCCCGGCGGCAATGCCTCGTCCAATTCGAACAACCCGTTCGCGCAACTGGGCCAGGCCCTGCAAAGCGGCAATCTGCAAGGCGCCCAGCAGGCGTTCCAGACCATGCAGAGCCAGCATGCCGGTCACCACCACCGCCACGGCGGCGGCGAACAGCAGGGCGGCGCCGACAATACATCGGCCAGCACCTCGGACGCCGTCGGCAGCGTCGGCTCGCTGCTGGACACCAGCGCCTGAGCCGGCGACGCTCGCGCCTCGGCCCGCCTCCCGGCGGGCCTTTTGCATGGCGCTAGCGATAACGCTTGGCGACGCCGCGGTGGCCGACGCAAGCGCCGCGGCGGCTATGGCTATAGCTGCCGTCCCGGCAGCGCGCCGTGGCGCCAGCCGGCTTGGATCTGGCACGGACCGTCCGGTCGCCGTGGCCGGCGGCGCCGTCGCCGGTCACCAGATTGGTCGATCCGGTCACCCGTTGAGCCTGGGCCGGCGGCGCGGACAGCGCCAGCAGCAGCGCGGCGGCGGCGCCCGCCATCATCGCGATTGCACGCATGGTTTTCTCCTTCGAATTGCGCAAACGGGCATTTTAGGCCGCCCGCGGTCCCGCTGGACAGCGCCGCGGCATCGGCGCTCGCTACCGTGAAAATACGGCGAGGCCCGTCCGGCGCGGCCGCTCCGCAACACCTCGCCGACCATTTATAAGCGAACTATGCTTTTTTACCTTTATCCGGGCGAGGAAATCGCAGAAAATGGGGTTTTACCCTAAGCGAAAGACGCACACATGACCAAAGCCGAACTGATTGCCCTCCTCTCCGACAAGTCCGGCCTGAACAAAGCCGACGTATTGCGCGTGCTGGGCGCTTTCGACGAAGTGCTGCTGGACACGCTGGCCGGCAACGGCGAGATCAGCATCATGGCCGGCAAATTCAAGGTGAAGGAAAGCGCCGCCCGTACCGGCCGCAATCCGAAAACCGGCGAAACCATCCAGATCGCCGCCAAGCGCAAAGTCGCTTTCGTCGCCAGCAAACAGCTGAAAGACCGCATCGCCTGATTTCGGCGCAAGCAATGAATATGAAAAACGGGCCGCATCGAATGCGGCCCGTTTTTTGCGGCGCGACTTTCAGTTCTGCTGCCAGATCAGCCTGGCGATGGCCGACGAGTCCAGCTCGCCGTCGCCCTGCTCCACCAGCTGGTCTATCAAGCGCATCGTGCGCTCGGCCGCCGGCAGGCTGACGCCCTGCTCGCGCGCGGTGTCGAGCACGATATGCATGTCCTTGGCGTGCAGCTTGGCCTTGAAGCCCGGCGCGTAGTTGTCGTCTATCATCCGCTGGCCGTGCACGTCCAACACCCGGCTCTGGCCGAAGCCGCCCAGCAACGCGGCGCGCACCGGCGCCGGATCGACGTCGCAGGCGCGGGCCAGCTTGACGATTTCCGCCACCGCCGCCACCCCGACCGCCACCGCGATCTGGTTGCAGGCCTTGGCCACCTGACCGGCGCCGCTATCGCCGATGCGGGTGATGGTCTGTCCCATCGCCTGCAGCGCCGGCATCGCCTTTTCCAGCGCCTCGGCCCTGCCGCCGACCATGATGGTCAGCGTGCCGTTGACGGCGCCGACTTCGCCGCCGGACACCGGACAATCGAGAAAGTCTATGCCGCGCTCGGCCAGCGCGGCGGCGATGCGCCGCGCGCCGTTCGGCGCGATGGTGCTCATGTCGACGCAGACCAGTCCCGGCCGCGCGCCGTGCGCCGCGCCGTTCTCGCCCAGCAATACCGCCTCGACGTCGGCGGTGTCGGACACATTGCTCACCAGCACTTCCACCTCGGCCGCCAGCGCGGCCGGGCTGTCCGCCCAGCAGGCGCCCGCTTCCAGCAGCGGGGCGGCGCTTTCCCGCCGCCGCGCCCACACGCTGACCTGATGGCCGGCCTTCAGCAGATTGAGCACGCAGGGACGCCCCATGATGCCCAAGCCGATATATCCGATATGCATGTCATCCCTCCTCAATCGACAATCGGCTGAGCATAGGCGATTGCGCCGGGCGGCGCCAGGGGGAAGCGATCAGGGATTGCCGACCGGGGTCTGACGACCGGCCAGCCAGTCTTCGAATTCGGCGTCCTCGGAGCCGGCGCGGCGCTCCAGGTAGTAGACGAAGGCCAGGATTTCGGCCACCGCGCGGTAGAGCTCCGGCGGGATATGCTTGTCGAGATCGACCTGCATCAGCAGCGACACCAGCTCCGGCGAATCGTGAACGAAGACGCCGGCCTCCTGCGCGCACTCGATGATGCGCTGCGCCATCTGGCCATAGCCCTTGGCCACCACCCGCGGCGAACGCTGTCCGTCCTGATAGGACAGCGCCACCGCCGAACGGCGCTTGTCGTCGTCCTGCCCGGCGCTACTCATGCTGGCTCACCGTCAGGCCGGCCAAGGTCAGGCCGGCGGCCGCCATGCCGCTCTGCAGCCGGGCGGCATGCTGGCGTATCATCTGCCCGGTGTCGTCCTCGTCGGCCTTGAACGACACCTGCACCGACTGCCCGACCAGGCGCACCCGGACCGCCATGCCGCCGAGGGCCGGCAATTCCAGCGCCAGACTGGTGTTCCACGTCGGAATGTCCTCGTCGGCGCTGCCGCGCCGCTCGTTTTCCAGCTTTTCCTGCTCGATCACCAGTTGCATCGGCTGGCCCGGCCAGGCCATGCCCTGGAACTGCACCGCGCGGTTTTCCAGACCATCCAGCTGGCGCTGGACCAGGCCGCCCAGTTCCTGCAGCTGCGCCTGCGACTGCGGTTTGGCGGCCGTCGTCGTCGTCGCCGCGCCGGCCTTCTGCTCGCTGTCCAATGCCTGCAAGGTCAGCGTCAGCTTGGCCTGCGGTTCCTGTTTCAACTGCTCCAGCGGATGCAGGCCGTTGCTGAAGTCCTTCAGATGGGACTCGTAGAACAGGCCGCTCTGCTTGACGTCCTGCTGCAACTGCTTGGCGATCTGCACCGGCGGCTGCTGCGCCGCGTCCAGCTGCAGCGGCTTGCTGGCGGCCTCCGGCTCGCCGGAGCCAAGCAAGGTCGTCAGATAGCGCGAAGCCTGGCTGAGCTTCACCGCCACCGAGCCGTCCTGCGGCGGCGGCGCCGCGTCCTTGCCGCCGTCCTGCAACACGAAGGTCAGCGCCGGCGTCAACGACGCCACTTTCAGGTTTAGCGTATCGCCGGACAGCGTCATGCCCTGGGGCAGGCTCAGCGTGAACAGCGCGTTCTTGATCAAGACCGCCAGTTGGTTGTTGCCGAGCTGATCGGCCACCTTGGCGGTCAGCAATTCTCCCACCATCAGCGACGGCATCTTGCCCGGCTGGGTGAGCGCCTCCAGCAGCTTGACGCCGTCTATCGCGGTTCGAAGCTGGGGGAGGCTCTGCGCCGATCCTTGCGTGGACGCGGCGATGGCATTGGGCAACGACGGAATCATGAAGTCGGACTATTACGGTAAAGGGAAACGATCAATTCGGCCTCGCTGCGGGAAATGCCGCAACGCGACGCCACCTCCGAGGCGGTCAGCCCCTGGCGTATCATCTCGATGGCCTGATTGTACGGGCTGAGACCTGGCTCGCCGTGCGCCTGATGCTCGAAGCGGGACTGCAGCCGGGCGATGTCGCGCTGCAAGGCGCTGATCTGCTGCTGCTGCTGATCCAGATAGAGCGCCGTCAGACTGTCGCGCTTGCCCTCCAGCCGACGCATCCTGCCGAACAGGTAGACGCCGGCCGCCGCCAGAGCGAGCCACAGCACAGCCATCAGGTAAGGGAAGAAGGCGCCGGACATGGAGAATTCCCCTCGGGTGAGCATCCGCATTGACTTTAAGTGTATGGCGAAACACGGCGCAACCCAAGTTGAAACCCTGCGTTCCGGCCGCGGCCCGGCGGGCGCCGGGCGGCGGCCGCCGAACGCTCATTTATACTCGCGATTCAGCTTCGAGCTTTGGCTCAGGGCGCGCAACTCGCCCTTCACCTGCTCGGCCCAGCCGGCTATCCGCTGCTGGATCTGTCCGCGCAAGGCCAGCACGCGCCGCAGCGTCTCGCGCTGCGGCTCGCTCAAGCGCTGACGCTCTCCGGCCTCCAGCCGCCTCAGCAACTGCTGGGTATAGCCTTCGTGGCGGCGGTACAGCTCGATGAAGCTGGACCGCTCCTGCTTGTGCGCGGCCTCCAGCAACTGCGTCGCCAGCGGTTCCAGCGCATCTATCAATTCGGCCAACCCGGCCGTCGTCATCGCAAATTGCCGCTCCATATACGCGCTCAAGCTCCCGGCTGCGCACCCGCAGCTTCCTGCTTGGCGGCATTGCCCTTGTCCACCTGCTGCCAGGCCGGCAGGATGGTCTCCAGCAGCGTCCGCACTTCGGCCAGGATTTCCTTGTCGTTCTTCAGGCTGGCCTTGGCCAGCCGCAACTTCATGTAGATGTAGAGATCGTTCAGATTGACGGCCGCCTCGGAGGCCATGTCCAAATCCAGCGAAACCCGCAGGCCCTCCAGGATATCGACCGTCTTGGAAATCATCCGCGCCTTCTCGTCGAAACGACCGGCGTCGATGGCCAGACTCGCCGAATTCAAGGCCTTGACCGCGCCCTCGTACAGCATGACGACGATGCCAACCGGGCTGGCGCCGTAAACCGCAGTCTTCAGGGCATCGTTGGAGTACGCCTGATTGAACTGCTTGAGCATTCGTGAATTCAGCATGGGTCACTTTCTCGAACCGTCGGGCGGCACACGCCGCCCGGCGTCCGATTCTACTTGGAAATCATATTGAACAGGCTGTTGGAGCCGGACTGCATCTGCGCCAGCGTCTTGTTCAGCGCGGTATATTGCTGAATCAGCTGGGTCTGTTTGGAGTCCAATCGCGCCTGCAGCGAACTTTGCAGCTGGGTTTCGGTATTGACGCGGCTCTTGATCGAAGCCTTGCTGGTTTCGATCACGCCGTTGGGCCCCAGCATCGAGTTGATCTCCTGGTTGAAACGTTGGGCGAAACCGGTATTGGCCGGGTTGCCGAACAGATTGCTCACCGCCTGCTTGTCCCGCTTCAGCGCGTCGTTGAACGCGGTCTGATCCAGCTTCAACGTGCCGTCCTTCTGCAGCGAGATGCCCGCCTGCGACAGGAAGGCCACAGAATTGACCGGATCGGCGCCGGGAATGCCGGTCGCCAGCACCTGTTGCAGCCGGCTCTGGATGTCCAGCACCGACGCGTTGCCCTTCATCGTGCCGCTGCGCGCGTCCTTGACGTCGCTGATCACCTGGTTGTAGGCGTCGACGAAGGCTTGCAGGCCCTTGCCGATGCCGACATTGTCCGGCGCCAGCGTCACCGTGAAGCTGCCCGTCTTGTACAGGTCCAGCTCGACGCCCGGCACCGCGCTGGTGATCTTGTTGCTGCCGGCGGAGATCGCGACGCCGTTCACCGTCAGGCTGGCGTTCTTCGCCTTCTGCGACTCCTGAACGCCGGTGGCGCTCTGCGACAGGCCGGCCAGCGTCGATCCGGCGGTATCGGAATCGCTTCCGCCGCCAGTGATGGTGAACTGGTTGTCGGTGCCCGATTCGCTGGAGGCGAGCACCAGCTTGTACTGGCTGCCGTTCTGGACCACGGACGCGTTCAGACCGACGCCGGCGCTGTTGATCTTGTCGTTGATCGTCTGCAGCGTCACTTGGTCGCCCGGCTTGTCGCGCAGTTTGACAGTCTGCGTCTTGCCGTTGATCTGGAAGGTCAACTGGTCGGGCGCGCCGCTGATCACAGCCTTCGGATCGGTGATGTTCTGGCCGCCGACCTGGTCGAACACCAGCTGCCGGTTGGTGGCGAGGTTGCCGACCGAAACCTGGAAGGTGCCCGAATTACCGCCGCTGCTGGTCGAGACGCCGGCCATCGACGTATCGCTGACCGAAGCCTTGAACACCTGCAAGAAGCGCCCGGACGCCAGCGAGGTCATCGCCGTCTGCAAGGCCGACAACGACGAACTGAGCTTGCCGACCGTACTGAGCTGCGTGTTGTACTGGTCGGAGCGCTTCATGCTGGCGCTGAGCGGTTGTCTTTCAATCATCATCAGCTGGCTGACGATGCCCTGTACATCCAATGCACCCACGGAACTGGTAATGGCTGTCATGTTATCCCCATGTTTCTAGCCGCATCGGGACAATCAGATCAGGCTTTGTCCTTCAGCAGGAGTCCCTTGAAGTCGCCGATCGCCTTCGCGATGCGTAACGCCTCCTCGGACGGAATCTGGCGGATCACCTTGTTGTTGTCCTTGTCGACGACCTTGACCACGGTGGACCCGGTGTCCTTGTCGACGGAAAACTGCAAGGAGCTGTTGTTCAGTTCCTCCGCCATACTGTTGAGCTGGTTGACCGAGTCCTGCAACTGCTTGGGATCGGTTTGCTGCTTTTGCTGCGCATCGGCAGATGACTGTTGCTGCTGGCTCTGCCCAGCCGCGGCGACAGCCTGGCTCGAATCGGCCAATACCGGCTGATTCGGGTCATTAGAAGGCGCTTGCGCCAATTCAACCAGCTGCTGACGAGGCACAGGAGCGGCTGCAGCGGTTGTTGCTGGCGACAAAATGGAAGGGATTTGCATGATCACGCTCCTAATGGCTACAGCTCCGGCTGCCCAACCGGAGCTGCAGACTGGCTATACCATCAGTTTACACCTATTGCAGCAGCGTCAAGGCTGCTTGAGGCAGAGTATTGGCCTGTTTCAGAATCGACGCGCCGGCCTGTTGCAGAATCTGGTTCTTAGTCAGGTTAGCCGTTTCCGAAGCAAAGTCCACATCCACGATCCGGCTATTGGCCGCAGTCAGGTTTTGCACGTAGTTTTGCAGGTTGGCGACTACGGCGTCAAACCGGTTCTGCACCGAACCCCAGGTCGAACGCACCGTGGAGATTTCCGCGATGTCGGCATCGAGCGACGACAGGATGGCCGAGGCGCCGGACTGGGAGGTGATGTTGATCGTACCGGTCGCGGTCAGCGCCGAGTTGTAGCTACACAGCGTGCCGGCGGAGGTCATGTCCACCGACGAAATCGAAACCTGGTTGCTGCTGGCGCCGGACGAACCGACCTGGAAAGTCAGCACCGCGCTACCCGACAACAGCTGGGTGCCGTTGAACTGGGTGGTCTGCACGATACGCGAGATTTCCTGGGTCAGCTGGTCCACTTCGTTCTGCAGCTGCGAACGGTTAGTGTTGCTGACGGAGGCGTTGGCGGACTGCACCGCGATTTCACGGATACGCTGCAGGTTGTTCGCGATCTGACCCAGCGCGCCTTCAGCGGTCTGCCCGACGGAGATACCGTCGTTGGCGTTACTGATCGCCTGGTTGTTACCGCGGATGGCCGAGGTCAGGGTCTGCGAAATGGCCAGACCGGCAGCATCGTCCTTGGCGCTGTTCACGCGCAGGCCGGAAGACAGACGGGCCAGCGATTGGGACAGCGACATCTGCGAATTGTTCAGGTTCAGCTGCGCTTGCAGCGACGAAATATTGGTATTGACGGTAATGGCCATGATGACTCTCCTGATACTCAGTGTGGGCAAAGAGGCTTGCTTACACTGCATATCGGCCGGCACATTCCGAACTTTACGGCGAAAACGTGAATTTTCACATTTTCTTTCGCCACTCCTTGCGCGCTACGCCTCAGCCCATCGTCGTCTCCATCGTCAAAACCGTTGCTCCGCCTGGCCCGGCGCCGCCGTCTACGGCGGCGGCCGGGCCGCTTGCCAGAATTATTGCAGCAGGGTCAGCGCCGACTGCGGCAGCGAGTTCGCCTGCTTCAGGATCGAGCTGCCGGCCTGTTGCAGAATCTGGTTCTTGGTCAGGTTGGCGGTTTCCGACGCGAAGTCGACATCCATGATGCGGCTGTTGGCGGCGGTCAGGTTGGAGGTGTAGTTCTGCAAGTTCGACACCACCGCGTCGAAGCGGTTCTGCACCGCGCCGAAGGTCGAGCGCACATTGGAGATCTGCGAGATGTCGGCGTCCAGCGAGGACAGGATGCCGGAGGCGCCGCCCTGGGTGGTGACGTCGATGGTCTTGGTCGCGGTCAGCGCCGAGTTGTACGACTTCAGCGTGCTGCCGGAAGTCAGGTCGGTGGAGGACACCGAAACCTGGTTGTCGGTGGAGCCGGACGAACCGACCTGGAAAGTCAGCGTCGCGCCGCCGGACAGCAGCTTGGTGCCGTTGAACTCGGTGGTCTGGACGATACGCGAGATTTCCTGGGTCAGCTGGTCGACTTCGTTCTGCAGCTGCGAGCGGTTGTTGTTGCTGACCGAGCCGTTCGACGCCTGCACCGCGATTTCGCGGATGCGCTGCAGGTTGTTGGCGATCTGGCCCAGCGCGCCTTCGGCCGTCTGACCGACGGAGATGCCGTCGTTGGCGTTCTTGATCGCCTGGTTGTTGCCGCGGATGGCCGAAGTCAGGGTCTGGGAAATCGCCAGGCCGGCGGCGTCGTCCTTGGCGCTGTTGACGCGCAGGCCGGAGGACAGGCGTTGCAGCGATTGGCTCAGCGAGTTGCTGGAGCCGTTCAGGTTGATCTGGGCCTGCAACGAGGCCAGGTTGGTATTGACGGTGATTGCCATTTCATTCCCCTTATCGGCCCAGAGGACCATCGAAAGTTCTTGCCTGTTGACAGCAAGATCGGCCGCGGCCGGGGAATACTTATGAAAATGGCACTATTACCAAAAATCCGCGCCAAATCAGCGCGAATTGAACGAAAACGGCCCCCGAAGGGGCCGTGAGCGGGCGTTTGCGCGGCTTAGCCGTGCAAAACGCGGAACCAGTCCTCGTAATGGTCCTCCAGCCAGTAATCGCGGTCGAACCAGGCCCTCAGCGCGTCGCCCTCCTTCTCCAGCGCGTCCAGATCGTTGACTCGGGCGCGTATCGCCTCTATCCAGGCATCGGCCCGGTTCGGCACGCGGCATACCGGCGCGTCGTTGGTCTGGTACGGGTAGATGTCGGTGCACACCACCGGCCAGCCCAGCACGCCGTATTCCAGCAGCCGCAGATTGCTCTTGGCCTCGTTGAACGGGTTGAGCTCCAGCGGCGCCACCGCCAGGTCCAGATTCAGGCTGGCCACCTTGGCGGCGTACTCGTCGAACCGCACCGCGTGGTGCATTTCCTTCACATACGGCCGGAATTGCGGCAGGCACATGCCCATGAACACCCAGTCCACCTCCTTGTAGGTGGCCAGGATCACCTCGTGTATCAGCTCCAGGTCGCCGCGGTGCTGGCCGGCGCCGACCCAGCCGACGCGCGGCTTGTCGCCGGCGCGCCGCTGCGACTTCAGGCCGCTCCAGATGCTTCGACGCAGCCGGTTCGGCGCGATCACCACCTCGCCGACCATCTTCTCGATGAAGTCGGCCAGAGGCTGCGTCGACACCACGGCGGCGTCGCACAGCTTCAGCACGCGGCGCAGCCGCTGCTTGGCGTCCGGATAGTGCCGCGACCAGTGGTCGTACAAGCTGCTCTTCTCCGGCACGCCGCCGACCAGGTCGTCGAGGCCGAACACGATGCGCAGGTCGGGCAGGTAGCGGCGGTAGGCCGCGACGGTCTCGTAGATGTAATCGCTGATGCCGGTGTGCAGCAGCACGGTGTCCGGCGCCTGGCGCGCCAGCTCGACCACGGTCGCGATGCCGGCCGACGGCTGGTGGATCTCGCCGTCCAGCTTGCCCTTTTCCTGCAGCATCGACAGCGGCTGGCTCAGCCGGTACTCGCCGCTGCCGCCCGGCACCGGGATGCCGAGCACCCGCTTGCGTCCGGGCAGCTTGGCGTCCCAGGCGACCAGGCGGTCGGACTCTATCGTCACCCGCCGCGTGCGCAGCGACAGATGGCGGTTGAAGCCGGGGTCGTTGGCGATCACCGGCAGCCAGCGCTCCAGCATCACCTCCATCTCTTCCCGCTCGCGCACCGCCGCCTTCAGCGCCGGCCGCGGGTCGGTGGTCACCCGGCCTATGCTCTTGGCGTGGTGGTGGTAAAGCACGACGAAGGGGTTGTAGACGTTGCGCAGGCCGCCCGCCTGTATCTTCAGGCAGAAATCGACATCGTTGAAGCAGACCTGGAGCGCTTCCTCGTCCATGCCACCGACCGCGTCGTAGATCTGCTTCTCCACCAGCAGGCAGGCGGCGGTGACCGCCGAGTAGTTCTGCATCGTCAAGCTGCGGTTCAGATAGCCGGCGTACAGATAGTCCAGGCTCTCGAACACGTGGTCGGCCACCGAATACATGCCGCCGGGCATGCCCAGCACGATGCCGGCATGCTGCACCTGGCCGATCTCCGGATACAGCAGGCGGGCGCCGACGGCGCCGACGCCGGGTTGCTGCGCCGTCGCCAGCATCCGCTCCAGCCAGTGCGGGAACACCACCTCGGTGTCGTTGTTCAGCAGCAGCAGATACTCGCCGCGCGCCGCGCGGGCGCCGATATTGCACTGGGCCGAGAAATTGAACGGCGCGTCGTAGCTGAGCACCTGCACCCGGCCCGGATAGCTGGCCTGGACCTGCTCGTAGTATTCGAAGGTTTCCGGGTCCTCGGAGGCGTTGTCGACGATCAGCACCTCGAAATTCTGGTAGCCGGTGATGCCGAACAGGCTGTTCAGGCAAGGCGCCAGGCACTCCAGCTTGTCCTTGTTCGGGATGATCACCGACACCAGCGGCGAAGCCAGCAGCTGGTACTGGTAGCAGAAGGTGCCGGGCACCAGGCCGTCGAGCAGCGTCACCGGCAGGCCGCAGCGGGCGATATGGCTCTCCAGCGCCACCCGGCGCGAGGCGTTGCCGAGGCTGTCGGTCTTGGGATCGACCCAGGGCAGGGACACCAGCATGTCGTCGATGTGGCCGATCGCGCCGCGGTCTCCGGCCTCGTAGACGCGCAGCAGCGCGTCGTAGCAATGGGCGCGCGGATACGGCTGGATGCCGCCTATCTTGGCCAGCGTCTCCCGGCTGAAGGCCACCGCGTAGCTGACGTAGTCCATCGAGCGCAGGTATTCCGGCGAGAAGTCGGGCAGGAAGGCCGGACGGAAGCGCCTGCCCATCGGCGAGACCACGTCGTGGTCGCAATAGATGGCGCCGTATTCCGGATGTGCATGGATTTCCTCGCCCAGCCGCGCCAGCGCGTTAGGCTGCAGCCGCGCGCCGGCCGGCAGCAGCATCACCCAGTCGGACGGCACGTCGGCGATGATGCCGTTGACCACCGTGGCGACCTGGGAGTCGTCGTCCATGCTGTCCAGCTGCACCCAGCCGAGCTGCGGGCTGCTGCTGAATACCGGATCCGGTTCCGAGGCGTCGGAAATCACGATCAGCCGCCAGTTCCGATACAGCAGGTCCTCCATCGCGGTGAAGCTCTCCGACAACCGCGCCAGCTTGGCTGACGGCGCCAGCAGGATCAGGTTGAACAGCGGCACCTGCTTCCAGGCCAGCATCATCCGCTCGGCCAGCTGCTCGGCGTGCACCTCGCGCAGCTGATGGCGCCTCACCCACTTGCGATAGGCCTTGGAGCCGTCGATGTCGTTCTCGCCCAGCGTGTACGGGATGATAGGGCCGGGCTCGGTCAGCGGCTGCGGCCGCAGCGCCGCCGGCAGCAGCTTGGCGTATTCGGCCAGCAGATCGCCGATGTGCCGCTCCAGCAGCCTATGGTCCAGCACATGGCGCCGCGCCTTCTCGGCCTGGCTGGCCCGCAGCTCGGGATCGTCGATCAGCTTGCTGATCGCCGTCACCCAGCCGTCCTCGGTGTTTTCCGCCATCACCGCCAGCTCGCTGTCCTTCAGCTCGGCGTACGGCAGCACGTCGGACACCACCGCCGCCGCGCCGACCACCGCGTACTCCAGCCATTTCAGGTCGGACTTGTAATCATTGAAGTCGCTGCGCACCAGCGGGGCGATGCCGATGTCTATCTTCAGCTTGGCCAGCTCGGCCAGGTATTCGTTGTAGGTGACGAATTCCGGCACCTTGCGCACATCCTTGATGCCGACGAAGTCCGGCGGCACATCGCCCCAGAACACGAACTTCACCTGGCCGGCGTACTCGTTGTAGATGCGCTTCAGCGCCGAGGACACCATTTCCACGTCCTTGCCGTGGGTGCTGGTGCCGGCGAAGCCTATGGTGATCTGGCCGCTGTGCGGCAGCGGCTCCACCAAGCGCTCTTTCGCCAGCTGGTTCGGAAACACGAATATCTTGTCGTTGTACGGCCTGACCTTGTCGGCCAGCACATCGGTCGACACGGTGACCAGCGAGCATTTCGGCAGCAGCCACTCTATGCCGTCGAAGGCCGGCCAGCACAGATCGTACATCACGTGCTGTTCCGACACGTTCAGCAGCCAGTCATCCAGCTCGTAGACGATGGGCTTGCCGGACTCGACTATCATTTCCAGCACCGGCCGGAACTCTGGATACGGGAACAGCCGCTGCACGACGAACATGTCCATCGCGTCGACAAACTCGCGATCGTCCTTGAACGGGTAGACGGCCTCGAAACTGAACTCGGCCTGGTTGCGGAACAGATAGGCGTCCACCACCGGCGACATCAGGCCAAGCGGATCGCCCAGCCTGAGCTTGTAGCAGGCGGCGTCCTGCAGGTCGCGGGTCAGCACCCCTATGCGCGGCTTGCGAGTTTCTTGTGGTTCCACATTGTTTTCCTGAGAGTTCATGGCTGCGGCTCGCTGGGTCATGAATGAATCGAAGCCGCTGCGCGCGAGTCGGCGGCGCAGCGGCCAATAGAGCGGGTGTAGCGGACGGCGGCGGCCTGCGGGCTTGTCGCCGGCGGGGGGCCGTCCTCAATTCCGTAAGCGTACAACAGAAAGCCCGCCGCCATGACGGCGCCGATATTATTAACCGAATTTTCTGCCCGGTCCGGCGAGCGGGCGCGCGCCGGACCGGCGGCTCAGGCCTGCGCCGCCATCGGCAGCGGATATTCGTCGGCCGGCGGCTGCAGAACCTCGCCCAACAGGCCGTAGTCGGCGGCGGACCAGTCGTCGGGATTGACGCCCTCCAGGCCGAAAATCCAGGCCCAGCGCCCCCAGAACGGATTTTTCACCGACTCGAGATAGCTGTCGTGGTGCTGAGCGGCCAACTCCGGCTTGCCGGTCTCCCGATAGCACACCGCCAGATAGTAATGGGCCAGCGCGTGATCGCTCTTCAGGCGCAGCACGTTTTTCAAACCGCGTTCGGCCCAGGCGTAATTGCCGCAGCGTATGTCGTAGTTGTGGACGAAGTTCAGGTCCAAGTTCATGAAGTACTGGTATTCCTGGATGAAGTCGGAGCTGAAGTCCTCGGTGTTGATGACGGCGGTGCGGTAGTCCGAGCCCAGCGCGTTGATCTTGATGTAGCCCTTGTCCCGGGAGATTTCGTGGATCTCGCTGCCGACGATGGGGCTGGCGCAGGCGATGTTGAACCAGTTCGACGCGATCTCGCGCAGATTATGCCGCGCCTCCTCCAGATCGGCCTTGGTTTCGCCCGGCATGCCGATCAGGATATTGGTATTGGTGTAGATGCCGAGATCGCGGCAATCCCTGGCCACCCGCTCGGAGATCTTCATCTTCAGCGGCTTTTTCATCTGCTTCTTCAACACCTTCTCGCTGCCGCTCTCGACCGGCAGCACCAGGTGGCGGACGCCGGCGTCCCAGAAGGCCTCCAGCATCGGACGGTCCAGCGCGTAAAGCGTCAGGCCGTTCTGGTAGACCGAATGCAGATTCAGCGATTTGACGATGTCCAGGATCTTGTACACCCGGTCCGAGTCGGCCATCAGGTGGTCGTCCTGGAAGATCACCGTTTCCGCCTTGTACTTCTCGACCAGGCGGGTGAAGTCCTCCTTCACCCGCGTCAGCGAATGGTAGCGCATCGAACGGCCGTGGGTCCGGTGCGAGGCGCAAAAGGTGCACAGGAACGGGCAGCCGCGCGAGGTCATCACGTGGAAACCGCGGGTCTTGTCCAGATTATGGTAGGAGGCGACGACCTGGTTGATCTCGTGCTTGTCGATATCGCACAGGTCGTAATCGAAGAACGGAATCTCGTCCAGATCGTCGATGAAGTCGTGCTTGGGCGCGAACAGCATCTCGCCCATCACCTTGGCGCGCGTGATCCAGGTGTCGGAGGTTTCCAGGAAGGCGCGCGGGTCCTCGGCCTGCAGCAGGTGCAGCATCGGCTTCTCGCCCTCGCCGAAGCACAGGCCGTCGAAGAAGGTGCAGCCCATTTCGCGGTAGATCTGCTCATAGCTGTTGGTCGGGATATTGCCGCCGCCTATCACCAGACTATTTGGCCAAACCTCGCGCGCCATCCGCCCACAGTCCATGAAGTTGGCGAAGGACGGACTGAACAGCGAGGAAATGCCGACGAAGTCGGGCTGGAAATCCCGGATCTGCTCGAAGAAATGCCGGCACAGCGCCTCGAAGCAGTCGAAGGGCACCGCGTCCAGCGCGTTGACCTCGGCGTTGAAGTCGATCAGCTTGACGTCCAGCGGCAGGAATTTCTTCAGATAGGCCGAGATCGACAACGGTCCCAGCGGCAGGTCGGTGCGCGGGATGTTGTAGACCTTGCCATCGCTCTTGGCCAGCTGCACATTGTAGAACTCGGGCTTGGTGAACGAATCCCAGGAAATATGCATCGGTACGACAAACAGCACTTTCTTCATTCATCCCTCCCCGATCAACGACCAGCCCAGCGCCTTCGGGCCGTCCGCGATCCGCAATCGTTTGAATACCAGAATAAAGTCTGCGTCTACTGCCCGCCGGCGGTCTGTTAGAGCCTGTTTACGATCTTTTGCGGCATCGGCGGTTTTCTGCCGGATGCAGGGCGCGGAAAACGGCCCGCCGCAGTGTCGTTCACTGCCAGGGACGTTTGACAAAGCCATGCGCCGGCAGAACACCGCCCCGAAGGGCAGCCCAGCCAGCAGGCCATCTGCCGCGTTGTCAGGCTAGGCCTTGGAATCACCAAGGCCTACGCCCTCCGCCTTGCATCTGGCCTGCTGGCTGGGCTGCGCTGCTCGGAAAAAGATCGTAAACAGGCTCTTAGCGACACCCGCCCGCGCGGCGCCCCGTCAGGAACGCCGCGCCGTCTACCACATTATCGGCCAAACACCTCCTGCCATAAGGGCAAGCGTTGGCTGAGCATGCAATTTTCCCTGACCCAGGCACGCAGCGCGTCGCCTTCGCGGCCCGTCGCGTCCAGATCTCCGGCCCGCGCCATCAGCGCCTGGCCCCAGCTGGCCATATCGTTGTCGACCAGCGCCACCGGCGCCTGCGAGCCGCGCACGGCGTCGAGCGCGGTGCAGATCACCGGCACGCCGATCGCGCCGTATTCGAACACCCGCAGCGGACTCGCCGTCTGATTGCCGAAATGGACGGCCTTGGGCATCACCGCCAGATCAAGGCACAGACTAGCCAGTTTGATCGGATAGCGCTCGCCGTCCAGGTCGAACGGATGGTATTCCTCCAGATACGGCTGGATCGCCTCCGGACAATCGCCGAGCACCACCCATTCGATCTCGCCGGCGGTGGCCAGGATCAGTCCGGACAACAACAGCAGATCGCCGGCTTCCTGCCGCGACCCGACCCAGCCGACCCTGGGCTTCTTGCCTATGCGCCGCAAGGCCGTCAGATTGTCCCAGCGCGCGTCGTCGAGCGCGTCCGGCACCAGGCGGACGTCGGCCGCGAACGGCGCGACGAGTTCGCGCAAGGGTTCGGTCGGCACGACGATTCGGTCGGCCTCGCGGGCCAACGCCCGCAGCTGGGCCGTCATGTAAGCCGGGCTGACGCCGTCACCGGCGTCCAGCGCGTCCAGCATCAGCACCGACAGGATGTCGGGCCGCCGTTGGCGGTGCCGCCGCTGCCAGGCCAGGAAGGCCGGGTCGAAACGCACCGCCTGCACCAGCACGTCGGGCGCGAGCCGCTCGAGCTCGCCGATGCCGGGCAGGCGTTCGCCGGACGGCAGCAGCGTGCCCAGACACTGGCCGTCGTCGATCAGCCGCGTCAACGGCGCCCGCAGCCGCGCGGCGCCGACGTCGGACGCCGGCAGCGCCAGAATCCGGCTGCGCTCGTGGAAGCTGCCGTCCCATTCGGCCGAGAACACGTTCTCGATCTCGAAAGCCCGGCGACTGTCGAGGCTGAGATGGCGGTTATGGGCCGCGTCGTGCGACAGCTGGCCGTACCAGCGCGGGTACAGCGCCTGATCGTCGAAACCGTCCGCGTCGCCGGCCCCGGCGCCCTGGTGCCGCAGCGCCGAGGCGAACGGCGTCCAGACCAGCAGGCCGCCGGCCGCCCGGATCTTCAGGCTCAGGTCGACGGCGGCGCTCAGCGAACCGGCCAGCCCGGCGTCGATGCCGCCGACCTGCCGATACAGCTCGGCCGGCAGCAACAGGTAGTCGAGCAGCACGGCGCCCGGATTGTGTTCGACCAGCTGCCGGCCCAGATGGCCGGCCGCCGACGCGTCGGCGTCGTCGAAGACCGAGCCGGCGCCGTCGTCGGCGCCCAGCAGCAGCGGTCCGCGCCAGATCGCCTTGCCGTCCGGCCGCAGCAAGCGCGGCGCGACCGCGCCGACCCCGGCGCGCGACGCCAGACCCAGCAAGGTCTGCAGCCAGTCCGATCCGACGATTTCAACGCGACTGTCCAGCAGTAGCAGATAGTCGCCGCTGGCCGCCTCCGCGCCCAGCTGGTAACGGCCCGGCAGGCTCAATGCCGGGTCGCAGCGCAGCAGCCGCGTCCCGGCTGGCAACTCCACCTCCTCCGACGCCACCGCCAGTATCTCGACGACGGCGTCGCCGCCGTCGGCCAGCAAGGCCGCGATGCAGGGCGCCAGGCAGACGCCGTCATCGGCATCGACGACAACGACGGACACCTTGGCGTCCATCGCCGCCGGATAGCGGACGCGATGGCTGCCGGCGACCGGTCCCGGCGCGATCTCGGCGTCGCAGCGCTGGCGCGCCAGATGCGCGGCCAGCGCCTGGCCGCGGGCGGCGTCGTCCAGCGACGGCGCGCCGGCCGGCAGGTGCGCCAGCACGTCGGCGACATGGCCGACGACGCCGGCGCCATAGGCGTCGTGCAAGCGCCACACCGCGTCGTAGCCGTCGGCGCCGGGCGCCTCGGCGAAGGCGCCCGTCTCCTGCAGCGCGTCGCGTTTGAACCAGATCGCCGGGCCGATGTAGTCGGCGCCGCGCAGATGATCGAGATTGAAGTCCGGCTTGAACGCCGGCCGGCTGCGCTTGCCGTCCGGCCCCAGCGTATCGCAGTCGCTGTAGATGGCCAGCCACTCAGGGTGCAGCGCGGCGTAGTCGCCCAGCGACAACAGCGCGTGCCCCGCGAGCTCGGCGCCGGCCGGCAGGATGCCGATCCAGTCGCAGGGCAGCGCGCCAAGCACGGCGGCGTAGGCCTGCGTCAGCTGGCCGGGATCGCTCGCGTCGTCGATACGCAGCCAGCCCAGCGTGTCCGACCCCATGAAGGCCGCGCTCG
This sequence comes from Chromobacterium sp. ATCC 53434, assembly GCF_002848345.1. Classification (NCBI taxonomy): domain Bacteria; kingdom Pseudomonadati; phylum Pseudomonadota; class Betaproteobacteria; order Neisseriales; family Chromobacteriaceae; genus Chromobacterium; species Chromobacterium sp. ATCC 53434. Next base: position 452,669 of record NZ_CP025429.1, on the reverse strand, counting down.
GCGCGTCGAAATCGGCGACGAAGATCAGCTGCCACTGCTTGTACAGCTGCTGCGTCAGCGCGTTGATCGACTTCACCGCCAGTGGCTGCTGGTCCGCGCTCAGCGGCATCAGGATGATGAAGTGCGGCTGCCCGCCCCAGCCGCGCACCATCCGCTCGGCGTGGATCTGCGCATGGAAGGGCTTCAGCTCGTGGCGGCTGGTCCAGACGTCGTAGGCGGCCTGCACCGGATCGACCGGCGCCTCCGGCGGCCGCAGCGACGGGAAGACGATCTCGTTCGGCCCGTTCTGCGGCAGCTTCTGCGATGCGGCGATGAAGCCTTCCAGCTGTTGCAGCAGCTCGAGCTGGTACTGGTGATAGACCTGCTGGTAATCCTGCGTTTTCGCCAGCGCGGCGGCGATGGCGTCCGGCTCGTCGACGAAGCTGACGCCCGGCAGCGCCAGCGCCTTCATGTCGCCGGCCCGCTCCTCCGGCTTCTTGGTGAACTGGGTTTCCTTGATCACCACCGGGCAGCCGCACAGCAGCGCCTCCGAGATGATCGCCGAATTGGCGAAGGTGTACAGCACCTTGCCCTCCCGCAGCAGCGCCGCCAGCGCCTCGTGGCTTTCCGGCCAGTCGTAGGTGATGACGGTGGCGTCGTGGAACAGCTCGGGGAAATCTTGCTGCGCCTGTTTGTAGCGCCCCGGATAAATCAGCGTCCGATGGCGCTTGCCGTCGTCCGGATTGTCGTCGTTATTGAAGATCGCCGTGTCTATCGACGGGATGAAGATATAGGACGGGTCCGGGTATTTGGCGAAGTCGACGTAGTCGTGCTGCCAGAACACCAGCATGTCCGATGCCGGATAGTCCTTCGGGCCGCCGAGCAGGCCGGGGTGGTTCAGAATGTAGCGCACCACCGCCCCGCCGTTCAGCGGATTGCCGTGCACCACTTCCGGATAGACGACGATGGGCGATCGCTTGCTCGCCTTGTGGCGGTCGACGATGTCCTGGGTCAGATAGGGGGTGCGCAGCGCGGGATGGGTTTCCGGAGAGAAGACATAGGCCTCTTCCCCCAGCTTGTTCAGGTAGTGGCACAGCAGGTGCATCGCGCGGATGCCGTTGGAGACCCGGGCATAGCCCGGCGCGCAGATGTAATAAGGCTGGTGGTTCTCATTGTAGAATTTTTTTTCGATCTGCATATTTTCTTGCTTTCTTGATTCTCAAGCATGAGAAACCGGCGCCGCTATCGCGACGCCGGCTGGCCATCCGGCGAAACCGCGTCACGCGCCGCGAAACGCCTCGACTGAAAACTGCACGGCGTCGCCGAGCGGCGTCCACGGCGCCAGGCCCAGCCTCTCGCGGGCGCGGCCGATATCCGGCACGTACAGATTGCGCACCGGATTGCCGACGCTGGTCTCCGCCCGCCCCAGTATCCTGACCTCGCCCGCCGGATGGACCCGGTCCCGGACCAGATGCGCCAGCTCGGCTATCGTCACGGCCTCGTCCGATCCCACATTGAACATCTGCGGCTCGCCCCGCCGCTGCAACAGCGCCAGCAGCCAGACCACCAGATCCCCCATATACAGGTAGGAGCGGAACGGACTGCCGTCCCCTTTGATGATGATAGGCTCTTTGCGCATCGCGCTCAGCATGAAATTGCCGATGGCATAGTGAATGTCCAGCGGCATGAACGGGCCGACGAAGGAAAAGCAGCGGGCGACGCTCAGATGCCAGCCGTGCCGCTGCGCATAGGCGGCGCACAGGAATTCCGCCGCCCGCTTGGCCTGGCCCAGCGCGCTGGCCGGGTCCATCGTGTCCGGCGCCAGCGGGTCGTCCTCCCGCAACGGCAGGCCCTGCGGCGACGGACCGTAGGCGGCGCCTGAACTGGTGAACAGGAAATGCCCGGCGCCGGCCTCGGCGGCGAACTCGAGCACGCGCCGGGTGCCGGCGACCAGAGTGTCGAACTTGTTCAGCGGGTCTTCGCCGTTGAAGGTTTCGTGCGCCGATGTCGTGGCCGCGTGGATGAAGTGGCTGAAGCGTTGCTTGGGAAACGTGAAGTCGCGCACATCGCCGGCATGGAAGCGTATCGCCGGATTGGCGGCCAGATGCGGCGCCCGGCGCGCGAAGGCGTCGGGATCGCGACTCAGCGCCAGCACCGTGATATCGGCGCCCAGCGCGGCATTGGCGTGGGCGACGGCCTCCAGCAACCAGCGGCCGAACCATCCGGTTCCGCCGCTGACGAACAGGGAGGCGCCGCGCAACGCCTCCCATACCTCGGGCTTGCGGACCAGGATGGCGTCGAGATCCGCGCCCAGCCGGCCGCGAACGTCACAAACGGCTGGCATGCCGCGGCTACTGGGCCAGCACCACCAGGCCGCTGGCCCAGTACTCGGCCGCCATGCCCTGGTGGACGCGGCGGTTGAAGGTCAGGTCGTAGCCGTAGGCTTCGAAGTGATAGCCGACGCCCTCCTTCTCGCTGTCCAGCCCGGACAGCCACATCAGCGGCGGATAGCCGTCCTTGCGCAGCAGCAGGTCCGGCGAGCCGATGAAGGCCGCCGCGGTGTCGTAGCCGCCGGCCAGCAGGAAATGGCCGGGCAGGTCGGCCATCTGTTCGAGCGCCGCCGGCAGCGAGTATTCCAGCAGGCAGGGGAAATAGACGCCGACGACCGGGCCGCGGGCCATCGCCGCGATCAGATCCCGATGGCGGGAGCCGTCGGCCGGCGTCAGCATGCCGGACAAGCCGGCCTTGTGGTGGTTGACGAAGCCGTATTCCGGCAAGGCCTCGACGTAGACCCGCTCCAAGGCCGGCAGATAGCGGCTTTCCAGCGCCTCGCCGATGTCGTCGTGGCTGGCTTGCGGCAGGAAGAAGGGCACGTGGACGCCGTTCAGCAGATTGCGGGTGGCCGGGTCGGCCTCGAGGCCGGCGAGCACGCCGCGGGCCAACCGCTCGAATTCGGCGGCGTCCGGCGCGGCGCCGTCCAGCTGGCCGGCGATGCGGCGGTGTATCGCCGCGTAGTCCATCTTCGGCTGCGCCGGCAGAAAGTAGCGCCGGGTCCGGCTGTGACAGGCGGCCTGGGTGTCGGCGCGGGGCAGGCATCGGCCGTGTTGGTCGAAGCGCGGCGCGCGGTCGCCCGCGGCGGCGGAGCCGGGCTGGATCATGTCTGGTGCGTTCATGGGTAAAGCCTTTACCGTGGTTCCGTAGGTCGTGCCGTCGTCAATCGTACAGCGAGTCGTTGTCGGAGAAGCCCTGTCCCCACGGCAGCGGCAGCAACTTGGCGCCGGCGGTCTTTTCCGTGTGGATCTTGATGAATTTCGGGTCTTCGCCGATCAGGCAGTCGGGGCGATGGGGCCCCAGCCACGGATTGCGCATGCCGCGCGCCAAGACTTCCTTCAACGAGGTCTCGCGCAGATTGCCTATCGAGAAGTCGATGTACGGGCACGGCGTCACTTCCATCGTCGAGGTCACGGTGATGATGCCCTTGACGGTGATGCAGCCCTTGTGCGAACCATAGGACGGCGTCATGTGAGAGAAGACGTTGTACTCCTTCTCCAGCTGGCGCAGGATGTCGGCGTCCTCTTTCTCGATGACGAATTCCGGGTGTTCGGTGCACGAGCCGGTCGGCTTGGCGTAGGACACGTACAGGCCGATGCCGCGCGCGGTGACGTATTCGCACATCTGGCGGAATTCCTCGGTCCTGGCCCGGCCCTTGACCAGCACCGTCGACAGGATCAGGTTCAAGCCGGCTTCCATGCAGGCATCCACCGCGCGCAGCACCCGCTTGTACGAGCCGGGCTTGTTGCGGAAGTTGTCATGGTCCTTCTCGACGAAGCTGTCCAGCGAGATCTGCACCTTCTCGACGCCGATGGCCTTCAGGTGCTTGGCGCGCTCCAGGTCCAGGAACCAGCCGTTGCTGTCGGTGATGATGTAGTGCTTGTCCGGATCCAGCGCCTCGATCACCTGGTCGAAGTCCTTCATCACCAGCGGCTCGCCGCCGGTGATCACGAAGCGGGCCAGACCCAGCTCGTCGGCCTGGCGCGACAGGTTGCGGATGTCGTCGTACTCCATCTTGCTGCGGGTATCGACCACCTTGATCACATTCTTCAGGTGGCGGTCCATATAGTATTCGGCCGAGCAGTGCGTGCATTTGAAATTGCACAGATAGCTCTTTTCCAGCCGGATGATGGGGCTGATCTCGCCCCGCTCTTCCATTTCGGCGATGCGCGCCAGCTTGGCCGCGACATAGGGCTTGCGCTGCGCCAGATCGTTGCGCTTGGCCTGCTCTGCCTGGCTCAGGGCCAGATTGGTGGTTTCCAGAGGAGCGTTCATTATGGTGTCTCCTAACCATCGCGGCGGCACAATGGCCGCAAGCCGTTCGCGATGGCAGTCAGCTGTTTCGAGTGTATCAGAGAGGCTGTGCAGAATATCGATTCTGTCTGCTTATTCGTTTGCGCATTTCTACTAATGGTCTTCGGCATTTCCGCCCGAAACTTGAATCGTCGGCGCCTGCTGCGCGCCGGGATCGCCATCGATGTAGTCGCGGTAGACCCGCTGCACCGGCACCAGATTGTCCGGGCAATGCGAATGCCATGCCCAGTCGCCGGCGCGCGGCGCCGCCGGGTCGAAGCGGCGCGCGGGATCGGGCAGCGTGTTGAGGCGGCAGGCGTGCAGCAGCGAGATGAAATGGCCGCGGACGTCGCGCGTCGGCGTCAGCATCTCGTGCCGGCACAACGGACGGGTGTCGAAACTGACGCTGGCGCCCAGCTCGTCGGCGGCGACGGCGGCGATGCGGTCGGCCGAACGCTCCTTGAAACGGATGATGCCGCCCGGTATGTGCCAGCCGGGACCGCAATAGCGGTCGTCGCGCCAGGTCAGCAGCGTCCTGCCCTGCTCGTCGCGTATCAGTAGGTCGACGTTGATCAGCGGCGTCAGGCTGCTGACGAACAGGAAGATGTCCTCCGGCAGGCCTTCGCGCGCCGAGCCGACCGCCTGGCGCAAGGTGTCTATCGCGTCGAGCACGGCCTGTTGCCGGTCTATCGAATGGTTCAACATGGCCGGGCCTCCGGGGAAACGGTCTGCAGGCGGTTGTCGTCCAGCCTGGCGATGGCGAAGCGCTCGCCGTGCCGGGCCTGGATCTGGCGCACCACCTCGGCCGAATAGCTTGCCGCCAGAACGATGACCGCGTCCACCTCGCCGTCCAGCAGCCGCTCCGGCGCCACGATGGGCAGGTGGGTGGCCGGCGTGTAGCGCCCCTGCTTGAACGGCGCCGAATCGAGCACATAGCGGACGCGGTCGGCGATGCCCATCAGGCTGATCAGCGCCAGCGCCTGATGGCCGGCGCCCCAGATCGCCACCCGGCCCGGCTCGAAGCGGCCGAGGAAATCGTCGAAGGACGCGCGCAGCGCCGCCTCGCAGCCGATCAGGCCGGACAGGTCCTGCGGCGCGCGCTTCCTGACAATGGCCGACAGCACGTAGTCGTGCCATTCGGCGCGGCAATCCAGCACCTCGAAACCGTTGGCCTCCAGCAGACGCCTCAGCGTGCCTTCGGTGAAGTAGAACAGATGGTCCGGGATGAATTCGGCGAACAGGCCCTTGTCGACGATCATGTCGAAATTGGGCACTTCCACCATGCCGACGGCGCCGTCGGCCAGATTGGCGGCGATGCCTTGCAGCGTCAGGTGGGCGGTCGGGATGTGCTCGAGGAAGTTCAGGATCATGAAGCCGTCGAACGGCCCGGCGGCCAGCCGCGTCTCGGGACCGTCGACGAAGCCGCGCTCCACCGACAGCCCGGCCGCGGAACAGGCGTCGACCGAGGCCTCGAGATGCTCGACGCCGTGGGCGTCGGCGCCGGCCTCGGCCAGCAGCGACAGGTATTCGCCGCGGCCGCAGCCGACCTCCAGCACCTTGCGGCCGGCCAGGCCGTGCCCGTCCAGCCAGGCGCGGAACTGCCGCAGACGGAAATCGCGCATCTCCGGCGAGATGCCGGCGGCGCGAATCACGTCGCGCCAGTACGGCACCGGTTCGGCGTCCAGCTGCGCCAGGCCGCAGCCGCCGCACTGGCGCAGGGCCAGCCTCACGCCGCGGTCGGCGTCCAGCCCCTCGGCGGTCGGCAGGCCCTGGGCGGCGGCCGGCATGTCGTCCTGCACCAGCAACGGCCGGGCAAACAGCGGCTGCGCGCAGAGGCGGCAGTGCTCGATGGCGGCCATCGCTCAGGCGCCCCGCTTGGCGGCTTCGGACGCCGGTAACAACGGGATCAGCATTTCGGCGCGCAGCGTCTCCAGCGGCAGCAACGGCGACATGTCCTCCAGCGGCATCGACAGCATGCTGCCGTCCGGCTGCGGCAGGGCGGCGGCCTTCGGCTGCAGCGTCTCGCTCTCGTTCAGCCTGACGTCGCACAGTATCGGGCCCGGGTGGGCCAGCGCCGCGGCCAGGCCGTCGGCCAGCTCCTCGACGCCCGCTATGCGCATCGCCGGCAGGCCGTAGGCTTCGGCCAGCTCCAGCACGTCGGGGATCACCACGCCGGCTTCCGGCCCGGTGCCGACGTAGCGGCTCTGGAAGTAGTTGCGCTGGGTATTGCGTATCGACGCGTAGCCGTTGTTGTTCATGATGAACAGCCGGATAGGCAGCCGCAGCGCCGCCAGCGTCGCCAGCTCCTGCAGGTTCAGCTGCAGGCTGCCGTCGCTCTCGACGGCGATCATCGGCTTGGAACCGTTGCCGAGGCAGGCGCCTATCGCCGCCGGCAGGCCGTAGCCCATCGAACCGAGGCCCGAGGTCAGGAACACGCGCTGGCCCGGCTTGTTGCGGAAGGCGGTGTAGAACACCTCGACCGCCAGGCCGGAGCTGCCGGTGGAGATCAGCGTGTTCTCCGGCGCGGCGTCGGACAGCGCGTCGACGAAATGGTAGTGGTTGATCTCGCCGCGCGTCGGGAACGGCGCGCCGTCCTGCACCGGATAGCGGCGCTTCCAGTCGGCGCAGCGGTCCAGCCACGGCTGCCACCGCGCCTGCGGCAGGCTGTCGGCGGCGGCCAACAGGCCGTCCAGGCACTGTTTGGCGTCCATCACCAGCGGCAGCTCGATCTCCATGTCCAGCTTGGCGATCTCGGCGGCGTCGACGTCGACGACGACCTTGCGCGCCGCGCGGGCGAAGCCTTTCGGGTTGTAGGCGGTGAGGATGTTGTCGAGGCGGCTGCCGATGGCGATCAGCAGGTCGCAGTTCTGCACCGCGAAATTGCCGGGCCGCAGCGCAACGACGCCGGGACGGCCGGCGCACAGCGGGCTGTCCCACGGCACCAGGTCCATCGCGTTCCAGGTGGCGGCCACCGGCACTTGCAGCGTTTCGCTGAGGCGACGCAGCGCGTCGGCGCCGCCGGCGATGCGCACGCCGTGGCCGGCCAGGATCAGCGGCCGCTCGGCCTGCCGCAGCATCTCGGCGATGGCGGCGACATAGTCTTGACCGGTCGGCGCGGCTTCCGCCTCCGGCTGATAGCCCGCCAGGCCGGCGGGATCTATCGTCGCGGCCTGCACGTCCAGCGGGATGTCCAGCCACACCGGGCCGGGACGGCCGTCATGCGCCAGATGCAGCGCCTCCTCCAGATGCCGGCGTATCGCTTGCGGGTCGGTGACGGTGACGGCGTACTTGGTGACCGGCCTGGCCATCGCGACGATGTCGACCTCCTGCACGCCCTTCTGGCGCAAGCCGCTGCCCTGCAGCAGGTCGGCGCGCTTCACCTGGCCGGAGATCACCAGCAGCGGCAGCGATTCTATCCAGGCGCCGGCCACCGGCGTCAGGATGTTGGTGGCGCCGGGACCGGTGGTCACCATCGCGACGCCGGCCCGGCCGGTCTGCCGGCCGTAGGCCTCGGCGGCGATGCCGCAGGCCTGCTCGTGGTGACAGTGAACGGGGGTCAGATCGGGCTGCAGCGCGATGGCATCGTTCAGATGCATCGCGCCGCCGCCGGGCAGCAGAAACACATGGCGCACGCCGCGCGCGGCCAGGAAATCCATCACATAGTCCGATAAGCGGACAAGCTTGGCGGTCATCGTCACATCCAGTAAGTCAAATGGGTCTTGCGGTCCTTGTTGGCGCTGATCGCCTCGTCGGTGTAGTAGGAGTCGTCCTTGAAGTGGGTGGACGAAATCTCCTCGAACACCACGCCGCCGGCGGTGTGGAAGCGGTGGCGCACGCCGCGCTGCACGGTGATCACGTCGCCGGCCCGCGCCTGGCGCTCCTCGCCGTCCAGCCAGATGGCGATGTCGCCGTACAGCACGATGAAGGTCTCTTCCTTCTTCAGGTGGTACTGCTCTGGATGGGTCTGGCCCGGCAGCATCACGATCAGCTTCTTGCAGTACTCGCGGTTGATCACCGTCAGCATCGACAGACCGAACTCGTCGAAGCGCTCCAGGCCGTAATGGTGCGATATCTCCAGATCCGAGCGGCCCGGCACGACGATGTTGGCGGTCTTGAACAGCGCCTTGACGGCGTCCACCGTCTTCATCACCTTGTCGCGCAGATGCTGCGGCTGCAGTTGCGCGCCCATCACCGGCGCGTCGACGGCGATGTCGGCGGTGGCGGTGTAATGGGTGTACTTCGACCATTCGTTGGCGGTCAGCTGTCCTTCCACCGGCGGGAAGGCGAAAGTGACGTTGTCGGCGGAAAGGCTCTCTCCGGCCTTGATCGGCCGGGTGGCGAACACGCCGCGGCGCAGGGAGCGCAGGCTGGCCTGCTCGGTCGCCGACGCCGGGTCGCACGTGCCGTCGCCCAGCATCGCGAAGGCGCGGGCGGCGGCCTGTATCCAGCGGCGGATCTGCTCCGGCGTCGCCGAGTAATTATTGGCGGCGTACTGCTCGGTCGGCAGCGCCACGTGCTTTTCGAACACCGTCGCGCCCTGGGCGACGGCCAGCATCACCGGCTCCATCAACTCCGGGTCCTCGTGCGTCGAATAACCGATGCGCACGCCGGCGTACTGCTCGCGCAGCTGCTTGATCCGCGCCAGGTGCAGGTTCTCGTCCGGGGTCGGATACTCGGCCACGCAGTGCATGACGGTCAGGTCCTTGTCCCGGTGCAGCATGAAGCTGACGACATTGTCGATGTCCTCGCGCCGCGCGCCGGCGGTGGAGGCCACCACCGGCTTGTCGCTGCGCGCGATGCGCTCAAGCAGCGGCCAGTCGGTGAACGAGCAGCTGGCGATCTTGATGATCTCGATGCCGTGTTCCTCGATCAGGTCCACCGAGGCCTCGTCGAACGGCGTGCAGACGGTCTTGAAGCCCTGCGCCTTCATTTCGCTCACCAGCCGCAACATCTGTTCCGGCTGCAGCCGGGTCTCCTCGAAGCGCTTGACGTATTTGACGTCGTCGCGGCCGCGGAAGCTGGAGTGGATGAAGGTGTCCAGATGGCGGTACTGCAGCTTGAAGCCGAAGTCGAAATCGAAGCCCTGGCAGGATTCGCGTATCGCGCGGATCAGCGCAATGCCGTGATCGACATTGCCCATGTGGTTGTTGGCCATCTCGAAGATGAATAACGGCTTTCGCATGATGGGCCTCTCTTTCAGTCGAAATTGGCGCCGAGGAAGGTTTCCAGCTTCCCGGCGGTGAAATCCAGCATCTGCTGGGACAGGCCCGGATACAGGCCGATCCAGAAGGTGTCGTTCATGATGCGGTCGGTGACCGGCAGCGGCGTCGCGCAGCGGTAGTTCCGGCCCTGCATATACGGCTGTCGGGTCAGGTTGCCGGCGAACAGCAGCCGGGTGCCGATGCGATATTGATCCAGATAGTTCAGCAACTCGACGCGGCCGACCTGGGCCTCGGGCCTCAGCGTCAGCGGGAAGCCGAACCACGACGGATCGGAACCCGGCGTCGCTTCCGGCAGCAGCAGGAATTCGGCGCAGCTTTGCAGCCGCTCGCTCAGATAGGCGAAGTTGCGCTTGCGCGCGGCGATGAAGCCGTCCAGCCGGTCCATCTGGGCCAGGCCACAGGCCGCCTGCATATCGCTGATCTTGAGGTTGTACCCCATGTGGGAATAGGTGTACTTGTGGTCGTAGCCACAGGGCAGCTGACCCAATTGCCAGCCGAAACGCTTGCCGCAGGTATTGTCGCGGCCCGGCGCGCAATAGCAGTCGCGGCCCCAGTCGCGCACCGACTCCATGATCAGCCTCAGTTGCGGATCGCGGGTGAACACCGCGCCGCCCTCGCCCATCGTGATGTGATGGGCCGGGTAGAAGCTCAGCGTGCCGATGTCGCCGAAAGTGCCGACCTTGCGACCGCCGAAGGTGGCGCCCAGCGCGTCGCAGCAGTCCTCGATCAGCCACAGGCCGTGCTGGCGGGCGAAGGCCGCGACGCGCTCCAGATCGAACGGGTTGCCCAGCGTGTGGGCGATCATGATGGCCTTGGTGCGCGGCGACAGCGCCGCCTCCAACAGGTCGGCGTCGATATTGTAGGTCGGCAGCTGGACGTCGACGAAGACCGGCACCGCGCCGTTCTGGATGATGGGATTGACCGTGGTCGGGAAACCCGCCGCCACGGTGATCACCTCGTCGCCCGGCCGGATCGCCCGGTCGCCCAGCTTGGGCGAGGTCAGCGCGGTGAAGGCCACCAGATTGGCCGACGAGCCGGAGTTGACGGTCAACACGTGAGGCAGGCCGATGAATGCGGCCAGCCTAGACTCGAAATCGGCGTTGAAGCGCCCGGTGGTCAACCAGCCGTCCAGAGCCGCGTCGACCATATTGGCCACTTCGGCGGCGCCTATCACCTTGCCGGACGGCGGCACCGCCGTCTGGCCTGGCGTGAACGGGGCCTGGGCGAAGCGCTCTTCGGCGTATTCCCGCACCAGGGCGAGGATGGCCTCGCGGGTGGTATCTGTCATTCCTTGATTCTCCGATTAAACGCCCGCATAGGCCGCGATCTGGCCGAGGGTGAAGTCTTGCATGTCCTCGCCGCGCCGCCAAGCCTGGTGCCAGGCCAGCGTCGCCGCCAACGCCGCCTCCAGATCCCAGCGCGGCGCCCAGCCCAGCTCGGTCCGCGCCTTGGCGCTGTCCAGCCTCAGCAGGCCGGCCTCGTGCGGGTGGCCGCCGCCGTCCCGGTGCCAGCCGGCGCCGGCGCCGTACTGGCGGGCCAGCGTGTCCGCCACCCAGGACACCGGCCGGTCGCTGCCGTCGCCGGGGCCGAAATTCCACGCCGCGGCGGCGCCGCGGCCCTGCGCCAGCCGCTCGGCCAGCCGCAGATAGCCGGCCAGCGGCTCCAGCACGTGTTGCCAGGGCCGGACCGCGTCCGGGCTGCGTATCGCCAGCGAACGGTCGTCGTCGAAGGCCCGCAGCAGGTCCGGCACCAGCCGGTCGGCCGCCCAGTCGCCGCCGCCGATGACATTGCCGGCGCGCGCGGTGGCGACGGCGGCGCAAGCGTCGGGGAAGGAGCGGCGGTAGGAGGCGCACACCAGCTCGGCGCAGGCCTTGCTGCTGCTGTACGGGTCGTGGCCGCCGAGCGCGTCGCTCTCGCGGTAGGCCCACGGCCATTCATGATTTTCGTAGCATTTGTCGGTGGTCACCGCCACCACCGCCTCGACGCCCGGACACTGCCGCACGGCCTCCAGCAGATTGGCGGTGCCCATCACATTGGTCGAGAAGGTTTCCAGCGGGTCGGCGTAGCCGCGCTTGACCAGCGGCTGCGCCGCCAGATGGAAGACGATGGACGGCTCGCAGTCGCGCAGCGCCGCCGATAGCGCCGCGGCGTCGCGCACGTCGGCCAGCGTCGTCGCCGTCCGGCCGCCGACGTCGGCCGCGCAAAACAGCGACGGTCCGGCCTCGGGCGGCAGCGAATAGCCGTGGACGCGGGCGCCCAGGCTGTGCAGCCACAGGCTCAGCCAACCGCCCTTGAAGCCGGTGTGCCCGGTCAGGAACACCCGGCGGCCGCGCCAGAAGCCGGCGTTCACCACTGCTTCCATGGCGCCTCCCCGCTGGTCCACAGCTCTTCCAGCAGATTCTTGTCGCGCAGCGTGTCCATAGGCTGCCAGAAGCCGCGGTGCTCATAGGCGGCCAGCTGGCCACGGTGCGCCAGCGCCTCCAGCGGATCGGCCTCCCACACGCAGCCGTCGCCGTCTATCAGGTCGAAGACCGACGGATTCAGCACGAAGAAGCCGCCGTTGATCATGCCGCCGTCGCCGCGCGGCTTTTCCTTGAAAAACTCGACGCGCTGATTGCGGATTTCCAGCGCGCCGAAACGGCCCGGCGGGTATACCGCCGTCACCGTCGCCTCGGCCTGCTGCTCGCGGTGATGGGCGATGACGGCGCCGATGTCGATATCGCTGACGCCGTCGCCGTAGGTGAAGCAGAAGTCGCGCTCGTTTTCCAGATGCCGGCGCACCCGGCCCAGCCGGCCGCCGGTCTGGGTGTCCTCGCCGGTGTCGACCAGGGTCACGCGCCAGGGCTCGGCATGGCGCTCGTGGACGAACATCTGGTTATTGCTCAAGTCCAGCGTCACATCGGAACTGTGCAGGAAGTAATTGGCGAAATACTCTTTGATCACGTAGCCCTTGTAGCCGAGGCAGATGATGAAATCGTTGATGCCGTGGGCGGAGTAGATCTTCAGGATATGCCATATGATAGGCTTGCCGCCTATCTCTATCATCGGCTTCGGACGAAGGTGGGATTCTTCGCTGATGCGCGTGCCAAGGCCTCCGGCCAAAATCACAGCTTTCATACATCTTCTTTCTCATCGCGCCCGGCCGCACCGACCGGGCCTAAGCATTGACTTCATCCACTTCCGGCCGCGCCCGCCTGGACGTCGCGCCGCCGGTTTCGCGCCGCGCCGGCCGAGCCGGACGAGGCGGCGGCTGCCCCGCATGCGGGCCGTCGGGCAAAAGCCGCGGCCTGCCCGCTATCTATCGACCTGAAATGCGGGGAGCTTGAGCGCGGGACCGCCGCCGCGCCGATGCGCCGGCCGTTGCGCCGGCGCTTGCGCGCGCGGCCCGCGCCCTCAGTCGTTGAAAACGGCCTGCAGCGTGCCCATCAAATCCTGCACGCTCTTCGCCGCCACCGCCGGATCGAACTCGACGCTGCGCTGATGGCCCTTGCCGGCGGCCCAGTTGCTGACCAGGCACAGGTGGGCGTAAGGCAGTTCCAGCTCGCGCGCCAGTCCGGCCTCCGGCATGCCGGTCATGCCGACGATGTCGGTGCCGTCGCGCTCCATCCTGGCGATCTCGGCGGCGCTCTCCAGCCTCGGTCCCTGCGTGCAGCCGTAGACGCCGCCGTCGACGCCGCTGATGCCGGTGGCCTTGATCGCCGCCATCAGCCTGTCGCGCAGGACCTCGTCGTAGGGGCTGGAGAATTCGGCGTGCACGACGGGCCGTTCCGGCCCTTCGAAATAGGTATGCTTGCGGCCCCAGCTGTAGTCGATGATGTCGTGTGGCACGACCAGCCGGCCCGGCGCCATGTCCGGCCGGATGCCGCCGACGGTGCCGATGGCGATCACGCCCTTGACGCCCTGGTCGTGCAGCGCCCACAGATTGGCCCGGTAGTTGATTTCATGCGGCGCCAGCGAATGGCCGTAGCCGTGGCGGGCGATGAACACCACGTTCTGACCGGCGATCTTGCCGAAGGTCAGCGCGCAGGACGGATCGCCGTACGGCGTGCGCACCACTTGGCGATGGGTCACTTCCAATACCGACAGCCGAGCGAGTCCGCTCCCCCCGATGATTGCCAACATGTCCGTCTCCCCCACTTGTCGTTATGCGCGGCCTCATTGCGAGACGATGGCCTGGACCATTCCGCCGCTTTCGCTCTGAATTATGTCCGAATCCGCGCGGCTGCGGACAAGAAATCAGCCTCGCGCCAGCCATGCTTGGCTAATTTTCTTGAAGTTGCATATGGGGTGGATGCCACCTGCCGGCAATGCCAAATACATTGGCATGAAATTCTCTTGATGAATGTCAATGATAATGGTTATCATTAACAAATGAATACCAAGCCACCCGTCGCGAACAAGCCTGTCGCCCCTCCGCTGCTGCACAGCCGCCAGCTGTTCGGCGCCGGACGCGAGATCCTGATCGAGCACCAGGGAGAGCTGTACCGTCTGCAGCTGACCCGCAACGGCAAATTGATACTGATTAAGTAGCCCTCGCATTAAGTAGCCCTCGCAAACAAGAAAGACCCCGCAAGCCAGCCGACAGCCAGCCAGCGGAAACGACAACGACAATGGAGTTTCCATGGCACTGTTCCGCGCCACCCCCCTGATGCTGAGCCTGGCCGCCGCCTGGCCGGCCTTCGCCGACACCGCACCGCCGACGCTGGACACGGTCCAGGTCACCGCCCATCGCAGGGAGAAGCCGCTGGCGGAGACCGCGCCCAACGCCACCGTGGTGTCGCGCCACAAGCTGGACGACCGTCTGGTCCGCGACATCGCCGACGCGGCCAAATACGAGCCCGGCGTCGAAGTGGCGGCCGATCCGAATCGCCGCGGCAACGCCGGCTGGACCATACGCGGCATAGACGGCAACCGCATCCTGATGCTGATAGACGGCGAGCGGCTGCCGGAAGCCTACGCCGGTGGCGGCAACGGCAACGGCGCCATCTCAGGCCGCGACTTCGTCGAGTTGGAAACGCTGCGCGCGATCGACATCGTCAAGGGGCCGACCTCCAGCCTGTACGGCTCGGACGCCATCGGCGGCGTGATCGGCTACCGCACCAAGACCGTCGACGACTTCGTGCCCGAGGACAACAGCGTCGGTGGCAGCGTCAAGGGCTTCGGCGCCAGCGCCGACAACAGCTGGGGCGGCAGCGCCGGCTTCGGCGTCAAGGGCGAGCGCGCCGACGCGATGCTGATCTATACCCACCGCAACGGCCACCAGACCGACAATCAGGGCGGCAACGACAGCAGCACGACCTCGCGCACCACGCCGAACCCGCAGGACTGGAACAGCGACAGCGTGCTGGCCAAGCTCGGCTACAAGCTGACCGAGCAGCAGCGGCTGGAACTGACGCTGGAGCACTATCGCCGCGACACCGACACCAATCTGCTGAACACCCTGTATCCGGCCTATGTCTCCCGCGGCCGCCCGGTGCCGGGGCAGCTGAGCCAGACCGCCGCCGACCGCACCTTGCGCAATCGCGTGTCGCTGGCCTGGGAAGCGCGCCAGCTGGGCCCGCTGGACCGGTTGGCGGTCAAGCTCTACCAACAGAAGCTGAACAATGCCGACGACAGCTACAGCCTGTTCAGCGACCGCAGCCAGGTCCAGTCCAATTACAACTTCTACCAGAAGATCGTCGGCCTGAGCCTGGACGCCGAGCAGCGCTTCGCCGCGCTGTCGGCCGAACACCAGCTGTTGTGGGGCGTGGACCTGTCCCGCACCGACACCAGCCGGCCGCGGATGAAGACGCAGTACAACGCCAACGGCAGCACCACCAACACCGTCGGCGGCGAGACCTTCCCCAGCAAGACCTTCCCCGACAGCACCTCGGACCGCGTCGGCCTGTTCGTGCAGGACGAGATGAAGTTCGCCAACGGCATCGCGCTGTCGCCGTCGCTGCGCTGGGACCACTACAAGATGAACACCCAGCCCGACCAGGCCTACGCCAACAGCGGCGGCCAGACGGTGCCGTCGTTCAGCGACGGCGCCTTCTCGCCCAAGCTGGGCCTGAGCATCCCGTTCGCCAGCCATTACACCGGCTTCGCCCAGCTGTCGTCCGGCTTCCGCGCGCCGCCGTTCGACGACGCCAACATGGCCTTCGTCAACCGCGGTTACGGCTACCAGGTGATCTCCAACCCGAATCTGAAGTCGGAAACCAGCCGCGGCTTCGAACTGGGTCTGAAGGGCCAGTGGGACAGCTTCGACTTCGGCCTGACCGCCTACCAGAACCGCTACCGCGACTTCATCGAGCAGCAGAGCCTGGGCGTGGTCGGCGGCCTCTTGACCTATCAGTACCAGAACATCGGCCGCGTCGACATCAAGGGCGCCGAGGCCCGCGCCGCCTGGCGCTTCGCGCCGGGCTGGCAGACCCAGGCCTCCGTCGCCTACGCCCACGGCCAGGACCTGGACAGCAACACGCCGCTGGACTCTATCGCGCCGCTGTCGGCGGTGCTGGGCCTGCGCTACGACCAGGCCCGCTTCGGCGGCGAGGCGCTGCTGCGCGCGGCCGCCCGCAACAACCGCGCGCCGTCGGTGGCGTTGCCGCCGCCGTCCACCGCGCAGACCGCCGGCTTCGCCGCGCCGGGCTATGCGACGCTGGACCTGACCGCCTACTGGAAGCCGGCCAAGGGCACCACGGTGCGCGCCGGCGTGTTCAACCTCTTCGACCGCAAGTACTGGAAGGCCGCCGACGTGCGCGGCATGGCCGCTAACGACCCGACGCTGGACCGCTACACCCAGCCCGGCCGCAATGTCAGCGCCAGCGTCGAATACCAGTTCTGATCATCGATCCCGGGCGGGCGGCCGTGCCGCCCCCCGCAACAACAGGAGAAAACCATGAGCCAGCTATGGGACCGCTATCTGACGCTCAAAGCCAGCCAACCCAAACTGCGCGCGCGCGACGCCGCCGAGCTGCTGGATGTCAGCGAATGCGAATTGCTCGCCGCCGATCCGGCCGCCCTGCCGCTCAAGGCCGAGTGGCCCGAAATCCTCGCGTCGCTGGCCCCGTTGGGCCGGGTGATGGCGCTGACGCGCAACCACGCCTGCGTCCATGAGACCAAGGGCGACTACGCCAATGTCGAGATCGACGGCAAGGTCGGCCTCGCCATCAACCCCGTCATCGACCTGCGCATCTTCCTGTTCCACTGGCGCCACGGCTTCGCGCTGCGGAGCGAGACGCCGCGCGGCGTCCAGCGCAGCCTGCAATTCTTCGACCGCCACGGCGAGGCGGTGCACAAGGTCTACCTGACCGCCGACAGCGACGTCGCCGCCTTCGACGAGCTGGTCGCGCGCTTCGCCGCGCCGGCCGCCGCGCTGACGCTGGAACCGGTCGCCGCCGCGGCGGCCGAGCAGCCGGACGAGGCCATAGATCGCGACGCCTTCCAGGCCGAGTGGCAGAGCCTCGCCGACGTGCACGCCTTCCATCCCTTCCTGCGCCGCTGGCAGGTGTCGCGCCGCCAGGGCTTCCGGCTGGCGCCGGCGGGCCAGGCCTGGCGCGTCCGCGAAGACGCGATCGAGCAACTGCTGCGCCGCGCCGCCGCCACCGAAACGCCCATCATGGTGTTCGCCGGCAACCGCGGCATGGTCCAGATCCACACCGGCCCGGTACGCAATGTGCAGGTGGTCGGCGACTGGCTGAACGTGCTTGATCCCGACTTCAACCTGCACCTGCGCACCGACCTGATCGCCGAGGCCTGGATCACCCGCAAGCCCGGCGACAACGGCGTGGTCACCTCGCTGGAACTGTTCGACGAGGCCGGCGAATCGCTGGCCACCTTCTTCGGCGAGCGCAAGCCCGGCCGTCCGGAACGCGCCGAATGGGTGAAGCTGCTGGGCGAGCTGCCGCCGCTGGAGCAGGCCGATGTCGCGTAAATCCCTGCTGGTCGGCCTGCTGCTGGCCGCGCTGCCGCTGGCCGCCTCCGCCGCCGAACGGCTGGTGGTGGTGACGCCGGACATCGCCGAGATCGTCGTCGCGCTCGGCGCCGCCGGCGAGGTGGTCGGCCGCGACCGCAGCAGCCGCGAACCCGAGCTGGCCCACGCCCAGGTCGTCGGCTTCTCGCGCGCGCTGAACGCCGAGGCCATCGCCAAGCTGAAGCCGACCCTGGTGCTCGGCAGCGCCGCCGCCCAGCCGCCGACGCTGTGGCCGCAACTGAAGCAATTGCGGCTGCGCGCCGAGGAGGTCAGCGCGCGCGAGGACGGCCGCGACTTCGCCGAGGCGATACGCAAGATAGGCGGCCTGCTGGGCCGCGACGCCGCCGCCGCCAAGCTGGCCGGCGACTGGCAGCGGGGCATGCAGCCGCGCCCGACGCGTGCCGTCCGCTACCTGGTCAGCTACGACGGCAGCCTGGTGGCCGGCCGCGACACCGCGCCGGACACGCTGATCCGCGCCGCCGGCGGCGTCAACGCCGCGGCCGGCCTCAGCGGCTTCAAGCCGCTGGGCCGCGACGCCTGGCAAGCCTTGAAACCCGACGTCATCATCCTGGGCAGCCACACCTCGGCCGTCTACGGCGGCAAGGAGGCGTTCACGCGCCGGCCGGAAATCGCCGCGACGCCGGCCGGCAAGCAGGGCCGCGTCTACCAGCTGCCGCCGCAGCAGGGCATGCTGATCGGCCTGGGCAGTCCGGCCGTCGTGGAACAGATGGTGAAGATGTGAGCGGCGCCCACCGCTGGCTGTGGCCGATCCTCGTCGTCGCCAGCGTCGCGCTGCCGCTGCTGGCGCTGTCCAGCTCGGCCGGCCATCTGGCCTGGCCGGATTTCGCCGATCCGCTGGTCAGCGAGCTGAGGCTGCCCCGGGTGGCGGCGGCGCTGGGCGTCGGCGCGGCGCTGGCCGCCAGCGGCGCCGCGCTGCAGGCGCTGTTTCGCAATCCGCTGGCCGACCCCGGCCTGATCGGCACCTCGGGCGGCGCCGCGCTGGCGGTGATCGCCGTGCTGGCGCTGGGCCTGACCGGCCTGTCGCTGCCGCTGGCGGCCTTCGGCGGCGGCCTGGTCGCCACCTGGCTGATCCTCGCGCTGGCGCGGCTGGCCCGCGGCGGGCTGGCCGGCCTGCTGCTGATGGGTCTGGTCGTCGGCGCCTTCTGCGGCGCGGTGTCCAGCCTGATCCTGTTCATGTCCGACGACCTGACGCTGCGCTCGGCCAGCAGCTGGCTGGCCGGCAATCTCGGCTCGGCGCTGCCGGGCCGGCTGTCGGTCTGCCTGCTGGTCGCCGGGCTCGGCGTCGCGCTGCTGTGCGCGATAGGCCGCGATCTCGACTGCCTGCTCTTGGGCGAGGAGACCGCGCGCTCGCTGGGCATAGACACCCGTCGCACCCGCCGGCTGGCCGCGATAGGCGCCGCGCTGGCCACCGGCGGCGCCGTGGCGCTGTCCGGCGTCATCGGCTTCGTCGGCATGATGATCCCGAACGCGCTGTCGCTGCTGGTCGGCGGCTGCCGCCGCCGGCTGATCCTGCTGTCGGCCTGGGCCGGCGCGCTGTTCCTGCTGGCGGTGGACACGCTGGCGCGCAACATCGCCTGGCCGCTGGACCTGCCGGTGGGCCTGATGGCCGCCTTCGCCGGCCCGCCTTTCTTCATCTGGCTTTTCCGCCGCCAACAACGGAGCGCGAGCAATGGCTGAATCCCACACCCTGAAAGTCCGCGAACTGGGCTACCGCATCGGCGACCGGCCGCTGCTGCAGGACATCCGGCTGGACCTCGAAGCCGGCCAGGTCAGCGCGCTGCTGGGCCCGAACGGCGCCGGCAAGACCACGCTGCTCAGGCTGCTGGCCGGGCTGGCCTCGCCCAGCGCCGGCGCGGTGCGCCTGGGCGGACAGTGCGTCAGCCGGATGGCGCCGCGCGAACGCGCCCGGCGGATAGGCTGGGTGCCGCAGCACCTGCCGGCCGACCTGCCGCTGACGGTGGCCGAGTTCGTCGCGCTGGGCCGGGTGCCGTATCTGGGCGCCTTCGGCCGGCCGGCGCCGCGCGACCGCGAGGCGGTGGAAGCCGCCATCGCCGTCGTGGAAATGGACGGCCACGCCCGCTCCCGGCTGGACTCGCTGTCCGGCGGCGAACGGCAGCGGGCCGCCATCGCCCGCGCGCTGGCGCAGCAGGCGCCCATCATCCTGCTGGACGAGCCGACCAACCACCTGGACCTGCGCCACCAGCACAAGCTGCAGCTGCTGCTGCGCGAACTGGCGGCCCAGGGCAAGACCGTGGTCCAGGTGCTGCACGATCTGACGCTGGCGGCCGAATACGCCGACCAGGCGGCGCTGCTGCAGGACGGCCGGCTCATCGCCTGCGGCTCTCCGCGCCAGACGCTGACGCCGGAGCGCCTGCTGTCGGTCTACCGCTGGCCGGTCCGGCTGCAGCACCACGCGCCGCTGGCCGCCTGACAGCCTGCTCACGGTCGTTCTCCTGCAGCCGCCGTTTTCCGCCGGCGACAGATCGTGAACAGGCGCCAAGGCCCGGCCTGTCCCAGAGGGAAGTCCGCCGCCCTCCTCCTGCGGCCTGTCTCGTACTACAACTAGATCAGCATGCTACTCATTTTCCCCGTTCGTCATGAGGTGGGTCTTGCTGAAGCCTTTTCTACATCGCTGGTTGCTGCCGGCGGCGCTGCCGCCCGCGCTGGCGCTGCCCGCGCTGCATCTGGCCTTCCCCGCGGCCGCTCCCGCCGGGCTGTGGCTGACGCTGGCCACCGGCCTGGCCGCGCTCGGCCTGGCGTCATCGCATCTCGTCCAGCAGCGCCGGCAATTGCGCCTGCTGCGCCAGCAGCAGGCCTATCTGTCCAGCATCATCGACAACGCCGGCGAAGCCTTCATCACCATCGACATCCGCGGCCGCATCAGCCTGTTCAACCATGCCGCCGAGCGGATGTTCGGCTACGCCGCCGCCGAGCTGCAGAACCAGCCGGTCGCGGTGCTGATGCCCGAGCCTTACCACAGCCGGCACGAACACTATCTCGCCGCCTATCTTCGGCGCGGCGGCCCGCCGGCCGAGCGTTTCGAAGTCCATGCCCAGGGCCTGCGCAAGAACGGCGACATCTTTCCGCTGCACCTGTCGACCAGCGAGTTCCAGGCCAACGGCCAGCGACAATTCGTCGGCGTCATCGTCGACAACAGCGAGCAACAGCGGATGGAAATGGCCTTGCGCGCCGGCGAGCAGCGCTACCGTTCGGTGGTCGACGCGCTGGACGAGGGCGTGCTGATCCATGACGGCGCCGGCCGGGTGCTGGCCTGCAATCCATCGGCGGCGCGGATACTCGGCACACCGCAGGCCGAGCTGGAGGGGCGCGACGTGGCCACGCTGTGGCAGGACGGCACGCTGGAGGACGGCACGCCGTTCGCGCCGGAGAGGCAGAGCGGCCGCCTCAGGCTGGCGCGCGACGGCGTGGTGCTGGCGGTGCACCGCGGCGGCGCGCGGATCTGGCTGAAGCTGGCCAGCGTGCCCTTGCAGCAGAAAGGCCCCGACCGCGATTGCACGGCGCTGATCTTCAACGACATCACCCGGATGCGCGAGGCCGACGAGCAGGTCCGCCTGCTGCTGCGCGGCATCGAGTCGATGTCGACCGGCATCCTGATCGCCGACGCCCGCGACCGGCAGCTGTCCACCGTCTTCGTCAACGACGGACTCTGCCGGATCAGCGGCTACGACAAGGAAGAGATCCGCCGCCGCGGCCTGCGCTTCTGGAGCGACGACGGCAACGACGCGGCCACGCTGGCCCGGCTGGACCACGCGATCGCCAACGCCGTGCCGGTGTCGGCGCTGCTGTGCAATCAGCGCAAGGACGGCAGCCGCTTCTGGAACAATCTGGCGCTGACGCCGATATTCGACCACCACGGCCTACTGACCCACTTCGTCGCCGAGCAACACGACATCAGCGCCCAGGTCGAGGCGTCCGAGTCGGTGCGGAGCAATGAGCAAAGCTGGCGCGAGGCGCTGGAATCGACCGGCATGGGCGTGTTCGAATACGATGTGCAAAGCGGCGCGATGCAGCTCTCCCCCGGCTGGCTGGCCCAATTGGGCTATCTGCCCGAGGCGGTCAACGGCTCCGCCAGCCAGTGGAACGCGCTGATCCACCCCGACGACATGGCCTCGCGCAATCAGGGCCTGCGCGCGCTGCTGGCCGATCAGGCGCCCTTCGTCGAAACCCGCTACCGGGTGCGCAAGCGCAACGGCCTGTACTGCTGGGTGCTGAACAAGAGCGCGGTGATAGAGCGCGACGCCGCCGGACAGCCCCGCCGAGTGCGCGGCACCCTGTCCGACATCAGCCTGCAGAAAGAGGCCGAGGCCTTCCTGGTCGACCAGCAGGCGCGGCTGTCGCAGCTGGTGGCCGAGCGGACCAACGACCTGGAGCGCGCGCTGCACGAGGCCCATTCCGCCGACCGGCTGAAGGACGAGTTCATCGCCAATATGAGCCATGAGATCCGCACGCCGATGAACGCCATCATCGGCTTCGCCGACCTGGCGCTGCACACCGGACTCGACGAGCAGCAGCGCGACTACCTGCAGAAGGTGCACGAGGCGGCCAGGTCGCTGCTCGGCATCATCAACGACATCCTGGACTTCTCCAAATACCGCTCGGGCCGCTTCACGCTGGACGTCCACCCGTTCCGCCTCGACGACATCTGCCGCCAGACGCTGTCGCTGATCGAGCCGCTGGCCGAGCAAAAGCGGCTGCAACTGCGCGCAGACTGGCCATCCGGCTTTCACGGCGCCTTCCTCGGCGACGCGCTGCGGCTGAAGCAGGTGCTGACCAATCTGCTGTCCAATGCGGTGAAGTTCACCGAAAACGGCTACGTCGGCCTGGAGGCCGGTTTCCTGGAGGACGCGGAACAGGCCGTCGTCTGCCGCTTCATCATCCGCGACAGCGGCATAGGCATGGACCAGGAGACCCAGGTCAATCTGTTCAACCAGTTCATGCAGGCCGACGCCTCCACCACCCGCCGCTTCGGCGGCACCGGGCTGGGCCTGGCCATCAGCCGCCAGCTGGTGGAGGCGATGCGCGGCGTCATCCGGGTGGAGAGCCAGGTCGGCCAGGGTTCGGTCTTCACCATAGACCTGCCGCTGCCCAGGGCCGAGGAGCAGGACTGTCCGCCTCCCCAGCTGGCGGTCGGCGACATCTCGCTGCGCGGCCGCCGCGTGCTGTTGGTGGAGGACAACGCCTTCAACCGCGAATACGCCCGCGAGCTGCTGAGCGAGGCCGGCGCCGACATCGACGAGGCCGCCGACGGCCAGCAGGCGCTGGACGCCGCAGCCGGCCGCGACTACGACCTGGTGCTGATGGACATGCAGATGCCGGTGATGGACGGACTGGAGGCGACGCGGCGCATCCGCGCGCTGCCCGGCCGCCAGCGCCTGCCCATCGTCGCGATGACCGCCAGCGCCCGCTCCGAGGACCGGCGGCAGGCGCTGGACGCCGGCATGGACGACTATCTGAGCAAGCCCATCGACCTGGACGCCTTCTGGCAGACGCTGGCCAGATGGTGCCCGCCGGCCGAAGCCGCGACGGTCGCGCCCGCTGCCGACGCGCCCGACGACGACGGACTCAGCCTGGCGGCGCTGACGCAATTCGACACCGCCGGCGCGCTGGACCGGATGCGCGACAACCGCGAGCGTTATGGCCGGATGCTGCGCCACTTCGCCGAACACTGGCAACGCGAAGGCGCCGCGCTGGAAACCTGCCTTGGCCGGCAGGACTGGGGAACGCTGCTGCGCCATGCCCACACGCTGAAGGGCGGCGCCCGCACCGTCGGCGCCGAGTCGCTGGCGGACGCGGCCAGCCTGCTGGAGCAGGCCTGCGAGCGGCCGGGCGCGCCGGAGGCCGCCGAGCTGCAGCAGGAAGTGCAGCGCAGGCTGCGGCTGGCCCTGCGGCAGATAGGCCAGGCGGTCGGGCTGCCGGCCGGCGAACGGGCTATAGATTGAAAGGGGCGGCCCGCGCGGCCGCCGGACACGGGGACAGCAATGGAAAACGCGGATTTCACCATCTGGGCGATAGACGACGACCCGCTGCAACGGATGTTCATCCAGGACGAGCTGGGCGGCGACTGGCCGTTGCGGCTGTTCGCGTCCGGCGAAGAGGCGCTGGCCGCGCTGAACGACGGCGGCGGCCCCGAGATGGCGCTGTGCGACGTGATCATGCCCGGCATGGACGGCTTCTCGGTCTGCCGCGAACTGCGCGCAGCCGACAGCCAGATGCAGATCGTCTTCCTGTCGTCCAACACCGGCAACGAGGCCAAGCTGACCGGACTGGACGCCGGCTGCGACGATTTCCTCGACAAGCCGATAGACGGCGAGGTGCTGCGCTACAAGGTGCAGCTGGCCCAGCGCGCGCGCCGGCAGAAACAGCAGCTGAGCGCCGAGATCGCCAGCGCCCGCACGCTGGCCTTCGACATCATGGCCAATGCCGGCGAGCTCGGCACCGTGCTGGAATTCATGCGCCGCACCCAGGACTGCGCCAGCGAGGCCATGCTGGCGCGCCAGGTGCTGGAAAGCATACGCGGCGGCTACGACCTGATAGGCAGCCTGCGGCTGCGCCGGCCCGACTACAGCGTGCTGGACCTCGACGCCGACGGCGAGGTTTGTTCGCCGCTGGCCAGCTCGGTCCTCGACAATATGCAGGCGATGGAGCGCATTTTCACCTTCCGCAACCGCATGTGCATCAACTACCCGAACCTGACGCTGCTGCTGCACAATATGCCGGAGGACGATCCGGACCGCATCGGCCGGCTGCGCGACCACCTGGCACTGATCGCCGACGCCGCCGAGCGCCGCCTGCAGAACATACGCAACGAGGTGCTGCTGCAGCGCCAGACCCAGGTGCTGGGTGTCAGCGTCCGCGAAATGAGCGAGGCGCTGGCGGCGCTGGAATCACAGCATGCCCGCGCCAACGCCGAAATCAGCGAGCGGATGCTGGAGTTCTGCGCCCACGTCCAGCAGCTGGCGATAGGCTTCGGCCTGACCGACGAGCAGGAGTACAAGCTGGACCAGGCGGTCAGCCAGTTCGGCAACACCATACGCAATCTGGACCTGATGCAGACCGGCACCGACCGGCAGTTGCAGAACACGCTGCAGCGGCTGCGCGAGCTGATGCAGGCCCAGCCCGGCTGAACCATGAAAAAGCCGCGCCGGGCAAAGCCCTGGCGCGGCCGGATAGGCGCTGGCGGCGGCTTACTTCAGCGCGTAGATCGCCGGCAGATTGCGCCAGGCGCCGCGCACGTCCATGCCGTAGCCGAACACGTAGCGGTCCGGCACGTCCAGGCCGACGAAATCGGCGCTCAGCGGCTTGGCCTTGCTGATCAGCTTGTTGGCGAACACGCCGCTGTAGCAGGCCGTGGCGCCCATGGCCATCACCTTGTCGCGGATCGCGGCCATCGTATGGCCCTCGTCCAGGATGTCGTCCAGCACCAGCACCACGCGGTCGCGCACGTCTTCCTTCGGCGCCTGCTTCCACACCAGCTCGCCGCCGTGGGTCTTGTCGCCGTAGCGGGATACGTGGACGTAGTCGAAGTCCAGCGGGAATGCCAGACGCGGCAGCAGCTGGCCGGTGAACACCACCGCGCCGCCCATCACCGACAGCACCAGCGGGTATTCCTCGCCCAGCTTCTCGGTGATCTCCACCGCCATGCGGTCGACGGCGGCACTGACTTCTTCGGCGGTGAACAGCACGTCGGCGCTGTTGATCAGGCCGCGGGCTTCGGAAATACTAGGCATGATGACTCCTTGCAGAACAGGTTGCGCCGCCAGCGGCGACGCGATCGAAAAAACGGTCAGCTGATTTTCAGCTCTCGCAGAAAAGCGGCGAATTCGTCCGCCACCTCGTGATGCTTCAGGCCATAGTTGACCGTGGCCTTCAAATAACCGAGCTTGGAGCCGCAGTCGTAGCGGGTGCCGTTGAACGGCAGCGCCAGCACCGCCTCGCTCTTCATCAGCGCGGCGATGCCGTCGGTCAGCTGGATTTCGCCGCCGGCGCCGGCCGCGGTATTGACCAACTTGTCGAAGATGCGCGGCGTCAGGATATAGCGCCCGACCACCGCCAAATTCGACGGCGCCTCTTCCGGCCTCGGCTTCTCGACGATGTGCTCGACGCGCTGATGGCCCTGGGCGTCGCCGGCCGTCTTGACGATGCCGTAGGAGCCGGTCTCCTCCGGCGCCACCGTCTCGACGCCGAGCACCGAGGTGTGCGTCTCGTCGAACAGCTTCACCATCTGCTCCATCGCGCCCGGCGCGCCCTCGATCAGATCGTCGGCCAGAATCACCGCGAACGGCTCGTCGCCGACCACCGGCCGCGCGCACAGCACCGCATGGCCCAGGCCCAGCGCCTCGGTCTGGCGGATGTAGATGCAGCTGACGCCGGGCGGAATGATTTCCTGCACCAGTTGCAGCAGCTTCTGCTTGTTCTTGTACTCGAGCTCGGTCTCCAGCTCGTAGGCCTTGTCGAAATGGTCTTCGATCGAGCGCTTGTTGCGGCCGGTGATGAAGATCAGCTCGGTCATGCCGGCCGCGATCGCCTCCTCCACCGCGTACTGGATCAGCGGCTTGTCGACGATGGGCAGCATTTCCTTCGGACTGGCCTTGGTGGCCGGCAGAAAACGGGTGCCCAGACCGGCAACCGGAAACACGGCTTTAGTGATCTTCTTCATCTTGGTTCTGCCACAAAAGTGTTTTGCGATATAGACAGCGCCGCATTCTAGCCCTTCTTCGCCCGCGCTCAAAATGTCTGTGGAGTCGACAGCGCCGCGGCCACGTCGACCAGCACCGGCGGCCAGTCGCCCGGCCGCGCCTGCCGCCACAGCCGCACTGACGGATACCACGGCGCGACGTCGGCGTCCGCGAGGAAGAACGGCGCGCTCTCGGCGCGCAGCAGCGCCCAGACCGGCTTGCCCATCGCGCCGGCCAGATGCAGGATGGCGGTGTCGACGCAGATCACCAGATCCAGCTGCGCCACCAGTGCGGCGGTGTCGGCGAAATCGGCGATGGCCGGCTGCGCGACCAGGCCTTGCAGCTCGGCCGGCAGCGCGCCCGGCTGCAGCGCGACGAAATCGATGCCCGGCACGCGGCAGATGCCGGCGAACAGCGCCGGCGGCACAGACTTGTGCTGGCGCCAGGCGTCGGCGATGCCGACGCCCCAGCGGCCGCTTTCCCACACCACGCCCACCTTCAACCGTCCGCTATCCGGCAACGGCGGCGTCTGGGTCGCCACCGCCCGCAGGTACGGCGTCGACGGCAGATTGTCCAGCGTCACGCCCAGCGCGCCCGGCAGCGACATCAGCGGCAGCTGGCAATCGTGGGCCGGGGCCGCGTCCGGCGGCAGCAGCTCGACGCCGTCGAACTGCGCGAACAGCCGGTGAAACGGTTCCGGGCAGGCCAGCAGCAGTCTGGCGTCCGGATGCTCGGCGCGGAGGCGCGGCAGGAAGCGCGCCATCTGCAGGCTGTCGCCCAGGCCCTGCTCGGCCCACAACAGCAGCGCGCGCTTGCCCAGCGGCCCGCCGTTCCAGAGACGGCCGGAATGGCGCGGTTCGAGTATGCTGCGCCAGCGCGCCTCGTACAGCGGCCAGGCTTCGGCGTAGCGGCCGGCCAGCAACAGCGCGATGGACAGGCTGAACTGCAGATTGGCGTCGTCGGGCGCCAGCCCCAGTCCGCCCTGCAGCACCGCGATGGCGTCGTCCAGCAGCAAGGCGCTGGTGCAGACATTGCCCAGATTGTTGCAGCGGGCCGGCGTCAGGCCGTCCAGCTCTATCGCCTTCAGGAAGCAGGCGATGGCGTCCTGGTAGCGCAATTGATGCTGGCGCACCACGCCCAGATTGCTCCAGGCGTCCGCGTGGCCGGGCTCCGCCGCCAGCGCCTCCTCCAGCAGCTTGCCGGCCAGCTCCAGCTCGCCGAGCTCCTTCAGCAGCACCGCCAGATTGCTCTTGATATTGGCCGAGGCCGGATTCAGCGCCGCCGCCGCCATGTAATCGTCCAGCGCGCGCGCGCTGTCGCCCGCCTGCAGCCGGGCGCCCGCCCGGTTGGCCAGCGCCTGCCAGTCTTTAGGATTGACCGCCAGGCAGCGGTCGAACGCCGCGATCGCGCCCTGCCAGTCCCCGGCCGCCACCCGGCGGTTGCCTTCATCGAAATCCGCCGTCACCACTGCCTTCAACGCCATGCGGCCTCCGTCAATTTGCGGCCAGCAGCGACTGCAGGCCGGCCTCGTCCAGTACCGCCACGCCCAGCTCCTGCGCCTTGACGAGCTTGCTGCCCGCCTCCTCGCCGGCCACCACGTAATGCGTCTTCTTCGACACGCTGCCGGACACCTTGCCGCCGGCGGCCTCGATCAGCGCCTTGGCCTGGTCGCGGCTCAGCGTCGGCAGCGTGCCGGTCAACACCAGCGTCTTGCCGTCCAGCGGCCTCGCCGCCGCCTCGGACTCGGCCGACAGGCCGGCCAGCAACTCGTCCCGCAAGGCCGCCAGCGCCGCCAGCAGCGCCCGCCGCGCCGGATCGTCCAGCCAGTCGGCCAGCGCGTTGATCACCTCGGCCGGCAGCTCCAGCTCCAGCAGCGCGCGCCGCTCGCTCGCCGCCAGCCAGGACAGGCTGCGCTGCGCCGCCAGCTGCTGGCTGCGCACCTCGGTCAGCCGCGGAATCGCCAGCCGCGCCAACAGCGCCGCGTCGTCCAGCCGCTCGCGCAGCCTCGGCGACGGTGCCCGCTCGTCGGCCGGGCTCAGCTCGGCAAGCAGCGCGTCCAGCGCCTTTTCATTGTTGTCCTCGGCGAAGAAATCGGCCAGCGAATCCGCCACCACGCCGCCGATATCGGGCAGCGCGGCGAACAGCGCGGCCGGGCTGCGGCGTATCAGCGCCATCGTCCCCAGCCAGTCGGCCAGCGTCTTCGCCGTCGATTCGCCGACGTGGCGTATGCCCAGCGCGAACAAGAGCCGCGCCAGCGGCGGGGCGCGGCTGGCGTCTATCGCCGCGATCAGGTTTTCCGCCCACTTGCTGGCCACCTTGCCGGCCTTGACCGTCTCCGGTGTCACGCCCTCGTCCTCGTCGGCGCGGCGCTTCATCTCCAGCAGGTCCTCCAGCTTCAGCCGGTACAGGTCGGCGACGCTCTTGACGTAGCCGTACTCGACCAGCTTGTCGATATAGCGCTCGCCCAGGCCGTCGATGTCCATCATCCGCCGGCCGGCGAAATGCTGTATCGCCTGGCTGCGCTGGGCGCGGCAGGACAGGCCGCCGGAACAGCGGGCGATGGCTTCGCCTTCTTCACGCACCACATGGCTGCCGCAGACCGGGCAGGCGGCGGGCAGGCTGTAGGCCGGATATTGCGGCTCCTCGCCGGCGCTGAACAGGTCGCCGCCTTCGGCCGGCTTCATCGGCCGCTGCGCCAGCACCACCGACACCACCTCGGGAATCACGTCGCCGGCGCGGCGCACGACGACGGTGTCGCCGACGCGCACGTCCTTGCGCCTGACCTCGTCCTCATTGTGCAGCGTCGCGTTGGTGACGGTGACGCCGCCGACGAAGACCGGCTTCAGCCGCGCCACCGGCGTGATGGCGCCGGTGCGGCCCACCTGCTCCTCGATCGCCTCGACGACGGTCAGCGCCTCCTCGGCCGGGAATTTGTGGGCGATGGCCCAGCGCGGCGCGCGCGACACGAAGCCCAGCGCGTCCTGCTGGTCGCGGCGGTTCACCTTGTACACCACGCCGTCTATCTCGAACGGCAGGCCGCCGCGGCGCGCCAGCACGTCCTGGTAGTAGCCGGCCAGGCCGTCGACGCCGCGCACCACCGGCCGCAGGCTCTGATCGACGACCGGGAAGCCCAGCGCCGCCAGCCAGCTCATCTCGCCGGCGTGGGTCGCGGGCCAGTCGGCGCCGTCGACGCGGGCGATGGCGTAGGCGAAAAAGGACAGCCGCCGCTGCGCGGTGATGCGCGAATCGAGCTGGCGCAGGCTGCCGGCGGCGGCGTTGCGCGGATTGGCGAAAGTCTTGTCGCCGCGCTCGAGCTGCTCGGCGTTCAGGCGCTCGAAATCGCGCTTCAGCATCAGCACCTCGCCGCGCACCTCCAGCAAGGCCGGCGGGTTCGCGCCGTCCAGCCGCAGCGGGATCGCGCGTATCGTGCGGACGTTCTCGGTCACCTGCTCGCCGGTCACGCCGTCGCCGCGGGTGGCGGCGCGGCTCAGCACGCCGTTCTCGTACAGCAGCGAGATGGCCAGGCCGTCGAACTTCGGCTCGGTGGCGTACTCGATCTCGGCCGCGTCCAGGCCCTTGCGCACCCGCTCGTCGAACTGGATCAGCTCGGCGTGGCGCTCGGCCGGATCGGCCAGCTGCATGTCGGAAAAGGCGTTGGCCAGCGACAGCATCGGCACCGCGTGGACGACGCCGTCGAATTCGGCCAGCGGCGCGCCGCCGACGCGGCGGGTCGGCGAGTCGGCGCCGGCCAGTCCGGGATCGGCCTCCTCCAGCGCCTGCAATTCGCGGAACAAGCGGTCGTATTCGGCGTCTGGCACCGTCGGCGCGTCCAGCACGTAGTATTCGTGGCCGTAGCGGTTCAGCAGCGCGCGCAGCTCGGCTGCGCGCAGTTCGTTTGCAGTCATCGGAAACTCTCGAACGGCAAAAGGGCCGGCAAGGCCGGCCCCGTAGTCATAAATTTATCGCTCAGGCGAACAATCGCAAGGCGGCCACGCTGCCCGGGGCGATGCCGCGGTCGTCCATGCTGCCGTAGATGTGCAGCAGCTGGTCGCGGATGCGGGCCAGGCCGGCATCGCTCAGCGCGCGGCGGTTGTCGTCGACCAGCTGGGCGTCGAACTCCTGCGCCAGTTGGTGGGCGAAGTACACGGCGCGGTCGAACACGTCGACCCCGCCGGCGACGCGCGGCACATCGAACAGCAAGGTCAGAGCCGGGAAGGACTTGTCCAGCAGCGTGTGGAAGGTGAACGGCATCTGGTCGGCCGCCACCAGCGAATACAGGGTGTTGCCGGAATCGGCCAGGTAATGGAAGGCGCCGTCCGGCTCCAGCTGCAGGCCGGCGGCCTCGGCGAAGCTGCGCAGACGCGCGCCCTCTATCGACGACTTCGGCACGATGTTGATGCCGATCAGCACGTCGACGTCGGCGCAGAAACGGTCCAGTTCGCGCGCCGCCACCAGCTTCTGCTGACGCTGCGGGAAGCTGACCGCGGCGTCGTGATCCTCGGCGAATCGCGACACTTGCTGGCAGAAGGCAGCCAGTTCCTGTTCGCTGACCGCGCCGGAACGATCGACCATCTGCATGCTGACGTTGATCTGCTTGTAGCGGGTGCCGGGCAGCGCTTCGGCCACCTTCCACAGCCCGCGCTCGGTGCGGCCTATCAGCTGCGTGCGCTTGCCGACGTTGAAGCGCGGCATCGCCGCCAGCTCGTGCGGCTCGTGGAACAGCACCTCGGCGATGAAATCCAGCGACGGATCGAGCATCGCCACCACCAGCGCCTGGTGATCGGCGGAGTCCAGCGCCAACTCGGCCTCCTCCTCGTCATCCATCACCGGCACCTCGACGCCGGCCGCCGCGACCGCGGCGAAGTCCTGCGACGGGCGCGCCGGCGGCGGCTCGTCCGGCAACTGCGGCTCGAACGGCTCCATGTCGGCGTCGTCCGGCTCGTCGTCCAGCAACACCGGCTCCATCCGGTCGGCGCGCATGCCGTCGCGGACGTTGTTCTTCGGCACGTCCAGCAGCACGTCGCCGTGCGGACGCGCGAAGGCTTGGTGCGTCCGCTTGCGGAAGCGCCATTCCTGAAACATGTTGAAACCGACCACCAGGGCGATCACGCCGCCGCCCAATATCAAAACACCAATCTGCAATTCGCTCATCAGCCAGTCCGCATTAAGGCGAATAATCGAAGCCGCCCTGTCCGGTAGGGCCATATCATGCGGCGGCTTCCCGCTATTATCCTGTCGCCGGCCGGCTGCAGTCTGCCAGCGGCCAACCCGCATCCGGCACGGGCATTCCACGCTCATTATAACGAAAGCCCGCTGCCGCGCACCATTTGGCAATACAAAAACGCTTGACAAAACCGCCTGCCAAGCAGACGTCATGCGGTCCAAGCGTTTACGGCGCGTCGCCCGGGAAATTCGGCGCAATCAGGACTGGCCGAGCCGGGAAAGTTCGTCAAGATGAACATGACATTTCAGACAGGCGAATTTATCCCAATCGCGTGCCAGAATTGGAGATAACTCTGTTACAGGGCCGTACTAGTCTGTACAACACTGCTTAGAACAGCACGGGGACTCTTTCGATGAAAAAATCCGATCAAGCCAGTTTCCTGCCTGTCGTACGCGAATTGTCGCGCACTTACCAGGCCTTTGAACAGTTCGCCAGCTACAATATCCGCCGGCTGGGGCTGACGCCACCACAGTTCGACGTGGTGACGACACTGGGTAACAGTCAGGGAATGAACTGCAAGGAACTGTCCGATCACACGCTGATCACCAAAGGCACGCTGACCGGCGTGCTCGACCGCCTCGAAGACAAGGGCATCGTTACACGCAGCATGCAACCCAACGACCGCCGCAGCGTCTTCGTCGCTTTGACTCCATATGGCCAGCAGTTGTTCAATCAAGCGTTTCCGGCCCATCTGGATTACATGCACAACGCCTTCCAGCAGTTCGGCGAACAGGACCTGTCCGGCTTCTGCAACGAGCTGGGCCGCCTGCGCCAAAGCTTCAGCCAGGCGCTGGAGCAGCAGGAGAACGAGCCGGCGTGATCCGGTAACGCCGGGCGGCCCAGGCCGCCCGGGCCGGCGCGGCTCCCGCCGCGCCGCCGCCCTCCGTACCGGCCCCGAGACTGGCGCCGGAACGGAGGGCTTAATTTTATCCGGGCGCTAAGAACCTGGCTTTGTCAAACGCCCCTTGCAGTGAATGACACTGCGGCGGGCCGCTTTTCGCGCCCTGCATCCGGCAGAAAGCGGCCGCTGCCAAAAGATCGTGAACAGGTTCTAACAGCGCAGCGCCGCCTGCGGCCGGCTGTATTGCCACCATGCCACCGCCGTGCACAGCAGGTAGAAGGCGAAGAACATCGCGAACGCCGGCAGCACGCCGCCGAACCAGTTCAATGAAGAACCGAAGGCCTTCGGGATGACGAAGCCGCCGAAAGCCGCCAGCACTGAGCTGACATTCATCGCCGACGCGCCGCGCCTGCCGCCGCGCAGATAGGCCAGCCGCGGGTCGGTGCCCAGCCGTTGCGCCTCGCGCCCGGCCAGGATCAGAAATACCTTGGGCGCCAGCTGGTAGGACGAACCGTTGCCGACGCCGGCGGCGAAGAAGATCAGCTGGAACATCGCCAGAAACAGCCAGAACGAACCGCCGTCGCCCGAGGCCGGCAGGCTGAGATACGCCCCGACGGTGCCCAGGGCCATCGCCAGATTGCTGATGACGGTGGCGATGCCGCCGCCGACGCGATCGCCCATCCAGCCGCCCAGAGGCCGCGACAAGGCGCAGACCATCGGCCCGACGAACAGATAGGGGCTGGCGTCCACCAGCGGGAACATGCTGCGCGCCAATAGCGGGAAGGCGGCGGCGAAACCGAGGAAGGTGCCGTAGCTGCCCATGTACAGCAGGCAGATATACCAGGTGTGCGCATCCTTCATCGCGTCCAGCTGGTCGCGCGGCGTGATCCGCAGCTTGGGCAGGTCGTGCGCGTACAACAGGCAGGCCAGCGCGATCAGCAGGATGGCCGGCAGCCAGAGATAAGCGGCGTTCTGCAGCCAGACGAAATGCACGTCGCCGCCGCGGCCCCACACCTGCGGCTCGCCGGCCCAGCCGCCGAACAAGGGGAACAGGATGCACAGCGGAATCAGCAGCTGGGCGACCGACGCGCCGAGATTGCCGAAGCCGGCGTTCAGCCCCATCGCCAGGCCTTTTTCCGAACTGGGGAAAAAGAAGCTGGTATTGGACAGATGCGAGGCGCTGGCGCCGCCGCCTATGCCGCAAAGCCCGGCGACCAACAGCAATTGCCAGAACGGCGACGAAATGTCGGTCACCACCGCGCCGACGCCCCAGGCCGGCAGCAGCAACAGCAGCGTCGACAGCCCCAGCCACAGGCCGCCGCCGACCCAGCTCCAGATCCAGGAATAGATCAGCCGCATCAGCGCGCCGACCAGCGGCGGAATCGACACCAGCAGAAACTGTTGCTGGCTGGAAATCAGGAAGCCGACCGCCGGCAGATTGACCACCACCATGCTCCACATCATCCAGATGTTGAAGTTCAGGTGCAGGGAGAAGATCGACAGCCACAGATTGCGCCGGGCGATGCCGCGGCCGCGGCTCAGCCAGAAAATGGGATTTTCCGGCTCCCAGCGCTTGATGCTTACGGTCATGACTCTAGTTTCCACAATGACGAAACGGCGCCGCCGGACTGTCCTCTCCAGTCCGACAGGCCGGCGGCGCAGTATGCCATCGCGCCGTTCAGCGGGGTTTGCTCCGGATCAAGACCGGACTCGGAGCCTGTTCAAAGTCTCGCGAGGCAAGGAGAAAACGGCTGAAGGCGAAAGCGGCAGAAAACGGCCGATGCCGGAAAAAGATCGCGCACAGGCTCTCAGGCCGTCTCCCGCATCTTCAGCGCCTCGACGATGTCGACCGCGACGATGCGGCTGACGCCCTGCTCCTGCATCGTCACCCCGACCAGTTGCTCGGCCATTTCCATCGTCAGCCGGTTGTGTGAAATATAGAGGAACTGGGTGCGCTCCGACATCTGCTTGACCAGGTCGCAGAAGCGGCTGGTATTGGCGTCGTCCAGCGGCGCGTCCACCTCGTCCAGCAGGCAGAACGGCGCCGGGTTCAGCGAGAACAGCGAGAACACCAGGCTCATCGCCGTCAGCGCCTTCTCGCCGCCGGACAGCAGGTGGATGGTGCTGTTCTTCTTGCCCGGCGGCTGGGCGATGATCTGCACGCCGGCGTTCAGCAGGTCCTCTCCGGTCAGCACCAGCTCGGCGCGGCCGCCGCCGAACAGCGTCGGGAAGAATTCGCGCATCTTGGCGTTGACCGCGTCGTAGGTCACTTGCAGCATGTCGCGGGTCTCGCCGTCTATCTTGGCGATGGCCTCCTCCAGCGTCGCCATCGCCTGGTTCAGGTCGTCGGACTGGCTTTGCAGATACTCGCCGCGCTGCTTCGCCTCGTCCAGTTCCTGCAACGCCGCCAGATTGACCGCGCCCAGCCCCTCCAGCGCGCGCGCCAGCCGGGCGATCTCGGCCGCCAGCGCGTTCGGCTTCACCCCCTCATTCAGATCGGCCAGCAAAACCGCCTCGTCGGCGCCGGCCTGCGCCAGCTCCTCGGCGAAGCGCTCCATCGCCAGCCTGGCCTCCTGGTGCTTCAGCAGCCAGTCGGAACGCGCCTCGCGCAGCGCCGGCAGCGCGGCGTTGGCCTCGTGCTGGCGCTGGCTGATCTCGCGCATCCGTTCGGTCAGCTGATTCAGCCGGTCGCGCGCGGCGGACAGCTCGCCCTCTCGCGTCTCGCGTTCGGCCAGCGACAGCTGCAGCGCCTCCTCCGGCACCGCCTCGTCCACCGTCTCCGCCTCGCCGGCCAGCGTTTCCAGCCTTTCCTGCAACTGCTCGTCGCGGTCGGCCAACTCGCGGCCGCGGCGCGACAGCTCGGCCACCTTTTGCTCGGCGCTGTGCAGGGTCAGCCGGATCTCGTGCAGCACGCGCTCGGCGTCGCGCGCCTTGTTGCGCGCCAGCTCCAGCCGGGTCTCGGCGTTCAGCCTCGCCAAGCGGACCTCTTCCAGCTGCAAGGCCAGCTCCTCCAGCGTCAGCGCCGCCTCCTCGCCCATCAGCTCGGCCTCGGCAATGCCTTCGGCCGCGTGCCGCCTCTCCTCGGCGATGCGGCCGCGCTCGGCCTCGATCGCCGACAAGCGCGCCGCGCCCTGACGCGCCGCCTGGTCCAGCTTGACGTGCTCCAGCGTCGCCGCGTTCAGCTCCGCCTCCAGCCGGGTCAGCGAACCCTTCTGGCCGCGCACCGCCTCGGCCAGCATATTGCCCATGCTCAGCAGGCCGTCGCGCTTTCGCTGCAAGGCCTCGATGTCCGGCCCCAGCGTCTCGGCGCGGGCGCGGGCCT
The DNA here is from genome assembly GCF_002848345.1 of Chromobacterium sp. ATCC 53434. Lineage (NCBI taxonomy): Bacteria > Pseudomonadati > Pseudomonadota > Betaproteobacteria > Neisseriales > Chromobacteriaceae > Chromobacterium > Chromobacterium sp. ATCC 53434. The sequence continues at coordinate 417,069 of NZ_CP025429.1, read as the reverse complement.
GGTCCAGCAGCAGCTTGCGCGCCATCAGGCCGTCGCCGCTGGCCTCGGCGTGGTAGCGCACGCTGGCGGCGTCGACGCGGTGGCCTTCAGGCGTCAGCCAGCATTCGCCGGCGGCCAGCTCGCCGCGGCGGGCCAGCGCCTCGTCCAGGGTATCGGCCAGATAGACGCCGGCCAGCCAGTCGGCCAGCGCGGCGTCGAACGGGGCGTCGGCCCGGGCTTGCGCCAACAGCGTCGGCCAGCTTCTTGGCGGCGAGCCGGCGACGGCGCGGTTCGCGCCGTCCACCACCGCCAGCGCCGCCGGCGGCTGCGCGCCGGGCAGGCCGGCCGCGCGGGCGGACAGGCGCTCGCCCAGCACCGCCTCCAGCGCCGTCTGCCAGCGCGCGTCCATCCGCAGCGATTGCCACAGCTGCGGCGCGTCGGCCAGCTGGTGCGCCTCCAGCCAGCCGGCCAGCTGCTCGCCGGCCGCCTCGCGCTGCAGCAGCGCCGCCAGCGCGGCGGCCTCGGCCTCGGCGCGCGCCATCTCGGTGCGCAGGCCGGCCAACTGCTGATCCAGTTTTTCCCGTTCGGCGGCCAGGTCGGCCTGCTTGGCCTCGTCGGCCACCAGCCGCGCCCGCACCGTGTCCAGCGCGGCCTTGGCCTTGGCGGCCTCCTGCTGCGCCGCCTCCAGCGCCTGGTGCTCGGGCAGGTTCAGGTCCGACAACTCGCGCGTCAGCGCCGCGTCGCGGCCGTCCAGCTGCTGCGCCCCCCGCTGCCAATGCTCTATCTTCTGCCGCGACAGATCGCGCTCGCGGGTCAGATTGGCCTGCTGCGCGATCAGCTGCGATTGCTGCTGGTCCAGCTGGCGGAAGGCCGCCTCGGCGCCCGGCAGCTCGTCGGCGCCGTCCTCCAGCGCCATCTGCGCCTCTTCCTGCCTCAGCTGCGCCTCTTCCAACCTGGGCAGCCAGTCGTCCAGTTCCGATTCCGCCTGGCGGCGGCTGTCGGCCAATTGCTGGCGTTCGCTGCCGGCGGCGGCCAGATCGCGCTCCAGCCGCTGCCGGCTCTGTTCGCGATGGCGTTGCGCCTCCTCCAGCCTGGCCAGCTGGGCGTTGGCCTCGAACAGCCGCTGCTGCGCCTCGTGCACCCCGTCGCTGGCGGCGAAGTGCTGCTCGCGCACCGTCTCCTGCTCGGTTTCCAGATGGGTGACCGCCGCCTCGAAGGCGGCCTCCTCGGTCTCGATGCGCGCCAGCTCGCCGCGGGCGTGCGCCTCGTTGCGGGCGGCCTCCTCGCGCCGCGCCAGCGCCAGCAGGTTCTGCTTGTGGTTCAGCGCGCCGCGCATGTCGTGGTATTGCGCGGCCACCTCGGCCTGCTCGGACAGCCGCTCCACCTGCCGCTCCAGCTCCTGCCGCAAATCGGCGATGCGCTCCAGATTGGCGCGGGTGTCGGACAGGCGATTTTCGGTCTCGCGACGGCGCTCCTTGTACTTGGACACGCCGGCCGCCTCTTCCAGATAGGCGCGCAGCTCTTCCGGCCGCGCCTCGATGATGCGCGAGATCATGCCCTGCTCGATCACCGCGTAGCCGCGCGCGCCGACGCCGGTGCCGAGGAACAGGTCGGTGATGTCGCGCCGCCGGACCTGCTGGCTGTTGATGTAGTAGCTGGATTCGCCCTGCCGCGTCAGCACCCGCTTGATCGCCACTTCGGCGTACTGGCCCCACGGGCCGGTCAGCTGGCCGTCGGCGTTGTCGAACACCAGCTCCACCGAGGCCCGCGACACCGGCTTGCGGCTGGACGAGCCGTTGAAGATCACGTCCTGCATCGATTCGCCGCGCAGCTGCTTGGCGGACGACTCGCCCAATACCCAACGCACGGCGTCGATCACATTGGACTTGCCGCAGCCGTTGGGACCGATCACCGCCACCAGTTGGCCCGGCACCGCGATGCTGGTCGGATCGACGAAGGACTTGAAGCCGGCAAGCTTGATATGGGTCAGGCGCAAAACATCCTCGCTGCGAAGGGGGGGCAATCGTTCATTTTATCAGGCCGCCGCCGGCAGCGGTGGCGTCGCGTTCCGGCGGAAAAATGCCCTAGCCAGCCGGCATGGCAGTTGTGCCATAATGGCCGTATGGAATCCTTATCGCTGTGCAATCACTTCCTGATCGCCATGCCGGGCATGGGCGATCCGCTGTTCGCCAAATCGCTGGTCTATCTGTGCGAGCACGGCGAACATGGCGCAATGGGCCTGATCATCAACAAGCCGTCCGGCATCGCGATGGCCCAGCTGTTCGATCAGATCGACCTGCCGCTGGACGACGAAGACACCCGCACCGGCCTGGTCTACTTCGGCGGCCCGGTGCAGCCGGACCGCGGCTTCGTGCTGCACCAGCCGGCCGGCAGCTGGCAGTCCAGCCTGATGGTCACCGACGACATCGCGCTGACCACGTCCAAGGACGTGCTGGTGGCGGTGTCCGAAGGCAAGAAGCCCGAGAAGCTGCTGATCTCGCTCGGCTATGCCGGCTGGTCGGCCGGCCAGCTGGAGAAGGAGATCGCCGAAAACGGCTGGCTGACGGTGCCGGCCGATCCCGCCATCATCTTCGGACTGCAGTGCGAGGCGCGCTACGACGCCGCGATGGCGCTGCTGGGCTTCGACCCCTCGCTGCTGTCGTCGGATGTCGGCCATGCCTGAAGGTTGCGCACTGGCTTTCGATTTCGGCGAGCGCCGCATCGGCGTCGCCGTCGGCGACACCATGCTCGGCATTCCCCACCCGCTGGCGACGATAGACACGCCGATCACCGACGAGCGCTTCGCCGCCATCGCCAAACTGATAGCGGAATGGCGGCCCGCCCAGCTGGTCGTCGGCCTGCCCATGCATCCGGACGGCGAGGAGCATGAGCTGTCCGCGCTGTCTCGCCGCTTCGCCAACCGGCTGAAGGGCCGCTTCGGCCTGCCGGTATGGCTGGTCGACGAGCGCTACACCTCGGTGATCGCCGAGCAGCTGCTGGAGGAAGCCGGCGTCAAGAAGGGCCGCAAGCAGAAACCGGCGCTGGACCAGGTCGCCGCCCAGGCCATTCTGGCCGGCTGGTTCGAGCAGCCCGGCACCGCCGTCTGATGTCGGCCAGACTCGTCGCCTTGCTGCTGATCTCCGCCAGCGTCGCCGGCTTCTGCTGGCTGTGGCGCCAGGCGCAGTTGGCCAACGCCGCCCAGGACTGGCCGGTCGCCGTCGGCACCGTCGAGCGCAGCGCCGTCGAATGGCGGCTGCGCCGCGGCGGCGACAACGGCGATCAGCGCGAATACCGCGCCGACATCGTCTACCGCTACCAGGCGAACGGCCAGACCTACCGCGCCGGCAACGTTCGCATTCCCGACGCCGGCTTCGGCGGCAGCCAGACGCTGGCCGCCGACACCGTCGGCCGCTACCCGGCCGGCTCGGCGGTGCAGGTCCATTACCATCCCGCCAAACCCGCTCAGGCCTGCCTGGAAACCGGCGTGCACTGGAGCGTGCGGGCCGGCCAGCTGCTGATGCTGCTGTTCGCCGCCGCCGGCGTCGCGCTGTTTCTGCGCGGATAAAGCCCAGACTAAGTCCTTGTTTTGTTAGCAGCTATTAAGCGCTATTGAGTCCCGAGGGCAAACTGCCGATACTGATTATCGAAGGCAGTTTCACCGGAGGGCCCATCATGAGCATCAGCCAAACCGCGCAGATTTCGCTGGCCAGCGCCGCGCTGCTGAACGGCGGCACCGTGCCGTCGCCGGTGGTGCAGAACGGCAACGCCACCCCGGCCCTCGCCAGCGAGGCCGCCCAGCTCGCCCAGGACTCCAGCGCCATCGTGCTCTTGGGCGGAGACAGCGGCAGCGACGTCGGCACCTACGACGCCGCCGGCCTGTTGAACGGCTTCGCCACCGCCGGCACGCTGCAAGGCAGCGCGCTGAGCCCCAGCGGCGGCGAGTCGGCCCAGGACAGCACCGACCAGCAGATCGTGTCGCAGATGCTGGGCGCCAGCAGCAGCGGCGCCGCTTCCAGCCTGAACGGCAACTGGGCGACGATCTTGCAGAGCAATCCGGCGCTGGCCGGCGAGGCTGTGGCCGACAGCACCAACGGCAGCATCGTCGACACCATGGCCTAAGACCCACTAACAAAACCCCTGATCCTGCGTTGCGCCTCCTTGTCGTACGACTGGTACTGCCTGCGTCGGCGCGCCTTGGCTCAGGTTCTCTGCGAGGTTTTGTTAGCGGCGCCAAGGAGCCTGTTCCGCCGCCAATAAAAAAAGCCCGGATGCTCCGGGCTTTTTGACATCAGCGGCCGCCTTGCTTGCGGCCCTCTTTCTCTTTCAGCTTCTCTTCCCGCAGGATGGCCCGCTCGGCGGCGAGAATCTTGGCGCGCTTCTCCCACGCCTGCCATTGTTCCGGCCGTTCCAGCGTGATGCGGCCGACCTGGCCGTCGCGAAAATCGGTCAGCACGATCTCGGCGGCCTTCTGCATATTGATGCGGCCGCCGGACAACACCGCGCCGCGCCGCTTGCCTATCATTTCCAGCGCCTGCCAGTCCTGTGCGCCGTCCAGCGCCTCGACGTCCAACTTGTAACGGGCGGCCAGATCGGCGTGGTAATGGACCAGCAGGTATTTCAGCAGCTCCAGCGCCACCTCCTCCTCGTCCATCGCGTTGCGGCCGACGGCGCCGCTGGCGGCCAGATTGTAGCCGCCCTCCTCCACCTCGATCTTCGGCCACAGCATGCCGGGGGTGTCGTACAGCTCGAAATCGTCGGCCAGGATGATGCGTTGCTCGTTCTTGGTGACGCCCGGCATATTGCCGGTCTTGGCGATCTTGCGGCTGGACATGCTGTTGATCAGCGTCGATTTGCCGACATTGGGAATGCCGCAGATCAACACGCGCAGCGGCTTTTCCAGCCCGCTGCGATTAGGCGCCAGCGCGCGGCAGGCGGCGATCAGCCGCTGGGCCGGCGCCCGCTCGCCGGCGTCCATGCCCAGCGCCTCGGTCTGCTTCTGGGCGCGGTACCAAGCCAGCCATTGCTCGGTGACGACCGGATCGGCCAGGTCCTGCTTGTTCAGCAGCATCAGCCTGGGCTTGCCCTTGGCCATGCGCGCCAGCATCGGATTGGCGCTGGATGCCGGCAGGCGGGCGTCCAGCATCTCGATGACGACATCGATATCCTTCAGGCGCTCGGCGACATCCTTGCGCGCCTTGTTCATATGGCCGGGGAACCATTGGATTGCCATTGTTCAACGCTTTCTAATCGGGTCCAGCAGGTAAGTCAGACCGTTGTGGTCCAGTTCCTGCATCAATTGCAGCAGCCGACCGATCTCGCCGGGCGGAAAGCCCTCGCGGGCGAACCAGTTCAGATAATTGCCCGGCAACTCGCAGATCAGCGTGCCCTTGTGCTTGCCGAAGGGCATCACGCGGGTGGTCAGGGACTGCAGGTCTTCAGCTTGCATGATGGCAGGTATAGATAGAGGTTGGGCATTGTGCCAAAGTCGGGCCGCCAGCAAAACCCCCGGCCCGGGGCGCGTCCTAGCGCGCCGGCATAGTCTTGCGGTCGTTGAAGTACAGGAAGCCCTTCACCACGCGGTAGATGTACCACACCCACACCGCGAACAGCACCACGCCGCCGACCAGCAGCCACAGCGTGGCGAAACCGACGACATAGCCGAGCAGCGCCAGCCAGAAGGTGCGGATCTGCCACTCGAAATGGCTTTCGTACCAGGTGCCGCGCACATCGTCGCGCTTGACGTAGTTGATGATGACGCCGATCAGCGCGGTGACGCCGACCAGCAGGCTCACCGCCTGCAGGATGTAGACCACCAGCGTCAGATTGTTCAGCTTGCGCTCGTTCTCGTCGTGCAACTCCAGCTCCATGGGCCGGTTCTCCTGTTCATTGTCCAGACAGTTCGGCAAAACGCGCCGTCAATCGTTCACGACAGCGCCGGCTGGCCTCGGCCACGCCGCCTCGCGGCAGCGGATGCGCGCGCCAGCCGCGCCATGTTCCCGCCTCGCGTCCGGCCGGCAGCAATACCGGCAGCGCCGGCGCGAAGGCCAGGCCGCGCGCGTCGGCCAGCGCCCGCGCGCGGCGGTTGGCCTCGTCCAGCAGCGCCAGCTCGCCCAGCGCCAGTTCCACCTGCCGCCACTCCAGCAGCAGGATGCGCGCCGCCAGCCAGTCGGCCGCCTCGGCGACGCGGTCCGGCGTGGCCCCTTCCGGCCAGCCCCGGGCCAGCGCCAGTCGCAAGGCCAGCAGGCGGATTTCCGGCAACAGCGCCTCCGACAGGCAGGCGCCGTCCGGCAGCGCCGACGGCGGTCCCGGACGATAAGCCAGCGCCTCGCCGTCGGTCGCCAGGGCGACCGGGTACAGCGGCAGCGCCGCTTGCGGCAGGCTGCGGCTGGTGGCGAGGATAAGGACGTCGCTGACTTCGTTCATGGCACTGTCTCCTGGATGGAAGCTTGCCGCCTCTCCGGAGATCATTTGTTGCTTGACGCTGAAAAGACAAATGCCGCCGGAATCCGGCGGCATGGTCGGGAATGACTCGATGGCTTCGCGTATCTCGCTGCCGAGCCTATCCCTGGCGCCGCCGGGAAGGGCGGTACCAATAATAGGCATGGGCGAAAAACACGGTGCGTTCGAGCATGCCGTCAATGCTGCCAACGATGGCCGCCGCCGTCAAGTCATTGTTTCGCAAGCCCTGACGGCGATCAAAACGAAAAAGCCGGGTTTCCCGACGGAAAACCCGGCCTGACGACGCGGAACGCCCGATCACATATTCGGGTAATTCGGGCCGCCGCCGCCCTCCGGCGTCACCCAGTTGATGTTCTGGGTCGGATCCTTGATGTCGCAGGTCTTGCAGTGCACACAGTTCTGCGCGTTGATCTGCAGCCGCGGCTGGCCTTCGTCGCGGCCGACGATCTCGTACACGCCGGCCGGGCAGTAGCGCTGCTCCGGCGCGTCGTACTTGGCCAGATTGACGGCGACCGGCACCGACGCGTCCTTCAGCTTCAGATGCGCCGGCTGGTCTTCGCTGTGGTTGGCGTTGGAGATGAACACCGACGACAGGCGGTCGAAGGTCAGCACGCCGTCCGGCTTCGGATAGGCGATCGGACTGAACTCGTCGGCCGGGCGCAAGGCCTCGTTGTCGGCATGCTTGTGATGCAGCGTCCACGGCGCGCGGCCGCGGAACACGAAGGTGTCCAGCGCCGAATAGATCATCGCCGGCCACAGGCCCCAGCGGAACGACGGGCGGATGTTGCGCACCTTGTGCAATTCGTCGTGGACCCAGCTCTGCTTGAACTTGGCCGAGTAGGCCTTGGCCTCGCCGCCCTGGGCGCTCGCCTCGTCGCCCAGCAACTCGAACACCGCCTCCGCCGCCAGCATCGCCGACTTCATCGCGGTGTGGGTGCCCTTGATCTTCGGCACGTTGAGGAAGCCGGCGGTGTCGCCGACCAGCACGCCGCCGGGGAAGGTCAGCTTGGGCAGGCTCTGTAGGCCGCCCTCGTTCAGCGCGCGCGCGCCGTAGGACACGCGGCGGCCGCCGTCGAACACGCCCTTGATCGCCGGGTGGGTCTTGAAGCGCTGGAATTCCTCGAACGGCGACAGATAGGGATTCTGGTAATCGAGGCCGACGACGAAGCCGACCGCGACCAGATTGTCCTCCAGATGGTAGAGGAAGGAGCCGCCGTAGGTGGAGGTGTCCATCGGCCAGCCGACGGTATGGGTGATGTGGCCGGGCTGATGATTTTCCGGCTTCACCTCCCACAATTCCTTGATGCCGATGCCGAAGGTCTGCGGATCGGCGCCGTCGGTCAGATTGAAGCGCGACAGCAGCGTCTTGGTCAGCGAGCCCCTACAGCCTTCGGCGAAGATGGTCTGCTTCGCCCACAACTCCATGCCCGGCTCGCCTTCCAGCTCGCCGTTCCGGCCGGTGCCGACATTGCCGGTGGCCACGCCCTTGACCGAGCCGTCCTCGTGGTACAGCACTTCGGCGGCCGCGAAGCCCGGATAGATCTCGACGCCGAGACTCTCCGCCTGCTGCGCCAGCCAGCGGCAGAAATTGCCCAGGCTGACGATGTAGTTGCCCTTGTTGTGCATCTGCGGCGGCGTCGGCAGCTGGATGGACTCGGTCTCGGTCAGATAGAGGAAACGGTCCGACAGCGCCGGCGTGTTCAACGGCGCGTCCAGCTCCTTCCAGTTCGGCAGCAGCTCGGCCAGCGCGCCGGTTTCGATCACCGCGCCGGACAGGATGTGGGCGCCGATCTCGGACCCCTTCTCCAGCAGACAGACGCCGATGTCGCGGCCCTGCTCGGCCGCCAGCTGTTTCAGACGAATCGCCGCGGCCAGGCCGGAAGGGCCGCCGCCGACGATCACCACGTCGTATTCCATGTATTCGCGTTGCACCGTTTCTCCTTTGCGCCCGCTGGGACGGGTTTGATTTTCCGGACATCATGCTATGAAGATGTCACGTCGTCAAAATCAAACAAGCGTTTAAACGGTGCCATTGTTGCGCAATGCGACAATGTCCGAATCCACGTAACCCAACGCGCGCAAGATCTGCTCAGTATGTTCTCCCAGATCGGGAGGGGCTAGATTGTACTCGACCGGCGTGCCGGAAAGTTTGATCGGACACCCTATCATCGGCACTTGGCGGCCGGCGGCGTCCTCGATCACCATCTCCATGCCGCGGGCCTGCGCTTGCGGATCGGCGAAAGCCTCGTCCACGGTGTGGATCGGTCCGCAGGGCACGCCGGCCTTGTCCAGCGTCTCCAACCAGTGGTCGCGGCCGTGATGGCGGAAGGCCTGGGCCAGCAGCGGCACCAGTTGCACGCGGTGGGCGACGCGCTGCGGATTGGTCGCGTAGCGCGGATCGCGCGCCCATTGCGGCTGGCCGACCAGCCGGCACACCTCGGCGAACTGCTTGTCGTTGCCGCAGGCCAGGATGAAATGGCCGTCCGATGCGGCGAACACCTGGTAGGGCACGATATTGGCGTGGGCGTTGCCCAGTCGAGGCGGCACATTATGCCCGACCAGCCAGTTGGACGCGACGTTGGCCAGCATCGCCAGCGAGCAGTCGAACAAGGCCATGTCGACATGCTGGCCGACGCCGCTGCGCTCGCGGGCGATCAGCGCCGCCTGCACCGCGTTGGCGGCGTAGAGGCCGGTGAACAGGTCGGACACCGCGACGCCGACCTTGTGCGGCTCGCCGTCGGTCGGGCCGGTGATGCTCATCAGCCCGGACATGCCCTGCACGATGTAGTCGTAGCCGGCGGAATCGGCATAGGGGCCGCTGTGGCCGAAACCGGTGATCGAGCAATACACCAGCCGGGGATTGACGGCCTTCAGGCTGTCGTAGTCCAAGCCGTATTTCTTCAGGCCGCCGACCTTGTAGTTCTCCAGCACCACGTCGGCGTCGGCCACCAGCCGGCGGACGATCTCCTGGCCGGCCGGCTGGGCGATGTCCACCGTCAGCGAGCGCTTGCCGCGGTTGGCGCACAGATAGTAGGCCGAGCGGCCGTCCGGCAGGCTGGGCGGCGCCCATTGCCGGGTATCGTCGCCGCTGCCGGGCTTTTCTATCTTGACCACGTCCGCCCCCAGATCGGCCAGCAGCTGGCCAGCCCACGGCCCCGCCAACACCCGGCTCAGATCCACCACCTTGATGCCCGCCAAAGCCCCCGCCATCGCGCTCTCCTTCACAGCCCACCGTGATGATGCCGCCCGCCGGCGCGAGACTCCCGCGCCGCGGACCCCGTCGCCGCCTAGCCGTCCCCGGCTCAGCCGCGATAAAAAAAACGGCCCGGCAAGCCGGGCCAACAAAGGACAGACAGGAATCAACGGCGCGACCGGCCCTCCGGCCGCGCCGGCTTATCAGGCAAACGCCTGAATACCGGTCTGGGCTCGGCCCAGAATCAGAGCATGCACATCGTGCGTGCCCTCATAAGTGTTGACCGCCTCCAGATTCATCACGTGGCGGATCACATGGAATTCGTCGCTGATGCCGTTGCCGCCATGCATGTCGCGGGCGACGCGGGCGATATCCAACGCCTTGCCGCAGTTGTTGCGCTTGATCAGCGAGATCATTTCCGGCGCGGCGCGGCCCTCGTCCATCAGCCGGCCGACGCGCAGCGCGGCCGACAGGCCCAGCGCGATCTCGGTCTGCATATTCGCCAGCTTCAGCTGGATCAGCTGATTGGCGGCCAGCGGCCGGCCGAACTGCTGGCGGTCCAGCGTGTACTGGCGCGCGGCGTGCCAGCAGAACTCGGCGGCGCCCATCGCGCCCCAGGCGATGCCGTAGCGCGCCTTGTTCAGGCAGCCGAATGGTCCCTTCAGGCCTTTGACGCCGGGCAGCAGCTGCTCTTCCGGCACCAGCACGTCGTCCATGACGATTTCGCCGGTGATGGACGCGCGCAACGAGAACTTGCCGTGTATCGCCGGCGCCGACAGGCCCTTCATGCCCTTCTCCAGCACGAAGCCGCGAATCTCGTCGTCGTCGTCCTTGGCCCAGACCACGAACACGTCGGCGGCCGGACTATTGGTGATCCACATCTTGCTGCCGGACAGCAGATAGCCGCCGTCGACCTTGCGGGCGCGGGTCTTCATGCTGGCCGGATCGGAACCGGAATCCGGTTCGGTCAGGCCGAAGCAGCCCAGCCACTCGCCGCTGGCGAGCTTGGGCAGGTATTTGTCCTTTTGCGCGTCGGAGCCATAGGCCCAGATCGGGTACATCACCAGGCTGGACTGCACGCTCATCGCCGAACGGTAGCCGGAATCGACCCGCTCGACCTCGCGCGCCACCAGGCCGTAGGCGACGTGGGACAGGCCGGCGCAGCCGTAGCCTTCTATCGTGCAGCCGAGCAGGCCCAGCTCGCCCATCTCGCTGATGATCTCGCGATCGAAGCGCTCCTCGCGGTTGGCCGTCAGCACCCGCGGCATCAGCCGCTGCTGGCAGTACTCGTGCGCGCTCTGCCGCACCAGTCGCTCCTCCTCGGTCAACTCCTCGTCCAACAACAACGGATCTTCCCAAGCGAACCGGGCGCGCTGCGAGTTTGCTGCCATTTGCCTTCTCCCAATCAGTTCCGCATTGCGGAATTGGATTTCACTATGCAAAATAGACTAAACACTCTGCCACCGGCTTGTAAAGCGATTTACCTGTCATGTGGCAAAACCGTTGCCGTAATGAGGACAGAGATGCAACAGGAAGATCGGCAATTCATCACGGCGCTGGCGCGCGGCCTGGAGGTGCTGGCGGCGTTTCGCCCCGGGGAAGGCACGCTGTCCAATCAGGAACTGGCGCGACGCACCGGCCTGCCGAAATCGACGGTGTCCCGCTTGAGCCATACGCTGACCCGGCTCGGTTATCTGCAGCAGGACGGGGACGGCGGCCAATACCGGCTGGGACTGGCGCTGCTGGCGCTGGGGACGGCGGCGCTGGCCGGCTACGACGTGCGCGCATCAGCGGCGCCGCTGATGCGGGAATTCGCGCTGGCCAACAATGTGTCGGTCAGCCTGGCGCTATGCGACGGCAGCGACATGGTGTATCTGGAAACCTGCCGCAGCCAGGCGCGGGTGTCGGTGCAGCTGAGCACCGGCTCGCGGGTGCCGCTGGCCACCACGGCGATAGGCCGCGCCTATTTCGCCGGCCTGCCGCAGGCCGAGCGCGAGGCGCTGCTGCCGCTGCTGGCCGCGCGCCACGGCGCCGACTGGCCGGCCTTGGAGACGCGGCTGCGCCAGGCCTGCGCCGACTACCGGCTGCGCGGCTACACGGCGTCGTTCGGCGAATACGAACCGGACGTGATGGCGGTCGGCATCCATCTGCCGGCGCTGCTGCCCGGCCAGCCGGCGATGGCGCTGAACGCCAGCGGACCGGCCTTCGCCTTCGACCAGACGGCGATGCGGGAGGCGGTGGCACCGGCCTTGCGGGCGCTGCGGCTGCGCATCGTGCCGATGCCGGCCTAGCGCCGCCAACGCGACGGCCCGCGCAAGGCGGGCCGCTGGACCCGGCGGCTCAGGCCGACTGGATGTAGTGCACCAGGTGATTGATCACCTGCGCCTGCTCGTCTATCGTCGCGCGCACCAGGTCGCCGATGGACAGGATGCCGAGCACGGTCTGCCCCTCCATCACCGGCAGGTGGCGGATGCGCTTCTCGGTCATCAGCGACATGCATTCGTCCAGCGTCTGCTGCGGCGTCACGTAGACGACGCGGCTGGTCATGATGTCGCGCACCTTGGTCCCGGCCGAGGTCCGGCCCTGCAGCACGATGCGGCGCGCGTAGTCGCGTTCGGAGAAGATGCCGACGATGTCGCCGGACTCCATCACCAGCACCGCGCCGATATCGTTCTCGGCCATCACCTGCAGCGCCTGGAACACCGTGCTGTCCGGCGTCACGTACACCAGCGCGCGGTTGGACTTGCCATCCATCAATTGTCTTACGGTCTGCATGCTGCCTCTCCCCTTTTTCGCTCTATGACACCGCGACCGCGGCGCATCGCGCCGCCGTCGCGGTATGCCGTTACTATAGAACAACGGCCGCCGCCGGGAGAGGGGCCGCCGGGCCAGGTCAGGCCCGTATCATCGTGCCGACGCCGGTGGCGGTCAGGATTTCCAGCAGCAGCGCGTGCTTGACGCGGCCGTCTATGATGTGGACCGAGCTGACGCCGTTCTTCGCGGCGTCCAGCGCCGAACTGATCTTCGGCAGCATGCCGCCGGAAATCGTGCCGTCGGCGAACAGTTCGTCGATGCGCTGCGCGGTCAGGCCGGTCAGCAGCTGGCCCTGCTTGTCCAGCACGCCCGGCGTATTGGTCATCAGCACCAGCTTCTCCGCCTTCAGCGTCTCGGCCAGCTTGCCGGCCACCAGGTCGGCGTTGATGTTGTAGGCCTCGCCGTCGATGCCGACGCCGATCGGCGCCACCACCGGGATGAAGTCCTGGCTGTCCAGCAGCGACACCAGCGACGGGTCTATCGTCTCGATCTCGCCGACCTGGCCGATATCGACCGCCTCGTCGCCGTCGGTCTTCAGGAACAGCTTGCGGGCGCGGATGAAGTGGCCGTCCTTGCCGGTCAGGCCCACCGCCTTGCCGCCGTGCTTGTTGATCAGCGACACGATCTCCTTGTTGACCAGGCCGCCCAACACCATTTCCACCACTTCCATGGTCTCGGCGTCGGTGACGCGCATGCCCTGGACGAACTCGCCCTGCTTGCCGACGCGCGCCAGCAAGTCGTTGATCTGCGGGCCGCCGCCGTGCACCACCACCGGATTCATGCCCACCAGCTTCAGCAGCACCACGTCCTTGGCGAAGCCTTCCTTCAGCGCCTCGTCGGTCATCGCGTTGCCGCCGTACTTGATCACGATGGTCTTGCCGGCGAACTGGCGGATGTAAGGCAGCGCCTCGGCCAGGATGTTCGCCTTCTCGGCTGCGTCTGTTGCCACTTTCTTCTCTCCTTGTAGCGGGCTCTCCAACGCTTAACGGCTGGTCGGCGATTTCGGATTACGTGTTGCATTTTAATCACTGCAGTTGCTGAACTGTGATTTATTAATTGCCGGATACTGGCCCAAAGGCCTACAGTGCCGACATTACTGAACAAGCATTCAGAAAGATCGACATGGGAGAAACCGGCTCCAGCCGCTGGCAGCGCAAGAAGGACGCCCGCCCGGGCGAGATACTCGACGCCGCGCTGACGCTGTTCGTCGACAAGGGCTATCTGGCGACCAAGATGGAAGACATCGCCCGCGCCGCCGGCGTCACCAAGGGCACGCCCTATCTGTATTTCCAGAACAAGGAAGAGATCTTCAAGGCGGTGGTGCGCGAAACCATCGTCGCCCGCGTCCATGCGATGAGCGCGCAGCTGGAACAGCTGCACGGCTTCAGCAGCAGCCAGTTGCTGATGCTGGCGCTGGAGGACTGGTGGACCCACATCGGCTCCACCCGCGCCGCCGGCCTGTGCAAGCTGATGGCGGCCGAGGCCACCAACTTCCCGGATCTGACGCGCTTCTACTACGACGAGGCCATCCTGCCGGCGCGCCAGCTGCTGGGCCACATCATCCAGCGCGGCATGGACAACGGCGAATTCCGCCCGCTCCATCTCGATTACGCGATCGACACGCTGACCTCGCCGATGATGATGACGATGATACTCAGCCACTCGTTCGCGCTGGTTCCCGGCTGCTGCGACAGCATCGCCCAGAACCCGCTGCAATTCCTCAAGACCTCGCTGCAACTGATGCTGCAAGGCATGCACCAGACCGCTCCCCAGGACCCGCAATGATGAAACGCCTCCTTTTCTCCGGCCTCGCGCTCGCCGGCGCCCTTGGCCTGTCGGCCTGCCAGGACAAGGCCGCCGCGCCCGAAGACATTCGCCCGGTGCGCTACGCCGTCGCCGGCGCCGACGCCACGCAGGCCGGCGACAGCTACGCCGGCGAAATCCGCGCCCGCCACGAGACCCAGCTCGCCTTCCGCGTGGCCGGCAAGGTGGTGGCCAAGCTCGTCAACAGCGGCGAGCACGTGAAGAAAGGACAGGCGCTGGCGCGGCTGGACCCCGGCGACTACCAGCTGGACCTGGCCGCCAAGCAGGCGCAACTGGCGGCGGCCGACTCCGACCTCGCCCAGCAGCAGCTGAATCTGAAGCGCTACCGCGAGTTGCTGGCCAAGCAATTCGTCAGCCAGGCCCAGGTGGACTCGCAGCAGAACGGCGTCAACGCCGCCCAGGCCAAGGTCAACCAGGCCCGCGCCGCGCTGTCGTCCAGCCGCAACCAGACCGGCTACGCGACGCTGACGGCCGACGCCGACGGCGTCATCGGCCAGATGCAGGCCGAACCGGGCCTGGTCGTCGCCGCCGGCCAGCCGGTGGCCCGGCTGTCTCAGGACGGCGCGCGCGAAGTCGCCGTCCAGGTGCCGGAGAACGCGCTGGACGCGGTGCGCAAGGCCGGCGCCTTCCGGGTGACGCTGTGGAAGGGCGGCGCGCCGCTGGAGGGCCGGCTGCGCGAGCTGGCCGCCGACGCCGATCCGGCCACCCGCACCTATCCGGCGCGCATCGCGCTGAGCGGCGACAGCCGCGCGCTGCAACTAGGCATGACCGCCACCGCCAGCCTTCCCGCCCGCGCCAGCGGCGAGCTCAAGCTGCCGCTTACCGCCCTGCTGGACCTGCAGGGCCGGCAATACCTGTGGACGATAGACAGCCAAACCCTGCGCGTCAGCCGCAAGCCGGTGCAAGTGGCGTCGATAGACGACAACGGCGCCGTCATCGCCTCCGGCATCCGCCCGGGCGACAAGGTGGTCACCGCCGGCGTGCATCTGCTGCGCGAGGGCCAGCGCGTCAAGCTGCTGGGCCAGTGAGGAACGGACGATGAAAAAACTCAATCTGTCCGAATGGGCGCTGCGCCACCAGCCGCTGGTGCGCTACCTGATGGTGATGCTGATGCTGGCCGGCACCTGGGCCTACACCCAGCTGGGTCAGAAGGAAGACCCGGAGTTCACCTTCAAGTCTATGCTGGTGCAGGCCAACTGGCCCGGCGCCAGCACCGTCGAAATGGAGCGGCAGGTCACCGACAAGCTGGAAGAGAAGCTGCAGGAGATGGGCGAGATCGACAACGTGCAAAGCTATACCAAGCCGGGCGAGAGCCTGCTGGTGGTGTCGCTGCGCGAAGACGTGCCGCCGAAAAACGTGCCGCAGCTGTGGTACCAGGTGCGCAAGAAGCTCGGCGACATCGCCTACACGCTGCCGTCCGGCGCGCAGGGCCCGTTCTTCAACGACGAGTTCGGCGACACCTTCGGCAATATCTACGCCTTCAGCGGCGACGGCTTCGGCTACGAAGCGCTGCGCCGCTACGTCGAGGCCGCCAAGCAGGAACTGCTGCGGGTGCCGGACGTGGCCAAGGTCCAGGTGCTGGGCCGGCAGGAACAGCAGATACACGTCGACCTGTCCAGCGCGAAGCTGGCCAGCCTGGGCCTGGACAGCCGCGCGATCTGGCAGGCGCTGCAACAACAGAACGCGATGACGCCGGCCGGCACCTTCGAAACCGCCAGCGACCGCATCTGGGTGCGGCCCACCGGCAAATACGATTCGGTGGCGGCGGTGGCCGCGACGCCGGTAACCGTCGGCGGCAAGACCTTCCGCCTCGGCGACATCGCCGCCGTCTCGCGCGGCTACATCGACCCGCCGACGACCAGCGTGCGCTACAACGGCAAGCCGGTGCTGGCGCTGGCCATCAGCATGAAGAGCGGCGGCGACGTGCTGAAGCTGGGCGCCAATCTGGACGTCTCCATCGCCGCCATCAAGAGCAAGCTGCCGATAGGCGTCGAGATCCACGCGGTGTCGGACCAGCCCAAGGTGGTGCACGACGCGGTCGGCGAATTCATGCGCTCGCTGGTGGAGGCGGTGGTCATCGTGCTCGCCGTCAGCTTCTTCAGCCTGGGCCTGCGCACCGGCATCGTGGTGGCGCTGTCCATCCCGCTGGTGCTGGCGATGACCTTCCTCGCCATGTACTTCTTCAACATCGATCTGCAGCGCATCTCGCTGGGCTCGCTGATCATCGCGCTGGGCCTGTTGGTCGACGACGCCATCATCGCGGTGGAAATGATGGCGCTGAAGCTGGAACAGGGCTGGAACAAGTTCCAGGCCGCCACCTACGCCTATACCAGCACCGCCTTCCCGATGCTGACCGGCACGCTGATCACCGCCGCCACCTTCCTGCCGGTGGGACTGGCCAAGTCGATGGCCGGCGAATACGTGTTCAGCCTGTTCGCCGTCGTCGGCATCGCGCTGGTGCTGTCGTGGATCGTCGCCGTGGTGTTCACCCCGTATCTGGGCTACAAGCTGCTGCCGGCGCACGCGCATCAGGGCGAGCACCACGACGTCTACCAGCGGCCGTTCTACCAGCGTTTCCGCCGGACAGTGGAATGGTGCCTGGACCGCCGCAAGACGGTGATCGCCGCCACGCTGGCCGCCTTCGTCCTGTCGCTGCTGGCGTTCAAGCTATTCGTCGCCCAGCAGTTCTTCCCCTCGTCCAACCGGCCTGAACTGATGGTGGACATGTGGCTGCCGCGCGGCGCCAGCTACCACGCCACGCTGGAACAGGTGGAAAAGATGGAGAGGCTGGCCCGCGCCGATTCCGACGTCGTCAGCGTCACCAGCTATGTCGGCAGCGGCAGTCCGCGCTTCTATCTGCCGCTGGACCAGCAGCAACAGCACATCAACTACGCCCAGCTGATGGTGATGACCGGCGACGAGCACGTGCGCGAGAAAGTGAAGGCCCGGCTGGAGAAATTGTTCGACAACGACTTCCCGCTGGTGCGCGGCCGCGTCACCCGGCTGGAAAACGGCCCGCCGGTCGGTTACCCGGTGCAGTTCCGCGTGATGGGCCCGGACCACGGCCAGGTGCGCGCGATCGCCGACCGGGTGGAGGCGCTGATGCGCAAGCATCCGGCCACGCAGCACGTCAACCAGAACTGGGGCGAGCAGGTGAAGGCGCTGCGGATAGACATCGACCAGGACAAGGCCGGCGTGCTGGGCCTCAGCTCGCAGCAACTGTCGCAGCAATTGCAGATGCTGATTTCCGGCTCCGCCGTCAGCGCCTACCGCGAAGACAACCAGAGCATCGCCATCGTCGCGCGCTTGAACCCGGCCGAGCAGAAGAACGTCGCCGGCCTCGGCAATCTGATGATACAGACCGGCAGCGGCCGCTTCGTGCCGGTGTCGCAGATCGGCCATATCCGCTACCAGCCGGAGGAAGGCATCATCTGGCGCCGCAACCGGCTGCCGACGATCACCGTCAACGCCGACGTCGCCGACGGCGTCCAGGGCGCCGACGTTTCCAGCCAGCTGGCGCCGCAGATGCAGGCGCTGGAGAAGACGCTGCCGCTGGGCTACCACATCGAAACCGGCGGCACGCTGGAATCCAGCGGCAAGTCCCAACGGGCGATCGCCGCGGTGGCGCCGTTGATGATTGTTGTAGTTCTGACACTCCTGATGTTGCAGCTGCACAGCTTCCAGCGCACGTTGATGGTGGTGCTGACCGCGCCCCTGGGCATGATAGGCGTGACCCTTACGCTGATTGCCTTCCAGGCCCCATTCGGCTTCGTCGCGATGCTGGGGGTGATCGCGCTGTCCGGCATGATCATGCGCAATTCGGTGATTCTGGTGGACCAGATAGAACAGGACATCGGCGAGGGCATAGACCGCTTCGAGGCCATCATCGGTTCCACTGTGCGACGCTTTAGGCCCATAATGCTGACGGCATTGGCCGCCATCCTGGCGATGATCCCGCTGACCCGCAGCACCTTCTGGGGACCGATGGCGGTGGCCATCATGGGGGGCCTGCTGGTGGCCACCGTATTGACCCTGCTATTCCTGCCCGCGCTGTACGCCCAATGGTTCGGCGTGGCGCGCGGCGAACAGCGGCGCCCGATTCAACAGCAAGAATAACGAGCAACACATGAAGAACACTCGCCTCGCCCTGCCCGCCGCCATGCTGATGCTGGGCCTGTCCGCGCCCGGCCACGCCTTCGACCTCGTCGGCGCCTGGCAAGCCGCCCGCAACTACAACGCCGATTTCGCCGTCTCGCGCGCCCAGCGCGACGCCGGCCAGGAAAAGTTGGTGCAGGGCCGCAGCCAGCTGCTGCCGCAGATCAGCGCCACCGGCAACTACACTTACAACAATCCGCTGCAGCCATCGCAGGCGGTGGACGCCTACGGCAATGTCGTCACCAACTCCGCCTACCAGACCCATGGCTACAATCTGAACCTGCAGCAGCCACTGTTCGACGTTGGCAAATACACCGGCTACAAGAAGGGCAAGCTCGGCACCGAACTGGCCGACACCACCTTCGACGCCGCCGAGCAGCAGCTGATCCTCGACATCTCCCAGGCCTATTTCGACGTGTTGCGCGCCCAGGACACGCTGGCCGCCACCCGCGCCAGCAAGAAGACCTATCAGAACCTGCTGCTGCAGGCCAAGACCGCCTTCGAAGTCGGCACCGCCACCATCACCGACACCAACGAGGCGCAGGCCGGCTACGACGGCGCCGTCGCGCAGGAAATCAGCGACGCCAACAATCTGGAGCTGGCGCAGCACAATCTGCAGCGGCTGACCGGCCTGGACCCGGCCGGCATCCAGACGGTGCGCGAGCAACTGCCGCTGGAGGCGCCGAAACCGGCCGGCCTCGATGCCTGGGTCGACATGGCGCTGCAGAACAGCCTGAAGATCAAGAGCGCGCGGCAGAACCTGGATCTGGCGCACCAGACGGTGATAGAAAAAAAGGGCAACCACCTGCCCACCGTCACCCTCAACACCGGCTACGCCGATACCGTCAGCAACCAGTTCGGCGGCTATCCGCATACCCGCGGCAGTAATATCGGCGTCACCGTCAATGTGCCGCTGTTCTCCGGCGGCGGCATCAGCTCCCAGGTGCGCGAAGCGGTCGCCCAGGAGGAAGCCGCGCGCGAGCAGCTGGAATCGTCCCGCCGCCAGGTCCGCGAAGACGTGCGCAAGGCGTTTCTCGGCGTCACCAACGGCGCGGCGCTGGTGCGCGCCCAGCAACAGCTGCTGGTCTCGGCGAAGAGCAAGGTGGAATCGACCCGGCTGGGCAAGGAAGTCGGCATACGGACCAGCATAGACCTGCTGCAGGCCGAACAGGCCTATTACAGCACGCTGACCACGCTGGCCAACGCCAAGTACAGCTATCTGACCGCGCGGCTGTCGCTGGCGCAATCGGCCGGCCAGCTGGAGCCGCAGGTGCTCGGCGACGTCAACCAGCTGATCGCCCGCTGACGCCGCTGTACCCGTCGCGCCACAGGTGTTTAATTTTTTATTGCACGTGTAGCTTTTTGCTAAACACGCTCATAGAATGATCCGCAGACGCGCCGGCTTCCCGCCGGCGCCGTATCGACCATGCCGCGGCGGCGCCACGATCGCCCGGCCCCAGGAGAATTCCATGAGCCAGCAGCAACTGTTGCAACGCAAGGCCGACGCCACCCCCCGCGGTGTCGGTGTCATGTGCGGCTTCTTCGCCGAACGCGCGAAGAACGCCGAGGTTTGGGATACCGAGGGCCGACGCTATATCGACTTCGCCGGCGGCATAGGCGTGCTCAACACCGGCCACCTGCACCCGAAAGTGGAGACCGCGGTGGCGGAGCAACTATCCCGCTTCAGCCACACCTGCTACCAGGTGGTGCCGTACGAATCCTACATCAGCCTGGCCGAGAAACTGAACCGGCTGACGCCCGGCAAACACGCCAAGAAAACCGCCCTGTTCACCACCGGCGCCGAAGCGGTGGAAAACGCGGTCAAGATCGCCCGCGCCGCCACCGGCCGCCCCGGCGTCATCGCCTTCGGCGGCGCCTTCCACGGCCGCACGCTGATGGGCATGGCGCTGACCGGCAAGGTGGCGCCGTACAAGCTGGGCTTCGGCCCCTTCCCGTCCGACGTCTACCACGCGCCGTATCCGAACGCGCTGCACGGCGTGACGGTGCAGGATTCGCTGGCCGGCCTGGAAAGACTGTTCAAGTACGACATCGACCCGGCCCGCGTCGCCGCCATCATCTACGAACCGGTACAGGGCGAAGGCGGCTTCTACGCCGCCCCGGCCGAGTGGGTGAAGGCGCTGCGCGAGCTGTGCGACCGCCACGGCATCCTGCTGATCGCCGACGAGGTGCAAACCGGCTTCGCCCGCACCGGCAAGCTGCTGGCCAGCGAGCATTTCGACGCGGTGCCGGATCTGATCACCATGGCCAAGTCTCTGGCCGGCGGCTTCCCGCTGTCCGCCGTCACCGGCCGCGCCGAAGTGATGGACGCGCCGGCGCCGGGCGGCCTCGGCGGCACCTACGCCGGCAACCCGCTGGCGCTGGCCGCAGCCCACGCGGTGCTGGACATCATCGACAGCGAAAAGCTGTCCGAGCGCGCGGTGCGCCTCGGCGACGCGCTGAAGGAAAAGCTGAACGGCCTGAAATCGGCCGTGCCGCAAATCGCCGAAGTCCGCGGCCTCGGCGCGATGATCGCAGTCGAATTCAATCAGCCCGGCAGCCACACTCCGGATCCCGACTTCGCCAAAAAAGTGCAGCAGCACGCGCTGGAGAACGGCCTGATCCTGCTGACCTGCGGCGTCTACGCCAATGTCGTCCGCTTCCTGTTCCCGTTGACCATCGAAGACGACGTCTTCGCCGAGGCGCTGGGCAAGCTGGACGCGGCGCTGAAGGCCTGATTACCAACCCCTCTCCCCTCGCGGGAGAGGGGTTGGGGAGAGGGGGCGACGCCGCCCACACCCGCCAAAGGACACCAAACCAATGCTGAATCTGCAAGACCCCAAGCTGCTGCGCCAGCAGTGCTATCTGGACGGCCAATGGCTGGAAGCCGACAACGAGCAGCACATCGCCGTGCACAACCCGGCCACTGGCGAGACCATAGGCCGGGTGCCGAAGATGGGCGCCGCCGAAGCCGAACGCGCGGTGGCCGCCGCCGCCCGCGCCTTCCCGGCCTGGAAGGCCAAGAGCGCCAAGGAGCGCGCCGTCATCCTGCGCCGCTGGTTCGACCTGATCATGGCCCACCAGCAGGACCTGGCGGTGATCCTGACCACCGAGCAAGGCAAGCCGCTGGCCGAGGCCAAGGGCGAGATCGCCTACGGCGCCAGTTATATCGAGTGGTACGCCGAAGAAGCCAAGCGCGTCTACGGCGACATCGTGCCCGGCCCGGCAGGCGACCGCCGCGTGCTGGTGAGCAAGGAGCCGATAGGCGTCACCGCCGCCATCACGCCGTGGAACTTCCCCAGCGCGATGATCACCCGCAAGGCCGCGCCGGCGCTGGCCGCCGGTTGCACCATGGTGGTCCGCCCGGCCAGCCAGACGCCGCTGTCGGCGCTGGCGCTGGCCGAACTGGCCGAGCGCGCCGGCATTCCGCCGGGCGTGTTCTCCGTCATCACCGGCGGCTCCAGCGAGATCGGCGCGGTGCTGACCGGCAGCGACACCGTGAAGAAATTCTCGTTCACCGGCTCCACCGAGGTCGGCCGCAAGCTGATCGCCCAATGCGCCGGCACCGTGAAGAAGGTATCGATGGAGCTGGGCGGCAACGCGCCCTTCATCGTCTTCGACGACGCCGACCTCGACGCCGCCGTCGAGGGCGCGCTGATCTCCAAATACCGCAACGCCGGCCAGACCTGCGTCTGCGCCAACCGCATCTACGTGCAGGACGGCGTCTACGACGCCTTCGCCGACAAGTTCGCCGCCGCCGTCGCCACGCTGAAGGTCGGCAACGGCCTGGAAGCCGGCACCACTCAAGGGCCGCTGATCGACCAGAACGCGGTGGCCAAGGTGGAAGAGCACATCGCCGACGCGCTGGCCAAGGGCGGCCGCCTGATCGCCGGCGGCAAGCGCCACGCGCTGGGCCACACCTTCTTCGAGCCGACGCTGATCGCCGACGTCAGCAGCGACATGAAGGTCGCGCGCGAGGAAACCTTCGGCCCGCTGGCGCCGCTGTTCCGCTTCAAGACCGAGGACGAGGCGATCCGCCTGGCCAATGACACCGAGTTCGGCCTGGCCAGCTACTTCTACGCCCGCGACGTCGGCCGCATCTTCCGCGTCGCCGAAGGCCTGGAATACGGCATGGTGGCCGTCAACAGCGGCCTGTTGTCCAACGAGGCGGCGCCGTTCGGCGGCGTCAAGCAGTCCGGTCTCGGTCGCGAGGGCTCGAAGTACGGCATCGAGGATTATCTGGAGATCAAGTACGTGCTGCTGGGCGGGCTGGACCGCTAAGCGCTCCCGGGCCGGCCAGTCCAGCGGCAGCGACTGGCCGGCCCTTTTGCAAGCCGACGCCCCCTCATCGGCCGGCGCTGCAAGATAAATCCCATATTTCGACTGGCGCTTGCAATTCCCAGGCGAATTCATTATTCTTTCCCGAACCATCCCGCCCCTTCCTGACGCCTGAATGAATGCAAGGCGAGCGTCGGCCTGCCGCGCGCGGCATGCCCGGCCATGTCGTCGACAAATTCGAATCACCATCGGAGAAAGTTGCTGATGCCGCCATCCGCGCTGGAACGCATTTATGCCGAAGATGTCCAGGCCATACTTGCGCACGACCTGCCATGGCAGGCATTCGACGGCATGACCATCGCCGTGACAGGCGCCGGAGGCTTTCTCGGCGGCTACCTGCTGCGCACCCTACTGGCACTGAACGACTCCGGCCGGCTGTCCCGGCCATTGACCGTGCGCGCGCTGGTCCGGGACATCGCCCGCACCCGGTCTCGCCTTCCACCGAAGCTGGCCAATCACAGACGGCTACAGTGGATGGAGTGGGATCTGAACCGCATCGCCATCCCGCCCTTGGGCCATTGTCATTACGTGCTGCACGCCGCCAGCCAGGCCAGCCCGCGTTTCTATGGCGTCGATCCAGTCGGCACACTGCTGCCCAATGCCGTAGGCACGGCCGGCCTGCTGCAGGCACTGCAAAGCTGCGACGACCCGCGCGGCTTTCTTTTCATCAGCAGCAGCGAGGTATACGGCTCCTCCACGCACAATCGCCCGCTCAGCGAGCTGGACTACGGCACGCAGGACCCGGCGACGGTGCGCGCCTGCTACGCGGAAAGCAAACGGCTGGGCGAGACCCTGTGCGTCGCCTGGCATCAGCAGTACAGGCTTCCCGCCTTCATCGTCCGCCCCTTCCATACCTATGGACCGGGACTGCGGGCCGAGGATGGACGCAGCTACGCCGACTTCAGCTACAACGTCATCCGGAACGAGAACATCGTCATCAATGGCGACGGCGCGGCCACGCGGGCCTTCTGCTATGCCTCGGACGCCATCTCCGGCATCTTTACCGCGCTGCTGAAGGGACAGCCCGGCAAACCCTATAATGTCGCCAATCCGCAGGCGCGGCTGACGATAAGGGAGCTCGCCGAGCTGCTGGTCAATCTGTATCCGGAAAAAGGCCTGTCGCTCGAATACAAGAATCCGGCCAAGAACGGGTCCTACCTCAGCAGCGCATTCGATTGCCTGATACCCGACGTGCAAAGGCTGGAAAGCCTGGGCTGGAAGGCCCGCATCGGCCCCGAACACGGCTTCGGCCGCATGATAGAGGCGATGAGCGAATGCGCGCGGCCCGTCTCCGGCAACGTAGCCATCGAGGCGAGACTGGGATGAGTGAAACGCTGCTGTCCATCTGCATTCCGACCTTCAATCGGGAAGCCTATCTAAGAAGGCTGCTGGACACTCTGCTGCCCGCGGTGGAGCGCCACCGCAGCAAGGTCAGCCTGCTGGTCCTGGACAACGCGTCCAGCGACGGCACCGCCGCGCTCTGCCAGGCCTATATCCAGGCCGGCAAGCCGCTGCGCTATCAATGCAACGACCGCAATCTCGGCCCGGACGCCAATGTGATCCAGTCCTTCGAGCGCGTAGACAGCGTCTACGGCTGGATACTGGGCGACGACGAATACGTCTACGAGCAAACGCTGGACACCGTGATCGAGACGCTGGAGCGCGAGGAGCTGTCGCTGCTCTATCTGAAAAGCGAAACCTGCACCGAGACCCGCCTGGCCGATCGCAAGCCGAGAAACCAAGGCATAGACCATTTCTCGTCGTCCGCCGATTTCGCCCGTCCGATCGGCGTCTACTTCACCTTCATATCGGCGCTGGTCTTCAACAAACGGCAGCTGCTGCAAGATCCGGACTTCGCCGGCTCGATACGGCAAGGCACCTGGATCGGTCAGATGGCGTGGATATTGCCGCTGCTCCGCCAAGGCCGACGCTTCGCCAGCAGCCAGGCCTGTCTGATCGCCGCCGAGCCGAACAACTCCTCCGGCGGCTACCGCCTCGTCGAGGTGTTCGGCGTCAATCTCAGGGCCCAGCTGGATGCCTTCCTGCCCGGAGAGGCCAGGCTGAAACGGCTGATCCTGCATTCCGCGATGTGGTTCCTGGCCAGCTTCTGCAGCGGCGGCCAGGCCGATGCCGGAGCGGAAAACCCGATCTCCGCGCTGGACCAGGCCTTCCACGACCTGCCAGCCTACCGCCTGCTCGTCCGGCCACTGCTGATGTATCGGAGTGTTGCCTCCCGGATGTGCGTGAAAGTCATCTGCCGCTTCAGGAAGAGCGCCCTCCAGCTGGCATGAACCGGACGGAAGCGCGGCTACCCCGGCAAACCTTTACCGTCCCTGCTGTCCAAGACAGCGGGGATTTTTTATCGCCAGCGATCGAGGACAGCGCATGAAATACAACCATATCGGCATACCGACGGACGGGCGCTTCGACAATGAGATCGATCTGCCGCACCTGAAGATGACGGTCAGCGACCACCAGGACAACGCCTTCGGCATCCAGTGGCAGCGCTACTGGGAAGACGCGCCCTACCCGGATCTCGTCAAGCGGGTGCCGCACGTCGCGTTCGAGGTCGACGATCTGGAGAAGGCGCTGGCCGGACACAAGCTGCTGATCGCCCCGAACAGCCCCAGTCCGGGACTGACCGTCGCCTTCATCGAGGTCAATGGCGCGCCGGTCGAGCTGATGCAGTACCGCTGAAACGACACAGCCCCGCCGGATTGCTCCGGCGGGGCTATTTTTCGGGGTCGCGCGTTTCGGCCGCGCAACGCAAAAACCCCAGCTCATCGAGCTGGGGTTTCGCTTATCGGGCGTCTGGCGGTGTCCTACTTTCACATGGCGAATGCCACACTATCATCGGCGCTAAGGCGTTTCACGATCCTGTTCGGGATGGGAAGGCGTGGGACCACCTCGCTATGGCCACCAGACATAAACTGGTACAAACTCAAGAAGCCCGGGCCGGTTTCAAACCAACCCTCGAATATTCGGTATTTAATTGTGTCGCACAACACTCCATCATCGTCACTTAGCTTATCGCTGAGCGAATCACAGATTCGCACGCAGTTAAGTCACTCAAATGATAGGATCAAGCCTCACGAGCAATTAGTATCGGTTAGCTTCACGCCTCACAGCGCTTCCACACCCGACCTATCAACGTCCTGGTCTCGAACGACTCTTCAGGGAGGTCAAGCCTCCAGGGAAGTCTCATCTTCAGGCAAGTTTCCCGCTTAGATGCTTTCAGCGGTTATCTCTTCCGAACTTAGCTACCCGGCGATGCCACTGGCGTGACAACCGGTACACCAGAGGTTCGTCCACTCCGGTCCTCTCGTACTAGGAGCAGCCCCCGTCAAACTTCCAACGCCCACTGCAGATAGGGACCAAACTGTCTCACGACGTTTTGAACCCAGCTCACGTACCACTTTAAATGGCGAACAGCCATACCCTTGGGACCGGCTACAGCCCCAGGATGTGATGAGCCGACATCGAGGTGCCAAACACCGCCGTCGATGTGAACTCTTGGGCGGTATCAGCCTGTTATCCCCGGAGTACCTTTTATCCGTTGAGCGATGGCCCTTCCATACAGAACCACCGGATCACTATGTCCTGCTTTCGCACCTGCTCGACTTGTCGGTCTCGCAGTTAAGCTACCTTTTGCCATTGCACTATCAGCACGATTTCCGACCGTACCTAGGTAACCTTCGAACTCCTCCGTTACACTTTGGGAGGAGACCGCCCCAGTCAAACTGCCTACCATGCACTGTCCCCAATCCGGATCACGGACCAAGGTTAGAACCTCAAACACACCAGGGTGGTATTTCAAGGTCGGCTCCACCAGAACTAGCGTCCTGGCTTCAAAGCCTCCCACCTATCCTACACAAGTCTGTTCAAAGTCCAATGCAAAGCTACAGTAAAGGTTCACGGGGTCTTTCCGTCTAGCAGCGGGGAGATTGCATCTTCACAAACACTTCAACTTCGCTGAGTCTCAGGAGGAGACAGTGTGGCCATCGTTACGCCATTCGTGCGGGTCGGAACTTACCCGACAAGGAATTTCGCTACCTTAGGACCGTTATAGTTACGGCCGCCGTTTACCGGGGCTTCGATCAAGAGCTTGCACCCCATCACTTAACCTTCCGGCACCGGGCAGGCGTCACACCGTATACGTCCACTTTCGTGTTGGCACAGTGCTGTGTTTTTGTTAAACAGTCGCAGCCACCGATTCTCTGCGACCTGTCAAAGCTTCGTGAGTAAATCACTACACCTCAACAGGCATACCTTCTCCCGAAGTTACGGTATCAATTTGCCGAGTTCCTTCTCCTGAGTTCTCTCAAGCGCCTTAGAATTCTCATCCTGCCCACCTGTGTCGGTTTGCGGTACGGTTCTTATGTAGCTGAAGCTTAGTGGCTTTTCCTGGAAGCGTGGTATCAGTCACTTCAGGTCCGTAGACCCTCGTTATCACGTCTCGGCCTTAAGGGGCGGCGGATTTGCCTACCACCCCAGCCTACCGGCTTGAACAGACTATTCCAACAGTCTGCTGACCTAACCTTCTCCGTCCCCACATCGCACTACATAAAAGTACGGGAATTTTAACCCGTTTCCCATCGACTACGCTTTTCAGCCTCGCCTTAGGGGCCGACTCACCCTACGCCGATGAACGTTGCGTAGGAAACCTTGGGCTTTCGGCGAGCGGGCTTTTCACCCGCTTTATCGCTACTCATGTCAGCATTCGCACTTCTGATATCTCCAGCATCCCTTACGAGACACCTTCACAGACCTACAGAACGCTCCCCTACCACGCACAGTAAACTGTGCATCCGCAGCTTCGGTTATCAGTTTGAGCCCCGTTACATCTTCCGCGCAGGACGACTCGACCAGTGAGCTATTACGCTTTCTTTAAATGATGGCTGCTTCTAAGCCAACATCCTGGCTGTCTGGGCCTTCCCACTTCGTTTACCACTTAACTGATCATTTGGGACCTTAGCTGGCGGTCTGGGTTGTTTCCCTCTTGACGATGGACGTTAGCACCCACCGTCTGTCTCCCATGATTGCACTTTCCGGTATTCAGAGTTTGCCATGGTTTGGTAAATCGCAATGACCCCCTAGCCATAACAGTGCTTTACCCCCGGAAGTGATACATGAGGCACTACCTAAATAGTTTTCGGGGAGAACCAGCTATCTCCGAGTTTGTTTAGCCTTTCACCCCTATCCACAGCTCATCCCCTAGTTTTGCAACACTAGTGGGTTCGGACCTCCAGTGCGTGTTACCGCACCTTCATCCTGGCCATGGATAGATCACTCGGTTTCGGGTCTACGCCCAGCAACTAAATCGCCCTATTCGGACTCGGTTTCCCTACGCCTCCCCTATTCGGTTAAGCTTGCTACTGAACGTAAGTCGCTGACCCATTATACAAAAGGTACGCAGTCACGGAACAAGTCCGCTCCCACTGTTTGTATGCATCCGGTTTCAGGTTCTATTTCACTCCCCTCCCGGGGTTCTTTTCGCCTTTCCCTCACGGTACTGGTTCACTATCGGTCGATCACGAGTATTTAGCCTTGGAGGATGGTCCCCCCATCTTCAGACAGGATTTCGCGTGTCCCGCCCTACTTCTCGTACGCCTAGTCCCTGGAATGTGTTTTCGTGTACGGGGCTATCACCCACTACGGCGGTCCTTTCCATGAACCTTCCACTAACACAATCCATAACACGTACAGGCTGTTCCGCGTTCGCTCGCCACTACTTACGGAATCTCGGTTGATTTCTATTCCTCGAGTTACTTAGATGTTTCAGTTCACTCGGTTCGCTTCCACTGACCTATGTA
Source organism: Chromobacterium sp. ATCC 53434 (assembly GCF_002848345.1). Lineage (NCBI taxonomy): Bacteria > Pseudomonadati > Pseudomonadota > Betaproteobacteria > Neisseriales > Chromobacteriaceae > Chromobacterium > Chromobacterium sp. ATCC 53434. Next base: position 388,497 of record NZ_CP025429.1, on the reverse strand, counting down.
TTCAGTCAGGGATACCGCCTAAGCGGTGGGTTTCCCCATTCGGATATCGCGGGATCAAAGCTCTATTGCCAGCTCCCCCGCGCTTTTCGCAGGCTTACACGTCCTTCATCGCCTGTGATCGCCAAGGCATCCACCAGATGCACTTAGTCGCTTGACCCTATCATTTCAGTAACCTAAATCACTAAAACAACAGAGAGTGTTTGTGCGACGACTGCACCGCCCCTTTTGATATGGCGACGCAGCCTTAGATACAATCAAATACCCAAGATGACGATTCATTCAACAGAAGAGTTAACTCCTATTGTTTGTTTCGCCGTCTTATATATTCGGCTTCTTCAGTTTGTTAAAGATCGGGCGTTTCTACAACGCAAACAGAATCAAACTTTTCAATTTGATTTTGTTTGCGGCGTGAGTGGTGGAGGATGACGGGATCGAACCGACGACCCCCTGCTTGCAAAGCAGGTGCTCTCCCAACTGAGCTAATCCCCCTCTTTTTGGGTGATGCTGCGTTGCTCAGTCGCTCATGTGCATTCGCACACTTCGCTTCTTCGCGCCTTGCCTGGAACAAAAATGGTTCTCCGTAGTGCTCATCAGAACACCCAGAGTGTAACTGGTGGGTCTGGTAGGACTCGAACCTACGACCCCTGCGTTATCAACACAGTGCTCTAACCAGCTGAGCTACAAACCCAGTTGACTTATGAGATCGTGGCATCCACAACCTCAATGCCCTTCAAATCAAATAACCGATAGGTTGTAAGTACTTGGCAATCGCCAGTCTCTAGAAAGGAGGTGATCCAGCCGCAGGTTCCCCTACGGCTACCTTGTTACGACTTCACCCCAGTCATGAATCCCACCGTGGTAAGCGGCCTCCTTACGGTTAGCCTACCCACTTCTGGTGAAACTCACTCCCATGGTGTGACGGGCGGTGTGTACAAGACCCGGGAACGTATTCACCGCAGCATGCTGATCTGCGATTACTAGCGATTCCGACTTCACGCACTCGAGTTGCAGAGTGCGATCCGGACTACGATCGGTTTTCTGAGATTAGCTCCACCTCGCGGCTTGGCAACCCTCTGTACCGACCATTGTATGACGTGTGAAGCCCTGCTCATAAGGGCCATGAGGACTTGACGTCATCCCCACCTTCCTCCGGTTTGTCACCGGCAGTCTCATTAGAGTGCCCAACTTAATGATGGCAACTAATGACAAGGGTTGCGCTCGTTGCGGGACTTAACCCAACATCTCACGACACGAGCTGACGACAGCCATGCAGCACCTGTGTTAACGCTCCCTTTCGGGCACCAAGATATCTCTACCAAGTTCGTTACATGTCAAGAGCAGGTAAGGTTTTTCGCGTTGCATCGAATTAATCCACATCATCCACCGCTTGTGCGGGTCCCCGTCAATTCCTTTGAGTTTTAACCTTGCGGCCGTACTCCCCAGGCGGTCAATTTCACGCGTTAGCTACGCTACCAAGGATTCAAACCCCCAACAGCTAATTGACATCGTTTAGGGCGTGGACTACCAGGGTATCTAATCCTGTTTGCTCCCCACGCTTTCGTGCATGAGCGTCAGTGTCATCCCAGGGGGCTGCCTTCGCCATCGGTATTCCTCCACATCTCTACGCATTTCACTGCTACACGTGGAATTCTACCCCCCTCTGACGCACTCTAGTCGTGCAGTCTCCAATGCCGTTCCCAGGTTGAGCCCGGGGCTTTCACATCAGACTTACACAACCGCCTGCGCACGCTTTACGCCCAGTAATTCCGATTAACGCTCGCACCCTACGTATTACCGCGGCTGCTGGCACGTAGTTAGCCGGTGCTTATTCTTCAGGTACTGTCATCCCCGCCAGGTATTAACCAGCGGGATTTCCTCCCTGACAAAAGTCCTTTACAACCCGAAGGCCTTCTTCAGACACGCGGCATGGCTGGATCAGGCTTGCGCCCATTGTCCAAAATTCCCCACTGCTGCCTCCCGTAGGAGTCTGGGCCGTGTCTCAGTCCCAGTGTGGCGGATCATCCTCTCAGACCCGCTACTGATCGTCGCCTTGGTGAGCTCTTACCTCCCCAACTAGCTAATCAGACATCGGCTGCTCGTATAACGTGAGGCCTTACGGTCCCCCACTTTCCCCCTCAGGGCGTATGCGGTATTAATCCGGCTTTCGCCGAGCTATCCCCCATTACACGGTACATTCCGATGCATTACTCACCCGTTCGCCACTCGTCAGCGGTGCAAGCACCCTGTTACCGTTCGACTTGCATGTGTAAAGCATGCCGCCAGCGTTCAATCTGAGCCAGGATCAAACTCTTCAGTTCAATCTCATAGCAATTTTCTGGCACGCAAGTTCAAAGAAATAAACAAGTATCTCTTGTCTCTTGCAGTGCAAGTGTCGGCTTTCGCCAAGCACTTACACCTATCGGTTATTCGTTCTGTTAAAGAGCAGTGCTGGCCGCTGCGTCGTCTTCACCGGAACCGTTTCGTTTCCGCCGTTTCGTTCGCTGCGTCAGCTGAGGAGGCGAACTATACCGGCCACCCCAGGAGGCGTCAACACTTTCCGTGAGAAAAATCTGAAAAAATTCGGCACGCCGACAAAGCGGGAACACAAGCACCTGATTTTACAAAAGATAGGTCAACGGCATTGTAATTTCATCGTGCACGAGCAGCGATGCCGACTCGCAGCCATGCCCGCATTCCGGCCTGCCGCTACGCTCGCCCTGTCGATTCTGCTACGCTCACATGCATTTGGCACAATGACGTGCCTGCCGTGTGGACACATTGATATGCTCAAGTTTGATGTTCTGATTATTGGCAGCGGCCTGGCCGGCATGACGCTGGCGCTGCACCTGGCGGAAAAGCGCAAGGTGGGCCTGATCACCAAGCGGGATCTGCTGGAAGGCAGCTCGACCTATGCCCAGGGCGGCATCGCCGCGGTGCTGGACACCGAAGACTCGGTGGAGGACCACATCCGCGACACGCTGATCGCCGGCGCCGGGCTGTGCAATGAGGAGACCACCCGCTTCATCGTCGAGCACTCCAAGGAAGCGATAGACTGGCTGATCAAGCTGGGCGTGCCCTTCACCCGCGACGACGAACATCAGACCGGCTATCACCTGACGCGCGAAGGCGGCCACAGCCATCGCCGCATCATCCACGCCGCCGACGCCACCGGCGCCGCGGTGACCAGCACGCTGGGACAGAAGATCAAGGCGCATCCGAATATCACCGAGCTGGAACACTATATAGCGATAGACCTGATCACTTCGCAGAAGCTGGGTCAAACCGGCAAGCGCGCCTACGGCGTCTACGCGCTGGACAAGGACCTGGATCGGGTCGTGACCATCGCCGCCCAGCACACCATCCTGGCCTCCGGCGGCGCCGGCAAGGTCTACCTCTATACCACCAATCCGGACACCGCCACCGGCGACGGCATCGCGATGGGTTGGCGCGCCGGCTGCCGCGTCGGCAATATGGAGTTCATGCAGTTCCACCCGACCTGCCTGTACCACCCGCACGCCAAGTCCTTCCTGATCTCGGAGGCGGTGCGCGGCGAAGGCGGCATCCTGAAGCTGCCCGACGGCACTCGCTTCATGCCGCAGCACGATCCGCGCGGCGAACTGGCCCCGCGCGACGTGGTGGCGCGCGCCATCGACTTCGAAATGAAGAAGCACGGCCTGGACTGCGTCTATCTGGACATCTCCTACAAGCCGGCCCAGTTCATCAAGGAACACTTCCCCAATATCTATGCCCATTGCCTGGAACTGGGCATAGACATCACCCAGCAGCCGATCCCGGTGGTGCCGGCGGTGCATTTCACCTGCGGCGGCCTGGTGACCGATCTCGCCGGCCGCACCGATGTCGAGGGCCTGTACGCGGTCGGCGAAGTGGCGCACACCGGCCTTCACGGCGCCAACCGGCTGGCCAGCAACTCCCTGCTGGAATGCCTAGTGATCGGCAAGGCGGCGGCGGCGGACATCCTGGCGGCGGCCGCCATCAAGCTGCCGGCGATTCCCGCCTGGGACGACAGTCGCGTCACCGACCCGGACGAGGAGGTGGTGATTTCGCACAACTGGGACGAGCTGCGCCGCGCGATGTGGGACTACGTCGGCATTGTCCGCACCAACAAGCGGCTGGAGCGGGCGCTGCACCGCATCGACCTGCTGAAGGGCGAGATCAACGAGTACTACAGCAACTTCCACGTCAGCAACGATCTGATCGAACTGCGCAACCTGGTCCAGACCGCCGAGCTGATCGTCCGTTCCGCGCTCGATCGCAAGGAAAGCCGCGGCCTGCATTACAGCCGCGACTACCCGGAACTGCTGCCCGAAACCCGGGACACCGTGCTGACGCCGCCCGGCAACGACTGATCCGGCGCGCGCCGCAAGTCGGCAAGAATCGGAATGCCTGGCCGCGCGCGCGGCGCGACACTCTCTCCTCGCCCAACGATACGAGGAGAACGATCATGCAATTGCTGCAAGGAAAAACCGCCATCGTCACCGGCGCCAGCGCCGGCATCGGCCGCTGCGCCGCCCTGTTGTTCGCGCGCCATGGCGCCAAGGTGGTGGCGGTGGCCCGCCGCGTCGGCTTGCTGGACGAGCTGGCGGCGGAAATCGCCGCCGCCGGCGGCCAGGCGGCGGTTCTGGCCGGCGACGCCGCCGACGAGGACTGCGCCCGGGAGATGGTCGCCTTGGCCCAGCACCGCTTCGGCGGACTGGATATCGCCTTCAACAACGCCGGCAGCCTGGGCACGCCCGGTCCGCTGCCGGCGCTGACCCGCAGCGACTGGCAACGCACGCTGGACGGCAACCTCACCAGCGCCTTCCTGTGCGCCAAGCATCAGATTCCAGCGCTGCTGCTGGGACGCCGGCCATCGCTGATATTCACCTCGTCCTTTGTCGGCCACGCCGCCGGCTTCCCCGGCATGGCCGCCTACGCCGCGGCCAAGGCAGGCCTGGTGGGGCTGACCCGGGCGCTGGCGGCGGAATACGGCCCGCACGGCCTGCGGGTCAACGCGCTGCTGCCCGGCGGCGTCGATACCGAAATGGGACGCGCCGCCGCGCCCACGCCGGAGCAACAGGCTTTCGTCGGCGGCCTTCACGCGCTGAAACGATTGGCCGATCCCGAAGAAATCGCCGCGTCCGCCCTCTATCTGGCGTCGGATCTGTCCAGCTTCGTCACCGGCAGCGCGCTGCTGGCCGACGGCGGCGTCAGCGCGAGCCGTGGCTGAAGCTGCGGTCATCGGCGCAACATCGCGACATGAAATGTCAAATAGATAATTAAATTTGAATTAAATACGGATATCATCATTGCCGTGCGCTCGCGGCCCCTCCGCCGCGAACGCGCGATCCGATGTCTTTGCCAGAGAGCCGGTTGACGATCTTTCGCGAGCCGCCCGCCAGGGGCGCTCGGCGAAGCGACTCAACGGCTCCGAACCGCAGCGGTTTCATCAAGCCTGTCCGGCGGCGACGCCGATCCACCATATGGGAGAAGACTCTTGAAAAACGCAGTGACGCGCAATCTATCGACATTCGCCATGATGCTGTCCGGCCTGGGTCTGCTGGCCGGCGCCTGCAACGCCCAGGGCTCCGCGGCCGGCAGTTCCGCCCGCCACGCCGCGCGAGCCGAAGCCTGCTCAGCCGGCCCGCACTGTACCGTGGCGGCCGCCAGGACCGCGGCCAACCCGGACGACAACTTCTCGCCGGCCACGCTGAAATTCCTGAAGGCCAACACCGGCCTCGACGGCGAGCAGTGGAACAACATCATGAAGCTGATCAACAAGCCGGAACAGGACTCGCTCGACTGGACCAAGTTCTACGGCTATTGCGAGGACATCGGCGACAAGCGCGGCTACACCATAGGCATCTTCGGCGCCACCACCGGCGGACCGAACGACGAAGGCCCGGACGGCCCGACGCTGTTCAAGGAATTCGACGCCGCCAGCGGCGCCGCCAATCCCTCTATAGAAGGCGGGCTGTCCCGCATCGGCGCCCACGGCAAAATGCAGGGCTCCATCCTGAAGATCAGCGACAGCTCCAAGGTGTTCTGCGGCAAGATAGGCGGCCTGCAGGCCAACGCCGCCTGGCGCCAGGCGATGTGGAACACCTTCTATAAGGTGTACATCCAGTACAGCGTATCGCAGGCGCGCCAGCGCGGATTCAACAGCGCGCTGACCATAGGCTCCTTCGTCGACACCGCGCTGAACCAGGGCGCCGCCGGCGACTCCGGCACGCTGCAGGGCCTGCTGTCCCGCTCCGGCAACAGCGCCGACGAAAAGACCTTCATGACCACCTTCTACGCGCAGCGCAGCAAGATCGTCGACACCAACGACTACAACCAGCCGCCCAATGGCAAGAACCGCGTCAAACAATGGAGCACCTTGCTCAACATGGGCGAAACCGACCTGAAGAACGCCGACGCGGCGGTCGCCAAGGTCACCGACTGGGAAATGAAATAGGCGCGCTCGCGCGCGCCTGAGCCATACGACTCCGCCGGTCCGGGATGGCGGCGCGCCGCCATCCCCTCTCCTTACTTCTTCAGGTCGAAGCGGTCCAGATTCATCACCTTGGTCCAGGCGGCGACGAAATCGCGGACGAACTTGTCGCCGCCGCCGCTCTGCGCATAGACCTCGGCCAGCGCCCGCAGCTGGGCGTTGGAGCCGAATACCAGGTCGACGCGGGTGCCGGTCCACTTCAGCTGGCCGGTCTTGCGGTCCCTGCCCTCGTACAGGCCGGCGTCGTTGGCGGCCGGCTGCCAGGCCACGCCCATGTCGAGCAGATTGACGAAGAAGTCGTTGCTCAAGGTCTGCGGCCGGGCGGTGAACACGCCATGCTTGGCGTCGCCGCTATTGGCGCCCAACACGCGCAGGCCGCCCACCAGCACCGTCATTTCCGGACCGCTCAGCGTCAACAGCTGCGCCTTGTCCACCAGCAGGGCCTCGGCCGGCAAGGCGCAGCCGGGCTTCTGGTAATTGCGGAAACCGTCGGCCTGCGGCTCCAGCACGGCGAACGACTCGACATCGGTCTGCTGCTGGCTGGCGTCGCCGCGGCCCGGCGCGAACGGCACCGTCACCGCGTGGCCGGCGGCCTTGGCCGCTGCCTCGATCGCCGCCCCGCCGGCCAGCACGATCAGATCGGCCAGCGACACCTGCTTGCCGCCGCCGGCGTTGAAAGCGCTGCGTATGCCCTCCAACGCGGCGAGCACGCGCGCCAGCTGCGCCGGCTGGTTCGCTTCCCAATCCTTCTGCGGCGCCAGGCGAATGCGTGCGCCGTTGGCGCCACCGCGCTTGTCGGAGCCTCGGAAAGTCGACGCCGACGCCCAGGCGGTGGACACCAGTTCGCCTATCGACAGGCCGGAGGCGAGCACCTTGGCCTTCAGCGCGGCGACGTCCTTGTCGTCTATCGACGGCTGACAGGCCGGCGGCACCGGATCCTGCCAGATCAGATCCTCGGCCGGCACCTCGGGTCCCAGATACAGCGGCTTCGGCCCCATGTCGCGGTGCGTCAGCTTGAACCAGGCGCGCGCGAAGGCGTCGGCGAAAGCCTGCGGGTCCTTGTGAAAGCGGCGGGCGATAGGTTCATAAATAGCATCGAAGCGCAGCGACAAATCGGCCGTGGTCATCATCGGCGGGTGTTTCTTGGCCGGATTGTGGGCGTCCGGAATCATGTGCTCGGGCTTGACGTTCTTCGCCACCCATTGGTGCGCGCCGGCCGGACTCTTGGTCAGCTCCCAGTCGTAGCCGAACAGCATGTCGAAATAGCCGTTGTCCCAGCGCGTAGGATTGGGTTTCCACGCGCCTTCGATGCCGCTGGTGGTGGTGTATTCGCCATGGCCGCTGCCGAGACGGTTGATCCAGCCCAGGCCCAGTTCCTCCATCGGCGCCCCTTCCGGTTCCGGCCCGACCAGCTTGGGATCGCCGGCGCCGTGCGCCTTGCCGAAGGTATGGCCGCCGGCGACCAGCGCCACCGTCTCCTCGTCGTTCATCGCCATGCGGCCGAAGGTCTCGCGCACGTCGCGGCCGGAGCCGACCGGATCGGGCTTGCCGTCCGGGCCTTCCGGATTCACGTAGATCAGGCCCATCTGCACCGCCGCCAGCGGATTGTCCAGCTCGCGATCGCCGGAGTAGCGGCTATTGGCCTCGCCGCTGGTGGCCAGCCACTTCATTTCGGCGCCCCAGTAGACATCCTCTTCCGGCTGCCAGACGTCCTTGCGGCCGCCGCCAAAGCCGAAAGTCTTGAAACCCATCGATTCCAGCGCGACATTGCCGGCCAGAATCATCAGGTCGGCCCAGGAGATGCTGGCGCCGTACTTCTGCTTGATTGGCCACAGCAGGCGGCGCGCCTTGTCCAGATTGCCGTTGTCCGGCCAGCTGTTCAGCGGCGCGAAGCGCTGGTTGCCCGTGCCGGCGCCGCCGCGGCCGTCGGCGATGCGGTAGGTGCCGGCGCTGTGCCAGGCCATGCGGATGAACAGGCCGCCGTAGTGGCCCCAGTCGGCCGGCCACCAGTCCTGCGAGGTGGTCATCAGCGCCTTCAGATCGTTCTTCAGCGCCGCGTAGTCCAGCTTCTTGAAGGCCGCGGCATAGTCGAAGTCCGGGTCTAGCGGATTCGAAGCCGGCGCATGCTGGTGGAGAATATTCAGATTGAGCTGGTTGGGCCACCAGTCGCGGTTGGAGCGGACCTTGTTCTGCGCGGCCGGATTGCCGGCGGCTTCATGAAATGGGCATTTGGCGTCGTTGCTCATCACAAACTCCTTCGATGAAAGGGTTCAAATGACTATCCTGCGACCAGCTTAGCCAAGATGGCTGTTAAGAACCATTGAGCAATTTCAATGGCTGGCATCGCTTTTCTAAATGGGAAATGACAGGCCGGGAGTCCGCTCCGCCAAGGAGTCCAGCGAGGCCTCCCGCCTTGGCATGCCTATAGACTGTTGCCGTCCACCATCGTTCCGACTCCACGACCACGCCCTTGGAACGGTGGCCGGCGAATCCGCTTCGCTTCTCCGTGATATGCCAAGCATGTATCACTGACAAGCCAGCTAACAACGAGTATCAAAAAGAAGACGTAAAAGAGTAGGCAAAGATGAAGGAGTTGGTGATGGCATAAGCTTGAGGCTATGGACGCCACCAAGTCGAAACCACTAGCTGCGATATCAGCCCTAAATCCTGGGTTTCAAAAACTAGCAAACGCTAGTCTAGCCACACAACATAGCATAGAGATTGTGATTCTGCGCGATACGACCGCCCAGCTATAACAATAGTGCTTGACTATCAAACCTAATAAAAGTGCATAGAAATCTTAGTATAGAACAACGAACAAAAACACTATCAATCAAACGCCACTTCGAAAACTCTTTTCCATCTTATCCATATCATAATCAATCAGCAAGTGATGCATTTTGTCAAAAATTGATTTAAGTTTACTCTTCTTACCAATAATATCAATACCACGCTCATCATAAGGATGAGCAAAAACTTCACTTTCGAGACTAAAGATATGCAAATCAAGCCATACAGATGGGCTTATGCCCAACTCATGCGCAATTTTCATCCAAATTAACTTATCGCACTCCCCCCTTTCAATTTTAAACATTAATCTCACAATCTTCTCATCATCATTTATCTCCGACTCAACAAATCTCTCTGCCGGAAATGAAAATCCACCTCTATCTAGCTCTCTAAACTGAGACAATGCAGACAGCAGGTTCGCTCCGCATAGACTTAGGCAACAATAAACTTCAATATCATTTGAAAAAACCGCATCCAGTATACTTTTTAAATTTCCATACGCAACAATAAACTGCCGAAGCCTACTATCACTCTCGCTGATCTCAAATCGCAGACTATCTTTATATTTATAAAAGACTGCACTTGAAAAGCAGTCATCTCCAAAAACATCTTTTATTTTTTGTATTTTCATTTAGGCATCCTTACATTTCATATTCTTCATATCCATAACTTTCCCGGTATCACCTTTGTGTTTGTCAAGCATATAGTCACCAAACACATCTGCATCAGCCTGATGCTTCAGCTGTTTCCCCTCTTGTTTCATAACCTTCCAAGCAGATCCGCCATGATTTTCAGTATCCTTTGACCACCAAAGCTTGGTATCAGGATCTCTCATGTACTTTACAGCCTTTCCATTCAATCTGCCCTCACAAATCTTATCAAACTTGTCTACCGCCCACTCTTTTCTACATTCTTTTTTACATTGCTGATTTGGCTTGGTTGCTTGCTTTCTTGCAGTGAGACCGCTTGGATCAATCCACTCAATAGGATTTACTGCATAGTTGTGAAGATTATAACCACCACGCAACCCAATCGGATCCCGTGAAATAAACCGCCCTATCTCCGGATCATAGTAACGATATCGGTTGTAGTGCAGCCCTGACTCGTCGTCATGGTACTGCCCCTGGAAACGGAAGGGATTGCGGATGCCGGCCTTGCCGGCGGCGTCGGCGATGATCTCGCGCGCCTGGCCCCAGGCCTTGTAATCCATTTCCAGCGCGAGCCTGCCCTCCTCGTCGGTCAGCGCCTGCGGCGTGCCCAGGTGGTCGGTGTGATAGTAGTACACCGCCTTCGGCCCATTCGGCTCGGCCAGGGGCCGGCGCAACGGGTCCTTGTCCGGATCATAAGGGTTGTGCTGGCTCCAGGCCGGCACCTTGACGCCGCGGATCGCGTCGGTGTGCACCTGGGCCAGCGGCACGAAGCTTTCCGGCTCGAACAGGTAGTGCACTGCTGCCTCGTCCCCGGTTTCGAAGGCCAACACGTCGCCGTCCCAGCCGTACAGCGTGGCCTGACCCTCGCAGATCTTGGCGATGCGGCGGCCTAGCGGGTCGTAGTGATAGTCGGTGCGCCGGCCATCCGGCGCGGTCAGGCTGGACAGCCGGTTGTGGCTGTCCCATTCCAGCTTGGTGAGGCTGCCGTTGACGCGTTTCTCGACCAGATTGCCGCGGCTGTCGTAACGGTAGTGGCGACCGGCGTACTGGCTCAGCAGATTGCCCAGCAGGCTGTTCTCCTGATGGCCGTCGGCGGCCGGGGCATTGTCCAGCAGGTTGCCGGCCGGGTCGAAACGGAAGCTTTCCACGCCCTTGGGCGTGGCGGCCTCCAGCAGGTGGCCCACCGGGTCGTAGCGGTAGCTGAGCTGGCCACCGCGGTTGTCCTGGATGCCAGTCAACTGGCCGGCGGCGTCGTACTGGTACTGCCGCTGCCACTGGGTGGCGCCGCTCAGCCGCTGGCTGGCCAGTCGGCCCGCCTTGTCGTAGCCCAGCGTCTGCTGCAAGGCGTTGCCCAGCACGCGCTGGGTTTCGCGGTGCAGCTTGTCGCGCTCAAGATTGATGATGTCGCGCTGGCCGAACAGCAGGCCGTGGACGTGGCCGCTGCCGTAGTTGAGCACGTCGACGCGGTGGCCGTCCGGGCGGATGGTGGCGACGCGGTTGCCCAGCTTGTCGTACTCGTGCTGCCAGCGGAAGGTCTGCTTCAGCCCGGCGACGTGGTAGCCATGGTGTTCCTCGGCGACATTGCCCACCGGATCGTAGGCCCAGCGCAGGCTGGCGTAGCGGTTGCTGGCCTGGAACAGTCGGCCGGCCGCGTCGTAGCCGAAGCTCTCCTGGCTGTTCGGCGCGCTGCGCTCGGTGAGCCGGCCTGCGCGGTCGTAACGGTAGTCGGTGGCGATATCGCCCTCCACCTGCTGCGCCAGCCGGCCCGCCTGATCGTAGACGTAGCGGGTGATGCTGCCGTCGAAGCCGGTTTCGGCCGCCAGACGGCCGCCTTCGTCGTAGTCGAAGCGGTAGTAGCGGTGGTTTTCATTGCGCAGCGCCGTCAGGCGGCCCAGCTTGTCGTACTGGTAGCCCAGGCTGTGGCCGTTGGCGTCGGTGCGCTTTTGCAGCCGGCCGGCCTTGTCGTAATCGTAATGGGTGGGGCGGTCCAGCGGGTCGGTCAGCTTCAGCAGCCGCGCCTCGGCGTCGTGCTCCAGCCGGGTCGCCTGGCCGTCCGGCTGGACGATGGCTTGCAGCGTGCCGTTGGCGGCGTACTGATAGCGGGTGGCGTTGCCCATCGCGTCGATGGCCAACTGCGGCCGGCCGCGCTCATCGTACTGCCACTGGGTGGCGCTGCCGGAGCAGTCGGTATAGCTCTCCAGCAAGCCGTCCGGACGGTAGGCTATCTTCCTGGCTCCGCCCTTGGCGTCGGTGACGGCCACCGGCAGACCCTGCTCGTTATACGCGTACTTGGTCTTGTGGCCCAAGGGGTCGGTTTCTTCGACCAACTGCCCCTTGTCGTCGTAAGTCCGTAGCCACTTCTCGCCCATCGGGTCGACGATCTCGACCAGATTGTCCTGCTCGTCGTAAGCGAAACGCACTTCGCCGCCGTCGCGGCGCTCGTGCAGGCTCAGGTTGCCGTTGGCGTCGTAGTCGAAACGCTCGTCGGTGCCGTCCGGGTAGACATGGCTGAGCAATCTCTTGTCGCCATCGTACTCGAACCACTCTTCCTTATGGTCCGGATAGACGATGCGGTAGTTGTAGCCTTTTTCGTCGAAATAGTATTCGGTGGTGCGGCCATAGGCGTCAGTGACATAAGTCAGATCGATGTTCTCGTCCCAGCGCAGGCGGATGTCCAGGCTACCGTCGTCGGCGTATTCGCGGATGGCGCGCGCGTCCAGATGCCCGCCGTCCCACTCCAGCGTGACGCCGCGATCAGTGCGGTCGGTATAGCGGGTCAGCAGGTGGTGCTGGTACTGATAGCTCCAGCTCTGGCCGTTTTCGTCGGTGGCCGCCAGCAGATCGCCAGCATCGCCGCCAAGCGGCGGAATGTCGCTGTAGCGGTACTCGGCCAGCGTGCGCCGCGGCTGGCCGGTTTCCAGGTTCTGCAACGTCATCCGGGTGATGCGGCCGATGGCATCGTGGCTCAGGTCCACCGCGTAGCCGGCGCTGCTGACCAGCTGGCTGAGACGTCCGCCGCGGAAGTTCATCGCAATGCTGTTACCGGCGCGGTCCTTGATCATGGCCAGACGGAAGCTGTCGCCGTGGCGCTCGTACAGCTGGATCAGATCGTGGCCGAAGGTTTGAGACAGCAGGGTATCGGACAAGCGGGTCAGCGTGTAACCCTCGATCTCATCCTTGTAAGACTCGCCTTCCGGCAGCAGCGGGTATTCCAGCGTGCGGCCGCTGTCGTCATGCAGTTTCAGCTGCTCGCCTTCGATATCGAGGCGGGCGGCATAGACGACGCTCCAGCGCGCGCCCAGCTCGCCATGCTGGTCGTTGCCGTCGAAATTGGACCGATATTGCCGGGTCCAAACGATAGGCAGCACGCCGGGCAGTGAAAAGTCCGTGTGCTGCAGCGACTCCTCGCCCAAGGCGAAGCCTATGGACTGCGGCGATGCGGCGCAAACGCACTTGGGCCCCGGCTTGGCCAATTGTTTGAACTTGGTCGAGACCTCGTGCGCGACCTGGGCCACCTTCTTCTTGGCCGTATTCGCCACCTTGCCGGCCACCGCCGCGGCCTTGGCCGGCAAATGCTTCAGGAAAGCCTTCAACAGCTTGTCCAGCAGCGGCTTCAAGTGACTGCTGTACATCTTCATCAGCATGTCCACCAGCATGCCGGCCCACTTGGCCATCGCCGCGCCCAGCCGCTGCATCAGGCGGGCGGAGGCCGTGCCCTTCAACATGGAGTCGACCTGTTTGGCGGCGGTCACCGTCATGCCGGCCGCCACCTCGGCGCTGGCATCGGCGGCGGCCTGATTCAAAGCGTGCAGATGGGCGCTGATCGTGCCCCAGAAACCCTGGTCGTTGGTTTTGTTGAGGTTGTAGCGGACCGGTGCGTGCGGAACGTTCTTTTGCACATAGGCGCCGAACTTGCCGCTGCCTAGGCTGCTCAGCAGCTCGCCCATGCCGGCGATGATGGTGGCGCCCTTGCCGCCGCACTCCTTCAGTTCGCTCTGAATCTTGCCGTCGACGTACTTCACCCACTCCGCCGGCGAATTGCGGTAGCTGGCCGGCAACATGGAAATCAGCTTGCTCGCCAAGCCTGCCTCGATCTCGCCCTTGGCCCAATCCTTGCCGGCGCGGCGCAGGCTGGTGGCGCACAGTTTCAGCGTGGGTCGCGCGCCCATCTTGAACAAACCGCCGGCGGCCGGAATCACGCCGACCAGGTCCACGCCGAGGAACAGCCAGTCGAAAACGTCCACTTCCTGATTCGCGCGGGACTTTTCCGACATGTCGACGACGTCGACGATAACGTCGCCGATGGAAATCAAATTGCCCACCACCGGCACCGCGGAGGCGATGGTCCTGAGGCTTTCCACCGACAGGTGGCCGTCGCTGATGCTACGCAGCCATTGATCGAAGTCTTTACCGGTTTGCTGCAGGGCCTGGGCGGCGGCTTGAGGCGTGGCGGGAATAACGGCTACGGGTCGGGCGAGGTCTGCGGTCGTCATGATGAAGGGTGTCTTTTATAGTATTTTCTTGAGCAGCTTGGCTGTGTCCGGACTGGCGGCGGCGGTGGAGGCCAGCTGTTTGACGTCGCGGGCCTGCTGCAGCATCGACTGCGCCTGGCCGGCCATCTGCCTGGCCTGGTCCACCGTGTTCTTGGCCTGCGCCAACTGGCCGGCGGCCGCGGCGACGCCGGGCGGCACCGCCTTGCCCACCAGACTGGAGAGCTGGCTCATCGCCTGCTTCTTCACCGCCTCGCCGCCCAGTTGTTTGACCGCCTCTTCCGGTTGCGCGACGAACGGGAAGATGTCGGCCTTGTCCTTGTTCGGACGGCCCAGGAACTGGACTTCCGCCGGCCCGAGCGGCAGGCCGTTGACCATCGCCTTGCCGGCCTCGTCCAGCACGCCGCTGTGCTTGACGCCCAGCGCGTCGGTGACGACGAATTTGCCCTGGTTCATCGAATATCCATTGGCGAACTCGTGGATCACCTGCAGATTGCCGGTGCCGGGCTTGGCGTAAACCGGCATCGGCGTGCTGAGGCTGGCCGGGCCGCTCAGCTGGTGGCTGGCCCCCTTGACGCTGACCTCGCTGGGACAATGGATCTCGATATTGCCGCCGGCGATGCGGATGTAGCCGCCGCCGCTGCTCAGCAGCACTTCCTGGCTGGCGGCGATCTGCGCCTTGCCCTTGACGGCAGTGATCGTCAGCTCTTGATCGGCCGTCAGCTCCATCGCGTCGCTCTGCGCCTGCACCTGCACCTTGCCCTTCGCCGCGATCAGCTTCAGCGCCACCTTGTCCTTCACTCCCGCCACGAACAGGCTGATGTGCTGGCCGACGTTGTGAATCCAGCGCCGGCCCGTCACCTGGTTCGCGTCACGCTGCGCCACCAGGTTTAGGTTCTGCCCGGCGCTGAGGGTCTGGCTCTGCTCGCTTGTGCTGACGATGCCCGCCGGGCCCGACAGCACCAGCAGCGGCTGCTGGCCCGCCTGGTCTTTGGCGGTTTTGCCGTCCTTGTCGGTATTCGACCCGGCTTCCCAGGCCTTCAGCGCCTCGACGTGGTGCTGCAGATGGCCGTCGGCCTTGTTGCCGCTCTTGCCGTTGTCCGGGTCTATGCCGTCCGGACCGGTCTCCATCGTGTCGGCCAGCTGGCCCGCCGCCGCCTCGGCCATTGACTGCGCCAGGTTCAGCGCGCTGTCCAGCTGCGACTGGGCGTGCTCTCTGGCCAATTGTTTGCCGGACGCGCCGTTCTGCGCTTCGGTGCTCAACAGCAGGCCGTGGGCGGCGCGGATCGCGCCGTGCTTGTCGGTGCGCAACTCGAAACCGTCGCCGCGCGGCTGCGCCTTGCCGTTGCTGCGCGGGTGGGCGAGGAAGCCCTGGTTCAGCTGGGTCTTGCCCGGCTCGCTGCTGAGCTTGGCCCGCACTTCGCCGGGCGTGTCGTCGAACAGCAGCTCGCTATAGCCGCCGCCCTGGTGTTCTTTCGATTTGATGCCGGACAGCGTCTTGTTGGCCGGCAGGCTGCCGGCGCCGCTGAACTCCGGCGGCGGGTGGCCGCCGTTGTACAGCACGCCGGTGATCACCGGACGGTCGATGTCGCCTTCGATGAAGTCCACCAGCACTTCCTGGCCGAGGCGCGGCAGGAACTGGTGGCCCCAGCCGGCGCCGGCCGACGGCATCGCCACCCGCAGCCAGCACGACGATTTGTCGTCGAGGCCGGCGCCTATCGTCGGGTGCTCGTCCGGCCGCTGCCAGTGGAACTGCACCTTGATCCGGCCCTGTTCGTCGGTGTGCACTTCGGACCCGGCCGGGCCGACCACGGTGGCGGTCTGCACGCCCAGGCTGGTCGGCTTGGCCTGTTCCGTATGGGCGTAGGCCGGCGTCAGCGGAATGCCGCGTCGCTGCGCCTGGATTTGGGTGGTGAATGGGGCGGTCTCGGCGTTGATCCCCCTCTCCCCCTGCCCCTCTCCCGCCAGGGGCGAGGGGAGTATCGAGGCGAGGTCTGTCGGCAAGTTGTTCTGAACCTGGAAGCTCTGGCCGGTGACGACGAATTCGCGCTGTTCGGCGGCGTCGCCTTCGTGCGCCGGGTGATCGTCCAGCCGGAACCACTGGCCGGCGGTCAGGCCGCGGATGCTGCCGGTCCCCTCGAAGGTCTTGGCTGCGGCGTCGTGCGCCTGTTGGCGCAGCCGGGCGTAGTGCGACAGCTGGTCGGCGTCGCCGGCGTAGTACAGGCCCTGTGGATCGTAGTCCTGCAGGCTGGATTGCAGCGACTGACCGGTCTGGCCCTGGTCGATCTGGCTGCTGTCGCCGCTGTGCTGGGCGCTGACCGGCCGGTAGTCGAAGCTGGCCAGCGCGACGCTGCCGGGCACGATCTGGCGCGCCGCCTGCCAGTCGGTCAGGCCGTCTTCTTCCTCGGTGGCGTCGCTACGGTGGAAGCGCACCCGATCGACTTCGGCCGGCGGCAGGCTGTAGACGTCGTCGAACACCACCAGCTTGACCTGGGGCGAGTCACCGTCGATGTGCTCGAAGCGCCAGGCATAGCCTTCTTCGTGCAGCAGGCGGACGATGAAGTCGTAGTCGCTTTCGCGATACTGCAGGCAGTAGCTGCGGGGACTGGCCTGGCCGACCTGGATCTCCAGCGTCTGCACCCGGGCGAAGGCCGGGTTGGCGGCCTGATGTTCCTGGACGATCTGCTGGACGATGGCCGGCACGCTCAAGTCCTGGAACACGCGCGAGGCGCGGCGGTGGCGCAGCAGCGCGAACGGCGGCTCGATGCTCAGTTCGTAGCGGGAGAAGCCGCCGTCTGAACCGGCGAGGCGGGCCTGGCTGACGACGCCGCAGCGGACGGTTTCGCGGCCCTGGGCGTCGGCGATGCCGAGGCGGGCGCTCTGGCCGAGCAGGGTCTTCAGTTCGATGTTGGCGTCGGGCGACAGGCAGCTGACGGTGTAGCGGTACGGTCGGGACACGCCCTCCTCGCCGCTCAGGGTCTGCGGCAGCAGTTGCCCGGCGGCGATGTCGCCGTGGCCGAGCGCCAGCGTCAGCAGGCGGTTGTCCTGGGTGAAGGCGGAGGCGAAGCTGGCGAGGAGTTGGTTGATGTCCATGCTGGAAACCCGAAATAGAAACACCCTCGTATCGAGGGTGATTACACGCATGCGTATTGACGCGGCAGTCTATCACAGGCTGTCAACCGGTTTGATAGCAACCATTCCAAACCAAACTATCCGAAAGATCAGGCATGCCGCCCCACGCCTCGATGCCGACATCTATTCGCGCTTGTCCCCCGCCCGCCCGGCATCGCGGCGCAGGGCCGGCAGCTCCGACAGTCTCACCTTCTCCGGCACGCCGCGCCGCTTGGCATGGCCGACGCGCTGCGCCCGGTAGATGCCGGTGTGGCCGGAGCACAGATAGCTGACCACGCAGGCCAGCGCGGCATAGACGCCGATTTCCGGCCCGAACAGTTCCACCGCCATCACCGTCGACGCCAGCGGCGTATTGGCCGCGCCGGCGAATACCGCGACGAAGCCCATGCCGGCCAGCAACGGAAACGGCAGATGCAGCAGCGGCGCCAGCGCGTTGCCCAGCGTCGCGCCGATATAGAATAGCGGCGTCACCTCGCCGCCCTTGAAGCCGGCGCCCAGCGTCATCGCGGTGAACGCCAGCTTGCCGGCGAAATCGTAGGCCGGCAACGGCTGCTGGAAGGCGGAGACGATGGTCGGAATGCCCAGGCCCAGGTAGGCGTCGGCCGGGATCGCCGCGGCGGCGAGCGCAACGATGACGCCGCCTATCAGCGGACGCGCCGGCGCGAAGCCGACCCGCCGCCTGAATTGCGCCGAGATCGCGTGCACCGAGTCGGCGAACAGCTTGCCGGTCAGGCCGAAGATCACGCCGGCGATCGCCGAGGCGATCAGGCCCCAGCCGCTCAGGTCCGGAACGAAGGGAATGACGTAATGCGTGTGATGCACGCCCCAGGCCAGCCCGACCCGGTCGGCGACGATGGCCGCCGCCATGCACGGCAGGATGGCGTCGTAGCGCAGGCGGCCGATCGCCAGCACCTCCAGTCCGAAGATGGCGCCGGCCAGCGGCGTGCCGAATACCGAGGCGAAACCGGCGCTGATGCCGGCCATCAACAGAATGCGGCGGTCTTCCGGCCGCAGCGGCAGCAGGTGGTTGAGCTGGTCGGCCAGCGCGCCGCCCATCTGCACCGCCGTGCCCTCGCGGCCGGCCGAGCCGCCGCACAGGTGGGAGGCCACGGTGCCGATCAACACCAGCGGCGCCATCCGCAGCGGGATCACTTTCCTGGGGTCGTGGATTTCGTCGATCAGCAGATTGTTGCCGGCCTCGACCTCGCGGCCCAGCCGCCAATAGGCGAGGCCGACCAGAAAGCCGGCCAGCGGCAGCAGCCAGATCAGCCAGCGATGGGACAGGCGGGTCGCCGTCGCCCAGTCCAGCGCGAACAGGAAGAAGGCGGACGCCGTGCCGGCCAGCGCGGCCACCAGGCCGGCGAGGAGCAGCCATTTGACGATATGAGGCAGGATGGCGAGCGGTTCGGGGATTGGGTTTGCGGTCATGCGGGTCCAGTCGTTCTCATCGTTGAACAGGCCTGGACGGAGGAAAAGCCGAGCGCGCGCCCACAGCTTCCCGGTCCAGGGAACACTGTAGGCATCATCAGCTTGGATCAAGCGCTTATCGGAGGAATGCCATCTCCATTGCCATCGATTCTACGAAAGCGGCCACCGGCGCGCAAGCGGTGTCCGTCGCGGCGCTAGCGCCGCGCCAGCCGCACGCGCAGAAACTCGATGAAGCGCTGGGTCTTGGCCGGGATCAGCCGGGTCTCTGTGATCGCATACACCGGAATCGGCGCGCCGGACCACGCCGGCAGAACGCGCTGCAGGCTGCCGGCGGCCAGTTCGTCGGCCACCACGGCCGCCGGAATCAGGATGATGCCCATGTCCAGCGCCGCCAGGCGGCGCATCAGGCCGACGCTGTTCAGCGCGAACCGTCCCCCTATCGCGACGCTGGCCTGTTGCCCGCCGCTCTCCAGCGTCCAGGATCCGGCGCCGGCCTTCTGCATGCTCAGGCATTCGTGGCCCGCCAGCTCGGCCGGCGCCGCCGGCATGCCGCGTTGTCGCAGATAGCCCGGAGAGGCGTAGAGCTCGGTCGGCAGCGAGGCGAGGTGGCGCGCGATCAGCTGCGAATTCTCCGGCGCGCCCATGCGGATCGCGACGTCGAACGGCTCGCTGACCAGGTCGGCGCGCCGCGGCGTCAGATCGAAGTCGAACGCCAGGCCGGGGTGCTGCCGGGCGAATTCCGCGATCAGCGGCGCCAGGTAGGCGACCGCGAAATCGACCGGCAGCGAGGCCCGCAGCACCCCGACAGGCTGGGCCAGCATGTCGCCCAGCTGTTCATGCGCCAGCCGCGCCTCGTCGACGATGCGGCGGCAGCGCTCGTAGTAGATCAAGCCGGCCTCGGTCAGCTCTACCTTGCGCGTCGTCCGGTGCAGGAGGCGCAGGCCGATGGCCTTTTCCAGCGCGGAAACCCGGCGCGACAGCGTCGAGTTGGGCACGCCGGTGGCCTCCGCCGCGCCGCGAAAGCCCCTGGCTTTGACCACCTCGACGAATAAGGCCATATCGTTCAGCAACTCCACTCACTGCTCCATATTTGGATCAATCCTTTCCAAAATACCATATTTATCCCATTAAAAAACAAGGGGATGATGGACTCCGGCAAGTCGAACCAAGCCGTCGCCGCGCAGCCGCTTGCAGTGATTGCGGGATCGATAGAAATCCGGTTTGCCGACCGCACACGGATCACCGCAAAGGAAGACGCATGAACACGATTTTCACGCCGGCCACGATGGGCCGCCACCCGCTGAAGAACCGCATCGCGATGGCGCCGATGACGCGCAGCCGCGCCGGCCTCGACGGCACGCCGGGCGAGCTGGCGGCCACCTACTACGCGCAGCGCGCCAGCGTCGGGCTGATCATCGCCGAAGGCACCCAGCCTTCCGACGACGGCCAGGGCTATCTGGCCACGCCCGGCATCTACACCGACGCGCATGTGGCCGGCTGGCGCAACGTCGCCTCGGCGGTCCACCGCCACGGCAGCCGCCTCTTCATCCAGCTGATGCACGTCGGCCGGATGTCGCACCCGGACAATACGCCCCATCATCGGCAAGCCGTCGCGCCGTCGGCCATCGCGCCAAACACCCAGATGTTCACGCCGACCGGCATGCAGGACATTCCGCAACCGCGGGCGCTGAGCCTGGACGAGATCGGCCAAACCGTGGCGGACTTCCGCCTGGCCGCGCGGCGCGCCATCGAGGCCGGCGCGGACGGCGTCGAAATCCACGGCGCCAACGCCTATCTGATCCAGCAGTTCCTGGCGCCCAGCGCCAACCAGCGCGCCGACCGCTATGGCGGCTCCATCGAAAACCGGGCCCGCTTCGCCATCGAGGTCGCCGCCGCCATCGCCGACGAAATCGGCCCCGAGCGGACCGGCATCCGGCTGTCGCCCGGCACGCCGATCTGGGGCATAGACGAAGGCCCGGAAGGCCCGGCGCTGTATCGGCACCTGGTCGCCGAACTGGACAAGCTCGGCCTGGCCTATCTGCACCTGATGCATCTGGGCGACGAGGCGCTGCTGCGGGACCTGCGCCGGCTCTGGCAACAAAGCCTGATCCTGAACCGTCCCGGCCAACCGCGCGAACGGATAGGCTCGGACGTCGAGTCCGGCCTGGCGGACCTGGAGTCCTACGGCCAGATGATTCTCGCCAATCCCGACTTCGTCGCCAGGCTGCAGGCGGACGCCCCGCTGAACGAGGCCGACCGCGCCACCTTCTACGGCGGCGGCGCAAGAGGTTATACCGACTATCCGGCGCTGCTCGCGCCGAACTGAGACCGGAAGCCATCATGCCCGTCATCGCCAACTTGCGCCCGCTCAGCCGCGGCGACCACTTCCGGGCCCATGGATTGCGCGACGCCGCCGGCCGGCTGGACCCCTTCATCGGCGTCGACCACGCCTGGATGAGCGCCCCGACCTTCCCGGCGCATCCGCATGCCGGCTTCTCCGCGGTGTCCTATGTGTTCGCCGACTCGGAAACCGGCATCGACAACCGCGACTCGCTGGGCACGCGCAACCGGATCCGCCCCGGCGGCCTGCACTGGACCGCCGCCGGCAGCGGCATCGTCCACCAGGAAGACCCGGCCGAGGCCGGCAAGACCGTGCATTCGCTGCAGATTTTCGTGCAGCTGCCGCCGGCAGCCCAAAACGGCCCGCCATCGGCGCACAGCCTGGCGCCGGAAGACATTCCTCAGGTCCGCCCGCCCGGCGCGCGCATCCGCGTCGCGCTGGGAACTTTCGACGGCCGGACCTCGCCGTTGACGCCGCCGACGCCGGTCACGCTGCTGGACATCGAGCTGGAGGACGGCGCATCGGTGACGCTCACCGTTCCCGCCGGCGGCGGCGCCTTCCTGCTGCCGATTGCCGGCGAGGCCGCCATCGACGGGACGCCGTTCACGCCGGACGGACTAAGCCTGCCGGTGTATCCGGCCGACGGCCGCTCCCGCGCCGTCGTGGTCCAGGCCCGCAACGGGCCGGCCCACATCGTGTTTTTCCAGGGGCAACCCCTGACTTCGTCGTTGAATCGACACCAGGAGCATCAAGCATGAGTTTTGAACGATATACCGCCGACAATGCGGCGCTGTTGCTGATCGACCATCAGGTCGGAACAATGGGCTGGGTGCGCTCGCTGCCCTTCGAGGAGATGAAGCGCAACGCGCTGATGCTGGCCCAGGCGGCCCGCATCCTGAAGATGCCGGCGGTGCTAACCTCCAGCATGGAAGACTACGCGCAGGGGCCGCTGCTCGCCGAGCTGGCCGACATCCTGCCCGCCGCGTTCGACGCGCGCGTCAAGCGCGCCGGCATCGTCAACGCGATGGACGACCCGAACTTCGCCGCCGCGGTGCGGGCCACCGGCCGCAAGAAGCTGATCGTCGCCGGCGTCACCAACGACGTCTGCACGGTGTTTCCGGTGCTCAGCCTGGTCGGCATGGGCTACCAGGTGCAGGTGATCGCCGACGCCGGCGGCTCGCCCGGCAAGCTGGCCGACGACATGGCGCTGCGGCGGATGGAACAGGCCGGCGCGACGCTGTCCAGCACCAACCAGGCGATCGCCGAGCTGGTCGGCACCTGGGCCACGCCCGAGGGCATGGAGATCGCGCAACAGGTCATCATGCCGTCGATGCCGCAGTAAGAGCCTGTACGCGATCTTTTTGCGGCATCGGCAGAAGTCGCCCCGCAAGGCAGGCCGGCCAACGGGGCGGCGCATCGGCGCCGCTCCCGTCCGGCGCCTCCGCTCAGCCTACCGCGACGTCCGGATTCAGGCTGTACAGGCCGGTCAGGCTGGCCTGGCCCAAGACCTCGGCCTTGGCCAGCGCCGCGCTGACCTTGGCGCCGGTCGGCGCGCCCTCGATGTCCAGCGTCGGCGTCGCCAGCGCGTAGACGGTGAAGACGTAATGGTGGACCCGCTCGTCGTTCCACGGCGGGCACGGGCCGTCGTAACCGTAGTAGTCGCCGCCCATCTGCTCGTCGCCGGCGAACCAGGCGGTGTAGTCGTTGATGCCGTGGCGCAGCCCGCCGGGCGCGGCCGGTCCCGGCTTGCCGCGCGGCGTGACGGCCGAGGAATGCGAGCCGGCCGCGACTTCGGCGGTGCCGGCCGGAATGTCCAGCAGCAGCCAGTGGAAGAAATCGACGCGCGGCAGCGAGGCCGGCACGACGCGGCCGGCCTGGTTGACGTCGTCGCCGCGGCTGGGCACGTCCGGATCATGGCAGACGATGACGAAGGAACGGGTGCCCGCCGGCGCGCCGCTCCATGCCAGGTGGGGATTGCGGTTGGCCGACAGGGCGATGCGGCTGGCCGCGTCGGGCACGGCGAACGCGAATTCGCCCGGAATCGGCCGTCCGTCCTGGAAGTTCTGACTGATCAGTTGCATATGAGTTTGATCCCATGCGGTGATGGAGGGGGAAGCACCGACAACAATATAGGGATTTCCAGCGGAACGGGAAGCGATGACGATGGCCTGACGCGCCCGCCATCACGCCGATGGCGGCGAGCCCGCCCCGTCGCAATCGTCGCGCAGCCGGTTCAATACCCATTGCGCGCGGTCCGCGCACGTCAGCCCGTCGGGACCGTTTTCTATGCTGTCGATGGCGAGCAGCAGCTGCGCCCTGCTCTGCGCCAGCCGCGCCTGCAGCCGTTCGATTTCCGCGACCTTGCTCTTCAGCCCGTCCAGCAAGGCTTCGTGCCGCCAGGCATCCGGCGCCACCGGCAGCAGGTGGCGTATCTCTTCCAGCGAGAAGCCCGCGCCCTGGGCGCCGGCGATGATCTCCAGAACCCACAGCGCCTCCGGTCCGTAGTCGCGGTAGCCATTGGCCTGGCGCTCCACCGCCGATATCAGTCCGTTCGCCTCGTAAAAGCGAATGCGGGAGGCCGTCAAGCCGCTGCGCTTCGCCAATTCGCCAATCTTCATCTCTCCCTCTCGAAAGCGCTTGACCTTAAACTTAACTTTAAGCTTATGGTTGAGTTTGAGTCAACTGGAGGATCTCCGATGAAAGTATTCGACACGCTGGCGCTGCCCAATGGTTCCAGCATTCCGAACCGCATCGCCAAGGCCGCGATGGAAGAGAATATGGCGGACGCCGAACACGCGCCGGCCGAGGCCCTGCTGCGCCTCTACCAGGCCTGGGCGGACGGCGGCGCCGGCCTGCTGATCAGCGGCAATGTGATGGTGGACCGCCGCGCGATGACCGGACCGGGTGGCGTGGTGCTGGAAAACGAGCGGCACCTCGACCAGTTCAAGCGCTGGGCCCGGACCGGCCGCGCCAACGGCGCGCAGTTCTGGCTGCAGATCAATCATCCGGGCCGGCAGATGCCCGCCCGGATGAAGCAGCAGACCTGGGCGCCGTCGGCGGTGCCGCTGGAACTGGGCAAGATGTCCCGGCATTTCGCGATGCCGGAAGAGATGACGCATCAGATGATAGCCGAGGTGATAGGCCGCTTTGCCCGAACCGCCCATCTGGCGGAGTCCGCCGGCTTCAACGGGGTGGAAATCCACGCGGCCCACGGCTATCTGCTGAGCCAGTTCCTGTCGCCGCTCAGCAATCGGCGGACCGATGCCTGGGGCGGCTCGCTGGAAAACCGGGCCCGGCTGCTGCTGGAAATCGTCAAGGCGGTCCGCGCCACGGTCTCGCCCGGCTTCGCCGTGGCGGTCAAGCTCAACTCCGCCGACTTCCAGCGCGGCGGCTTCAGCGTAGACGACGCCCGGCAGGTAGTGACGCTGCTCAACGATCTGGCCGTCGATCTGGTCGAGTTGTCCGGCGGCAGCTATGAAGCCCCGGCGATGCAGGGCCAGGCCCGCGACGGACGCACGCTGGCCCGCGAAGCCTATTTCGTCGAATTCGCCCGCGACATCCGCACCGTCGCGCGGATGCCGGTGATGGTCACCGGCGGCATCCGCCGCCGGCCGGTCGCCGAGCAAGTGGTAAACAGCGGGGTCGACATGGTGGGCATCGGCACCGCGCTGGCCATCAACCCGATGCTGCCGCGCGATTGGCTAAGCGGCCGGGACAGCGCGCCGGCGCTGCCGCCTATCCGTTGGAAGAACAAGCCGTTGGCGTCACTGGCCAATATGGCCGTCGTCAAGTTCCAGCTGCGCAAGCTCAGTCGCGGCCAGGCTCCCCGTCCCGGCGTATCGCCGCTGCGCGCGCTGATCATGCAACAACTGGCCGACGCCTGCCTGACCCGCCGCTATCTGCGCGGAATGGCGGAACGGGCCTGACGCCTGTTGACGATCGTCGCCGGCCACGGCCGTCTTCCGTCGGCCGCCGGCGCAGAAAACGGCCTGGGCCGGCAACACGCCCTCCTTTCCGACCGGTCTCATCGTCCCTCCCGCCGCCATTCCCGTCCGCCCCGGGCTTGAAACTCCGCGGCGGCGGCGTCCGCATTTTGACCTTTATAGTAAAAAGGTTTTCGGTGAGCGCTTTTTGTAAGCGATTGATTTATGGCTGCGTTTAAATGCACTCACTTCTTTTCGTCCTTGATTGCAGGAGCTGACATGATTGTGAATTCGGCAGTAAACGCTCGCCCGCAAAATCTCTCTTCCCCTTCCGGCGTGGAATCGACCCAGGCAAACCGCGGCTTTTCCCAGGTTTACGACAAAGGCGATTTCAAGGCGGTGCCGTCGGAAATTCACATGGTCTGGGTCGGCTCCAAACCGGGATCCAGCCAGCAGCAATACCTGCGCGAATGGTCCGATAAAAACCCGGACAGCACGGTCAATCTCTGGGTGGATTCCAAACAATTCGGCGCTTACGCGGCAAACAAGGAAGTCAGGGAGCAGGTCAACGCGCTATTCCCGGACGCCAAGCAGTACCAGCAGGAAAAACTGTTCCGCGGCCTGTTCAGCCAGGTAAAGACCACCTTGCAACAGCCGGACACCGCGCTGAACCGCGCCGCGCAGAAACAGGCGCTGGGCGAGCTGAACAAGGAACTGGGCGCCAAAGGCAACCAGGCCCTGTCTCAGGCGCTGCTGCCCGACGGCGGCAAAGTCACGCCGGAGAACGCGGCCAAGGTCCTGCAGGTTTTCCAGCAACAGACGCACGGCAACGACGACAAGTTTCTGCAGGCCGACCGGCTGATACTGGACCAAACCGTCAAGGCCTGGGACCGCTGCGCCGAAGACTGCCCGCGCGATACCGACGCGCTGCAGACGCTGCGCGAGCAGTTCGCCGACCGCGGCAATATCCGCATCCGCGACCTGAGCGATCCCAGCGATCTCCAGCTGAAAAACCGCGACGCCTACCAGCATGAAATCGTCGGCCGCAACGGCGCCTACCCGGCCGCCTCCGACATCGCCCGCTACGAAATCCTGCATACCTACGGCGGCGTCTACGCCGACATCGACCTGGAATGCACTCAAGCGCTGAGCGGCGCCCTACACGCGCATCCGGACCTGATGCTGGTCGGTCTGGCCGAAGGCAAGCGCGAAGCCAGCGGCAGCTCGACGCCGTACTTCGCCAACGCCTTGCTGGCCAGCCATCCCGGCAGCCAGATGCTGGCCGACTTCATAGACAAGATAGGCAACGACTACCAGGGCATGCGCGGCAACCAGTTTGTCGGCGACCGCTATTTCAGCCGCCCCAACAAGAGCACCATCGAAGGCACCGGCCCCAACGCGCTGCGCGGCCAGGTGGACGCCGTGGTGCATCAGGGCGAGCCGGAGCGGATGCGCAATGACCCGCAATCGCTGGCGGAACGGATCTGGGACCGCTCGCAAGCGCAGAACCAGGACTTCTGGACCGCGATGGAATCCCACTTCAAGTTCCCGGACGGCTACGTCAACTTCGAAACCGAGGAACAGCAGCAAAGCGCGACCAAGGACATGGCCTAAGCGTCGTCGCCGTCGGCCGGGATCGAGCAGCGCCTCGAAACCGGCCGGCGTCCAGACAACTGGTTACCGCTCCCTCGAACTCTGCCAACAGGTCAAAACACATGTCCACCTCGATCAGCCTCGATACTCGCCAAACGGCGTTTTCCCTGAGCAATGAACGCGTGAGCCGCATGATGAGCGGCGACAAGCAAACCGCCACGCATATGGGCCTGTGGGACAAGTTCAAGGACTTGTTCCGCTCCGAGAAAAAACAGGAAGCCCTGAATGCGCTGTTCGAACTGACGAACACCTGGCGGGGCCCTTCCCAATCGTTCTACGCCTTCAATCAGCTGGCCCAGATGGCCACGCCGAACAACCGGACGCTGTTCACCGTGGCGGTGTCGCCGGAACAGGATGGCTACCGGCTCGATTACTGCATCAGCGGCCACCCGGTCAGGACGGAGCAGGTGACGCCGGCGGCGCGGGACATGATTCTGGCGCGCATGGGCCAGCCCACCGGCGCGGAACACTTGGAAAAGCCGGTGTTGAGTCTGGAAGAGCACCGCCGGGAGGTCTCCCCGGAGCAAGTGAACCAGCTCAAGGACAGCGATTTCGGCTCCGGCGGCGTGCACAAGCGCTTCCATGCCGGCACCGGCGTGCTGCAGGCCCGGGATGCTATCGGCCGCGAGGACTTCATCCGCGAAGACCGCCTGCAGCAATACGCGGAATCGCGCCCGGATCTGCAGCACTACATCTCCACCCAGCGGCAGATAAACGCGCCGCAGGACGCCAACGGCAAATTCGCCTACGCCCAGGTGCCGCTGTACGACCGGGACCAGATCAACAGCCGCGAACTGGACCAGGCCCTGCCCACGCTGACGCCGAACCAGGCCAAGAGCGTGGCGGCCCAACTGGTGGACATGGCCAGAGCCTTCTATTGCAATCAGCTGTCCCACCGCGACTTGCACATGCAGAATCTGCTGGTGCATGCGGAACGCAAGGAAGACGGCGCCGTGTTCCTGAAGGCGATAGACTTCGGCCGCGCCAAGTTCGACGCCGCCGAGTTCGAGCCGGAGCGCTTCAACGACGTCGATTACCTGTTCGACCGGCAAGGCTGCTCGCTGGCGGAAACGGTGGGGCGCAATTATCTGGCCGGCAAGGATTCGGCGGTGGCCCAAAAGCACTACCCCTTGCACAAGCTGCTGGAACGGTTCAACCACCGCGGCGCCGACGTGACGGAAACCCTGTCCGGCATCGGCGCGCGCTTGAAGGCCGATTTGCAGATGGCGGGCGGCGACGCCGCACGCATCGATCAGGCCTTCGAATGCGCGTCCGGGGAAGTGCAGATGGCCTTCGGATGGGTGGCGCGGCCGCAGTAAACGATTCCCGCCGACGGCCGAGACGCTTCAAGACGGTTTTATCGCCGCGTTTCCTGCGCCGGCATTTCGATCACGCGCTGGCCGCCGGGGGCCGACGCGCGGACGCCCGCGGCGGAGCGCGGCTTGTATACGGCGGCGCCAACCGTCACCGGGACGGAAATGATGCTGGTTCCGGCCGCGGTGGTGGCGAACACGTTCAGAAAATAGGCGCCATCGGACGCGGCCTGCACGACGACCGTGTCGTCATAGCCGCCCTTGCCGTTTGGCGCGATGGTTTTCTGCGCCGGACCGGACAGCGTCAACGCGCCTTCGGTCGTATACGTCACCTGCGCGCCGCCGGATGCCGAAAGTCCGGCATAGTGCACGTCCACGCTGATCGGCCTGCCCGCGGAACCGCGCGCGGCCGAGGCCCAGACCCGAATGCCGCCGTAGTTCTTCGCGGCGGAAACACTCGCCTGCGCGAAAGCCGCTTGCGCACCGAGCAGCGACACGACCGCAAGCATCAGTAAAATCCTTTTCATCGCGTCCTCCTTAACATTGCCGGACGGCCGATTACATCGTCACGTCGATGCAGCGCGGCTCGGTGCCGGCAGGCGTCGTGGGATCGAGGTCCGCATTCGATGCCACGTCGACGGCATAGTCTCCTGCGGCCGGAAAATCATACAAGCCGCCAACCGACGCCAAGGGCTGGCCCATCACAAACGGATAGAAGTAATAGTCGTTGACCCCGGTGTCGCCCGGCTTCAGCGTGGCAAGGAAGAAGTAGCCGCCCGCGGCGGGAATCGTGACGCGCAGATGGCGGCGGTTGCCCAGCTTGTTGTCTGTTCCGAACTGGTTGGTCGTGCAGGCCGTCACGGTCTGGCCGGGCGCCAGCCAGACATAGACCGGATACACGGCGGGGTTCGCGTCGGCCGGATCGCCCGGGAAGCTGGTCTGGCTTCCCCATTCGTCGAGCTGAGCGCCCCCCTGGACGTCGACGGCGGCAAGCAGCCGGTCGAGTTCCTGCTTGCCCGCGTCGGACAGGCCGGGCCTCAAAGCCGTGGCGAATGAAAAGATGCTGGTCTCCGCCGGCGTCGTCTTCTCCCCGGTAAGCAAGGCCCGGTACATCGGCGTGAAGCCGATGCTGGCCGCCTGGCTGGCTTCATAAATGAAGTTGCCGACCGCCGATTCATTGTACCAGGCGTGTTCCTCGTACGACGGCACCCGGTCCAGCTGCAGATAGACGCTTATCCGCCCCTGCTTCGGACCGGCGGTGTCGGTATAGGCCGGCGTCCCCCGCATGATGGACGAAAACGCGTTGCCGAACCCTTCGCCAAAGGCGACGCGCATGTCGAGCACATTGCCGCTGCCGTGCTGGCCGCCGACGGAGTCCGAACGCGAAACGCTACCTTCCACATAGTGGCCATACTCATGCACGATCACGCTCGAATCGTATTCGTCGGTGTCGACGTTTTCCGCGCCGAGAATATACAGGCCGGTGCCCGCGCCTCTTCCTTCATAATGGCTGGTCTCGATAAGGCCGGCGTTGTTGTTGGACCCGTTGCCGGAGCTGTCGTCGTCGGCGTCGTTCGATGAAGTGTCCGAATCCGGCCGGTTGTTCACGCTCCAGAACACATTGAGCGCGGGCAGGGGCACATCCGGCGCGGCCTGGTGCAGCTTCTGCGCGGCGGTCACGGTCTGGTCTAGGATCGCGAACGGCGCCGCCGTGCGCGTCGCGCCGTAACTGGCGCCGGTCCAGCCGGATCCGGCGTTCAAATTGACTATCGTAAACCGCGAAGCGGTGGTGAAGACGCCGCCGCGCATCGCGTAGATAGGCGCGGTGCCCGGCGCGGCCAGGTACTCCGGCGCCGTGTTGTCTCGGACCCTGATCAGATAATTGGGCGTACCGGCCGGCCCTTCGGACGCCTGTGCCGTGACGCGTACATACGCCTGCTCTCCGGCCTGCACCGCGATGGAATAAGCGCCGCTGTCGTCGGTGCTCGTCGTGCCCAGTATCGCGCCGCCATTGGCCGAGACCAGCTCGACCAGCGCGTGTCGCACCGGCAGTTGCGTGGTCTTCGCATAGTCGAGGTAGCCCTGGCTTGTCCCGTCGTCGTTCGTCGTCGCGGAGGTGGGAACGAAGTCATAGCTGACCTTGCCCTCGATAATGGGGGGAAGATTGATATCCGCGCCGCCGCCGGACCCGCCGCCGCACGCTCCCAGAACGACTGCGGACAAGGCGCTGAGCGCCAAACGGATTGACCGTCGTCGACGATCGGACAATATGAAATCTCGTCTCATCGCGCTCACCCGTTTCTCATTCGCCATATTGTTGTTTTAGATTCCGGCGAATCATTTCTCAATCGCATTGGCATGAAAGTTTGTCTCAGCTCAATCACATTAAGTTGACGAGAAATATGGGCCGCGCCGCCAGGCGGGCGATGACGCCAAACGGCAAGCATGGCGGCGCTGCACTCGGAGCCGTATGATGAACCGTCATGCCGCTCGCTCCGACCGAAGCGTCAGAGGCGGATGAGCGGCCGCCCAAGCGCATCGAAGGCGGTAGGTCACGGCGCCAGCGGGGGGCCGACGTCGCCGCTGATCAATCGATGTTTGCAGACGCGGCGCGCATCAGAATGATATGGCATGCTTGTTCCATGCCATCGTCCCGCCCTGAAATACGGTATTGGAGCCATAGATGAAGCCGCAGATGAAGCCGCCCTCTCCCACCCTTCGCCCTTACCGTGCCTTCGGCATTTGGCATTACCCGGTGCATCTGATGCGCGGCGGCACATCCAGCGGGCTTGTCCTACCCGGCGCGCTCATCCCTGAAGAGCCGGCGCTGCGCGACGAACTGCTTCGCCATCTGATGGGCGTCCCCCTGCATGGAGAACTGCCGGGAAATAAGCAACTGACCGGCCTGGGACGCGGCACGCCGACGAGCAACAAGGTGTTTCTGGTCGATCAGGAAGAGGCCGACGGACAATTCCGGTTGATCAGCACCCTGGCGCAACTCGCCGCGCACACCGATGCGATCGATTGGCGTGTCAACTGCGGCAATTTGTCGTCGGCCCTGCCGCTGTGGGCGCTGGACATGGGCTGGCTCAACCCCGATGCCGATGGCCTGTGTCGGATTCGCATACGCAACACCAACACCGGCGTGATCAGCGACGCCAGCATGAGCATGGAGGCGGACCAGCGGTTGCGAAGCGCCGCCATTCCAGGCGTCGAAGGGCTTTGGCCGGAAGTCCACCTGTATTTGAACCATCCGGTCGGAGCCAAGACGGGACAGCTGCTGCCGACAGGCTCGGCACGCGATGTCATCGATGGCGTCGAAGTCAGCTGCGTCGACGTGGCGGTGCCGATGGTGCTGATCCGCGCGGCCGATCTGGGCAAGACGGCGCAGGAGTCCCCGGCCGACTTGCAGTCCGATCCGGACTTCATGGCGGCTTTACGCCGTCTGTGGGTGAAGGCGGCCTTGAAGATGCGCTTGCGCGACGCATCCGGCCGCCTGCTGGACGAACGGGAGCTTGCCCTCAGCGAAACCCTGCCCAAAGTCGCCATTCTGGCCCCCGGCCACGGAGAGGCCAGGCTGTGCGTGCGCTATTTCACGCCGCAGCAGGCCCATGCGTCGCTGGCGGTGTCCGGCGCCTGCTGCATCGCCTCCGCCTGCCTGGTGCCCGGCACCATTGCGCATGAACTCGCGGCGATGGAACTGCCGGCGCAAAACGACGATTTCCGCACCGAGATCGCGCTGGCCAACCCAGCGGGCTTGCTGCGCGCGCGGGTGGAGGCCGAAATGGACGGCATGCGCATCGACATTCTCCGCGTCGCCTACCAGCGCAACACCCAGATCCTGCAGCGCGGTCATGTGCCGTTGTACCGCGCATCCGCAGCCTTGGCCGCGGCGCTGGCACGCATCCAATGATAGGGAGGAATGACCTGCCGGGGTCGGACCGCTCCAACTCATACTCCCACGCGCCTTACCGCCAAGAACCATAATCGGACACGATTGCCAAGATCATGCCCATCGATTTTGCCGTAGCGTAATGGATTTCATCCGTACGCCAAACGCGGTCCACCAGCGTAACTTGCGCGCATACTCAGCCATCCAGCATGTCCAGATAGCGCTGCGCCGCGCCCCACTCGCCGCCGGCCCGGCTGATCGCCGCCAATTCAGACACCAGCGGCGAGCGCTCCGTCAGACGGCGATAAACGAGATTAGGCGCCGCCATTTTGCGCACCGGCGCGGGCACCAGGGCCAGGCCCAAGCCCGCCGCCGCCAAGGCCAGCACCGACATGGTGCTGCCCACCTTATAGGCGATGCGCGGTTCGTCGCCCAATAGCTGGCGCAACATCAGCAACTGCCCCTCATCGTCGCCATCGGCGGCATAAACGATGAACGACTGCTCCCGCAAGTCGGACACGCGCAATGAGCGATGCGCGGCCAAGGCATGCCGCGCCCCCATCGCCACCTCCCAATGCCAGCTCCCCGCCGGCCTGGCCTGCAAGCCGGCCGGAAGCGAATGGCCCAATTGCGGGCAATAGCCGACAGAATCGCCTCCAACTGCGCCGCCGGCGCCATTTCATGCAAGTCCACCGCCACATCCGGCCAGGCGGCATGAAAGGCCAGCAAATCGTCCGACAAACGGCCCGCCGCGACGGCATTGCCGACGAAACCTATCCTCACCACGCCGGTTTCGCCGCGCGCGGCGCGGCGCATCACGCTCTTGGCGCGCTCGGCCTGCTCCACCGTCCGCCTGGCTTCGATCAACAAAATCCGTCCGGCGTCGGACAACTCCACCTTGCGCGTGCTGCGCGCAAACAGCGTGACGCCCAGCTCCTCTTCCAACGATCGGATCTGGGCGCTCAATGCCGGCTGGACGATATGCAGTTTTTCGGCGGCCCGGCCGAAATGGCCCTCGTCGGCAAGCGTCAGGAAATAGCGTAGATGGCGTAGTTCCATGCGTCCAAACTCATCACTAAAAATGATTAATCTTGAAATTTAATCTATTGGAGTGATTTTTCAAGCCCGCCTACGCTGAGCATCAGACGCCGCGCCGCGGCGCCATCAATCAGGAACAAGGCCATGACCGCTACTCAACGCATCGATGTCCACCAGCATGTCGTCCCACCGTTCTGGGCTGAAGCCCTGCCCGCCCATGGCGGCGACCCTTCCGGTTGGAAAAGCCCGGAATGGAGCCCGCAAAGCGCCATCGCCTTCATGGACGGCCAGGGCATCGCCACCGGCATTCTGTCGCTGACCGCCCCCGGCGTGCAGGGCTGGTCCGGCCAAGCCAAGCTGGACATGGCCCGCCGCGTCAATGAATACACCGCCGGTTTGGTGGAATGCCATCCCGACCGCTTCGGCAATTTCGCCACCGTGCCGCTGCCGGACATAGCAGGCTCGCTGCGGGAGATCGAATTTGCTTTCGATGCGCTGCACGCGGACGGCGTGGTGCTGCTCAGCAATTACAACGGACAATATCTGGGCGATCCGGCATTCGAACCGGTATGGGCCGAACTGAATCGGCGGCGCGCCACCGTGTTCATCCACCCGGGCAAGCCCGGCATCGACGCCATCGCCGGCATGCCCGGACCGCTGGTGGACTACCCCTTCGACACCACCCGCACCGCGGTGCAGATGACGCTGAACGGCACATTGACCCGCCATCCGGACATAAACGTCATTCTGTCCCATGCCGGCGGCTTTCTGCCGTACGCGTCCCATCGCTTCGCCGAACTGGCCCCGGGCGTACGCGACGATATCCCGTCAAGCGAGGAACTGCTGCGCCTGTTCCAGCGCTTCTACTTCGATACCGCGCTGTCCTCCAGTCCGGCGACCCTCCCCGGCCTGACCGCCTTCGCCGGCATCGGCCACATCCTGTACGGCAGCGACTACCCCTACGCGCCGGCATCGGTCGGGGCATCGTTCACCGCCAAGCTGGATGCATGCGCCGAGCTGTCTCCGGCGGCACATGCCGCGATCAACCACCGCAACGCGCTACCCCTGTTCCCGCGACTGGCCAAAATCGGCGGTTTATCGTCACAAGGCTGACCGCCCCCCAGGACGGCGTTTCCAACGAGGGCCGCCATGCCGGGTCATGCCTTCGGAAGGCGATGGTGGAGAAAAGCGGGGTGACTTTGGCGCGGAGGGCGGCCAGATCTGCTGGCGCCGACGCAGCGTGCCGTAGTCCGGGACGCGCCGGTCCAGGGCCGCGTGGATGAAACCGATGGCCTGTCGCCATGCCAGGCCGAACCGGTTCTTGATGGTCAAACCAAACGGAATGGCCGCCACATCGCGGCAGGTCTGCGCTCGACCTCGCGTCCATCGCGGTCTTGTTTGTCAGGTCATGCTGGTGTCGAGCCGGATAGACAAGGAGCCGCCGTGGATCAGGGCTTGCTGATAGTCCTTCCAGTTGGTGGTTCAACACGGTTTCCCAACTGGCTTGCTCATCCGGCTATTTTACCGAGCCCTTATATGCGTGGATTTACCAAACCAAGCCACGCAAAGTCGTTTCCGCTAAGCGGCGCACACATGAAACCGCCCACCTGGCCATATGCGAGGCCGGCGGTTTCGCTTAGCGTTTTAGCGGTTTATCGATAAGGCGCAGCCCGCTCGGAAAATAAGAGGGGCAAAGCCAAACTGGCTGATCGGTTTAATCGCCGGCAGTTTGATGCCAGGCTTGGCCATGATAATACCTCATCCTAGCCATGAGCAAGCAGCCTGATGCGGCAAGGCCACCATCCAATGACAAACTACATAATCTCGAAAACCCCGCTCGACCGCCCTCTATTGCAGATTTATGTATAAAGCGCAGCAGGTAAAATCGGCGGAACTGAAAGGCATGGAATATTTACAATAAATAATATCCATTTGAAATTAGTTTTAGCATATGATATCCATGAAGGTTAAGTTGCTTTTCGCTAAAATCCTAGTGAAAGCCGGTTAAATTTACCTTTGTAATAACAATGCCAGTTGAATTCATTTTGATGTGGCGGCATCAAATCACCCTATTAACCGAGGAGCAACGCACAAAACCTGACCGATCCGTCATTATCATTGCCATAAAATGGCCTTCATGGGCTTTCAACGCATCCGCCGTCGTCAGCAGCGCCTTTCTGCATACGCGCACTCCGCTCCAGTAGGTTGGCGGGAATGCCGAGATAAATACGACTAATTAAAACTTTATATGATAGGAATATTTACCGCGTTATCAACACTCCCGTGACGACATAAATAGCCTGGCCACAGCCAAGCGCGAAATTGATTTTCAGGCCATGGCAAAAAGCTGAGCCCACGCGGTTTCCATAGAGGAACGCTGGCGCTTCATTACCAACCTTAATCCCACTCATTACATTTAATAATACATTGGCATATCAATAACTTACAAATGGATTCGGTACAGAATTTAGCCATCAGATGAATAAGCCCTCTCTTAGAGCCTGTTCAAAGTCTTTTTGCGGCAGCGGCCGTTGTCTGCCGGATGCAGGGCGCGGAAAACGGCCTCTATGGGCCGCCCAACCGGCAGGCCACCTGCCGCGTCGTCAACGCTTGGCCCTGGGATGACCCAGGCCCGCGCCCTCCGCCTGGCATCCGGCCCGCCGGCTGGGCCGCGCCGAGCACAAAAAGACTTTGAACAGGCTCTGATACGTTCCAAAGGGCGCTGATCTAAATTCACCAGAGTTTCATCGGATGATCAAGCATGCTAAATGAATGGCAGGACGTTTATCATGGCATTGAAAAGGCAACATCGTTGCCAGATCTGGCCGATACCGCTTCGCGCGCCGTCGCGAAGATTGGTTTTTCCCACTGGTTGTTCGAAGTCCGGTCGATTTGCTCCGCCCCCGAGCCGGCCATCTTTTCCGACTGCACCCAAGCGGCGACCTGGATCAGGTATTACAAGGAAGCCGACCTGTTCCCCGGCTGTAGCCCCATCTATGCCGCGCTCAGAAAAAAAGGCCTCGCCGAATGGACGGATGGCGCCCGATTTGTTCTGACGCAATGCAGCTGGATCGGCGCCGATAGCCCAGCCTTGTTCTCCATGGGACGCGAAACCACGCCGGTGATGGCCGAGGAAAAGGCGACCATGGCGCCGTACATCGCTTGGCTTGCCGGCGCGCTGCATGCGAAGTTCATCACGCTCCCCGCCGCGTCGTCATGGGCGCACAACAGCAGCAGCCTCACCGAACGCGAACGGGAGATGCTGCGCTGGACGGCCCTCGGCAAAACCGCCGAGGAAGTCGCGTCCATCGTCGGGCTATCCGCGCGCACCGTCTATTTCCATTTAAAAAACGCGATGCTGAAGCTTAATGCGTCCAACACGCTGCAGGCGGTGGTCAAGTCCATCGTGCTTGGCCTGATCTGAACGCCCGCGCCCAGCGCGCCGGCGGCCAGCCGCCCCGAGGCGGCCCTGCCGCGCGCAACGCATCGGCCCGGCTATCTCGGGTCCGCGCCGTCGGTCGCCGGCCTCCGCGCCAGCGGCGCCAGGGCCAGGACATACAGCGCCGCGCCGATCGCAAACGGCCAGCCCGCCGCGGCCGCCGCGCCGCCGCCCGCGCGTACCGCTGCGGCAAACGCGGACGCGCCGAAGAGAGGCGCAACCGCGCCGACCAGGCTCAACAACGATGCCAGCCCGCCCTGAAGCTCGCCCTGATGCCGACCGGAAGCATGGCGCGACAGCTCGCCGCGCATGGCCGGCTCGGCAACCAGCCCCAGGGCCTGCATGGCAATCCCCGCATAAGTCAGCCAGGGCGCCGCCGCCGCGAAGTAGCACAGATACGCGCCGCAGCAGCAGCCATAACCCAGCACAATGATCGCCCGGCCGCTCAGCCTGGCGGTCAACCGACGCACGAGAAACCGCTGCGACACCGCCATTCCGAACGCGAGCGCCGCCAACGCCCAGGAAGCGTCGACGACGCTCCATCCATAGCGCGCCTCGTTCGCCAGCACAAAGCAACTCTGGAACACGCCGTATGCCGCCCATGTCGAAACCGACGCCAACAGATACGGACGCAGCGCGCGATTGCGGAACAAGGCAAGCAAACTGCCGACCGGCTGAGCGCGCCGCCAATCGAACGCTCGCCGATTCTCGGGCCGCAGGCTCTCCGGCAGATACAAGGCGCCGCCCAGCGCATTGAGCGCGGCCAGCAGGCCTGCCGCCACGAAAGGCAAATGCGGGTTGAACGATGCGAGCCAGCCTCCCGCGATCGGCCCGGCCACCAGGCCGACGGCGATGACGCTGCCGGCGCTGCCGTACAGATGCGTACGGCGCTCGCCATCGCTGACGTCGGCGATGTATGCCATCACCGTCGACACATTCGCCGCGGCGGCGCCGGCCAGCGCCCGCCCGATCAGCAACGACGCCAGGCCGCCGGCAAACGCGACGATCCAGTTGCTAACCGCCATGCCGACCAGCGCGATCAGCAGCACGACGCGGCGTCCGTACCGGTCGCTGAGCGCGCCTAGCAAGGGCGCGCACAGAAACTGCATCGCCGAGTACGACGCGATCGCGATGCCAAGCATCAGCGAAACCCGCTCGGGCGACAGCTTGGCCAGCCCCGCGATCAGCGTCGGCAGCACGGGCATCGCCAAGCCTACTCCGAGCACATCCAAGGCGAGAATCGCAAAGACCAGACCCATCGCAGGCCTGGTCGCCGCCGCGACCAGCGGCGTTCCGTTCCACTCCGGTCGCGCGCTCATAGGCCGAAGTCCCCGAGGCGCTGTCGCAATGGCTGGGCGATCGCCTCTACGTGCGCGTCGGCCAGGCAGGTGAAATGGTCGCCCGGCACATCGATGTAATCGACCTGCGACGCGCTGAACGCCTCCCAGCCCCAGGCGGGCGTCTGCCGGATCTCCGGCAGATTGATGCCGGCCGGCATCGAATCGACCGCGCGGAACAGCACGAACGACCATGGCAGCTTCTGCTTCGGCGGATCATAGGACATGCCAAAGGCCCCTGCCGCCCGATAGACGTTGAAAATGCCCCGGATGCTTCCCTCGTCGGCTCGCGCGTCTATCAAGCCGTGCGTTTGGAGCTGGGTCTTCAAGAAACCGAGACGCTCTTCGTGCGAAGCGGCCTCCAGGCGTTCCAGGATTGCGCGCGTCACCTCCACCGGCTTGCCCGAATAGCGCCCGAAGATGCTGAGCAGGGAGCCGACGACTTGGGCATCGGTCGGCGCGGCCATGCGCAGATACGGCGGCGCGGCTGAATCAAACAGCGCGATCAAACCGGGCGGCTCGCCGTCGGCGTCCAGCAGTCTCGCCATCTCCAGCGCCACTTTGCCGCCCAGCGAATGGCCGCCGAGCAGATACGGCCCATGCGGCTGGACCGAACGGATGCAACGGACGTAGTGCTCCGCCATCTCCTCCACGCTGCCATGCGGTTCCGCCTTGCCGTCCAGGCCAAGACACTGCAAGCCGTAGAACGGGCGGTCGCCGCCCATCGCCTTGGCCAACGGCAATAGCTGGTTCACATTGCCGCCCATGCCCGGCAAGACAAAGAACGGCGCGCCGGCTCCCGCGCGTTGCACCGGCACCAGGCAGTAACGCACATGCGCATCCACCGCATCCCCGGCGTCTTCCGCCCCCTCGGTCGCGCCAAGCGACTGGGCGATCCGCTCTATCGTCGGCTCATCGAGAAACTCGGCCAGCGTCAGGCATTGCGGAAACCGTTCCCGCACGCGGGAGATCAGTTGCGCGCCCAGCAAGGAATGGCCGCCCAGCGTGAAGAAATCGTCCCGCACGCCCGGCAACTCGCCGCCTAGCAACTCGCGCCACAGCTCGGCCAGCTGGCGCTCGATGTCGGTGCGCGGCGCAAGTCGTTCGGCGTGTTCCGCCGGCGCGGACGCCCCCTCCCGCTCGCGGCGCGCGCCCGGGCCGCCAGCGAGACGGCGCATCCAGGCATCGATGTCGGCAGCCTTGTTCACCGCCACTTGCGCGCCCTGCTGCGCGAGCGTGATATCGAACACGCGGCAACCCTCGGCGACGAGCAGGCCATGCGCCGCGTCGATCGGCGTCTGACCAGGGTGCGCGCGATCATGTTCGACGCGCATGCCCACCTCCGCCCAGGCATCCCAATTCACCGCGACAACAGGCAGGCCGTCGCGGCGCGCCGCATGCGCGGCGGCGTCGAGATAGGCGTTCGCGGCCGCGTAGTCGGCTTGCCCGACGCCGCCAACCAGCGAGGCCAGCGACGAGCACAGCAGGACAAAGTCCGGTTGCTCGCCGCGCAAGGCGTCCAACAGCGCCTCGACGCCCGTCGTCTTCGGCGCCAGCACGCGCTCCCACAAGGCGGGCGCGCCCAACTGGATCGGCCCGCTGGCCTCGGCGCCGGCCGCGTGAATCGCGCCGTCTATCCGGCCGTGACGGGCGCGGATGTCCGCGAGCGCGGCGGCAAACGCGGCGTGGTCCCCGCAGTCGGCCTGAACCAGCGTCACCTCGGTGCCCAGCTCGCGCAAGGCGCTCAGCGAGGCCTCGACCTCCGGCTTCGTCGCGCCCGCCGAGCGCGACACCAGATGCAAGCGCGGAGCCGCGGCATGCTTGGCGATGTGCGCCGCGAACGCCAGACCCATTCCGCCCAGGCCGCCGGTGATCACATACACGCCGCCATCCACCAGCCGCGGCGGCGCCTCCAGGGCCGGCAGCGCGCGGAAAAACGGCTCGTGGAATGTGCCGTCGCGCACCGCCACCGTCGGCGCGAGCGGCGTCCGCTCGCCGACGTCGGCGCGCGCCAACGCGTCGCCCAGCGCGGCGTAGTCGGCCGCGCCCGGCTGCGCCGGCAGATCGATATGGCGACAACGCAGCTGCGGAAACTCCCACGCCGCGGCTCGCAGGGCGCCGGCCAGCGCCGCCTGGGCGGGCCGCGGGCGGTCATCGGCGCGCACGGCGCAGGCTCCGCTGCTGACCAGCGTCAACACCGTTCCGTGAGGCGCCTTCGGCGCAAACGCCTGCAACAGCCGCATCAGATCGTCGAACAGCGCGCCCGCCGAGCGGCTGTCGCCATCGTCGGCGCAATACACCCATTGCGCCGGCTCCGGCTGTCGCTCGACAAGGCCGGCATAGCCATCGGCATCGCCCGGCGCGATCTCGTGCTCGCCATCCACCCATGCGCTGTCTCGCGGCGCAAAGGGCTGGATCGCCTCGCGCCAGGCAGCCTGGCGCGCCACTATCGTCCATCCCGTTGCCGGCAGCGCCTCGCCGCGCGGCGGCAA
Organism: Chromobacterium sp. ATCC 53434; assembly: GCF_002848345.1. Lineage (NCBI taxonomy): Bacteria > Pseudomonadati > Pseudomonadota > Betaproteobacteria > Neisseriales > Chromobacteriaceae > Chromobacterium > Chromobacterium sp. ATCC 53434. The sequence goes on along the minus strand of NZ_CP025429.1, from coordinate 348,089 downwards.
GGCCGGCCGCCAAGCGGGCCGCGTGCACCACGCGTCCGGCGCGGATCGGTCGGCCGCCGCGGCGTCCAGTCGCTCGTCGCGCAAGGTGAAGCCTTCCACGCTAGCCAACGCCGGCCCGACACCGCCGGCGGCATCCGCCGCGAACAGCGTCAGGTCGTAAACGTTTTCCCGCACTCGCCGCGCGTGGCTGTATAGCCGTTCGGTCAGCGGCGCATGGATGGACAGCCTGCCGTAATGAAACGGCAGCCGCGCTCCGCGGTTCTCCATCACCGCCAGGAAGCCGGTCGCCATGTCTAGCAGCGCCGGATGCAAGGGGAAACGCCCCAAGTCGGCCGCAAAGCCGGGGTCGAGCTCAAGGCGGGCGACGCCTTCGTCCTCCGCCAGCCACATCGAGCGGAAACAACGCCAGCGAGGTCCAAACAGCGCGAGTCGCTCATTGAGCGCGGTGCGGGCGTCGACGCTCGCCAACGTGTCGGCGCGCAAATCGCGCAGATGGTCGAAAGCGGCCGATGGCGTCGACGCGTGGTCTTCGGCGGCGATCCTGCCCTGTGCATGGATAATCCAGGCGCCGTCGTCGTCCAGCGGCGCGGACGTCAAGGCAAAGTCCTGCGCAGCGCCGTCCTCGCCGCCGAAGGTCACCCGCACCGCGTGCGGGCCTCGCGCCTCGTCGAGCACAAGCGGCGCCGGGAAATACACATCGCGCATTTCGATCATGGGTCCATGCCCCATGCGCTCGAACGCGCCGCGCACCAGCTCCAGGCAGCCCGTGCCCGGCAACACCGGCTTGCCGTCGAACACGCGGTGCTCGTCCACCAGCCACAGCGACGGCAGCAGCGCCAGCGCGTATTCCCGCCCGCCGCCAGCCAGCCGACGCCAGTGCCGGTACAGGGCCGGAGCGGCGCCGCGTTCAATCGGCGCGTCTATCCAGTGCCGCGCGCGCGCGAACGGATAGGTCGGCAAGGGCACGCGACGCGCGGAATCGGCGCCGCGAACACGCGGCCAGTCAAGCCGCGCGCCCATCCGCCACAACGCCGCGACGGCATGTTCAAACATCGCCGCGTCGTCCGAGCGATCGCGCGGATGACGGCCGCAACCGGCGGTTTCGTACTCGCCGGCATCCGCGTCCAAGGCGGCGCGCAAGGTCCGTCCCGGCCCCACCTCCAGCAGGATGGGCGTGTCGAACGCTTCATGCAGCATCTCGATCCCGTCGGCAAAGCGCACGGTGTCGCGCAGATGCGAGGCCCAATAGGCGGCGTGCTTGTCCGCGTCCAGCGATAACCAGTCACCGGTACGGTTCGACACAATCGGCACCGCGCCCGCTTGCACCGGAATCGTCGCGACAAACGCCTCCAATTGCCGCGCGGCATCGGCCATGCGGCGGGAATGGAAGGCGTGCGAGGTGCGGATAGGCTGGCTTTGCACACCGGCGTCGGTCAGCGCTTGCTGCAAGCGCGCCATCGTCTCGACGCCGCCGGCCAACACGCACTGGGCGCGGCCGTTGACGGCCGCCAGCTCCACGTCCGAGCCCAGCCAATTCGCGCATGCCTGCTCGCTCAGCGTCACCGCCAGCATCGCGCCGCGTTCGGCGCGCTGCATCAGCCGGCCGCGCATCGCGACAATGGCGAGCGCGTCAGGCAAGGCGTAGCAACCGCCGATGCAGGCGGCGACCAATTCGCCCAGGCTGTGGCCGATCAGCGCGTCCGCCTGCGCGCCGCGCGAGATCAATAGTTGCGCGCAAGCGTATTCGACCGCGAACAGCGCCGGCTGCGCGACTTCGGTCTCGCGCAACGCGGCCGCCGCCTCGTCTTCGCGCTCCGGAGCCGGATAAAGGAAGGCGAGGATGTCGGGGCCGGATTGCGCGCGCAACAGCGCCGCGCACTCGTCCAGGGCCTCGCGGAATACCGGCTCGCGCTCGTAGAGCCCCCGCAGCATGCCGACATGCTGCGCGCCCTGCCCCGGGAACATGAAGACCAGCGGCCTGTCCTCCCTGGGCTCGCGCGCCGGGGTTTCCGATGCCGCCTCCAGCGCGACAAGCGCCTGCTCGCGCGTCGCGCAGACTATCGTGTCCCGGAACGGCAGGCGCGCGCGGCCCGCGCCAAGCGAGTACGCGACATCGGACAGCCGCGCCTGCGTCGCTCTCAGATGCGCGGCGAGCCGGCGCCGCATGCGCCTAAGCGCGCTTGGCGACTTGGCGGACAGCGGCAAGACGCGCCAGGCGTCGTCCTCGGCGAGCGGCGACGGTTGCCGCGGCGGCGCCTCGATGATCACGTGCGCGTTGGTGCCGCCAATGCCGAAGGAGCTGATGCCGGCGCGACGCGGCCACGGCGCCTCGGGCCAGGCGCGCCTGTCGGTATTGACGTAGAACGGACTGCCGTCGAGGTCGATCTCGGCGTTAGGCCGGGTGAAGTTGGCCATCGGCGGCAACTCGCCGCGCTCGACCGCGAGCACCGCCTTCACAAATCCGGTAATTCCGGCCGCCGCGTCCAGATGCCCGAAGTTGGCCTTGACGGAGCCTAGCGCGCAGCAGCTGCCATCCGGCCAGCGGCCGTCAGCCGCATACGCCTGCGCGAGGGCGCGGAATTCGATCGGATCGCCAAGCCGCGTGCCAGTGCCGTGCGCTTCCACATAGCCTATGGTCTCCGCCGGCACCTGCGCGTTGCGCAGCGCCGCCGCGATCACATCGGCCTGACCGGCGACGCTGGGCGCGGTATAACTGACTTTGCCGGCGCCGTCGTTGTTGATCGCCGAACCGAGAATCACCGCGTGGACATGGTCGCCGTCCTCGATCGCCTTCGCCAGCGGCTTGAGCATGACGACGGCGCAACCGCTGCCGCCGGTCGTGCCGGACGCATCGGCGTCGAATGGCCGGCAATAACCGTCGGCGGAAATGATGCTGCCCTGCATCGGCCGATAACCATAGTACTCGGCCTCCAGCGACACGCCGCCGACCAGCGCCATCTCGCAATCGCCCGAGCGCAAGCTGGCGCACGCGGCGTGAACGGCGACCAGCGAGGACGAACACGCGGTTTCGACCGTCACGGCCGGACCGGCCAGGTCCAGCTTGTAGGCGACGCGCGTCGCCAGGAAATCGCGGCCGTTGCCAAGCAACCATTGGATGTTCTCGAGCTTCAGCTCGCGGCGGCGCGGATAGACATTGTCGAGCAAATAGTGGCTGGTGCCCGCGCTCGCGAACACGCCGACTCGCGCGCCGCGCGCGCTGCCGTAACCGGCCGCTTCCGCCGCCGCCCACGCGCACTCGAGGAAGAGCCGCTGCTGCGGGTCCATCAACGCCGCCTCGCGGGCCGAGTAGCCGAAAAATTCGGCGTCGAACTTGTCCGCGTCCTCAAGCCGGTTGCCAAGCTTGACGAAATCCGGCTGCGAGCGCGCCGCCTCGTCGGCGCCATGCTCGGCCAGCAACTCCTCGCTGAAGCGCAGCGTCGATTCGGCGCCATCGATCAGGGTGTCCCAAAACGCCTGCAAGTCCGGCGCGCCGGCAAAACGCCCCGCCATGCCGATCACCGCGATCGCGCCATCGGCGATGGCCGGGGCCTCCCCATCGCCGGCCACGACGACATCGGCCGCCTCGGCGGCAGGCTGGGGTGCGGCGTCGTCCGCGATGGATACCCGCAGGCGCTCCAGATGCGCGACCAGCGCGCGCAATGTCGGATGCTCGAACAGCTCCGGAATCGTGATGCGGGTCGAGAAGGCATCCTCAAGGCGCTTGCGCATTTCGACGATGCGCAACGAATGGCCGCCGAGATCGAAGAAATTGCCATCCGCTTCGATATCGTCGCGCTCAAGCACCTCTTGCCAGATCCGCCGGACACGCGCGAGCAGCTTGCGGCCGCCCAATTGCACGCGCTCGCCGGTCGTCGCCGGCGACGAGACGGCCGGCGCGGGCGCCGCCTGCGTCGGCTGCGCGTCGGAATAGGCGGCAAGCGCCTTGCGATCGACTTTGCCGGTGCGCGCGCGCGGCAGCTCGGGCAGTTTCACCAAGCGCTCCGGCACCATATGCGCGGGCAGCTTCCGCGCGAGCTGGGCCTGCGCATCCCCCTCCTCGAGCGTTCCCACATAGTAGCCGATCAGAATCCGATGCCCGTTCGCATCGAGCGGCGCCGCCACGATGCCTTGCTCGATGCCCGGCAACGCGTTCAGATGCGCTTCGATTTCTCCCGCCTCGACGCGGAAACCGCGGATTTTCACTTGCCCGTCCGAGCGCCCCACATACACCAGGCTGCCATCCGCCTGGCGGATCACGTAATCGCCGGTCCGGTAGCAGCGCGCGCCAGGCTCGGACGAGAAGGGATCCGGCACAAAGCTGCGCGCGGTCGCTTCGTCCAGGTTCAGATAGCCTGCCGCGACGCCTTCTCCGCCGATATACAGCTCACCCGGCACGCCATGCGGCAGCGGGTTCCGATAACGGTCAAGCACATAGAACATCACGTTGGCGATCGGATTCAACACCAGCGAGCCGCGCGCATCCCAATAATCGGTCGCCGAGGCATAGATGGTCGTTTCGGTCGGTCCATAGCCGTTGATGAAGCGCCGGCCCTGCGCCCACGCGTGCGCGACATTCGCCGGGCACGCCTCGCCGGCCGCCACGATGGTCGCCAGATCCGGCAACTCGGCATGCGGCAGCAGGCGAAGCGCGGTCGGCGTGATCTGCAGATGCGTGATCTGCGCGGCGCGCAGCAGCTCAAGCAACTCCGGACCGGGCAACAGCCGCGCGCCGTGCGCGAACACCAGGGTGGCGCCGCTGATCAGCACGGGAAACACCTCGCCGCACACGCCGTCGAACACCGGCGAGAAATACTGCAGTTGCCGCGCGCCCGGATACAGGCCGATGCATTCGGCGAAGGCGTTCGCGGTATTGCGCAGATTGCGCTGGGTGACCATCACCCCCTTGGGCCGCCCGGTCGAGCCCGAGGTGTACAGCACATAGGCGAGATCGGTCGGTTCGCGGACGATGCCGGGCAAGCGCGGGACCGGCGAGCGTTCATCATCGATGTCGTCGGCGACAAGCGTGGCCAGCCCCAACGCCGCGCACCGCGGCGCGATGTCGCGCTGGGCGATCAAGAACCGCACGCCGGCATCGGCTATGGTATAGCCCAGCCCGCCGTCGATCTTGTCGTCGGGGTTCAGGGGAACAAACGCGCAGCGCGCCTTCAGCGCGCCGAGCATGCCGGCGACCAGATACGGATGGCGTCCGGTGAACAGGCCGACCCTCGCGCCAGGCGCCGCGCCGCGCTCAAGCAGCGCGGCGGCGATCCGGTTCGACAGCGCATCGAGCTGCGCATACGTCCAGCGACGCGCGTCGAACGCCAGCGCGACGGCATCGGGGGCCGCCAACACGCGCGACTCGAATTGCGCGACCACGTCGCCGCCCGCGCCGAAATCGCGCCGCGTCTGATTGCACGCGCGCGTCAACGCCAGATATTCGTCGGCGGGCAACATCCGCACTTCGGAAACCGTCTGCTCGGCGTCGGCGAGAAGATTGCGCAGCAATTCGCCGAAGTGGCGCGCCAGCCCGTCGACAAAGCCGCGCGCGTAACGCGACTTGCGGTATTTGAAGCCGCCGCCCAGCGGCGCGCCGTCGAACGCGCGGATTTCCAGCATCAGATCGAGTTTGACCTCGTCGGAGGCGAGCGCGATCTCCTCCACCGCCAGGCCCGGCAGATTGAGCGCAGCCGGCGGCGCGCTCTGCACGACGAGCCCGATCTGGAAGAATGGATGCCTGCCCGGCGCGCGCGCCGGATTCAGCGTTTCAACCAGATGGTCGAGCGGCACCGCCTGCCCGGCGTCGGCGTCGAGCAGCGCACGCCGGCTTGCCTTGACCGCATCCGCCAGCCGCATCGGCTCTTCCATCCGCAGCCGCACCGGCAGCAGGTTGACGAAGAAGCCCAGCAAGGCCTCGGCGTCCGGATGATCGCGGCCGGCGAACGGGATGCCGATGATGATGTCGTCCTGCCCGGTGTAGCGGTGCAGCAGCACCGCGAACGCCGCGTGCAACACCATCGTCGGCGTGCAGCTCAAGCGTTCGCACAGCCGCGTCAGTTGCGCCGAGCATGCCGCGGGCAATTCAAACCCGGCGTAGTCCCCCGCGGCGTCGTCGGCGTCCGTCGCGCCGGCGCGCTCGTGCAAGGGCAGCGCCGGAGGGAGGTCGCTCAAGCGCTCGCGCCACGCAGCCACCCACTCCGCGAATCCTGGCGTCGCGGCTTGCGCGCGCTGCCAGGCCGCGTAATCCTGATACTGCGGCTTGAGCGCGCAAGCGCCGGGCGCGCCGCCGCCGGCGTATTCGCGATAGGCGGCCGCCAGCTCGCGGCGCAGCAAGGCGCTGGACCAGCCGTCATAGGCGATGTGATGCAGCACCACGCACAACACATGGTCATCGTCGGCCATGCGCCACAGGCTGGCGCGGATCGGCCATTCGCGATCCAGCGCGAACGGCCCGGCCGCCTCGCGCGCGAGCCGCTGGTCCAGATTCGCCGCGTCGACGGATTCCGCGACGAGCGCCAGCCGCGCCGGTTCATCGACTTGCGCAAGCGGCTCCTTGCGCGTCGCGCCCGCGTCGTCGACGAATGTCTGCACTTCCGCGCCGAAGCGGGTGCGCAATGTCTCGTGGCGGGCGATCACATGATTCAGCGCGGCCTCCAGCGCCGCGCGATCCAGCGGCCCGCGCGCGCGGAAGACCTCGGGCATATTGTAGGCGGAGGTCGGCGCGGCTTGCTGCGCGAACCACATCCGCCGCTGCGCGAACGACAAGCGGCGCCGCTCCGTCCCCGACGCTTCGGAGATGGCCGCGCTGGCGCGCTCCGCGCCGCCGCCCTGCGCGCGCTCCATCATTTTCTGCATCACTGTTTCGGCCAGCTGGGCGATCGTCGGACGCTCGAACAGATCCGCCACCCGCAGCTTCACGCCAAACGCGTCGTGAACGCGCGCCAGCGTCTGCGTGATCAGCAGCGAATGGCCGCCACGCTCGAAGAAGTTGTCGTGGACGCCGACCCGCGTCGTCTGCAGCAGCGCTTCCCAATCCTCTGCGATCCGCGCTTCCAGCGGATTGCGCGGCGCGGTATAGACGCGTTCGGTCGCATTCCAGTCCGGATCGGGTAGCCGCTTTCTATCGATCTTGCCGTTCGCCGACAGGGGCAGCGCCGGCAGCAGCACCAATGCGCGCGGCACCATATGCGCCGGCAGGCGCGCGCGCAGATGCGCCAACAATATATCCGCCGTTTCCGCCGCGCTCGCGTAAGCGACCAGCTCGAGCTCGCCGCCGGGCGCCGGACGCGTCACCACCGCGCACTCGCGCACGGCGGAATAATCGGCGAGAACGCTCTCGATTTCGCCCAGTTCGATCCGGAAGCCCCGCACCTTCACTTGATTGTCGAGCCGGCCAATGAACTCTATCGTGCCGTCCGCCAGATGGCGGCACAAATCGCCGGTGCGGTAGAAACGCCGGCCGTTCGGATCGGACGCGAAGCGGCCGTCGGCGTCGAACGAACCCGTCGGGAAACGCTCCTGGTTCAACTCCGGCCGGTTCAGATAGCCCGAGGCGACGGCGCCGCCGCCGATCAGCAACTCGCCGGGCACGCCGAGCGGCACCAGATTCAAGGCGCCGTCGACCACATACATCGACGTGTTGGGCAGCGGCGCGCCTATCGGCAGGCTGCGCTCGGACTCATACCAGGACACCTGCGGTTCGAACGTCGCGCTTTCGCATGTCGCCTCCGTCACGCCGTATACGCTCAGCACCCGCGTGTCCGGCGCACACAAGGCGCGCAACTTTCTATATTCGTGCACAAACCAGACGTCCGCGCCGCATGTGACCGCGCGCGCGCGCAGTCGTTTGCCGCTGCGTTCGAGGTAGTCGATCATCTGCCGGACCACGGCGGGCACAAACTCCATCACCGTCGCGCCCTCGCGCTCGATCAAGCCATGCAGCGCCGCCGCATCGCTCAGGCTTTCGCGCGGGCACATGATCAGCCTGCCGCCGCCGCCCAGGCCGCGAATGACGTCGCTCATGAACACATCGAAGGTGTGGTTCGCCATCTGCAGCACGGCGGTCACGCCAAGCTCGGCGCGGCCGTAGGCGGCCTCGAAGGCATGGAACAAGGACATCCAGCTGCCATGCGAAACCTGGACGCCCTTAGGCCGGCCAGTCGAACCGGAGGTGAAGATGACATACGCGATGTCGTCGGGCAGCGTCGCCTCATCCTCCCAGCCATCGGCCGCGAACGGCGCGCGCTCGGCGCCGTCGGCCTCGTCCATCGCGATCACCGGGCCGTCAAACCCCGCGCCGTCGCCAGCCTTCGCGACGACGACGGCGGCCGGCGCCACATCGTCCAATAGCGACGCATGCCGCGCGTCGTCCGGCGAAACCAGCACAAACACCGCGCCTATCTTGTGGATGGCGAGGAGAGCGATAATCACTTCGGGCCCGTAGCGTCTCAAGACGACGACGCGATCCCCACGCCGGACGCCGGACGCGCGCAGGCGACCGGCGAGCGCCGTCGCCCGCGCGTCGACATCGGCGTATGTCTGGCGCGCCTCGCCGTAAACCAGCGCGATCGCATCGCCGTCGCGCGCCGCGACCTCCTCTACCGCCCGGTGGAACGGCAGGAATGGCGCGTCGGGATCGCGCGCGCCGTCGTTGGCCAGGGACAGCATCACCGCCGCCGCCTCGCGAGACAGCAAGGGGAAGCCATCGATCGGCGCATTCAAATCGGCCGCGAAGCGGCGCAAGATCCGCACCAGGCTATCGCTCATCCGCTCGACCAGCGCGTCGTCGAGCAGGTCGCAATCGTACTCGAACGCGCCGCGCATGCCGTCGCCGACCAACGATAGCGTAAGGCTGAGATCGTATTTCGCGGTGCGGGAATCCAGCGTGTAAAAACGCGCGGCTATCCCGTCTCCGAACGCGGTCGAGAACCCTTCCGCCGCCAGATCGAACAAGACCTGGAACACCGGCCCATGGCTGAGCGATCGCGGAGGCTGGACGGCTTCGACTATCTTCTCGAACGGCACATAGGAATGCTCGAGCGTTTCGAGCACAGTCTCGCGCACGCGATCGAGCAGTTGGGCAAACGTCGGCGAACCGGACGCGTCGATCCGGTTCGGCAAGGTGTTCACGAAATAGCCGATCGCGTCCTCGCAATCCAGCTCGTAACGGTTCGAGATCGGCGAGCCGATCACCACATCGCCCTCGTGCGTATAGCGCCGCAGCAACACGGCGAACGCCGCGAGGCCGATCATATACATCGACACGCTGCGCCCGCTGGCCACGCCCCGGAGCGCGCGGACCACGTCGGCGGGCACGTCGAACACGGCGCGGCGGCCGTTGAAACGCCGCTCCGCCGGACGCGGATGGTCCAGCGGCAGCGGCAATACCGCCGGCGCGCCCACTAGCCGGCTCCGCCAATGCTCAATGCCGGCCTCAAGCTCCGCGCCGCCGACGGCGGCGCCGGGGTGCAGGCCGTCGGCAAGCGACGACGCGTCCGGATCGACGCCGCCGGCGAGCGCCTCGTAAGCGTTCGCCAGCTCATCCAGAAATATCTGCACCGAGCGGCCGTCGAACACGATGTGATGCACGGTCACGATCAGCGCGTATTCGTCGTCCGCGATGCGCGCGAGCGTGGCGAGGATAGGCGCGTCGCGCTCCAGATCGAATGCCGAGCGGGCTTGTTCATCCTCCAGCAGGGCAATCCGCATCTCGGGATCCGGATCCGCCGACAGATCCGCCCGCTCCAGCCCGGCCAAGGTATCGACGATGCGCGCGGCCGGCTTGCCGTCCAGGCTTGGGAACCTGGAGCGGAGCGCGGGATGCCGCCGCTGCACGACGGCAAACGCGCGCGCGAGCGCGTCGGCGTCGACGCGGCCGGACAGCCGCAGCGTGAACGGGACGTTATACGTCACGCCGCCGCGTTCGAACTGATTCAGAAACCACAGACTCTGTTGAGCGGCGGACAAGCCGGCCAAGCCAGCGAAGGAGGAGTGGCCGGATGCGGCCGCCAGACTTTCGAGATGCATGCATTGCTCCAGAACGGCAGGCGCGCCGGCCGTCATGCTTTTTCGGGGGTAAGAATCCTCGCCGCGCGGACAGCCCACTGGACTGTCCGCGCGGGAGCTTGAATCAACGAGGCGCAGGCGCCGCGCCGTTTGAGATCGCCTTGGCGAAGGACGCGACGGTCGGATATCGGAACAGCATGTCAAGCGGCAGGCGACGGCCGAGCATCTTGCTCAAGCGCGACAGAATCCGCATGCCGGCCAGCGAATGGCCGCCGATCGCGAAGAAGTCCTGATGGCGCTCTATCGAAGCGAGTTTGAGCACCTCGGCCCATACCGTGGCGACCGGGCCTTCCAGTTCGCCCACCTCCTCGTCCGACGGCTGCGCCGACGCGGCCTCCTCCGGATGGGCGGCGAGCGCCAGCAACGCGCGCTTGTTCAGCTTGCCGCTCGGCGTCGTCGGCAACTGCTCGATCACATGAATGCTGGCGGGCACCATATAGTCGGGCAAGATCGACCTCAAGGCGTCGCGGATGGCGCCGCCGGACGGCGTCGCCCCGCGCCTGGCGGTGACGAAGGCGACCAGCCGCTTGTCCGCCTCCTCGCCGACCAACACCACCGCGCCCTGCGCCACGCCATCCTGCGCCTGGATCGCCTGTTCGATCTCGCCGGCCTCGATGCGGAAACCGCGGATCTTGATCTGCTTGTCGCGCCGACCGAGAAACTCCACGCCGCCGTCGGCCGTCCAGCGCCCGATATCGCCGGAACGGAACAACACCTGATCGGTCACGTTCGCGACAGGCGCGAAACGCTCGGCGCTCAACTCCGGCCGCTTCAGATACCCGTCCGTCACGCCGCCGCCGACGTACAACTCGCCGGGCACGCCCTCCGTCGCAAGGTTGCCGAACACGTCGATCACATACAGATCGCGATGCGCTAGCGGCCGGCCGATCAGCGCGCGCGTTCCGACTTGCTCCGGCGCGTCGAGGGTGTAGGCCGTGGTGAAGACCGTCCCCTCGGTCGGGCCGTAGCACACCGTCAGCGCGCGGCCGCCCGCCGCGAAGAAACCGCGCATCGCATCCGGCGACACCACGTCGCCGCCGGTCAGCACGCGCCCGACCTGGACGAACACCTCCGGATGCTGCGCAACCATTTCCTGGAACAAGGCAGAGGTGAGCCAGAGCACGCTCACCCGCTGCGACGCCAGCGTGTCGGCCAGCTCCTCCAGGCTGGCATGCGCGCCGGGCTGCACGACGAGCTGCGCGCCATTCAGCAGCGGACCCCAGATTTCGAATGTGGACGCGTCGAAGGCGAGCGGCGCGAACATCAGCACGCGGTCGTCCCGGCCTATCCTCACGCTATCGCTGCCCGTCAGCAGATTCACCACCGCTCGATGACTGCTCGACGTCGCCTTCGGCTCGCCGGTCGAACCCGACGTGAACATGTAATAGCAAGGCGCATCCGCATCGATGCCCGGCCGGTTCGGCTGGCGCATGCCGATGAAGGACGCGAGCGGCGCGCCGTCGACGCGATGCGTCGCGACGCCGGCGGCAAACGCCGGCGCGTCGGCGTCAACCAGCACATGGGTCACGCCCGCTTCGCTCAACAGCCAGTCACGGCGAGCCTCGGGCAAGGCCGCATCCAGCGACAGGTAACAACCGCCGGCCTTCAAGATGCCTAGCAGGGCGCCCACCAGCGAGGCCGAGCGCGCCATGCAAACACCCACCGTTTCGCGGGGACGCATTCCCCCCGCCAGCAACAACGCGGCGATCTCATTGCCCTTCGCATCGAGTTCTTCATAGGTCCAGGCCGTGCCGCCGCAACGCACCGCGACGGCATCCGGCTGTTCGATCGCCCAGCCCTCGAAGATTTGATGCAGCGTCGCCTGGCTATAGGCCGGCCGCGCGCCCTCCGCCAACGCGCGCAGCACGGCGGCGTCGCGCGGCGCGCCGGCCATGCCGACCGTCGCGTCCAACGATACCGCCGCCGCTTCGGCCAGCCGCGAGACCGCCTGCGCGTACAGCTCGGCGGCGCGCGCGGACAAGAACCTGTCGGCATGGCCGACGCTCAACACGGCGCCCTCGTCGGAAATGCGCAGCGACGCGTCCAGATTCGCATGGTTATCCGATGGCGAGCCATCCGCCGCCTGCGAGACGGAAAACATCGATTGCAGCCGCGGGGCCTCAGCCGCGCCCGCCTCGCCTCGCCATGCGCCAAGCGCGGCGTCAAGCGCGCCCGGCGCGCGCGCATAGCGCTCATGCGCCTGCCGCCACGCTTGCTGAACCACACGGAACACATCGGCGAACGAAGCCGCCGGATCGATGCGCAGCGCGACCGGCAGCGGCGCAGGAAGCGCGCGCCCGTCGATGTCCGATGCCAGCCCCACCATCACGTCGAGGCTGCCGGAAAAACGGGCGACCGCCGCCGCGTGCAACGCCAGCCAGGCGGCGGACGGCTCAATGCCCGCGGCCTCGCAGGCGGCGCGCAAGCATTCGACAGACTCGCTGGCGAGCGCCAGCTCCAGTCGCTCGGAACGCCAAGCGGCGTCGGCCGGCGCGGCTTCCACATCCGAAAACAGCTCGCCCGCCTCCGCCTCCAGTTGCGCCGCCCAGAAGGCGGCCTCCGGCGCCAAACCCGCGGCAAGCGCCGGGACGTCTCCGCCCGACAGCTCGGCAAGCCTGCGCTCGGGATCATCCAGCCACGCGTTCACGCGGACGAAGAACTCGTTCATCAAGGCCACCACATCGGCCTCGTCGGTCGCCGACGTGGAGTATTCGAGCAGGAAGCGCCCACCGGCCTCCGGGTGTGTCTCGTCTTCGAACACGACAATCACGTTCAGATCGAATTTCGCCGATCCATTGCTCAGACCTTCGACGATATCGACATCCAGGCCGTCGAAATCCAGCTGGCGCGTCATCGAGTTATGGAAGCTGAAGCCCACCTGGATATACGGCAGCAAGTTCGCCACGCGTTCCGGCTGCAGGTCTGCGACCATGCTCGAGAACGGAACATGCGAGTGCGCGCAAGCGGCGCGGATCTCTTCTTTCACGCGGTCGAGCAGCGCCGGCCAACGCGTGTCGGCCGACAACTCCACGCACACCGGCAGCATGTTGACGAGCATGCCTATCGTGTTTTGAATGCCATGGATGTCGCGGTTCGCAACCGCCGTGCCGACGATTTGACGCGTATTGCCCGAGCGCGCGGCGACAACCGACGCGAACACCGAGAACATCGTCTCGAACAGCGTCGCCTTTTGCCGGGATGCGTACTTCATCAAGCGCGCGGCCAACTCGCCCGGAAACGGCACCGAAACCGATTTGCCGACAAAGTTGAGATCCTCCACTCGCGCATGGACTTGCGGGAACGGCGAATGGCCGAACGGCTGCCACGTTTCAAGACGTTGACGCCAATAGGCGCGGCCATCCCGGCCGGCCGTCGAATCAAGCCATTCGTGCTCGAAATTGCAGTAATCGACAAACTGGATCGCCGGCTCCAGCTGCGCGAGGTCCGCGCGGCCGCGCTCGGCATTGTAGAAGTGGCTCAGCTCGCGCAAGAACAGCCGGAATGACCAGCCGTCGTGAATGAGATGATGCTCGATATGCAGCAAGGCATGATCGCGCTCGCCGCGCTTGAACAGCACCCAGCGAAGCAAGGGCAACACGCCGACGTCGATCTTCTGCGCGGTTTCCATTTGGATCAGCGAACCGATGTACGCATCGCGCGTCGCGCCCGCCATTCGAGACAGATCGACAATCGGAAGCGTCACCGGCCAGGCGCCCTCGATCCGCTGCACCGGCTCGCCATCGCGCTCGAAAAATACGGTTGAAAGGCTCTGATGCCTTTGCACCAGTTGCCCCAGCGCGCGCTCCAGCGCGCCGACATCAAGCTCCCCGCGCAGATTCAACACCGCTTGAAAATTGTATGCGATGCTATCCGGCACAAGCATTTCCAAAAACCATGCCTGCTCTTGCGACATGGACAGCCTCGCCTCCGTGCCTATCGGGTATATTCGCCCCGCGGCATCGCTCAATTGATCAAAAGCATCGGCAACCTCATCAACAAGATATTAATCCGGCAGTCAAATACCGTACAGAAAGCTCATGCCGCGTAGCGGATTTTTTCATGCCGGAAGTACGACCGGATTCTGGCCGGCTGCTTCTGCAATGAGCGTAAATGGGACAGCACTTTCCCTTGAAGTTGACCGTCTGATCGAACCGGCTCACCTGCGCTCATTCTGGCCTTCAGGTCGCCGTTCAAGTATTCATCCGGGTTCAGTTCCGGTGAGTAGCTGGGCAGGAAGAACAACTCAATCGCCTTCTTGTTCTCTTCCTCCTCCAACCATGCTTGCACCAGCTTGCTGTGATGCACGCGCAAGTTGTCGAGGATCAAGAACACCTTCTTGCCGCCAGCATCACGGATCAGCCGCATCAGAAACTTGATCAGCACCCGGGCCGTCAAGGTCTCCCGGTACAGCATGAAGCGCATCTTGCCTTGGTTGGTAATGGCCGAAATCAAGTTGATGCGCGCTCTTTTCGATTGGGATAACACCAGAACTGGGGTTTGGCCTTTTGGGGCGTAGCCACGCGGAAAGTGCTCAACACTCGACACCGCCGATTCGTCGCCCCAGCTGATTTCAGCCATTTCCGCTTTGGCACGCGCGACGATAGCCGGGTATTCCTCCTTGAGCCATTTCTCGACTGCTGCCGGTCGCTGCTCATAAGCGCGTTTGAGCGGGCGCTGCGGCGTAAAGCCCCAGCGGGCCAAGTACAGACGGACAGTACGGATCGGCAGATCGATCAGAAACATCTGCTTGATTACAGCCTTGACCGCCTGAGCACTCCACAGGGCAAACCTCAGCTTCATCTGGTCTGGCGTGCGATCCACGATGTCCTGCTTGATCCGGGCTTCCTGCGCCTCGGTCAGCCGACGGCCGGTGCCTTCGGCGCGACCGCGCTTCTGTTCTTTGAATCCCTGCGCACCTAGTGCTGCCTCACGCACCACCCAGGCGGAAATGGTGGGGCGGCGCAGCCCGAGTTCTTCGGCAATACTGGCTTGAGACCGGCCTCGCTTGTACATCCGGATAGCGGTACGCCTCAGCTGCTCACGGGCGGCCAGTTCAAGCTTGCGCACATCGATTTTTTCCATGCCGGAAGTATACAATCTGTACGGATTATTACTGCCGGATTAATAGCTCACAAACATCCCTTTCTTCGCTGTGGCTGACGAAATCGCGCCAGCTGTATTCAATGCGCAAGTGCATGGAAAATTTCGAATTGCAAAGAAATAAGAACATGGAGGGAATGCCGGAACAAGCTGCGAAATTTGACTGTAGGATTTAACTGTCAAATCCTACAGATGATAATGAGTGCTGATTCCGCTACCTTGTTCCGCACATCAAAATAGGCAAGGAAGTTATGATGCGGGATCAATCGTTGGGGCTGCTGAGCAAATTCCGAATCTGTGACGAGATCAAGGCCGACCTCGCGCATCTATATACGAGAAACAACTGGCGCTGGGTACTATCTTGGGGTAGCGACATCGCGGTGATCGCCGCCGCGATTGGATTATCTCAACTGACTCCTTATGCATACCCGCTGACGATCTTGCTAATCGGCTCACGCCAACGCGCGCTTGCGTCGCTGCTGCACGACGCCTCCCATCTGACCCTTACTCGGAATCACCGCCTGAGCCGTTTCATCGGCCAATATCTGACCGGCCTGCCGGTGTTTCAAGATTTCGATTCGTATCGCCATTCGCATGTACAGATGCATCACCGCTTTCTCGGCGACCCAAATCGCGATCCGGATTACATCTACTATATCGAATCGGGCTTACAAGGCACAGAGGACCGCTTCGAATTCTTTTTCAGGCATTTCCTTAGAACGCTGGCTCTGTTGAAGGTATTTGAATACCTCAACTATCTGATTCGCCATCGCATCGCTTCGCTTTTTCGCTCGCCCGTCGGCGCCATCCAGCTGCTGACCGTACACGCATGCCTGTTTATGATTCTCTATGCTGCGACCGGCCCCACCGGCTACCTGTTATTCTGGTTGCTACCTTATTTAACGTCGTTTCAAATCATAGGCTGGCTGTCGGAGGTGTCCGAGCACTTTGGGCTGTTTGGCAAGGAATCCAACGAGCTGCGGATGACACGCAATCGTTTTCCATCCTGGTGGGAGCGCCTATTCATAGGCATGCACGGTGACAATCTCCACCTCACGCATCACCTGCTCGCCGCCATTCCCTACTGGAACCTGCATGCGGCGCACAAGATTCTCATGCAAGACGAGCAATATGCTCTGGCGAACTCGCGCACAGGCGGTATTTTGTCTCGCGGCCAGCACCCGTCCTCCGTCATCGGGCAAATTCTTGACGGGTATCGGACACCGGCAGCCGCCACGCATTCCACGTCATCGACCTTGTTGCGTCGCGCAGGGTCCGATCCCGTGTGACGCCCCGCGCCAATTGCCTGGCGGCCGGCCAAAAAACCAGAAAGTGATAAGCAGACCTGACCTTGAGATAAGCAAGGACAGAAACGCGAAACGGGAAGCGTCAGTCGGCCAAATGGCCGACTGACGCTTGGGACCGGAACCATAAGCTGGCCGCGCACAAAATTCTGCACCCGCTTGGCGCATGGCAGACAGAAACGGCGGGCATTCACCCGCCGTGTACGATAGCGCCTCAGCTAGCCTTTCCTGCCGGGATCTGCTGGGTGATGCAGTGAATATTGCCGCCACCCAGTAGTACCTCACGTGCCGGGACGCCGACAATCCGGTACTCCGGGAAGATCTCCTGCAAGCGGCTGGCTGCCGCGGCATCGGTACGCTCATCCAGCAGCGGGAAAATAATCTGTCCGTTGCTGATCAGGAAATTGACATAAGAAGCGGCCATGCGCTCGCCAACCTCACGCGGCACCGCCTGCCCGCTATCCACCACACCAGCCGTTTCATCCTGCTGATAGAACAAGGGACCCGGGGCCAGCATCTTGTGGATCTTGAGCTGGCGACCCTTGGCGTCGCGCGCTTTGGACAGCACTTCGTAGGCGGCCTGCGAACGTGGATACTGCGGATCCTGTTCATCATCGACCCAGTGCAGCACAACCTCGCCAGGACGGGCAAAGCAGCACATATTGTCGATGTGACCGTCGGTTTCATCCATGAACACGCCTTCCGGCAGCCAGATGAAGTGTGTCACATCCAGATGCTCGGCAAGCAAGGCCTCGATCTGGGCTTTGGACAAATCCGGATTGCGATTGGGATTGAGCAGACATTCTGCGGTGGTTAGCAGCGTACCTTCACCATCTACATGAATCGAGCCGCCTTCCAGCACCAGCGGGGCTGCGTAGCGATCAAAGCCATGCCGGGCCAACACCTGGCTCGCCACTTCACTATCCTGATCCCAGGGATGGTACAGCCCGCCATTGAAGCCGCCCCAGGCATTGAACTTCCAGTCCACGCCACGCAGATGGCCCGCCTGATCGATCACCATGGTCGGGCCGCTGTCGCGCATCCAGCAGTCATCGCTATTCATTGCGACCAGGGTGACTTCGGACGGCATGACTGCGCGCGCCTGCGACATGAACGGTTCCGGCACGGCCATGAACACAGGCGTGGTCGCCGAAATGGCTTTGGCGATGGCAGCAAAGGCCTGTTGCGCCTCGCGTCCGGCATGGCGCCAGTTATCCGGGCGCTGCGGCCAGATCATCCATACCGCCTGATGCTCAGCCCACTCGGCCGGCATGTGAAAACCGTCGGCGGCAGGTAGGCTATTGTGCGTTTTAATGTTCATTTTGATCACCATCGACTTGATAAATGCCATCAGAAGTATTCAATAGATCGCGCATTTGCGGATGACAGACTCGGCGCGTCTCCCGATTTGCGCGATGCGGAGGCTCGACCAATGCACATTCGCCGGGCGGATCAGCCTTCTCGAACTGCAGATTTCCTCTGCGATGAACGACGAAGTGATTGACAGACGCAGTCTATGGAGAGCCAAACTATTCAGCAAATGAACAATACGAATACTTTCATAAATACGGTGAATGGTGTGAAACTGCATCAACTGGATCTGAACCTGCTGCTGGCGCTGGATGCCTTGATCAGCTTGCGCAGCGTCACGCGGGCGGCAGAGAAACTGTTTGTCAGCCAGCCTGCGATGAGCCACTCGCTCAATCGCTTGCGGACATTCTTCGACGACCCGCTACTGGTGCGCTCGCCGCATGGCATGCTGCCGACGCAAAAAGCGCTCTACCTGCAACAGGGCGTCCATCAGGCGCTTAGTCTGCTGCAAAGCCATTTCAGCCAGCCGGAGGCCTTTGACCCGGCGACATCGGTGCGCCGCTTCACCCTGTGCACCACGGATTATGTAGAGTGCGTGCTGATTCCGCCTCTGGTGAAAAAACTGGCGCAGGAAGCGCCTAACGTTCATATCGACATCACCATCCTGCGGGAAGACATTCCGGAACTGGCGCTTGCCGACGGTGAAATCGACTTCCTGCTGGGTTTTGACGAATACATGTCCATCCCCAGCTATCTGTGCCGGGAAACCTGGTTGAACGAGCCGCTGATCGGCATCTTGCGCCATGACCACCCGCTCCAGAGCGATAGCCTGACACTATCGGATCTGATCGCCTTGCCGCATGTCTTCCACGCGCCGCTGGGCAATCGGGGGTCGCCAATGGATGATTTTCTTGCCGAGCGCAACTTGCAGCGCAAGATTTCAGTGCACAGCCAAAGCTATATGGCCGCAGCCGCCATCGTCAGCAACACCGATCATTTGTTTATCCTGCCCAAGAAAGTAGCGGCGATGATGGCGGGCTACTGGCCGTTGAAGATGGTTGCGTTGCCGGAAGAGTTGCCGGGCTACCATCTCAACTGCATCTGGCACCCAGTACAGGATAGCAATCCTGCGCTGCACTGGCTGCGCGACTTGATGCGCAAGCTCATCGAATCCGATGATGCGGCGCACGGCATGATGCGGCCCCGGTATTCGCCGCATGAATGAGTGCATAAAAATGAATCATTTTCCCGCATGACGCTATCTCTTGTAGATTAGCCGCCATATTGCAGAACAGCCCATGCGCGCGCCGGCTACCGTGCGGCATGACCCGCCTGCGCCTGCAGGAAACGGTCGCCGCGATGGGCGTGAAATCCGTCTTCTTAGTGGAGGTAGTAGCATGATCGAGGTTACCGAGCTATCCATTGCCGAGCTGCGCGCGGCGCTCGAATCCGGGCGTTCGACAGCGGTTGAACTGGTCCAGGCCTATCTGGCGCGGATAGAGGCCTACGATGGCCCCGCGACGGAGACTAGGCTCAATGCGGTGGTGGTGCGTAATCCGGATGCGATCAAGGAAGCCGAGGCATCCGATGCCCGTCGCGCCCGTGGCGAAACGCTAAGCCCGCTGGACGGCATCCCCTATACCGCCAAGGACAGCTATCTGGTGCAGGGGCTGACCGCCGCTTCAGGCAGCCCGGCGTTCAAGAATCTGGTAGCCCAACACGATGCCTTCACCATCGCACGCCTGCGTGCAGCAGGCGCCATCTGCCTGGGCAAGACCAATATGCCGCCCATGGCCAATGGCGGCATGCAGCGCGGCTGCTACGGTCGTGCCGAAAGCCCCTACAACGCCGACTATCTGACGGCGCCGTTCGCCTCCGGCTCTTCCAATGGCGCCGGCACCGCGACGGCCGCCAGCTTCGCCGCCTTCGGCATGGCTGAGGAGACCTGGTCGAGTGGCCGCGGCCCGGCCTCGAACAATGGTCTGTGCGCCTATACGCCGTCTCGCGGGGTCATCTCGGTACGCGGCAACTGGCCGTTGACACCGACCATGGACGTCGTCGTGCCGTACGCCCGCACCATGGCAGACTTGCTCGAAGTGCTCGACGTCATCGTCGCAGACGACCCGATCAGCCGTGGCGACCTATGGCGCCTGCAGCCCTGGGTGGAGATTCCCAAAGCCTCGGAGGTCCGGCCAGATTCCTATTCCGGCCTGCTGGCTCAGCCCGACATGCTCAAAGGCAAGCGCTTTGGCATACCACGCATGTACATCAACAAGGACGAACTGGCCGGCACCAGCGAGACGCCTGGCATCGGCGGCCCCACCGGACAGCGCATCGCTACCCGCGCGTCGGTGATCGATCTCTGGGAAGCCGCGCGTCAGGCGCTGGAAGCCGCCGGAGCAGAAGTCATCGAAGTGGATTTTCCGCTGGTTTCCAACTGTGAAGGCGATCGTCCCGGTGCGCCCACCGTATTCAACCGCGGCATCGTCTCGCCTGAGTTCCTCAATGACGAGCTGTGGGAGCTGTCCGGTTGGGCTTTCGATGAGTTCCTGCGCGCCAACGGCGACCCCAAGCTCAACAAACTGGCTGACGTGGATGGTCCTAAGATCTTCCCGCACGATCCGGGCACCCTGCCCAACCGCGAAGGGGATCTGGCCGCCGGCATGGACGAGTACGTCAACATGGCCAAGCGGGGCCTCAAGTCCTATGACCGGATTGAAAGCGTGCCGGATGGTCTGCGCGGTCTGGAAAAGACCCGCAAGCTGGATCTGGAAGACTGGATGGATGGGCTAAAACTGGACGCCGTGCTGTTCCCCACCGTGGCCGACGTCGGCCCGGCTGATGCAGACGTCAATCCGCGCTCCGCCGACATCGCCTGGAGCAACGGCATCTGGGTAGCCAATGGCAACCTCGCCATCCGCCACCTTGGCGTCCCGACTGTTACCGTACCGATGGGGGTGATGGCTGATATCGGCATGCCGGTGGGGCTGACTTTTGCGGGACGCGCCTATGATGACAACACGCTGCTGCGCTTCGCCGGCGCATTTGAAGCCACCGGCAACAAGCGCATGATCCCGCCGCGCACACCGCCGCTAGGTCAATGAGCAGTAGCTAGAAACGCGAAACGGGAAGTATGAGCTGGCCGGTTCGGCCAACTTATGCTTCCCGTCGTCGATGAATTCCGTGGTGGACCGAAAGGGGATCGAACCCTCGACCTCTGCATTGCGAACGCAGCGCTCTCCCAGCTGAGCTATCGGCCCATCGACAAGCATCCTAACACAACGGCATTTTTCTTGACCAGCCCCTTGTTCAGCCCTCTTCCGCGCCGGCCAGCGGCAGACTGAACCAGAACACGCAGCCGCCTTGCGGGCTGCTGACGGCGCCGAATTCGCCGCGGTGGAATTCAACAATGGAGCGGCAGATGTTCAGGCCTATGCCCATGCCTTCCGGCTTGGTCGAATAGAACGGCGTGAACAGATTGTCCTGCATGCCGGCTGCGAGACCGGGGCCGTTGTCGACGACTTCCACCCGCCACTTGTTGTCGCCGACGCAGGTGTGCAGCTCGACGCCGGGACGCGGCGTATCGGCGTCCACCAGCGCCTCGACGGCGTTCTTCATCAGGTTCAGCAAGACCTGCTCGATCAGTACCGGATCCATGTCCACCCGGCAGGCCTGGCGGTCCGGCGCCAATTGCAGGCTGACGCCGTACTTGGCGGCCAGCGGCTCGGCCAGGCTCATCGCGCGCAGCACCGCCCGCGCCGGGTCCACCCGTTCCAGTTGCGGCTCGTGCTTCTTGACGAAGGCGCGGATGCTGCTGACGATCTGCGCCGCGCGCCGCGACTGTTCGGCTATCGCCTGTATCGCATCGCGCACGCCGGCCGGCAGTTCCAGCGCTTCCGGCAGCCGCCGGCTGACGCCGGCGGCGTAGGTGTGGATGGCCGTCAGCGGCTGGTTCAATTCGTGCGCCAGCGTCGACGCCATCTCGCCCATCGCGATCAGCCTGGCGGTGTTCTGGAAACGCTCCTGCTGCGCCTGCTCGCGTTCTTCGCGCCGCCTGTCGGCGGTGACATCGCTAAGTATCGCCAGCCAGGCGGCCTCGCCGTTCACCCATTCGATGCGGCGGCGGTGGATCAGCAGGCAGCGCTGATCGCCAGTGAAGATGAATTCCTGGCCGATCTCGCCGCCCTCGCCCGCCCTCAGCCCCGGCAGCAGCACGCAGCACGGCGCGTCGGCGTCGCCGTCCAGCCACAGTTCGGCGAAGCCGGGATTGGCGTACAGCAATTGGCCGCTGTCCTCGTCCACCACGCACACCCCGGCCGCCAGGCCGTTGAGCACGGTCAGGAAGCGGCGGTGGGCGGCCCCCAGCGCCACGCGCTGGCGCTGGCGCTCGGTGATGTCGAACAAGGACGCGATCCAGCCGCGCTGGCTGCCGTCCTCCTCCACCAGCGGCGTGGCGAACAGCCGCACCACCAGCGTGTCGCCGCGCTTGCGCATCAGCGTCAGATCGAAACCCAGCTCCGGCTGGCGGTTGTCGCGCACCGCGTCCATCGCGTCGGCCAGCACGCCGTGCTGGTCTGCCGGCCAGAACGGATGCGGCGGATGACTGCCCACCAGTTCCTCCGGCGCGAAGCCCAGCATGTCGCAGAAAGCGCGGTTGACGCGGACGATCTCGCCCTCCAGGCCTATCGCCACCAGGCCGCTCTTCATCGAGTCCTCGATCGCCTGCCTCAGCGACACTTCCTTGGCCAGCCGCTGCTCGGCCAGCAAGCGCTCGCGCATATGGCGGCGTATGCGCCACACCGCGTACCACAGCGTGGCCAGCAGCAGCACGATGACGCCGGTCAGCACCGGCAGCGTCAGGCCCAGGCCGCTGCGGTAGCTGACCGCGCGCAGATAAAGGCCATAGCCGGGCGGATCGAAGCTGGTCTGATGCGAGATGCTGCCCGGATGCTCGGCGGCGTCGAACTTCTGCGCCAGCGTCTTGCCGCCCAGATCCAGGATGCTGATGTAGTTCTTGGAGGCTATCCACCACGGCACCTGGTGGTAGAGCAAGGCGTCCAGCTGATAGGACAGCCTCAGTCCGCCCTGCAGCCGTCCGTCCTGCACCACCGGCACCGCCAGGTCGAAGCGGTACTTGCCGTCGGCCCCCTGATACGGCGCGCCGTAGCCTGGACGCAACAGTCTGGACGCGCGCCACAGGGCGTCGTAGTCGGACGAATTCAGCTTGCGCCCGTCGCGGCGGATGCCGTGCGGGTCCCAGCGCACCGTCCGCTGCGCGTCCACCAGCTCTATCGTCAGCAGCTCCGGGTTTTCCCGCATGTAGAACGCCGCCAGATGGGCGAAGCGCCGGCTGTCCACCTTGCCGGCGGCGATGTCGCGCGCCAGGCCATCGGCCCATTCCTGGTGCCCCTCCAGATGCATGCGCAGCGACTGCTCCAGCCACAGCACTTCCTGAATCAGATTGTCCCGCTGCTCGTCGCGCCAATCGCGGAACACCAGGTAGCTGAGGCTGCACAGGGCCAGCAACAGGGCGATCAGCGCCAGGCTGACGCCGGGCCACAGCAGGCGCGGCGTGCGGCGGGTACGGGGGGCGATTGCGGACATGGCGGCGGCGCAGACGGTGTGGCGATCGCCCGATGATACCGCGCCCGGCCGCCGGCGGGGTCCATGCTGCTGTTCTGGAATTCCCTAATGGCCAAACGGCCGTGGAGCTTCTACTTTAATGGCAGAAAAACAAGCTGGCACCCGCCGGCAAGCATCAAGCAACGCTACAAAAACACGGATGGAGATACCCAAGATGAAACTGCAATATGCCGCGCTGGCCGTCTGCGCCAGCCTCACCCTGTCCGGCTTCGCCCAGGCCGCCGGCGAGATCGTCATCAAGTTCAGCCACGTGGTGTCGCCCGACACCCCCAAGGGCAAGGCCGCCGAATACTTCAAGAAGCTGGCCGAGCAGCGCACCCACGGCAAGGTCAAGGTTCAGGTCTATCCGAACAGCCAGCTGTACAAGGACAAGGAAGAGCTGGAGGCGCTGCAGCTGGGCGCGGTGCAGATGCTGGCTCCCAGCCTGGCCAAGTTCGGCCCGCTGGGCGTGAAGGAATTCGAGGTCTTCGACCTGCCCTATGTGTTCGACAACTACGACCAGGTCAACAAGGTGATGCACGGCCCGATCGGCAAGCAGCTGCTGGGCAAGCTGGAGAGCAAGGGCATCAAGGGCCTCGCTTACTGGGACAACGGCTTCAAGAATTTCTCGGCCAACAAGCCCATCCGCACCCCGGCCGACATCAAGGGCATGAAGATCCGCATCCAGTCGTCCAAGGTGCTTGAGGAGGAAATGCGCACGCTAGGCGCGCTGCCGCAGGTGATGGCCTTCTCCGAAGTCTACCAGGCGCTGCAGACCGGCGTCGTCGACGGCACCGAGCTGGAAGCGTCCAACCTCTACACCAGCAAGGCCTACGAGGTGCAGAAGAACCTGACGCTGACCCAGCACGGCTTCCTCGGCTACGCGCTGATCGTCAACAAGAAGTTCTGGGACGGCCTGCCGGCCGACGTCCGCGCCCAGCTGGACAGCGCGGTGCAGGACGCCACCGTCTACGCCAACAAGATCGCCAAGGAAGAAAACGACAAGGCCGTGGCGGCGATCAAGGCTTCCGGCAAGACCAAGGTCTACGTGCCGACGCCGCAGGAGCGCGAGGCGTTCAAGAAGGCGCTGCTGCCGGTGCACCAGAAAATGGCTTCCCGCATCGGCCCCGATCTGCTAAAGCAGATTTATAAAGAAACCGGTTTCAACCCCGGCAAGTAACAGGCCGACGGCCGCGCGTCCCCCGGCGCGCGGCTGCGCTACGCGCATAGGAAATCCCGCCATGCTGAAATTCCTCGACCACCTCGAGGAGTGGATGATTGCCTGTCTGATGGGTGCCGCCACCCTGATCACCTTCGTCGCGGTGCTGCACCGCTACGGCTCCGGCATTCCCGCTCTTCAACCGTACCTCGTCCAGATCAATCTGTCCTGGGCGCAGGAGCTGACCGTCTACCTCTTCGTCTGGATGGCCAAGTTCGGCGCCGCCTACGGCGTGCGCACCGGCATCCACGTCGGCGTCGACGTCTTGATCAACCGGCTGCCGGACAAGACCCGCGGCCGCTTCATCGTGTTCGGCCTGTTGGCCGGCGCGCTGTTCACCGGCATCGTCGCGGTGATGGGCGGCAACTTCGTCTGGGACATCGGCCACACCGACCAGACCTCGCCCGACCTGGAGGCGCCGATGTGGCTGGTCTATCTCGCCATCCCGGCCGGCTCCACGCTGATGTGCTTCCGCTTCCTGCAGGTGGCCTGGAACTTCATCAGAACCGGCGCGCTGCCCAAGCATGACCACGGCCACGTCGACGGCATCGAAGGCGACGAGACGCTGGACAATCTCCATCCGCACGACATGAATCACGGAGGTCGTCCATGAGCGCGCTGATCATCTTCGGCCTGTTGCTGACGCTGATGCTGACCGGCATGCCGATCTCCATCTCGCTGGGCCTGACCGTCCTCACCTATCTGTTCACGATGACGGAGGTCCCCGTCACCTCGGTCGCGCTGAAGCTGTTCACCGGCATCGAGAAGTTCGAGATCATGGCGATCCCCTTCTTCATCCTGGCCGGCAACTTCCTGATGCACGGCGGCGTGGCGCGGCGGATGATACGCTTCGCGACGACGCTGGTCGGCCACTGGTATGGCGGCCTGGGCCTCGCCGGCGTGGTGTCCTGCGCGCTGTTCGCGGCGATCACCGGCTCCTCGGTCGCCACCGTCGTCGCCGTCGGCTCCATCATCCTGCCGGCGATGCTGAAACAGGGCTACCCGGCGCGCTTCGGCGCCGGCGTCATCACCACCTCCGGCGCGCTGGGCATTCTGTTCCCGCCGTCGATCAATCTGGTGATGTTCAGCATCGCCACCGCCGGCATGAACGTCACCGGACCGGACGGCAATCCGGTGTCCACCGCCTCGGTCGGCCAGCTGTTCATGGCCGGCGTGCTGCCCGGCCTGTGCCTGTCCTTCCTGTTGGGCATGACCACCTGGTTCCGCGCGAAGAAGTTCGACTACCCGCGCTTGCCGAAGGCCAGCTGGGGCGAGCGCTGGCGCGCCTTCCGCGACTGCGTGTGGGGCCTGCTGTTGATCGTGCTGGTGATAGGCGGCATCTACAGCGGCGTGTTCACCCCCACCGAGGCGGCGGCGATGGCGGCGGTGTACGCCTTCGTGATCGCGGTCTTCGTCTACAAGGACATGAAGCTGCCGGACGTGCCCAAGGTGCTGGTCAACGCCGCGTCGATGAGCGCGATGCTGTTGTACATCATCACCAACGCGGTGCTGTTCTCCTTCCTGATGGCCTCCGAGCAGATTCCGCAAACCATGGCGGCCTGGATGACCAGCCAGGGCTTCGGCATCGTCGCCTTCCTGCTGCTGACCAATGTGCTGCTGCTGGCCGCCGGCAACTTCATGGACCCGTCGGCCATCGTGCTGATCATGGCGCCGATACTGTATCCGGTGGCGGTGAAGCTGGGCGTCAATCCGGTGCATTTCGGCATCCTGATCGCGGTCAACATGGAGGTCGGCATGTGCCACCCGCCGGTGGGGTTGAACCTCTACGTCGCGTCGGGGATCACCAAGATGGGGATCACCGAGTTGACGGTGGCGGTGTGGCCATGGCTGTTGACCATGCTGGGCTTCCTGCTGGCGGTGACCTTCATCCCGGAAATCTCGCTGTGGCTGCCGCGGCTGCTCGGCATGATGAATTGAGCTTTCCGCGCCAAACGCCATGCCACCGCGATGGACCCCGTCCATCGCGGCTTTTGTCCGACACGGCATAGCCCGGGCCTGGCATAAGTCTTATAATGCGAGGCTGATTCTCCCTTACCAACATAAAAGAACATCTCTCAATCAGGAGCCTGCGAATGGACGAGCAATTGCGTCAAAGCGCACTGGAGTTTCACCAGTTCCCGACCCCGGGCAAGATTCAGGTTTCCCCGACCAAGCCGCTGACCACCCAGCGCGATCTGGCGCTGGCCTACTCCCCCGGCGTGGCCGCCCCCTGCGACGCCATCGTCGAAGATCCGCTGAACGCCTACAAGTACACCGCGCGCGGCAACTTGGTGGCCGTGATCTCCAACGGCACCGCGGTGCTGGGCCTCGGCAACATCGGCGCGCTGGCCAGCAAGCCGGTGATGGAAGGCAAGGGCGTACTGTTCAAGAAATTCGCCGGCATCGACGTGTTCGACATCGAAGTCAACGAGCTGGATCCTGACAAGCTGGTCGACATCATCTGTTCGCTGGAGCCGACGTTCGGCGGCATCAACCTGGAAGACATCAAGGCGCCGGAGTGCTTCTACATCGAGAAGAAGTGCCGCGAGCGCATGGGCATCCCGGTCTTCCACGACGACCAGCACGGCACCGCCATCGTGGCCGCCGCCGCGGTGCTAAACGGCCTGCGCCTGGTGAAGAAGGAAATCGGCGACGTGCGCGTGGTGGCCTCCGGCGCCGGCGCCGCCGCCATCGCCTGCCTGGACCTGCTGGTGGCGCTGGGCGTCAAGCGCGAGAACATCACCATCTGCGACTCCAAGGGCGTGGTCTTCGTCGGCCGCGACGAGAAGCTGGACGAGTCCAAGCTGCGCTACGCGATCGCCGACAACGGCTGGCGCAAGCTGGCCGACGCGATGGCCGGCTCCGACATCTTCATGGGCCTGTCCGGCCCGCGCCTGGTCAGCCAGGACATGGTGAAGAGCATGGCCCGCGATCCGCTGATCCTGGCGATGGCCAACCCGGAACCGGAAATCCTGCCGCCGCTGGTCAAGGAAGTGCGCCCGGACGCCATCATCGGCACCGGCCGCTCGGACTTCCCGAACCAGGTCAACAATGTGCTGTGCTTCCCCTTCATCTTCCGCGGCGCGCTGGATGTCGGCGCGACCACTATCAATGAAGAGATGAAGCTGGCCACCGTCCGCGCGATCGCCGATCTGGCGATGGCCGAGCAGAACGACGTGGTCGCCACCGCCTACGGCAACCAGGAGCTGTCCTTCGGTCCGGAATACGTGATTCCGAAGCCGTTCGACCCGCGCCTGATCGTCAAGATCGCGCCGGCAGTGGCCCGCGCCGCGATGGACTCCGGCGTCGCCACCCGCCCGATCGAGGACTTCGACGCCTACGCCGACCAACTGGCGCAGTTCGTCTACAAGACCAATCTGTTCATGAAGCCGGTGTTCTCCCAGGCCAAGCTGGATCCGAAGCGCGTGGTGATGACCGAGGGCGAGGACGAGCGCGTGCTGCACGCCACCCAGGAAATCGTCACCCAGGGCCTGGCCAAGCCCATCCTGGTGGGCCGCCCCAGCGTGATCGAGAAGCGCATCGAGAAGCTGGGCCTGAAGCTGCGCCCCGGCATCGACTTCGAGCTGGTCAACAACGAGTCCGACCCCCGCTTCAACACCTACTGGCAGGACTACTACCAGCTGATGAAGCGCAAGGGCGTGTCGCAGGAACAGGCCCGCCGCCGCGTGATCGGCAACACCACGCTGATCGGCGCGATGATGGTCCGCCGCGGCGACGCCGACGCGCTGATCTGCGGCACCTACGGCCCGTACCGCCAGCACTTCGACATCCTGGAGAACGTGCTCGGCTACGCCAACAAGGACAAGGTGGCCGGCGCGATGAACGCGCTGATCCTGCCGACCGGCAACATCTTCATCACCGACACCTACGTCAACGCCGAGCCGACCGCCGAGCAGCTGGCCGCCATCACCAAGATGGCGTCGGAGTCCATCCAGCGCTTCGGCATCCAGCCGAAGGCCGCGCTGCTGTCCAACTCCAGCTTCGGCGCGCTGGGCACGCCGTCGGCGCAGAAGATGCGCGCCGCCTTCGACCTGATCCGCGAGGCTCAGCCGGAACTGGAAATCGACGGCGAGATGCAGGGCGACGCCGCGCTGGTGGAAAGCATCCGCCAGCAGGCGCTGCCGGATTCGACGCTGAAGGGCTCGGCCAATCTGTTGATCATGCCGAACGTCGAGGCCGCCAACATCAGCTACAACCTGCTGCGCGTGTCGGCGTCCGACGGCGTGACCATCGGCCCGATCCTGATGGGCATGGCCAAGCCGGTGCACATCCTGACCCCGATCTCGTCGGTGCGCCGCATCGTCAACATGGTGGCGCTGGCCTCGGTGGACGCCCAGGCGACCGCGCAAGGCTGATCGGCCGTCCAAGGCTTATACTGAACGGGCAAGCGTCGCTTGCCCGTTTTTTCATGCCCGCAGGATACGCACGATGAGCCAAGACCACTCCAACGATCCGTTCGCCTTGTTCCGCCAGTTCTGGCAGCAAGCCACGCCGCCCGGCATGCAGGCCTTTCTGCCGCCGATGTCCGAAGAAGAGATAGACCGCAAGCTGGCCGAGCTGAAAGTGGTCGAAGGCTGGCTGACGATGAACCTCGGCGTGCTGTCTATGCAGATCAAAACGCTGGAAATGCAGCGGGCCGCGCTGCATTCGATGCGTCCCAAAGACGCCCCGGCCGGCTGACGCGTGCCGCCCCCCCGCCCCGACAGCACGCCCGATGGCGCGCCCGTCCTGCCGTGGCCCGCGCTGGCGACGCTGCTGCTGCTGTGGCTGCTGCCCGGCCTCGTCGGCCACGAGCCGTGGAAACCCGACGAAGCCTACACCTTCGGCCTGGTGCGCCATATCGCGCAGACCGGCGACTGGATCGTCCCGACGCTGGCCGGCGAACCCTTTCTGGAAAAACCGCCGCTGTTCTTCATCAGCGCCAGCCTGACGATGCGCCTGCTGCAGGGCTGGCTGGGCGCGCCCGACGCCGCCCGGCTGGCCGCCGGCGCCTGGACACTGTTCGGCCTGCTGGGCCTGGCGCTGGCGGCGCGGCGGCTGCTGGGCCCCGGCTTCGGCCGCTGGGCCCCGGCGCTGCTGATCGGCGCCGTCGGCCTGCCGCTGCGCGCGCACCAGCTGATCACCGACACCGCGCTGATGGCCGGCTTCTGCTGGGGCCTGGCCGGCCTGTGCCACGCGCCGGCCCAGCCGCTGCGCGCCGGACTGATGCTGGGCGCCGGAGCCGCCATCGCCTTCCTCAGCAAGGGGCTGCTCGGGCCCGGCTGTCTCGGCGTCACCGCGCTGGCGCTGCTGCTGCACCCCGCCTATCGCCGGCGCGGCTATCTGCAGACGCTGGCGATCGCGCTGCTGGTCGCGCTGCCGTTGCCGGCGCTGTGGATGTTCAAGCTGTACCAGCGCAGCCCCGAGCTATTCCATCTGTGGCTGGACGCCAACAACTTCGGCCGCTTCAGCGGCCGCTCCCACCTGGGACCGACCGCGCCGCGCTGGTTCTACAGCCGCACGCTGCCGTGGTACGCCTTGCCGCTGTGGCCGCTGGCCGGCCTCGCCATCTGGCGCGCCCAGCGCCGCAAGCTGGCAGCCGAGGCCATTCTGCCGCCGCTGTCGCTGTTCGCCTGTACGCTGGCGGTGCTGGTGGCTTCCGCCGATGCCCGCGAACTGTACGCGCTGCCGCTGCTGCCGCCGCTGGCGCTGCTGGCGCTGGCCGGCCTGCCCTTCCACGCCCGCGCGCCGCGCTGGCTGTCCATCGCGCTCTACACCTTGCTGGTCTTGCTGACCGCCAATCTGCTGCTGGTCGCCGCGGCGTTGAGTTTCCCGCTGGACGCCGACTGGACCCGCCACTTGCTGAGTCGCCGCTTCAGCGGCTGGACGCCGGACTTCGTCCTGGCCAGCTGGCTGCTGTTCGCGTTGACGGCGCTGGCGCTGGCGCTGTGCTGGCGCCTGCCGCTGCCCGCCGGCGCGCGCCTGGCCTGGCGCTGGAGCGTGGCGATGACGCTGCTGTGGTGCGGTCTGGCCACGCTGTGGCTGCCGGCGCTCGATCACGGCATGCGCTATCGCGAGGCCTTCACCGCCTTGAAGCCGAGACTGGAAGCCGCCGCCCGCGACGGCGGCTGCGTCGCCAGCCTGGGACTGGGCGAGCCGCAGCGCGCGCTGCTGGAATACTATGCCGCCTTCCGCACACAGCGGCTGGAAACCCAGCCGCAGGCGGCGCGACAATGCCGCTGGCTGCTGCTGCAGACGCTGCACGACCAGATTCCGGAACCTTGGGACCGCCGGGAGCCGGTCTACATCGTCCAGCGCGCCGGCGACCACAAGGAACGCTTCCGGCTGTACCGCCAGCCCTAGCCGCCGCTCTCGTCCCGCCCCCCGCGAGACCGCGGACCGGCGCATAAAGCGGCATATCCGATCATAAGAAGCGGACCTAACGTCACACACAGTCACACTCTACTAAACAACTTTTAACAACTTATTGTACGTATTTACCCTATCCTAACGATTCATAGGATGAGGTATGGCATGACTGTAATTAACTCCGTGGATTTGTTCTGGTCGCTGGCCAGCGGCGCGTTTTCGCGCCGCGACGGCTTCGATGAAGGCAAAAACCGCTTCAAGTTCGCATTGCGCGGCATGCTGACGCTGCCGTGGACGCTGCGCTGGCTGGATACGCTGCGCGCGCAGACTCTGCACAGCTACTTGCGGCGCAATCCCCGGCTGGCATGCAAGTTGCATCGCCCCTATCTGCACCGCTCGCTGGGCATCAAGGGCAAGCTGCAGACGCTGCAGGCGCACTACCAGTTGCTGGAACAGTGCTTCGCCCCCCACGCCCGCCGGCTGATGCTGTCCAGCGAGACGCTGCCGCTGGCCCGCCTCAGCGGCAAGAACGACGGCGAACTGCTGTTGCTGTTGACCCAGCAGCACAGCTTCGACAAGGAAGGCGAGATGTCGCTACAAGTGTGCAATGCCGAGCGCGTGCCGCTGGCGACGCTGACCTTCACGCTGACCCGCCGCGACGACGCCGTCGTCATCATGGTCGGCGGTCTGCAGGGCCCGCGCAAGCCGCATGGCGCGGAAGAGGTGCAGCAGGCGACCAAGACCGCCCACGGCCTGTTCCCGAAACGGCTGGCCGTCGAGGCGCTGACCGCTCTGGCGCGCCGGATCGGCGCCGCCGAAATCCTGGCCGTCGGCAATAGCGAGCACATCTACAGCTCCTGGCGCTACCGCCGCCATTTCTTCGCCGACTACGACAGCTTCTGGCTGACGCTGGAAGCCGAGCCTGTCGACAACAAGCGCTTCTTCCGCATTCCGCTGACGCTGCCGCGCAAGGCCCTCGCCGACATCGCCAGCAAGAAGCGCGCCGAATACCAGCGCCGCTACACGCTGTTGGACGAGCTGGCCACCCAGGCCGACTCGGCGCTTTAAGAGCCTGTTTACGATCTTTTTGCGACATCGGCGGTTTTCTGCCGGATGCAGGGCGCGGAAAACGGCCCGCCGCAGTGTCGTTCACTGCAAGGGACGTTTGACAAAGCCATGCGCCGGCAGAAAACCGCCCCGGAGGGCAGCCCAGCCAGCAGGCCATCTGCGGCGTTGTCGGGCTGGACCTTGGAATTACCAAGGCCTACGCCCTCCGCCTTGCATCTGACCTGCTGGCTGGGCTGCGATGCTCGTAAAAAGATCGTAAACAGGCTCTAAGCGCCGGCTCACGGTCTTTTCCGGCAGCGGCCATTCTGCCGGATGCCGGGCCAGGCTACGGGCGCGCCAGACTGAACGCCGGCTGCGCCAGGCTGTAGCGATCCCCTCCCAGCTTGCCCACCGCCTGCAACGCGACATCGTCGATGGCGCCATCGCGCCAGACATGGTCGGCCACATGTATCAGCTTCACCTCGGCCAGCACCAGATTGCCGGCGCCGGTGCCATGGCCGAAAGTCAGGCACTGGTGCAGCGTGCACTCCAGCCTGACCGGCGCCTCCGCCACACCCGGCGGCTTCACCGTCGTGCTCGCGGTCTTGCCGACGCCGGCCAGCTGGAATTCGTCGACCTCGGCCGGATAGCTGCCGCAGCTGGCGTTCATCGCCTCCGCCAGTTCGTGGCTGACGATGTTGACGACCAATTCCCCGGTCAGCCGGATATTGGCCAGCGTGTCCTTGTCCCGCTCCGACGCCTGCTTCAGGATGCTGATGCCTAGCAGCGGCGGATTGACGCTCATCACGTTGAAGAAGGAGAACGGCGCGAGATTGCACACGCCCTTCAAATCCTGGGTGCTGACCCAGGCGATCGGCCGCGGCAGGATGCAGCCCACCAGCAGTTGATACAGATTCGTCCGCTCCAATTGCTGCACATTGAACTCCATCTCGTCTGGTCGCCTGCGGTGAATATTGCCATGCCATCATTCTAATGCGCATGAGTGCCGCTCTGCCAGTCGGGGATTCACTGGTTTGCCGCGCCGCCTGCCGTTAAAATGTCGGGATGAACGCACCCCGCTTTGTCCATCTTCGCCTCCACTCGGAGTTCTCCATCACCGACGGCATCGTCCGCCTCGACGACGCCGTCAAGCGCGCCGCCGGCGACGGCATGCCGGCGCTGGGCATGTCCGACCTGATGAATCTGTTCGGCATGGTCAAGTTCTACAAGAGCTGCCGGAGCAAGGGCATCAAGCCCATCGTCTCCACCGACATCTGGCTGGAGAACGAGGAGGACCGCGACAAGCCTTACCGGCTGATGCTGACGGCGAAGAACCGCGAGGGTTATCGCCGGCTGTGCGAGCTGTTGACCGAGGCTTTCAGCCACAACCAGTACCGCGGCCGCGCCGAGATCAAGCGCGAGTGGCTTGAGGCCGGCGACAACGGCAATCTGCTGTGCCTGTCCGGCGCCCACCTCGGCGACGTAGGCCTCGCGCTGGCGATGGGCCAGCGCGACGAGGCGCGCCGCCGCGCCGAGTACTGGGAAAAGCTGTTTCCGGGATCGTTCTATCTGGAATTGCAGCGGCTGGACAACCCGCAGGTGGAAAGCGTGGTGCAGGCGACGCTGTGGCTGGCCGGCGAGCTGGGGCTGCCGGTGGCAGCCACCCATCCGATCCAGTTCATGGACAAGGACGATTTCAAGGCCCACGAGGCGCGGGTGTGCATCGCCGAGGGCTATACGCTGGGCGACAAGCGCCGGCCGCGCGCCTTCAACGAATGCCAGTACTTCCTCGGCGCCGACGAGATGGTCGAGCGCTTCGCCGACATTCCGGAGGCGCTGGCCAATACCGTCGAGATCGCCAAGCGCTGCAATATCTCGGTGGTGCTGGGCAAGAACTACCTGCCGCTGTTCCCGACGCCGGACGGCATGTCGCTGGACGACTTCCTGGTCCACGAGGCCCAGCGCGGCCTGGAAGACCGGTTGAAGCAGCTGTACCCGGACGAGGCTGAGCGCCAGCAAAGACGCCCGGAGTACGACGCGCGGCTGAAGTTCGAGTGCGACACCATCATCCAGATGGGCTTCCCCGGCTACTTCCTGATCGTGGCGGACTTCATCCAGTGGGGCAAGGCCAACGGCTGCCCGGTGGGCCCGGGCCGGGGTTCCGGCGCCGGCTCGCTGGTGGCGTACAGCCTGTACATCACCGACCTGGACCCGCTGAAGTACGCGCTGCTGTTCGAGCGCTTCCTGAACCCGGAACGGGTGTCGATGCCCGACTTCGACGTGGACTTCTGCCAGGAAAACCGCTGGCGGGTGATCGAATACACGCGCCGCAAATACGGCGAGGAGGCGGTCAGCCAGATCGCCACCTTCGGCACCATGTCGTCCAAGTCGGTGATACGCGACGTCGGCCGGGTGCTGGACCTGCCGTTCGGCCTGTGCGACCGCCTGTCCAAGCTGATCCCGCTGGAGGCCAACAAGCCGTTGAGCCTGACCAAGGCGATGGAGATGGAGGCGCAGATCGGCGAGATCATCGAGAGCGAGGGCGCCAATGAGCTGATCGAACTGGCGATGACGCTGGAGGACCTGACCCGCGGCATCGGCATGCACGCCGGCGGCGTCTTGATCGCGCCGGGCAGGCTGACCGACTTCTGCCCGCTGTACATCGCCAGCGGCGACGGCGCCTCGCCGGTGTCGCAGTTCGACAAGGACGACGTCGAGCAGATCGGCCTGGTGAAGTTCGACTTCCTGGGTCTGCGTAACCTGACCATCATCGAGCTGGCGCAGAAATACATCAAGGCCACCACCGGCGAGGACGTCGACGTCGCCCACCTGCCGCTGGACGACAAGGCGGCCTACAAGGTGTTCGCCACCGCCAACACCACCGCCGTGTTCCAGTTCGAGTC
Organism: Chromobacterium sp. ATCC 53434; assembly: GCF_002848345.1. Lineage (NCBI taxonomy): Bacteria > Pseudomonadati > Pseudomonadota > Betaproteobacteria > Neisseriales > Chromobacteriaceae > Chromobacterium > Chromobacterium sp. ATCC 53434. Next base: position 313,152 of record NZ_CP025429.1, on the reverse strand, counting down.
CACCGGCATGAAAAAGATGCTGGTGGAGGCCAAGCCCAGCAAGTTCGAGGAAATTATCGCCTTCGTGGCCCTGTACCGCCCGGGCCCGATGGACCTGATCCCGGACTTCATCCAGCGTATGCACGGCGCCAAGTTCGAGTACCTGCACCCGCTGCTGGAGCCGGTGCTGGCGCCGACCTACGGCATCATGGTGTACCAGGAGCAGGTGATGCAGTCGGCCCAGGTGATCGGCGGCTACTCGCTCGGCGGCGCCGACCTGCTGCGCCGCGCGATGGGCAAGAAGAAGGTCGAGGAGATGGTGGCCCAGCGCGCGATGTTCGTGGAAGGCGCCGACAAGCAGGCCATTCCCGAAGCCAAGGCCAACGAGATCTTCGACTATATGGAGAAGTTCGCCGGCTACGGCTTCAACAAGTCGCACGCCGCCGCCTACGCGCTGGTGGCCTACCACACCGCCTGGCTGAAGGCCCACCACTGCGCGGCCTATATGGCGGCGACGATGTCCACCGAATTGGACAACACCGACCAGCTGAAGGTGTTCTACGACGACTGCCAGGACAGCAAGAACGGCATCGCCTTCCTGCCGCCTGACGTCAACCACGGCTTCTACCGCTTCGTCCCGGTCAACCGCAAGGAAATCCGCTACGCGCTGGGCGCGATCAAGGGCACCGGCGAGTCGGCGGTCAACCACATCGTCGAGGCGCGCGAGGCCGGCGGCCCGTTCACCGACCTGTTCGATTTCTGCAAACGCACCGACAAGAAGCTGGTCAACAAGCGGGTGATCGAGGCGCTGATCCGCGCCGGCGCCTTCGACGCCATCGAGCCGAACCGCGCGCTGTTGTTCGCCAATGTCGGCCTGGCGATGGAGGCCGCCGAGCAGGAGCACGCCAACGCCAACCAGGGCGGCCTGTTCGACATGTTCGGCGACGACGTCGCGCCGGCGGTGGAGATGGTGGCCACCCGGCCGTGGAACGACGCGGTCAAGCTGGCCGAGGAAAAACTGGCGATAGGCTTCTACCTGTCCGACCACCCGTTCTCCTCTTACGAGAAAGAGGTGCGCGGCTTCATCAAGACCACGCTGTCCCGCCTCAGCCCGCGCAAGGAGCCGCAGCTGTTGGCCGGCTTCGTCACCGGCATCCGCGTCAAGGTGGGCAACCGCGGCAAGATGGCCTTCGTCCAACTCGACGACGGCACCGCCAAGCTGGAAGTCAGCCTGTTCGCCGAAAGCTTCGAATTGAACCGCGACAAGCTGAAGGAGGACGTGGTGCTGGTGGTGGAGGGCAAGGTCAGCGAGGACAGCTTCTCCGGCGGCCTGCGCATCGTCGTCGACAAGCTGCTGAGCCTGGGCGAGGCGCGCAGCCGCTACGCCCGCGGCCTGGCGCTGCAACTGCCGGCCAAGCCCGACATCGCCCGCCTGAAGGCCGAGCTGCATCCGTTCAAGAGCCAGGACGCCGGCAGCCTGGTGCGGCTGGCCTACAACAACGGCCAGGCACGCGGCGAGCTGATGCTGCCGCAGGAATGGGGCGTGCGCCTCGACGACGGCCTGCTGCTGGCGCTGTCCGAATGGCTGGGCGAAGGCAAGGTCCGCGTGCTGTGGTGACGCCGCCGCGCTGAACCGCCCCTCCCGGCGCCGCCGTTCGATCGAACGGCGGCGTTTTTCATCGCCTTGCCAGCCGCCTCGCCGCGCCCCTATCATGCCAACAGGCTCTCCCCGGCCGCAGTCCGCGCCGGTCGAAAACCCAAGCCTGGCGGGCACTGTCGCGTCGCTGTCGCCTGTCTGTCGCCCCGCTGTCCTTGTCCATCGCGGCAGGCCGGACCACACTGCGGCCAGTGATCGAACGGAGGTTTTATGCTGATACAGAAACTGAGGCTGCAACGCGGCTGGTCGCAACAACAACTGGCCGACCTGAGCGGTCTGAGCGTGCGCACCGTGCAGCGCATCGAACGCGGCCAGGGCGCCAGCGTCGAGTCGCTGAAGTCTCTGGCCTCGGTGTTCGAGATCGACTTCTCGGAACTGCACAAGGAGCTCGCCATGATGGACCCGACCACCCCCGACGCCGTCGCCGCCCCCGTCGCCGCCCGCGATCTGGAAGAAGCGCTCGCGCTGCAACACGTCAATCGCTTGAAACGCTTCTACCGGCACCTGATCCAGTATGTGCTGGTGATGATCGCGCTCGCCGTCATCAATCTGGCGACCTCGCCGCACCACCTGTGGGTGATGTGGCCGGCGCTGGGCTGGGGCATGGGCCTGCTGGCGCATGCGATCGGCACATTCGAGCTGCTGCCCATCCTGGGCCCGGACTGGGAGCGGCGCCAGGTGGAAAAGCGGCTGGGCCGCAAGCTGTCGTCCTGACGGGCTGACGCCCGCCAGAACGACCGCAAAGCCTCAACCGCTGATGCTGACGGCGCCGGTCTCGACGTGGCCGACCAGGCGGCGGACGAAGTTGGTGTCGTTGGTGCACGTGACGGTGAAGTCGTACCAGCCCGAGGTGGAGCTGAGGTTCCAGCTGAGCAGCTGGCCGCCGCCGGCGGCCACCGCCACCTGCTGCGCCGCGCCGCCGCCATAGCCGTTGGCGGTGATCTGGAAAGTCGCCAGCTTGCCGCCGCCGTTGCTCAGCTGCAGCGTCAGCTGCGGCACGCCCAAGGCCATGGACGACGCCGTGCCGGTAGCCTCGAGCACGCCCATCGCGCTGCGCAGATTGCCGGCGTAACGGCGCAGGAAGCCGTTGGGACCATAGACCGTCAGGTCGTAGAAGCCGCCGCCATAGGTCTGCGCGTGGAAATAGTCCTTGATCTCGCCGCCGGCCGCCACGTCGTACTGCCACGGTCCGTCGCTGCGGAACTGGTTGGCGTAGATCGAGTAATGAACGGCCTGGCCGCCGCCGTTCTGCATATGCACCCAGAAGATGCCGCCGGCGACATCGGTGCTGCCGTAGCCGTTGCACTGGTAAGGCAGCGCGCGCGCCGGGCGGCGGCCGGCCTCCGACTGCGGCATCTGTCCCGGCACCGGCGCCGTCGGCGCCGGCCAGCTCTTGCTCTGCTGCGCCTGGGTCAGCAAGGCCGCGGTGTCCGGGAAGGCCGGCACCGAGACATTGCTGCTGCCGAAATCGAGCGCCGTGCTCAGATCGCCGCAGACCTGGCGGCGCCAGGCCGAGATGTTCGGCTCCTGCACGCCGGTCCAGGTCTCCAGGAAACGGATCACCGAGGTGTGGTCGAAAACCTGCGAACAGACGTAGCCGCCGCGGCTCCACGGCGACAACACCAGCATCGGCACGCGCGGCCCCAGGCCGATAGGCTTGCCGCCGATGAACTCGGCGGCGGTGCCGGCCGGCGGCACCGGCGGCGGCACGTGGTCGAACAGGCCGTCGTTCTCGTCGTAGTTCAGCAGCAGCACGGTGGACGCCCAGACATCCGGATTGGCGGTCAGCGCCTGCAACACGCGGTCCAGCAGATAGGCGCCGGCGGCCGGCGGCGCGCTCGGATGCTCAGAATACGCCTCCGGCGCGACGATCCACGACACCTGCGGCAGCGTGCCGTTGACCGCGTCGTTGCGGATGGCCGCCACCAGGTCCTGCACCGAATTGCCGCTGACCTTGGGCACCGAACTCATGCCGCGGTCGAACAGAGGATTGCCGGCCTTGGCGTTGCGGTACTGGTTGAACCAGGCCAGCGCGTTGTCGTCGTAGTTGTCGCCGAGCACCTGATACACCTTCCAGCTGACGCCAGCCGACTGCAGGCGCTCCGGATAGGTGGTCCAGCTGTAGCCCTTCTCGCTGTTGTCGATGACCGGACCGCCGTTCTTGCCGGCCGGGTCCACCATGCCGCTCCACAGATAGAGGCGGTTCGGATTGGTCGGTCCCTGCACCGAACAGAAATAGTTGTCGCAGACGGTGAAGGCGTCGGCCAGCGCGTAATGGTAGGGGATGTCGGCGCGGCCGTAATAGCCCATGGTCAGGCTGCCCTTGGCCGCGATCCAGCCATCGTACTTGCCCTGGTTCCACGCGGCGTGGGTGCCGGTCCACGAGTGGTCCAGATCGGTCAGGTATTGCGCGTTGGTGCGGCTGGTATCGAGATGGAACGGGTACTCGCCGGCGCCCAGATTGGGCTGGCGGAACACGCTGCTGCCGCTGCGCAATTGCAGGGCGCTGCGGTCGCCGAAACCGCGCACGCCCCTGAGCGTGCCGAAGTAATGGTCGAAAGACCGGTTCTCCTGCATGAACACCACCACATGCTTGACCGCGGACAGGCTGCGGCCGGCCGGCCGGATCGCCATCGCGGCGGCCAGACCCGGGGGCAACGCGCCGGCGGCCATGCCGGCGGCCGACAGCTTCAGAAACTCACGACGTGACAACTCGCTCATGACAACGCTCCGGAAAGGTTGAGAGCCTGTCCGCGATCGTTTCCCCGCGGCCTTCCGCCGTGATGAAAATCGAGAGACAAGCTCCAGGATCAATGACCGCGTCAATTCTGGTCAGCGCGCAGTGTGCGGAAGGAATATGATTTTTTGATTAAAGGCGATCTTCCGCCGACCCGCCGCATCGTTTACGCTGTCCCCCTCTTTCGTACACCAGGACATCCGATGACCTTGCGCCCGGTCCGGCTCGCCGACCTCCCCGCCGTCTTCGCCATCGAGCAGGCGGTATTCGGCGGCCACGTCTATCCCGACTTCTTCTTCCGCCAAGCGCTGGAGCTATGGCCGGACTGGTTCTGGCTGGCCGAAAACGGCGACGGCGACATCGTCGGCTACGCGTTGGGCGCGCCGTCGCAGCGGCCGGACGAATTGTGGCTGCTGTCGCTGGCCCTGCTGCCGGCCTGCCGCGGCCAGGGCGTCGGCCGCGCGCTGGCGCAGGCGGTGCTGGACGCGATGCGGCCGCGCGCGCGCAGCGTCCAGCTGACCGTGGACCCGGCCAATCCGGCGGCGGCGCTATACCGCCGGCTGGGCTTCGTCGAGGCCGGCCGCGACGACGGCTACTTCGGTCCCGGCGAGCCGCGGCTGCTGATGCGGTGGCAGCCCGGCTGACATGCGCTACACTCGGTCTTTTGCCAAGTGATGTTCGCATGACATTCCTGCCGGTCCTGACCGCCGCGGCCGCCTGCCTCGGCTACTACCTGATACTGGCGCTGCGTCCGGCCTGGCTGGCCGCGCGTCTGGCCGGCGTGCCGGCCTCGATCGCGCTGGCGCTGGCGGCGATGCTGCTGTTCTGCCTGATCGCCGCGCGGCACGCCCGCCGGCGCGGCGGAGCGCCGCGATGAGCCACGCCCAACTGCTGTTCCTGGCGCTGATCCTGCTGACGCTGGGCCTGACCGCCGCGGCGCGCCGCCGCACTGCCTCGCTCGACGACTTCTACACCGCCGGCGGCCGCGTGCCGGTCTGGCAGAACGCGCTGGCGCTGGCCGGCGACTATCTGTCGGCCGCCGCCTTCCTCGGCGCCGCCGGCATGTATCTGGGCCAGGGCTACGACTCGCTGGCCTACGCGGTCGGCACGCTGGCCGGCTGGCCGCTGCTGCTGCTGCTGCTGGCCGGACCATTGCGGCGCCAGGGCCGCTACACCGTCGCCGGCGTGCTCAGCCGGCGCTTCGACCACGCCGGCGTCCGGCTGATCGGCATCGCCTGCTCGCTGACGGTGACGCTGTGCTATCTGGTGGTGCAGCTGGTCGGCGCCGGCAAATTGATCGAATTGCTGTTCGGCCTGCCCTATCTGGCCGCCGTCGGCCTGGTCGGCACGCTGATGATGGCCTATGTGGCGCTGGGCGGCATGCTGGCCACCACCTGGGTGCAGATCAGCAAGGCCAGCCTGCTCTTCGTTTGCGCGCTGTTGTTGGCCGGCGGCACGCTCGCCCGCTTCGGCGGCAGCCCGGCGTCGCTGTTCGACGCCGTCGAGCGGCTGCGCGGCGCGGCCGCCTTCCTGCCGAGCCAGGCGCTGTCCAACCCGGTGGAGATGCTGTCGCTGGGCCTGGGACTGAGCCTGGGCCTGTTGGGCCTGCCCCATGTGCTGATGCGCTTCTTCACCGTCGCCGACGAGGACGCCGCGCGCCGTTCGGTCGGCCTCGCCACCTGGCTGGTGGCGGCCTTTTTCGCGCTGAACATCGTCATAGGCTACGGCGCGCTGGCGCTGGTCGGCCCCGATCCGCAATTCCACGGCGCCGACGGCAAGCTGCTGGGCGGCGGCAATATGGCGGCGCTGCACCTGGCCGAACTATTGGGCGGCGACCTCGCCCGCGCGCTGGTGGCCGCGGTGGCCTTCGCCACCATACTGGCGGTGGTGGCCGGCCTGACGCTGGCCGGCGCCAGCGCCGTCAGCCACGATCTGTACGCCGGCTGGCTGAAACGCGGCCGGGCCGAGCCGCGCCGCGAGCTGGCGGTGTCGCGACTGGCCGCACTGGGCCTGGGCCTGGCGGCGATGCTGCTGTCCACCGTGTTCCAGCAACTGAACATCGCGCTGATGATGGGCCTGGCCTTCGCCATCGCCGCCTCGGCCAACTTCCCGCTGCTGGTGCTGGCGCTGAACTGGCGCGGCCTGAGCGCCCGCGGCGTGATCTGGGGCGGCGCCGCCGGCATCGCTTCGTCGCTGGCGCTGATCGTCTGCGGCCCGGCGGTGTGGGTGGCCGCGCTGGGCCACGCCAAGCCGCTATTCCCCTATGCCAATCCGACGCTGTTCTCGCTGCCGCTGGCCTTCGCCGCGGCCTGGCTGGGCTCGCGCCGAAGCCTGGACTCGACACCTTCCCGAAAGCAATCGCAATGAACACACTGACCCTGTACGGCAACCGCTATTCCGGCCACAGCTACAAAGTGAGGCTGGCGCTGATGCTGGCCGACATATCGCACGACTACGCCCACATCGACATCTCGCTGCCGCGCGACCAGCGCCCCGACGACTTCCGCGCCGCCAGCCGCTTCGGCGAGGTGCCGGTGCTGGTCGCCGACGGCGTGCCGCTGAGCCAGTCCAACACGATATTGCAGTGGCTGGCCGACAACTACGGCGCGCTGGCCGGCGCGCAGGGCGAGCGCCAGCGCGTGCGCGAATGGCTGAGCTGGGAAACCAACCGGCTGGGACTGTCGCTGCCCAATCTGCGCTACTCGCGCCTGATCGCCCACTATGAGCCGGCGGTGGAAGCCTGGCTGGAGACGCGGCTGCGCGCCGATCTGGCGGTGCTGGAGGCGGAGCTGGCCGAACACCGCTACCTGGCCGGCGACCAGGTCAGCATCGCCGACATCTCGCTATGCGGCTATCTGTGGTGGCTGTCCGACGCCGGCCTGGACATCGCCGGCTGGCCCAATGTCCGGGCCTGGCTCGCCCGCATCGCCGCCCAGCCGGGCTGGCAACACCCGGACGAGCTGATGGCGGCCGACATCCCGGAATAAGCGCGCTGCCATGGCCCAGCGGCAGGTGGTATGGTTGAAGGCGGAGGCGCCGGCCAAACCGGCGCCCGGCCTGCCGTGCAACGGCTGCGGCGTGTGTTGCGCCGCCGTCCCCTGTCCGCTGTCGCGGCTGCTGCTGAAACACCGCGCCGGCCCGTGCCCGGCGCTGGAATGGGAGGCGCCGCGCTACCGCTGCGGCCTGCTGCAATCGCCGCGCCGCCACCTGCCCCGGCTGCCGCGCTGGGCCGAGCCGGGCTTCCGCCGGCTGGCGCGCCGCTATCTCGCCATCGACCACGGCTGCGACAGCCTGGCCACCACAGAGGAAGACCGATGAACCGACCCGACTGCATCAAGCACTGGAGCGAGTTGCAAAGCGACAGGCCGCGCTATTACTCCGGCAGCCAGGAGCCGCTGTCGCGCGGCAGCTCGCTGGGCAAACACTACGGCTTCGCCCGGCTGGGCATCCACCACGAACTGCTGGAACCCGGCTGTCGCACCAGCTGGCCCCATGCCGAAAAAACCGAGGACGAGTTCATCCATGTGCTGGAAGGCACGCCCGACGTCTGGCTGGACGGCATCCTCCACCGGCTGCAACCGGGCGACTCGGTAGGCTTCAAGGCCGGAGACGGCCTGGCCCACACCTTCATCAACAATACCGAACACCCGGTCCGCCTGCTCTGCGTCGGCGACACCGACCGAGAAGACAACCGCATCCACTACGCCGTGCATCCCGAGCGCAATCAATTCTTGGGCCCGCTGCACTGGAACGACGCGCCGGAGCGAGAACTCGGCGGCCACGACGGCCTGCCGGACAAGCTGCGCGACAACGGCGGGCCTTTCTGACATGAACGACTTTCTGAGCCGGCTGGCCGCCGTCGTCGGTCCGCAACACGTGCTGACCGACGACACCGACACCGCGCCGTTCACGCTGGACTGGCGCCGCCGCTACCAGGGCGCGCCGCTGGCCGTGGCGCGGCCGGGTTCTACCGCGGAAGTCTCCGAGGTGGTCAAGCTGTGCCGCGCGCACCAGGTGGCCATCGTGCCGCAGGGCGGCAATACTTCGACCTGCGGCGCGGCGACGCCGGACGGCAGCGGCCGCCAGCTGGTGGTCGCGCTGCGCCGGCTGAACCGCGTCCGCCGCGTCGACGCCGACAACAACGCGCTGACCGTCGACGCCGGCGTCACGCTGCTCGAGGCGCAGCAGGTGGCCGAAGCGGCCGGCCGGCTGTTTCCGCTGTCGCTGGCCTCGCAGGGGACCTGCCAGATCGGCGGCAATCTGTCGACCAACGCCGGCGGCGTCGCGGTGTTGCGCTACGGCACGATGCGCGATCTGACGCTGGGGCTGGAGGCGGTGCTGCCGGATGGCCGGGTGCTGGACCAGCTGCAGGGCCTGCGCAAGGACACCACCGGTCTGGACCTGAAGCAGCTGTTCATCGGCGCCGAAGGCCAGCTGGGCCTGATCACCGCCGCCACGCTGAAACTGTTCCCGCTGCCCAGCGCCCACGCCACGGCGATGGTCGGCGTAGACGACATCGAGACGGCGATAGACTGGCTGAACCGGCTGCGCCACCGTTTCGGCGACCGCCTGACCGCCTTCGAGGTGATAGACGCCAACTGCCAGCAGGTGTTGCAACGCCATCATCCCGCGCTGATGCCGTTCACCGCGCCGTGGCTGATCCTGATCGAGCTGTCCGACGGCGGCGACGCGGCCGCGCTGAACGACGCGCTGGTGGAGTGGCTGGCGACGCGGACGATGGCCGACGGCGTGGTGGCGCGGAACGAGACCGAGCGCCGCAAGCTGTGGACGCTGCGCGAGGAGATATCGGAAAGCCAGCGCAAGGACGGGCCCAGCATCAAGCACGACATCGCGGTGCCGACCTCGGCGCTGCCGCGGCTGGTCCGCGACTGCGCGGCCGATCTGGACAAGGCCTTCCCCGGCGTGCGCATCGTCGCCTTCGGCCACGCCGGCGACGGCAATCTGCACTACAACGTCAGCTATACCCGGCCCGGCAACGCCGAGCTGTTCGACGACGAGGCTGCGGTCAACGCCATCGTCTACGACCATGTCTACCGGCTGGGCGGCACGCTGGCGGCCGAACATGGCGTCGGCCAATTGAAGAAGGACTGGCTGGTCCGCTACAAGGACCCGCTGGCGCTGGAATTGATGCGGACGATCAAGCGGGCGCTGGACCCGGACGGGCTGATGAATCCGGGGAAGTGGTTGTAAAACTTCCCCCTCTCCCCCGACCCCTCTCCCGCGAGGGGAGAGGGGTGACCCGTCGTTTTCGTTCCTCCATCCCCAAAATGGGAAACCGAGTACCGCGCGGCACGCGAGCAGACCGCTCTTCCTCAAGGAAAAAGGGAAACCCGTCGTTGCTGTTCCTCCATCCCGAAACGGGAAACGCGGCACGCGAGGCCGCCTCGTGCCGCGGCCTCTAGCCCCTCTCCCCCTGGGGGAGAGGGGGCGGATCAAACCGTCATCCGCCCGGCGAGCGCCTCCCACGACTCCCCGCGCCGCCGTCTCTCCAGCGTCAGCGAGCGGTACCACGGCGTCGCCGCGCCGACCAGTCCCCAGCGCCAGTCCACCTGATCGGCGGACAGCAACAGATGGCAGGGCAGGCCCAGCGCGCCGGCCAGGTGCGCCATCGCGGTGTCCACCGCCACCAGGCAGTCCAGCGCCGCCAGCAGCGCCGCGCTGGCGGCGAAATCGATCAAGCCGGAGCCCAGCTCCGCCACGCCGTTTTCCGCCAGCCATGTCCGCTCCGCCTCGTCCGGCTCCGACTGCAGCGAGATCCAGTTGACGCCGTGATCAGCCAGCAGCGGCCGCAAGGCCTCCGGCCCCGGCAGCGAGCGGCAATGGTCGAACGGATGCTCGGCGCGGCCGCGCCAGACCAGGCCGATATTGCGGCCGGCCGGCAGGCGCGCGCGCCAGGCTTGGCGCAGCGCCGGATCGGCCTGAAGATAGGACTCGCCCGCTGGCGGCTCAAAAGCGCGCAAGACCGATGGCAAGCTCATCGAAAACACATGGCAGTCGTGCGGCGGAAACTCGGCCGGGTAGCCGCCGTCCATCGCCAGCCACTCCAGCTGCGGCCATTGCCGGACGAACAGCGGCAGTAAGGGCCGACGGCACAGCGCGACGACGCGTGTCGCGCCCCGCGCGGACAATGCGGCCAGATAACGGCTGAACTGTATCGCATCGCCATAGCCCTGCTCGAACAACACCAGCAGCCGTCGGCCCGCCAGGCTCTCGCCTTGCCAGCGCGGCGACGGCAAGACGGGATAGGCGGCCGCCTCCAGCCTCGCCTCGTGATTGGCCCAGCCGGCCGCCCAATCGCCGCGCGCTAGTTGCAGATAGCCGAGATTCTGCCGCAGCCGGCGGTGGTCCGGCGCCGATGCCAGGCCTTGCTCCCAGGCCTGCCCAGCCTCGTCGTCCCGCCCTTGCTCGCGCAAGGCCAGGCCCAGCAGGTTCAGCCAGTCGGCGCGGCCAGGCTCTGCCGCCAGCGCCTGCTTCGCCAGGGCTTCCGCCTCCACCGCGCGGCCGGTGGCGAGCAGCAGCGAGGCCAGATTGGCCAGATTGGCCAGCGCCGCGCCAGGCGCTGCCGCGTGGGCGGCGCGCAAATGTCGCTCCGCCTCGTCCCAGCGCCGCTGGGCCATCAGCAACAAACCCAGATTGTTGCCGGCGACGACATGGCCCGGTGCCGACTCCAGTGCGCGCCGCAACATGGCTTCGGCCTCGCCGGCCTCGCCCCGCTCCTCCAGCAGCCGGCCCAGCAGCTGCAGCGCCTCAGCATCGTCCGGCTGGCTGTCCAGGCAGACCCGCAGATGCGCCTCGGCCTCGCCGGACCGGCCCTGCTCGGCCAGCAGGCGGCCCAGCTGGTAATGCGCGGTCGCGCCGGGCTGGGAGGATAGCCGCCGGCGGAAACAATCCTCGGCCTCGTCCAGGCGGCCGGCGTCCTGCAATAGATTGCCGAGATTGCCTAGGCTGGACGGGTGGCCGGCGTCGCGCTTCAACTCGGCGCGGTAACAGGCCTCGGCCTGCGCCGCGTCGTCCCGCTCCATCGCCAGGCAACCCAGGTTGTAATGCGCGTCCGGCGTCGCCGGATCGAGCGCCAGCGCCTGCGTCCAGCACTGCGCCGCCAAGGCCGGCTGGCCGAGGCGCGCGGCGCAGACGCCGAGCAGATTCCACAGCGGCGCGTTGCCGGGATCGGCCACCAGGCCGTCCTGCGCCGCTCGCAGCGCGCCGGCGAGCTCGCCTTCGGCCAGCAAGCGGGCGGCGAGCAAAGTATCGGGAGAGAGCGGGTTCATCGCGCCTTGGCCAAATCGGAAAGTTGCTGAGAACCTGTTTACGATCATTTTGCGGCATCGGCGGTTTTCTGCCGGATGCAGGGCGCCCAAAGCGGCCCGCCGCAGTGTCGTTCACTGCAAGGGACGTTTGACAAAGCCATGCGCCGGCAGAAAACGGCCCCGGGACGCTCGTAAAAAGATCGTAAACAGGCTCTTGGGATCATCAACGCAAAAACGCCGCCTGGCAAGGCGGCGTTCGGGGCGGCGAGGCGGCGTCTACAGCCGGAACTTGTTGAACTCGGCGTCCATCTTGCCGGCGTTGCCGGCCAGCCCGCTCAAGGTGCTGCTGACGTTCTGCAGCACGTCGTCGTTCTCCAGCACATGGCCGTTGATCGCCTCCGAGCTCTGCGCGATCAGCGTGGTGGCCTTGTGCTGCTCCTGGGTGGAGCTGGAGATCTCGCTCATCTTGGCCACCACGTCCAGCATCGATTCGCGGATGGCGGCGATATTGTCGACCGCCTCGCGGGTCAGGCCGACGCCCTCGTCCACCGCCTGCACCGTGCTGTTGACGTCGCCGACGGCGCGGCCGGTCTCCTCGCGGATCGCGCCGACCATATTGGAGATTTCCAGCGTCGCCTGCGCGGTGCGCTCGGCCAGCTTGCGCACTTCGTCGGCCACCACGGCGAAGCCGCGGCCCTGCTCGCCGGCCCGCGCCGCCTCGATCGCCGCGTTCAAGGCCAACAGATTGGTCTGGTCGGCGATGTCGCGGATCACATTGGTGATGCCGGAGATTTCCTGCGAGCGCTTGTCCAGCGAGGACAGCATCTCTTCCAGCCCGCGCACCGATTGCACGGTGTTTTCCATGCCGGACGACAGCCGCTGCATATTGTCGGCGCTGGCGGCCAGATTGTTGCCGGTGGAGCTGGCCAGCATGTCGGCCTGGCGGGCGCTGTCGGCGATGTGGGAAATGGAGACGGTGATCTGCTCCAGCGTCGCGGCATTGGACGAGGACACGTCGGAGATGTGACGCGAGCTCTGCGCGACGCTGGCAACCAGCTGGCTGGCGTCCTGCACGCCGCCGACCACGCCGCGCGCGTCGCCCTTCAGGCCGCGAAACAGATGGCCCAGCTGGGCGACGAAGGTGTTGAAGGCCCGCGCGGTGGCGGCGATCTCGTCCTGGCCGTCGTCCTTCAGCCTCAGCGTCAGGTCGCCCTGACCACGGGCGATGTCCTCCATCGCCGCCTTCAGCCTGACCAGGCCGGCCAGCATCCGGCCTATGATCAGGCTGGAGAACGGAATCATCAGCGCGAACACCAGCAGCGTCAGCCCGCCTATCGTGTACAGCAGCGTGGTCAGCGGCGCCAGGATGACCTCGCGGTCGGACACCAGCGCCAGTATCCAGTTGGTGCCGGGGATGGCCTGGGCGGCGATCAGCATGCCCTTGCCGCCGATGTCGACATCGGACGCCTTGTCGTTCTGCACCAGCTGGCCCAGCCGGTCGGCGGTCAGCGACGGCACCACGCCGGCGATCGGCTTCAGCGTCAGCTCGGCCTGCGGGTGGGCGATGATAGTGCCCTTCTTGTCGACGATGAAGGCGTAGCCGTTGCCGCGCACCTTCAGCGCCAGCACCGACTTCACCAGCGTATCCACCATCACGTCGCCGGCCACGACGCCGCCGAAGGCGCCGTTGTGGTTGAACGGCGCGGCGATGGTGACGGTCAGCTTCTTCGTAGCCTCGTCGACATAGGGATCGGTGACGATGGGCTGTCCGGCCGCCTGGGCCAGCTTGTACCACTCGCGGTCGGCCACCTTGTAGTCGGCCGGCGCCTGCCAGTCGTCGGAAAACAGCGTGCGGCCGTCGGCGTAGCCGACATAGTTGACGTTGAAGCCGCCGGCCTTCGTGCCGACCTTGAGGAAGCGCAGCGCGTCGGCCTCATTGGCGGCCCCGGTCTGGGCGACGATCTGCTGCTTCTTCTCGCCGAGCCAGGTGGTCACCACCGCGCTCTGGCCCTTCAGGCTGGCGGCAAATTCGTTGTCCAGGCCCTCCAGGATTTCCGATCGCATCTGCATGAAGACTATGGTCACCAGGACCAGGCCGAACAGCGCCATCAACAAGGCGTTGAGCGCTATCAGGCGGCTGCGGAGTGATTTCATCTGTTTCCCTTTTTTACGCTGTCGTGCCCAGGCGAGGCTTGCCGTTGCCGCGATGGTGTTTTATTCGAACACGGCATAAACACGCTAAATCAGCTCGGCCGGGCACAGCTTGACCCAGCTCATGCCGTTGTAAATATGATAGGCGGCGCATGGGAAACAGTCGATGTGAATACCACATCCGCATTGTAAAGACGGCCTTCCGGCTAGGTGGCGTCGCTCTCGGCAGGCGGTGGACAGACGCGGAAACAGGCGTGGGAAAAAAAACACCCCTGCGGCAATGCTGCAGGGGTCAACACGAGGAAGAAACATCGGACCGGCCTTGGCCAGCTCGATATTTCGAGGGGCTAACACCTCAAAACCTTGCGGTTCTCAGTGCAGAGCGCATTCTAACGTAATTGCTCTACAAAAATCCATAGAGATAGAGCAAATAATCCATTTTTCATTTATTCGGCCAGCGATGGTCGCGGAACTGCTCCCGCAGCTTCATCTTCAGCAGCTTGCCGGTGGCGGTGTGCGGCAGCTCGTCGACGAAGGCGACGTCGTCCGGCGTCCACCACTTGGCGATCTTGCCTTCGAAGAAGGCCAGCAACTCCCCGCGCGTCGCGCTCGCGCCCGGCTTCAGCGCCACCACCATCAGCGGCCGCTCGTCCCACTTCGGGTGCGGCACCGCCACCGCGGCCGCCTCCGCCACCGCCGGGTGGCCGACCAGGATGTTTTCCAGATCGATGGAGCTGATCCACTCGCCGCCGGACTTGATCACGTCCTTGGTGCGGTCGGTGATGCGCATATAGCCGTCCGGATCTATCGTCACCACGTCGCCGGTGTGGAACCAGCCGTCGGCGCTGTGGTTGTCGTCCAGCTCGCGCTTGAAGTACTGCGCCAGCACCCACGGCCCGCGCGCCTGCAGATTGCCGAAGGTGACGCCGTCATGCGGCAGCGGCAGGCCGGCGTCGTCGACGATGCGGATGTCGACGCCGTAGATCGGCCGCCCCTGCTTGGCCAGCAGCATCCTCGCCTCTTCGCCGGCCAGGCCCTGGTGCTTGAGCTTGGGCGTGCAGGTGGTGCCGCACGGCGACAGCTCGGTCATGCCCCACAGCTGGCGCATCTCGACGCCATGTCCGGCCAGCTCGTCTATCATGCTTTCCGGCACCGCCGAGCCGCCAGCGATCACCCGTTTCAGCGGCGCCAGCGACAGCTTCTCGCGCTGGCAGTATTGCAGCAGTTGCAGCCAGACCGTCGGCACGCCTATCGACGTGGTCACGCCCTCTTCGACGATCAGCTGCCGCAGACTGGCGCCGTCCAGCTTCTGCCCCGGCAGCACCAGCTTGCTGCCGTTCATCGCGCAGCTGTACGGCAGGCCCCAGGCGTTGGCGTGGAACATCGGCACCACCGGCATCACCACCGCCCGCGCCGAGATGTCGAAGCTGTCCGGCAGCGCGCTGCCGAAGGCGTGCAGCACGGTGGAGCGGTGCGAGTACAGCACGCCCTTCGGATTGCCGGTGGTGCCGGAGGTGTAGCACAGGCTGGAGGCGGCGTTCTCGTCCAGCAGCGGCCAGTCGTAGTCGTCGTCGTGGCCGTCCAGCAGCGCCTCGTAGCTTTGCAGGCCGGGAATGCCGCTGTCGGCCGGCAGGCGGTCGCGCCCGGCCAGCAGCACGAAGCGCTTGACCGTGGTCAGCTTGTCCGCCAGCTGCGCCACCAGCGGCAGAAAGCACGCGTCGAACATCAGCACCTTGTCTTCGGCGTGGTTGATGATCCAGGCGATCTGCTCGGGAAACAGCCGCGGATTGACGGTGTGGCAAACGGCGCCGCTGCCGGACACCGCGAAATAGATCTCGAAATGGCGGTAGCCGTTCCAGGCCAGCGTGCCCACCCGGTCGCCCGGCGCCACGCCCAGCGTCGCCAGACCCTTGGCCAGCCGCCTGGCCCGGCCGGCGGCGTCGCGATAGGTATAACGGTGTATCGGGCCCTCGACGGTGCGCGACACGATCTCGGTGTCGCCGTGAAAGCGCTCGGCATGCGCCAGCAAGTCGGAAATCAACAACGGCCGGTCCATCATCTGTCCACGCAGCATCTCGGATCTCCTCGTTTTATCGGTATCGAATCCGCACGTTACGCCGCGCCCAAGCCTGCGCTCCAATCATATTTTCCGATGACCGGCCACCGGCCGATTTATATATTTGTCATGATCCGGCTCAGCTTTTCACCGGCCGCTTGGCCAGCATCCGCTGCAGGGTGCGGCGGTGCATGTTCAAGGCGCGCGCGGTCGCGGAGATATTGCCGTCGTGCTCGGCCAGCACCCGCTGCAGATGCTCCCAGGTGACGCGGCGCAGCGACATCGGCTGCGGCGCCACCGGCAGTTCCGGATTGGCCGCCTGCTGGGCGAAGGCGGCCAGGATCTCGTCGACGCCGGCCGGCTTGGCCAGATACTGCACCGCGCCGAGCTTGGTCGCCTCGACGGCGGTGGCGATGCTGGCGTAGCCGGTCAGCACGACGATGGCGCTGTCGGGGCTGAGCGCCCGCAGCGCCGGCAACAGGCTGAGGCCGCTGTCGCCGTCCAGGTTCAGATCCAGCAGGATGCGCGCCGGCCGCTCGGCGACCCGCGCCAGCGCCTCGTCGGCGTTCCTGGCCCAGGCGACCGCATGGCCGCGTCGCGTCAGCGAGCGCGACAGCACCGTCGCGAAAGCCTCGTCGTCGTCTATCAGCAGAAAAGCGCTCACTGGCCGTCCTCCAGTCCCAGCGGCAGCTCAATGCGGGCGCGCACGCCGCCGTCGGCGCGGTTGTCCAGGCTCAGCGTGCCGCCCAACCGCGCCAGCGTCGCGTGGCTGAGCAACATGCCCAGGCCCAGGCCGGCCGGCTTGGCCGACTCCAGCGGCGCCAGCCCGGCGCGGGCCAGCTGCGCCCCGCTCAGACAGCCCTGGCGGTTGACGATGTCCAGGCTCAGCGTCCGCCCGTCCAGCCGCGCGGTCACCTCCACCGCGCCGCCGCCGGCCTCGGCCGCGTTGTTGACCAGATTGAACAACGCCGGCCAGAAGGCCGCGTCCAGCCTGACCGGCGGATCGTCGCCGTCCGGCGCCCGCCAGTCCAGCCTCAGGTCCGGCCGCAGGCTGCGCCAGCCCTCCAGCCGCTCGGCCAACGCGGCGAACAGCGGCTGCGGGCCGGGGCTGGGCTCGGAGCCGTGCTTGAGCCTGGCCAGCGCCGAGCGGCAACTGCCCAGCTGCGCCCGCATCAACAGCAGGTCCTGCCGCAGCGCCTCGTCGCCGTGGCGCTCGCCGAGCAACTCGTCCACCAGCAGCGTCAGCGTGTTCAGCGGCGTCGACAACGAGTGGGCGGCGCCGGCCGCCTGCATGCCGACGGCCAGCAGCTGCTCGTCGCGCAGCTGGGTCTCGCGCGCCTCGGCCAGCGCGTCGCCCTGGTGGCGCAGCTGGCGGGCCAGCCGCGACACGAAGCCGGCGATCAACAGCGCCGACAAGGCGAAGCTGAACCACATGCCCGACAGATGCAGATTGAAGGCGTAGGCGGCGTTGCCGCCGTTCAGCGGCCAGTCCAGATGCCATTCGAACAACAGGCCGTAGGCGGACACGCTGAGCAGCGCCAGCAGCCAGGCGAACCAGCCCGGCGACAACAGCGCGGCGAACAGCACCGGCGGCAGGTATAGCGAGGCCAGCGGATTGGCGGCGCCGCCGCTGAAGGCCAGCAGCTCGGTCAACACCAGCACGTCGAAGAACAGGCCGAGCCGCAGCGCCGACTCGGCCTTCAGCCCCCAGCCGGGCAGCCGCGGCAGCGCGAGATTGACCAGGGCCAGCGTCGCCAGCGCCTGGCCGACCAGCGGCCACGGCAGCGCCAGACCATCCAGCGCGCAGCCGGCCAGCATGGCCAGCGCGAGCAGCAGCATCAGCCAGCGCAGCCGGCGCACGCGGTGGCCGGCCTGCAGCGGGTCCCCGGCCGGCTCGGCCTCCAACATCGCATTCCATTTCATGCCGCCACTGTACACCAAGCCCGCCGCCGCCGCGGCTGCGACAATATGCCGCATTCCGCGTCCGAACAGTTTCCACTAGCATCGACGGCATAAAACCATAAGCTAGACATTCCGCGATGAACCTGAATCCCCTGTTGCTGCCCGTGCCGCTGGCGCTGGCGGCCGGCTCCGCCATGGGCGCCGATCTGCCCGAATTCCACGCCGACACCATCGTCGTCACCGCCGTCAGGACCGAGCAGCCGCTGCGGGTCGAGACCGATCCGCGCGCGCCGCGCCAACCGGTGCCGGCCGGCGACGGCGCCGACCTGCTGAAAACCATTCCCGGCTTCGACGTGGTGCGCAAGGGCGGCAGCTCCGGCGATCCGCTGCTGCGCGGCCTCGGCGGCTCCCGCCTGAACATCCTGGCCAACGGCGGCTTCGTCTACGGCGGCTGCCCGGGCCGGATGGACCCGCCCACCGCCTACCTGTTTCCCGACGCCTACGACAAGCTGGTGGTGATCAAGGGACCGCAATCGGTCAAATACGGCGGCGCGCTGATCGCCGGCGCCGTCAGCTTCGAACGCCGGACCCGGCCGTTCGACGCGGCCGGCCTGCGCTTCGACGGCAGCGTGCTGGCCGGCTCCGCCGAGCGCTACGACGGCTACGCCGACCTGACGCTGGGCGGCCCGCTCGGCTATCTGCGGCTGATAGATTCGCACAACCAGGCCGGCGACTACCGCGACGGCGACGGCCGCAAGGTCCATTCGGCTTACCGCCGCGACAGCCAGAGCGTCGTCGCCGGCTTCACCCCTGGCCGCGACACCACGCTGGAATTGTCCGGCGACTTCGGCCGCGGCCGCGCCGCCTACGCCGACCGGATGATGGACGGCAGCCAGTTCGACCGCAGCGCCTGGGGCCTCAAGGCCGAGCAGCGCAATCTCGCGCCGTGGCTGGACGCGGTCAGGCTGGCGGCCAACCACAGCTACGCCGACCACGTGATGGACAACTACTCGCTGCGGCCGCTGGCGCCGGGCAGGCCGCCGCGCGCCAGCAATCCGGACCGCAACACCGACGCCGCCAAGCTGGAGGCGGACCTGGCGTTCTCCGACATCGACCTGACCGTCGGCGTCGACTGGCAGAACGACCGCCACACCAGCCGCGCCGGCGGGCTCGACTACGCCGCCCAGCCACGGGTGGCCGACCAGCACTTGCAGCGCGCCGGCCTGTACGCCGAGGGCAGCGCCCCGCTGTACGGCGGCAAGCTGGTGGCCGGCTGGCGCCACGACCGCGTGCGCGCCTATTACGACGCCGCCGCCGGCCGCGGCGAGCAGCTGCAGGACTACCGGCTGTACAGCGGCTTCGCCCGCTACGAGTACAAGCTGGGCGACTGGACGCCGTACGCCGGCGTCGGCGTCGCCGAGCGCGCGCCGGACTACTGGGAGCGCAGCTATGTCGCCGCCGGCCGGCCAGTGCTGCAGCCGGAACGCAACACCCAGCTCGACTTCGGCGCGCTGTACCACGGCGACAAGGTCAGCGGCTCGCTGTCGGCCTATCTCGGCCGCATCGACGACTTCCTGCTGGTCGACCGGACCGCCGCCCAGGCCACCCGCAACGTCCAGGCCGTCCGCTACGGCCTGGAGGCCGACGCCTCCTGGCAGTTCGCGCCCGAGTGGCGGCTGGCCGGCAGCGCCGCCTACAGCTGGGGCGCCAACACCACCGACGACAGGCCGCTGGCACAGACGCCGCCGCTGAGCGCCACGCTGAGCCTGGCCTGGGACAACCAGACCTGGGCCGCCGCCGCCGTATGGCGCGTGGCCGCCGGCCAGGACCGCTACGCCGTCGGCCAGGGCAATATCGCCAGCCAGGACCTGGGTCCGACGCCGGGCTTCGCCGTGCTGTCGCTGAACGGCGGCTGGCGCGTCAGCAAGGCGCTGAAGCTGACGGCCGGCATAGACAACCTGCTGAACCGCGGCTACGCCGAGCACGTCAGCAGCAGCGGCGCCGACGTCGCCGGCTACCAGCGCGCCCTGCGCGTCAACGAACCGGGCCGCACGCTGTGGATGAAGCTGCAGGCGCACTGGTAATGCCCAAGGGGAGATCAAGATGAAGCGCAACTGGATTCTCGTGCCCGGCCTGTGCCTGGGTCTGGCCGCCTGCCTCGGCGGCGGCGTCAAAAGCAGCGGCGAGCAGGGCCAGGACGCCGCGCGTCCGGACCCCGGCTACGGCGGCGGCGACACCACCGTCCGCTTCGCCTTGAAAGCCGGCGGCCAGCCGGTAGCCTGCCATACCCGGATCGCCGGCATCGGCAGCGGCCAGGCCACGGCCACGCTGGCCGAGGGCATGCTCTACGTCCACGACGTGGCGCTGATCAACAACCGCGGCCAGGAAGTGCCGCTGCGGCTGGACCAGGGCAGCAAATGGCAGTACCTGAACCTGGCGCTGCTGGACTTCGCCGGCGGCAGCTGCAAGGACCCGGCGCGCGACGACGGCGACACCCCGGTCTACCAGCCGCTGGCCGGCGGCAATAGCGAGGTGGTCGGCAGCGTGCCGGCCGACAGCTACACCGGTCTCAGCTTCCGGGTCGGCGTGCCGGTGTCGGCCAAAAACGCCAAAGGCGAGGACGTCGCGCTGAACCACCAGCCGGCGCACAGCCCGCCGCACCCGATACTCGGCATCTACTGGCTGATGTGGGAATGGCAGTCCGGCCACCGCTTCATGCGCGTCGACCTGGCGCCCGAGGGCGGCGTCAGGCGCGCCGGCGGCGGCACCAGCGACCGCTGGGCCTTCCACCTCGGCTCCACCGACTGCCAGCCCGACGCCGCCGCCGTCGGTGGCTACCGCTGCGGCAAGCCCAACCGCTTCAAGGTGGCGTTCGACCGCTTCGATCCGAAGTCCGACCAGGTGGTGCTGGACCTGCAGTCGCTGTTCGCCGGCAACGACATCGGCCGCGACGACAGCGCCGACTTCGGCTGCAAGTCCAACGCCACCGACGCCGAATGCCGGCCGATCTTCGAGCGGCTGGGCCTGAGGCTGAACGACAGCGCCCCCGGCGCCGGCGACGGCGGCCTGCCGCTGGACGACGGCCGCCATTCGCGCGTGTTCCGGCTGGAGAAGACCGGCCGATGAGGCCGCTCGCCGCGCTGGCGCTGGCCGTCCTGCTCGCCGCCGGCGGCCGGGAGCCGCTGGCGTCGCCGGCGCCGGTCGGCGACTGGCACTGGCAGCTGCCGGCCGGCGTGGCGCCGCCGCCGGTGCCGGCCGACAATCCGATGAGCCTGGCCAAGTTCGAGCTGGGCCGGCGGCTGTTCTACGACAAGCGACTGTCCGGCAACGGCGGCGTCAGCTGCGCCAGCTGCCACCAGCAGCGGCTGGCCTTCAGCGACGGCGTCGCGCTGTCCGCCGGCGCCACCGGCGAGCGCACGCTGCGCAACGCCCAGCCGCTGGTCAACGTCGCCTGGCGCCGGAGCTACACCTGGGCCAATTACTCGCTGACGACGCTGGAGCGGCAGATGGACGGGCCGCTGTTCCGCACCGATCCGGTCGAGATGGGCATCAACGACGGCAATCGGCAGGCGGTGCTGGCGCGGCTGACCGCCGACCCGCTGTACCGGCGCGAATTCGCCCGCGTGTTTCCCGGCGAGGCGCGGCCGCTAACGCTGGCCAATATCGTCAAGGCCGTCGCCAGCTTCGAGCGCGGCATCGTGTCCTTCGATTCGCGCTACGACCGCCACCAGGCCGGCGCGGCCCGACTGTCGGCCGCCGAGCTTCGCGGGCTGGCGCTGTTCCGCTCGGAGCGGGGCCAGTGCTTCCGCTGCCACGGCAGCGCCGATTTCGACGAGCAGATGGCCGGACAGGGCCGGGGCCTGCCGTTCCGCAACATCGGCCTGTACGACACCGACGGCGACGGCGGCTATCCCTTCCCCAACCGCGGCACGCTGGAATTGAGCGGCAGGCCGGCCGACATGGGCCGCTTCCGCAGCCCCGGCCTGCGCAATGTCGCCTTGACCGCGCCGTATATGCACGACGGCAGCGTCGCGACGCTGGAGCAGGCGGTGCGCGTCCACGCCGAACACGGCCGCGGCGACGGCCGCCGCAACCGCTGGAAAGACCCGCTGGTGGACCGCATCCGGCTGACGCCCGCCGAGCAGGCCGACATCGTCGCCTTTCTGAAAACGCTCACCGACGAGACGCTGACCGGCGATCCGCGGCTGGCCGACCCGTTCGCCGCCGAACCCAAAGCCGGCCGATGACGGCGGCCTGCCAGTCTGCTACGCTGGAAGCCTTTTGCCACCTGCCGAACCCGGATGAAGACTCCCTACCTGAAGATACTGGCCTGCGGGCTGACGCTGTTCATC
Organism: Chromobacterium sp. ATCC 53434; assembly: GCF_002848345.1. Lineage (NCBI taxonomy): Bacteria > Pseudomonadati > Pseudomonadota > Betaproteobacteria > Neisseriales > Chromobacteriaceae > Chromobacterium > Chromobacterium sp. ATCC 53434. Next base: position 291,050 of record NZ_CP025429.1, on the reverse strand, counting down.
CTGCTGGGTCCGCTGGTGGCGCTGCTGGCCAGCGGCGTGGTGCCGATGATGGCCTATCTGATGGGCGCGGTGCCGGCGCTGGTCTTCGGCCTGCTGCTATGCCTGCTGCGCATCGCGATGGACGGTCCGATAGCCCGCTGGCGGGAATCGTGGCCGGCCTGGCTGCTGGCGCTGGCCGCCTTCGTCCCCGGCGCCTTCAGCGGCAGCGTCGTGACGCTGTTGTACGCCCGCGTCGCCGAGCCGCTGCTGTACAACGACTGGATGACGATGTACCTGGGCGCGATGGCCGGCGGCGTCTGCAACGCGCTGTTCTGGCGGATGCGCTTCGGCGCGCCCGCCGACCCGTCCCACCGATAGCGAGAAGCCCATGCCCCACTGCGTCATCGAATGCTCGGCCCAGATCGCCGCCCAGCCCGACATCCACCGCTTGCTGCAATCGGCCCATCAGGCCGCCGACGCCAGCGGCCTGTTCGAAACCCACGACATCAAGGTCAGGCTGCTGCCCTACGAGGACTATCTGGTCGGCGGCAAGGACCAGGACTTCGTCCACATCGTCTGCCACATCCTGGCCGGACGCAGCGACGAGCAGAAAGGCCGGCTGGCCAACAGCCTGGTCCACACCGTCTGCGCCTGGCTGCCGGACGTCGCCATGGTCAGCTGCGAGGTCCGCGACATCGTCCGCGCCCACTACAGCAACCGCCGCCAGATCATGGCCCAGGGCTAAAAAAAGCCCGCCTGGTAAGGGCGGGCTGGCAACCGTTGTCTGCCGGACGCCTGTCAGCGCCCAAACGTTCGCAGCATACCGCAAGGCGCCGCGCCGGCCCTGCGGCGAATTGTCGCAGCCCCGCGCGCGGCGGCGTCATCTTCCTGCCTCGTACTATTCATTTCGCCGTCAACAAAGCCTCACGCGTCTGTCACCTCGGCATTGCAGCATGAGATAGTCATCACGTCTCACGGACTTCGCCATGCAGCCAGACTCCGCTCCCGACGCCCCCCGCCGACTGCGCAGCATCTGGATCTCCGACGTCCACCTCGGCACCGCCGGCTGCCGCGCCGACCATCTGCTCGACTTCCTGCGCGAACATGAATCGGACTACCTGTATCTGGTCGGCGACATCGTCGACGGCTGGCAGCTGAGAAAGTCCTGGTACTGGAAGCAAAGCCACAACGACGTGGTGCAGAAGTTGCTCAGAAAGGCGCGCAAGGGCTGCCAGGTGATCTACATCCCCGGCAACCACGACGAGGCCGCGCGGCAATACTGCGGACTGGACTTCGGCGGCGTCGCGATACGCCACGAGGCCGAGCACCTGACCGCCGACGGCAAGCGCCTCCTGGTGCTGCACGGCGACGAATTCGACGGCGTGATCCAGTACGCCAAGTGGCTGGCCTATCTCGGCGACAATCTGTACACGCTGATCCTGCAGCTGAACCGCGGCTTCAACTGGGTGCGGACCCGGCTGGGGCTGCCGTACTGGTCGCTGTCGCAATACCTGAAGCACAAGGTGAAGAACGCGGTGAACTTCATCAGCCAGTTCGAAACCATCCTGGCCGGCGAGGCGCGGCGGCGCGGCTTCGACGGCGTGATCTGCGGCCACATCCACAAGCCGGAGGTGAGGATGATAGACGGCATCCTGTACGGCAACAGCGGCGACTGGGTGGAAAGCCTGTCTGCGCTGGTGGAACACCCCGACGGGCGCCTGCAGGTGCTGCACTGGACCGCGATGCTCCGGCCCGCCGCGGCCGCCGATGTCGAGGCCGATCCCATTCCCTCTCCCGAGGAGTCGTCATGCGCATCATGATCGTCACCGACGCCTGGAAGCCGCAGGTCAACGGCGTGGTCCGCTCGCTGACCGAAACCGTCCGCGAGCTGGACGGCTTCGGCCACCAGGTCAATATGATCACGCCGCTGGAATTCCACACAATACCCTGCCCCACCTATCCGGACATCCGGCTGTCGCTGCTGCCCTACCGCCAGGTGGCGCAGCGCATCTCCGGCTTCGCGCCCGACGCCGTCCACATCGCCACCGAGGGGCCGCTGGGCCTGGCCGCCCGACGTTATTGCCTGAACCGCGGCCTGGCCTTCACCAGCGCCTACCACACCCGCTTCCCCGAATACATCCACGCCCGCTGCCGGCTGCCGCTGGACATCAGCTACGCCTGGATGCGCCGCTTCCACAACGCCTCCCAGGCGGTGATGGTGCCGACCCGCTCCATCGCCGACGATCTGACGGCGCGGGGTTTCGACAACATCAAGCTGTGGAGCCGCGGCGTCGACACCGAAATGTTCTCCCCCGGCGAGCGGCTGCGGCTGGACGAGTCCGCCCCGCCGCGCTTCGTCTACATCGGCCGGGTGGCGGTGGAAAAGAATATCGAGGCCTTCCTGAAGCTGGACCTGCCCGGCAGCAAATGGGTGGTCGGCGACGGCCCGCTGCTGGCCCGGCTGAAGCAGGAATACCCGGACGTGTATTTCGCCGGCGTGTTCCCGCAGCAGGAACTGGCGCGCTTCTACCGCGCCGCCGACGTCTTCGTCTTTCCCAGCCTGACCGACACCTTCGGCCTGGTGCTGCTGGAGGCGATGGCCTGCGGCACACCGGTGGCGGCCTTTCCGGTCGCCGGTCCGCTGGACGTGGTCGGCGACAGCGGCGCCGGCGCGCTGGACTGGGACCTGCGCGCCGCCTGCCTGAAGGCGATGGAAATCGACCGCGGCCTGGTACGCCAAGTGGCCGAACGCTATTCCTGGCAGGCGGCCAGCCGCCAGTTCGAATCGCACCTACGCCCGAACGCCGCCACCGCCGCCGCGGTCGCCGCGACGGCAGATTGAGCAATCCTTGCTTTAACAGCTGTAAGTACTATATTGGAAAAGTTGAGGCGGCAGGGAGGGTGAAGGATATGTCAGGCAACACGGCCAGGCGACCTTGCGCTTAACATGGCATTGAGGCCGCGCCCAGACAGCGGCGGCGGCCGGCACCGGAGGTGTCCGCAATGCCCGAACCAGCATCCAGGACGGATGCGTCGACTTTTCAAAGCCGCCAGCCGGCCAGGCACCACTCGCCGATTCGCAACCGGCACGATGAATGAAAGTTTCGTACTGCAGGATCAAACGGAAACCCCGTTTCCGGAAACGCGCCCATACGAGGGCCAGCGATGACGTACCGGCGGCATGCAGGATAGGCAGTACCGGCAGCCGCCCCCCGCTTCAACACGGTCCCGTCCATCGCGGCGAGGACCGATGCGCACAGCCAGACCGGCGTCCGGCATCGATCTCAGACGCGGCTGCGCGCATCCCCGCAATCATCCAGAGGGCGTCCCATCACCGGGACGCCCTTTTCGCTTATGGCTGAACTATCACGTCGGCATCGCCGCAAATAACGGCCAGCGCTAAAAAAATCGTCAAACAATCTTCCGGCGCGCCGCCGCAGTCGGGTAACATGCGCTATCCGCGCGGCAAAGCCCGCGCCGCTCACGATCGCGTCCGGCCGCCGGCCGGCGCCATCCCAAGACAATCCGCCGCATGGCGCGCGCCATGCGGCCGCACAACACCCGACGCCGCACGCACGAGCAAGGGGCTGGCAAACGGGTTAAAATCATTGCGACGCAACATTTTCCGATCTTTATTGAGTGAGCCGCACAAGACATGTCCTCTCCCAATCTGACCGCTGAAAAAGTCCTGTCCGTCCACCATTGGAACGACACCCTTTTCAGCTTCACCTGCACCCGCGACGCGGGTTTGCGCTTCATCAACGGCCAGTTCGTCATGATAGGCCTGGAAGCCAACGGCAAGCCGCTGATGCGTGCCTACTCCGTGGTCAGCTCCAACTACGAGGAGCATCTGGAGTTCTACAGCATCAAGGTTCAGGACGGCCCGCTGACCTCCAAGCTGCAGCACCTTCAGGTCGGCGACACCGTCATGATCAGCAAGAAGCCCACCGGCACGCTGGTGCAGGACAATCTGCTGCCGGGCAAGAACCTGTACCTGCTGTCGACCGGTACCGGCCTCGCCCCCTTCATGTCCATCATCAAGGACCCGGAGGTGTACGAGCGCTACGACAAGGTGATCCTGACCCACGGCGTGCGCTGGGTCAGCGAGCTGGGCTACCACGACTACATCACCAAGGAATTGCCGGAAAACGAATTCTTCGGCGAGATGGTGCGTGAAAAGCTGATCTACTATCCGACCGTCACCCGCGAACCGTTCCGCAATCAGGGCCGCCTGACCGATCTGATCACCAACGGCAAGCTGTGCGCCGACATCGGCCTGCCGCAGCTGAATCCGGAACACGACCGCGTGCTGATCTGCGGCAGCCCGAGCATGCTGCACGATCTGTGCGAGATCCTGAACGGCATGGGCTTCAAGGAATCGCCGCGCATGGGCGAGCCGGCCGACTACGCGATCGAACGCGCCTTCGTCGAGAAGTAAACCTCCGTTCCGACGGAACGCACACAGCCCCGCAGGCCAGGCCGCGGGGCTGTTTCTTTATGTCCCGCCCGCAGGCAAAACAAGGGGGAGGCCGAAGCCTCCCCAGTTTTTATGCGAGCCAGACCGTGGTCTGCTTGATTACTTGGCGGCCGAAGCGGCTGCCTTGTGCGCCTTCTTGGCGTGATGCTTGTGAGCCTTCTTCGCTGCCGGGGCGGAAGCATCGGCCTTCGCTGCCTGGGCTTTCTGGGCGGCGGAAGCTTCCTTCTTGGCGGCGTGGTGCTTCTTGGCCGCGTGCTTATGGGCCTTCTTGGCTACCGGAGCGGAAGCGTCGGCCTTGGCGGCTTGAGCCTTCTGGGCGGCGGAAGCTTCCTTCTTGGCGGCGTGATGCTTCTTGGCGTGGTGCTTGTGAGCCTTCTTGGCTACCGGAGCGGAAGCGTCGGCCTTGGCGGCTTGGGCTTTCTGAGCGGAAGCTTCTTTCTTGGCGGCGTGCTTCTTGGCTTTCTTGGCCTTAGGAGCCGACGCGTCGGACTTGGCTGCCTGAGCCTTCTGGGCGGCCGGAGCGGACGCGTGCTTCTTCACGCCGACTTTCTTCTTGGCGGCCTTCTTGGCCGGGGCGGAGGCGTCGGACTTGGCGGCCTGGGCCTTCTGAGCGGAAGCTTCCTTCTTGGCGGCGTGCTTCTTCGCTACGTGCTTGTGGGCCTTCTTGGCGGCCGGCGCGGAAGCATCGGCCTTCGCTGCCTGGGCCTTCTGGGCCGAGGCGGTTACTTTTTCGGCCTTCTTGGCGTGGTGGATCTTGGTCGGGGTTTTCTTGTCGGCCTTCTTGGCGGCCGGAGCGACCTTGGCCGCCGGAGCGGAGGCGGTGGTGGCTTGGGCGGCGAAGCCGGCGGCGGAACTCAGGCCAAAGACGGCGGACAGGGCAAGAACGGTCAGCTTTTTCATGATTCATCTCCAGGTCGGTAACGGCGGCTTTCGTTTCGCCGTAAGGCACCGTGTTTGGTGTTTCCTTGAGTCGTATCCTAGCCCTCCCCCCTTCACCCGTCTGTTAGCGCCTTGTAAGCCCATGTAACGCGACGTACAGCCTTTCGCCGCCAGGCAAGCCGCTGATCCTGCGTTGCGCCTCCTTGCCGTACGATTTGTACTGTCCGCGTCGGCGCGCCTTGGCTCAGTGGCGTGCCTAGCGGCTCTCCGCCCCATCAAAGAGCCCATCCCGCGTTGCGCCTCCTTGCCGTACGATCTGTACTGTCCGCGTCGGCGCGCCTTGGCTCAGCGGCTTGCCTGGCGGCTCTCCGCCCCATCAAACAGCCCATCCCGCGTTGCGCCTCCTTGCCGTACGATTTGTACTGCCCGCGTCGGCGCGCCTTGGCTCAGCGGCTTGCCTGGCGGCTCTCCGACCCATTGCAAAGAACCCATCCCGCGTTGCGCCTCCTTGCCGTACGATCTGTACTGTCCGCGTCGGCGCGCCTTGGCTCAGCGGCTTGCCTGGCGGCTCTCCGCCCCGCCATCCCTCATCGAAACTCAATCGCGCCGTTGCGCGACGACGATCTGGTAGACCCCGCCGAACACGGTGCGCTTGCGCCATTCGAAACGGCCGGCGGCTTCGGCGGCGTAGTCGGCAATCTCCGTGTTCCACAAGGCCTCGGCGAACGGCTCCAGCTTCCGGTTCACCCACTTCAGCAGCCAGCCTATCGGCTGCCACGGGCGGGGACGGTGGTAGTCGACGAACAGCGCCCGGCCGCCGGGCACCACCTGGGCCAGCATATTGGCGACGATGGCGGACTTCTTGTCCTCCGGCACCTCGTGCAGCAGGAAGAAGCTGCATACCAGATCCTGCGGCTGCGCCGGCCGGAAGGTCGCGGCGTCGGCGCGCTCCAGCCGGGCCTGCGGCAGGCCGGCGAGCTTGCCGGCGGCCAGTTCGACCTGTATCGGCGTGACGTCGGTCAGTGTGAAGCGGCCGGCGGCGCCGACCCGCGCCGCCGCGCGGCTCACCAGGTCGCCGTAGACATGGGCCACCTGCCATACCTTGTCGCCGGGCCGGATCTGCTGCAGATAGGCTCGCATCAGCCGGCGGTCGTTGCCGAACAGCAGCGTGCTGACCACCAGCTTGCGGTCCAGCAGCCGCGCCTTGCGCGGATTGACGTAGGCCCAGTCGTAGACCTCGACCATATAGTCGGGGACGTCGCGGTAATAGGGATCGGCGGGGGTGCGTGTGTGCAATGTGGTCATGGCGGGCTGCCGCTCGGTGTTATTGGATGGAAAGAGCTTAGCAAGCCCTTCCTTCCATCGGCTTGAGCCAGGCCAAACCTTGCCCGGACCGCCCGGAAACGAAGCGGCCCGGCGCAAGGCCGGGCCGTCGGGCGGGCAAACGGACCGGTCAATCGGCCAGCGTCAGCACCACCGGGGTATGGTCGGACGGGCGCTCCCACTTGCGCGGCGCCTTGTCGATCTCGCAGGCCTCGGCGCGGGCCTTCAGCGCGTCGCTGACCAGGATGTGGTCGATGCGCACGCCCTTGTTGCGGCGGAACATCATCTGGCGGTAGTCCCACCAGCTGTACTGCTTCTCTTCCTGATTGAACAGGCGGAAGCTGTCGGACAGGCCCAGCGCGATCAGCCGGCGGAAGGCCTCGCGCTCCGGCGTGCTGCACAGCACTTGCTCGTGCCAGCCCTCCGGATCGTAGACGTCGCGGTCTTCCGGCGCGATATTGTAGTCGCCCAGCAGCAGCAGGTTCGGGTGCTTGGCCAGCTCGGCGGCGACATGGCCCTCCAGCTTGGACAGCCATTCCAGTTTGTACGGGTATTTGGGCGAATCGACCGCCTCGCCGTTGACGAAGTAGGCGCAGATCACCCGCACGCCGTTCACGGTGGCGGTGATCACCCGGCGCTGCTCGTCGCCGTAGCCGGGAATGCCGGCGACGACGTCCGTCATTTCCAGCGGCGCCTTGACCAGGATGGCGACGCCGTTATAGGTCTTCTGGCCGAACCAGGCGGCGCGATAGCCGGCGGCCTCGATCTCGGCCAGCGGGAAGGCGTCCTGGTCCATCTTCAGTTCCTGCAGGCACAGCACTTCGACGCCGGTGTCGGCCAGCCATTGCAGCACCTGCGGCAGGCGGACTTTCAGCGAATTGACGTTCCAGGTGGCGAAACGCATCGGCGCTCTCTCCATGACGGGCTAAAGGCCGACACCATAACAGCCGCGCGCGCCGCTGTGCAGGGGGCCGGATAAAAAAACGCCCCCGCTGTTGGCGGAGGCGTGGAATAGACACTATATCACTACCCCTGATACGCGTCTGGCTCGCTTGCTGCTCCGGAAGACAACCCTGAGCACTTGTTTAGAGCCGGGCGTCTTCGGGGGAGTTCCGGAGCCGGAAAGTTTTTTTACGCCGATTCGGCCACCATGCCGGAATGGCGCAGCAGCGCGTCGATCTGCGGGTCGCGGCCGCGGAAGGCGCGGAACGATTCCAGCGCCGGACGGCTGCCGCCGACGGCCAGGATCTCGTCCCAGAACTGGCGGCCCACCTGCGGGTTGGCGCCGCCGGCCTCCTCGAACGCGGCGTAGGCGTCGGCCGACAGCACCTCGGCCCACTTGTAGCTGTAGTAGCCGGCCGCGTAGCCGCCGCCGAAAATATGGCTGAAGCTGTTGGGGAAGCGGTTGTAGGCCGGCGGGACGTTGACCGCCACCTCGCGGCGCACCTCGTCGAGCAAGGCCAGCCAGTCCACGCTGTCGGGATTGCCGGCGGTGTACAGCTGCATGTCGAACAAGGAAAACTCCAGCTGGCGCACCATCTGCATGCCGGACTGGAAGTTCTTGGCGGCGATCATCTTGTCGTACAGCTCGCGCGGCAGCGGCTGGCCGCTTTCGCTGTGCGCGGTCATTCCCTGCAGCACGTCCCACTCCCAGCAGAAGTTTTCCATGAACTGGCTGGGCAGCTCGACCGCGTCCCACTCGACGCCGCTGATGCCGGCCACGCCGGCCACCTCGACGCGGGTCAACAGATGGTGCAGGCCGTGGCCGCACTCGTGGAACAGCGTGATCACCTCGTCGTGGGTGAAGTAGGCCGGCTTGTCGCCGACCGGGCGGCTGAAGTTGCACACCAGGTAGGCCACCGGCGTCTGCACGTCCCCGCCCTTGCGGCGGCGGCCGCGCACATCGTCCATCCACGCGCCCGGGCGCTTGCCGTCGCGGGCGTAGAGGTCGAGGTAGAAACCGCCCAGCAGCGCGTCGCCCTGGAAGATTTCGAAATAGCGCACGTCAGGGTGCCAGGTGGCGACCTGGCGCTCGGCGAAGCGCACGCCGTACAGCGTGCCGACCACGCCGAACAGGCCTTGCAGCGCCTTGGGCTCGGGGAAGTACTGCTTCACTTCGTGTTCGGAGAAGGCGTAGCGTGCGACGCGCAGCTTCTCGCTGGCGTAGCTGATGTCCCAGGCCTGCAGCGTGTCCAGGCCCAGCTCGTCGCGGGCGAAGGCTTCCAGCTCGGCGCGGTCCTGCTCGGCGTAAGGCTTGGCGCGGCGGGCCAGATCGCGCAGGAAGTCGATCACCTGCGCCGGACTTTCCGCCATCTTGGTGTACAGCGACAGTTCGGCGTAGTCGGCGAAACCCAGCAGCTGCGCCTCTTCGGCGGCCAGCTTCAGCTTTTCGCGGATCAGCGGGCCGTTGTCCTGCTCGGCCGGGCCGAATTCCGACGCGCGCTTGGCGTTGGCCTCGTACAGTTTTTCGCGCAAGGCGCGGTCGTCGGCGTACTGCAGCACCGGGAACAGCAGCGGGAACTGCAGGCCCAGCTTGTATTTGCCCGGCTGGCCGTCGGCTTCGGCCATCGCGGCGTACATGGCCAGCGTGTCCTCGGGAATGCCGGCCAGCTCGGCCGCGTCGTCGATGTACAGGCTGAAGCCGTCGGTGGCGTCCATCACGTGCTGCGAGAACTGGTTGGACAGCTCGGCCAGGCGGCTGGACAGCTCGGCGAAACGCGCCTTCTCGGCGTCCGGCAGCTCGGCGCCGGCCAGGCGGAAGTCGCGCAGGTCGTTCTCTATCACCTTCTTCTGCGCGGCGCTGGCGGCGGCGAACGCCGGATTGGCCGCCACCGCCTTGAAGCGGGCGAACAGGTCCAGGTTCTGCCCCAGTTCGGTGAAGAAGGCGGAGATGCGCGGGATTTCGGCGTTGTACGCCTCGCGCAGGCCCTCGGTATTGCCCACCACGCCGTTCAGATGGCCGACCACGCCCCAGGCGCGGCCCAGTTTCTCGGTGGCGTCGGTCAACGGCTCCACCACGGCGTCCCAGCTGTCCCCGCCGGCGGCGACGACGGCGGCTATCGCGGCGCGGGCGTCGGCCAGCAGCGCGTCGAGGGCGGGCGTGATGTGCTCCGGCTGGATGGCGTCGAAGCGCGGCAGGTCGGAGAAATCAAGTAAGGGGTTCTGGCTCATGGCTTCAACATCCTGTCGGGGCGGGTCGATTATGATAAGGGAATTTGCGCGCCGGCGCGCGCGGCCGGCACAATGCATCATTGCAGAGATAAGGACGAAACGATGAAAAGCAATATCCGCCAGTACGACGGTCATCATCCGGACATCGCCGACGGCTGCTACGTCGACCCGGCCGCCGTCGTCGTCGGCGAGGTGACGCTGGAGGCCGGCGCCTCGGTGTGGCCGTTCGCGGTGCTGCGCGGCGACGTCAACCGCATCCATGTCGGCGAGAACAGCAATGTGCAGGACTTCGCGATGCTGCACGTCAGCCACAAGAGCGCCGCCGATCCGGAAGGCGCGCCGCTGATCATAGGCCGCCACGTCACCATAGGCCATCACGTGACGCTGCACGGCTGTACGATAGGCGACGAGGTGCTGATAGGCATAGGCAGCATCGTGCTGGACCGCGCGGTGATAGAGGACCGGGTGCTGGTCGGCGCCGGCAGCCTGGTGCCGCCGGGCAAGCGGCTGGAATCCGGCTATCTCTACCTCGGCAATCCGGTGAAGCAGGCGCGGCCGCTGACCGACAAGGAGCTGGCCTACTTCAAGTACTCGGCCGAGCACTATCTGCGCGTGGCCGACAAGCACAAGGTCAATCTGGAGGATTGAGCGATGGAGCAACCCGATCATGACGAGGAACTGGAATACGTCGGCTTCTGGGCGCGGGTGCTGGCCAGCCTGGTCGACACCGTGCTGCTGCTGATCGTGTCGGCGCCGCTGCTGTGGCTGCTGGTCGGCCGCGAGGCGGCGAGCGCCGACGGCATGCCCGGTCTGGCCGAGCTCGGCGGCGTCGGCTCGCTGGGCGAATTCCTGATCAACTACCTGCTGCCGGCGGCGGCGGTGATACTGTTCTGGATCTACAAGAGCGCGACGCCGGGCAAGATGATGCTGGGCGCGCGGGTGGTCGACGCCGACACCGGCGCGCCGCTGACGCCGGGCCAGGCGGCGCTGCGCTACCTCGGCTATTTCGTCTCCATCATCCCGTTCTGCCTGGGCCTGCTATGGGTGGGCATAGACCCCCGCAAGCAGGGCTGGCACGACAAGCTGGCGCGCACCGTGGTGGTGCGCCGCAAGCCGCAGCCGGCCGCCTTCCCCGGCCGCCGCTAGGCCGTCGCCAGCCGTCCGCGCGGGATTTCCGCCCGCCGCGGCGCGCCGGCCGCCGGCGCGTCCAGCCGGAACCAGGCCAGCGCCTGGTTCAGTCCGCCGGCGGACTCCGCCAGCTGTTCCATCAACGGCTCGGCCTCGCGCATCTGCTGCTCGATGTGCTGGGCCAGGCTGGCCAGCTCGTGGCCGTGCTGGCGGATATTGCCGCCGGCGCGGGTCTGCCGCTCGCGCGCGGCACCGATGTCCGCCATCAGCGCGCCCAGGCCCGACAGCGCGCCGTCCACCGCCGACAGCGCCCCGTCCAGCGCCAGCTGGGCGTCCTGCCCGTCCCGCCCCGCCTTGCCGGCGGCGACGATGGCGTCGCCCAGCGCGCCCTTGGCTTGCTCCATCTGCCGCAGGCTGTCGAAGATGCCGCTGGTGGCCGAGGCGGTGCGCTCGGACAGCTTCCTCACCTCGTCGGCCACCACCGCGAAGCCGCGCCCGGCCTCGCCGGCCCGCGCCGCCTCTATCGCCGCGTTCAGCGCCAGCAGATTGGTCTGCTCGGCCACGTCGCGGATCAGCGTGCTGATCTGGCCGATCGCCGACAGCGCCTGGCCCAAGGTCTGCATTTCCTGATTGGCGGTGCCGATGCGCTCGGCCAGCAGGCCCATCGTCGCCGCGTTGTGCTCGCCCTGGCGGCGCGCCTGGGCGGTCGCCACCGCCGCGCCGCGCGAGCAGTCCAGCGCCGCCTCGATGTGCAGCCCCACCCGTTCCGCGTGGCCGGCGATCTCGGCCGCCGCCTCGTTGCTGAGCTGGCTCTTCTGCGTCTGCAGCCGGCTGGCGTCGGCGCTCTGCCGCGTCAGCAGCTGCAGCCGACGGCTGTCGTCCTGATTGGCCCCTGCGTGGCGGCGCACCTCGTCCAACAGCCCCGCCAGGTGATCCAGGAAACGGTTGATCCGCGACGCCGCGTGCGCCAGCTCGTCGCCGCCACTGTCGGGCAGGCGCACGGCCAGATTGCCCTCGCCCAGCGCGTCGGCGGCCCGGGCCATCGCCGCCAGCTGGCGGCTCAGGCGGCGCGCCAGCGTCAGCTGGATCAGCACCACCAGCGCGCTGGCCAAGGCCAGCGGCCCCAGGATCAGCGGCGCCAGTCGCGACAGCGCCGCGGCCAGCCCGGCTTTTTCCGCCGCCAGTTCGCCGTCGCGGGTCTTCAATTGGGCGTCGATCTGCGCGACCAGCGGCGCCAGATCGTTCTGATAAGCCTGCTCCGGAATCGACAGCGCGTCCTGCGGCGCGGTCTCGGCGATGCGGATCGCGCTGCCCAGATTCGCGGCGTAAGCCTGCCAGCGGGCTCGCAGCGCGCCGTCGAACGCGCCGGCGTCGGCCGCCGGCAGCGCGTCGTGGATATCGCGCCTGAGGCCGGCCACCTGCCGTCCGGCCTGCTTCAGCCGTTCGGCGGTTTCCGGCAGCAGGGGATCGGCGCGGGAGAATGACAGCGAGACGGCCTTCAGTTGTTGCAGATTGGCCGCCAGTTGCTGCAGGCGGTTGTAGTTGTCGACGTGGCGGGTGAAGGAATACAGCTGCTGGCCGGTCAGCGCCATCGCCAGCGCCAGGCTGGCGAGAGTGAAGGCGATGGTCAGCCACAAGCGTTTGATCAGGGACATGGCGTGCTGCGTGAGACTTCGGGGCCCTCATCGTAGCCGCTATTTATGACACGAAAATTTCAAGACATATAAGTAAGTAACAAAATTTGTTCACACTACGTTACAATCCGCGCAGCCGAAATTCGGGTCGGCGTGTCTGACAAAATTCGACGTTGCATCCCCATCCGGGGGCAACATCAGATTTTCGCCGACGCGCCGGGCCGAAACCGGCCGCTTCGACATCCCCTAGACCGCCTCGCCGTCCACGCCGACGCGGTCCGCCTGCCCAGCAGGCGCGATTTACATAAGACCGGGCCCACCCGGCTATGTGGGCAACCTCCCCCGGACCATTCGGCGCGTGCGCGCCTCCCCGGGAGCGCCGTTGCCCATCATCGTTCAAATGACAGGAGATTCGCCCTTGCAACAACAACATTCCCGCCACATCGGCCCTATCGCGCTGATGCTGACCGGTCTTGGTTCCATCATCGGTTCCGGCTGGCTGTTCGGCGCCGCCCACGCCGCGCAGATCGCCGGCCCGGCCGCCATCGTCGCCTGGATCGTCGGCATGGTGATCATTCTCTCGATCGCGCTGAGCTACGCCGAGCTGGGCGCCATGTTCCCGGAATCGGGCGGCATGGTGCGCTACGCCCGCTACTCGCACGGCTCGCTGCTCGGCTTCATCGCCGCCTGGGCCAACTGGATCGCCATCGTGTCGGTGATTCCGATCGAGGCCGAGGCCTCGGTGCAGTACATGAGCACCTGGCCCTACCCGTGGGCGCAAAACCTGTATCACAACGGCGAATTGAGCACCGTCGGCCTGTCCTTCGCCGCCGTGCTGGTGATCGCCTACTTCCTGCTGAACTACTGGGGCGTCAAGCTGTTCGCCAAGGCCAACAGCGCCATCACCATCTTCAAGGTGATCGTGCCGGCGGTGACCGTGGGCGCGCTGATCTACAGCGGCTTCCACTCGGAAAACCTGAACAACCCGGCGCTGGGCGGCTTCGCGCCGTTCGGCTGGGCCAGCGTGATGACCGCGGTGGCCACCAGCGGCATCGTGTTCAGCTTCAACGGCTTCCAGAGCCCGATCAACCTGGCCGGCGAGGCCCGCAATCCGGGCAAGAGCGTGCCCTTCGGCGTGGTCGGCTCCATCCTCCTGGCCGCGGTGATCTACGTCGCGCTGCAGGTGGCCTTCCTCGGCGCGCTGTCGCCGTCGGAACTGGCGCACGGCTGGAAGGGCCTGGACTTCAGCTCGCCGTTCGCGCAGCTGGCGATGGCGCTGGGCCTGAACTGGCTGATGATGACCCTGTATTTCGACGCCTTCGTCAGCCCGAGCGGCACTGGCGCCACTTATATGGCGTCGACCTCGCGGATGATCTACGGCATGCAGCGCAACGGCACCATGCCGGAAATCTTCGGCCGCATCCACCCGCTGTACCGCATCCCGCGTCCGGCGATGTGGTTCAACCTGGCGGTGTCCTTCGTCTTCCTGTTCTTCTTCCGCGGCTGGGGCACGCTGGCGGCGGTGATCTCGGTCGCCACCGTGATCTCCTACCTGACCGGCCCGATCAGCGCCGCCGCGCTGCGCCGCTGCGCGCCGGACCTGCCGCGCCCGCTGCGCCTGGCCGGCCTGAGCATCGTCGCGCCGTTCGCCTTCGTCTGCGCCTCGCTGGTGCTGTACTGGGCGCGCTGGCCGCTGACCGGCCAGATCCTGTTCCTGATCGTGGCCGCGCTGCCGGTCTACATCTGGTACCAGGCCAAGGCTGGCTGGCCCGAATTCTCCCGCGAGCTGAAGGGCGCGATGTGGATGGTGCTCTACCTGCCGACGATGGCGCTGCTGTCCTGGATAGGCAGCACCGACTTCGGCGGCCTCGGCATCCTGCCGTACGGCGTAGACATGGCCGTGGTGGCCGCCGCCGCCCTGGGCTTCTATTTCTGGGGCGTCAACAGCGGCTGGTACACCCGCTACCTGCGCGACGAGCACGATCCGAAGCTGGTCGAAGAGATGCAGCGCGACAACGAGCCGTCCGGCAAGCCCGCCGTCCAGCGCGGCTGATTCCCGGCCCGCGCAAACGAAAGCCGACTGCCCAGGCAGTCGGCTTTTTTTACGCCCGAACTAGCGGCAAACGCTCAGTAGCGCCACTCGACGGTGGCCGAGTAGGCCCGGCCGCGGCCGGTGGCGTTCGGCGTCAAGTCCGCCGACTGCAGCGGCATCGCGTTCATCACGTTCAGCGGCGCCGAATAGCTGCGGTTGGTCAGATTGCTGACGCCGGCCCGCAGCGTCAGCTGCTTGTTCAGCTTGTAGTTGGCGTACAGGTCGATCAGCGTCGGCGTCGGGTTCTGCTGTTCCTTCTCGACATCGCCGGTGATGTCGTCCTGCGTGCGGTCGACGTTGATGCGGTAACTCTCGCCGTCCTTGCGGAAGATCGCCCCCAGTTCCAGCTTGCGCTCCAGCAGCCGCGCGCCGATATCCAGCGCGTAATAGCTGGACGGCAATTCGGTGATGTCGCCGAAGTTGAAGTTGGCGGCGGCGATGGACGGCGGCTGGCTGGTGCGCTCGCGGCTGTACGACAGGCGCGCGTAGACGAAGCCGGCGTCGTAATTGGCCTCCAGCTCCCAGCCGCGGGTGCGCACCGGCGATACCGTGTTGGTGTAGATATACATGGTGTCGCTGACCCCGGCCTCCTCCGCCTTGCCGGTGTTGACGTCGGCGTAGCTGCAGCGCGCGCCGTCCTTGCAGATGCGGAACATCGTGCTGCTGATGTAGTTGTCTATCTTGCTCCGGTAGCCCAGCAGCTTCAGCCGCAGCGTGTCGTCGCGGCTCAGCAGGCCGTGGAACATCGAGTTGAAACCCAGCTGCACGGTGTCGGCGCGCTCGCCCTTCAGGAAGGGGTTCATCGAATCGGCGCCGGAGTTGGCGAAGAACACCTCCTGCGGATTCGGCCCGCGCGAGGTACGCGCCGCGCTGGCGAAGGGCTGGAACCACGGCGCCACTTCGGCCGAGACCAGCAGCGACGGATCGAAATAGCTTTCCTTCAGACTGATGTCGGCCGCGCCCTGCGGAAAGCAGCGCACATCGTCGCGGCAGGCGGGCTTGTGGCCGGATAGCTCGAAGCGGGTGTAGTTGAAGCCGCCGACCACGTTGAAGACGCCGTGGCGGTAATCGAGGCTGGCGAACAGCGAGCGCATGTCCTGCCGGCCGGCCGGCGCGAACACATTGTTCTCCTCCGCCTGCCGCGCGGTTTCGGCATCGTCGATCTGGCTGTGCACGGTGCGCACGAAGCGGTTGCGCTGCCATTTGGCACCGGTCCGCAGCGTGGCGTCGCCGCCCCACAGGTCGAAGCGGCTGGCGTTGTCGATGCTGAGGCTGTCGCCGATGTTCTCGGCGCTGCTGTTCTTGAAGGTGAACAGCGAGCCCGGCATATAGCTCTGCTTGCCGTTGCCGTGGCTGGCCAGCACCGTCAGGTCCACCCATTCCGACAGCGGCGTGTAACGGTATTTCAGCGCGTAGTCGTCGCTCTGGATGTCGCGCTTGGTGAAGTGGTTGCGGTAACGCCGCGCCGACAGCTCGGCGAAATGGCGGGCGTTGGGCCGCCACTCGGCCTTGAACAGCTGCGACTGCGGATTCTGGCTGAAGCGCTGGTCGCCGCCGAAGCCGAACTCGGTGCTGTCGACGCCGGAGCCGTTGCGATAGGTGCCGCTGCTGGAACTGCTGCTGATCGCGCCGACGAGGCCGAGCTCGCCCCAGCCGTCCAGCTGCTGGCGCGTCGCCCCGGCCACCATGCCGCTGCGGCCCAGGCCGTTGTTGCCGGCGGTGTACTTGGCGCGCGCGCCGTAGCGCTTGCCCTCGCGCAGCACGTCGTCGACGCCCAGCGTGCGGAAATTGGCGCTGCCGGCCAGCGCGTTGATGCCGCTGGCGCCGGCCGAGCCGCCGCGCTCTACGTCGACGCCGACGATGAAGTTCGGATCAATCAGGGCGCCGAAGGAACTGGTCGGCACCGCGCCGTGGGCCAGCTCCGACGGCGCGCTGCCGAAGTAGTTCTGGCTGACGCCGTCTATCATGGTGTTGACCCGGCCCAGGCCGCTCATGCCGCGGATGTTGACGCTGACCGCGCCCTGGTTCGGATCGATCTGGGTGTAGACGCCCGGCATGCCGCGCAGCACGGCGTCCAAAGACTCGGAACGGGTGTTCTCGCCGCGGCTGCTGAACGCGCCCGGCTTCTCCAGCGCGCGCTTCTCGGCGCGGTCGCCGTCAACCTCGTCGCCGCCCGCCGCGCTGCCGCTGACCACCAGCGGCCGGAATTCCACCTTGCCGTCGGCCTGCGCCGCGTCGGCCGCCAGCGCCGCATGTCCGACCATCGCCATCGCGGCGCCGACCCAATGCGCCATCATTTTCTTGTTCACTGCCTGACTCTCCAAAGTGATCGCTGTCCGAACCGCCCTGCCAGGGGCGCACGCGTTCGGACAGCACGGAACAGGAGAGGGGCGTGGGGACAGCGGTCATGCGGGGCGGTCCGCCCCGCCGGCGGCGGGGTAAGGCCAAGCTCACGGCTCGCGCCAGCCGGACAGGGTCAACAAAAAGGCGTATTCGCGGGCGTTGGCCGCCAGCCGAGACACGCGGCCGGCCTGGCCGCGGTGGCCGGCGTCCATCTCGGTGATCAACGCCAGCTGCTGGCCCGGCCATTGCCGCTCTCGCAGCCGCGCCACCCACTTGGCCGGCTCCCAGTACGGCACCTGGCGGTCGTTGAGGCCGGCGGTCACCAGCAAATGCGGATACGGTCCGGCGCCGACGTTGTCGACCGGACTGTAGCCGCGCAAGCGGCGATAGGCGTCGGCGTCGGCCGGGTCGCCCCATTCGCCGTACTCGCCCACCGTCAGCGGCAAGGACGCATCCTGCATGCTGGACAAGGCGTCGACGAAGGGCACTTGGGCCACCGCGCCGCGGAACAGCCCCGGCGCCTGGTTCAGGGCCGCGCCGACCAGCAGTCCGCCGGCGCTGCCGCCCATCGCGTACAGCTGGTCCGGCCGGGCATAGCCCAGCCTCGCCAGCTCGCGGGCCGCGTCGACGAAGTCGTTGAAGCTGTTCTGCTTGTTGGCCAGCCGGCCGGCCTCATGCCAGCGCCGGCCCCGCTCGCCGCCGCCGCGCACGTGGGCGATGGCGAACACGAAGCCGCGATCGAGCAGGCTGATCCTCGGCGCGCTGAAGGCGGCGTCCATCGCCATGCCGTAAGCGCCGTAGCCGTACAGCAGCAGCGGATTGCCGCCCTTGGCCAGCAGGCCCCGGCGGTAGACCAGCGACACCGGCACCCGCTCGCCGTCGCGGGCGCGCATCCACAGCCGCTCGCTGCGGTAGTCGGCGGCGCGGTAGCCGGCAAGCCGGGGCTGCCACAGCGCGCGGGTCTTGCCGTTGGCGAGGTTCCACTCCCAGGTGGAGGTCGGCGTGCTCAGCGACGAGTAGCGGTAGCGCAGCCGCCCGCTGTCCGGGTCCGGATTGCGGTCGAACCAGACGCGGTAGGCCGGGTCCGGCAGCGCCAGCGTCCGGCTCGCACCGCCCCGCCAGGCGATCGCGCGCACCCGACTCAGCCCGTCGCGGCGCTCCTTGACGATCAGATGGCGCTTCAGCAGCAGGAAGCTTTCCACCTCGGCATCGGCGCCGGGCGCGATCAGCGCGCGCCACTCCGCGCCGGGCGCGGCGCTGCGATAGAGGCCGAAGCCGGCCGGGTCGGGATTGGCGCGCAGATAGAAGGCGCCGCGGTAATGGTCCAGATAGTATTCGCGCCCCGGCCGGCGCGCGGCGAACAACTTGGCCGGCGCGGCCGGATCGCGCGCGTCCAGCAGCCAGGCCTCGCTGCTGTCGCTGCCGGCGACGGCGATCAGCGCGTAGCGGCGCGAGGCGCTGGAAGACAGGCTGACGGTGTAGGCCTCGTCCTTCTCCTCGTACACCAGCGCGTCGTCCTGCCCGTCCAGCGCATGACGGTAGACGCGGCTGGAGCGATAGGTGTCCGGATCGACGCCGACATACCACAGCGCGCGGCCGTCGGCGGACCAGACCATCTCGGTCCCGGCCTTGCGGTCGGCCAGCGGCAGCCACTCGCCGCTGGCCAGATCGCGCAGCGCCAGTTGCTGCGCGCCATCGCCGCGGACATCCTCGGCCACCGCCAAATAGCGCCCGTCCGGCGACAGCTGCCAGCCGCCCAGCCGATAGTAGCGTTTGCCTTTCGCCCGCTCTGCGGCGTCCAACACCGTCCGCCACGCGCCGCCGGCCAGCGGCCGGCGCTCGTACACCGGCTGCTGCGCGCCCTCGGGGTAGCGTTCGCGGTATTCCCAGCCGTTTTCCGCATAGGGAAGCGAGGCCTCGCCGCCGGTGCTGCGCGCCTGCATCTCCGCCAGCAGCGTGTCGCGCAGCGGCTGCTGATCGGCCAGCAGCGTCTCGGCGTAACGGTTCTCCGCCTGCAAATGGGCCAGCACTTCCGGCCGGCTGCGGCTGTCGTCGCGCAGCCAGGCATAGGGATCGACGCGGGTGTCGCCGTGGGCGCTGAAAGTTTGCGGCCGGACATCCGCCCGGGGCGGCGCGTCGGCGCGCGCCAGCGCGGCGCACAGGCAGAGGCCCGCCAATGCGGCAAAGGAAAGAATAGGGTTCATCGTCGCTCGCGGCGGCCGGTCAACCGGCCTGGTTCAGGTCAAAATGTATCGGCAACACGATGCGGATCTGGCCGCCGCTGAGACGCTCCGGCGGCGGCGCCGGCAGCGGTTGCGCGCGGCGCAGCACCGCCAGCGCCTCGCGGTCCAGCGACAGCGTGCCGCTGCCGGCCGCCAGGCTGGCGCTACTGACCCGCCCGCCGGCGTCCAGCGTCACTTCGACTTTGGCGACGCCGCCGCGGCGGCGGCTGATCGCGTCTTCCGGATAGCGCTTGTGTCTAGCGAGATGGCCCAAAACCCGGCCCTCCCAATCGGCGTTGCGGGCGCTGCCGTCGCTGTTCTCTGCGGCGGCGGTGTCGTCGGCGCGCTGCGGCGCCCTGGCCGACGACGCCGATTCGGCGCTCTTCGCCGCGCGGCTGGCGCTGTCCGCATCGGTTTCAGCGGGCGCGCCATCGCGCCGCGCCTGCAAGGCCACGCTCTGCCTGGCTTCGTCGCTGCGGGCCAGCTTCACCGGCGCGCGCTCGCCGGCGCGGGCGCGGGACGCGGCGGTGGCCATCTGCCGCTGTTGCGCCACCGGCTTGTCCGCCTCCGGTGTCGGCGCGCGCACCTGCAAGGCCACCAGCTGCACCACCGCCGCCTGGGACGGCGGCGACGCCGTGGCCGCCTTCGGCAACAGCTGCCATGCCCAGACCAGCGGCAACAGCGCCAACAGCAGCGCGCCGCTGCCCCAGCCGACCACCGGCAGCGGCCTGCGCTCGGCGGCGGCCATCAACCGGCCTCCCTGCCCACCAGGCCGACTTGCAGATAGCCGGCGGCGCGCAAGGCGTCCATCACCGCCATCACGTCCTCATACGCGGCGGCGCGATCGGCCTGGAAAAACAGCGGGGTGTCGCGGCGGCCGCCGGTGGCGGCGTCCAGCCCCGCGCCCAAGCGCGCCAGCGGCACCGCCTTCTCGCCCAACAGCAGACTGCGGTCCGGCTGCAAGGTGACGATCAGCGGCTTGTCCGGCCGCGGCGCCGGCTTGGCGCTGGAGGCCGGCAACTCGATTCTCTGATCGACGCTGGACAAGGGCGCGGCCACCATGAAGATGATCAGCAGCACCAGCATCACGTCGATGAACGGCGTGACGTTGATCTCGGACAGTTCGGCCAGCTCGTCGCCGCCGCCGGAAGGAAAGCCGCCCATCGCTCAGCGCCCCGCCGCGCGCGTGTCAAGCTCGCGGCTGAGCAAGAGCAGCAACTGGCCGGCCACCTGCTGCTGCAAACCCTTGTGGCCTTGCAGCCAGCGGCTGAACAGGTTGTAGATCACCACCGCCGGGATGGCCGCCACCAGGCCGACGGCGGTGGCCAGCAGCGCCTCGGCGATGCCGGGCGCGACGCTGGCCAGGCTGGTATTGCCGCTGGCGGCGATGCCGGCGAAGCTGCGCATGATGCCCCACACGGTGCCGAACAGGCCGACAAAGGGCGCCACCGCGCCTATGGTGGCCAACAGGCCGACGCCGCGCGCCAGCGAACGGGCCCGCGCGCTCTGCGCCTGCTCCAGCCGGAACGCGGCGCGCGCCTGCAAGGCGTCGCGCGGCGCGTCGGCGGCCGACTGGGCGATCTCGGCGTCCACCTCGCGCAGCAGGCTGCGCGCCAGGCCGTGGGCCGGCAACGGCTGGACGCGTCCGTCGGCGTCGGCCAAGGTCGCGGCTCCGGCCAGCGCAGCATGGCCGCGGCGGCCTTCCCGCGCCGCCAGCCACAGGGCCGCGCCCTTGACCAGCAACACCAGCCAGCAGGCGAAGGCGGCGGCCAGCAAGGCCAGCATCACGCCCTTCACCACCGGATCGGCGGCGACGAACATCGCCAGCGGCGACAGGCCAGCGCCGGCAACCGGCTGCGCGGCCTGCGCATGGACCGAATAAAGCGAAAGGCCGCTGCCTGCGATGCCGGGCAACGGCCTGAAACGAGTACTGGGCTTCATCAATGACTAGCTGTGTGGGTGGAGGTGTCCCACTTTATCATTAATGATAATCATTATCAATTAACAGAATAGAAACAATTCATGTCCGTTCATTCGCCATCCGCGGCGGTATACCAGACATAGTCGGCCTGTTCCCGCCCCAGTCCGGCCCCCTCCTCGGCCAGCACCAGCACCGCGGCGGAACGGCCCGGCGCCAGGTCGGCCAGGTGCAGCGGCACGCCGACATCGCGCCGTACATGGTAGGCGCCGGCGATCAGCAGCGCCGGCTTCGGCGCGGCCAGCAAGCGTTCGGCCATCCGGCGGTCGCGCTGCTGCTGCACCGCCAGCATCGAAGCCATCATGCCGTCGTCCATCTTGCCGCCGTGCTCGCTGCGTATCACCTCCTCCAGCCGGCTCGCCGCCCGCGGATCGCGGGTGGCCCGGCCCTGCGGCCGCTCGCGGCTGAGGTAATAGGCGCGCATCTGATCCCGGTCCAGATTGGCCGCCAACAGCGGATACGGCGCGCGCAGCAAGGTCATCGCCAGCTCGCCGTACAGCGCCCACGGCCAGCCGGCCTGCCAGGCCACCAGTTCCTGCACACGCGACGGGCGCACCGCCGGATCGCCCTGCAGCCAGGCCTTTACCTCGTCCACCCGGGGCTGCTGGCTGGGCGTCAGCATCTCCAGCAACGCGCTGCCCTGCGGCCGGCTGGCGGCCAGGCCCCGCGCCAGCCAGACCTCTATCCGGTGGTGATGGCGGTTGTCGTGCTTTTCTCCAAGCAACAGCATGTCCGCCGGCGCCAGCCTGGCCAGCAGTTGCTCCGGACTCAGCGTCCCGCCGCCGGCGGTTTCGACGATGCGCCCCGCCGGCGCGCCCTCCGGCCTTGCCGCCGGTTGCGTCGCGCAAGCGCTCAAACCCGCCAGCAACGCGATCGCCGCCATCCATCGCCTCATCATTTTTCCGCCTTGATTGGTTTCCAAAGCCGGAATATTAATTGATAACGATTATCAATAACAACAAGGAGGCGAGCGCATGGCCAAAAACAAAGCCGGCTGCAATCGCAGCCGGCTGGGTCGAGCAGGAATCGAAGACGCTTACAGCGCGGCCAGCGCGGCGGCGTAGTCCGGCTCGTCGGCGATCTCGCCCACCAGCTGGCTGTGCAGCACCTTGTCGTCGGCGTCCAGCACCACGACGGCGCGCGCGGTCAGGCCGGCCAGCGGACCGGAGGCCAGCTTGACGCCGTAGGACTCGGCGAAAGCCGGGTTGCGGAAGGTGGACAGCGTGGCCACGTTCTCGATGCCCTCGGCGCCGCAGAAGCGCTTCTGGGCGAACGGCAGGTCGGCCGACACGCACAGCACCACGGTGTCGCTCAGCGCGGCGGCCTTCTCGTTGAACTTGCGCACCGACGTCGCGCAGGTCGGCGTGTCCACGCTCGGGAAGATGTTGAGGATCTTGCGCTTGCCGGCGTAGCTGGCCAGCGACACCTCGGCCAGGTCGCCGCCGGTCAGTTGCAGGGCCGGGGCGCGCTCGCCCTTGGCCGGCAGCTTGCCCGCCACTTCCACCGGATTGCCGCGCAGGGTTACGGTTGCCATCTCAATGCTCCTCATTGCTTGGTTGTCGACCGCGATAGTGTGGGGCAAAGACGGCGAAATTCAACCCCGCCCCCTGCATGGTTGCCGTCGCTACCTGTTGGCGGCCTACCGTCCCCATGCGCACCAAAATTCCAAACTGATCTAAATGACGGCGATTTTTATTTTTATTCGTTATATAAAGTGCGGGTGGCGCCGCTACCGTGGCGCCGCGAAAGAGGCACCCGGGACGCGCGCTTACCGGCGCCGTCAACTGTCATCCGATTTCACCAAGGAGTCCTAATATGGCCAACCAACTGGATCGCGATCAGAAGTCCGGACTGTTCATCGTCAGCTACAACATCTTCAAGCCGGGCGTCGCCGGCGGCTACAATCTGCAACTTCGGCTGTCGGTCTATCCGCCGGCGCGCCGCGTCAGCGGCGAGGCCGTGATCACCCACGCCACCCAGCAACCGCTGGTGTTCAAGACCGCGGTGCAAGGCAGTTTCGAGGAAATCGGCAGCGGCATCGAGCTGTTCCTGGCCGGCCACAACCTGCTGCAGGCGCAAGCCCAGCACGGCCAGCAGCAGTCGCACTCGCTGCTGGGCGAGGACTTCCACTTCGACGGCCACCTGAAAGGCGGCTGGCAGGCCGAAAACGGCTCGCGCGCCCGCTACGCCTTCCTGCAGCACGGCCACTGGACCGAGGTGATAGGCCAGGATGTCCAGCTGTCCGATGAGGTGCGCCACGCCGCCAAGGCGCTGAACCTGCGCTAAGCGCCGACTTGGACCGCCGGCGCCGCGGCCCGGCGGTTTGTTCCGCCACCTGTCCATCCTGCCATGGCGATGGCGCAGGCGGCGCGAACCGTGCTTGCATGCCGGCATCGACGCCGCGCGCCTTCCGCGCGCGGCGCCTCCTCTGGAGATCGCCATGTCCGACCTGCCCACCGAACTGAGCCGCCGCGGCTTCCTGCTCGCCACCGCCGGCACGCTCGCCGCCCTCGCCCTCCCCGCGCTGCCCGGCCTCGCCCACGCCTCGTCGGCGCACGCGCTGCCGCCGCTGCCCTATGCCGACAACGCGCTGGAACCGGTGATATCGGCCCGCACCATAGGCTTTCATTACGGCAAGCACCACAAGGCCTATCTCGACAATCTGAACAAGCTGATCGCCGGCCGCGACTACGCCGACCTGCCGCTGGAGGACATCGTCACCCGCTCCTACGGCCCGTCCGGCGACGCCGCCGTGTTCAACAACGCCGCCCAGCTGTGGAACCACACCTTCTATTGGCGCAGCATGCGGCCCAACGGCGGCGGCGTCCCGCCGCAGGCGCTGCGCGAGAGGATAGAAGCCTCCTTCGGCAGCGTCGACGCCTGTAGACAGCAGCTGGCCGGCGCCGCCATCGCCCAGTTCGGCAGCGGCTGGGCCTGGCTGGTGCAGGATGGCGACAAGCTGCGCGTGGTGAAAACCGGCAACGCCGACAATCCGATCACCGCCGGCCTGACGCCGCTGTTGAACGTCGACGTGTGGGAGCACGCCTACTACCTCGACTACCAGAACCGCCGGGCCGATTACGTCAACGCGGTGCTGGACAAGCTGATCGACTGGGAATTCGCGCAGCGCAACCTGAGGGCCTGAACATGGACGCGCTGCTTTTCGACGTGTTCGGCACCGTGGTGGACTGGCGCGAGGGCGTCGCGCGAGACGCCGCGGTCTTTCTTCAGCGCCATCCCGGCGCCAGACAGGACGCCTACGCCTTCGCCGACGCCTGGCGCAGCCGCTACGTGCCGGCGATGGACGTGGTGCGCGCCGGCCGCCGCCCGTTCACCCCGCTGGACCAATTGCACCGCGAGAACCTGGAGGCCACGCTGCCGGCCTTCGGCATCGACCCGTCCTCGGTGAGCGAGGACCAGCTGCAATGGCTGAACCGCGCCTGGCACCGGCTGCAGCCGTGGCCGGACAGCGTGGCCGGACTGTCCCGCCTGAAGGCCTGCTACATCATCGCCACGCTCAGCAACGGCAACACCAGCCTGCTGCTGAACATGGCCAAGCACGCCGGCCTGCCGTGGGACGCGATACTCGGCGCCGAAGCGGCCCAGGCCTACAAACCGCAGCCGCGGGCCTATCTGCGCACCGCCGAACTGCTGGACTTGCCGCCGCAGCGGATCTGCCTGGTCGCCGCCCACAACGGCGATCTCGCCGCCGCCCGCCAATGCGGGCTGCAAACCGCCTTCGTCGCCCGGCCGCGCGAATTCGGCCCGGATCAGCAAACCGATCTCGCCGCCGAGCAAGACTGGGATTGGGTGGCCGGCGACCTGCTGGAGCTGGCGGAACAACTCGGCGCCTAGCGACGCCGGGAAAGACTCGAATCCCTTCCCTCCCCGCCCGGGCGTCGCGCCCGGTCTCGCCTGTGCCGCCATGTCATCTATTGGATGATGATTAATCAGATGCGGACTATTCGGAAACCGATATATTCATCGAGGCTGGATCAGCCGGCCCGCAGGCGCATTCCCCGCACGCGCCGCGCAGCCCCCTTGCTGAAAACCTCATCGGAGCTACACCATGGACCGTCGCACCATGTTGCTGGGCAGCGCCGCCGCATGGCTCTATGCGCGAGCCGCCTCCGCCTCGCCCGTCCCGCCGCCCGAGCGGCGGGCCCGCCACCAGGACTTCATGCGCCTGGCGATCAAGCAGGCGCGGCAAAACACGCATTATCCATTCGGCGCCGTCATCGTTCACGAGGAAAGCGGCCGCGTTCTGGCCGAAGGCGTGAACGATATCGGCGCCATACCGTTTCTGCACGGCGAGATGGCGGCGATTCAAAACTACTGCCAGCGCCACGGCAACCGGGGTTTTGGCGAAACGACGCTGTACACCACGGCCGAGCCCTGTCCGATGTGCATGTCGGCGATCATGTGGTCCGGCATCCCCCGCGTGGTGTGGGGCACCTCGATCAACGGCCTGATCAGGACCGGATATAACCAGATCCTGATTCCCGCCGAGCGCGTCGCGCGTTCCTCGACGTTTTACCGGCCGCTGATGCTGACCGGCGGCGTGCTGGAAGAGGAAACCGACGCGCTGTTTCTCAAAGCCGATCCGCCCGACAGGAAAAGCCGGCACAAGGACGGCTGATGCCAAGCTGACATCGCCGAGCCGCAGCGGCTCTTCCAAAAAAATGCCGGCGTCTCCGCCGGCATTTTCACGCCTGCTCGCCGCCGTCGACCCGACGGCGCGTCTGCAGAATCGGCGGCGCCCAGGTTTCGCCGGGCCGCTTCTTGCGGGTGGCCAGGGTCAGCTCCGACGGGGCGAAGATATTGATGTTGTGCGTGTTGGGCGTGGTGATCAGATACTGCGCCTCGGTGGCTTTCAGGAAGCCGGCGACGCGATCGATGTTGAAGATGTCGAGGTGGGCGAACGGCTCGTCGATGAAGACGAAGCCGGACGGATTGGACTCGTCCATCATCAGGCCGATCAGCAGGATCAGCGACTTCATCACCTGCTGGCCGCCGGACGCCTCGCCGTCGTTCATGCCCATCATGCCCTTCTGGTCGAAGTTGAACTTCAGCACCAGGCCGGCCTGGGCCAGCACCGCGTCGTCGTTGGACAACTGCGGCAGCTCCACTTCCACCTGGATGCCGGCCAACTCACCGAGCCGCTTGACGTTCTGCCCGTAGGCGCGCACGGTGGCGCGCAGCTTGCCGATATAGGCGGCGCGCGCCTCGTCGGTCAGCTCGCGCGAGCGGTCCACCTCGCCCTGGCGGCGCTGCCGCTCCCTGTCCAGCGAGCCCAGGTCCTCGACCAGCTTGTCCTTCAAGGCCAACACCGAGTCGTCCTGCTCCCAGTCGCCGCTTTGCAGCTTCTCTTCCAGGTAGTTCAGCTGGTGTTTGGCGTCGGCGGCGGTGTCGAATTCGTCCTCCAGCGCCGCCACATGCTCCGGCGCCAGCGCGTCGGCCGACAATCTCTCCGCCCACTCGCGCAATTCGCCGCTGAGCCGGCGCAGTTGGCGGCGCGCCTGCTCCACTTCCTGCAGCTTCTGATTGTATTTGGACAGGCTTTCCATCTCGCGCTGGCAGACCCGGTCGTGCGCCAGCCGCGCGTCGCCGTGGCGCTGGTCGGCGGCGTCCTTCTCCGCGCCGGCGTCGGCCAGCGCCGCGCCCTGCCGGGCGATCTCGGCTTCCAATTCCACCTTGCGCGACGCCAGCGCGGAGAACTCGTCGGCGCGGCTGTCCAGCTGGCGTATCGCGTCCATGCCGCCCAGGTACTCGGCCAGGCCCGCCGCCTCGCGGGTGGCGGCCACCAGCCGCTCCTCGTCGCCGAGAATGCGCACATTGAGCGCCTTCAGTTCGTCGCGCACCGCCAACAGCCGCGACTGCCGCGCCGCCTCGCCGAAGGCGTATTCGTGCGCCGGCACGCCGATATGGCGCGCGCCGCGGCGTTCGCGGAAATAGCCGTCGCGGGTGATCCAGTCTCCATCGGCGTTGGCGCCCGCCGCCGCGTTCTCCACCCGCGTCACGCTGTTCATCTGCCGGTACAGCCATTCCGGCGCGTCGGCGGAGAAGCGCACCACTTCCAGCAGGCTGCCCTTGTTGGCCCGCGGCGGCGCGGCGCGCTCCGGCACCACGAAGTGGCGGTAGCGCAGCTTCTCGCCGATGCGCCAGGCCTCGCGACGGTCGGATTCCCTGTCCAGCAGCACCACCTGGCGGTAGCCGCGCAGCAGCGCCTCCACCGCGCCCTGCCAATTGGAGTCCATCACCTCGACGATGTCGGACAGCATCGCGTGCGGGATGCCGGCCTCGTCCAGCGCCGCCTTGAATTGGCGCACATCCTCCGGCGAGCGGCCGCGGCCTATCTCCAGCGCTTCCAGATGCTGTTGGCTGTCCTGGCGCTGCTTCTTCAATTCGCGCAGCCCGTCCTTCAGCCGGTCGGCCTCGGCCCGCAGCGCCGCCAGCCTGTCGGCCAGCTGGGCGGCGTCGGCGCCGTACTCCTTGCCGGCCAAGGCCTGCAGGCGGTCGCGCTCCTTCAGCTGGCCGGCCACGCCGGCGTGCTCGCCCTTGGCCTTCATGAAGGCGTCCTGCGCCGCCAGCCGCACCGTCTCCGCCGCGGCCCGCGCGTCGGCGGCGCCGACTTCGGCCGCCTTCAGCTTGGCCACCAGGTCCAGCGTGTCGGCGTGTTCGGCGCGCGCCTGGTTCAGCACGTGATAGCCGGCGCGATAATCGCCCCACTGCCTGCCGAAGGCGGTCTTGGCGTCCAGATAGGCCAGCACCGGCAGCGCCTCGTCGCGCAGCCTGGCGATGCCGGTCTGCAATTGCTTCCACTCCAGATAGCGGTTGGCGCGGTTACGCATCGCCTCCACCCGCACCTGCAGCGCCTCCTCCTGGCGGCCCAGGGCCTCCAGCTCCAGCTCGGTGGCGCGCTGCTCGTCGCGGGCGCGCTGGTAGTTGTCCAGCACGTCCTTGTCGCCGAAGACCTGGAACACCAGGTCCAGCAACTGGCGCGGGCTGTATTCGGTCAGCTTGTCGGTATCGCCCTGCTCCAGCGCCAGCACCTCGGCCACCGCCGGCGTCAGGCCGGCCGCTTCCAGCCGGCGGCGGTACTCGTGCACGCCCAGCCACTGCGCCTGGCCCTCGGCGTGTTCCAGCGCGATGTCGCCGTCCAGGATCGCGTAATGGCGCACCCAGTCGCCGCCCTGCTTCTTGATCCGGCACAGCAGCGTCACCGATTCGGAGACGATGGGGAAGAACGGCGTCGGATACAGGCCGCCGGCCGGGCGGCGCGGATTGTCGACGACGCCGCGCAGATAGGCGAAGGCTTCCTTGTTATTACGCACGTAACGCTTATAGTCGCGCTTGCCGGAGCACTTGATCGCCAGCAGCGTGCGCATCGCGTCGAGCAGCGTGGTCTTGCCGGAGCCGTTGGGCCCGATGATGGTGACGATCTGGGCGTCCAGCGGCACGCTCAGCCGCTGCCAGAAGTCCCAGTGCACCATTTCCACCGATTTCATCTGGAACATCAGCGCGCCTCCCCGTCTGCCGCGTCGTCCGGCGGCAGGTCAAACAGCGGGCCATCCGACGCGATGCCGTCGTCCCCGCCCGCGTCTTCGATCCCGTCGTCGGCGCGCTTGTCGACCAGCGCCTCGCGGCCCTCGCGGCGCAACAGCACGTCGGCCAGCGCGCCCTCGATGATGCGCGGCGCCAGTTGCGCGTAGTCGATCATCAGGTCCAGCATCGGCCCCTCGTCCAGCCAGCGGTTGCGGCGGACGATGAAGCCCAGATTGACCAGCCGGCCCAGATTGGCGTTGAAGCGGGTGCGGCCGCCCAGCGCCTTGCCGAAGTCGGCGTACAGCGCGTCCTCGGAAATGCCGGTGGACACCGACTCGCCGGTTTCCAGCGGCTTCTGCGCGCCGAACATGTCGCTCTGGTTCTCCTTGCCGGCCTCGACGCGGGCGACCTGGCGCTCGCGCTTCGGCAGGATGATCAGCGCCCATAGGATGACCAACAGCGCCACGCCGTCGCGCGGCAGGCCCAGATTATTGTTGAGCCAGGCATCTCCCGAACCGAACACCGGCTCGGTCATCTCCGGCAGCAGCGCCGCGGCGATGTGCTCGGCGTACGGGTTCTCCACCAGCCTGAGGCCGACGGCGGCCAGGTTCTTGTCCAGTTCCTGGCGGAAGTTGTCGTCCAGCAGCGCCTTCCTGGCCAGCGCGTCGCCGCGCGGCACCACGCGGTGCGCCAGCAGGCGGGCGGTAAGGGTCTTGATTTCGTGTTCCATGTCTATTCTTTGCTTGCCCGCCCGGTAGTGTCCGCGCGCGGCGTATCCTTCATTGGCCTGCGCGGCCGCTATTCGCCACCAGCCTGGCGTCGGACAGCGTCGCCACCTCGGGGTGATCGGTCTCGATGACCGCGTCGCCGCCCTGCAGGCTGAACGGCAGCTTGGCCAGCGCCGCGACGATGCTCTGGTCGTTGCTGGTCTCCGGATCGCCGATCAGCGACAGCAGCGACAGCCGGTAGGCGGTTTCGTTGTAGCTGCCGGCCAGCACCGCCTCGCTGATGTGGGCGTCGGCGCCGCCGCTCATGCCCAGCGTCAGCAGCAGGTCGTACATTTCCTCGGCCTCCAGCAGACGCTCCATCTCGGGCGCGTCGGCCAGCGGCGCGGCCTCGCCGCCGGGCAGCACGTGCGCGCCGGCCTTGGCGCGCTCGCGCGCCAACAGTTCGAACTCGGCCACGTCGGCCAGCTCCGGCGTCGACAGGAAGGCCGGCTCCGGGCAGATGGACCAGCCGTCGGCCAGCTTGCCGGCCAAGGTGGCCGCGCCCTGGCGGCGCAGCCAGTCGGCGATGTCGGTGGAGGTCAGGCCGGAATTGCCCAGATGCACGCGCTGCGCGGCCAATTGCGCCAGCCGGCGCTCGAAGGTGCCGGCCAGCGCCAGCATCCGGCTTTGCGCCAGCGCGATCGCCTGCGCCTGGTTCAGCACCATCAGGCTCAACGTGTCGTCCTGGGTCAGGCTCTTGACCACCTCGGTGGACTTGGCCACCCAGCGCCACACCGCCTCCAGCCGATGCTGGGCGGCGCGAATGCGGAATTCGGACTGCGACTCCAACGCCTCCTCGAACTCGACATACAATTCGTTCAAGCGCGCCAGCAGATGCTTCAGCGCCTCGTCCGACACCTGGCCGACGGCCTGGCCGGCGGCGACCTGGCTGGCGAGATAGCCCAGCTCGACGTCGTCGCCGGAGAAATCGACCAGCGTCGCCAGCGCCGCCAAGGCGACGCGCGCGCCCTCGGACAACTGGTAAACGCCGCCGTCGCTGTCGTAGACCAGCAGATCGCCTTCGCGCAGCCGCCCCAGAATGGTGGCCAGTTTGGTATCGTTAAGGTAGGAGAAGCGCTGGGCGATTTCCTGCGGCGTCCACAGCGGCGCCTCGGCGCGGCCGCCCAGCTCTCGCAGCACCAGGAGGCGCATCAGCACTTCCTCGTCGCCGCCGCGGAACAGCGTGACGAAAACGGACAGATAGCTCCAGGCCCCCTGCAGCCGAGACACGGCCTGCAGCGAGCCGGGCTCGATGCCGGGCCGGAAGAAATCGGACAATGAATCCAAGCGCGCTCCACAAGCTGGGGGAATCAAAGCGCAGATTGTCCCGGCGGCCCGCCGCTTCGTCAACGCGGCGGCGCGTTTTATCCTGGCTGCAAGTGATAACAATCGTATAGAGGAGACGTCATGCTCACCCGCCACCACACCTTGCTGTCGCCCAGCCTGGGCAGCCAGCGCGCGCTGACCAGCTTCCATTTCGGCCAGGAGGGCCGCGGCGAGAAGGTCCACATCCAGGCCAGCCTGCACGCCGACGAGTTGCCCGGCATGCTGGTGGCCTGGCATCTGAAACAGCGGCTGCGCCAGCTGGAAAGCGAGAACGCCATCCTCGGCGAGATCGCCGTGCTGCCGGTGGCCAACCCGATAGGCCTGAACCAGAATCAGAGCAATCGCCTGCTGGGCCGCTTCGAGGCGATGAGCGGCCAGAACTTCAACCGCCACTACCTGCCGCTGGCCGAACCGGCGTTCGCCGCCGTGCGCCATCAACTGGGGCCGGACGCTCAGGTCAACACCCGCTTGATACGCGCGGCGATGCGAGCCGAGCTGGCGCGCCAGCAGCCGCAGACCGAGCTGCAGTCGCTGCGCCACGCGCTGCACACGCTGGCCTTCGACGCCGACATCATGCTGGACCTGCATTGCGACAGCCGCGCCGACATCCACCTGTACACCGGCACGCCGCTGTGGGACCAGTGCGAGCCGCTGGCGCGCTATCTGGGCGTCTGCGCCAGCCTCTTGGCCGAGGACTCCGGCGACTACCCCTTCGACGAATCCTGCAGCCAGCCGTGGTGGCAGCTGCGCGACCTGGCGGAGAAGGCCGGCCTCGCCGCGCCGATAGCGATGGCCTGCCTGGCGGTGACGATAGAGCTGCGAGGCGAATGGGACGTCAATCACGAATACGCCGCCAAGGACGCCGAGGCCATCATCCATTTCCTGCAGCACCGCGGCGTGATCGCCGGCGATCCGCCGCCGCTGCCGCCGCTGCGCCACCCGGCGACGCCGCTGGCCGGCTCGGAGGACCTGCTGGCGCCGCACGCCGGCGTCGTCACCTACCGCGCCGAACCGGGCAGCCTGCTGACGCCGGGCGACCTGGTGGCCGACGTGATCGACCCGCTGACCGACACCGTCACCCAGGTGTGCACCCAGCGCGGCGGCGTGCTGTACGCCACCAGCGACCGACCATACGCCACCGCCGGCCTGGGGCTGGCCCGCGTGGCCGGCGCCAGCGCCTACAAGACCGGCAAGCTGTTGACCGCCTGACGGAATTTTAATCGCCGGCGACGATCCAATGACTTTGCATCACCACTGAGCCTGACGCATGAAAACGCTAGTCCCGCTGCTGCTGTCGCTGTCCATCCTGTCGCCGGCCGCCGTCGCCGCCCCCGTCTCCTCCGCGCCGGCGGCCGAGGCGGTATTCGCCGAACTGGCCCACCAGCCCGCCTACCAGGCCGCCTGGATGGGCATGCTGGCCGGCGCCGAAAACACGCCTGAGTGGCTGCGCGAGGCCCGCGCCACCAGCGCGCCGTACCGCGCTGCGACCATCGCCGGCAAACGCTATCTGGCCGGCGAGATGTGCAAACCGCACGACTGCGCCGGCAATCGTTTCCTCGGCCTGTTCAGCGCGGACAAGCGCCGCGCGCTGGGCCTGTTGGTGACGGTGGCCGATGTGCCCGAAGCTGTCGATCATCCGGCCAAATACGCCAGCTACCGCTGGCTGGGCAAGCCGGACAAGCCACAGCGCGACTATCTGATGAAACAACTGAAACAGGATCCGAACTGGAAATGAAAACACTGACCCCCATCGTCGCCGCGCTGCCGGCGCTGCTGTTGGCCGCCTGCGCGCAAAACGCCTCGCCGCAGAAGCAGGCTGTCGGCATGGCCAATCCGGCCTCGGTCTATTGCGCGAAGCAGGGCGGCAAGCTGCTGCCGCAGAAGGATGCCGCCGGCAACGAATACGCGCTGTGCCAGCTGCCGGACGGCCGCTCGGTCGAGGAATGGACGCTGTTCCGCTCGCAGCAGCCGGCCGCGCCGGCGCCGTAAGCGCGCTTATCCACAGCCATCCGCCGAATCGGGATTTATCCACAAGGCCGGACGGCGCGCCAAAAACAAACCCGCCGGCTGACAGCTCCGGCGGGTTTCCTACCCCCTTTGGCAGGGATAGTCTTACTTTAGACTACCGGACAGGAATGCCTTCAGTCTTTCGCTCTTGGTGTTGCCGAAGACTTCGTCCGGATGACCTTCCTCCTCCACGCGGCCCTGGTGCAGGAACATCACGTGGTTGGACACATTGCGGGCGAAGCCCATCTCGTGGGTGACGACGATCATCGTCCGGCCTTCCTCGGCCAGCGCCTGCATCACCTTCAGCACTTCGCCGACCAGCTCCGGGTCCAGCGCCGAGGTCGGCTCGTCGAACAGCATCACCTCGGGCTCCATCGCCAGCGCTCGGGCGATGGCCACGCGCTGCTGCTGGCCGCCGGACAGGTGGGCCGGGTACTTGGCCTGGGCGCGCTCGTCCAGCCCGACCTTGGACAGGTATTTCTTGGCGCGGGCGATGGCCTCTTCGCGGGCGATGCCCAGCACGTGCACCGGCGCCTCGATGACGTTTTCCAGCACCGTCATGTGGCCCCACAGATTGAAGTGCTGGAACACCATCGCCAGCCGGGTGCGCATCGTCTGCAACTGTTTCTGGTCGGACGGCACCAACTCACCCTGCTTGTTGCGCGACAGGCGGATTTCCTCGCCGTTCAACGCGATGGTCCCGTCGTTCGGCTTCTCGAGGAAGTTGATGCAGCGCAGGAAGGTGCTCTTGCCGGAGCCCGACGAGCCGATGATGCTGATCACGTCGCCGGCCTTGGCCTTCAGCGAGATGCCTTTCAGAACTTCGTGGTCGCCATAGCTCTTGTGAATATTGCTGATGCTCAGCTTGTCCATCATTGAATCCCCAGAATTTCTCAGCTCTTGGTCGGGCGCAGATAAGCCATCCAGCGCGCTTCGGCCTTGCGGAACAAGCCGACCAGAATAAAGGTGATGCTCAGATAGAGCAAGGCGGCCAGACCGAAGGCGTTGAAGGAGTCGTAAGTGGCGGCGTTGACGTCGCGCGCGACCTTCAGGATGTCCGGCACGGTGGCGGTGAAGGCCACGGTGGTGGCGTGCAGCATCAGGATGACCTCGTTGCTGTACGCCGGCAGCGCGCGGCGCAGCGCCGACGGAATGATCACCCGGCGGTACAGCGTGAACGGGCTCATGCCGTAGGCGCGGCCCGCCTCGATCTCGCCGTATGGCGTGGCCTTGATCGCGCCGGCGAAGATTTCGGTGGTGTAGGCGCAGGTGTTCAGCGCGAACGCCAGGATGGTGCAGTTGTAGCCTTCTCGGAAGAAGTGATTCAGAAAGCCCACTTCGCGCACCACGTCCAGGCTGTACATGCCGCTGTAGAAGAACAACAGCTGCACGTACAGCGGCGTGCCGCGGAACACATAGGTGTACAGCCAGACCGGCCGCGACAGCCACTTGATCCGGGACACCCGGGCCACCGCCAGCGGGATGGAGACGACGAAGCCGAAGGCGATCGACAGCACCAGCAGCCACATGGTGACGGCCAGGCCGGACAGGTGGTAGCCGTCGCTCCACAAAAAGGTTTTCCAGAATTGCTGGATGATGTCGATCATAGCTCCGCCTCCCGCACACCCATCGAATAGCGGCGCTCCAGCCACATCAGCACGAAATTGGACAGCGTGGTCAACACGAGGTAGATCGCCCCCGCCACCAGCGTGAAGAAGAAGACCTTGTAGGTGCTCTTGCCGGCGTCGACCGACGCCTTCACCACATCGGCCAGGCCGATGATGGACACCAGCGCGGTGGCTTTCAGCATCACCTGCCAGTTATTGGAAATGCCCGGCAGCGCGAAGCGCATCATCTGCGGGAACTGCACGCGATGGAACACCTGCCAGCCGCTCATGCCGTAGGAAATGCCGGCCTCGATCTGCCCTCTGGGCACCGACAGGAAGGCGCCGCGCAGCGTCTCGGTGAAATAGGCGCCGTAGATGAAGCCCAGCGTGACGATGCCGGACACGAACGGATCGAGGTCGATCTGATCGATGGCCAACAGGTCGGTGATCTTGTTCATGCCGATCTGCAGGCTGTAGAAGATCAGCAGCATCAGCACCAGGTCGGGCACCCCGCGCACCAGCGTGGTGTACACGGTGGAAATGCCGCCCAGCAGCGGGTTGTGCGACAGCTTGGCGCCGGCGCCGACGAGACCGATGACGAAGGCCAACAGCAGCGACAGCACCGACAGCTCCAGCGTCACCAGGGTCCCTTGCCAGATAATGGGACCGAATCCATCCAGAAACATATGTTCCCCTTGTCGAGCGGCCCGCCCCTTCGACTTATATTGCCGAATGAAGGCCGGCCCTCCAGATCAATACGCCCCGCAAGGCGGGGCGCATCACAGCGCGGGCGCGCGGACCGGCCGCGCGCCCGAAACGGCATCAGCCGCCGTACACGTCGAAGGAGAAGTACTTCTTCTCGATCTTCTTGTAGGTGCCGTCCTTCAGCATGCCGGCGATGGCCTTGTCGATGGCGGCCTTCAGATCGGCGTCATCCTTGCGCAGGCCGATGCCGGCGCCCTCGCCCAGCGTCTGCGGGTCGACCAGGTCCTTGCCGGCGAAGGCGAAGCCCTTGCCCTCAGGCTTCTTCAAAAAGCCCATGTCGGCCTGCACCGCGTCCTGCAAGGACGCGTCCAGACGGCCCGCGGTCAAATCGGCCAGCACCAGGGTCTGGTTCTGGTACGGCACCACTTCGACGCCGGCCGGCGCCCAGTGCTTCTTGGCGTAGGCTTCCTGGATGGTGCCCTGCTCGACGCCCACGCGCTTGCCCTTCAGCGAAGCCGGGGTCGGCATCAGGCCGGAACCGGACTTGGCGACCATGCGGGTCGGGGTGTTGAACAGCTTGGCGGAGAAGGCGATCTCCTTCATCCGGGCCTCGGTCATCGACATCGACGACAGCACGCCGTCGAACTTCTTGGCCTTCAACGCCGGGATCATGCCGTCGAAATCGTTCTCCACCCACACGCACTTGGCTTTCATGCGCTTGCAGATCTCGTTGCCCAGATCGATGTCGAAACCGACCACCTGGCCATTCGGCGCCTTGTACTCGAACGGAGCGTAGCTGGCGTCCACGCCGAAACGGACTTCTTTCCAATCCTTGGCGTAAACACCGACGGAAGCAGCCATCAGACCGACAGCCAGCGCAGCAAGAGCCTTCTTCATGTGATTCTCCTCATCAAAGCGAACGTCTTTGTTGGTCATCCGGCGCGCCGGACGCTTGGTCACCCAGGCAATCGCCCCGGACCGCTACGACAAACTGCGAACCCTGCCGCTGCCGGCCTGCCCCGGAGGCCGGCAGTGGCTGCACCATGTTATATAGTTAGAGCAATTTGTCTAGCAAGCCCGATTTTCCGGTCATGCCATGCTCATGACCTGGGCACAGAGCGCTCAGGCACGCAGAACTCATGCCATGACCGGCTGAAAACCGGCGGTCCGATGGCGTTTTTGTCTGATGACAAAATACAACATTCAATCAACTTGAGAAGTAACGGCGGGTGAAGGGATTGGTGTACAGCAAAGCGACAAAAATGGGCGAAAATTCGCCAAAACCTCACATTTTGCCCGGATGGAATAAAAAAACGGGCTGGATATGCCTCCAGCCCGCCGTTTACCACAATCAGACGACAATGACGTTACGCGTCGCCGCCGGCATCCTCCACCGGCGTCTCCGGCATGATCAGCTTCTGCTTGGCCGCGGCGGCCTGCTGCTGCGCCTCGCTCTCCCTGCGCGCCTCGGCGCGCACCACGTCCAGGTAGGCCATGATGGCGAAAGTCAGCTCGCGGGTGCCTTCATGGTTCAGCGCGGAAATCGAGAACACACGCGGCGCCTTGACGTCGAAGCCCAGCGAGTCGTCCGGCTTCGCCTGCGGCCAGCCGTAGGCGTTCAGGAAGGCCGACACCGTCAGCTCGCGCTCGTCCGCCGGCAGCATGTCCACCTTGTTCAGCACCAGCCAGCGCGGCTTGCTGTACAGCTCCTCGTCGTACTTCTTCAATTCCTCGACGATGGCGCGCGCCTCGCGCACCGGATCGACGCCGGGATCGAACGGGGCGATGTCCACCACATGCAGCAACAGGCCGGTGCGCTGCAGATGCTTCAGGAAGCGGTGGCCCAGGCCGGCGCCTTCGGCCGCGCCCTCGATCAGGCCCGGAATGTCGGCGACGACGAAGCTGCGGGTGTCGTCCATGCGCACCACGCCCAGGTTAGGGTGCAGCGTGGTGAACGGATAGTCGGCCACCTTCGGACGCGCGGCGGACACCGAGCGGATGAAGGTGGACTTGCCGGCGTTGGGCATGCCCAGCAGGCCGACGTCGGCCAGCACCTTCAACTCCAGCTTCAGCGTGCGCTGCTCGCCCTGCTCGCCCGGCGTGGACTGGCGCGGGGAACGGTTGGTGGACGACTTGAAATGGATGTTGCCGAGACCGCCCTTGCCGCCCTTGGCGATCATGATGCGCTGGCCGTGATGCGCCAGATCGGCCACCTGCTCGCCGGTGTCGGCGTCTTGGATCACCGTGCCCACCGGCATCTTCAATTCGATGTCGTCGCCGCCCTTGCCGTAGCAGTCGGCGCCGCGGCCGCGCTCGCCGTGCTCGGCCAGGTATTTCTTGACGAAGCGGAATTCAACCAGGGTATTGACGTTCTCGTCGGCCACCGCGTACACGCTGCCGCCCTTGCCGCCGTCGCCGCCGTCCGGTCCGCCGAACGGAATGTATTTTTCACGACGGAAACTGGCCGCGCCGTTGCCGCCGCGTCCGGCCATCACTTCGATCCGGGCTTCATCGATGAACTTCATTGCACTCAACCTCTGTCTTGCGAGGAGTCAGGAGTCAGGGTTGCCTATGCCAGCCCTCACGCCTTGCCCCTCGGGTATGAAAAAAGCCCTATCGCAAGGATAGGGCTTTCTCGGATGTCAGAAAGCGAAATTATTCGCCGTCTACACCGGTGTACGGAACCACGTTAACGGTCTTGCGCTGTTGCGCGCCCTTAACGGTGAATTCAACGTAGCCGTCAACCTTGGCGAACAGGGTGTGGTCCTTGCCCTGGCCGACGTTTTCGCCAGCGTGGAACTTGGTGCCGCGCTGACGCACGATGATGGAACCGGCCGGAATCAGTTCGCTGCCGTAAACCTTAACGCCCAGGCGTTTGGCTTCGGAGTCACGACCGTTGCGGGAGCTACCGCCTGCTTTTTTGTGTGCCATGACTGTTTATCCTTACTTCGAAATCGCGTCGATGCGGATTTCGGTGTAGTTCTGACGATGACCCTGATGTTTCTGGTAGTGCTTACGACGACGCATCTTGAAGATGCGGATCTTTTCGCCACGACCGTGGGAAACAACGGTGGCCTTCACGGTGGCGCCGGAAACCAGCGGGGCGCCAACAACAACCTGTTCACCGTCAGCAATCATCAGCACTTCTTCAAGTACGATCTGGCTGTCGACGTCTGCAGGTATCTGTTCTACTTTGAGTTTTTCACCGATGGCAACCTTGTACTGCTTGCCGCCGGTTTTTATGACCGCATACATTCGCATGAGCTCCTGATAAATGGATCCCCCACGCCTGATGCGCAAGGGAACGCGAGACTATACGGGACTGACCACAACATGTCAATGATTTCATCGACTTATGCGGCCAACACGGCGGCATGGCGGCCGCAGGGGCTTTTCTGGTAACATCCAGGGCTTTGGCGTAGCCATCATCGCAACGATAAACTGGTTGAAATGTCCACCCCGCTTTTCCGAACCCTGATTGCCGACGACATGCAGACGGTAGACGGCGTGATCCGCTCCCGGCTGCACTCCGACGTCGTCCTGATCCGCCAGGTGGCGGAATACATCATTTCCGCCGGCGGCAAGCGCCTGCGTCCGGTGCTGACCCTGCTGTCGGGCCGCGCGCTGGGCTACCGGGGCGAACATCTGTTCGAACTCGCCGCGATGATAGAGTTCATTCACACCGCCACGCTGCTGCACGACGACGTCGTCGACGAGTCGGACCTGCGCCGCGGCCGCAAGACCGCCAACGCCCTGTTCGGCAACGCCGCCAGCGTGCTGGTCGGCGACTTCCTGTACACCCGCGCCTTCCAGATGATGGTCACCACCCGCAACATGACCATCCTCGAAGTGATGGCCGAGGCGACCAACATCATCGCCGAGGGCGAAGTGCTGCAATTGCTGAACATCGGCAACACCGACGTCAGCGAGGACGAGTACCTGAAGGTCATCCAGTACAAGACCGCCAAGCTGTTCGAAGCCGCCGCCCGCGTCGGCGCGCTGATCGCCGACGCCTCCGCCGAACAGGTGAAGGCGATGGCCGACTACGGCATGTACCTCGGCACCGCCTTCCAGATCATCGACGACGTGCTGGACTACAGCGGCGACGCCGACACGATAGGCAAGAGCCTGGGCGACGACCTGGCCGAAGGCAAGCCGACGCTGCCGCTGATCTACACCATGCGCAACGGCAGCGCCGAAGCGTCGGCGCTGGTCCGCGACGCGCTGGAAAACGCCAGCCGCGACCGTTTCCACGATGTGCTGAATGCGGTACAATCCAGCGGCGCGCTGGAATATGCCAAGAACGAGGCCATCAAGATGGCCGAGCTGGCCATCGCGTCCCTGCAGGCGATTCCCGAGTCGGAAACCCGCCAGGCCCTGATCGAGCTGGCCCGCCTGTCGGTGGACCGCAGCGCCTGATCACACCCAGTTTTCCGTAGCGTCTCCGTAGTTAAATGGATATAACGGCCCCCTCCTAAGGGGCAGTTACAGGTTCGATTCCTGTCGGGGGCGCCACCCACACTTCCAAAGCAGTCCGAGAAAGTCCACAAACCCGCGCCAAATAAGGCTTTGCGGGTTTTTTTACGTCCAAAGCCGTCCAAGAGCATCCAGTAACATCTACATTTTTTGTGCATAGATTCGTGCATATGAGCGAAACCCTCGATAAAATCTATACACACCGTCCCTAGCACCTTTTGCAATTCATACTCTGGTTAGAAAAATGTATGAGGGTTGCCAGCCCAACACAGGCCCCGGCGTCGTGGAAACATCGTCGCCAATGCCGCTCCGACCACCCCGCTAAAAAATGTTAGTGACAGTAGTGACGTAGTGACATCGTTGATTTGAAAGGGGAATTTCATGATTTAGCATAGTGACAGACATGAAATGTCACTAGTGACGATCTAGCCGCACCTTCGCCCAACGCCTGATAGCAGGACTTCAGGCCCCAAAAATAAGCGCTGAGCGGGCGCGCCCCGCCCGACTAACGGCGCAAATCTATACACGGGAATCTATACACATGGCGCTAACCGACGTCTCCATCCGGCAAGCCAAGCCACAAGAGAAGAACTATCAGCTATCTGACGGGAACAGCCTGTTTCTGGAAGTCACTCCGTCCGGCGGCAAGCTGTGGCGCTATCGCTTCCGCTTCAATGGCAAAGCCGCTGTTCTGGCCCTAGGCAAATACCCGGATGTCGGCCTGGCCGAAGCACGCAACAAAGCAGGCGAAGCACGTAAGCAACTGTCCGAGGGCATCAACCCAGCAGCACAGCGCAAATCTGAAAAGCTCGCCGCCAAACTGTCCGCAGCCAACACCTTCAGGGCGATTGCCGAAGAGTGGCACGCCAAAGAACGCCACGAATGGAGCGAGCAACACGCCGAACGGGTGATGACCTCGCTAGAGCTGCACATCCTCCCCTACATCGGCGCGACGCCCATCAAAGACATCAAGCCCCTGGAACTACTGGATGTCCTGCGCCGCGTGGAAAAGGCGGGAAACCTCGACACCTGCAAACGCCTCCGTCAGCGCTGCTCATCCATTTTCAGACTCGCCATTCTGACTGGCCGCTGCGACAGCGATCCGGCTGCGCCGCTGGTGGACGCACTGAAGACGCCGCAAGTGGAGCATCGCAAAGCCCTCCACCGTGATGAACTGCCTGAATTTCTGCATGCACTCAAGGAAATGGATTCCAACCGGCAAACCAAGCTGATGATGGAGTTGATGCTTCACACCTTCACCCGCGTAGGGGAAATGAGCATGGCCAGGTGGGAAGAAATCGACTTTGACGCCAAGCTGTGGACCATCCCGCCCGAACACCGCAAGCTGACTGAGATATCCAAAAAAACCGCAGCTCCTCATCTTGTGCCGCTTTCAGACCACGCGCTTGCCATCCTGCGCGAGCTTCAAGCCATCAGCGGCGGACGAGAACACCTCTTCCCCAACCGCAACAGCCCTAACCGCCCGATGTCGCCGGAAACGCTCCGGCGTGCATTGCATCGTATGGGATTCAAGGGCAAGGCCGATGTCCATGGCTTCCGCTCCACAGCATCCACCATCCTGAATGAAGAGGGGTTCAATCCCGACGCTATTGAGCGCCAACTGGCCCACGTCGAAAGAAACCGGGTTCGCGCCGCCTACAACCGCGCTGAATACATGGAAGAACGCCGCCGAATGATGCAATGGTGGTCAAACTACGTTCTCAAACAGCAAGGCGGCAATGTCGTGCCGGTCAACTTCCAGCGGGCGGGCTAAATGATGGCCACCTGGGACTATCGCGTTATCGAATTTGAAGCACCAGCAGAGGACGATGCGGAGCCGCACCGCTGGCGCGCCATTCACGAAGTTTTCTACGACAGCGATGGACAGCCCGCCGCATTCGGCGAAAACCCGGCTATCGTGCTTTGGAACGTGGAAGAAGGCGACAGCAGCCCCGCCAACACTTTGGCGCGCATGCAAACCGCCTTGGCCAAGCCGCTGCTGAAACCTTCAGACTTCACACGCTCGACCGAGACATAAGATGAAGGCAGATCACCAATTCCTAGCCGTGGGCTGGGCGTATATGACCGCATGGGCGCTGGGCGGCGCGCTGTTCTTTGGGCTGCGCGATGGTTTGCAGCTGGCTCCCATGCTCTATGGAGCGCTGGCCGCCGTGATGATTGGCGGCGTGTCGGCGCTTCTGCTGGCTGGTCTGGCCTGGCTAGTCACTTGGTTGCATCAGTTGTAGAGGGTTCCGCCATGTCCATCAGCGCGGCAATGGCGGCATCAAGGCTTGCGTGCCCATGGCTTGCTTGCCAGCTTTGTAGCCGGTCTAGCGTTTCGCCTTTGATTTCCAGCGAAGCAAGCTTTCTGCGCTTTCTAGATCGCC
Source organism: Chromobacterium sp. ATCC 53434 (assembly GCF_002848345.1). NCBI lineage: Bacteria > Pseudomonadati > Pseudomonadota > Betaproteobacteria > Neisseriales > Chromobacteriaceae > Chromobacterium > Chromobacterium sp. ATCC 53434. Next base: position 249,004 of record NZ_CP025429.1, on the reverse strand, counting down.
GCGTCCTGAGCGCGGCCATGACGGCTTGCCTTTGCTCAGCGGACAGGGAGAGGTTCACCATTCGATTGATATAGGCCAACCAATCGGCGCTGCCGTCATAGGGTTTCGGAATTCGGGCTTGGCCAGGCGCGGCCAGCACAAAGCGTGCGGCATCGCGCAGGTTCTTGACGTTATCGATTTGGCAATGCAAGCCGTCCATTTGTTCCAGCTTTGCTGCTGCCAGATTGGCTAGAGCTGCCCCGTCTTCCGGAGTCGTTGCCACCTTCTTGGCCGTAACAGCGTTTCGCTTTATGGGTTTGTTATTTTTCTCTGAAATCAATGACATAAATTATTCTGATTAACGCGTTTGACGGTATTGGCATTACCCAATACCATGAATTGTCACCGGCCACAGGTGCGCCCTAAAAGCCAGCTCAATGCTGGCTTTTTTTATTTTGACGGATTGGCTCAACGACCACGCATTGCAAGATACGTTATCTTTGCATAGAATGGCCAAACAATTGCAGGACAACCGCCGCATGGCGTTCAGAAAAGGTGGCGTAGGCCACCTTTGTCGCGTCCGCAAGATATCAAAGCTCAGGAGACAAGCCTGGGCTTTTTTTTGCGCCTATTCAAGTCGAATAGCGTAACAGCGTTATGATCTTGTTTTTTTGTATTTATTTTAAAATTCAAACGCTTGTAAAATTAAATGCATGCCTGTTGCTAGTGAGGCGTGCGTCAACTATACTTATTTTGCAGCTACCCAAATTGCGCCCATAAGCCCGAAGCCAAGTTCTTCGGGCTTTTTCATTGCGCATGGCTAATGAGGCGTTGACGGCAAATCCGGCACTTAGGTAGAATTTCGCTACGCTCGCAGCAGTAATGCCCCAAGCCCGAAGTTAACCCCTTCGGGCTTTTTTATTGTCGAAAAACTGCGCCCTTGACGGCAATCTTACACTTATGCAAAATCCAGCTACGCTTGAAACAATAGCGCCCACAAGCCCGAAACTAACCCTTCGGGTGTTTTTATTGCCGAAAGACTGTGGCATTGACAGCAATGTCGGACTTAATGCAGAATTCAGCTACGCTAGAAACAATAGCGTCCACAAGCCCGAAGCTAACCCTTCGGGCTTTTTTATCGCCGAAAAACTGCGACATTGACAGCAATGCGCGGTTTATGCAAAATTCAGCTGCGCTAGAAACAATAGCGCCCACAAGCCCGAAGCTAACCCCTTCGGGCTTTTTTCATTTGCTCGAATGTTTGCGCCGTCGCAGGCGTGGACATGCTTAGACAGTTACAGCCCAAGGCTTTTCCTTGGGCTTTTTGCGTTCCGGCCTTGCCGGATTCACCAGCCCGCCCAGTGCGGGCTTTTTTCATTTGGAGAAAGCCTTATGTCCATTCCCGTTCCTGATAGCAAAGACCACCTGATGAGTAGGCCGGAGGCCGCCGAGTGGCTGGGCCTGTCGCCGTACACGCTCAATGAATGGGCCAGCACCGGGCGCTATGGCTTGCGGTATTACCGCATTGGGCGCAAGTGCATGTACCGCCTTTCCGATCTGCAAGCCTTCGTCGCGGCGCGTGCCGTTCACCCCCTTTAATCCAACCCGATAAGGAATTCAATCATGATCAATCTGAACCCCTCCGCCTGCATGCTTCGCCTTCCTGACGTAATCAAAGCCACCGGCTTAAGCCGCAGCAGCCTTTACGCGCTCATTCAGCAAGGGAAATTCCCAAGACAGATTCAATTGTCCCCGCGCTGTGTGGCCTGGTTATCGACGGACGTAGAAAGTTGGTTGGCGGAACGAGTCGCCGCCGCGCGCCAAGCGCAAACCGCATGAAAGGATAATCAAATGAAAAATGATCTTCCGCCCGATCTGCCGCTTATCGGCAACCCAGACAAGCCCGCGCAAGCGGGCTTTGTCGTTTCTGGGTCTCGCACCGCTGCCCATTGGGCAAGCGAGTACCTGCATGGCCTGTACCGGCAATATGCCCATGCCTCAGACGCAAAGCAGATGCGCAATGCCGAACGCTGCATGCGCGCCCTCAATATCACCATCCCGGAGCTATGACGATGAAAGCCCATAAAACAAAAGCCCCGCGTGCTGTAACACGCGAGGCCGTCATCCAATCCAAATTGGTTGCATTGCGCCATGATCATACCGCAGCGCGGTCTCAGGCGCTACGAAGCCTCGCCCGCCTGGGTAATATGCGCTTTCACCCCCGCACGATTGCAATCGTGCTGATTTTGGCGTTATTGCCCGCCTGCGACGTAGTGGCCACTGCGCCGACTGTCGCATTGACTAACCGGCAAATGCCGAAGGCCCAGCACGCAAACGACATTGAGGCCGCGCAATGACCAAGTTGATTCAGGCCGATTTCAACGGCCAGGCGATGCAATTCACGCAAGACGCTTGGTTTAATGCCACAGAAGCAGCGGTGAAGTTCGGCAAGCGCCCCGTGGACTGGCTCAACCAAGACGGCACACAGGAGTACATCGCCACGCTGGCCGACATGCTCAAATGTGAGCCTGGCTCACTTTTGAAGACCAAGCGGGGCAACAATGGCGGCACCTGGATGCATCCGAAACTGGCCGTGCGCTTTGCTCAGTGGCTGGATGCACGTTTTGCTGTCTGGTGCGACATGCAGATTGACGCCCTGATCCGTGGACAGTCCAAGCCTGACGACTGGAGCGCCGCCCGCGTGGCCGCTGCCAGCAATCACCGGCTGTTATGCGACATGGTGAACTTGCACCGCCAGGCCATCGGCAAGAACAGCGCCGCACACCACTACGCCAATGAGGCCAGGCTGATCAATTGGGTGTTTTCTGGCCAGTTTTCCCCCATCAACCGGGACGTGCTAAGTGTGCCAGAGCTGCGCCTTCTGGAGCTGCTGGAGCGTCAAGACGCCGTGCTGCTGGGCATGGGGAAAAGCTACGATGAACGCAAGGCCGCGCTGCTGACGTTTGCCAATGAGCAGCGCCAGCGCCTCGCCCTACCCGCCAATGACACAAGGAGACTGACCGCATGATGACACTTGCCACCTTGAGCCAGGCGGGCCATAATTCCGGCGTGCTGTTCAATAGCGGCACCGGGTTTAGCAGCCCGAACACTAAGGCGGATGACGCCGCGAAAGCGGTTTTTTTGCGTCCGCAGTACGCCACACGTGCGCCTTCCATGGCGGGCCGTGGTGGGGAGCCTTCGGGCTGCCGGTTCCTTAGTGCCGGTCTGCTAACCCCGCCATGCGCTCGCCACCCCCGTTTAGCAGCGGGGAGCGGGTCTAAACCCACTAAGGAGGCAATCACCATGCCTAAGCTTTCCCGCGCCCTGTCGCGCCTATTCCCTGCCGTTCGCCATCCCATCGCCCATTTTCCGCTTGAAGCGGAGGCGGTGAACTACGCCCGCGCCTACCTGGCGCAGACTGGTCGCGCCGTGGCGGTTTTGCCCGCAGCCCAAGGCTACGCCGTGATGGCAGGGGGTGCGGCATGACGCAACCCAACTACCGCGCCGCTTACCTGAAAGACCGCGCCCGCCTGATCTCTTACGGCGACAGCACCCGCGATGCGCCGTTCATGGACGTGCCGCCGGGCATGCCACGCACCTTTGAAAATGGGCTGCAACAAGGCCGCCTGATGCTGGAGAACCTGCAAACGCTGTTCCAGCGCTGCGAAACCGGCCACTACGGCGAAACGGGAGCCTATGTCCGCGAGAACGGCATGGAGTTGTACAGCCTAGGTTATCGCTTCCTGCGCGACATGATCGACCAAACCGGCTATGCCCAGCCGGTGGCCGGACAAGCGCCCTTGGACTTCATGACGGGCCTCATTACTGGATTCTGGGGAGGCATGGCCAGCCTGATCGGCCACGCCAGCGTGCCCGATGACGCCGCCGAACTGCGCCGCGTCAGCCAGCATCCGGCGTTCCGGCATGTCATGAGTTTGTCGCGGGCGCCCAAGAGCGCGTCGCGCAAAGTGTCCGCCAACAGCCGGGGAACTCAAGCATGAAAGCGCTATGCATTGACTCCAAAGGCCGTATGGATAGCTTCATGCAAACCATCCGCAGCTACGGGCAGGAAATAGACAAAGGTAGGCTTGAGGCTGGCGAACTGTCCTACATGATGGGATGCGGCGAGGGTGAGCTTGCTTTCTCCGTGGCGTCCATTAGCGGTGACATTGGCCACACGATTGAAAACTGCCGTGATCAGCTTCTTCTGCGCCTGGGGCTGACAGGGCCATTGACGCCGGAGCAGCAGCGCCTGCGCGGCTGGATTGTCGGCTTGATGTGCGGCATGGAGTTGTCGCTAATCGAAACCGCGCTCGATACGGCAAAGCCTGCCAACACCTAAATCCCTTCCCTTACAACTGAGACACGGGGCGGCCCTGACCAACGAACGGACACGATGCCGGGCGCGGGCCTTCTCACGCTCAAAAAAACGCCAGGTGCGCCCTTGTCGGCCTGCGCGAAAAGGATTCAAACATGTACCACAACACCTTATGCCTTCCCTTCTCCAGTGCCTTGCCGGGCGCGGTGGCCGCTTATCACGATGGCCGAGACTACGCGCTTGAACTGCTGGCCTACGTGGCCACCGTGCAGGGCATGCAAGGCTATTCCGCCGAGCAGCAAAGCAATATGGCCCGCGCCGCCTTGTGCGGTTTCCTCGCGCCCTTGCTGCCTGTCATCGCCGATTCGCTGGCGCTGTTCGCCCGTGATCATCAACCCGGCCTGCTGGCTGAGCTGGTGGCCGACCTCGCCGAAGGCGCGCCCTTGGCGCTCGATATGGCGCAAGTGGGGGAGTATTGACGATGGCGGCTAAATTACCCTTTGAGGAAGTCAAGCGCGCCTCGCTGTCGGCGCTGCCCCGTGTGCTGGATTGGGCCGGAGTCCACTGGAAACAGATCCACCACGAAATCCAGATGATCAATTCAGCTCGAAGCGACGAGGGTTACGGCTCGTTCTCCATCAACGTCAATACGGGCGTGTGGGCGGACTTCGCCAGCGGCGACAAAGGCGGCGACGTGATTGCCCTAGTCGCTTACCTCAAATCCTACGGCCAAGGAGAAGCCTGCAAGGACTTGGCCCGCTTGCTGGGCATCATCAATGGCGAAGCGCCCGCCGCCAGCGCCCCCGCGCAGCTGCCTGCAGCTGTTCCCGCCGCCGAGGCGGTATTGCCGATTCCCGCCAACCTCATGGGCAAGATGCCGCGCAGCAAGCCGCATCATCCCGGCAAGCCGGTGCAATTTTGGCGATACAACGACGCCGCAGGGCAACCCTTGGTGTTTGTGGTGCGGCTGGAGCCGGGCCAGAATGGCCGCAACAAGGACTATTTCCCGCTCTCCGTATGGAAAGACGCGGACAGCGGCAAGACTGCCTGGCGCTGGAAGAACCTGAACGCGCCGCGCCCGCTGTATGGTCTGGATCGCTTGGCCGCGCGGCCTGACGCGCCGGTTGTGATCTGCGAGGGTGAGAAAGCCGCCGACGCCGCCGCGCAGCTGCTGCCGGAGCATGTCGCCGTGTGCTGGATGAATGGCGCGGAAGCCGTAAGCAAGGCCGATTTCCGCCCGCTGGCCGGGCGGCATTGCCTGATCTGGCGCGACTACGACGCGCCGGGCTGGGAAGCGGCCACCGCCGTCGCAGCGCAACTGGCCAAAGTCGGCGCGGCCTCTGTCAGCCATATTCCCGTCGAACGCTTCGAAACCTGCCGCCCTGGCGGAACGGAGCACGCCCCTGCCTTGCTGGACGGCGGACAATGGGACAGCGGCGACGATGCCGCCGACGCCCTGGCGCGTGGCTGGACAGCGGCGCATCTGCGTCTGTTGCTGGAGGCGGAGCCAGCAGCCGAAACCGTCGCAACATCGACTAGCCAAGCAAGTGAAATCGCCGCCGCGCCTGCGGCCAGCGCCCCGCACCCGGCCCCGTCTGCCCTGGGGAATCCCTTCAAGCTGTCGGAACGCGGCGTCTATTTCCAAACCGAGGACATGGACACGCCGCTATGGATTTGCAGCAAGCTGGAAATCCTGGCCCGCACCCGCGACAAGAACGCGGGCAGCTGGGGCTTGCTGGTGCGCTTCTCTGATCCAGACGGCAACCTCAAGGAATGGAACATCCCATCCGAACAGCTGGCATCCAGCGAAGGGGCGGAAGTGATCAAGGGCTTGCTATCGCGCGGCCTGCTGTTGGGCGCAGGCCCGAAGGCACGTCAAAGGCTGTTGGAATACCTGGGCCGCTACGATGGCGACGAACGCGCGACCATCGTGCCGCGCTTGGGCTGGCATGGCGATGTCTTCTTGTTGCCGGATGTGCAGCTTGGCCAGGCAGGGGAACGCCTGGTGTTCGAGGCGGCGCAGAAACAGCGCGAGGCCATGCAATGTGCGGGCAGCCTGGAAGGCTGGCAAAGCGATATGGCGCGCTACTGCGTCGGCAATAGCCGCCTAGCCTTCGCCGTGTCCTGCGCCTTCGCCGGGCCGCTGCTGGGCATCCTGGGCAGCGAGTCGGGCGGCTTTCACTTCTATGGCGACAGCTCGCAAGGCAAAACCACGCTATTGCAAGCCGCCGCCAGCGTGTTCGGCGGGCCGGGTTATCTGCAAACCTGGCGTGCGACTGACAACGCTTTGGAGTCCATCGCGGCAGCCTATTCCGATTGCCTGCTGACCTTGGATGAAATCCATCAATGCGACTCCCGCATTATTGGCGAGGCCGTTTATATGCTGGGCAATGGACGCGGCAAGAGCCGGGCCAATGACAAGGGCGGCAGCCGGGGCGCGGTGGCGGAATGGCGCGTGCTGTTTTTGTCTTCCGGCGAAAAGACCCTTGCGGCGCACATGGCCGAGGCCAAGCAGCAAATGAAAGCCGGGATGGAAATCCGCATGTTGGCGGTTCCCGCCGACGCGGGCCAGGGCTTAGGCTTGTTCGATACCCTGCATGACAAGGACGGCGGCCAAGCCCTATCCGACCATATCAAGGCCACCGTGATCCAGCAGCACGGCAGCGCCGCGCGCGCCTATCTGGAACGGCTGGTGCAGGAGAAAGACGGCTTGGCCGGTCTGATTCGCCAGCAGCTGGCGCGCTTTGACAGCGAAGTCTTGCCCAACGAAGCCCATGGCCAAGCGCATCGCGCCGCCGCCCGCTTCGCCCTGGTGGGGATTGCAGGCGAGCTGGCCAGCGCCTGGGGCGTGACTGGCTGGCCCAAGGGGACGGCATGGCAGGCCGCTAAAGCTTGCTTTGCCGACTGGCTGAAAATGCGCGGCACGGCGGGCAATCGAGAGGATGAAGACATCTTGGCCAAGGTGCGCTTGTTCTTCGAGCAGCACGGCGAAGCGCGCTTCACCCGGCTATCCAATGAAAGCATCTTGCACGAACAGGACGGCCACGCGCCCGACCCTGACGACCACGCGCCCAAGACCATCAGCCGCTGCGGCTACCGGCTCAAGGACAAGCTATCCGGCTTGATCAAGTATTACGTGCTGCCGGAAAGCTTCCGCGCGGAAGTGTGCGCCGGGGTGGACGCGAACCGGGTATGCAAGCTATTGGCGGCGCGCGGCGCGCTGGAAACCACCAAGGGAGCGGGCAATATGCTGCAAGTGCGCACCACGCCAGAAGCGAAGTACAGCAAGAGCGGGCGGGCCAAGGTGTATTGCGTGACTTCGGCTTTGTTCGCCGACAATGCGCCGGAAATCGACGATGCTGCCTGATCTGGCTGACTGGTTCGCCGAATTGCCGCAGGCCCAACCCGAAGCCACGGCAGCGCCCGCAGACCGCGCGACGGCTGCCGAACTGGCCGGGGCATTGCTCCCGGCTGCCGAGGGCTTGCCCTTGCTTTGTCGCGCTTGCCGGGCTTGCGATGGCCAGCGCTGCGGCGAGCATCGACAGCCCGCCAGCCTGGGCCTGGCTGGGCATTGCCAAAGCTTCCAGTTGCGGGACGGCGTGGCGCTGGGGAAAGTCTGGCTATGGCGCATCGACCTCAACGACCGCCGCCGCGTCTGGCACATGGCCACGCCGCCAAGAACAGGCCAGCAGGTCGCCAAGTGGGCGCGGGCAGCCTACGGCGACCGGGTGCTAAGCATCCAGCCCTTGCCGGGCTTTGATGCGGTGCCCGCCAAGTTGGAAGGCTGAGACGCGATAAGGGGCGGTTATCATGACGCCCCCTTTGCTGGATGTTGGCCTAGCCAAATGCCTGTGCTTTCAGCTAGACCAACACCCCCAATATTATCAATACCTCTAGCGTCAACACCTGCTGTTTGTTCAGTGGGGAAGTGGCTGCAAGTCCTGATTAAACGATTTGGCCGTTATCCAATTCGTCATGCCGTGCCAGAACGGTATCCCTATGCAAGAATATCTTCCGGGGATCATATAACGCACATGGCCAACTATCGAAGGCTGCAACAGAATCATGCACATAGTGGGTAAAGAATTCATCCACCGCCGCCGGCAATAGCTCTGAGCTATTCCATGCATTAAAAATCAATTCTTCATACTCATTCCGTTTCCGTGCAACCGTTTCTTTGCCAACCCGCTCATATGGGTCATCCAAGAATTTCATTTGCTTGGCAAGACGCTTTTGCTCGGTAATCAATTCTTTGCCCTGGTCGGTCGGCGTTTTCATTTTCCGATCCTTCCATTGTTTTTCGTTTCGCTCTATCCGGACTTTATTATCCGGCGCGGCCAAGCATTGCTCGCAATCCGCACTATCTGCCAAACCGGCAAGCAGCTTGGTGTATTCTTTCTTGCGCTCAATCTCGCTTCGCCATTTAAAAAATGCCGGTCGATGCGCCCAGATGCCACTCACCAAATCAGAGGCATCGCCTTTAATATATTCTCGATAGGCATGATAACTTCCAACAACTTTGTCTTTGTTTTCTATCGAGAACTCTTTGTCAACATTGTTTCCTTCCATCTCTTTCAGCGACATCAAAGGAACGCCCGCCTTTATCGCCTCCAGATACATCTCTCTAAGCGGTATCTTGGTGTACTCGATGCTGCGCCCTTGTTCATCCGGGTAATAGCCGCCACCAATGTCGGAATGCACGCCCGGGTAAATCACTTCCAAGCTGTTTTCTGGATAACTCCCCTGGTAGGCGATGGAATCCAACGGGAAGGCTTGCCGCACTTCGTGCGCCGCTACCAGATGCACGCAACGCTTCACCTCGCTCGGAATACGCAGATCGCTGGCCCAGTCACGATGCAAGGCAGGCCCGCCCACCGAAGCCACCGTATCGAACAAGCCAACGAATCCAACCTCCAGCGGCACCGTCATGTCATATGAATCCAGCTTGTAAATCAGCTGACCTTTCCCATTAACGCCGGATTTTTCTTTGAGCAGCTTATTGACAAAGGCCCTCGCCAACGTCGCGCCACGCGAGAAGCCGATCACATCCACCCGGAGCATTTTGATATGCGCAATCGCTGTGGTGTAATTTTTACCTAGCATTTTTTCGATGAAGAGCATGGCGTCCTTCAAGCGCATGTCGCCGCCCTTGCCAAATCCTGCCCCGATGGCCCCGCCCTTATCTTCCCCGACTTCTTGATTATCTTTTGGCGCATACGGCGTCCCTACACCAGGGATATATCTTCTAAATAAATCTCTTTGCGGATCATCATGCGATGCCATAAATAGGCGCGCGACATTGGACTTGTTGTCTGGGCTGACATCGTAATTATTCATTGTGCCATCGAAGAATATGACAACCTTCGGGTAAAACCGGCACTCAATTCGCTCTTTCCAAGTCTTGCCGCCGATCTCTCGCGACAACCTTGCCATCGTTGCTGCCTTATGTGCCGCATTCAATATCTCATCAGAAATATACTGCTCAGACTGTCTTAATGTCATTTAATCCACCCTTTGCTTGCAGCCGAATTCTGAATACTTCAATTCTACAACATCCATGGATTTAAAAATCACACATACGGCATCTTCACTATTCATAGGATCGCCCTTCAAAACCTTGGGCGGGCGCTGGGGAAGCTTGGCGAAGATCACCTTTGTCTCCTCCGGCACCAATACCTTCCCCCGTATATAATCACCATCAGGCCCCATGACAGAATCTTCTCGAATTGGAACCCACTTTGCCTCTATTTTAAACGGCTTGTTCAGATCGGTAATCGTGAAACAGCATGTCGACGGCCCCCCATCCAAGGATCATTAGGACTTCCAGCGTTAGCTATGCCACCGCTGTTATATCCATCGTCTATCCTAAAATGGACGGCACGATTGACATAATTCATCGAGGCCACATTCATCCGAATCCCTTTTCTTAAATAAGGGTCGCTAGATTCCGCCACCTTCAATGTACCGCACCCTGTCAGCGCCAATGCCAGCGCCAATCCCCCTAGCCAATGATTGCTTTGTTTCATCCTGCATTTCCTGACTGTGATAATGGTTATGACACACCACCCGCCCTTACGGGCCAAGCGAAAGGTTAACCCACCCTCTACTCGTCCCGGCCTCGCTTCATGCTCCATTGCAATGTCTGCTCAAACCGCTTCGCCACCACGGGCGTCCATTGCCTGGGTCTGCGGCTCCAAGATCGCGCCAATTCATCCGCAGCGCTGCTGCTTGCCTGATGCTCTCGATCTAGCTTAGGTTTACTCCCCCGTTCCTGGCGATTGAGTGCAACCTATTGCCTGAGTTCTTCGTACTGACTTTGCATGCCCCCAAGCTATTGCGCCCCATATCCCATCCCCTGAATGCATGAATTGCTGTCCAGTATATCCCGGCAATAGCCGACTCCAAGCCCATTCTGGCCAGCCTCTCCGCTCTGTCACTATTAATCCGGCAGTCAAATACCGTACAGAAAGCTCATGCCGCGTAGCGGATTTTTTCATGCCGGAAGTACGACCGGATTCTGGCCGGCTGCTTCTGCAATGAGCGTAAATGGGACAGCACTTTCCCTTGAAGTTGACCGTCTGATCGAACCGGCTCACCTGCGCTCATTCTGGCCTTCAGGTCGCCGTTCAAGTATTCATCCGGGTTCAGTTCCGGTGAGTAGCTGGGCAGGAAGAACAACTCAATCGCCTTCTTGTTCTCTTCCTCCTCCAACCATGCTTGCACCAGCTTGCTGTGATGCACGCGCAAGTTGTCGAGGATCAAGAACACCTTCTTGCCGCCAGCATCACGGATCAGCCGCATCAGAAACTTGATCAGCACCCGGGCCGTCAAGGTCTCCCGGTACAGCATGAAGCGCATCTTGCCTTGGTTGGTAATGGCCGAAATCAAGTTGATGCGCGCTCTTTTCGATTGGGATAACACCAGAACTGGGGTTTGGCCTTTTGGGGCGTAGCCACGCGGAAAGTGCTCAACACTCGACACCGCCGATTCGTCGCCCCAGCTGATTTCAGCCATTTCCGCTTTGGCACGCGCGACGATAGCCGGGTATTCCTCCTTGAGCCATTTCTCGACTGCTGCCGGTCGCTGCTCATAAGCGCGTTTGAGCGGGCGCTGCGGCGTAAAGCCCCAGCGGGCCAAGTACAGACGGACAGTACGGATCGGCAGATCGATCAGAAACATCTGCTTGATTACAGCCTTGACCGCCTGAGCACTCCACAGGGCAAACCTCAGCTTCATCTGGTCTGGCGTGCGATCCACGATGTCCTGCTTGATCCGGGCTTCCTGCGCCTCGGTCAGCCGACGGCCGGTGCCTTCGGCGCGACCGCGCTTCTGTTCTTTGAATCCCTGCGCACCTAGTGCTGCCTCACGCACCACCCAGGCGGAAATGGTGGGGCGGCGCAGCCCGAGTTCTTCGGCAATACTGGCTTGAGACCGGCCTCGCTTGTACATCCGGATAGCGGTACGCCTCAGCTGCTCACGGGCGGCCAGTTCAAGCTTGCGCACATCGATTTTTTCCATGCCGGAAGTATACAATCTGTACGGATTATTACTGCCGAATTAATAACTTCTTCAGGGGAATTTCACCCCCCTCCACCGATTTCACCATTTCACTAACTTTCCAGGGCTGCCGCTGGCCAGGCGTTGCGGGTCAGGCCACCCGCACATGCTTCCAAAGTGCCAGGGTCCCCGGCTTCCCCTCGGCCCGTTTACTAAACTGTTTAGTTAGCATGGGGAGTCTGTGCCTGGCTCAGCGTGGGGGATCGAACACCCGTAAGCCACCCCCGTCCAGGAAGAACCTATTTGCCGGGTGGTGCTAGGGACGGCCCGCCGCAAGTCATGCCGCAACTGAAAGCCTTGCCCCTCCCTTACGGCGGTTTCGCCACCCCTCTAAAAAATGGTAGTGACAGTAGTGACGTAGTGACATCGTTGATTTGAAAGGGAAATTTCATGATTTCACATAGTGACAGACATGAAATGTCACTATTAATCCGGCAGTAATAATCCGTACAGATTGTATACTTCCGGCATGGAAAAAATCGATGTGCGCAAGCTTGAACTGGCCGCCCGTGAGCAGCTGAGGCGTACCGCTATCCGGATGTACAAGCGAGGCCGGTCTCAAGCCAGTATTGCCGAAGAACTCGGGCTGCGCCGCCCCACCATTTCCGCCTGGGTGGTGCGTGAGGCAGCACTAGGTGCGCAGGGATTCAAAGAACAGAAGCGCGGTCGCGCCGAAGGCACCGGCCGTCGGCTGACCGAGGCGCAGGAAGCCCGGATCAAGCAGGACATCGTGGATCGCACGCCAGACCAGATGAAGCTGAGGTTTGCCCTGTGGAGTGCTCAGGCGGTCAAGGCTGTAATCAAGCAGATGTTTCTGATCGATCTGCCGATCCGTACTGTCCGTCTGTACTTGGCCCGCTGGGGCTTTACGCCGCAGCGCCCGCTCAAACGCGCTTATGAGCAGCGACCGGCAGCAGTCGAGAAATGGCTCAAGGAGGAATACCCGGCTATCGTCGCGCGTGCCAAAGCGGAAATGGCTGAAATCAGCTGGGGCGACGAATCGGCGGTGTCGAGTGTTGAGCACTTTCCGCGTGGCTACGCCCCAAAAGGCCAAACCCCAGTTCTGGTGTTATCCCAATCGAAAAGAGCGCGCATCAACTTGATTTCGGCCATTACCAACCAAGGCAAGATGCGCTTCATGCTGTACCGGGAGACCTTGACGGCCCGGGTGCTGATCAAGTTTCTGATGCGGCTGATCCGTGATGCTGGCGGCAAGAAGGTGTTCTTGATCCTCGACAACTTGCGCGTGCATCACAGCAAGCTGGTGCAAGCATGGTTGGAGGAGGAAGAGAACAAGAAGGCGATTGAGTTGTTCTTCCTGCCCAGCTACTCACCGGAACTGAACCCGGATGAATACTTGAACGGCGACCTGAAGGCCAGAATGAGCGCAGGTGAGCCGGTTCGATCAGACGGTCAACTTCAAGGGAAAGTGCTGTCCCATTTACGCTCATTGCAGAAGCAGCCGGCCAGAATCCGGTCGTACTTCCGGCATGAAAAAATCCGCTACGCGGCATGAGCTTTCTGTACGGTATTTGACTGCCGGATTAATAGGAAGACCAGACCGCGTGCCTAACAGCCGATTTCCCCCCGCAGAAAAAACATAGGGGGGGGGTCTAAAAAGTTCGTTGGCAAGGAGAACAGAGGATGATCCTCTTTTAAGCTCGCGCGCCTTGTGAAGTCTTGGCACGTCAGCTAGGAGAGGCAGCAACAACTATTTTTTCTGAGACAGGAGACAAGCATGGCTTAAGATATTCTCTCGCGCCACGGGGGAGGGGTGGCGCAATGTCTAGCCCCTTGCCTTCCGGACCGCGTGCCTAGCCAAGCTTTTTTATGGCGCGCATTTTTAGAGAGGGGGGGGTTAGCCAGGCAAGGCCATGGAGGGGCGAATCAAAAGGCCGATGGCAAAAAACTCCACTCAACCTGCAAACCCCTCGCCCTACCCGATAGCAGCGCCTACCATGAGCCAAGTTGCCGTATGCCTCGATCTAGCCGCTTGGAAGCGTGCCGCAAGCCCCCAGCGTGAAGAAAGTGTGTATAGATTCGTGTATATATATCTGAATGAACTCATACAAACCACATTAAATACAACATCTTAATTGATCATTTCTATTGCTGTCGGCCCCACTCTTCCCAAGCAGTCCAAGAAAGTCCAGAAACCCGCACAGCACAAGGCTTTGTGACCTGCTTCAATGCGTTTTTATCCGCCCCATGCATTGCAGTCGTGCGTTCGCTGACTAACGTTTTGCCCTCCACCATCTCCTCCCAACTAAATTTTCCGCCGAGAAAATCCTAAAAAGAAAAAACCCCCGCTGTAGCGGGGATTTGAGTAAGCAATCAATATTTTGACTATTGAAGCTTGCAAGTGAAAACCGACGCGGCGCCTCCATTTTTAATTGTGCCAAGGCTATAACCCCAGCCAATAGCCTTAGGATTAGAACCATAGACATTGGTCACATCCATACTTCCATCTGAATGAATATTAATGTGTATATTGCTCCCATTAATACTAAAGAGCAGACTGGCCCCATCAGAGGCATAAGGAACACGATTAACATACTCCGGATCTATATCCAGAGTGACCACGCAGTTATTGAGCGCGCCAAAATTGGGATTGGCAATCCTTAGATTGACAATGCCGGGATTATTCGACACGCCACCAACTTGCAGCGGCTCCCAGTCCTCATTTAACGTATACACCCCAACATAACCAAACTGAATCGGCTGGCCATTTGCACTTTGAAAGATAAAGTTCGACGTACTGAAGCTCATAACGATTCCTTTCTGATATTCAACGTTTGACTAAACAAAGAAGAACAACTCAATCCATCAGAAAGCTTTCAAACAAGCAAGCCTATTTACCTTAAAAACTGATGGAGCATGCCAATGAATGGCTTGCAGGAACAAAATGCCAAATAAACACGCTAGTCATCCATTAATCCAGATCAATAAAAAAATACACAAACCTTTTATTCCATAGCTTTCACCTACAAACCTCATCCCGCGTCTACCCATCCATCGTTTTACCCTGCCGCTACATAATTAATCCTTACCAAAAAATACACTTCAACGACTATCTCAATACTGCCAGCGCTCATCCTCCAAGTGGCAACCGCGTAGAGGCTCGCAATGACAAAAACCACTCAGTCTAAAAATCGCCAACTTATTTCGCCGTTGAATATTCCAGTTTCAGCATCGGACAGGCAGGCCGGGTGGAGAAACTGACCATGCAGACGTGAGAAACCTAGCCCCTGAAAACAGAATTTGGGCATCAGAGATATACATAATGCTGGTCGGATCAAACAACAGCGTCGGTAGCAAAAACTGCAGCAACGCGCACTACGCGCTGATCACCTGCCATAGACAGAGCTACAAACACGAATCTAAGGCGAAGCTGGGCAGAGCGACGAAAACATGACCGAGGTGACATGGTCGCTCCGAATCATTCTGCTGGCGGATCCTCAATGCCGGTATCGACATGAATCGGAATTTCCTTCGGATCACAACGAGCCACCCCCAATTACCTCGTCGTCATTTCCAAGCCCTCTGTCTGCTTGTTGGCCTCCTCCGTCCTCGCCGTCAGCCGCGCCAGCTGCAGCAGCGCCGCCTGGCCGGCGCCGGCCAGGCAGACGCCGGTCCAGCCGGCGTGGGCATAGGCCAGGCTGGCCGCGCCGGAACCCAGCGCGCCGCCGAGAAAGTAGCTGACCAGATAGATGGTGGTGACGCGGCTGCGAGCCTCCGGCGCCAGCGCGTAGATCACGCTCTGGTTGGAGATGTGCAGCGCCTGCACGCAGATGTCCAGCAACAGCACGCCGGCCAGCAGCGCCGCCAGCGAGGTCCCGCCCAGCCACAGCAGGCCGAAGGCCAGCAGTATGCCCAGGCAGCAGCCGGCGGTGACGCGCCCGCCGTGGCCGCGGTCGGCCAGGCGCCCCGCCCCGCCGGCGGCCAGCGTGCCGGCCGCGCCGACCAGGCCGAAGGCGCCGATCTGCGCCTCGCCGTAGCCGTACGGCGGCTGGCTGAGCAGAAAGGTCAGACCGGTCCAGAACAGGCTGAAGCAGGCGAAGGCCAGCGCGCCGTACAGCGAACGCCGCCGCAGCGCCGGATGGGCGCGCGCCAGCGTCAGCAGCGAGGCCAGCAGCGCGCCGTAGCGCAGCGGCCGGCCGCGGCGCTCGTCTCCGGGCAGCTCCCGCGCCAGGATGACGGTGAACAGCAGCACCACGGCGTCGGCCAGCCAGTACACCAGCCGCCAGCCGCCCAGCTGGGCCACCAGGCCGGAAAAGGTGCGCGCCAGCAGGATGCCGAGCAGCAGGCCGCTCATCACCGTGCCGACCACCCGGCCGCGTTCGCGCTCGGCCGCCAGCGAGGCGGCGAACGGCACCAGCAGCTGGGCGGCGCAGGTGCACAGGCCCAGCGCCGCGCAGGCGGCGGCGAACCAGGCCAGGCTCGGGCTGACGGCCACCGCCGCCAGCGCCAGCGCGCTGCAGCCGAGCAGCGCGACGATCAGCTTGCGGCGGTCCAGCGCGTCGCCCAGCGGTATCAGGAACAGCAGGCCGCAGGCATAGCCGAGCTGGGTCAGCGTGACGATGAAGCCCAGGCTGGCCGCCGGCGCGCCGAAACCGCCGGCGATGACGGCCAGCAGCGGCTGGGCGTAATAGATGTTGCCGATGACGGCGCCGCAGGAGACGGCGAACAGCAGCGCCATGCCGCGGCCCAGGCCGGGAACCGGGGTATCCATGTCCATCTTTCAGAGTGTGGAAAATCAAAACGGCCGCGCGCGATGCGCGGCCGTCCGGCAAAACCCCGTCAGTACGGCTTGTTCGGCAGGAACTTGCCGTCCAGCGTGATCACCGCGCGCTCGCCGCCGTCCGGATCGGCCACCTTCTGGATGTCCAGCCGGAAATTGATCGCGCTGATGATGCCGTCGCCCAGCTTCTCGTGTACCAGGGCCTTCAGCGTGGTGCCGTATATCTGGATCATTTCGTAGAAGCGGTAGATGGTGGGGTCGGTCGGAATGCCGCCCGGGATGCTGCCGCGCAGCGGAATGGTCTGCAGATTGGCGGAGTCGGCCGCGTCGAGGCCCAGCCTGTCGCACACCAGATCGGCGGCGGCCTTCGGCAGCGCGTGCTGTCCCAGCAGCGCGGCGGTGACGTAGGCCAGGCTGAGGCCGGTGCCCTCGGCCAGCTGCTCCCAGCTCAGGTCTTTCAGCGCCTTGGCGACGACGATGCGGCTGCTCAGCTCGATGCGGGCGTCCTGGGTGGTATGGGACTGTCTCATGGGGTTTCCTTTCTTCTCTTCTGTGGGATGCGCCCTGCCGGGCGCGGATGGGGATCAGGCGGCGCGGGTTTGCGGGAAGTCGGCCAGCGGGACGAAGCGCTTGGCCGCGCCGTCCAGCGTTTCTATCGTGCCGCTTTCGATATCGTAGACCCAGCCATGCAGGCGAAGCCGGCCCTGCTCCAGCGCCAGCGCCACCGATGGATGGGTCTTGATATTGGCCAGCTGGGCGATGACGTTTTCCCTGACCATGCCGTCCAGCCGGTCCTGGGCCGATGCGTGGCCGCGGCCGGCGTTGACGGCCTTGGCGGCGTCGGCATGGCGCAGCCAGCCGGCCACCGCCGGCAGGTGGTCCAGGCAGGCGCAGCTGGAGATGGCGGTCATCGCGCCGCAGTCGGAGTGGCCGCAGATGACGATGTCGCTGACGCCCAGCGCGGCCACCGCGTATTCCACCGTGGCGGTGACGCCGCCGGGCTCCGGACCGTAACCGGGCACGATATTGCCGGCGTTGCGGATCACGAACAGGTCGCCCGGTTCCTGCTGCGTCAGCAGTTCCGGCACCACCCGGCTGTCGGAGCAGGTGATGAACAGCACGCTGGGGTTCTGGCTGGTGGCCAGTTTGCGGAACAGCTCGGAACGCTTGGGAAAGGCTTCCTGCTGGAATTTGAGGAAACCGTCGATGATGGCTTGCATGGAGTTCTCCTTGGCGGTGAAACGATGGCGCAAGGATGAACCGATTCAACTATAGCGTCCAAGACCAATATACAATCAAATCCATAAGCAACACCTATAGTTTTGAACATGATACTCAGACACATCCGCTATCTGATCGCGGTGGCCGATCACGGCAACTTCACCCGGGCCGCCGAGGCGCTGCGCGAACTGGCGGCGGCGGAACGCGCCACCGGCGACGTGGCGGACCTGTCGCGCGGCAGGCTGCGTCTGGCGATGACGCCGACCTTCACCTGCTATCTGCTGGGGCCGCTGGTCGAGCGCTACGCGTCGCGCCATCCCGGCGTGGAACTGGAAATACGCGAGATGACGCAGGACGCGATGGAGGCGGCGCTGGCGGCCGACGAGCTGGATCTGGGCATCGCCTTCGACACGGTGCGCTCGCCGGACATCGGCGCACAGCCGCTATTCGCCGAGAAGCTGTGCGTAGTGGCCGGCCCGCGCCACCGCTGGCGCGAACTGGAGCGGCCTCTGGAGGTTGAGGAGCTGGAGCGGGCGCCGCTGGCGCTGCTGAGCGCCGACTTCGCCACCCGGGGCCACATCGACGACTATTTCCGCCGGCACGGCGTCGCGTCGCGCATCGCCGTCGAGGCCAACAGCATAGGCGCGATACTGGAAACCGTGCGCCGCGGCGCCATCGCCACCATCCTGCCGGAGGCCATCGCCCGGCAGGACCCGGCATTGCGCGCGCTGGGGCTGCGCCAGCCGCTGCCGACGCGCACCGCCGCCGTCCTGCGCCGGCTGAACGGCTACCAAAGCGCCGCCGCCCGCGCCTGCCTCGCGTTGCTGGAGGAGATGGCTGCGCAATTGGCCTGAGATCAGCCGGCCACGGCGTCCTCCCGCGCGACGGCGTCTTCCTGAACGCCGCTCATATTTGCTCCTGGCGGTTGGCAAAGCCGGACAAGGCGAGCTTGCCCATGGTGTCGCCGCGCTCCAGTCTGGCGTGCGCGGCGCTGAGATTGGCCGCGGATAGCCCGCCGATGTTTTCGCGCAGGGTGCTGCGAATGCGCCCCGCCTCCGCCAATTCGGCAAGGCTGGCCAGAATCTCTCCCTGCCGCGCCATATCGGCGGTCTGAAACGAGGAGCGGGTGAACATATAGGTCCAACTTAGGCTCGCGCTCTTGCGCATCAGTAGATTGATCTCCGGCGGCCGGGAAAAAGGCACGATATTGACAATGTGTCCAAACGGCGCGACCAGCTCCGCCAAGGCGGCGAAGTGTTCATCGGGCCGGTTGAGCAACAAGGCCGACTGCACGGTTTCGACCCCGATGGCCTGCAGCTGCGCCCGCAGCGGCTGACTATGATCGACCACCTCGTGCGCGCCCATTTGCCGACACCAGCCGACAGATTCCGGACGGGAAGCCGTGGCGATGACGCGCAAGCCCGGCACCAGCCGCGCCAGCTGGATGGCGATGGAACCGACGCCGCCCGCGCCACCCACCACCAGCAAGGTTTGCCCCTCGACCGGCGCGTCCGGCGCATAGCCCAGCCGCTCGAACAAAGCCTCCCAGGCGGTCAGCCCGGTCAAGGGCAGGGCGGCGGCCTCGGCCGCGCTCCAGTTGGCCGGACGGCGCGCCGCCAGCCTGGCGTCCACCAGTTGATAAGCGCTATTGCAGCCAGGCCGGTTCACATCGCCGGCGTAGTACACCGCGTCGCCGGGCCGGAACTTCGCTGCCGCGTCCGCGCCACAGGCCGCCACCGTGCCGGCGGCATCCCAGCCCAGCACCGCCGCCTGGCCGTCATCCGCCTTGCGCTGGCGCACGCGGCAGTCCGCCGGATTGACCGCGACGGCCTCCACCGTCGCCAGGATATCCCAGCCCTGCGGCGCGAAAACCGGCAGGCTCATATCGATCAATGGCGAAGGCGGCGCGGCCAGGATGCCGACCGCTTGCATCTGTTTGGGGAGGAAGTCCATGTTGACGCCCGCTAAGAATCTAGACAGGCGCAGTCTATCGTGTTGATTTATTCGATATAAGATGAATAAATTAGCAGCATCTGTGCATTTTTGATCGGAAAAACATGCAGTGGGACGATGTGCGGTATTTCCTGGCGCTGGCGCGCGAGGGCAGCCTATCCGCCGGGGCGCGGACGCTGGGCGTGGAACACAGCACGATGTCGCGCCGAGTGGGGCAGCTGGAAGCGGCGCTGGGCTTGCGCCTGTTCGACCGGCTGCCGCGCGGCTGGCAATTGACGCAGGAAGGAGAAAACCTGCTGCCGCAGGCGCTGGCGCTGGAAACCGGCATGGCGGGGATGCTGCGCGCAGCCTCGGCCCAACATGCGCTGAGCGGCCAGGTGCGGCTGACCGCGCCGCCGCAACTGCTCAACCATGTGCTGCTGCCGCTGCTGACGACGTTTCGCCAACGTTATCCCGACATCGATTTGACGCTGCTGGGCGAGCAGCGCCGCGCCCGGCTGGAACAAGGCGAGGCCGACTTGGCCTTGCGGCTGGACGAGGCCAATACGCCGGAACTGATCGCGCGGCCGCTGGCCAAGGTGGGCTATGCGCTGTACGGCACCGCGCGCTGGCGGGAAACGCGGCCCGGCGAGCGGCTATTCATCGGCTTTGACGACAGTCTGGCCGGCATGTTCTTGAAACGATGGCTGGATCAACACGCGGGCGAGCGCCGGGTAGCGCTGCGCGGCAATGATTTGGACACGCACTTTCAGGCGGCGAAACAAGGTTTGGCGGTGGCGCTGCTGCCCCACTTCCTGGCGCGCAGTGCGCCGGAACTGATCCAGCTGGACAGCCCGCCGACGCCGGACAAAACCCTTTACCTGCTGATGCACCCGGATGTGCGCCGCGCGCCTCGGGTACGCGCTTTAGCGGACTTCATCATCGACGCCCTGCCTAATGCGCTGGCTTAGAGCCTGTTTACGATCTTTTTGCGGCATCGGCGGTTTTCTGCCGGATGCAGGGCGCGGAAAACGGCCCGCCGCAGTGTCGTTCACTGCCAGGGACGTTTGACAAAGCGATGCGCCGACAAAAAGCGGCCCCGAGCGCACCTGCTGGACATGACGGAAGGCCCGGTTCAGCCCGGCCAGATCAACTCGAAACCGGCGCCGCCGCCCGGGCCGGGGGCACACCGCGCCGCCCCGCCATGCGCGCGGGCGATGGCGGCGACCACGGCCAGGCCCAGGCCGCTGCCTCCGCTGCCGCGCTGGCGGGCGCCGTCTCCGCGCCGGAACGCCTCGAACACATGCGGTGCCAGCTCTTCGGGAATACCGGGGCCGTCGTCCTCGACGCGCAGATGGCAGCGGCCGTTCTCCACCCAGGCCGCGATGCGGATGGCGCCGGGCGTCGCGTAGCGGCGGGCGTTGTCCAGCAGGGCCAGCAACGCCTGGCGGATGCGGACCGGGTCGCAGCGCGCCGGACGGCCGTCCAGCTCCAGGACCGGCGTCAGGCCGGCGGCCCGGAGCGCATCGCCAAAGACCTCGACGACGGCCCGGACCTCGGCGGCGAGGTCGGTCTCCTGCAGTTGCAGATCGAGGTGGCCGCTCTCGGCCAGGCTGACGGCGCGCAGATCCTCGATCAGATGGGCCAGGCCCTCCACCTGGACCAGCAGCCGGCGGAACTGGCTTTCGTCCGGGGTGAACACCCCTTCCGCCAGCCCCTGCAGCCGGCCTCGCAGCACGGTGACCGGCGTGCGCAGCTCATGGGCGATGGCGGCGTTCCAGAACGCCTGCTCCTGGGTCATGCGCTGCAGCTGGTCCGCCAGCGCGTTGAAATCGTCGGCCAGCGCCGCCGCCTCGCGCAAGGAACGGTCGCCGGCCGCCGCGCGCGCGTCCAGATCGCCCTGGGCGACGCGGCGTATGCCCTCCGCCACGGAGTTGAGCGGCGCCAGGATGCGGCGCGCCAGGCGCAGGCCCATCACCACCGACAGCGCCAGCCCCGCCACGGTGCTGGAAATCAGCCACACCCACTCCGGCGCGGTCATCTTCCAGCCCGGCGCTTCGAACTGCACCGGCCAGTAGGTCATCGCCACGTAGTAGAAAGTGAAGCCGGTCACCACCACCAGCACGGTCACGCAGAAGGCCATCATCGCCATCGACAGCGCGATCTGGCGGCTCAGCCCCTCCAGCCTCATTCTCCGCCCCACAGTTTGTAGCCGACGCCGCGGACGACGGCCGGAATCCCCTCGACACCCCGCTCCTCCAGCTTCTTGCGCAGCTTGCTGATATGGCTGTCCACCGTGCGCTCCAGCGTGTCGCCTTCCGGCAGGCAGGCGTCCAGCAGTTCGGCGCGGCTGAACACGCGCCTGGGCGCCCTCGCCAGCTGCGCCAGCAACTTGAATTCGGTCAGCGTCAGGCTCAGCGCCTGGCGCCGCTTGCCGATCTGCACGCTGGCCTGGTGCTGCTCCAGATCTATCTCGAATGGATCGACGCGCAGCACCCGCGGTTCCGCCTGGCGCGGACCGGCCATCGAACGGCGCAGCACCGCCTGCGCCCGCGCCACCACTTCGGCCGGATTGAACGGTTTGACGACATAGTCGTCGGCGCCGATGCGCAGGCCCATCAGTTTGTCTATGTCCTGGTCCAGCGCCGTCAGCATGATCACCGGCGTGTCGCCGCGATGGCGAATCTCGGCCAGCGCCTGCCAGCCGTCGACATGCGGCATCTGCACGTCCAGCAGCACCAGGTCCGGCTTCCGCGCCAGGTGCATTTCCAGCGCCTTTCTGCCATCGGCGGCGTGCGCGCTGCGCAGGCCGCCTCGCGCCAGGTAGGCGGCGAGGATTTCGGCGATCTCGGCTTCGTCCTCGGCTATCAGGACCAGGGCCTGGGGCCCTTGGGCCGCGGGTCGGGTTGTGTCGCTCATTCAGCTGATTTCGCGTTCATTGCGCATCTCCATCGAATCTCCATGCTACCACACGGCAATCCCCATCCTGAGCGGGCACACTGCCGCCCATCGCAAGTTTGAACCCTATGGAGTCCCCATGAACAATATGCAAGCCCGCCGCTACGGCGGCGCCTGCGCGCTGGCCGTCGCGATGCTGAGCGGCTGCTCGCAGCCGGCGCCGCAGGACGCCCCGCAGGCGATTCCGGTCGCCGCCGCGACGCTGGCCCCCGCCCCGCTGAAACTGAGCGACGACCTGCCCGGTCGCGTGGCGGCGGTGCGCGTCGCGGAAATCCGTCCACAGGTAGGCGGCATCGTGCTGCGCCGGCTGTTCGAGCAAGGCAGCGAGGTCAAGGCCGGCCAGCCGCTGTTCCAGATCGATCCGGCCCCGTTCAAGGCCGAGGCGGCCACCGCCGCCGCGGCCCTGCAGCGGGCCGAGGCCGCGCTGGCGCGCGCCCGCGTGCAGACCGCCCGGCTGCAGCCGCTGGTCGAAACCGACGCCGTCAGCCGCCAGGTCTTCGACGACGCGGTGTCGCAACGCGACCAGGCCGCCGCCGATGCGGCGCAGGCACGCGCCGCGCTGGCCCGCCGCCGGCTCGATCTGAAATTCGCCGCCGTGGCGGCACCGATCACCGGCCGCATCGACCAGGCCCTGGTCACCGAGGGCGCGCTGGTGGCCGCCGGCGACGCCTCGCCGATGGCGCGCATTCAGCAGATAGACCAGATTTATGTCGACGTGCGCCAGCCGGCGGCGGCGCTGGAATCGCTACGACGGACCTTGGCCGCGCAGCCGGAGGCGGCCGGCCATGGCGTGCCGGTGACGCTGCTGCGCGACGACGGCAAGCCCTACGACGAGACCGGCCGCATGCTGTTCTCCGGCGTCAATGTCGACGCCGGCACCGGCGACGTGCTGCTGCGCGTGCTGGTGGACAACCCCAAGCGGCGGCTGCTGCCGGGCATGTTCGTCCGCGCCCGCGTGCCGCGCGCGAGCTACGCCTACGCGCTGACGGTGCCGCAGCAGGCGGTGGTCCGCATAGGCGGCAAGCCGCAGGTTTGGACCGTTGACGCCAAGAGCCGCGCGCGCCTCGCCGCCGTCGAGCTCGGCGAGCTGGCCGAGCGCCGCTACCGGATCCAGGCCGGCCTCAAAGCCGGCCAGAAGGTGGTGGTCGAGGGCATGGAGCGCCTGTCCGAGGGCGCGCTGGTCGCCGTCGGCGACGCCAAACCATCCGCGCAGCGCTGAGCGAAGGGAGCCTGCTGATGTCCCAATTCTTCATCCGCCGCCCGGTCTTCGCCTGGGTCATCGCGCTGTTCATCATCCTGCTGGGAGTGATCGCCATCCCCCAGTTGCCGATCTCCCGCTATCCGTCGGTCGCGCCGCCGACGGTCACCATCACCGCGGCCTATCCCGGTGCCACGCCGCAGACCATGAGCGACGGCGTGCTGAGCCTTATCGAGCGGGAGCTCTCCGGCGTAAAGGATCTGTTGTATTTCGAATCGTCAGCCGATACTTCCGGCGCGGCGCAAATCACTGTCACCTTCAAGCCGGGCACCGATCCGGCGATGGCCCAGGTTGACGTGCAGAACAAGCTGAAGGCCGTCGAGCCGCGCCTGCCGGCCACCGTGCGCCAGAACGGCGTGATGGTGGAGTCGGCCTCGTCCGGCTTCTTGATGCTGATCGGCCTGCGCTCCGACAACGGCCGCTTCGACGAGACCGAGCTGAGCAACTATATGGCGCGCAACATCGTCGAGGAATTGCGCCGCATCGACGGCGTCGGCCGCGTGCAGCTGTTCGGCGCCGAGCAGGCGATGCGCGTCTGGGTGGACCCGGCCAAGCTGATCGCCTACGGCCTGACGATGAGCGAGCTCTCCGCCGCCATCGCCCAGCAGAACGCGCAAATCGCGCCGGGCAGCCTGGGCGCGTCGCCAGCCTTGCCGGGCCAGCGGGTCACCGTGCCGCTGACCGTGCAGGGCACGCTCTCGACGCCGGAGCAGTTCGCCGCCATCGTGCTGCGCGCCAACGCCGACGGCGCCAAGGTGGTGCTGGGCGATGTCGCGCGCATCGAGCTCGGCTCGCAGTCCTACAACTTCGTCAGCACTGAAAACGGCAAGCCGGCCACCTTCGCCGGCGTGCAGCTGAGCCCCGGCGCCAACGCGGTGAAAACCGCCGAGTCGGTGCGGACGCGGCTGGCCGAGCTGGGCAAGGCGATGCCGGCCGGCATCGCCTATTCCATCCCCTTCGACACCGCGCCCTTCGTCAAGATCTCGATCGAGAAGGTGATCCACACGCTGGTCGAGGCGATGGCGCTGGTCTTCCTGGTGATGTATCTGTTCCTGCAAAACGCGCGCTACACGCTGATCCCGTCCATCGTCGCGCCGGTGGCGATGCTGGGCACCTTCGCGGTGATGCTGGCCGCCGGCTTCTCCATCAATGTGCTGACGATGTTCGGCATGGTGCTGGCGATAGGCATCATCGTCGACGACGCCATCGTCGTCGTCGAGAACGTCGAGCGGCTGATGGCGGAGGAAGGCCTGTCGCCGAAGGAGGCGACGGCCAAGGCGATGAAGGAGATCACCGGCGCCATCGTCGGCATCACGCTGGTGCTGACCGCGGTCTTCATCCCGATGGCGCTGTCCAGCGGCTCGGTCGGCGTGATCTACCAGCAGTTCACGCTGGCGATGGCCGTGTCCATCCTGTTCTCGGCGCTGCTGGCGCTGACGCTGACGCCGGCGCTGTGCGCGACGATGCTGAAACCCATTCCCCGCGGCCACCACGAAAAGCGCGGCTTCTTCGGCTGGTTCAACCGCCGCTTCGCGCGCCTGACCGACTGGTACGAGACGCGCGTCGGCCGGCTGATAGGACGCGCCGGCCGGGTGATGCTGGTCTTCGTCGCGCTATCCGGGGCGATGGCCGCCGGCTTCAAGGTCCTGCCGTCGTCCTTCCTGCCGGAAGAAGACCAGGGCTATTTCATGACCGGCTTCCTGCTGCCGGCCGACGCCACCGCCGAACGCACCCGCGACCTGGTCAAGAAGCTGGACAGCCATCTGGCCACCCGCCCGGCGGTCCAGTCCAGCATCTCCATCGTCGGCTACGGTTTCTCCGGCTCCGGCTCCAACGCCGCGCTGAATTTCGCGGTGCTGAAGGACTGGGACAAGCGCGATGGCGCGTCGACCGTGGACGAAAGCCTGCGCGCCCAGCAGGCGATGGCCGGCGCCACCGAAGGCACGGTGATGAGCCTGCTGCCGCCGGCGATAGACGAGCTGGGCACCAGCTCCGGCTTCACCCTGCGGCTGGAAGACCGCGCCAACCAGGGCCCCGCCGCGCTGAAGGCGGCCGAGGCCAAGTTGCTGGAGCTGGCCGCGCAAAGCCCGGTGGTGGCCGGCGTCTACCCGGACGGCCTGCCGGCCGGCGCCAGCATACGGCTGGACATAGACCGGCAGAAGGCCGAGGCGCTGGGCGTGTCCTTCGCCAGCGTCAGCGACACGCTGTCGGCCGCGATGGGCTCGGCCTACGTCAACGACTTCCCCAACAACGGCCGGATGCAGCAGGTGATCCTCCAGGCCGACGCGCCGGCGCGGATGCAGATAGACAATGTGCTGAAGCTCTACGTGCGCAACGCGGCCGGCAGCATGGTGCCGCTGTCCGAGCTGGCGCGCCCGGTATGGGCCGAGACGCCGCTGCAGCTGGTGCGCTTCCAGGGCTACCCGGCGGCGCGCCTCTCCGGCGGCGCCGCGCCCGGCCACTCCAGCGGCGCGGCGATGGCCGAGATGGAACGGCTGGCCGCCCAGCTGCCGCCCGGCTTCGCCGTCGAGTGGACCGGCCAGTCGCTGCAGGAGCGCCAGTCGGCGTCGCAGGCGCCAATGCTGATGGCGCTGTCGATGATCGCGGTCTTCCTGGTGCTGGCCGCCCTGTACGAGAGCTGGTCCATCCCGCTGTCGGTGATGCTGGTGGTGCCGCTGGGCCTGATCGGCGCGCTGGCCGCCGTGATGCTGCGCGGCATGCCCAACGATGTGTTCTTCAAGGTGGGCATGATCACCGTGATCGGCCTGTCGGCCAAGAACGCCATCCTGATCATCGAGTTCGCCAAGCAGCTGCGCGACGAAGGCAAGAGCCTGACGGAAGCCGCGGTGCAGGCGGCCCGGCTGCGGCTGCGACCCATCCTGATGACCTCGCTGGCCTTCGGCCTGGGCGTGGTGCCGCTGATGATCGCCACCGGCGCCAGCGCCGAGACGCAGAACGCCATCGGCACCGGCGTGTTCGGCGGCATGCTGACCGCCACCGTGCTGGCCGTTTTCTTTGTTCCCGTTTTCTTCGTATTCGTGATCGGCTCGCAGGAGCGTCTGGGACGGTGGCTGAAATCGCGCCGCCCGGACGCCGCGCCCGATCGCGGACAGGAGGGCTGAACCATGAGATTCATCATTCTTCCCGTCGTCCTGGCCCTGTCGGCCTGCTCGCTGACCCAGCCGCTGATCAAACCCGATCTGCCGGTGCCGGCGGCCTTCCCCGCCGCCTCCGGCGACGCGTCCGGTGCCCACGCGGCCACGCTTGGCTGGCGCGCGATGTTCGGCGACCCGCGGCTGCAGCGGCTGATCGAACTGGCGCTGAGCAACAACCGCGATCTGCGGCTGGCCGCGCTGAACGTCGAGGCCGCCCAGGCCCAGTACGGCATCCAGCGCAGCGAACAGCTGCCCCAGATAAACGGCGCGGCCGGCGCCATGCGCCAGCGCACGCCGGCCAACGGGACCCTGCCGGCTGCCACGCAGACGCAGTACAGCGCCAACCTGGCGCTGAGCGCCTTCGAGATCGATCTGTTCGGCCGCATGCAATCGCTGTCCGACGCCGCCTTCGCCCGCTATCTGGCCAGCGAACAGGGCCGGCGGGCCGCGCAGATTTCGCTGGTGGGCGCGGTGGCGGACGCCTACTTCGCCGAGCGGCTGGCCGACGAGCAAAAGCGGCTGGCCGTGCGCACGCTGGCCGACTGGCGGCAATCGCTGGACCTGGCGCGCCGGCTGAAAGCGGGCCATCAGAGCAGCGGCCTGGACGTGGCTCAGGCCGAGGGCCAGGTCGCAGGCGCCGAAGCGGACCTGGAGGCGCGCGTCCGCGCCCTCGCGCAAGCCGGCAACGCGCTGCGGCTGCTCGTCGGCGCGGAGCCGCCGGCCGATCTGCCTGCTCCGCTGCCGCTGGAGACCCAGCCGGTGGCGACGCGGCTGCCGGCGGGCCTGCCGTCCGATCTGCTGCTGCGCCGGCCGGACATCCTGCAGGCGGAACAAGAGCTGGTGGCCGCCAACGCCGACATCGGCGCGGCGCGCGCGGCCTTCTTTCCCAGCCTGTCGCTGACCGCCTCGCTGGGCTTCGCCAGTCCGGCGATGCGCGGCTTGTTCGACGGCGGCCACCGCGCCTGGAGCTTCGCGCCCCAGGTTTCGCTGCCCTTGTTCCCGACCGGCCGGTTGCGCGCCGAATTGCGCCTGGCCGAACTGCGCAAGTCCGGCGCCGTCGCCGAGTACGAACGCGCGATCCAGACCGCATTCCGCGAAGTGGCCGACGGCCTGGCCGGGCGCGAAACCTTCGGCCGGCAGATCGCCGCCCAGGACAGAACGGTGGCCAGTGCCGAGCGCCGCGCCGATTTGTCGGCCCAACGCTACCGCGCCGGCGTCGACGGCCGGCTGGAATTGCTGGACGCCCAGCGCCAGCTCTACGCCGCCAGACAGGCGCTGCTCGACCTGCGGCGCGGCGAGTTCGGCAACGCGGTGGCGCTGTACAAGGCGCTGGGCGGCGGCTTGATCGACCGCTGATCCTCCGCCAGGCTCGCTCCGCCAAATAAAAACCGCGCCCAGGGGCGCGGTTTTCTACTTCGACAGCCGGTCCGTTCTCAGCGCCACGCGCCCCAGAACAGCCACAGCATGATCGGACCGCCGAGGATCAGCCACTTCAGCAGGTAGTAGGTGAAACGGCTTTGCGCCTTGATCTTCTTGCCGAACAAGCGCACCTGCTGGATGTAACGGAAGGCGCGGTTCAGCGCGCCGGTGCGGTCGCCCGCCTCGTTCGGCGAATTGGCGGCGCCGACCAGCACCCGGCTGACGATGCGGTTGATCACGCGCGCCGGCCAGAACCACATCGGCCGCTCGACGTCGCAGAACAGAATGATGCGGTTCTGGTCGGTGGTGTTCTCGGCGTAGTGCAGATAGGTCTCGTCGAAGATCACCGCCTCGCCGTCGCGCCAGCTGTATTGCTGGCCATCGACGTCGATGTAGCAGCGGTCGTCGTTCGGCGTGATCAGGCCCAGGTGGTAGCGCACCGAGCCGGCGAACGGGTCGCGGTGACGCACCAGCCGGCTGCCCGGCGGCAGCGCGGTGAACATCGCCGCCTTGATGTTGGGGAACTGCCTCAGCAAATCGGTGGTATACGGGCACAAGGCCTGCGCCGACGCGTGGTCCTGGCCGTACCACTTCAGATAGAAGCGCTTCCAGCCGGTCTTGAAGAAGGAATTGAAACCGAGATCGTCGTACTTGTCCGAAGCCTTGATATTGCCGCGGTCGTACAGCGCCACCGCCTCTTCGCGGATCTTCTCCCAGTTGGCGGTCAAGGCCTGCAGTTCGGGGAAGCGCTCCACCGGCAGATAGGGCTTGGGCGGCACCTTGGAAAATAGATACATGAAGCAGTTGATCGGCGCCATGATGGTCGAATGATCGCTCAGCTGGCGCCAGAATCCCAGCCGCACGCGGCCGCGGAAATGCACATAGAGGGTGGACAGCACGAAGATGGCGACCACCGCGATCTTGGTATAAGGCATCGGGTACTCCTGCAAGACTAGCCCGACATTGTAGAACGATGCGGCCTTCGACGCAGGCCCGGGCGACAAAATTAATAATAAAGGTCAGTTGATCTGACCCGGGAAACCGGCTGGAATTCCCTTGCGCGACGCCCGCCGCCGGGGCTTGCGCGCCGGCCGGGTGGGCATATTGTACTAATTTGAATAATAAAATGCCAAAGACATCTCATCTGGCGCGGGTTTATACTGCGCCCAGTTTCGCGCCGATCGAGCCGTCCGGCCCCGATACGCGCGGCCGGACAGGCCGCTTGCTGTCCACTCCCCAAACCGAAACCCGCTCCCGGCAAACCGTCGGCGGTTTCACAGCGACGACGAGAACCCGATGCCGTTTCAAAGCCTGCGCAATTTAAAGAACTGGATCGCGGCCGTCTTCAACCCGCCCTATCAGTTGTCGCTGTGCGAAATCGTGCCCGGCCGGGACGGCGACGCCACCGTCTACGTGTTCAAGCAGTACGGCACCCACGACATCATCAAGCTGCGCCACCGCGACATCATCGAAAACGTGCAGATTCTGTCGGCGGTCAATCCGAAGGACCTGATCGGCATCGCGCTGTACGAGAACAGCCTGAAGGAAAGCGCCGGCGAATGCCGGGTCACCGAGGCCATTCGCGGCAACCAGTACCGCATCGCCAATCACGGCCGCGAGGAGGTGTATTCCGGCGAGAGCATCTGCGGCAACATCGACTTGTTCCAGCGCCTGCCGCCGCACGAAATCTGCAAGATCGCCTACGAAACCGGCTTCAACAAGGGCCGCAAGGTATCCGGCCAGCTGCGGGCGCTGGCGACGCAAGGCCGCGCCGAAGCCGGAGCGGAAGCCGACAACGTGGTGCCGCTGCGCTCACGCAAATAAGCTGGCTACCCGGTAGCCGTCGGCCTCGAAGCGGAACAGCCGGTAGCCGGCCCTGTCGTCGATCTCGATATCGCAGGCGCCGTCGCGCCACTGGAAACAGGTGGCCGGCGCCACTTCCAGCGCGCAGCCTCGATAGGACAGGCTGTGTTCGCCGTGCACATGGCCGCAGATGACCAGCGGCAGCCTGGCGTCCAGCGCCGCCCGCCAGAAACGCGAACTCTGCCTCAGCATGCAATCGTCCAGCAGCGGCGTGCCCACCGCCAGCGGATGGTGGTGCAGCACCACCGCGGCCTTGCCCTGCCCGACCGTCGCCAGGCGCCGGCGCAACAGCGTCAGCTCGGCTTCGGCAATCTCGCCGGCGTCCTGTCCCGCCACGCAACTGTCGACGCCGATGAAGGTCCAGCCGCCCAGCTCCACCACGTCCAGCGGGCGCAGGAAGGCGTAGTCGGCGAACACCCGCGCCATCGTCGGCCGGACGTCGTGGTTGCCGGCGATCCAGTACACCGGCAGACCGAGACCGGCCAGCGCCTCGGCCGCCAGCCGGTACGAGCCTTCCGACTCGTCCTGCGACACGTCGCCGGTCAGCAGCACCGCGTCGGCGGCGCCCGGCCCCATCGCCTTCACCGCGGCCAGCACCCTGTCCAGCGCGGCATGGGTGTCGCGGCCGAGCAGACGGCCGCCGCGCTCGGCGAACAGATGCAGGTCGGTCAATTGCAGGAGCTTCATGCGCGGGCCCTGCCAAAACGGTTGCGTTCGACGCCGTCGCCGTTGTCGCGGAAGACCGCCAGCGGATTGTAGGAGACTTCCCAGTCGAAATAGTCGGTTCGCTCTATCTTCTTGATCACCGCCACCAGGTAATAACCCAACGGCAACAGCAACACCGACATGCACACCTTGTACGACCAGGTGGTGGCGATGATGTTGACCAGCTCGGCGCCGCTGTACTTGGACGACAGGCTGATCGGATAGGCGGTCAGCAACAGCACCGCCTGCGCCAGCATCGAGGCGATCAGATAACGGACGAAGAAGAAGCGGCCGGCGAAAAAGATCTTCAGCCGCGACACGATGAAACCGTTGCAGAAATACGAGGCCGGCACCGAAATCCAGGTGCCCACCATCACCCGCCAGAATTCATGGAACAGCTGGTAGTACTGCTTGGAAATGGCGTTGTTGTCCGGCTGGATCAGCGCGAAGGCGTTCAGGATCAACACGAACAGCGTCTGACAGATGACGATGATCCACACCGTGCGCCCGCCGAGCTTGTAACCGTATACTTCGGTGGAAATGGTCGACAGCAGATAGCACAGCGAAAACACGATGCCGCTGGCGGTGATCTTCAGGCTGTAGATATCCACCGTCTTGTACACCAGCGAATCGCAAATAATCATGATGGTGACCGTCAAGCCGACGATCAGTCCGTACAGGCGGAATTCGTTCACCGCGCGCCCCCCGACAAAGTCTTGATGGCTTTCAGCACCACGGCCAGCACCTGGTAGTTTTTATACAGCGAAGGCGCCATGTCGTTCAGCGCCGAAATCGACAGAAACAGCAAGAATTCCTCCTCCACGTATACCCGGCGCAGACAAGGCGGGTTGTCCCCTATCCGCACCAGCACGATATCACCGTCCTGCGGCCGGCTTTCCCGCACCATGATGAACACCGTGCCCTGAGCGTAATGCGGGTACAGCGTGTCGTTGTTGACCAGCACCGCGAACAGCGTCCGGCCGGCATAACCGGCCACTTCGGCGCAGTAATGGCCCAGATCCGCCACGCCTGCGTCGATGAAATCCCCGAGCCGGCCTATGCCGGTCAGCGGCATCGAAAATACCGCCGGACCACGCTCCGTCGCGACGTCCGGATCGACGGCGGCCAATTCGCCAATGCCCACCTGGAAATAACGGGCGATCTCGCCCAGCGTGGAAAGCGTCGGATTGCCGACGCCACGCCGCAGATTATTGATGGTGGCGATGCCGAGGCCGGTTTCATCGCTCAGCCGCATCGCGTCGACGCCATGCCTGCTCATCAGGCCGGCCAGATTGCGGGCAATCGCCGCCAGCAGGCCCTGATCCTCCTGCAGCCCCCTTTCCATGCCTTTCGCCATTCGCCTATCCCGAATATGGTTGAAATCGCCCTTTTCCAATTTCGATGCCGCAAGATCCGCGCCATCGGAAAAGCGAGATTCTGCCGTACCGCCTGGTAACGGACCGCCAAATATAAAGCGGTGAAATCACCTGCGCAAACGAAAGTTAATTGTGTATACGTCTCGAATTAAAACTGTGCCCTACAAAATAAATTAAACACAGATAAAACTTATTAGGACATTATCGAGACCCGCACATTCAACACGTATTAGCGCTTTCGCCATTGCCGCTCGCAGTATGATAATATAATATCGCTGAACCACATTAAAATATTTACGTCACTCCCACCGCGCGCGCACCGTCGATAAAACATCGCATCCGCACCCCGAGGTCGATCCGCCATGCACAGCCAAAGCATCCCTGAATCCATTCGCGAAGACGAATTCGCGATCGATGTCATCAATGGAGAAAAAGTGCTGATCACGCTGCCCACCATTCTCGGCGGACGAGGCAGCGAATGGGAGGGTTCGCCCATTTTCGGCAGACATTATCTGATGGCCTTATTGCAGCGCGGCATGGAGCACGACGTGCTGCAGCCGGCCGACATCCAGCGGCTGCTGAGCCGCTGCCCCGCCCAGTCCTGAGAACCTGTTCACGATCTTTTTTCAAGCAGCGCAGCCAAGCCAGGCGGCCAGATGCAAGGCGGAGGGGGCAGGCCTTGGTGATTCCAAGGCCCAGCCCGACAACGCGGCAGATGGCCGCCTGGCTGGGCTGCCCTTCGGGGCCGTTTTCCGCTCCCTGCATCCGACAAAAAATGGCCGCTGCCGGAAAAAGACCGTGAACAGGTTCTGAGAGCCGGTTCAAGGTCTCTTTCGAGCCGCGCATGAAAAAACCCCGGCGGAAGCGATTCCGCCGGGGTTGTTCATTGCCGCGCCGCCGTCTAGAACAACTGGTCCTTGACGTTCTCCACCGCGTCCTGCGCGGCCGGCTTGTTGCCGTCGGCGTCGGACTTCGGCGCGCTGGCGTCTTCGTCGCCGCCGGGCACGGTGCCCTGATTGTCGATGCGCAGCTCCGGATTGGTCTTCTGGAACTCCTCGTAGTAGTACTCGTCGCCGCCGCGCTGACCGGCGCCCGGCTTCACCACGATGCCCTGCGGCACCGGCGGCGCCACTACCGGCTGGCCCTTCAGCGCATTGCCCATGTAGTTGATCCAGATCGGCAGCGCCGCGGTGCCGCCATAGCCGTAGCGGCCGAGCGAGCGCGGCTGGTCGAAACCGACCCAGGTGGCCGCCGCCAGATTGGGGTTGAAGCCGACGAACCAGGCGTCCTTCCAATCCGAGGTGGTGCCGGTCTTGCCGGCGAGATCGGTGCGGCCAAGGCTCATCGCGCGGAAGCCGGTGCCGTAGCGCACCACGTCGCCCAGCATCGAACGGATGATGAAGGCGTTGCGCGGGTCTATCGCCTGCTGCGCGTTCTGGCCGGCCACGGTGGGCACGGTCTTGGCCAGCACGCGGCCGGACTGGTCTTCGATGCGGTCGATGAAATAGGCCTTGGTGCGGTAGCCGCCGTTGGCGAACACCGAATAGCCCTCGACCATCTGCAACGGCGTCACCGAACCGGCGCCGAGCGCCATCGGCAGATAGGCCGGATGCTGCTTGGCGGAGAAACCGAAGCGCTGGATGTACTGCTGGGCGTAGTCGGTGCCCACCGCCATCAGCACGCGCACCGACACCAGGTTCTTGGACCGGGTCAGGCCCTGGCGCAGCGTGATCAGGCCGGCGAACTTGCCGTCGTCGTTCTTCGGCTCCCACAGCTGGCCGTTGACGCCCGGCACCGACAGCGGAGCGTCGTTGATCAGCGTCGACGGCGTGATGCCGCGCTCGACGCCGGCCGAATAGATGAACGGCTTGAACGACGAACCGGGCTGACGCCAGGCCTGGGTCACATGGTTGAAGCTGCGACGGTTGAAGTCGAAGCCGCCGACCAGCGACTTGATCGCGCCGGTGCGGGTGTCCAGCGACACGAAGGCGCCCTCCACCTCGGGCATCTGCACGATTTCCCAGTAACCCTTGGCGTTGGCCAGCACGCGGATCACCGCGCCGCGGCGGATCTGCAGCTGGGCCGAGGCCTTGCCGCTCAGCGCGCGGCGGGCGAACTCCAGGCCCGGGCCCTTGAGGATCGCGGTCTTGCCGCCGCGCATATAGGCGCGCACCTCGGACGGGCTGGCCGACAGCACGATGGCCGGCAGCATGTCGCCGCTGTCGCGCAGATCGCCCATCGCCTCGTCCAGCGCCTCGGTCAGGTCCTCGCCTTCGCCGGACGGCAGGTCGAGCACGCTTTCCGGTCCGCGATAGCCCATCTTGCGGTCATAGTCGACCAGGCCGGCGCGCAAGGCGTCGTAGGCCCACTTCTGGTGGCGGCTGTCCAAAGTCGTGTACACCTTGAAGCCCTCGGTGTAAGCGGCCTCCTTGTAACGCTCGTACATCGCCTGGCGTACCATTTCCGCAACATATTGGCCGGGCTGGCTGGTATCGGCCGCCTGACTGGCCAGCTGCAATGGCTCGTTCAACGCTTCATCATATTGCTGCTGGGTAATGAAGTTCAGTTCGCGCATGCGACGCAGCACGTACTGCTGCCGCAGCTTGGCGCGGTCCGGATTGACGATGGGATTGTAGGCCGACGGCGCCTTCGGCAGGCCGGCCAGCATCGCCATCTGCGCGACGGTCAGCTGGTTCAGCGGCTTGCCGTAGTAAGCCTGGGCGGCGGCGGCGAAGCCGTAGGCGCGCTGGCCCAGATAGATCTGGTTGAAGTACAGCTCCAGAATCTGGTCCTTGCTCAAGGTGTGCTCGATCTTGAACGCCAGCAAGGCTTCGTTGAACTTGCGGGTGAAGGTCTTCTCGCTGGACAGGAAGAAGTTCTTCGCCACCTGCATCGTGATCGTGCTGGCGCCGGAGCGGGCATGGCCGGACACCAGATTGCCGACGGCGGCGCGCATGATGCCGAGATAATCTATGCCGCTATGCTGATAGAAACGCTCGTCCTCCGCGGCCAGCACCGCCTGCTTCATCAGCTGCGGAACCTCGTGGATGCGGGAGAAGGAGCGCCGCTCCTCGCCGAACTCGCCCAACAGCTGGTTGTCGGCGGAATAGACGCGAAGCGGGATTTTTGGCCGGTAATCGGTGATTACATCAAGGCTTTGCAGTCGCGGGTAGGTTATGATGACAGCAATGGCTGCGGCGCCCGCCAGCAGTACCACGCCGCCAAGAAACACGCCTGCCAATATTGCAAGAAATCGTCTGAGCATATTTACGATGGGCTTTCACTGGAAACCGGATTATAACGTCTTGTGAAAGCCAACAAGACAAACAATGGCGGCAACAGTTCGAAATTCTGTTGCGAAGAGACGGGATTGAGGCGCAGATGCTATTCGACAAACTTAGGTTCGGACAGCCGTGGCTCGAACAACTGGGACTCGGGAAATCCCGCAACGCGCCGCTGCTGGGCCTGGATATCAGCAATACCGCGATCAAGCTGGTGGAGCTGTCGCGCAATGGCAAGAACTACCAGGTCGAGCGCTATGTGATAGAGGCGCTGCCCAAGGACGCCGTCAACGATGGCAATCTGGTGGAGATCGACGGCATCGCCGAAGCGCTGCGCCATGCCTGGAAGCGACTGGGCAGCCCGATACGCAGCGCCGCCATCGCCATTCCGACGCAGATGGCCATCTACAAGAAGCTGCTGGTGCCGGTCAGCCAGACCGAGGACCTCGACCAGATGCTGGAGTCCGAGGCCAACCAGATCATTCCGTTCCCGCTGGACGAGGTCAATCTCGACCACCAGGTGCTCGGCCCGTCGCCGTCCAGCATAGACGACCTGGAAGTGCTGCTGTGCGCCGCGCGCAAGGAGAAGGTCGAGGAGAGGGTGGCGGTGGTCGAGATGGCCGGCCTGCGCGCCCAGGTGGTCGACGTCGAATCGTTCGCGATGATGACCGCCTTCGAGCAGATCCAGCAGCAACTGCCCGACCAGGGCATGAACCAGACCTTCGCGCTGTTCGACATCGGCGCCACCCGCATCCACTGCAACATCATCCGCAACAGCCAGCAGATCTACTACCGCGAGCAGGCTTTCGGCGGCCACCAGCTGACGCGCGACATCCAGCGCCGCTACAACATCAGCTTCGACGAGGCCGAGAACGGCAAGCGCAGCATGGCGCTGCCCGACGGCTACGAGCCGGAGCTGATGCACCCCTTCATCGATTCGCTGGCCCAGGAGATCCAGCGCGCGTTGCAGTTCTTCTACACCACCGTCAGCGTGTCCCAGTATCTGCGCGTCGACTACATCCTGCTCGCCGGCGGCTGCAGCATGCTGCCCGGCCTAGACGACGCGGTCGCCGGCCGCACCCAGATCAGCACCATGATCGCCAATCCGTTCACCACCATGGTGCAATCTCCGACGATACGGTTGAAGGAGCTGCTGATGGACGCGCCTTCGCTGCTGATCGCCTGCGGCCTGGCGCTCAGGAGGTTCGACTGAATGATACGGATCAACCTCCTCCCCCACCGCGAGCAGAAAAAAGCCGCCCACCGGCTGCGCTTCCAGCTGATGCTGGGCGCCACCGCCGTGGCGTCGCTGCTGCTGGTGACCGTGGCCTATCTGGTGCTGGACCATCAGGTCGCGCAGCAGGAGGTGCGCAACCAGTTCCTGCAGACCGAGATCGGCAGGCTGGACGGCCAGATCAAGGACATCGGCAAACTGAAGAAGCAACGCGACGACCTGTTGGCTCGCAAGCAGCTGGTGGAGCGGCTGCAGGAAGGCCGCAACGAGGCCGTGCACCTGTTCGACCAGCTGGTCCGGCAGACGCCGGACGGCGTCTATCTGCGCACCTTCAAGCAGACCGGCAACCAGGTCACGCTGACCGGCTACGCCCAGTCCGGCGCGCGCGTGTCCGGCTACATGCGCCAGCTCGGCCAATCGGAGAGCTTCGAGGCGCCGGTGCTGGTCGAGGTGTCGGCCACCATCGTCAACAACCAGCGCGTCAGCGCCTTCACCCTGAACGCCAGCCTGCGCCAGACCCCTGCCACGCCGCCGCCGGGCGGCAAACCACCGGGAGCCAAGCCATGACGCTGGACGAACTACGCGCGCTCGACCCCAAGGACATGCCCAACTGGCCGTTGCAGGCCCAGGGGCTGATGCTGGCGCTGCTGGCGCTGCTGGTGATCGGGCTCGGGTACTTCTTCGTGCTCGGCGAACAGAACGATCACCTGAACCAGGCGCGCCAGCACGAGGATCAGTTGAAGCAGACCTTCATCGACAAGAAGCGCCAGGCGGTCAACCTCGACGCGCTGCAACAGCAGTTGAAGGAGATCGACGCCTCCTTCGGCGCGCTGCTGAAGCAGTTGCCGACCAAGTCCGACATGGACACCTTGCTGACCGAAATCAACCAGGCAGGCATCGGCCGCGGCCTGCAGTTCGACCTGTTCAAGCCCGGCACCGAGACCCGTTCGGCGGAAATGGCCGAGGTGCCGATCACCATACGCCTGTCCGGCAGTTACAACGACCTGGCCGCCTTCGTCAACGACGTGGCCCAGCTGTCCCGCATCGTCACCATCAGCGACATCAGCCTCAATCCGAGCAATGGCAAGGACAACCGGCTGACCATGGACGCCACCGCCCACACCTACCGCGCGCTGGAACCCAGCGAGCGGGCGGGACTGGCGCCGGCGCCGGCCAAGTGAGGGGGCCGACGCGATGAACAGACGACTGGCCGGACTGCTGCCCCTGACGCTGCTGCTCTGCGCTTGCGGCGGTCCCGGCACCGAAGATCTGAGAGCCTGGATGGTCACCAGCAGCCAGGGGCTGCGCGGCCAGATCGAGCCGTTGCCGCAGGTGCAGACCTACAAGCCGTTCAGCTACCAGGCCTTCGACCTGACGGATCCGTTCAACGCGCAGAAGCTGCAGGCCGGCAAGACGCAGAACTCGGCCAACGCCCCCGACATGAAGCGACCGCGCGAAGCGCTGGAGAACTATGAGCTGGACAAGCTGGCGATGGTGGGCACGCTCAGGCGCGGCAATGCGATGTACGCGCTGATCCGCACGCCGGAGGGCGCCATCTACAGGGTGCAGTCCGGCAACTACATCGGTCCCAATTTCGGCAAGGTCACCGCCATCGACGATTCCCAAGTCGTGCTTTCCGAAACCGTCGAAGACCTGAATGGGGAATGGGTGCAGCGCGACAGCAGCCTGCATCTTGACGAACAAGGGCAGAACAAATGAACAAGTTTTCCATCGCATTGCTGGGCGGGCTGGCGCTGGGCCTGGCAGCGGAAGCCGCGTGGGCGGGGCCGGCCATCACCGCGATAGAGATGGGCAAGGTCGACGGCAACCAGCAGACGGTGCAGATCACCTTCGACGGTCCGGCGGTGCGACCCAACAGCTTCGCCATGTCCAATCCGCCGCGCATCGCGCTGGACTTCGCCGACACCGGCGTCAAGCTGGCCAAACCAACCGTCAACAGCGACGGCGCGCTGGTGCGCTCGGCCGTCGCCGTCGAGGCCACCGGCCGCTCGCGGCTGGTGCTCAGCCTGGCCCGCAACGCCTCCTACCGCAGCGTGGTCAGCGGCAACAAGCTGCTGCTGACGCTGGACGGCTCGCTGTCGCCGGGCCAGGACGCCACGCCGGTCGAACAGCTGCCGCCGCAAAACCAGGCGTCCCCGATGGTCGGCGCGTCGACCGGCGCCAGCCTGGACTTCCGCCGCGGCCGCAACGGCGAGGGCCAGGTGGCGCTGACGCTGCCCAGCCCCAACACCCCGGTCGACATCCGCCGCGACGGCAAGAACCTGGTGGTGAACGTCATCGGCGCCGCGCTGCCGCGCCAGCAGGTGCGCCGGCTCGACGTCACCGACTTCGGCACGCCGGTGGCCAAGGTGGACGCCGTCAACCAGGGCAACAACATCCGGCTGCTGATCATGCCGCAGGGCGACTGGGATTACTCCTCGTACCAGACCGACGGCAAGCTGGTGGTCGAGGTGCGCCGCCCGTCGGCGGACCTGGTGGCCGACACCGGCAACGGCAAGCCGCAGTACAAGGGCGACAAGCTGTCGCTGAACTTCCAGAACATCGAAGTGCGCACCGTGCTGC
The DNA here is from genome assembly GCF_002848345.1 of Chromobacterium sp. ATCC 53434. NCBI lineage: Bacteria > Pseudomonadati > Pseudomonadota > Betaproteobacteria > Neisseriales > Chromobacteriaceae > Chromobacterium > Chromobacterium sp. ATCC 53434. The sequence continues at coordinate 209,424 of NZ_CP025429.1, read as the reverse complement.
AGGTGATCGCCGAATTCACCGGGCTCAACATCGTCACCAGCGACTCGGTCAGCGGCAATATCACGCTGCGGCTGAAAGACGTGCCCTGGGACCAGGCGCTGGACCTGATCCTGCAGACCAAGGGCCTGGACCAGCGCCGCAACGGCAACATCATACAAATCGCGCCGCGCGACGAACTCCTGGCGCGCGACAAGCAGCTGCAGGAAGCGCGCCAGCAGCTGGCGACGCTGGAGCCGTTGCGCTCGGAAACCTTCGTGCTGCGCTACCGCTCGGCCGAGGACTTCAAGAAAGTGCTGGACGGCGACAACACCTCCGGCAAGAAGGAGAGCCTGCTGTCCGAGCGCGGCAGCGTGCTGATCGATCCGAAAACCAATACCGTGATCATCAACGACATCGGCACCGTGATAGACAAGCTGCGCGACATCATCGCCAAGACCGACATTCCGGTGAAGCAGGTGCTGATCGAGGCGCGCATCGTCGAGGCCACCGACAACTGGGAACGCGATCTCGGCGTGCGCCTCGCCTACGAACGCGTGGGCAGCACCGGCCTGCTCAGCGGCAGCGGCCTCGCCAACTCCATCACCAACGCCAACGGCCGCATTCCGCCGGTGAAGTCGGCGACGCCGACGCCGTACGCGGTCACTCCGGGCGTCAACCTGCCGATCAGCAATCCGGCCGGCTCGCTGACCGCGCTGTACAGCGTCGGCCAGTCCGGCATCATCGGCCTGGAGTTGCAGGCGCTGCAGGCCGAGGACAAGGGCCGCATCATCTCCAGCCCGCGGGTGATGACCTCGGACCGGCAGGAAGCCTCCGTCGAGCAGGGCACCGAAATTCCGTACCAGGAAGCCAGCTCCAGCGGCGCCACCTCGGTATCGTTCAAGAAGGCGGTGCTGAGCCTGAAGGTAAAGCCGCAGATCACGCCGGACAACCACGTGCTGCTGGACGTCACCGTCAACAAGGATTCCGCCAACTTCCAGCAGACGGTCAACGGCACGCCGTCGCTGACCACGGAGATGATCGTCACCCAGGTGCTGGTCGACAACGGCGGCACCGTGGTGATAGGCGGCATCTATCAGCAGCAGCTGGACAATGTGACCAACAAGGTGCCGCTGCTCGGCGACATCCCCTTGCTGGGCGCGCTGTTCCGCAGCACGCAGAAAATCGACAAACGCAGCGAACTGCTGATTTTCATCACCCCCAAAGTGGTCAACGACCTGATCGCCGCCGGCAGCTGACGGGGTCAAGACAGAGCCGACGGCTATCGGCTACAATGCCTGCCATGGAGAAATTGGCAGGCAACTTTTTTCTGGTCGGCCTGATGGGCGCGGGCAAGACCACGGTGGGCAGAGCGCTGGCGCGCCGCACCGGCAAGACGTTCTACGATTCCGACCAGGAAATCGAGGCGCGCACCGGCGTGCGCGTGGCCACCATCTTCGACATCGAGGGCGAAATGCGCTTTCGCAATCGCGAGGCCTGCGTGATCCTCGATCTGGCCCGCCAGCAGGACATCGTGCTGGCCACCGGCGGCGGCGCCGTGCTGCGCGAGGAGAACCGCCAGGTGCTGGCGCGCTACGGCACCGTCATCTACCTGCGCGCCGCCATCGACGATCTGCTGGCCCGCACCCTGCACGACAAGAACCGCCCGCTGCTGCAGATCGCCGATCCGCGCGCCAAGCTGGAAACGCTGTTCAACGAACGCGACCCGCTGTACCGTGAAATCGCCGACATCATCGTCGACACCACCCAACAAAACGTCAATCTTCTGGTCGCCCGCCTGGTGGACCAGTTGCAGGCCCGCCATCCAAGCCAAGGAAGCTGATTCGTGATCACCCTCGACCTGATCCTGCCCGATACCCGATACCCGATACATATTGGCCATGGATTGCTGGAACAGGTCGATCTGCTGCTGCCCCACCTGCCGCTGCCGAAAGTGGCCATCGTCAGCAACGAAACCGTCGCCCCGCTCTACCTGGCCCGGCTGCAAGGCGCGCTGGAGGCCCGCGGCGTGTCCTGCGCCGCCGTGACGCTGCCCGACGGCGAAGTCCACAAGGACTGGCAGACGCTGAACCTGATCTTCGACGCGCTGCTGTCCGACAACGCCGAGCGCAAGACCACGCTGATCGCGCTGGGCGGCGGCGTGATCGGCGACATGACCGGCTTCGCCGCCGCCTGCTACCAGCGCGGCGCGCCCTTCATCCAGATTCCCACCACGCTGCTGGCGCAGGTGGACTCGTCGGTCGGCGGCAAGACCGCGATCAACCATCCGCTCGGCAAGAACATGATAGGCGCCTTCTACCAGCCGAAGGCGGTGATCGCCGACATGGACCTGCTCGCGACGCTGCCTGAACGCGAGCTGTCGGCCGGCCTGGCCGAGGTGATCAAATACGGCCTGCTCGGCGACGCCGACTTCCTGGCCTGGCTGGAGGACAATATGGCCGCGCTGCGCGCCCGCGACAGCGCGGCGCTGCAATACGCGGTGAAGCGCAGCTGCGAGATGAAGGCCGCCATCGTCGCCGAAGACGAAAAGGAAAATGGCGTGCGCGCGCTGTTGAACCTGGGCCATACCTTCGGCCACGCGATCGAGGCCGGCCTGGGCTTCGGCGTCTGGCTTCACGGCGAAGCCGTCGCCGCCGGCATGGTGCTGGCCGCCGCCGCGTCGGCCGAACTGGGCTGGCTGTCCGCCGCCGACGTCGAGCGGGTGCGGCGACTGATCGCCGCCGCCGGCCTGCCGGTCCGGGCGCCGCAGATGCCCACCGAACAATGGCTGCGCCTGATGGCGCACGACAAGAAGGTGGAGGCCGGCACCGTACGCTACGTGCTGCTGCGCGAACTGGGCCGGGCGGAGATCCAGCCCGGCCTGGCCCCCGAACTACTGGAGCGGACGCTACGGGCAAACAGCTGATTTCGGGCTGTCGGGCGGTTTACGGATTTATACGGATTGCCAAGCCGCCCTCCTCTTCAGAATAATCAACAGACTACATAAGATGTTGTACCACCGAGGGGGAGAAACAGAATGGATGTTTTTACGGCACTGGCCAGCAGCTTGGCCCTGATGCTTGTCTATTATTCCTTGCGCCAGTTCTGGCGACGCCTGCGATACACCAAGCCGACCCATCGCGGCATCGATCCGGTGGGAGAGGCCGAAGTCTACCTAGCCTACGGCCGCACCCGTGAAGCGGTGAGGGTCCTGAAGGATTCCCTGAAAGACGATCCCGACAATCTGCACGCCAAGGTGGCGCTGCTGCGCGTCTACTCGCAAGACAGGAACCGCAAGGCCTACGCGCTGCTGGCCCGCGACGTGCGGGAACAGGTGCAGGGACAGCCGGTATGGCGCACCATCCAGGAGAATGGCCGCCAGCTGGACCCGCAGGACCCGTTGTTCTCGATGGAACTGTAGCGCGCCGGTATCGGAGGCACGCAAAAAAGGCCGCGAATTCGCGGCCTTTTTGCTTTGAGAGCCTGGCTAGGCCTCGTCCTGCTCGCGGAACTGCAGGCTGTGCAGGCGTGCATACAAGCCGCCCCTGGCCAGCAATTCCTGGTGCCCGCCCTCTTCGGCCAGCCGCCCCTGGTGCATCACCACGATGCGGTCGGCGTTCTCTATCGTGGACAGGCGATGGGCGATGACGATGGTGGTGCGGTTCTGCATCAGGTTTTCCAGCGCCGCCTGCACCAGCCGTTCCGACTGGGTGTCCAGCGCCGAAGTCGCCTCGTCCAGGATCAGCAACGGGGCGTTCTTCAACAAGGCGCGGGCGATCGCCAGCCGCTGCCGCTGTCCGCCGGACAGGCGCACGCCGTTCTCGCCTATCATGGTGTCGAAGCCTTCCGGCATCGCCTCGATGAACTCCAGCGCATTGGCCGCGCGCGCCGCCGCGACGATCTCCTCGCGCGCGACCCGGCCCTGTCGGCCATAGGCGATATTGGCGGCGACGCTGTCGTTGAACAGCTGCACATCCTGGCTGACCATGGCGATATGGCCGCGCAGATCAGCCAAGGGAATGTCGGTCAACGGCACGCCGTCAAGCAGCAGCCGGCCGGCGTCGGGTTCGTAGAAGCGCGGAACCAGGCTGACCAGCGTGGTCTTGCCGCTGCCGGACGAACCGACCAGGGCCACCGTCTCGCCCGCCCGCACCGTCAGCTCGATATCCTGCAGCGCGACACGCTCGGAGCCGGGATAACTGAAGGACACGCCGGAGAACGCCAGCTCGCCGCGGGTCTGCGGCATCACGCGCCGGCCATGGTCCGGCTCTTCCGGCGTATCCAGGAAGGAGAACACCGACTCGGCGGCGGCCAGCCCCCGTTGCATCGCCTGCGACACCCCGGTGATGCGCTTGATCGGCGCGAACAGCCCCATCATCGAGGTCAGGAAGGTCATGAAGCCGCCGGCGCTGAAATTGCCGTGCTGGGCGCGCAGGGCGGCGAAATACAGGATGGCCGCCAGCGCGCAGGCGATCAGCAACTGGGTGATCCCGGTGCTGGCGGAGCTGGCGGCGCTCTGCTTGACCTGATTGCGCCGCAGCGACTCGGCCGAGTGGTTGAAACGGGCGATTTCCTGCCCCTCTCCGCCGTATACCTTGACCACGCGCTGACCGTCTATGCTCTCGCCCAGTATCTGGGTCATCTGCGCCATGCTTTGCTGGTTTTCTCGCGCCAGCCCGCGCAGCCGCTTGCCGACCACCCGCATGCACCACGTCACCGCCGGCATCACCACCAGGCAGATCAGCGTCAGCTGCCAGTCTATCCACAACAGCAGGCTCAGCAGGGACAAGGCGGTGACGCCGTCCCGCACCGTGACGGTGATCACATTGAAACCGGCCTCGGTCACCTGATTGACATCGTAGGCGATGCGCGACATCAGGCGGCCCGACTGGTGCTCGTCGTAATAAGGCACCGGCAGACGGACCAGCTTGGCGAACATCTCCTGACGCAAGGTCTGCACCAGATGGCCGGTCAGCCAACTGGCGGTGTATTCGTTGACGAAGCTGGTCAGGCCGCGCACCAGGAAGACGCCGACGATGGCCATCGGCACCCAGACCATGGTGTGAGGGTCCTTGTTGACGAAGCCGCCGTCGATCAGCGGCTTCATCAGCCACGCCAAAGCCGGCTCGGTCAGCGCCGCGAGCATCATCGACAGCACCGACAACAACAGGACCTGCCAATAGCCGAGCAGGTAGCCCAATAGCCGCCGATAGACTTTCCAATTGTATTGGAGGGAGTGCTTGACCATTAGTATCCTATTCCGACCGTCCAGCGGTCAGGGACGGGCACAGTTCCAGCCACGTCGCCCCCTCGTCCAGCGCCGCCGCCAGGTTCTGGCAAAGTTCGGCTTTCTGCTGGAAAACGTTGTTATAGCTGATATTGCCGATGTGAAACCAGCTGTTGTCTATCATCTCGACCTTGGCCAGCGCGCCGCTCAGCGGGTCGGCCACTTCCGGAAACGCCCGGTCCGCCATCTTCAGCCGCGCCCGCGGCAGTTCCCGGTACACCGGACGCCAATTGCGTCCGCCGGTATCCAGGCCATTGGAAAAATCATACAGAAAGTTCAGCGCCCGATTCTCGACGAAAGCGCCGTCGAAAGCGCAGTAGCCGGCCCACAGCTGCCAGGCCCACTCGCTGACATTGGGCAGGCCGTACACTGCTTGCGCCGCCAGCGGGCGGAAGCAAGAGCTATCCAGCACCGGAATCATGTCGTGGTCGATGAAGGCGAAATGCGCCGGCCGCAGCTCCCGCACCACATTATGGTAAATCCAGTTCATCGCGAAGCCATGCGAGCGATTCACATGGCGCGTGGGATTGACCGGCAGGCCCAGATAGGGCACGTCGTTGGCGCGGCACACTTCGGCGATCTGGCGCCGCATCTCCGGACGCCGGGAATTGTCGAACACCAGCAGGCGCATGTCGGACAGATGGACGCGCGCCATTTTCAACTGCCAGTTCAACGCCCACGGCTGCTCGAAAGCCACCACCAGGCCCAGGCCCTGCGTCTGGCCGGCCAGGCCGTCGAGAAAGGCCGCTTGCCCCTCGACGCGCAGCGACTGGTAATGGCGCTGCCAGATATCGTTGCGCCATTGCTTCAAGGCGTCTTGGCAGGGCTGCAGACGCAGCCACTCGCCAACGGTGAATTGTGCTAGATCACGCATGATGGGGCGGACTTCCTGTTTCGAGCGCTAGATTCTATATCATTTGCCGGTCTTGGCCGCCGTTACCGCCGGTAACGGCGGGACTGCGCCGGTGGATTTCCGCCAGCAGCGCGCCGGCGGTGAACAGGAACAGATACAGCATGTGGTCCTTGTTGACGCTCTCCATCAACATGCGGCCCAGATAGCCTGCGGTGACCAGCATCAGCATCAGGCCCAGGATTTCCCGCCGCTGGCGGAAAGCCCGATAGCCGAAGCCGAGCAAGGTCGCGCAAAACGCCAGCCACAACAACACGCCCGGCAGGCCCAATCCCACCCCCCAGTCGATGAAGCCGCTGTGGCTGTGGCCGACATTGTTGGGATGGCCGGTTTCCGTCAGCGCCAGGGAAAAAGCGTTGCGGGCGAAACCATAGCCTTGCGGGCGGGCGATGATCAAATCCAGCCCGCTATGTATCCACGCCACCCGTTCGTAAGCGGATTCGTCGACCGTCCGGCCGTCATGCATCAGCGGATAAGGCGCGATCCGCAACCAGCCCTTGGTCGCCGGATAATTCCAGCCGGCGCGCGCCGACTCGAGGAAAACCTGGTTTCTGGTGTCTTCCTTGAAGGCATAGCCGGCCAGGGCGCCAACGGCCACCACCACCAGGACCACCAGCAGGACCGCCTTGCGCCAGCCCAGCCTCGCCCCGTCGAACAGCATGAAAATCACCAGCATCGAGAAGCACAGATAAACCAGGCCTATCATGCCGTTGCGAGCGCCCGCCTTCAGGCTGACGAACAAGATCAGCAGGCCGATCGCGCCCAGCGCCCAGCGCGGCAGCCGGGACAGACGCTCCTTGCCCGGCCGGTCGAAACAGAAGGCGGTGGCGACGAAGGCCAGCACGAAATTCATGAAGAAGGTGAATTCCAGCTTGGTCTCGGTCGTGAACGTCACCATGTACGGCCACTCGCCGTTCGTCCAGTAGCGATAGGCGCCGTGCAAGAATTCCACCGCCGCCAGCGACATGCCGGCCAACACCACCAGGTCCATGATGGACACCGGCAGGCGGCGGCGGAACAGAATCACGCCGACGACGAACCACAGCGCGCCGACCAGCAACTGGCTGTAGATTTCCGTCAACGCGTATTCGGTCCAATGCGACAGCAAGACCGCATGCAAGGCGGCGTAGGCGACGAAACCGCCCAGCAGCAGAGCCGGCAGCCGCAGCGGCCGCTCCACCGTCAAATCGGGCAGGCAGGCCAGCAGCAGCACGCCGAGAATGGCGTAACGCAGGGCCACGGTGTGCGACACATTGGCCATGGTCAGAAACACCAGCGCCAGCGCAACCAGCACGGTATCGAGTTGCAATAGCCGTCTCAAATCAATTCTCATGCCAACAATCCCATCAATTTCCGAATAACGTCGTCCGCATCGATCGCCTCCATGCAGGCGGCGCGACGGCACTCCCCGGCGCGCGCGCCCAGCTTGCGGCCGCAACGCAGCGCCCACTCCACCTCGCGATGGTGGACGCTGCTTTGTCCGCGGCAGGGAAACCAGGCCGGGCCGGCGCCCAGGCAAATCTGATTGCGGAAAAACCGGCTGGCGCCGAACAGCGTCTCGCTGCCCGGGCCGAACAGCATCAATAACGGCGCGCCGGCCACCTTGGCCAGATGGGCGATGCCGGTGTCCGGACAGACGCAGGCGCGGGCGCGGGCCAGCACCGCGCGCAACTGGGGCAGATTCAACGTCCCGGCGACCAAGACATCGCGTTCGGCGATCTCGATGCCGGCCAGCAGCGACTGCTCGCCCGGGCCGCAGGACCACAACACCCGGCAACCAGCGGTCCTCACCGCCTGAGCCAGGCGGTTCCAGGCCGCCGCGGTCCAATAACGGGTGGCGGAACTGGCGCCGACATGCAGCAACACATAGTCCGACGGCAACGCCATCGGCAGCTGGGTTTCCAGCGGCCAGTCGGCCAGATCGAACGGCGCCGGCTCCGGTCCGTCTATCAGCCGCGACGCGGTGTCGGTCCAGGCCTCCGGCTCCGCCGCGTACGGCACCGCCTCGTCGACCAGCCAGTTCTTGTAGGCCGGCGCCTCGCCGGCGAAGCCGACCACCCAGCGCGCGCCCAGCGCGCGCGCGAGGAAGCTCAGACGGTTTTCGCCCATCAGATAGACGATGTCGAAGCGCGGCTCGGCGAACAGGCGGCGGATCGACGCGAAATCGCGCGGCTGCCAGGGCAGCGGGCGCACGCCATAGGGCCGTCCGGCGTACAGCGGCGCCTGCGCCGGCGGGCAGGCCAGCGCGATCTCGGCGTCGGGGAAGCGCTGACGGGCCTTGGCCAGCAGGCTGGTCGCCATCAAGGCGTCGCCCAGCAGGAACTGATGCAGAACCAGCACCCGGCGCACCGCGCCGGGCGCCGGCTTGCGACGCCAGGGCTGCGCCAGCAGGCGCAGGAACAAGGCGGCGAAAATCAGCAAACGGCCGGGGAAACGTCCCGGCCTCATCGTGTGCTTTCCATCAAATCGACTCCATCGCCGAATCGGCCGCGCCGATCAGGCGGCTCCCAGCAAACGTTCAAACAGTTGCAGCATTCGCGACACCATCGCGGCCTCGGTCAACGGCAGCACCCGCAGCCGCGCCCGCTCGCCCATCGTCGGCCAGCGCTCCCGCGCCGCCAGCCAGCGAGCGACATTGCGCTGCCAGGCCGCGTCGTCGTCCGGCTCTGCCAGCCAGCCGGTCTCGTCCTCGCCCACCAGCTCGCCCGCGCCGCAGCGGGTGCTGGTCAACACCGGCAGGCCGCAGGCCATCGCCTCGGTCACCACCAGGCCGAACGGCTCGTACACCGACGGCAGGATGAAGCCGTCGGCGATGCCGTAATAGGCGCGCACATCGCGCTGCGTCCCCTGGAAATACACCCGGTCGGCCACGCCCAGGCTCTGCGCCTGCCGCCGGTAACGGTCCAGCTGCTTGTCTCCGCCGACCAGCACCAACCTCGCCTCGCGATGCGGCACGATGGCCCGTATCGCCTGGGCCGCGCCCTTGCGGGCGAAACCGGAGCCGACATACACCAGCACCGGCGCGTCGGCGGGAATGCCGAGTTGGCCGCGCAGCTCGTCGCGGCCGGCGCGCGCGGCGTCCGGGCGGAAGTGCTCGCTGTCGACGCCGTTGTGTATCACCTCGCAACGATCGGCTGGAATGCCGGCATGGCGGATCACATCCTGCTTCACCATCTCGGAAATGCAGATCACCGCGCGAAAATCGGGATGGCGGTACATTCGCCGCTCGGCCCGCAGCATGTAATGGTGATACGGGTTGAACCATATGGAGACGCGTGCCCGCCACCCCTGCTGCCGCACGCGGGCGGCCAGCCAGGCGGCATGGACGCCGTCATCCGCACGATAGACATGGCTGCCGGGAATGCGTTCATGCGACTGCACCAGATCGGCCCCCAGGCTGCGCCATGCCCGCCGCGCCGCGCCGGCGAAACCCCAATCGCGCCAGACGCTGCCCAGATAGAACGGCTTGACGCTGACCGCCTCCACGCCTTCCAGCGCTTCCCAGTTGCGGTTGATCAGCACCGGCTGGATGCCGTCCCGGCCCCGCAGTTGGCGGATGATGGCGCTGACGATGCGCTCGGCCCCGCCCGCCGGATTGTACTTCTGCCTGACGATGGCCAGACGCTTCATTTTGTTTCCTTTTGCAAAGCGTCCACCGCCGCCAGCACCTGATCGACGCCGATGCGCTCCAGGCACTCGCTGCGCCAACCGCCGCCACAGCCGGCGTTTCCGCAGGGCCGGCACGGCAGCTCGGCGCGGACCACCCGATGCGGCACCCGCCACGGCCCCCACTCGATGTCGCCGGACGGTCCGAACAGCGCCACGCAAGGCGTCGTCATCGCCGAGGCGATGTGCATCGGCACCGAATCGACGCCGATATACAGACTGGCACGATCTATCGCCGCCGCCAGCTCCTTCAACGAAAGCTGGCCGGCCAGACTGGCCACCGGCCGCGCCAGCCGGCTTTCGATATCGGCGATCATCGCCATTTCCTCGGCGCTCGGCGCCGCGGACAGCACCACTCGCTCGCCGCGGGCCGTCAGCGCGTCGATCAACGCCGCCATCCTGTCGGCCGGCCAGCTCTTGAACGACCAGCGCGAGGTCGGATGCACCAGCAAATAGCCGCTGGGCTCCAGGCCTCGCTCCGCCAGCTTGGCCGCCAGCGTCGCCTCGGCATTGTGCCCCGGCACCAGCACCAGCCGACGCTGCTCGTCGGACGGATAGACGCCGATGCGCCGCAGCGCGTCCAGATGCACCTCGATGGTATGGCGGCGGTTGCCCGGCACCTGCAGATAGCGGTGGCTGAAGCTTTTCTTGAAGAAACGACCGTACGGGCCGTTGGGTCCGACCGCCCAGCGCGGCGCGAGCAGGCGGGCCAGCCAGGCGCCGCGGTTATGCTCGGTCAGCGTGATCACCAGGTCGTAGCGCCGCGACCGCAAACGCGCCAGCAGCCCCAGCTCGGCGCGCAGCTGGCCGAGCGGCCCCAGCTTTTTCCAGCCCCGGTCTATCGTGTGCAGTTCGCTGATGTCGGGATGCAAGCTCAGCATCTCGCGGGTGTCGTGATAGACCAGCGCGTCGATTTCCAGCTGCGGCGCCTGCGCCCGCAGCGCGGAGAACACCGGCGAGGCCAGCAGCACGTCGCCGTGATGGCGCAGCTTGATCACCAGCGCGCGCCGGACGGCGGCGAGGTCGATAGGGTCGTTGAGCATCGATTAAAAAAGCCGGGCTATTCACCCGGCTCTGCATTCAGCAGTTGCAATAGATCGGCTATTTTATCAGGGTCCTCCGATCTGAGCATGCGCGTCGCGACGGGCGCGATTTCACCCAGATGGCTGGTCAGCACCTGCTGCTTGACCGCCAGCAGATTGGCCGGATGCATCGAGAACTTGCGCAAGCCCATGCCCAGCAGCAATCGGGTCAGCTTGGCGTCGCCGGCCATCTCGCCGCATACCGACACCGGAACGTCGGCCTTGATGCCGGTCTTGATGGTGTGCAGGATCAGCTTCAGCACCGCCGGATGGATCGGATCGTACAGGTGGCTGACGGTGTCGTCGTTGCGGTCTATCGCCAGCGTGTACTGGATCAGGTCGTTGGTGCCCACCGACAGGAAGTCGACATGCCTGGCCAGACTGCCGGCCACCAGCGCCGCCGACGGGATTTCTATCATCGCGCCCACTTCGATGTCGTCGGCGTAGGCGATGCCCTCGTCGCGCAACTCCTCCTTGGCGTAGTCGAACTGCAACAGCGCCTGCTTCAGCTCCGGCAGCGAGTTCAGCATCGGGAACAGCACGCGGATCTTGCCGTGCGCCGAGGCCCGCAGCAGCGCCCTCAACTGGGCGCGGAACATCAGCGGCTCGGCCAGGCACAGCCGGATGCCGGTCAGGCCCAGCGCCGGATTGTCGGCCTGGCAGTGATTCAGCCATTTCGGACTCTTGTCGGCGCCCAGGTCCATCGTGCGGATGGTGACCGGCATGCCCTTCAGCGCCACCGCCACATGGCGGTAGGCCTCGAACTGCTCGTCCTCGGTCGGCAGCGTGTCGCGGCCGAGGAAGAGGAATTCGCTGCGGAACAGGCCGACGCCGACGGCGCCCGACTCGCGGACGTCCTCGACGTCCTGCGGCCGCTCGATATTGGCGTACAGCTCGATCACCGTGCCGTCGCGGGTGACGGCGTGCGACTTGCGGATAGACGACAGCTTGCGGCGCGCGCCTCGCCAGGCGCGCTGGCGGCGGCGGTACTCGGTCAGCACCAGCGCGTCCGGATTGATGATCACCACGCCCTGCTGGCCGTCGACGATGATCATCTCGTCCTCGCGTATCAGCTCGCGGGCGTGGTGCAGCGCGATCACCGACGGCAGGTCCAGGCTGCGGCCCAGGATGGCGGTGTGCGAAGTGGCGCCGCCGACGTCGGTGACGAAGGCGGCGAAATTGGAATCCTTGAAATACACCATGTCGGCCGGCGACAGGTCGTGCGCGACCAGGATGTGGTCCTCGACCAGGTCTTCCGGCGCCGGCAGCTGCGGCGCGTCGCCGTCCAGATTATTGAAGATGCGCTCTATCACCTGCAGCACGTCGTTCTTGCGTTCGCGCAGGTAGTCTTCCTCGATGGCGTCGAACTGCTCGACCAGATGGTCGCATTGCAGCTTCAGCGCCCACTCGGCGTTGCAGTGCTGCTTCTCTATGATCTCGCGCGGCTCGCGCGAGATGGTGACGTCGCCGAGCAGCATGATGTGCAGCGACAGGAAGGCGCCGAGCTCGGCCGGCGCGTTCTCCGGGATGCTGCCCCACAGCATCTCCAACTCCTTGCGGGTCGCCCTCACCGCTTCGTCGAAGCGCGCCTTTTCCGCCGGAATCTCGTCCTCTTCCAGCAGATAGTGCGCGACATCGTCCATGCTGCGCGAAATCAGGTGGGCCCGTCCGATGGCGATGCCGCCGCCGATGGCCACACCGTGCAGGATGATGCTCATTGCCCCCTCCTCCGGCAGGCCGGTGTTATTGTGCTATGCCTGCCGCTGTCTCCGCCCGGAGGGCGCCGTCCGACCGTCTGTCGCCGTCCACGTCCCGGACGCCGGTCGGCAGCCCCAAGCGGGCTCCCTGAAAGCCGGGGCAAACCGGCCTCCCACTCAATGACGCGTCATTCCGCCTCGTCGAAACGATTGTTGATCAGCGCGATCAATGCCTCCATCGCCTGCTGCTCGTCGTCGCCGCTGACCTCCAGCTCCACCAGCGCGCCCTTGGCCGCCGCCAGCATCATCACGCCCATGATGCTCTTGCCGTTTACGCGGCGATTGTTGCGGGCGATGAAGATGTCGCTCTTGTAGCGGCTGGCCAACTGGGTGAACTTGCTGGACGCGCGCGCGTGCAGGCCAAGCTTGTTGATGATTTCGACTTCAGATCGCAGCATTACCTTCCCCCGGAATAATATAAAGCACGCCTTCCAGACCGCCGGTGATCGCCTTGCTGACGACGATCTCCAGCGGCTGGCTGCTGTAGCACAACGCACGCACCAGCATCGGCAGACTGGCGCCGGCCACCGCCTCTACGCGGCCGGGTCGGATCAGCCTGCTGGCGATGTTGGAGGGGGTGCCGCCGTACATATCGGTCAGCACCACCACGCCATCGCCCTGATCCAACCCGTCCACCAGGCTTTGCGCCTCGGCCAGCTTGCGTTCCGGGTCTTCGGTCTTGTCCACCGCCATCACAGCCAGATTTTCCGGCTCCCGGCCCAGGATGTGCTTGGCGCAATCGGCCAGGCTGCGTCCCAGGTCTCCATGTGCAATTATCAGAACACCTACCATGCCTGAGTCTTCGAATTTGGTGCGGCGGGACAGACTTACCTGCCGCGTTATTTTGAGCAAAGCTCGAACTTGCGCGGGCCGGGCCCGCGCATCCGCGCGATCAATCTTCCTGAATTGTAACAGCTGAATTCTCGCTGCGGCGGTACCAGGCCAGCTTGTCCGCCAATTCCACCACCTCGCCGACGATGATCAGCGCCGGCGACGCGATGCCGTGCGAGGCCATCAGACCGGGCAGACTGGACAAAGTGCCGCACACGGTGCGCTGTCGCTCCGTCGTGGCCCACTCCACCGCGGCCGCCGGCGTCCCGGCCGCGCGGCCGTGCTCGACGAAGGCCTGGCACAGCTCGGCCGCCGTCGACACGCCCATGTAGACCACCACCGTCTGCTGCGGCCGGGTCAGCGCCGGCCAATCCAGCTGTATCGTGCCGTCCTGCTTGTGGCCGGTGACGAAGGTGACCGACTGCGCGTAGTCGCGGTGCGTCAGCGGAATGCCGGCATAGGCGGCCGCGCCGCTGGCCGAGGTGATGCCCGGCACCACCTCGAAGGCGACGCCGTGTTCGGCCAGCGTGGCGATCTCCTCGCCGCCGCGGCCGAAGGTGAACGGATCGCCGCCCTTCAGCCGCAACACCCGCTTTCCCTGCTTAGCCAGATCGACCATCAGCTGGTTGATGTCGTCCTGCGGCAGCGCGTGATTGGCGCGCGCCTTGCCGACATAGACCCGCTCGGCGTCGCGCCGCACCAGGTCCAGCAAGGCCGGCGCCACCAGCTTGTCGTACAGCACCACATCGGCCTGCTGCATCAGCCTCAGCGCGCGGAAGGTCAGCAGGTCGGGATTGCCCGGCCCGGCGCCGACCAGGTAGACCGCGCCGGCGTCGCCGTCGCCGCCGGCGGCGATGCGCTTCTCCATCTCGCTGTGCGCCGCCGTCTCGTCGCCGTTCATCACCGTCTCGGCCAACGGGCCTTCCAGCACCGTTTCCCAGAAACGCCGCCGGCCGTCCACATCGGGGAAGCGCGCCTTGACTGCGTCGCGGAACGAGGAGCCGAAGCGCGCCAACCGGCCGTAACCGGCCGGGATCAGGCTCTCCAGCCGGGCGCGGATCAAGCGCGCCAGCACCGGCACGCTGCCGCCGCTGGCCACCGCTATCATCAGCGGCGAACGGTCGATGACGGCCGGGCTGATATAGCGCGACGCCTCGGCGTCGTCGACCACATTGACCAGCACGCCCAGCGCCTCGGCGTCGGCCGCCACCTGGCGGTTGACCGCCGCGTCGTCGGTGGCGGCCACCACCAGCCGCTGCCCGCTCAGCTGCCCGGCGGCGTAGCGGCCAGCCAGATGCTCGAGCTCGCAGCGTTCGGCCAGCCGCGCTAACTCCGGCACCAAGTCCGGCGCCGCGACCTGCAGCCGGGCGCCGGCCGCCAGCAGCAGGCGCGCCTTGCGCAGCGCCACCTCGCCGCCGCCGACCACCAGGCAGCGCTGGCCGCCCAGTTTCAGAAAAATCGGAAAGAAATCCATTCAACCACCTCGCGCCCGCGCCGCCGCGTAGCGTGCGCCAGCCAACTTGCTTGCCATCGCGGAATGTTCCGCCCTTTCGTCATCAAGCATACTGTATTTGTTGCATAAATACGACGCTTGGCTAGCGGCGCGGCGAGCGCCGCGCGGAACACCCCGCCGCTGATGTCAGAATTCCCGTTTCGACCCGCCGCCGTTTTCGTGGAGCGCTGTTTGATTCACCGTTCATTCCTTCCGGCGCTGGCCATGCTCGGCGGCCTGCTGCCGCTCTGGGCGCAGCCTGCGCAAGCCGGCAACGGCCATGTCGCTTCGCTCGCCGCCCAGGCCGGCTGGCTGCTGGCGCTGGCCGCCGCCGCGCTATGGCTGCAAAGCCGCCGCCAACACCGCCAGGCCCGCGCCACGGTGCAGGACGCCTGTCTCGGCCTGTTGGAATTCGACCTGCCGCGCCGCCACATGCGCGGCAGCGTGCACACGCTACAGCGGCTGCTCGGCATGCCGGCCCATACCCGCGACATGGACTTCCCGCGCTGGCTGCTGCTGCTGCACCCGGAGGACCGGCCGCGCTTCGCCCAGGTGCTGGAACTGCCGCCGCACATGCCCGAGGCCGGCCACGAATTCCGCGTCCGCCACTACAGCGGCCACTGGGAATGGCTGGAGTTGACGCTGCAGCCGGCCTGGCGCGCCGGCAAGGTCCACCGGCTCACCGCGATCTGCCGCATCGTCACCGCCCGCAAGCACGACGAGGCGGCGATGCTGCGCCGCGAGCAGCAGTTCCGCACCCTGGTGGAAAACTCCGAGGACATCATCGCCCGCTACGATCTGGAGCTGCATTGCCTGTTCATCAACCGCAGCGTGTCGCGCTTCTCCGACCTGCCGCTGGAGGACCACCTGGGCAAGACCCCGCGCGAAAAGGGCTGGACCGACGAGGCCAGCACCCGCTTCGAGCAGGAATGCCGCCAGCTGATCAATAACTGGGAGGCGCGCAGCTTCGAGCTGGAGCTGTTCCGCGACCGCCAGCGCCACACCTTCGAAATCCGCCTCTTCCCCGAATTCGACAGCGCCGGCATGCTCAAGTCCATCCTGTCGGTGGACCGCGAAGTCACCGCCAGCCGCCAGGGCGAGCGGCTGCTGGCCGAGGAAAACGCGGTGCTGGAAATGATAGCCGGCAACCGCCCGCTGGCGCAGACGCTGGAACAGATCTGCCAGATGCTGGAATCGCAGCAGCCGGAAAGCATGTGCAGCATCATGCTGCTGGACGGCGACGCCCAGTCGCTGCGCTTCGGCGCCGGACTCAATCTGCCGCCGGCCTACCGCAAGCTGGTGGAGCAGGTGGCCATCGGCCCGTCCAACGGTTCCTGCGGCACCTCGGCGCACTGGAAGCGCACCATCGTCGTCGACGACATCCTCAACAGCCCGCTGTGGGCGCACGCGCTGGACAAGGTGCGGCCGTTCGACCTGCGCGCCTGCTGGTCGGTGCCGATCTTCTCCAGCGACCGCCGGCTGCTGGGCACGCTGGCCAGCTATTACCGCGAGCCGCGCAGCCCGACGGCGGAAGAGCTGGCGCTGGCCCACCGCAGCACCCACATCGTCGCCATCGCTCTGCAGCGCCACGTGCACGAAAAGCAGCTATACCATCTGGCGACGCAGGACAGCCTGACCGAGCTGCACAATCGCCGCCAGTTCATCGAGCTGGCCGGCCGCGAATTCGAGCGCGGCCGCCGCCACCCCGGCCCGCTGGCGGTGATGATGATGGACCTCGATCATTTCAAGGAGATCAACGATCGCCACGGCCACGCCGTCGGCGACGCGGTGATCCGCCATTTCGCCGGCCTGTGCCGCGAGACGCTGCGCGCCAGCGATCTGTGCGGCCGGCTAGGCGGCGAGGAATTCGCCGCCGTGCTGCCGGATACCCGGCCCGAAGACGCGATGATGGTGGCGGAACGGCTGCGCGCCGCCGTCGCTGCGGCCGAGGTGCCGGCCGAAAATGGCCCGCTGTCCTACACCGTCAGCATCGGCGTGGCCGAGCGGCAGCCCGGCGAGAACGATATCGACGAGGTGCTCAGCCGCGCCGACAAGCTGCTGTATCAGGCCAAGCGCGACGGCCGCAACCGCGTCGTCGGCGCCAAGCCGCCGGCCGGCTCGGTTTCCGGCTAGAATGCCGCCTTTTGCTCCCCTTCCCGCCGTGAACCGCTGGCATACCGATTATCTGCGCCATCCGCTGTACCGCCCGGTGCGGCAGCTGGTGCCGCCGCTATCCGACTGGCCCGACCAGGCCGGCTACGACGCGCTGCTCGCGGCCGCCCGCGCCGGCGGCGCGCCGCTGCCTGCCGGCCTGCGCTTCGTCTGCGAACTGGAACCCGAGGCCTATTACGAAAGCCATATCGGCGCGACCGGCGAAGTGCCGACCCGCCTCGACAACTGGCACGACTGGTTCAACGCGCTCGCCTGGCTAGCCTGGCCGCTGGCCAAGACGGCGCTGAACCGGCGCCACCTGCGCGCGATCGCGGGCGGCGAGACCAGGCGCGGGCCGCTGCGCGACGCCGCGACGCTGCTGGACGAGTGCGGGGTGATCGTGGCCGTCGCCGATCCGGCGCTCGGCCGGGCGCTGGACGATATGCGCTGGACGCGGCTGTTCGTCGAGCGGCGCGCCGACTGGGGACGGCGCGTCGAGGCGTTCGCGCTGGGCCACGCGGTGATGGAAATGGGACTGACGCCGCATATAGGCTGGTGCGGCAAGGCCTGGATCGTCGAGGTGGACGACGGCTTCTTCGAGCTGGACCACGCGGCGCGCCGGCGGGCGCTGGACGCCAGGCTCGCGGCGCTGCTGGACGACGACGCCGCGCTGCCGACGCCCCGCGCGCTGTGCCCGCTGCCGCTCTTGGGCATACCGGGCTGGTGGCCGGACAACGAGAACCCGGCCTTCTACGACAATACCGCCTACTTCTGCCCGACGCGGCGGGCGAAGTCCTCGACCGTCACCGCCTGAAGCTGGTCGGTCAGCGGCCCGAGCAAGTCGGACAGCGTCGCGTCGACCGCGTCGCCGCGGCCGCCGTCGCGGCGATAGACAAACAGCTCGAACAGCTCCGCCAGCGAGATCGCCGACACCCGCTTCATCAGCACCCAGGCGTCGCCGTGGCCCTTCTGCACATAACCGCGCTGCGCCAGCCGGTCCAGCACCAGGCCCAGCTCGTCGTAGCCGACCTTGACCGCCTGCCGCAGCCGCGGCGGCGTCAGCGCCTCGCCGCGCGTCTGCGCCCGATCCAGCAGCAACAGCACTTCCAGCGCGTCGAGGAAACGGCGGTGCGGCTCGTTGCGGCGGCGCCAGGCGCCGCCCTCCCAGTACGACAGCGCCGAGGTGAACACCGCGCCGGCCAGTACCACCAGCCACAGGCAATAGACCCATAACAGGAAGATGGGGATGCTGGCGAAGGCGCCGTAGACCAGCTGGTAGCTGGCGATCTGGCCGATGTAGAAGCCGAAGCCGGCCTTGGTGCACTCCAGCAGCAAGGCCGTGGCCAGCGCGCCCCAGGCCGCGTGGCGGAAGGGCACGAAGCGGTTGGGCACGATGCAGTACAGCAGCGACAGCACCAGCGCGGTCAAGACGATGCTGCCGCCGGCCTCGACCAGGCTGGCCAGCAACGGCAGATTCTTCTCGAAGCGGGTGACGCGGAACAGCCAGCGCCACGACAGCAGGCCGCCGCCGAGCACCAGCGGCCCCAGCGTCAGCACCGTCCAGTAAACCATGCTCTGCTGCAGCCACGGCCGGCCGCGGCGCACGCCCCAGATCGCGTTGAAGGTGCGTTCCACGGTGGACATCAGCATCAGCGCGGTGACGCCCAGCATCACGATGCCGGCGGCGGTCAGCTTCTCGGCGTTGTCGGCGAACTGGCGCATGTAGACGGTGATCACCTTGCCGGCGAACTCCGGCACCAGCGTCGACAGCAGCATGATCTTGAAGCGGGCGCTGTAGTCGGAAAACACCGGAAACGCGGACAGCACCGTCAGCGCGATGGTGAACAGCGGCACCAGCGCCAGCAGCGTGGTGAAGGTCAGGCTGCCCGATACCTGCAGCACGCGCAGGCCTCCCATGCGGCGGGAGAGGAAGCGGGCGAAGCCCAAATAGGGTTCTAGGCGTTGGACTTGCATGGGCGCAAAGGTAAAGCCAAAGCGGCGCTGAGGCAAGGTTAGCCGCTTTGCCCTATCATGCGGCGATCGAACGCTATCCGAGATCATCATGCTAGACATCCTGGTGCTGTATTACAGCCAGCACGGCTCCACCCTCGAACTGGCGCGGCTGATCGCCCGCGGCGTCGACGCCGTTCCCGGCTGCCAGGCGCGGCTGCGCACCGTGCCCAAGGTCTCCGCCGTCTGCGAGGCCGTCGAGGCCGCCATTCCCGACGACGGCGCGCCCTATGTCGAGCGCCAGGACCTGATCGACTGCGCCGGCCTGGCGCTGGGCAGCCCGACCCGCTTCGGCAATATGGCCTCGGCGATGAAATACTTCCTCGACGGCACCAGCGGCGAATGGATGCAGGGCGCGCTGGCCGGCAAGCCGGCCTGCGTGTTCACCAGCTCGGCCTCGATGCACGGCGGCCAGGAATCGACGCTGCTGACGATGATGATCCCGCTGCTGCACCACGGCATGGTGATCGCCGGCCTGCCGTACTCCGAGGCGGCGCTGGCCGCCACCCAGAGCGGCGGCACGCCGTACGGCGCCAGCCACGTCGCGGGCATAGACAAGCGCCAGGCGCTCAGCGAGCACGAGAAGGCGCTGGCGCTGGCGCAGGGGAAGCGGCTGGCGGAGTTGGCGGTGAAGCTAGCTGCGAGATGAGATGGGGGTAAGAAACAGCCTGACGAGACAGACTGAAAATGAAAGATGAAGAATCATTTCTTGCCCGTTTTCTTCTTTGCATTAACGAGTGCAGAAGCCGCTAATGCTTTAGTTAATTTGCTCGTTGCTTTGCCACTCAATGCCTTCGATGCGGCTGAAGCTACTACTTTTGAAGTCTGAACGGCGTTTTTCTTACTGCTCATGACATGGTTCCTTCACACCAACCACCACAAAATACGGCAAAAAACATTAACCCAGAACACTAGATATAGTAACAAAAAGGCCTAGCTGCAAATATTTCCACCTCCATCAGGGGCAGAGTCCGCTCCGCGGACGATATTTGAATGCCGGTTCCGCCCGGCGGACGGGCCGGGGGCTGCGCGGCCAGCCCCCCGGCGCCCCCAGGCCGCCCCTCATCGCGCGAAACCCCGGCAAAAAACACCGGGCGAGGCGCCGCCGGAACTAGCCGCGCGCTAACGTCGCGCGGCGTCGAACAGCCGGCGTCTTAAAACCTCGCCCGGCGCTTTTTTACCGGCACGCTCCGAAGGGGACAAGGGGTGCGTCGCATTCGTTCCAAACATCGAGGACAGGGGGTACAACGCAACACTCCAACCCCAATTCGATAACTTGGAACCGCACCGACGCACCCCATCCCCATCAGCGCAAGCCGGCTCCGAAGCCATTCCCAAGGTTTTAAGCCGCCAACTGTTTGAGCGGGGCGACGTTAGCGCCCCGCGAGTTGGGCGGCGCCTTGGGAATGGTTTCGGAGACGGGGTTTCGCCGCACTGTTGGGGCGGCCTGGGGGTGCAGGGGGGCTGGCCGCGCAGCCCCCCTGCCTGCCCGGCGGGCAACCCCGCCGTGTAAATCATCGGTCCGCGAAGCGGACACATCCGGTGCGTCGCCCCTACGGGGTGACGCACCCTACGTGGCTCGGTCTCCCGCAAGAAAAGGGCTTTCGCGATCGGACCATCGATGCCCAGCCAGATCAGGACGCGGCGAAGAAACTGCTTGGCGGCGCGCCCAGTTCGCGCTTGAACATCGTCGCGAAGGCGCTGGGGCTGGAATAGCCCAGGTCCAGCGCCACCTTCAGCACGCTGTCGCCGCAGGCCAGCCGCTGCAGCGCCAGCATCAGCCGCGCCTGGCGCCGCCACTGGCCGAAGCTGAGGCCGGTCTCGCGGCGGAAGCGGCGCTGCAGGGTGCGCGGGTCCAGCGCCAGCTCGCGCGCCCATTCGGTCGCGCCGCGCGCGTCGTCCGGCTTTTCCAGCCAGACCGCGCACAACTGCCGCAACGCCGGCGACGCCGGCTGCGGCAAGGACAGCGGCAGCACCTCGGCGCGGCCTATCTCGTCCAGCAGCAGGTCCATCACCCGCTCGTCGCGGCCGCCGGGCGCGCACGGCGCCTTGACCGTCATCGCCGCGACCACCAGCTCGCGCAGCAGCGGCGACACTTCCAGCACGCAGCAGTCCTCGGGCAGGCCGGCCAGCCGGTCGCGCCGGACATAGATGCTGCGCATCCGCACCGGACTGACCATCCTGACCTCGTGCCAGGTGCCTATCGGCAGCCAGATCGCCCGCGTCGGCGGCACGATCCACTGGCCGCGCTCGGTACCGACCAGCATCAGCCCCTCCACCGCGCACAAGAGCTGGGCGGTAGGATGGTTGTGGCGCGGCGTCTCCAGTCCGGCCGGATAGTCGCGCGGCTTGCCGACGACCGGCTGCAGGCCGAGGTCGAACTCGTTCAGATGATCGAAACTGTCCACTCTGCCTCTTTCAACAAGATGGTTGCCTCATTTTCGCAGGACTGGCGCGATTACGCTTGCTAGCATCAGGCTACCCACTGTATCGAGCACCGTTTGATGACCACCAGCAGCCAGACTCTCGCCCCGGCCCAGGACACGCGCTTTCGCGTGCTCGGCGCCATCAGCTTCTCGCATTTCCTCAACGACATGCTGCAATCCCTTCTGGTGGCGCTGTATCCGCTGCTGAAGGGCAACTACCACCTGAGCTTCGCCGAGATCGGCCTGATGACCTTCACCTACCAGTGCACGGCCTCGCTGCTGCAACCGGTGGTCGGCATCTACACCGACAAGCGGCCGCAGCCGTATTCGCTGGTGTTCGGCATGGGCTCGACGCTGGCCGGCCTGCTGTTGCTGGCCAATGCCGGCAGCTTCGCGCTGCTGCTGCTGGCCGCCGCGCTGATCGGCACCGGCTCGTCGATCTTCCACCCGGAATCGTCGCGCGTCGCGCGGATGGCCTCCGGCGGCCGGCCCGGCCTCGCCCAGTCGATCTTCCAGGTCGGCGGCAACGCCGGCAGCGCCACCGGTCCGCTGCTGGCGGCGCTGATCGTCATCCCGCTGGGCCAGCACAGCGTCGCCTGGTTCGGCCTGGCCGCGCTGCTGGCGATGTATGTGCTGTACCGCGTCGGCCAGTGGTATTCGCATCAGCACCGCCAGGCGAAGAAGCACACCGCCGTGTCCCGGCCCGAGCTGTCGTCGGCGCGGGTCAAGCTGACGCTGCTGATCCTGCTGCTGCTGGTGTTCTCCAAGCACTTCTACCTGGCCAGCATCACCAGCTACTACACCTTCTATCTGATACACCATTTCCATGTCGGCGTGCAGTCGGCGCAGCTCTACCTGTTCATGTTCCTGTTCGCGGTGGCCGCCGGCACGGTGCTGGGCGGCCCGATAGGCGACGCCATCGGCCGCAAGCGGGTGATCTGGTTCTCGATACTCGGCGTCGCGCCGCTGACGCTGCTGCTGCCGCACGCCACGCTGTTCTGGACCGCGATGCTGTCGCTGCCGATAGGCTTCATCCTGGCCTCGGCCTTCCCGGCCATCCTGATCTACGCGCAGGAGCTGCTGCCGGGCAAGGTCGGCATGGTGTCCGGCATGTTCTTCGGCTTCGCCTTCGGCATCGGCGGCATCGGCGCCGCGGTGCTGGGCCAGCTGGCGGACAGCCGCGGCATCGAGTTCGTCTACCTGCTGTGCTCCTTCCTGCCGCTGCTGGGCATCGTCGCGATGGCCCTGCCCGACCTGCGCCGCAAGGCGGCCTGAGTCCGCGCCCGGACAACGCGCCCGCCCGGGCGCGTTGTCCGCCATTTCGTCTCCCCCAGCCTATTCCCTACCTGCCGCATGGCCTTGTCGAATTCGCGTTATACTCCAATGGCTCGCCATTGCTCGACATTAAATGACAAATAAATAATCAATTCATCGCCATTCCCGGCCGCCGCCGCGTCCGCAGATTTGCAAACGATAATTACTAGCATTATCATGCATTTCAGCGCCCTGTACGCGCGGGCCATTCAATAAGGAAAACATAATGCGTCGCTTTGTCTGCCAGCTGGCCATCGCCAGCGTCGCCCTGTCCGCCTCCTTCGCCGCCATGGCCAAGGAATACCCGATCGGCAAGCCCGCTCTGAAGAACGGCATGGAAATCGGCGCCGTCTACCTGCAGCCGACCAAGATGGAGCCGGACGGCATGATGCTGAAGCCGGAAGCGTCCGACGTGCACCTGGAAGCCGACATCCACGCCACCAAGAACAATCCGAACGGCTTCGAAGAAGGCGCCTGGATGCCGTACCTGGTGATCAAGTACGAACTGACCAAGGTCGGCGGCAAGACCCAGAAGGGCGATCTGATGCCGATGGTGGCCAACGACGGCCCGCACTACGGCGACAACGTCAAGCTGCAAGGCCCGGGCAAGTACAAGCTGAAATACACCATCATGCCGCCGTCGGCCAACGAACACGCCCACTTCGGCCGCCACGTCGACAAGGAAACCGGCGTCGGCCCGTGGTTCAAGCCTTTTGAAGTGAACTACGAGTTCACCTACGCCGGCATCGGCAAGAAGGGCGGCTATTGATTCGCGTATCGAGAATGTGAACGCAAAGCATTCTTGATTTCGATACAATAAAACGGCGCGGGCACGAGACCCGCGCTGTTTCTCATTCCGGAACGACGACTTCGATGACCTCTCTGCGCCTGATGGCCGCCGCCCTGATGGCCGGCCTGCTTTCCGCCTCGGCCCTGGCCGACGACATGCCCGTGTTCAAGCTGCAAATGAAGGACGGCCAGCTGAACCCCGCCCGGCTGATGGTTCCCGCCGGCAAGAAATTCAAGATCGAAGTGATGAATGTCGGCAAGACGCCGGCCGAGTTCGAAAGCATCACGCTGCGCAAGGAAAAGGTCTTGGGTCCCGGCGCGGAATCGTTCCTGGTGTTCCAGCCGCTCTCCCCCGGCGAATACAAGTTCTTCGACGACTTCCATCCGAAGACCGGCCAGGGCGTGATCGTCGCCAAGTAATACTGACAAGGAACAAGCAATGGGACAGGTTCTCTTCATCGTCTGGCGCGAGAGCGTGGAAGCGCTGCTGGTGGTCGGCATCCTCAACGCCTGGATGAACCACAATCCGGCCGGCCGCGCCGGCAAACCGTATCTGTGGGGCGGCGTGGCGCTGGGCCTGGCGATGGCGGTGGCGCTGGCCGTCGCGCTGTTCGCCGCCGGCACGCTGATGGCCGGCGCGCAGGACTACTTCCAGACCGGCATGGTCTTCATCGCCGCGGCGCTGATCGTGCAGATGGTGCTGTGGATGCGCGAGCACGGCCGCACGCTGAAGAAGGAACTGGAGAGCGGCCTGTCCGAACGCGCCGCCGGCAACAACTGGTGGGGCGTGACGGTGCTGGCCGCGCTGGCCGTCGCCCGCGAGGGCAGCGAGTGCGTGGTCTTCCTGTACGGCATGCTGGCCGAGGCCCACGGCATGGAGCTGGCGCGGATGGGCGTGGCCGGTCTCGCCGGCCTGGCGCTGGCCTTCCTGACCTTCTATCTGCTGCAACTGGGCGGCAAGGTGTTGTCGTGGCGGCTGTTCTTCCGCGTCACCGAGATCATGCTGCTGCTGCTCGGCGCCTCGCTGTTCCTCAACGGCGTCGAGCGGCTGATGTCGATGGACCTGCTGCCGCCGCTGGTCGACCCGCTGTGGGACAGCTCCGCGCTGCTTGACGACATGAGCCCGGTCGGCGGCCTGGTGGCCGCGCTGACCGGCTATCGCTCGCATCCGGCGCTGACCAGCCTGATCGCCTACGCGCTGTTCTGGGCGGCGATCTGGGCGCTGTTCCAGTGGCGCAACCGCCGCCAGGCGGCCTCGGCATGAAAGCCGGCCGCCCCGCCCGCTCGCCGCAGCGGGTGATCCCCATCGTCGCCGCCCCGTCGGGCGGCGGCTCCTGTAGCCCGGAGCGGCGGCCGCGCGGCCTGCTGGCGCTCGCGGGCGACTGGCTGCGCGATCACGCGACCTTGCTGCGCCGGCTGCAATGGGCGGTGGTGCTGGTCTACGCCTTCCTGCTGATCGTGCCGGCCTGCCTGGCGCTGCCCGAAGACACGGCGCGGATGTGGGACAATCTGACCATCTTCGCCCAGTTCGTGTTCTGGGGCATCTGGTGGCCCTTCGTGCTGCTGTCGATGGTGCTGTTCGGCCGGCTGTGGTGCGGTGTGCTGTGTCCCGAGGGCGCGCTGTCGGAATGGGCGGCGCGCAAGGGCATGGGACGGCCGATTCCGCGCTGGATGCGCTGGGGCGGCTGGCCCTTCGTCGCCTTCGTGCTGACCACGGTCTACGGCCAGCTGGTCAGCGTCTACCAGTATCCGAAGGCCGCGCTCCTGGTGTTGGGCGGCTCCACCGTCGCCGCCGTCGTCGTCGGCTTCGTCTACACCCGCGGCAAGCGCGCCTGGTGCCGCCATCTGTGCCCGGTCAACGGCGTGTTCGGCCTCTTGTCCAAGCTGGCGCCGCTGTACTACCGCGTCGACGAGGCCGCCTGGAAGGCCGACCATCAGCGGACGCCGGCGGTCGATTGCGCGCCGTTGCAGCCGCTCAGGCATATGCAGGGCGGCAGCGGCTGCCATATGTGCGGCCGCTGCAGCGACCACCGCGGCGCGATAAACCTGAGCTTGCGCCCGTCCAGCGACGAGGTGGTCCGCGTCGCCGCGCGCGAGGCCGACGGCTGGCAGACCGCGCTGATCGTCTACGGCCTCCTGGGCGTGGCGATGGGCGCCTTCCACTGGACCATGAGCCCCTGGTTCGTCGCGCTGAAGCAGGCCGCCGCCGAATGGCTGGTGGACCGCGACATCATGTGGCCGCTGGACACCGGCGCCCCGTGGTGGCTGCTGACCCATTATCCGCAGCACAACGACGTGTTCTCCTGGCTGGACGGCATGGCGCTGATCGCCTACGTCGCCGCCACCGCGCTGGTCCTGGGCAGCGGCATCCTCGCCTCGCTGGCGCTGGCGGTGCGCGTCTGCGGCCGCTGGCAAACGCAACGGCTGCACCATCTGGCCCAGGCGCTGATTCCGCTGGCCGGCTGCGGCGTCTTTCTCGGCCTGTCGGCACTGACGGTGACGCTGTTGAAGGCCGAGGGCTTCGACATGCGCTGGGTCAACGACGCGCGTCTGGCGCTGCTCATCGGCGCCAATCTGTGGGCGCTGCATCTGGCGCGCGGCATCCTGGCGCGCTGGGACAACGGCGTCCGCCGCTGGGCGGCGCTGCTGCCGTTCTGCGCCGCGCTGGCGCTGGTCGACTGCGCCTGGGGCTTCATGTTCTGGTGGTGGTGAGTCCTTGGTTGAGGCCGGCGGCTGTGCGATAACACAGTATCCCCGGCTCGCAAGGAATCGCCATGTGGCGTCTGCTGTTATCCGCCCTCGCTCTGTTGCTGGCGCCGCGCGCGCCGGCGGCCGAGCCGACGGTGGAACTGGCCACCGGAGAATGGCCGCCCTATGTGTCCCAGCAACTGCCCGCCCAGGGCGTGTTCACCGAAATCGTCCGCGAGGCCTTCCGCCGCGCCGGCTACCGGGTGCAGCTGACCTTCCAGAGCTGGCCGCAGACCGAATGGCAGACCAAGACCGGCAAGGCCGCCGCCGCCTTCCCCTACCGCCCGACGCCGGAGCGGGAAAAGGACTTCGATTTTTCCGCGCCGCTGATGCATGCCAACAGCTATCTGTTCTATTACAAGCCGCGGATGCCGCATCCGCCGCCGCAGTTCAAGTCGCTGGACGAGCTGCGCGGCTACCGCATCGCCACCCAGCTCGGCTACTGGTATATCCCGCTGTTCCAGCAGCACAAACTGAACACGCTGCTGACCACAGACGAAGTCAACGCACTGCGGCAGCTGCAGCTGGGACATCTGGACCTGGTGCCGATGGTGCTGGAGCGCGGACTGTTCCTGATACGCAGCTCGATGCCGGGGCGAGAGCGGGAGTTCGGCTACATTCCTACGCCGATGGACAAGGACACGCCGCTGGGACTGATGTTTTCGCGCAGCTATCCGCAGGTCGCGCGGATACGCGAGGATGTCGGCCGGGCGCTGGCCCAGATGGACAAGGACGGTAGCCTGAAGGCGATCTACCAGCGCAACTTCCCCGAGGCTACGCCGCCGCGCGGACCAGCGTCGGCCGCAACACGCGGATCACCTCCCGCGGACTGATGCCGATCAGGAAGCCGCGCTTGCCGCCGTTGACATAGATGGTGTCGAGTTCGGCGATGCTGGCCTCCATATACACCGGCATCGGGTGGCGGGTGCCGAAGGGGCTGGTGCCCCCGACCTGGTAGCCGCTGTGCTTGTCGGCGGTTTTCGGATCGCAGGGCTGGATCTTCTTGACGCCGGCCTGCCTGGCCAGCATGCCGGTGCCGACCTCGCGATCGCCGTGCATCAGCACGATCAGCGGCCGCCGGTTCTCGTCTTCCATGATCAGCGTCTTCACCACGCAGTGCTCGTCGACGCCAAGCTCGCGCGCCGACACCGTGGTGCCGCCCTTTTCCTCGTATTTGTACAGATGCTCGCTGTATTCCACTTGGTGCTGGCGCAGCACGCGGATGGCCTGGGTGACCGGGGCTTTTTCCTTGGACATGATGGCGGATCGGGCAAAAGGCCCACTTTAGCACACCGGGCGATCCGGATCGCCGGCCAGCCGCTCCAGATTGTCGGGCAGCGGCAGCTGCCAGGGCCGCGCGCCGCGGGCGCGGGCCAGCTTGGCCAGCGCCGGCGGAAAGTAGACGGTCACCTCGCAGTGCAGCCGGCGATCGGAGTCGCGCAGCACGAACAGCGCCCAAGCCGCGACGCCGGCGGACGCTGCGGCGGCGGCCAGCTCGTCCAGCAGCGGCTGGGCGCAGACGCCGTCGCCCAGCGCCAGCGCGAACCAGCCGTCGCCGTCCGTCACCGCAGCCGCTCCCGCACCGTTTCCTCCCGCCAGCCGGACTCGCTGCCGCTCAGCAGGTCGCGCAGCGAAACAATGCCCACCAGTTCCGCGCCGTCCGCCCCGCCGAGCACCGGCAGCCGGCTGACGCCCAGCTGCGCCATCAGGCCGGCGGCATGGCGGGCGCTCATTCCCTCGCGCAGCGCCTGCTCCGGCGGCAGCGGCTCGGCCAGCTCGACGCACGGCCGCGCGTCGTCCGACTCGCCATGCAGATGGCGCCGCAACAGCATGCCGGCCACGCGGCCGTCGCTCAGCACCGGATAACCGTGATGGCCGGGCGCCGCGCCGAAATAACGCCGCCTGGCCTCGGCCAGCGGCAGCGCGCCATCTATCGTCACCACCTCGCGCGTCATCACCTCGGCCACATGCAGCCGCTCCAGCGGGTCGACGCCGTATTCCCGGTGCACGTGCAGGCCGCGGCGGGCGATTTTCTCGGTCATGATCGAACGCCGCATCGTCAGCGCCGTCACGCCGCAGGCGACCGCGGTGGTCAGCATCAGCGGCAGCAAGGCCGCGCCGTCGCCGGTCAGTCCGAAGGCGAACACGATGGCGGTGATAGGCGCGCCCAGCACGCTGCCCAGCACCCCGGCCATGCAGACCAGCGCCCACAGCTCCGTCGGGCCGCCGGGCAGGATGGGCGCCAGCGCGACGCCGAGACCGGCGCCGAGCATCAGCAGCGGCGCCAGCACGCCGCCGGAGGTGCCGGAACCCAGCGCCGCCACCCAGATGACGGCCTTGACCGCCAGCAGCGCCAGCACCACGGCCAGCGCCAGCCGGTTGTGCAGCAGATCGCCGATCACGTCGTAGCCGACGCCGAGCGCGCGCGGCTCCAGCCAGCCGCCGATGCCGACCGCCAGGCCGCCGATGGCCGGCCACCACATCCAGTGCAGCGGCAGTTTGGCGAAACCGTCCTCGGTCCGGTACAGCGCCAGCGTCAGCAACGCCGCCAGGGCGCCGCTCAGCAGGCCGGCGACGACGCAGGAGCCCAGCGCGGCGATGGAGACCGCCGGCGTGCTCAGCGGGAACAATGGGCCGGCCGGAAAGAACAGCGGCCGCAAAAAGCCGGCCGCGGCGCAGGCCAGCGCCACCGGCAACAGGCTGCGCGGCCGCAATTCGAACAGCAGCAGTTCCACCGCCAGCAGCAGCGCCGCCACCGGCGTGCCGAAAATCGCCGTCATGCCGGCGCAGGCGCCGGCCACCAGCAGGGTCTTGCGCTCCGCCGCCGTCAAATGCAGGTATTGCGCCAGCAGCGAACCGAGCGAGCCGCCGGTCATGATGATGGGCCCCTCGGCGCCGAACGGCCCGCCGCTGCCGATGACGATGCCGGACGACAACGGTTTGAGCAGCGCCACCTTCGGCGACATCCGGCTCTGGCCGAACAGGATGGCCTCCATCGCCTCCGGGATGCCGTGGCCGCGGATCTTGTCGCTACCGTAGCGCGCGATCAGGCCGACCAGCAGGCCGCCTATCGCCGGCGCGGCGATCGCCCAAGCGCCCAGCGCGTGGTGGGCCGGCGAACGCTCGGCCAGCGACAGCGTCTGGTAGTAGAACAGATTGGTGAACAGGCGGATCAGGTCCAGCAGGACCACGGCCGCCATGGTGCTGACCGCGCCGATGATCAGCGCGACGCCGGACAGCGGCAGCAGCCGGCCGTCCACCAGATAATCCCGCTTGGCCCCGCTCATCGCGCGGCGTCCCCATCGTTGAAGGCGGTGATCCGCGACACCCGGAACACGTTCTGCAGCGAACGCAGCTCGGTCTCGTGCCGCGCGGCCAGCCGCGCGAGGAAGCGCTCGCCGGCGTCGCTCAGGTGCACCTCCACCTGGCGGCGGTCCGCTTCGTGCTTGCGGCGTATCACCAGCCCCAGCTCCTCGCAGCGGGTCAGCAAGGCCACCGCGCCGTGATGCTGGATCTGCAGCCGCTCGGCCAGCTCGCCGACCGTCGCCCAGTCCCGGCCGGGAAAGCCGCGCACATGCAGCAACAGCAGATACTGCAGCGGCGTCAGCCCCTCGCCCTTGGCCGCGCGTTCGCTGAAGTGCAGGAAGCGCCGCAGCTGGTAACGGAATTCGGACAGCGCCTCGTATTGCTGCTTGGCCATGCCTGCGGCCGTCTCAGCGTGGTTCTCCATCGGTCTTTCACTCGAAAATATATCATGTCTTGATATTTATACCGAGTGCGGGACCGATAGGCAAATACATCACGATTTGATATAAATGCCGACCACGCCAGCGATCCGGCGGGGCAAGGAAAAACATGATGGAAGACGTGAGACGACAACTGGGCGACTGGCTGCGCCGCTTCTGGCCGCAGGCCATCGTCGCCGGCGGCCGCGACCGGCTGGCCGGCAGCCTGGGCGCGGCGCTGGGCCTGATCGCCACCGAATGGCTGTGCCGCCACGCGCTGGGCGCCGCCAACCCGTGGTTCATCGCGCCGATGGGCGCGTCGGCGGTGCTGCTGTTCGCGGTGCCGGCCAGTCCGCTGGCGCAGCCGTGGTCCATCGTCGGCGGCAATCTGTGCGCGGCGCTGGTCGGCGTCAGCTGCGCGCGGCTGATAGGCGACCCCGGCCTCGCCGCCGGCGTGGCGGTCGCGGCGGCGATCGCGCTGATGTTCCCGCTGCGCTGCCTGCATCCGCCCAGCGGCGCGGTGGCGCTGACCGCGGTGCTGGGCGGGCCGGCCGTCGCCAGGCTGGGCTACGGCTTCGTCTGGCATCCGGTGCTGATCAACTCGCTGCTGTTGGCGGCGCTGGCGCTGCTGATCAACCGCCTGGCCGGCCGGCGCTATCCGCACAGCGCGCCGGCCACGCCGGCGCCGACGCCCAGCGAGCGGGTCGGCGTCAGTCGCGCCGACCTGCACGCGGCGCTGGCCGAACGCGGCGAGCTGGTCGACGTCAGCGAGGACGATCTGGAGGAGATTCTGCAACTGGCCGAGGAAAGGCTGCATCAACGCCGCTTCGGCGCGCTACGCTGCGCCGACTTCATGGTGCGCGAGGTCCTGAGCGTGCACGCCGACGCCAGCTGCGCCGAGGCGCTGGCGCTGTTGCGCAGCCATCGCTTCGACGCCTTGCCGGTCGCCTCGACCGACGGCCGCCTGCTGGGCGAGATCGGCCTGCGCCAGCTGATGGCCGTCGCCGACGCCTCGACCCGAGTCGGCCAGCTGATGGACCGGCAGCCGCACACCTCGCGTCCGGACGATTCGATCGAGCGGCTGATCCATCCGTTCGCCGACCGCGGCGTCGCGCACAGCATGGTGCTGGACGACGACGGCCGGTTGCTGGGCCTGGTGGCGCAAGGCGACCTGATCGCCGCGCTGTTCCGCGAACAGCTGGAACGGCCGGCCGGCTAGGCGGAACGCCGCCGCCAGCTCCACCAGACGCGCAGGCCCAGCAGCGCCGCCAGCACCGCGGCGTAGATCAGCGGCTGGCTGATGTCCTTCTTCACCAGCCACCAGTAATGGACCACGGCCAGCACCGCCACCGGATACACCAGCCGGTGCAGCCGGCCCCAGTTGCGGCCCAGCCGGCGCATCCAGCCCCGGGTCGAGGTCAGCGCCAGCGGCGTCATCAGCGCGACGGCGGCGAAGCCCACGGTGACGAAGGGCCGCTTGGTGATGTCCTTCACGATGTGCGGCCAGTCGAAGAACTGGTCCAGCCAGACATAGGTGGTGAAATGCAGGCTGGCGTAGAAGAAGGCGAACAGGCCCAGCATGCGCCGGCATCGCAGCGGCCAGGCCCAGCCGGAGAGCCGGCGCAGCGGCGTCATCGCCAGCGTGGCCAGCAGCCAGACCAGCGCCCAGGTGCCGGTGGAATGGGTGATGAACTCCACCGGGTTCACCGCCGCGCCGGACAGCACGATCCAGGCGGCGCGCGCCAGCGGCAGCAGACAGGCGACGAACAGCAGGACCTTGCCGACGGCGAGCCGGCGCTCTGCCGCGAGCGCGGGAAATTTCATGCGCAGCGTCGTCATCAAAAGTTCTTCCTCAGATCCATGCCGCGGTACAGGCCGGCCACCTGCTCGCCGTAGCCGTTGAACGGCAGCGTCTTGCGCTTGAAGAACTCGCCGATGCGGCGCTCGGTCGCCTGGCTCCAGCGCGGATGGTCGACCTCCGGATTGACGTTGGAGTAGAAGCCGTACTCATGGGCGTTGGCCAGGTTCCAGCTGGTGGCCGGCATCGTCTCCTGCAACCGGATGCCGACGATGGACTTGATGCTCTTGAAGCCGTATTTCCACGGCACCACCAGCCGGATGGGCGCGCCGTTCTGGTTAGGCAGCGCATTGCCGTACAGGCCGACGGCGAGAATGGTCAGCGGATGCATGGCCTCGTCGATGCGCAGGCCCTCGCGGTACGGCCAGTCCAGCACCGCCTGGCGCTGGCCCGGCATCTCGCTCGGCCGCTGCAGTGTCTCGAACGCCACGTACTTGGCGCGCGAGGTCGGGTTCATCTGCTTGATCAGGCTGGCCAACGGAAAGCCGACCCAGGGAATCACCATGCTCCAGCCCTCGACGCAGCGCAGCCGGTAGACGCGCTCCTCCAGCGGCAGCTTCAGCAGCTCCTCGATGGCAAAGCGGCGCGGCTTGGCCACCTCGCCGTCGACCAGCACGCTCCACGGCCGGGTATGCAAGGTGTGCGCGTTGGCGGCCGGGTCGGACTTGTCGGTGCCGAACTCGTAGAAGTTGTTGTAGCTGTTGATGTCGCGCAGCGGATTGGGCTTGTCGTCGGCGGCCAGCCGCGACAGCGGGCTTTTCTTCGCGTTGAGGGCGGCCGGCGCCTCGGCCGCCAGCAGCAGGCCGGCGGCGCCGAGCATGAAGGCGCGGCGGTTGAAATAAACGGTTTCCGGCGTGATTTCCGACGGGGTATGGTCGGCGGGTTTCCTGATCAGCATGGCGGCGCTCCTGTCGTTTCCACTTGGTCGGATCAAGATGCCGATTCTGACAGTCGGTGCCGATATCCGTTCAAGCGGCCCCAAGTCCTTGCGACAATCTCAATATTGACAATAATGCATACGACGGTCCAGGCCTCGGTTCTGATAAACTCGCGCCATGCTGCGGACATGGCCCAGGCCTGCCGCGCCAGCACCCCGCCCGACGGGGTTTTCTCTCTCTTGATTTAGAATTCGCCTCATGAAAAAGCTCATCGCACTCGTTCTGACCCTGTTCGGCTTTCTGCTGTGCCAACCGGCCTTCGCCCGCCATGAACCGCTGGCGCTGCCGGGCCGCATCGCGCTGGCCGCGGAAAACGGCGACATCAACCAGAACAAGAACGCCATCATCAAGGCCGGCGCGATGCTGGATTGGACAGTCGTAGCCGACCAGCCCGGCAAACTGTCGCTCAAGCACGTCAAAGGCAACCATGAGCTGGTGCTCGACGTCGTCTACGATGCGACCGGCTACCAGCTGCGCTACGGCTCCAGCGTGGATCTGAACTACAAGCAGACCCAGTTCGGCGCCGAAATCCACCCTATCGTCAACCACTGGGCGGCCAACCTGGTCAAATTCATCGGCGGCAAGCGCACCGATCTCGACACCCCGACGGACAAACCCACCGCCAGCCAAGCCAAGTAAGCCTCACCAACCGCCCTCCCGGGCGGTTTTTCATGTCGATGCCCACCAACGGGCGCGGACCGCAACGGCTCGCTTCGCGTTCCGCCGCCCAGGCGGAGAAGCCAAAAGCCGCCCTACAGCCGATGCCACCCCAGCCAGTACAGAATGCAGAACAAACCGGCGCTGGCCAGCAGCGCGATCGCCAGCGCGGAAACCAGCTCGTGCAGGCCGCGCCGCTGACCCGGCTTCAGGAAGAAGCGGGCGACGGCCCAGGCCAGCAGGCATAGCGCGAAGAATTTGAACAGGCGTCCGAGCATGATGGGGACCGTATTGGGGCCGTGGCGGAAACCCAGCCGATTATCCCGGCGCGCCATACTCCCGCGCAAGCGCATGTTATGGATATAATCGACCGGTAGCCGCAGGAGACCGCGTCCAGACCAGCCCCGACAGAGGGCGGCGGACGCGGACAAATAGAAGAGGCCCCAATGACCGACACCCATTGTTCGGTAGGCATCGTCGCGGCCCAAGATGCCGCGTTCGACCTGCCGCTGCCGCTGGCCAGCGGCGCCGCGCTGCCCGGCTACCAGCTGCGCTTCGAGACCTACGGCGAACTGAACGCCGACAAAAGCAACGCCATCCTGATCTGCCACGCGCTGTCCGGCCATCACCACGTCGCCGGCCGCCACCACGCCGACGACAAGGCCGTCGGCTGGTGGGACAATATGATAGGCCCCGGCAAACCGATAGACACCCGCCGCTTCTTCGTCGTCGGCGTCAACAACCTCGGCGGCTGCCACGGCAGCACCGGCCCGTCCAGCGTCAATCCGGCCACCGGCCTGCCTTGGGGTTCGGCCTTCCCGGTCGTGACGGTGCCGGACTGGGTCGCCTCGCAGGCGCGGCTGGCCGATCGTCTCGGCATCGCACGCTGGGCGGCGATCATAGGCGGCTCGCTCGGCGGCATGCAGGCGCTGCACTGGAGCATCGCCTACCCGGAACGCGTCGCCCACGCGCTGGTGATCGCGTCGGCGCCGAAGCTGTCGGCGCAGAACATCGCCTTCAACGACGTCGCGCGCCAGGCCATCCTCACCGACCCGGAATTCCACGGCGGCGACTTCTACCAACAAGGCGCCATCCCCCGCCGCGGCCTCAGGCTGGCGCGGATGCTGGGCCACATCACCTATCTGTCGGACGACGGCATGGGCGAGAAATTCGGCCGCATGCTGCGCTCCGGCGAATACCGCTTCGGCTACGACGTGGAGTTCGAGATCGAAAGCTATCTGCGCTACCAGGGCGACAAGTTCTCCGACTACTTCGACGCCAACACCTATCTGCTGATGACCAAGGCGCTCGATTACTTCGACCCGGCCAAGGACTGCGGCGGCGATCTGGCGGCGGCGCTGAGGCCGGCCCAGGCGCAGTTCCTGGTGGCCAGCTTCACCAGCGACTGGCGCTTCTCGCCGGAACGCTCGCGCGAGACGGTCAAGGCGCTGATCGCCGCCGGCAAGCGCGTCAGCTACGCCGAGATCGAGTCGACGCACGGTCACGACGCCTTCTTGATGACCGATCAACCGTATGTCGACCTGATGCGCGCCTACCTGGACCGCGTCGCCGGAGAGGTGAACGCATGAGCGCCATCGAGACTCTCCGCCCCGACCTCAGGCTGATCGCCGACTGGATCGCCCCCGAAAGCCGGGTGCTGGACCTCGGCTGCGGCGACGGACAGCTGCTGGCGGCGTTGCAGCGCGACAAGCGGGTGCGGGGCTACGGCGTCGATTTCGACGTCGCCAACGTGGTGCGTTGCGTCACGTCCGGCGTCAACGCGATCCAGGGCGACCTGGAAACCGGCCTCGCCGACTTCGAGGACCACCGCTTCGACCACGTGGTGCTGTCGCAGACGATACAGGCGATGCGCCATACCGAGGCGATCTTGAACGAGATGCTGCGCGTCGGCCGCGAGGCCATCGTCACCTTCCCCAATTTCGGCTATTGGCAGAACCGCCGGCAGATACTGCAGGGCCGGATGCCGGTGTCGGACACCATACCGTACCAGTGGTACGACACCCCCAATATCCACTGGTGCATGCTGGGCGACTTCGAGGCGCTGTGCGCCAAGAACCGCGTCCGGGTGAGGGAAAGGGTGGTCATGGACAAGGGCAAGCGGGTATCCTTGTTGCCGAACCTGCGCGGCAGCCTGGCCTTCTACCGGGTGGCGCGCGACTGAATTCCGGATCGCGATAGGAGAGACGCATGCGCCTGCTGTTGGCCATTTTCCTGCCCTGGCTGCAGTTCTTCACCATAGGCCGGCCGTTCGCCGGCGTGTTTTGCCTGATCCTGCAGCTGACGCTGATAGGCTGGCTGCCGGCCGCGCTGTGGTCGGTGTACTCGCTCAGCCAGTACAAGACCGACCAGAAGATAGCCCAGGCGCTGCGGCGCTGACACCGTCCCCGGCGGGCCTGCCGCCCGCCGTCGCCGACATCCGCCCGCGCGTCAGCGCGGGCGGCCCGTCCACCATCACGACAAGAAGCCCATGACCCTGGCCACCATCCACTGGCGGCGCGACGTGTTCTCGCGCACCATGCTCGTCTGCGTGTTCACCGGCTTCGCCTCCGGCCTGCCGCTGTATACCCTGCTCAACCTGCTGCCGGCCTGGCTGCGCAGCGAGGGCGTCGATCTGAAGTCCATCGGCCTGTTCGCGCTGATCGGCCTGCCCTACACCTGGAAATTCCTGTGGTCGCCGCTGCTGGACCGCTACGCGCTGCCGCTGTTGGGCCGCCGCCGCGGCTGGATGCTGGCCAGCCAGCTGGCCTTGCTGGCCGCGCTGGCGCTGTTCGGCCTGTTCGACCCGCGCCAGGACATCTGGAGCATCGCCGGCCTGGCGCTGGCGGTCGCCTTCTTCTCCGCCAGCCAGGACATCGTGCTGGACGCCTTCCGCCGCGAGATTCTCAGCGATACCCAGCTCGGCCTCGGCAATACCGTGCACATCAACGCCTACCGGCTGGCCGGCCTGGTGCCGGGTTCCTTGTCCTTGATTCTGGCCGACCACCTGGACTGGGGCAGTGTGTTCGTCGTCACCGCGCTGTTCATGCTGCCCGGCGCGCTGATGACCTTGATGGTGAAAGAGCCGGCTCAGGCCCCCGGCAGTCCGAAGACGCTGTGCGAAGCGGTGGTGGAACCGTTCCACGAGTTCCTCGCCCGCCGGGGCTGGCGGGACGCCTTGTGGATACTCGGCTTCATCTTCCTGTACAAGCTGGGCGACAGCATGGCCACCTCGCTGGCGACGCCGTTCTATCTCGACATGGGCTACGCCAAATCGCAGATCGGCCTGGTGGCCAAACACGCCGGGCTGTGGCCGGCGGTGATCGGCGGCCTGCTGGGCGGCCTGTGGATGATCAAGCTCGGCATCAACCGCGCGCTGTGGGCCTTCGGCGTGGTGCAGGTGGTGTCGATACTGGGCTTCGCCTGGCTGGCCAGCTACGGCCGCTTCGACAGCGTCGGCGCCGAGCAGCTGGCGATGCTGGCGGTGGTCATAGGCTTCGAGGCGCTGGGCGTCGGCCTTGGCACCGCGGCCTTCGTCGCCTTCATCGCCCGCAGCACGCATCCTGCCTACACCGCCACCCAGTTCGCGCTGTTCACCAGCCTGGCCGCGGTGCCGCGCACGCTGGCCAACGCCGCCACCGGCTACCTCGTCGATTCGGTCGGCTGGACCTCCTTCTTCTTCCTGTGCACCGCGCTGGCGATACCGGGCATGATGCTGCTGGTCCGGGTGGCGCCCTGGGGGGACGATCCGCCGCCGGAACAGGCCTGAGCGCGCTACAGCCGGCAGTTCTCGACGCCGTCCTGCTGCCGGCACTGGCGGATATTGCCGTCCTGGTCCAGCTTCAGCAGCCACTCTTCCAGACCGGAACCGGTCTTGGGCCTGGCCTCGATGATGAAGCTGGCCTGGTCGACATTGTCCGACGACGGCGCCACGCTGCTGAAGCCGATGACGAAGGCCGCGGTGTCCAGCACCGGCAGCAAGGGCCAGGCCGGCGGCCCGTCCTGATGGTAGGCGCCGCGCAAGCGGTACCAGCGCTGCATGAAATGGCCGTTCTCCATCAAGGCCGCCCTGGCCTCCGCCAGCCGCGCCCGCTGCAGATACTGCCGGTAGCCCGGCACCGTCAGCGCGACCAGCACCGCCGCGATCGCCAGGCAGCTGAGCAGCTCCGTCAGGCTGAAACCGCCGCCGCGCCTCATTCCGCCACCTCGGTCCAGGACAATCGCCTGCCCGGATCCGTCTCCCCGCCGACGCGATACCAGCTTTGCAGCGTGGCCACGCTGAACGGATGGTGCCCCCAGGCGCGCACGGTGATCCGGTACAGCCGTCCCCTCGCCCCGGCCGCGCCGAAGCGCGGATCGACCAGCTCCACCACATAGCGCGGATTCGCCCAACTGAGTGAGCCGCTGCGCACCCGTTGCGGGCAAGCGGCCTGCGGCGCCATGTCCTCCAACGCATACTCCCTGCTGCGCCCGCACGGATGCAGCAGCGGCTGGCCATCGAGAGTTCGGCGCTGCGGCGGCGCCTGCGGCTCGCACAGCCCCCTGCCCTCGGGCCCGTTGCAGCCGGGGGAGAACAGCCGTCCCTCGCCGTACAGCTCGCCGGGATCGGCCGCCGCCAGCGCCAGCCGGCGGTCCATGCGCCACACCCATTGCTCGGCGCCCCTCAGCGCCTGGCGCGCCAGCATCTGCGCCCGCTGTCTGTCCTGCGCGTTGTCCGCCTGCCGCTGGACGCCGGCCAGCTGCTGCGACGACGACAGCACCAGCAGCCCCAGCACCGCCAGCAGCGACAGGACCAGCGGCAGGGCGCCGCCAGCCTGGCGCGCCGGGCTCATGACGCCTCCTTGCACGTGAAACCCGGCTCCAGCGCCAGATCGTAGCTCAAGCGATTCACCTCATCCTCCCCGCCGCCGGCATACCATGCCAGACCCAGCCTCGCCGCCTGAGGCAGCTGTCCGGGACGCAAATCGGACGGCGCGCGCCAGCTCCAGCGCGCCGCCTCCCCACAGCCATCGGCCACCAGCAATTGCAGGCTCAGGCTGTGCACGCCGTCCAGCAGCACCCGCTCCTCGCCATCGGCCAGCCCGCCGTCCCGCTCCCGCGTCAGCAGGCGATAAGCCTGCCCGTCGGCCACCAGCCGGTAGCGCCTCTCCCGTGGGAGCCACAGCTGCAGCGACGGCAGATGGGCGCCATCGAACGCCGGCGTCAGCCGCAGCGTCGGCGTCGAGCCGGCACCCTGCCAATGGGCGTCTCCGCCGGCCAGCTCGCGGCCGCTGCCGCAATCGCCCAGCCACAACCGGGACCAAGGCCGCCAGAACTCCGGCGCCAGCCCGACCAGCTCCATCGCCTCCAGGCGCCCCGCCGCGTCGTGCCGGACCCGCCCGATTTCCAGCTCCCGCCCCGGCAGCCACAAATGCCATGCGCCGGCGCCGAAATCGCCGGCCTGCCAAGGCCTGGCGCCGCAACCGAAGCGGCCATGGCGCAGCAGGTCCCGCGCCAGCTCGGCCGCGGCCCAGCGCGCGTCCTGCCGCCGGCTCATTCGACGCTCGGCGTCGCTCGCCTCGCGCTGTATCGTCGCCAAGACCGCCAGCGACAGGGCCAGCACCAGCGAAGTCAGCGACGCCGCCAACAAGCTGGACAGCAACAACGAGCCTCGCAGCCGGCTACGGCTGCAACGGCCAGACACCGGCATGCTCCCGCCAGACCCCGCCGCGACGGCTGCGCCACGCCACCCGTATCGCCAGCGGACCGCGTCCGTCGCAAGCGAGCGCGTCCCGCCGGGGGCGCGTCCGGGACTCTGCTCGACAGACGACGCCCCGCGCCCCCGCGCCCTGGCCGATATCCCGCAGCTCGCGCTTGAAGCGGGCCAGGCCGGCGGCGGCGAACTGCTGCGCCGAACAGCCGCTCACGCAGTCCGCCGCCGCCGGATGATCGCCATCGACGCTTTCCAGATAATGCGGCAGCCACGCCTCAGGACCGGACCGCATCGCATTGGCCAGGTTGGACACCGCCTCTTCGATCCGGTCCTGCGCCTCCGCGTCGCGCGCCTGCAGCAGCATGCGTCCCTGGACGCCGGCCAGGGCCAGCATCGCCACCGCCCAGATGGTCAGCGCCAGCAAGGCCTCCACCATGCCGAAGCCTCGCTCAGGCGCAGCCATCGCCAATCTCGCCCAAGCGTCCCCGGCCATCGGCGGCCACCGTCAGCCGCAAGCATTGACGCCGCCCCCGCAGCTGGAAAACCAGCGGTCGGGCGGCTTGCAAACGCCCCTCCCCGCTCAGCGTCAGCAAGCGCGTCGGTCCGCTGACATCGATCCTGCCGCCGTCGAACATCGCCAGCCGCAGTCGCTCGCCGCTATCGTAACGGCCGTTGCCGGCGCCCTTGTCGGCGAACACCAGCGCGCCTTCCGGCCACGACTGGCTGTCGCCGCGCTGCGGCGGCAAGCAGCCCTGCAACTCCCGATTCACCTTCAGATTGGCCGCGCACAGATAAACCGGCCGATTGCGCTGCAAGGCCGCGGCGCGGGCATGGTGCAGGCCGCCCAACAAGGCCAGCGCGTGGCCGCGCAGCGACTGCCGCTCCCGCGCCGCGGCCAGCTCGGGCCAGGCCAGGCAGGCGAGGACGGCGGCGATCGCCAGCACCGTCATCAACTCCAGCCAGGTCAGCCCGGCCTGATGCATCCGGCCCATCGCAATGCTCCACATCCATCCTGGGAGGGATTGATTATGGAAGTCCAACCGGTCCTCCACCATCGATACCTGTACCAAAGCCCGGTTTTCAATGTGGGAATCCAGCCCAAAGCGCAGGCCGGAATGGACGCAAAAACGGCGCCGTCAGGCGCCGTTTCCATTCTGGCAACAACGATATCGGCTCAGTGCGCGGCTTCCCAGCTGCCGCCGGCGCCGACCTCGGCCAGCAGCGGCACTTTCAGCTCGGCCGCGCCGGCCATGATTTCCGGCAGTCGGCGCTTGACCCGCTCCAGTTCGGCGTCCGGCACTTCCAGCACCAGTTCGTCGTGCACCTGCATGATCAGCTTGCTTTGCAAACCGTCGCGCTCCAGCCAGTCCTGCACCGCGATCATCGCCAGCTTGATCAGGTCGGCGGCGGTGCCCTGCATCGGCGCGTTGATCGCCGCGCGCTCGGCGCCGGCGCGGCGGCCGGGGTTGCTGAGCTTGATGTCCGGCAGATACAGCCGGCGGCCGAACACGGTCTCGACATAGCCCTGCTCGCGCGCCTTCTCCCGCGTGGTCTGCATATACTCGGCCACGCCCGGATAACGCATGAAATAGCGGTCGATGTACTGCTGGGCGGCGCTGCGCTCGATATCGAGCTGAGCCGCCAGGCCGAAGGCGCTCATGCCGTAGATCAGGCCGAAGTTGATCGCCTTGGCGGCGCGGCGCTGGTCCGACGTCACCGCCGCCAGTTCGACGCCGAACACTTCGGCGGCGGTGGCGCGGTGGATGTCCTCGCCGCTGGCGAAGGCCTTCAGCATGCCCTCGTCGTCGGACAAGTGGGCCATGATGCGCAGCTCGATCTGCGAATAGTCGGCCGACACGATCCGCCAGCCGGCCGGCGCGATGAAAGCCTCGCGGACGCGGCGGCCCTCGGCGGTGCGCACCGGGATGTTCTGCAGGTTCGGATCGTTGCTGGCCAACCGGCCGGTGATCGCCACCGCCTGTGCATAAGTCGTGTGGACGCGGCCGGTCTGTGGATAAATCAGCGCCGGCAGCTTGTCGGTATAGGTGGACTTCAGCTTGGCCAGGCCGCGGTATTCCAGGATGCACTTCGGCAGCGGGTGGTCCAGCGCCAACTGCTCCAACACCGATTCGTCGGTGGAATAGCCACCGCTGGGCGTCTTCTTGACGCCCTTGGTCGGAATCGCCAGTTTGCCGAACAGGATTTCCTGCAACTGCTTCGGCGAATTCAGATTGAACGGCTGACCGGCCAACTCATAGGCTCGCTGCTCCAATTGCAGCATCTGGCTACCCAGTTGATGGCTCTGCGCGGCCAGCTTGTCGCGGTCTATCAGCACGCCGTGCCGTTCCATCTTGAACAGCACTTCGGCCACCGGCAGCTCGATGTCGCGGTAGACTTTTTCCAGATCGCCGGACAGCTCCCGGGCGAAATACTGGTTGAGCCTGAGCGTGATGTCGGCGTCCTCGGCCGAGTAATTGCCGGCGATGTCGACGTCGACCTCGCCGAAGCCGATCTGCTTGGCGCCCTTGCCGCAGATGTCCTCGTAGCTGACGGTGTTCTCGCCCAGATGGCGTCGCGCCAGATCGTCCATATTGTGGCGCTGGTGGCTTTCCAGCACGTAGGAGGCCAGCATCGAATCGTCGACGACGCCGCGCAAGGCGATGCCGTGGTTGGCCAGCACGTGGCAGTCGTACTTCAGGTTCTGGCCGCACTTCTTCTTGCCGGCGTCCTCCAGCCACGGCTTGAGCCTGGCCAAGCTTGCGTCCAGCGGCAGCTGCTCCGGCGCGCCGGCGTAATGGTGCGCCAGCGGCAGGTAGGCGGCGTGGCCGGCCTCCACCGAGAAGCTGACGCCGACGATGCGCGCCTGCATCGGATCGAGGCTGGTGGTTTCGGTGTCGAACGACACCACCTCGGCGGCCGCCAGCTTGGCCAACCAGCCGTCCAGCTGCGCCTCGGTCAGGATGGTTTCGTAGTGGCGCGCCAGCGCGCCGTCGGACGGGGCCGCCTGCAAAGCCGGCTCGGCGGCCGGCGCGGCGAACATGTCGCCCTGGGCCTCGCCGCCGCGCGGCGCGTCGGCGCTGCGCTGCGCGACCGCCGGCATGTCCTCGCCCTCGGTCATCTCGCGGTAGAAAGTGCGGAAGCCCAGGTCCTTGAACAATTCGGCCAGCCGCGGCTTGTCCTTCTGCCCATGCTGCAGGCCCGGCAGGCCCTGCGGCAGATCGGTCGCCAGATCGACCTCGCAGTCGATGGTGATCAGCCGCTTGCCCATAGGCAGCCAGTCCAGCGCCGCGCGCAGGTTCTCGCCGACCTTGCCGCCGATGCCGCCGGCCTGGGCGACGATGGCGTCCAGATTGCCGTACTCCTCCAGCCACTTGACCGCGGTCTTCGGGCCGCACTTGTCGACGCCGGGCACATTGTCCACCTTGTCGCCGATCAAGGTCAGGTAGTCGATGATCAAGGTCGGCGGCACGCCGAACTTCTCCTTGACGCCGGCCTCGTCCAGCAGCTCGTTGGTCATCGTGTTGACCAGGGTGACGTCCGGGGTCACCAGCTGCGCCATGTCCTTGTCGCCGGTGGAAACGACCACCTTGATGCCGGCCGCGGCGGCGCTGCGCGCCAGCGTGCCGATCACGTCGTCGGCCTCCACCCCCGGCACCACCAGCATCGGCCAGCCGGATGCTTGCACCACGTCGTGGACCGCCGTAATCTGGGAAGCGAGCTCCTCGGGCATCGACGGGCGATTGGCCTTGTATTCGGGGTACAGGTCGTCGCGGAAGGTCTTGCCCTTCGCGTCAAAGACGCAGGCGCTATAATCGAACTCAAGCTCCTTCTCCAGCCGCCTGAGCATGTTGACCATGCCATAGACAGCCCCCACCGGGCGGCCATCCGGGGATCGCAAATCGGGCATCGCGTGAAAGGCGCGGTACAAGTAAGAAGAGCCGTCGATCAATAACAATGTTTTCATAAGAGGCAGAGTATGAGCTTGTCCGATAAATTACCGCAGACCAGCGACCGTCACGCCATGATGCAGCGCTTCCGCTCGCGCGAAGCCTGGCACGTGATGAAGATCCTGTCGGAGTTTGTCGAGTCGGCGGAGGAGCTGCAAGGCATCACGCCGGCCGTCAGCATATTCGGCAGCGCGCGCACGCCGCGCGATCACAAATACTACAAACTGACCGAGGATGTCGCGCGGCGCCTGTCCGACTCCGGCTTCTCGGTGATATCCGGCGGCGGCCCCGGCATCATGGAGGCCGCCAACAAGGGGGCATTCTACGGCAGAAGTCCGTCCGTTGCGTTGAACATCGTGCTGCCGCACGAACAGAAGCCCAACGATTACCAGGACCTGGCGGTCAAGTTCAATCACTTCTTCAGCCGCAAGGTGATGTTCGTCAAGCACGCGATCGCCTATGTGGTGATGCCGGGCGGCTTCGGCACGCTGGACGAGATGTTCGAGGCGCTGACGCTGATTCAGACCGGCAAGAGCCGCAAGATTCCGATCATCCTGTGCTGCAGCGAGTTCTGGGCCGGCCTGCTCGACTGGGTCAAGGACAGGCTGGTCAGCGAGGGCATGATCAATCCCGACGACTTGAACCTGATCCAGTTGATAGACGATCCGCAGCAGATCGTCGACACCATTTTCAAACACTATGAAACCCGCGGCTTCGACGCGCTGCCCGAAGAGCGCGAACAGCTGCTCAATCTGTAAGAAGCGATTCAAGGTCTTCTCCGCCGCCGTTTTCTGCCGGACGCGGGGCGCGAAAAACG
The DNA here is from genome assembly GCF_002848345.1 of Chromobacterium sp. ATCC 53434. NCBI lineage: Bacteria > Pseudomonadati > Pseudomonadota > Betaproteobacteria > Neisseriales > Chromobacteriaceae > Chromobacterium > Chromobacterium sp. ATCC 53434. Next base: position 165,354 of record NZ_CP025429.1, on the reverse strand, counting down.
CCCCGCCGCAGTATCATTCACCGTCAGGCATGGCCGGCGAAGCCGCGCGCCGGCGGCAAACCGCCCCGAAACGCCCGGAAAAGATCGTCAACCAGCGCCAAGCCCCCATACAAAAAGGACAAACCATGCGCCGTCTCACCGCCCTCCTCCTGCTGCTGCCCTTGGCCCCCGCCTTCGCCGCCGACGCCTCCGCGCCGGCCAAGGCCGTGGTGCCGCCGCCGCCGGCGATCAGCCCGGCCTCCGCCGCCGAACCGGAACCGGAGGTGCGTCTGATCCAGAAAGGCGACGAGAAGATCGAGGAATACCGCCTGAACGGCCAGCTGTACATGGTCAAGGTGACCCCGGGACACGGCGTGCCCTATTACCTGATAGACGACAACGGTTCCGGCGTGATGAAACAGATAGACCCGTCCACCCGCATCGTGATCCCGCGCTGGGTCCTGGTGCGTTTCTGACGGAGGCGGCATGTCGGTTTACACCACGGTCGGCCGCGACAGCCTGCGGCAATGGCTGCAAGGCTACGCGCTCGGCCAGTTGCAGGAGCTGCAGGGCATCGCGGCGGGCATCACCAATACCAATTACTTCGTCACCACCACCCACGGCCGCTATGTGCTGACGCTGTTCGAAACGCTACGGCTGGACGAACTGCCGTACTACCTGTCGCTGATGAGCCATCTGGCGAAGCACGGCGTCGCCTGCCCGGCGCCGATCGCCGACCATAGCGACAACTTCGCGTCCATGCTGGCCGGCAAGCCGGCCTGTCTGGTCAGCTGCCTGGACGGCGGCGATATCGAGAGTCCCAGCGACGTCCAGTGCCGCGCGGTCGGCGAAATGCTGGCGCAGATGCACAAGGCCGGCGCCACCTTTCCGCTGCGGATGGAGAATCCGCGCGGACCGCGCTGGTGGTGCCGCACGGCTCAGCAGCTGTATCCGCAGTTGCCGGCCGAACTGGCCGATGCGCTGCGCGAGGAAATCCAGTTCCAGGACGGCCACCGCTTCGACCACCTGCCGGCCGGCGTGATCCACGCCGACCTGTTCCGCGACAATGTGCTGATGCACGGCGACACGATCGCCGGCTTCATCGACTTCTACTACGCCTGCAACGACATCTTGCTGTACGACCTGGCCATCGCCGTCAACGACTGGGCCCGGCGCGATGACGGCGAACTGGACGACGAACTGGCGCGCGCCTTGCTCGCCGGCTACCAGTCGGAACGGCCATTAGGCCAGGAGGAGCGCGACGTCTGGCCGGTTATGCTGCGCGCCGCCGCGCTGCGATTCTGGGTTTCCCGCTTGCAGGACCTGTACCAGCCGACCTGCGGGGAACTGACGTATACCAAGGATCCCGCCGTGTTTCAGAAGCTGTTGCTGGCGCATCGCCGGCGCGTCGATTTCTGGCTGGACTGAGCACCGCGGCGACGGCGCCGTCACACATCCGTCATAGGATTAGGCTTGAAAAATGTGATTTTTCACATACCATCAGTGATGAGTAGTTAAGGTTCCATGATTTCCGTCGTTCCATTTCGAGCAAAGGATTCGTCATGCTGCTAAAGCCCCTCCTCGTCATCGCCCTGTCCGCCGCGCTGGCCGCCCCGGCCTTCGCCGCTGAAGAAGCCGGCGCCGCTGGCGCCGACACCACCGGCGCAGCCGGCACCGGCGGAACGGCCGGCACCGCGGGCACCGCCACTGCCGGTACCGCCGGCGTCGCCGGCACCACCGCCGGCATCGCCGGTCTCAGCGTAGGCACCATCGCCGCCATCGGCGCCGCCATGGCCGCCGCCGTGGCCGTCTCCAGCAACAGCAACTCCTCCTCCAGCCACTCCGCCGCCACCCACCACTAGGTGCGGGCGACGACAAGCGACATCGTTGTACGCGTCAGGCTGTCCGGCGGACATTCCGCCGGGCGGCCTGGCGACAATTACAAATAAGCCGGCTTTCTCGGCAAACGGTTGTTCATAAGGCTGAATCGACGTGCGTCAGGCAGCGCAGGCTGCCGGCTCGCCGACGCATCCAAGGGGCTGCGCAGGAACCCAGGCCATCCGGCATCGCCAACGCGTTCGCCGCGCCTGGTCGTCGACATTCTCCTCCCGCTCTCTTGCGATCCCGGCGCCGCACCGACCAGGGGGGCCGCCTATTCCGGCAGGCTTGCAATAAGCAGCGACAGCTGCATCCAATAAACCCGGACTGCAGTAATGCACAACAGAACCAGACGCTATCTGGCCACAGGGATGTTGCAAGGGGGATTGCCGCTGCTGTTCGCCTGCGGCGCTTTGGCGCAGCCATCGCTGACCGGACAGATAGGCTATATCAACATGCCTTCGGCCCGGGTCGGCGACGACGGCACTTTCAGCCTCGGCTACGGCTACGACAAGCCATACGGCACGCTATGGACGTCCACCACGGTGCTGCCCTGGCTGGAGGTTTCCGGCCGCTATACCTCCATCGCCGGCATACCCGGCTTCGACGATCCCGCCTACGGCGGCGGCTACGGCCGCTACAAGGACAAGGCGATCGATCTCAAATTCAAGCTGTGGGACGAATCGGCGCTGATGCCGGAGATCGCCGTCGGCGTCACCGACATCGTCGGCAACCGGCTGTGGAAAGGCAAATACCTGGTCGCCAGCAAGAACTGGCTGCCCGGTCTGGAAACCTCGATAGGCTACGGCAGCGGCCGCATACAGGGCGTCTTCGGCGGCGTGCGCTTCACGCCCAGCTTCCTGCCCAACTGGTCGCTGGTGGCCGAATACGACGCCAACGACTACCGCAAGGATCCGTACGAAGTCAGCACCTTCGCCGCCCAGCGCAACAAAGGCCCGGCGGTCGGCCTCGAATACCAATGGGGCTGGCTGGGGCTGCAGCTGGCGCACCAGCGGAGCCACGCCAGCATCAACGCCCATATCGACATCCCGCTGAACGTCAAGGAGTTCGTGCCCAAGATCCAGGAACCGGCCTACTTCAGCGGCGGGCCGGATCTGCCGTCACGGCCGACGCTGGCGCAATGGCGCGACCAGCCGGACCGCGCCCGGCTGCTGGCCGAATCGCTGGCCAGGCAGGACTACAAGAACATCCGCATCGCGATGCAGCGCGACACGCTGGTGCTGGAGTTGAGCAGCAGCCGCATCTCCAATGTCGGCCGCGCGATCGGCCGCGCGGTGCGCACCGCGCTGTACTTCGCGCCGCTGGAGACCCGCGAAATCCGTGTCGTCTACACCGAGCTGGAACAGCCGATCGCCACCTACAGCTTCTACGACATGGCCGCGCTCAACGACTATCTGCTGGGCAAGACGCCGCGGGCGCGCCTGCTGGAAACCGTCAGCATCAAACCCGGCCGCGACGAGGAGTTGCAGCCGCTGGAAGCCAAAAACCTGGCCGCGGCACTGCGCGAGGACGTCGCGGTGAACGCGCTGACCAATCAGGAAGGCGACCTGGTTCAGGTGACCAGCAACGATCCGGAGGACAACCGCTTCCATCTGGCGCCGAAGATGGGCGTGTATTTCAACGACCCCAGCGGCGCCTTCCACTACGACATCATGGCCGAGGCCAACTACAAGCGCAGACTGGGCCAGGGGCTGTATCTGGACAGCGGGCTCAGCGCCGACCTCTACAACACCATCACCGCGGTGACGCAGCCATCCAACAGCCTGTTGCCGCACGTGCGCTCCGACATCGCCGACTACAAGCGCGTCAAGACGCCCAAGCTCAACCGCTTCCTGATCAACCAGTACATGAATTTCGGCCCCGAGGTCTACGCCCGCGCCTCCGCCGGCATCTACGAGGAAATGTTCCGCGGCGCCGGCGGCCAGGTGCTGTACTACCCCGGCGCCGGCAGGAACTGGGCCGTCGACCTGGCGGTGGACGCGTTGCAGCAGCGCGATTATCAGGGCTGGTTCGGCACGCGGGACTACCAGACCATCACCGCCATCGCCTCGATGCACTACCGGCTGCCCTTGGGCATCACCGCCACCATGCGCGCCGGCCGCTTCCTGGCCAAGGACGACGGCGCGCGCGTGGAATTCAAACGCCGCTTCCGCTCCGGCATCGAGGCCGGCTTCTGGTACACCAAGACCAACGGCCACGACATCACCAGCCCCGGCACGCCATCGAAGCCGTATTACGACAAGGGCCTGTTCTTCTCGATCCCGCTGAACAGCCTGCTGACCTTCGACGCCCGCACCACCGGCGATTTCTCGCTGTCGCCATGGACGCGCGACGTCGGCCAGATGGTGATGACGCCGGGCGACCTGTACGACATCGTCAGCGATCCCAGGCGCGACATCGACGCCTACGACGGCCTGGGCAATTTCGCCGAGCGCCCGGACGAGCAGAATCTGCCGAAGGTGACGCCGCCGCAGCCCAGCTACCACCCGTGGCCGATGGTCAGGCTCAGGCTGGAGGACAGCGGCCGGCAATGGCTGCAGTTCGACGACAAGGCCACCTCGCTCGGCACCGCCGCGGTGCTGTCGCTGGCCGCCGCCGGACTCGACCGCCCGGTCAACCGCGCCTTCCAGAACCATCAGGACAACCGGCTGATGAAGGACTGGGGCCGCTTCGGCAAAGGCCTGCCCTACGCCGCCGCCGCGCTGTCCGGCGCCGCCTTCGCGCTGGGGGACGACAGGCTCAGCAACACCGGCCTGATCGCGCTGGAGTCCAGCGCCTTCGCGCTGGTCGGCAGCGAGGCGCTGAAATTCGCCGTCAACCGCCAGCGCCCCGGCGACAGCGACAGCCCGTGGCGCGGCCAGCCGTCCGGCCAGTCCCGGCTGCAAAGCAGCTTCACCTCCAACCACTCGGCCGTGCTGTTCGCCGCGGTCACGCCGTTCGCCAAGGAATACGACCAGCCCTGGCTGTACGGCGCGGCGGCGCTGGGCGCCGGCGGGCGGCTGGCCAGCCGCGATCACTGGCTGTCCGACGTCGTCGTCGGCGGTCTGCTCGGTTATTTGACAGGCAACTGGCTATGGCAGGCCCAGCGGGACGATAGCCGCTACCGCGGCGGCCTGACCGCCGGTCCAAAACAGGTGGGGGTCCGCATCGATGTCCCACTCCGATAAAGCCACCACTGCGGGGATACCAATCATGACTGCGAGCATTCTGAAATCGGGGGCCAAATCACTGCTGGCCTTGTGTCTGCTGGCCGGCAGCGCCAGCCTGCACGCGGCCGGCAACGCCAATGTCAGTTATCCGAACACCACGATGCCCGGCTACGAAACCGACAACGCCAACGGCCTGCCGTCGATAGGCAATCTGCCGGCCGGCGCGGGCGCCTTCGGCGGCGAGCGCAACCCGCAGTCGCTGCCGCAAGGCTTTCGCCAGCCCGGCATGCCGCAACAAGGCATGCAGCAGCAAGGCAACAGCTACCCCAGGCGCTATCTGGACGACAACGGCTATGAAATCAACCCGCTGGACGGCAAGCCCAAGCTGCCGCCGTTCACCGACTACGTCAAGAAGGCCACCGAGCAGACGCTGCCGCTGTTCGGCAGCCGTCTCTTCCTCAATCCGGGCAACAACTTCGACGCCCCGGACGGCGTGCAGGTCAACCCGGACTACGTGATAGGCAGCGGCGACCAGCTGCAGGTCAAGGGCTGGGGCATGGTCGACATCGACCTGACGCTGACGGTGGACCGCAACGGCGCCGTCTACCTGCCGCGCGTCGGCAGCATCGCGGTGGCCGGCACGCGCTATCGGGATCTGCAGGGCGTGCTGAAGAAGAGCGTCAGCCGGGTATTCAACAATTTCGACCTCAGCGTCAGCCTGCTGCAAAGCCGTTCGGTGCAGGTCTACGTGGTCGGCCACGCGCGCCAGCCCGGCAGCTACACGCTGAACGCGATGAGCACGCTGTTGAACGCGCTCTTGAAGGCCGGCGGCCCGGACGACAGCGGCAGCCTGCGCAATGTCGCGCTGATGCGCGACGGCAAGACGGTGGCCCGGGTGGACCTGTACGCCATCCTGGTCAACGGCGACAAATCGACCGACCAGACGCTGCGCGACGGCGACGTGATCCAGGTGCCAGCGGCCGGCCCCAGGGTGGCGCTGCTCGGCGACGTCAAGACGCCGGCAATCTACGAGTTCCGTCGCGGCGAAACCGCAGCCGACCTGCTGCACTGGGCCGGCGGGCTGGAATCGGCGGCGGAAGGCAAGGAGCTGGCGGTGGAGAAAAGCGTCGACAACCGCTTCGTCAGCCTGGTACGGACCCGCGATGCCGGCGACCAGCTGGCCGCCGTGCCGCTGCAGGCCAGCGACATCTTCCGGCTGCACTCGCCGGGCGCCCAGCCGGTCAGCGTGCTGAAGACCGACGAATACGTCAGCGTCGGCGGCGAAGTCGGACATACCGGCACCTTCCAGATCAGCAAGGGCGAAACCTTGCGCCAGCTGATCATGCGGCTGGGCGGCGTCACCGACGACGGCTATGTGTTCGCCACCGAGTTGAAACGCGAAAGCATACGCCAGATGCAGCAGCAACGGCTGGACGAGGTGGCCACCCGCTTCGAGAAGGAGCTGGAACAGAGCGCCGCCGGCCGGCTGTCCAAGCTGACCGACAAGGACGCCATCGCCTCGGTCAGCGCCGAAGTGGAGCGCCAGCGGCAGATCGCCGCCAAGCTGCGCACCGTCAAGGCCGAAGGCCGGGTGGTGCTGGAATTGAAGGACGGCGGCGCCGCCGTCAAGGACCTGCCTGACCTGGAATTGCAGGACGGCGACAAGGTGGACATTCCGCGCCGTCCCGGCACCATCAACGTGTTGGGCGCCGTCTATCAGAGCAATGCCTTCATCTACCGGCCGCAGCGCTCGGTCAGCGACTATCTGGGGCTGGCCGGCGGCGTGGTCGACAGCGGCGACAAGTCGTCCACCTACGTGCTGCGCGCCGACGGCACCGTCGCCAGCAGCAATAACGGCGGCTGGTTCACCGGCATCAACGGCCAGCGCGTCAATCCCGGCGACACCATCGTGGTGCCGGAGGACCTGAACGCCGGCAGCTGGACGCAGTCGCTGAAGGAGTGGACCTCCATCCTCTACCAGTTCGGCCTCGGCGCGGCCGGTCTGAAAGTGCTGAAGTAAAAGCCAGGGAGACGCAGATGCAAACCGCAAATCCGGCGCAAGGCAATGATGAAATCGATCTGGTGACGATCTGGGAGCGATTGTGGCAGCGCCGGCGGTGGATCGCCGTCAGCACGCTGCTGTTCGGCGCGCTGGCGCTGATCTACTGCCTGGTGGCCAGGCCGGTCTTTACCGCCACCGCCACCATCATGCCGCCTCAACAGCAGAACAACAGCATGGGCATGCTGCTGGGCCAGCTGGGCGGCCTCACCGGCGGCTCCGGCGGCTTGGCCGGCCTGAAAACCCCCAACGACCTCTATATCGGCATTCTGCAAAGCCGCACCGTCGCCGACGGGCTGATCCGGCGCTTCCAGCTGAAGCGGCATTACGACATCAGCTCGCAGGACCGCGCGCGCGCGGAGCTACGGGCCCGCTCGCAGTTCAGCAGCGGCAAGGACGGCCTGATCACCATCAACGTCGACGATACCGATCCGAAATTCGCCGCCGCGCTGGCCAACGGCTACATCGACGAATTGAAGACGGTGAACCAGTCGCTGGCGGTCACCGACGCCGCCAAGCGCCGGCTGTTCTTCGAACAGCAGATGAGACAGACCAAGGATCTGCTGGCCGACGCCGAGGCGGCGCTGCGCAAGACCCAGGAGAAGACCGGCATGATACAGCTGGAAGGCCAGCTGCCCGCCATCGTCGGCTCGGTCACCCAGCTGCGCGCCAATATCGCCGCCAAGGAGGTCCAGCTGGAAGCGATGCGAAGCTACGCCACCACGCAGAACCCGCTGTACATCCGCACCGAGCAGGAACTGGGCGGTTTGCGAGAGCAGCTGGCCAAACTGGAGACCGGCAGCAGCAACGGCGGCGACCTGATGGTGCCGACCGGCAAGGTGGCGCAAAGCGGGCTGGAATACCTGCGCCGGCTGCGCGACGTAAAATACCAGGAAACCATCTTCGAATTGCTGGCCAAGCAATACGAGCTGGCCCGGATAGACGAATCGAAGGATTCCTCGCTGATCCAGGTGCTGGACTCGGCGGTGACGCCGGAAAAGAAGAGCCGCCCGAAGCGGGCGATCATCATGCTAATGGCGCTGTTCGCCGGCGCGGTGGTCGGCGCCGCGACGGCGCTCTTGCGGACGCAACTGGCCGAACAGGGCCGCCTGCGCCGCGAACGCCAGCCCGCGCTGGCGCTGCGCGGCGAAAGCTGAGCGGCGCGGTCAGCTGCCGCGCGCGCGCATCCGCAGACGGTAGCCCATGCGGCAGACGAAGCCCAACGCCAGCAGCGCGCACATCGACCCGGCCAGCCTCAAGGGGCTGGCCCATGCCAGCGGCGCCAGCGCGCCGGCCACCAGGCTGGACAACATGGTCTGGAAGAATCCCTGCAGCGACGACACCGTGCCGCGCAGCGACGGGAACTGGTCCATCAGGTTCAGCGTGATCGACGGCGCGGCCAGCGACATGCCGGTGGTGTACAGCGCCAGCGGCAGCACCGCCCACGGCAGCGCCAACTGGCGGACCGACAGGTTGTAGGCCAGATTCAATCCCGCCGCGACGAACATCAGCCAGTAACCGCGCGTCACGATCTCGCGCTGGCTGAAATGGCCGGCCATCCGGCCCGACAGATAGGCGCCGAACATGATGCCGCACACCGCCGGGCCGAACAGCCACAGAAACTGGCTGGGCCCCAGGTGCAGATGCTGCATCAGGAAGACCGGCGCCGACGGCACATACAGGAAGAAGCCGGCGAAATTGAACGACACCGCCGCGGTCAGCAGCTGGAAATCGCGCGCCCTGGCCACCTGCCAGTAATTGGCCAGCAACTGGCGGGCGCGCAGCGGCTGGCGCGCATGGGCCGGGTGGGTCTCCTCCAGGCCGAACCAGCACAGCGCGAACAGCGCGAAGCCGATCAGACCCATGAAGATGAAGATCGAATGCCAGCCGAAGGCGCCGAACAGCCAGCCGCCGACCACCGGCGCGATCGCCGGCGACAAGGAGAACAGCATCGTCACCTGCGACATCAGCCGCTGCGCCGCCGCGCCGTCCAGCTTGTCGCGGATGATGGCCCGCCCCACCACCAGGCCGGCCCCGCCGCACAAGCCCTGCAAGGCGCGGAACAGCAGCAGCATGCCCAGGCTCTGCGACAGCGCGCAGCCGACCGAGGCCAGGCCGAACAGCAGCGAGGTCGCCAGCACCACCGGCCGGCGGCCGATGGCGTCGGAAATCGAGCCATGCCACAGCATCATCAGCGCGTAACAGAACAAGTAGACGGTGAGGGCCTGCTGCATCTCCAGCGGCGACACCGCCAGACTGTCGCCGATGGCGCGCATCGCCGGCAAAAAGGTGTCGATGGAAAAAGGGCCAAGGGTGGACAGGGCCGCCAACAGGAAGGCCAGACCGAAATGACTGCGCGAGGAAGCGGACATGACGTGAGAATGATAAGTAATGTCGGCATGTTAACGATAAGCGCGGCGCTTGCCAAACGCCAGCGCTTGGCAGCGTCGCGCTTTCATGCCACGATGCCGCCATCTTCCCACACCGCAACGACAAAGGCCGCCGCGCCGCGGCCGTCCAGGCACCACCGACCAGGGAGAAGCGACATGATCCGCCTTTACCACAATCCCAAATGCTCGAAATCGCGCGCCGCGCTGGCCCTGCTGGAAGAGGCCGGAGCCAAGGTGGAGGTGGTCGAATACCTGAAACACCCGCCCAGCCACGAGGAGCTGGACCGCCTGCTGACGTTGCTCAAGCTGGAGCCGCGCGAGCTGATGCGCAAGAAAGAGGAAGAGTACGTCGATCTCTACCTCGACGACATCACGCTGGAACGCAAGCATCTGATCGACGCCATGGTGGACAACCCCAATCTGATCGAACGCCCGATCGCCATCATCGGCGACAAGGCCGTCATCGGCCGCCCTCCGGAGCAAGTGCTGACGCTGCTGGGCGAATAGACGCCGCCCCCGGCGCGCTCCGGCCGCGCTGCCGCCGGCCGCCACGTCCATCCCGTTGACATTACGCCACAAGCGGCGCGCCCTATTGATTAGCGAGGTTATTATTTCTTGCTAAATAGTACCGCACGTTACTAAAATCGCGGTATGAGCCCAAACAAGTCCTTTGCCCAACTGGAACAGGCGGTCGATCGCGTGCAGGCGCGCTTTCCCGGCGTGCCGCGCCAGGAAGTGATCCTGACCCGGCTGATCTTCCACATCGTGCCGCGTCTGTCCTGCCACATGTGCGAGACGCTGAAGCAGCACGGCCTGAACGAAACCCTCTGGATGGCCTTGCTGGCGCTGTACGCCTGTCCGAACCAGACGCTGAATCCATCCGAGATCAGCGAAACGCTGGATTCGTCGCGCACCAACGCCACCCGCATCGCCGACGAACTGGTGAAGAACGACTGGGCCGCGCGCTCCTCCAGCGCCGAGGACCGCCGCAAGATCGTGCTGGAGCTGACGCCGACCGGCATCGCGCTGGTGGAACGCCTGCTGCCGTACTCCCGCGAAATCCACCGCCAGCTGTGGGTCGACTTCGACGACGAGGAAAAACAGCAGATGGAAAGACTGATGCGCAAGCTGCTCAGCAAGCTGGGCGGTTGACCGCGCTTTTTTCGGCCAAATAGTAACCTATGTGATTATCACCAGATATATCACAGCAATGCATGCATCATTGATGGAGACCGACAAGGTGAACAAGAAATCTTGGCCACAGACCGCCGGGGTGCTGCTGATCGGCGCCGTGCTCGGCGGCTGCGCCAGCTTCGGCCCGGATACCGTCCCCGACCGGACCCTGAGCGCCGAACAGCTGCAACTGGCCGCCTCCAAGCAGCAGAATATCTCTGCCGACTGGTGGCGCCAACTGAACGATCCGACACTGAATCAGCTGGTGGAAGCCACGTTGAAGGACGCGCCGTCGCTGAAGCTGGCCGCCGCCCGGCTGCGCCAGGCCCGCGCCGCCGTCGGCATCGTCGAAAGCAAGGACGGCCCGCAACTGGACGCCACCGCCAACGCCGTCGACCTGCATTACGACCCGCTGAAGCCGTTGCTGCACAAAGACTATCTGACCGCCTACACCGCGGCGCTGGTCGGCAGCTGGGAATTCGACTTCTGGGGCAAGAACCACGCCGCCGTCAGCGCCGCCCTCGGCCAGCAGCAGGCCACCGCCTATGAAGGCGAGCAGACCCGCTTGATGCTGACCCAGGCCGTCGTCGCCCAATACACCCAGCTGCAACGCAGCCAGGCGCAGGCCGAACTGCTGGCGCAGCGCCTCGCCGTCGCCCAGAGCCGTCAGAAACTGACCCAGGCCCGCATCAACGCCGGCCTGCTGCCCGGCGACAACCAGCGCGGCAACGAAGTCTCGATCGAGAAGCTGTTGCAGCAGCAAAGCGCGCTGGACAACGACATCGAACGCGGCCGCCACGCGCTGTCGGCGCTGTCGGCGCTGACCGGCCAGGCTCCGCAGGCCCAGGCCGGACTGAAGGCCGGCAAGCTGGAAACGGCGCCGGCGCCGCAACTGGACAGCCTGGACGCCAATCTGCTGGGCCGCCGTCCCGACATCGCCGCCCAGCGCGCCCGCGTCGAGGCGATGGACAGCTCGATCAAGGAAGCCCGCGCCGAGTTCTACCCCAACGTCAAGCTGACGGTGTTCGCCGGCCAGAGCTCGCTGGAAATGAATCAGCTGTGGAAGAGCGAATCGACGCTGTGGGGCCTGATGCCGGCCATCAGCCTGCCGCTGTTCCACTCCGGCCAGCTGCAGTCCAATCTGGCCAAGCAACAGGCCGGCTACGACATGGCGGTGCAGCAGTACAACCAGACCGTGCTCGACGCGCTGCGCGACGCCGCCGACGCGGTGTCCGGCTGGCAGAACAGCCAGCGCCAGCTGAAGCAGGCGCAGGCCGCGCTGGACAGCAGCCGCAAGGCCAACGACTCGATGGCCGCCCGCCTGCGCGCCGGCCTGGTCAACAAGCTATCGCTGCTCGACGCGCAGGACGCGCTGCTGAACCAGCAATCGGCCTACACCGACGCCAAGGCTGCCAGCCGAATGGCCTGGGCCACCCTGAACACCGCACTGGGCGGCGGCTTCGCCACACAGCCCGCCACCCGCTAAGGACGCATTGAAATGGATCAGAAAGTAGAAACCGCGCAAAGCCGCAAACGCAACCTGCTGGTGGCCACCACCTTGTTCGCCGCCATCGCCATCGGCTACGGCGCCTACTGGGCGCTGGTGCTGAGCCATCAGGAAAACACCGATGACGCCTATGTCGGCGGCCATCTGGTGCAGGTGACACCGGAAGTCGGCGGCACCGTCGCCAAGGTGATGGTGGACGACACCATCACGGTCAAGGCCGGCCAGGTGCTGCTCAGCTACGACAACAGCGATGCCCAGCTGGCCTTCGAGCGCGCCCGCAACGAATTCGCCCAGACGGTGCGCCAGACTCGCCAATTGATGGCCAACAGCCAGCAGCTGGGCGCCCAGGTGACGCTGCGCCAGACCGAGCTGGCCCGCGCCGAGGCCGACCTGAAGCGCCGCAAGCAGATCGCCGGCAGCGAGGCGATGTCGGCCGAGGAACTGGGCCACGCCGCCGACGCCGCCGCCGCCGCGCAGGCCGCGCTGACCGCCGCGCAGGAGCAGGCCAAGGCCGGCCTGGCGCTGGTCGGCAAGGACGCGCTGTCCCAGCAGCCGGCGGTGAAGGCCGCCGCCAGCCGTCTGAAGGAAGCCTGGCTGGCGCTGCAGCGCACCGAGATCAAGTCTCCGGTGACCGGCACCGTCGCCCGCCGCAACGTACAGGTCGGCCAACGCGTCGCCGCCGGCACGCCGCTGATGGCCGTGGTGCCGCTGGAAAACCTGTGGGTGGACGCCAACTTCAAGGAAGGCCAGCTGGCCAAGATCCGCATCGGCCAGCCGGTGGAGCTGAAATCCGACCTGTACGGCGGCAAGGTGGTCTACCACGGCAAGGTGCAGGGCCTGTCCGCCGGCACCGGCAGCGCCTTCTCCCTGCTGCCGGCGCAGAACGCCACCGGCAACTGGATAAAGGTGGTGCAACGCGTGCCGGTGCGCATCGCGCTCGACGCCAAGGACCTGCAGGAACATCCGCTGCGCGTCGGCCTGTCGATAGACGCGGTGGTGGACACCAGCAACCAGGACGGGAAATCGCTGGCCGAAGCCGCGCCGCCGACCGTCGTCAGCGAACACAACGGCACGCTGCCCGACCTGAAACAGGCCGACAAGCTGGTGGCGGAAATCCTGGCAGCCAACGCCAACTAAGGACGCCGCAATGAACCATCCGCCACTGACCGGCTCGAAACTGGTCTGGATCACGCTGGCGCTGTCGATGTCGGTGTTCATGCAGGTGCTGGACACCACCATCGCCAACGTGGCGCTGCCCACCATTTCGGGCAACCTCGGCGCCGCCACCAGCCAGGGCACCTGGGTGATCACATCGTTCGGCGTCGCCAACGCCATCGCGGTGCCGCTGACCGGCTGGCTGGCCAAACGCTTCGGCGAGGTCAAGCTGTTCACCGCGTCCACGCTGCTGTTCGTGCTGACCTCCTGGCTGTGCGGCATGTCCGGCAGCCTGGAAATGCTGATCTTCTTCCGCGTGCTGCAAGGCGCGGTGGCCGGTCCGATGATTCCGCTGTCGCAAAGCCTGCTGCTGTCATGCTACCCGCCGGCCAAGAAAGGCATGGCGCTGGCGCTATGGGCGATGACGGTGATCGTCGCGCCGGTGTTCGGCCCCATCCTCGGTGGCGTGATCAGCGACAACTGGCACTGGGGCTGGATCTTCTTCATCAACGTGCCGGTGGGCCTCGCGGCCGCCTTCATTTCCTGGCGCATTCTGAAGCCGCGCGAAACCGACACCGTGGACCTGCCTATCGACAAGCTGGGTCTGGCGCTGCTGGTGGTCGGCGTCGGCTCGCTGCAGATGATGCTGGACCGCGGCAAGGAGCTGGACTGGTTCAACTCCGCCGAAGTCGTCACGCTGGCGGTGGTCGCCTTCCTGTCGCTGGTCTATCTGGTGATCTGGGAGCTGGGCGAGGAACATCCTATCGTCGACCTGTCGCTGTTCAGCCAGCGCAACTTCACCGTCGGCACCATCGCGATCAGCCTGGGCTTCATGCTGTACTTCGGCGCCGTGGTGCTGCTGCCCTTGATGCTGCAGACCCAACTGGGCTACACCGCCACCTGGGCCGGCCTCGCCGCCGCGCCTATAGGCCTGATCCCGGTCGTGCTGTCGCCCATCATAGGCAAGAACGCGCACCGCTGGGACATGCGCTGGCTGGTGACGATCAGCTTCAGCGTCTACGCGATCTGCTTCTTCTGGCGCAGCAACTTCAACACCGACATGGACTTTTCCTACGTGGTGTGGCCCCAGGTGGTGCAGGGCATAGGCGTGGCCTGCTTCTTCATGCCGCTGACGACGATCACGCTGTCCGGCCTGCATCCGTCGCGGATCGCCAGCGCGTCCAGCCTGTCCAACTTCCTGCGCATCCTGGCCGGCAGCATAGGCACCTCGATCACGACGACGATGTGGGACCGCCGCGAGGCGCAGCACCACGCCAAGCTGACCGAGCATGTGACGCAGTACGATCCGGCCTCGGTCTCGTGGTTCGACGCGATGGGCCGGCTGGGCCTGGGCGGCAGCCAGCAGCACGCGCTGACCCAGCTGCAGATCACCAAACAGGGCTATATCATGGCCGCCAACGAGATCTTCTGGGTCTCCGGCATCCTGTTCGTGCTGCTGATCGCGCTGGTCTGGTTCGCCAAGCCGCCGTTCACTGCCGCCGGCGGCGACAGCGGCGCGCACTAGACAGGCCAAGAGAAGCCCCGATGCCGCGTTGCGCCGCCTGGTCGTACGATAAGTACTGCCTGCGGCGGCGCGCCTTGCCCCGGGGCTTTCTTGACCTGTCTGGGTTCTGAAGGGCCCCCCAAGAGAAGCCCTGATGCCGCGTTGCGCCGCCTGGTCGTACGATAAGTACTGCCTGCGGCGGCGCGCCTTGCCCCGGGGCTTTCTTGACCTGTCTGGGTTCTGAAGGGCCCCCCAAGAGAAGCCCTGATGCCGCGTTGCGCCGCCTGGTCGTACGACAGGTACTGCCTGCGGCGGCGCGCCTTGCCCCGGGGCTTTCTTGACCTGTCTGGGTTCTGAAGGGCCCGCCAAGAGAAGCCCCGATGCCGCGTTGCGCCGCCTGGTCGTACGACAGGTACTGCCTGCGGCGGCGCGCCTTGGGGCTTTCTTGAGCTATCCGGCCCCTGGCGCCGATGAAAAACGGGCAGGACCTGACGGTCTTGCCCGTTTTTCATTGCAGGTGCCGGCCGAAGGCCTCCATGCCGCGACCTATCGCCTTGTCCCTGTGCTGGACGCGGTACAGCGTCCGGGTCAGCCGCGGCAGGTCGGCGTCCACCTCGACGACGCCGCCGGCCGCCAGCAGGTCGGCCACCACGTGCCGCGACAGGCAGCTGACGCCCAGCCCGGCCGCCACCGCGTGCTTGATCGCCTCCGAGTGACCCAGCTCCATGCTGATGGACAAGCGCATCAGATGCGGCAGCAGCACCCGCTCCACCTCCTCGCGGGTGCCGGAGCCGGCCTCGCGCAATATCCACTCCGCCTCGGCCAGCTCCGCCGCCGACACCTTGCGCCCGGCCAAGGGGTGGGACGCAGCAGCGAACACCAGCAATTCGTCCTGCCGCCATGGACTGGCCAGCAGCTCCGGATGGTGGCAGGGCCCCTCGATCAGGCCGAAATCGACGCGAAAGGCCGCCACCGCCTCGACGATGTCGCGGGTGTTGGCCACCTCCAGCTCCAGCCGCGCCTGCGGCCAGTCGCGGCGGAAGGCGGCCAATAGCGGCGGCAGCAGATAGTTGGCGATGGTGGTGCTGGCGCCGACGCGCAAGGCCAGCCCGCCGCCGTCGAACAAGCCCTGCAGATCGTGCGCGGCGTCGAGCAGCGCGCGGGCGCGCGGCAGCAGCAGCCGGCCGTGCTCGTTGATCAGCAGCCGTCGTCCGACGCGGTCGAACAGCCTGACGCCCAGGCCCTGCTCCAGCTTGTCCAGCGCCTGGCTGGCCGCCGACTGCGTCAGCGCCACCCGCTCGGCCGCGCGCGTCACCGTGCCCAGCTCCGCCACCGCCGCGAACACTTCCAGTTCGCGCAGACTGATGCGCAAGCTCATCGTCGCCTCACTAATCGGTTTTACTACTTATATTAATTAATTTTATCCGTTTTTTTACTTATGAACAGTCGCGTATCGTTAGGCATAGATCAAAGAGGCATTTGTATATGACTAAATATCGCAATCTGATTCCCGGCCTGGCGCTGTCGCTGGGCCTCGCCGGCGCCGGCATCTGGGCCGCCGAACTGCCGGCGATGAAAAGCCTGGGCTTCTCCGCGCTGACCATCGCCATCATCGGCGGCATGCTGGTCGGCAACACCGTCTACCGCTTCGTCGCCGAGCCCAGCCACCATGGCGTGACCTTCGCCAAGCAGAAGCTGCTGCGCGCCGGCATCATCCTGTTCGGCTTCAAGCTGACCTTCCAGGACATCGCCGCGGTGGGCCTCTCCGGCGTGCTGATCGACGCGCTGGTGCTGAGTTCCACCTTCATGCTGGCGTTCTGGCTGGGCCGCAAGAAGCTGGGCCTCGACGAGCAGAGCGTGATCCTGATCGGCGCCGGCAGCTCAATCTGCGGCGCGGCCGCGGTGCTGGCCACCGAACCGGTCATCAAGGCCCACGCGGAGAAAGTGGCCGTCGCGGTGGCCACCGTGGTGGTATTCGGCACCGCCGCGATGTTCCTGTGGCCGCTAATGTACGACGCGGTGCGCCACCTGGGCGTTTCCGAGTTCAGCTACGGCCTGTTCGCCGGCTCCACCATCCACGAGGTGGCGCAGGCGGTCGCGGCCGGCAAATCGATCAGCGACGCGGCGATGAACACCGCGGTGATCACCAAGATGATACGGGTGATGATGCTGGCCCCGTTCCTGATCGGCCTGTCCGCCTGGCTGGCGAACAAGCACAGCGGCGGCCATCAGCAAAAGCAGGCGATCTCCATCCCCTGGTTCGCCGTCGCCTTCCTCGCCGTGGCCGGCTTCAACTCCTTCGGCCTGCTGCCGCAAGCGCTGCTGCAGCAGATCATCGCGCTGGACAATCTGCTGTTGGCCGCCGCGATGGCCGCGCTGGGCGTCACCACCCACGTCTCGGCGATACGCCAGGCCGGCGCCAAGCCGCTATTGCTGGCCAGCGCGCTGTTCGGCTGGCTGATCGTCGGCGGCGGCCTGATCAACGCCGGAGTGCTGGCCCTGCTGCACTGAACGCCGGCCGGTCCCCTGCCGACGCGAGGGACGCCAGCCGACCGACAAGCAATCCGCCGTCTTCCATCGCTGGAACTCGGCGGCTTTCTTTTTCTCAAACGGCCTGACGCGGGCTTTCAATCACGCATTGAGACGGTCGAAGTCACTGTGAGCCGGTTCACGATCTTTTTAAAGATCGCGAACCGGCTCTGACACCACGGCTTCGCGGATACGCGCTGTCGCAGACTACAGGGAAAACATATGAAAATCAGTCCGATCAAGCTACCTCTCGCCTTGCTCGCCGCGCTGCTGGCCTCGCCATTGAGCCACGCCGCCGACGGCGCCGGGGTGCAAAGCCAGACCCTGCTCAAGACGGAACGCTCCTGGGATGGCCAGCGCTACAAGAACTACCCCGCCGGCCAACCCGAGCTGACCCTGCTTCGCATCGTCATTCCCCCGCATACCAGCCTGCCCTGGCACAGCCATCCGTCGCCGAACGCCGCTTACGTCGTCAAGGGAACGCTGACGGTTCAGACCCGCGACGGCAAACAGCAGCGCCAGCTGCACGCCGGCGATACCCTGGCGGAGATGGTGGGCACCGAGCACCGCGGCGTCAGCGGCGACGAGGCAGTGGAATTGCTGGTGTTCTACGCCGGCGCCAAGGACCTGCCGCTCAGCAACAAGGCGGACTGATCGAACCGCCCGGCGTCGACCGGGCGATTTTCATCATCGCGTCCGGCCATGGCGACAAAAAGCCCGCCAGGCATAGACCAGGCGGGCTTGTGCGGGACGCTTGCGTCGGGCCTCAGCCCGGCTGGACGCTTTCCGGACTCAGCACGGGCACTTCTTGACGCTCTTGCCGCCGTAACGCTGCTCCTGGCAATAGCGGAAGAATTCCTCGCGGCTCATCACCTGCGCCTCCGGATCGAAACGGCGGCGGCGGCCGACATACAGATCGTAGTCGCGCTGCCCCACCATCAAGCGGGCGGTCAGCACCACCGCCCTCCACAGCTCAGCCATTGGCGCCTCCCTGCCGGTATACCGCCGGCACTTCCTTCGCCGTCACCCACTTCACCGCCAGCGACTTGCGGATCACGTGGATGCCGGACACCAGCATCGCCACCACCACCGCCATGAACAGCGCGGCCAGCGTGGCGTCCACATAATCATTGAAGATGATCTGCTGCATTTGCGCCATATTCTTCGCCGGCGCCAGCAGCTGGCCGTTGGCGGCGGCGGCCGAGAACTTCTCGGCGTGGGTCAGGAAGCTGATCTTCGGGCTGGCATCGAACAACTTCTGCCAGCCGGCGGTCAGCGTCGCCAGCAGCAGCCAGACGGTCGGCAGCGCGGTCACCCACACATAGCGCGTCTTCTGCATCTTCACCAGCACCACGGTGGCCAACGTCAGCGCGATGCCGGCCAGCATCTGGTTGGCGATGCCGAACAGCGGCCACAGCGTGTTGATGCCGCCCAGCGGATCGACCACGCCCTGGTACAGGAAATAGCCCCAGGCGGCGACGGCCAGGCCGGTGGCGACGAAGTTGGCCGCCCACGACTCGGTGTCGGCCATCGGCTTGATGAAGATGCCCAGCAGGTCCTGGATCATGAAGCGCAGCACGCGGGTGCCGGCGTCGACGGTGGTCAGGATGAACAAGGCCTCGAACAGAATGGCGAAGTGGTACCAGAACGCCATCATCGTCTTGCCGCCGATGACGCCGGACAGGATGTGCGCCATGCCGACCGCCAGCGTCGGCGCGCCGCCGGCGCGCGACAACACGCTGTGCTCGCCGACATCGGCGGCCAGTTGGGTCAGCGTCTCAGGCGTCACGATGAAGCCCCAGCTGGAAATCGCCTGGGCCGCGTCGGCGGCGGTCTTGCCTATCAGCGCCGCCGGGCTGTTCATCGCGAAGTAGACGCCCGGATCGAGCACGCAGGCGGCGATCAGCGCCATGATGGCGACGAAGCTTTCCACCAGCATCGCGCCGTAGCCCACCATCCGCGCGTGGCTCTCGTTCTCGATCAGCTTAGGCGTGGTGCCGGAGGCCACCAGCGCGTGGAAGCCCGACACCGAGCCGCAGGCGATGGTGATGAACAGGAAGGGGAACAGATTGCCGGCGAACACCGGACCGCTGCCGTCGACGAAGCGGGTCAGCGCCGGCATGTGCAGCTGCGGCGCCACCACCAGAATGCCGATGGCCAGGCCGACGATGGTGCCTATCTTCAGAAAAGTGGACAAATAGTCGCGCGGCGCCAGCAGCAGCCACACCGGCAGCACCGAGGCGACGAAGCCGTAGCCTATCAGCGTCCAGGCCAGCGTCGTGCCCTTGAGCGTGAACAGCGGCGCCAGCGTGGCGCTCTTGGCGACGTCGCCGCCATAGACGATGGCCAGCATCAGGAGGATGAAGCCCAGCACCGACACCTCGCCTATCTTGCCCGGCCGGATGAAGCGGCTGTACACGCCCATGAACAGGGCGATCGGTATCGTGCAGGCGATGGTGAAGGTGCCCCACGGGCTGTCGGCCAGCGCCTTGACCACCACCAGCGCCAGCACCGCCAGCAGGATCACCATGATCATCAACACGCCGACGGAGGCGATCACGCCGGCCACCGGCCCGAGCTCCTGCCGTATCATCTCGCCGAGCGACTTGCCGTCGCGACGCATCGACAGGAACAGCGTCAGGAAATCCTGCACCGCGCCGGCCAGCATCACGCCGACCAGGATCCACAGCGTGCCGGGCAGATAACCCATCTGCGCGGCCAGCACCGGTCCGACCAGCGGGCCGGCGCCGGCGATGGCGGCGAAGTGATGGCCGAACACCACCCATTTATTGGTGGGCACGTAGTCGAGCCCATCGTTGAATTTCTCCGCCGGCGTCAGCCGGCGCGCGTCCAGCTCCAGCACCTTGTCGGCGATGAAGCGGCTGTAGAAACGGTAGGCGATCGCGTACACCGACAAGGCCGCCACCACCAGCCACACCGCGTTGATGGTCTCGCCGCGGTTCAAGGCCACCATCGCGAAAGCGGTCGCCCCCGCCAGCGCCACCAGCAGCCAGACGACACACTGCTTGATCTGTTGCATAAGGAAGTCCCTGTTCTCTATCTCCCCCAGCTTGCGCGGCGGCAGCCCATCTGCCGGCTCTGCGTCCGGGTGTGGTTCTACATATTGATTCTGTCGGCATGTCGGCGGAAACACAAGCCTGCCAAGCGCCCAAACGCGTGTTACTATTTTCCCCGACGCATCAACGAGAGCCTGTTCAAAGCCCCGACGCAATGGCACAACATATCCTCATCGTCGAAGACGACGCCAGGCTGGCCGAGCTGGTCGCCGCCTACCTGACCAAGCACGGCTACCAGGTCAGCCTGCACGGCCGCGGCGACACCGCGCCGGCCGCCATCCTGGAGGCGCGCCCCGACCTGGTGGTGCTGGACGTGATGCTGCCGGGCAAGGAGGGCTTCGACGTCTGCCGCGACGTGCGGCCGCACTACGGCGGCCGCATCCTGATGATGACGGCCCGCGACGAGGACGTCGACGAGATCCTCGGCCTGGAGCTGGGCGCCGACGACTACCTGGCCAAGCCGGTGGAGCCCCGCCGGCTGCTGGCCCGCATCCGCGCGCTGCTCAGACGCAGCGGCGGCGCGCGCGCCGACAGCCAGAACCCCGCCGCCGACAGCGATAGCATCACTTTCGGCCAGTTCAGCATCAGCCAGGGCACGCGCGAGGCCCTGCTCGGCGACGAGCAGATCGAGCTGACCACCGCCGAGTTCGACCTGCTGTGGCTGCTGGCCACCCATGCCGGCCAGGTGCTGTCCCGCGACGACATCATGGGCGAGCTGCGCGGCATAGGCTTCGACGGCCTGGACCGCTCGATAGACGCCCGCATCTCGCGGCTGCGCCGCAAGCTGGGCGACAATCCGGACGCGCCGGCTCGGATCAAGACGGTGCGCGGCAAGGGCTATCTGTTCTCGCGCAGCGACTGGGAATAAGCGATGCCGTCGAAAAAGCTGCGCGGCTGGTTCAAACCGTCGCTGGGCACGCTGTTCGCCCGCTACTTCCTCGCCACCATGCTGGTGGAATTGCTGATCATCATCGGCTTCGGCTTCCTGGTCACAAAGCTGTACGAGAACAGCGACAAGGCCGGCAAGGTGCAGTTCATGAACGGCACCGTCACGCTGATACGCGAGCAGCTGGAAAGACAGCCGCCGCAACGCTGGAACGCCGAGCTGGCCGCGATCGCCAGCCGCTTCAGCTACCCGATCAGGCTGGCCGAGCGGCTGCCCGACGAACAGCAGGCCGTCGCCCTCCCGCTGCTGCGCCAGGGCAAGCCGTATCTGGACATCGACAACCAGCTGCTCTACGTCTCGATGCCGGCGGACAAGCGCCTGCTGGTGCTGGGGCCGCTGGACATGCAGTCCAGCGACAGCAACTGGATCAGCGAGGACATCGAGGTGCTGCTGATCTGGATGCTGTTGTCCGGCGCCACCTTCGGCACCCTGCTCTATTTCAGCCTGCAGCCGTTGTGGAAAGACTTGCTGGAGGTGCGGCGCACCGCCGAAGTGTTCGCCGAAGGCGATTTCGGCGCCCGCGCCCGCTCGGCCAAGAGCCGGCTGTTCGCGCCGCTGCCACTGGCCTTCAACAGCATGGCGTCTCGATTGGAACGCCAGCTGGAAACGCGACAAGCGCTGTCCCACGCGATCGCCCACGAGATCCGCACGCCTATCGCCCGACTGCGCTTCGGCCTGACCATGCTGGAAGAGGAAGAGGATCCGGCCGAGTGGCAGCGTTACCGCGACGGCATGGAACGCGACATGCAGGAGCTGGAGGAATTGATCAGCACCAGCATGGAGTTCGCCAAGCTGAAACGCAGCGAAGTGCCGCTGCACCTGGAGACGGTGGACCTGTTCGACTGGTTCGACGATTTGATCGATCTGGTGACGCCGCTGAAGCCGGCCGATCTGACGCTGTCGCTGGACTGTCCACGCGAGGACGGCGCCTTCGACCGCAAGCTGATGTACATCGCCACCCGCAATCTGCTGCTGAACGCGTTCAAGTACGCGCACGGCCAGGTCAGGATGACGGTCTACCATCAGGGCGCGCAGCTGATCATCGAGGTCGACGACGACGGCTGCGGCATCCCGGCCGAAGACCGCGACAAGGTCTTCGAGCCCTTCCTCAGGCTGGACCGCAGCCGCGACCGCGCCACCGGCGGCCACGGCCTGGGCCTGTCCTTCGTGCGCTTGATCGCCGAACACCACAACGGCCAGGCCAGCGCCGGCCCCAGCGACCTGGGCGGCACGCGCTTCCGCATGATCATTGCTCAGCCGGCCCCGGAAACGCCATAAGTCACTCATCGTCACAAAGCGCCGACAGGAAACCTACAGACTACTTGCGTCCGCTTGCCGATAATGCCGATTATCGAATAATCAGGAATATGCAGAATGGTTTCCTCACGACCGGCGGCGCTGCTGGTACACGGCCTTGGCGGCACCGCCTATGATCTGGGCGCGCTGGGCCGCACGCTGGAAGACGCCGACATCGTTACCCACTCCCCTGTGCTGCCCGGTCACGGCGGCTCGCCGGAAGACCTGCTCGGCGTAGGCTGGGAGGACTGGGTGGAAAGCATTCGCAGCGAATACCGCGCGCTGAAGGCCAGGCACAAGGTCGTCCATCTGGCCGGCGTCTGCCTGGGCGGACTAGTGGCCTTGGAAGTCGCCCGCCGCGAGAACCATCAGGACAGGTTGGCGCTGTACGCGCCGCCGATGTTCCTTGATGGCTGGAGCCTGCCCAAGCTGACCTGGCTGCGCCACGCCGTCTATCACGTCCCCGGCCTGGCCAAGAAAATGCGCGTGCCGGAAGTCTCGCCGTTCGGCATCAAGAACGCCCGCATCCGCAAGGCCATCCAGCAGCGCTTCGAGCGCGGCGACCGCTTCCATTACGCCTACATCCCGCTGATGTGCATACGCGAGGTGGACCGGCTGCGCCGCCAGCTGATGTCGCGGCTGGCCGAAATCACCTGTCCGACGCTGATCGTCCACGCCGACGAGGACGACATCACCAGCCCGCGCTCCGCCCACCATCTGGTGCAGCATCTGGGCGGTCCGGTGGACTTCATGCCGCTGTCCAACAGCTACCACATGGTGATGGTGGACAACGAACGCGGCGAGGTGCTGCAACGCAGCCTGAAATTCTTCAACAGCGCGCCGCGCCCGCAGCGCGTCGAGCAGGCTTGCGGCTGGACCGCCTTCGCCGCCGCCTGATCGATCCGCGACTCTCCTCCAGCCGCCCGCGCCCCGCGGGCGGTTTCGTTTTTACGGCGCCGCGCCAAACTTCCTTTATTTCAAATAGTTAGTGTAATGACTATTTTACACATCGTTACACAATCCGCTCTTGCCCTCCAAACAACGCCTACATACGAGTCGATGCCGCGCCCAGCAGAATGACGTCGCTTCATTAATATCCGTATCTAAACTCATGAAAAAAATCATCATCGCATCCGTGTTGAGCCTGACGGCCCTTTCCGCCCACGCCGCAGAACAGGGCGCCTATCTGTTCGGCAATCTGGGCTACAACTTCAGCAAGCTGAAAAAAATGGACACTCAGGGCGTTGAAGGCCTGAGTTCCAGCAACTCGGCCGCCGGCGCCAGCTGGGAACTAGGCGGCGGCTACCGCTTCAACGACCACTTTGCGCTGGAAGCGTCGTATGCCGACTTCGGCAAGGCCAAGAGCTCGGTAGCGGCGCGCGCCGACGGCGTCAGCGGCCAGCTCGACACCTCGCTGAGCGCCTCCGCGCTGCGCTTCGCCGCTGTCGGCATCCTGCCCGTCACCAACGAACTGGACCTGTTCGGCAAATTCACGCTGAATCAGATGTATTTCAAAGGCACGATCAACGCCGGCGTCAATGTGCCGACGCTGGGCATCGACGCCGCCGGCTCCAGCAGCGAGAAGCAGAGCCGCCTGCGTCCCGGCATCGGCCTGGGCGCCGCCTACAAGATCAACAAGCAGCTGTCGGTGCGCGGCGAATACGAATATGTGTCGCTGCCGAACTGGAAGCTGCCGGACGGCTCCAACCTGATGCAGAGCGGCATGCACGTGGTCAAGGCTGGTCTGAACTACAGCTTCTAAGCCCCGCCTCCCAAACAGCCCGCATCGCGGGCTGTTTTGCTTTCCGCCGCGTCGGCGCCGCCAGCCATCCGCTCTGCTACAATCCCAGCCTGCTTCTTCATCAGGACACGCGATGAGCCACCCGCACAGCGATGCCGTAAAAGCCTTTCTGCTGGACCTGCAAGACCGCATCTGCGCCGCCCTGGCGCATAGCGACGGCCACGGCCGCTTCGTCGAGGACGCCTGGAGCCGCGAAGCCGGCGGCGGCGGCCGCAGCCGGGTGATGACCGGCGGCGCGGTATTCGAGCAGGCCGGCGTCAATTTCTCCCACGTCCACGGCGACGCGCTGCCAGCCTCGGCCACCGCGCACCGGCCGGAACTGGCCGGCCGCCGCTTCGAGGCGATGGGCGTGTCGCTGGTGATACACCCGTCCAATCCGCACGTGCCGACCAGCCACGCCAATGTGCGCTTCTTCATCGCGGAAAAGGACGGCGAGGCGCCGGTCTGGTGGTTCGGCGGCGGTTTTGACCTGACGCCGTTCTACCCGGTGGCCGAAGACGTCGTGCACTGGCACACGGTGGCGCGCGATCTGTGCGCGCCGTTCGGCGCCGAGGTCTACCCCCGCTACAAGAAGTGGTGCGACGAATACTTCCACCTGAAACACAGGGGCGAGGCGCGCGGCGTCGGCGGCCTGTTCTTCGACGATCTGAACGAATGGGGCTTCGACGACAGCTTCGCCTTCATGCGGGCCGTCGGCGACGGCTATCTCGACGCCTATCTGCCCATCGTCGCCAAACGCCGGGCCGCCGCCTGGGGCGATCGCGAGCGCCAGTTCCAGTTGTACCGCCGCGGCCGCTATGTCGAGTTCAACCTGGTCTGGGACCGCGGCACGCTGTTCGGCCTGCAGTCCGGCGGCCGCACCGAATCGATACTGATGTCGATGCCGCCGCTGGTGCGCTGGGAGTACGGCTACCAGCCGGAACCGGACAGCCCGGAAGCCCGGCTGTACACCGACTTCCTGCCGCCGCGCGACTGGGTGTGACCGCGTGTCGGCCGGCGGCGGGCGGC
This sequence comes from Chromobacterium sp. ATCC 53434, assembly GCF_002848345.1. Taxonomy (NCBI): domain Bacteria; kingdom Pseudomonadati; phylum Pseudomonadota; class Betaproteobacteria; order Neisseriales; family Chromobacteriaceae; genus Chromobacterium; species Chromobacterium sp. ATCC 53434. The sequence goes on along the minus strand of NZ_CP025429.1, from coordinate 139,882 downwards.
CCTTGCGCCCCGCGTCCGTTACAAACGGGCAACGCACAGCGGCGGCCGGATCGGGTATCCTAGCGAGTTCGCTCGCATAATTCGCTCAAGGAATTCCGGAATACCGATGCAAAACACCAAGGCCACCGTCGTGCCGCGCGCGCTGGGGATCGCGCTGTGGCTGCTGTTCGCGCTGATCTGGTTCGGCAGCCTGGGCTACCGCGGCCTGATCCATGCCGACGAGGGCCGTTACGCGACGATCTCGCTGTTCATGCTGCACAGCGGCGACTGGATCACGCCCCGCTTGAACGGCCTGCTGTATTTCGAGAAGCCGATACTGCAATACTGGGCCGGCGCGGCGAGCTTCGCCGTCTTCGGCGTCAACGAATTCGCCGCCCGCTTCTGGCCGGGCCTGACCGGTTTCCTCAGCGTGGTCGCGGTGTCGCTGACCGCCCGCCGGCTGTGGGGCGTCGACGCGGGCCGCCACGCGGCGCTGGCCGCCGGCGGCATGGTGTGGATCGTCTCCAACAGCCATTTCCTGTCGCTGGACATGGGCGTCAGCTTCTTCCTGACCGTCGCGCTGTGCGGCTTCCTGCTGGCGCAGCGCGAGGAGGCCGGCCGCGAGGAAACGCGCCGGGCGATGTGGCTGACCTGGGCCGCGATGGCCGGCGCCACGCTGAGCAAGGGCTTGATCGGCCTGTTGATTCCCGGCGCCACGCTGGTGCTGTACAGCCTGGTCAACTGGCAGTGGGCGTTCTGGAAGCGAATGCACTGGCTCAGCGGCCTCGCGCTGTTCTTCGCGCTCACCGCGCCTTGGTTCGTGCTGGTTTCCGAACGCAATCAGGACTTCGCCCACTTCTTCTTCATCCGCGAGCACTTCGAGCGCTTCCTGACCACCGAGCACAAGCGCACCGGCGCGCCGTGGTATTTCGTGCCCTATCTGATCCTGGGCCTGCTGCCATGGACCACGCTGCTGCCGCGCATCGTCAACGGCGCCTGGAGCGACCGCGCCGCCGGCCTGCGCGTCGGCCGGATGCTGCTGATCTGGTGCGTGTTCATCTTCGCCTTCTTCAGCAAGTCCAGCTCCAAGCTGCCGTCCTACATCCTGCCGATGTTCCCGGCGCTGGCGCTGCTGCTGGCGCACAGCCTGTCGCGGATGGCGCCGAATGAACTCAAGAAACACATCGTCGCGCCGGCGCTGCTGTGGCTGGCGCTGCTGGCCGCCTGGCCGTTCGCCGGCCGCTTCGCCAGCGCCGATTCGCCGCCGGACGTGATCATTCCGTTCGCCCGCTTCATCGCCGCCGGCGCGGCGGTGTTCCTGATCGGCGCCGTCTCAGCCTGGCGCGCGCTGGGGCGCGGCCGGATGCTGGCGGCGGTGGCCGCGCTGTCCTTCGCCAGCCTGGCCGCGGTGACGCTGGCCGCCTGCGGCCACGACAGCTACGGCCGCCTGAAGGGCAGCCGGGAGATCGTCGCGCAGATTCGCCCCTATCTGGCGGCGGACACGCCGGTCTATTCGGTGCGCTACTACGACCAGACCTTCCCTTACTACGTCGGCCGGCCGGTGACGCTGGTGGATTTCGTCGACGAGTTCGAGTTCGGCGAGGGGCAGGAGCCGCAGCGCTGGATGCCGCGTATCGAACAATTCTCCTCCGCCTGGCGCGCCGCGCCGAAGGCGGTGGCGATGCTGACCGACGACACTTACTCGCTGTTGCAGCGGCAAGGCCTGCCGATGAAGGTGATCTACCGGGACCCGCGGCGCATGGTGGTGGCGAAGCCCTAGCCCCCTCTCCCCCGCACGAGGTGAAGAGGGGAAACAAATCGCCGCCCCCATGTCGCCCGGCAAGACGGGCAAACTGGATGTGAATGAATGAAACTGATTGAATTTGGATTGATACTGTTCGGCGTGCTGCTGAACGCCGCCGCCCAGCTGTGCCTGAAGGCCGGCGTGCGCCAGATCGGCCACTTCGACTTTTCCGCCGCCAACGCGCTGCCGATAGGCTGGTCGCTGGCCACCAACCTGCCCATCATCGGCGGCCTGTCCTGCTACGCGGTCAGCGTCGTGGTGTGGATCATGGCGCTGTCGCGGGTCGAGGTCAGCGTCGCCTACCCTATGCTGTCGATAGGTTATGTGGTCAACGCGGCACTGGCCTACTGGATGTTCGGCGAAGCCATCACCGCGCAGAAGCTGATCGGCATCGCCGTCATCATCGTCGGCGTGGTGCTGGTCGCCCGCAGCTGATTCTCGCAAAGGTCCGACATGGAATTCCTGCCCTTCACCCGTCCCGCGATAGACGAGGACACCATCGCCGCCGTGGCCGAGGTGCTGCGCTCCGGCTGGATCACCACCGGTCCGCGCTGCCAGCAACTGGAGGCCGAGCTGTCCGCCTTCTGCGGCGGCCGGCCGGTGCGGCTGGCGGCGTCGGCCACCGCCGCGCTGGAAATGGCCTTGCAGATCGCCGGCGTCGGTCCCGGTGACGAGGTGATCACCTGCCCCTTGAGCTGGATCGCCACCGCCAATGTGGTGCTGAAAGTCGGCGCGACCCCGGTCTTCGTCGACGCCGATCCGGCCACCCGCAATATCGACCTGGACAAGATCGAGGCGGCGATCACGCCGCGCACCCGCGCCATCATCCCGGTGGATCTAGCCGGCCTGCCGGTGGACCGGGACCGGTTGTACGACATCGCCCGCCGCCACAAGCTGCGCGTGGTCGAGGACGCCGCCCAGGCCATGGGCGCCAGCTGGAACGGCCAGTCCATCGGCAGCTTCGGCGACCTGGTGTCGTTCAGCTTCCACGCCAACAAGAACATGACCAGCGGCGAAGGCGGCTGCCTGGTGCTGAACAACGCCGACGAGGCTCGGCTGTTCGAGAAGCTGCGACTGCAGGGCGTCACTCGTTTGCCTGACGGCACGATGGATGTCGACGTGCTGGGCGGCAAGGCCAATATGACCGACATCGCCGCCGCCATCGGCCTGGGCCAGCTGAAGAAGCTGGACGGCTTCAACGCCCGCCGCCGCGAACTGGCCCACCTGTATTTCCGCCATTTCGACCGCTCGCTGGGCTGCGAGCTGCCGCCGGCCGATTTCGAACACGGCAACTGGCACATGTTCCAGCCGCTGCTGCCGCTGCAGCGGATGAGCATAGACCGCGGCGAATTCATCGCCCGGATGAAGGCAGAACACATCGGCGTCGGCGTCCACTACCCGGCGATGCATCTGTTCGCGCTGTTCCGCGACAAGGGCTGCGCCGAGGGCCAGTACCCGGTGGCCGAGGACATCGGCGCGCGCACCGTCACGCTGCCGCTGTTCCCGGCGATGCGCGAAGCGGACGTGATCCGCGTCTGCCAAACCGTCAGCGCCGTGCTGCGCGCCGTTTTACACTGAGAAATATGAATACCGACATCAAGCTTTCCGTGGTCATCCCGGTCTACAACGAGCAGGACGTGTTGCAGGCCTTGTTCGACCGGCTCTACCCGGCGCTGGACGCGTTGAACCTCCGCTACGAGATCGTCTTCGTCAACGACGGCAGCCGCGACAAGAGCGCGGCGATACTGGCCGACCAGTTCAGCCTGCGGCCCGACGTCACCCGCGTGGTGCTGTTCAACGGCAACTTCGGCCAGCACCGCGCCATCCTGGCCGGCTTCGAGCACAGCCGCGGCGAGCGCGTGGTGACGCTGGACGCCGATCTGCAGAATCCGCCCGAGGACATCGCGGTGCTGCTGGCCGAGATGGACAAGGGCCACGACTACGTCGGCTCGATCCGCCGCCAGCGCAGCGACAGCCTGTGGCGCCACGTCGCCAGCCGGGCGATGAACCGGCTGCGCGAGAAGCTGACCCGGATCAAGATGACCGACCAGGGCTGCATGATGCGCGCCTACAGCCGCCGCATCATCGACACCATCAACCAGTGCAACGAGCTGCACACCTTCATCCCGGCGCTGGCCTACCAGTTCTCGCAGAACCCGACCGAGGTCGTCGTCGGCCACGAGGAGCGCTTCGCCGGCGAATCGAAGTACTCGCTGTACAGCCTGATCCGGCTGAACTTCGACCTGATGACCGGCTTCTCGCTGGTGCCGCTGCAATGGTTCTCGCTGCTGGGCATGGGCGTGTCGGCCGGCTCCGGCCTGTTGGTGGTCTACCTGCTGCTGCGCCGGCTGATCCTGGGGCCGGAAGTCGGCGGCGTGTTCACGCTGTTCGCCGTCGCCTTCTTCCTGATCGGCATCGCGCTGTTCGGCATCGGCCTGCTGGGCGAATACATCGGCCGCATCTACCAGGAAGTCCGCTCGCGGCCGCGCTACGTGATACAGGCGGTGCTGGAGCGGAAGGAAACGCCATGAGCCGCGCCATCGTCTTCGCCTACCACAATGTCGGCGTGCGCTGCCTGAAGGCCTTGCTCGGCCGCGGCGTCGACGTCGCACTGGTGGTCACCCACCAGGACAACCCGGAAGAGCACATCTGGTTCGAGAGCGTGGCCCAGGTGGCGCTGGAGCACGGCATTCCGTTCATCTCGCCGGACGATCCGAACGCGCCGGAAGTCGTCGAGCGGGTGCGGGCGGCCCGGGCCGACTTCCTGTTCTCCTTCTATTACCGCCACATGCTGAAGGCCCCGCTGTTGGAGGCGGTCGCGCGCGGCGCCTACAATATGCACGGCTCTCTGCTGCCGCAGTACCGCGGCCGGGTGCCGATCAACTGGGCAATCATCCACGGCGAGACCGAGACCGGCGCCACGCTGCACCAGATGAACGTCAAGCCGGACAACGGCCCCATCGTCGACCAGATGGCGGTGCCGATACTGCCGGACGACTCCGCCGACGAAGTGTTCGCCAAGGTGACCGTCGCCGCCGAGATGGTGCTGTGGCGCAGCCTGCCCGGCCTGATGGCCGGCAGCGCGCCGCACACGCAGCAGGACCTGAGCCTGGGCGGCTATTTCGGCGGCCGCAAGCCGGAGGACGGCCGCATCGACGCGCATGCCCCGGCCGAACGGCTGCACAACTTCGTCCGCGCGCTGACCCGGCCCTTCCCCGGCGCCTTCGCCGACACCGGGGCCGGCCGCCTGCTATTGTGGAAAACGCTGCGGGCCGGCCGCGCCGCGCCGGCCGCGCGCGCCGAATTGCGCAGCGCCGACGGCAAACTGTGGCTCCATTGCGCCGACGGCGGCCGCCTGGCGGTGCTGGAGGCAGAGCTGGACGGCCAGCCGCTGAACTCCGACAACTTCGCCGCCCGCGTCGCCTCCGGCGCGCTGGCGCTGTGAAGCGATTACCGAATTCGATTTTCCGCCCGACGGCGGTTGAGGACATCCAATGAAAAAAGTACTGATACTGGGCGTGAACGGCTTCATCGGCCACCACCTGACCAAGCGCATCATCGAGACCACCGACTGGCACATCTACGGCATGGACATGCACGATGACCGCGTGGCCGAGTGGAAGGACCATCCGCGCTTCCACTTCTTCGAAGGCGACATCACCATCAACAAGGAGTGGATCGAATACCACGTCAAGAAGTGCGACGTGGTGCTGCCGCTGGTGGCCATCGCCACCCCGTCCACCTACGTCAACAACCCGCTGCGCGTGTTCGAACTGGACTTCGAGGCCAATCTGCCCATCGTCCGCCAGTGCGTACAGTACAAGAAGCACCTGGTGTTCCCGTCCACCTCGGAAGTCTACGGCATGTGCCACGACGACGAATTCGACCCGGAGAACTCCGAGCTGATCTGCGGCCCGATCAACAAGCCGCGCTGGATCTACTCCTGCTCCAAGCAGCTGATGGACCGCGTGATCCACGCCTACGGCATGCAGGAAGGCCTGAACTACACGCTGTTCCGTCCGTTCAACTGGATAGGCGGCGGCCTGGACAACATCAACACGCCGAAGGAAGGCTCCAGCCGCGTGATCACCCAGTTCCTGGGCCACATCGTCCGCGGCGAGACCATCAAGCTGGTCGACGGCGGCCACCAGAAGCGCGCCTTCACCTATGTCGACGACGGCATCGCCGCGCTGATGAAGATCATAGAGAACAAGGACGGCAAGGCCTCCGGCCAGATCTACAATATCGGCAACCCGGCCAACAACTACTCGATCCGCGAGCTGTCGCAGATGATGATCGACCTGGCCCGCGTCTACCCGGAATACCAGCTGAACGCCGACAAGGTGCAGGTGGTGGAAACCACGTCCGGCGCCTACTACGGCAACGGCTACCAGGACGTGAAGAACCGCGTGCCCAAGATCGCCAACACCATGGCCGACCTGGACTGGAAGCCGACAGTGACGATGGCCGACGCGCTCAAGGGCATCTACGACTACTATCGCGACCAGGTGGCGGCCAGCCGCGACCTGTCGGAGTAATCGCTTCGCGGGCCGGACGCCGGCCCGCCTGCATGCCGTCCGTTCCCGCAAGGGGAGGACGGCATTTTTCATGCCGATGGCGGATGCGCGGACGCGGCGGCAGACACGGATTTATCGCCTCCGTGTGGGCGACGACGGCCGGAAAACCGCACGGCAAGCGCCCGGCGCGGTAAACTCGCCGGCGACTCCGAACACTTGAACCTCCCACAACAATGAAAAAACTCGCACTGAAGATAGACGTCGACACCTGGCGCGGCACCCGCGAAGGCGTGCCGCGGCTGATGGAGGCGCTGCGGCGGCACAAGGCCGGCGCCACCTTCTTGTTCAGCCTGGGCCCGGACCACACCGGCCGCGCGATCAAGCGCGTGTTCCGCCCCGGCTTCCTGTCCAAGGTGTCGCGGACCTCGGTCGTCGAACACTACGGCATGCGCACGCTGCTGTACGGCACCGTGCTGCCGGGCCCGGACATCGGCCGCCGCGAGGCGAAGCTGCTCCGCGGCGTCCGCGACGCAGGCTTCGAGGTCGGCATCCATTGCTGGGACCACATCAAGTGGCAGGACTACGTCGCCGGCAAGGACGCCGCCTGGACCCGCGCCGAGATGCACAAGGCAGCCAGGCGCTTCCGCGAGATCTTCGGCGAGGACGCCCGCACCCACGGCGCCGCCGGCTGGCAGATCAACGACGCCGCGCTGGCCTACCAGCAGGAGCTGGGCATGCGCTACGCGTCCGACGGCCGCGGCAGCCATCCGTTCCAGCCGCTGGACGCCGCCGGCCGGCCGCTGGGCGTGCCTCAGCTGCCGACCACGCTGCCGACGCTGGACGAATTGATCGGCCTGGACGGCCTCGACAACGACAACGTCCACGAGCATCTGCTGAAACTGACCGAGTCCGAAACCGCCACCGGCCACGTTTACACGCTGCACGCCGAACTGGAGGGCATGCGGCTGATGGAGGCGTTCGAACGCCTGCTCGCCGGCTGGACGCGGCAGGGCTACCAGCTGGTCAGCTGCGCCGATCTGTTCGACAGCCAGGACCTGGCCGCGCTGCCGACCGGCCGGGTGGTGATGGGGGAAATTCCCGGCCGCAGCGGCACGCTGGCGCTGCAGGCCTGAGGGGCCGCGCGCCGCCATCGGTGATCTACACTTCAGCCATATCCCCGCTTGAGTGTCACCGATGCGCCCGCTGTATGTTCTCGCCGTCTGGCTGCCCGGCCTCGCAGCCCATGCGGCCACCTTGCTGGGCGGCATCGCGCCGCCCTATGTCCTCTCGGAACCGCCTGCCCAGGGTTTCGCCGTCGCGGTGATGCAGGAGGCGGCCAGGCGACTGGGCGAACCGCTGCAGATCTCGGTGCAGCCATTGAATCGGGTGCTGACCATAGGCTCGGCCCAGGCCCGCGCGCTGATCGTGCCCCCTTGCCGCACGCCGCGGCGGGAAGCGCTGCTGCGCTGGGTGGCGCCGCTGGTCGACGAGGAATTCCTGCTGATAGGCCCGGCGGCTCAGCCGCCGGTCGGGTCCTCCCCGCCGGGCGGCCTGCATATCGGCGTCGTGCGGGACTCCGTCGGTCTGGAACTGGCGAAACAGCTGCCCGGCGCGACGATAGAGCTGGCCGGCGACGAAACCCTCAACGCGCGCAAGCTGGCCGCGCACCATATCGACGCCTGGCTGGCGGCGTGGAACAGCGCCCGCTACGCCCAGCAACAGGCCGGCCTACCGCCGGACGGACTGCGCCGCGGCCAGGTGATGCTGCGTTGCACGACCTATCTGGCCGCCACCCGCAACATCCCCGAAGCCGATCTGGAACCGTGGCGCCGCGCCATCGACGAGATGCGCCGCGACGGCTCGCTGCTGAAACTGGCCAGGCGCTACGATCTCGTCACGCCCGGCCGGCAGGATCCGCCGCGCTAGCCGTCGCGCTTGTTCAGGAACAAGGTCAGCGTCAGCCCGCCCTCGCCATTGTTCTGCGACTGGATATTCTTCAGCGTGACGCCGGACGGCAGCAGCACGCTGATGCCGTGGCCGACGCCGTAACGCGACAGCGTCTTCTCCAGTTGCCTGGCCACGCCCTTGGCCGGCAGCCTGGCCTCGTCGTCCAGCTCGAAGCCGTACGATTCGGCGGCGCTGCCCAGCGCCACTTCCACCTGCTCGCGCGGCACGAAGCGCTCGGCGGCGGCGGTCAGCGCCTTGGCCTGCACCTCTTCCGGCTGGCTTTCCACCAGCGTCAGCAGCTCGTCCTTGAAGCGCGCCTGCTCAATGGGATCTTCGATCTCGCCCGACAGCTGCTCGACCACGCTGGCCAGCATCTTGCTGCTGGACGCCTTGTCCGGCACCCGCAGCGCCTTCAGGAAATCGTCCAGCCAGAACTTGGCCTCGCGGCTCAACCTGTCCACCGCGTACACCGTCGGGCCGTGTTCCAGAATCAGCGCGCCCTTGTCTATCAGCCGCGGATTGATGCCGGAGGCGTGGCTGATGTCGAACACGCCGCCGCCGTCGATGATGGTCAGGAAGTCGTCGCGGATCTCGGACTTGAACACGCCGAGCGCGCGCACTTCGCGATCGCCGTCGGCCAGGCCCGAGAACTGGATCACCAGCAGGTCGCCGGCGCTGATATTGGGGTGCTGCGAGCGGCCGTACAGATGTTTGGCGATGCGCTGCGACACTTCGAGGAAATCGACCTCGCCGCGGAAAAACTGCCGGGTGTAATGGTAGACCTCGTTCAGGTTCAGGTCGGTCTCATGGACGAACTGGTGCTTCTTCCGATCGGACACGATGCCCTTCAGATAGCCGTCCAGCAGCAGGCCGGACACCGCCTCGTCCACCATCGTGGTGCGCTCGGACAGCTGCAGCGGCTCGCCGCGCGTCGGGTTGCCCACCCGGTGCACCACCATGCACTCCACTTTAGATTCCGCTATCACCATCGCCGCGCTCCCGCAAAAGAATGCGCGATTATTGTCGCGCCCCGCCGCCTTGGCAAGCGCCGGCGGCCAGACTGTCGGCCAGGAAGTCCACCAGCAGCCTGACCTTGGGGCTAAGCTGGCGATTGTGCGGGTACAGCGCCCAGATGCCCTCGTCCGGCTCTGCGTAGTCGGCCAGCACCTCCACCAGCGCGCCGCTGGCCAGATGCCCCGTCACATAGTAGTCGGGCAATTGTGCCAGCCCCATGCCGCGCACCGCCGCCTCGGCCAGCGGCGCCGCCGCGCTGCAGCGCAGCGGCCCCTGCACCCGAAAGGTCTGCCGGCGGCCGCCCACCTGCAGATGCCAGCCGTCCTTGCCTATCTGCAGGCACTGATGCTGCGGCAAATCCTGCGGCCGCTTGGGCTCGCCGTGGCGCGCCAGATAAGCCGGCGACGCGCAGACATGGTGCCGCCGCTGCGCCAGCTTGCGCGCCATCAGCGACGAGTCGGTCAAATTGCCGATGCGTATCGCCAGGTCGTAGCCGCCGTGCACCAGGTCCTTGACCTGGTTGGACAGGTCCAGGCTGGCCTCCAGTTGCGGATAGCGCTGCATGAAGTCCAGCAGCAGCGGCGCGATATGGCTGTTGCCGTAGGCCAGCGGCGCGGTCAGCTTCAACAGGCCGCGCGGCGCCGCCTGCAGCAGCGATACCGCCTGCTCGGCGTCGTCCAGCGACTCCAGCAACTGGCGGCAGTGCGCCAGATACACGTCGCCGGCCTCGGTCAGGCTGAGCTGGCGCGTGGTGCGGTACAGCAACTTGGCGCCCAGCCGCGCCTCCAGCTGCCCCACCTGGCGGCTGACCTGGGCCACCGAGATGCCCAGCCGGCGCGCGGCGCCGGTGAAACTGCCGCCGTCGGCCACCGCGACGAATTCCTGCATGCCTTCCCAAGCCGCCATTATTGCTCCATGGAAAAAATCATTTACCAAACAAGCCGATTATCGACGCCGGACAAAAAAATACAATGGTCGATTGCCATTCATCCACCGTTGACGAGGGAGTGCCGATGAGCCAGGACATCATCCGTTGCCGCGCCGCCGTGGCCTGGGCCGCGGGCCAGCCGCTGAGCATTGAAGAAATAGAAGTACATCCGCCGAAAGCCGGCGAGGTGCGCGTGAAGATGGTCGCCAGCGGCGTCTGCCACACCGACGCCTTCACGCTGTCCGGCGAGGACCCGGAAGGCATCTTCCCCTGCATACTCGGCCACGAGGGCGGCGGCATCGTCGAATCGATAGGCCCCGGCGTCAGCAGCGTCGCCGTCGGCGACCACGTGATTCCGCTGTACACGCCGGAATGCCGCGAGTGCAAATTCTGTCTGTCCGGCAAGACCAATCTTTGCCAGAAGATACGCGCGACGCAAGGCAAGGGCCTGATGCCGGACGGCACGACCCGCTTCTCCAAGGACGGCAAGCCGATCTACCACTACATGGGCACGTCCACCTTCAGCGAATACACGGTGCTGCCGGAAATCTCGCTGGCCAAGGTCAATCCGGCCGCGCCGCTGGAAGAAGTGTGCCTGCTGGGTTGCGGCGTCACCACCGGCATGGGCGCCGTGGTCAACACCGCCAAGGTCAAGCCCGGCGACAGCGTGGCCATCTTCGGCCTCGGCGGCATCGGCCTGTCGGCCATCATCGGCGCGCGGATGGCCGGCGCCGGCCGCATCATCGGCATCGACATCAACGAGGGCAAGTTCGAGCTGGCGAAGAAGCTGGGCGCCACCGACTGCGTCAACCCCAGCCATTTCGACAAGCCGATACAGGACGTGATCGTCGAAATGACCGACGGCGGCGTCGACTTCTCCTTCGAGTGCATAGGCAACGTCAAAGTGATGCGCGCGGCGCTGGAGTGCTGCCACAAGGGCTGGGGCGAATCGGTGATCATCGGCGTGGCCGGGGCCGGCCAGGAGATCGCCACCCGCCCGTTCCAGCTGGTCACCGGCCGGGTATGGCGCGGCTCCGCCTTCGGCGGCGTGCGCGGACGCTCCGAGCTGCCGGAATACGTGGAGCGCTATCTGAAAGGCGAATTCCGCCTCGACGACTTCATCACCCACACGATGCCGCTTGACGACGTCAACCACGCCTTCGAGCTGATGCACGAGGGCAAGAGCATACGTTCGGTGGTCCACTACGCGCCGGTGTCGGCATGACGGCCTTGCAGAAGACCGCCGACAGCCTGGCCTTCGGCGGCCGACAGCAGCAATGGCTGCACGATTCGGAAACGCTCGCCTGCCGGATGCGCTTCAGCGTCTTCCTGCCGCCGGCGGCCGCGCACGGCAAGGTGCCGTGGCTGCTGTGGCTGTCCGGCCTGACCTGCAGCGACGAGAACTTCAGCCACAAGGCCGGCGCGCAGCGGCTGGCGGCCGAGCTGGGCATCGCGCTGGCGATGCCGGACACCAGCCCGCGCGGCGAGACGGTGCCCGACGACGCGGCCTACGATCTGGGCCAGGGCGCCGGCTTCTATGTCGACGCCGTCCGCGAGCCGTGGAGCCGCCACTACCGGATGTACGACTACGTGTCGCGCGAGCTGCCGGCGCTGCTGCGCGCCGAATTCCCGCTGAACGGCCGCTGCGCGATCGCCGGCCATTCGATGGGCGGCCACGGCGCGCTGGTCTGCGCGATCCGGCGCCCGCAGGACTACGTGTCGGCGTCGGCCTTCAGTCCGATCTGCCATCCGGTGCAAGCGCCGTGGGGCCGCAAGGCCTTCGCCGCCTACCTCGGCGACGACGAGGCCGCCTGGGCCCAGTGGGACGCCAGCCGGCTGCTGGCCGAACGCGGCTGCCCGCTGCCGCTCAGGGTCGACGTCGGCCTGGCCGACACCTTCCTCGCCGAACAGTTGCAGCCGGAAGCGCTGCAACAGGCGGCGCGCGCCAGCGACGCCCGGCTGGAGCTGCACCGCCACGCCGGCTACGACCACGGCTACTACTTCGTCGCCAGCTTCATCGACGAACACCTGCGTTTCCACGCCCGCCACCTGTTGGCCTGAGGTTAAATCCGGAACACAAAAAAGCCAGGCTCGAGAGCCTGGCTTCAGGCTGCCGACAAGGCGAGCCGGCAAGATTGCGCAGGACCCGGCGCAGCCGGGCCTGTCGACACAGGCGGCGGATCCCGCAGCCTTTCCCTATCCACCCGATCCCCCCGCCCTTGCCTTGCAAGGGTGCCTCGCCTTCAAGAAAGCGAGCAGAACGGCAACAACAAAAAAGCCAGGCTCGAGAGCCTGGCTTTTTCGTTGAATCTGGTGGAGGGAGAAGGATTCGAACCTTCGAAGGCTTAGCCGCCGGATTTACAGTCCGGACCCGTTGACCGCTGGGGTAACCCCTCCAGAGCGGCGCATAGTATAGGCTTGCGCCGATACTGTCAACGCCTGGCGCGCGTCGCCACGCCGAAATGCCATCAAAATAGACAGTCTGCCATCATACCTTTTTCCCCCTGCCCCGCCCATTCGCCGCGCCGCTTCACAGGCCGCGGTAACAACCGTTTTTCGCTTGAAGCCGCCGATGCCGCCACCGGCCGCGCGATTGTCGCAGCCGGCGCGAAACCGGAGTCGCCGTACCCGATGCCTTGTATCCAGAATGTCCAGCCGCGGAAACCCCGATGCATTCTCAAACATACAGCCAGACAGACAGCACCCCGGCCCCCCGCCACCTGAACGCCGCCCTGCGAAGCCTGCCGCTGCTGCAGGACCTGCCAACCGAGCTGCTGCGGCATATCGAACAGCACGCCACCGTCGTCCAGGGCAGGCAGCGCCAGCTCCTGTTCCTGCGCGACGACCCGGAAACCTTCATCGGCCTGGTGCTGCAGGGCAATGTCTACCACACGCTGCAGGAGCCGGACGGACACGAGGTGATCATCGACCGCTCCGGTCCCGGCGAACTGGTCGGCGAAAGCACGTTGCTGCAGCCGGAGAGGCGCAGCTGCAACGCCCAGCTCAGCCGCAATTGCCAGCTGCTGCTGCTGCATCAGCTGCACTTTCCGCCGCTGCAAGGCAACAGCGTCCTGATGGCGCGGGTGCAGCGCCAGCTGTGCAACCGCCTGCAACGAATCAGCAGCTTCGTCGAAACCGTCTGCCTGTACCGGCTGGAAGCCCGGCTGGCGCGCCACCTGCTGTCCGAAATGGCGCGCAGCGGCTGCTCCGGCCCCGACGGGGTGGAACTGCCGCTGACCGCCAACCAGAGCATTCTGGCCGCCATGCTCAATGCCAGCCGTCCGCGGCTGAACGCCCAGCTGAAGCAATGGCAGCGCGCCGGGCTGATCCAGCTGTCGCGCCATGCGCTGCGGATCACCGATCCCGGACGTCTGCGGCAGATCGCGCAGCAGTCCGCCACCAAATAGATCAAATGAATATTTTTAACAACAAATATATTCATTTGTCACCTTAGCGACAGCCTCGCTTCCTGCCCACGGCCATCCTGCACATCCCATTTGTCATAAAGGATGGCCGTATGCAACACCACGCCCTTGCTGCATCCGATTCCCTCGACGCGCGTTTCGACCTGGTCTGGCGCGAAATTCACGGCAAGCTGCAACGCCGCGCGCGCCATTTGTGCCGCGGCGACATCCACCGCGCCGACGAGCTGCTGTCGGACACCGCGCTCAAGGTCCATCTCTATCTGCAACACTCGGCGGAACGGGTGCAGAACCTGGCCGGCTTCATGTTCCTGGCGCTGAACCACGCCTTTCTCGACCAGGCCAGGCGCCAGAGCCGGGAAAACCGGGTGTTCGACCGCGACTGCGACAGCGACGACGAGCATCTGGAAGGCCTGGCCGGCGCCACGCCGACGCCGGAACAGGAGTTGACGCTGAAACAGCAGCTGTACCTGATGGCCAGCACGCTGGCCGGACTGACGCCCCAGCAGCAGCAGCTGTTCCAGCTGAAGTTCGAGCAGGACTTGCCGTATCCGCAAATCGCCGCCGTGCTCGGCATCAACGAGGCGCTGGCGCGCAAACGGGTAGAACTGCTGCGCAAGCGCCTGCGCCAACAGCTGGCCTGAGCGTTCACAAGGCTGCGCCTGTCACGTCCGTAACGGCAAGCGCAGCCGCCGCGCCGATTTCCCCATCAATAGACCCAACGTCCAGGAGCAAGCATGGCAGACAACACGCCCGTCAACGGCCAGATCACCGACGCCGTCACCCAGACCAATGTCAAAGTGGTGGCGGAGGCCCCCGCCCAGGCCATCGCCTCGCTGTACCAGCTGGCCAGCCACTCGGCCGGCCTGTCGCTGCAAAACGCGGTGCACAGCCAGCAGGCGCTGAACCAGATATCCAACGCGGTCGTGTCCAAGGCGGTCAGCATGATCCTGTCGATAGGCGAGAAAAGCGGCGCCTGAACCTAGCCGCCATCGGAGAGACATGCGATGAACCTCAATCCTTTCCGCAAGGCCGCGCCGGCCGACACAGACCCGTCGACGCCGCCGGCTCCGGCCGGCGCCAAGACGGATGCCAAACCGGACGCCAAACCGGACCCGCGGCCCGAAGCGCCGGCTCAGCCTGCCAGCCCGCCGCCGAAAACGCCGTTGTCCGGCATGACCGATCAGATGCGCGCGCAGCAGGCCGGCGCCGCGCCATCGGCCACCGACGCGCTGAACAGCCAGATCGTGCAGGCGGTGCAGTTCAGCAATCAGGAAACCGCCGCCTACGCCGCCAGTCAGGTGGCGGTGCCGCCGAACATGATGATCACCCAGGCCAGCGGCCTGGTGGCGCAGGCCGCCGCCAACTACTTCGACGGCGCCAGCAAGCTGGCGATGGCGAGCAAGAGCGTCTTGCTGAAGGACATGACGGAAAAATTCGCCAAAGAGGACCTGAAGGGCGCGGCCGAGGACGCGCTGGGCATCTTGATCACCGACCTCCTGGTCGGCACCGCCGCCGCGGTGGCCGCGGCGGCCGGCGCCATCGAGGGCGAGGCGGCCCATTTCGCGCTGGACAAGATAGACCAGAGCCTGAGCAAGTATCAGGACCTGCTGGACAAGCGCGGCGCCTGACGGCGCCTGCGGGCCGGCCGCCTCGCAAAAGCGCGCCGGCCCCGTCCCGCGATGAAGAACCCCGACCCGCCAGCGAAACGCCATGCCCGATTCCGCCCCCGACACCCCGTCCCGAAGCAGCGGCGTCCTGCGCGGCACCATACCGGAGCTGAGCAAGAGCCCGGTCCACCTGCTGTCCGCCATCGTCGCGCTGGCCGCCGACAAACTGTGGGACGTGATCCTGCTGGACATGGCCAAATCGCTGCCGGCGCCGGAAAAGGGGCGTTTTTTCCTCATCGCCGGCCTGCTGCTGCTGGGCCTCACCACCTCCAGCGCCACCCTGACCCAGCGCTGGGTCGATCGGGACGACCTGGGCACCGCCCTGGCCAAAGGACTGGCCATGGGCATACTCGCCGGTCTGCCATACTCATTTGGCTCCACCGCGCTAGGGCTGATCTTCATCGGCTGGTCAGGCATCAACGAATTGCAGAAGTTCGACAAATGAACCTCACCCCATTCCAGGAGAGTCAAACCATGCATAGCACACACCACGCGCTTGTCCGCCTGTCGCGCGCGACGCCGCTATTGGCGGCGCTGGCGGCCGGACAGGCGGCGGCCGGCGCCCCGCCGCTGCCGGCCCTCGACGCCGACGCCCGACAGAACACCGTGTCGGGCCTGTCGTCGGGCGCCTTCATGGCGGCCCAGTTCAGCGTCGCCTATTCCGCCGACGTCGCCGGCGCCGGCATCGTCGCCGGCGGGCCGTTCTACTGCGCCGGCCTGAACAAGCTGGGCGGCGCCGACCGTTTCCTGAAGAATGCCAGCACCCAGTGCATGCGGCCCATGGGTCCGGCGCCGTCGGGCAAGGACGCCTGGCGGCAGGCGCAGCAATTCGCCCGCGACGGCCAGATAGACCCGGTCGACAACATCAAGCGCCAGCGGCTGTACATCTTCACCGGCGCATCCGACAGCGTGGTCTATCCGAAGGTGGTGGCGCAGGTGCGGACCTTCTACCAAAGCGCCGGCGTGCCGGCATCGCAGATGCGCTACGTCGACAACGTCAACGCCGGCCACGCGCTGCTGACCTCCAACTCAGGCGACGAAGCCTGCCCGGCCAATGTGTCCCCGGCGGCCGGCAGCACCAAGACCAATCTGAACAACTGCGGCTTCATGCAGTCGCAGGACATCCTGCGCCAGTTGTACGGCGACGACCTGAAGCCGGCTGCCAAACTGTCCGGCGAGCTGCTGGACTTCGACCAGGCCGAGTTTTCCAAAGGCGGCTACACCGGCCTGTCCGACATCGGCCACGTCTACATTCCGGCCGACTGCCGCAAGCAGAGCTGCCGCGTGCACGTGGTGTTCCACGGCTGCACCCAGGAGGACAGCCGCATCGGCAACCGCTACTACACCAGCACCGGCTTCAACGAAATGGCCGACCGCAACCGCATCGTCGTGCTGTATCCGCAGATACGCACCGACCCGAAACGCAATCCGCAAGGCTGCTGGGACTTCTGGGGCTACAGCAGCAAGGATCCGGTCAAGCCGGACTACTACGCCAGGACCGCGCCGCAGATGGCCGCCATCCACGCGATGGTGGAACGCCTGGACAGCCCCCGCCAACCGAAAGGAAGCCCGCAATGAACGCGCACCCGCTGAACGCCTGGCTGCAGGACGGCCAAACCGGCTGGGAAGCCTGGCCGCCGATGTTCCGCCAATTCTTCTTCGCCGGCCTGCCGGCCCACGGCCACTGGAAGGCCGGCGTGCAGTCCGGCCTGGACCAGCATCAGAGCCTGGACGAATGGCGGCAGAGGGAAAGCCGGCACTGGCGCCAGGCCTGGCGACAGCATGTCGACGCCGACGGCTGGCTCGACTATTGCCAGCAATGCCAGGACATCAGCCAGGAATTCGGCCAGCAGTTGCTGAACTGGCAGCTGAAGCTGGCGTCGCTGTGGCGGCAGCAGAGTTATGAGCTGCTGCGCAATCTGCTGGATTCGCGCGGCGGCGCCGACGATCTGCTGGCCTTCAACGCGCTGCAGCAGAGCGCCAGGCAGAGCATGGGCGTGCACCAGGAAGACCTGCAGAACTTGCTGACCGGCTTCTCCCCGGCGCTGCTGGACTGCCTGCAGCAATTCCTGAAGCTGGAATCCGAACCGCCCGCCGTCTGAGCCTCCCGCGCCGGTCGCCTCCCTGGTGACCGGCTTCAACTCCCCCTCCTTTGCCGCTGCCGCCAAACTGCGCATGCCACGCGTTCACACGCCGGCCCCCCGTCCGTTTCCACCATATCCGCCGGTCTCCGGACGACCCCGCCTCCGCACGCAAAGGACATGCCATGAAAATCAACCAAGCCGGCCTCGATCTGATCAAGGACTTCGAAGGATTGCGTCTCCTCGCCTACCAGGATCTGGTCAAGGTCTGGACGATAGGCTACGGCCACACCGGCCCCGACGTGCACGCCGGCCAGCGCATCAGCAATACCCAGGCCGAGCAGCTGCTGCTTGGCGACCTGGCCCGCTTCGAAACCGGCGTCGGCCAGGCGGTCAAGGTGCCGCTGAACGCCAATCAGTTCTCCGCCCTGGTCAGCTTCAGCTACAACCTGGGCCTGGGCAATCTGCAGCAGTCGACGCTGCTGCGGCTATTGAACAAGCGGGACTATGCCGGCGCCGCCGGACAGTTCCCGCTCTGGAACAAGGCCGGCGGCCATGTGATCGACGGGCTGACGCGTCGCCGCCAGGCCGAACAGAAGCTGTTCCTCACCCCCGCCGCCGTCTGAGCTTCACGCCCCGCCCGCCGCCTCGTCCATGCAACAGCCCTGCCCGGCTCGTCCGGCAGGGCTGTTGCCGCATTGATCATTCAGGAGGACATGCTATGCAAGACGAATTGAACGGCATATATCAGACCGCGTCCCGACTGCTGGGCGAGCATCTGGCGCTCTGGGCCGAATCGCTGCACGACGGCCATCGCGACGACGAACAGGCGCTGGCCGTGCTGCAGGCGCTGCTGAGCATCCGCGGCGCGCTGGCGCCGCTGCTGGACGACGACGGGGACGCAGGCCATGACTGAGGCGAGCTTGAGTCCCGACCTGCGCCAGATCGCCGAGCAATATCTGGGGCGCCCGCTGGAGGCGCTGGAGCAAGACCAGCTGCTGCAACTGCAGCAGGCGATACGGAGCCAGGCGGTCCCGCCGGCCAATGCCGTGCAGCAGGCCAGGCAGCAGGCCCAGCGCGCCATCGCTCAGGGACAGAACCGGGCCGCCTCCAGCGTCCGCGACCTGCTGGAGGCGATCCAGTCCAATTCCAGCAAGGCGCTGCAGGTGCAGGACGCCGAGGAGCAGGCGATCCTGAAACTGCTGGAAGGCAGCCAGAACCTGGCCGAGTTGCGGCCGTCGACGCTGCAATCCGGCATGGGCGGCCTGCAGCCCGGCAGCCAGCTGGCGCTGACCCAGATCGCCGAGCACCTGTCCAATCTGGCGCGGCAGGAAGTGGAAAAATGCTTCCAGCAGTCCTTCGGCCCGCTGACCCAGCAACTGCAGGCTCTGGCCGAGCGCCTGAACGCCCAGCAGGCGCCCGACGGCGCGGCCGGGTCCGCGTCTCCGGCGCCGGCCGCCGACGCCGTTCACACGCCGGCCGGCACCGCGTCCATGCCATAGCACGAGCAGCAGCGCCCTTCGCCCTGCCGCCGCGTGCGCGATCCCAACCCTTAGCAGGAAGGAAGCAGAAATGGCTGAGCACACCGCAGTAAACGACCAGATCACCGATGCCGTCACCCAGTCCAACGTCAAGGTGCTGGCCGAATCCCCGGCGATGGCCATGGGTTCGATCTACCAGACCATGGCCCACTCCACCGGCATTCTGTTCGAGAACGCCGTTTCGGCCCAGCAGCAACAAAACACGCTGACCCAGGCCGCCTCCAATATGGGCGTGATGCAAATCTACAGCATGGACACGATGGCCGGCGCCGCCGGCACCGAGAAGATCAGCCAGGCCGGCATCGCCGACAATCTGACCAGCCTGCTGACCGTGCTGCAATCGTTCCGCCGCTAAGCCAACCCGCCCAGATAAAGGAAACAAACGATGGCCAGAGATACCAGTGTCAACAGCCAGATCACCGACGCCGTCACCCAGGTAAACGTCAAGGTGCTCGGCGAATCGCCGGCGATGGCGATGGGCGCGCTGTTCCAAAGCCTGTCCCACTCCACCGGCATCCTGTTCGAGAACGCCGTCTCGGCCCAACAGCAGCAGAACACGCTGGCCCAGGCGGGTTCGAACATGGGCGTGATGCAGATCTACAGCGTCGACACCATGGCCGACGCCGCCGCCACCGAGAAAACCTCGCAAGGGGGCGTCGCGGACAATCTGACCAGCATGCTGACCGTGCTGCAGAGCTTCCAGAACCGCTAAGCGGCATACCGGCTAAACCAGGAGACATCCGATGTTCCCGACTCAAGTCAACAACCAGATCACCGACGCCGTCACCCAGGTCAACGTCAAGGTGCTCGGCGAAGCGCCGGCGATGGCGATGGGCTCGATCTACCAATCGCTGGCCCACTCCACCGGCATCCTGTTCCAGAACGCGGTTTCGGCCCAGCAGCAGCAGAACACGCTGGCCCAGGCCGCCGCCAACCAGGGCGTGATGCAGATCTACAGCCTGAACACCATGGCCGGCGCGGCCGCCACCGAGAAAGTGGCCCAGGGCGGCATCGCCGACAACCTGACCAGCCTGCTGACCGTGCTGCAAAGCTTCCAGAACCGCTGATCCCTATCATCCCCCCAGGGCTTGCCCCGCGCCGTTCCGGCCGGGGCTTTTTTCATCGCTCAGTACAGCAGCCGGCGAGCCTCGGCCCGGCCCTCGCGCCATTGCTTCAGGCCGCGGCAGCGCGCCAGCTCCCGCTGGAACAACCAGGGATACAAACGGTATAGATAGCCCATCTCGCGCCTCGCTTTCGATGACATGGTAATGATGCGAGTCAGGATAATCGGTAGACTGTATCGGATAAACGCGCTATTTCGGAAAGATTGTCCTGATATGAAAACAATGCCGTCGCCAGACAATCTGCTGGCCTTCGACGCGCTGGCCCGCGCCGGCAGCTTCACCGCCGCCGCCGACCTGCTGGACTGCCACAAGAGTCTGGTCAGCGCGCGGGTCAAGCAACTGGAACGCGAGCTGGGCGCGACGCTGGTGCTGCGCAGCACGCGCAGGGTGGCGCTGACCGAGGCCGGCGAGCGGCTTCGGCCGCATGCGGCGCGGCTGCGCGAGACGATGGCGCAGGCCAGGATGGCGGTGGACCAGACGCAGAGCGACCTGGCCGGCCCGCTGACGGTCAGCACCACGTCGTCGCTGGCCCAATACGTGCTGGGGCCGATATTGAGCGAGATGGCCAGCGTCCATCCGGCATTGAGGCTGTCGCTGCAGGTGAACAACCGCGTGCAGGACCCGGTGGCCGACGTGCTGGATTTCTGCCTGCGCTCGGCGCGCTCGCACAAGGTCGGCGACGAAAGCCTGGCGGCCCGGCTGGCCGGCTACGCCAGCGAGAACCTGTACGCGTCGCCGGCCTACCTGGCGCGCCACCCGCCGATACGGCAGCCGGCCGATCTCGAGACCCACCGCCTGCTGGTGATGGAGGCCGATCAGGACCAGGGCCTGAGGCTGATGCGAGGGGAGCTGCTGCTGCGCCAGCCCATCCAGGCCCAGCTCTACCTCGACCACTACCCGCTGCGCGCCGAGCTGGCGCTGTCCGGCCACGGCATCACGCTGCTGGCCGACTACACGGTGCAAAGGCATCTGGAGCGCGGCGAACTGGCGCGGGTGCTGCCCGACTGGCACTGCGACTACTGGCCCATCTATCTGGTGCATCCGTTCCGCACCCCGCTGAGCTGCAAATACCAGACCTTCATCGACTTCGTGCTGCCGCGCGTCGCCGCCGCGCTGCCGGAAAACCGGGCCGATCAGGCCGGCCGCGCCAGCATCACCCGGTAGAACTCGACGAAGGCGCGCGCCGCCGCCGGCGCGTGGCGGCCGGGCGGAAACACCGCGTAGACGCCGCCCTTGGCCAGCGTCCATTGCGGCAGCAGGTGAACCAGCCGGCCCTGGCGCAGGTCCTCCTGCACGCTGAACGAGTCCAGCACCGACACGCCGGCGCCGGCCAGCAGCAGCGAACGCAGCGAGGCGGCGGAGTCCACCTTGATCCGCGCGCGCGTCCTCACCGTCTCCTCCGCGCCGTCCCGGCCGGAAAAGCGCCAGGTCAGCGGCGTCTTCAGCAGCGTCAGCGCCACCCAGTCGTGCCCGGACAGCTCGGCGGGATGCCCGGGCATGCCGCGCTCGCGCAGATAGGCCGGAGACGCCACCAGCTGCTGGGCGAACTCGCCCAGCTTCAGCGCGCGCAGCGAGGAGTCGCGCAGCATGCCCAGGCGGATCGCCAGATCCATGCCGTCGGCCACCAGGTCCACCATGCGGTCGCTGGCATGCAGCTCCAGTTGCAGGCCCGGATGCTGGCGGATGAACTGCGTGGCCGCCGGCGCGACCGATTCCGCCATGTGGCTGACCGGCGCGGTCAGCCGCAGCGTGCCGGACAGCGCCGCCGCGCCGTGACCGGCCTGCAACAGCGCGTCGCGCAGGGCCGCCAGCGCCGGCTGCGCATCCAGGTACAGGGCCTGCCCCGCCTCGGTCAGCTTCACCCGCCGCGTCGTCCGGGTGAACAGCGTCGCGCCCAGCTGCGTCTCCAGCCTGCCCACCTGCAGGCTGACATTGGCCTTGGTCATGCCCAGCCGCTCGGCGGCGGCGGTGAAGCCGCCGGCCTCGGCCACCGCCACGAAGATCTGCAGCCCCTCCAGATTGCCCTCTACGCCTCTCGCCATATCAACTGTCAATTTTTCAATAACAATCAATTATGGTTTCAGCCGTTTATCGGATCAATCGAAAAGCGCATGATGACGTCCATCAGCGCTGCGACACAGTGCTTCAACCGAATATCAAACCAAGGAGTCCCACCATGAAAATCGCACTGATAGGCGCCAGCGGCTATGTCGGTTCCGCGCTGTTGAACGAAGCGCTGTCCCGCGGCCACCACGTCACCGCCCTGGTGTCCCGCCCGGAACGCATCGAGGCCCGCGACAATCTGTCCGCCGCCAAGGTCGACGTGCAGGACAGCGCCCAGCTGGCCGAGCAGCTGAAAGGCTTCGACGCCGTGATCAGCGCCTTCAGCGGCCACGCCCAGGCCGAGCAGTTCGACTACTTCGTCGCCGGCGTGCGCGCCATCATCGCCGCGGCCAAGGCCGCGCAAGCGCCGCGCCTCTTGGTCGTCGGCGGCGCCGGCAGCCTGGAAGTGGCCCCCGGCGTGCAGCTGGTGGACACGCCGGAGTTTCCGGAGCAATGGAAGGCCTCGGCGCTGGGCGCCCGCGAAGCGCTGAACCTGCTGCGCGCCGAGACCGAGCTGAACTGGACGCTGCTGAGCCCGTCGGCGATGCTGCAGCCGGGCCAGCGCACCGGCCAGTTCCGCCTGGGCAAGGACCAACTGCTGGTCGACGCCGAAGGCAACAGCCACATCTCGGTCCAGGACTACGCGGTGGCGATGCTGGACGAGCTGGTCAAGGGCGAGCATCAACGCAGCCGCTTCACCGTCGGCTACTGATAGGCCATCCCGGCGGCGTCACCAGCCGTCGCCGGTTTCCTGCAGATGGCGCCAACGCCAGTTGGCGCCGTCCCGGCGCAGCACGGCCGTCGCGTGGCGGCCGTTGCCGCTGCCGTCGCCCAAGGTCTGCGTTTCGTAGTAGGCCACCGTCGCGGCGTCCCCATCTCCCATCAGCAGCGTCATCCGCTCCAGCGCGATTTCCAGCCCCGGCCGGCTGCCTGCCGCGTCCTGGAAAAATGCCCGCAGTCCCTGCCAACCCAGCCTCGCGCCGCTTGGCGCCACCATGGCGAAGTCGGCGTCGAAACCCGCCATCAGCGCTGCCAGCGCCTCCTCTCCATGCGGCCCGTCGCCCAGCCAGCGCGCGATCTGCGCCAAAGTGTCGCGAACCTGCGCCGATACCGCCAATTCATCATTCTTCATCATGCTTCTCCCATTCGAGGACGATTCAATAAACGCAATACCTCCGCATTGCCTATCCGGCTGCCCAGCCACAAGGGCGGCAACATGGCCAAGGCGGCGGCCAGAAAACACAGATGGAAGGCCCGTACCGACAATTCCCGCGCCGCGGGCGCCGCCGGATCGGCGATGCCTTGCCCGGCAAGCAGCAGGTTCAGCAGCACGCAGGCCAACGCCATGCCGACGCAGAAGCTGACCTGGCGGTTGATGTTCCACAAGGCGCTGGCCTCGCCCATCCGCGCCGGCTCCACTCTCAGGAAAGCCGTGCTCTGGCTGGCGCTGCTGCACAAGGTGCCGCCCAGGCCCATCAACACGTAGCTGCCGGCCAGCCAGGGCAGCTGCCCGGACCGGTCTATCGCCAGCAAGCTCAGAAAGCCAATCCCCTGCGCCAGCGCGCCGGCCATCAGCAGCGGCCTGGGCCCCAGCCGGCGGTAGCCGCGCCCGGTCAGCGCGATCGCGGCGAACGAGCCCAGCGACCACGGCAGCATCAACAAGCCGGCGATGGAAGCCGGCACGCCCAGCACCTGCTGCAGATACAGCATCGCCACCAGGCTGACGCCCATGAAAGCGCCCGGCACCAGCAGATACATCAGCATCGACATCCGCAGCAGCGGATCGCGCAGCAACGCCAGCCGCAGAATGGGCCGCGGATGCCGGCGGCTGTGCCGCGCATAAGCCGCGCCCAGCGCCAGGCCCGCCGCCAGCAACGCGCCGCCGCGCCCCCAGGTCGACGGCTGCGCCAGATCGCCCAGCCCTTGCAAAACCAGCAACAATGTCAGGCTGCCCAACAGCAGGCCAAGCCAATCCAGGCCGGCGGCCGGCTCCGGCTCGCGCTCGTCCCGCAGCCAGCGCAGCGCCAGAACCAGCGGCACGGCGGCCAGCGGCAAGTTAAGCCAGAAAATCCAGCGCCAGCCCAACGCGTCCAGCGCCAGCCCGCCTAGCGTCGGCGACAGGGCCGGCGCCAGCTGGCCCACCAGCAAAATCATCGCCGTCAGGCCGGGCCGCTCCGCCGGCCGGTACAAGCGATAGGTCATGGTCTGGCCCAACGGAATCAACAAGCCGCCGCCCAGGCCTTGCAGCGCGCGCCAGGCGATCAGCGCGCCGAGCGAGCCGGCCTGCGCCGCGCCGGCCGAGCCCGCCATGAACAGCAGCAGCGAGGCGACGAACACCCGCTTGCCGCCCCAGCGCGCCGCCAGCCAGTTGCCCAGCGGGATCACCGCGGTCAGCCCCAGAATGTAGGCGGTGCCCACCCAGGCCAGCTCCGCCACATCGCGATGAAAGGCGCGGGCGATGTCGGGAAAGGCGACATTGCCGACGAAAAGATTGGCCAGATCGATGAAAAACCCCAACAGGTACACCGCGGCCACGCGTTTGCGATACTCCATGCATCCAACCTCCTTGCTTGACGGAGGCCAGCTTAGTCTCGCCCGATCACCGGAAAAACCACCAGCAATCGATTAAACTGTCAAAATTATTTTGACAATAAGTCGAGAAGAAGATGAGTCTGCAACGCTTCCGCATCTTCGCCGCCGTGGTGGAATGCGGCTCGCTGACCGCCGCTGCCGCCGCGCTGGGCCACAGCAAGGCGGTGGTCAGCTTCAACCTGAAACAGCTGGAGGCCGAGCTGGGCGTGGCGCTGCTGACCCGCAGCACCCGCCGGCTGCAGCTGACCGAAACCGGCCGACGCTTCTACCAGGACTGCCTCCACGTGCTGCGCATGGCGCAATCGGCGATGGACGACGCGCGCCGCGGCCACGGCGGCCTGCAGGGCACGCTGAGCGTGAGCACCACGCCGGAATACGGCCGCCGCCGGGTGATTCCGGCGTTGGCGGCCTTCTCCCGGCTGCATCCGCGGCTGGCGGTCCGGCTGGAGTCGTCGTCACGGCATGCCGACCTGATTTCTCAACAAGTGGACGTGGCGATCCGGCTAGGCTCGCTGAGCGACTCCAGCTACCGCGCGCGGCTGCTGGAGGAATTCGACATCTGGCCGGTGGCGTCGCCCAGCTATCTGGCGCCGCCCGGAAAGCAGGTGGAAAGCGTGGACGACCTCTCCCGCGCCGACTGGCTGGCGCACAGCCGGCTGGCGGCGCCGCTGCGCTGGAAGCTGGCGGGAAAAAATGGCGAGGCGATGCTGGACGCCAGCGACGCGCCGCGCATCGTCGCCGACACCTCGGGCGCCTTGCTGGACTTCGCGCGCCAGGGCTGCGGCGTGGCGCTGCTGCCGGACTGGCAGGTCAATGACGATGTGGCGGCCGGCGCGTTGGAACGCCTGCTGCCGGATTGGGCATTTCCGCGGCAAGGGGTGTACGCGGTCTACCCGGACACCCGCCACCTGCCGGAAAAGGTCCGGGCCTTCATAGACTTTTTCGCCGACTACCTGGCGGCGCGGGGGGAGGCATCCCCCCCCTTGAGGCTTAGAGCCTGTTTACAATCTTTTTGCGGCATCGACGGTATTCTGCCGGATGCAGGGCACGAAAAACGGCCCGCGGCAGTGTCGCTCACTGCAAGGGACGTTTGACAAAGCCATGCGCCGGCAGAAAACCGTCCCGAAGGGCAGGCCAGCCAGCAGGCCATCTGCCGCGTTGTCGGGCTAGGCCTTGGAATCACCAAGGCCTACGCCCTCCGCCTTGCATCTGGCCTGCTGGCTGGCCTGCGCTGCTCGGAAAAAGATCGTAAACAGGCTCTTACAGCTTGAAGCGGGCCACCACCTGCTCCAGCGAGCGCGACAGCTGCTCGAGGTCGGCCACCACTTCGCCGGCGCGGGTGATCTCGGCGTCGGACTGCAGGGCCTGCGACGACATCTGCTCGGCGGTGCGCGCCATGTCCTCGGTGGCCTTGGACTGCTCGCTGGCGGCGTCGCGGATTTCGGCCGCCTGGCGCACCACCACCTGCATGCTGCTGCGGATCTCGGCGATCTGCCGCTGCGCCTCGTCGGCCAGCTTGACGCCGCCCTGCACCGCGCCATAGGTCTCGCCGACGCGCTCGCGCGCCTGGCCGGAGCCCTGCTGCATGCCGCCGACCATGTCGTCGATCTCCACCGTCGCCTGGCTGGTGCGCTCGGCCAGCTTCCGCACCTCGTCTGCGACGACGGCGAAGCCGCGGCCCTGCTCGCCGGCGCGCGCCGCCTCGATCGCCGCGTTCAAGGCCAACAGATTGGTCTGGTCGGCGATGTCCTTGATCACGCCGGCGATGCTGCCGACCTGGGCCGAACGGCGCTCCAGCTCCTCCATCACCGCCTTGACCTGGTCCATCGATTCGGCGACCGAGCCGATCTCGACGCTGACCTTGCCGACCGCGTCGGCGCTCTGCTCGGACAGCGCGCCGGCCTGCTCCACCGCCTCGGCCGTGCCGTGGCAGTTGCCGGCGATGTGGCTGACGCTGACCGACAACTGCTCGATCGTCGCCGCGGTGGTTTCGCTCAGATCGGCGTTGTGGCGCGAGCCCGCCGCCAGCCGCTCGGTCATCCGCGCCAGCTCGCCGGCGCTGTGGTGCAGCTGGCCGCTCTGGGTCCGCACCTGCTGGAACATGCCGCGCAGCTGCTCCATGAACTGGTTGAAGGCCGCCGCCACCTGGCCGGTCTCGTCGCGGCTGTCGGCCGGCAGCCGTATCGTCAGGTCGCCGTGGCCGGAACTCAAGGCCTGCATCGCGTTGCGCAGCTGGACCAGCGGCCGGCTGATGAAGCCCGACACCCACCAGATCACCAGCAGCGACAGCAGCAGCACCACCGCGTCCACCGCCAGCACCCACCAAATCGTGCGGGTCACCGCGCCGTAGACCTCGTTCTCGTCCATTTCGACGACGACGAACCAGTCGGCGTTCGGCATATAGCTGGAGGCGGCGATAGTCGGACCGTTCGGGCCGTCGAAATGCGCCAGATTGAAACCGGACTTGCTCAACAGCTGTGGCGCGATCGCCGCGAGGCCGGGCAGATCGGCCAACGCGGTCTTCTTCTGCATCACCGCCGGATCCCGGTGCAGGCGCACCTGGCCGGTGGCGTCCACCACATAGACCTGGCCGCGCTCGCCGACCGCCATCTTGCGGACGCGCTCGGCCATGGCCGTGACGTCGAAGCCCAGCGCCGCCACCGCGCGGTGGCCGGTCATGCCCTTGTTGGCCAGCACGTTGACGAACATCATCACCTGCTGCTTGCCGGTCTCGGAGCCCAGCGTGAACTGGCTGTCGCGGCCGGCGTCGAGGAAGTCCTTCAGCCACTTGTCGTTGCCGTTCGGATCGGCCTTGACCGTGCCGTGGTCGATGTAGATGTTCAGCGTGGCCTCGGAGGTCCACGATATGATGGACGCGCCCGAGGTCTGCATCAGCGCCTTGGCGTAACGCTGCCAGGGGCCGACGCCGGACTCCGGCTCGCCGGCGGCGGTCCAGTCCAGCAGATAGGTGTTGGCGGCCAGCTGGCGGGTCTGACTCAAGGGCAGCGCGATGGAGGCGTCCAGCTCATTGCGTATGCCCTCCACCGTCGCCTTCAGTTCGTGCCGCTCCAGCCGGTCGGTCAGCGCCGCCTTGAACATGCTGGTGGACACCGCGCCGGCGATGGCCAGCGCGACGAGCAGGATCAGCGCGACGCTGACCAGGATTTTCTGTTTGACTGACCAGTTCTTGAACATGCTTGCTGGTTTCCCGATAAAAGGACGGAACACGTCCGGACGGCGTCCGGGCGAGACAAGGGCCGGCGCCGCTCAGAATCGCGCCGACCGACTGACAAGGCCTTGTTTTTCAATTGAAAACAAGGCGCATGAATAAGGCCTGTCAGCGACGAAGACGTCAACCTTCAAGCCATACCACTGGAATACCGGGCGCAATTGTAACAAGCATGTGCAGAGGAAAGATGAATATTTTTATCCAAACATCTTCACGCTGACGAATCGACGCCACACCGACCGTCCGGACGCGGCCGCGCCAGCCCGGCCAGCATCGCCGCCGACGCCAGCGCGCAGCCCACCGCCAGCCACAGCGGCCAGTCGGCGCCGCGCTCGAACAGCCAGCCGGCCAGCGCCGCGCTGACGGTGTAGCCGACGGTGTGCGCCGCGGCGATCGAGCCGCTGACCCGCCCCTGCTGCGCCGGCGGCACCGCGCGCGCCGCCTGGTTGCTGTAGGCCGGCACCATCACCGCCAGCGCCAGCGACAGGCCGACGAAGGCCAGCCACGGCGCCGCCGGATGGTGCCACAGCGGCATCAGCGCGATGGACAGCGCCAGCAGCAGGCCTGCCGCCGGCAGCGCGCGCGGCGGCAGCCGGTAGCGCGGCAACAGCCACAGCTGCACCAGCAGCGCCGACACGCCGGCGGCGGTCAGCATGCCTCCCAGCGCCGCGGCGGCGTGGGTCGGGCTCCAGCCGAAGCGGGCCGCCAGCCACATGCCGGCGACGTATTGCACCAGGCCCAGCGCGCACTGGCTGGCGAAGGCCAGCGGCCAGAAGCGCCACAGCAGGCGGAACAGCTCGCCGCGCGGCAGCGGCGCCGTCCGGGCGCCGGCCTGATGAGCCGGCTCGCGCAGCCTGGCGGCGGCCAGCAAGGCCGGCCAGGCCGCCAGCGCCACCAGCCACAGCGGGCCCAGCGGATCGAGCGCCAGCGTCGCCGACGCCAGCACCGGCCCCAGCAGCCGGCCGGCGCTGAGACCGGCCGACAGCCGCGACAGCCCGGCCAGCCGCGCGTCGCCGCTCAGCGTCGCGCCGACCCAGGCTTGGCTGGACGACACCAGGCCGGACACCGTCAGGCCGTACAGGACCCGGCTGGCCAGCAGCCAGCCCCAGACCGCGTCGGCGGACAGGCCGCCGCGCCGCGCCGCCAGCGTCAGCGCCAGCAGCGCCAGATGGCTGAGCGCGAAGCCCGACAAGGCCACCAGCAACACCGGACGGCGGCCGATGCGGTCGCCAAGCAGCGCCCACAGCGGCGCGCCGATCAGGAACAGCGCGCTGCCTATCGCGAAGGCGCTGTTGATCCTGGCCAGGCCCAGGCCGCTGGCCGCCACCAGCAAGGGTTGGAAGGTGAACAGCGCGGCCTGGCCCAGGCCCATCACCACGCAGCTGAGCGCCAGCGCGGGCACGATGGACGGAAGCCTGGAGGCGGGGACGGAAACGGTCATGGGCGGCGGAAGAATTAATGGTGGGCAAACCTTTTATTATCGTCTTGCAAATGTAATATTGCAAATGATTCTTGTTTATTGCTAATATGATAATCATTCTCAAACCCACCCCCAGGACGCCAGCCACCATGCCGCTGTCCCACGCCGCGCCGGAATCCGGGCGCACCCCCGGCGAACTCGCCTCGGCCAATGCTTTCCTGAACGCCCTGCTGCGCGAATGGCCGCAGTGGAGCCGCCAGCAACAGGCTCCCTCCACCATAGACGCCGCCGACTCGCATGCCGACGGCGGCGTGCTGCTGCCGCTGCCCGGCCACGGCCTGTCGCTGTGGCTGCCGCTGGCGCACTGGTCGGCCGCCGGCCGCCACCTGTTCGCGCTGCCCTTGTGGCTGTCGCCGGAAGGCGGCCCGTGGCGCCGCTGCGGCCTGCTGGAACTGGCGACGCTGATCGCCGGCGAGCCGGCCATCGTCGGCCCGCGCGACGCCAACCGCCGCGGCTGGCTGTTCGTCAAGCGGGTGGCCGACAGCGCCTTGAACCTGGCCGACGCCGAGGCGGCGCGGCTGGACGAGTTGAAGCGGCTGGCCTGGCCGGCCGCCGGCTATCTGGACGCCGAGCAGGGCCTGGTCTACGGCCACGCCGTCCATCCGACGCCGAAGAGCCGCGACGAATTCTCCGCCGACGACGTGCGCGCCTACAGCCCCGAGTTCGCCTCGCGTTTCGCGCTGGAATGGCTGGCGCTGGCGCCGGAAGCGATGTGGAGCGTCGATTGCGACGGCCAGGCGCCGGCCGAACGGCTGGCCGGCCTGGTCGCCGACGACGCCGCGCTGGCCGCCATCGGCCTGCCCGAAGGCTGGCTGCCGCTGCCGGTGCACCCGTGGCAGATGCGCACGCTGCGCAGCCACCCGGCCTACGAGCACTGGCTCAAGGCCGGCAAGCTGAAGGAGCTGGGCGCGCTGGGCGCCGACTGGCACCCGACCTCGTCGCTGCGCACGCTGTACGCGCCGGGCCAGCGCTATATGCTGAAGCACTCCTTGAGCGTGCGGCTGACCAACTCGCGCCGCGTCTTGCAACCGGCCGAGGTGGCGCGCGGCGCGCTGGTGCACGGCGCCTTCGTCAGCCCGCTGGGCCGCCGGCTCAGCGAACGCTGCCCGACGCTGTCCATCATGCACGAGCGCGCCGCCTTCGCCATCGCGCTGCCGGGCGGCGGCCCGCTAGCCGAGAGCTTCGTGCTGCTGCGCGACAATCCGTTCGCCGAGCGCGACACCGCCTATGTGATGGCCACGCTGTGCCAGGACGGCCCGGACGGGACGCCGGGCATGCTGGGCAAGCTGGTCGCCGCGCTGGCCGAGCGCGAGGGCCGCCCGGTCGCCGACGCCGCCGAGCGCTGGTTCGCCGCCTTCCTGGAAGTGGCGCTGCGGCCGTTCCTGATCGCGATGTCCGACTTCGGCTTCCTGTTCAGCGCCCACCAGCAGAACATGGTGCTGGAGCTGGCCGACGGCTACCCGTCGCGCGTGCATTTCCGCGACTGCCAGGGCACCACCTTCAGCGAGGCCACGATACGCCAGCTGGAGCCGCACGTGCCCGGCATCGAGGCCGCGCGCGAGCTGCAGTTCAGCCAGGCCGAGATCAACCGCCTGTGCGGCTACTACCTGATCGTCAACAATGTGTTCAACGTGATCAGCGCGCTGGGCGCGGCCGGCGCCGCCGACGAGATGCGGCTGGCGGCGCGGATGCGCGGCTTCCTCGTCGCGCTGAAGGACGAGGGCCTGGCCGAGCCGGCCTTCGTCGACTACCTGCTGGACGCGCCGGAAATCGAATCCAAGGGCAATTTCATGATCTGCCTGCGCAACGTCAACGAAACCACCGAACCGGACGGCTCCTTCCGCTCCTACGTTCCCGTCAGCAACCCGATATACCACTGCGCGCCATGAACACTCTGCCCCCGCATACCCTGTCCGACGGCCGCCAGGCCGTCTGCCTGGCTGAAACCGACAGCCTGACCCTGCTGCTGGACGGCGTGCCGGCCGCCCGCTTCGCCGCCATCCGCGACCAGGACCGGCTGTCGCTGGCGCCGCAGGGCGAGATCTCGCCGCTGCTGCCGGCGGCCGCGCTGTACGCGCTGCTGGCCGAGGCCTTCCGCAGCGACGGCGACGTCCGCCGCGTGTCGCTGGCGCTGGCCGCCGCGCCGCGGCTGGCCGCCGACGCCCACCGCCTGGGCCTGTTCCAGACGCTGGACGCGGCCGGCGACGCCGTCGCCACGCGCGCCGCCTTCTGGCAGCTGCCGGGTAACTTCCTCAGCGCGCCGGCCTCCGGCCTGTTCCCGGCCAGCCTGACCGTCAGCAACCACCACCAGCATCCGCTGCGTCCGCCGAAGCCGCGCGGCGAGGTCTACCGCCGCTATCTGCCGGAAATCGGCGAGACGCTGTCCTTCCGCACCGTCGACCCCGAGGCCGACCTCGACGTGTTCCACGACTGGATGAACCAGCAGCGCGTCGACCATTTCTGGGAAATGGCCGGCGACAAGGAGGCGCACGCCGACTATCTGCGCAAGCTGCTGGCCGATCCGCACAGCCATCCGCTGATAGGCTGCTTCGACGACGTGCCCTTCGGCTACTTCGAGGCCTATTGGGCCAAGGAGGACCGCATCTCGCCGTTCTACGACGCCGACGACTACGACCGCGGCTGCCACGTGCTGGTCGGCGAAACCCGCTACCGCGGTCCCGGCCGCTTCCCGCTGTGGATACGCGGCATCGTCCACTACCTGTTCGTCGACGAGCCGCGCTGCCGCCGCATCGTCGGCGAGCCGCGCGTCGACAACGTCCGCTTCATCGAGCACCTGCAGAACCACGGCTTCGTCAAGCGCAAGGAATTCGACTTCCCGCACAAGCGCGCCGCGCTGGTGGTGATGGAGCGCGACGTCTTCTTCGACCAGTTCGGACTGTGAGGACGACGCGATGAGCGAACACGCACCGTTGACCGCCCAGGCCGATCCGGCGCTGTGGCGGCTGGCCAACCGCCGGCTGCTGGCCAAGCTGCTGTCCGAATTCGCCTACGAGGGCCTGATCTCACCGGTCGAAACCGCGCCCGGCGCCTTCTCGCTGAGCCTGGGCGACGCCCGCTACGACTGGCGCGGCCGGCTCAATCTGTGGGGACAGCCGCTGATAGCGGCCGACACGCTGCACCGCGAGGCCGACGGACGGCGCGAACCGGCCTGGGACGCGATGCAGGCCTTCGCCGAGCTGGCCCCGTCGCTGCCGGCGCCGGCCCTGACGCTGGCGCAATACGCCAGCGAGATGCAGCAGACGCTGCTGGCCGATCTGCAATTGCTGCGCGCGCGCGCCGGCCTTGACGCCGCCGCGCTGCTGGCGCTGCCCGACGACAAGCTGAACAGCCTGCTCGACGGCCATCCGAAAGCGGTGCCGAACAAGGGCCGCGTCGGCTGGGGCATGACAGAACACCACGACTACGGCACCGAAAGCGCCCGCCCGTTCCGCCTGCACTGGCTGGCGGTCTCGCGCGGCGTCGCGCCGCTGCATCTGGCCGACGGCCTGGACGAGGCGGCGCTGCTGGCCGAGAGCTGCGACGAGGCCGAGCGCGCCCGGCTGCTGGCCCGGCTGGCCGACTTCGGCGCCGACGCCGCCAGCCACTGGCTGCTGCCGGTGCACCCGTGGCAATGGCATCAGCACATCGCCGCCCAGTACGCCGGCCTGCTGGCCGACGGCCGCCTGATCCACCTGGGCGAGTTTGGCGACCGCTACACGCCGCAGCCGTCGCTGCGCACGCTGTCCAACCACGACAGGCCGGCCGCCGCCCATCTGAAGCTGCCGCTGACCGTGCTGAACACCTCCAGCTACCGCGGCCTGCCCGGCAAATACCTGGCGATAGGCCCGGCGCTGTCGCGCTGGCTCAGCGCCGCCGTCGCCGCCGATCCGGCGCTGGCGGACAGCCGGGTGTTGGTGCTGGAGGAGCCGGCCGGCGGCCATGTGCCGCATCCGTTCTACGCCGGCCTCGCCGGCGCGCCCTACCATCTGAACGAAATGCTGGGCGCCGTGTGGCGCGACAGCCCGGCCGCGCTGCTGGCCGACGGCGAGCGCGCGCCGATGTTCGCGATGCTGCAGCAATGCGACGAGCAGGGTCGGCCGCTGGCGGCCGAGCTGATCCGTCGCTCCGGCCTGGCGCCGCGCGACTGGCTGATCCAGCTGTTCGACCGCTGCGTGCTGCCGCTCTACCACCTGCAATGCCGCTACGGCCTCGGCTTCATCGCCCACGGCCAGAACCTGACGCTGATCCTGCGGGACGCGCGGCCGGTCGGCGTCGCGCTGAAGGACTTCCAGGGCGACCTGTTCCTGGCCGACCTGCCGCTGCCGGAGCTGGAGAGCATGCCGGCCGCGGTCCGCGCCGCGCTGCCGACGATGCCGCCGCACTACCTGATCCACAATCTGTGGACCGCGCTGTTCGGCAGCGTGTTCCGCTTCATGGCCGGCCTGCTGGAAGACGCCGGCCTGTTCGACGAGACCGCGTTCTGGCGCCTGCTGGCCGAACGGCTGCGCGGCTACCAGGCCGCCCACCCCGAGCTGGCGGACCGCTACGCCCGCTTCGATCCGTTCACGCCGGAAATGCCGCGGTTGTCGCTGAACCGCGCCCGTTTTGTCGCCGGCTACGGCGACAGCGCCGAACGCCCCATCCACGCGATGGGCCCCGCCCTGATCAATCCGCTCGCCGCTCACGCCGCGCCGGCCCCGCGAAAGGAAATCGCATGAATACCCGTCTTGACGTCGCCGGCATCGGCGTCGGTCCGTTCAACCTCAGCGTCGCCGCGCTGCTGGCCCCGCTGTCCGAGCTGAAAACCGCCTTCTTCGAACGCCGCCCGGCCTTCAACTGGCACCCCGGCATGATGCTGGCCGGCACCCGGCTGCAGACCTCCTTCCTGAAGGACCTGGTGACCTCGGCCGATCCGACCAGCCGCTACTCCTTCCTCGCCTACCTGGTGGCGCAGGGCCGCTTCTACCGCTTCATCAACGCCGAATTCCCGCGCATCGAGCGCCGCGAGTTCGCCGACTACCTGCGCTGGGTCGCCGAGCAGCTGCCCAATCTGCGCTTCGGCAGCGAAATCCGCGAAGTGCGCCACAATGGCGAGTGCTTCGTGCTGCAGTTCGCCGACCAGACGGTGGAGGCCGAGCAGCTGGTCGTCGCCACCGGCAACGTGCCGCACGTGCCGGACTGGGGCGCGCCCCACCTCGGCGAGCAGGCGCTGCACGCCAGCCAGTACATGACCACGCCGTTCAGCGCCAAGGGCAAGCGGGTCGTCGTCGTCGGCGGCGGCCAGAGCGGCGCCGAGATCGTGCTGGACCTGATGGCCGGCAACCGCGGCGAGGCGGCGTCGATC
This sequence comes from Chromobacterium sp. ATCC 53434, assembly GCF_002848345.1. Lineage (NCBI taxonomy): Bacteria > Pseudomonadati > Pseudomonadota > Betaproteobacteria > Neisseriales > Chromobacteriaceae > Chromobacterium > Chromobacterium sp. ATCC 53434. The sequence goes on along the minus strand of NZ_CP025429.1, from coordinate 105,107 downwards.
ACGCTGCTCAGCCGCCGTCCGACGCTGGAGCCGCTGGACGAGAGCCCGTTCACCAACGAATTCTTCACGCCGGAATACGTAGGCGCCTTCCACCAGCTGCCGCAGGAGCGCAAGGCCGCCATCGTCGAACGGCAGAAGCTGGCCAGCGACGGCATCTCGCCGGACACGCTGCGCCAGCTGACCCAGGCGATCTACGTCGCCGACTTCCTGTCGCCGGACAACAGCCGGCCGTCACTGCTGCCGTTCCGCGAAGTCTGCGCGATGCGCCGCGACGGCAAGACGCTGCGGCTGACCATGCACAACGGCTTCGACGGCCAGGACGAGCAGATGGACGCCGACCTGGTCATCTTCGCCACCGGCTACCGCAGCGTGCTGCCGTCCTGCCTGGCGCCGCTGTCCGAGCGGCTGCGGCGCGACCGCCACGGCCGGCTGGCGCTGCGCGAGGACTTCTCGGCCGAATGGGACGGCCCGGCCGATCAGCGACTGTTCTTCCAGAACGCCGGCCGCCTCAGCCACGGCATCGCCGACCCGCAGCTGTCGCTGGCCGCCTGGCGCAGCGCCGTCATCGTCAACAGCCTGCTGGGACGCCGCCATTACAACGACAGCGACGCCGCCACCCCGCTGAACTGGACCGCGCCGCAGGCCGCGCCGGCCTCAACCATCGTAGCCGCCTGAAACGCATAGATAATTATTATCGTTTTCATTAGAATGGCGACATGTCATTCCCGGCCGGGCCATCGCAAAGCGGTGGCCCGCAGTTTTCAATGAACGCACCCCACACCCCGCTGCTGCAGGCCGACGCGCTCAGCGTCTCGCTGTCCGGCACTCCCATACTCGATTCGCTGTCGCTCAGCTTCGCGCCCGGCGGCGTCTACGCGCTGTGCGGCCCCAACGGCTGCGGCAAGAGCACGCTGCTGCGCAGCCTGGCCGGGCTGATCGCGCCCAGCGCCGGCGAAGTGCGGCTGGCCGGCGAGCCGCTGGCGGCGATGCCGGCGCGCGCCCGCGCCAAGCGGCTGGCGCTGCTGGCACAAAGCCACACGCAGCCGCCGGGCCTCAGCGTCGCCGAACTGGTCGCCTGCGGCCGCTTCGCCCACGGCGGCTTCAACCACAGGCTGAACGCCGACGACAGGCAGGCGATAGAACGCGCACTGGCGCTGACCGGACTGGCCGAACTGGCCGGCCGCGAGCTCTCGACGCTGTCCGGCGGCCAGCGCCAGCGCGCCTGGCTGGCGATGGCGCTGGCCCAGGGCGGCGAGGTGCTGCTGCTGGACGAGCCGACCACCTATCTCGACGTCCACCACCAGCTGGAAATGCTGTCCACCGTCCGCGGCCTGAACCGCGAGCACGGCCTGACCGTGGTCTGGGTGCTGCACGACCTGAACCAGGCCGCCGCCTTCAGCGACGAGCTGCTGCTGATGAAGGCCGGCCGTCTGCGCGCGCGCGGCACACCGGACGAGATCATGCGGCCCGAGCTGTTGAAGGAAGTGTTCGACGTCGACATGTGGCGGCTGCCCGACAGCCACCCGCCGGTCTGCCTGCCCCGTTACCGGACGGAGGCCGCATGGCAGCCGTCGGCCTGAGCGCGGCGATGCCGCTGCCGCGACGGCTGGTTCCGCTGGCCGCGGCGCTGCTGCTCGGCTGGCTGCTGCTGCGCCTGTATCCGGCCGGCTACGCCGACGCGGCCACCGCCGACGCGGTGCTGTGGCAGCTGAAACTGCCGCGGCTGGTCGCCACGCTGCTGGCCGGTTCCGCCCTCGGTCTCGCCGGCGCGCTGCTGCAGCTGTCCACCCGCAATCCGCTGGCCGCGCCCAGCGTGCTCGGCGTCACCGCCGGCGCCCAGCTGGGCCTGCTGCTCAGCCTGCTGTTGCCGGCCGGCCTCAAATTCATCGGCGTGCCCGCCATCTTCGCCGGCGGCCTGCTGGCCGCGCTGCTGACCTTCGCCGTCGCCGGCGGCTGGCGCGCGTCGCCACTGCGCCTGGTGCTGGCCGGCACCGCCACCGGCATGCTGCTGGCGGCGCTGTGCTCGCTGCTGCTGATCCTGAACGAGCAACACATCGCCGGCGCCGCGCTGTGGAACGCCGGCAGCCTGTTCCAGAACGGCTGGGGCGGCGTGCGCCAGGCGCTGCCGTGGCTGCTGCTGGCCGCGGCCGGCGCCTGGTGGCTGCGCCAGCCGCTGGCGGTGCTGGGCCTGGGCGACGAGGCCGCCGCCAGCCTGGGCCTGCCGCCGGACCGGCTGCGCCGCCGCGTATTGCCCATCGCCACGCTGCTGTCGGCGGCGGCGGTGTCGCTGGCCGGCCCTATCGCCTTTATCGGCCTGATCGCCCCGAACGCGGCGCGGCTGTGCGGCGCCTGGCATCCGCGCCGCCTGGTACCGGCCGCCGCCGCCGCCGGCGCGCTGCTGCTGGCGCTGGCCGACGCGCTGGTGCAAGAGGCCGGCAGCGGCGGCGGCCTGCCGCTGGGCGTGGCCGCCGCGCTGATCGGCACGCCGCTGCTGCTGTGGCTGATCCAGCGCCAGGACCGGCTGCTGCCGCCGCAGACAGACGGCGCCGCGCTGCAGTCCCCGGTCCGCCGCTGGCCCTTGCTGCTGCTGGCGCTGGCCGTGCCGCTGCTGTTGTGGTTCGGCCTGCACCACGGCGCCCGCCCGCTGCCGGCCGGCGCGCTGGCCGACTGGCTGGCCGGCCGCCCCGGCCCCGGCGAGCTGCTGGTCGAGCTGCGCCTGCCCCGGCTGCTGCTGGCGCTGGCCGCCGGCGCCCTGCTGGCGCTGTCCGGCCAGCTGCTGCAACAGGTGGTCAACAATCCGCTGGCCGGCCCGGAGCTGATGGGCGTCTCCCAGGGCGCCGGCCTGTCCGCGCTGGCGCTGCTGCTGGCCTGGCCGGCCGCGCCGCTGCCGGCGCAATGGCTGGCGGCGCTGCTGGGCGCCCTGCTGGTGCTGGCCGTGGCGCTGCTGCTGAACCGCCGCCACGATTACCAGCCGCTGCGGCTGGCGCTGACCGGCATCGCGCTGTCGGCGCTGCTGGCGGCGCTGTCGACGATGCTGGTGGTATCGGCCAAGGTGCAGGCGGCCCAGGCGGTGGTCTGGCTGGCCGGCAGCAGCTACGGCAAGGGCATGGACAGCGCGCGGGCGCTGCTGCCCTGGCTGGCGCTGGCCTTGCCCGGCCTGTGGCTGGCGCGCGCGCTGGGCTTTCTGGCGCTGGGCGACGAACAGGCGCGGGCGCTGGGCGTGCCGGTGGCCAGGCTGCGACTGGCCGCGCTGGCGCTGAGCGCGCTGGCCGCCGCCGCCGCCGTCGCGGCGGTCGGGCCGGTCGGCTTCGTCGGCCTGGCCGCGCCGCATCTGGCCGGCCTGCTGACCGGCAAGGCGCCGCGCTGGCGCCTGGCCACCGCGATGCTGGCCGGCGCGCTGCTGGCCGGCGCCGCCGACGTGCTCGGCCGCAGCCTGCTGGCGCCGCTGGACGTCCCGCTGGGCCTGGCCACCGCCGCGATAGGCGCGCCGTACCTGCTGATCCTGCTGGCGCGCCAGCGCCGCCGCTCGCCATGGAACTGAACGCGCTGCTGTCCGGCGAGCTGGCGCCGTACCGGGAAGCCTGGCGCGTCGAACGCCACGCCGACGCGCTGCCGCTGTCCGCCTTGATCGACGGCTCGCGGCTGCCGGAAGCGCTGGCGGCGCTGGAGCGCAGCCATCCGGGCGCGCCGCGCCGCGCCCAGGTATCGCAATGGGCCAAGCACTATCTGCGCCTGCTGCTGCCGATGGCGGTGGCCGGCGCCGTCGCCGGCCTGGTGATGCCGCTGTCCCCGGCCCGCGTCGGCCTGCGCCTCGGCGACGACGGCCTGCCGGCGGCGCTGGAGGTGGACCATCTGGGACTGCCGCTGGCGGACGCCGACCTCGCCGAACGCTACCGGCCGCTGCTGGTCGATCATCTGCCGCCGCTGCTGGAGCGGCTGGCCGACTACGGCAAGCTCAGCCGCCGCGTGCTGTGGAACAGCGCCGGCAATCTGATCGAGCACCTGCTGCAGCACTGGCGCGACGACGGCCTGGAAGCCGCCGCCATCCACGCCGACTGGCTGTTCCAGCCACGCCGCCGCGACGACGGCGGCCACAATCTGCTGTGGCAGCCGGTGCGCTACGTCGAATCGTTCCTGCCGCCGGTGCCGTCGCCGGTACGGCTGCGCCGGCTGTGCTGCCTGCGCTACGAACTGCCGGGCGAGGTGTGCTGCGCCACCTGCCCGCTGCTGCCCAATAAATCCGAGGAAGAACTGCATGCCCTGCTCCGCCGCTGGCGCGCCGCCGAATCCTGAGCGCCGCCGCTGCCTCGCCGGCCTCGCCGCGCTGGCGCTGGCCGCGCCGGCGCTGGCCGCCTCCCGCCCGCTGCGGGTGGTGGCGCTGGAATACAATCTGATCGAGATGCTGCTGACGCTGGGCCTGGCGCCCATCGGCGCCGCCGACCTGAAGGGCTACCGGCGCTGGGTCGGCATCGGCGGCGAGCGGCTGGCGTCCGCCGCGTCGGTCGGCAGCCGCCAGCAGCCGTCGCTGGAAGCCATCGTCGCGCTGCGGCCGGACCTGATCGTCGGCGTCGATTTCCGCCACGCGCCGTTGCTACCGCTATTGCAGCGCATCGCGCCGACGCGGCTGATGGCCAGCCAGCACCGCGGCGACGGCCTCGCCAATATGCGCGTCGACTTCCTGCAACTCGCCGGCTGGTGCGGCCGCCAGGCCGAGGCGGACCGGGCGCTGGCCAGGCTGGACGGCGAGCTTGCCGGCGCGCGCCGGGCGCTGGCCGCCCGCGCCGGCCGCCGGCTCGGCGTGCTGCAGGGCCTGGCCGGCTCGCCGACCTGCTGGGCCTTCGCCGCCAACAGCCTGCCCGGCGGCATCGTCGGCGCGCTGGGCATGCGAAACGCCTGGCCGCAGGACGACGCCACCCAGGGCATCGTCGCCGTCGGCGTCGAGACGCTGCTGAACGAGCGGGCCGACCTCGCCGTCATCGCCGATCCGCGCGCCGACTTCACGCAGGGCGCGCTGTGGTCGCGGGTGCCGGCGCTGGCCGAGCGCCGCGCCGCGCGGCTGCCGCCTGACAGCTGGACCTTCGGCGGCCCGGAATCGGCCGCGCGGCTGGCCGGGCGGCTGAGCCAGGCGCTGCTGAAACTGTAGCGCCGCGGCGGCCATAAACCTGACGGCATTTCAAGCCATTTGATGATAGTGATTAGCGTTTAGTTGTATTTGCGCCAATCCCTTGCCATTTGTTCAAATAAGAATGGTATTAATTCTCATTCGTTAATTAAGATGAGCCCGCTTTCCCACCGCGCGGTGGGATTCCGGCTCATATATCACCGCAAAACGACATGAAAAAATACGCACTCGCAGCCCTGCCGCTGGCCATGCTGGCCGCCTACGCCCAAGCCGAGGACCCGGCCACCCTGGACCGCGTCATCGTCACCGCGCCCAGCGCGCAACCGACCAGGATCAGCGAACTGCCCGGCACCGCCTGGGTGGTCGGCGCCGAGGAGATCCAGCAGCAGGCCAAGGCCGGCGTGCCGCTGAAGGAGGCGCTGGGCAAGCTGGTGCCCGGCCTGGACATCGGCTCCGAAGGCCGCAGCAACAATGACCAGAACCTGCGCGGCCGCAGCATGCTGGTGATGATAGACGGCGTGTCGCTGAACGCCTCGCGCAGCCTCAGCCGCCAGTTCGACGCCATCGATCCGTTCAACATCGAGCGCATCGAAGTGCTGTCCGGCGCCAGCGCGCTGTACGGCGGCGGCGCCAGCGGCGGCATCATCAACATCATCACCAAGCACGGCGAGAGCGGCCCGGCGCGCTTCACCACCGAGATCGGCGCCCGCAGCGGCTTCCAGGCCAGCGACGACCACGACCTGCGCATCGCCCAGTCGGTCAGCGGCGGCAACGACATCGTGGCCGGCCGTCTGGGGCTCGCCTACCAGCAGAACGGCGGCGCCTACGGCGGCGACGGCAAGCAGATCTTCACCGACATCACCCAGACCGACCTGCAGTACAACCGCTCGCTGGACCTGATGGGCAATCTGGACGTCAAGCTGCCCGGCCGGCAGAAGCTCAGCCTGATGGCGCAGTACTACGACTCCGGCTACGACGGCGATCGCGGCCTGTACATGGGCAAGAACCTGATCGGCGCGCTGCCGTCGCTGAACAAGAACAAGTCCGACCCCAGCCAGCTGCAGATGCGGGACGGCTTCGACAGCGACCGCACGCCGCAGACCAAGCGCTGGATGGCGCAGTTCAGCTATTTCAGCCCCGACGTGCTGGGCGGCCAGGACTTCTACCTGCAAGGCTCGGCGCGCCAGGAGAAGGTGGATTTCTTCCCCTTCCCCGGCAATACCTCGACCAAGCCGACCGTGGTCTATTTCGGCGCCTCGCAGCAAAACACCAGCCAGCAGAGTCTTAAGGCGGTGCTGACCAAGGACTGGAACAAGACCTTCAGCCTCAGCTACGGCCTGGAAGCCAGCCGCGAGAACTTCGACGCCAACCAGATGCTGTTCGATCTGAACACCGCGCTGCAAAGCGGCGGCATGCAGCTGAGGCAGATCGCCCAGATCGGCCGCTACCCGAATGTGGAAACCACCGGCCTGTCCGCCTTCGCCCAGGGCAAGTGGAACCTGACCGACAAGCTGAGCCTGAACGCCGGCCTGCGCCAGCAGCAGATGAAGACCTCGGTCGACGACTTCGTCGCCTTCAACCAACAGGTCTATCTCGCCACCGGCGTGCTGAAGTCGGCTGCCGCGGTGCCGGGCGGCAACAAGAGCTACGACGTCACGCTGCCGAATATCGGCGTGGTGTACAAGCTGATGCCGGGCAGCCAGCTGTGGGCCAATTACTCGGAAGGCTTCGACCTGCCGGACGGCGCCAAATACTACGGCCAGGGCAATTACACCGCCGGCGGCCAGCTGATCCAGGGCGTCAGCGTCGCCAACTCGGCGCTGGACGGCATCAAGACCCGCCAGATCGAGCTGGGCTGGCGCTTCAACCGCAACAACTGGGAAATCCAGGCCGCGCCGTTCTACGCCTGGTCGGACAAGGCGCTCAGCTACGACAAGACCACGCTGCTGATCCAGGAGCTGTCGCAGAAAGTCCGCACCTACGGCCTCGAGGGCCAAGTGGCGTACAACTTCAGCGAGCACTGGCGCCTGGGCGGCAATCTGCTGGCGATCAAGTCCGAGCAACAGAACGCGAACGGCGGCTGGGGCAAGCAGACGGTCACCAGCGCCAGCCCGTCCAAGACCGGTCTGTTCGTCGACTGGAACCAGGGCAACGCCACGCTGCGGCTGCAGGGCCAGAAGATCTTCGATCTGGACGACGCCAGCGGCAACAAGCTGAACGGCTACGCCACCGCCGACCTCTTGGGCAGCTACAAGCTGCCGGTCGGCACGCTGAGCTTCGGCGTGCAGAACCTGTTCAACAAGACCTACCAGACGCTGTGGAGCCAGCGCGCCGCCATCTACTACGGCAGCATCGTCACGCCGCAGACGGTCTACTACCAGGGCCGCGGCCGCACTTACGGCCTGAGCTACAGCGTCAGCTACTGATCGCGCGACGCGCCGGCAAGACCGGCGCCGCCGTCTATCGTCCCCGCCCGCGTCCGCCGGCGGGGATTTTTTCGCCTCAGCCGGGCCGGCGGCGCGCCGGCTCGCTGTCGTGCAGGAAGCGGGTGTACAGGTCGCGCGGCGGCTGGACGCCGCACTGGAACAGCACGCGGCCGGCGGCGCCGCGGTGGTAGCCGCCGTGGGTGATCACCTGCATCAGCATCTCGGCGCGGCTCATCCGACCGCGGTCGCCGTCGGTGAAGGTGAAATCGACAATCTCGGCCAGCTCGGCCGCGGACAGGCTGGCCGCGTAGCCGACGTACCAGTCGTCGGTCTCGCGCACCGCGGCCAGCAGCGCGGCCGCCTCCGGCGTTTCCGGCGTGTTGGTGGCGGCGTAGCCGTGCGGCAGCCGCCGCAGATTGCCGGCGAAGATGCGGTCGACCACATGGATGTGGTTGAGGATGCGGATCGCGGCGTGCCGCTGCTCGGCGTGCGCCGCCGGGTCCAGCGCCGCCACCATCGCGTGCAGTTCCTCGTCGGCCCAGGCCTTGTAGCGGAACAGCGAGGCGAACAGTTCGGTGCTCATCGTCGGACTCCCCTGCCGGTCGTTTTGGACACGCGGCCGATTATCGCACCGCCGCGCCGCCGCCACCATACCGTCGACATATCGGTTTCAGCGCCCGTAGGCCGCCAGGAACACCCTGACCGCTTCCGCCACCCGGCCCGGACGCTCGGCCTTCGGCGCGTACTCGTCGATCAGGCCGGTCATCATCGCCGCCTGGCATTCCGACATCAAGAGGCCGTGAAAATGCATCGCTGCCGTCCACGGGTCGGCTTCACGCAGCCGGCCGGCGCCGATCTCGACGGCCATGAAGGCCGACAAGCGGGTCCATCCGGTCTTCGGGCCGTTCTCGTAGAACAGCTTGCCCACCTCGCTGCGGCTGCCGCCGCCCATCACGATGGCGTGCAGCGCGCGCAGCTGCGGGCTGAACAGATTGTCGACGAAGGCCAGGCCGAAATCGCGCAGCGTCGCCGCCAGATCGCCGCCCGGCTGCAATTTGACGTAGGAAGAGGACAGCTCGGCCGTCAGTTCGCCCATCACGTCGAGGAACAAGGCCTCCTTCGACGAAAAGTAGTTGTACAGCGTGGCCTTGGAGCCGCCGGCCCGGGCCGAAATCTCCGACATCGACGCGGCCTCGTAGCCGCGCTCGACGAAGACCTCGGTCGCCGCCACCACCAGGGCCTGGCGCTTGTTTTCGCTTTTTGTACGCATGTTTATCCATAAACTGAACTGTACGGTTCAAATTTTCTTGACAGATAATCTCACCTCGCCATATAACTATACCGTACCGTACAGTTAAATCAAATCGCAATGGGACAGAGACGATGAGAACCGTATATTTCCGCTGGCGGCCGCTGCCTGCCGCCGGCCTGGCAGCGTCGCTGGCGCTGCTGGGCGGCTGCGCCGCGCTGCCCGACATGGGCCCGGCGCCGCAGATCAAACCGCTGCAACAATACCAGAATACGCAGAGCCTGCCCGTTGCCGGCGATCAATGGACCGACGACCAGTGGTGGCTGAAGTACCGGGACCCGCAGCTGAACCGGCTGATGGACGAGGCGCTGAGCCAGGCGCCCGACCTCGCCGCCGCCCGCGCCCGCGTCGAACGCGCCGAGGGTCTGGCCGAACAGGCCGGCGCCGCGCGGCTGCCCGGCTTGGACCTGAACGCCTCTCTGAGCCGCAACAAGCAGAGCTACAACAACGGCATGCCGGTGCCGTCCGGCTTCGCCAACAGCGCCCGCGCCACGCTGGACTTCAGCTACGAGCTGGACTTCTGGGGCAAGAACCGCGCGTCGGTCGCCGCCGCGACCTCGGAATTGACCGCCGCCCGCGCCGATGCGGCCCAGGCCAGGCTGCTGTTGACCGCCTCGCTGGCCGCCGGCTACGCCGAGCTGGCGAAGGGCTTCGCCGAACGCGACGCCGCCGCCCAGGCGCTGGACGTGCGCGTCCATACCGCGACGCTGATGCGCGAACGCCAGAGCCAGGGCATGGAGACGCTGGGCAGCGTGCGCCAGGCCGAATCGCGCGAGGCCGCCGCCCGCGCCGACCTGGCCGCCGCCGACGAGAGCATCGCGCTGCAACGCCACAGCCTGGCGGCGCTGATCGGCGCCGGACCGGACCGCGGCCTGGCCATCGCCCGCCCGGCCGCCGACCTGTTTCGCGAACAAAAGCTACCGGCGACGCTGGCGGCCGAGCTGTTGGGCCGCCGACCGGATCTGGCGGCCGCGCGGCTACGCGCCGAGGCCGCGGCCCGCCGCATCGGCGTCGCCGAGGCCCAGTTCTACCCCAACGTCAGCCTCACCGCCTTCGTCGGCGCCCAGTCGCTGGGGCTGGGCCTGTTCGACAAGGCCGGTTCCGGCATAGCCGGCGTCGGTCCGGCGATCAATCTGCCCATCTTCCGCGGCGGCCAGCTGCGAGGCCAGTACCGCTCGGCGCGCGGCGACTACGACGCCGCCGTCGCCAGCTACGACGCCACGCTGGGCCAGGCCTTGCGCGAAGTGGCCGACGCCGTCACCAGCCAGGCCGCGCTGACGCCGCAGCTGGAACAGCGCCAGGCGGCGCTCGACGCCGCCGGCGAAGCCTACCGCGTCAGCCGGGACCGCTATCAGGGCGGGCTGGCCAACTATCTGGACGTGCTGACGGCCGAGGACGGCGTGATCGCCAGCCGCCGCGCCCTGGCCGATCTGCAAACCCGCCGCTTCTCGCTGGACGTCGCGCTGATCAAGGCGCTGGGCGGCGGCTACCGACAAGCCGAAGCCGCCCGCTGAGGCCGCCGGCAAACCCACATCAAGGAATCCCCACCATGAGCGAAAACGCACAAGCGCTGCCGGCCTCCGCCGCCCCCGCAGCCCCCGCCGCAGCGGGCCGTCCGCTGCAACGCAAGAAACTGTTCACCCTGCTGTTCGGCGTCGTCGCCACGGCGGCCGTCGCCTACGGCGGCTACTGGACACTGGTCGGCTCCCGCCATGTCAGTACCGACAATGCCTATGTCGCCGCCGAAATCGCCCAGGTCACGCCCGAGGTGGCCGGCACCGTCAAGGCGGTGCAGGTCGTCGACACCCAGCCGGTCAAGGCCGGCGACGTGCTGGTGGTGCTGAACGACAGCGACGCCCGCCTCGCGCTGGCCCAGGCCGAAGCCGACCTCGCCCGCGCCGAGCGCCGGGTGAAGGGTTACTTCGCCAACGACGAGGGCCTGTCGGCCCAGGCCCAGGCGCGCAGCGCCGACGAGGCCCGCTCGACGGCCCAGCTGGCGTCGGCCCGCGCCGACCTCGAACGCGCCAAGCTCGACCTGCAGCGCCGCCAGGCGCTGGCGAAAAGCGGCTCGGTGTCCGGCGAGGAATTGAGCAACGCGCAGAACGCCTACGCCACCGCGCAGGCCAGCCTGAAGGCCGCCGAGGCCGCCAGCCGCCAGAGCGAGGCCAACTACCGCGCCGCCGTCGGCAGCCTGAAGGCCAACCAGACGCTGACCGCCGACACCACGGTGGCCGACAATCCGGAAGTGGCGCTGGCGCGCGCCAAGCGCGACCAGGCCAGGCTGGACCTCTCCCGCACGGTGATCCGCGCCCAGATCGACGGCGTGGTGGCCAAGCGCCAGGCCCAGGTCGGCCAGCGCGTGCAGTCCGGCACGCCGCTGATGTCGGTGGTGCCGCTGCAGAACGCCCACGTCGACGCCAACTTCAAGGAAGTGCAACTGAACAAGGTCCGCGTCGGCCAGCCGGTGGAACTGACCGCCGACCTGTACGGCGGCAAGGTGGTCTACCACGGCAAGGTCGCCGGCCTGTCCGGCGGCTCCGGCGCCGCCTTCGCGATGATTCCGGCGCAGAACGCCACCGGCAACTGGATCAAGGTGGTGCAGCGGCTGCCGGTGCGCGTCGCGCTGGACCCGGCCGAATTGAAGGCCCATCCGTTGCAGGTGGGCCTGTCGATGGAAGCCACGATAGACGTCAGCGAGTGAGGCCCCCATGTCTAGCGCGAATCCCGTCGGCGGCGGCGTCCAGCAGCCGCTGACCGGCAATATGCTGTGGCTGGCGGCGCTGGTGCTGGCCGCCGCCAACTTCATGGTGGTGCTGGACACCACCATCGCCAACGTCTCGGTGCCCAATATCGCCGGCGGCCTGGCGGTGTCGTCCAGCCAGGGCACCTATGTCATCACCTCCTACGCGGTGGCCGAGGCCATCATCGTGCCGCTGACCGGCTGGCTGGCGGCGCGCCTGGGCACCGTGCGGCTGTTCGTCGGCGCCATGCTGCTGTTCGGCCTGTTCTCGATGCTGTGCGGCCTGGCCGGTTCGCTGGAGACGCTGGTGCTGTTCCGCGTGCTGCAGGGCCTGGCCGGCGGCCCGCTGATGCCGATGTCGCAGACGCTGCTGCTGCAGATCTTCCCCAAGGAAAAGGCCGGCGCGGCGATAGGCTTGTGGAGCATGACCACGCTGGTGGCGCCCATCATGGGCCCGATACTGGGCGGCACGCTGTGCGATCAGGTCAGCTGGCCGTGGATCTTCTACATCAATGTGCCAATCGCGCTGGGCTGCGGCTTCGTCGGCTGGAGGCTGCTGAAGCGCTACCAGAGCCAGACGGCCAGGCTGCGCATAGACGTCGTCGGACTGGCGCTGCTGATGGTGTGGGTGGCCTCGCTGCAACTGCTGCTGGACAAGGGCAAGGAACTGGACTGGTTCGGCTCGCCCGTCATCGTCGGACTGGCCATCGCCGCCGTCGTCGGCTTCGCCGCCTTTCTGATCTGGGAGCTGACCGAGGCCCAGCCCATCGTCAACCTCAGGGTGTTCCGCCACCGCGGCTTCTGGGCCAGCGTGCTGACCATCTCGCTGGCGTTCGGATCGTTCTTCGGCGCCACGGTGCTGACGCCGCAATGGCTGCAGGCCTATATGGGCTACACCGCCACCCAGGCCGGCTACGCGACGGCGATGAGCGGCATCCTGGCGGTGATGGTGGCGCCGATCGCCGCCAGGCTGTCGACCCGGCTGGACCCGCGCCGTCTGGTGTTCTGCGGCGTGATGTGGCTGGGCTGCGTCACCTTGTACCGCAGCTTCTCCACCACCGACATGGGCTTCTGGCAGGTGGCGCTGCCGCTGCTGTTCCAGGGCCTGGGCATGCCCTTCTTCTTCGTGCCGCTGACCGGGCTGGCGCTGTCCAGCGTGGAGCCGGCCGAAGTGGCCTCGGCCGCCGGCCTGATGAGCTTCATGCGCACGCTGTCCGGCGCCTTCGCCACCTCGCTGGTCACCACCGCCTGGGACGACAAGGCCAACTACAACCACGCCGAACTGGTCGGCATGGTGGACGGCGGCGGCGACGCGCTGCGCGCGCTGCAAGGCGGCGGCCTGTCCGACGCCACCGCCTGGGGCGTGATCGAACAGACGCTGCAGGCGCAGAGCATCATGCTGTCGACCAACCAGATCTTCTGGCTGGCCGGACTGTCCTTCATCGTCGCCGCCTGCGCGATCTGGCTGGCGCCCAAGCCCGGCCGCGTCGCCGACACCAGCCAGGCCCACTGAGTTTCTCCATCCCCGTTTCACCAGCTTGCCCCGCGCCCTTGTGGCCGGGGCTTTTTTTCGCCCTGTCTCGAAGGCCGGCCTTTACATGCGGCCTCCATCTTGTAACAGACGTTTACATAGGCCGCGTGCTATCAATATGCCGTAAAAATAATTCAGGCCGGCACAGCCGGCAGCGCCTCCGCCCCACTCAACGCAGACAGGAAACCCTCAGCAATGAACCATACGATCAAGCGGCTGGCGCTGACCCTCGCCGCCGCGCTCGCCGCCCAGGCCGCCTCGGCCGCGCCGTTCCAGCCGATACACCACGACGCCTTCGCCCAGTCCTGCCAGGCGCTGTGGGGCAAGGCGGCCACCCGCAGCCGCTGGGTGAAGGACGACGGCCAGGGCGGCCTCGCCTATGCGCCGCTGAACGGCAACGGCGACCACATCATGGACTTCTCCAGCGCCGGCTATATGGGCGGCGGCGTCGCGCTGCCGGCGGCGCCGGTCAAAGCCACGGTCAAGCCCAGCGGCAACGCCGCCAGCGACCTCGCCAACATCCAGGCCACCATCGCCAAGGTGGCCGCCTTGCCGGCGGCGAACGGCGTGCGCGGCGCGGTGCTGCTGGCCCCCGGCACCTTCCTGCTCGAGGCGCCGATCACGCTCGCCAGCGACGGCGTGGTGCTACGCGGCAGCGGTTCCGGCGCCGGCGGCACCGTGCTGAAGGCACAGGGCGCCGGCCACGTCATGCTGAGCCTGGGCGGCGCGAGCGCCAGCCTGACGCCGGTCGGCGCGGCCGCCGCGATCGCCGACGGCTACCTGCCGTCCGGCGCCAGCGTGATCCACGTTGCCGACGCGTCCGGCTTCAAGCCCGGAGACGCGGTGATGGTGCGCCGCCGCGCCAGCGCCGAATGGATACACTTGATGGACATGGACCAGCTGGTCCGCGACGGCAAGCCGCAAACCTGGATCAACGCCGGCAACAACAACGAGTACTGGCTGCGCGTCGTCGCCGCCGTCGACGGCAAGGCGTTGACGCTGGACGCGCCGCTGTCCGACTCATTCGACAGCGGCTATCTGGGGACGAACGGCGGCAGCGTGCAGAAATACTCGGCCTCCGGCATCGCCGGCCGGATCGGCGCCGAGCATCTGGCGCTGGAAGGCCAGCCGCGCGGCGGCGGAACCGACTACTCGGTGGCCACGCTGGACAATCTGGCCGACGGCTGGCTCAACGACATCCAGGCGCACAACTTCACCGGCGGCGTCGTCGTCGGCAAGCAGGGGCGGCGGCTGACGCTGGAAAAAGTGGCGCTGAACCACGACCACAACAATGTCGACTGCTCCGGCGCCAAGGAATTCGAATTCAGCATCGCCGGCAGCCAGGTGCTGGTGGACCGCAGCGCGTCCAACGGCAGCAAGAAGTCGTTCTACTACGCCACCCAGGCCCAGGCCGGCGGCCCCAATGTGCTGCTGAACTTCAGCGGCCGGGCCGAGGCCTGCGGCAATATCGAGCCGCATCAGCGCTGGGCCACCGGCCTCTTGGTCGACAACGCCGACGTCGGCGGCGCGATCGCGCTGGGCAACCGCGGCGCCGACGGCAGCGGCCACGGCTGGAGCATCGGCTGAGGCGTCGTGTGGAATGCCAAGGCGGACCAGCTGGCCGTCGCCGCGCCGCCGGGCGCCACCAACTGGGCGATAGGCAGCAGCGGCACGCTGAACCCCGATGTGCCGGACGCGCAGGGCGTGCCGGTGCCGCCCACGCTCGGCGCCGTCGATTCGGCCAATGTCCGCGTCGGCCCGGACAGCCTCTACCTGATGCAGCTGTGCCAGCGGCTGGGGCCGCAGGCGGTGAGGAATATCGGCTACTGATCCTCGCCGACCGACACCGCAGTCCAGGAGGCCCGTTCGGGCCTCTTTTCTTGCCCGCCTCTCTTCCGTCCGCCTGGCCCCCCGCGCGGCGCCGCCAAATGTATCCAATATATTGTCCGAGACTATCTGGATTGGCCCGGTTTTATCTAAAAGCGCAGTTAGAGATATTGCTATTCATAAGCCAGAGCCATCTCGCTAGTATGAATAGGCACGATGCTTTTCCGTGTAAATAACAGCCATGCCAAGAAGGGACAGAAAGAAATGCAAGACAAAAAGTGCGTACTGATTGTTGATGGCAGCCTTCCGCTGGGCGTCATCGCCAATACGGCGGCGGTACTCGGCGCCAGCATCGGAAAACTGCGCCCGGAAATGATAGGCCATGATTTGCCGGACAGCGCCGGGCATCTGCATCAAGGCATTACCACCATCGGAATTCCGATATTGAAAGGCGACGGCGAACTGTTGAAAAGCATGCGCGCCAAGCTGAAAGAGTTCGAACCAGAACTATTGGTGATCGACGTCATCAGCGCCACCCGCACCACCCGCTCTTATGAAGAATACGCCGCGGTCCTGAAACAGGGCCCCGAAGAGCAAATCGAATATTTCGGACTCGCGCTGTTTGGCGATAAGAAGACCGTAACGCAACTGACCGGCGACCTTGGTTTATTGCGTTGATTTAGCCACCTCGACTTTATCCTGAAAAGCAATACGATCATGACTCAACAAGCCATCACCATCGAGAAAAAAGCCGTCAATGCCCCGCGCTATCTGATTCCGGAAGCGGAATACGATTACGATCATCCGGAAGTGGTATTCTGGACCAATCACTTCATGGCCGAAGCCAACAAGCGCAATGTATTCGCCAATATCAAGGCCACGCTGAAAAGCAAGCGCTCGCTGATCTCCGCCGACACCATGGCCACCGCCTGGTACGACTTCACCTGTTACGTTCCGACCTTCATCACCAAGGCCGTCGCGCAGACCGACGATCCGGAACGCCAGCACCACCTGATCCAGATCGCCTACGACGAGCTGGGCGGCCGCGACAAGAACTACATCCACTCCAAGCTGTTCCTGGACGCGATCAACGAAGTCGGCGTGCAGGTCATCCCCAACGCCTCCGGCTCCTCGATCAAGGAAATCCTCCAGGTGCTGGACCGCACGCTGGTCAACACCACCAGCCAGTACGGCATCGTCGGCCTGTTGATGAGCTTCGAAATCATCGCCGAGGAAAACATCGAGGTGCTGTTCGAGAACCTGTGCCACGACGAGCGCTGCGCCGACATCCTGTCCGCCACGCCGTTCTTCAAGATCCACCGCGCGGACGAGACCGAGCACATCCGCCACTCGGTCGCCAACTTCCTGCGCTTCTGCACCACCGAGACCCAACGCCAGGAATTCCAGCAGTCCTTCGACGAAGGCATCGACTTCTGGCACCGCTTCTGGGATCAGTGCTCGCGCCTGATCAACCTGGAAGCCGACCTGCGCGCCTGCGCCTAATCCTCCCCATCCTCGCCGCCACCGCCCCGCAAACCGGGGGCGGCGGGGACGGCTTCGCCCAGAAAGACCATCCGCATGAAGACAGTCGTATTCATCGAAACCAATTTCAGCGGCCTGGACGCGCTCCTCTACTGCAAGACCAGAGGCTACCGCGCCGTGCTCGTGACCGACAGCTTCGATCGCTTCCGTAAATGGTTCCCGGCCTCCTGCCTGTACAAGCTGGACCTGGCGGACCAGATCGTCTCCGTCAAGGACTCCAATGATTTGGACGAGGTGCTGGCGGCGCTGAAACAGCAGGTGGGCGTCGTGGACGCCTTGCTGACCTTCGCCGAGATCCGCACCCAGGTCGCCGCCCGCCTGTGCCGCGCGCTCGGCCTGCGCGGCAGCAATCCCGAGGCGGTCGCCATCACCCAGGACAAGTTCCAGTTCCGCCAGACCCTGCTGGAAAAGGGCGCCGACACCGTGAAGTGCGAGCGCCTGGACCGCATCGAGGACTTGCCGGCGCGACAGGACAAGCTGAACTTCCCCTGCTTCCTCAAGCCGCTGCAGGGGCACTCCAGCATCGGCGCCGTCATCTGCCGCGACCGCGCCGACATCGGCCGCATCGTCGAGGAGCTGGCCGGCATCCGGGAAGACTGGATCTCGCCGGACTTCGTCGCCGAGGACTATCTGGACGGCCATCTGGTCAGCGTGGAAATCCTGACCACCGCCGCCGGCCAGCACCAGGTGGTCGGCGTCGCCGACCGCGACGTGATCAAGGACAGCATCGAGATCGGCGCCTCCTTCCCCTGGCACGACACCGACCGCGACGCCGTCGCGGCGATGGCCTGCGCGGCGCTGGACGCCATCGGCTACGACTTCGGCGCCTCCCACGTCGAAATCATCGTGACCGACAGCGGCCCGCACCTGGTCGAGGTCAATACCCGCGTCGGCGGCAGCGGCCATTCCATCATGCTGGACCTGTCCACCGCGCGCTCCATCGTCGGCGACTATGTCGACCTCTGCCTGGGCACGCTGGAAGAGCGTCAGCCGCTGTACCGCTTCAAGCAGGGCGCGGCGTGGAAATGCTTCGTCAGCCCGCAGGCCGGCGTCATCCGCAGCATGCCGTCGACGGAGGAGATCAAGCTTCGCGCCGGCGTGCAGGAAGTCTGGCTGCACCACGAGGTCGGCGACGAGCTGCAGGAGCTGAACTCCAACTACAGCTGGATCGTGCAAGTCATGTGCACCGGCAAGGATCAGCAGGAAGCCAAGCTGAACGCCGCCCGCGCCATCGACTTCGTCGCAGCGCAGACCGTGATCGGATAAAGGCGCCCACATGATCCAGCTCAACAGGGGCAGGCTTAACCTACTGCTAAGCACGTCCGCCTTCACCATTTCGTCGGCCGGCTCCGTGCTGCTGCACATCGTGCTCGCCGTCACCGTCTACGCCAAGACGCAATCGGGGCTGATGACGTCGATCTTCATCTCGCTGCAATGGCTGCCGGCCTTGCTGGTGGTGCTGTACCGCAGCGACTGGGACCACGGCATGAACCCGCGGACGCGATGGTATCTGCTCGACATGGTGTCGGCCGTGATGACCCTGCCGGTCCTGCTCTTCGTCTCGCAGGGCGAGTATCTGGCGGTAGCGGGCCTGCTGCTGGTTCGCGGGCTGGTCGACCACGTCAACCGGATCAACAAGACCGTCGCCAGCCGCGTGCTGTTTCCGAAGGCGAAGGCGACCCACTACGCGTCCTTCCTGCAATCGAGCTATCACGTCGGGATCGGGCTGGCCGCGGTGCTCGGCGTCTTCGTCGCCAACAAGATCGACATCCGCCTGGTGGTGGCGCTGGACGCCGTCACCTTCGTGGTATCGGCGCTGCTGGTCTTCCTGACCCGCAGCATAGAAGAGCTCGGCGACACCGGCAGCCCGCAGCGGCGCACGCTCGCCGTCCGCGTCAAGGAATACCGCGACGCGCTGAACGGCGACCGCCGCCTGTTCATCTGCGCCCTGCTGCCGCCGCTGACCGCGACCTTCTTCCAGGGGACCTACAGCACCCTGCAGCCGATCTTCCCGATCCAGAAGCTGGGTCTGGGCTCCGGCGCGGTGTCGGCGTCCTACATCCTGGCCAGCGTCGCCATCATCGCCGGCTCGTCGTCGTTCTCGTTCTTCTGCAAGAAATACCGGTTGTTCGAGCGCCCCTTCGGCCAGACCCAGCTGTTGACCGCCGGCCTGTCGCTGGTAGCGGCGGGGCTGTACGTCGCCACCGTCTGCGTGCGGCAGCCGCTGGCCAGCGCCGCGCTCTTCACCCTGATGATCGTCGTGTTCGAGTTCGTCTGGATGATGGGTTTCAGCGGCATCGTGGCCTTCGCGCCCAAGGGACAGCTGGGCTCGGTGTTCGGCATCTCCTTCGCCGTCGGCTGCCTGTGCGCCAGCGTGCTGTCGACCGCGGTCGGCATGCTGCTCGACCACCTGGGCCACGACTACCTGCTGATGATAGGGACGCTGATGACCGCCTACCTGCTGATCATCAGCCTGGCCGTCGCCAGCTACAAATCGCCGGTTCCGGCATTTTCATCGAATTGAGGCCGCCGGAGCCCGGCGGCAGAACCATTCAATCACCATTTAACGAGGCATCGCATCATGGCTAACTGGATTCGCAACGAACTGTGCGCACTGACCGAAGAAAACCTGAACCTGCTGATGGATTTCAAGATCCCCGGCATCATCGTCGAAAACTTCATCCCGGTCGAAACCTGTGAGCGGGTGGCGCAGCGGCTGCGCGAGACGGCCTTCGACAACTACGACCACCTGAAGGACATCCCGGTCCATCACATCGGCCTGTGCCACAACCAATGGGCCCATTCGGAGAAGCCGATCTACTTCGACAAGAAGGATCAGGCCCAGCAAGTGATAGACGAGATCTACGACAGCCTGAACATCGATCCGGTGGCGATGGTCATCGACGCGCTTGCCCAGACCGGCCGCCCGGTCGGCCTGTTCGAGGAGCCCGGCTTCGGCCAGTACTTCGCCGGCGCCTTCCGCAGCTTCCGCGGCCACGGCCGCCTGCACGCCGACCACGCGCCCAGCCACATCAAGCAGCCGTGGTCCGTCACCGAGATCAGCCGCCAGATGACCTGGAACATCTACTACAGCATGCTGAACACCGGCGGCGAACTGGTGATCTACGACACCATCCACACCGCCGCCAACGACCACATGAAGGTGCCGGGCGAGTACTACTTCCCCTACGAGGTGCTGGAGCGCGAGGACCACCTGCGCATCCGTCCGAAAGTGGGCGACCTGATCCTGTTCAACACGCAGAACTTCCACGAGATCCTGGGCAATACCGACGGCCACCGCATCTCCCAGACCTCCTTCATCGGCCTGAAACAGGACGGCAGCCTGGGCCTCTGGTCCTAAGCCCGCGCCACACGCGACGCCGGGCGTGGCCCCACCGCCGCCGCCCGCCCGGCCTTTACCGCCCCCATCCGGATTCCACGCAAAATGAACAAGAAAATCGCTCCCCTGCTGGCGGCGCTGCTCGGCGCCGCGCCGCAACTGTCGCACGCGGCCCCGGCCGACGACACCCTGGTGTATTGCTCCGAGGGCAGCCCCGAATCGCTGAACCCGCAGATCACGCTGTCCGGCACCGCCCGCAACGCCACCACCACCACGCTGTACGACCGCCTGGTGGATTTCGCCCCCGGCGGCTCCCGCGTCGCGCCGGCGCTGGCGGAAAGCTGGACCGTGTCCGCCGATCAGAAAACCTATGTCTTCAAGCTGCGCCGCGGCGTCAAATTCCACAAGACCGCCTTCTTCACGCCCAGCCGCGACTTCAACGCCGACGACGTGCTGTTCTCGTTCAACCGCCAACTGAAGGCCGACCATCCGTTCCACGCGGTCGGCGGCGGCAACTACCAGTACTTCCAGGGCATGGGCATGGACAAGCTGATCGCCTCGGTCGGCAAGATAGACGACTACAGCGTGCGCATCGTGCTGACCCGGCCGGAAGCGCCGTTCCTGACCGATCTGGCCATGCCCTTCATGTCCATCCTGTCCGCCGAATACGGCGGCCGCCTGCAGAAGGCCGGCCGGCCGGCCGACATCGACATCCTGCCGGTCGGCACCGGCCCCTACGCCTTCAGCAGCTATCTGAAGGACAGCACGATACGCTACGCCGCCAATCCGCAGTACTGGGGCGCCAAGCCCAAGATCCGCAATCTGGTGTTCGCGATCACGCCCGACGCCAGCGTGCGACTGCAGAAAATGAAAAAGGGCGAATGCCAGATCGCGGTGTCGCCGTCCCCGGCCGATCTGCAGATCATTCGCGACAACCGGCAACTGCGGCTCAGCGAGCAGGACAGCATGAACATCGGCTACCTGGCGATGAACGTCGAGAAGCCGCCGTTCAACAATGTGCTGGTACGCCGCGCCGTCGCCTACGCGCTGAACAAGCAGGCCTATGTCAACGCGGTCTACCTGGGCAACGCCAAGGTCGCGATCAACCCGTACCCGCCGACCATGTGGTCCTACACCGACAAGGTGCAGACCTATGGCTACGACCCGGTCAAGGCGCGCGCGCTGCTGGCCCAGGCCGGCTACGCCAAGGGCTTCAGCACCACCTTGTGGACGCTGCCGGTCAGCCGCCCCTACAACCCCAACGGCCGCAAGATGGGGGAAATGATGCAGGCCGATCTGGCCAAGGTGGGCATCAAGGTCGAGCTGGCGACGTTCGACTGGGCCACCTATCTGGACAAGGTCAAGCGCGGCGAGCACCAGATGGTGCAGCTGGGCTGGTCCGGCGACAACGGCGATCCGGACAACTTCCTGTACACGCTGCTCAGCTGCGACTCCGTCACCCGGGGCTCCAACAACTCTCGCTACTGCCAGCCGACGTTCAACAAGCTGATCAGCGACGCCCGCCGCACCGACGACGCCAAGGTCCGCAGCAAGCTCTACCAGCAGGCGCTGCAGCAGCTGAGCAAGGACGAGCCCATCATCCCGATCGCGCACTCCAAGGTCTACCGCGTGCTGAGCGCGCGCGTGAACGGCTTCGTCGTGAATCCGTTCGACATGGACTACTTCGCGCCCCTGTCGTATCAGAACCGCTGAGAGCCGAGCGCATGATCAAGTTAGGGACCTTACTCTGCACCCTGCTCGGCATCACGCTGATCGCGTTCTTCGTGATCCGGCTGGCGCCGGGCAACCCGGTGCTGCTGATGATAGGCGAGCGAGGCGCCGACCCCAGGCAATACCAGGAGGCGCTGCACCGGCTGAGCCTGGACAGGCCGCTGTTCGAGCAGTATCTCGGCTTTGTCGGCCGGGCTTCCGGCGGCGACTTCGGCTCGTCCATCGTCTCCGGCCGCTCGGTGCAGACCGAGTTGCTAGCGCGCTGGCCGGCCACCATCGAGCTCGGCGTCGCGGTGATCCTGCTGTCGCTGCTGGTGGGCGTGCCCGCCGGCGTGATCGCCGCCATCCGCCGCCGCAGCGTCGTCGACAAGCTGATCACCGTCGGCTCGCTGATAGGCTATTCGATGCCGGTGTTCTGGCTGGGCCTGGTGCTGATCCTGGTGTTCTCCGAGATGCTGGGCCTGACGCCGGTTTCCGGCCGGCTGGACATCGCCTTCGACATCCGGCCGGCGACCGGCTTCATGCTGATCGACACCCTGCTGCCCGAGGCGACCGCCCGCTACGGCCTGGACGCCTTTTTCAGCGCGCTGCACCACCTGCTGCTGCCGACGCTGACGATGGCCGCGACGCCTATCGCCGTCTTCGCCCGCATGACGCGGGCCAGCATGAGCGAGGTGCTGGGCGAAGACTATATCCGCACCGCGCGCGCCAAGGGCCTGGCCGCGCTGCGCATCATCTGGCTGCACGCGCTGCGCAACGCCCTGCTGCCGGTGATCACCGTCGGCGGACTGTTCTTCGTCAGCTCGGCGATAGCCGGCGCCATTCTGACCGAGACCATCTTCGGCTGGCCCGGCGTCGGCAGCTACATCGTCAACAGCGTCTACGCCCGCGACTACCCGGTGATCCAGGGCAGCATCCTGCTGATCGGCGTGCTGGTGATCCTGACCAATGCCGGCGTCGATCTGCTCTATCGCGTCGCCAACCCCAGAATGCGAGTCTGATCATGTCAAAACAGCCATTTTGGCCTTACCGCCCCTGGCGCCTCGCGACGGGACGGATGGCGCTGTACGGCACGCTGGCGCTGATGGCCCTCGGCCTGCTCGCGCCGCTCATCGTCCACCTCGACCCCTACGGCCTCAGCGACCGCCTGCGGTCCGCCCCCGGCCTCGCCGGCGGCCCGCTGCTGGGCACCGACGACCTGGGCCGCGACCTGCTGGCGCGCTTGGTCTACGGCGCGCGCAGCTCGATGGGCATCGGCTTCGGCGTGGTGACGGTATCGATGCTGACCGGCTCGCTGCTCGGCCTGCTCGCCGGCGTGTACGGCGGCTGGATCGACACCGTGATCACCCGCCTGACCGACATCGTCATGACCCTGCCCAGCATCCTGCTCGCCATCGTGGTGGTGGCGGTACTGGGACCGGGCCTGCTGAACATGACTGTCGCCATCACGCTGGTGGCGGTGCCGCGCTTCATCCGCATCGTCCGCTCGGTGGCCTCGCTGGAGATGAAAAAGCAATACGTGCAGGCCGCCCACACCTGCGGCTCGTCCCGCTTCACCATCCTGTGGTCGGAAGTGCTGCCCAATTGCTGGGGACCGATCATCGTCCAGGCCTCGCTGGGCTTCAGCGACGCCATCCTGGAAATCGCCGCGCTGGGCTTCCTCGGCCTGGGCGCCAGGCCGCCGCTCGCGGAATGGGGGACGATGCTGGCCGACGCCCGCCCCTTCATCGAGTCCAGCCCGTATCTCTTGGTGCTGCCGGGCATGTGCATCCTGGCCACCGTGCTGACCTTCAATCTGCTCGGCGACGCCCTGCAGGAAAAACTGGATCCGAAACTGGGAGGCCAGCCATGATCATCGACGTGCAGAACCTGACGGTCCGGCTGCCGTCGGCCGACGGCCCCAAAACCGTGATCCGCGACATCAGCTTCCAGCTGGAACGCGGGGAAGTCCTGGGTGTGGTCGGCGAATCCGGCTGCGGCAAGAGCGTCACCAATCTGGCGCTGATGGGCCTGCTGCCGCCCGGCGCCGGCGTCGAGGCCAGGCGGCTCCAGCTGTGCGGCCACGACTTGCTGACGCTGCGCAAGCGCGACTGGTCGGTCGTGCGCGGCCGCCGGGCGACGATGATTTTCCAGAATCCGATGAGCGCGCTGAACCCGTCGCTGACCATAGGCAGCCAGCTGGCGGAAACCCTGCGCCGGACCGAACCCGGTCTGGACAGGCGCGGCCTCGCGCGGCGCGGCGCCGAACTGCTGGAGCAGGTGGGCATCGCCTCGCCCGGCGCGCGGCTGGCCAGCTATCCGCACCAGCTGTCCGGCGGCATGGCGCAGCGCGCGATGATCGCGATGGCGCTGGCCTGCCGGCCCGAGCTGTTGATCGCCGACGAGCCGACCACCGCGCTGGACGTCACCATCCAGCGCCAGATCCTGGACCTGCTGCTGGAAGCGCGCCGTCAGCGCGGCATGTCCATCCTGCTGGTCTCGCACGATATCGGCGTGATCGGGGAATACACCGACCGCATCCAGGTCATGTATTCCGGCGAGATCGTCGAGACCGGCAGCGCGGCGATGCTGACCGGCCTGCCCGCCCACCCGTACACCCAGGGCCTGCTGGCGGCCCGCCCGACACACGCCTTGCCGCCAAAGACCGTCCTGCCGACGATACCGGGCACGGTGCCGCCGATAGGCCAGGCCATCGCCGGCTGTCGCTTCTCCTCGCGCTGCCCGCGCGCCGAGGCCGGCTGCGCGCAGCCGCCGGCGCTGAAGCCGCGCGTCGGCCATGGCGCGGCAACCTACCGCTGCCATCTCTGAGGACCGCCAATGTCACACGACATCATCACCATCGAACGGCTCTCCAAGCGCTTCCGCTCCGGCGGCTCGTGGCTGCGACCCGGCCACACCCAGGCGCTGGACCAGGTCTCGCTGCCGCTGCGCCAGGGCCGCACCCTGGCCGTGGTCGGCGAATCCGGCAGCGGCAAGAGCACGCTGGCCCGCCTGCTGCTGCAGCTGGAACGGCCCAGCGCCGGCGCGATCCGCATCGCCGGCCGGAACGACAGCGCCGACATCGCCGACATCCCGCTGCGCGACTATTACCACCGCGTGCAGATGGTCTTCCAGGATCCGTATTCCTCGCTGAACCCGCGCAAGCCGATCTGGCAGATCGTCACCACCGCGCTGGCCCGCCGCGGCGGACCGTCGCGCGAGGAGCGGATGCGGATCGCCGAGCAGCAGCTGCAGGCCGTCGGGCTGGGCAGCCAGTTCCTGCACGTGCTGCCCGGCGCCCTCAGCGGCGGACAGCGCCAGCGGGTCGGCATCGCCCGGGCCCTGGCCAGCCAGCCGGAGATCCTGGTGCTGGACGAGCCGCTGTCGGCGCTGGACATCTCGGTCCAGGCCCAGATCCTCAATCTGCTGCTGGAATTGCAGCAAAGACTGCGACTGACCTTCGTCTTCATCTCGCACGACCTGTCCGTCGTCCGCCACATCGCCGACGACGTGGCGGTGATGTATGCCGGACAGCTGCTGGAATACGGCGAGGCCGGCACCGTCATCGACTCGCCGCGCCATCCGTACACCCAGGCGCTGGTCGCCAGCATGCCCGGCCGGCAGGACGCGAAACGCGTGCCGCCACCGCCAGGCGAGCTGCAGACCGCCGCCGCAGGCGCGTCCGCCTGCGCCTTCGCCCCGCGCTGCGCGCAGGCCCAGCCCCGCTGCTCGGCCGAGCGGCCCGCCATGCGCGCGCTCGCCGACCGCAGCGCCGCCTGCTTCCTGATCGAGAACCGCCAATGAACGCCACACCCCCGTCCCTGTCGCTGCGGGTCACCTTCCGCGGCACCGACTACGTCGGCGACGCCGACCCGGACAAATCGATACTGGAAAACATCGAGGAGATGCTGTTGCCGATACCCAGCTCCTGCCGCAGAGGCCTGTGCGGCTCCTGCCGGGTACAGCTGGCCAGCGGCGAGCTTCACCCCCAAAAACACGTGCTGGAAAAGGGCCATGTGCTGTCCTGCTCGTCGCTGCTGCTCGGCGACGCCCACGTGATCATCCCCGACTGACCACCACAGGAGAACGCCGGTGAGCCTCGTCAACACGATATTGCAACGCAAATCCCAACCGCTGATAGACGGCGAAATCCCGCCGTCCGATCTGCAGGACATCTTCCAGTGCGCGCTGACCGCGCCGGACCACAAGCGGCTGCGCCCCTGGCGCTTCATCGTCTGCCATCCCGAGCACAAGGCGATGCTGATCGAGCTGATCGCCTCCTCCCGCCCGGAGGACAGCGGCCTGAGCGCGGCGTCCTACCGGGACAAGGCCGAGCGCAAGCTGCTGGCGACGCCGCACATCGTCATCTGCCTGCTCGACGTGAACCGGACCGCTCCGGTGCCGGAGATCGAGCAGGTGCTGTCGGCCGGCGCGTCGATCCAGAACATGGTCGTCGCCGCCGAGGCGCTCGGCTACCACTGCTTCTGGCGCACCGGCGAGTGGGCCTACAACCCGGCGCTGCGCGAAAAGCTGGGCCTGGGCGAACACACGCTGATCACCGGCTTCCTCGGACTGGGCCGCCAGCTCGATCCGGAAAAACGCGCGGCGCCCGTCAGCCGCCCGCCGCTGGAAAAGCACTTCAGCCGCCTGGACAAGCATCTGGCGCCGGCCGGCTAGTTCCTTGCCGCCGATTTTCATGTTAAATGGATATTCGATCGATACGGATTCCGCACAACCATAGGACAAAGAAACAATGATCAACCTGCTAATCGCGATGATGGTGTTCTCGCTGACGATGTCCATTTCCCCGGGCCCGGTGAACATGGTGATCGTCTCCTCCGGCGCCAATCACGGCGTGCGCCGCACCATCCCCTTCGTTTCCGGCGCCACCATAGGCTTCACGCTGCTGCTGATCTTCGTCGGCTTCTGGTTCCAGCAGATGATCAGCGCCTACCCGAGCTTTCTGATGTATCTGGAGCTGGCCGGCTCGGCCTTCATCATCTACGTCGGCTACAAGATCGCGATGTCGTCGCCGGAAATCTCGCTGGACAAGCGGGCCATCCCAACCTTCAGCCAGGGCTTCCTGCTGCAGTGGCTAAACCCCAAGGCCTGGATCTCCTGCGCCTCCGGCGTCGTGCTGTTCTCCAGCCCCAGCAGCCACAAGCCGCTGATCGCCTTCGTCGTCATCTACTTCCTGATCTGCTACCTGTCGCTGGCCGCCTGGGCGGTGCTGGGGGACCGGGTCTCGGTGCTGCTGAACACCCGGACGCGGATACGGGCCTTCAATATGCTGATGGGCGGCATGCTGATCCTGTCGGCCGGCTACCTGATCTACCTGCAGATACGGCAGTATCTGCACTGAGAACCGGCCGGGCGGTCCCTCCCGGGACCGGCCCGGCGCCGTCAGGCCGCCATCGCCCTGACGTGCTGCAAGGCGTTGCAGATGACGTGGATCAGCCGGTAGGCGACGCTGCTGCTGGACACATTGGACGGCCATACCGCGTACACCCGCATCGGCTCCTGCGACCATTCCGGCAAGACCCATTCCAGCGCGCCGTCGGCGACGTCGCGCTCAACCATGAATTCCGGCGGGGCGGCCAGGCCGACGCCGCGCAGGGCCAGCTGATAGGCGGCGGCGACATTGTCCACCCGGGTGCACGGCGTGTAGCGGATGCCGCATTCCTCGCCGGACGGGTGGCGGAAATGGCGGTTGTCGGCCCGCATCGTCAGGCCTATCCACGGCACCGCGGCCAGATCGCGCGGATGCCGGATCGGCCCGTGGCGCGCGAGAAATTCCGGCGAGGCCACCACTCTGCGCGGGAAGGAAAAAATGGGCTTGGACTTCAGCGAGCTGTCCGGCATGTCGCCGATGCGGAACGCCACATCGATGTTTTCGCCGATGATGTCCTGGCGGTTGTCGCTGCATACGATGCTCAGCTGGATGTCCGGATTCTCGCCGATGAAACGCGCCACCTCGTCCATGAAGCTGCTGTTGATGAACATCGCCGGAATCGAGATGCGCAGGCTGCTGGTCATCAGC
This sequence comes from Chromobacterium sp. ATCC 53434, assembly GCF_002848345.1. NCBI lineage: Bacteria > Pseudomonadati > Pseudomonadota > Betaproteobacteria > Neisseriales > Chromobacteriaceae > Chromobacterium > Chromobacterium sp. ATCC 53434. Next base: position 77,520 of record NZ_CP025429.1, on the reverse strand, counting down.
GTCGAGCGCTGCTTGAAACCTATGATGCCCTTCTCGTACAGGTCCAGCATCGCCCTGGCCGTCTCCAGCAGGTTTTCGCCATCCGGCGTCAGGGCCTGTTTGCGGGTGTTGCGGTACAGCAGCGCCGTGTCGAGGTTCTTTTCCAGCTTGGTCAGATGCTGGCTGATGGTGGCGGTGGTGATGCCAAGCGCCTCCGCGGCGCCGGACATCGATCCCACTTCGGCAATCTTGGCAAAGACGATGAGGTAGCGGATATCGTCAATCATTTCACTCTCCGATAAACCCGAAGCCGCAAAGTATGTAAACGCCGGCGCGGGACATACGACAGAGCAGGCCTGGACTACGATGACACAAAGATGCTAAAAGCATAAAAATAATTCATTATCAGTGAATTCACAAGCAAGACTATTCATATGAGATATTTTTACCGCTGATCCACCCTGCGCCACGCCGCCGCGGCCCGGTCCGTCCGGCCCCCGTCCACCGCTCAATCCCGCGTCAACACCTCCAGCAATTCGATCTCGAACAGCAGATTGGAATGGGCCGGGATGCGGTCGCCGATCTGACGCTCGCCATAGGCCAGATGCGCCGGCACCGACAGCTTGCGCCTACCGCCCACCTTCATGCCCATCAGTCCCAGGTCCCAGCCCTTGATCACGCGGCCGGTGCCGATCACGCACTGGAACGGCCGGCCCTTGTCCACGGAGGAGTCGAACTTGCTGCCGTCCTCCAGCCAGCCGGTGTAGTGGGTGGTGATCAGCGCGCCGCGTACCGCCTCCTTGCCGTCGCCGACCACCAGGTCCTCGATCTTCAACTCTTCGTTCATGCTGTTTCCCACGCGGGCGACAAAACCGCATTGTAACCCGCGCGGCGGCGGATGGCTCAGACGTCCCAGGCCGGCGCGAAGTCCGGGTCGGCGATGCGGCCGCCGTCCTCCAGACCGGCGATCCGCGCCATGTCCCCGTCGTCCAGCCGCAGGGACAGCGCGCCCAGATTGGCCGCCAGATTCTCGCGCCGGGTCGACGACGGAATCACCGCGATGCCCTGCTGCAGCTGCCAGGCCAGCGCGACCTGTGCCGCCGTCGCGCCGTGCTTGGCGCCGATGTCCCGCAGCGTCGGATCGCCCACCACCCGGCCGTAGGCCAGCGGCATGTAGCCGGTCAGCGCGATGCCGTGCTCGCGGCAGAAGGCGCGGACCTTCAGGTTCTGCAGATACGGATGCACTTCCAGCTGATGGGTGCCGATGGCGTCGGCGCCGACGGCGTCCACCGCCTGCTTCAGATGGGCGACGGTGAAGTTGGACACGCCGATCTCGCGCGTCAGTCCCAGCTGCCTGGCCTCGGCCAGCTGCGTCATATAGATCGCCATCGGCACTTCGTCCTTGGGCGACGGCCAGTGGATCAGCGTCATGTCCACGCTGTCCAGCCCCAGCTTGTCCAGGCTCTCGCGCAGACTGGGGATCAGGCGGCCGGGCCCGAACTGGTCGGTCCAGATCTTGGTGGTGACGTACAGCGCGTCGCGCGGCACGCCGCTTTTGGCGATCGCGCGGCCGACGTCGGCCTCGTTGCGGTAGATCTGCGCGGTGTCGATGTGGCGATAGCCCAGCTCCAGGCCCATGGACACCGAGTCCTCGGCCTGCCGGTCCTTCAGGCGGAAGGTGCCCACTCCCAGTTTCGGCATTTGCATGATGCGTTTCCTTGTCGAGTTGAGGCCGGGCGGCAGCCGGCCGCCGCGCGCGGCTTGACCGCCCAGCCTACCGGAGCCGCGCCCGGCCGGCTAGACGCCGGCCACCGATCGGCGATCGCGATGGCCTCGCCGCGCTCTGCCGCTGACTGGCCGAGTCCGGCCGGACGTAGCCGGGCGGCCGAGCTACAATACAACGTCATCGCCGCGGGAACTCCTCCCGCCTCCCGGCCTCGTACCGAATGCATCCGATAGACCGGCGGCGGCTCCGCGCCGTCCGCCGTTCGCCAGTTGTTCCCTTGAAAGAAACGACAGGAGAAGCGCCATGCAATTGAATGGAAAAGTCGCCCTGATCACCGGCGCCGCCAGCGGCATCGGCAAGGAAATCGCCCGGGTCTACGCCGCCGCCGGCGCGGCGGTGGCCATCGCCGACATCAATCTCGACGCCGCCCGCAAGGCCGCCGACGAAATCGCCTCCGCCGGCGGCAAGGCCATAGGCGTGGCGATGGACGTCACCGACGAGGCCGCCGTCAACCAGGGCACCCAGCAGGTGGTGGACGCCTTCGGCCATCTGGACATCCTGATATCCAACGCCGGCATCCAGATCGTCAATCCCATCGTCAACTACAGCTTCGCCGACTGGAAGAAGATGCAGGCCATCCATGTCGACGGCGCCTTCCTGACCACCAAGGCCGCGCTGCAGCACATGTACAAGGACAAGCGCGGCGGCGTGGTGATCTATATGGGCTCGGTGCACTCGCACGAGGCCTCGCCGCTGAAATCGGCCTACGTCGCCGCCAAGCACGCGCTGCTGGGCCTGGCCCGCGTGCTGGCCAAGGAAGGCGCGCCGTACAATGTGCGCTCGCACGTGATCTGCCCCGGTTTCGTGCGCACGCCGCTGGTCGACAAGCAGATTCCGGAGCAGGCGAAGGAGCTGGGCATCAGCGAGGACGAAGTGATCAAGCGCGTGATGCTGGGCAATACCGTCGACGGCGTGTTCACCACCGTCGACGATGTCGCCCAGACCGCGCTGTTCCTGGCCGCCTTCCCCAGCGCCGCGCTGACCGGCCAGTCCTTCGTCGTCAGCCACGGCTGGTTCATGCAGTAAGGGGCGCGCATGGCATCGGACAAACTGAACTCGGCCTGCCATGCCGACGCCGGCCCCTACCGCAGTCCGGCCCTGCCGCCGGACCACCGCTACCAGGTGGTGGCGCTGGTGCTGCAGGGCGGCGGCGCGCTGGGCGCCTACCAGGCCGGCGTCTACCAGGGCCTGGCTGAGAAGCGGCTGCACCCGAACTGGGTGGCCGGCATTTCGATAGGCGCGCTGAACGCCGCCGTCATCGCCGGCAACCCGCCGGACAAGCGCGCAGAGCGGCTGGAGCAATTCTGGCAGACCATCAGCCGCCAGCCGCTGCTGCCGCCGTCGCCGCACAATCTGCTCGACGACGCAGAGACGCTGCCGCCGCCGCTGCTGGGCTGGCTGAACGGCCTGGAGGCCTGGCGCGCGCTGATCGAAGGCCAGAACGGCTTCTTCGTGCCGCGCCATCCGCTGGCCTCCGGCGCCGCCAGCTTCTACGACACCTCGCCGCTGAAGAGCACGCTGGAGCGGCTGGTCGATTTCGATCGGCTGAACGACAGCGGCGAGATGCGGGTGTCGGTCGGCGCCGTCAATGTCAAAAGCGGCAACTTCGTCTACTTCGACAACACGCGCAGACGGCTGCGCGCCGAGCACTTCATGGCTTCCGGCGCGCTGCCGCCGGGCTTTCCGGCGGTGGAGATAGACGGCGAGCACTACTGGGACGGCGGCATGGTGTCCAACACGCCGTTGCAGCAGGTGCTGACCGCGCGGCCGCGCAAGCACGCGCTGGTGTTCCAGGTGGACCTGTGGAACGCCGGCGGCGCGCTGCCAGAGGATCTGTCCCGCGTCGCGCTCAGGCAGAAGGACATCCAGTTCTCCAGCCGCACGCGGATGATCACCGACTATATGCGGGAGACGCAGCAGTTCCGCCTGCTGCTGCGCGAGGCGCTGGCACTGGTGCCGGAAGCGGCGCGCGACTCGCCGGCCTATCGCCGCGCCGCCGAGCAGGCCTGCGACCGGCTGTTCAATGTGGTGCACCTGATCTACCAGGACAAGCCCTGCGAGGGCCATTACAAGGACTACCAGTTCGGCGCCCGCACGATGCGCGAGCACTGGGCCGCCGGCCTGGCCGACATCCGCGACAGCCTGTCCCACCCGGAGTGGCTGCGGATGCCGTCGCCCGACCACCCCTTCGTCACCCACGACGTGCACCGCCGCCAGCCTTAGCCTACAGGCGGCGGGCGCCGTCCCGCCGCCGTCCCCTCCCCTCGCAGCCGGCGCCGCGATCGACTCGGTGCTTTCCCTTAGCGCCCCGATTTGCCATTGCAATCGGGTATGCCCTCTGCCAGATTGAAAAGCAAACAAAATGACGAACGACTTGCAACGGATATTCCATGCCCGTTCCCGCGCGTTCGCGATCCACATCTCGTGCAGGTGTCACCCGACGCGCCATTCCAAGCACCACCAGCGGTTCCCGCAGTTCAACGTGCCTGTCCACACTGTTGCAAACTGACCAAGGAGCGGTTGCATGAGCTATCTTCAGTACCCCCGCCTCGCGTTTTCCGGCCTGTTCCAATCGGACGTCTCCACCGTCAACAACGATCCGCGGCATTTCGACATCTCCACTTTCGAACCGCATTTCCAGCAACCGACCTATGCGCCGAACAAAGTCGAGATGCCGGGCAACAGCCAGGAGATCGAATGGAACGGCTGGTGGAATCCGTTCGGCACCGGCATCTTCAGCCTGAAAAACTGCGTGGTGCAGTCGGCGCTGGGTCCGGACGGCCAGGAGATCACCCGCTACGCGCAGGATGCCGCGATCGGCCTGACCGTCGGCAACGCCGGCGACCAGCCATCGGGCAAGATGGTGGACCTGGACCCGGACTGGCAGCTGGCCTCCTGTATCTACGGGCAGATCATCACGCTGCAGGCCCCGAACGGACAGGTCCTGATGCGCGGCGCCTACGCGCCCAACCCCTTCCGCGACCTGTGGTTCAACCGCGTGGGCAACAGCAGCGGCGACAGGGCGGCCTCGGCGATCTGGCAGACCCAGCTGACCGGCGTCGAATGGAATCTGGACGGCGTGGCCAGCCCGCTGCTGCAGGCGCTGAAGGCCATCTGCGAACAGCAGAACGACACGCTGTCGCTGCGGCTGACCACCTACGGCTATGACGACAGGCTCGGTGAAAGCTTCTTCTCCTACGGTCTGTTGCTGGGCGCCATCGGCCCCGCCTACCCGACCGAGCCGCAATCCTTCGTGCTGGGCCGGCGCTTCATTCCGGCCGCCAGCCTGCTGCCGGCGCAGTCCTACCAGCAGGACTACATCCCCAATGTCGGCTGGTTCAGCGCCCAATTGGTCGACCGCACCCTGTATGCCGACCTCAGCAACGCGCTGCCGCTGCGCTACCAGCCCGGCGCCACGCTGGAAACCTCCTACCTGGTCGACGTCACATGCGGCAGCGGCAGCGCCAATGCGCAGGCGCCGACGCAGGGCGACACCCAGCAATACTGGCAACAACCGTTCATCATCGCCCAGCTGCTTCCGCCCGATCCGCCGAGCAAACCTCCGCGGACCCTGCCGGACAGCCCCTATCTGCAGCCGACCCAGTACCGGCCGCTGGCCACGATCGATATCTCCAACGCCGGCCTGCTGAGCCGCAGCGGCATCGTCGCGGTGCCGATTTCGGACGCGGTGATGCCGACGATCAACTCTCTGCCGCTGGCGCTGGTCACCGCGGCCAACGACAGCGGCGACGGCCTTGCGCTGCTGCTGTGCTGCGAGGGCGAGTACGGCTGGGAAGTGCGCGCCGATCAGTTCGCGCTGCGCCTGGACCCGAACGGCGGCTACCCCGACGCCAGTGTCGACGCCAACACGCTGACTTCCACCGTCTTCGTCGCGCAATACGGCGTGCCGCTGGCCAATGGCGAAGTGACGCTGGTCGAGACCTGGACCAAGCCGCAGGTGGACAGCGGCGACTGCCCGACCGACAACCCGCCGCAGACCACGCCGAAGGCCGCGCCGCCGACCACCAATCTGCCGCAGGAGCAGATCCACTTCACACAGGCTTCTCCGCGCACCGACGGCTACGGCCGGATCGACCTGACCATCGCCGGCCCCAAGGCGCTGGGCTATCCGCGCGGCTATCTGGACGGCCAGCTGTTCAACTACAGCTACAACTTCGCCGGAGGCTTGACCACCCCCCAACCGACGGTGCAGCAGACATTCGACCAGTACGCCATCGTCGTGCGTTCCAGCTACACGGCACCGTCGCCGGTCGACTGGAGCGACGTCCAGCCCATCCTGCAGCAGTACGCCAATCTGTACCCGGTGATGAGCCAGGGCCTGTTCGACTTCTCGCAACGTGAACAGGCCGACGCCAACGCCTTCATCCTGAAATTCGTGCTCGACAAGCCCGACGACGATCCCGACCAGATGCCGGTCACCCGCGACCTGTCCAGCAGCAAGCGGCGCGCGCTGGTGGACTACTTCGACCAGGTGCTGCAACAGCAGGGGCGGCCGAAAAGCATGCTGGAAATGTTCGGCAAGCGCTGCCCGACCCGCGGCGGCGGCGCCAGGACCGACGCGCTGCAGGGCGCCCACGCCGTCGACTTCGCCAAGGGCGGCAAACGCTGAGCCGCGCCCCCATCCCATTCGAGAAAGGCAAGCATATGTTTCGCATCAAGCAAAGCGTCATCGACCAGCTGAAGAGCAATCCCTGTAGCGCCGAGCTGAAAAAGGCGCTGACCACGGCGGTCGAGCTGGAGTTCGCCACCATCCCGCCGTATCTGACCGCGCTGTTTTCCATCGCGCCCGGCAGCAACGGCGCCGCGGCGGCGCTGATCCAGTCGGTGGTGACCGAGGAAATGCTGCACATGACGCTGGCGGCCAATATCCTGATCGCCTTGGGCCGCAACCCCGACATCGTCGCGATAGGCAAGTCGCTGAGCTATCCGGGGCCGCTGCCGGCCAAGATAGACAACGACCTGCAGGTCACGCTGGCGGCGTTGTCCAAACCTCAGCTGAAGAACGTGCTGATGGCCATCGAGCGCCCGTTCACCCGAGAAGGGGAGATCCTGCCCGGCGAGACGGTATCGGAGCCGACGCCGGACGTGCCCGGCGAGTTCGCCTCGATAGGCAAGTTCTACCAGGCGGTGCTGGCGGCGCTGGCCGTGGCCGTCGAACTGGACCCGGAACTGTTCGCCCATCCGCGCCAGGAGCAGCAGATCGATATCGGCAAATGGTTTCCGCCGGTCAAGACCGCGCCGGCCAACGGCTATATCGTCGATCTGAAAAGCGCCGCCCAGGCGATAGAGACCATCGTGCTGCAGGGCGAGGGCATAGACTTCGCCAAGCTCGCGCTGCCGACCGACGACGACGGCAGCTACGCCCACTATTTCAAGTTCGGCGAGATCTACCACGGTCGCACGTTGAAACGCGATCCGGAAGCCGTTTCCGGCTGGTCCTACCGCGGCGAGCCGGTGCCGCTGGACAGCGAACGCATCTACAACTTCCTGGCCAACGCGGCGGTCAGCGACTACATCCCCGGCACGCCGGCCTCGCTGGCCGCCCAGCGCTTCTACGACGCCTATCTGTTGCTGCTGAACAGCCTGAACAAGACGTTCAACGGCCAGCCGGCGATGCTGGACAAGGCATTGGGCCTGATGTACCAGCTGAAGCTGCAGGCGCAGCAGGTGGCGCAATGCAGCGTCGGCGGCAACGCCTCCAATCTGGTCGCGGCGCCGCCGTTCATGCTGAGCCACTGATCCGGCCCGATTCGGCCACACCGATAGCGCCAATATAAAGAAGGGGCCGACGGCCCCTTCTTTTTTCCCGAATGCGGCGGACTTTATCCGGCGCAAGCCGATGAGAGACGAATATATTCGCGCAGCCCCCCGATTTGAAATCACAAATTGCGGCGACAAGCGCTCTTATGGAAGTTTGCGCTTTTCAGCTTATGATACAAAAACAGAGGCGAATATTTTGCCCCCCTCGCAAAGAACAGGGCCGCTTGCGAGATCACCCCCGACATCGGTCACCGGGCCCATTATCTTTGCCTTGGCGGACAAGCGCCGAATCGACATCGATTATCCGCCACCGCCGCCACAGGTCCCATCGACCTGAGAGCCTTTGATAAACAAAGAGGCCAAGCCATATGGCAACGCAGATACTCATCGATCTGTTTGGCGAGGTTGCCCTGCTGATGTGGGGCATCCACATGGTGCATACCGGAATCCTGCGCGTATTCGGCAGCCAGCTGCGCCAGTTTCTCGGCAGAAGCCTGCGCAATCCGCTGCGGGCATTTCTGTCCGGCCTCGGCATTACCACCCTGTTGCAAAGCAGCACCGCCACCGCGCTGATGCTGAGCGCCTTCACCGCCGGCGGCATCGTCGACCTGGCCCCGTCGCTGGCCGTCATGCTGGGCGCCAATGTCGGCACGACGCTGATCGTGCAGGCTCTGTCGTTCAACATCACCCTGGTCTTCCCGATCTTGATCCTGGTCGGCGTCACCGCCTTCCGGCGCAGCGCGCGCACCCGCACCCGGGATCTGGGACGGGTGGGCATAGGCCTGGGCCTGATGTTGCTGGCCCTGCACCTGATACTGGAGACGGTGCAGCCGATCGAGGCCTCGCGCACGCTCAGAACGCTGCTGGGAGGCATCACCAGCGATCCGGCGCTGAATCTGCTGATCGCGGCGCTGTTCTCGCTGGCCGCCCACTCCAGCGTCGCGTCGATGCTGTTCATCATGTCGCTGGCCGGCGCCGGCGTGCTGTCGCCGACCATCACCGTCGCCATGGTGCTCGGCGCCAATCTCGGCAGCGCGCTCAATCCGGTGCTGGAGGGCAATCGCGACGACCCGGCCCAGCTGCGCATGCCGATAGGCAATCTGCTGAACCGGCTGGCCGGCTGCGCGCTGGCGCTGCCCTTTCTCGGCGACATCCAGCACGCCATTCTCAGCGTCGATCCGGACCCGGGCCGCCTGGCGGCGCATTTCCACCTGCTGTTCAATCTGGCGATGTCGGCGCTGTTCGTCGGCCTGCTGCCGGCGCTGTCCAGGCAGCTGGTCAAATGGCTGCCGGCCCACGCCGCGCAGGACGAGCCGTCCCGGCCGATGTATCTGGACCCGGCCATGCTGGGCAGGCCGACGCTGGCGCTGACCAATGCGGCGCGCGAGGTGCTGCGGATGGCCGACATGCTGACGCTGATGCTGCGCAACTCCCAGGCCGTCTTCCGCGAGGAGGACCGCAATATGGTGGGCCAGGTGCGCGCGATGGACCATCAGCTGAGCCAGCTGCACGGCGCCGTCCAGCGCTATCTGGCGGCGCTCAGCCCCTACTCCCTCGATCAGGAAAAGCTGCAGCGGATCGGCGAAATCCTCCATTTCGCCAGCGTGCTCCAGCATATCAGCGAAATGGTGGACCGCAATCTGATGGCCAGCGCCAACCGGTTGCTGAAGCAGCAGCTGACGCTGTCGGAAGACGAGCTGTCCGATATCGACGAGGCGCTGGGCCGGCTGCTGGGCCATCTGCACCTGGCGGTCACCATCCTGATGTTCGGCGACGCGAGCTCGGCGCATCAGCTGCTGAAAGAGAAGGCCGGCATGCGCGAAATGGAGATGAACGCCGCCGAGCGCCAGTTCAATCAGATCCGGGCCGGCCATACCGGCGATCTGGAAAGCAGCAATCTGTATCTGGAGACACTGCGCGTGCTCAAGCGGATAGACTCCTACCTGACCGGCACCGCCTACCCGCTATTGGAGCAGCGCGGGGAATTGCCGGCCGACAGGCTGGCGCCGTCGTAAGCTCCGCCGCGCCGGACGCGCTTCATTCAATCGCGTCCTCGAAGCCGCGCTGGTACAGGAAGTCGGCATGGCCGGGCGCTCGCCGGGTCCGGGACCACTCGTCCAGCATTTCCCATTTGACGGCATCCAGCCGCGTGAGAATTTCCGCCTCCTTGGCATCCGGGCACGTCAATTCAATTCGATGGCCGCTCGGATCGAAGAAGTAGATCGAGTGGAACATCCGGTGGTCGACCACGCCGAGCACATCGACACCGTTGCTTTGCAGATGCGCCTTGCACGCGATCAATTCGGCGCGGTCCCGGACCCTGAAAGCGATGTGCTGGACCCAATTTGGCGTGTGCTGATCCGGCGCGCTCGCCGGGCGGCCCGGCAACTCGAAAAAGGCCAGCATATTGCCGTCGCCGGCGTCGAGAAAGACATGGATGTACGGATCGTTCTCTCCGGTAGACGGCACCGCGTCCCCCGCCACCGCCAGCACGAAATCCATGTTCAGCATCCGCCGGTACCACAGTACGGTCTCCCTGGCGTCGCGGCATCGGTAGGCCACGTGGTGGATATGATCGACTTTCATCATGCGTCCCTCCTGAAAGCTAACGGAACCGCTCGGCGGAGACCGCGCGGAAGCCGGCGCCGCAGCGCGCGTTTCACATCGGCCGCACCCCCGCGTCGGCGGAACGGCTCGCCTGCGCCGCGGAACTCGACGCGACGAACCACAAGGCGCCGATCAGCGCGAGATTCTTCAGGAAATGATTCAGCTGATTGCTGAACTCGGCCGGAGACTCCGCCGACCAGAAGGCGTGGAACATCACGGTGGCGGGAATCAGGAACAAGGCGAGCAGGCGCGCGGCCCAGGACACGCGCCAGCCGTATGCCAGCGCGCTGCCGCAACCTATCTCGAGACAGATGGCCGCGACGGTGAACAGCGACGCGAAAGGCAGGCCCATCGCGGCCAGCCTGCCTGCGACGCCGGCGAAATTGGCCAGCTTGAGCAGGCCGGCGACCAGGAACAACAGCGCCAGCAAGGCGCGCCCGGCGACAAGGCCGACAGATGATTGCTGAGAGGCTTGGGAAATGCTCATGGTCACCTCGACGATTGCAGGCGCTTAGACCCGCTAACAAAACCCCTGATCCTGCGTTGCGCCTCCTTGTCGTACGACTGGTACTGCCTGCGTCGGCGCGCCTTGGCTCAGGTTCTCTGCGAGGTTTTGTTAGCGGCTCTTAGAGCCTGTTCACGATCTTTTGCGGCATCGGCCGTTTTCTGCCGGATGCAGGGCGCCCAAAGCGGCTCGCCGCAGTGTCGCTCTCGGCAAGAGACGTTTGACAAAACCATGCGCCGACAGCAGATGGCCAACAGCATAGCACTTGAACGAAATGATTGAAACAGTTGAAATTGAATTATTTCAACCAGAACGAAAGTCCCCCGCGGGGAAAACTGCCCGCGCGACGGGATGCCAACAGGGCCGGCACACCGCATGCCTGGCCCCTTCGCCGCCCGGGCTGGTCCGGCGGGAAAGGACAAAGAGGTCGGCGCCCCCAAAACATCACCGAGCCGACCTCCACCGCGATCAAGGAGGATCCGGTACGCATCGACGGCCTGCCGGAACCGTCGCTCGGCAGCCAGGTTGCAGCAGTCGGCGGTCAAAGCGGACCCGCTGAAGCAGAAGATCGAGCAGCGCGACACCAGCCGGCTCGATCATGTGGACGAAGAGGCCGACGATGGAGACAACTGAGCGTCGCCGCCGCGCCGTCAGCCCCGGCGGCTTTTCACACTCAGACCAGGAAGGACGCCGCCATGTCCTTGTCGCCGTGGCCGGCGTCCATCGCGCGCTGGAAGCGCCGCAGGCCCGCCGCCGCACAATCCAGCTCCACCCCGGCCTCGGCCGCCGCCGCCAGGATCAGCTCCGCATCCTTAGCCGCGTTGTCCACGGTGAAGCTGACCGTGTAATCGCCAGCCAGCATCGCCTTGCCCTTGGCTTGCAAATAGAGACTGTCAAGCGGGCCGCCGGCCACCGCGTCCAGCACCAGCGCCGGATCCAGGCCCAAGCCGCGCGCCAGCGCCAGACTTTCCGCCGCGCCGTGGGTCAAGGCCAACGCCCAGCTGTTCAAAGCCAGCTTCAGCCGGCTGGCGTCGCCCGGCTGCTCCGACACCCAGATGGTGCGACGGCTGATCGCGTCGAATACCGCTTGCGCCTGCTCGCGACACGACTGCGGTCCGGATGCCAGCATCAGCAACTTGGTCTGTCCCATTCCCCGTGGACACTAACTTAAGGTGGATAATCCCCACCAAGGAGCAGTGTTCATGACCAAGACCAGACGTACTTTCCCGGAGGCCCTCAAGCGCGAAGCGGTTGAGCAGGTACTTGCCGGCACCCCGTTACGGCATGTTGCCCAAGCCTTCGACATTACCGAGTCGCTGCTGGGCAAGTGGAAGCGTCAGCTCCAAGACGCCGGACCAGATGCCTTCCCTGGCCGAGGCAAACAGACCGGTGAAGCCGCCGAGCTCAAGCGACTGCGGGATGAGCTGGCCCGCGTTACCATGGAGCGCGATGTCCTAAAAAAGGCGCTTGCCATCTTCTCGCAACCCACGAAGTGAAATTCCGCGCGATTCACGCTCTGTCGGGCCGCTACCCGGTAGCCCCGATGTGCCAACTGTTTCGTGTGTCCCGCAGTGGCTACTATGCGTGGCTACACCGCCCACCTTCGGCGCGAGAGATGGCGAACCGACAACTACTGCGCGAAATCCGGCTGGTGCATGCCGAGGTCAACGGTATTTATGGCCATCGGCGTATCCATGCCGAACTTCTTGCACAGGGCTTCGTCTGCGGGCGACATCGCATCGCGGACTTGATGCGGCGAAACGGTATCAGGGTTAGAGCGCGTAAACGTTGGAGACCCGCGAGCGGTGGTCAACACCTTCTACCCGTGGCGCCCAATTTGCTGCAGCGACACTTTGCTGCTGGCGGCGACATCAATCAGCGCTGGGTGTCGGACATGACCTATATCCGGGCATCTCGAATAACCCAAGCTTTTCAGCAAGCCTAACAACAGCATGACGCTTGCGGCCATATTCGGATCGTTTTCTGCAACGGATCACCGCTCAACGCAGCGATTCAGCCCATTTCGGGCGTCAGAAGGCCACGATTCCGGCTTTCCGGAGGAACACCAAGCGCTTTAGGTTGTAACAGGTCGCCATCATCGTCAGCGCAAAGTTCGCGCGCGGTTGGCCAATTGTGCGGACCAACTTGCCTCCCATCTGATCAATCATGGCGAACACGTGTTCGACACGGGCACGAACCTTGGCGATGCGGTGGTTGCGCTGCTGCTGGCACTCGGACAGCGGCTTGTTGGCGTGCCCCTTTCGCTGAATCCGATTCCGAAATCTGTCTTGGGCAAGCTGCGCTCCACGGGCCTCGGACGGATAGCCTCGGTCGGCGTAAACATCCCGGCTTGTATTGCTGGTATCGAAGACGTTGTCGAAATGCTGGCTGTCATGCGTACTGGCCGTATCAGTTTTGAACTTGCGGATCAGCTTGTATTTGTTGTCGACGTTCACCGACAGTTTGTAGCCAAAGTAGGATTTGCCGTGCTTTTTGGTCCAGCTGGCATCCTGGTCCTTCTGGCGCCGCTTCGCGGGTTTCCAATCGGCCGGCGTTGCGCCCTGATCGAGCAGCATCTTCTCGTCGCTGCTGTTGTGCTGCTTCGGCGCTGGCACCAACGTCGCGTCGATGATTTGGCCGCCGCGCGCGATATAGCCTTGCTTGAGCAATTGTGCTGACACGCCATCGAACAGTGCACGGGCCCCGGTTTCGCCGATCCGATTCTCGAAGGTCCAAATCGTGGTGCGGTCAGGGATGTTGACCGCCTGGCCCAGCCCACAGAAACGCTGATAACTCATCCGGTCGAGCAGTTGATACTCCATTTGTTCATCGGACAGGTTGTACAGCCGCTTGAGGACCAGAATCCGCACCATCGTTTCGGTCGGAAACGGCGGGCGGCCGCCCTGCTGGCTGACTGGCCGAGGCGCGACCCGATCGACCTCGGCCGCCAAGGCGGCAAAGTTGATGTGCTTCTCGATCTCGACCAGAGGGTCGCCCAGGTGGTCGATCTTCTGCCGGTGGTGGTCGGCGGCGAACAGGTCTTTCTTGATGGCGTTGCGTGGTTTCATCGGGCTCAAGCTCGGCAAGAGTCTGGACGGTATAATTTTACCAGCTGAGGGCACCCCGGGGTTTTTCGAGGTGCCCATCCGAACCGGTGAAGGGTGGCTGTACTTGGCGGTGGTACTCGACCTGTACTCCCGGGCGATAGTGGGCTGGGCCATGCATCATCGAATGCAGCAAGAACTGGTGCATGCTGCCCTGACGATGGCAGTGGCGCGTCGCCAGCCTTCAGGAGAGGTAATTCTGCATTCGGACCGCGGGAGTCAGTACTGTGCCTTTGACTACCAGGCGTTGCTGAAACGGCATGGGATAGTACCGAGCCACTCCCGCGCCGGGAACTGCTGGGATAATGCAGCGATGGAGAGCTTCTTCCGTTCACTGAAATCGGAACGTGTTTATCTGACCCACTACCGGAGCTACGAGGAGGCGCGTACAGATGTGTTTGATTACATCCGTTTTTACAATCACCAACGACGTCATTCGACCCTGGGGTATCTGACCCCGGTTGAGTTCGAACGCCGCCGCTCAGAGCTTAGCGCTTAACCCTCTGTCCATGGGGAGTGGGACAGACCAAGCTCGCCAGCGTCGTCTTGTCGAACATCTTGCATCTGCCGGACTTGATAGGCTAGGGTCAATATGGGGTTGTAAGCGGGAAGTCGCCAAAATTTTGTCTCTGAGGGCCCTGGGAATGGGGTCACTGCTTGAATGTTCAGTTTATTCATGAGATGAGGTGATAAATGAAAAGTAAGTGTATAAAAATGCTCTGTGGCTTCGCATTGTGTTTTGTCGCTGGCGGAACAGTAGCGGAAGACAGCCTTAAGCCTGAACAGTATCCGGTGGAGTGTCAGCCATCCAGAGGCACTGTGCCGTCCTGGCTAAACAGGCTGATACAACAGGGACATGTTTCCGCCAGCAGTTATGTCAATCAGTTCTGGTACAAAGACTGGCTAAGCACAACGCTCAGCACCTGCACGGATCTGAGCGAGATAGACGGGCGACGCTTTAACGACGGAAAACTGAATACAACCAATATTTACTGGCGAACCGACAGCAGGCCACAGTTCCGTGGCGGCAGTGCCGGTAAGGGCAGAGACGTTAGCGATATCTTTGTTGAGGGAATTTATCCCTGGAAGTATGATGGGGAGCTACTGGCATTCAGTGGCATCAGCAATCATAATTCTGGACTCGTTAATACAGGATATAATGCATATTATATTTTTGGTAAAGGTTATGGTGTTGCCGGAGGAGGCGTTGGTTTTATCATTGATGCTCCAGGTGGTATCAATCAGGGTCTGATAATTTTTGACCCTGCAAATAAAACCGTAAACAACGGAAGCCTCCATCACCTACCAGATACCACGGCTCCACAAGATATTCAAAAAAAGGGCCACGACACGATTGTCTTCCCTGGAGGGGTTCGGGCAGAATATATAAAAGGGGCCTTTAAACAGAATGCTACGACCCACAATCTTGAGTATTTTTCTAACCCGCATTACCGTTATCCTGCTCCTCTGTCGAATGAATTTGATCTGGTCATGTCTGACCCAATGAGCGGCGATGAAAAATACGATAAAGGGAGCATTGAAATATCGAGTCGCAATATAACCACGTCTGCTGCCCCTCAGGGGAAGGCTGCTGGGGGGGTAGCCTATCGTTACATGAAAGGGGAGTCTGTAACGGTCAGTATCAAAGAAGGTCGCCCTGACTATTGCTGGTATGTCAACATGAAAAAGAGAAGCACGCCAACGACAGCCCCTCTGGTCCTGACCATGGAGGACCAGACTCTGCCGGTAGCCGTTGTATACAGGGATAAATGCCAGTAATTAGAGTGGCTAACAAAAATCTTGATGCTGCGCTGGCCGACTTGCCTCAGACGTAAAACTGAATTTTGTTAGATGGTATGGACGCCTCCTGTAGTGGTCAACCATTCCCGGACAGTTTGTTAAGTTGCGCTTCCCGGACTGCCGGCGGCAAACCAGCATTGTGACGATGGGGACGCCGCCAGTTGTACCAGTTCATCAGATAGTCGCCGACGTCCCGTCGCGCGGCCGTCAGTGACCCGTAACCTGCCTCTGGCATCCTCTCAGTCTTCACACTCCGAAACAGCCGCTCCATCGGGGAGTTGTCCCAGCAATTGCCCCGACGGCTCATACTTTGCTCCATCTGATAACGCCAAAGCCGCTGACGGAATTTCACGCTGCCATATTGGCTGCCCTGATCGGAGTGAAACAGCACCCGATGGGGGCGGCCACGTTGTTCATAGGCATGCTCAAGCGCGCGAATGACTAGGTCTGCATCTGGTCTCTCGCTCATCGCCCAGCCCACCACCCGGCGAGCGAACAAATCCAGCACTACCGCCAGGTAACACCAACGGCCACCGGCCCAGATATACGTGATGTCGCCGCACCAGATTTGATTCGGCGCATCCGGATAAAACTGCCGATTCAGGCGGTTTGGAATGTCGGGTTTCTCCTCGCTCAACACTCGCTTGCTGTGCCCGGGTTGCTTGCTGCGCAGATGGCATTCCCGCATCAGCTTTCTGACGAGATAGCGTCCCGCCTTCCATCCCGCCTGGGCCAGCAAGGTGACAAGCGAGCAGCTGCCTGCCGACTCCCGGCTTGCAACGAACAGTTCGCGTAATGTGCTGCGGAGTTTGAGCCTGGCGACATCGACGCGCCGAGGGCGGCGCTTCCAGTCATAGAAAGCGGAACGACTGATGCCAAATAGGCCACAGACCACATCAACAGGCGCTTGCTCGCTTAACTGGTCTACCAACGCGTAAGTTTGACGTCGTCGGACATTAAGAGCGCCGTAGCCTTTTTTATTAATCCGGCAGTCAAATACCGTACAGAAAGCTCATGCCGCGTAGCGGATTTTTTCATGCCGGAAGTACGACCGGATTCTGGCCGGCTGCTTCTGCAATGAGCGTAAATGGGACAGCACTTTCCCTTGAAGTTGACCGTCTGATCGAACCGGCTCACCTGCGCTCATTCTGGCCTTCAGGTCGCCGTTCAAGTATTCATCCGGGTTCAGTTCCGGTGAGTAGCTGGGCAGGAAGAACAACTCAATCGCCTTCTTGTTCTCTTCCTCCTCCAACCATGCTTGCACCAGCTTGCTGTGATGCACGCGCAAGTTGTCGAGGATCAAGAACACCTTCTTGCCGCCAGCATCACGGATCAGCCGCATCAGAAACTTGATCAGCACCCGGGCCGTCAAGGTCTCCCGGTACAGCATGAAGCGCATCTTGCCTTGGTTGGTAATGGCCGAAATCAAGTTGATGCGCGCTCTTTTCGATTGGGATAACACCAGAACTGGGGTTTGGCCTTTTGGGGCGTAGCCACGCGGAAAGTGCTCAACACTCGACACCGCCGATTCGTCGCCCCAGCTGATTTCAGCCATTTCCGCTTTGGCACGCGCGACGATAGCCGGGTATTCCTCCTTGAGCCATTTCTCGACTGCTGCCGGTCGCTGCTCATAAGCGCGTTTGAGCGGGCGCTGCGGCGTAAAGCCCCAGCGGGCCAAGTACAGACGGACAGTACGGATCGGCAGATCGATCAGAAACATCTGCTTGATTACAGCCTTGACCGCCTGAGCACTCCACAGGGCAAACCTCAGCTTCATCTGGTCTGGCGTGCGATCCACGATGTCCTGCTTGATCCGGGCTTCCTGCGCCTCGGTCAGCCGACGGCCGGTGCCTTCGGCGCGACCGCGCTTCTGTTCTTTGAATCCCTGCGCACCTAGTGCTGCCTCACGCACCACCCAGGCGGAAATGGTGGGGCGGCGCAGCCCGAGTTCTTCGGCAATACTGGCTTGAGACCGGCCTCGCTTGTACATCCGGATAGCGGTACGCCTCAGCTGCTCACGGGCGGCCAGTTCAAGCTTGCGCACATCGATTTTTTCCATGCCGGAAGTATACAATCTGTACGGATTATTACTGCCGGATTAATAACAGCGACTTCTCCAGCTCCAGCCGCCGGACGCGGGCCTCCGACTCCTGAATGCGCTGTTGATCGGGCGTCAAGGCTTTGCTGCGTGGCGTGATGCCTTGCGTCTCCTGCTGCAGTTGCGCAATCCAGCGACGCAGAACCGTTTCGCCAACGCCAATGGCCTGGCAGGCCTGGCGAACGGAGTGGCCTTGCTCGAGAACGAGGCGGGCGGCTTCAAGTTTGAATTCGGGGCTGAAAGTACGACGTGCTCTGCTCATGGATCACCTTGGTTGAGGTGGTGACTGTACCACCTAAGTTGGTGTCCGGATTTATTAGACCACTACACATTCACACTTAATCGAAGCCAGCCGGGATAGTTTCAGATAATCCTGGCCAGCCGCAATGGAATGCAGTCCTGTGCGGTGAAATGCAGTCTCAGTTGCAGCTAATGCTGGCCTGGCAGGTTGCTTGCAATGATTCCTGGCCGGAAATCGCCTGGAAAGCAGGTATGCAAGTCGTTACAATTAAGCTGTTTGAGAAGGCGGGCGGACGCTTACTTGTGAACCATATAAGCGACTTACTGCCGCTCAGCGAACACGTCTCGCCAGCCGGTATAAACGGTAACAAAGGCCACCGGAATCCATAGCAGCAGCCCCAAACCTAGCGGTAGCAACGCTACCAGGCAGCTAACGCCCAACACTAAGCTAACTACCAAGAGCGGCAGCCAGTTGCTTAGGCAAGCCTTCAAACTGAGGCACAGCCCCTGCCAGGGAGTGATGCAATTCAACGTAATCAACGTCGGCGCAAACCAGTAGGCCATGCCCACCAATACTCCCCCGATAAGAGCCAGTACGCCCAGACTAACGACGCCTCCACCACTTGCGGTGACCGATGCGGTCGTCCCGAGCGCCTTGCCAAACAGGCCGCCTATCAGGGCGCCGGATACACCCATCGCCACGGCAAACACGATCAAAATCAGCATCAGGCCGGAGATCATCGCACCCAGTAACAATAGCGGCCCCGGTATCTGCCCGAAGGCGGTGAACAGATCAGACAACTCCAGCTTATTGCCACGCTCGGATTTGTCAGCGGCCAACACAAAGCCGGCGGCGAACAGCGGGGTGATCAGTGCGCTGACCAGATCACCGAACACTGGTATCACGCTGAGTGCACCCAGGATCAACAGATAGAACAGAGTCATTGCTCCCCAGGCCAACGGTTGCTGACGCACGATTTGCAAGGCGTTGATGAACCAGCGCCAGCCTTGGGTGGCGCTAACTTTGCGGTGGGCAGGGAGCTGCTGCACGAGGTTCTCCGGTTTTGATCGAGCACGCGCGTAGATCGCGTTCACTTCGTATTTTGCGACGGGCCGCCGCTTAAAGCCGTGGTCCCTACCCATTTTCGGGCTCAGAAGGCCACGATTCTGGTTTTTCGGAAAAATTCCAATCGCTTCAGGTTGTAACCAGGCCCTTCAGACGCCGCTTGGCGGGTTTCTAATCGGTGGGACTTGTGCCCTGATCGAACACATCCTTCTTATCTCTGTTTCTGAGCTGCTTTGGCATAGGCACTAGCGTCGATGATTCCGACCGCAGCGTGCGATATAGCCCCTCAATGAGAAACTGTCAACGACTCAGCACCGACTTCGCCAATCTGGTTTTCTAAGGTCCAGATTGTGGTATGGTTGGGGATATTGACTGTCTGGCTTGGCCGGTAGAAACGCTGGTAGCTCATCCGGTCGAGCCGTTGATATTCTTTTTTTTCGTTGAATAGGTTATACAGCCGCTTCAGGACAAGAATTCTTACTCTCGCTTTGATTAAAAACGGTGGCCGACCAGCCAGTCGAAGTACCGGCTGATCGACTTTAGGCCGCCAAGGTGGCAGAGCCCAGGCATGTCGAGGTTTCTGACACCCTCTGGTCCAAACTTACCATGGGGTTACTCCTGCGCTTGTACGCGGTCCAAGAAATATTCTCATCTCTACGAACGGGCAACCCCATCTCTCGGCAAGTTCTAACTTTCAGATAAAATCCAAGTCTTTACGTATAAAACAGCTAGTAATATTTTCAAATATTTCAATCAAAAATATATCACCATTGATAACGAAGCCCTGCATCGATCATGTATGGCTTCTCTATGACAGGTCCTTTCGCATAAGAATAATCAATATGGGCACTTAGGTGTTTATTGATTTGTCCCGATGCGCCAAGCCCTAATTCCACACGCGATCCATTCAAGTTAGCATCAAACGCCGAGCCATTAATTATCACTGTATTATTTTCCACAAACTCATGCGTTACAGCCAAGCGAACATAAGGCTCGACCGTGCCTCCACTAGCAGTATGCAATAATTTTCCAAAGCTAGTACCAACACTTCCCTGCAGCGATTCAACGTGGTTTGATTGGGCTTGCATACCATTATCCAACGCTACGGTCGCACCATTCATGCGTACCCCAGCGACCTGCACATAGGGCTGAACAAACCAGTCCTTTTGCAACTGAAAACGTTTGCCAGCTTCAACGGATGCGCCCACACCGTTCTGATGATAAGTGCCAGCCGTATTCACACCATTACTCATCGTAGCTTCACCCCTGTTGTGATACTGGTTCAGAGTGACCAAGCCATGCAGGTAAAAGCCATTTGGTGCCAACCATACACCATACGCACCCAAAGAGTAGGCATCGACATCACCGGTGGCTCCAGCATTGTTGTCCAAGGAGGATGCACTATAATTAAAGACCCCCCCCAGATAGGCTTTGCCACTTCCCAGTGTGAAGCCCTTATCGGCGCCCATCGCAATACCTGCTTGTTTCTGCTCAAAAGTACTGTTAGCCGCCCCATCTACTCTATAATCACTAGCATACGGTCTGGCCCACACACCACCATGGTCCTCTTCAAAGCGCAGCTCCCCAAACCTGGACTGCAACGTGCGAACTTGCCCATACCAAATGGTCGGAGACGTTGATACCAGATTCAAAACCGATGTTGCCGACGAACTGTAATAGTTCCCATTCTTCAGTGGTACCAAATTCCAATTCATGCCATTTTGCTGCAAACCGTAGCGATATGCCCCCAGGTCAACCATGCCATTAGTTAGCTGAAACTGTGCAGGGCCACCATTGGTTTTCACCACGGTGATCGGCCCCTTGGTAGCTGGGCTGGCACCCTGGGCCTTGACGTCCAAAGAAAACAGACCATTAGCTTGACCTTGACCAGAAACCGCCAACTTATCAGATTGCTGACCAGCAATATCTGTATTCAGACCAAACGTTCCTTTGCCATTCAGCGCCGTCACCGTCAACGTCTGTTGATTGCCTTGAGTTCCAGATAGGTCAATTCGACCATTGTTATTCAGTTGATTGAGTGTGGAGGAATTCGTCAGCACCCAATTGCTAGAGGGGTTGAGTGTCAGACTGGAAACATTCTGCATCGTCCCCTTCCAGACCCCATTAGCGTTCAATGTTAGGTTCGTATTACCACCATTGTTTACCACATTGCCACTCACCATCGAATTCGTCACAGCCAAATTTGTTGTACTACCTGCATCCGTCTGCAGCACCACCCCATTACCAGGCAGCAACTGACTATTCTGAATATTGACATTGGCCTGACTATTAGACTGCACCCAGATGGCTGCATTCTTGTTAGCCTGCAGAACAGAATTACTGAGATTTAGCGTGCTGACCCCGGTCCCCGGATTATTATAGAGAGGATCCACACCAAAAACAGCCCCATATCCATCTGCACGGACTATCGAATTATTGACCGTTGTTACTGGGGCTGTGTAATCATCGGCCACCAGAGCGAGACCAGCGGTAGCGCTCCCATTACCTTGGCTTACCGTGATCTGAGAGTTGTTCACCGTGACGGTTGGATTTTGATTGTTAAAACGCCCCTGTGTAACCAACCCAACCCCATTAATCCCAGTAATCGGGGAGTTAGAACTTGGTAACGTATTGGAAACGTTTACTATACTGTTAGAAATTTTAGTGACACCACCTTCCGTCCATACTCCGTCACCTTTCGCATTGATAGTGACATTGTTTAAGGTGGCGGACGCTTGATCCGAAATAAGTATCCCACTGAGATCACTATTCAAGTGCGAACCATTGAGTTCCATACTTGACGTATCTCCCAGATCTACCGCGTCATGAGGGCCTACCGACGTAATGGTGGTGTTGGCAGTCGTCGACACAAAACTTGAGCCCTGCAAAGTGACCGGGGCTGTGCTATCCGCGGTCGTCCCCGTTACCGTTACCTGATCCAAAGACACGGCAGCGTTACCATACCCGGCAAGGCCGGTAATAGTCGCTTGCCCGCTTCCCCCAACGCCTACATTTGCAGTTGAGCTATTGGTGAAAGTCAGCCCACCTGCAAACTGAGCACCGCCCTGAATATTGACCTGGCCTCCTGAGGATTCAACCGAGGTATTCAGGCCGCCCGTCGAATTAAGCGCCGACATCCCAAGGTTGGTGCCGGACTGAATCTGTAGGGTGCCGCCAGTCATGCGAACATAGTCATTTGAATGATCGACAGATCCATCTAGCGTTGTTGTCCCTGACGACACGGTAATTGGCCCTGCTGCCGCGGGGACAGGCAACCCGGCACTACCCAATGCCAGAACCAGAGAGGCAAGCACGGTTAAACGATAGGGAACCAATTGCATAAGCACATCCTCCTAAAAAGAAATTTTTCTTCCATTCACTTGGAAAGCCGTATGGGATCGACGCACAATCAAATGCGCTTCTTTTTCAAAGCCTTTGTCTATCATAATCAAAGCACTATTTATCAAAGAAGCTCCGAAGTCTAACTGTCTTAGGAAGAACAAGGTTTAAAAGCGCTATTTTCAGATTTGTCTTATTTTGTATGGCATATTGATAATTTAAATTATATATTATTTGCATATTAATGCCAATGGCATGGCATCTGTACCGCTCTGCCAAAATCATAACGGCAAAATTCTCACTGTAAGATGCACAAAATTGCATAGATAAAAAGGCCCCATTACGTCAATGAAGCCTTTCTTGAACACTGTCATATACCGAAGTCTGATCGCTTCTCTACCAGGGTTACTGTATCTTAATGGGCACGTCTAATGGCGCCAAGCTATCCACCCCCCCACCTTCTCGCTTGGTATTAGCACGGATAGTGAGCCTTAGGTGAGAGACTGCAGTACTTATTTCAAGTTTTTCATACGGGATATTTACCAATCCAGTATCTTCCGCAGACATTAATTCAATCCATTGTCCAGCAGAATCCATCTTTACCGATGCGCCGGCTTTGAATTTGACACCGCTCACCGCTGGATCAATGGTGACTCGCACGCTCCATGGTCCAACCCCTATCAATTTGCTACTTGGGTTGGTGGAGTCCTCGTGTCCCATCAGGTGATACGGGTAATCCTTCGCCTGCGTTGGAATACTGTGACGGTTAAATGTAATCGCCGCCCGACCCTGTGTCTCTGTCGGCGTAGCCAATACCTTCCAGGTAAGAACTGCCTGTTTACCATTCTGAGCGGTCGCGGTAATCACAAGATCCCCGGCCTTTTTCCCTGCCTTAACGGCAGGAATTTTTTCCCCGATTTTCATATCCGATTCATCCTTGCTCACCGTAGGGAATATCCCACCGGTTACTTTAAGTTTGACCTGTGCCTTAAGGTCAGCAGGATCTGACTTCAGTACTGGCGTATCAGCATCAATAGGGAAGTCATCTCCTTGTTGTGCATAACGCTTTTTGTTAGGACTAAAATCCAGTTGTTTAATATTAAAATCAATCATCCCCTTAAATTTACCCTGGAGATTCCCGCGACCCGACGCTGTCAATACAAACGTTTTGCCTGCTTGATCCTCTGCGGTCAGATCCTTAATGACCAGTCCTCCGGTCGGCACCGATGTCGACGCTGGGGTAGACGTGAGCTTAGCAAGGCTCTTATCGTCAATGCTCAGCATGACAGGAACGGCCAAGGGTTTCGCTTCGAAAGTAGCCTTCAGCGTAATGGGGCCAAAAACAGCCTTTGCCACAGCGCTGCCTTCTAGCGGCTCGAAGGCCAGTGTGTACTTTGCCTTGCCATCCTTGTCAATTGGACCGGCATCCTTCAAGCTCACCCAAACAAGGCCACCATTTGGATTGTCATCGCTAACTAACAGATAGTCCGATGCCGGGTCCCAGGCAAGCCCCATCGGCTGGACGGTGCTAGTCACATTTTTCAAGTTGAATTGGGCCTGCAGCTCACCGCGCTCAGGCTCCAACCCATAGATCACGCCTGGGTGGGTTTCATTGCTGCTGTCCCCAAACCAAATATATCCGGCGGCATCCACCTCCAAATACTCGACAGAGATCGCGTCAGAGCCATTTTTCAGGACTGGCGTTTCCCACACCTTACTCGGCTGCTTAGCTGCGCCACCGCTGATATCGTAGCAAACTACCTTGCCTGTCCCGGTACCCAGATAAAGGCGCCCCCCCTTGCCCCCGGACTTGATCATCTTAGGAGCCACAATTCCAGCCTCCACATCATAAAAATGGGGAGTCGGCATGTCCTCAGCCACATTTATAGAGCATAACGAATACTTGTCATCCTGATTGTCCCTGACCGTCACCCAGAGTGTGTTGGTATCCACATCATAGGCAACGTGATCAGCAGTAGAATTCGAACGCAATATAATCTTTTTTGCAGGATTGCTAGTGGCCTTTGCCTCCAATTCAAACGCGTAAAGTGTGGCCTTATCTGAATCGAGCACCCACACTCGTTGGCCCTTACTGTCCGCCTGTAGCGCAATATCAACAAATTGAGCATTAAGCTCGCTATAAATAATCGTCGCTTCCGGCGGCAGAGTCGTCTGACTTCCATCAATACGGTACAGTACACCATTCTGGTAATCACTTATCCAGACCTGATTTTTTTGGTCCACCACAATACCTGAGACCCAAGGGGCTGTCTGATCACTCGCCTTCTTCGCATATGATGGGTACGGCAGTGCCACCTTCTCATGCTTCGTCCAAGAGGGAGCACCACCGGTCAGCCGAAACACCGATACGTCGGTTCCTTTTTCTGCTGCAAGCTCGCCAGCCCACACCGTAGAAGGAGAAGCCGTATGGCTGATCCAGACGGCCCCAAATTTTTTAGTTCCATCCAGCGCCAAGTGATCTTGGTCGGGACTCGTAGCAATTACAGACATATCATTGACTCCAAAAGTTGAAACAACCACAAACCGGCCTGCTTTCCTTTATTCGTCCAGCAGACCAACTCAAATCATGACAGCACATTCATCTTGTTAAGTAATCTTAAATGTTGCAGTGCCTAGTAGTGGCTTGCCACCCGCCATCATAATGAATTGGGCACGAGCACTACCAGATTTAGCGACAGCAGTAAACTGTGGCGCATGCGTGGTATTGATGACCAACAGCTCACCCTTGTCGCCAGAGATTAACTCCCTGTCTGGAGGTAAACTATTTGGTACCAATCTGATCTCAGGACTGATGAGAGACACTTGCCCATGGGCATAAGGCCATCCGTCTGCTTGTCCCTTCGTCCGAATCTTCGCCGGACAATCTACCACCATAAAATGGGATGAAATACTAATGGGGGAACTTACCCATATTTCCAGATCTGTATAGTTTGGACCCAATGCAAGATGAAAAACCACGGGCTCAGCGCTGCCACTGTTAGCCGTAACGGTAAAAACGCCAGGGACCGTCCCTTTTGTCAGCAGAACATGTGTTTTACCATCTGATTTGGTGGGCTCTGCAGTCGCCGTCTGGCTCCCCGTACTTCCCTGCACTTGAAACTGAATATTTGCCTTCTCAAGCGGCACGTTTTTTTCGCCCAACGCCTGAACCTCAAGGATATGAAACGGCTCTCCATCCAGTGTCGTAAATTGCCGGTCCCCACTGACTAGAACCAGTTTTTTAACATCTACCTTTGGCACAACCGTTTTTGACTTGAGGTGAAATTTCTGATCACGCAAAGTATCAGTGAATGGAGGGATGTTCACCTCCAGATTAACATCAACATTTAACGCCCCCTGCTTCAGATAGGCTGTAGCCAGACCATTTCGATCAGACTCGGTAACCACACCTTGTGCCCATGAGCCAGTTTCAAGCAATGCCACTGCCGGTGTTTTTCCTTCCTGGAAAGTCAGTTTATCCAGAAAATGAAGGGTGAATGCCACTGAGACCCCAACACCGGGTGCACTGGCCCCATCGCTCATATCCAGAACCTTAAACATCAACTTGGTCGTTTCCTCAGGTTCAGGCAGTGTTGGCGGGTACTCATTTACTATAGACAGGTGGTAACGCACATTGAGATCGTCTGCCATCATTAATCCACCTCGTACGGATTGGACTTAGTGGCCTTGGCATTCCCAGAAGACGCAAGAATCGTAAAGCTTCCGGCAGCCGTCTCAAGCGTGATTTGAGGAATAACTGCTCGCCCACCACGGCCGATCAACACCGATGCCGTTTGAGAATGGGGCTCACTGCCGGTGAAATAATACGTATTAGGCCCTTCAATGGTGAAGTTCACCCTCCCCTCCCCTGGCATAGCCGGAACTCTCTCGTGATCGTTGACATATGCCACCACATATCCGGGGGAAAAAGGATAGCCGCCTGTGCCAGTATGCTTCTCCGCATCAAATTCAATCTTTACGATAGGCTGTGCTTCTCTAACCAAAAAATAGAAGTGTCCGGCCGGTATTGTCTGGCCTTTCGCATACACATCGATATGGAAATGCCCAAGCTGGCTGTTGGTAAGCTTGAAAGTTGGCAAGGCAATCAGCCCAGTTTCACTCTTAACCTGCCCAGACGCCTTCAAGTCTAATGCTCCCCCAGCAAGTACGAATTGTGCTAAATTCGATGCGCTGGAAGGATTGACTATCACGAAATCGACCTCGGTCCCTACCGGTGCGGGTTTTAGAGGATGAGTCTCTGCTAGCGAAACCATGACAACGCATCCAGTCATGCCGGAGGTGATTGGCATCGGATCCTGACCAGCTCCCGGCAGGCTTAACGGATTTGCATCTGTGCTTGCGGGCTGTACGTTCAGCATTAGCGACTGCACGGTCACGGGTATTGAGATCGGCTTTGCGTCAGTAGCGGTCAAGTCGATTTGATATGTCTTTTCTGTGATATTTGCTGCTCGAATCTCGTCAATAATGCCATTGCCATTTTTATCGAGCACGATGTCACCGTGAGTCCGCCAAATCGCGTCCTTCGCCTTTACCATGACGAACAGGCCGGTTTTAATGATGTTGAAGTGCACTATTTTCGGCGCATCCCCGTCATGCGGCACCACACTAATGTGGATGGGGGCATTGGCAATGGTTTGCCCAGCCAAGATGGAAACCGCTGGTTTATCGGATTGGATCAGGTACAAAGTCGAACTGACGCCCACTGAGAGTGGAATCTTAACTTCTTCAGCGTCGCTGGCGCTCAGGGTCAGGGTGGTGGTTTCCGGTTTAGTGCCCGCAAAAGTAAAAGTAACCTCGCCTTGGTCATCGGTCGTTTTCGTATCGGTGGTCTGATCCGTATTCGGCCCCACTTTAAGATCTTTAAGATCTTTGGAATCGACCGTCACTGTCACGGCTATCCCCCGGCCCGCCGCCTGGTTCTTGCTGTTGTCCCAGACCACGACCTTAAAATCCTTCTGGGTGCTGAGTTCCACCTTCAGCGTGGCCGGCTCTGGTTTGAGGGTATAATGTTTGCCGGTCACCGCAGTGACTTCCACCTTCACGATAGCCTGGGCCTTCGAACGCGTGTGGGTGACCGTGACAGTGGCTGTACCCGGGATTTTTCCTCCCAGCTTAAGCGTCGCCACTCCATCGGTGTCTGTTTTCAGCGTTTTCTCACCGGAGATATTTTCTTTATCGATATCGACCTCCAGCACCTCGCCTATCTTGCCTATCCCATCTTCTTTCAGGATTAGCTTCACGTCCTTGCTGCCGCTTACGTCAACCGTCACTGTCGTCGGGTCGGCTACCAGCGCCCATGCCGTGCTTGCTACCACGCGAATATTCACCGTGCCAATCAGTTCGCTATTCATTGACACATGCAATTTGGCACCACCAATTTTGGTGCCCGCCTTCAGCTGCTCCTTACGCAGCGTGAAATTACCCACCAGCCCTCCGTCGCTATCCGTCG
This sequence comes from Chromobacterium sp. ATCC 53434, assembly GCF_002848345.1. NCBI lineage: Bacteria > Pseudomonadati > Pseudomonadota > Betaproteobacteria > Neisseriales > Chromobacteriaceae > Chromobacterium > Chromobacterium sp. ATCC 53434. The sequence continues at coordinate 49,745 of NZ_CP025429.1, read as the reverse complement.
TAAATTTTTGCTGCTGCGGATTGCCCTCGACGTTAAACATCACCTGGGCATCCCCATTCTCTAACGTCAGCACAAGATGGGCATCCCCGACGCCCCCCCCATGCTCGTTCACTAGATGCATCAATATTGGCTGATCATTTGCTTGCCCCTGTTTCAGCGTGATCTCAGCTCCTGTATCCAGCTTGACGTTCAGTTTTTCCGATATCGTATTTTCTGCTTCGCAAGTCACTTGACTAATAATCGCACCACGGGCTTGGCCACCTGGTTGTCTGACACCTCTGAAAGAAAGGTAATAGGTTCCTGTAGCTGTCGGTGTAAATGGAAAAGACGGGGAACCCCAGCCCTCCTTGGCACTCGTATAAGTTGCCTTATAATTCGCCGTTGCATTACTGGGCAATACCCCAGATGTCTGGCTGATGTACACTGTGTATTGGTCAGCCGGCACCGACGCACTGCCATGGTGATCCCTCGAATCAGCCCACCTAAATGTGTACTTATTATCTTTTTCGAGTTTGATGGTGACATAAATCTCGCCGGGAATCCCCTTCAGACACAATTTAACACCAGAGGAAATATCGCTTTTCCACACTGCGCCATCATTATGGGATCCAAGCGCCTGAACAGGACTGTCTTTTCCTACGAACCAGTCGTCTGCATAATGTGTTTCGCTAATCCAAGTTTCAATATCATTGTCCTTGACCGTTAATTTACTGAGGTCATTGAATTTAATTTTTCCCATTTCATTCACTCCAAACAATCTAATTCGAAAATGATATCTACATGTGCTTTTCGCGCTACAGCGTCGATGCACTCTCGGTTTACTGTGACCCTCTTCATAATGCCATCATATTACTAAGAAAAATTATTTCACCAGCACCGATGATCAGCACCTGACAATCTACCTTATGGCATACTCACAACGTTATTAAATAAATCGACTTTCACCACTGGCACCAACTTATTTGTTTTCAATTTATATTGATTAGCCAATGCATTGGCCTTATCAAAATCTTCGTCATAAAATTTTTTGTCAGGCCGCGGAGTCCAAAAAATGGCTTCTATTTCTGGGATACTCGCATCTGTCCATGGCTTCACAATCAACTCATTCCAAGAGTAGCCGAAGTTTTTCGCAACATTGGTACCTGACACCTGAATAGCTGCTGCGAATTGATTCGCGTCTTGCACACTGAAACTGCATTGACTCTCTCCCATAGTGGAGGGGTATTTATTCTGAAAGGCAGCAGCCCACTCCGCCGCAGTTGCGCCGGAGCCCAAGCCCAGAAGAGCATGCGAGCAAGAACTGGGGTCATTCACATTTGCCGGTATGGCGCTGCCGCCGCCGCTACACAGGTAATTCTCTTTGGTACGTGCCCCCGGGAACCACGTAGCCGCATCACGTGGATAGATGCATTTCAACCAGTTTTTCGCTAGTTCCGTCGTTGGCTTTAAAATGATACCAACATAAGCGGCCCACTGATTTATGGTATGCGTGTCGGCTCGGATAAAATAATGGGACGCCACCATCGCATTCGGCAAGGGGCTGATATGATTCGTCGACCGCATGATCAATCCAGAACAGAAAAACGCCGGCTTCTTGCCACCATGCTCATCAAGGCCACAGCCTGAAATCTTACTGTTGAAGCGTATGTTCAATTCCTTAATTTTTGCCACCATGGTGGCATACGGATTAGGCCCAGATACATTTATTTGTGAAATGATGCTTATACTGCCAGTAGGAGAAATGGCGTCTTGTCCACCTGTATCAATTTTGAAAATGGGATATACTTGATGATCGGTGTCCATTTTTGTAGCTTGATATTTCAAGGCATATATAAGGTTGGCATCGTCAGTAATGTTATGGGTTGGTACATAGAATATTCCCTTCGTACGGCTCCCATCCTTTATCAGACCATAAGCCGGCATTCTAGATCCACTTACACCAAAAGAAGTTGCTGGGTGTAGTTGCAGATAACCGTTATTTGTAAAGATTGTAGGCGACTGGTGGTTTGAAGTGCCAGAAAGGTAAAAATCTAGTTTGGTGTCAGTGCCATCTAGTATCAACTTACGCAAGGCAGACATATCAAAGCTCGGTATCACCACGGTAGGCTCATAGCGGAACTCACCTTTAGCCGTATCCAACGCGACTCGCAAGACGTGCACCCCTTCGTTCTCTAGGGTTTGCTGCAGCGTTTCGGCATTGGCTTTGCCTTGATTGGAGCCCGCGGCATAAACCACTGCCCGCGTGGGCAGGTTGGCGGGATCAAGGGCCGAGGCTGGCCATTCAGGCATCGGTAACAACAGCGGGGCAGACTGATGAGCACTGGTTAGTAAAGCCTGCTGGAACTCAGTTTTGTGCTGGACGCTGAACGAGCATGCCGGCTGCTTGTCAGCGTTCCGCTTCAACCAGTTACTCATGGTGACATCGCCCCCATACTTCACCAGCAAATCGCTGCAGGAAGAGCGATCGGAATCCCCGGTATGGTCTGCTTCCGTGGCGGGCCAGCATCCATAGGCGGTGCGGTTTTCGTCTGTAGGTGCGCCTGGCAACGCACAGTATGGCCGCGTCGTTTGTTGGCCTGCGTCTGCCGGGAAGACCAGCCCGGTCAGATCCGGCTTAGCGGTAAACGGGTTGGTCGAGCTGGCCGCGTCTGCGTGCAGATACCAAGTCTTACCATTGGTGGGAAGCGCGCTCACTTCACGGATCAAAAGACCAGCGCACAGCGGTAAGGTGTCCTCACAAGTAGCGGCACCCTGCCGATACAAGCTAGTCAGCCGATTGGCCAGCGTAGCCCCTGTGGTGGCGTCATCTGCGCGAACAGGCTTGCAGACCAGGCAACCAATCAATATCGCAACTATCTGGATGAACCAGAACTGTTGCGAAATATTATTTCGTCGGGAGGAAGACATTATCTTTGCTCCATCATAATAATGTAAAGTTAACTTTTAAATTCTATACTCAGACATTTAAAGCAAAACTTAAGCCTAAAAAGTCATATTGCTTTACATGTAAGGTTAATCCACCCATCTAAATCAAAAACCAAGACCGTTAGAAGTCTAGATCATGGAAAATCAAAATCAACCGGCAGAGCGTTGGGCTTGTCAAAATGTTAAATCTCTCAGAGCAAAGAAATTCATATCGACTATGTTTTAAAGCGGCATTAAATCATATGGCATATCAAATTCGATGTTTTTTTACGTGTTTATACGTACTTTTTCAGTCAATTTAATTGAACTATTTAATTTCGTCACATGAGTAAAATATTGATTTTGGGGATGGTATTTAACGACAACATACCAACCATATTTCTCATAAAAATATTTCCACAGATAAAAATCACCTGCCAAACTGAACATCTAACCATGTGGACATTCTTGATTTGACTCCTTGGTACAACAAAGCCAATTCAAACTTCGAATTTAGTATATAAACTCGTAATTATGCAAAAATTAAATGAAATTTAAGCTTAATCTTAAAAATATTGCCGCCACCGCTTCTATCGGACTTTGTTGCACATGACCTTCTCCCGCAAAAACGTAGCGGCGAAAAGTAGAAATTCCTGGCAAATTTAAGCCCATCTGGGCAGGAGGTTTGTCATGAAAAAATCGAAGTTTACCGAAGAGCAGATTGCCTTCGCGTTGCGCCAGGCGGAGTCCGACACCACCGTCGCCGAGGTCTGCCGCAAGATGGGTGTCTCCGAAGCCACCTTCTACAACTGGAAGAAGAGAACGCCCGTCTCAAGCGCATGGTCGCCGACCTGTGCCTGGACAAACAGATGCTGCAGGAAGTCATCCAAAAAAGCTGTTCTGATGATCGAGGGATTAACTCGGCTGAAGGCGATAAAAAATCGCCTTGGCATGGTTTCTATCAAAGCTATTATTCGAGACAAACTCTCTCCGCGCGATGCGTTTCGCCTGGGCGATGGTAGCAAATATCGAAAGGAATCAACTTACGGACTATGACAAGGCAATGGCGCTTAAAGCTGCGCTTGCCGAAGGATACTACCCCAATGCCGAAGCTATCCGACTTGAGTATGGTGTCAGTAAAAGTACCTTTTATAATTTTATGTCTTTCTGTGATTTACCAGAATCGATAAAAGAAATCATCGAAGAAAACCCTAGGAAAGGTCTGAACAACCTGCCGCGCAAACAGAAATGCAATTTCTCGCGGGGGCTTCGGTTGCAATAAATCCACCGATTTCAGACCGGCAACCACCAGGATGACCGGATTCCCGGCCATCCGCCCTTTCAGCTCCCCGCCAGCAAGGCCTTTCGCGCCAGCCAGATGTTGGCCAGCCCGAACAACGTCATCAGTTGCGTGGTGTTCTTCTTCAAGCCGCGGTAGCGTGTTTTCAGGTAGCCAAACTGCTGCTTGATAACCCGGAAGGGATGCTCAACTTTGGCCCGAACCTTGGCTTTGACCGTTTCGACCAGGCTGATCTGCTGGTCATCTGCAAAATCGGTCAGCACTTTGCGCTGACCGGGCCTCATGGCAATCCACCAGCGCACCGCTCGCGATTGGTGTTCGGCTCGCTTGTGTACGCCAGTAAAGCCGGCGTCGCCAAACACATCGACTTCCTCGCCGTGCAGCAACTGATCGACCATCGTGACATCCGCCACATTGGCGACGGTGCCGGCCACGTGATGCACCAGCCCGGACTGGGCATCGACCCCGATATGGGCCTTCATGCCGAAGTACCACTGATTGCCCTTCCTGGTTTGATGCATGTCCGGATCGCGCTCGCCCTGGGCGTTCTTGGTGGAGCTGGGCGCGTGGTTCAGGGTGGCATCGACGATGGTGCCTTGCTTCAACATCAGCCCTTTGTCGCAGAGATGCTGGTGGTCGGCGGTGAACAGGTCTTTCTTGATGGCGTTGCGCGGTTTCATCGGGCTCAAGCTCGGCAAGAGTCAGGACAAAGTAATTTTACCAGCGGGCAGGTACTCCGGGGGTTTTCGAGGTGCCCTCTAATTTATGGCAATGGATTATAATGCTATTTTTTCCGTTTCGTGAGCTGACCCCACGAACGATCTCGGCTTCCAGACCCTTGAAGATGCCCTTGATCTCGTTGACCTTCAGCGTGTCGGTCTCTTCGTTGATCAGGCCGGCCTTGACCGCGTCCCAAGTTTCGTTACCGACGATAATTTCGCCACCTTATCCGGCTCGGGTATCGGTCTGAACTGGAGTGGAGGCCAGGGTTGGAACATATCAGCGGTACTGGCGAAGAAAATTGGCAACCCTCCTCTGATATCTATCGTCAGCAACCCAAAAAAGAGTTAATCTGGTTACAACTAAATAAATCCTTTTAAACCCAGGTGGCGTTCACTGCTCAATTATTAGCAAATTGATCTTACTGCAATGATCGGCTTCGTTGCACAAATCCGTTACAGCACCAAACGTCAATTCAGGCGATGAAGAGCTGGTAAAAACAAAGACCTGGATTATTCAAAACGCGCGTCAGCAATCGTCCAGGACTGGACAGATATAGATTATCATAAAGTCATGGTTGAATGGTCTGATCGTCTAGGTGATAAGAAAATTTGAACGAGCCCTCATTGACCGAACGGGGAACCGTAATCTCAATGACGGGGACAAACACTCCTGTTTTTTCGAAATATTTCTTTTGGTCCAGCATGGCGGTTTTTCTCCCTGCGTAAGCAAGTCGCTCATCTCCTTTCCACGGCGCGTAGAAGAAGGCCTGAATCGGCAATTTCCCCGGAGCGCCCGGTGTCCATGCTTTCAAAATTAATTCATTCCACCCTGTAAATCCTTTCGAATTTTTTATAACGCTGGCTTCAATATATTTAGAAGTCAGTATGCCTTGGTGAAATACCTCAGTAGCTATTTTGGGATCTTTCAGATTGAATCCACACATGGTTTTGTGGTCTACCATATTTTGATACCATTCCGCTGCGGAGTGAATGCCAAGTGTGTCGCATGGTCGGCTGTAGAGATCACCATTCTCCTCACCACACCCACCTTCCCCAGACCTATGACTGCTTGACGCATCTCGTGGAAAGTAACACAGTACAGTTGGTTTTAATTTACCAGCTGCCATTTTTTCTGGCGCATCCAGCAGGAATCCATGTACATCTGATACACCATATACGCCGCCTAACACATCTGCCCGAATATAGGAAAATGATACGCCACCACTCGTTATAGAATGAGGACTGGGGTCCCAGTGATCATAATCACCTGTTCCTGTCGTTCGAATAATGATTCCACTGCAATAAAAGGCAGGTTGCAATTTATCCGTGCCGCAATGCTCAGTGATCCAATTGTAACGAGCATACAGATCCATTACGACAGAATTGCCAATCTCATTGACTGTTTGTGCGTAAGCACTGACAATAGCTGTTGAAAATATTCCCGCGAGCAAAAGTGCCTGTATCAAAGTGGTCATAATTAGCCTCCGAAATCTGAAATGCATAATCTTAATTGTTGAGCATAGCAAACCATACCCAAATAGCAAGGGTGGCTTTTCCCACTCTTTGGAAAACCAGCGCGCGCATCTTCCCTTCCATAATATTTTACGCAGGCCACAATCCGTCAACGGACACATACCTTCGATTGGAAGCTCATTGATGATGAGCTAGGAAAGATCTGAACAAGTCCCCGGCCCTCCCGTAAACATAATCCCATGTTAGCCTGACCCAGGACGCCATCATGTGACAGCAAATGACCTTCTCCGATCTCGAACTCGCCGCCAAGAAGAAACGCACCCGCCGCGAAATCTTCCTGGCCGAGATGGATCAGGTTGGACTGACCCGGCTCCTGTAGGCATTCCTGCCTTATGATTGAAGCGATGGATGACCGGAGAGTCCGGTCATCCTATTAATCCGGCAGTCAAATACCGTACAGAAAGCTCATGCCGCGTAGCGGATTTTTTCATGCCGGAAGTACGACCGGATTCTGGCCGGCTGCTTCTGCAATGAGCGTAAATGGGACAGCACTTTCCCTTGAAGTTGACCGTCTGATCGAACCGGCTCACCTGCGCTCATTCTGGCCTTCAGGTCGCCGTTCAAGTATTCATCCGGGTTCAGTTCCGGTGAGTAGCTGGGCAGGAAGAACAACTCAATCGCCTTCTTGTTCTCTTCCTCCTCCAACCATGCTTGCACCAGCTTGCTGTGATGCACGCGCAAGTTGTCGAGGATCAAGAACACCTTCTTGCCGCCAGCATCACGGATCAGCCGCATCAGAAACTTGATCAGCACCCGGGCCGTCAAGGTCTCCCGGTACAGCATGAAGCGCATCTTGCCTTGGTTGGTAATGGCCGAAATCAAGTTGATGCGCGCTCTTTTCGATTGGGATAACACCAGAACTGGGGTTTGGCCTTTTGGGGCGTAGCCACGCGGAAAGTGCTCAACACTCGACACCGCCGATTCGTCGCCCCAGCTGATTTCAGCCATTTCCGCTTTGGCACGCGCGACGATAGCCGGGTATTCCTCCTTGAGCCATTTCTCGACTGCTGCCGGTCGCTGCTCATAAGCGCGTTTGAGCGGGCGCTGCGGCGTAAAGCCCCAGCGGGCCAAGTACAGACGGACAGTACGGATCGGCAGATCGATCAGAAACATCTGCTTGATTACAGCCTTGACCGCCTGAGCACTCCACAGGGCAAACCTCAGCTTCATCTGGTCTGGCGTGCGATCCACGATGTCCTGCTTGATCCGGGCTTCCTGCGCCTCGGTCAGCCGACGGCCGGTGCCTTCGGCGCGACCGCGCTTCTGTTCTTTGAATCCCTGCGCACCTAGTGCTGCCTCACGCACCACCCAGGCGGAAATGGTGGGGCGGCGCAGCCCGAGTTCTTCGGCAATACTGGCTTGAGACCGGCCTCGCTTGTACATCCGGATAGCGGTACGCCTCAGCTGCTCACGGGCGGCCAGTTCAAGCTTGCGCACATCGATTTTTTCCATGCCGGAAGTATACAATCTGTACGGATTATTACTGCCGGATTAATAGTGGAGATACGGTACGATGCGTTGGGCTATTGAGTCACTCGCATCCATGAAAAGCAGCATTCACCCCCGGTAGATGGCTTATTCAGACTTGACATATTCGAATTTATTTCGAAGCTAGACATGACCATTTTTTATTTCAATACAGCGACTACCAGATCACTTTCCGATGCCGGCTGAGTATCGAGTTCACTGGCCACCAACAGGTACTGCCCAAAATACTGGGATACGTCAGCTGGTAGGAAGGTAGCGCTGGTTACCTCGGGATTGTTGACCGTGTGCAGCAAGTCCAGAGTACGGTCCGATTTTACACCATAAATCCGGTATCCCTTGATGTGTGGAGCTAGACCCGCTGGGGGTAACTGCCATTTCATCTGGATACCTGAAATCACCTGGCCGGGGTGAGCCAGATCGTAAATCACATGTGCCTCGACATGCTGAACCTGAATCGCAAGTGGATCATTAATATAGGAACATAACCCGTCCAGGCGTGAAACCATGTTCGATTTAGCGGCATCTGCATTGATAGCCAAAGTTCGGTCCACCTGCAGTTGCGGACCAAATACCGCGCAGCTCGCTCGGGCGGGGAAATTATCATACATTTGCCCTGACGCTCCCCCTGCTTGAAAACCGGTCCAGTATATTGGGGAATGGTCCAAGGTCTGCACAGAATACGATGCCGTATTGAGCGTGTCCTTGACCGGCAGTCGCCAAGTGTGAGTATCTACCAGCATCCCGGCTGGTGCCATTTGAATCCGGAGATGCGGGTTGCTGCGAGACACGATCACATCCACTTCGTCCGTACCAGGCGCTACCCCCGCATGTTCATAGTGCGGGTTGGGCGTGTAATGTATGGGTTTTGCAAACAGGCGATAATAACCTCCCTCTTCATGTGGATTCCCCTGTTCTTGCCTAGCAACTTCAAAAACACCCTTGATCCAGCGGGACTGGATGCCGCCGGGAAAGGCAATTTCGAATTCACTCTGAGATTCCGGCCACCCCAGTGATTGGTCGACAGCGATACCTCCGGGAGGATTCAAAACGTAGATGTAATGTTTCAGATTGTTGCTACTTATCGCGAAGCTGGCAGCCACATCTCGAGAATACGAAGTACTCTTAAGAGCACTATTGGTGTCGCTGCCGACCCCAGGCCGTAATTTCAGCGATCCGACCGGATCGATAACGGAAATTCCGTGTTGAAAGACATCTTGGATTTCATAGTGATGGTTCCCGGCACCATTGAACAGCGGCCCCTGCTCATCTTCCGAATGACCACGCCAGATAATCTGCATTTGGGGACGGTTGTCCAGCGGAAGTTGGGTCAGGTTCGTACACAGGCTAAGTGTGGTCGTGAGCCAGTCCTGATACCAAGGCTGGTCAAGATAAACCGGTTTAGCCATCGCTTCTGGCAGGCTCGCAATCCAAGGGGGAACCTTATCTGGCCCTGGTTGGCAGGACTCCGGCAGGGTATCTGCGGCAAACAACGGCATGCTGGCAGACAGCGCAGCAGTAACCAGGAGTCCTTGTAATGTCCGGTAAAAATGTAAAGGCGCCATGATAAACAATCTCCCGCGATGCAGTGAAAAAGTTGGCGAGATTAGTACGTAATAGTAAAAAGCTACAAATCCAAACAGCCCTATGACATAGCATCATGAAGCTGTTGTAGTCTTCCCATGCAGCGTGCCCAATACCCCGAAAGCATCAGATGCTCCAGATGATTTCCGATGAAACGATCCATGCGGACATGGGCCGTCATGATTTTTCGCAACAAAATCAGATCGGCGTTGTCTATAAGGTTGATATCGCTTAATCGCGGATCTGCTCCATCGGAAAATTCAGTCCTCCAGTCAAATTGGATGAAGAACTGTCTCGTATCCATTGCCTGAAGCAGTTGCATATCGGATATATCGGTTGTCGCCGTAGTCGTACCAAGACGAGGGGCTAAACTGGGTTTGGGGGAGGCCCATCCCAAAATGTAACCCAGATCTTCCTTGTTTATTTCGTTCAAATTTACCATGGCTGAAATCCTCAATTTAATGATTCAGATAGGAAATTTTTCATACTGTTTCGTTTCGAAAACATACTTGTATTGACCAGGCGGAATCGTGGCATTACCAGTACTGGGAGAGCACCCATCTACACATGTGACAATATCGGTCATGCCTCGATCAAACAATACCTCACCTTCGTCGGGATACATGGAAAAATCCTCGATCCTTTTGCCAGATTCACTAGTGATTTTTAAAAGTGCCTGTGCTGGAAAAGGATGGTCAATTGAGGCACTTGTAAAGGCCAGGTGTGACAAATTTGCACCTAATTTATATTGTATAAAATCAGAATCACGCAGATTAGCACCGCGCAAAGTTGGATCATCATTCGTATAATTAGGTAAATTAGCTAAAGCGGAACTGATGCCTTCTATTGTTGCTTGAAGATAGATAAATCCAGGGTCATCGATATTGTTAGCATACAATGTCTGACTAATAGCTTTAAAGATAGTATTGGCTGTCCATGCTTTTAACAGTTCAATTTGCCGAGGCGTGTGGTTTTCAGTGGATCCGTTATTTCCTCCCTTTGCCAAAAAATCACGTGCGCGCGTACGTTCCCCCTCATCCTCCTTCCAATTGGTAGGAGACTTTTCAATAGGAAGTGTGATCGGTGGTTTATTGTAGGCAGCCGTCAGGTTTTTAAATTCCGTGACGATACTAGTTTGCGGCCAGGCCTCAGATGGATGCACAAAGAGTTTGACGGACTCCAATGGCCAGGTCACCACGCTGCCATAGCGCGTAGCGGCGAAGAATAGCATCCGTAGTAACCGAGACTGTTCTGCCACAGCCTGGCCAGCTCCACCTGCCTGGATTGCGATTGAAGTTTTCTTCCCTTTAGTTACCGCCTGAAGCGCACGGAACACTTTCCAGCATTCGGAAGCAATATGTAGTGCAGGAGCTTCAATCTCGAAAACAAGTAGGCGGCGAAAATGGATGGAATCGACCGAGTCTACTTCCTCGGAGATCCAACATGGGTAAGTTGGTCTAAGATCAATTGCGTGTTTTTGTGAAAGGGCTTGCAGATTAACCCCTTTCTCTGCCAAACGGCCTACTACCTCGTTGGCTGATGACTCATATTTTCCTGGCTCGATAAACACGGCTAGAAATTCCACTGCATCCGTCGCAGGGAGCATGGTTACATCTCCTTGGAATAATTCAACAAGGCGATAGTCTGTGCCAGCATGATCAATTGATGCTTGAGCGAGTTTTTCTACAGGCATGATGATTTTCCAATCAAAATTGGTACGCCTATAAATATTCGATCAAAATATGGGCTACTACTCAGACTTTAATTACGGACTGTGTAGGGATAGCTTCTATATTTCGTCGCCAGCGTTTAAATATGCATACAAGCTTGTCTAAATTTTCAGGCAAAACGTGCTGCACTACACAGAATAGTATTCGATCGATAAATATCCAAGATCGTTGTTGCATACCCCCATAACAAGATGAGGTTACCATCTCCCTAAGTGAATTTATTCAACAAACATTGCAGCTCATTGGCATAAATATTGGAGTCAACTGCCCCGGGTTTGATGGAGGCGCCAACTCTTGAGAGGACGAAATCATGAAGCAAAGCCATCAAGTTATTCTCCTGGAGTACGCGAGCGTGCTGTGTGCATGGCCTTTGAAGCCAGGGTAATCGCACCTTTATGTCATAGCCAGACAAGCTTGCCAATTGTCCCGATTTGAGTTGAACGCTCAAGCTTTTCCGGGATAGGATGGGAACACTTGGCCGACATGCCAGAACCTCGAACCGGGTGCTACATTGCCCATCCATGACCCGAGATTCTGGTCATTGCCGTATGCGCCGCGGAGAGCTTCGTGGAGGTTGCCGAGTGGGCTGATGTCAAGGACGCTTGGTTACGGCGCTTTCTGCCGCTTAAGCATGGCATCCCCTTCCATGACACAGTCAACCGCGTATTTCGGCTACTGGACTTCCATCCCGGTGTTTGTCAGCATCGTCGCTGATCAGTGCTCGAGACACCAGTATTTCAACAGCCTGTTAGGAACGTGATCGGATAGAAGATCCGACCAAGTACCACATACGCGTAACGCTTGTCTGTTCGGCTTCATATCATAAAAGCCGCCTCGGTTCTGGCGATATGTTATATGTTGATCCGGTGGACTTCAGCCTATTTGTATTCTTGACGCTGAATGCCTGAACATGCTGCTATCAAGAGATGGCGATAATCCATGAGGTATTTCTATTTCACAATTTTTCCATCAAGAGAATTAAATTTTTTATCCCCTCTCTAATTATAATAAGATCTTTATCTTGGCAGGCAAATTTTATTAATTCAGCTGCGTATGCTAATTCACTTCTTCCAATCAATGCCGATAGTATATCTATTTCCCTCAAAGATCTAACAAGTGTTGTCAGGATCGATATTTCTTCGGCCCGACATTGGGTTTCTAACATTTCCTCTTTTATCGGATATAGTGAAACCTCATGCTCTAATTGAGAAATTCCAACAGTGTACACATCAAATTTTACAGCGTATTTTGTTATTAAATTACTGATTTCAGATAAGTAATTTTTCATTCTTCCGATCTGAATGGATGCATATATTCTATCTGCAGTCAGGCGAAGAGATTTCTCAAATTCTTGCTCAGTCATTAAAATAAATTCTTGTTGATAAAGTCGACATCTTACATGTGTTCATAAGAACAAATTGGCGTGCATTTTTTTTCAGAAAATTCCGAAACTTAGTGGGGATTATGCCGCTTGAATTTATGTGATGATGGTAAAATACAAAGTAATGCGCCCGGGCCGTCCATTTCACCTTGAGACGGGCGTGTACTGAATTTTGTGTAAACGGACATTTGGCAGGAAACTGCCACCTAGTCTGGAGACACAATGAGCTCGAAGAAACACGACGTACCTGACACACTACTGGACAGCTTGCTGGCCAATTACCAGAAGCCCGAAGACCTCATCGGCGAGAACGGCTTGCTCAAACAGCTCACCAAGCTGCTGGTCGAGAAAGCACTGGATGCCGAGATGGCCGCACACCTTGGCCATAGCAAACACGAGCCGGTGCTCAATCCCTCCGGTAACACCCGGAATGGCAAGAGCCGAAAGACCCTCAAGGGCGAGTTCGGTGAATTGCCTATCGAGGTACCACGCGACCGCCAGGGTACCTTTGAGCCGCAACTCATTCCCAAGCACCAGACCCGCTGGACCGGATTCGACGACAAAGTCATCTCGCTTTACGCCCGGGGGATGACTGTTCGGGAAATTCAGGCCCATCTGGAAGAAATGTATGGCACAGAGGTCTCACCCAGCCTGATCTCCTCCATCACGGATTCCGTCACCGAAGAGGTCAAAGCTTGGCAGGCTCGCCCTCTCGATTCGGTTTATCCAATCATCTACCTCGACTGCATCCACGTGAAGGTACGTGAGGGGGCTGTACGCGTAAAAGCCGTCTATCTCGCCATCGGCGTTACCCTGGCTGGAGAGAAGGAGGTGCTGGGGATGTGGCTGGCGCAGACGGAGGGAGCCAAGTTCTGGCTTCAGGTCGTGACCGAACTGCGTAACCGGGGCGTACAGGACATCTTTATCGCCTGCGTCGATGGCCTGAAGGGCTTCCCGGAGGCTATCGAGGCGGTCTTCCCGAAAGCAGCCGTGCAGTTGTGCATCGTACACATGGTGCGACACAGCCTGAACTACGTGTCGTGGAAGCGGCGTGCTGAAGTAGCCGCCGACCTGAAACGAATCTACCAATCGGCCACCCTCGACGAAGCTGAGCAGCGGCTAGGTGAGTTTGAGGCCAAGTGGGATGATGAGTATTTGCCGATTGGTCAGTCCTGGCGGCGCAACTGGGCTCGGTTAACGCCATTCTTCGACTACCCGCCGGAGATCAGGAAAGTGATCTACACCACCAATGCCATCGAGTCGGTGAATATGAGTCTGCGAAAGCTGACCAAGAATCGGGGCTCGTTCCCGAGTGATGAGGCGTTGCTGAAACTGTTCTATCTGGCGCTGAGGAACATCAGTCAGAAGTGGACCATGCCGATTCGGGATTGGAAGGCAGCGCTGACTCGCTTTACCATTCAGTTCGAGGAACGCATTCCACAGGCGTAACCCAAACCCCGTTTACACAAAAATTCGGACAGGCTTGTTTGCCGCCGGCAGTCCGGGAAGCGCAACTTAACAAACTGTCCGGGAATGGTTGACCACTACAGGAGGCGTCCATACCATCTAACAAAATTCAGTTTTACGTCTGAGGCAAGTCGGCCAGCGCAGCATCAAGATTTTTGTTAGCCACTCTAATTACTGGCATTTATCCCTGTATACAACGGCTACCGGCAGAGTCTGGTCCTCCATGGTCAGGACCAGAGGGGCTGTCGTTGGCGTGCTTCTCTTTTTCATGTTGACATACCAGCAATAGTCAGGGCGACCTTCTTTGATACTGACCGTTACAGACTCCCCTTTCATGTAACGATAGGCTACCCCCCCAGCAGCCTTCCCCTGAGGGGCAGCAGACGTGGTTATATTGCGACTCGATATTTCAATGCTCCCTTTATCGTATTTTTCATCGCCGCTCATTGGGTCAGACATGACCAGATCAAATTCATTCGACAGAGGAGCAGGATAACGGTAATGCGGGTTAGAAAAATACTCAAGATTGTGGGTCGTAGCATTCTGTTTAAAGGCCCCTTTTATATATTCTGCCCGAACCCCTCCAGGGAAGACAATCGTGTCGTGGCCCTTTTTTTGAATATCTTGTGGAGCCGTGGTATCTGGTAGGTGATGGAGGCTTCCGTTGTTTACGGTTTTATTTGCAGGGTCAAAAATTATCAGACCCTGATTGATACCACCTGGAGCATCAATGATAAAACCAACGCCTCCTCCGGCAACACCATAACCTTTACCAAAAATATAATATGCATTATATCCTGTATTAACGAGTCCAGAATTATGATTGCTGATGCCACTGAATGCCAGTAGCTCCCCATCATACTTCCAGGGATAAATTCCCTCAACAAAGATATCGCTAACGTCTCTGCCCTTACCGGCACTGCCGCCACGGAACTGTGGCCTGCTGTCGGTTCGCCAGTAAATATTGGTTGTATTCAGTTTTCCGTCGTTAAAGCGTCGCCCGTCTATCTCGCTCAGATCCGTGCAGGTGCTGAGCGTTGTGCTTAGCCAGTCTTTGTACCAGAACTGATTGACATAACTGCTGGCGGAAACATGTCCCTGTTGTATCAGCCTGTTTAGCCAGGACGGCACAGTGCCTCTGGATGGCTGACACTCCACCGGATACTGTTCAGGCTTAAGGCTGTCTTCCGCTACTGTTCCGCCAGCGACAAAACACAATGCGAAGCCACAGAGCATTTTTATACACTTACTTTTCATTTATCACCTCATCTCATGAATAAACTGAACATTCAAGCAGTGACCCCATTCCCAGGGCCCTCAGAGACAAAATTTTGGCGACTTCCCGCTTACAACCCCATATTGACCCTAGCCTATCAAGTCCGGCAGATGCAAGATGTTCGACAAGACGACGCTGGCGAGCTGAGATTATATTGTCGATACCGCAGGGTGGCGCAGTCGACATGATATGAGATGTAAAAGTTCAGACTTGATCTGACAGTCAGGCCTTGCCGAGAGGTGGGGTTACCCGTTTTGATAGAGGTGCGAATCTTCATCAAGACAGCGCGCAAGCGCAGGAGTAACCCCATGGCTAGTCTCAACCAGAACATCATCAAGCACAAGATCGGCCTACTGAATCTGGCCGCCGAGCTGGGCAACGTGTCCAAGGCCTGCAAGATGATGGGCATGTCCCGCGACACCTTTTACCGCTACCAGAATGCCGTCGCAGAAGGAGGTATCGATGCGCTTTTCGATGCCAATCGGCGCAAGCCCAACCACAAGAACCGCATAGACGAAACCATCGAAGCCGCCGTTGTCGCCTATGCGACCGAGCAGCCCGCGCATGGTCAGGTTCGCGTCAGCAACGAACTGCGCCAGCGCGGCGTGTTTGTCTCGCCATCCGGCGTCCGCTCCGTCTGGCTGCGGCACGACCTGGCGTCGTTCAAGCAACGGCTGCTGGCCTTGGAGCGGGTGATTGCCGAGCAGTCCATTACGTTGACCGACGCGCAGATCGCAGCGCTGGAACGCAAGCAGGAAGACGATGTCGCGCACGGTGAGATCGAAACGGCCCATCCGGGCTATCTGGGATCGCAGGACACCTTTATGTCGGCACGATCAAAGGCGTCGGGCGAATCTACCAACAGACCTTCGTCGACACCTACAGCAAAATGGCCTTTGCCAAGCTATACACCACCAAGACGCCGATTACCGGAGCGGATCTGCTCAATGACCGAGTCCTGCCGTTCTTTGCTGAGCATGAGATGGGCGTACTGCGCATTCTGACCGATCGCGGCACGGAGTATTGCGGCAAGCCGGAAGGCCATGATTATCAGCTTTACTTGGCGGTGAACGACATCGAACACACCAAGACCAAGGCCCGGCATCCGCAAACGAACGGCATCTGCGAGCGCTTCCACAAAACGATCCTGCAGGAGTTTTACCAGGTGGCGTTCCGCAAGAAGCTTTACCTGACGCTCGACGAGTTACAGGCGGATCTGGATGCCTGGCTGATCCACTACAATCAAGAACGAACCCACCAGGGAAAGATGTGCTGCGGCCGTACGCCGTTGCAGACCTTTATCGAAGGCAAATCGGAATGGAGGGAAAAGGTCGACAAGCTGAATTGATCTGACAATCGGGCGCCGTCAAGCCTGTCCGAATTTTTGTGTAAACGGGGTTTGGGTTACGCCTGTGGAATGCGTTCCTCGAACTGAATGGTAAAGCGAGTCAGCGCTGCCTTCCAATCCCGAATCGGCATGGTCCACTTCTGACTGATGTTCCTCAGCGCCAGATAGAACAGTTTCAGCAACGCCTCATCACTCGGGAACGAGCCCCGATTCTTGGTCAGCTTTCGCAGACTCATATTCACCGACTCGATGGCATTGGTGGTGTAGATCACTTTCCTGATCTCCGGCGGGTAGTCGAAGAATGGCGTTAACCGAGCCCAGTTGCGCCGCCAGGACTGACCAATCGGCAAATACTCATCATCCCACTTGGCCTCAAACTCACCTAGCCGCTGCTCAGCTTCGTCGAGGGTGGCCGATTGGTAGATTCGTTTCAGGTCGGCGGCTACTTCAGCACGCCGCTTCCACGACACGTAGTTCAGGCTGTGTCGCACCATGTGTACGATGCACAACTGCACGGCTGCTTTCGGGAAGACCGCCTCGATAGCCTCCGGGAAGCCCTTCAGGCCATCGACGCAGGCGATAAAGATGTCCTGTACGCCCCGGTTACGCAGTTCGGTCACGACCTGAAGCCAGAACTTGGCTCCCTCCGTCTGCGCCAGCCACATCCCCAGCACCTCCTTCTCTCCAGCCAGGGTAACGCCGATGGCGAGATAGACGGCTTTTACGCGTACAGCCCCCTCACGTACCTTCACGTGGATGCAGTCGAGGTAGATGATTGGATAAACCGAATCGAGAGGGCGAGCCTGCCAAGCTTTGACCTCTTCGGTGACGGAATCCGTGATGGAGGAGATCAGGCTGGGTGAGACCTCTGTGCCATACATTTCTTCCAGATGGGCCTGAATTTCCCGAACAGTCATCCCCCGGGCGTAAAGCGAGATGACTTTGTCGTCGAATCCGGTCCAGCGGGTCTGGTGCTTGGGAATGAGTTGCGGCTCAAAGGTACCCTGGCGGTCGCGTGGTACCTCGATAGGCAATTCACCGAACTCGCCCTTGAGGGTCTTTCGGCTCTTGCCATTCCGGGTGTTACCGGAGGGATTGAGCACCGGCTCGTGTTTGCTATGGCCAAGGTGTGCGGCCATCTCGGCATCCAGTGCTTTCTCGACCAGCAGCTTGGTGAGCTGTTTGAGCAAGCCGTTCTCGCCGATGAGGTCTTCGGGCTTCTGGTAATTGGCCAGCAAGCTGTCCAGTAGTGTGTCAGGTACGTCGTGTTTCTTCGAGCTCATTGTGTCTCCAGACTAGGTGGCAGTTTCCTGCCAAATGTCCGTTTACACAAAATTCAGTACACGCCCCCATCACTAGTTTATGCCGCAGGCAGATTTGATCCAGCCCAATACAATCCAGTCGGGAATAGATTGCATGGAAGTGATTTTATGATCGCTTGACAAGCGTATTTTTCTTATTAATCCGGCAGTCAAATACCGTACAGAAAGCTCATGCCGCGTAGCGGATTTTTTCATGCCGGAAGTACGACCGGATTCTGGCCGGCTGCTTCTGCAATGAGCGTAAATGGGACAGCACTTTCCCTTGAAGTTGACCGTCTGATCGAACCGGCTCACCTGCGCTCATTCTGGCCTTCAGGTCGCCGTTCAAGTATTCATCCGGGTTCAGTTCCGGTGAGTAGCTGGGCAGGAAGAACAACTCAATCGCCTTCTTGTTCTCTTCCTCCTCCAACCATGCTTGCACCAGCTTGCTGTGATGCACGCGCAAGTTGTCGAGGATCAAGAACACCTTCTTGCCGCCAGCATCACGGATCAGCCGCATCAGAAACTTGATCAGCACCCGGGCCGTCAAGGTCTCCCGGTACAGCATGAAGCGCATCTTGCCTTGGTTGGTAATGGCCGAAATCAAGTTGATGCGCGCTCTTTTCGATTGGGATAACACCAGAACTGGGGTTTGGCCTTTTGGGGCGTAGCCACGCGGAAAGTGCTCAACACTCGACACCGCCGATTCGTCGCCCCAGCTGATTTCAGCCATTTCCGCTTTGGCACGCGCGACGATAGCCGGGTATTCCTCCTTGAGCCATTTCTCGACTGCTGCCGGTCGCTGCTCATAAGCGCGTTTGAGCGGGCGCTGCGGCGTAAAGCCCCAGCGGGCCAAGTACAGACGGACAGTACGGATCGGCAGATCGATCAGAAACATCTGCTTGATTACAGCCTTGACCGCCTGAGCACTCCACAGGGCAAACCTCAGCTTCATCTGGTCTGGCGTGCGATCCACGATGTCCTGCTTGATCCGGGCTTCCTGCGCCTCGGTCAGCCGACGGCCGGTGCCTTCGGCGCGACCGCGCTTCTGTTCTTTGAATCCCTGCGCACCTAGTGCTGCCTCACGCACCACCCAGGCGGAAATGGTGGGGCGGCGCAGCCCGAGTTCTTCGGCAATACTGGCTTGAGACCGGCCTCGCTTGTACATCCGGATAGCGGTACGCCTCAGCTGCTCACGGGCGGCCAGTTCAAGCTTGCGCACATCGATTTTTTCCATGCCGGAAGTATACAATCTGTACGGATTATTACTGCCGGATTAATATCTATAACATTTTAATATTAAAGCCGCTATTTTTATATGATTGTGTTTTGGTAAGGTTTTGAATCATGGACTTAATTAAATTTATTGTATATTTATTTCTTCCAACACTCTCGTATGCAGAGGAAGTTTCAATTGTGACGGGAGAATTCCCCCCCTTCTCGTCTGAAGCAATGCAAAGTGGCGGCGTTGCAACAGAAATTGTCAAGGCTGTTTGCGATGTGCAAAATATATCAATTAATATAAAATACCTTCCATTTCCGAGAGCGGAACTTCTCGTCCAGACTGGAAAAGCTTTTGCCGTTTATCCATATCAAAAAAATGCAGAGCGAAGGGAGTTATTTTACTTCTCTGATTCTATTGCACCTTGGACCGGGAGGTTTTTTTACAAAAAATCCCATATCAAATCTCCACCTTTAAATTATAACTGGGAAAGCTTAAAACCCTATAGCATGATGGGAACGATCGGTTATTGGTATGTGCCTATTTTTAAAAAGAAAGGCCTAAATATTGAACTTGGCAATAGTGATGTGAATGCCTTTAGAATGTTATCCGTGGATAGAGCAGATTTGGTTCCTGCAAGCACTGAAAGGGGCTGGTGGATAATTAAACATGAGTTTCCAAAAATCATGCAAGACGACTTTGCCACATTGGAGAAGCCCCTTATTAACGGAGAAATGTTCTTAATGGTTTCGAAACAATACCCAAATTCAAAGGAATTGTTGGATAAATTCAACTCTGGGCTGGGGGAAATAATAAAAAATGGAACTTATAATCAAATTGTAACCAAATACAAAAAAATTTATCACATTCAAGAGGGCAGTGCAAATACGCCATTGGTTGAGCAATGATATTTGCTGGACGCATTTTCCAGGCGTAAACCCAACTCCGGTTACACAAAAAATCGCACACCCTCCGTCAAAATGGAAGACTGTCAGACCAAATTGAAACTTCTACGGCATGCAACAGCGCCACTTTGAACAGGAACTTAGTGCAAATTACCCCACCGTGCCACCGCTGGTTCGGCCGATGCCCATTTCCAAATTGAACCCTGACGACAAGCACTGGTGGCATACCAGTCTTCATATGCATTTGGTGTGTCGTCCACGGCGACCGAGAACAACAAGTCTTTGCAGGTGACCAACGCAGTAGTGAAGGTACGCGTGACCCTCACCCGACCATGATTGTTTTCAATGGGAAAAGTATGCTTGATGCGCCATGGCCGTATTTCACCTACTGGCAACCCACCAGCCACCGTAGCAATCAGATTCTGCTGGTCATTGTGCATACTACGCATGTATCGGTTGATCGCTTCATCCGTTGTAGCCTGCACGGCAATTCCCACACCAATACCGATCGCCGGATTGCTGGTTATCAGGCCGGTAGCAAGACCCGCTGTTGCACCACCGACAGCCCCCATAGATGAACACCCTCCTAACACGGCCGCCATGCTGAGATACAATGCGCTGCAGATCAGTATCCGCTGCCACCTTTCTTTCATTGCAGTGCCCCCCACCGTTCGGTAGCCGGTTCTGCGGAGGCCCATTTCCAGGTAGTGCCATCGTGGCAAATCGCGGCGACATAGAAGGCACTGCTGGTAGCGGCATCCCTTTTCGCATCTTGATCGATCGAGAAGACAATTTCTTTGCAATCCAATGCCCCGTCACTGATCAAACGACTGACGGTGACACGACCATGTTCATCATCTTCGATGGGTACGGAATGCACGACGCTCCAATGTGCAATGGTCCCCACTCTAAGTGGTCCAGCAACATTAGCGATGCTATCTTGGGCATAGGTATGGGCAACGCGCTCAGAATATTGCACTCCTGCCTTCGTCGCTGCGACTACGCCCAGGCCGATACCGGTTGCAACGGCAGCATTACGGGTAACCTTGGCTGCGAGCGCTGCACCTACAATGCCAGCGCCGGTTGTGGCACTTTCTGAATAAACGGAACTACATCCATTCAATGCTGCCGTCGACACAAGTACTAGCAGGTAAATCCGTATTTTTCTCGGCAATTGAGTAGCTGAAATGCGATACGTTTGGTCGTTCATGTTGCTGGTTGTTTCCATGTCTTGCCTATCGGATAATTTTCAAAATTTAATGTGCCTGAATTTAAGGATTAGCAGGGATTTGTGACAAAATAGCCGCTTCCAAGCTAGTCTGAATGAATTAGACAGTCAATTCAGCACGATTTGCCAAATTGTTGCTGACTGCCAAGTCGGCTAATGACAAATTAACTGATCACCGGTTAGTATTTGTCATGATAGTTTTCATAATTTCGTTGCTCATATTCATATAGCATATAACTAGACCACCTCATATGATGAGGCCATCAGCCAAGCAGCAGACTGGCTCAGAAATTCCTCCCTTAGCAACCAGCGTATCGTGTTCCGCGCACTGGGTATTCAAAAGCTGGCGGGGTGCATCATTTATGTAGATCTTCATATCATTCATCTATTTTTTTGCTGCCAGATGGCTTTGTTGCATAAGTTGGTTTTAGAATACAAAACCTCTTTTTCCAGATGAATTTATGGCAGACGTACCATCTTCAGCGCCCCGAGATGCGTGAAGCAGTTCAAGATTACTGCCCGTACTTAGGATTCTGAGGCTTGACGGACGAAGTTTTTACCATCACTCGCTCACCAAGCAACTTAAAGCCGTATATCTTGATTTCTATTCGACTGCGGCGATAGTAACCACTGCATTGCCTTCAAATCGCGTAACCCAGATAGTGCCTGGTATGTATAACCTCGTTACGGACTCCAACATTCAGCCGATTTTCCTTACACCACCTGGCATTTTTCTGAGTAGGAATGCTTGTCACTTGATAATCGCTTCATGGTAGCCTTTGGTGTCGTCAGCACCATCTTTACCTAGGGTAGCTAACAAAACCTCCGACTATCATCAGTAAGTCACTGATCTAGCACAATGGCGTACGTGATAAATTCAGAAAATTAAAAACTATAGCCTGAGGTTTTGTTAGCGGTTCTTAACCTAATTCACCTAATAGGGTTAGATAAAAATCTTTTGCGAATGTAATTTAGCGCCGTATTACCCATAGTGCCGCATAAACCTGCGATGGCCAGCGTGAAGTAATAGCTTTTAGCATTCTCAAAGCCAAGTAATCCACCGAGAAGGCCAGTAAATCCAGATATAATTACCTGACTCAAAATATCGAACAGATTCCAGCTTCGCTGTTTTTCTTGAACATCTATGATATATCGGACAATACCGCCCCATGCTGAAAAACCACCGATTAACACCCAAGTAAGAATTTGCGTACCGCTAGGTTTTAAAACAAGCATTAATCCTCCATTGACCTCGAACAGCAATAATTACGGTATATGCACATATAGTGGCGCGAATTTTCACTTCTAAATTTTTATTGCCTGAAGCTTCCGCAACGCATACAGAGATGTGAATGCTAATAATAACTGTCGTCGAGCAAACAATATTTTAAGATTATCAGATAATTCTTAAAAAGCGCCCGATGAAATCGCCCTTGCTATGACTCCGGCAGCTAAATTTCGTACCGAATCTTTGCCTAACTTATTGATCTACAATAGTGTTTCTGTACGGTAAATTGTTGCCGGATTAATAATGTGTGGAAGCCCCGATTTGACAGCCCTCCACTTTGATGGCCGCTGTCAGATCACGAGGCTTTACGCATGTTGACAATCCTGGGATATGTCGGTCACAGTCTGAGCATCTTTCCATCTCTAATGAACCTTGGAAGGAGCTACGCAGCTCTGTTTGATACTATTAATCCGGCAGTCAAATACCGTACAGAAAGCTCATGCCGCGTAGCGGATTTTTTCATGCCGGAAGTACGACCGGATTCTGGCCGGCTGCTTCTGCAATGAGCGTAAATGGGACAGCACTTTCCCTTGAAGTTGACCGTCTGATCGAACCGGCTCACCTGCGCTCATTCTGGCCTTCAGGTCGCCGTTCAAGTATTCATCCGGGTTCAGTTCCGGTGAGTAGCTGGGCAGGAAGAACAACTCAATCGCCTTCTTGTTCTCTTCCTCCTCCAACCATGCTTGCACCAGCTTGCTGTGATGCACGCGCAAGTTGTCGAGGATCAAGAACACCTTCTTGCCGCCAGCATCACGGATCAGCCGCATCAGAAACTTGATCAGCACCCGGGCCGTCAAGGTCTCCCGGTACAGCATGAAGCGCATCTTGCCTTGGTTGGTAATGGCCGAAATCAAGTTGATGCGCGCTCTTTTCGATTGGGATAACACCAGAACTGGGGTTTGGCCTTTTGGGGCGTAGCCACGCGGAAAGTGCTCAACACTCGACACCGCCGATTCGTCGCCCCAGCTGATTTCAGCCATTTCCGCTTTGGCACGCGCGACGATAGCCGGGTATTCCTCCTTGAGCCATTTCTCGACTGCTGCCGGTCGCTGCTCATAAGCGCGTTTGAGCGGGCGCTGCGGCGTAAAGCCCCAGCGGGCCAAGTACAGACGGACAGTACGGATCGGCAGATCGATCAGAAACATCTGCTTGATTACAGCCTTGACCGCCTGAGCACTCCACAGGGCAAACCTCAGCTTCATCTGGTCTGGCGTGCGATCCACGATGTCCTGCTTGATCCGGGCTTCCTGCGCCTCGGTCAGCCGACGGCCGGTGCCTTCGGCGCGACCGCGCTTCTGTTCTTTGAATCCCTGCGCACCTAGTGCTGCCTCACGCACCACCCAGGCGGAAATGGTGGGGCGGCGCAGCCCGAGTTCTTCGGCAATACTGGCTTGAGACCGGCCTCGCTTGTACATCCGGATAGCGGTACGCCTCAGCTGCTCACGGGCGGCCAGTTCAAGCTTGCGCACATCGATTTTTTCCATGCCGGAAGTATACAATCTGTACGGATTATTACTGCCGGATTAATATTGAGGAGACCAACGTGCATGCATAGATAACACCCGAGATGATTTGAAAATCAAACTACCAGCCGTTCATAGAATTGGATCAATTCAAAAGTTCGTCATGTCTCGGAACTTTACCGGCAAGTGGCAGAACTTGAATTTAGCACATCGATCCTGAATCGTTTTATTGAGTTGGGCGTACCGCAGATGATACGAATGGGATAAGCCTCTACTCGGGTTAGTGGAAGCGGGCTTAACTGGCTTATGCAACAAAGCTCAACCAAGCTGCGATAGCGGCCAGACTCAAGAAAAATAGCTTCCACAAAATAAAGGTGGTTCAGAATAGATTATGTAGCACTGAAGTATTCTAGCGATTACGATTTCTTAAAAGGGTGACAGATGACGTTAAGGCAAGCAGGAGAATACACTGGTGATGCAGAGCTAGACAAAGCCCATGCCACTGCAAAAATGGCAAGAGTATCGGGTGAATTTGGTAATGCTCTGCAAGAGATAACGCCACCAAAATTCTTCCCTAAATTTACCTTATTCTTTGATGGCACTATGAACAATAACGATGTGTCGCCAAATAACAAATCCAATGTGGCTAGATTATTTTTGGCGGCATACAATGATCATGAAAAAGAATTTTTCCCCAGGTATATAGCAGGATTGGGAACTGAATATATACCAAAAGACAACCCAGAAGTTGGCGCAGACAAGGGAGGGACAATGGGAGCAGGTTTTGGAAAAGGCGGCGAAATGCGCTTAAAAGATGCGATGCTCTACATAGAAAAGACACTTGGGGAAAAATACTCCAATACCATGTTGAACATTGAAATTGTAAGGGTGAATGTTATTGGATTTTCACGAGGAGCGACCTTGTCAAGAGCTTTTGTCAATAGAATTATAAAAGAAAAATCTGATATAAATAAAAAAGGGCAGCTAGTCTATAAATTAGACTTTTACGGAGTGCCGGTTCCGCTTGAGATTGGATTCCTTGGTATTTTTGATACGGTTGCATCAGTCGGTGGGCCAGCATTGCATAAGAATTGGGCAAGTGAAATCAGAGTCCCATCTGAAGTGAAACGGTGTGTTCACATTGTATCAGCGCATGAAGTTAGACGTGCGTTTCCATTAGATTCAATTGAGTATAAAAATCGATACCCGGAAAATAGTGAAGAAGTCGTTTACCCTGGCGTGCATTCTGACGTAGGTGGTGGATATTATCCAAATGAACAAGGTAGGAATCTGAAATTAACTAAGATACCATTGCGAAAAATGTACTTAGAAGCGATAAAAGCCGGTGTTGGATTGAAATCACTTAAAGAAATGGATAGGAATATCCTGCAGGAGTTTACGCCTGAAAATAAAGATAAGCTTCTCAATATTTTCCACTCTTATGGGCACCTCGAAAAACCCCGGGGTGCCCTCAGCTGGTAAAATTATACCGTCCAGACTCTTGCCGAGCTTGAGCCCGATGAAACCACGCAACGCCATCAAGAAAGACCTGTTCGCCGCCGACCACCACCGGCAGAAGATCGACCACCTGGGCGACCCTCTGGTCGAGATCGAGAAGCACATCAACTTTGCCGCCTTGGCGGCCGAGGTCGATCGGGTCGCGCCTCGGCCAGTCAGCCAGCAGGGCGGCCGCCCGCCGTTTCCGACCGAAACGATGGTGCGGATTCTGGTCCTCAAGCGGCTGTACAACCTGTCCGATGAACAAATGGAGTATCAACTGCTCGACCGGATGAGTTATCAGCGTTTCTGTGGGCTGGGCCAGGCGGTCAACATCCCTGACCGCACCACGATTTGGACCTTCGAGAATCGGATCGGCGAAACCGGGGCCCGTGCACTGTTCGATGGCGTGTCAGCACAATTGCTCAAGCAAGGCTATATCGCGCGCGGCGGCCAAATCATCGACGCGACGTTGGTGCCAGCGCCGAAGCAGCACAACAG
Organism: Chromobacterium sp. ATCC 53434; assembly: GCF_002848345.1. Classification (NCBI taxonomy): domain Bacteria; kingdom Pseudomonadati; phylum Pseudomonadota; class Betaproteobacteria; order Neisseriales; family Chromobacteriaceae; genus Chromobacterium; species Chromobacterium sp. ATCC 53434. Next base: position 23,610 of record NZ_CP025429.1, on the reverse strand, counting down.
CAGCGACGAGAAGATGCTGCTCGATCAGGGCGCAACGCCGGCCGATTGGAAACCCGCGAAGCGGCGCCAGAAGGACCAGGATGCCAGCTGGACCAAAAAGCACGGCAAATCCTACTTTGGCTACAAACTGTCGGTGAACGTCGACAACAAATACAAGCTGATCCGCAAGTTCAAAACTGATACGGCCAGTACGCATGACAGCCAGCATTTCGACAACGTCTTCGATACCAGCAATACAAGCCGGGATGTTTACGCCGACCGAGGCTATCCGTCCGAGGCCCGTGGAGCGCAGCTTGCCCAAGACAGATTTCGGAATCGGATTCAGCGAAAGGGGCACGCCAACAAGCCGCTGTCCGAGTGCCAGCAGCAGCGCAACCACCGCATCGCCAAGGTTCGTGCCCGTGTCGAACACGTGTTCGCCATGATTGATCAGATGGGAGGCAAGTTGGTCCGCACAATTGGCCAACCGCGCGCGAACTTTGCGCTGACGATGATGGCGACCTGTTACAACCTAAAGCGCTTGGTGTTCCTCCGGAAAGCCGGAATCGTGGCCTTCTGACGCCCGAAATGGGCTGAATCGCTGCGTTGAGCGGTGATCCGTTGCAGAAAACGATCCGAATATGGCCGCAAGCGTCATGCTGTTGTTAGGCTTGCTGAAAAGCTTGGGTTATTCGAGATGCCCTATAATCCGGGACGTTCCAAATCATAGGGCAGAATTGCCTACAGGAGCCGGGGCAGTCCACTGGACCAGCTACGGACTCTGGCGCGCAAACTGGTCGAAAAATCTCGCTAGCCACCCAGCCACGCCCCAGTGTTGTGGAGAGACGCATTCGACTTCAACAGTCGGCTCGCCCCAGGCCACCTGCTTTTACGCCCAAGCCACCCACTTGCGCCCATAGCAGGCCCTCATATGGTCGTAGAGCCAGTTGAATGCATAGGTATACGGCAGGAAGAAGGCGAAGAAAGCCAAATCCACCCAGAATGCCTGCAAATAGCCGATCTCCAGCCACCACGCGGCCAGCGGCACCAGCGCAATGATCAGGCCGCCCTCGAGCATGCAGACAACGCAGCCCGCTGCCGCGCCGCCAGCCGAACGCCCGCTCCGCACGTTCAAACAGAGCGTTGAAAACCATATTCCACAGCATGGCCACTGTCGCCATCATCAGCGCCAGCGCACCCATGTGCTCGACCCCCAAATCGGTCACCCACGTGCCCAAGCCTACCAATAGCAGCAGTGCACACGATTCGAACAATACGGCGTGGCCGATTCGTTCCCATATGCTTTTATGATGTGCTTCGTTCATGATCATCCTACACAGTGATATTCAAACACGCACATTATGATCGGAATTTAACCCAGTTATAAATTAATATCCATCGATATTACCGATAGATTGACAAGAATTCACCACGCCTAGCGGTGGCCTCATCCACGCCAACCACACCCGACGCGTCGAACGGCAAGCCATCTTGGGCAGCGCATCTCAAAGTGCGGCCTTCCAAAAATTGGCAGCCCCACGTTGCTCCAGCCCCTCGATACGCTGCCATTGGGACGCAAACGACTCGGCTATGGCTTCAGGCGTTACGCCAGCCAAGGGGGTACGCCCGTTATACGCATCAGCTCATAGCTCCATTCTCTCAAGTGAGGGAGCCTCCGCGAAACCAGGATAAATTTCCAGCGCATTTACTCAGATTATCGTCCAGCATGCAACATGTAGGATGGTAATAAATCAGCCAACTGCTCCACGGTGCAGGGCTTTTGTATGAACCCTGCAAACCCCTCTTCAATATAACGTTCACGTTCTTTATTCTCTGAGTAGGCAGATAATATGCAGAAACAGCATGGGTAATTAATCCAGTTATCGGTAGCTCTTATTTTACGTGCCAACTGATAGCCATGTATGTCTCCAAGTTTCAAATCCATTAAAGTTAGATCAAAGATCTCTTCTCTCCATGCGGTAAGTGCCGCATAGCCACTTTCTTCGGCGCGCACAACAAATCCTAACAACATTACTTGCTCCTGAATTATTTTTCTACAAATAGCATCATCATCAACAAGTAATACTTTTCTCCCTCTCCCAATGTTCAGAAACTTAGTCAAATGAGGAGGTATTATTGAATTTTCTAGCTTACCTATACTGATTGCCAATGCCTCCATTAATCGGGCGCAACTAAAATCAGACCGAGGAATTAGTGATGTTTTTATGCCCAATATCACAATATCCGACACATCACTGATAGAGATGTCAGCCGGTGGCACCGTGACAATTTTAGCATTGCAATGGAAAAGCCATTTTTCAACGTATTCCCTTAAAATTTCATGACGAATATGGACAAAAACCCGAAAATCATGTAACAATATCGATGCTTGCTCTGTGAATTTTTCATGCCCTTTCAAAGGGCCGAGCGGTAGCGCCACATCAAACATTGATCCCTTGTTTAGCTTACTGTAAACCTCAATATCCCCCCCCATCTTTCTTGCTAACTTTCTTGTAATGGCAAGTCCCAATCCAACGCCCCCTTTCTCTGGATTTTCTCGGCTATAAAAAGTAAATAACTTACTCTGAAAAGCCTCCGTCATCCCCGCTCCTGTATCAGTAACTACTATCCTGAAATTATTTTTGGAAGCAACTATTGTTCTAACCACAATCTCACCAGTCATAGTAAATTTTATAGCATTACTAACTAAGTTAGAAGTTATTTGCATAATGCACGCTTCATCGCCATAACAATAATAACTAACCCCAGGATCCCATAACGAAAACAGTGCCAATTGCTTTTTCTTGGCTTCAGCTTGAAATAGCGCCACCGAATTATCAACGACAGCGGCAAGATTGATTAACTCTGACTTCAGAACAACCGAATTTGATTCCAATTTTGAAAAATCTAGCAACTCATTTAACTTTCCTTGCAATAATTCAGTGGAATGCGTAGCAATATCCAACTGCCGCTTTTGTTCAGAGGTCAATGTAGAATGCCTTAGCAAACTCAACGTCCCCAACACCCCGGTCATGGGAGTTCTAACCTCATGGCCAATAGCTGCAAGAAAATCGGTCTTATTTTTGCTTTCTAAATCTGCCAGTGTAAAATGATGCATTGCCTGCACCGCTTCTTTTTTAGCTTCATTACGAAATCCTGTCACTCTGTAATTAACCCATATTAATGCCAGAATGATAACAACAAAAATAACACTAGGTACGGAAATATATAATGCGACATCTTTAATATCATACCCATTTTTGATATTTATTACGTGTTGATATTTATGTAAGTAATCCAAAAAATCTGTCGATTGGGCAGACATGTAGTAATTTAAATTTTTTGCCAAAATTTTTGCACGAAATGGAATAGCTAGAACCAGTTTTTCATTCCAAACCACACTCTCATCTAGATATAAATTTCCAGCATGATTGGATAGCAAGAATTTTGATGCGGCCTCAATGCTAACTGCTGCCATATCTGCTTTCCCAGTTGACAAAGCCTGAAGACTTTGTTCTGTCGTTTCTGTTTTTAATATTATTTTCGGCAGATGAAATCCATGATAGTCAACGGCTGGAAAGTGCATCAGTTGGCCCGAAATTACTCCTGACTTATTTCTCTTTGTAGACCGAACCAAACCCCAAGCAACCGTATCATAGGGAATGCTTATAATTGCCTTATCAAACAGCTTTGGAGAATAGGGAGTTGCTACAACGATATCCAAATTTGAAGCGTTCATAGCTTGAACTACGTCTATATTTTTTGGTAGCAAAATAATTTTGTATGGGATATTAAAATTTCTAAAAAATGGAATTAACAAAGTGGCCGCCACACCAACCCAGCGTCCTTGTGTATCAACTCTATCATAGGGAAATGACTCGTTCATCAAGCCTACACGAATGAAGCCATGTTTTTCAAACCAACGCTTATCAATGCTAGATAGGAATTTCTCAGGCGGCCCTTTTCTCTGAATTAACCACCTTGATTGTATTTGGGCCAGCCTATCAGTAGAGATTACATCTAGTCCATGCTGTATTGTATTCTGCAGTAATTTACAATTTGATGAAACTGCGAAACGAATTGGTATAGAATATCTCTCAGCTGAAAAGCCAGAAATAAGCATAGGGCGGATATAAAGCTCACCACTCACTGATGGCAATTCAGCACCAGTACTTTGGATCATGCTTTCAAGAGATACTAATATTGCTAACTTTCCAGACACAACGGCCTGAGCACCCTGCAAGACACTACCATAATACCTTATTTTGGCTTTTGGAAAAGTCTTGGAAAAATAATCTAATAAAAATGGAGATCCCGATACGCCTATTTCATGTCCATCCTGAATTTGTTCGATAAGTTCCTTTTTTTTCTCTTTTGAAACCAATACAACTCGTTGATATGTATAAGGAGATGAGAACCATGCATTGAATTTTTCGATATGGAAGGCTACGTGAGGGATAATGTTGATATCACCTGATGCAAAAGCATGCCGCATGAGCTTTAATGTTGGGTAGGTTCGAAATAGAATTGGCAAATCACTTCCAATTAATACTTCATTTAACATGTCCACATCTAATCCGGCAGGAATTCCATCATTCTCCATAACACAAAATGGGCGATTGCAATTTCTTAAAACACCGACCATAGCTTTATGACATGCAGCCGATTCGATACGTGCGGCATAAGAGAAATTTACCACCGTGAAAATATAGAAAATTAATATAATCTCTTTTATTAATTTCATACCTAAGCTCACTGAAATCATTAAAACTTAATAGGTTAATTATCTTATTATTCAGAAGAGATTAATTTAAAATCTTCACTATTACCAAAATGGTGGTTCATTGCTGTTAGTAAGGATTCTGCTAGCCATTTTATGTAACCTTGTGTCAGAGCACATTTTGCGATTGGTTTTCTATAATCGGTTTACAATCGCACTTTATCTTTTACATTAAAAGTTCTTGATCGACTCTTAGCGAAAAGCATTCTTGGTATATTGGATAGTGCAAAGCATTTCGCTCGAAATAGATAATTCTCAATTGTCAAACAGAAAGGGTTCTGTTACATAAATTGTAGAAGTTCAGACTTGATCTGACAGTCTCCCGTTTTGACGGCGCCCGATTGTCAGATCAATTCAGCTTATCGACCTTTTCCCTCCATTCCGGTTTGCCACCGATAAAGGTCTGCAGCGGTGTTCGGCCGCAGCACATCTTGCCTTGATGGGTTCGCTCTTGATTGTAGTGGATAAGCCAGGCATCCAGGTCCGCCTGCAGCTCGTCGAGTGACAGGTACAGCTTCCTGCGAAACGCCACCTGGTAAAACTCCTGCAGGATCGTTTTGTGGAAGCACTCGCAGATGCCGTTCGTTTGCGGATGCCGGGCCTTGGTCTTGGTGTGTTCGATGTCGTTCACCGCCAAGTAAAGCTGATAATCATGGCCTTCCGGCTTGCCGCAATACTCCGTGCCGCGATCGGTCAGAATGCGCAGTACGCCCATCTCATGCTCAGCAAAGAACGGCAGGACTCGGTCATTGAGCAGATCCGCTCCGGTAATCGGCGTCTTGGTGGTGTATAGCTTGGCAAAGGCCATTTTGCTGTAGGTGTCGACGAAGGTCTGTTGGTAGATTCGCCCGACGCCTTTGATCGTGCCGACATAAAGGTGTCCTGCGATCCCAGATAGCCCGGATGGGCCGTTTCGATCTCACCGTGCGCGACATCGTCTTCCTGCTTGCGTTCCAGCGCTGCGATCTGCGCGTCGGTCAACGTAATGGACTGCTCGGCAATCACCCGCTCCAAGGCCAGCAGCCGTTGCTTGAACGACGCCAGGTCGTGCCGCAGCCAGACGGAGCGGACGCCGGATGGCGAAACAAACACGCAGCGCTGCCGCAGTTCGTTGCTGACGCACCTGTCCATGCGCGGGCTGCTCGGTCGCATAGGCGACGACGGCGGCTTCGATGGTCTCGTCTATGCGGTTCTTGTGGTTGGGCTTGCGCCGATTGGCATCGAAAAGCGCGTCGACGCCACCTTCTGCGACCGCATTCTGGTAGCGGTAAAAGGTGTCGAGGGACATGCCCATCATCTTGCAGGCCTTGGACACGCTGCCTAGCTCGGCGGCCAGATTCAATAGGCCGATCTTGTGCTTGATGATGTTCTGGTTGAGACTTGCCATGGGGTTACTCCTGCACTTGCGCGCTGTCTTGATGAAGATTCGCACCTCTATCAAAACGGGTAACCCCACCTCTCGGCAAGGCCTGACTGTCAGATCAAGTCTGAACTTCTACACATCAGCTAAGGTTTTAGTTTCAAGCAAAAATGTCTTTTAACGAACTTTTATTGCAAATCCGCGCCACACTCTTCGGACGCGCACTTGGCGTTATTCCACCGCCAATAGCTGGCGCACGCTGGCCATCGCCTCCACCAGCACAAGCGTCGGCAAACGCGACCAGACACTGTCGGCGCACAATACGCCCTGCGACAGTGCCTGCCAGGCTGCTGGATCCAGCACCTGTTCCGGCGCTGCTCTCCAGCGCCTGGAGCCAATCGGTCAACAGGGCGCGCGCCGGCACCAAGGCCTTGGGCGGCGACTGGAAATGCCGACTGGCGCCGAGCCGGGCGCTTTCGACATAGCAGGCCAGCTCCAGCACCCGCGGAAAGTCTGGGGGCGAGGTCTGCAAATAGGACAGCGCCAGATGGGCGCGCAAGGAGAATCCCTCCAGCTCGGCCGTCATCGCTATGGGTTTGCGAGAGTATCGTTGACTCATCACGCCTAAGAATCGAATGTCACGCCGCCATGATACGTAAAGATTACGGCATGGAGAGTCAATAAAAAACCGCGCTGAAGCGCGGGGAACATCCAAGTTGTCACATGATATAACCAGGGCGACATCCTGTTTTTGCAGGGCAGATAGCACCATCATGACGGATTGCGCTACCTTACTTTGTCCATGGATAGAACGCCAAGCTTCACATATGACATTACTTTACAAACTGCGTCATTCAGACGGACAGCTGTTCCAGTGTGCCGCCATTGTCCAGGAAAGTTTGCACCCAAACCGGCTTGCGGCCGCGGCCGGTCCAAGTCAGATTCGGGTCGATTTTGCTGCGGTATTTGACGGCCACCGACGCGCGCTCGATTTTGACCTGGCTAAAATCAGAGGTCAGGTCAAGACCGTATTGCTTGGCCAGCTCGAGGATCTGGCGTTTGGCTTCCGAACGCTCTTCTTTTTGCTTGGTGGCAATCACCGATTCAATCTGGCTTTGCAACGACAACAATTCGTTTAATGACTGGGACTTCAGGGTTTCGATATCCAACATGCGGGACTCCGTGCTGAGAAAACTAAATAAAATGAACTATACCCGACTCTATTTGAGTTTACACGCTCTTTCAACTGTATTTGCAAATATTTTCGATATAGACCGGCGCTGTTGCATAAATCCTAGATAGGGCGAGTTTCCCCTTTCCCCAAACGGATTTACGCCACAGCCACCGTGCACGGACGGCCCAGCATGCTGAAGCGGTTCAAGATGCGGCACGCACTTGCAGATCTGCCACTTGACCATCGAAACGCCGGGCCGTCACCCTTTCCCCCAGCCGTTTGAAGCAATGCATCTTGGTTTCCTCCAAGCTGCGGCGATGGTAGCTGCTCCAGCGCTTCCAGATCGCTCTGCCTGACGTAACCTGAGTTCCGTAGACACGCCTGTTTGGTAAAATTGAGCCAACAGGAGATGGCAGTGACAAAACGTCAAACACAATACACCCCAGAGTTCCGGGCGGAGGCTGTAAAGCTCGTAGTCGTACAGGGGCTATCGCTACATGAGGCCGCCGAACGGCTGAAGATATCGAAAGGGACCTTGGGCTACTGGGTCACCATGGCCCGTAAAAGCACTGCGCCCAGTGCAGCCGCTGCCGGGGGGCTAAAGAAGGTCTGAACAAGTCCCCGGTCTTCCCGTAAACTGATTCACCCTCAGCCAGATCCAGGACACTAGCATGCGACAGCAGATGACCTTCACCGATCTCGAACTTGCCTCCAAGAAGAAACGCACCCGCCGCGAAATCTTCCTGGTCGAGATGGATCAGGTCATGCCTTGGGCTCAGCTGGAGGCGGTCATCGACCGGGTTTGTCCCAAGCCTGGCAACGGTCGCCGTCCCTACCCGTTGTCCGCCATGCTGCGCGTCTACTGCCTGCAGCACTGGTACAGCCTGTCAGATCCAGCCATGGAAGAAAGCCTGTACGAGATCGCCTCCATGCGCCAGTTCGCTGGCCTCTCTCTGGACACCATCCCGGACGAAACCACCCTGCTGAACTTCCGCCATCTGCTGGAGAATCACCAGCTGACCCACGCCCTGTTTGCCGCCATCCACCAGCATCTCTTCGACAAAGGGCTGATGTTGAAGCAAGGCACCACCGTCGATGCCACCCTGATCCACGCGCCCAGCTCCACCAAAAACGCCCAGGGCGAACGCGATCCGGACATGCATCAAACCAAGAAGGGCAATCAGTGGTTCTTCGGCATGGAGGCCCATATCGGGGTCGATGCCCAGTCCGGCCTGGTGCATCACGTGGCCGGCACCGCTGCCAATGTGGCAGATGTCACGATGGTCGATCAGTTGCTGCACGGCGAGGAAGTCGATGTGTTTGGCGATGCTGACTTTACTGGCGTGCACAAGCGAGCCGAACACCAATCGCGGGCGGTGCGCTGGTGGATTGCCATGAGGCCCGGTCAGCGCAAAGAGCTGACCGATTCTGCAGATGACCAGCAGATCAGCCTGGTCGAAAGGGTCAGAGCCAAGATTCGGGCCAAAGTTGAGCATCCCTTCCGGGTCATCAAGCAGCAGTTTGGCTACCTGAAAACACGCTACCGCGGCTTGAAGAAGAACACCACGCAACTGATGACGTTGTTCGGGCTGGCCAACATCTGGCTGGCGCGAAAGGCCTTGCTGGCGGGGAGCTGAAAGGGCGGATGGCCGGGAGTCTGGTCATCCTGGTGGTTGCCGGTCTGAAATCGGTGGATTTATTGCAGCCAAAGCACCTGCGAGAAATTGCATTTCTATTTGCTCGGCAGGTTGTTCAGACCTTCCCTAGTGATCCACGGCCTTGAGCGCACGGTTGTGCATCTTTTTGCATTTAGATATGTCATTGGACTACATTGCAGGCTATGACCATGACTTTTGTAAAGACCATACTGGCTTGACCATTTGACTTCTCTCCATAGCACTCTATAGTTTAGAGTGGTTAATAAAATTCAGTTTTACATCTGAGGCAAGGCGTGCTGATGCAGATAGTAAAAACTGTACATCTAATTGACCAATGCAGAATCAGTGGTTTTGCTAACTGTCACTTCTTGGAATATATATGATATATTTAAATTTTTTGGCGATGCCTTTTTATTTATCTGGTGCTCTCGGATAAATAGATTTTATTCCTATTATATTACCTGATAGGTGAAATATGATAAGCCTTCCCCTCGCAAAATGGACCGGATACCTGATGCTTGCTCTCGCGTGGGAGCGAGTTTACGCCATTGACATTAACGAAATTGGTAGTAAAGTAGTCAAAGATTTGCAAGATCGGTATCAAAACAAAGCGGAAGGCTGTGGTGTAAACAAAGAACTACCGGCCTTTGAATGCAGTGGCATAATTGCGCGAATTACGGGGCATGGAAATTATGATCCTTGGAACCCGAGCCCACACTCACAGGAGTCAGGTGGGGTTTCTTTCTTATATTGGCGAAGTGATATCATTCCAGCAAAATATGGAACTGAAGGAAATGGGTACATTTTTAATGCCCTGGGAAAAACAGAGGTGGATGGAAAAATACATCCTAATGTGCTTTGCTATTTCCCTATTAATGCTGTTACTTCCGTACGAGAGGGAGAGGGTGGGTGTGGGGGAGGAGACTTTTCTAATGACAAGAATTATGTGCAGAGTAGTCCTTGCCAGCTTCAAGGAATATATACAGCCGAAGACTGGTACAAACATGTGTTCGAAGATAATAGTGGATCTATAGCTTATTGGTGTGGATTTAACTTAACAGATTATCGAAAATATACTCCAGGCAACCCGCAGCCGGTATTTTATCAGGGCATTAGAATATCATCACTGATGTGGAATCACCGAAACAATGCCGCTGTTAAAAGTTTTATTAGTGTAAATAATGAGATGATCATCAAGACGTGGGAGCAAAACATTCCCGACCGGTTACCTATTCAAGCTTTTTTCTACTGGGGCGCAGATGGTAGAACATATGCCATGCATGATCAAGAGCTTTTTTATAAAAAAACAAAATCGTTCGTACCCGTAATCCATGTGAACGTGCCGAGTGTAGATGTATCAGCCCCTACTCCCCCTGTAGCGACATTTACTTATCAGCCTGCCGATCAGAATGTAAAACCTTAATAAAGGAGTAATCAAAAGGGCTTTGTTGCATAAATAGGCTTCGGCATGCAAAGCCCCTTTCCCCGGACGGATTTATGGCATGCGCACCGTCATCGGCGTCCCGAGCCGCGTGAAGCGGTTCAAGATCGCCGCTCGCACTTGGAGCTCTGCGACTTGACGGTCGAAGTCCCTTGCCATCACCCGCTCGCCCAGCAGCTTGAAACAGCGCATCTTGGTTTCCACCAGGCTGCGGCGATGGTAACCGCTCCATTTCCTCCAGATCGCTCGCCCCAGGAGCCGGGTAGCACGCAGTATCTCGTTTCGGACATGGGCGCCCAACCGATTTTCCTTCCACGGCTTGGCATTCTTTCGGGTAGGAATTACCGCCTCGGCTTTTCGCTTGGCAATCGCTTCATGGCAGCCTTTGGTGTCGTAGGCTCCATCACCACTTAGAGCCGCTAACAAAACCTGTCGATAAATCGCAGACATATCAAGGAGAAAGCCAGCTTGAGCAAGGCGTAATGCGTATCCAGCCGCCGCTCAAAGCGGATGCGCAATTTCCCGAAGCCAGCTATTAATCCGGCAGTCAAATACCGTACAGAAAGCTCATGCCGCGTAGCGGATTTTTTCATGCCGGAAGTACGACCGGATTCTGGCCGGCTGCTTCTGCAATGAGCGTAAATGGGACAGCACTTTCCCTTGAAGTTGACCGTCTGATCGAACCGGCTCACCTGCGCTCATTCTGGCCTTCAGGTCGCCGTTCAAGTATTCATCCGGGTTCAGTTCCGGTGAGTAGCTGGGCAGGAAGAACAACTCAATCGCCTTCTTGTTCTCTTCCTCCTCCAACCATGCTTGCACCAGCTTGCTGTGATGCACGCGCAAGTTGTCGAGGATCAAGAACACCTTCTTGCCGCCAGCATCACGGATCAGCCGCATCAGAAACTTGATCAGCACCCGGGCCGTCAAGGTCTCCCGGTACAGCATGAAGCGCATCTTGCCTTGGTTGGTAATGGCCGAAATCAAGTTGATGCGCGCTCTTTTCGATTGGGATAACACCAGAACTGGGGTTTGGCCTTTTGGGGCGTAGCCACGCGGAAAGTGCTCAACACTCGACACCGCCGATTCGTCGCCCCAGCTGATTTCAGCCATTTCCGCTTTGGCACGCGCGACGATAGCCGGGTATTCCTCCTTGAGCCATTTCTCGACTGCTGCCGGTCGCTGCTCATAAGCGCGTTTGAGCGGGCGCTGCGGCGTAAAGCCCCAGCGGGCCAAGTACAGACGGACAGTACGGATCGGCAGATCGATCAGAAACATCTGCTTGATTACAGCCTTGACCGCCTGAGCACTCCACAGGGCAAACCTCAGCTTCATCTGGTCTGGCGTGCGATCCACGATGTCCTGCTTGATCCGGGCTTCCTGCGCCTCGGTCAGCCGACGGCCGGTGCCTTCGGCGCGACCGCGCTTCTGTTCTTTGAATCCCTGCGCACCTAGTGCTGCCTCACGCACCACCCAGGCGGAAATGGTGGGGCGGCGCAGCCCGAGTTCTTCGGCAATACTGGCTTGAGACCGGCCTCGCTTGTACATCCGGATAGCGGTACGCCTCAGCTGCTCACGGGCGGCCAGTTCAAGCTTGCGCACATCGATTTTTTCCATGCCGGAAGTATACAATCTGTACGGATTATTACTGCCGAATTAATAGCCAAGAATGGGTACGTTCTACCACCCAACGGTGGCGACCCAGTCTCTCGCTGCTTTCCACCCCGCGACGAGCAATGCGCACCAAGATTCCACGTCGACTCAGGTGTTCACGGCAACGGCGGTAGTCATAGCCTTTGTCAGCATGCAGCTTGTAAGGCTTTTGTCTGGGCCGCCCTGGCAAACCAGGAACGGCAGGAATCGCATCGACCAAAGTTTCGAAGACCATGGAGTCGTGCCGATTGGCGCCGGTAATACTCAGCGCCAGTGGCAAACCTCGGCGATCTACGATGATGTGCCGTTTGCTGCCGCATTTACCTTGATCGGTGGGGTTGGGACCGGTCTCTTGGCCCCCCGGGGCTAGCGACGCTCGCCCCATCAATGCTGGCCCGGCTCCAATCAATTTGATCGTGTTGGCGCAGTTGTATCAGCAGGGATAGGTGTAGGCGGTCCCAAATGCCTAGCGCTTGCCAATCGCGCAGTCTTCGCCAGCAGGTCATCCCGCTGCCAAAACCGAGTTCCTGTGGGAGGTCCTCCCAAGGAATGCCGGTGGTGAGAACAAACAAGATGCCGTTGAGGGCAGCAAAATCATCCAACCGTGGCCGCCCACCCCGGCGGGAGCACGGTGGTGGGGAGAGTAGCGGCTGCAATGACTTCCAAAGCTTCTGGCTGACGACTTTCCGTTTCATCTTTTGCTAGATGTGGGCATATCTATACGGCATCAAGAGGTTTTGTTAGATGGTATGGACGCCTCCCTTTCTGACAATCGAGGAGGCACAAGCAAGCAGGGCCTCACGATCCAACGGCATCAATGTGCCACAGTGGAAGTGTGATCCCCACGGATAGACGGAGGCCCCAAATGAAGCTTACGACATATGGTGTAGATATTGCCAAACGCGTGTTCCAAATACATTGGGTCGCCCCCGAAACCGGCGAGATACAACGCAAAAAGCTGAAACGAGCTGACGTCATGACGTTCTTTCGTCTGCAAGCCTCCGGACGGGTCGTCATGGAAGCCTGCGGCGCGGCTCAATACTGGGCGCGACAGTTGCAGTCACTGGGCCATACCGTCCAGCTGATCCATCCGAAGTTTGTGCGTCCGTTTGTCCTGACCAACAAGAACGACACTGCGGATGCGCAAGCGATTTGGACCGCCGCCCAACAACCCGGCATGCGTTTTGTCCCGATCAAGAGCGAAGCCGCCCAAGCCGTCCTGGCGCTGCATCGCATCCGCAGCCAACTGGTGAAGTTTCGTACCATGCAGATGAACCAGCTACGCGGTCTGCTGGGTGAGTTCGGCATCGAGCTCCCCGGCGGGCGCGAAGCTGGGCTGGCGGCGTTGCGCGACATCGATTGGGAACACGTACCTGCGTTGCTGCACGCAGCCTTGCAAATGCAGGTGCAGCGGCTGCGGGAACTGGATGAGCAGATGGCGCAAATTGAGCGCCAGCTTGCGCAATGGCTGCGCTCGGATGAAACCTGCAAGCGGGTGGCGGAGATCCCTGGCGTGGGTTTGCTGACGGCAACTGCCATGATTGCGGCAATGGGCGAGGCGCACCATTATCGTTCCGGGCGAGCCTTTGCCGCCAGTTTGGGGCTCGTCCCAAGGCATTCAGGCACTTGGTGGACGTGTCCAGCTGGGTGGTATCAGCAAACGAGGGGATCGCTATTTGCGTACCTTGCTGATGCATGGCGCCCGTTCGGTCATTTTGCACCAGGGTAAGGCTAAGGCCTCGTCCTGGTTACACGATTTGCTGGCACGCAGACCATTCAATGTGGTGGTCGCGGCATTAGCCAACAAGATGGCACGCACCATTTGGGCGCTGGTGGCGCATCAGCGTCGTTATGAGTCGGGCTACAGCATCAAGGTTTGAGAATTGTGTAGAACGTTGTTTCTCTGGTTGCGTAAGGAGCAGCTGCATGTGATGGCATACAGGTTGGACCGCGGGAGGCCAAGTCTGATAAGACCGCAGGATCTAGAATCCGCTTGTTAGCTGAGACCGTCTTCCGGCGAATTCCATCAAGGCCCGCAGCCCTATGGGTCTGCAACAAGGCCGGATATAAGCGAGCAACCAACCGCCGCATGTCATCTTGTGAAACTGCCCTTGGCAAACGGGAGGCGTCCATATAAGCGGGTCTTAGAGCTGCCCTAGATATGCTGGACTCGTTCGTGCTCATAACTCACCAGAATGTCCATCAGCACAGAAGCCAAACCTGGGGTTAAAATTGTAAGTTGCTTCGAGGTGTAGGCTTCACTTATAGCATAGAATATTGCTCTACTATCACCTGCCAAGTCCCTCAAATCATTTACAGTAAACAGTCGAATGTCGTAGCGCCCACCCATCAACAACCAGAAGCTAGCTAGCAACGCACTATCGCGACTTCCATTCATCGCTTCGATTCGTTCCAAAATCTCACTTTCAGTCATCGAGTGCCTCTCATTCCAAGTATTACCGTTGTCTGCAACCGAACTTTCAGAAGTTCCACATGTTCTAACAAAAAGCCGGCCAATAGCTCTATTTTTGTTTACTTCTTTGCATCTGTTTGTGTCTGCCAGTGGCACCATTCAGGGCTAATCATTGAAACGACTTAACGGAACAACAGGTTTGCGACATTAGACAAGGTGACTTCGTCACTGATGTCCTGTTGTAGTCGTCTGGAGAAGTTCAGCACGAAATCAGCCGCAGCAGTAGCACTGGCCGCTCCCGCATCATGGCAGGGGCCTGGGGTGACGAACAAGGCCTTTGGGTCGGCTACAATAGCTTTGAGTAGCGCCGCCAGTGCTAGTGCGTCGGCATTTGTTTTGTGCATAAAATTTCCCCAAATAATTTATTTCAGTCTTGTGTGTTGTTGAGAGGGACGAGCAGACGAATACACCGGGCTTGCAAACCATTCACGCTGATAGCCTTTATGTAACTGACACGTTGCCCTGGAGGTAAATTTTCCGGAATATCCATCATTACTTGCGACACCTCCAGATACAGATTATCTCCAGGAAAGTCTGGCTGGATGATGCCGGCACCTTTGGCCGGATCAAAAAATTTGATAATACCTGTTGCCATAATGGCAATCTCCTTATTCATTAGTATCAATACATTCTAGAAGATGTGCGGGATATACCTGACCTTGATGCTTTTTTATTTAATGGAGATATATATGCCCAAGCCGTGCCTTCCGTTGCAAAATCGATTACTTGCAGCTTTGCCTCCCGAAGTACAACAACGTCTTCTGCCACATTTGGAGTACGTGTCGTTAGCCTTGGGGGAGATGCTAAGTGATACTAGCCGCCCCATGTCCCGTGTTTACTTCCCTGCTGATTCAATCGTGTCGATTTTGTATGTAATGGAGAATGGCGCGTCTGCAGAAATCGCCGTAATCGGCAATGAAGGGCTGGTGGGCGTGTCAGCTTTCATGGGTGGGGCGCCCTCCACCGGTCAAGCCATTGTTCAAAGCGCTGGTCATGCTTACGCTTTACCCGCTACACATTTTTTGCACGAGTTCAGTCGCCATGGCGAGATGTTGCTGTTGATGCTGTGCTACACCCAAGCCTTAATGGCTCAAATGGTACAGACCGCCGCATGCAACCGGCATCACTCCATCGACCAACAACTCTGCCGCTGGCTGCTGCTATCCTTAGATTGTTTATCAGGCAACCAACTGTGTATGACTCAGGAACTGATTGCTAATATGCTAGGAGTGAGGCGTGCTGGGGTCACCCATGCCGCAGGCAAACTGCAAAAACTGAAAATAATCGAATATCGGCGCGGTCATATTACCGTACTAGATAGAGTAAAACTGGAGAAACTTAGTTGCGAGTGTTATGCGGTAGTGAGAGCTGAAATGGACCGCTTGTTGCCAGCACCGGGTAAAAGCTAATCCAGAATGCTTGCCGTTCCACTTGGGGATCTGGAACGGCAAGGTTCCTGCTTTTTCACAAATTGCAAATTCTTGTTACAAGTCTGAACTCAAAGCTCTACAAAGCCTGGTGGCTATTATTTGACTTTGCGAAAAATAGAGTTCGAGCTCGATGCTTCTTTAGATGGGGTTGGAGCGATGGGATCCTTCGGAGAGGTTCCTGGGGTGCCCGGTTTGGCCGAGGTATCTGCTGGCTGTGACGGCTTGACGACATCAGCGGGATTGCTGTGATCACCGGTAGTTTGTTGAGAGGGCTTATTCATAAAGATTACCTCAATTGGTATGCGCCTCACTTGCAAGGTTGCAGGTGTCGGTAAGCCTATAATGTCCGCTTGTTTCTTCCATGTCTGTGCGGTAGCGCACATAATCTATATTTTCTTAATTGCATTGGGATGCCCGGTCCATTTTGTTTGCTACCTTTACTAGAAACTCTCTTGTTTCTCCTCTTGGTTCAGCCATAGCGGTTTCTGCCATTTGTTGTGTAGTCAAAGCAATTATCGAAGCCAATCTCACTGTTATATAAAATTAACGCTGCTGGGTGACCTTTTCCCGCAAAAATGTAGCGGCGAAAAGTAGAGATTTCTGGCAAATTTAAGCCCATCCGGGCAGGAGATTTGTCATGAAAAAATCGAAGTTCACCGAAGAACAGATTGCCTTCGCGTTACGCCAGGCCGAGTCCGGCACCACCGTCGCCGAGGTCTGCCGCAAGATGGGTGTCTCCGAAGCCACCTTCTACAACTGGAAGAAGAAATACGGCGGCCTCGGCGTCAGCGAACTGCGCCGCCTGAAGCAACTGGAAGAAGAGAACGCCCGCCTCAAGCGCATGGTCGCCGATCTGAGCCTGGACAAGCAGATGCTGCAGGAAGTCATCCAAAAAAAGCTGTGAGGCCGGCCCGCAAACGCGAGTTGGCCAACTTCCTGATCGACGCGTACCGCGTCAGCATCCGTCGCACCACCGCAGTCATTCAACTGCGGCAAGCTACCTATTTTTATCGCCCTCACCCTCGAGACGATCGTGCGGAGCGGCAGCGAATCCGCGAGATCACCGCCACCCGCATTCGTTATGGCGCACGCCGCATCCACGTCCTGCTTCGGCGTGAGGGCTGGCAGATCAATCACAAGAAGACCTACCGGATCTACTGCGAAGAAGGCCTGAACCTGCGGCGCAAACGGCCCAAGCGGCGAGTGGCGGCCGCGCACCGGCAAGCCCGGCCGGCGGTCTCCAGTTTGAATGCCTGCTGGAGCATGGATTTCGTGGCCGATCAGCTGTTCAACGGCCAGAAAATCCGGGCCTTAACTGTAGTGAATAATTTTAGCCGGGAGAGCCTGGCGATCACGGTGGATTTCGCGCTGAAAGCCGCGGACGTAGTTGCTACGATGCAGCATGTGCAAGCCTTGCGCGGGACGCCGCAACGAATTCAAGTCGACAACGGCAGCGAGTTTATTTCCCTGGCGCTGGACCAGTGGGCCTATGAGCAAGGCGTCACGCTGGACTTCTCACGACCAGGGAAACCCACGGATAATGCCTTTATCGAGTCATTTAACGGCAGTCTGCGGGATGAGTGCCTGAATGTGCATTGGTTTTTATCGCTGGATGACGCACGTGAAAAGATAGAGGGTTGGCGGCAGGATTACAACGAATTCAGGCCCGCACAGCTCGCTGGGCGACCAGACCCCGAGCGAGTTCAGACTTGCTCACCTTGAAGCCGGAAATCTCTAGACTAGACCGCTCGGTTTGGTCTGTCCCACTCCCCATGGACAGAGGGTTAAGCGCTAAGCTCTGAGCGGCGGCGTTCGAACTCAACCGGGGTCAGATACCCCAGGGTCGAATGACGTCGTTGGTGATTGTAAAAACGGATGTAATCAAACACATCTGTACGCGCCTCCTCGTAGCTCCGGTAGTGGGTCAGATAAACACGTTCCGATTTCAGTGAACGGAAGAAGCTCTCCATCGCTGCATTATCCCAGCAGTTCCCGGCGCGGGAGTGGCTCGGTACTATCCCATGCCGCTTCAGCAACGCCTGGTAGTCAAAGGCACAGTACTGACTCCCGCGGTCCGAATGCAGAATTACCTCTCCTGAAGGCTGGCGACGCGCCACTGCCATCGTCAGGGCAGCATGCACCAGTTCTTGCTGCATTCGATGATGCATGGCCCAGCCCACTATCGCCCGGGAGTACAGGTCGAGTACCACCGCCAAGTACAGCCACCCTTCACCGGTTCGGATATAGGTCATGTCCGACACCCAGCGCTGATTGATGTCGCCGCCAGCAGCAAAGTGTCGCTGCAGCAAATTGGGCGCCACGGGTAGAAGGTGTTGACCACCGCTCGCGGGTCTCCAACGTTTACGCGCTCTAACCCTGATACCGTTTCGCCGCATCAAGTCCGCGATGCGATGTCGCCCGCAGACGAAGCCCTGTGCAAGAAGTTCGGCATGGATACGCCGATGGCCATAAATACCGTTGACCTCGGCATGCACCAGCCGGATTTCGCGCAGTAGTTGTCGGTTCGCCATCTCTCGCGCCGAAGGTGGGCGGTGTAGCCACGCATAGTAGCCACTGCGGGACACACGAAACAGTTGGCACATCGGGGCTACCGGGTAGCGGCCCGACAGAGCGTGAATCGCGCGGAATTTCACTTCGTGGGTTGCGAGAAGATGGCAAGCGCCTTTTTTAGGACATCGCGCTCCATGGTAACGCGGGCCAGCTCATCCCGCAGTCGCTTGAGCTCGGCGGCTTCACCGGTCTGTTTGCCTCGGCCAGGGAAGGCATCTGGTCCGGCGTCTTGGAGCTGACGCTTCCACTTGCCCAGCAGCGACTCGGTAATGTCGAAGGCTTGGGCAACATGCCGTAACGGGGTGCCGGCAAGTACCTGCTCAACCGCTTCGCGCTTGAGGGCCTCCGGGAAAGTACGTCTGGTCTTGGTCATGAACACTGCTCCTTGGTGGGGATTATCCACCTTAAGTTAGTGTCCACGGGGAATGGGACAGACCAGGCTGCTTTCGGGAAGACCGCCTCGATAGCCTCCGGGAAGCCCTTCAGGCCATCGACGCAGGCGATAAAGATGTCCTGTACGCCCCGGTTACGCAGTTCGGTCACGACCTGAAGCCAGAACTTGGCTCCCTCCGTCTGCGCCAGCCACATCCCCAGCACCTCCTTCTCTCCAGCCAGGGTAACGCCGATGGCGAGATAGACGGCTTTTACGCGTACAGCCCCCTCACGTACCTTCACGTGGATGCAGTCGAGGTAGATGATTGGATAAACCGAATCGAGAGGGCGAGCCTGCCAAGCTTTGACCTCTTCGGTGACGGAATCCGTGATGGAGGAGATCAGGCTGGGTGAGACCTCTGTGCCATACATTTCTTCCAGATGGGCCTGAATTTCCCGAACAGTCATCCCCCGGGCGTAAAGCGAGATGACTTTGTCGTCGAATCCGGTCCAGCGGGTCTGGTGCTTGGGAATGAGTTGCGGCTCAAAGGTACCCTGGCGGTCGCGTGGTACCTCGATAGGCAATTCACCGAACTCGCCCTTGAGGGTCTTTCGGCTCTTGCCATTCCGGGTGTTACCGGAGGGATTGAGCACCGGCTCGTGTTTGCTATGGCCAAGGTGTGCGGCCATCTCGGCATCCAGTGCTTTCTCGACCAGCAGCTTGGTGAGCTGTTTGAGCAAGCCGTTCTCGCCGATGAGGTCTTCGGGCTTCTGGTAATTGGCCAGCAAGCTGTCCAGTAGTGTGTCAGGTACGTCGTGTTTCTTCGAGCTCATTGTGTCTCCAGACTAGGTGGCAGTTTCCTGCCAAATGTCCGTTTACACAAAATTCAGTACACGCCCCCTTGTGGGAACGGCCGCAGGAAGGAACGTCCTGAACGCGAAGCCACGGCTTGTAGCCCAGGCCCTCGCCTTGGCCGAAGCCCTGTTCGATGTACCGCTCGATATCGTCTTGAGTCTTAAAGCGACGCCCCCTCACGACACTCTCCGGTGATCAGCTACTCACCAGAAGTATAGAAAGGGGGCTGCTTGTGTCAAATTCTATTGTCTTGTGTCAAATTGTATTGTTTTGTGTCAAATTCTATTGTTGCTCAACAGATCATCACGAGCGCGAAACCGGCTTACTCCACCGTCACGCTCTTGGCCAGGTTGCGCGGCTTGTCGACGTCGGTGCCGCGCGACAGCGCCACGTGGTAAGCCAGCATCTGCACCGGTATCGTGTGGACGATGGGGCTGAGGATGCCGACGTGGCGCGGCGTGCGGATCACGTGCACGCCGTCGGACTCGTGGAAGTGGCTGTCGGCGTCGGCGAACACGAAGAGCTCGCCGCCGCGGGCGCGCACTTCCTGCATGTTCGACTTCACCTTCTCCAGCAGCGCGTCGTTCGGCGCGATCACCACCACCGGCATGTTCTCGTCCACCAGCGCCAGCGGGCCGTGCTTCAGCTCGCCGGCCGGATAGGCCTCGGCGTGGATGTAGGAGATTTCCTTCAGCTTCAGCGCGCCTTCCAGCGCGATCGGATAGTGCAGGCCGCGGCCCAGGAACAGCGCGTCGTCCTTGGCGGCGAAACGCTCGGACCAGGCCTTGATCTGCGGCTCCAGGTTCAACGCGTGCTGCACGCTGCCCGGCAGGTGGCGCAGCTCGTCCAGGTATTGCGACTCGTCGGCGGCCGTCACCTTGCCGCGCGTCTTGCCCAGCGTCACCGCCAGCGCGAACAGGCCGACCAACTGGGTCGTGAAGGCCTTGGTCGAGGCCACGCCGATCTCGGCGCCGGCGCGGGTGTAGAACACCAGGTCGCTGGCGCGCGGAATCGCCGATTCGCGCACATTGCAGATCGACAGCGCGTACTGGTGGCCTAGCTCCTTGGCGTACTTCAGCGCCTCCATCGTGTCCAGCGTCTCGCCGGACTGGGAGATGGTGACGATCAGGTGCTTGGGGTTGGCGAAGGCGTCGCGGTAGCGGTATTCGCTGGCGATTTCCACGTCGCACGGCAGGCCGGCGATGCTCTCTATCCAGTACTTGGCGGTCAGGCCGGCGTAGTAGCTGGTGCCGCAGGCCAGGATCTTGACGCCTTCCAGCTGCGGCAGGATGCCGACGGCGGCGTCGCCGAACAGCTCGGGCTTGAAGCCGTAGTCCTGCACCGCCTCTATGGTGTCGGACAGCGCCTTCGGCTGCTCGTGGATTTCCTTCTGCATGAAGTGGCTGTACGGGCCCAGTTCAAGAGATGCCAGCGACACGTCGGACAGATGCACCGGACGCTCGATGGCCTGGTCGTGCTTGTCGATCAGTGCGACGCCGTCGCGGGTCAGGCGGCCGATGTCGCCCTCTTCGAGGAAGATCACGCGGCGGGTCGCCGACAGGATGGCGGAGACGTCGGAGGCGATGAAGTTCTCGCCGTCGCCCAGGCCCACCAGCAGCGGGCAGCCCATGCGGGCGCACACCAGCTCATCCGGGCGGTCCAGCGCGATCACGCCGATCGCGTAGGCGCCGGTCAGCTCGCGGGTGGCCTTCTTCACCGCGTCGAACAGGCTGTCGCCGGCCTGGTAGTAGTGGTGCACCAGGTGGGCGATCACCTCGGTGTCCGTCTGCGATTCGAAGGCGTAACCCAGGCCCTTCAGGCGCAGGCGCTGCTCCTCGTGGTTTTCGATGATGCCGTTGTGCACGACGGCGATCTTGCCGAAGGAAACGTGCGGGTGCGCGTTGTACTCGGTCACGCCGCCGTGGGTGGCCCAGCGGGTGTGGCCGATGCCAAGCTGGCCGTGCAGGTTTTCCTCCGCCGCGGCGCCCTCCATCTCGGCCACGCGGCCGACCCGGCGCACGCGGCGGATTTCGTCGCCGGCCAGCACGGCCACGCCGGCCGAATCGTAGCCGCGGTATTCCAGCCGCTTCAGGCCTTCCACCAGGACCGGAACCACATCACGCGCCGCGATGGCGCCAACGATACCGCACATTACTTTCTCCTTGCACTGTCTTGAATCAGGGGCGCGCAAATCAGCGTCACGCCCTTCTGTTGAATCTGGTCGGCGGCCTCCGGGCTCAAGGCCTCGTCGGTCACCAGCGTATGCACCCGCTCCCACGGCAACTCGAGATTGGGGATGCGGCGGCCTATCTTGTCGGACTCCACCATCACGATCACCTCGCGCGCCACCTCCGCCATCACGCGGGACAGGCCCACCAGCTCGTTGAAGGTGGTCGTGCCGCGGGCCAGATCTATGCCGTCGGCGCCGATGAACAGCTGGTCGAAATCGTAGGAACGCAGCACCTGCTCGGCCACCTGGCCCTGGAAGGACTCCGAATGCGGGTCCCAGGTGCCGCCGGTCATCAGCAGGATAGGTTCGTTCTCCAGTTCGCGCAGCTGCCCGGCCACATTCAGCGAGTTGGTCATCACCACCAGGCCGCGCTTGTTGCCGAGCAGCGGGATCATCGCGCTGGTGGTGGTGCCGCTGTCTATGATCACGCGGTTGTGGTCGCGGATGCGCTCGGCCGCCGCGCGGGCGATCGCCTGCTTCCGCTTCGAAACCTGGGCAAGGTCCGGCTCCGCCACCATCTCGCTGGGCAGCGACACCGCGCCGCCGTAACGGCGCAGCAGCAGGCCGCCGGTTTCCAGCAGCGCCAGGTCCTTGCGTATCGTCACTTCCGAGGTGGCGAAACGCTGGGTCAGCTCGTCGACGCTAACCTCGCCCCTCTCCTGCACCAGCGCGGCAATCGCATGGCGGCGCTGCTGAGTGTTTCGTTTCGTCATAACAAGTTTCGTTTCGAAAGTTTTGTGATGATAATCGCCGGCCAAGCGAAAGACAAGCCCCGGATTTGTCAGCGAGCGAAACAGAGCCGTCTGATTTTGCGCGGCCGGACGGCTTACGCCATCGCTCCGCACGCATCGTGCTCGCTCACACGACACTTCGACAAAGGACGACATATGGCTTCATCGATGGACAGGCCGGTTTTCTTGCACGCCGGCGGCGCCAGCGGCGAACCCCGGATCTGCGATCTGGATGTGGAGGCCTTGCGCGCGGCCTTGCTTCCCTCCCCCGGCGCAGAGGCGCCGCCGCTGACGCTGAGCCTGGCCGGCGATCTGGCGCTGACGCTGAGGACGGTATCGGTGGAGCCGGCCGGCCCCGGCTGCGTGGTCTGGCGCGGCACGCTGCCCGGCCTGCCCGATGCGCGCGCCTGCCTGGCGGCCGCGGGCCTGGACACCGCCGCGCCCGTCGTCTCCGGCTGCGTGATGCTGAACGGCCGCGATTACGCGATCCGCCCGGAGACTGGCGGCAGGGTCCGCGTCGAGCGCGCCCGCCGCGCGCCGGGTTTCTGCGGCGGCGCGCTGTTCCCGGATACGGCGACGGCGCCCGCCGGCGATGTCGACACCGAGCAGGCCGACGAGGCGCCGGGCACCGCCGTCATCCACGTGCTGGCGCTGTACCCGCCGGATATCCGCATAGGCGGCGTCGGCGGCGAGGCGGCGGTGACCGCGGCGATGGCGGTGGCCAGGGCGCAGACCAATGAGGCCTTCCTGCACAGCGGCATAGACGCGCGCGTGGAAATCACCGCCCGGGCCTTGCCGTCGCTGCCGCACGTCGATGTCGTGGCCTTGCTGGCGGCGGTGACCGGCAAGCCGGACAGCCCGCTGTGGCACGAGGTGTCGGCCGCGCGCGATCAGGCGCAGGCGCG